>NZ_CP011541.1 GCF_001021025.1 Corynebacterium epidermidicanis | reverse complement strand
TTCGAGGTCCTTAGCGTGTCTATCAATGCGAGCAGGCAGCGCGCATCAGATCCCCCGACACTGGGGACCTTTCGGTGGGTCTTGGATTCTTGTAGTTTGACGGAGCGAAAAATCGGTGTGAATAACAAATTCACAACCCGGTTTTGGGCCGTGGCCTGTGCTTCCACAGTGTTATCCACAGTTGTGTACAACTTTGTCTCCACAAGTTATACACAGGGTATCCCCTAGCCTGTGGATAGATTTCATAGGGTCATAAAACGTTTCTACCTGCGACAACACCCAAGGCGATTAAAATTCTAAACCCTTACTTGAGAGTTATACACAGGTTGAAACACTCACAGGCTGTGGGTAAAGCGGTCACATTCATTGTTACTCGGTGTGAATGCGGTATGTCCACAGAAACCGGTGTGGCAAAAAGGTAGCAGTCGCGCTATGTCATGGTGGAAGTGCACAAATGGCCCTCTACCACGGGGTAAATTACAAATTTGTCATTAAAGGGGTAGCCGCTAACCCCGCTTACGCAAAGCGCAAAAACAGGGTGTGTCGATTTGGTTTGACAACGCGCCATAGCGTAGGCTTGCACCTGTCTGTCACATCGCAGTAGATCCTCCGATGTGCATTAACACAACAATTTGGCTCACCAAATAGTTGTGGCCTAGCAAGCTAGTCGGCCTGTTGTTCGCCCGCAAAGGCGCGCAACCTTCCTGCTTACTGGGTTCTAACCAATCATCCAAACTTGGGTGACACACCAGGCCGCCAGATCGCAGTCGTGGTACCGACGCTCCGCACTTTTCGTGTGGATGCGCCCGGTATTTCGCTGCCCTGTGGCTGCATGCGTGTGCTACCTGCTGAAACAATTAGGAGTGTAACCGTGGCAAAGGGCAAGCGGACGTTCCAGCCGAACAACCGTCGTCGTGCACGCGTTCACGGCTTCCGTACTCGTATGCGCACCCGTGCGGGCCGTGCAATCGTGGCGGCACGTCGTCGTAAGGGCCGTGCAAAGCTGACCGCGTAATTCGCGCTTAGTTTGGCTGATAGGCGTGCTACCGAAGAATCTAAAGCTGAGTTCGCAAGAATTCCGCAACACGATCAAACGGGGCCGCCGTGCGGGAACCGCAACGGTTGTCGTACACCTATCAGACACGGCAGGCACAAGTGCACTCGTCCGCTTCGGCGGGCCGCACTTCGGCCTCATCGTATCCAAAGCCGTCGGTAATTCGGTCGTCAGACACCGAACCTACCGGCGGCTTCGGCATATTTGCATCGCGGAAGCCGGAAACTTACCGACATCCGCGAACGTTGTCATCAGGGCACTACCCAGTGCCGGGACAGCAACCAGCGAGGAGTTAAGCGCCGATGTGCGACATGCACTCGAAAGATGTATCGCAGGGCGAGACGGAAAACGTCGATAAGCCAGCTGCACACCGCAGCTTCGCGACGCGCGCCCTCCTCAAGGCAGTGTTGTTCTACCAAAACTACCTCTCACCCCTTAAAATGGGTTCGTCTTGTCGGTTTGAGCCGACATGCAGTGCTTATGCGCTAGATGCACTGCGCGAGCGCGGCGCCTTCATGGGCGTGGTGCTCACGGCAGCGCGGCTGGCAAAATGTGGGCCGTGGCATCCGGGCGGATACGATCCAGTACCGGTTCGTGACCTGAACCAGCACTAGCTGGTTCACTTAACAAGGAGTTTTACTCACAGTGCTCAATTTCGTCTACTGGCCAATTTCGGTCGTGCTGTGGTTCTGGCACAAGGTGTTTTCCTATGTGTTCGACGCAGACTCCGGCATCTCCTGGGTGCTGGCCATCATGTTCTTGACCTTCACCATCCGCGTCCTTTTGGTGAAGCCAACCATCAATCAGATGCGCTCCGGACGGAAAATGCAGGAAATGCAGCCTCGGATGCAGGAAATTCGTCAGAAATACAAGAATGACCAGCAGAAGATGATGGAGGAAACCCGCGCGCTCCAGAAGGAGCTGGGCGTTAATCCTATCGCCGGCTGCTTGCCCATCCTCGTGCAGATGCCAGTGTTCATCGGTCTGTTCCACGTGCTGCGTTCCTTCAACCGCACCGGTACCGGCACCGGCCAGTTGGGGATGAGCATCGAAGAAAATGCCAACACCGCCAACTACTTCTTCAAGCCGGAAGACGTCCAGTCCTTCCTGGGCGCGCGCCTCTTTGGGGTGCCACTGTCGTCCTACATCTCCATGCCAAGCGAGATGTACCAGGCATTCCAGCCAGTTGACTTCACCAAGACCAACATCATCCTGGTGGCCGCGCCACTGATCATCATCTGTGTGCTGGCCACCCACTTCAACGCCCGCCTGTCCCTGGACCGCCAGAAAGCCCGCATTGCCTCCGGTCGTCAGCAGGCACCGACGAACGAGATGATGGCCTCGCAAATGGACATGATGAACAAGATGATGCTCTGGTTCATGCCAGCCACCATCCTCTTTACCGGTGTGCTGTGGCACCTCGGCCTGCTGTTCTACATGGTCTCCAACAACATCTGGACCTTCTTCCAAATGAAGTACGTCTTTAACAAGATGGACGCCGAGGAAGAAGCCGAACTCGCCGCGAAGGCAGCTGCCAAGCGCGCCACCGCTCCGAAGCCAGGCCAGCGCCCCGACAATCCAAAGAAGAAGCGCAAGTAGCTTCCCGGATCCGAAGCCACCCCTCGCGGGTGGCTTTTTCGTTGCGTGCCAAACTTCGGTAGCGTTGCTTATCGACGCCAACCTGAACCAATTCACCCACTCGCAAGGATGTTTCACGTGAAACCACTCGAAACTGCAGCCGCAGACATCTTCGGGGATCGACTCCCACTGGCTCAGCACTACCACGACTCCCTCGCCACCGACGGCTCTGTCCGTGGCTTCATCGGACCTCGTGAAGTGCCCCGACTGTGGGAGCGCCACATCCTGAACTGTGCCGTATTGTCGGAGGCCATCCCGGCAGATGCGCGAGTCGCCGACATCGGTTCCGGCGCCGGCCTGCCCGGCATTCCCCTAGCGATTGCGCGCCCGGACCTTTCCATCACTTTGATAGAGCCCCTGCTGAAACGCTCGGTGTACCTCGGTGAAGTGAAGGAGCAGCTAGGGCTCAGCAACGTGACAGTGATCCGCGGGCGAGCCGAGGAAAAGGCCGTCCGCGACGAAGTCGCACCCGTGGACGTCGTGACCTCCCGCGCAGTCGCCCCACTAGGCCGGCTCGCCGGTTGGTCGCTGCCCCTGGTGAAGAAGGGCGGCAAGATGATCGCACTGAAAGGAAGCTCCGTCGCGGAGGAGCTAGAACGCGACCAACGCGAAATCAAAAAGGCAGGTGGCGGCCTCGCCGAAATTCGGGTCGTCGGGACCGAGCACCTCGCGGACCCCACCACCCTCATCCTGATCGCACGAGTGAAGTAAGGTGTAATACAGCCAAAATTTTCGGAAGGGACACCAGGATGGATGATCAGTTTTGGGACACACCAATTGCCGCTGCCGCCCGACGCGCAGCCCAGGTGAAAACCCCGAACTCGCTGACCCTACCGCGACCAGAAACCCCACGTAAGATCACCGTCGCCAACCAAAAAGGCGGCGTCGGGAAAACGACCTCCTCGGTGAACCTCGCCGCGGGACTCTCCCTACATGGGCTCAAAGTCCTGGTCATTGACCTTGACCCGCAGGGAAACGCCTCCACTGCCCTAGGCGCCGAACACCACTCCGGGGTGCTGTCCTCCTACGAAGTCATCATCGGGGCCTGCACGCCCGCCGAGGCCCTACAGAAGTCTCCCTTCAACGACAACCTGTACTGCATCCCAGCCACCATCGACCTCGCCGGCGCCGAAATCGAAATGGTATCCATGGTGCGCCGCGAATACCGCCTCGCTGACGCCATCTCGGCCGACTTCATCGCCGAGCACGGCTTCGACTACGTCATCGTCGACTGCCCACCCTCCCTCGGGCTGCTCACCATCAACGCGATGACAGCCGTGACCGAAGTGATGATTCCAATCCAGGCCGAATACTACGCCCTGGAAGGCGTGGGACAGCTCCTCAACAACATCACCATGATCCGGCAGCACCTCAACCCCGCGCTTCACATCTCCGCAATCCTGCTGACCATGTATGACGCCCGCACCAAGCTCGCGGAACAAGTCGCCAGCGAAGTGAGAGAACACTTCGGCGAAGTGGTGCTGACCAACATGATCCCCCGCTCCGTCAAGGTCTCCGAGGCCCCCGGATACGGACAAACCGTCCTCGAATACGACCCAGGCTCGCGCGGCGCCATGGCCTACCTCGACGCAGCCAAAGAACTTGCCAACCGCGGCGACTACCCCGCCCACAGCGACAGCCCCATCGGACAAGCACCAACAGCCAACCCAGCAGGAGAGGAAGCCTAAGTGTCACAAGAAACCCGCAAAGGCGGCCTCGGCCGAGGACTCGCCGCACTCATCCCCAGCTCACCCGAACAAAAACCACGCCTCACCAACGGGGCCGCCGACATCATTCTCGGAGGCAACAAAACCCCGCACCCCGGCACCCCCGCCACAACCAGCGAGGCCGGGGCGTCGCAAAGCAGTGCAGAGATCGGGGCCAGCTACCGGGAAATCCCAGTACACCTCATCGACGCCAACCCGCACCAGCCACGCCAGGTATTTGACCCGGACGCGCTCGACGAACTCGTACACTCCATCCGGGAATTCGGGCTACTGCAGCCAATCGTGGTGCGGCCCCGCGGCCAACGCTACGAACTCATCATGGGCGAACGCCGCTGGCGCGCCACCCAACGCGCCGGCCTTAACAGCATCCCGGCGATCGTGCGGGAAACCGACGACGCAGACATGCTCCGCGACGCGCTCCTGGAAAACATCCACCGCGCCCAACTCAACCCACTAGAAGAAGCAGCCGCCTACCAGCAGCTACTACAAGAATTCAACGTCACCCAAACCGAGCTCGCCGACCGCCTCGGCCGATCCCGGCCACTCATCACCAACATGATCCGGCTGCTCTCCCTACCCGTCCCAGTGCAACGCAAAGTGGCAGCAGGCGTGCTCTCCGCAGGCCACGCCCGTGCGCTGCTCGGCCTGAAGACCGGCGCGGAAGCCCAGGAAGCCCTGGCGGCGCGCATCGTCGCGGAAGGGATGTCCGTACGCGCCACCGAAGAAGCAGTTACCCTGCTGAACCGTGGCGAAGCACCCGTGGAACGCAAGCGCGTCAAGGCTCCCCTCCCGGAGTTCGCCACCCAAGCAGCCACCCGCCTAGGCGACCGCTTCGACACCCGCGTCCAAGTGCAAATGGGCAAACGAAAAGGAAAAATCGTGGTGGAGTTCGGCGACCACGAAGATTTCGAACGCATCCTCGGGCTACTCGAAGGCTAGCCTTAGGCCGTGGGGATGCGCATCGAACCGGTCAGCCTGACGAACCTGCACCCAGCAGCCAAACGCAGCGTCTTCTGGGAGCTAGGTGCATCGGCAGCCGTCGTCGAACCAGAGATCGAAAAGGAACTCTGGCTCAGCCGCACCCTCCTAACCTACGGGACCTGCGGTTTTTCCGCCGTCAACTCAGCAACTGCCGAAGCCACCCTCCTTTTCGCCCCACCCTCCCTGCTCCCAGGCGTCGCAGCTATGCCATCGCCCGTCTCCCCCGACGCCGTACTGATCAGCAGCCTCTTCGCAGACCTCTTCGACCCCAGCACCTACGCACTGCTTCTCGACGCCACCCTGGGCCACCTCCTCGGCGCCGGCGTGCCAGCCGTAGAAGCCTACGCCTGGAACTCCGGGCCGTGGGGCCACCTCGGACTCATGCCAGATTTTGCCCTGCTCGCGGCCGGGTTCTGGGAGGAAGCACCACACCCCGAACTCCCCCGCTACCGCATCGAACTACCGCCATCCGACGGGCTCATGGCAGCGGCCGAAGTGGAGGAACTGCTTCGGGTGCAGTGCTAGGCCTGCTGGTATTGGGCCAGAACGCTACTGCGCCTCTGCCTCAAGGAGCTCGGTGAACTTGAAGGTGCCGGTGGGCTGGTCGTCGTCATCCAGCAGGTACAGGCGTTTAACAGCCACTACCACTGCCTCGGCAATAGCGTCGCGCTCGCGAGGGTCGGTGAGGATGGCGACATCGCGCGGGTTCGTGAGGTAGCCACAGACCAACTCGATGGTGGGCATCTTCGTCATGCGGAGCACATCCCAGGTGCGGGCGTGGTTGCGACAGTCACCCAAACCAGTGCGCGCAACCACCTCGCGCTGCACATAGCCCGACAACATCTCGCCCGTGAGGGACGTAGCGCCCTTCTCCGAACCGAAGTAGAACGTGGCCACGCCATTGGCTTTCTCGTTCGGGTAGTGGTCCATACTCAGGTTAATCAGCAGGTCAGCGCCAAATGCATTCGCAATCTCGGCGCGCTGCTTAATGGAAGGATCATCGAGGCGGGGGCGCGACAAAATAGCCTCCATACCAGCGGCAATCATCCGGCCCTCGAGCCGGGTAGCCAGATCCCAGAGCAGTTCCTCTTCGGCTACTTCCCCATACTTGCCCTGAACCCGCATGCCCTTATTCGCCCCGCCCAGGCTAGGGTCGATGACCACGCGCTTGCCTGCCAACTTAGGGCCGGCCTTGCGGACCTGCTCGCGTTCGCGGATGGCCTGGCGTGAGCCACCCGTAATGCGACGCCCAAGCAGCCCGAGCGCACGCACAGTGTTGGGGCCGGTGATGCCGTCCTCATTCAGGCCGTAGTTCAGCTGGTAGTTCTTCACCGCCTTGAAGGTGGTTTCGTCGTAGTGGCCGTCGACTCGCTCCGCGTAAAAACCCAGCTCCTGCAATTGCAGCTGCAGCTGGGCGACGTCGTCACCGACCATGATGTTTCCTGGCTGGTAGACCAGCACCCTGGCCCCGAGCGTGTAGCTAGCTTCCCGGAGGGTACGAAGCAGCTTTTCCCCAATCACACCATCCGCACGGATCCCACGCGACTGCTGGAAGGCCCGCAAGGCCTCCGCCAAGTCCTCATCAAACACCGTGTCTTTTTCCGCAAACTGGCGCGAAGAGCCAGGCGCCAAAGAACCCTCATGGCCAGACATCAAGCCAAGGCGAACTAACGCAGCTCGAACTTCAGCCACCCGAGGACTCTTATCACCGACGCGCAACAACTCAGCCACGCCCGCTCCTTCCTGAAGCACAGTTACGGATAGAAAGCTTATCAGCTAAAGCTGGGCCTGAAGCTTCTGCAAAACTACCGACTTTGATTGCACGCCCACAAATTCGTCTACCTTCTTGCCACCCTTAAAAATCATCACAGCGGGGATAGACATGATCTGGAACATAGCGCCCAAATTGCGTTCCTCATCGACGTTGACCTTGGCAACAGTGACCTGGTCACCCAGCTCAGCAGCGACTTCCTCCAACACCGGGCTCAACTTACGGCACGGACCACACCACTCGGCCCAAAAGTCCACCAAAACAGGCTTGTCGGACTCAATCACCGTGGACTTAAAAGTGGCCTCAGTAACATTTACAACGCTCATAATCTCCTACTTTCCTCCCAGCCTACTTAGCAGTTTCAGCCAGGAAATGCTCCGCATCGATTGCGGCGCGACAACCGCTGCCCGCCGCCGTAATAGCCTGCTGGTAATAGCTATCCACAATGTCACCAGCAGCAAACACACCAGCGAGGCTGGTCTTGGTGGAAGGTTCCGCCACCACAATGTAGCCGTGGGCATCCACCTTGACCTGATCCCGCACCATCTCGGAACGAGGATCGTGACCAATCGCGACAAACATTGCCGTCGCATCAATCACACGAGTCTCACCCGTGACAGTATCCTTGAGCTCCAAGCCTTCCACCTTCGAATCACCCACCACACGCGACACGACGGCGTTCGTCACAAACGTGATCTTTTCGTTAGCTTTCGCCCGCTCCAGCATGATCTTCGACGCACGGAACTCCTCACGACGGTGAATGATAGAGACCTGCCGACCAAACTTAGCCAAAAACAGCGCCTCCTCCATCGCAGAATCGCCGCCACCAATCACAGCGATGTGGTGATCGCGGAAGAAGAAACCATCACACGTCGCACAGGCGGAAACGCCCCGCCCCAGCAACTCCTGCTCGCCCGGGACACCCAAATAGCGCGGCGCAGCACCCATCGCCAAAATCACGGCGCGGGCTTCATAGAGCTCATCATCAACCCAAATACGCTTCACATCGCCCTCGAGCTCGACCTTTGTGACCATCTCCTGCAGCATCTGCGTGCCGAAACGCTCAGCCTGGGCGCGCATATTCTCCATAAGCTCCGGGCCCATAATGCCCTCCCGGAAACCAGGGAAATTCTCCACCTCGGTAGTCGTCATCAGCGAGCCACCGTACTCAATGCCTTCAAACATGATCGGCTTCAGCTCCGCCCGAGCCGCATATACCGCGGCAGTGTAGCCCGCCGGGCCCGAGCCAATGATGGCGATATCGTGAACCATGCGTACATCCCTTCTTCATAAGAGTCCGGACTCTAGCTTAGACCGACTCCCCAACTACAACGCCCCACAGGGCACACACATTCCCCTCACGCGCCGACAAGCAACTTGACTTGCTGGCGTGCCCGGGAACGTCGCGACTTGATCGTGCCCTCCGTAATCCCAGTCATCCTCGAAACCTGAGGTACCGTATGGCCAAGCAGGTCCACCAGCAGCAACACCATCCGATGCTCCGGCTTCAACATCGCCACCGCCAGCGTCACAGTCAACCGCACATCCCACTCCTGCAACGGGTTATAGCCCAGCTCAGGAAGCTCTCCGTCCTCGGTTAACTGAACTAGCCTGCTGCGCTTGCGCAGGTCGTAGCCGGCGTTTGACACCAGCCGGTACAGCCACGTGCGCAGGCTGCAGTCGCTACGAAACTGGTGCAACGTCAAGCTCGCACGAAAGAAGCTCTCCTGCAAAATGTCGTGGATGTCGTGTTCGCACTCCGAGTAGCGGTGCGCAACCCACCACATGGCGCGGCGGTAGCGGTGCACGATTTGGGCGAAGGCGGCTTCATCGCCGCTGATGTAGTGGTGGACGAGCTGGGCGTCGGAAAAGCTGGCGTAGTTGGTTTGGTCAGGCATGGTTCCCCCTTGATGTGATGTGTCCTCCCCCGAAGACACTCTTATTCTGCCTGCCCCAATAAAGAAGCGCCCGCCGAGAGAATCCAACCTGTGGATAACTCTGGGCGGGCGCTGCAACCTGCTACTCCTTATGGCCTCGGAGCTGCGGGAATGGTTTTTTCCACAGACCTGACTGGAGAGTCGGGCTGGCCCCCATCGAAGACACCCATCAGGAAGGTCGTCAGCGCAGCGATGCTGGCCACGATGGCTACGGAAATGGCGATGAGGACGCCTGTCATCACGTTGGAATAGCGCTTTGCGCCGAAACCAGCCCGCGCCGCGGGGGCCGGTGCAGGTTCTGCGACCACCGAAACCTTCGCCTCACCCTCTGCTACAGGCGACAGCGTAGCTGCCGGGGCGAGCCTCTTGACTGCTGCAACAAGGCCGTCGTCGTGCATGCCTGGCAGCACCGCAGGGAACGCAAGCATCGCCGTGCCGTTGGCGTTGATGCGGATGCGCTCAACGGACTCCACGCCCAATACGGACTCGGCACTGGCGGCAGCGAGACCAGCGAACGCGCGAGTGGCGGCCACCGGAGCTACTTCACCCTTTTCCGCTACTGCCTCAACGCTCGAACCCCGGACCCAGTCCGAGACCACCAAGCAGCCCGAGCGGTAGGCAACCACCGTCACGTTGGAAGCCACGACACTGAGCGCCCGTTCAGCTAATCGACGGGTCCGGCGGGTGATTTCAGCGGCGACCCCTGCCGCAGATGCCGAGTTTTCGCTCGTGGTGTCAATGAAAGTGAGTGCGACGTCCTTGCCGGTAAGAAGGTCCTTTGCGTGCCAGAACCGCGCCCGGGCGCTCTCTGCGTCGTAGCTACCGCAGTCCACTAGCAGGCGGAAGCGACCGTCGAGCACCGGAGCACCTGGAACCAACCGGGGCGGCTGCACTAAACCAGCCGACATGGGAGCCGGAATCGGGGCGATTTCGGTGGGAGCCACTGCAAGCTGAACTGCGACGGCATCCTGTGTTGCCGTACGCCCAAGCTTGCGGCGCACCAGGGAAACAAAGCTTTGCACTTCTTCGAGTGGGGTACGCACCAAAGCGACGGCGGTGAGCCCGAGGAAGAGAATTCCGGCGATAGCCGTGCGGATCAGGTAGCCCCAGCTGCCGATGGAACCCCAGAACGAGAGTTGGCTCAGGGCGGCGTCGCAAAGCCAGGCCACGGCAGCCGTGGGCAGGGCCGCGACCAAGACCCACCCCACCGAGCGCATTATTTCCGGGCCGCAGAGGGAACCCAAGTGGCGCTTCAAGAGGAACGCGCCGATGACCGCGCCGGCGACGAAACCGAAGCCGTTGGCCGTGCCCAGCAGCACGACGACGCGTTCCGGGCTCGTGGCGACGAGGGGCGCGAGGTAGGACAGTAATACTTTGGTGGCGGTGATGCCACCGATGATGAAGGTAGGGGTCCAGGCTTCTTCACGCGCGTAGAAGACACGCAGATGGAGCAAAACAATGGCGTACGGGATAAGGGTGAACGCGGAGAAGGACAGTGTCCAGCCCAGGATGGTGGCCAGGCGGGGCTCGAACTCTCCCCACGCGAAGAGCGCGTTGGCGATGTGGGGGCCGAAGAACATGAAGAAGACGATGACCGGGATGAGGGCGAGGAAGGTCAGCTTCGTGGCGATCGTGAGGTCATTGACGACGCCACGGTCGTCGCCATCGGCGGCGCGTCGGGATAGTCGCGGCATGATGGCGGTCAGGAGCGTGACTCCGATGATGCCGTATGGGACCTGCAGCAAGAGCCAGGCCTGCTGGTAGATGTTCGGGGCGTTTTCGTCCGCGATGGAGGCGATGCGCGTGGTGATCATGTAGCCGGCCTGTGAGATGGCGACGTAGACGACGATGGCCATCGCCATGTCGCCGAACTGTTTCAGGCGGGCGTCGATACCCCATAGGGGGCGTAGGTCAATTCCGGCGCGTTTGAGGTACGGCAGCATGATGAGGCTTTGGGACACCACGCCGAGGGTGGTGCCGACCCCAAGCAGCAGGATGTGGGGGTCGGATAGGCTGCCTGGTGCGGATGGGTCGAGCCTGCCCGGAATGAGCCAATACAAGGCGAGGGTAGCCAGCGCGATGACATTGTTGACCACGGGTGCCCAGGCGCCTGGTTTGAAGATCCCCTTGGTGTTCAGGATGGCCATGAACAGGGAGAAGATCCCGTAGAAGAAGATTTGCGGGAGGAGCAAGAATGCGAAGGCGGTGGACTGGGAGAGGTTGACCTTGCCTTCGTCCGACAGCTGGAGGCGCGTGAGGAGGGGGGCTGCAGCCACGCTGATGACTGTGACGCTTATCAAAAGGCTCGACGCGAGGGTGAACAGGCGACGGATGAACGCTGCGCCTTGGTCGGGGTCTTCCTTTTCGGCGCGGATGAGCACCGGGACGACCAGAGAAGTTAGGACCGCCCCCAGGACGATTTCGGTGATGAGGTTGGGCAGGGTGTTGGCGGTGTTGAAGGCTGAAGCGACCGCCCCGCCCATGGTGGCGCCGATTGCCGCGTTGCGGAGGAATCCTGTAATCCGGGAAATCAGGGTGGCAATGGCCATGGAGCCGGTGGAGCGCACCACTGACTCGTCGGAGTCGGTGGTGGCTGTTGTTGCCGGACCCTGTTCTGCGCTTGCGGGCTTGGGTTTCGGCGGTATGGCAGGTGCAGGTGGCGATGCCTCACGGATGCGGGATCGCTGACCTGGAAGTGATGGGGATTCTTCAGACACGGTAGCCATTGTTCAAGCCTCAGAGAGGTAAATGCAAAAGGGCGCGCGGAAGTGACCGGTTTATCCGGGCGGGGGTGGCGGTTGTGGGCTGTTTGCGAAGCGCGTTCGGATGCGTTGGCTGCTTGCCCTGCGGGCTGCTGGCGACTCGTTGTATTTGATGTTGCCCTTGTGACTAAAGCCAACTCTTGGGTCTCTCGGGGTTCTTGTGGCGTGGCCTCGGTGTGGTTTGCGGTGGGTGTCGTCGTTGCTGGTGTGGTGGTGTCGGCAGAGGAGGGTGAGGTTTTCGATGTCGGTGCCACCGCCGTTGAGGAAGCTGATGATGTGGTGGACGTCGCATTCGTCGAGGGGCGCATCGCAGCCGGGGTGGGTGCAGACTAGGTCTCGGGCAAGGAGGGCGACTCGTTGGAGGAAGGTGGCGGTGCGCTGGGTGTTGGTGAGGCTGATGAGGTTGCCGTCTGGGGTGTGGAGGGCGAAGTAGTCGTGAAGTGCGGGGCCTAGGCGGGCGATGTCGAAGATGGAGAGTTCGTCACCGGTGGAGGTAGCGAAGCGGTCGCCCAGGCGGAAGTTTTCGAAGTCTTCGGCTGTCATGGAAACGACGATGGAAGCGCAACCGGTCCGAGCGGTGTGGGTGTCTTCGGTGCGCTTGATGAGATGAGTGAAGGCGTCGGCCATGCGCTGGTCGTATGTGCGCCGGTCGTCTTGGACCTTGATGCCGTGGCTGAGTCCGGCATGCTGGTTGAATGAACGTCGGACTGCAGTTTTGAGGAGACTCGCGGCGTATGCCGGGAGGTAGCCGGAGAAGTAGCGTCCGCCGTCGACATCTGGCTTGGAGATTCGGAACTTGCGACGTTTTTCGGCGCGGAACGGGTCATCGTTGGTGTCGTTGCATCGGCGGGTTCGTTGGCGGAGTTGGGTGGTGAGTTGTTCGGGGGTGAGGTCGTGAGCTTCGTCGAGAATTTGTTTCAGCAAAAATGGCGCTTCTTTGGGGTCATCGAGCTTTTGGAGTTCACGATCGATGATGATCCGCTTGTTCCAGGGTAGGGACCACATGGCGCAGCGGTGCTGCGGGTAGTTAATGAAGTCGTTTTCGGCACGGGTGAGTAGTTCGCGAGTTTCAGCTCGGGACATGCCGTGTGCTTCGGTGAAGTAGTCCTCGATCTTGGCGGATCCGACTTCCGAGTTGGCGTCGGAAAGCCTGGCAGCGTGGGCTGCTTCGGTGGTGAGGTTTGCGAGCATGCGGTGAATTTCGCGAAGCTCACTAAAATCTTCGTGGCTGAATTGTTGTGTGCTGGCATCGCGAAGAAGCGCGAGAACTGTTGCGAATTGACCCATGCTTAAACCCCCTTTCGTACGTACTAATAGTAACCCATAAAACAACCCCTGACAAGCCCTAATGTAAAATTTTTTAGCACAGTAGTTCTAGCGAAAATGTCCGAATTTTCCAGCCTATCAACAACGGGAGACAACACTTCCAATACTTCGATCAAATGTTCGATACGCCTACACATCAAGAGCTACAAACGGGCACACATAAAAACAAAGCCGGTGCAACTGAACGTCATGAGTTCAGCTGCACCGGCCGTCGACAAGCGCAGAAGCAAAAACCTAGTGGGAGCGGTGTTTGCGCAGATGGGCAGCTAGCAGCAGGCCGAAACCGAGCAGTGTCCAGCAGATGAGGGTCAGCCAGGGCTGCGTCGTTGAGACCAATGGGAAGTACGTTTCGTTACGTAGCAGTGTTGCCGAGGCGCCGGGGACGAAGTATTGGCCGATGGCGCCCCGTAGAGCACCAAGGCGCCAGCCGACTTGCGGGAACCCTTAACGGTAAGGCTGATCAGCACACCACCCACGATTCCGCCAAGGACGAGAGGAATCCTGCGACAGTCAGTCCGGTGCCGCGTGTGTCATCGGCCAGGTAGGGGCGTGCGTCCGTAACCTTCACCGAAGGCAGCCCAGCACCCGCCACACCAGCCGCACCAACACCACCAGGCCCAGCACCCGCCACACCAGCCGCACCAACACCACCAGGCCCAGCACCCGCCACACCAGCCGCACCAACACCACCCGCCACACCAGCCGCACCAACACCACCAGGCCCAGCACCCGCCACACCCGCCACACCAGCACCACCAGCCGCAGCACCCGCCTTCATAGCTTCAAAGGCTTTTGCCTGCATGCCTTTTTCCATGGTGGTTGCGAGTTGGGTCAGCATGGGCGTCACTACGTTGCTAGCGGCCGAAGCTGTGATGACCTCGGGGGTAGGTCCATTCAGGATGACCGCACCGTAGACTTGGCGATGCTCGATCTTGTCTAGCGCTTCCTCGCGTGACTGCGCGGCCTCAACCTTCAGGAGCTCAGCTGGCATCTTCCCCGTGGCAGCGGCAATCTGCTCCGGTTGTCCGACAAAGGCGATTGGGATGTTTTGCGGCTTTGCTGTGAGGGAAGGCCACGCAAAAGCAAGCAGCACAATGCTGACGATCACCGCTGCGATCGCCGCGATTCTCAACGCATGAGGCCAGCTGGATACCTCCGGGGCGTCTATTGACGGGTCTTTGTGGGCTGCGTGCGCCGTTCCGGTCATCTGTTTCTCCTTAAAGCTCTTTGCTTGTCGACGTCCGGTGCGTTCGCAATGCCTCCTCAAGAAGGTCACGTGCTAACCGAATTTTAAAAAAGAATGAATATTCGTTTTGGAACTCGGTCGACTCTAGTTCTAGACTGAGGCTTAGTCAACACAGGCCAACAATTAATTTCAGCGCCAGAGCGCACCCGGGCGCGCCACCACATCCAAGCTCGCCCGAGCACACCCGAGCACACCCAAGCTCGCCCGAGCTCGCCCGAGCACACCCGAGCACACCGCCAACCCACAAAACCAACCCACCAACCCACAACCGAAGGAGAACCTCTTGCCTCGAGTCACAGCAGAACATCGTGAAGCCATGCGTGACCGGATCTTGGCAGCAGCAACCACCTGCATTGGTCGAAAAGGTTTTTCCGGCACTTCTATGCAAGACATCATTTCCGAGGCAGGCATGTCGGCCGGCGCGGTGTATCTATACTTCCCCGGGAAAGTCGAATTGGGTCTTGAGGTCGCCCGTGGCTTCCTGGATGAACAACTTCAATTGATTGACGGCATTGTCGCCGATGGCACCATCGGCCCTAATGAACTTTTTGGGCTGCTGCACGAACGTCGAAAAGCAAATCAGCAAATGACATCGATGGCGATTCAGGTGTGGAGCGAGATTGCAGTGAATCCGCAGCTGCAATCAGAATCAGCGGAGATGCTTAAAAGAATTGAGGAGCACTTCTCGGCATTTTTGGTGTCTTGGCTGGTGCATCAGGGTTTTTCGGACGGCGTCGCCAAGCAACGTGCCGAACTTCTCGCCCCATCTTTCATGGGCCTGATGCATGGGTTAATTGTCCGGGCGGTCCTCAGCCCAGACACTGAGCAGCAATTCCTGGACTCGGCGCAAGCTCTCATCGAGCTAGCCAGCGCCGCCAACTAATTTAGCCCTTAGCTCTTCCGCGTCGATTGGCGTCGTTTAGCCTGGCGGAAAACCAGCAGCCCCAGCAGGCCGAACATTGCCGCCACTACCCCACTGATGAGCAATAGCCCTGAGCGGGTCTGCACACCGATTTCGACTGGCTGGGAGATTTGCGCCCCGGTTTGGGAGGCCAGCCACACGGTGAGGTCGGTGCGGGTTGAACTGTCCGGGAGGTCGGCCGTCATCTGGGTGGTGATCGAGCCACGAGCGGGGATCCGCAGCGACGCCGGAACATTGATCGTCGCGCCTTCCGGCCCCGCAAATCCCAACTTCGCGTCCACTGGCAGTGGCAGCCCGTTTTGGGCCACGATCAGCAGCGGCGAGCTTGCCGACGTCCGCGTGTACACATTCCCCGGCGGCAACAGGGCCACCGACTGGCGCAGTCGCTGCTGGGTGTCGCGGTTGCCATTCAAGATGGTGTCCGCCCGTTTCGTGGCGGTGTCGTAAGTGACCATGCTGCGTCGCCCCAGTACCGACAGCGCTCGGAGCAAATCCCAGCGCATCGGTGTGGTGTAGTCGTAGCGGCTGAGCGTGATCGCCGGGTCGTTGGTCATTAGGGACGTAATGTCGTCGAGCGCGCGGGCCTGTTGGGTGGCGCGCAGCACTTCGGTGTCCGTCAGTTCGGATGGGTTGGGATATGGAGAACCTGCTGTTAGCTCCCTAGTAGGGCCCGGATCGGCGACAGCGTGCTCGGCGAGGGGAATCGGGCGGGCGCGCTTGGTTTCAAATAAGACATTCGACTGCTCGATGAGAGCCTCGGCATCGGCAACGGATAGATCATAAGTCGGCAGCGCAACCACGGGTTTGCCTTCCGACGCAGCCAAAGCCAGTGCAGAAACTGCGGTCGTGCGACGGCCCACGGCCGAATCCACCCGGGGGTCGATACGCTGCCACTGATTGCTGTAGCCAGTGGTGTCAGGGGTATCACCCACCGCGGCTAACAACGAACCTAGTGCCGGGTCGAATGGGATGGCCGAGATCCCGTCGGCAAGGCCCCCGACGGTGTTGCCTGCAACCAAGGCCCGCCAGTTTCCTGGCTCGGCACCCACCTCAAAGGATCGCTCCGGGTCCTGGGCAGATGCCTGGGCGAGAGCCTGTGCGGTGCGACGATCCAGGTAGCCCTGGCCCGGGATAATCACATCGCTGCGGGTCGGGGATTCGAGCACGCGGGAAAGCACGACATTGCCCCGGGCTACAGCCTCATTCATCAGGGACTGGTTACCGGTGCGCGCCACTGCCCCCAGATCCGTATTGGCCCACGGTAACGCGGTGATGCAGCCACCATTCTTGGCAATCCGGCGCAACTGATCAATCCACCGCGCGGCTGCCTGCGTACCACTGCCCTCGCTGCCCGACGCTGTGTCGTTCTGCGAAAACCACGAATCACGCAGGCGTTGACGCGGCGCGACCGGATTAGGACGAGACGACGTCACGCGGTAGCCGGCCCGCATCCGGTCGATGGTGTCCACCATCTCCGGGTCCACCGCCAGGCACGTCCCCCGGTAATTTGCTTGCTCATAGGCATCCAAGAGGCCACTCAGGCGTCCACCAGTGCCCAGCTGGTTTGCCAGGTTCTCGGAGCCGAGCAGCAGCAGCGGAGCATTTGGGGCTTCGCCTGGTTCCCCAGGCAACACGTCCGTATCCGTCGTGACCGGCAGCAACAACGTCATCGGGGCGTCCTTTTCCGGCAGCTGCCCCGTCTGGAACAGCAACCGCTCCGACGTCAGATAGGCATCTCCCTGCTCCCCCAAAGTCCCATTGACGTTAATGAGCAGCGGAAAAACACCGGGCGTGTCCATCTTGAGTTGGGTGCGGTCCAGCTGCAACGTAAACTCCCCGGACTGCTGAGGCCCCAACTCGAAATCCAAGGACGAAAACGGCGTAGCTACGGCAAAATTCGACTGATCACCAGACAGCGCCGCAGCGCCATCCGCAACATTCGTGACAGCCTCACCCCGCTGCACCCGCACATGAATTCCGTGCAGCTTCTCCAGCGTCATGTTGGTGATGACCAGACGCAACGTATCCCCAGAGATCTCCTTCGTGCCGATGACCACACCGGATTGTTGATCCACCGGCCGCAGGCCCGGGTTGTTCCACAAGGTGGCGACCTCGGGGTTCGATGGGGATACCGGGATCGGTAGTGCTTCCGCCGGAGCAGCGGCCGAAAGAGCGACCACTGCGCAGACGGTAGCGACGGCACAGGAAGCAGACGTCCGGGCGTCGAGAAGCACACGCCGAATCATTAGCGCGGAGTCACTTTCCCGGCAGCATGCGCGGAGCGGGCGAACTCCGGCAGCAAATCGTGGGCGATGCGGGCCAGCTTGCGCTCATCGGCGTAGGCCAACTTCTCCAACAGCTGGCTCGCTGGGATCCAAGCAACTTCCGTGACCTCGGGGTCTTCATCGTTGAGGTCACCATCAACGTACGCGAGAATGTGGTGATGCACGGTCTTATGGATCCGGGTGCCCTCTGACACGAACCAGTAATCGATAACGCCCAGCTCAGCGAGCACTTCCCCACGGATACCGGTCTCTTCCCACACCTCACGCGCGGCCGTCGCAGCCCGGTTCTCCCCGGCCTCCACGTGCCCCTTCGGCATGCTCCACAGCAGACGCCCCCGCCGATCCAGCCTGCCAATCAAGGCGACATAAATGCGGTCCATGTTGACCGCGCCCTGCTTATCGACGGCCTCTGCCAAGCCCGACACGACCAGTCCGCCAGCAGAAACCTCGTCGCTGGTGCGCAAGTTGGACTCTTGGTTAGGCCGATACGCGGCAGTGCGAGGAACGCTGCGCTGTGGCTTCGAACGGCGCCTGGAACGGGTTCCCCGCCGTTCCCCGGAACGAACGCCCCGAGACTCCGACGTAGGCGTTTCTTCCTGGGTGCTCTCACTTGGTGGCTTGAATGTGGGCGCGGCGACACCACTGCTGCGATCCGACTTGCGGGCACGTCGACGCCGACGTGGGCGGTCAGCACCCGCCTTTACAGCCTCGGGGCTGGAACTAGCGGACTCTGCGGCGCCACGGGTGGGCTGAGCTTCCGTCGCGTGCTCTGTTTGGTTGCTGGTCGACACACCAGTTGGCGAGGTGGTCACTTTCAATTCGGAACTACTGCCCTGTGGCCGTTTGCCGCGTCGCCGACGCCGACGACGCGGCTGCTCAGAACCATTTTTGGGGTCAGCCAATCCCGAGGCGGCAGGTTGCGGCCTCGGCTGTGCGGGCTGCCGAGATTCACTCGGGACTCGGTCGCCCGGTCGTTGCTGGCTATTCATCTCACTCATCGTATCGCGACTTGGGCGCTGGCTAGTAACTTTAGGCCATCCCCGCGAGCCCACCATGAGCACGTCGCCAAGCAGCCCTGCCAATTATGCCCCGCAAACCCACCGCCCTGCGAAACCTCTTAGCCCTTGCGGTGGCCGGTTGCTTAGGGTGGGTTCGGCGGGGCGGTTAAGATGGGAAAGCGATGGAATCCCTTAATAACACTGAAACCACCCTGGCGATGCAGGCCCGAGCACAGGGCGCCTTGGAAGAATTGCTACCTGTGCTCCAACCCCTGGCGGCCGCTTTTGCCGCCGCCGGGCACCAGCTGTACCTGGTTGGTGGTTCAGTGCGGGATGCCTTGCTGGGCCGGCTGAGCCATGACCTAGACTTCACCACCGATGCGCGCCCGGAACAAACCCAGGCCATCTTGGAGAAGTGGGCGGAAGTGGTGTGGGACACTGGCATCGAGTTTGGCACCCTTTCGGCGGAAAAGCATGGCCAGCAAGTGGAGATCACTACCTTCCGGGCCGACCAATACGATGGCGAGTCCCGCAATCCCGTCGTGCAGTTCGGCGACACCCTGGAAGGCGATCTTGTCCGGCGCGATTTCACCGTCAACGCGATGGCCGTGGAGATCAGTGCCGACGGCGCACTCACCTTCCATGATCCCCTCGATGGACTCACTGCCCTGGCTGCCGGCCAGCTGGACACCCCGGCAGCCCCAGAGGAATCCTTTGGTGACGATCCGCTCCGCATGCTGCGGGCCGCCCGCTTCGTAGCTCAGCTGGAGTTCGAGGTTGCGCCCCGGGTGCGCAAAGCCATGGCAGAAATGGCCACCCAGATCCGCCGGATCACCGCGGAGCGCGTCGCGGTTGAGTTGGACAAGTTGATGCTGGGCGCAGCTCCGTGGGCGGGACTTGACCTGCTCGTCGATACGGCGCTTGCCGACGAAGTCCTGCCCGAACTCGCGGCGCTCAAACTAACCCAAGATGAGCACATGCAGCACAAGGACGTCTACGCCCACTCGATGACGGTGCTGCGCCAGGCGATGGAGCAGGAAGATGAGCCGGACCTGGTGTTGCGATGGGCGGCTCTGCTGCACGACTGCGGAAAGCCGGCCACTCGGGCCTATACCGAAGAAGGGCGGGTGACGTTCCATCACCATGAGGTGGTGGGTGCGAAGCTGGTCCGGAAGCGGTTCCGGGCCTTGAAGCACTCCAAACAGATGATCGCTGATGTTTCGCAGCTGGTGTTTCTACACATGCGCTTTTATGGGTATGGGCCGGGGGCGTGGACGGATTCAGCGGTGCGTCGCTATGTTACGGATGCTGGTGAGCTGCTCCCCCGCCTCCACAAGCTCGTGCGCGCCGACTGCACCACCCGCAACCAAAAGAAAGCCAACCGGCTCCGTCGCGCCTACGATGATTTGGAACAGCGGATCGCGGAACTGGCGGAAAAGGAAGATCTGGCGCGCGTCCGTCCAGATCTGGACGGCAACGAAATCATGCAGCTGCTTGGTCTGAAACCGGGTCCTGATGTGGGTCGGGCGTGGGCGTTCCTCAAGGAGCTTCGCCTTGATCGCGGGCCACTGGACCGCACGGAAGCCGAAGCTGAGCTGCTCAAGTGGTGGGCTTCGCAACACACGGAGGGAGAGGATCAGCATGCCTGAACTATTTGGCGATAGCCTGTTTCAAGCCGTCGAGAAGAATCCTGTCGGCCCCGGCAGCCTGTTGATCGCAGCGCCCGACCTCGACATGGGCTACTTCACCCGATCCCTGCTGTTGGTGCTCAGCCACGATGAAACCGGCTCGCTCGGGCTGACCCTCAATCTTAGGTCCGAGCAAGCGGTGGCAAACTTCCTTCCGGAACTAGATGAACTTGTGGCCAAACCCAAAGCAATCTACAGCGGCGGGATGAGCGGGATGCATATGCTGCGCACGGTCGGGGTACTCAAACCCGGCGTCACGGTCGCGGACGCCGAGGCGCAAGAGTTCATCTTCGGTCACCTCGGCAACCGCATCGTGGTACTCAACGGCGGCATTGATGTGGACATCCTCAAAGAATGGGTCTCCGCAGTGCGCCTCTTCGCCGGCCAAGTCACCTGGGAACCCGGCCTGCTGCAGCGGGAAATCGACGAGGGCCAGTGGTACGTCACCGACGCGCTCTCCAGCGACGTCACGTCCCCGGGTCACATCGACGCCTGGGCGGAGGCCCTGCGCCGACAGCCCCTACCCCTGCCTCTCTTTGCCACCACGCCTAACGACGACCGCAACAATTAGACCTACAGCTGGAATTTTTGCTCCGCTTCTAGCCACAGCGTCTCGAACTCAGCCGCAGTCATCGAGCTGGCGCTGATGCCATCGAGCTCGCCCCAATGATCGGGGTGCACAATCTCATCCTGCGGGGTTGTTGCGAAGTTGTGTAGGGCGACCGGGTGGCGTCGATAAGCGCCTTGCACCTGCTCGCCCGCGCCCAGCTCGACCATGCGCAGCGGACGGCACAGCTGCCCGTCGAGGGGCTCGAGCTCAGCGATGTGGACCACGGCCGGGGCACCGGGGATGTCCATCGTGGTTTTGATGTAGAGAAAATCAGGGCTCATAGTGTGACTAGTTTAGGCCGTCGCGACTGCCTGCGCGCCATAGCGCGAAGCCAACCACGAGCAGATCATCAGCTGCACCTGGTGGTAGATCATTAGTGGCAGGATCAGCAGGGAAATGTCCGTGCCTGCGAAAATAACCGCGGCCATCGGCAAGCCCGTGGCCAGTGACTTCTTCGAGCCACAAAATTCGATGGCGATACGGTCGGCGCGATCAAAGCCCAACCACCCGGCCACCACCCGCGTCAGGGTAAGCATAGCGACGACCAGCACCGCCGAAAAGACCGTGAGGCCGACGATCTGCGCGACGGTCACGGTCTGCCACACCCCGCTGATCATACCGGCAGAAAACGCCGAGTAGACCACCATAGCGATCGAACCACGGTCCACCGACTTGGTGGCCTTGTTCGCTGCCACCCCAGCGACCCACTTGCGTAGTAATTGGCCCAGGAGGAACGGCAGCAGCAGTTGGATCGCGATGTCGAGGAAAACCTGGCCGTCAATCACGATGCCACCGGCACCCGTTGGGCCTGCGGCGCCCGACGTCCCTGGCGTGGCTGCGGCGCCCGACGTCCCTGGCGTGGCTGTGGCGCCGTTGAGGGCTGCCTCGAGCAGTCCGAAGGGGCCTCCGTGCGACATGAGCAGCATAACCAACAACGGCGTAGCCACCACGCCGATCAAATTGGAGGCCGAGGCGGACACGATCGCACCGGCCACGTTGCCACGGGCGATGGAGGTGAATGCCACCGAAGACTGAACTGTCGACGGCACGAGCGTGAGGTACAGGATCCCGGCGTACATTCCCGCCGGCAATGCGCTGTGGACGGGTGCGATCGCTAGACCGATGAGCGGGTAGATCACGAAAGTGAAGGCGAGAATGGTTAGGTGCAGACGCCAATGTTTCAGGCCGGCGAGCGCTTCCGCCGTGGAGAGTCGCGCGCCGTACAGGAAGAACAGCAGGGCGATGGCTACCTTGGTCGCCGCACTAAATGCCTCAGCAAACCAACCATGAGCTGGGAAGAAGAGTCCCAGGCAGGCTGCGAGGATGATCAGGACGATCAGGATGTCGGGCTTGGGCAGCTTGATGTGCTTGGACATAGCATGAAGTCTAGCCATCTCGGCCGACCCCGTTGGGGTTTGTGCTGGTGGCGCTCGGTGAGCGGGTGCGAGTCGCACGATACTGATCGAAGCGCTTTTCAGACTATTGTTAACCTTTATGCACCCACTTTTTGCACCGGTGACGGTTCGCGACCTTGAGATTCCGAACCGCGTCTGGCTTCCACCCATGTGCCAGTACCAAGTTGATTCCCGTGATGGCATCGTCAACGACTGGCATCTCATGCACTACGGCTCGATGGCCGCCGGCGGCTTCGGCCTCGTGATCGCCGAGGCCACCGCCATTTGCCCGGAAGGACGAATCTCGGATCGCGACGCCGGTCTCTGGAACCATGAGCACATTTTGGCTTGGCGCCGTGTCACTGAGTTTGTGCAGTCGCTCGGTGCCCGGATCGGTGTCCAGCTTGCCCACGCGGGTCGTAAGGCCGGTACGCACCCGTGGCTGCCCGGGTTTCCCGAAGGCTCCCTGGCGCTTGACGACGGCGGTTGGCGCACTGTCGCCCCTTCTGCAGTCGCCATGCCAGGTCTCGCCGAGCCCCGTGAGCTGTCCCACGAGGAGATCCTCGCGTTGCCGGTTCAGTTCGCGGAAGCTGCTCGCCGCGCAGTCGCCGCTGGTTTCGACGCAGTGGAGATCCACGCCGCGCACGGCTACCTGTTGCACGAATTTCTATCTCCGCTGTCCAATTTGCGTATCGACGGCTATGGTGGCCAATTCGGTGATCGCGTACGCATCGTCTTGGAGGTCGTCGACGCAGTCCGGGAGGCACTTCCCGACGGCATGCCGCTGATCGTTCGCGTTTCTGCCACCGACTGGGTGGACGATCGTGCGAGCTGGGACCTCGCGCAAACTGTGTCTCTTTCCCAGCTGTTGCGTGACCGCGGGGTCGACGTGATTTCGGTGTCTTCCGGTGGTTTGGTGCCTACCGAAATTCCTGTCGCCCCGAACTATCAGACTGATCTAGCTGCGGCTATCCGCAAGGAAACCGGCATGTTCACCGCTGGAGTCGGGCTGATTACGGATGCAAAGCAGGCTGCGGGCTATCTGGAGCGGGGGGAGCTGGATGCGGTCTTGATTGGCCGGGCGGCGCTTCGCGATCCGCACTGGCCCCAACGCGCGGCTCACGAGCTTGGACTTACTCGCGAAGAAATTGACTACTCCCCGAGCTACTATCGCGGCGCCTGGCGCTAGTTTGGGAGGTTAAGTAAAGAAAAGTCATGATCTCCGCAGCGTTGTGGCCCTTAAATCGGTTTTTATTGTTCGTTGGGGGCCGTAGCCTGCTCGATGTCGTCCCTTCGGTGTAGTCGGACTACCGCTGTGGGATTTTATTCATTAAAAAACGCTGTTCTACGTAGTCGGACTACGCCGAAGCGACGACATAGCACTTGTGCAGCAGGCCCGCGCGGCCGGCGACACGCCGACCGGACACACTTTTCTTTACTTAACCCAGTTTGGGCGCCAAAGAAGGGCGATGTTTCACGTGAAACATCGCCCTTTCTTCTTTGTCTATTATGCGAGTTAGCCTCTGGGTGTTAGCCCGAAATGCTGAGCTTGTCGCCCTTCTTTTCGGCCTTGGCCGCCTTCATCGGTGCGCGCGAAGGACCGGAGACGACCGAGCCGTCGTTCAGATCGAAGACGGAGGTGTGCTTGGGGCAGGTAGCCTTGAGGCCGTCGAGTTGGCTAATGGTTGCCCCTTGGTGCGGACAGGTCTGCGAATACGCCTTGTATACCCCGGCGGTGGGCTGCGCGATGATGAACCCATCAACAGCAATGGATCCGCCAACAGGTACGTCCTGGATGGCGATCTCCTTGCCCTTTTCACTTCCGCAGGCGGCCAGCACTGCTCCGGCGAAGGTGGTGGCGGTGCCTAAGAGGAACAGGCGTCGAGAGCATACGTGTTCAGTCATGCTTCCAGTATCCCCTCCCCGCGGTCGGGTGTCTAGCGAATCTCCTGGCCGGCACTCGCGATGATGCCAGCGTGGCGGCGACGACCGCTATGGCCACCATGATTGCCTGCGGAACGAAGGCGCTTGCCGTGACTGAGGTGTAGTTGATGGTGTGCCCGAACGCGCTGGTTTTGCTTAGCCATTCCGGCAGCTTCAGCAACGGGCCGAAGAGGGAAATCGTCCCGCAGTAGAGCAACGGTACCCAGCTCAGCGCGCTGAGCTTCGGTGCGCTGCCCTGTATCAGTATCGCGATGCCACCGATCGCTAACATCGGGAACAGTTGTGACGCGCTCGCTATCACGGCGACTTTCCGGGCTGTTGCCGGATGTTGCGAGGCGATGGCCGCACCCGCCGTCGTGCCTGCAACCGCAGCCAGAGTACAGCTTAGGGCTGTCCAGATAGTAGATATAGTGGCGAGAACCATCGGCGTTGACCGCTTGATCCCGGCAGCGCGCTGCACTTCCACCAGGTGGGTCTTCTCCTCATGACGATAGTTCAGCGCCGTGCCCACCGTGGCAATTGCGAGCAGCAGCCCGACAAACTCCGACGTGTACGTGAGAAAAGCTGTCTCCAACTCTTCCGCCGGGAACATGTCGCGGAAGAGCTTCCCTGTCGTCTCGTCCTGCGTCATCAGCTCCTGCATCGATCCGCTCAACAACGCCAAGAATAGGCCCAAGCACGCCGCGACAATGTTCCACGTGAAACGGCTACCTCGATCGAGGTACAGTCGCGTATGTAGTGGCGTCGGCAAGCGGTGCGCGCGTGCCGGCTTTCCGACGCGCGCGGGCGGCATCCCGGCCCCACACTGCCGCTGCTTATCGACGCCCACCAGCGCACCACTCGAGCCGACAACGGCTATCGCGATGACGGTCAAATTTCCGATACTCCCCTCGCCGAAAGGATCCACAACGTTCAGCCACCCTAGTGGTGCGAACCAGTTCTGCCATTCCCACTGTTGGGTGTCCGCGAGAGCGCGGACCATGAAGCCCACCCCCAACGTGAGGAGGCCGAGCCGTTTCACCTTGAGGGTGTCGTTTGTCAGGTTGCTGGCCAGCCCCGCGAGAGTCCCTGTCCCAAAGGCGTTGAGGCCTGTGCTGGCTGCGAATATTGCGGCGCCGGGGATGCTTATCTCCGAGTACTTCGCGTGCAGCGCGGCCAGAATGATGAAGTATCCCGCCGCGAGCACACTAGCGCAAGCTGTCAGGAGCGTCAGAGGTGCGCCCGCGCGGTGCGCTCTAGGCTGCCCGGTGCTGGGTACGAGCTC
Source organism: Corynebacterium epidermidicanis (assembly GCF_001021025.1). Taxonomy (NCBI): domain Bacteria; kingdom Bacillati; phylum Actinomycetota; class Actinomycetes; order Mycobacteriales; family Corynebacteriaceae; genus Corynebacterium; species Corynebacterium epidermidicanis. The sequence continues at coordinate 2,666,525 of NZ_CP011541.1, read as the reverse complement.
GCCGAGACTGGTGGCCTCGGGACGACGGAAGTTTCGAAGCATGCGCCTGATGCCGAAGAGGGCGCTCAGGATCATGATCCACATTCCGCCCTCCCAGGCGAAAAGTTGTCCGAGCGTGGTATCGTGGCCGGAGCTGGTGCTTATTCGGCCATACATGGCTACGGTCCCGAGATTGCCGTTCATACCTGCCACTAAAGCTTGGCGGTTCTCTGTGGTGGGATAATACGCTTGATAGCTGGGAATAAAAACAATTGGTAGGGCCAATAATGGTAAAAACTAGAAATTGATAAATCTCTTGTTGGTCCGCCATGCCAGCCTTAGCTCGTTTTTCATTGGTTTGCCCCCATGATTGGTGCTTCCGTGGAATAGTGGCCAATGAATGTCTCCTCCAGAGACGCCGGGGCGACCGAGATGTTACTCGCCCGCTGGGCAATAAGTCCAGCGAGGGTCTCATTGACTTCATCCCCGCCAAGCTCGCGGTAAAAAGCTGACCCATCTGGCAGCGTGGCACTAATTCGATACCCCGCCAAGTTACGTAAAGTGGCGATATCACCCTGATCAATGTCACGCCCGTTTTTAATCACTGTGACGCTAGAGCAAAGTGGTGGCTCCCCTCCCCTGTTCCACGCGTAAACGCTCCACAAACACGCGCTCCATCAATGGATCCAAACCCGCGGTGGGTTGGTCCAAAATAGGCAATTCCGCCGCCGAAGAAAAGCGGACACCAGAAGAACTTTTCGACGGTTGCCGGTCGAATAGTCCCGGCACTTCTTGTAGGGGTCAAGCTGGAAGGCGTCGATAAGCTCCTGCTCGCGCTGGGCATCGACCTCGCGCACGCGCAACTTCGCTAACGCAGTCAGGGTTTCGCGCCCAGTCAGTTGGGGCCACAAAGTGACGTCGCCAGGCACGTAACCAACGTGGCGCAAGACCTCGGGATTTGAGCGTGGATCCTGACCGAGGACCCGCACCGTACCAGTCGGATGAAGCAAGCCCAGCAAAGCTCGAATGGTGGTGGATTTGCCGGCACCCTTCGGCCCGAGAAACCCGTGGATCTCTCCTTCCGCAACGCGAAGATTCAGCTGGTCGAGGGCGCGGAATTGGGCAAAGCTGAGGCTGACGTCTGCTAGTTCTATCGGGTATTTCATGGTTGCTCCTGGGGAAACTCTCGGCTAAATAGGTGAAGTACAGGTATTCATTAGGGTGAGAAAAGGCCAGCTGCAACAGTTCTGCTGGGGTGCGCTCCAGCTCCTCCGCCACCAATTCGTGCACCGCGCCCAGAGCCAATTTGGAGGAAAATAGCTCAAGTGCTTTGTTGCCAGGGCCTGAATCTCGGGAGGAGTCAACTCGGGAAGTTCGCCGAACTCAAGGTAAACCTGCATGCTGAGGTCAAACTGTTCAGGCGGAGGTAGCAGCTGGGGCCAGAAATCCTCGATGTGTTGTATGGCGCCACTGTGAATGAGGAACTCTACCAGCTGGCGTTCCCGCTGAATGACCCGGCGCACCTCGGCAGTCGATGCGCGACTCAGTGCCTCGGCATAGAAGTTCGCCATGGTTTGTGGCAGCGGGATGCTCGGTTGAGTTGCATGGTTGCGTGATTTGAGGGCCGCTAGCAAAACCTTTTGGTGTTGGAGTCGCGCAATCGTTGCGTCGATGTCACGCTCTGTCGCTGCGAGCTCCGCCTGAACGTCCACGGTTTGGCTGAGCATGTTGCCGATCTGCTGCAAACTGAGGCCCGCCTCCCGGAGGAACCTAATGCGGGCAAGACGGATGACATGCGGGAATCCATACTCGCGCACACCAACATTCTCGGGAATCGGCAGCAGCCCGACCTGGTGGTAACGACGGATGGTGCGGACGGTCGTTCCGTTTAGTTCCGCCAGCTCTTTGACTTGTAGACCCTCAATGAACACCGTGACGTAGCGTCACGCTCAATTCCGTGGGGTTAAATTCTCAACAGCCGGCTGCGAATTCGGCGAGCTTTTCCCGCCGGAATGTCTTCATCGTTTCACGTGAAACATTGTCTGCTAGGCCATCGTGATTCACAGCGAAGGTTACCTTGCCGGGTGTGCGCGATTGACAGGTCACCACAACCTTCGATCCGTCCGGCCAAGGAGTTCGCCAATAGCGCCACTTTTCTGTGGCAGAGGTGGAGGCTTCCGGCCATTGCAGAGCAAAGGAGCACCAGGCGTCGAAAAGTGCGAGCCAGTCCCCCGCGATAGTCTTGGAGGCGTTGGCGGAAAATGTTCCGGCGCAGGTCTGACCGACTACGCGCCGGCCGATTTCTTGTTCCAAGGCCACCGCGAGCGACTGCGCCCACCAGTCGGAGACGCCCTGAGATACGACGAAGCGCGCCATCTCCTGGTGTGGGACCTCGGAGGCGGAACCGAGGTGGTCTTCTAGGAGGGCGCGCCATTCGGTGAGCTCGCGGCCGGTAGCCTTTAGAAACTTCGACATGAGCTCAGTGTAGCGGGGTTAGTGTCGAGTTGCGGCTTTCATCTCGCCAACAAATGCGCGCACCGCTGGCTCCCAATCTGGGGTTGAGTTGATGAGGTTAACGATCGCGGACCCGGTGATTGCGCCAGCAGCCCCAGCGTCCAGCGCAGCGCGGACGTGCTCTGGGGTGGAAATGCCGAAGCCGAGCAGCGTGGGAACCGATGTTTCACGTGAAACACGCAATCCCACGGTGGATGCTTCCCGTTCGGTGCCGGTGACGCCCAGGCGAGAGACCGCGTAGATGTAGCCTCGGGAATGCTTTGCGACCGCCGCCAACGTCTCCTCGGATGCATGCGGAGGCGCGATGAAGACCTGGTCTACGCCGTGCGCTTCGGCGGCAGCTCGAAATGGCGCGGATTCGCGGATGGGGATGTCCGGGATCAGGACGGAATCGGCACCGGATGCGACAACGGCAGCGTAGAACTCCTCGAACCCCATGGAGAAGGCCAGGTTGCCGTAGATCAACAATCCGATCGGGATCTCTGGGAACTCGGCACGTACGGCCGCGACGAGCTCTAGGGCACGCGTCGGGGTGATACCAGCATTCAGGGCGCGAAGGTGTGCGGCCTGGATGGTGGGCCCATCGGCGACGGGATCCGAAAAGGGCACGCCCAGCTCAAGAGCGTCGGCACCCGCGTCAATCAGAACCCGAATGATTTGAAGAGACTCCTCGTAGGAAGGATCGCCGAGCATCACGAAGGGAACGAAGGCCCCTTCATTGGCGGCAGTGAGGCGGGTGAACATGGACTCGTAACGGGTCATTAGTTTTCTCCTAGAGTGCGGCGAACATGGTCAACGTCTTTGTCGCCTCGTCCGGACAAGCACACGCAGATCGTCAGCGGTTCCTTGTTCGGATCAGCGGTGGCAGCGCGCTTGAGCGCATATGCGAGCGCGTGAGAGGACTCGAGGGCTGGGATGATGCCTTCGGTGCGGGAAAGCAGCTGGAAGGCCTCGAGTGCCTCGGCGTCGGTAATGCCGACGTACTGTGCGCGGCCAGTGGCATGCAGGTGGGCGTGCTGCGGGCCGACGCCCGGATAGTCGAGTCCTGCCGAGACCGAGTAGGACTCCTCCACCTGGCCTTCGGCGGTGCGCATGAGGTAGCTGCGGGCACCGTGCAGGATGCCCACCTGGCCGTTGTTGATCGTGGCGCCGTGCTTGCCGGAATCCAGGCCCAGCCCGGCGGGTTCAACGCCGACCAATTCGACCTCAGGCTCGTCGATGAATTCGGCGAACATGCCGATTGCGTTGGAGCCACCGCCGACGGCCGCGACCACGAGATCCGGCAGGCCATCGATGCGCTCGGCCAGCTGTGCTTTGGCCTCTTGGGAAATTACCCGGTGGAACTCGCGCACGATCGTCGGGAATGGGTGCGGGCCGGCGGCGGTGCCGAGCAGGTAGTGGGATTCTTCGAAGGTGGCGGTCCAGTCGCGTAGTGCCTCGTTCACGGCGTCTTTGAGCGTGCCCGAGCCGTTGTCTACCGGGATCACGCGAGCGCCCATCAGCTGCATGCGGTAGACGTTAGGTTGTTGGCGGGCAACGTCTTCTGCGCCCATGTAGATGTCACATTCTAGCCCAAGGAGAGCACAAGCGAGCGCCGTGGCGGTGCCGTGCTGCCCGGCGCCGGTTTCGGCGATGATGCGGGTCTTGCCCATGCGCTTGGCCAATAGGGCCTGCCCCATCACCTGGTTGGTTTTGTGTGCCCCTCCGTGCACCAGGTCTTCGCGCTTCAGGAAGATCCGGGCGTTGCCCTCGAGGGGGAGGTTGGCGCATTCGGTGAGGGGCGTTGGCCGTCCAAGGTAGTCGCGGAGGTAGCCGCTGAGTTCTTCGTGGAAGGTGGGGTCCTCCATTGCGTCGACAAAGGCGCGCTCCAATTGGTCGAGGGCAGGGATGAGGACTTCGGGAACATATTGTCCGCCAAACTCGCCGAAGTATGCGGGTAGCAGAGTCATGGGTTAGCCTTTCGCGATCGTGTGGAATGCTGCGGTGATGAGGTGTGGATCTTTGGTGCCCGGGGTGGATTCGAGGCGCGAGTTCAGGTCGAGCCCAGCGCAGCCGACGGCAAGGGCTTCGGCGATGTTGTCGAGTCCGATCCCGCCGGCAAGGAGCGCTTTGTGCTTGATGTCATCGGGTATCACGGACCAGTCAAAGGTTGCGCCTGTTCCCCCGCTGCCGGTGTCGAGGATTAGCCGGTCAACTTCCGGGGCAAGTGTGATAGCTAGGTCGACGGCGCCTTCCCTGGTCATATCTACTGCTCGCCAGACTCGGCCGGGCTGGCTGCGCACGTAGTCGAGCTCGGCCTCGATAGAGCCTTGGTACGGGCCGTGCAGTTGCACCGCGTATGCGCCGGGAAGTTCGCATGTTTCACGTGAAACAACCACATACTTTAGTTCTGGCTCCGCCCTCATGATCTCTTGAGCCTGCTGGACCGTAACTTGGCGCGGTGAATCGGCGAAAATCAAACCTCCGTAGACCGCCCCTGCTGCGCGTGCTACTTGGGCAGCTCCGGCCGAGGTGAGTCCGCAGACCTTATTCTCGCCGTAGACGAGGCGTCGTACTGCGGCATCGGCGTCGGTCTCGCCGGACAAGGAGGAGCCGACCAGGAAGGCGTCGACAAGCGAGCTGAGCTCTCGCACGTCCTGGTAGTTGGCGATACCGGACTCGGAGACGATGAGGCGATCTTTGATGAACGGTGCGAGCTCGCGGGTGCGGTCGAGGTTGACGCTGAGGTCGTGTAGGTTGCGGTTGTTGATGCCGATGATGCGCGCGTCGAGGGCGATAGCCCGTTCGACTTCTGCTACCGACATCGTTTCGGTGAGGATATCTAGGCCGAGTGAGGTTGCTAGCGCGCTGAGTTCGCGGTACTCGTCGTCGCTGAGCACGGAGAGCATGAGCAGGATCGCGTCCGCGCCGAAGTAGCGAGCCGCCCGGATCTGTTCCGGCAGCACGATGAAGTCTTTGCACAGTACGGGAAGGTGCGTGGAGGCGGCAACCGTGGCGAGGTGCTCGTAGGAACCTCCGAAGTATCGTGGCTCGCAGAGCACGGAGATGCCACCCGCGTATTGGGAGTAGATTCGGGCCAACTCTCGTGGGCGGTAGTCAGCTCGCAGCACCCCCTTGGAGGGCGAGGCGGATTTGCACTCCATGATGAAGTTGCGCTGGCGCAGCGAGGCCTCCAGCGAGCGTGTCGACGCCACCAACTCCCCCACCTCCGGGAAGCTGTCCAACCGGCGTTCAGCGACAATCTGATCGAGAATACTAGGCACGGTAATCCGCCTCCTCATGTTGTTTCAGCCACGCGGCAACCGTCCCGGACTTTAGCAGCTTACGGGCCTGCTCGGCACCGGCGGCCAGGCTCTCGGCACGACCTGTGACGTAGAACATCGCGCCCGCGTTCGCCACAATCGCATCCTCGTGCGCTCGTGGCGCGCGCCCCTCAAACACAGCGCGCAGCAGGCCGGCATTGTGGGTGCCGTCGCCACCTGCCAGCGCCTCCAGGCTGTGCTTATCGACGCCCAACTGTTCCGGGGTGACCGTGTACTCCGAGACCTGCCCGTCGGCAAGCTCCCAGATGTGGGTTGGCCCATGCACGGCGAGTTCATCGGTGCCAGCGCCATGGATGACCAGCGCGCGTTTTCGACCCAGCAACTTCATTACCTCGATGATCAGTGGGCCGAGCTCGGGGCGGGCGATTCCCATCACTTGGAACTCGGGACGCGCTGGGCTGAGTAGTGGCCCGAGGGTGTTGAACAGGGTGGGTACCTTTAGGGTTTTGCGGACTCGCTGCACATACGCCACGGCTGGGTTGTAGGCCGGGGCGAACAGGAAGGTGAAGTTGCTGGCCTCGAACTGCCGGACCGCGCGGTCCACGTCGAGGTCGAGCGGGATGTTGAGTGCCTCGAGCACGTCGGCGGACCCGGACTTTGAGGACACTGAGCGGTTGCCACACTTGATCAGGCGACAGCCACCGGCCGCAGCCACGAGCGACGCGCCGGTCGAAATGTTGATCGTGTTAGCGCCATCGCCGCCGGTCCCTGCAGTATCGAGGATCCCCTCCCCCGTCACGGGGAATGGCCGGCCGGCATGGAGGAAAGCTTGGGCCGCACCGGCGATGTCCGCCAGGGTCTCGCCGCGGGTACGGATGGTGGCGAGCAGGGCGGCGACCAGGACGTCGTCGTACTCACCGATCGTCAGGGGGGTGAACACCTCCCGGGCCTGTTCGATCGTGGGCTCGGTGAGATCGAGGTATTGATAGATCATGAAAGCTCCTTGATGGCGGCATTGAGGATGGCCGGGCCGTTGGTTGTGAGAATCGATTCTGGGTGGAACTGTAACCCGAGTACGCCCGGGGCGCTGGCCGCCATGACCACACCGTCGGCCCAGGCGAGCGCCTCGAGGGGTGCTGGGACACTGGTGGCGCCCAGCGAGTGGTAGCGGGCGACCGACTGGCCGTCGAAAAGCGGGGTGCCGGTTAAGGTGCTGCGCATGCCGTGCACCGGGCCACAACGCTGTACCGTGCCGCCGAAGTGTTCCACGATGGCCTGGAAGCCGAGGCAGATACCGAGTACGGGCACCCCCTCTTGAAGACAGGTGGCGAGGATCGACATGAGGTTGCCGGCGTCGCGGGGGTGCCCCGGCCCAGGCGATAGCACCACGAGTTCCGGGCTCATGTCTAAAAGCGCCTGCGGGGCGATGGTGTTGCGCACCACGGTGCGGCAATTTAAGGCATCCACCAGGTTGTAGGTGAAGGAATCGAAGTTGTCTACCAGGATCATTTAGGCTCCCAACGCTTGGAGGACAGCGGCGGCTTTGTGGCGCGTTTCGGCGGCCTCGAGGGCAGGCACGGAGTCTCGCACCACGCCCGCGCCCGCCTGCACCACCGCGACGCCGTCTTGCACGTACGCGGATCGGATCACGATGCAGGTATCCATATCGCCATTACCCCGCAGGTAGCCGACCGCCCCACCATAGGCCCCACGGCGACGTTGTTCCACGCCCCGCAGCAGCTCGATTGCGCGCAGCTTCGGCGCACCCGTGAGCGTGCCCATGTTCATGCAGGCTCGGTAAGCATCCAACGCATCCAGGTCCTCGTCGAGTTCCGCGGCCACCAACGACACCAAGTGCATGACCTTCGCGTACCGATCCACCTGCATAAGCTTCTCCACCACCCGGGTGCCCGGCTTTGCGACGCGCGCTAGGTCATTACGCGCGAGGTCAACCAGCATCGTGTGCTCCGCGATCTCTTTCGCATCGGTGCGCAACAGCAACTCTCGGCGAATGTCCTCCTCTGGTGTGGCACCCCGCGGCTGCGTCCCAGCGATTGGGTAGAGCTCTACGCGCCGGGTGGCGGCTGTGTATTTGAGGTTGGATTCGGGGCTGGCGCCAAACAGTTCGTAGCCTTCTCCACGCAGATAGAACATGTAGGGCGACGGGTTGATCGCTTTGAGACGCTGGTAGGCGCTGAAGGCGTCGTCGCAGGGCACCTCGAAGCGTCGGGAAGGCACTACCTGGAAGATGTCTCCCGCGTGGATGTGCTCTTGTAGCGCGGTGACCTGCGACCCGAATTCCTCGTCCGTGATGGAGGTGGCTTCGTGGTGTGGGGCGGGCGCGATCGGGTGGGTTTGGCGCAGTTGCTGTTGGAAGTGGCCGAGTTGGTCGGCTGGTCCGTTGATCACGGCGGTGCGGGTTTGGTGATCGACTTCGAGCGAGACTTCGGCGAGCACGAAATCGTAGTCCGGGTAGGCAATCCCCTCCCCTGAAACATGCGGTAGCTCTTCAAAGGTCTCGATGTAGTCGAAGGCGAACCCGCCGACGAGCAACGCATCCGGGTCCCGCTGCTGGAGGAGACGGAGCACCTCGACGTTGCTACGTTCGGTGAGACGCTCCCGTTCGGTTGGTGTGTTGGGGCGCGCGAAGGTGTACTTCCCTTCGCTACCGAATTCAGAGAGGCGCTCATCTAAAAAGTCGATGATCTCCGGATGTCCTGTCACAGTGACGGTTTGACCGTGGCAGGTAATCCGCGCAGCGGATTGGAGCACCGCGAGTGATTGGAGCCCTTCCTTGGAGTGAATGTCCGCGGATTCCAACAGCGCGATGGCGTCCCGCAAGTTGCTGAGGCTGTTGGGACCCTCGGGATCGGGGTAAGCTACTTTGATTTTCATAGCGCCTTGTGGAAGTTCTGCATAGCGCGACGCATATGCTCGTCGGTCACGGGTTCGGTTACGGGGAGGTCGCCGAGGATGCCACGGACGTAATCGACGTCCTTGTCGCCACGGCCGGACAGGTTGACCAAGATGTTCATCGGTTCGGTTGCGGTCTCGGCGAGCTTGAGGGCATAGGCCAGCGCGTGGCTGGATTCCAGTGCCGGAATGATGCCCTCCTTGCGGCTCAGCAAGCGGAATGCTTCGATGGCCTCAGCGTCGGTGATGCCCACATATTGGGCGCGGCCGGTGCTGAGCAGGTGCGCGTGCTCCGGGCCGACACCTGGGTAGTCCAGGCCTGCGGACACGGAGTGAGACTCTCCGACAGTGCCGTCGGCCTGCAGCATCATGTAGGAGCGCGAACCATGCAGAATTCCGATCTTCCCGCGGCATAGCGGAGCGCCGTGCTTGCCGGAGTCGAGGCCTTCGCCTGCTGGTTCGACGCCAACGAGGTTCACGCTTTCCTCTTCGATGTATTCGGCAAATGCGCCGATGGCGTTGGAGCCACCGCCGACGGCGGCCACTACGACGTCGGGAAGTTTGCCGATGCGTTCCTGTAGCTGAGGCTTGGATTCACGCGAGATGACGGCTTGGAACTCTTTCACCAGGGTTGGGAATGGGTGTGGGCCGGCTGCGGTGCCGAGGAGGTAGTGGGTGTCCTCGTAGGACTGCACCCAGTCCTGCAGGGCGACGTCGATGGCGTTGCCGAGGCCGTTGCCACCGTCGTCTACGGGGATGACCTCGGCTCCCATCAAGCGCATTCGGTATACATTTGGCTGTTGGCGAGCGACGTCCCGGGCGCCCATGTAGATGGTGCACTTCATGCCGAACAGGGCCGCCACCATGGCGGTCGCGGTGCCGTGTTGGCCGGCGCCGGTTTCGGCGATCAGGCGGGTTTTCCCGAGGCGCTGCGCCAGCAGGGCTTGCGCGACCACCTGGTTGCCTTTGTGTGCTCCACCGTGCACGAGGTCTTCGCGCTTAAGGAAGATCCGTACTTTGTTGTTACCCAGGTTGCGGCACTCGGTCACCGGGGTGGGGCGCCCCAGGTAATTGCGGTAAAGATCGTCGAGCTCGGCCCGGAAAGTCGGGTCCTGCATCGCATTAACGTAGGCGCGTTCCAGCTGGTCAAGCACGGGGTAGAGCTCTTCGGGGACGTATTGACCGCCAAATTCGCCGAAGTAAGCCGGGAGCAGCGTTTCACGTGAAACATTCATGGTGTTTTCCTTTTCTTGGTGCCGGGGTGGGTATCGGCGCCAGGGAAAACAAAAAGCCCGCCGCCGATGTGTATCGGGTGCGAGCCAGTTAATCTGCCGTTCGCGAATTAGTGGCCCGCTAGCTGGGGCCACCACCAGTTCTGGATTGCGCAGTAAGACATGTGGCTTAGACTACATAAGCTACTCGACGCGCGCAACCGCACCCTCCCCCGCCGTACCCCACCGCGCTTCAGCCGGGCGATTTCATTCAACATTGAAAGGAATTTCAGCGTACTTCGGAAGGGCGTGACCCCCACCCGGGTTCTTCCCCGGCCACGGCGTGGGCTATTGCTTCCCGAAAACGCGGCTTTATCGGCGGCAGCTGGGCCACGGGAAACCACTTGACCTCGAGGTTTTCCTCATCTCCTACCATGGCCGGCCCACTTGTGGCCGCAACAGAACACAGGAAGGTGGTATCCACATAGGACGCCACGTCTCCATTGGGATACGTCACCGGGCCCACGGCCTGCACCCACAGTAGGCGTTCGATATTTACTGCTACGCCGGTTTCCTCCAGGCATTCCCGGATCGCGGTCTCGTGGGGGTGCTCGCGCGGGTCACAAATCCCGGTCACCGGCGTCCATTCGCGATTGTCGGCCCGCCGGACCAGCAGCACCTCATCGCCGCGCAACACTATGGCCGTCACTCCGGGCAGCCATAGCTCCGCATGTTCAATTTTGGCGCGGAGTTGAACAATAAAATCGGGGGTTGGCATACTTGCCAGGCTATTCGACGTCCGCGTTGCGCATCGCCGCCCGCAGCGCAGCTACATCTACTTCTGGAGCAGCAGGGGCGGAGCCACAGTTACATGACCCGGAAGAGCATCCTTCGTCCTCGCACTCGGCTGCGACAGCGGTGGCGACTTTGGCACCCAAGTTGGCTCCGGCGCCCGCGAGAACCAGCGCAATAATGCCAGCCAGGGCGGCGAGGGTCCAGGACAGCGCGCCGTCGATACGCAAGGTGAGCAGGCCGGTGAACCCGAGGATGGCGCCGGCGAGCACCCACAACGGTCCGGCGGCGGCGTGGGCGGCGTCCCAGATTTCGCGGGAGGTGCGCACTTCCTTGACCTTCAGGCCGATCACGCTGTTGCCGGGGAGACGTCGGGACCAGGCAAGACCGCCGACGATGAGTGCCAGCGCGGATAGCAGGAGGAGAAGTGCGGAAATGATCATGGATATATCATAGGCCCTCTGCCTGCGAGCTCAATATTGCATAAATTGCGGACCCCTGCATAAGCTGACGGTACCTTTTCGCCCAGCTGAAGTGAGAAAATATGAAACTTACACAATCCTTGTTGTTTCGTGTGATCGTCGCGATCATCCTCGGTATTATCTGCAGCTTGTTCTTCCCCGCCCCGCTGGCTCGCGTCTTCGTGACCTTTAACGGGCTCTTTGGGAATTTCCTCGGTTTCTTTGTGCCGGTGCTGATCTTCGCGCTGATCACGCCCGCGATCGCGTCGCTCGGGAAGGGCGCCGGCAAGTGGCTCGGTGTGACCACCGGCATCGCCTACGTCTCCACGATCCTGTCCGGGCTCCTCGCCTTCGGCACCGCCAAGCTGCTCTACCCACACATCCTCCAACATGGGACTCCGCAAGCCGCGGATATCGACGCAGGCGCCCTCGCCCCCTACTTCGAGGTGGAGATGCCCGCACCGATGGAGGTTATGGCAGCCCTGCTCCTCGCTTTCACGGTGGGGCTTGGCATGACGGCCGTGAAGTCGGACACGCTTTACGACGCCGCCGACCAGCTACGCAACGTCATCATGAGAGTTATCGAAGTCTTCGTGATCCCGCTGCTGCCAGTCTTCATTTTCGGCATTTTCCTCTCTATGGGGATGAATGGCAACCTGGTGGAAACGTTGACGTCGTTTGGCACCGTGCTTCTGCTGGCTACCGCGATGACGTGGGTTGTTTTGATCCTGCAGTTCCTGTGCGCGGGCGTAATCGCCGGCCGAAACCCCTTCGTCGCGCTGCGCAACATGCTGCCGGCCTACGGCACGGCTTTGGGAACGTCCTCTTCTGCTGCGACCATCCCGGTCACGTACAAGTCGGCTCTGAAGAACGGCGTATCCGAATCGGTGGCCGGCTTCGTGATTCCGCTGTGCGCCACCATCCACCTGTCCGGCTCGATGATGAAGATCACGCTGTTCGCCTTGTCCATCCTGTTTATGTCGGACATGGACATATCGGTAGGCAAGGTCATGGGCTTCATCTTCCTGCTCGGCATCATGATGATCGCCGCCCCCGGCGTCCCCGGCGGTGCCATCATGGCTGCAGTCGGATTGTTGCAGTCTTCCCTCGGATTCGATGACTCCCAGGTTGCATTGATGATCGCCGCCTACATCGCGATCGACTCCTTCGGTACCGCCTGCAACGTCACCGGCGACGGCGCCATCGCGATGATGGTCAACAAGTTCGCGCGCGGCACGCTTGGTGATCGGACTGAGGCTAGCGCTGGTGCTGCGGCTGCTGGCTCGATCGCGCGTTCTTAACCAGCAGGTTCGTTGAAATCCCGTCCACGGTGTGGGCGGGATTTTCTTGTTCCTAGGCTCGTGCAGGTGTTGTCGGTCGGGTAAGCCGCCCACGAATTGCTTCAAATCCCCTACCGCGTCCCTTCGTCGTAGTCGGACTACCTAGATCGGTTTTTATTCACGGTTTTTGGGCCTTCGTTGTAGTCTGACTACTCCGAGGGGACGCGCTAGCACGTGTGCAGTAAAAAGATGCCGACAGTACAACTCCAGCCGAGCCCCAAGCAACCCAAAACCTAACCCTTAATGCCGGTGCGTCCCCCCAAGGTGATGTAGGAGCTCGTGAACGGGGGCAGAGATCAGCCGGTAGCGCACCTCTCTGCCGGACCGCACCGCCGCCACGACTCCGTTGGCTTCCATGTGCTTAAGCGCCGCGGATGCGGTCGCGGTGCGCAGCGAGGTGAGTTCGGCCAGTTCAGAGACGGTGGCGTTGGCCGGCCCACAGTAGTGCATGGCGAGGAGGAGTCGGAGGCGGGAGGGGTCGCCGAGGAGTTTGAAGATGGGGGACCATTCGTCGGCGAGTGGCAGGGGCGTCTCCCGCGCGTCGGGAAGCTGGCGTTCCTGCGTGGGGTCTCCTGTCATTTCGAGTGCCCTTTCTCACTTTAATGTTCAATTGAGTATTTGACTGATATCGTCAGACACTGTGAATGAAGTGGTCACAGCGCTTTCTGCTAGTCGACGTCGCGCCGTCAGTGTAGCCATCTGCCTGGCCGCGATCCTCCTCATAAGCCTAGTCGCTGCCATTATGGCTGGGCCGGTCGACATCAGTGCCAGCCAGGTGTGGCACGTGCTGCGCAGCGGTGGCGACACCTCGACCCCGCACGCGACGATCATATGGGCTTTGCGTACCCCGCGCGCTCTCCTCGCGGCCGCGGTGGGGGCTGGTCTCGCGCTGGCGGGTGTCATTCTGCAGGCGCTGGTGCGCAATGTGCTGGCTGACCCGTACATCATCGGGGTGAATTCGGGTGCGAGTTGTGGCGCGGCGATTGCGATTACGATGGGTGCGAGCGCTGGTCTTGGTCTGCAGGGCAGCGCTTTTGTGGGTGCTGCGTTGGCCAGCGCGTTGGTTTTTGCCATCGCGCGTGGGGTGGGGCGGATGACGTCGACAAGGCTGTTGATGGCTGGTGTCGCGGTGGGTTATGCGCTGTCGGCGTTGACTAGTTTTTTGGTATTTGCGGCGGATACCGCGGAGGCGAGTCGCTCGGTGATGTTTTGGCTGCTGGGGTCGCTGGGGCTGGCGGCCTGGGGTCCACAGTTGACTGCTACGGGCGTGGTGGTGGTGTTGGCCGCCACCCTCACCGCCGGTCTCGGCCCGCGTATCGACGCCCTTGCATCCGGCGACGAAACCGCCTTGACCTTGGGAATTAATCCGGACCGACTGCGCGCGGGGCTGCTGGCAGTGGTGTGCGTGGTGGTCGGCACTGTGGTGGCGATGGCTGGCTCCATCGGGTTTATCGGGCTGGTGATTCCGCATCTCGCTCGTCGGTTGGTGGGCAGTGCGCATCGGTTCGTGGTGCCGGTCGCGGCGCTGTTGGGGGCGATTTTGTTGTTGTGGGCCGATGTGGTGGCCCGGGTGGTGTTGGCTCCGCAGGAGGTGCCGATCGGCATCATCACTGCGATTGTCGGCGCCCCGTTCTTGTTGTTACTAGTGAGGAAGATGCATGCGTAAGTTACTCGTAGTGGCCTTGTGCGCTAGTCTCGCTGCTTGCAGTACCGCGGAGGAGCAGGCGCAGATCTCGGTGCGCAACTGTGGGCAGGAGGTGACGTTGAAGAAATCTCCGGAGCGGGTGGTAGTGCTGAAGAACGCCGCCGTGGAGACGCTGTACCAGCTGGGTGTCATGGACAAGGTGGTGGCGCGGGCGGGACAGTTCCCAGCCGAGTATTATGGCCCAGGCCAGCAGGAGGCGTTGGCCAAGGTGGCGTCGATAAGCGACAAGCTGGACCCAACGGGCCACCTGCAGATTTCGAGGGAAGCGGTGCTGGAGAAGAACCCGGATTTGGTGATCGGCATGTCGGACACCGTCAACCGCGAGACGATGAAGCAGGCCGGCGTGCCGCTGCTTGAGGAGGAAGCGTTCTGCGGGGATGTGCCGGACGCCGATTTCCAGGACGCGTTTGCGGAGGTCCGCATGTATGGCGAGGTGTTCGGAAAGCAGGAGCGTGCCGAGGAATACATCCGTGAGCTGCAACAACGCCTCCCGAGGCAAGCCCCCGCGCCGACGGGCGCGAAAGTCGCCTTCCTCTACCCCGAGGTCGGTGGCGCAGTGACTTACGCCTACGGATCGAGTTCGATGTCTGACCGGCTGATCACCGGCGTCGGTGGCACCAACGTCTACGCCGACACCCCCGACCGCGTCTTCGAGATCAGCGCCGAATCCCTGGTCGACCGCAATCCGGACTACATCGTCGCCCTGTATTCCGCCGGGGACCCGGACGTGGTGGCGCAGGCGGTGCGCGACATTCCCGGCGCGTCGGCCATCACGGCGGTCCGCGAGGGTCGCATCATGCCGATGCTCATGGGTTTTTCCGAGCCCCCTACTCCCCTCTCGGTCCAGGGTTTGGAAAAGCTCCAGGGGTTCGTCCCGTGATTTCTGGCCAAGAACTGCGGGTTTCCTATGGCAGCCACGTCGTCGTTGACGGGGTCAGCCTCGACCTCCCCCACGGCGAAACTCTCGGCCTTGTCGGCCCGAACGGCTCCGGGAAAACGACGCTCCTGCGCGCCCTCTACGGCAGCCTGCCCGCCCAAGGCACGGTGCTTATCGACGCCCGCAGCCTCGACACTATGAGCCGCCGAGACATCGCCCGCACCGTCTCCGTGGTGGTGCAGGAGCCGGACTCTGATTTTTCAGGGTCTTTGAGCGTTGCTGAGGTGGTGCAGCTGGGCCGCTTGCCTCATGGGTTTTCCGCAGGTGATGGTGAGTTAGTGCACGGCGCGTTGGCGCAGGTGGGGATGCTGGGCGCATCGAGCGCACGCTTCGCGGACCTCTCAGGTGGCGAGAAGCAGCGGGTCCTCATCGCCCGCGCCATTGCACAGGATTGCTCCCACATCCTTCTCGATGAGCCCACGAACCACTTGGACATCCGCTATCAACACGAGGTGTTGTCACTGCTCACAGGTGTGCACGCCTCGGTGGCGGTGGTGCTGCACGACCTCAATTTGGCGGCGCGCTACTGCGCGCGGATCGCGGTGCTGTCAGCTGGGAAGGTGGTGGCGTTCGGCAGCCCTGATGAGGTGCTAGTCCCTGAGGTGCTCGAGCCCGTGTATGGCGTCCGCGTGCAGCGCTTTGACCTGCAGGGGCAGATTCATCTGACGTTCGGGCTCGAGTAGGGGCGTTACTCCACCGGGATCACGCTCACCGGCGCTAGCTGATCTGTTGGTTCAGCTAGCTCGGTGATCGTCACTTCGAGTTCCGGTGCGCTTTCAGGGACTGCCATCCGCATGGCCATGTGCGGTTGGGGGTCGGCAGTATGGAAGAACGTGTCGACGCCTTCGTTCCACATCGCCTGCAAATATAAGGTCCCGTTGATGACATCAGACGGCAGGAGAGTAAGCCCACGGTCGTTGTGCTGATAACGGATGAGTTGTTCCATTTGAGAGCTATTGTTGAGCGGGCGCTTCAGGACAATCTTGCCGTTCGCGTCGAGCTCCGCCACAGCACCCACGGGGCTCAGCCACTCCCCATCGCCGAGGTGAACGCCGCGGAAAGAATCGCCGAAGATGATCGCGAACTCACGGCCAGTGCCAATCGGCCCCATGGTGCCGAGATCGCCGGAGCGCACGTTCAGGTGATCGGAAATGCCTGGGCCGAGCAAATCCCCGATCATCGTGACGTCAAGACCTGGGGAAACGCCGCCGTCGCACGGCGGACTCGCCGGACGGCCTTGGGTGCTTGTCGAACTGCCGCTGCTGAGCTCAATGCTGCTCAACGCGAGCGCTGGTCGGGCTGACCAGCGCGGATGCGGTTGAGAGTGCGAGTGTTGATACGAATAAAGTAGCCAGTTTCTTCACAGATAGGAGTGAATACGGGCCTCGGTCGGTGCGCAGCGCTATTGGGGGTTGTGCGCTGGTGGTTCTGGGGGCTGGTTTTGTGTTTGAGGCTCGGGGGCTTTGCTTTGGGGTTCTGGCAACAAGCCTCAGGGCTTCAGAAGCGCTACGTCGTCCCCTTGCGGTAGTCGGACTACGCAGACATCCCGTTTTGGGCCATTTTTTGGCCTCTGCGCGTAGTCCGACTACTTCGAAGAGACGACATAGAAGGTTTGCAGCCCGCCGACGAGCGACGCCCGCCGACGCCCGCAGCCCGCCGACGAGCGACGCCCGCCGACGACCCGGCCCCCGAAACCGCCCGACGCCTGCCGACGACCCGGTCCCCGAAACCGCCCGACGCCCACCCCGACCGAGACTCCGCCCCGCACCAACCGTTACCGCATCTCCGCTCCGAGATACTGCAAAATGGCGCGCACCCTGCGGTTTTCTTCTTCTGGATCGAGTCGTAGCTTGAGGAAGATGTTGGATACATGTTTGGCTACGGCTGCTCCGGAAACGACCAGGTGTGCTGCGATCTGCGAGTTCGACATTCCTTGGGACATCAGCTCGAGTACTTCGCGTTCACGAGGCGTAAGTTCCGCGAGTCCTGATCGGCCGGCGGACATCAAGGCGTTAGCTACTGCTGGGTCGATGATGGTGCCGCCGTTCGCCACCACGTCGATTGCTCGTAGGAAGTCTGCTACGTCTGCCACGCGGTCTTTGAGCAGGTAGCCGGTGCCGCCAACGCCAACGCCAGCCCCCGACCGCCCAGAAACCCCAGAAACCCCCGACCGCCCAGAACCCCCAGAACCCCCGCTCGTGGGCGTAAACAGGTCGACGGCGTAGGCGGGTGCGACGTATTGGGATAGCACGATGAATGAAAGCTCGGGGTAGTCGGCTCGTAGGCGTACGGCGGCGCGGAGGCCGTCGTCGCCCATGAGTGGCGGCATGCGGACGTCGGTGATGACGATGTCCGGCAGATTTCCCTCAGCGGCCAGGTCGTTGATGATGCTGATTAGCGTGTCGGCGTCGGAGGCGCGCGCTACGACAGTGTGGCCGTTTCTTTCCAGTAGGCCTGATACGCCTTCGCGGAGGAGGGCGGAGTCGTCGGCGATAACTATGTTCATGATTCCTCCGGGATGCTTGGTTGGCCGCGGTCAAGGAGTAGGGGGATGCTTCCGATGATTTGGGTGGGCCCGCCGCGCGGGGAGGAAAGGCTCAGCGTGCCGTCGAAGGCTTCGAGGCGTTCTTTCATTCCGCTGAGCCCATGGCCGGGACGTAGCTCGGCGCCGCCTTCGCCCTGGTCAACGACGGAGATGCGGAGGTTGCGGTCTGCGGTGAGGAGCACGTTTACCGCAGCTCCGGGGGCGTGTTTCGCCGCGTTTGTGAGTGCTTCCACTGCGAAGAAATAGCCTGCGGCCAGCACTGACGGAGACAGTGCTGGTAATGGGTGTGGGGCGTAGATCGTGACGTGGGGGCCGTGGGACGTGGCGACGTCGTTAAGCGCTGCGACCAGGCCCCGATCTGCGAGTACTTGGGGGTGGATGCCACGGACGGTTTCGCGGAGGGATGCCAAGCCGGCGCTGAGATCCGCGCGTGCCCCGGCCAGTAGCTCCCGAATTCCATTCGGCATGGAACTATCTTGGGTGGCTTCGATTTCGCCAAGCTTGATGAGCGCGGCCACGAGGTATTGCTGGGTGCCGTCGTGGAGGTCGCGTTCGATGCGCTGGCGTTCGACTTCGTAGGCGTCGGCGATGGCGCGTCGGGACGCGGTGAGCTGGGCGATGCGCGCGACAGCTTCGCTTTCTGACACGCCTTCCTGCAGGCGTCCTCGCCCAAACCATTTCACTTCCCCTACCCTAGCGGGCGCACAATCTCGGCGCGGTAGTGTTGGCACTACTGTGAAGATCAGTGCGGGCGCCATCGTGGCTGGGTGCGCGGTCGAGTGAAATGGGGAGCATGTCTAATCAATTCATTTTGCGGGATGTCTCCAAGTCTTATGGGGCCACCCCTGTTCTCACGGGTATCAATTTGTCTATCAGCCAGGGTGAAACCGTCGCGATCATGGGTCCGTCCGGATCGGGCAAATCCACACTGTTGCATTGCATGTCGGGGATTCTGCAGCCGTCGTCCGGCGCGATCCTGTTCGGTGGCCGTGACATTGCACAGCTTGACGACGCCCATCGGTCCAAACTCCGATTGACCCAATTTGGGTTCGTGTTTCAGGACGGGCAGCTGTTGCCGGAACTGACTGCGGTGGAAAATATTGCGTTGCCGATGATTTTGACGGGGTCGTCGAAAAGCAGGGCGCGCCGGGCGGCCCTGGAGCTGTTGGAGAAGTTGGGTTTGGCGCAGTTGGCGAATCGTCGTCCGGCGAAGATGTCCGGTGGTCAGGCTCAACGTGTGGCGGTGGCCCGCGCGCTTGTCGCGAACCCTGCGGTGATCTTTGCTGACGAGCCGACGGGGGCGTTGGACCAGCCGACGGGGCATGAAATGATGCAGTTGTTGACCTCGTTGGTTGCTGCCAGCGGCACTACGTTGATCATGGTGACGCATGACGCGAAGGTGGCTAGCTGGTTGAATCGTCGCGTGGAGATCCGCGATGGCATCATTCACGATGACCGCATGATGGGTGGTGAGCTGCGATGAACGTGGTGTCTTTGGCGTGGGAGCTGCAGCGGAGCAGCCTGAAGTCTCGGATTGGGACGGGGATGGTTGCTGGGTTGGCGATCTGTTCGCTTTCGGTAAGTTCGTGGCTGGCATTCGTGGTGGCTGGCGGGGCGTGGATGTTCTATCGTCGCTCGCAAGATCTCAGCGAAATTTCTCCTGCGCTGCGGGATTTACCGGACCCCGGTGCGATGTTGGATTCCTATGTGTTTCTGGCTGTGCTTGCTTGTGCCTTTTTGCTGCCGGCGTTGGTTTCGTTGACCTCGCAGGCGGCGGTTTTGGGCGCTTCGGGGCGTGAGCAGCGCTTGGCGGCGATGCGGCTGCTGGGGTTGTCCGCGCGACAGATTACGGGGATTACGGTGGTAGAGACTGGTTTTCAGGCTGTGGTCGGCATCGTGATCGGCGGGCTGGCCAGTTTGCTGACGGCCCCGCTGGGGAGTCGATTGTCTTTCCAGGATAATCCCCTGTCCCCCACTGAACTGTTGCTGCCGTGGTGGGGTTACGTGGTAGTTACCGCGGTGTTGTTGGTGTTAGCGTTGGCCAGTTCGGCGTGGGGAATGCAGCGGGTTCGGGTTTCGCCCCTGGGGGTTGCGCGGAGGGAGATGCCGCGCGCGTTGCGGTGGTGGCGGCTTGTCATGATGATCATAGTTCTTGCTGGTGGCTTCGTTGCTCTGCGACGCCTGCCGCTTAGCTCCAACTCGGGTTTCCTGGTTTCTGTTTTCCTCTTGCTGTTCGTAATGATCAGCGTGCTGAATCTTGGGGTGCCGTTCCTGCTGCAGTTGTGGTTCCGGCTGGCAGCACTGTTGCCCGGGGCAGCAAATTTTGTGGGGTTCCGCAAGGTCAGCACGGACGCTCGGGCTGCTTGGCGACGTTCCTCCGCTACGGCCTTCTACGGCGTCCTCGTGGGAGTGCTGGTGCTGTCTCCTAAAGGTGCTGGCAGCGTCACTTCGCCATTTACGCAGGACCCGACCCGCAGTTTGTGGTTTAACGACGTCATCTCCGGCATCATGCTCACCATCGCCTTCGGCTTCATAATCGCTGCCGTATCGACGCTCCTCGGGCAAGCTTCCGAAGTGTACGAGCGCGCGGATCTCACGCGAGCACTTAGCCGTCTCGGTGTGCCACGCAGCTTTCATATTCGAGTGGCGTTGCGCCAGATCATGGGGCCAATCATCCTGGTCAGCCTCGTGGGGTTTGCGCTTGGCGCGTTGATGATGTTCGTAGTCTTGGGCTCGCTGCAAGAGGTCAACATCGTGGCCCGCACGCTCAATGCGGTGATCTATTTGGTGGCGGGCTGGGCACTCACGGCCCTCGCGATGTGTGCGGTTGAGCCCCTGCGCAGCACTGTGCTTGCCGACGACGCCCGAGCCCAAAAATAGCGCGATGTTTCACGTGAAACATGGCCGCGGTGGTCGGGTTCTGCGCAGCTGAAATTCGGGGCCAGGGTCGAACTTAACACCTAACATAACACATGTGGGAAGTAGGTGTTAAGTTAAGTGTTAAGTTGTTTTCGCAGCTCAAGTGGGGTGGATCGAGGTTGTGACGAAGCTGGGTGTTAAGTTCGCTTCAGTCGATAACGCTGTTTCGGGGAGCGGAGTGGCTCGGTTGTTTCCACCTTTCCCTCGTGGATCGCTTGGTTGAGAGCTCGTTGGATCGCAGTGCGGCTGAAACCGGATGCGTTCACGATCTCGGAGGTGCTGGCGCTTTCGTGTTGCCCCAGGTAGAAGATTACGAAGTCAGAAGAACCGAGGTGTTGTTCGGTTTTCGCAACTTTGCGACGCCGGAAGACAATAGTGAAAGAGCCTAACCGATTCTGGATTTCCGCCGGAGGCATGAGCGCCTGTTCAAGTGACTTGTCGATGACCGCGATGCCAGTACCCCGGTTTTCCGCGACAAGTCCACCGCCTGGGTAAACGGTGTTTTCCAGGAAGTGGGATAAACGCTGATTTCGGGTGGAGCTGTTGCCTGGGGTGCGGATGCTGTGCTCCGTCATATTGCCGTACAAGCCGCCGGGATTAGTGACTTCCAAGCGGTCGATGAACATATTGATCTGCACCTGAGTGCCACGCGCATGTGGGGAATAATCGCGGTGCATCAATGCATTGACTACGGCTTCGCGGACTGCGATAAGCGGATAGTCGGGAAGATCGGTGCGGAATGCGCCGTCGATTAGCGCTGAAGTGCGCATGTTCTTCCGTACAAGTTCCACGCTTTGCTGCACAAGATCAGGAATCGGCCCAAACAGCGTACGAGACTCCTCCAATCGCACCCCGCTGAGGATGTCTCCTTTTTCTGTCCCTGGGTAAACGGCAAACGTGACGGTCAGTCGAGGGAAAACGGTTTGCGGATCGTTTCCCATCGCCAACAGCGCTGCCAGGCTGAGCTCTTCCTTGACGGTGACTCGAAGATGTTCCAGGGCAGTCGCTGTGCCGTCTGCAAACGTACGAGGCCGGTCGGGGCGTTGACGTTCAAGGTAAGACTCAAGCATCTGGGCATCCAGCTCGCTTATCGACGTCCCCGGGCAAGCCTCCTCATCCCAACGGGGCTGCTCATGCTCCTCTAACAGGCGCTCGACCTCGTAGATAGACATTCTGAGGTCAGATTCACCCACGCGATAGTACGACCCTTTCAGTTGACCCCGTTCAGTGACGTAACAGGGCTTATCCCGTGGAAGGATTTCCGGAATCTCGGCAACGACGATTGGTGTGCCTTCGAACTCAAGGACGTCAATGATTGGTCGCACCGCAGGAGTGAGTTGCGTGCACCGAGAAATAAGCTGATCATGCGCGCTTTTGGCGTTGAACTTCGGAACCGGAATGAAGCCATCGGACTCCGATAGTCCGACAATGATCAGTCCCCCACCGGTATTGGAAAATGCACTTAGAGAATCCAGAACTTCCTTGCCAACCCCACTCTTGACCTCAATGTGCTGATTGTCCGTGCCGATCGTACGGAGACTGGTGACTAATTGTGCAAGTTGTTCTTCGTGCATCGCTGGCCCTTCTGCCGGAACTTAACACCTAACATAACACATGTGGGAAGTAGGTGTTAAGTTAAGTGTTAAGTTGTTTTCGCAGCTCAAGTGGGGTGGATTGAGGTTGAGACGAAGCTAGGTGTTAAGTTGCCGAAGCTAAGTGGGAAGCTTGCCACTTGCGAAATCGGTGGTGCCGTCTTGATAAATGACCAAGACCGCAGTGTCAACGTAGCAAATAGCAGGGTAGATTGCCTTTGGCTCAACAGCTACTTTGATGTAGCTTCCGACGATGAATGCTTCTTCTTGGTAAGTGAGTGGGTAAGGGGAATCAAACTTGAGAATCTCCGCACGCGCCCTCGTCATGGTCTGAGCCGTTACTTGCGGTACTGTATCCGCGTCCATTACGAGCGTGGTGGCCTGTATCGACCTCTAGGGAGCCTTGTTGCCACCATAAACGCCCCACCAGCCCCTAAACCCAAGAATCTCCCGTCGGAAGTGTCAAGACTGACAGTCCGACGGGAGAAATCCCGAACAAGCTCAAAGCAGCAAATGAACTAGAAGAGCTCCTGCTTTGCGACGGCGACGGCTTCGCGGTAGGCCGCGACGTTGCGTAGCTTGAGTTCCCCGAAGCCACGGACCATGTCTGGCAGAGCCATGAGCTCGGCCGCCTTGTCCAGCCATACCTGATCGATGGTGCCGGTGGTGATGCGGGCCAGGAGGGCGTCGATAAGCTGTTCGTATTCGGCGACTAGTTCGCGTTCGATGCGGCGTTCTTCGGTCATGCCGAAGATGTCGAAGCGGGTGCCGCGCAGGCGCTTGCCGTGTGCGAGGCCTTTGAGTACTGGGCGGGCCCAGGGGCCGAGGGAGATTTTGCGGTCGAGACCCATGGCGCGCAGCACTGGCGGGTGGAGCTTGATGTTGATGCGGGCGTCGGCGCCGAAGTCGGCTTCGATGTCGCTGGCGACTGCCGGGTCGACGGCCAGGCGTGCTACCTCGTACTCGTCCTTGTAGGCCATGAGCTTGTAAAGGTACCGAGCTACCGACTCCGACAGCGCGGTGCTGCCGAGGCCGGTGGCTTCTTCGGCGCGCCGTACGGTCTCAACTCGGTCTGCGTAGTGGCGGGCGTATTCGGTGTCCTGGTACTCCGCGAGCTCCAGCACGCGTAGGTTGACGATGTCCGCCAGTGATTGCGTGAATGCCGGCGCCGGTTCTGGGTGCATTTCCTTCAGGGTGGCCTGCAGCGCTTCCGGCGCTGCTACTGCTTGACGGCCCCGGCGGAAGGACTGCAGGTTGCGATCAACCGCTACCCCATTCAGCTGGATGGCTTCCTCAATGGCGTCTGCGGAAATTGGCAGGGCGCCAGCTTGGTACGCCGCGCCGACGAGCAGCATGTTCGCGGTGTTGGAGTCGCCAAACAGTTGCTCCGCCAGGGACACTGGATTGAGCTGGATGAGGCGCTGCGCGGCGCTGCCGATTCGGGTGGCGATGTCATCAAGATGCGGGTAGGTCACCCGGGTGTCCTTGACCATCTCGCCGGTCGGCACCTTGGCGGTAGACAGCACCGCGATGGAGCGCTCCGGAGACGCCACCTTCAGGTGGGTGGCATCCGCACCCACGAGGCCGTCGGCGCACAGGTAGAGGTCGGCTTCTCCGGCGCCTACCTTGGCGGCCTGCTCGAGCGGACCAGCGGCAAGCTTAACATCGGAGACGACCGCACCACCCTTCTGGGCGAGGCCGGTCATGTCCACGGTGCGGGCCGTCAGGCCGTCGATAACAGCTGCGGTGGCCAGCACGGCGGAGACCGTGACCACGCCCGTGCCGCCGATGCCGGTGATTCGCATGCCGAAGCTTTCGCCTGCGCTGAGTTCCTTCGCGCGGTCCGGCTCAGGCAGCGCGTCGAAGTCGAGCGCTGGGGCGCTGATCTTCTTCACCTGGTTGAGGCCCTGTTTGCGCACGCCCGCGTCGGGGACGGTGACCGTCATGAAGGATGGGCAGTCGCCTTCGATGCAGGAGAAGTCGAGGTTGCAGGTGGACTGGTCGATGCGTGTTTTGCGACCGAACTCGGTGTCAACCGGGTGTACGGACAGGCAGTTGGACTTATCGCCACAGTCGCCACAGCCTTCACAGATGCGCTCGTTGATGACCACGCGCTGCTTCGGCGTCTCAAACTGGCCACGCTTGCGCTTACGGCGCTTCTCGGCGGCACAGTGCTGGTCATGCACCAGGACGGTCACGCCCGGCACTTCCGCGAGTTCACGCTGGATATCGATCATCTCGTTGCGGTGCCTGACCTGCACGCCACTGGGCACTTGTCGACGCGTGGTTTTGACATCATCCGTGGTGACCACAATCTTGGCCACCTTCTCCGCCTGCAGTACCTTGAGCGTCTCGTTGAGGTTCTTGCCGCCCACAGGATCCTGGCCGCCGGTCATCGCCACGGTGCCGTTAAACAGCAGCTTGTAGGTGATATTCACCCCGGCTGCCACCGCGGCGCGCACGGCCAGGGACCCAGAGTGGTCGAAGGTGCCGTCGCCCAGGTTCTGTACGAAGTGCTTTTCCTTCACGAACGGCGCCATACCGATCCACTGGGTGCCTTCGCCACCCATCTGCGTCACGCCGACGACGTTGCCTACCTGCGATTCCGGCTGCAGCAGCACCATCGCGTGGCAGCCGATCCCTGCGCCGACGAGGGAGCCTTCGGCAACCTTGGTGGAGGAGTTGTGTGGGCAGCCAGAGCAGAAGTAAGGAGAGCGAGCAGCCAGCGGAAGCTGGATCGGACCCTTCTTCTTCGGGGTGGTGCGCTCCAGCCAGCGCTGCGCGGCTTCGACGTTGTGCTTAGTTGCCAGACGCTTGGCCAGGCCGTTGGTGACTGAGTCGATGTCGAGCTCGCCGAAGCGGGAGAACAGCACGGAGCCGTCCTCGTTCGTCTTGCCGCGCACGTTCGGGGTGTGCGGGTAGTCGTAGAGGATCTCGCGGATCATCGTCTCGATGAAGTCGCGCTTTTCTTCCACCACGATGACCTCGTCTAGGCCGTCGATAAAGCGGTAGAGAGTGTCGCGATCCATCGGGTAAACCATGCCGAGCTTCAGTAGGCGGATACCCAGTCGGTTCAGGTCCTCCTCGGAGATTCCCATGCGCTGGAACGCGGAGCATACGTCGAGGTAGGTTTTTCCAGCAGCGACGATGCCGATGCGGTCGTCGCCAGTGCGCACGCGGATCTGGTTGAGGCCGTTGAGGCGCGCGTATTCGACGGCGCGTGGCATCCGGATTGTGAGTTGAGATTCCTCCAGGGCCAGGAGATTCTTGCCGAGCAGGTGTCCGCTTGGCTTGTGCTGGCTGATGCCGAGGTCGCCGTAAATCGGCTGGATTCGGTCGGGGCTGACCTGCGCGGTGGAGGAACCGTCGGCGACGTGCGCAGAGATCTTCAGGGAAGTCCACAGGCCGGACACGCGCGACATCAGCGCAGCGTGAACACCCAAATCGAGGATGTCTTGGCTATCGGCCGGGTACAGGATCGGCATGTAGAGGTCTGCCAACTCCATCTCCGAAGCGCACGGCACGGTGGAAGATTTCGCGCCGGGATCGTCGCCGACGATCGCTACTGCCCCGCCGGTGGGGCTGGTGCCGATCATGTTGGCGTGGCGCAGAGCGTCCGACGCGCGGTCCAAGCCGGGGGCCTTACCGTACCAGTAGCCGGTCACGCCGTCGAGAGGCTTGATGACCTGCGCCATCTGCGAACCCATCACAGAGGTCGCGCCGATTTCCTCGTTCAGGGCCGGCTGGTGGATGGTGTTGTACGGTTCAAGGAACTTGCGAGCCTTGCGGGCGAGCTCAAGGTCGTAGCCGGCCAGCGGGGAACCCTCGTAGCCAGAGATAAACGAGCCGGTGGTAAGGCCTAATCGACGATCGAGAACTGCCCGGTCTCGCACCATGCGGGCGAGCGCCTGGATGCCGTTGAGGAAGATCGTGCCGTCCTCGCGAGTGTAACGATCTTCCAGGGAAAAGCCCCGTAGTTCTGAGTTATTCGGGCGGCGGGTTGGGTCTTGGGTTGGGTCGAGTAGAGAAGTCATGAGTGTGCCAATCCTTCGGTCCTGATGGCCGTGGTCGGGCCAGCTGGGGTGCTGTCGCGGTCTGATGTGACCGCGGTCACCTAATGGTGTTGGGGAGCATACTAGCCCAAAGAATGTGACCCTGGCTACACCTATTTTTGGTGTTTTCCCAGGTCGCAGGTTGGCAAGCTTTGCAGTGAATGCCGATGAGCTGCTCGTCTTTGTGGGGATGCGGGGTTGCAAGTGTGGAGAAATTGTTTTCGAGGTGGGCTGACCGGCTGGCCGTTGGTCGGCCCTCGCGGTTGCGAGATCAATCACCCACCAGCACCCATCAGGCACTCAGCGGAACGGATAGCCGTTGAGCACGGATTGCGGCTTTGACGTCCCCCACCACTGACTTTGCTTCCAGCTCGTCCCACCCAAATCTCAAGACCCGATAGCCTGCGTTCTGCAGCTTCACCTCTCGCAGCCGTTCCGCTCGCAACGCCTCGTCGGGAGGCAGGTGCTTGCCGAAATACTTTTCCATCCCGTCGATCTCCACGATGAGCCAGCCATCGATGAGGAAATCGGGTCGATAGCGGGTGCCGTCGATAAGCAGCTCGGGGTTTTGCTTGATCTTGTGCTCTTGGTGTAGCCCGGCGGTGATGAACTGCGCCTTCGCACGGGATTCGGCGGCCGACTCCGATTGCGTGCCGGCGAACTGCAGCACGCGTCGCGCTTTTGGTAGGCCTGGCGAGCCTTTCATTTCCTTGAGCAGTTCCTCGATTTCGGCGCGAAGTTTTGGGCTCTGACGCAGCGCTCCCTCCGCGATGACCAGCGCATTCTCGAACTCCTCGTAGCGAGCGCAGTCGATTACGGTGCGCGCCTTCGAGGTCACCCGGAGGTCGCCAAGCGCGTGGACGTGGCGTTCCGACAAATGGTGTCCCCGGTACAGTATCCCCGCAATCCCCCCTTGTCGCCCTCCCTTCCGCTTACCGGCGGGATAGTTAAGTTCGGCGACCAGCTCCGCGCCCCACGCCCGAGAAATGACCGGTAGCCCATGGACGATTGCCGCCGACCTCCCTACAAGCACCGCGCTAATCGACGACCAACCCACCGCACACGCATGTGCCTCCTCTTTCTCCCAGGTCCGCAACCGATCCCAACGTTTGCGATCCACGTAGAACTTCCCATGCACACGGATGAAATCTTCTTGTGCGACACCACGCCAAAAGCGCTCGTTGCTACGAGGGACTTTTTGGCTATTGACCAGGACAAATGGCTTACGATTGTCACTATCTAAACGCATGGCGCAGATGATATCGAGGTCTTGAAGATTCGGCTGCCGGCGCTTGTGGATAACCAGGAATTTGGGAACCTTGTGGATAACTTCGGGTTGGATCGGTTTGGGTTGGATCGGTTTGGGTTGGTTCGGTTTGGGTTGGATCGGTTTGGGTTGGATCGGTTTGGGTTGGTTCGGTTTGGGTTGGATCGGTTTGGGTTGGTTCGGTTGGGGTTGGTTCTAAGGGGTTCCGAATTTGCTTCAAAACTGCTAGCGCGTCCCTTCGGCGTAGTCAGACTACTTTTTCGGGATTTTATTCACGATTGTTGGGCATTGTGCGTAGTCCGACTACTCCGAAGGGACGCGCTAGCAAGTGTGCAGCCTTTTAGACGTCGACCAGCACCCGGGGGACGTCGACCAGCACCCGGGGGACGTCGACCAGCACCCGGGGGACGTCGACCAGCACCCGGGGGACGTCGACTAGCAGCGGACGTCGACAAGCCAAGGGCCCGCTATCACAGGGGCCGGGCTCAAGACGAAAATCCCGCACTGTGGAACGACCAGCCCAAACGCGCCGTTGAAAAGTGAAGCCAGTACACTATTGACATGACAAATCCAGGCGAAAGCACCCCTCAGCATCGTTACGGCGCGCCGTTGGCCGCCGAGATCGAATCCAAGTGGCAAACCTATTGGACCGAGAACGGTACCTTTAACGCCCCAAACCCGGTCGGCGCCCTCGCGCCCGCCAGCACGGTGCCCGCCAGCACGGCGCCCGCCAGCACGGTGCCCGCCAGCACGGCGCCCGCCAGCACGGCACCCGCCAGCACGGCACCCACTCACCCTGCAGAACTCCCAAAGGACAAGCTCTTCGTCCAGGACATGTTCCCGTTCCCTTCCGGCGCCGGCCTGCACGTCGGCCACCCGCTGGGCTATATCGCTACGGATGTTTATGCGCGCTTTAACCGTATGCAGGGCAAGAACGTGCTGCATACGCTGGGTTATGATGCCTTCGGCTTGCCGGCGGAGCAGTACGCGATCCAGACGGGTACGCATCCGCGGGTTAAGACGCAGGAGTCCATCGATAATATGGAGCGTCAGCTGAATCGCTTGGGCTTGGGCCACGATAAGCGGCGTGCGATCGCTACTACGGACACCGATTATTACAAGTGGACGCAGTGGATTTTCCTGCAGATCTTTAATTCTTGGTTCGACCCCGACCAACAAAAGGCTCGTCCGATCGCAGACCTCAAGAATGAGCTCGAAGCTGGCACCAAAAAGACCAAGGACGGCCGGGATTTCAACACCCTCAGTAAGCAGGAAAAGGCTCAGGCTCTCGACGAGTTCCGCCTGGTTTACCGTTCTCATTCGATGGTGAATTGGTGCCCGGGCCTGGGCACGGTCCTGGCGAATGAGGAGGTCACCGCCGACGGCCGTTCCGAGCGCGGGAATTTCCCGGTTTTCCGCAAGCAGCTTTCGCAGTGGATGATGCGCATTACCGCTTACTCTGACCGCCTTATCGACGACCTGTCCCTCCTCGACTGGCCGGACAAAGTCAAGGCGATGCAGCGTAACTGGATTGGTCGTTCGCGTGGCGCCGAGGTCGATTTCGATGCGCAGGGCCACAAGATCACCGTCTTCACCACGCGCCCGGACACGTTGTTCGGCGCAACGTACATGGTTCTGGCGCCGGAGCATGAGCTGGTTGATCAGCTCACCGCCATTTCTTACCCGGAGGGCACCGACCCGCGCTGGACCAACGGTGAGGAATCCCCAGTGGCAGCTGTGGCCAAGTACCGGAAGCAGATCGCGGCGAAGTCGGATCTGGAGCGTCAGGAGAATAAGGAGAAGACTGGTGTCTTCCTCGGTTGCTATGCAACCAATCCGGTTAATGGTGCGCAGATTCCGGTTTTCATCGCGGACTATGTTTTGACCGGCTATGGCACCGGCGCGATTATGTCCGTTCCGGCGCACGACACTCGCGACTTTGAGTTCGCTCAACAGTTTGATCTCCCCATTATTGAGGTCGTTAAGGGTGGAGACATCGAGGTAGAGGCCTTTACAGAGTCCGGCGAAGCCGTCAACTCCGCTAACGACGACGGCCTGGATCTCAACGGCTTGAGCAAGGACGAAGCCAAGGCGAGGGCGATCCAGTGGCTCGTCGATAAGCAGTTGGGCCAGGAAAAGGTGCAGTACAAGCTGCGGGACTGGCTGTTTGCGCGCCAGCGCTACTGGGGTGAGCCGTTCCCGGTGGTGTATGACGAGGACGGTATCGCGCACGCGTTGCCGGAGAGCATGCTGCCGATCGAGCTGCCTGAGGTTGAGGACTACAAGCCGGTGTCTTTCGATCCGGAGGATGCGGATAGTGAGCCGCAGCCGCCTCTAGCCAAGGCGACCGACTGGGTCAATGTGGAGCTCGACCTCGGCGACGGGCCGAAGCGGTACACGCGCGACACGAATGTCATGCCGCAGTGGGCGGGTTCTTCCTGGTACCAGCTGCGCTACATCGATCCGTTGAACAATGAGAAGTTTTGCGACATCGAGAACGAACGCTATTGGACCGGCCCGCGTGACGAGCACGACGGCGGCGGCGTTGATCTCTATGTAGGCGGCGTCGAGCACGCTGTGCTGCACCTGCTGTACTCCCGCTTCTGGCACAAGGTCCTCTTTGACCTGGGCCACGTGACGTCCCGCGAGCCTTATCGACGCCTCTATAACCAGGGATACATTCAGGCCTACGCTTACACCGACGCGCGTGGCGTCTACGTACCAGCAGCCGAGGTGGAGGAAAAGGACGGAAAGTTCTTCTACCAGGGCGAAGAGGTCAAGCAGGAATACGGAAAGATGGGCAAGTCCCTGAAGAATTCCGTCTCGCCGGACGAGATGTGCGACGAGTACGGTGCCGACACCTTGCGCGTCTATGAGATGGCGATGGGCCCGCTGGACACGTCCCGGCCGTGGGCAACCAAGGATGTGATCGGCGCGCACCGCTTCCTGCAGCGCGTGTGGCGCCTGGTGGTGTCCGAAGAGACCGGTGAGTTGGTCGTTTCGGACGCCGAGCTCACCAAGGATGACCTCAAGGCGCTCCACCGCACCGTTGCGGGTGTTACCGAGGACTACCAGGAGCTGCGCTTGAACACGGTGGTCGCCAAGCTCATCGAGTACGTCAACTACTTGACCAAGACCTACAACGGTGGCGCGCCGCGCGCAGCGGTCACCCCACTCGTGCAGATGCTCGGCCCCGTGGCACCCCACATCGCGGAGGAACTCTGGTCCCGCTTGGGCCACGACAATTCCCTCACCTACGAATCCTTCCCCACCTTCGACGAGCAGTACCTGCGTGACGACGAAATCGAGCTGCCCGTCCAGGTCAATGGCAAGGTGCGCGGACGCATTGTTATTGCCCCCGACGCCAGCCAGGACGACGTGGTCGCCGCCGCTCTTACGGCCGTGGCATCGCATATCGACGGTCAGACGGTGGTCAAGCAGATCGTCGTCCCAGGACGCATGGTGAACCTCGTGGTGAAGTAACCCTTGTCACCTGCGTTTTGCACAGGGCAAAACAACAATATAAGGCGCTAGTGGAGACGAGCCGTACTCCCAGTAGCGCCTTATGTGTTTGTCTATCACGTGGACGGATTGACCTTTTAAGAAAAACGCTAAATCTGCATCTGGTGTGTTTCAAATTGGCAATTATTCATTCTGCCCGCCAAACAATGAGGTATGCACAAATAGGCCTTGAGTACAGCTGAGGATGAGGACGATGCTTTCCTAATGTTCGGAGGCTGGAAGAGAATACCGGTTTGAGAGGCAAGATGAAAACATTGATTTTCAGAATAAAAAGCTGAAATTTATATATTGTTCAGTGCGAGTCTGGCGGAACGATAAGTCTCCAGGCTTTCGTGACGTATTATCCGTCTTCTCTGATGATGTGCTTAGAGGACGGCTCCAATCATCTCATTATATTAACTGATGCTCTACTCTAGTTCGTGCGAGTTAATTCTTAACATTGAAAAATCTCGCAGTCTAAGGTGCGCAATTTGATGATTTGATATACCATCAGCGATGTCCCTATGTTCTTGAAAGTTTTCCACAGCCTCTCAGGAAATCCTTAACTAAGAACAGGAAATTTGGTAGAAGGAGCCCAATGAATAAAAAGACTACGAAAACCACTCGTAGCATCCCGCCTTCCTTGACCGCCATCCAAGGTGTATCGATTTTTGATCGATTCCGAAACAGCGCAGCCGCTATCGCTGTGTCCTCGGCCATGGTTGCGGGAGGAATCGTTGTTGCAACTGATCTGATAGGTGCAACACCGACAGCGATTGCTCAGACAGCTGAGGCGGTAGATAGTACGGGGGTTTGGGAGGGGTCCCGGACCGTAAGCGGCGTTGTTTTTCAGGACCGGAACGGCGTTCCGTCCAAAATGGGGCAAGAAGACCTGCCTATGGCTGGGGTCAAAGTGTACGCCCAGTGGATCGACTATAAGAACCGCGGCGGATCGGTCTCCCCGATTTACTCTACGACTACTGACGCAAGTGGCCGGTACAGCATTGTATTTCCTACGTGGACTGACTGGAATGGCGTAGCCCACGATTTTCAGGCTGGCGCTGGGCAGTTTGTCCGCGTCTGGACCGAGAATCCAGATCCGTCAAAGTACTCATTGGCTTTTTCGGAAAGTGACCGCGTCTTCAGTGGTGGCGCTCAACGCTATGTTGCAACGTGGAACTCGACCGCTGGTATCTACAAGATTGTCGATTTCAACTTCGCCTACCACGAGCGCAAGGTTGATCCATACCTTGAACTTCCACCGGCGGAGCAGCAAACTGACACCATTGGAGAAGCCGAAAAAATCGGTGGTTTGGTACGCGGAAAGATCTACTGGGACCAGGCAAACCTCTATGGTATTGGCGACGGGGTTCCTGCAATGCAATCTGGTCTCGGTGACCAGGTCGTTCCTGGAGTCAAAGTCGTTGCGTCTTACCTCAATGACGAACTGACCATCGCCCTAGACAACTGGAAGAAGCAGAACTCCGGTTACACAAGAGAACAGTTTAAGGCTGCGCAAAAGGACCTCATCGCTAAATGGGAGACCGCTAACCCTGGCAAGAGCGCTATCGCAGAAACCGTTACCGGCACAACCAACGTAAACGGCGACTACTTCCTGCACTTCAAGGGGATTTACGGTACGTCTGCTTCTAATCGCGGTTTGGTCTCTGTTGACAAGGCCGGAACGCTCGCGGGAAGTTGGTCAGAAGGCAGCTGGCTTGCTGGAAACCAGCAAACCAAGCACATTAATGCGGACTACATGTATGTCTACCCCGTAGTGGAAACTGCCGTGGAAGTACAGATGCGCGATTTCCAAGACAACATGTTCCAGAAAATAGATGAAAACGCCTCGCTTTCGACGATTGGTATTCAATGGACGGTTGAGAATGTGAACTTTGCTCTCCGCCAGGGCATGCCGATCCACCAGATCACGAACTTCGATACCACCCAGAATGCTGCGCATCCGGGCGATATCGCCCAGACCAAAACTGCAGGTCTTGTCCCGAATCAGCCTTACATTGTGGAATGGACGGACACGGATGGAAACGTAGTTGGCAAGTGTGAGGTCGTATCGGATGCACTGGGGACTATTCCATCTTGCCCATTCCCGGTGCCTACCGATCTCTCCAAGAATGAAACGTACACGTCCAGTGTAAAAGCTACTGATGGCCGAGTGATTTTGGCAGCTAGCTTCATCGCCACGGTTGATCCACTGCCTTACTACGCTCCTGCCACAGGTGTTGCTACCAACGAAGCTCCGCTCTTTGACAACCCTGCAACCAGTGACGTTGTTGAGAAGAATGCGGCGCCTGCCGGAGCAGTGTTTGCCCTTGGCGAGGGTGGCCCAGCTGGTGCTACCATTGATCCCGTTACCGGCGTGGTGACTCTCCCGGCAGTCCCAACAGAAATTGTCGAAGTTCCGGTAATCGTTACTTACGAGTCCAAAGCGAAAGAGAACACGGTTGCTGTCTTCAACCCAGTTGAGAAGAAGCAAACCGACAATGAGAACCCGAATTACCAGGACGGTAAAACGGCCGCCGGATCTCCGATAACAATCGATCAAACCGGAGATCTAGAGCTTCCTGCCGGCACAACGTTCACAATGGATCCTTCATACACCCCGCCAACAGGTTGGGATGTTAAGGTTGATCCGACAACTGGAGCTGTAACGGTAACCCCACCGGCACGCGCGCAAGTGGGAGACACTACAACTGTCCCAGTGATTGTCACTTACCCTGACAAGTCCGTGGACAACATCGATACCACCGTCGAAGTCGCACCTCCGGCGGATAATACGCTGAACGATCCAGGTTATGCCCCAACGCAGACCACCCCAGGCACCGAAGTCACCGTCCCACAGACCGGTGACAACACCATGCCAACGGGTACTACTTACGCAGTCGACCCAGCGTTCGTGATTCCAGCTGGCTGGACTGTTAACCTCAACCCAAACAACGGTGAACTCAAGATCACCCCACCAGCTACTGCGGCTGCAGGCACGTCCATCACGGTCCCGGTAATCGCTACCTACCCTGATAAGACCACGGATCTCGCTCAGGCCGTCGTCACCGTAACTGCTGCGGCTGACACCACCGCTCCGGTCATTTCCCCAATCACCGGTGTGACAGTTCCTGAGGACACGCCAATCACCGCCATCCCAGTGAAGGTCGATGACGCTGCCGCTACGGTGACGGTCACCGGTCTACCTGATGGCTTGACCTACAACCCGGACACCAAGCAGATCGAGGGCACCCCAGCCACGCCGGGTAACTACACCGTCGTCGTGACCGCAACGGACGCTGCTGGTAACCCAGCGCAGCCAGTGACCTTCCCAATCACGGTAACCGCAACGCCAGGCGACACCACCGCTCCAATCGTGACGCCAATCCCGGCAGTTACCGTGCCTGAGGACACGCCAATCACCGCCATCCCAGTGAAGGTCGATGACGCTGCCGCTACGGTGACGGTTATCGGTCTGCCTGACGGCCTGACCTACAACCCGGACACCAAGCAGATCGAGGGCACCCCAACCACGCCAGGTACCTACACCGTTGCAGTTCAGGCTGTCGACGCTGCAGGCAACCAATCTAAGGTTGAATTTGTTTCCATCACGGTCACCCCAACCCCAGTGGTTGCACCGACCCCGGTTGACACCGATGGAGATGGCCTGTCTGACGACGTCGAAAATGCAATCGGCACCGACCCTAAGAACCCAGACACCGACGGTGACGGCCTGACCGATGGCGAGGAGATCAAGTACGGCACCGATCCAAAGGATCCGGACACCGACGATGATGGCGTCGAGGACGGTCAGGAAGTCCTCGATGGCACTGACCCTAAGAACTCGGATACCGATGGCGATGGCCTGAACGATGGTCAGGAGAAGGATAAGGGCACCAACCCGCTGAACCCTGACACCGACGGTGACGGCCTGACCGATGGCCAGGAAGTCAACGACACCAAGACCGATCCTAAGAACCCAGACACCGACGGTGGCGGAGTCAAGGACGGCGCTGAAGTTGCCAACGGCACCAACCCAGTTGACAACCCAGGTGACGACATGCCAGTTACCCCAGTCGACACGGACTCCGACGGTGACGGCCTGACGGACAGCCAGGAAGAGACCTTGGGCACCGATCCGAACAACGCGGACACCGATGGTGACGGCGTCAAGGACGGTCAAGAGGTCATCGATGGCACCGACCCGAAGAATGCCGACACCGACGGTGACGGCCTGAACGACGGTGAAGAAAAGAACCTCGGCACCGATCCGAAGAACCCGGACACCGATGGTGACGGCCTGACCGACAGCACCGAAGTTAACGACACCAAGACTGACCCGAACAAGGCAGACACCGACGGTGACGGCTTGACCGACGGCGACGAAGTCAAGATCCACAACACCGACCCAACCAAGTCGGATACCGATGGCGGCGGAACTAACGACGGTGACGAAGTCCTCCAGGGCACCGATCCAGTCAAGACCCCAGCCGATGACATCATCACCCCGAAGCCAATCGACACCGATGGTGACGGCCTGACCGACACCGAAGAGGGCAACCTCGGCACCGACCCGAAGAACCCGGACACCGACGGTGACGGCCTCAACGATGGTGACGAAGTAAAGATCGGCACCGATCCGAACAAGGCGGACACCGACGGTGACGGCCTGAACGACGGCAAGGAAGTCAACGACACCAAGACCGATCCAAAGGATTCGGACACCGACGGTGACGGCGTCGAGGACGGCCAGGAAGTAACCAACGGCACTGATCCAAACAAGATCGACACCGACGGTGACGGCCTGACCGATGGACAAGAAGCAGGCCTCGGCACCGATCCGAAGAACCCGGACACCGACGGTGACGGTCTTAACGACGGTCGCGAAGTTGACCTCGGCACCGATCCGAAGGACGAGGACACCGACAACGGTGGCGTCAAGGACGGCGAAGAGGTCAACAACGGTACCAATCCTCTCGACGGCAAGGATGACAAGCCAGTCACTCCAGGCAACATCGACTACAACGATGTCACCATCCCAGCCGGTGGCAGTGGCATCGTCACCCACGTAGGCACGATCCCAGGTGGCAGCGAAGTCACCGTTGATGGCACCAAGCTTCCTACGGGCAGCGAAATCACCATCAACAAGGAGACTGGCGAGATCAAGATCGCGATCCCAGCAGGTGCAAAGCCAGGATCCTACGAAGTACCAGTGACCATCAAGGACAAGGACGGCAAGGTTATCCACACCGAAACCGTCAAGGTCACCGTCACGGACAAGAAGCCATCCGGCTCCTCCGAACTGCCTGATTGGGTACTCCCAGTAGTCATCGGCACCGGCGTTGTGGCAGCTATCATCGGCGGCGCGCAGCTGAGCTCCGACGGATCTTCCACCTCCTCCGGCACCGGCGCTCAGCCTGCCCCTGCTCCGGCCCCAGCTCCAGCAAAGCCAGCTGAGCAAGCACCACAGCAGCAGGCACCTCAGAAGGGCATGCCACAAGGTGCAAACCAGAAGGGCATCCCAGCTGACCAGGCTGGCCAGCCAGCAAAGGCACAGCCAAAGAAGGGTCTGCTCGCCAACACTGGTGTCGAAAGCCTCGCCACCATCCTCGGCTCCGGCGTGCTAGCAATGCTCCTCGGTGGCGCATTCCTCGCAATCCGTCGCCGCAAGGAAAACTAAGCACCAACCCTGGCCTCCTCAACCAGGAAGCCAGGCCAGCTAGCCCTCGCGGCTAGCTAACCCCAAAGGCACCCGCCTCGAACGATAAACGTCCGAAGCGGGTGCCTTTCCATTTGTCGCCACACACCAACACCGCGTCGCCAAGCCCAAGCCTCAACTACATTCGACAAACATGGACACCAACCCAACCCAAACCGCCTTCACAAAAGCCCGCCACGCCCAACAACACCGACCCACCACCCGCGAACTCAGCGACATCCTCCTGCGCTACCACGACCTCATCCTCACGCGCCAAACCGAACTGCTCGACACCATCCAGGCCGAAACCGGCAAAGCACGCGCCCACGCCTTCGACGAAGTCCTCGACGTCGCCATCACCGCACGCCACTACGCCAAAATCGCACCCAAAGCGCTCAAACAAACCAGCAAAAAAGGTGCGCTACCCGTCCTGACGAAGACGCGGGTACAGCGCGAACCCATCGGCGTCGTCGGCATCATCGCGCCATGGAACTACCCACTCTCCCTCGCGATCTCCGACGCGATCCCAGCGATCATGGCTGGCAACGCCGTCGTCCTCAAACCAGACACCCAAACTCCGCGTACCGCACAATTAGCAGCAGAAATCCTCTACCAGGCGGGGTTGCCGCGCGACCTGCTCCACGTCGTCCCTGGCAGCGGCAGCGACGTCGGGCAAGCCATCGCCCACACCTGCGACTACCTCATGTTCACCGGCTCCACCGCCACCGGTAGAAAACTCGGCGCGATCGCCGGCGAACGGCTCATCGGCTACTCCGCCGAGCTAGGAGGCAAAAACCCACTCATCATCGATGAAACCGCCGACCCGGAACAAGCCGCCCGCATCGCCGTCCAAGCCAGCTTCGCGAACTCCGGGCAACTTTGCATCTCCATCGAACGCATCTACGTGGCCGAAGCCCTCCGCGATGCCTTCCTCGACGCCTTCGTCCGACGCACGAAAGCACTGCGCGTGGGCATCGGCGGCTGGGACTACGACATGGGCAGCCTCATCAGCGCAGAACACGCGCACAAAGTCCACGAATATGTGCAAGACGCCGTCGCAAAAGGCGCACAGGTACTCACCGGCGGCACCCCGCCCGAGGGGAAGATCTACCAGCCCACCGTGCTTATCGACGTCCCCGATACCGCCCACCTCAAACGCGAAGAAGTCTTCGGACCCGTGGTCTTTGTGGAGGCAGTCGGGTCGGCGGCAGAGGCCGTCGAAAAGGCAAACGACACCGATTATGGCCTGAACGCGGCCGTCGTGGGGCGGCCGAAGCAGGCACAAGCAATTGCGCGCCAACTGCACGCCGGGACCGTCAACATCAACGAAGGTTTCGCGGCGGCGTGGGCCTCCGTGGATGCACCCATGGGCGGGTGGAAGGCTTCTGGTGTGGGGCGTCGGCATGGTGTTGAAGGGATCCTGAAGTTCACCGAGACGCGCACTGTTGCGGAGCAGCGTCTTCTCCCAATTGGTGGCCCGGAAAATCTCTCGCGGGAGAAATATGCCAAGGTCATGACGTCTACCCTCCGCCTAGGCAAGCGATTTCTCTAGGCTGGTTTCACGTGAAACATCGCAATGTAGTGGCGTTCGTCCTAGGCGTGTATAGCTGCCTATTGGCTGCTGTGACGCTCGGGAAATCGCACCTGGTCATTGCGGGTTTGTGGAACCCACAGGCGCATCACGTGCGACGCCTGGAGCTGATCCCGTTCGGCGACTTCTTCACCACCACTCCCTGGTGGGGTTCCGTCACGAATGCCATCGCAAACGTCGGCCTATTCATCCCGATGGGGATGTTGCTCGCGATGTGGTGGCCGGGGCGCGCTTTTCGACGCCGCGTCGTCCTCACTTGCTTGAACATCAGCTTGCTCATCGAGGTGCTTCAATACTTCTTCGCCCTCGGGTTTACCGATGTCGATGATGTCATCCTGAACACCTTCGGAGCTTGGATTGGCTGTGCGGCGCTGGACCGGTGGCAGCTGTCCAAACGTTGGGTCGTGCTAGCGACCTTTTTGATCTCGATGCTGTTGCTCAGCCTGTTAGGTTTCGGTTCGCGAGAAATGATCCTGGCTAAAACTTCTTGATATTAGCCAAGGTCACGGCGGTGAAATACACGTCGGCGGTCTCAAGGCACGGCTCCCGGTAGTTCTCATCATCTTTATAGACATTCATGCAGACCCGGGTCATATCGTCCCACAGGTCCAAGTTGCAGCCGGCAACCCCGAGGCCGAGCACGAGGCTGTCCTCCATGCACATGTCGTGGCGCGCGCACGCCCCACGGAAGTCCGCGTTCAGCCCCGGGGTAGTGAAGTAATTGGGCGCTGAGGTGCAGTAATCATGAAAGCCGGGATTGGGGTGAAGCTCGTCAATGTAGTAACCATACGGCACGTCAACTCCTCCGGTGGAAGATTCCCGTGGCACGTCAGCGTCGAAACCCTCCGCGAGTTTTACCACCCCACCCATCGAGTTCCTGGGTTCGAGGTGCAAGCTCATATCTTGATAGAGAACGAGCTGATAGTCAGTTGCCGCTCGGTCGGCGGCAAAAATCGTCGGGCCCAGAAACGGGGTGGAGCCCACTGTCACGAGTTCCTGTCCGTGTGGCGTGGTGGCCAGCACCGGGATGTGTAGGTCCGAACTCAAACCAACGTATCCCCCAACGCTGGAGAGTAGGTCATCGCTACTCAGAGCAGACGCCGGGGCCACCCACGCCGAGGACATAGCCAACGCAGCGCTTAGCGCCATCGCCAGCCTCCGAATACGTTTCACGCGTTTGAGCGTATCTTAGACTGAGCTTCAGCGCTGGGTTAACTCAGCAACCCACTTGTCGTATCCGCCCCGCAGGCTGTAGCGTTCCGCCCCGCCCACGCGACGCACCGCCTCCGCAGATCGCACGCCCGACTTGCAGGAAAACGTCACCGGACCTTCCGGAGCTTCCCACGAATCCAGCGTGTCCAGCGGCACGTTGATCGCGCCAGGGATGCTGCCAGCGGCGAATTCCTCCGGTGTGCGCACATCCACGAGCATCCCGATAGGCTCATCGACCACCGGCACGACCGCGCACACATTCTCCAGCGCTGCCAGTGAGGTCACCGGCGCGCGATCCGGATCGCGCGTAAATTCCAGGGTCCGGGTGGTGGCCTGGAGGGCGTCGATAAGCAGCAGGCGCCCGATCAGGGGCTGGCCGGCCCCGGTGAGCAGCTTGATGGCCTCGATCACCATGATCGAGCCGACCTGGCCAGCCAGCGCGCCCAACACCCCGCCGATCGCGCAGCTCGGCACGGAATCGGCATCGGGCAGGTCGGGGAAAAGATCGCGTAGCATCGGCCCGCGCGCGGGATCGAACACCGACACTTGCCCGCTGAACTGCATGATTGTGCCCCACACCAGTGGGGTGCCGGTGAGCTCGGCGGCATCGTTGGACAGGTAACGAGTCGCAAAATTATCCGCCCCGTCAATCACCAGGTCGTGCTCGCGAAACAGCTCTAGCGCATTGTCCGTGGTCAGCCGCTCCCCCACCGCCCGCACGCTTATCGACGAGTTCAGCTGCCCCAACGCCCGCCGCGCAGACTCGACTTTCAGCTCCCCTATGCTGGCCTCCGAGTGAATTGTTTGGCGCTGCAGGTTGGATAGCTCTACGATGTCGTCGTCTAGCACAGTGATGTGCCCGACTCCAGCGGCCGCCAGGTAATTCAGCACCGGAGAGCCTAAGCCACCAGCGCCGATGACTAGCACTTTTGCTTGGAGCAGTTTTTCTTGGCCGTCGACCCCGATGCCGGGCAGGGTGAGATGGCGGGCATAGCGGCCCAGCTGTTGACTATCCATCGATTAGCCCGTCAAAGCTCGAGCTGGCCTGCGCGAGCGTACGACGTGGAATCCGCCCGGCCTCCCGCGCAAGGTAACCGGCCTCCACTGCAAGCCTCATGGCCCGGGCCATCTGCACGGCGTTATGTGCTCGGGTCACCGCTGAGGCCAGGAGCACGCCATCGCAGCCCAATTCCATGGCGAGTGCCGCATCTGAAGCGGTGCCGATCCCGGCATCCAGGATGATCGGCACGCGGGCGCGCTCCACGATCAGCTCGATGTTGTGGGGGTTGAGGATCCCGAGCCCCGTGCCGATCGGAGCGCCGGCTGGCATGACGGCGACGCAACCCAGCTCCTCGAGACGGCGGGCCAACGCCGGATCGTCGGAGGTGTAGGCCAGGACTTCGAATCCGCGCGCTACCAGCTGATCGGCGGCATCGACCAGCTCGACGGCATCCGGCAACAGCGTATCCTCATCGGCGATCACCTCAAGCTTGATGAGGTTCGTCTCCAGGGCCTCGCGCGCCAGCTCCGCGGTGAGCACCGCCTCGCGGGCAGTGAAACAACCGGCAGTGTTGGGCAGAGCAGCGATGTTATTACGGCGCAACATCTCAAAGATGGAATTTCCGGTGGCGGGGTCGAAGCGCCGCATCGCTACCGTCGTCAGCTGGGTGCCGGATTCCACCAAGGCGGACTCCAGCGTGTCTAGGGACGTGGCGCCACCAGTGCCCATGATGAGGCGTGAGCTGCAACTAAACGTGCCGAACTGAAGCACAACTAACCTCCCTGAGCTGCAGTAACGATCTCAATCTCCCCGGCTGCCGGGGTGGCTTTCCACCGGCTGCGCGGCACTACAGCGCCATCAACAGCGACAGCAACTCCCTTATCGGTGCCGGTAACTTCCTGGACTAACTCTGCGATCGTCTGACCCGCTGGTGGGGTGTGTGGGTTGCCATTCAAGGTGGTCATTTCTTCTCCTTTTTGAAAAGTTGGAAGTAGGCAACGGCGCCTAGGAGTGCCAATCAGCTTCCGGAGCATCATCGGGAAGGGTGCTCCACATGCCCTTGTCGCGGTAGTCATAGTAGACAGCCATGAGACCTATTCCATTCCATATCGAAATACATCAACTGCCTCCGCAAAATCGGTCGGGAGGGGCTTTTCACAGACTACGTCAGCCGTGAGTTCCGCGCCGATCGCGGAAAGCAAAATGCCGTGCCGGAAGTAACCTGTGGACACGATCAGCCCCGGGGATACTTCTCCGATGAACGGGATGTCGTCGGGAGAGCCGGGGCGGGCGCGGGCGGTCATTTCCTCGATTTCACATTCCCAGATACCTGGCACGATGTGGTGTGCGTCGCGCAGCAGCTGGTGAACGCCTTCCGCGGACACACCCCACAGCGAATCTTCCCTCGAGGTAGCCCCGAGGACGATCTGGTTGTCTGAGCGTGGCACGACGTACACGGGCCGCCCACGAACTACGGCCCGGACCGTCCGGCTCACCAGGGGCATGGCATGCTTAGGCACCCGTAACCGCAGCACATCGCCGTGTACGGGGCGCAGCGGCAGGTCTACGAAGTCTGTGGCAGCGAGCCCGTTTGCTAGTACCACCTTGTCCGCTGTCACCACGGTGCCGTCGTCGAGGGTGATTGCACCTTGCTTTGCGTCCACTACCTTCGCGCGCACCACGCGGTCGTCGAGAATGCGCAGCAGGGCGGCGCAGAACTTGCGGGGGTCGACTTGGTGGTCGCCGGGGATGTGGA
Source organism: Corynebacterium epidermidicanis (assembly GCF_001021025.1). NCBI lineage: Bacteria > Bacillati > Actinomycetota > Actinomycetes > Mycobacteriales > Corynebacteriaceae > Corynebacterium > Corynebacterium epidermidicanis. The sequence goes on along the minus strand of NZ_CP011541.1, from coordinate 2,624,277 downwards.
CGGCGCCGACAACCCCGGGCCCAAGGCCTGGTTCCAGTGCGCGTGCTTCGCGAGCGCTGAGCAGGGTGACTTCGCCGATGGAGGACTGCAGCTCGATAAGTTCTCGCAGGTAGACACGGTCAGCGTTGTCGCCCGCGCACACGAGCGTTTCGGAGGGTAGGTAGCCAACGTCCATGCCGGATTCTTCGGCTACGGCGGCGGCGAAATCGGGGAAGAGCTCGCGGGAGCGACGCATTAGCGGGTAGAGGCCGGGTTGATCCCACACTACTTCCGAGACGGGCGCGAGCATCCCAGCTGCGGCGAAACTAGCTTGCGAGGCTGGGTCTGGGTCGAAGACCTGCACGTTGTATCCGCGTTTAAGCAGCACCCACGCGGTAGACAACCCAATTATTCCGCCCCCAACAATAGCGACGTCTAACACAACTCTCCCTCCGGCGGCATCACCCGCATCAGGTCAAACGGTCGGCATTATACGCTGCCCTCTCAGTCCCCTTAGCGCGCGAGGACTCCCACGGTTTCCTCCTACTATAGAACTTATGGATCGCACGCAACGCCTAAATGCCCTTCAGACTTCCCGTTTGTACCTCTGTACTGATGCCCGCACCGAGCAGGGTGATCTCCGCGAATTTCTGCATGCGTGCTTCGCGGGCGGGGTAGACATCATCCAGCTGCGCGACAAGAAGATCGAGGCCCGCGCAGAGATTAGCGCGCTTGAGGTGCTTGCCGAGGTCGCCGCCGAACATGGCTGCATGTTCGCGGTCAATGATCGCGCCGACATCGCCCGAATCGTCGGCGCCGACGTCTTCCATGTAGGCCAGGGCGACCTCTCCCCCACCCAAGCCAGGACGATCCTGGGCCCGGACGTAATCATGGGCCGGTCTAACAATTCGGTGGCGCAATTTACCGACTCCCTCGCTGACCCCGAGCTCGACTACGCAGTCATCGGCCCAGTCTGGCCCACCCCCACCAAGCCGGGGCGCCCGGCAGTGGGCCTCGACGTGGTGCGCGAGGTAGCCACGCTTATTGACGCCCACCCCGCCCCGAAACCGTGGTTCGCTATCGGTGGCATCTCCACCGAAACCGTGTCGGATGTGCTGGATGCCGGCGCCTCGCGCATCGTGGTGGTGCGTGCGCTGACGCACGCCACTGACCCTGAAGAAGTCGCTGGTTTGTTGCGGGAAAAGGTGGCTACTCACGGGAATTAGTTGAACATGAAAACCGACTAGTGTTCTATGAGCATTCCCACATTGACGCGAAAGGTGCCACAAGCAGATCGTAAGACTCGACTTGCGGCACGCCAACGAGCGAGACACCTGCATGTCTAAAGCCGGCCTGCTGGTCGGCCCCTTCATCGCAGTAGCCACCTTCACCGGCTTGGTCTACGCCTTCGCCCCAACCATTGAAGAGGTGGTGTACCACGATGCCTACACCGCCACGTCCAACCATCCCGCCCGACCCCTCGACGAACAAGTGCAGGCCGCTTGGAAAATGCACCCTGAGCTGCCCTTGAGTGGAGTGCAGCGCAGCGACGACCCAACCAAAACCACCCGCGTCCTCTTTCAGGATCCGTCGCTGCCCAGCTCCTCCTATCGGCAGGCGGTATTCGTCGATCCCGGCGACCTTGACATCAAAGGCGACATGACCCAATACGGCAGCTCGAACGCCTCCCCTCTGCGCGCCTGGCTATCCGAAGGACATAGACGCCTGTGGCTTGACGACGCCGGCCGCTGGTACTCCGAACTCGCAGCCTCGTGGTTGGGTGCGATCGCGGTGGCTGGCCTACTCCTTACGCTGCGCTCACGCCCGTCGAAACGCCGAGGTGCGGTGTGGCATCGCAGGCTTGGCTTGTGGTTGATCCCCGGAATGCTCTTCCTCACGTTCACCGGGCTGACCTGGTCCGGCATCGCGGGTGAAAATATCGGCGAGCTGCGCAAACAACTCCAATGGACGGCACCGACCACCGCGGCTTCACCTGTACCGGCCGGTGTCGTGATGGATGTCCAGGGCGTCATGGATGCCGCGCGTGCGGACGGCCCCACCGGCCTCATCGAAGCGAAACCCGGAGCTCAACCGACTGACTCCTGGGTTGTCCAGGAGGCGCGCGCTCCCTATCGTCTCGACCTAGACAAGGTTACGATCAACCCCGTCACCGAGCGCGTGGAGGAGCGAGTCCCATTTTCCGACTGGCCTCTGCCCGCCAAGATCACCGAATGGCTGATCAACCTTCACATGGGATTCCTGTTCGGCATCTGGTCCGAACTGGCCCTTGGACTCCTGGCCGCCGGCATCCTAATGGTGGTTACGCTGGGTTACTACCTATGGTTCAAGGCGATTCGCGCCGGGCGTAGCTGGGTGCCCGCGCGCGGGGCACTGAGCTGGTGGGGCGTGCTAATCTTGCTGGCTTATAGCATGCTCGCGCCGCTCTTTGGCGGGAGCCTGTTGTTATTTTTTGCCGTTGAGCTGCTGCTAAGCTGGAGAGGTCGATTGTCCCGTCAACGAAAGGCTTAATTCTCATGAACCGCCGCGCTCGTTTCGCTTCCGCTGTTCTCGTCACTGTCGCCCTGGGGCTGACCGGATGCGCGAACACGCAAAAAGACTCCACGACGAAGGTTGACACTGCGACCAAGGCGCCGTCGGTAAGCCATGAGGGCCACAACCACGGTGCAGATGGCGGGGCGGCCCCAGCGGGCATGACGAAGGCAGCATCGCCTAAGTTCACGACCGGGCAGCATGTCACGTTGCAGGCTGACCACATGCCAGGCATGCAAGGTGCGGACGCCACCATCGTCGCAGCGTACGACACGCACACCTACTCCGTGACGTACACGCCGACCACCGGCGGCGCGCAGGTCAACGACCACAAGTGGGTGGTGCAGGAGGAACTGCTCAACCAGTCTCAGCCAGCAAAGCCTGGTGATCAGGTGACCCTCAACGCTGACCACATGACGGGTATGAAAGGCGCCGTTGCGACAGTCGATAGCGTGGTCACCGAGCCTGTCTACATGGTGGACGTGACCTCCGGCGAGATGCCGATGAAGAACCACAAATGGGTCACCGAATCTGAAATCAAGGCAAAGTAGGAACTTTCGTACCGACTTCCCCTCGCCGTCTTGCCGGCACCTCAGCGAAGTGAAAACCTTTTACTAGGAACCACATTCACTGAGGACTTGAGGAGAAGTCTATGCTCGTTTCACTTTCCCGACGTCTCACCGGTGCTGTAGCGGCCTGCTAGCGAGGGGAAACGACGATGAATCGCAACCCTGATTTCGTTACGGCCGCGCTGCTGTGCACGATTGCCACAGCAATTGGCATCGTAGGTGCTACTGCAATTTCGGCAATTTTGGAGACTGTGGTGTGGCCACTGTGGCTGTTGCCAGCGTTGACCGCGATCATGGCATTGGTGTTTTCGCACCGCGCAAAGCAGGACAGGTAGCCTACCTAGTTTTGGGTGCTTTCCTGGCCTTTGCGGTTGTTCAACATTTGCGAAAGTGAGCAAGTTGGGTTTAGTAAAGAAAAGTGTGTCTCTGTTGCGTGATTTCCGCAGTGTTGTGGGCCTGAAGCCAGTATTTGTTGTTGTCTGGGTGCCGTAGCCCGCTCGATGTCGTCCCTTCGGTGTAGTCGGACTACCGCTGTGGGATTTTATTCATTAAAAAACGCTGTTCTACGTAGTCTGACTACGCCGAAGCGACGACATAGCACTTGTGCAGCAAACCTGCACGGCCGGTGACACACACCGACCGGACACACTTTTGTTTACTTAACCCAGCAAATTCGAAGGCGTTCGGTGTGCAAAGCAAAACCCCAGTTCACGATGAACTGGGGTTTTGCGTTCTGCTGGTTTACTTGAACATGTCTAGCTTGCCGAACTTCTCGGCCAGCAAGTAGTAGACGGCGAGGCGGCTGTTCTTGGAGCCGTCCTTCATCTTTGCGCCGATTTCCTTGATAGCTTCGTCGAGCTCAGCGTCAGACTGGGTGAGGCCCAGCTTCTTCTGCAGGAAGTTCTTGCGGACGGTCTCGAGTTCAGCGGCGTCCGAGAAAGAGACGTATGCGGCGTCAGCGTTGGAGAGGGTGAGGCGGTAGGTCTTCAGCATGCCCTCGAGAACAGCTTCGTCGGCCTTAGGTGCGTACTTCTTTACGTCTGCGATCCAGTCTTTCGACATGTGGACTCCTTAGAAAATCTCGTTGATGAATAACTTCAACTCCAGCCTACTTGCTGTTTTGATCGGAACCCATCACGATTTGGCCTCATCTACCGGAGTTATTCCCAGCTAGCCTCTGGTGAGGGCGTTTCCGCAGGTCAGCTCGAGCGTTCCTATGAAAAGAAAAGTCACACACTGTGCGTAATAGCTGGAGGTGGCACACCAGAGCGTCGCTTAGGCCCCCAGGTAGGCCCACACCGCGTCGCAGCTGTGGGCGGCGGCGAGGGAAGCGTCGATGTGGAAGTCCTGGCCGGCCTTGGGGCCGCAGAGGTCCGAGACAGCGCGTAAGGAAATCCAATCCACGCCCTCGGTATAGCAGACTTGTGCCATGCCGGTGGTCTCCATATCGGTGGCGATCGCGTCGGGGAACCGGGCGCGGATTGGTTCCACGTTGTCTGCGGTGACGAAGGCGTCTGCGGAGACTACTCGGCCGAAGCGCGCGGGGTGCCCGAGGTCGAGTTTCTGCAGTTCAGCGATCGCAATTTCGGATGGATTGTAGGACACGGGCATGCCGGGAAGTTGGCCGGGTTCGTAGCCGAAGGCGGTGGCATCCGCCATGGAGTAGATGGTATTGGTGGCCACGGCGATGTCGCCGACTTCCACGTTGACGTGGAGCCCGCCGGTGGTGCCGGCAGCGATGACGATGTCCGGCTCGCACATCATGAGTGCGCGGGCGGTGCCGGCGGAGCCGTTGCTCAGTCCGATGCCGGTGATGGCCACCACGTAGTCCTCGTAGAAATAAAATTCCTGCTCAGCGATGTTTTCCACGCGGGGTGCGGTGCCGAGGGCAGCGAGAAATGGGGCAGCTTCGAGGGGCATCGCGCACTGGATGAGCGCGCGTACTTTGGGACGGATCATGCCATGACCTGCTGCCACTCGTCTTTGACGGAGAGGAAGTCGCGGGCGGCCGATTGGGCGTCGATAAGCGAGTGGTTCGCGCCCCACCCACACTGGACCTCATTGGCGGCGGGCACTTCGGTGGCGGCGAGGATGTCGTTCAGGGTGGCTTCGAGAATGCGCAGGAAGTCAGGCATTTCCAGGCCGAGAGTGAGCGCGTAGAAGCCGGTTTGGCAGCCCATTGGGGAGAAGTCGATGAGCTTATCGGTGTGGTTGCGCATGAGCTCGGCGGTGAGGTGCTCGAGCGAATGGATCGCCGGCATGTCGAGATGGCTCACATTCGGCTGGGCGAAGCGGACGTCGTACTTGATGAGGACGTCGCCTCCCGGCAGTTCCTTCCGATCGGCAACGCGCACGTAAGGCGCCGCCACCTTAGTGTGGTCGAGGTTGAATGACTCTACGTTCATGCGATCTGTCATGGCTGCCAGTCTAGCGGGGCTTATCGACGGGCACTCGGGTCGGCTTAACTATGTTTTGGGCGAGTTTTTAGGAATAGGCCTTGTTGGCGAGTGGTCTTATTTGTAAAAATGCCGGGTTTTTATAAATACGAAATGTGCTACTGGGGTACTCCGCCATGGGGTTGCACTTATATCTGAAACATTCTAGGGTTGTGAATAAGATCATAACGATCGAAACCTTGGAAGGAGGCTTGGTCATGCCCATGCAAATAGAAGAGCGGGTTAACTTGTCTGCTCAAGATGCAAAGCTGATTGCGAATTTTCGCCGACAGCTTGGTGAAAGCGGTCCGACTGTCACTGCTTCTGACGGGCGGAATGCACCGGATCTTGTAACCCAGGTTATTGGCAAAGTCCTCGATGCTGTGGCTGCTGGCCGGCCTATCAGTATTTCGCGGATGCCAGAACGCATCACTACTACCACTGCGGCGACAATGCTTGGCGTTTCACGGCCTACGGTAATGAAGTACATCAAGCAAGGGAAACTTTCTTCGACCATGGTTGGAACGCATCACCGGCTCGATTCGAACGAGGTCCTTGAGTTTTTGGAGCAACGTAAGGACGAGATGCGTCGATCGGTGTTTGAAGTGATGGATCTCGAGTCCTAACTCGTTGATAAATTCCGGTTAGGATGACTTTATGTCCTACGTTCCGGTGTCAAATTCTGTGCTTCCAGATGCGAATGTCTGGTTTTCAACAACTTTGCACTCATGGCTCGGCTTGCTCGCTGCTGAAACATTGGGCACGTGGACATTTCACTGGACCGAAGACATCATTGCAGAGGCCATGTACAACAAGCGGAAGGAATATCCGCATACATCCAGCCATCAGATCGAAGCGATAAGGGATCGACTGCTAAATACTCCAAGCACTCGGATTTCGGGGTTTGAGATTGATCGATCAGTGAATTATCCCGATCGATTCGATGCACATGTACATAGTGCGGCTCTGCATGGACGGGTGCAAATTATCGTTACTGATGACAGGAAAGGATTTGTCGGACTCTATCCAGATCCTGACAAATGTCCCTATGAGGTCTATACCGCCGATGAATTCTTGATGTTGGTTGGGGATAGTGCTCCAGAAGCAATTGATGAGGTTATCAAGCAGCAGTTTTTCTATTTTTCAAACAAGAAGATATCGTTCAACCTCGCCAGCCGACTTCAGGATGCAGGGTGTCCCGAGTTTGCTGAGTATGTTCGAAAGCGGCTTCAAGAACTGCCATTGACTTAGTGGTTAACGAGGATGTTCACATATGGGCAATTTTTCGCAACTAATCATTAGATTATAATGCTCCAAATTCGCTATTAGTTTGAATATGGAAATTTTGCGCGTTAGCAACGGGAATGCGACTTGTCCTGACTGCGGAAAACTTACCGAGGTATCGGAACAGCTGGGGCGGCTAGGAATCCATTTTCTTCAAAGAGGTGGAGTCTGCCCTGCAGTCCATCGCAAATTTGAGCTCGAGCAGGTGAAAACTCGACGAACTCGGAGTCAAAGTTCGACCAAGGACAAACATGAGGCCGCAGCTCGCCGTTTTGAGCGACGTCAGCAGCGATTCGCGAGACGTACCGAAGAGAGCCGTCATTGGCGAGACGAATATGCCATTGCCTGCGAAGACTCCTGGGGAAATGACAACCTGGGACAAGAAGGCGGTCAAAGGTCGGTGCGGGCGTACTCGGGTGGCAGGTCGGAAAGTAATCGACAGCGTTTCTAGGTAAACCCCGTTAAGGCCCCTTAACGACACATTGCAAACGCAGTCGCTGGATCCGCGTTACTCTGAATGTCGAAAGTTGATCAGGTTAGCAATCCGCTGAATTGGTCACGCGAATCTAGAGAGGAGTACGCGATGCCTGGCACTCATTTGACGATCACGATGCAACGCATCGCTGATCTGGCTCATGTGCAACGACCTGCTGTGAGTCAATGGCGGACTCGCTATCCGGCCACTCATGCGACGCCTTTCCCAGAACCGCTTTTCCGTGAAGATCGACCCGTGTTTGATGTGCTCGAGGTGGCACGATGGCTGGTCGACACCGGGCACGGCAAGAATATCGAGGCTGTTGAAGATGCTCCTTTCTATAGCGAGTTGTTTGTCGAGGCTCAGTCAGATTCCAAGGTGTGGGCCGCACTACTTGCCCATTCTCGCACCGGCGAGGAAGTGACCACTGAGCAGGTCCGGGACCAGCTTTTTGCTGATCCATTTGTGCCGGAAGAGGTATTTGCGGGCAACACGGACGGTGCCGTTGAAACTGCAAACCGGCTCGCAGAGGCCGCCTATACCGCGGAGAATGTACTTGATCATTTAGTTCGAAGCATTCAGTCGAACGAATCTCTTCAAAGTGAACCAGAAGAGTTTGTCGCCGCCATTCTCAGTGAGGTTATCAAGACGCATCAAAGTGCCGAGGTCGTTGCGTGGGGACCTGGTTCTGATGGGCTCGTCGCGCTCGCGACGACCTCTCACTCCGACAAGACGACCATCTATTTCACTGATCCTGGCAAACCGGCCTATTGCGCTGCGGCACATGGTCACACAGTTGAGGGGATAACCGATGAATTCTCCCCTTCTGCGTTGATCTACGCCCAGTGGATCTCGGCCAAGCGGGAGGATGCGCAGGAGTTTTTCGAACAGCTGGAGAATGTGCTCCTCGGTTTGGATCACACTGGGGTTGCGCTTGTTGTGGCACCTGCTGAGCTGCTGATCCATGAAGAGGATCCGCAGATCGTCATTATGCGCAAGAATTTACTGTTCGGCTCGGGTGAGCACTTCAACACCCAATTGCGCTATAGCGCACTGCTTCCGCATGGGTGGTCGTTAAGACTTGGGCGGCGCCAACTGGCACTGTGGGCGTTGCGACTTCCGCGTCGCGATACCAAGGAGCAAGGAGCTGTTGTTTTAGCTGATCACACGGGACTCCAGTTGGGATCGAGTGAATCCCACAAGGTGATTGCTGATGTGTTGGCTGCTCTGAATACCGAGGTTCCGGTACAACTGCATCCATACCTTCGCGCAAAAGTTGTCCCGGAAAATTTGGTGCGCCAGCGTGATACCCTTCGGCCTGCTCTTACTCCAACGAGCACTGACGTGCCGGTCGCTTCGATTGCAGATCTACGTCGGCAAGCCATGGAGATTGGCATCGCAGAATTCCCGTTTAAGCAGGATGTAAATCCCTATGAAATGCGCAAACGAAGCGTGATTCCCTGGGAAAAAGCGAGCAAGGGCAATGACAAGATTGTCAGGGTGCTGTCGGGGTCCAAGCTTGAACCGGTGGACACGACGAATCCAGACGGCACGATCGTAGTCGTTGGTGCCAATGAGCTTCTCGGGATAGGTGAAATTGGAGAGCGCAAAACTCAACTTTTCGAACTGAGCTTTAAGCTCACCAGCTACCACCTTACTGAGCCTGGCGATGTCATCGTACTCACGACAACCAAGGTGAAGGCATTGGTGGATTTCGAGGGCGGAAAGGTCGTTGAAGCTCCAGCATTCATCATCAGGTGCAAGAAAACTCGAGGTCGCAGCAAGGATTTATTGCCAATCGTTGCAGTGCCGGAATTGCTTGTTGAAGAGATTAATCGGGCTGGGGTGAAGGATAAACATCTGTGGCTCGTTCCGGTTCTGCCACGCGATCAAGCAGATGCTTTCGCTGAGATGACGAGAGAAATCAATCGCCGAAAAGCGCAAATGGAACAGCAACTTCGAGACCTCAACAGCTTCCACAATGAACTAGGGGAAGCAATGCTCACTGGAACAATCCGGGGCGCACCTGGCTAAAACCAAGTTAATGATAAGCCAAACAAAACTAACAAGGAGAAAGTAATGGCAAGAACCAAGAAGGAAGAGATCAAAGTCCCTTCCACTATGAAGGAAATCAAGGACACGCTATGGAAGTCTGCCGACAAATTGCGCGGTTCCATGGATGCATCCCAATACAAGGATGTGGTGCTGGGGTTGGTGTTCCTTAAGTACGTGTCGGACTCATTTGAAGAGCGTCAAAAGGACATTCGCGCAGAACTCGAAGCACAAGAATATCCAGAGGATGTCATCCAGGAAGACCTCGCAGACGTTGATGCCTACACCAGCGAAAACGTCTTCTGGGTTGCCTCCAACGCCCGCTGGGAGTTCCTACAAAAGAACTCCAAAGGCAAAGAAGTAGAAGGTAAGCACAAGTCCATTGGCAAGCTTATCGACGAAGCAATGGTCCAACTCATGACTGACAATGAGTCGCTGTTGGGTACACTCCCCCAGATTTACGGGCGTGACAACATTGATCAGCGTCGCCTCGGTGAACTTGTGGACCTGTTTAGTTCCACTTACTTCGCTACTACCAAGGAGAAGAAGGCTCGGGACCTGCTCGGTGAGGTCTACGAGTACTTCCTGGATAAGTTCGCCAAGGCGGAGGGTAAACGGGGCGGCGAGTTCTACACGCCACAGCCAGTGGTTCGAACCTTGGTAGAAATCCTGGAACCTACTGAAGGGCGCGTGTACGACCCTTGTTGTGGTTCGGGTGGCATGTTTATGCAGGCAGAGAAGTTCCTGGAGGCCACGAAGCGGGATCGCAGTGCGATCGCGGTCTATGGCCAGGAGCTTAACGAGCGCACTTGGCGGATGGCCAAGATGAACTTGGCCATCCACGCAATTAGCGCTGCTGGTCTCGGTGAGCGCTGGGGTGACACCTTCGCTCGTGATATTCACGCTGGCACCCAGATGGATTACATCTTGGCTAACCCGCCGTTCAACATCAAGGACTGGATCCGTAACGAGGAAGACACGCGCTGGAAGTATGGCGTGCCCCCTGCGCGAAATGCAAACTTCGCCTGGATGCAACACATCGTGTCCAAGTTGAAGCCACACGGCGAGGCTGGCGTGGTGATGGCGAATGGCACCATGACGTCCCAAAGCGGCGGCGAGGGTGAAATTCGCAAGAACATGGTGGAAGACGATGTGGTGTCGTGTGTCATCGCGATGCCGGGGCAGCTGTTCCGTTCGGTGGCGATCCCGGTCTGCGTGTGGTTCTTCGCCAAGGATAAGACGGCGGGCCAGAGCGGCAGCGTGGATCGGCGCGGTGAGGTGCTGCTTATCGACGCCCGTCAGCTCGGCCACATGATTGACCGAACGGAACGCGCGTTCAGCGATGAGGACATTCAACGAATTGCGAACACTTTCCGAACCTGGCGCGGACGCGCATCCGCTGAAGGCGAATATGAAGATGTGGCTGGCTTCTGTAAGTCAGCATCCATCGAAGAGATTCGGGAGGCAGGCTACGCGCTGACGCCAGGTCGCTATGTTGGTATGGCAGAAGTTGAAGACGACGGCGAACCTATCGACGAGAAAATTGCGCGGCTCACTTTGGAACTCACCGCAGCGTTGGACGAATCTGCTCGACTGGACGCAGTCGTGCGTGAACAGTTGGAGAGGTTGAAGTGAGCCTTCCGTTTGTAGAGATTGCCAGAATTGCCGACATCCGAACCGGTTCAACACCGACGCAGTTTCTTCGGCCTGCTGATGGCAACGAAGGCATTCCATTCGTTACTCCTTCTGACTTCGCTCACAAAGACCAAATTTTCGATACTGAACGCGTCGTATCCTCTCCGGCATTGACTAGCCTAAAGGGCCGGCTTGTTCCTGCAAATTCCACGTGCGTTACATGCATTGGATCCACGCTTGGAAAGACTGGTTTCGTCAAGAATCAGGTGATGACGAATCAACAGATCAACAGTGTTACTGCAGTACCAGGCAAGGCGCAATCTCGGTACTTGTATTACGCCATTTTGAATGGCTCGGCTCAACTCAAGGACATCGCTGGAGGTTCGGCTTCTCCGATCCTGAACAAATCTGATTTCGGTAGATTTTTGGTGCCCGATTTTGATCTACAAACGCAGCACAAGATTGCCGATGTCCTTGGTGCCCTTGACGACAAGATCGCAGCAAACCAGCGGGTTATGCAGTTGGGTCTTGATTTCATCAAGGTTTTGTGGCAAAAGGCTCAATGTAGCTCTTCGACCGAGATTCTGGTGGGCGATGTCATCGATGTGAACCCGCGGACTCCACTGCCGGCAGGAGTTGGATTACCGTTCCTCGACATGAAGAATCTTCCGGAAGACGGTCACCTTCCGAGCAGATGGGAGGTGAAAGAGCCCAGGTCAGGATCGAAGTTTATAAATGGAGATACGCTGCTGGGCAGGATTACACCATGCTTTGAGAACGGAAAACTGGGCTACGTAGATTTTCTCAAGGAGGGAGAAGTTGGTCTTGGGTCAACGGAGTTCATTGTTTTTCGTCCTAAGGAAGGCACCCCTCGGGCAGTACCTTTGTGTTTTGCTTCGAGTGAGGTCTTCCGATCGGAAGCCCAACTCAACATGGTCGGTACTTCAGGACGACAAAGAGTAACCGCGGAGTTCGTCAAGCAGTTCCCGGTCCGTTGGCCATCAGCTGAAGCCATTCATGAGTTCGGGAACCTTACGAGCCCACTATTAGAGAAGTTCTCTGCGCTTTCAAAGGAATACCAAACCCTCGCCCGCACCCGGGATGAACTCTTGCCTTTGCTGATGAATGGCAAGATCACGGTTGCGGAAGCGAACGAAGAGGTTCTGGCTATGGGCGTCGAAAAGCATGCGGAAGGAGCCGGCGATGTTTAACGAAGACATGCTGGAACAGCTGACCCTGGAAAAGCTTGGCGAAGAGTGGGCCTACCGGCCCGGCAAGGATGTCGCGCCGGGTTCGGGCGAGCGACAGAGCTGGAATGAAATTGTCCTGCGCAGCACTCTCGATGAGGCTGTTCGTGAACTCAATCCGGGTGTTCCCGAGGAATTCCTACAGCAAGCCATTGGTGAATTGCTCACTCCGAAGTCCCAGCACCCAATTGCGGAAAACCAGCGCGTGCACGAGATCCTGGTGGAGGGCTACCGTGGCATCACCTACTACGATTTGGACGGGCAACCACAAAACCCCACCATCTACTTCTTGTCAGCGGAGTCGGACAAAAATACCTACCACGCCGTCAATCAGGTCACGATCCGCAACATCGAGTACGAACGGCGTTTCGACGTCGTTTGCTATGTGAATGGCCTGCCTGTGGCGATTATCGAGCTGAAGAAGCCTGCCGGGAAGTCTACGGCTGAGGAGGCCTTTAACCAGCTACAAACCTATGTTAAAGAATTCCCGATGGCGTTCCGGTTTGCCAACATTGTTGTGGCCAGCGACGGTATTGATGCCCGCTACGGCACCCCATTCACACCGTGGAATCATATGGCGCCGTGGAACGTCGATGATGACGGTAAGCCAATTGCTCTGGATGTCGTGGATGAGGAGGGGAATGCGCAACTCCCGCTCGACCACCTTTTGTGGGGCGTATTTAACGCCGAGCGATTCCTCCAGCTTCTCCGCGAATATACTGCCTTCGACGACACCGAAGAAGGCCTGTTTATGCGCGTCGCAAAGCCACACCAGTACTTTGCGGTGACGAAGGCCGTAGGCAGCACTATCCAGGCTGTGCGTAGCGATCGCCGAGCTGGTGTCGTTTGGCACACCCAGGGCTCTGGCAAGTCCATGGAAATGGAGATGTACGCCGCCAAGGTTATGCGGTCGCCAGAGCTGGAAAGCCCCACGATCATCGTGATTAATGACCGTACAGAGCTTGATGGCCAGCTGTTCAGTACTTTTCAAGCTTCTACCCTGCTGCCGGAAAAGCCGAGCCAAGTGGAATCTCGATCCGACTTGCGCACCGCGTTAGCTGCCAGAACTTCCGGTGGCATCTACTTCACCACCTTGCAGAAGTTCGGGCTGACGAAGGATGAACGCGAGAAGGGTGATTCTCATCCAGTACTGTCCGAGCGCCGCAACATTATCGTGATCGCTGATGAAGCTCATCGTTCCCACTACGGGTTTGGCGACATCGACAATGATGGTTATGCAGCGCATCTGCGCAGCGCACTGCCCCATGCCACGATGATCGCTTTCACAGGCACACCTATCGCTGAGTATGATCGCGATACTCGCCAAGTGTTCGGCGACGAAATCGATGTTTACGACCTCAAGCGTGCGGTAGACGATGGCGCCACGGTTCCTGTGTACTTCGAACCACGCCTCGTACCACTCGCACGTGTCCAAGGAATCACTGATGATTACATCGATGACACTGCTGAGGAAGCAATGGAGGGGCTCAGCGAGGCGGAGCGTGCTCAAATCCAACGCTCTACGGCCAAACTTGAAGCGCTTTACGGCAGCGAAGACCGCCTGAATACCCTTGTGGACGACCTTTTGCTCCGGTGGGATGACCGTCGCGAAGTAATGCAGGACTTCATCGGATGTCCAGGTAAAGCAATGATTGTGACTTCGACACGCAGCATCGCCGCCCGCATTTACGAGAAAATCATTGAGCGCCGCCCTGAATGGCACAACGATGCTGACGACAAGGGCAAGGTCAAGGTGGTTTACACTGCCAACCCGTCGGACTCGGCTGAGATCAAGAAGCACATGCGGCGACCAAGTGCCATTAAGGCTGTCAAGGAACGTGTAAAGAATCCAGACGATGAGCTGGAGATCATCATCGTCAAAGACATGATGCTTACCGGCTTCGACGCTCCCCCACTGCATACGATGTTCCTCGACCGCTCGCTGAAGGGCGCATTGTTGATGCAGACCTTGGCTCGAGTGAATCGTACGTTCCGTGACAAACCAGACGGCTTACTTATCGCTTATGCACCGTTGACTGAAAACCTGCGAGCAGCCCTGGACGAATTCACCGTTTCGTCTGAAGAGACTGGGCAAAAGGTTATTGGGCAGCACGCCTCCGAGACGCTTGAGATCGCCAAAGGATTCGTGCTTCAGATCGACGGGTTGGTTGCAGTTAATTGGCGCCCATTGGTCGAATCTGGTGACATCCGGGGTGCGATTTCAAAGGTAGTGGGATTTCTACGTTCTCCGCGCACACCGGGCAATGTCGATCCCGAAGATGCAATGGCTCGGCCGGTGGCAAAGCGATTCCGGGAACTAACTTCTGCCTTGGCTCGTGCCTGGGCGGTGGCAGTGTCTGCTGAAGACGCGGAAGCAATTCGCCCAGACGTGAAATTCTACCTTGAAGTGCGTCAATGGCTGATCAAGATGGAGGCTGCGGACCGAGCGAGCCGTGGCGAGCCTATCTCGGACGCTGCTCGGCGAGTTTTGGGCCAACTGGTGGTCGATTCCGCGGAGAGTATGTCCGTAATTGACATCTATGGCGAGATCGGGCGAGATATTCCGAATCTTCAGGAACTTGCAGTTGAGGGTCTGAATCCGGGCTCGGTGAAGACAGACATCGAAGTCGCAATCGAAGCTTTGCGAGCGAAATTGCAGCAGGGCATTCGCGAAGCAACCGGATACAACGAAGTCCGTAGTGTTTTGTTCTCCGAGCGCATCCGCGATGTGATGACTCGCTACACAAACCAGCAGCTCACTGCTGCACAGGTCATTGCAGAGTTGGTTGAACTCTCCAAGGAAGTTGTTGAAGAGTCGCGCCGTGGTGAAAATTTTACACCTGCTTTGTCGAATGACGAGCTGACCTTTTTTGACGTGGTCGCGAAAAATGAATCCGCGGTGGATGTATTGGGTGATGATGTCCTGGCTGACATTGCACGCGAGATTGTGTCCACAATGCGCCGCGATACTCGAACCGACTGGACTGTCCGAGACGACGTGAAGGCGAAGCTGCGCCGCACCATCAAGTTGCTGTTGCGTAAGTATGGCTATCCGCCTAACCGGCAAAAAGAAGCAACTCAGCTGGTTTATGAACAAATGGAAAAGTTCGCTCCGAGGTATGCGAGTGATCATGGAAAGGATCAGAAGTGATGGTCGAGGACGATCGAAAGCAATCTAAACCAAACTACGTGAAAGTTGTTTATTTTGATGAAGACTCAGCCTCTGATCTAGTGGATTTAGATGCTGGTGGACGAGAGAAGGTCACTGATACTGAAGCGGAAAGGCTAGCCAAAGAAGCCGAGGGAAAGATTTCAGCCAGTTTTGCAGCAAAATATGGTTGGTTCTCCTTTTTGGGAGCGAAAGCGGAAGTCTCGGGAAGTGCCTCAGGCTCGAAAACGGGAAGCAAAATTATTGAGAAGTCACTATCAAATACAATCCTTACGGATTACCTAGACAAGATTTCAACCAAAAAGAAATTCATTGAGTCAATTGGCCATGTGAAGCTAACGCCCGTAGAAGGGTCTATGGCCCACGTAAAAATGTTCACCCCATTTATGGTCATCGCTAACACCGCCGAGACAGGCATTGATCTTGCGAAGCTGGATGAAGCCCTGACTCAAGCGAAGGGCTATTACGAACTAATTGCTTCAGATGATTCTGGCGGTAAGAGGGTGCTTCGCTTTAATCTAAAGGCATTTAGGAATAATTACGGATTGAACGATCTGTGCAGGATGGATCTGATGTTTGATTGCATCAAGGTGGGTCATGCGACATTGGAAAGTTTGAGTGATGAATTTGGAGTTCAGGCTACCAGTGAATTCTCGGCAAATCTCATTCTTGAACATGGGGAAAAGGAAAAAATTGATGAGTTGGAAGTATATGACGTAATTCTTGCAGGGGTGATCTGCGGTGACTAATTCTGAAATCACCGTGTATCTAGGAGACGTTCACTTTTTTGAAGAGCACGTCGAACAAATAGATGGTGCCAGTTCTGACATTGTAGAAGTTATCCGACAAATCGAAGTATTAAATAATGTAACGACTCATGTTGCTCAGGGGCAAACAATTGAGATTCCGGATCCGCCTCACTTTGAAAACATTCTGGTGGCATCGGCTGATTTTGCAACTCTTTCCGATAGTTCAGTTTCCAACTTCTTGGGATTGTTGAATCGGTGTATCTGGCGCAGTGTTCATATTCATAATCCGCCAGCCCGCGTAATTCACCAGCTTAAAGGCTTGTCGGATGTCAAAGTGCTTAGGCAGAAACCCTTTGTTCTGAGCAAGCAGGGCTTAGTCGACTTGAATGTTTCGCTTCATGCTCAGCTTATCGGGCAGGGAAAAGCAATTGAATCAATTCTTTCTGGACTTTACTCAATGACTAAAGCTGATCGAAATCGGCCAGTTGTACTTATGTTTTACGGTCCTTCTGGAGTTGGTAAAACACAAGCCGCACAAATAATTGGAAATGCCATTTCTGGTGGCCTGCTGCGGAAACAGTTTTCTATGCTGCATTCCGAACATTTTTTTTCTTACATATTTGGGGGAAACCATTCAGACGCATCATTTGCCCGCGACTTAGCCGAGCGAGATGCTGAAGTAATTCTTCTTGATGAATTTGACAAGTGCAATCCCGTCTTCTACTCAGCATTCTATGAATTGTTTGACGAGGGTAGTTTCCGAGACCGAAATTATGAGATCGAATTGAAATCCGGAGTCATTATTTGTACGGCAAACTTTCAAACCCTAGATGAGATTAAAAGTGGGCTGGGTGACCCAATTTATTCTCGTTTCGACCGATTTATAAAGTTTGATCACTTGAACAAACAACAAATTGTTGAAGTGGTGGATCGAATCATTTCCGATGCATATCAGAAGCTCAGTGTGGCAGAGAGGGAGGTTGTCGATGGGGCGCAGGTTCGAACTAAGCTGTCGACCTCAGACTGGGGCACTGGCAATATCAGACAACTAAAGCACTATGTGGATGAGGTATTTGAGTTGGCGTTGGTGCGAGACTTGTTAATCAACTCATAGGACGCGGATTTTGGGAGATAAAGCTCGGTGCTGCTGGTGCCAGGCCGGGCGGATTCTAGTGGTCGTGGAAACACGGTCTAGGTTTCTTTGTCTAGCAATTGTGCCATGCGTTCTGCGGGGGTATCGAAGTTGAGTGTTTTTCGTGGTCGTCTGTTGAGCTGCATGGCAACGAATTCCAGGTCTTCGGCGGTGTGGACGCTTAAGTCTGTGCCTTTAGGGAAGTACTGGCGTAGGAGCCCGTTGGTGTTTTCGTTGCTGCCGCGTTGCCAGGGTGAGGCTGGGTCACAGAAATACACTGGGCAATCTGTGGCGATGGTAAACGATTTATGTCCTGCCATTTCACTTCCTTGATCCCAGGTTAACGAGCCTTTGAGATGCTCAGGTAGCCCATTGATCGCTGCAACCAGTGCGTTTCTTACTGCTACGGCGTCATGTCCATCGGGTAGGTGCAATAGCATGACATACCTGGTGGATCTTTCCACGAGGGTGCCGATAGCTGATGTGTTTCCTTTACCTAAGATGAGGTCACCTTCCCAATGCCCTGGGACAGCTCGATCTTCTACGTCGGCTGGCCGATCGGAAATCATGACCATAGGGTCAACAAATCGCCGCCGAGGGATACGCTGCCCGCGAGGTTTACGCACTGTGCGCCCTTGTCGCAGGCATGCTGCGATTTCTTTCTTTAACTCGCCTTTAGCCTGGAAGAACAATGCTTGGTAGATAGTTTCAGCACACACGTGCATAGTGTCATCGTCTGGATAGTCTTTGCGCAACCTCCCTGCGATCTGTTCCGGAGAGAGCTTGTCACGCAGCATGGCAAAGATGGTCTCCCATAAACCTGGGACGAGGTCGATCTTGCGTTTTTTCGGCCGGAATCTGCGAAGCGTTGATGTGCGCTGTGCATGGGTGGGTAAATACAGGCCGAAATCATCCTGGTTACGGCGTAGCTCTTTGCTGATCGTTGACGGTGCGCGCCCTAACCGCCGGGCGATGGCACGCACACCGAAGCCTTGCCGATGCAAGTCGAAAATAAGCTCACGTTCTTCAATACAGAGATAACGCGGTGAAATCCGCTGATCAATACGCGATTGGGGGACGATAGCAATCGGCAACGACTGCCGGCCGTCAACATAGTCAAGCAACTGCATAAGCCTGTTATACAAGGCCGCATCCGGCCCATCCGGGATGAACGCTACACGCTGCCGCCCCACCTTGATGACGCCTTTGTCGATATCACGCGCATCACGTAGATGAATTCCACACGCATCAGCGGCATCTTTTCGCCCTAACGCACCAATTCGAAGCTGTAAATAAGCACACCGGCGCGAGGTTGCCGCAGCACGCCGCCCATGAGGATTACGCGTCCATAACCCCAGATCGATGCCCACTCGGTAGACAACCGAGCTGCCCAGCTGGCAGTGACGGACTATATCCATCGGCGCCCAGCCTCGAAGCCACAACGAAGCAATCTGCTCGTATTGTTTAGACGACGTAGTAACCCGTGAACGAACAGGTAGCGCCAACCGGTGCGCCAACGCATACGCCACGCTATCAGGCAACCCAGTACTACGCGCTGCCGCGCGAACCGTGAAGCGTCCTGGGTTTTGTTCCGCTTCTTATACGGGGGTCAGCTCGCTGACCCGGGTGTGATTATACATATCGATGATCTCTGCAGGGCTCTTATATCCGAGGGCTTCGTGGAGGCGCTCGTGGTTCCACCAGTGGACCCAGTTCAACGTCGCAAACTCGACCTCGGTCAGTGAGAACCAGGGCTGGGAATAGATCAGCTCGGCTTTGTACAGGCCGTTGACAGCCTCGGCTAGCGCGTTATCGTAGGAATCACCCACGCTCCCGGTGGAGGGCTTGATCCCGTAGTCAGCGAGTTTCTCGTTGTAGGCAACACTCGTGTATTGCGAGCCATGATCGGAATGATGCGTCAGATCCACCAGAGTATCTTTCGCTCCCTGAATGGCCTGCTCGAGTGCCTCTAGTGGTAGCGCCTCGGTTTTCATCGAAGAACGCGTCGCCCAACCCACAATCTTGCGGCTATACACATCAGTAACGAACGCTGTATACACGAAGCCGGATAGGGTTCGTACATACGTGATATCAGCAACCCACAGCTGGTTGGGCCTACTGGCCTTGAACTGCCGATTGACCAGATCCGGACGAGAATCTACTTCCTGAACGGGCCGGGTTGTGATTGGGGCGCGTCCCCGGCGAACACCCTCAATTCCACCGATTCTCATGAGCCGAGCCACCTGGTCACGGCCAACATCCCAACCAGCACGCCGCACTGCATGCCACATCTTCCGCACCCCGTAGACGCTGTAATTCTTGGTGTGGATCTTCTTGAGCTCATCGATCAGGATCCTGTCTCGTATGCTTCTGGCGCTCGCTGGCCTGCTCTTCGCCAGCCGGTAGCCACGAGAGGTGATAAACCCTCCCTCCAGACTCACGCCCAATACCCGGCAAATCGGCTCGACCCCGAAACGATCCCTATACTCATCAATATAAGCAATCATTATCGGGCCGGACGGTCGAGCTCCGCTGCGAAAAAAGCCGAAGCAGTCTTCAAAATCTCATTCGCCCGCCGCAACTCCGCAACCTCGCGTTTGAGCCGTTTAATCTCCTCATGCTCTTCACGCGTAAGCCCCTGCCGTTCACCCGCGTTCACTAAATGCTGCTCGTACCAGCGGCGCAGCGATTCATTCGCGATCCCTAGCTTCGGTGCGATCTCATTGACCGCCTGCCACTGAGAACACGAGCCATCATCGGCTAAACGATCGATCAGCATCCGCACCGCGCGATCCTTGAACTCCTGTGAATACCTCTTGGCCATGTTCCAATCCTCTCAAAAGTGAGTAGGAACAAAACCCAGGACGCTTCACCGAGCTACCAGCTCGTACCAAGCTGGAAAACCTGTCAACAACAACCGGATCAGGATCCCATACCGACCCCATGAAAACACCTCACAACAATCAGGTGTTTCCACGACCACTAGAATCCGCCCCGAATATCAAAACGCAAGAGCCCCGGGTGCGTGCGCGAGGGCAGAGGCAACACCGGGGCGTTCACTTGCATAGTAGCATCACCGTCATGGGGAGTAAAGAGAAGCCAACGTGTCGCATCGTATTGCCGGGTTTCCCTGAGCCAAGGATGCGTTCGTATTTGATCGCTGCTGGCGGTGATGTTGCCAAAGCGCGTGAATTGTATGCGTGGAATGCACAGATGGCTGGAGCTGCGCTTGAGCAGCTTGCCCACTTGGAGGTTTTGTTACGCAACGCGGTGGATCTCCAGCTTCAAGAATGGATTCGAGAACGTGAAATAGGCATTCCGTGGTTCTTTATGCCCCCATTTATCGTGGCGCAGAGTGAAGCAATCGAGACAGTTCGGGAACGGCTTAGACAGCAAAATCGAGAGACAAGAGACCAAATCATCGCGGGGCTCTCATTTGGTTTTTGGACAGGTTGGTTCGGCCCGAAGTATGAAGAGTTATGGAGGCAAAACTTGAGGCTTGCTTTCCCTAATGGCACTGGACAGCGTAAAGAGATTGCTCGTTTGGTGGAACAGATCCGCAAATTTCGAAACCGTGTGGCGCACCATGACTCGCTACTAAATGTGGATATTGGCTTCGAAATGGAGGCAATCTTTCAGCTTGCGAGAATCATCAATGTAGAGGCCGCTAGTTGGATGAAGTCGGTAGACCGAACGCGGGTTGTGGGGGCAGCACGGCCAATTACGCCCAAAGACACGGTGGTCGTACCAAGCAATGATAGTTCTCCTTTGCTTGAGGACCTTCACGCGTTTGTTTGTCAGGCAGGTCGCTACTTCAGGCAAGTTCAATACCTAGCTATTTACAAAGATCGGCAAATCTGCATGGACGTTGCACGTATCAAGCTACGTAGGGATAACGTCTCATGGAATAGCTCGGAAGCTCGTCGACTAAAGGACAGTGAGGATCGCATTGAAAGAAAGCTTGGAAAGGTGATGGAAGCCGGTCTCGCTCAAGGTCTCAATCATGGTGTCTATCAAGTGTTCTTGCTCTCCCAGCCGGGAGATCCACAACATGTTCAACTGTCTGGACCGCTCACGAATGACAAAGCCGGTCGGTCGTCTGCCTTCGTTCGAAAGCAGCGTTACACCAGCGTTCACGATCTGAGACATGCCAATAGTGTCTGGGATCTCGAATAGAAAGACACATGAAAATCAAAGCCGCACCGGAGAAACCTGCGTTCATGTGTGATTTTGGTGCCCATACTTACTCGGCCAAAGAGTCGTGGCGAAACATTACTGGCTCGACACAATCCATCAGAACGGCTGCAGAAAGCGGAAGGATAGTCAAAGGACTTCTAGAGCCTGGCCGATTTGAAAACCTAGCTGCACTAGACCCCATCGCCGAAGAAGTCGCCTGCATGGCCAACACCCCAGGTGGCGGCGCCTTGATCGTGGGTATCGAAGACAAGGCCGGGCGAATCATCGGCACTGAGTTGGACCTCGATTGGCTGCGGCAAGGCATTTATAGTCGCATTGATGTGGCACCGGATATCGTCGAAAAGCGGGTGCAGGGGCAGCGAGTACTCGTCATTTATGTTGCTCCCGCAGCCGAACCGGTCGAGGATACCGGGAATCGGCTGCGCTGGCGCGTTGGTGACTCGTGCAAGCCAGTCGACCGCTCGGAGTGGTGGGAGTATCAGCGAGCCCAGGCTGGTTTCGATCCGATGGCTCAGGTTAACACCGCAACGCTTGCCGACGTCCGCCCCGGGGCAATGGCATTGGCGAGGAAATGGGATCCAGCTTTTGCTGAGCTGACAGACCAAGAACTTCTACACGGAATTGGAGCTCTCGATACCCAGGGTTTTCTCTCCCTCGCGGGAAAACTGCTGTTCAGCTCTGCGGGAAGCGCCGTAATCGAGTTGAGTATCTTTGATGTACACGGTGGTCAGGTGCTGAATCGAGTAGTTCCTGAGCCGGACAAGTCCTGCCTCGAACAGCTCGAACATATTGAACAGGCGCTCAATGTGGTAAATAAGAACAACACTGTGGTGGAGGGCTTTGCCCACAAGCCGGTCCCGGAAATTCCCCGGAGTGCTGTTCGTGAGGCGATGCTCAATGCCATGATTCATCGCGATTGGAACCGCAGTGAAGCAATTGATGTGCGGTGGGTGGAGCTTGATAGCACGCTGATCGTGCGTAGCCCCGGCGGGTTTCCTCCAGCAATTACGGCCAATAACGTACTGAGCAACCGCTCGGCTCGCTATCCCGCCTTGGCTGAACTTTATCGGGCGGTTGGGCTCGTCGATAAGCAGGGGGTGGGTGTCGACCGCATGTATCAATCGATGATTGCCCTAGGGCATCGGCCACCAACCATCGAAGAGATAGCAGGGCCTTTTGTGGAAACCACCTTGGTGGGTGGTCGCCCAGTACTTCCCGTGCTTGAGCTGATGTCCAGGATTGTGCCGGAAGCTCGCCAAGAGGATTACCGCATCGCGATTGTGCTGTATCTGCTGTTCCAACGATCGTTTGTTTCGGCGGACGAAGTCGCGCGCGGACTCCAATCCGGCAGTGAATCCGCGCACAATGCTTTGGAAGCTGCTCGGCAAACGACGGTTTTGGGAGACCCGCTTGTTGTTCCGCATGGCGGAGTGTGGTTATTGGGCGAGTCGTGCCGCAACATCCTGCGCAAAGCTGACCCAACGCCATTCGCTCCGGCGCGATACCTGTCCACCGATCAAGATGAACTCCATAAAACAGCCGTGCTGTGGCTTTGGGAAGTTGGAGACCTTGCCACGAGCGACCTCATGGCGCTGGCGGGGATTTCCCGCGGAACTGCGAAAGCCTGCATTGATGCGATGGCGGAGGCGGGAACAGTGGGGCCGATCGGCAACGGGCGCTCCCGTCGATACCGTTTGGTGGATTAGGCAGTCTCTATTCCGCCAAGGATTGCACAAAAGTCGCAATCATTGTTAGATTAGCACCCCTCTAATCTAACAATCCGCAGGTGGGTGATCATTCGAGCTGCCGTAATCACACCGTTGCGCCATAGACTCCCACTATGTCCCTCCCCCTAACATCCATTCTCTCGTCCGCGAGGCCGAGCTGCAGTTAGCCTCTGTAAAAAGGAGCCATTCCGCGATGACTGGGATGCATTCAAGATCCAGGGCAAGTGGTTCGCGCTGCTCGGCGTGCTGCATGGCGAAAGGATCGCCAATGTCAAGGTCGACCCACTCGAGGGCGAATTACTCCGCCAGCAACACCCAGGCATCACGCCTGGCTACCACGTGAATAAACGGCATTGGGTCATGATCACCGAAGGCCAAGGCGTGCCCGACGACCTCGTCCGCGAGTTGGTCATTGATTCCTATCGCTTGGTGCGCAGGTAGGCACGCAGCTTGCTTGTCGACGCTGCGGTCGGAATCACCATGTCTGCATCGATCAGTTTCTTGACGCGTAGACGAACCGTGCCCTCAGATCTGCCCCACAGTTCGGCGAGTTCTGCGGTCTTACGTGGAGTTGTGGCAGAAATGTGCTCATAGAGCTCTCGGGCGGGGGCGCTAACTTGAGGCATCGATTGAGCAGCAAGCGCATAGTGTTCGCTATCGATGGCGGTCAATTGGCCGTCGACAAGCAATTGTGCGAGGAATTCTCGGGCTTCGTCACTGTCGATTCCGAGACGGTCCCGGAGTGATTGAGTGGAAACTTCGCCTTCGTTGCGCGCGAGAATCAGAGCCACGTCAGCAATCGGTGAGCGCTGATGTCCACGACTTTCGAGCCATTCCTGTGCTTCGGTGTCAAGGAGCCCGAAGCGGCGCAGCGTCACTTGAAAAGAACTGATGTTGTTCTTAAATCTCGGTGCACTGAGCCCGTGCTGAGTCATGGCGCGGATCATGGCCGGAATGCCACTTCCTTGGTTCTCTGCGATACGTTCATTCCGCGCATTGTGCAAGTGGCTGAGGATGGAAGCAAGGGCTTCATTCCTGGTGACGGACCGGCCATCGACGAGGTTCTCTTCGGTGCGTCCGCCCCAGAGGCCACCTGGGTTGGTGATCTCTACACGATCTGGATAGATGTCAACGGCAACTTGTTCGCCGCGTGCGAGTTGTCCATAGTCGCGGTGCATCACAGCATTGGCGATGGCTTCTCGAATCGCCAGCTCTGGGATCTCCTTCTCGTTGACCACGGTGCCAGCAGTTTCACTGTAACGAGTTTTTAAGTTACCCAACACTTCCGCGACTGCAGACTCGACGGCTTCGGTGAGTGGGCCGTCACAACGCTTTCTGGAAAGGAATCGAATGCCAGCAGTACTAGTTGACTTCTCGGTGGTTGGGTGAACGGTGACGTCGATAAACAACTGCGGAAAGAATTGTTGGGGGTAACGCCCCACAGCCAATACACCGGCCAAAGTTGGCTTAAGGTGGTGCTGTTCGTCATAGTCCAACACTTTGATGAGGCGCAGGAGATCGTCAGAATTGCGTGCGGTGGAGATGACGCGGGAGCCTTCGGCTCGATAAGCTGCGATTACTGTCTGGACCGCAATTTCATCAATGTCGTCAGGCAACGCATCTGCGATGATCTCGCGATCTGAACTATCGGGTTGCATCCACGTTTGTAATTCGTGAATCTCGTAGGCGTTCAGTCGGCGATCGCCATCGAACTCACGTCGATAGCTGCCCTTGGAGAGATGCTGATCCGTTACGAAACAAGGCATTTGACTAACGAGCTGCGGGTCATCTCGCATGGCATCGATTTCGACAGCGATCAGCTCCTGCCCTTCAAACCTCACTTCGTGCATGCGGTGACGTGGCACCGGAGTGACCTTTGGCCTGTTTCCAGGTGCCGTATTGAACCCTGCAACGAGTTCTTTCTTGATCTGCTCCGCATTGAATTCGAGATCAGCGGTGAAACCATCCGGTTCAGATAAGCCAAGTATGAACAGCCCGCCACTTGTATTTGCAAAAGCGCTGACGCTTTCCCAGAAGGACTTTCCAAGCGAATTTTGGACCCGCTTGGCTACCACACGACTGTTGTCACTACTCGCAGTGCGCATCCATTCGATGTGCTGTGCGATGAATTCGTCGAACTTCTCGGGAGTCATTGCTTATTCCGTTCTGGTGAAGTGAGTAGTGATGCCTGTCATTGGCACTGATCTAAGCACTGAACCATGTAATGTCGGTAGTGAAACGAGTAGTGATGCACGCTGATTTAGCACTGAACCATGTAATGATGGTAGTGAAACGAGTAGTGATCCACCCTGTACGGTCTAACTCGTCACACCCCCTGCGCCCTTGAATCCCATGCGGGAAGATTAGGGCATGATCTTCCCAGAAATCGACCAAGACCTTGCCCCTGAACTGCTCGTGAGCGACCTGTCGAGCAGCCTGAACTTCTGGTGCGTCATGTGTGGCTTTTCTGTTACCTACGCACGCCACGAGGTCGGCTTCGCGTGCATCTCCCGAGGCAATGCTCACATTGTTCTGCACGAGCTTGGTGAAGGCCGTGACTTTGTCACCGACACGCTCGAAGCCCCGTTTGGCCGTGGCATCAATTTCCAAGTGCGTGTCGACGACCTCGAGGTCCCCCTCGCATCCCTGCGCAACATCAACTGGCCGCTATTCCTCGAACCTGAGGAAAAGTGGTATCAGGTTGGCAGCGCGGCTGAGGTGGGCGTTCGCCAGTTTTTGGTGAAGGATCCGGACGGTTACCTGATCCGTTTTCAGCAGCCGCTCGGCCATCGCAGCTAAGCACCTCGGGTGCGGTGTGCGGCTAGCGGTGCCTCCGCACACCAAAACTGGTAATCAACGCGACTATCGCCAATCCAACGAGCGCCAGTCCCGCACGCGGAGAGAAATGGGGGCGATTCGGGCTCGCGCTCGTCACGTCGTCGCTGCTACCGGTCGTCGCAACGTCAGCCTGGCCAGCCCCAGCGCCTTCCGCCGTGGTCTGTGCCGGCACCAGCGGCGGTAACCAGTGTGCGCGTGGGGCGCGGAGCTGGCCGTCTTCGCACAGTGGCAGGCCGCTGCAGTCGCGGGTGCCGTCGAGGACGTCGTAAAACGGCAGGTATTTGTCGCCGCTGGCGTTGACATTGGCGGCGTTGCTTGCGGGCAGGAAGGGCGGCACGTCGGGCAGGCCGGTGGGGTCGTTGTGAACGAAGGCGTAGGGCGCGATAAGCCCGGAGCCGGTGGCGGAATCGTGGCGGATCTCCCCCTCAGCACCAATCGCCGTGCGCAACATCGACTGGGCTAGCTGCAGGTCAGTGGCTTGAGGCCACCGTTGTTTCGCGAGCGCGAACACTCCCGCGGCATAGGGGGACGCGAAGCTGGTTCCGTTAATTTCGGTGAGGTTGCCGTCGATATCTCTGCCCAGGACTGCCGCGCCGGGTGCTAGCAGTGCGAGGTCGTGTTGTCGGCTGCTGAAATCGGCGACATTGCCTTCGGGGTCCACCGCGCCGATGGACACCATGCCGGGGGTGGGTGTTTCAAGTTCCTCGGGGTCATTGGGTGCTTCGGTGCCGTTGTTACCGACGGCGTCGAAAGCCAAATGCCCGGTGAGCAGCAGGTAGGGTGCGTACTTTGGGAGGTCCCCGTCGTCGACCGAGTTGGAATACACGGTGGGGTTGCGGTCAATTACTTTACGGACCACGCTGTGGGCTTCCTCGATGCAGCTGGGGGTGCGAGGGTCGTCTGGGTCCGCGTTGTCCGTGTTGCGCACCTGCACCACGATGAGTTTCGCTCGGGGTGCAACACCCTGAATATTATCCGGCCCGCCTTGGCCCACAATCATGTTGGCGACATTCGTACCGTGCAGCGATTGCTCGATCTCATCCTCGGGATCGAGGGGGATTACTTCCTGACATTCCTCCGAAAGCGGCAGGTATTCAACGTCAGCGCCGACGAGGTCCGGCGAGTCCGGATACAGCCCACCCTCCGAAATAACAATGGTCTGTCCAGCCCCATCGAAACCCTCTTCGTGCAGCTTATCGACGCCATATGCCCCAATCCACCAGTTGAGCGGAATCTCATTTTCGGCATCGGCAGCTGGGGTTGTGGAACACAGAAACGTGGCGCACGCTGTCGCGACTAACAAAGCGCGCATCGCTACCACTCCCCTTACAAATTACGGTGACGTCAAAAACAGTGTCACTTTACCGTCTGTTGCTGTGGATACCGAACCGAAGTCGTGCATAACTAGCTCTCGGGGTGCCGACGAATCTACCGCTGCTCACTACACTTGCTGATATGACCACAGAGACGATTCGCACACAATTAAGCCACCGCACAATCCGGAAATTTACCGGAGAGCCGATCGCCCCCGACACTCTCGCCCAGCTTTTCGACGTCGCGATGCATACCCCCAGCTCGCTGGGTATGCAGGGAGCGAGCATCATCCACGTCACGCAGCAGGCATTGAAGGATCGACTTGCGGAAATCGGCAACCAGCCTTATGTCAAAGACGCGACGGGATATTTGCTGTTTATCGTCGATACGCACCGCAATGATGCCCTGACCGAGGCGGAGGGCGCGCGTTACCCGCGCAACTTCATCTCTGGTTTTACTGATGCTTGCCTGATGGCCCAAAATGTGTGTGTAGCAGCGGAAAGCGTGGGGCTGGGTGTGAATTTCTATGGCAACGTACATAATGACGCTCGCGCGATCATTGAACTGTTGCAGTTGCCGGAGCTCACTTTTCCGGTGGTAGGTATGGGCCTGGGATGGCCGAACCAAAACCCGCAGCTCAAGCCGCGTTTGCCCCGGCAGGTGCGGGTGATGGAAAACCACTATGTGGAGGCGGACCGTGACCTGATGGCTGCTTACGATACCGAGATGACCAGCTACTACGACCTGCGCAATCCCGATCAACCGGTGAAATCATTCAGTACGCAGGTGACGGGGCATTACTCTCAGCCCCTGGATCTGCGGGACGAAACTCTAAAGATTGCGCGGGAGCAGGGGTTCGACGTCTAGCCGCTGCCTAGGCACTATGCCTTTTCTACCAGCGTGAGTACGTCGTAGGTAGCCACGATCTCGTCGTTCTGGTTGTAGATCACGGTGTCCCAGGCGACCTCACCGTACTCGTCGGTGACGCGTGGGGTGATCCGCTTGGCGGTGAGCTCCACCCGGATGGAATCGTCGTAGGTCACCGGCGTGATGAACCGCAAGTTCTCCAGCCCGTAGTTCGCGAGCACTGGGCCTGGATCTGGGTTGACGAACAGGCCCGCAGCCCAGGAAACCAGCAGGTAGCCGTGCGCTACTCGACGAGGGAAGAATGGGTTCGCCATCGCCGCTTCTTCATCGGTGTGGGCGTAGAAGGTGTCGCCGGTGGACTCCGCGAACGCGAGGATGTCTTCCAGGGAGACTGGGCGCAGCTCGGAGGCGAACTGATCGCCAATCTTTAGGGTAGTCAGGGACTTCCGGAATGGGTGTTCGCCTTCTTCGCGGGTGACGCGCTGGACGTCCGCGCCGCGGTGCCACTCCCCCGTCACGGCGGTGAGATGGTTCGGGGTGCCTTGGATGGCGGTGCGCTGCATGTAGTGCTTCACGCCACGCACACCACCGAGTTCCTCGCCGCCACCGGCACGTCCAGGCCCGCCGTGGATGAGCATCGGCAGCGGGGAGCCGTGTCCCGTGGTAGTTTTCGCGTCATCGCGGTCCAGGAAGTGCAGACGCCCATGGTGCGCTGCAATCCCAGCGGCGTACTCCCCCGCCTTTTCCCGGGTGCACACCGTAGCTACCAGCGATCCACCACCCTTGGCAGCCAGCGCCACCGCATGCGCATCATCGTCGTATCCCAGTACGGACACCACCGGGCCGAACGCCTCAATCTCATGCACCTCAGGCGCGTCAGCGGCCCAGGTCAGGATCGTCGGCTCCACGAAGGCACCCGCCGCTGGGCGCTTGCCGACGCGCGTAGCCTGGCCACCGGCCGCCTCGAGGCGAGCTATCGCCGCATCGACGTCGCGCTGCTGGTCGAAGGACGCTAATGGCCCCATTGTTTCCCCGAGCACGACCTTTTCTTCGATGCGGGAGGACAGAGCGCCTGCCACGGCGTCGACAAGCGCGTGCGGGACGAGCGCGCGACGGACCGCGGTGCACTTCTGGCCAGCCTTTGCGGTCATTTCCTGGAAGAGGACTTTGATGTAGGCGTCGAACTCTGGGTCCTCGGCGGTGATGTCGCTGGCGAGGATCGCAGCGTTGAGGGAATCGGCTTCGGAGGTAAACCGGACGCCACCTTCAATGACGTTCTGGTGCGACTTGAGGGTGGCTGCAGTGGCGGCGGAGCCGGTGAAGGCCACGTGGTCGCGGTAGTCGAGGTGGTCGAGCAGTGTGCGGGCGGAGCCGGAAATCAGCTGGATGGAGCCCTCAGGGAGAATGCCGGAGTCGACCATGAGGCGCACGCAGGCTTGGGTGACGTAGCCGGTTGGGGTGGCGGGCTTGACTAGGGTAGGCACGCCTGCGATGAAGGCTGGAGCGAACTTTTCCAGCATGCCCCACACGGGGAAGTTGAAGGCGTTGATCTGCACCGCGACGCCCGGGATGCGGGTGTAGATGTGGGTGCCGATGAAAGAGCCGTCCTTGGAGAGCGGCTCGTACGGTCCGTCCTCGATGACGTGGGAGTTTGGCAACTCACGACGTCCCTTGGAGGAGAAGGTGAACAGGGTGCCGATACCGCCATCGATGTCGATGTAGTGGTCGCGCTGGGTAGCGCCGGTGGCATCCGAAATCCGGTAGAGTGCTTCCTTGTGTTCGCCCAGGTAGATGGCCAATTCCTTGAGCTTGAGCGCGCGCTCGTGGATGGTGAGCTTGCCGAGCTCCGCCTGGCCCGTGGTGCGGGCATAATCGATGGCGCCAGCGATGTCGAGGCCCTCGGTGCTCACCTCGGCCACGAGCTCACCCGTGCGGGCGTCGAGAACCTCCGTGGTCTTGGTTGGATTTTCTGGGGTAACCCATTGGCCGGACAAGTAGCTAGGCACGATCGCCATGGTAGATCCTCCAAATAACTGAACGTTCGGTAAGTAATGAGCTAGAGTATAACGCAGATCACAATATTGTCGAGGAGGTCGGTATGGAACCGGTACAGATTTCGCTGGGTGAGCTTGATATTCGCATGGGCGTGGAAGTCGTATCCGAGTCGGTCGAGCGTGTCGAAGTGCGCATGCCCGTGGAACGTAACCGCCAATCCTTAGGCGCGCTACATGGCGGAGCGATGGCATGCCTCGGCGAGATGGCAGGGTCTTGGGCTGCGTTGAAGTATGCCTCCACCCTTGGCAAAGCGTGCGTGGGTGTGGATATTAACGCCACTCATCACCGGGGCACCCGGTCGGGATATGTGCGAGCGGTGGCCACCCCGATTAAGCTGGGTCGGACGCTTACCTCGCATGAAGTGGTGATCACGTCCGAGGCTACGGGCGACCGCCTGTGCACGGTGCGGATTACCAACGCGATCGTCGAGCCGCTTGGAGACCTCACCGAGGCGCTGGACCAGGCCCGCGCAGCCGCGATTGTGGATCAGGTTTAGTCGCACTTTCCGCTGCTTTTTAATGAAAATCCCATGCCATTGCCATTGTGAATACATTTTTTAGATCTGTGAAAGCAGCATCGGCTGCCCTTGTATTGCTGGCTTTTCCGCTTGCCGCGTGTGGCAATCAAGATGGCGATGGATCGTCGCCGGTCACCACCGTGGTTACGGTGACGCAGACCTCCCCTGTGGCCACGAGCGCTGCGTCGGCAGCGCCGTCTCGTACGTTCAATAAGCAGGTAAGCCATGAAATTTCCGAAGACATCAAGGCCAAGATGCTCACCCAAACCTGGCCGGGCGTGTGTGGCACCGAGTCCGGTCCGATGGTCAACGGCGAGTTCAAGTCCACAAGTGAACTCGGTGGGTTCGGTTCGATCTTGACCAAGATTGGCGACGGGCAACCGAAGGTCAACATGCTGCAATTCGACTTCGACAAAGACGGCCAGCAGGAAATGTACGTGGCCGCCAGCTGTGTCCCGGGCGCGGTCGGCTGGCCACCACTACTGCTTAAGGTCAACCCAGACCTGACGATCGACCCTGGCAATGGGTTGCCTAAGCGTGGAATTGAGTTGCCTGATGGGCTCGAGGTAGGACGCGGTGGTTGGGGTGAGTTCCGCGCTGAAGGGGATACGCTACGGCTGAGCTTCAAAGTCAGCGCCCCTGGCGACCCTGCCTGCTGCCCTTCGCTAACTGAAACTGGCAATTATGAGGTTAAGGGCGGGAAGTTGGTGCGAGTGGCTGGAGGTAGTGCCCTAGCTGCAGGAAATAAGGAACCGGATGCCACCACTCGCTGTTCAACGCCTTATCTCTCGGTGCCTGCAGGGTTCAGACTGGTTTCGTGTGATGGGACGTGGGCCGAGTTCGGTGTGCCGGCATCTGACGTTTTTGCACATAGATACTGGTCTGATGGGGCTTGGCGTCTACCTGAGCATCAAGGGACGGTGAAGCAATTCGGGGCAAAGTGCTATAGCAATGACTATTTACAAAAATTGCCGCCAGTGCCGAGCCAGATGCAGCTATTCAGATGTAAGCCGGACGAAGTCGGTGTGTTCTAGCATAACGCAGGAGGGATTTCTGGCTCCTTAAACGCCAATCCCGGCAGCTCAATCACCCGCAGCATGCCCTGCCCCGGCCAGAAGTTCGGTGGCTTAGTGGTCAAAGAGAGCGGCTGGTGGACGTGGGCGAGGATCCTGGTGTCATAACCTTTCGGTACCAGCTCGTCCACAGTGACAGGGGCTGATTCTTGCTGTGTTCTCCGGTCGCCGGTGGTCAGCGGGAAGTCGATGTATTTGGCCACTGACATGTGCGGCCAGAGTGCGAGGCCCTGGAAGACCATCGATAAGACACGCATATTCGGACTGGAAGGACCCAAGACGGAGTTCAACTCACCAGCTGCGACCTTCAGGAAGGTTTCGTGTAAGCCGGCGCCGTCGGTAAAGTCGCGCTTGAAGCTTCTAACCTCTCTCTAATTAAGGCGTACCGATGCGACTATCGAGAGGAGTGAGCTGTGCGCATTCCGAAGAGTAATGCGGGAACTATCTGTTTTAGTCGTGCTTGTGGCACAGAAAATGCGCCCGAACTATGGAGTTGTCCGGCCAAGCGATTTAGCTCTGGTTCTTGAAGTTCGTGGAAGCGAAGTGCTAAAGCGGATGCTTTTTCTTCCCCTAGTAACTTTGCTACCTCGAAACCAATGATTGCCACCCTTTGAGGGATGGGATCAAATTCCAATGACTCGTCGAGAAGCATTGCTTGAAACTCGTCGCCCAGCAAGTATTCTTGCTCATCAAACCAGGAAATGGCTGTCGCAATATCGGAACCGTCTTTGCCGGAAATATGGAAACGATCAAGCCACGCCTCAAGCTTTAGTAGTAGAAAACCCACTTTCGAAGGGATCCTGACTACACGACCGTTATTGAGGTCGATTTTCAAGCTCGTGGAAAATGCCTCCCTGAGTCCATTCACATTCAGGATCAATCCATCGCTTGGGGAAATTTCGCCAGGTGGACTTTCGATAGGGCCAAACGGTACAAAATCTACGGGCAGATTACCTACAAGGCGTTTTTGCCAGGCCGAGCCACATCGTTCAAAGTTGGCATTAATAGCCTCTAAATCGTGCCAGCTATCGACGTAGATAGCAATATCGACATCTTTCGTGGCGCGCATCGGATGACCTCCCACGATGCGTTCGTGCAAAATGTCTCGAGCTCGAGCTCCGATAAGCATTAAATCTTCGCCGACTCCCGCCGACTCGAGAGCCGAAAGCACACGTTGGATGTCTTCGTAACCTTGCATCTAAACCCCCAGACGACCGATGGCATATTCGCGTGCGACTTCTGTCAGGCGTGGAGAATCGTGGCTGATGAGATCTGCGTATACGATAGCCGGTGGTACTTCTCGTTTGGGGGTGTGCCAGAACTGGCGCCGGAATATCAAGTTTCCGTCTTGGGATTGTCGCCACTTATGCTTAGCCATGGTCAGGGCAGCTGTTGTCCTATCTGCGACGTAAAGATCCGCAGTTTGGGGATTGATTAGCAAATCTGCCACAGCAGCTTCTCCGCTCAGAAGAAATTCTTCATCGATTTCAGGGACCTCACCCTCGGCGGTAAGAAGCTTGGTTTGATGCCCGAGGCCGGCAGCGTAAGAACGCGCCCATGCGGACAACAGTTGTTGCTTGTCCGGAAAATAGACAGCCGAGGCTCCCGGGTGAAGGTAATGAGTTGCCTCAAGCAGCTCAAGTGTTTGCTGTACTGTGCCAACCGACGTGCCGGCGGCGGTAGCAATCGTACGACGCGACTGATTTAGCAGTTCGTCGTAGGAGAGTAAGAGTGCGATCACTTGAGAACGGCGCCCGGTAAACAGAGAGATGCTGGAGGGCTTATTTGGGTGTGTTTGGTAGTTGCCCCTTCGCCCCTCGATATTAATTAAGAAGCCGGTACCAGATAGGAACATATTTCCGCGCGCGTCTGCAAACCAGATTCCATGTTGGTGAAGTTTTTTGGACTGTTTGCTGCTGATTTCGTCGGCAAGCAGCATTGGTTGGACTTTGGGGGTTGTGGTCACATCATCAACGAAAAGCTCAACTAGCATCGTTCGGCCTGCAATGTTGACTGTGGGTTCTGGAGTGAATGAGAGCTGCACATCGCGCTGAGAGAGTTGGGATTGAATCTCTGTGAGTGTGTCTGCCGAGAGGCTCTCTAGCAGCTGGTTTCGTTCCATGATGTTCAATATACCTGAACGTTCAAGAAAATTGAACAGATCTGTTTAGTTTCACGATAGTGCTAGAAAACAACTCGATTTCTCCGAATTCTCGTGGATGAGCTGACGTTGTTTTTCTCAATTGGCTACCGAAGCCTTCGGTTTCCGAGAGCGGAATGTCGCCGTTCGACGACTCGCCGTTGTAGTTAAATGTGCACGACCTTCGACAGGCTGACAACCATCACCCAACCGCAGCATCGGCTAAGTCGCGTTGGAAACCTCGCTCAAGTGCAATAGCGTAGCCTTGGACGGATCGGTTGATTACGTCGGGGAGGTAGTTCTTTTAGTGTCGTTCAGAATCAGACCTTCTGAACCCCGGGGGGATGAGTCGTGATTTAGAAGGCCTCGGACGTCGGCAAGCGCCTGGCGTCGGCAAGCGCCTGGTGTCGGCAAGCGCCTGGCGTCGGCAAGCTGCAGATCTGCTAGCGCGTCGCTTCGGTGTAGTCGGACTACCGCGAGGGGCGGAAAATGGTGAATAAAATCCGTTCTGGGTAGTCTGACTACGGCCAAGCGACGACATAGCAAGTGTGCAGCCAAGCCGGGGCGCCCCGAGGCAGGCTGAAATACCTCAACGTGAGGCGGGTTCGTCTCCAGACCGGAATGCGTCCAAAACCTGGAACCCTGTGAGCTCTCAATTCCACAACTCCCACCCGCGCGTCGAAACACGGAGCGAGAGGGACCCTCAAAACTAGTACTCGTAAAACCCCTTGCCGGACTTCCGACCGAGCTCTCCGCGGGCAACCATTTCGCGCATCAGCGCAGGTGGCTCGAAGCGCTCGCCCAACGTCGATGCCAGGTACTCGGAAATTCCCAACCGGACGTCGAGGCCCACGATGTCCGTCAGCGCCAGCGGCCCGACCGGGAACTTGTAGCCCAGCACCATCGCGTTGTCGATGTCCTCCGGCGTCGCCACGCCCTCCTCGACCATGCGGATCGCCTCTAGTGCGATGGCAACACCCAGGCGGGAAGAAGCGAACCCTGGGGCGTCCTTCACCACGATCGGGGTTTTGCCCAGGTCAGAGACCCAGCCCCGAGCGGCTTCGACGAGCTCAGCGGACGTGGTATCCGCTACCACGATCTCCACCAGCTTCGAGGCCGGCACCGGGTTGAAGAAGTGCAGGCCGATGACCCTCTCGGGCGACGGCACCGTCGCCGCCAGGTCTGTCACTGACAGCGACGACGTATTGGATGCAATCACCGCGCCGGGTGCGGCAGCTGCAATGTCCCTGAAAGCGGAAACCTTCATGTCGAAGTTCTCCGGGATGGCCTCAACCACCAACTGACAGCCGGCAAAGCCCGCGCTATCGGCAACGCAGGCAAGCCGGCCCAGGTATTCGCCCAGCGTGCCGGAGGCACCCCGCTCGAGGGATTTCTGCACGTCACGAACGATGCGCTCCTGGGCAGCGGCCGGGTCGAGGTCAACGACGACGACGCGGGCGCCCGTCATCAAGAAGGCGTGGGCAATGCCGGCGCCCATGCGCCCGCCACCGAGAACTCCAACATGCTTCAAAGTCATTTGTTCTTCTTCCTGTCCAAAAAGGCTTGCATACGGTCGAATTTTGCGTCGGATTCAAAGCAGATCGCCTGGGCGATGTTATCAACAAAGGGGTGGGCGGAAGCGGGCATCGCGAAGACCTGCTTGGACAGGCGCACAGCCAGTGGGTCCTGCTTTGCGATGCGGTCCGCCAACTCGTGCGCGGCTGCCAAGACGTCGTCGTGCAGGGCGGTCACGAAGCCAGCGGCCAGGGCCTCCTCGGCGTTAAGAATTCGGCCGGTGAACAGGATCTCCTTGGCCAACGGTTCGCCCACCACTTCGCGCAGGCGCCAGAGCGCACCGGCGGCCGCCATGATGCCCAAACCGGTTTCGGGTTGGCCCACCTTGATGCGCGGGGTGCCGAGTCGGAAATCTGCAGCGAGCGCAAGCTCAGCTCCCCCACCCAGCGCGTAGCCGTCGATCGCGGCGATGACCGGCATTGGCAGGCGGGCAATACGGGAAAAGAGGGTGGAGTTGACGCCGCGGAGGGCGTCGTCACGCCGGCGCTCGCGCAGCTGGCCGATGTCGGCACCGGAAGCGAAGATGCCGTCCGCGCCGACGATGATGAGGATGCGTGGCTCGGCTTCCAACTCCGCGCACAGGGCGTGGAACTCGTTGATCATTTCGGCGTCGATGGCGTTGCGGACTTCGGGGCGCGACATGGTCGCGACAACCCGATCCTCGCCAAAGTCAATGGTCAGCGCGGACATTTATACCCTCTCAATCGCGATCGCGGTGCCCTGGCCAACGCCGACGCACATCGTGGCCACGCCACGCTCGGCCCCCGACTGCTCCAGGCGGGACAGCAACGTGAGCGTGATGCGGGAACCCGAAGAACCTAGCGGGTGGCCAAGTGCGATCGCGCCACCCCACGCGTTCACTCGAGCGGGGTCAAGGCCCAATTCGCGCACGGTCGCTACCGACTGGGTGGCAAATGCCTCATTGATCTCGAACGCATCGACATCGTCCACGGACCAGCCCGCGCGCTCCAGCACCTTGCGGGTCGCTGGGATCGGACCAAGCCCCATCACTGCCGGTTCGAGGCCTACATTCGCATTCGCGACCACCCGGGCGCGCGCCTTGAGGCCGTAGCGCTCCACTGCATCTGAAGACGCCACAATGATGGCCGACGCGCCGTCGTTAAGCGAGCTGGAGTTGCCCGCGGTAACCACTTCCCCGCCTTTGACCACTGGTTTCAGTCGTGCTAGCACCTCAGCCGTAGTGCCGGCGCGCGGGCCCTCATCCACCGACACATAGGTGACATTGCCCTTGCGATCCTTAACTGGCACCGGAGTAATTTCAGCTTCGAATAGACCGGCCTCGATGGCAGCGATGGCGCGGGCCTGCGATTCGACGGCGAAGGCGTCGGCATCCTCGCGGGAGATGTTGCAACGGCGCGCCACTTCCTCAGCAGTCTCGGGCATGGAGAAAGTGGTCTTCTCCTGAGCTGCGAAGATAGGATTCACGAAGCGCCAGCCGATGGAAGTGTCAAAGATCTCCCCCGGCTTCGCAAACGCCTTCTCCGGCTTCGCTTGGACCCATGGGGCGCGGGACATGGACTCCACGCCACCAGCGACTACGACGTCTGCTTGACCGGACTCCACCATGGCAGTAGCCAGGGCGATCGCCGACATGCCGGAGGCGCAGAGTCGGTTGACGGTGATGCCTGGGACCGAGTCCGGGAACCCGGCGAGCAGCCACGCCATACGTGCGACGTTCCGATTCTCCTCGCCGGCGCCGTTGGCATTGCCCAGGATTACTTCGTCGACGGCCTCGGGAGGCAAGCCGGCGTCCTCGACCACCTGGCGAACCACCAAAGCGGCGAGGTCATCGGGTCGCACCGAAGACAGGGCGCCACCGTAGCGGCCGACGGGTGTGCGGGTGCCGGATACGAGATATGCAGCCATGTTACTTCCCCTTGAATTCTGGTCGGCGCTTGTCCTGGAAGGCAGCAAAGCCCTCGAAATAGTCCTCTGAGCTGCAAAGCTCGCCTTGTGCCTTGTTCTCGGCCTCGACGGATTCCCACAGGCCCACGCGTTCGTCGCGAATCTGCTGGACCAGCTGCTTCGACTTCAAGAAGGCCAGGGTCGCGCCGCTGGCCGCCCGTTCAGCACGAGCGCGGGTGAAATCCAGCAGCTCATCGGCTGGAACCGCGCGGGAGAACAGGCCCGCCTGCACAGCCTCCGCCCCGGACATGAGCTCGCCAGTGACGATCAGGTCCATCGCGCGGTGCGCCCCCAGACGCTCCACGAACAGGGCGTGTCCGCCGGAGTCGAGCGTGGCACCCAAATTGGCGAATGGCGAGCCGATCTTGGCATCTTCGGAGACGTAGACGATGTCCGTGGCGATCGCGAGACCCAGGCCCACGCCCAGGCAGGCTCCGTGCACGGCGGCGAAGGTCGGCGCCTCAAAAGCGGCCATCTGGCGCAGTACCGGAGTGACCTTGTTGGCCAGGTAGTCATAGGCGTCGTCGTCGCGCGGGTCCAACCCGGCGATGTTGCGCCCGGCGCAGAACCCACGTCCTTCACCGCGCAGCAGCAGGGCACGTACGCCCGCATCCGCTGCCTCGCGATATGCCGAGGCGAGCGCCGCTAGGGCTGCCTCGTCCACGGCATTCATCGCCTTGGGGTTGTTGAGGACAACCTCGGCGACACCGTCTGCAATGTGCAAATCAATCACAGCTTCTCCTCCCCCTTTAAGAATCGAAGTCCACCGTCAGGCACGGCGAAGTTGGGCGGGTTTGGCAGGTCAGGACGTAGCCGCGTTCCACTTCGTCGGGCTCCAGCGCGTAGTTTTCGTCCATCTCGTATTCGCCCTCTACAACGCGGGCGCGGCAGGTACCACACACGCCGCCAGCGCAGGCGAACGGGACGTCGGAACGCTTGCGCAGCGCTGCGTTCAGCACGGTTTCGTGCGCGGAGACTGGGGAATCGACTTCGCCGGTGAGTCCGTCGAGGGTGAACTTAATCTTGTACACGTCTTCGCCCTCGCGAATCTCCACGGCACGGCCCTGCTGGCCACCTGGGGCATCGGCTGGCTTACCGGTGGCGAAGAGTTCGAAGCGCACGCGGTCCTCGGGAACCCCGCGCTCAGCGAGGGCGTCACGGCAGAGCTGCACCAGCTCAAATGGGCCACAGAGGAACCACTCGTCGGCGTCTTGGCCCAGGACGTTGTCCAGCAGCTGCTCCAGGCGCTCCCCGTCGATACGGCCGGTGAACAGCGGGTTTACTCGGTTTTCGCGGGACAGCACGTGGTGTACGGCAAACCGGGCCGGGTACTTGTCTTTCAAATCACCGATTTCCTCGGCGAACATGACATCGCCCGCGCCCTTGTTGGCGTAAATCAGCTCGAAAGTGTGGTCCTCAGCCGAGGCGAGGAACGCGGAGGCGATCGCCATGATTGGCGTGATGCCGGAACCGGCTGCCACTGCCACCAGGTGCTTCTTGCCTTCGCCAGCTGCAGCAGGATCATTCAAAAACGTCACGTGCGTGCGGGAGGTGAACGCTCCCTGCGGGTTCATCACGTCTATGGTGTCGCCCACCTGGAGCGCGTCGTTGGCCCAGGTAGAAAACACGCCGCCGAGA
Source organism: Corynebacterium epidermidicanis (assembly GCF_001021025.1). Classification (NCBI taxonomy): domain Bacteria; kingdom Bacillati; phylum Actinomycetota; class Actinomycetes; order Mycobacteriales; family Corynebacteriaceae; genus Corynebacterium; species Corynebacterium epidermidicanis. Next base: position 2,585,134 of record NZ_CP011541.1, on the reverse strand, counting down.
TTCTTCTTGATGCCTACCTTGATCACCGACGCGCCCGTCGATAAGCGCTGCGGGGTGGCGCAGATTGAGTAGGAGCGGCGCACCTCTTGGCCGTCGATTTCGCGACGCAGCGCGACGTACTGGCCGGGGATGTAGTTGTAGTCGTCGGCGAGGTCGGTGGGAACTTCAAAGGAAACCTCGACGGAATCCGGGGTGAGACGACGAATCTCGCTGACCCGTAGGGGGTTAAATTTCACCTTCTGGTTCATTAGTGCACCTTAAAGTAGTCGAACGGTTCGTGGCAGTCGCGGCAGCTGTACAGCGCTTTGCAGGACGTTGAGCCGAAATGGCTGAGTTTTTGGGTGTTGCGGGACCCGCAGCGGGGGCACGCCACCGGTGCGGACAGCGTGAGCGGGATCGGGCCACTGCTTGCTTCTCGACGCTGCGGTGGCGCAATGCCATAATCCTGCAGCTGCTGTTTGCCTTCTTCGGTCATCCAATCTGTGCTCCACGCCGGGTGTAGCACGAGGTCAATGCTGGGGCGGGGGAACCCGGCTGCTTCGACGGCATCTTTCACGTCGGCTGCGATGGTGTCCATCGCGGGGCAGCCGGAATAGGTGGGCGTGATGGTTATGATCGGCTGCTCCCCTTCCCAGCGGACCCCGCGGAGAATGCCCAGGTCCGCGATGGAAATGACAGGGATCTCGGGGTCCGGCACGGTGGCGGCAGCGTCCCACAGCTGGGCTTCCCGCTCGCCGGTGGGCCTGAGCTCGTGCATGCTAGCCCCCGCTTACCAGGTAGCGCCTGGGTGCTGGCGCGCCAGCACCTGCATCTCGGCGAGGATGTATCCGCGTTGCTCGGAGAACATTCCGGTGCGTTGGCCGGAGCGGGCCTGTTTGGTCTGCGGGATCTCCAGGCCGGCCTTGTCGATGATCCAGGCGATCCGCTCGTCGAACTCCGCCTTGAGCGTGGATGGCTTCACCGCGATGCCTTCCAGCTCTTCGTGAATTGGCAAGTCCTCGAAGAGTTCGGCCAGGTAAGGCCACATGTGGTCGAGGCCCTTTTGCATGCGGGTTTTCGACTCTTCGGTACCGAGGCCCAGACGCAGCAGCCACTGGGAGGAGTGGTCGACATGGTAGTCAACTTCCTTGATCGCCTTCGCTGCGATGGCCTTGAGCGTTTCATCGGTGGAGGACAGCAGCACCGTGTAGAGGCCGTGCGCATAGTAGGAGAACAGCAGCTGGCGAGCGATGGTGTGCGCGAAGTCGCCGTTTTCCTGCTCCACGAGGCGGCAGGAGCGGAACTCTTCCTCGTCACGGAAGTACGCGAGGTCGTCCTCGGTCTTGTCCCAGGCGGTGCCCGCGTAGGAAAGCAGGAAGCGGGCGTGTCCGAGGAGGTCCAGGCCGATGTTGGCCAGCGCGATGTCTTCTTCCATCTCGGGGGCCCGGGAGACCCACCAGCCCAGGCGCTGGGCGAGGATCAGGGCGTCGTCACCAAGCATGAGGGCGTATTCCGCGACCTTTTCGGGCGCTTTCACCCCGGAGTTTTGGATGTCCTCGGCAGTGATGGCCTCGCCCATGGACTGGCGAGTGGCGGAGTCGGTCGTCGTGATGCTCACAGGTGCTTCACCCCTTCGGACTTGGTGTAGTAGGTGGCGTGGCGGAAGCTCTTGCCCTGTGCGGACTCAAAGAAGCCGCCCTTAGAATCAGGGTCGGACGCAGTGATTGCCTCGGCAGGGACGACCCAGACTGAGGTGCCTTCGTTGCGACGGGTGTACAGGTCGCGCGCGTTGCGCAGCGCCATCGTGGCGTCGGGTGCGTGCAAAGATCCTGCGTGGACGTGGGAGAGGCCGCGGTTCGTGCGGACAAAAACTTCCCAGAGTGGCCAGTTGTTGGACATGGGTTGCTCCTTAAGCGATCAGGCTGGTGTCTGCGGATTCGTACTTTTCTGCGTAAGCGGCTGCGGCCTCGCGCACCCACGCACCGTCCTCGAAGGCTTGTCGACGCCGCTGGGCCCGCTGCTCGTTGCACGGACCATCGCCCTTGATGACACCGAAGAACTCATCCCAGTCCAGCGCGCCGAAGTCGTAGTGGCCACGCTCCTCGTTCCACTTGAGGTCCGGGTCCTCGAAGTGCAGGCCCAGGGCCTCGGCCTGTGGGACGATCATGTCCACGAAGCGCTGGCGCAGCTCATCGTTGGAGAAGCGCTTGATGTTCCAGGCCATGGACTGCTGGGAGTTTGGCGAGTCATCGTCAGGTGGGCCGAACATCTGCAGGGCCGGGCCGTAGAAGCGGTTGATCGCCTCCTGCGCCATCTGCTTCTGGGCCGGGGTGCCGTTGGCCAGTTCATAGAGGATTTCCCAGCCTTGACGCTGGTGGAAGGATTCTTCCTTACAGACGCGCACCATCGCCCGGCCGTAGGGGCCGTAGGAGCAGCGGCAAAGCGGCACCTGGTTGCAGATCGCGGCACCATCGACGAGCCAGCCGATCGCGCCGACATCTGCCCAGGTGCGCGCCGGGTAGTTGAAGATGGACGAGTACTTGGCCTTGCCTTCGAGGAGCTGGTCGACGAGCGTGTCGCGGTCAGTACCCAGCGTCTCGGCTGCGGAGTACAGGTAGAGTCCGTGACCAGCTTCATCCTGGACTTTCGCCATGAGGATTGCCTTGCGCTTCAGGCTCGGCGCGCGGGTGATCCAGTTCGCTTCCGGCTGCATGCCGATGATTTCGGAGTGGGCATGCTGCGAGATCTGGCGGGTCAGCGTCTTGCGGTAGCCTTCCGGCATCCAGTCGGTTGGCTCGACACGGGAATCATCGGCGATGAGCTGGTCGAAGTGCTGTTGTTCTTGGCTGAGTTCTGGGGTGGTCACGTGGGCCCTCCTCGGTTAATTACTGATCGTTCGGTCAGTATATGTGGAGAGTGTGACGTGGGTCAAGTTATTTTGTGACGGGGGTTACTTAATCTGGTGCTTTAGCGCTGCTCCGGCTTCCCAGGAAGCACCCGAAATGTGCCACGAAACTCGGCGATCGGCTTGCCGTCGCAGGTCAAGCTCACGTCGACGAAGCCGTTGCGACCCCACGACTGTACGGTGCGCGCCACGCCGTCGATACGCTGGCCCTGGAAAGCGGGCGCGATGTAGTGGATCGAGTTGTGCACAGCAACGGCCGTCTGACCTGCGGCGTTGCAAGCGCCGGCGAAGAGGGAGTCGGCGAAGGTAAACAGGATGCCGCCCTGGACCGTGCCGTGACCGTTGCATTGTTCGGGTTGTACGGTGAAGTGGCCGTCGCACTCCCCTACTGCGATGTGTGTGATGGTTGCGCCCAGTGTCTCGGTGGCTGGATCGTTGGAGAACATAGCGCGTACGTGGTCGAATTCTGGGCCGCTTGCGACCCCAGGGGCGAGGATAGAAGTGGTCATGCGCCTAACCATAATGGGAAATTACTGACCGAGTGTTAAGTTTGACTAACATAATGAATCGTGGAGACTCAAACGAAGCAGGGCCGCCCGGGATACAGTCGCGAAGACGTCACGCGCATCGCAGTTCAGGAATTCAACGCGCGAGGCTACGAAGCCACCAGCATGGGCGAGCTAGCGAAGGTGCTTGGCCTCTCGAAATCTGCGATCTACCATCACATTTCCTCTAAAGAGGAGCTGCTGAAGGAAGCCACTGACCGGGCCCTCAAGCTTCTCGACGACCTCGTTGCCGAATGTGATCGCACGCAAGGTCCTGCGGTGGCTCGACTTCGGTTCCTGGTTCGTGGAACTACCTTGGCGCTGTGTCGGGAGCCGGAGTATGTGACGTTGCTGTTGCGATTGCGAGGAAACTCCGAGGTGGAGACGGCGGCGATGGCTCGGCGTCGTGCCTTTACTGGTTACGTGGTTGGCCTAGTGGAAGCTGCGCAGAAAGAGGGGGCGATCGATGCGGATGTCGTGCCTGGGGTAGCTGGTCGTCTGCTGCTTGGCATGGTCAACTCGCTGGTTGAGTGGTACTCCCCTGCTGGTTCGTTGGAGCCGGAAGATGTGGCCGATATCGTAGAGACGATGGTGTTTTTGGGGCTGGAGCTCTAGCTCGACGCCCAGTGCTCCGTGCTAGCGGCGATTTCCCCATCCGGAGTAGAAAATCACGGAGACAAGCCCGAATATTACGGCTGGGATAAGTAGTTTCCAGTCGTACATGAAGCCGTAGGCAATCGCGACCACTGCCAGGAACCCTAGGGCTAATGCAATAAAAATGTTGGCTTTCATGTGCCTAATGCTAGCTGTACTGCGGTTTTGCGTCTAGAGAAAGCTGTGTTTGTGTCCGTTTTGTAATGGTTTGATGCAAAATTTTGGCAAACCTTTGTTAAAAGGGTGGCGCAGGTCACCTTCGTTCGTGTAGTGTGAGTCACACATTAGCTGACCGATTGGTCGGTAATTGGCCGACGATAGTAGAAAGTTGGGCACTACCTGTGACTTCCGCTTACGACATCACTTCTTCCCATCACGGTCCGGAGACCGGAATTGAGTTCGCGAGTCGCGACGAGATCACCGCGCTACAGACTGCGCGCGCAAAAAACACGCTGCGACATGCTTATTACAACGTGCCACACTACCGTCGCGTGTTCGACGAAATGGGCGTGCATCCGGACGATTTTAAGGAGCTCAGCGACCTCGCTAAGTTCCCGTTCACCGAGAAGAAGGACCTGCGTGCCGAGTACCCATTCGGCATGTTCGCAGTAGGCGATCACCAGATTGCCCGCATTCACGCGTCCTCCGGAACCACCGGGCTGCCCACCGTGGTCGGCTACACCCGCAAGGACATTGAGACCTGGGCTGACCTGGTTGCGCGTTCTTTGCGTGCCGGTGGCGTCCGCCCGGGCGACAAGGTGCAGGTAGCGTTCGGCTACGGGCTGTTTACCGGCGGGTTGGGGGCGCACTATGGCGTCGAGAAGCTGGGCGCGACGGCGATCCCTACCTCGGGTGGCATGACCGAACGCCAGGTGCAGATCATTAGGGACTTCAAGCCGGACGCGATCATGGCGACGCCGTCGTACATGCTCAACGTGGTTGATCGTATGCGTCAGGAAGGCATGGATCCAGCGGAGACGTCGCTACGCGTGGGCATCTTCGGTGCCGAGCCGTGGAGCGAGGGTATGCGCCGCGAACTCGAGACGGGACTGGGCATCGATGCGACCGACATCTACGGACTTTCCGAGGTCATGGGGCCGGGTGTCGCGCAGGAATGCGTGGAGACCAAGGACGGCCTCACGATCTGGGAAGACCACTTCTACCCAGAGATCGTGGACCCGGAAACCCTGCAGCCGGTGCCGGACGGCGAGCTCGGCGAGCTGGTCATCACTCCGCTGACCAAGGAAGCTTTCCCGGTCATCCGCTACCGCACGCATGACCTCACCCGCCTCCTGCCTGGCACCGCGCGCTCGATGCGACGGCTGGCCCGCATCAGCGCGCGTAACGACGACATGATCATCCTCCGTGGCGTCAACTGCTTCCCGTCTCAATTCGAGGAACTCATCGTCGAAGAAGATGCGTTGAAGACCAAGTACCAGTGCGTCCTCGACCGCAAGGGACGCATGGACACCCTGACCATCCTGGTGGAAGGTAACCCAGACTTCGCCAAGGATGTGCAAGACGATGCCGGCCGTCACCTGCAAAAGCAGATCAAGAACCGGATCGGCATCACCGTGGGCGTCGAAGTCCTAGACCATGTGGACACCGGCGAAGGCAAAGCAAAGCGCCTCGTGGACAACCGTCCGAAGGACTAATTGCCTCCCCCTCGTACCCTCTGCTTTCGCGGCGGTCGTCCCAGCCAGTGGCGGCCGCCGACTTTCCTTAACTCACTTAAAGAGAAAGTAACACCCATGACTACTGCTACATCTACGCAAACCAATTACGAGCCAACACCACTGACCGCGGAACACCGACGAGTCTTGGCTGGATCGATGGTGGGTACCACCATCGAATGGTTTGACTTCTTCATTTACGCGCAGGCAGCGGGGCTGATCTTCGCGGCGCAATACTTCAACCCGGCGTCGAATAGCTCGCCTGCCCTTGCACAGATCGTGTCGTGGGCGTCAATCGGTATTTCCTTCCTGTTTCGCCCGCTGGGCGCGGTGATCGCGGGGCATTTGGGAGATCGCCTGGGTCGTAAAATTGTGCTGGTCCTGACGCTGTTCGGTATGGGTGGTGCCACTGTCGCGATGGGTCTGCTGCCGAACTATGCAGCCATCGGAATCGCGGCGCCCCTGCTCTTGGTGGTGCTGCGCATTATTCAGGGGCTGTCGGCTGGCGGTGAATGGGGTGGCGCTGCGCTGCTCGCGGTGGAACATGCCCCGGTCAACCGTCGTTCCTACTTCGGGTCGTACCCGCAGGTAGGCGTGCCGGCCGGTATGTTCCTGGCTACCACCTTCATGCTGGTGCTTACCCGCGTGACCACCGATGAACAGTTCAACGCGTGGGGCTGGCGTATCCCGTTCCTGTCTTCCATCGTGATGATCGGCATCGGCTACTTTATCCGCCGCATGGTGGAGGAATCACCGGTTTTCGCCGAGCTGCAGAATCTGCAGAAAGAATCCTCTGCCCCACTGAGTGTGCTGTTCAAGCGGCACACCAAGGATGTCTTCATCGCGGCTTTCATCTTCTCGGGCTGCAACGCTGCGGGCTACTTGGCGATCGCCTTCTTCAATTCCTACGGTACGAAGGTGCTGCACTTGCCGAAGTCCCAGGTGCTGTTCGTGTCACTGCTCAGCTCGATCACCTGGCTGATTGGCACGTTGTGGTCGGGTCTGCTCGGAGACAAGATCGGCAAGCGCAAGACCTTCGCCTGGGCTTATGTGGCGATGATTATCTACGCTGTGCCGATGTGGCTGCTGATTGACACCAAGAGCATCGTGCTCTTCGCAATCGCGGCTCTCATCCTCGGCATCCTGCTCGGGGCTACCTATGGTCCGCAGTCCGCACTGTACGCGGAGATGTTCCCAGCTGACATCCGACTGTCGGGCGTATCCATCTCCTACGCGATCGGTTCCATCTTCGGTGGTGCGTTCGCACCGATGATCGCGCAGATGCTGCTCAACAAGACGGGATCTTCGCTCTCGATCGGTGTCTACATCGCCGGAGTGTCGTTGCTGTCTCTGATTGCCGTGCTTTTGGTGCCAAAGGAAGTCGAAGGCCGCAGCCTCCACTAATTTGCACTAGCTGGTAGCAGCCTCAGCGAACGCCCACAGCCTCTCAGCGAGCTGTGGGTTTTTCGCGCTTTCCGAGGCCCTAACGAGGCGAGGATAACCCCGCAACTCCCCCAGCCCGGACGGGCCGACCAGGCTTACCGGCGGCAGGTCTTGGGTAGCCGCGAAAAGCGTCGTCAGGGCGCCTTGCTCGGAGGAGTTAGCTAATCGACGCGCCACCTGGCTTACCACCCCTTGCCCAAAGCTACTTCGCGCGGGGTTGGCCAAAGTGGTATCGGACCAGCCCGGGTGCGAGGTTTGAACATCGAAGCTGGCTTTTGACTGCAGTGCGTGCGCCCACAACAAATCTGCGAGCTTGGATTGGCTATAGGCCCGCGCTTGAGACCAGGGGCGTTTGGTGAAGTGAGGGTCGTCGAAATCGAACTTGGCTCGGTGGTGCGTGACCGAGGTAACGATGACTACTCGGCGTCGTACCTGCTCAGCTATCAGGTTTGTGAAAAGAAATGGACCCAGAAGATTGACGCCCAGGTGCCATTCGAAACCGTCGGGAGTTTCGCTGCGGACGCTGGTGGTGCTGCCCGCGTTGTTGATGAGGACGTCGACCCGCGGAACGTGCTCGGTGGCCGCTCGCACGCTCGAAAGTTGCGAGAGATCGAGCGGGATTACCGTGGCGTCGCCTAGCTCGCGGGCCACTTCGGCACCCCGAGCCGCGTCGCGGACTCCGAGGATGATGTGTGCGCCTCGGGCGCTGGCGGCGCGTGCCGTAGCGAGGCCGAGGCCTCGGGTGGCACCCGTTATCAGCCACGTTTCCCCGTGAAGATCTGGCAGGTCAGAGGCGGTCCAGTGTGAACGCATGGTGAGGCCTTTCGCGAGCAGGTCAGCAGGAAAAAGCCTAACATTGACGAATGACTTTAGACCTGTTCATCGTCGCGTGGATCGGCATTGCCCTGTTTGCCCTCGCAGCGCTGTGGTTCATCGATGCCCCCTATGGCCGCCAAATGCGCTCTGGTTGGGGGCCGGGGGTGCCCAACCGCCTGGCGTGGACGCTCATGGAAGTCGTGGTGCTGGTCAGCTTCTACGCTGTGGTGTGGGCTAGTGGCGTGGAGCTTAGCTTGCCGACGATCACCTTCGCCGCGCTACTGACCTGCCACTATGTCAACCGATCCTTCATCTACCCCTGGCGCACGCGCACCAAGGGTAAGGTCATGCCGCTGTCGATCATGCTGATGTCCGTGCTGTTTAACTCGGTCAACGGCTTCTTTTTGGGCAGTGATTTAACGGCGCTGAATAGGGATTCGAGTTGGTTTAGCGATCCGCGGTTTATGATTGGGCTGGTTATATTTGGGTGTGGCATGGCGCTGAACATGCACAGCGATAACATTCTGCTGCGCCTGCGCAAACCTGGCGATACGGGCTATCACATCCCGCGCGGGGGCGCGTTCCGTTGGGTGACCAGCCCTAACCTGCTGGGGGAAATCATTGAGTGGATCGGCTTTGCGATCCTCACCTGGAGCCTCTCCGGACTCGCGTTCGCCTTGTGGACCTGCGCGAATCTGGTCCCCCGTGCGCGTAGTAATCAGCGCTGGTATCAGCAGAAATTCCCCGACTACCCGAGTGATCGTCGCGTCCTCGTGCCGGGCGTCTGGTAGGCGTCGATAAGCCAGGCCCTGAATAAAACGACCGTCAGGTGCACTCGGGAGTTGATAGACTCAACGGGCGTACCTAATGCCGTAGATATTAAGGGGCGCACAGCAGCATGACTGCACACAAGATTGGATTTGACCGCGAGAAGTACATCGCGATGCAATCCCACCACATCAAAGAACGTCGCGACCAGATCGGCGGCAAGCTCTACCTCGAAATGGGCGGAAAGCTTTTCGACGACATGCACGCCTCCCGAGTTCTCCCCGGCTTTACTCCCGACAACAAGATCGTGATGCTGGAGCAGCTCAAAGACGAGATGGAAATTCTTGTCTGCCTCAATGCCAAGGATCTGCAGCGACAAAAGGTTCGCGCGGACCTTGGCATCACTTATGAGGAAGACGTGCTGCGCCTGGTAGATGCCTTCCGCGAGCAGGGCTTCCTGGTTGAACACGTGGTGATGACGCAAACCGAAGATGACAACGCGCAGGCCGCCGCGTTCAAGCAGCGCGCCGAGCGCCTGGGCCTGAAGGTGTGGATCCACCGCACGATCCCGGGCTACCCATCCAACACGCGCCTGGTGGTGTCCGAGGATGGCCTCGGCCGCAACGAATATGCGGAAACCACGCGTGATCTGGTGGTTGTCACCGCCCCTGGTCCTGGGTCCGGCAAGCTGGCAACCTGCCTTTCGCAGATTTACCACGAGCACCAGCGCGGAATCCAGGCTGGCTACGCCAAGTTTGAGACTTTCCCGATCTGGAATATTCCGCTGGATCACCCCGTCAATGAGGCTTATGAAGCCGCCACCGTGGACCTTGACGACAAGAATGTCATCGACCCCTTCCACCTCGCAGCCTACGGTGAGACGACCGTCAACTACAACCGTGACGTCGAGGTATTTCCACTGCTCAAGACGCTGCTGGAGAAGCTTTCGGGCCACTCCCCTTACCAATCGCCCACTGACATGGGCGTGAACATGGCGGGCCATTGCATTTCCGACGACGAGGTGTGCCGGGAAGCCGGCCGCCAGGAAATTATCCGCAGGTACTACAAGGAGCTGGTTACCGAGGCGCGCGGCGAGCTTGATCCCGTGGGTTCCGAGCGCGTAGCGATGATCATGGGTCGCCTCGGCATCGAAACTTCGGAGCGAGCTGTCGTGGCACCTGCGCTCGCACTTGCTGAGGAGACGGGCGGGCCAGCCGCAGCACTGGAGCTGGCAGATGGCCGTATCGTGGTCGGAAAAACCTCGCCTTTGCTTGGTTGCTCCGCCGCGGTGGTGCTGAATGCACTGAAGCTGCTAGCCGGGATCCCCGACGACGTACATCTGCTCTCACCTGCCTCGATTGAGCCGATCCAGGTGCTGAAGACCAAGCACCTGGGCTCCCGCAACCCACGCCTGCATACCGACGAAGTGTTGATCGCACTCTCGGTCTCGGCAGGTAGCGACGACAACGCGCGCCTCGCGCTGGAGCAGCTGCAAAATCTGCGTGGGTGTGACATCCACACCACCACGATTCTCGGATCCGTGGACGAAGGGATCTTCCGCAACCTCGGCGTGCTGGTCACGTCCGAGCCGAAGTTCGCGAAGAAGACGCTGTTTAGGAAGTAGCAGCTTGTGTGCCCCGGCCGGTGCTCTTGATTTTTAGCAGTGGCCGGGGTTTCGGCACGAACGTGCCGGTCTTTGGGTGCGGGGAGCTAAATTTCGGCTAGCGCGGGCGAAACCGGCACGAACGTGCCGAAAAGGGTTGTTCTGATATTGAATCTGTGCCAGACTTGACCTAACCGGCACGAACGTGCCGAAAAGGAACGTGGGGTGAGCATGCTGGAAGTGGCGGGACCGGTGCGTGAGCGTCGGAAAGTGCTGCGCCTGACGCAAAGCGAACTTGCGGACCTTGCGGAGGTCTCGGAACGGTTTGTGCGGGAAGTCGAATCAGGGAAGTCGAGTGTGCAGCTCGATAAGCTGCAGGAAGTGCTCGCGGTGTTGGGGCTCGAGTTGCAGATCGTGCAGTTCGTCCCCGAGGCGCTGCGATGAATGGCGACGTTTGGGTCGATGGACGCCTGGCGGCGACGCTCATGCGCGTTGAGGCCGGTGTGGAGTTTTCCTACACCGAGGACTACCTGGAACGACCGGGCCGGGCAGTCGCCACGACACTTCCTGTGACTCGAGATCCAGTGCGCACATTTGCGGGTGCGTTGCCTCCGTTCTTTGCTGGTCTGCTTCCCGAGGGCCGTCGCTTAAGCGTGTTGCGCCGTTCAATAAAGGCGTCTGCGGATGATGAACTTGCGTTGCTGCTTGCGGTTGGTACCAATTTGGTGGGGAATATCCAGGTAGTGCCATCTGGCACCGTGCCACCCTCGTTGGTTGATGTGGATAATTCTGCGCACATTGATCTCGACGCGCCGAATCTTGATCTGCGCAATGTATTTACCGAAGTCGGTAATCCAGATGCACATGGTTTGGCGGGGATTCAGGAGAAAGCATCTGGGCGTACTATCGCGGTGCCAATCGGCGTGGGCACAATTGTGAAAGTGAGCCCGCCGGAATTTCCGCGCTTGGTGGAGAATGAATATTCGTGCTTGAAGGCATTTGCATCAATGAAGTGGGGACGCGGGCATGTCGTGGACGCCAAGGTTATAGAAGACTCGCGTGGAATGCGTGCACTAGTTGTGAGGCGTTTCGACAGCAATGGTACGGTGAAATACCCGGTAGAGGATGCTAGCCAGCTATTGGGACGATATCCCGCGGACAAATATGAAGTGTCCTGGGAAGAACTCACGCACGGGGTTCTAGCAGTTACGACGACCCCTAAGTTAGCGGCGCGTTCGTTGGCCCTGCAACTCGCGTTTGGCTGGTTGAGTGGCAACGGGGATATCCATGCCAAAAATATCTCGGTGGTGGACTACGGTCGTGGATTTGAGGTTGCGCCCGCCTACGATCTACCGTCTACCGTGCCTTATGGAGATATGACATTGGCTTTGCCTGTCATGGGGAATCGGGAAGGACTGAGCCGGAAGCGTTTTCTTGCTTACTGTGAATCCATCGGTTTGGCTGAAAAGGTTGCTAACGACGTTGCCACACAGGCGCTGGCTGCGACGGCAAACTTGGGAGCGGAACTAGTAAGGGCGTGTGCTTTTGATGCTCGGCGCGAACGAGATCTGCTACGCGTGCTACGGCGCCGCCGCCAACACTGGTAGACCTCGCTCAGTACTCCGGCAGCGCGCGTACCGGCACGATTACTACGTCGTGCATTTTCCAGTCCAGGTCGGTGAGCATCGAACGGGCGTCGTTAAGCTGCTGCAGTGTGGGTTCCGATCGGGGCACGACAAAGGTCTCGGAGTGGAAGACGTGGCCCTGGTCGCGGATGCGGGTGTTGGAGGCGGCGACCCAGTCGAGTTCCTGAATTCTTCGGTCGACCTCGTGGAGCAAGGCAGGCACCTTTTCGTCGAAGGTGGTGACGCGGGTGTCCATGAGGTCGGAAACCGCGGCTTTCACGTTGGTGACACCGTCCTTGATGATGGACAGCGACACGAGCGTGGCCACCGCAGCGTCCATCCACCACAGGCCAAAACCGACGCCGAAGATGCCGATCGCAGTGCCCAGTCCGGTGGTCCAGTCGGCTTTGTTCATGTCTGCGTCGGCGTAGAGAACCTTGTCGTGCAGCTGTTCGGCGAGTTTCATCTTGAGGCGGCCCAGGATCATTGGCGGTGCGATGGACAACAGCATGACGACGATCATTGGCCACCCAGCCCACACGGCATGACCTGCCACGACGGTGAGGCCAATGGGTGGCTTTTCCTGTGTGACTAGACCCGAGACAGACTCATAGGCGAGCAGCCCACCCATCGCGAGCAGGGTAAAACCGGCAACCAAGTGGGCGATTCCGACAGCTCGATGGAAACCATAGGGGAACTTCTCGCTGGGTGGGCGCTTGCTGACGTGGGCTGCGACCAGGAAGGCAATTGGAGGTACCAGGGCGAGTAGGTCTTCCACCCAAGCGGCCTTCATGGCTTGGGACTGTCCCGCTACGACGCCCACGATGGCGACGGTGACGATCACGACTGCGATGCTGATCCACTGCAACCGGATGGCCTTCTTTAGCGCCTCGGCTCGTTGTTTGGGAAGACTGTTCATTGCACCTCACCTGTGGTTTCTGCCAGGTAGCGTTCGAGGGACGTAAGCAGGGCGTTCTCACCCATTGGCACCGCCATGACGGTCTTAGTTTCTTTGTCGTAGGGCCTGGTGAGGGCTACTTTCTTCGACCACTGGGTCTTCTTGGTGAGGCCGCCAATGATGACATCGATTTCGCCGTCTTCCAGCTGCTTTACGAGAGCTTCCTCGGAACCTGGAACCCAACGAGGTTTCGTGCCAATCGACTGCGCGAAACCGTCGATGAGCTGGGCTTCGCTGCCGGTGACAGCGCCGTCATCGTGGACATCGGTGTAGGGGAGATGCTCGGTGACGCCCACGCGGAGCTCTTCATGCTGTGCCCTATGGAGTGCGCCCTCGGAGTCTTTGGGTAGTGCCGATAAAGTGCTGCAGGAGGCTAGCCCCAGTGTCAGCAGTGCGGCCAGAACCGCTTTGTTGATTCGATGTGTCGTTAGATCTGCTTTTATTGATAGGTTCATCACGCGTTCCAGGATAATCGCCCATCAAACTGAAATATGCTGGAGAAGATCTAGCGGCTTAAAGCTTCATCAAACCGATACACAGAAGGTGCCCTCCGATGCCAGCCTCCCCAATCCACACCACTGACCTGCAGGACGAACAACTCCGCGAGTTGCGCGCCCGCCGACTTATTGCGCAGGCCTTAGTGCCAGACCGGGCGCTAGCTGATGGCCAGGCCGTGGCCCAGCACATGCTTGCCGTGCAAGGCCAGCTCTATAATTCGGGACTCCAAGCACTTGCATGCCGATCGCTGTCGAGCCAAGCTGAAACTGAAGAGCTCGTGCGTGCAGGGCAGATCGTACGCACCTGGTCACAGCGCGGAACGCACCATTTCTTAGCTGCCGAAGATGCGCGGTGGATGATGCAGCTATGCAGCCCCCGCATCGAGGCAGCCGCAGCTAAGCGGAGGCCCGGACTAGGGCTCACCGAGCAGATGTTTGACGCCGCGCGGTCAGCCCTGTTCGAGGCCCTACGCGAGGGTCCGGTGGCGCGCACTGAGGCCTACGCGCTTTTCGACGCCGCGGGCGTTGATCCTACCCAACAAAGGGGCCCACATATCCTGCGTTCGCTAGGATCACTCGGCGACATCGTGCAAGGCCCGCGGCGGGGAAGCGAAGATGTGTTCATGTTGACCGAAAATCTGCCGGTGGTGGCGCGTGAATTGGCAGGGGAGGAGGCGCTCGCGGAGCTCGGCACGCGGTACTTCCATTCCCATGGGCCTGCGACGGTGAAGGATTTGGCTTGGTGGTCGGGGCTCACAATTCGGGATGCGAAGACGGTGGCGAAACTCGCCCGAAACACGGTGGCAGTGGAACTGGCGGGCGTCGAGTATCGCATGGGTGAGTGGCAGCTCAGCGTGGAATGGGAAGCACTGGAGGCTGCACTGGCATTGAGATTGGAACTGCCGGCATTCGACGAATACCTATTGGGTTACGGTGACCGATCAGCCGTGTGTCCAGCAGATTTGGTGCCAATCGTTGGGCCGACCAAAAATGGGATGTGTCGGCCTTTCGTAGTGGAGCAGGGTGTGGTTGTGGGGGCTTATGGGTAGCGACCGCAAGATATGTACCAGCTCGAAGGCAATCCGCGGGCGCTCAAACTAACCTGGAACCATGCCAATCGGTTACATTCTCGAGCTCATCAAGCAGTGGATCATCACCCATGGGATCTTCCTGGGTCTGCTGGTCATCGTTGGTTTCCTGATTCCACGGGTCGGTCGCCGGATCATTGATGGGGCCAGCCGCACTGTGGAGGATGGGACGGAGGCGGCGAAGGGTCGCAAGGCGATCACTGGTGCGATGGTCTACATTGCAGAAGCTGTGGCTTACACCGCGTTGGTCATCGCGGCGATGCGCAACCTCGGTATCAATCTGGCGGCTGCGGCGATCCCCGCAACGGTGGTGTCGGCCGCTGTCGGTTTTGGCTCGCAGAAGATCATCGGTGACCTGCTGGGTGGCTTCTTCATCATCACGGAGAAGCAGTATGGCGTGGGGGACTGGGTGAAGTTTTATGGCAGTGCGGCGACGGTGGAGGGTGATGTTGTCGATATGACCCTGCGCGCTACCACTATCCGCACGATCAACGGTGAGGAAATCACCGTTCCTAATGGTGAGGCGCGAATGTGCGTTAATGCATCGGCACGCTGGGCGCGCGCGGTGATCGCGATTCCGGTGCCGATCACCGCTGGGTCGTCGGTAGCTGAAATCAACGCGCGCACGTTGGCCGCTGCGGAGGACGCCCTGCTCGACCCAGAGTTGAAGCAGCATGTGCGCAGCGACATCACCTTCCAAGCCGCGACTGCTGTTACTCCGCCTACCGCGATGGGGTTACCGTGGACGGCCACGATGCGCCTGCTTATCGACGTCGCCCCGGGCAAGCAGTGGCTGGTGGAAAGGGCAGTCCGGGCGGCGGTCCTTGATGAATGGTGGGAAGACTACGGCAAACGCGCCAGCAGTTCGCCGTTAGCCACCGAGGCAGTGACGCAAAAGATGTCTGAGCTGCTCGATACGCAGGAATTCCGGCCGATTTCGGCGGCCGCACTGGTGGGGACGGGGTCTGATGTGGCCTCCGCTGCGGAGTCGGAAGCTTTGGCGAATGCGGCCGAGAATGTGGATGTGCCACGGACGCAGGTGATGCAGGAGATCGTGGAGCGTGAGGATGATGATGTCCCGAAGCCACACCGGGGCCAGGGGATTTGGACGTTGGGCGGTCGAGTGCGTCCGTCTACGACGGTGTTGTTCCTCGCGTTGTTCGGGCTGCTGCTGTTGGGCTCGATGACGCTGTCCGGCGGAGAACGCTCGGATGCTGGCTGGTTGGCACCGAAGTCGCCGGTGACGGCCCCGCCGGAACCGTCTCTGCCCGCCCCGGTGCAGCCGGTGGTGCCGACGCAGCAGCCGGCTCCGGTGACGTCTGAGAGCGCTCCGACTCTCACCAGCGAGGTAACGCCAACACTTTCGACATCCCTGCCGTCGTCGGCACGCGGGGTCCGGGCGACTGAGACGGATGACCCAGTGGAGGAAACCACGGCTACCTCGGCGGAGGCGCCGACCACGGAACCGTCTGTTGTGGAGCGTGCTACGGAAACTCCGACAATGTAGACACCTTTTAGCTGGAATGTTCGATTTTCCTCGGGAAGATGTCTAGCCCGCCGGATATGGTGATGAGGCAGGTTGGCAGATACGAGGAGGATGCAACATGGAACTGTTTGACATTGACCCCATTGATAGTCGTGACATCGTCACCCCAGTCAGTGCGGTTCGGGCGATGGGGGCACTCACGGACATCGGAATTATGTACCGGGTCGACGATGACGACCCCAATGATTTCTACGCACACTTTGCCGGCTTCGTGATTCATTTCACCTGGGACGGTCCGTTTGAACCAGGCTTGCTCGTCAGTGCTCGGCTCTGGGGTCGCTTGCCGGAACGTCGGCTGGCCGACTTCCAGCGTTGGATGGTGGATTTTCATGCGGGCAGCTTCCAGCCCATCGCGACGTACCAGCAGCACGACGACGGTATCCATGTGGTCTTCCGCACCAAATTGTCTCTGAAGGGTGGCCTGTCGGACTCCCAACTGACGGCAAACGTCAAACGGCTTATCGACGGCATCATCGGAGCAACTTCAGATGCTGCGACGGAGTTTCCCGAATTGGCGGCGACGGAGCCTGGGTTTCTAAGTTCGATTGATGAGGAGAACCAGAATCTCATCCTCCCGGTAACGTTGGAACGCCTCCCGGTCGTGCTGACTGCGCTGGAAGTAGAGGACATTGAAAGTGATGGCGTGAACGTCGTTGGGCGCTACGGGGACCGGGAGTACGCCTGCAAGATGTTTGCTGGGGGCCTCTGGCTGCAGATGCGTAGTGAGTTCGAATACGAGATTGAGCCACAGCATCTCGGTGAGTTCACGGAGTTTGCCAATAAGAAGAACTCCGAGTGGCGGGATACAGCGGTGTACATCGAGGAGCTGGGGGAGAATTTCCGGTTGGTGTTTGAATCCAATACGCCAGTTCACATTGGCATGACCACGGCTCAGCTGGGGGAGGCGCTCCGAGACTCGCTATGGGGTCAGGACCGTCTAGCGCGGCAATGCCATGAGGAGCTTGACCTGGTAGATTTCTAGCGCTGACACCCCGGGCACCAAAACAGGTTGCGCCCCTCCATCACTTGGTGCTCGATCGGGGTGCCACACACGTGGCAGGGCTGGCCGGCGCGTCGATAGACGTAGACCTCCCCGCCGTGGTCGTCTTTCCGCGGCGGGCGCCCCATCGCCTCCGGGGTGTGCTCTGGTCGAATGGTGTCGATCCTGCCTTTCGTCACGCCGTCGGCCATCAGCTCGGTGAGATCCGTCCAGAGGGCGTCGAAAAGCGGGCGCGATAGCTGCTTGCCGGGCAGGAACGGGCTGATACCCAGGCGAAATAGGGGCTCCGCGCGGTAAATATTGCCGACGCCCGCGAAAAGCTTCTGGTCCATGAGCAGGGACCCGATGGTGCGGTTGGAGCGGTGTACGCGTGTCCACACCCATTCCGGATCGGCATCTTCGCGCAAGGGGTCCGCGCCGAGCTTTGCGAGGGTGTGGGCGCGGGCATCCTCCGTGATGAGTCGGCACCATTGCGGGCCGATGAGGTCGGCTGTGGTGTGGTCGTTTGCGATACGCAGCCGGGTAGTAGGTGTTGGATCTTTTGGCTCGCTGAGGTGGAACTTGCCGATCAGGCCTAAGTGAATGTGGATCTGTAGCGGGTGGTCGAACGTGATGAAGAGGTGTTTGCCGTGGGCGTCGGCTCCTATGAAGGTCTGCTGATCCAGCTGGGCTGCTTCGGTGGCAAACCGGCCCTGCGGCGACGAGACCTGCGGTGTTGTCTGGGTGAACGCGGAGTTGAGGTCGCGGGCGAGACGATGGATGACGTGGCCTTCGGGCATGGGGCTAGTTTAGGGGTCGCGGTTGCCCTGCTAAAACTCGCAGCTCTTGTGTGTCGGGGCGCCAGTATCCAGCGGTCACGGCTTGAAAGATGCGCGGGGCGTCGAGCTCATCTAAGGCTGCCACATAGTCGGGCACGATTTCACGTGGCAGACGCAAGCCTACGGTGAGATGCGGGGTCCAGCGATTGCCTCGGCCGTCGGGGTTGAGTGCGGACAGTTCGCGGGCAGCTTCCTCCAGTTCATTGGTGGTTTCGAGCAGCCAAGCGACCGTCTGCTTCCGCTTCGTGCCAAACACCACCGTGCCCACCCGCTGAAATTCCGCCGGGACCAGCCCACGTAGCAAGGAAGCGGCCCGATGTACGACTGTCGGCTGCATGGCGGGGGAGAAGGTTAGGGTGATGTGTGGCGTCTGGTGCTGCGTCGGAAAGCCGCGGCGGGCAAGCTCGGTGAAGACCTTACGCACGGCGTTTTCGTCGTCGGGGGAGAGGTAGAGCAGGAGGTTTTCGGGAGATGCCACGGTGTAGAGGATACGTTGCCTGAGAGACAACTTGTCGATTCACCTAGACTTGGCGGTTATGCGCAGACACACCGCTGAACCTTATCGGGACGCTACCAGAAGTGACGTGCTCGCAGTCGTGTACTACGTGCCAGTGCTCATCTTGCTCACCCTGCTCAAGGGCTATTTCGTCATTGGGCATTTGTGGCGCAAGGATAGTCACCACATCCGTGAGCTGCACCTTGTGCCGTTCCGGGAGATCTGGGGTGCGAGCACCTGGTTCGGGCCGATTTTCAATATCGTCGGCAACATGGTGCTGTTCGTGCCCCTGGGCATGCTGGCCTTTATGCTGCTGCGCAGTATCAAGCACGCGACTCTGCTTGGCTTGGCAACATCGCTTGTCATTGAGGTGTGCCAGTACGTGTTTGCCTTGGGCGTCACGGATATCGACGACCTGCTCTGGAACACCACCGGCGCGCTGTTTGGTGCGTGGCTAGTTTGGGCGACGGGGGTGCGCGTCGAGAAGCTGTGGCGGTGGGCGTGCCTGTTGTTTGCCACTGTGATCTATGTGTTGTACCTGTTGGGGCCACGGTTGGGCAGTGAAGAGAAGATGACGCCTGTGGCCTGCGTAACTTGTTTAGGTACTCCGGCGGTGGCGCATTAAACTTGGGCGCATGCAGCGCCTTTCCAAGATCCTCTTGTACTACAAGTTCCTTCCCATTTCTGACCCCAAGGCCGTGATGCTTTGGCAGCGTGAACTGTGTGAACGCCTCGAGCTCCGGGGCCGTATCCTCATTTCTGAGCACGGTATCAACGGCACCGTGGGTGGCGATATGGAGGCGTGTAAGGAGTACATCAAGAAGACTAAAGAGTACTTCGGCAAGATGGAGTTCAAGTGGTCTGAGGGTAGCGCCGAGGATTTCCCTCGCCTGTCTGTGAAGGTTCGCGACGAGATCGTGGCGTTTGGCGCGCCGGGTGAGCTGAAGGTCGATGAGAACGGTGTCGTGGGCGGTGGCGTGCATCTCAAGCCAGCGCAGGTGAATAAGCTGGTCGAGGAGCGTGGCGACGACGTGGTGTTCTTCGACGGTCGCAACGCAATGGAGGCGCAGATCGGTAAGTTCCGTGGGGCGGTGGTGCCGGATGTGGAGACCACGCATGACTTCATTCGCGAGTTGGAGTCTGGCAAGTACGACTGGATGAAGGATAAGCCGGTGGTGTCTTATTGCACCGGTGGCATTCGATGCGAGATTCTGTCGGCGCTGATGAAGAACCGCGGTTTCAAGGAGGTCTACCAGATCGACGGTGGCATCGTCCGCTATGGCGAGAAGTTCGGCAATGATGGACTGTGGGAGGGGTCGCTGTATGTGTTTGATAAGCGCATGCATGTGGAGTTCGGCGCTGGAGTAGAAGATCCGGGGTTTGTGCAGTTGGGGCATTGTGTCCATTGTGGTACGGCGACGAATAAGTTTGAGAACTGCGGAAACCTGGACTGTCGTGAGTTGACGTTGATGTGTCCGGAGTGCGCTTCGAACCCGGCGAAGCGGGTGTGTGGCAAGCCGGAGTGCGCGGAAGTTGTGGCTGCGCAGGGGGTAGCGACGCAGGCTTAAGCTGCTTGCTGGCATCGCACACATAGGGGTCGTTGGAATGGTGGTTCGGGCGCTGGGGTGTGCAGCCCGAACCGCATGAGTTGACCGGGGGAGAACCAGGTGGTGGGGTTGAAGTTTGCTTGGGGTCTTCGTTCGGGGTCGATGATATCTGGCGGGCGCCACAGCATCTGCCCGCTCATGGTGCAGAAGGTCCACCACTTTTTGCGATTTGTCCTGGTGTTGTCGATATTTCGGTGGACTTTGTGTCCGACTAACATTAGGTTATTCGGGACGGTCTGCCCGCCGAAACGCCATGCCTCAATGTGGTGGATTTCGCATCGTGCTGCGGGAAGGTCGGAACCCGGGGTCATGTCCCCGCCCTGCGCAGCCAGCAATCCGAGGTAGGCGTAGACATCGGCTGCCCGTTTCGTCTTGCCTAGTTCGATGAGGTTGCCGGTGTCAGGGTCGAGAATTGCGAGGAACGCATTGCGATCCGCCCCCAGGCGCAGGAGGTCGCGGATCGGCAGCATCGTGCCAACATCGGTGGGTACCACACCGGCTGCCACGTGGAGCTGCTCTAGCGACATCGACGCGACCACGGTGCTACACCCTCGCGTGGGCGGCATCGGACCCTCGCGGTGCAGCGCGTGCTTCAGCGCTGCCACCAACGCGTCGTGAGCCCGCTGCCCGGCGGCGCGAGGGTCATCCTGCTTATCGACGCCCGAAGTCAAGTCCCCCGGGCCGGCATAGTCAGCGAGCAGGCGCCGCAGAAGCGCATCTAGTTCTGGCGTGGCCTTG
This sequence comes from Corynebacterium epidermidicanis, assembly GCF_001021025.1. NCBI lineage: Bacteria > Bacillati > Actinomycetota > Actinomycetes > Mycobacteriales > Corynebacteriaceae > Corynebacterium > Corynebacterium epidermidicanis. The sequence continues at coordinate 2,564,375 of NZ_CP011541.1, read as the reverse complement.
ATGCTCACATTAGACATGAGGTCGGCTTGCTGATCGGACAAACGAAGGTTGCGTTGGCGTTGGCGTTCCTTGTCGCTTGGCTCGGAGTCCGCGTTGAGTCCTTGCAGGATTTTCAGTCCAGCTTTGCGTAGGTCTTCCGGTGCGAGGATCTCGGCGAACCCGGCCATCCGTTCCTCCACCCACGCGACGGTTTCCTCGGGCGTGTCAACTGGTACTTGGTCGAGGCAACGAGAAACCTCAATGACGGAGGCGAAACCAAATTTGGCGGCTTGCACGCCGGCTGCGGTATGTGGCAGGCGGGCGGGGCGGGGTTCGGGACAGGAACCGGTAGGCGGCTGGGGGAAGAGTTCTTCGGCAAGTTTTGTGGCTTGGCGTAGTTGGCTCCGGGCGAAGCGACCCTGATGGATCCGTTTGTTGGTACTCGAACGTGATTGCGGATTATATGCGTTTTCTTGACGTAGCTGGTTCAAGATTGTCGCGGTGCTTAACTCGGTAAGGTGTTCTATCTTGCGCACCTGTAGTAGCAGTTCATCGAGTTGCTCCACGGAAACGTGGGATTTTGAAAGCAGGCCAAGTAGCTGGCTCTGCCCAGCAAGGATCTGGACCAGCTTTTCGTTAATACTTTCGAAATCTAACACGCCCGCATTTTAGCACACGCAGGCAAATTACTCCCCCCCGTTTATAGTGAGGCCTGTTCAGGAGCCCTATTGGCCACCCCCAATTTCTGGCCGCCACGACCTCGAAAAGTCCCCAGCAAGCCCCCGCCTATTGCCCGACGATAGCCATCGTTCCGAAGCCGGTTATCCAGGTCAACGCCCACGGGATCAGGAACCAGATCACTCCGAACCACGGCTTCCAGCGGTCATACTTCTTCCATTTGCGCCAGAGGATGAACATCGCGCCGAAGACGCCGAGGAGCGAGAATCCGCCGGTGAGGACGGGGAAGAGTATCTCGTACTTTCGGGAACAGATGAGCGTGCGTGCCCCGGCGTCGCACACCGGCCCGCCCACGGTTTTCGATGTGATGGCGACCGCGACTCCAATCAGGATGGAGATCACGCACACCGCAACTGTGTACCACACGGCCTGCTTGGTGGAGCGTCGATTGCGTTGTTCGCGCAGGTGAGGGTGCGCCATGTAGTCCAAGTCTGTCATGGGCTTGTGGCGATCTTCCTCGCTCACCGTATCGAGCTCAGGATCGAAACGGTAGCCTTCGGCACCGGAGTTGTCAGGATCTGTCATGGGTGCCTCCTTCATACTTAGTGGTCTGTGTAGCAGTCTAGCTCCGTGGTCGCAGCTCGATGCTGTTCGGCTGCGTATCCGCAGGCAGCTGTACCAGGTTGAGCACCGCGGTCGCTACGGTGTTTGACTGCAGGAACTTGGCTCCGTCGTAGGTGCCGCCTTCACTCTTGACGATTGCTTCCTGCATCGGCGTGTCGATGCGCCCGGGATGTACTGAAGTCACCCGAATCTTAGGCTCCTCCGCGCGCAACGCGTCGCACCAGGCTCGAGCCGCGAATTTCGAGGCAGCATATGTTCCCCAGGTAGGGTTCGCGCGCAGCCCGGCACCGGAATTAATGTAGATGACATGCCCGCCCGCAGCACGCAGGGCAGGGAGTAGGGCGTTTGTCAGTGCGACCGGCCCCAACAGGTTCACGTCCATCGCGGCCTGCCAATCGCTCAGCGTGGTCTCTGAAACCGGGCTCAACTCGCACACACCGGCGCAGTGCACCAACAGGTCGCAAGCGGACAACTCCGGAATCTCGCCGAGGTCCGGAAAATCTGCCTGCCACCAGTGCACCTCAGAAGCCTCGAAAGCGGGCGCGGTCCGATAGTGCGCATACACCGTATATCCCAGGTCCGCGCACTGCTTTGCGACGGCTAATCCCACCCCACTACTAGCTCCAGTAATTACCGCAATCTGTTTAGCTGACATATCTCCAGCCTAGGCCACGTGCCCCTAAGTCGAGGGGCGAATAATGACCGGAACAGGGGCAAAGTGCAGCAACTGGCTGGTTTCCGACCCCACAAAAACTCGTTCGATCGGCCCCAACGGAACGCTGGCGAGATAGAGTAGATCGCCCTTCTTCCACTTAACCGCCTCGATGGAGTTGGCCCAATTGCGCCCGGACCCAACTTCAGTTTCCACATCCAGCGCAGGGTAGTCGGCAGCCACCACATCGTGGGCACGGTCGAGGGCGGCATACAGGCGTTCGCGCCACTGCACGGACATTTCCGAATGGACGCCGACTGGTGCGATGAGGGTCGAGTCGTCGTTAAGCTCCGGCGAAATAGCCACGATGCGCAGCGGCACCTCCCATTGTTGGGCGAGCCCGGCAGCGTGCTTGAGTACCGATTTGTCCTGCTCGCCGGGCACAAATCCATAGTTGATGCGGGTGACGCCTCGCTTGGAGAGCTTCATCGAATGCGGGATCAAACCGAGCGGATACGGGGAGGAATTCAACAAAATGTCCACGGTGGTCCCGGAGAGGAACCGCCCCTTCGGCGCGACATCCAAGGTATTCATGATGATGAGGTCAGCACCAAAGTCCTGCGCCTCTTTCACCAGTAAGGATGCCTCAGAGGTCCCGTCCCGGAAAACGCTGACCTCCCCAGCCCAATGCCGCTTTTCGACGCCCGAATCCAGCAAGGCTTTCTTAACGGCGGATTCGCATGCTTGCGCTTCTTTGGTGAACCACTTCTTGTACTTCCCACCCATTTTTGACAGTGAAGTGGCGGGCCAGGGCCGGACGAAAGTGCTGATGACTTTCACCTCGACTGGCGTGCTGCGGGAGAGCCAGGCGACGTAGTCGATGACGGAGGCTGAATCATGCGACTCGCTATCGTTCGCGCCCGGTCGCCAATTGACGAGCACCCGGTATGGCGCGGTGGACTTCGGGGATTTCTTGGCCATCAACGTTTCTTTGTTCGTCGGTTGACCAGAACAAGGTGAAGTGTGCGTTAAATAAAGTCAACCATTTTCTGTTGCCATCATAACAACAAGTTAACTCGCTCAACGAAATCTACCGGCAGGGCCGACGGTAGTCATCCCAAAAGACTACTCAGATTGATCCGGCTGCGGATAAACCTCAGACATCTTGTTGATGATCGGCACAACTGCGTCGATCTGAGCCAATTCCTCTGGTGTCAGAGTGGCTAGTATCTTCGCGAAGGAGGCGCTGCGCTCTTCGCCTACTTTCTGCAGCTCGGCCAATCCACTTTCGGTGATTTGCACGTGCACCCCGCGACGATCAGTTTCATCACGCACGCGTTCAACGAGCTTGCGCTGCTCCAGCTGGTGCAGCGTGTTCGACGCCGTGGGCATCCGAATGCCTTCCTGGCGAGCGATGTCACTGATGCGACGGGCCTCACCTTCGGCCAAGCTGGTCAGAATCGTCAACTGTGGACCAGACAACGACGAAGGGGTGGCTTTACGGAAATAAGTCACATAAAGCTTCGTCAAAGCTGGTCGTACAGCATCGGAAACCTGTTCAGGGGTTAACGCACTCATAGCAATAATGAAACCACATTTGCGCTCATGAGTGTGGAACCCGCAGCTCAGCGCGTTAGTTTCCCTGGATGAACTTTTCCAGCTCAGCGCGAGCTTGGTCGTCGGGAAGCTGTCGCGGTGGGGACTTCATCAGGTAGGAGGAAGCCGGATGGATTGGGCCAGACAGCCCGCGATCCAGGGCGATTTTTGCCGCCCGGACGGCGTCGATAATGATGCCCGCGGAGTTCGGTGAATCCCACACCTCGAGCTTGTACTCGAGATTCAGCGGCACTTCACCGAATGCCTTGCCCTCGAGGCGGACATAGGCCCACTTGCGGTCGTCGAGCCATTCCACATAGTCCGAAGGCCCGATGTGGACGTTACGGTCCTCAATTTTCCCCGCCAAGGGGCCGGACAGGTTGGAGGTAACCGCTTGCGTCTTGGAAATCTTCTTGGATTCCAGGCGGTCGCGCTCCAACATGTTTTTAAAGTCCATGTTGCCACCGACGTTGAGCTGCATGGTGCGCTCGAGGCGTACGCCTCGCTCCTCAAACAAACGCGCCATCACGCGGTGCGTGATGGTGGCGCCGACCTGGCTCTTGATGTCATCGCCGACGATCGGTAGGCCAGCAGCCTCAAACTTTGCCGCCCACTCTGGATCAGACGCGATAAAAACTGGCAGCGCGTTGACGAACGCACAGCCGGCGTCGATAGCGCACTGCGCGTAGAACTTGTCCGCCTGCTCCGAACCCACTGGCAGGTAGGAGACGACAACATCGACCTGCGCCGCTTTCAGTGCCTCCACTACATCCACTGGTTCCACAGCGGACTCGGTGACGGTCTCTCGGTAGTACTTGCCCAGTCCGTCCAAAGTTGGGCCACGCTGCACCTCGACGCCCAAATGTGGCACGTCGGCGATTTTGATGGTGCAGTTCTGGCCTGAACGCAACGCCTCCGACAAGTCTTTGCCGACTTTTGCGTCATCAACATCGAATGCAGCCACGAACTCGACGTCGGCGATGTGGTAATCGCCGAACTGGACATGCATCAAGCCTGGGACGGTCTCAGATGCAGGCGTGTTGCGATAAAACTCTACGCCTTCCACGAGTGATGTGGCGCAGTTGCCACAGCCGACGATTGCGACGCGAACCTTAGTATTCTCGGTCATCTTCTCCCTGCTGTCTTTCTGGGGTTGGCCACTTAAGCAACAAAGAAGTCGCTGGCGGTGGCCCGTGCTCCCCAACCTAGCTCGCAGGCCACGCAATTTTCCCCTACTGCCTGCTGCTTTACCGATCAAGGCTTCGTCTTTATCGATAAAGCCACCCCGGAAAGGAACGGGTTGTGCCCGACACCCGGTTTTCGCTAGCTGCCTATACTTAAACGAGTGCTTTACTTTACTCACCTGGTCAGCCACCAGCTGGACCGCAAACGCATGCTTGCGCAGTGGCGAAGCGGAGCGATCACCGCGGATACCGTGTGTGATGCGGATTTCCTGCTGGTCACCGCGGCGAAGTTCCACGGCGTGCCGTCGCAAAGCCCGTGCCCGGTGTGCGAAAGTAGCAATTTGCGCGTGGTGCTTTGGATATTTGGGGAGCACTTAGGAAGAATGTCAGGTACAGCACGAGACCTGTCGGAAATTGAACACATCGCGCAGCAGCGGGATGGATTCATCGTGCACACTGTAGAGGTGTGCCCGGACTGCAAGTGGAATCATCTCTTGCAGGCCGCTACCGCAAGGTGGCAGCCGGGAACTGGCACGACCGGACGGACTATAGATAATGGATCGGACAAACTAGGTGAGTAGTACAACGAGAGCAAAAGGCGGGCGTCGGCGTCGCAAGCATGCGAAGAAGCGCTGGTGGGCGAGTGGGCTGCTCACCGCACTCCTCGTGTTTATCGGGGTGCCTGCGCTGATCATCGGCAGTTTGTATGCGGTGGCCGACGTCCCGGAGCCCGAGGAACTCGCCAACAATCAGATCTCGCTCATCTTGGCTTCAGACGGCAAAGAAGAACTCGCGCGCGTAGTCCCGCCGGAAGGCAACCGCACCCAGGTGCCAATCGCTGACATCCCGCAACCGGTCATCCACGCTGTACTCGCGGCCGAAGACCGTGAGTTTTATAGCAACCGTGGTTACTCGTTGACAGGCTTTGCGCGTGCAGCGCTGGGCCAACTCACCGGCAATGACAGCGCAGGTGGAGGCTCCACCATCACCCAGCAGTATGTGAAGAACACCGTGGTGGGCAATGACCATTCCTACAAGCGCAAGCTCAACGAGCTGATCTACTCGGCAAAAATGACCAAGGAATGGTCTAAGGACGAAATCCTCGGCGCGTACCTCAACACCATCTACTTCGGACGCAATGCTTACGGGGTGGCGGCAGCCTCGAACGCCTATTTTGGTAAACCACTCGATCAGCTAGGCCCAGCGGAAGCGGCAGTGCTGGCGGCATCGATCCAGCGCCCGAGCCAGCTCGATCCGTGGACGAACCGCGCCACCGCGGAAGACCGGTGGAATTACGTGCTCGACGGCATGGTCTCGACCAAGACCCTCGACCCGGCCGAGCGCGCTCGCTTGACCTACCCGGAGACCACCGACCCGGCCCTCAACCGCGCGTACACCGAAGCTACTGGCACCAACGGGCTGATCAAGAACCAGGTGATGGCCGAGCTCACCGAGCTAGGCCTGACAGAAGACGACGTCAATACCCGAGGCCTGCGCGTGACGACGACCATCGACCCGAATGTGCAGCGCAACACCGTCGAGACGGTCCGTGATTCTCTGCAGGGCGAACGCGAGAATATCCGCACTGCGGCAGTGACGATTGATCCTAAAACCGGGGCCGTCCGTGGTTACTACGGTGGTGAAGAAGCTAGCGGTTGGGATTACGCCAACGCCGGGGTGCAAACGGGCTCAACTTTCAAGATCTTCGGCTTTGCAGCAGCCATGCAGCAAGGTATCTCCCCCAACGCTTACTATTCCTCCGCGCCCGTGAAAACCGGTGACGCGGTAGTCGAAAACAATGAAGGCTCCGGTTGTGGCAGCTGTTCCATCTCCACCGCGCTGAAGCAGTCCCTGAACACCAGCTTCATCCGACTGCAAAAAGACCTCGAGAATGGCCCGCAAGACACCGCGGACATGGCGCACGCCTTAGGCGTTGCACGCGAGTTGCCTGGCATTGGCGAGACCCTCAAAGAGCAAGGTGCCAGCCCCTATGAAGGCATCATCCTGGGCCAGTACCAGTCCCGTCCGTTCGACATGGCCGTAGCCTTGAGCACGCTCGCCAACGAAGGCGTTTGGCACAAGCCGCACTTCGTGCAGCGCGTAGAGGACAGCTCCGGACAAGTGCTCTACGAACACGCTGACACGCCCGGGGAACGACGCATCTCCAAGGAAGCCGCGAACACCACCATCAACGCCATGGGCCCCATCGCGGCCTGGTCGAACGGTTCGCTAGCGGGCGGTCGCCCTTCGGCTGCGAAGACCGGCACCACTCAGCTTGGCGACACCGGCAACAACAAGGATGCCTGGATGATCGGCGCGACCCCACAGCTTGCAACAGCAGTCTGGGCCGGCACAGTCGACCACTCCGCACTGCTGAACTCCTACGGTGGCATCATGTACGGCTCCGGCTTGCCGACGCAGATCTGGAAGGGAATCCAAGACAAATCCTTGGCCAACCAAGATTTCCAATACTTCCCCAAGGTCGATGGCGTGGGCTACAACTCTGGTCGTCAGTTGAACAACCAAGCTCCAGTACCCGCCTACACAGCTCCGCGATCGGGTGGCTCCAGCCGTACCCAAAACCAGATACCTCAGGACACCGCCGAGACCCCCGGTGATGCACAGCAACCCGAGGCCCCAGTCCAACCAGTAGTGCCGGCACCGGCTCCCGCGCCCGCGCCAGCGCCAGCGTTGCCACAGGCGCCAGTCCTGCCAAACCTGGGTGAATTGCTCGGTGTGCGCCCATAACAAGGCGTATTGCCAGTAAGGTAATCACCAGTTAATGCGCGATATGAATAGGGATGCCAGCGGGCGTCGATAAGCAGTGCAAAGGAAAATATGGCTGTGAAAGAATCCACGATCACCGTCCGCCCGGCATCCGCCCAAGCAAAGGATGCGATTGCGCAGCGGGTCAGCCCCGCGCGCACCGAACCCATCGCGCGCGGTTTCATTGAGGGGATCGGCGGTCCGCTGGGGCGCTTTGCCGCGCCGGGCACGCAATCGTGGTGGACGCCGCTGCGGGTGCTCATCGCTACCGCGCTGACCACCCTGAGCTTTGGCTTTCTTTCGAAGGCTAACTGCATCATGGGCGTGCGTGGCGACGCCGGGGTGGGGCTGAACTGGTCAGGCAACCGACAGTTTGTCTCGGCCTGCTACAACGACATTGTCCCGATTTTCGGCCACCACGGGCTGGACAAGGGCACCTTCCCCTACGCGTTTTCCTGGGTAGAAGACGGGATCACTCGCTATATGGAATACCCGGTGCTCACCGGCCTTTTCCAGTGGGTGTGCGCACTTATTGCTAACGCGCTGTACCCGATCGTCAACGCAATTCCTGGCGCGGTAATTCCGCAGGCCGCAGTGTACTTCTGGGTGACTGCCCTCGTGCTCTCTGCTGCCTGGGTGCTGAGCGTGAAGGTAGTCAGTGAACTCGCGGGCAACCGGGTGTGGGACGTGGTGCTGATGGCAGCGTCGCCGCTCGTGATCTCCTACGCCTTTTCCAACTGGGATATCCTCCCGATCTTGTGTGCCGTCTCCGGGTTGCTGGCGGTACGCCGCAACAAGCAATGGGCAGCCGGCGTCTGGTTCGGCATCGGCGCAGCGTTTAAGCTCTGGCCGATCTTCCTTCTGGGTGCCTTCCTTGTGTTAGCCCTGCGTAATCGTCGCGTAGGCCTGATGGTGCCCCTCGTTTTGGGCGCAGCCATATCTTGGCTGCTAGTGAACCTCCCGATCATGATCTTCTACCCGGCAGCCTGGAACGAGTTCTTCCGCCTCAACTCCACCCGCGGCGCGGAGTGGACCACGGTGTATGCCCTCGGCCAACGCATCGGGTTCCCCGCGCTCACCATCGATCAGATTAACCTCGTGAGCTTTGTTGGTTTCGCACTGAGTTGTGTTGCCATTGCCATCCTGGGATTGCGGAGCCCACATGCGCCACGAGTCGCCCAGTTGGCCTTCTTGATCGTGGCCGCCTTCCTGTTGTGGAATAAGGTGTGGAGTCCGCAATACTCACTCTGGCTGGTCCCACTGGCAGTGCTGGCACTGCCGAACTGGCGCCTCCTCTTTACCTGGATGACCGCGGACGCGCTTCTTTGGCCGATCCTGTGCTGGCACATGCTTGGCGAAGATAAGCTCGGTGCGCCGGGAGAACTGCTCAACGCCGCCATCATCGCGCGCGACGGCACGATCATCGCAATCGGCGTCCTAATCGTGGCAACGATCCTGGGCAAGCGTGCAGACAAAGTTGCGCTAGCCCACGAAGGGCGTGACCCGCTGGCAGGGCCATTCGCTCGCGGTGGTGGGGCATGACGAACACCGAGATGCTCATCATGATTGGATCCGTGTTCCTCGGTTTCCTCTGCATGATGGCCGGGTTCGCGTCGTTCATGTACAAAAAGTCGCTCCGACAAGTCTGGACTCTGGTGGCTTTCGCCTTCCTGTTCTTGACGATTATCCCAGTCGCCCTGGCCATCGGCTGGGGAACCCAGTGGTTGCACTGACCCGGTATTGGTTTTTCGTCCGAAGTGCGGTATCTTTGACAGGTTGCTGACGCAACGACCCTCCTGCCATGCCTAAAGATGGGTGTGGCCGATTCCAATTACTAGACCATAGGAGGTGATGAGGTCCGTGCGTCAATACGAACTCATGATCATTCTCGATCCTTCACAGGACGAGCGCACTGTAGGCCCGTCCCTAGACAAGTTCCTTGAGGTTGTCCGTAAAGAAAACGGCACCGTGGAAAAGGTAAACATCTGGGGCAAGCGACGTCTCGCTTACCCAATCAACAAGAAGGATGAAGGCATCTATGCCGTCATCGACCTCAAGTGCGAGTCCGCAACGGTGCTCGAACTTGACCGTCTTCTGAACCTGAACGACGACATCCTGCGCACCAAGGTGCTGCGCGTCGACGCGTAATTAGGGAAACTGGAAACAGCCAACCTAGCAATTCCACAAATCGCTACGCAGCTCGCACGCAGAAAGGTATCAACATGGCCGGAGAAACTGTCATTACCGTGGTAGGCAACCTCGTTGCCGATCCTGAACTTCGCTTCACCCCAGCTGGGGCGCCAGTGGCTAATTTCCGTATCGCTTCCACCCCACGGACGTTGAATCGTCAAACTAATCAGTGGGAAGATGGCGAGGCTCTGTTCCTTTCCTGCAACGTGTGGCGGCAGGCAGCCGAAAACGTCGCGGAGACCCTAACCAAGGGCATGCGCGTCATCGTCCAAGGCCGACTCAAGCAACGTTCCTATGAAACCCGCGAGGGCGATAAGCGAACGGTGTTTGAATTGGAAGTGGATGAAATCGGTCCATCTTTGCGTTATGCAACCGCGCAGGTCAACCGTAGTCAGGGTGGCCAAGGCGGCGGCTTCAACCAGGGTGGCTACAACCAGGCAGGCCAAGGCAATCAAGGCGGCCAGGCTCCACGCGGTGGCTTCGGCGACCAAGGTGGGTTTGGTGGCCAATCGGGTCCAGCCGGTGGCAATCAGGGTGCTCGCACTCAAGCAGCTCCGGTAAACGACCCGTGGAACAGCGCTCCTCCTGCTGGTGGCGGTTTTGGTGGCGTTGACGACGAGCCTCCGTTCTAACTCCCAAGTGGGGCGAAGGCTGACGTCAAGCAGGTATTCCCCAGATAGAAACTTTAATTTTCACAAACTTCCACTTCACCTACCGTCGCAGTCCGGCTGTAGGTGGGTGTCACACGAAAGGCAGGGATCATGAAGCTGATCCTCACCGCCGACGTTGACAAGCTCGGTGTCGCAGGCGACATCGTTGAAGTCAAGGACGGCTACGGACGTAACCTACTGCTTCCACGTGGCTTGGCAATCGTTGCCACCCGTGGTGCAGAAAAGCAGGTAGAGGGCATCAAGCGTGCCCAGGAAGCTCGCGCTATTCGCGACATCGACCACGCACGCGAAGTGCGCACCCAACTCGACAACCTTGAGGGTGTTGAGGTTGCAGTTCGCACCGCAGACTCTGGCAAGATTTTCGGTTCTGTCTCCGCACAGGACATCGTTGATGCAGTCAAGGCGGCCGGTGGCCCGTCCTTGGTCAAGCACAACATCGAACTGCCAAAGGGCCACATCAAGACTCTGGGTTCTTACCAGGTCAAGGTCCAGCTGCACGATGACATCACCGGCAAGATCAACTTTAAGGTCGTCGCAGCCTAATCTAGGCACTCTGCGACGGCGGCTAATTTCATAGCCCAACGACAACAGCGCACGTGTGGCCCTGGCGGTTTCCGCCGGGGCCACACGTGTTTCAACCCCAAGTAAAGGGTTGGGGATAACTTCGCAAAACTTGGGGACAACTCCACAACCATTCCCTCGCCAGCATGGGTGCAAGACCCACTTTGTCAAATCACCTGGTCGCATCGGCGTGTCGCAGGAGCTGATCGGGAAAATGCGGTTTTACCTGCGCGAATGATAGTAAGTTACGGAGTTGAATGACGGCATCGAGGCCGAAATTTTTTATCCACAATTCATCCACATTCACTCCACATAGTTATCCACACGGGCCTGTGGATAACTATGTGAGTTGTACGTGGATTTCCACCTCATCATGGGCGGAGATCACGGCACGGGGTTGACCGGTGAGCCACAACTCCACCTCCACCCAAGCCTCCCCCGAGTGAGCCCGGAAACGGTAGTGTTCGTTGTCCAGGTGGAGGGTTTCCACGTGGGCGTCGACAAGCCAGGCATGTCGACGGCGGAACGCAATGAGTCGCTGGTGGAGCTCAAACATGGGGTTCGGTGGAAAAGGCGAGCTAGGGAACATGGGGCGGATGGCGTCGTCGCCGCCCTCGCGCTCCTCTTTGACTCCAGTGAAACCCTGCTCGTCACCGTAGTAAATCGCCGGGATGCCGGGGACGGTCATCAGCAAGGTTAAGGCCAGGGCGGCTTTTGGTGCGCCGACTTGGCTGGCGATGCGGGTGACGTCGTGGTTGCCGATGAAGGTGTACGGAATGAAGTTGGAGAGTAGCTGTTGGTGGCGTTGTAGGCACCAATCGAGTTCGTAGAAGTTGGCGTCGTTGAGTGAGCTGAACGTGGCTTTCCACAGCTCGTACTGGGTGATGCTGCCGATGTGGCTGGCGAAGGCGGGGTATTCGCCGTGGATGACCTCTCCGATGAACCAGCTTTCGGGGAAGTCGCGTTGTACTTCGGGGATCACACTGTCCCAAAATTCCGCCGGTACGGCGTAGGCGGCGTCCAGGCGCCAGGCATCAATGCCGCGGTCCAGCCAGAACTTCATCACATCGCGCACCATTTCCGCGGTCTCAGGCCGGGAATGGTCGAGCGTTTGGAGGCTTTCGTGTCCCTCGAAGACATGGTCGGCGAGGACCAGCTCCGGGAAATGCCCGCTGGCAACATGGTTAAACACCCCGTCGAGCATGATTCGGATTCCCTTGGCGTGGCAGGTAGCAACGAGCGAGTCGAAGTCGGACAGGCTGCCCAGCCGGGGGTCGATGGTGAAGTAGTCGGTGGTGTCATACCCGTGGGTGCGGGATTGGAAGATTGGGCCAAGGGCCAGGCCGTTACAGCCCAGCTCGATGAGGTAATCCAGCCAGGATTCAATATGGCGCAAGCGCGGGGTCAGAGCTCGTTCGCTATCATTGGCCGGACGCACGGCGGCCCCGGTAAATCCCAAGGGGTAGACGTGCCACCAGATTGTGTCGCGGGTCCAGGTTGGGTTTGTAGGCATTTTCATGGGTTCCTTCGAGTGGGTTGATTAGTGTAAGACTCTCACTAACGTTAGTGAGAGTCTTACACTAGTGCGCTATGCTGTCAACATGTCCGCTGAAATCCCACGTCGCACGCGGCTAACCCCGACAGCGCGCAAGCAAGCCATCCTGACTACCGCCGCGGAGCACTTCGCGTCCCTGCCTTTCACGGACGTCTCCGTGAGCGCGATCGCCACTGATCTGGGTGTATCTGTCGCCCTGGTGCATAAATACTTCCAGAGCAAGAATGGGCTCTTTGCTGCAGTGCTTTCCACCTGGTTGGCGGACGTGGCGGTCGTGCAACAGCGCGAACTCGACGAAGTAGTTTCCACCGCGCCGAAGCAGGATCGGGTCACCGCGTGGGTACGAGGCTACCTTTTAGGGCTGGCCGCGCTACCGAGTGACAAGGCACGCCGACAGGTCCTGCACGGGCACGATGATGCCGACGCAACTGCAGTACGCGCCCGGGCGGCCGAGCGTAATGCGCAGAAACTCAGTGAAATCGTTGCCCCCAATGTCAGCGAGCGAGACCGCTATGCTCTGCTAGCCGGGGTGGGAGCAATGACAGCGGTAGCGGCGCAGTGGGCGGAAAAGGGCTGTCCAGAACAGCAAATTTGGCCCGCAATCTCGGCGGTAGTCGGGGCTATTCACGGTAGTTTGGGTGACTGGCAGCGTTAGGGTAGCTCAGCGGGTCCCTACCGGCGTGGCGGGCTAGAATGAAAGCTTGGCCAGACCGGATCGAGCGGCGATGAGAGTGGTAGAACTATGACGCATCCAGAAGAATCATTCGACGATTCCACCCCATTGCCTCCGGAACCAACCCACGAGGATCCGTCTTACGAAGATTTCACTGCGTCCTACTCGGATATCGTCCCAGAGTTTGGCGGTTCGGTGACACGCTACAGCGGCGACGACTTCCGTCGGGATCGCAAGGGCTACCGCGGTTCCGGCGAGGTCGCGCAACAGCGAACCTTTGGTCGGCAACCTCCGCAGGACCGTGAGGCGGAAATGGGTGTACTCGGCGCGATGTTGGTCTCGCCCACCGCGATTGTTGACATCATCGAAAAGCTCACGCCCGACGACTTTTACCTGCCTGCGCACCAGCTGATCTATCAGGCGATGCTCGACCTGTTTTCCGACGCCTCCAGCATCGACCCGATCGTCGTGGCCGCTCGACTCGACCGCAACAATGACCTCGAGCGCGTCGGCGGAGCGCCCTACCTGCATACCCTGCTCAACGTGGTGCCAACGCCGGCAAACGTCTCCTATTACGCGGATATCGTCGCCGAGAAGGCCATCCTGCGCAGGCTTGTCGACGCTGGCACGCGCGTCGTCCAGCTCGGCTATGAAGGCACCGAAGGCGCTGAAGTGGACACGGTCCTGGACTTGGCGCAGCAGCAGGTCTTCAATATTTCGCAGAAGCGGACCACCGAGGACTACGCCGTGCTGGCCGATATTCTGGAGCCCACCATGGATGAGCTCGATCAGATTGCCTCGGTGGGTGGTTTGGCGCGGGGCATCCCGACGGGCTTTATTGACCTTGATAACCTCACCAACGGCCTGCATGGTGGGCAGATGATCATTATTGCTGCGCGCCCCGGCGTTGGTAAGTCAACCTTGGCCCTAGACTTCATGCGTTCCTGTTCGATCAAGCATGGGAAAACTTCCTGCATCTTCTCGCTGGAAATGTCCAAGTCTGAGATCGTGATGCGTTTGCTCTCCGCAGAAACTGAAATCAAGCTTTCGGATATGCGCTCGGGCCGCATGAGCGATGACCAGTGGGCTCGTCTCGCTCAGCGCGTCGGCGAGATCGACCAGGCGCCGCTGTTCATTGACGATTCCGCGAACCTCACCATGATGGAGATTCGCTCGAAGGCCCGTAAACTTAAGCAAAAGCACGATCTGCAGATGATCGTCGTGGACTATCTCCAGTTGATGAGCTCAGGCAAGCGTGTCGAGTCTCGCCAGCAGGAAGTCTCCGAGTTCTCCCGTCAGCTCAAGCTGCTGGCCAAGGAACTCGATGTCCCATTGATCGCTATCTCCCAGCTCAACCGTGGGCCGGAAGCTCGTACCGACAAGCGCCCGCAGATCGCCGACCTGCGCGAATCTGGCTCGTTGGAGCAGGACGCCGACATGGTCATGCTGCTCTATCGCCCGGACTCCCAGGACAAAGACGACGAGCGCGCCGGCGAAGCCGATATCATCTTGGCTAAGCACCGTGGTGGCCCGATCGACACGATCCCGGTCGCCCACCAGCTGCACTACTCCCGTTTCGTCGACCTAGCTAGGGGATAACCATGCGAATTGCTACCTTGCGCACGAACACCGGCACCCAAGCCATCATCGTGGACGGCCCAACCACCGCCCGCACCATCGAGGGCTTTTCCGACATCGGAGCACTGCTTAACGACGAACAGTGGTACGAGGTCCTGCTGGACGTAGAATCGGAGCAGTTCGAGTTCAATCCTGAGGATCTCGCTCCCGTGATCCCGCGACCAGGGAAAATCATCTGCGTTGGCTTGAACTACGCCAAGCACATCCGCGAGATGGGGCATGCGCAACCGGAAGTGCCCACGCTGTTCATCAAGTTCCCGGAAGCTCTCATCGGACCGTATGACGATGCCGAGGTGCCAGAGTTTGCCAATAAGTGCGCGGACTTTGAGGGCGAGATGGCCGTGGTGATCGGAGCCCCGGCACGCAACGTCGCAAAGCAGGATGCCGATGGTGTTATTGCTGGCTACACGATCATCAACGACTTCACCATGCGGGACTTCCAAAAGCAGACCCAGCAGTGGCACCAGGGGAAGTCCTTCGAAAATACCGCCGGTTTCGGCCCCTGGCTGGATGTCGATTTCCAACCCGGTGCTACGTTGACCACGCGCGTGGATGGCGAGGTCATGCAGCTGGATTCCACCGGTGATCTCATTTTCAGCCCGGGTGACCTTATCGAGTTCATCTCGCGGATTTACACGCTCCAGCCGGGCGATGTTATCGCTACCGGCACCCCAGAGGGGGTGGGGCACGCGCAGGACCCGAAGCGTTATCTTCGCGACGGCGAAACCGTCGAGATCGAGATCGATGGCCTCGGTTCAATCAAGAACCGCGTGAAATTCGTCTAGATTTCGACGACGGTTTTTCCGGCCTTGCCTTTACCGGAGCCGACTAGCTCGAGAGCAGCGGGGGAACCGTAAGATTTTAGGGTGTATGCGCGCATATCCGTCGACTCTAGTGGTCTTTGGGGGGTTTAGCGTGGCGAGTGTGACTTAATAACGTACGTGACCGGAAAGACCGACACCACGATAACCGCTGCTCCGAACAGGAAGATGTTGCTGTAGCCAAAGGCGGGCCCAAGTATCGAGAGCACGAATGGCGCAAAGAAACCCACATACGTCAGGGAATAGAACACGCTGATCAACGCGCCGAGATCGCCAGGTGGGGCGATGCGCTCGACCTCCCTTAACCCAGAGACCATCATCGTGCCATAGCTGCATCCTAAGAATACTGCTGCAACAAACATCCATCCCAGCCCGACGGAGTGGGCAATGTGCCAGGCCACGAGCATGCCGACGAACGCCAATCCCAGTCCGAGGACCGCGGGCGGGACGAATCCATCGCCCAGTTTTGACACCAATGGTTGAATGAAAACTCCGGACAGCATGGTTACCGCGGCGATGAGTCCAACGTAGGCGATTCGATGCGTCGTCTTGTCCGCGGTCAGACCTGCCAACGTGGCAAAAGAGGTCGTGGCGCAGCCGAAGGCCCAAGGTGCCCACGCGGCTACCGACCACAAGAACCTCGGTGTAAATGCCGCTGGTGGTAGCCGAAACGACGAGCGCTCTTTGGCTTCCCGGGCGGCTTCGGGCGTGTGCCACGCCAAGACTGCGATGACTGCAGCGCACACGAAATGCACCGCCCAGGGCAGCAGCATATTCCATGGCAGCCACTGCGCGATGGCGCCAGAGAAGAGAGGGCCGAGCCCGAACCCAGCTGAGGTGGCTACGGTCGCTCTCCGGGCCGCTACCGCAGCCGGACCAGTGGAAACTTCCTTTAGCCAGGCTGCTCCGGACGCCATGACGCAGCCGACGGAGATCCCGCAGACGAATCTTCCCAGGGTTAACAGGGCGATGCGGGCGGGGACGTCGATAAGTGCGGCTGCCCCGAGCAGAGCAGAAGCGGCCAACGAAGCGACGAAAGCGATGCGCATGAACCGGCGGCGGCCGAGTTGGTCGGAAAGTGGGCCGGCGATGAGGAGAGCAGGAATCAGTCCCAGCACGTACGCCCCGAGCAGGAAGGTGACGATGTGCTCGCTGAGCTGCGAGGAAATTCGATACACCTGGAGCATCGGGGCGTAGGCGTTGGCACCGGCGGCGATGATAAACATGCCGAGCGCGATCGGCAGCCAGGCGCGATCGCTATTCGCTGGCTTAACTGACATGTAACGCACGTTACATTACTAAGCCAAGCGGGGAAGAAATTTAGGGGTTAATTCTCGACGACGTGGTAGCCTGCTTCTTCGACCGCGTTCTTGATCGCGGCGTCGGTAAAGCCTTCGCCGGTCACGATCATCTGTCCGGTGGCGAAGTCGACTTCGACACCTTGAGTGCCCAGGACATCGTTGACTTCTTCAGCAACAGCCTTCGCGCAATGTTCGCAGGTCATTCCGTTAACGTGGTAATACTTCTGGCTCAATGTGCTACCCCTCTCGCGCGTGGATATAGTCTTGTTGCCTCCGCCACTTCGGCGAATGCGTGATTGCTTATCTGATTGTCATTATTGACCTGTCACCTACAAAAGGGAAAATTCGTGCTCGAGATCACACGGTGCTTGCCGGCTTGGTCGCGAGAGGGCGGTGGGAATATTCGCCACTTAGGTCTGGTTGATACCCTTGACAGCGACCACAGCTCGCAGACGTGTAAGCGAACGACAGACGAAAGAGGCCACCCATGGCAATTGTTAACCTGACCGAAGCTGACTTTGAATCCACCGTGATGGATAGCGGCATCGTCTTTGTGGATTTTTGGGCTACCTGGTGCGGCCCTTGTCGCCAGTTCGCGCCTATTTTTGAAAAGGTTTCTGAGAACAATGAAGACCTCGTTTTCGCCAAAGTAGATACCGATGCCAACCAGGGACTTGCCGGGGCATTGGAAATTCAATCTATCCCTACCTTGATGGCTTTCCGTGACGGCATCATGGTCTTCCGCCAGGCTGGAGTGTTGCCCGCAGCTGCGCTTGAAGATCTAGTTTCCCAGGTCAAGGCGCTAGACATGGATGACGTGCGTCGCCAGATCGCCGAGCAAAATAAGGAAAGCTAGCCTGCCTTATCGACGCGTTTCGCCCGCCCTATTCACTTCGGTACGGGTCGAAATAGGGTGGGCACGTAATTGCGCCCTGTTAGCACCACGCGTGCTCGCAGGGCGCTTTGTTTTGCCTATTAGTCCTGCACAAGACTCATAATCTCAGTACAATCGGCGATAACTTATTTGCGTTTCTTTAAGTTATTTCAGGCGCACGCCCTGCGCGAAAACCACGGTTAGAAAGAAGGCATCTCGATGGCAAATCCATTTGCAAAAGGTTGGAAATACCTAACCGCATCCTTGGATCAGAAAATCGATGAAAACGCCGATCCTAAGGTGCAAATTCAGCAAGCTACTGAGGCTGCCAAGAAGCAGCACCAACAAATTACTGAACACGCCGCTGCGGTGATTGGCAACCAGCGCCAGCTAGAAATGCAGCTTGATCGCCTGGTGAAGCAACAAGCGCAGCTCCAGGACAAGGCACGACAAGCCATCCAGCTAGCAGACTCGGCCACCGATCCGGCGGAGCAGGCGAAGTACACAAACACGGCGGAGATTTTTGCTTCGCAGTTGGTGGCTTGTGAGCAGCAGCTCGAGGACACTAAGGCGGTGTATTCGCAAGCCCAGGCCGCGGCTGAACAGGCTAAGAAGCAGCAGGCAGAATCGGAGATGCGACTGAAAGAGCAGCTCGCGCAGATCGATGAGTTGCGCGCCCAAGCTGACCAGGCTGCGATGCAAGAGTCCACCACCAAAGCGATGGACACGATCGGACAGTTCAAGGAAGATGACTCGGTGCCAACCCTTGATGAGGTGCGCGCCAAGATTGAACGTCGTTACGCCAATGCCTTGGGTGCCCAGGAGCTCACGGAGTCTTCGATGTCGGGCCGGATGGCGGAGATCCAACAGGCTGGGACTGATTTCAAGGCCAATGCACGTTTGGAAGAGATCCGAGCCGAGCTCAATAAGGGCAAGTCCGGGGAACTGACCAGTGGTGCCGATGCTGACACTGCAGCCAAGCCGGAAGGCGAGGCGGAGAGCAAGCCTGAGGTTTAACCGTAGGTGTCATTGCGGGAGCTTGGAAGCGAACGAAGCCGCTACTGAGGATTTCTTCCTAGGTAGCGGCTTGGTTTTTGGGGCGCCCGGCGGCCTGCGGCGTGGGGCACCTGGGCTGCGTTATTGCCCTCGGTTGAGATTGATGAGCACGCCCCGGATCCCGGAGTGGAAGCCGTCGCGCAAGCTCACTCGCTGGGATTCGGTGAGCGTGTATTCGTGCAGTGTTTCGCAGGCGAACTGCAGCAATGGTCGGTCAATCTCGGGGGGAAGTCCGCCGCCGGAGAATAGGTGGGCGTTGTCACGCTGCTCGTTTGAAGCAGCATTGTCATACCACCACGAGGCATACTGTTGGCCGACGTCGTAAGGAGTTTGGAATCCTGCGGATGCCCATACTTCATTGGGAAGCGGTACGTAGCGCGAGCGTAGCTTGCGGCGAGGTGCCATCATCGACGGGCTCGGTGCTGGACGTGGACGATCGTCGGTATCGGCGGAATCCGTGCTGCTCGGCGCATCGTTGTTGTTGAGCTGAGTGCGCAGCTTTTCCTCTACCTCGGATGCCTGAGCGGCTTCTGCTTGCTGTGCTAGCAGTGCCGGAGAAGGAACAGTTATTGTGGCGGGTTTTGGACCCGGAGCTGGCTTTGCGGTGCCTTCGTCTTCGATGCAGTGCTTCGGTGGCGCGGGTTCTGCAGCTGGGCTAGCCACGACGGGAGCGTCGGTGGAAATGCTGGTGTCGGCTTGCTCGACGTGGCTGAGCTGTGCCGATTGCGCTCGAGCGTCGTCCTCCGTGGCAGGTTCTCCGGGGCGGGTGGGGAAGTGTGCCTCGGCGTCGTTGTAGCTGGTGGTGCCGTCGTTGTCGATCGGTTCGGCGTCGCCAATTGGCTTGGTACGCACGACTGGAGGCAGTGGCCCTTCCAGCGGCTGGAGTTGCATGCACTCCGCGAAGTCTTCTCGGGGGTCCAGGATGGTGGTGGAATCGCAGGCGTGGCGCAGCGCTGACGACATGGAATCCCAGCCAAATCCGTACAAGTGTACTCGGACGCCTGCGTTGACGGCCTCTTGCACGCCGGGGATCATGTCGGCATCGCCGGAAACCAGCACGATGTCGGAGCACGTTCCCCGGACGCCGGCGAGTACGAGGTCTGCTACGAGTCGGGTGTCTACGGCCTTTTGGGTGCGCCGTTCGCCCCATTCAATGAGTTGGCCTGCGCGGAGCTGCACGCCGTCGCAGGTACGGAGTGCTCGTTGGTAACGGTGTGGGCCGGTATCTGGGATGCCGTCGTACCAGAACTGGCGATGGATAGGTTGTCCGATTTGAGTGGAGATCATGTTGCCGAGGACGGCAACGACCTCGGGTAGATCAATTTCTAATTGTGCTCTAGCTCCGGTTTCCCATGAGTTGTAAAAACTGGCGAGTAGGTAAGAGGTGTCCACAAACACTTGTGTGCGCTCAAGCATGGCTCCTAATTTCCGTTCATTTTTTGTAACTAAAGTTTGTTAGCTTCCAGCATGCCTTAAAACGCAGAAAAAGGGGTAAAAATTTCCGGTCCGCGGGTGGGGCTTCTGCGGGATTTGGGGAAGATTTGGAGGGTGTGCGCAGGTGTTTTTACCCGCGGAGTGGGGTTCCATAATTTTTTCCACAATTCGGGGGGTTGCGCCACGCGCCACCAAGGTTATATGGTTAGTTACATGAGTAACCAACCAACTAGCTAGGACGTGTCGTGGACGAATCAGCCGCACCTTTGTTTCGCCAAATTGCTGACCTGGTCGAAGATTCCATCCTCGACGGGACCCTGAGACCAGGCGACCGAGCACCTTCCACCAACGAACTATCCAGTTTCCATCGCATAAACCCAGCCACCGCACGCAAAGGACTGACATTGCTTGTCGACGCCGGCGTGCTCGAAAAACGCAGAGGGATCGGAATGTTTGTCACCGAAGCAGCCCACAGTTTGATTGTCGAACGGCGTCGAGAAGCTTTCCCGGCCACCTACCTTGCCCCGCTCGTGGACGAGGCGGTCAAGCTCGAGATGTCCCGGACGGATCTGCACGAACTCATCGACCGAGTCGCGGAATCCCGCGGTCTCTACCAGGAGCAACCATGATTAGAGCGCAAAACCTCACTGTCTCATATCAACAACCTGTCTTGACCGAGCTTGACCTCGTGCTGGAGGAAGGGCTGATCCACGGGTTGGTCGGCCCGAACGGTTCGGGAAAGACCACGTTGATGCGGGTGCTGGCCGGCCAGCAAAAATACCAAGGCTCGGTGCGGGCGTTTGGAAACGAAGTCTTCGATAATGAAGCCACGATGTCGCGCACGATCCTCGCTGGTAATGACCTCACCATCATGCCGAGGTGGAGCGCCAAGCGCCTGTTCGGCCTCGGTGCGCAGCGCTGGACGAGCTTCGATGAAGCGCGCGCCTATGAGCTGGCGCAGATTTTTGACCTCGACGTGAAGAAGCCGAACCAGCAGCTGTCCTTGGGGCAGCGCTCGGCAATGTTCGTCTGCTTCGGGCTCGCGTCTCGCTGTGACGTCACCCTGCTCGACGAGCCATATCTCGGTATCGACGCCGAACGACGCGAGCTGCTCTACCGCCTCATACTTGAGGAACAGCAGCTAAAGCCTCGCACCTTCCTCATCTCTACGCACCACATCAACGAAACCGCCCGTGTGCTGGATGCCGTGCACTTGCTTTACGACGGCCGGATCCCACTGTCAGCAACGTCCCCCGAACTGCAAGAAAGGGTCGTCGCACTCACCGGGCCAACCAGCAAACTAGAACTTCTAGGTGGCAACATCCTAGGCCAGGAAGATGCCGCTGGATACAGCCGAGTCCTGGTTGACGCAGCCAAACTCGACCGCATACCCAGCGGTTTCCGCTCGGAGAATGTAGACCTGGAGACGGCCGTGCTCGCGCTCTCGCGCCAACTCGAAAGAGCGGAGGCGAGCTAAATGAAATTCCGCTTTCAACTCATCTTTGAGCCTGCTTTCTTGCCACTGCAGCTGATGTGTCTTCTTTATGGTGCAGTAATACATATCGACGGGCCCTTGACGCCGCTAGTGCTGACGATCTGGCACTTCGTGCTCCCCTGGCTCACCGGAGTCGTGGAGGTAAAGTATCGGGCGCTCAACCTCACGCATAAGCAATGGTTGCGTGACTATCTCATCGCTTCCGCCTTCTTTGGCGTGTTGATGCTCGTGCTTCCCTACATCTTCGGCAATGAACGCCCGTTAGGCTACATGTTGGTCTTTGTGGTCGGGGTCGCTGTCGGAATGTGGCTGAACAGCAAAAATTTGGCTGGATCAAGGCGTATCTGGGGTGGTGTAAGCGCCACCAATCGACCAACCTCTCCAGCTTGGCTGGGCAGCGTGCTGGCACCAATGGTGGCGCCCTGGCTGGTATTTGCCTTCATCGCGCTAGTGATTTTGGTGGTGGCGATCCGACAGGACACTGCTCTGGAAGATCTAGCCGGGTTCCTCGGAATGGGTGTAGCACTGCTCTGGATCGCCCCGCTATGGAGCTTCACCAACCTGCAGTCCTGGGTAGCCCTAGGTCGCCCGCGCGAACAGTGGATCAAACTGGCTTGGCTTAGCGACGCCGTGGCGCTCGCACTCCTCCTGGGCCTAACGACGCTATATTGGCTCACCTTCCAGCCGCCCATCTCGGCACTCGGGCTCGCACTTATGGTGCTTGCATCGCTACTGCCGACGCTTTCCTTGATGAACGTCGTTGTTTTTCAAGCCAAGGCCTGGGTGGTGTGCGCGGGAATCGGCGTGGCGTCCGGGGCAACCGGAATGGTGGGGATCTGGCTAGCGGTGATCTGGGAGAACTCGGCACTGTTTTACGTTGTCGCTGTAACCCTAATTGGCGTCGGGTTCATTCTCGAAGGTCCGGTCCGCCGTCGGGTAACCCAAAACCATGTGCCTAGGCGCGCCATTCTTTAGTTGAAAATACGTCATCTGAGCTGGGTGTTTGTGTTTTGTTTGGGTGGTGTGTAACTTTATGTGGGTCAGCGCGACCGACAACGCCCCGCTTTGTGAGTGTGTGGCGGTAGGAAAACATGTTGCTGGCTGTCTCCTTTACTTTGTTGAAGCGTCCTGGGTTTTGTTCCTACTCACTTTTGAGAGGATTGGAACATGGCCAAGAGGTATTCACAGGAGTTCAAGGATCGCGCGGTGCGGATGCTGATCGATCGTTTAGCCGATGATGGCTCGTGTTCTCAGTGGCAGGCGGTCAATGAGATCGCACCGAAGCTAGGGATCGCGAATGAATCGCTGCGCCGCTGGTACGAGCAGCATTTAGTGAACGCGGGTGAACGGCAGGGGCTTACGCGTGAAGAGCATGAGGAGATTAAACGGCTCAAACGCGAGGTTGCGGAGTTGCGGCGGGCGAATGAGATTTTGAAGACTGCTTCGGCTTTTTTCGCAGCGGAGCTCGACCGTCCGGCCCGATAATGATTGCTTATATTGATGAGTATAGGGATCGTTTCGGGGTCGAGCCGATTTGCCGGGTATTGGGCGTGAGTCTGGAGGGAGGGTTTATCACCTCTCGTGGCTACCGGCTGGCGAAGAGCAGGCCAGCGAGCGCCAGAAGCATACGAGACAGGATCCTGATCGATGAGCTCAAGAAGATCCACACCAAGAATTACAGCGTCTACGGGGTGCGGAAGATGTGGCATGCAGTGCGGCGTGCTGGTTGGGATGTTGGCCGTGACCAGGTGGCTCGGCTCATGAGAATCGGTGGAATTGAGGGTGTTCGCCGGGGACGCGCCCCAATCACAACCCGGCCCGTTCAGGAAGTAGATTCTCGTCCGGATCTGGTCAATCGGCAGTTCAAGGCCAGTAGGCCCAACCAGCTGTGGGTTGCTGATATCACGTATGTACGAACCCTATCCGGCTTCGTGTATACAGCGTTCGTTACTGATGTGTATAGCCGCAAGATTGTGGGTTGGGCGACGCGTTCTTCGATGAAAACCGAGGCGCTACCACTAGAGGCACTCGAGCAGGCCATTCAGGGAGCGAAAGATACTCTGGTGGATCTGACGCATCATTCCGATCATGGCTCGCAATACACGAGTGTTGCCTACAACGAGAAACTCGCTGACTACGGGATCAAGCCCTCCACCGGGAGCGTGGGTGATTCCTACGATAACGCGCTAGCCGAGGCTGTCAACGGCCTGTACAAAGCCGAGCTGATCTATTCCCAGCCCTGGTTCTCACTGACCGAGGTCGAGTTTGCGACGTTGAACTGGGTCCACTGGTGGAACCACGAGCGCCTCCACGAAGCCCTCGGATATAAGAGCCCTGCAGAGATCATCGATATGTATAATCACACCCGGGTCAGCGAGCTGACCCCCGTATAAGAAGCGGAACAAAACCCAGGACGCTTCATTGTGGCCATGTTGTGTGGTTGCTGGTGGGGTGTGCGTGTGTTGTTTGAGAACTCAATAGTGTGCCAAGTACTTTTTTTGTTTTTGGTTGTGTGTTGGTGCCGGCAGGCCAGGAGTGGTCTGTGTAAGCATTAGTACTCAATTTTTTGTGGTGGCGGGTTTTTCCTCGTCGGATCTGTTTGTCATCACGTTTTTTTTGGACAATTTAGTGAATTTTTTTTTGCTGGTTGTTTGTTTTTGTCAGGTAGTTGGGCTTTTCTTGAGTTCTGATTATTTTGATCGTTCTTTTATGGAGAGTTTGATCCTGGCTCAGGATGAACGCTGGCGGCGTGCTTAACACATGCAAGTCGAACGGAAAGGCCCTGCTTGCGGGGTACTCGAGTGGCGAACGGGTGAGTAACACGTGGGTGATCTGCCCTGCACTTTGGGATAAGCCTGGGAAACTGGGTCTAATACTGAATATTCACCATGCTTTAGTGTGTGTGGTGGAAAGCTTTTGCGGTGTGGGATGAGCTCGCGGCCTATCAGCTTGTTGGTGGGGTAATGGCCTACCAAGGCGTCGACGGGTAGCCGGCCTGAGAGGGTGTACGGCCACATTGGGACTGAGATACGGCCCAGACTCCTACGGGAGGCAGCAGTGGGGAATATTGCACAATGGGCGCAAGCCTGATGCAGCGACGCCGCGTGGGGGATGACGGCCTTCGGGTTGTAAACCTCTTTCGACAGGGACGAAGCGTTATGTGACGGTACCTGTATAAGAAGCACCGGCTAACTACGTGCCAGCAGCCGCGGTAATACGTAGGGTGCGAGCGTTGTCCGGAATTACTGGGCGTAAAGAGCTCGTAGGTGGTTTGTCGCGTCGTCTGTGAAATCCCGGGGCTTAACTTCGGGCGTGCAGGCGATACGGGCATAACTTGAGTGCTGTAGGGGAGACTGGAATTCCTGGTGTAGCGGTGAAATGCGCAGATATCAGGAGGAACACCGATGGCGAAGGCAGGTCTCTGGGCAGTAACTGACGCTGAGGAGCGAAAGCATGGGTAGCGAACAGGATTAGATACCCTGGTAGTCCATGCTGTAAACGGTGGGCGCTAGGTGTAGGGGTCTTCCACGACTTCTGTGCCGTAGCTAACGCATTAAGCGCCCCGCCTGGGGAGTACGGCCGCAAGGCTAAAACTCAAAGGAATTGACGGGGGCCCGCACAAGCGGCGGAGCATGTGGATTAATTCGATGCAACGCGAAGAACCTTACCTGGGCTTGACATACATCAGATAGGCGTAGAGATACGTCCTCCCTTGTGGTTGGTGTACAGGTGGTGCATGGTTGTCGTCAGCTCGTGTCGTGAGATGTTGGGTTAAGTCCCGCAACGAGCGCAACCCTTGTCTTATGTTGCCAGCACGTGATGGTGGGGACTCATGAGAGACTGCCGGGGTTAACTCGGAGGAAGGTGGGGATGACGTCAAATCATCATGCCCCTTATGTCCAGGGCTTCACACATGCTACAATGGTCGGTACAACGCGTTGCGAGCCTGTGAGGGTGAGCTAATCGCTGAAAGCCGGCCTCAGTTCGGATTGGGGTCTGCAACTCGACCCCATGAAGTCGGAGTCGCTAGTAATCGCAGATCAGCAACGCTGCGGTGAATACGTTCCCGGGCCTTGTACACACCGCCCGTCACGTCATGAAAGTCGGTAACACCCGAAGCCAGTGGCCTAACCCTTGTGGGGGGAGCTGTCGAAGGTGGGATCGGTGATTGGGACGAAGTCGTAACAAGGTAGCCGTACCGGAAGGTGCGGCTGGATCACCTCCTTTCTATGGAGTTTTATTTTTATGGGCCTGTGGTTGCAGGCTTGTTTTTCGCTGCTTGAGTAAACGAGTGTTTTACTGGTGGTGTTGTAATCGGGTGGAGGCCAACCCCGCGCCGTGGTGGTGTGGGTTGTCATGATCAAAAATTGTGTGTGCTTGGTGCGCTGTTGGGTGTCTGGGGCATGCATTCGTGTGTTTCCTGTGTGTGGCTGTCTGTGCTGTGCTGCCGTGTTGGTGGTGTGGTGTGGGTGGTTGTGCGTGTTGTGTGAGAACTGTATAGTGGACGCGAGCATTTTTCTTTATTTTTTGTGTTTTAGTGTTTTTTGTGTGTTGGTTTTTTAGTAAGAGCACATGGTGGATGCCTTGGCATACTGAGCCGATGAAGGACGTGTAAGGCTGCGATAAGCCTCGGGGAGTTGCCAATAGAGCGTTGATCCGAGGGTGTCCGAATGGGGAAACCCAGCCACGGTTGTGTGTGGTTACCTGCCCATGAATCTATAGTGGGTGTGGGGGTTGACGCGGGGAAGTGAAACATCTCAGTACCCGTAGGAGAAGAAAACAAGTGTGATTCCGTTAGTAGTGGCGAGCGAACGCGGATGGTGGCTAAACTGCATGCGTGTGATACCCG
This sequence comes from Corynebacterium epidermidicanis, assembly GCF_001021025.1. Taxonomy (NCBI): domain Bacteria; kingdom Bacillati; phylum Actinomycetota; class Actinomycetes; order Mycobacteriales; family Corynebacteriaceae; genus Corynebacterium; species Corynebacterium epidermidicanis. The sequence continues at coordinate 2,537,778 of NZ_CP011541.1, read as the reverse complement.
GCAGGGGTTGCGTGTGTGGGGTTGTGGGGAGTGATTGTTGTGGTGCTGCCGTGCCACTCATGATGTCAATGTGTGTTAGGGGAAGTGGTGTGGAAACGCCTGCCGTAGACGGTGAGAGCCCGGTACCTGAAAATGCGTGTTGGTTGTGTGATTGCTTTCCCGAGTAGCAGCGGGCCCGTGAAATCTGCTGTGAATCTGCCGGGACCACCCGGTAAGCCTGAATACTCAGTGTGACCGATAGCGGATTAGTACCGTGAGGGAATGGTGAAAAGTACCCCGGGAGGGGAGTGAAATAGTACCTGAAACCATGTGCTTACAATCCGTCAGAGCCTCTTTGTGGGGTGATGGCGTGCCTTTTGAAGAATGAGCCTGCGAGTCAGCGGCATGTCGCGAGGTTAACCCGTTGTGGGGGAGTCGTAGCGAAAGCGAATACTAACTAGTGTGTTTTTAGTGGCATGTCTTGGACCCGAAGCGGGGTGATCTACCCATGGCCAGTGTGAAGCAGCTGTAAGAGGTTGTGGAGGCGCGAACCCACTTAGGTTGAAAACTGAGGGGATGAGTTGTGGGTAGGGGTGAAAGGCCAATCAAACTCCGTGATAGCTGGTTCTCCCCGAAATGCATTTAGGTGCAGCGTTGTGTGTTCCTTTGTGGAGGTAGAGCTACTGGTTGGTTTAGCGGGACTATCATCTTAGCGACGTCAGCCAAACTCCGAATGCCATAAAGAGCAGCATGGCAGTGAGACTGCGGGGGATAAGCTTCGTAGTCGAGAGGGAAACAGCCCAGATCGCCGGTTAAGGTCCCTAAGGGTGTACTAAGTGGAAAAGGATGTGGGATCGCGAAGACAACCAGGAGGTTGGCTTAGAAGCAGCCATCCTTGAAAGAGTGCGTAATAGCTCACTGGTCGAGTGGTTCTGCGCCGACAATGTAGTGGGGCTCAAGTACACCACCGAAACCGCGGCAACCATCTTTTGGTGGTTGGGTAGGGGAGCGTCGTGCACGTGGTGAAGCAGTAGGGTGACCTGATTGTGGAGTGTGTGCGAGTGAGAATGCAGGCATGAGTAACGAATGATAAGTGAGAAACTTATCCGCTGGATGACTAAGGGTTCCTGGGTCAAGCTAATCTTCCCAGGGTGAGTCGGGGCCTAAGGCGAGGCCGACAGGCGTAGTCGATGGATAACGGGTTGATATTCCCGTACCCGAGTGTGCGCGCCAAAGGTGAATCAGTGATACTAACCACCCAAAGCCGTGGCTATAAGTGTCTTTGACATTGTGGTTGTGGTGATGCGTGGGGCCTGATCTGGTAGTAGCTTAGTGATGGGGTGACGCAGTGAGGTAGCCGAGCCACTTATTGGATTGTGGTGTAAGCGTGTAGCCTGCAGCCTAGGTAAATCCGGGACTGCATGTAAAGGGTGAGGCGTGATGCGTAGACCGTTTGGTTGATGTTGGTGATCCTGTACTGTCGAGAAAAGCCTCTAGCGATGTGCATATTCGGCCCGTACCCCAAACCGACACAGGTAGTCAGGTAGAGAATACTAAGGCGTTCGGGTGAACTGTGGTTAAGGAACTCGGCAAAATGCCCCCGTAACTTCGGGAGAAGGGGGACCACGACTGGTGACAAACTGGTTTCGAGCTGGTTGTGGTCGCAGAGAATAGAGGGAAGCGACTGTTTATTAAAAACACAGGTCCGTGCGAAGACGATAAGTCGATGTATACGGACTGACGCCTGCCCGGTGCTGGAAGGTTAAGAGGACCTGTTAGGTGGTAACACCGAAGCGGAGAATTTAAGCCCCAGTAAACGGCGGTGGTAACTATAACCATCCTAAGGTAGCGAAATTCCTTGTCGGGTAAGTTCCGACCTGCACGAATGGCGTAACGACTTCCCTGCTGTCTCAACCACAGGCCCGGTGAAATTGCAGTACGAGTAAAGATGCTCGTTACGCGCGGCAGGACGAAAAGACCCCGGGACCTTCACTATAGCTTGGTATTGGTGTTCGGTACGGTTTGTGTAGGATAGGTGGGAGACTGTGATCACATGACGCTAGTTGTGTGTGAGTCGTTGTTGAAATACCACTCTGATCGTATTGGACATCTCAACCTCGGCCCATGATCTGGGTTAGGGACAGTGCCTGGTGGGTAGTTTAACTGGGGCGGTTGCCTCCCAAAGAGTAACGGAGGCGCCCAAAGGTTCCCTCAGCCTGGTTGGCAATCAGGTGGTGAGTGTAAGTGCACAAGGGAGCTTGACTGTGAGACTGACAGGTCGAGCAGGGACGAAAGTCGGGACTAGTGATCCGGCACTGGCTTGTGGAAGCGGTGTCGCTCAACGGATAAAAGGTACCCCGGGGATAACAGGCTGATCTTCCCCAAGAGTCCATATCGACGGGATGGTTTGGCACCTCGATGTCGGCTCGTCGCATCCTGGGGCTGGAGTAGGTCCCAAGGGTTGGGCTGTTCGCCCATTAAAGCGGCACGCGAGCTGGGTTTAGAACGTCGTGAGACAGTTCGGTCTCTATCCGCCGCGCGCGTTGAAACTTGAGAAAGGCTGTCCCTAGTACGAGAGGACCGGGACGGACGTACCTCTGGTGTGCCAGTTGTACCGCCAGGTGCATGGCTGGTTGGCTACGTACGGAAGGGATAACCGCTGAAAGCATCTAAGCGGGAAGCCTGTTTCAAGATAAGGTTTCTTTCGAGGTTCCCCATAGACTATGGGGTTGATAGGCCAGATCTGGAAGCACAGCAATGTGTGCAGGTGACTGGTACTAATACACCAACAAAAAACCAACAACACCCAACAACAAACACAAAACAAGAACAAAAAGCACGCGTCCACTATGCAGTAACTGACACAACACCACACACACAAACAAAGATGTGTCGGTGGCAACAGCGGTGGGGTAACGCCCGGTCCCATTCCGAACCCGGAAGCTAAGCCCACCAGCGCCGATGGTACTGCACCCGGGAGGGTGTGGGAGAGTAGGTCACCGCCGACCAAAAAACTTAAAAACCACGTGCAAGGCCCGAAACAAACACACCATTTGTTCTCGGGCCTTGCACACCCTTACAACACGGGGCATTAGCTCAATTGGTAGAGCATCTGCTTTGCAAGCAGAAGGTCAGGAGTTCGATTCTCCTATGCTCCACAAAACACAAACAATCCGGTAGCAACCACAACCTGTGGCCCGCTACCGGATTCCTTGCATCCCTACCGCAACGACTAGCCTTCACGCGTCCCCAACGCAGGGTGCCCACTCAAAATCGATACCCGATTAAAGGCGTTGATCACTACGGCAACCCATTCCGCGGCAGCCACTTCAGCCGTCGATAAGCAGCTGCTGAGCTGGTCGAATTCTGGGTCTAACGGCCGTGCGGGATTCATGATCGTCGCTAGTTCTGCGATCTGCAGGAAGGCCCGCTCGCGGTCGCTAAACACGTTTGCTTCGCGCCATGCCGGCAGCACATCGAGCTTTTGCTGGGACACACCAGCTTTTCGTGCCGCCGGCACGTGCAAGCTCAGGCACGTGACGCAGCCGTTGAGCTGGGAGCACCGAGTGTTGATGAGCTCGATGGTCGCAACGTCAAGGCCCACTGCCAGTGCATTTTCCCGCGCCATCTTGGCAGCCTGGAACATGGCCTTATACGTTGCGTTGTCGGTTTTGTCGAGATATGGACGGTTTGGTTTCACAGATTGGACCTTACAAAATCAATGTCGGCGGTGGTGGGCTTGCGGACCTCGCCACCCAGTTCCTCTGGGTGATGAGTAACGTAGTGCTTTACCGCGGGGCACACCGGTACTACTGTCTTGCCTTCATTGAAAGTGTCATCTAGTGCGGTTGCGATCAGTACGGTCGCTAGGCCGCGGCCACTGAATTCATCACCGATTTCGGTGTGATAGAACACGCGCTCGTTCTCATGCTCCATGAAACAGGTCGCGCCAAGCTTATTGCCGGCATCGTCGCGAATCACGTAGGAGCTGTCCTCCTTAGTGACATCGACTTCAGCGCCAGTCTTGTCTTTCAAAGTCATTTCTTCTCCTCAGTTCTAGTTGTGGAACAAATCGCCCGATGCTGCCCCAATGGCACGCTTGCGCCGGAAGTAGTCATTAATGATGACGCGGTACTTGTCTGCGTCCTCGCGAGCCCAATTGCGCATCAGCTCGCACCCCAAGGCTAGCGACGTAATCGGCTGCGCGCCCGCCTGGAGCATGCGCTGGATCGCGGTTTCGTGGGTCACCGATGACACGCCACCTACAGCGTCAATGACCGGGTAGATCTCATATCCTTCGCGGAGCATGTCGAGCGTCGGAAAGGCGAGGCAGACCTCGGTCCACAGTCCAGCCATCACGATCTTCTTCTTGCCGGTGGCCTCGATGGCTGCGCGGAAGTCAGCATCTTCCCAGCTATTAACACCAGTTCGGTCAATCTGTTCCACACCTGGCAGCTCCCGCATGATTTCCGGGACGGTTGCCTCGTTGACGCCCATATCGACGGCGACTGTGGTCACCACGGTAGGAATCTCGTAAGCGGTGGCGAGTTTGGCCAGGGTGACAGCACCAAGGTTGATCTCCTTCGAGGTGGCTGACCCCACGGTGGCGTACTGGCCTTCTTGGAAGTCAATGAAGACGATGGCGCAATTTTCTGGCGTCAATAGGTGGTCATCCTGCTGATCGCGAATTGGCTCTGGCGCTAGCTTTAGCATGTATTCTCCTTAATAGTGAGCGACGTGGGCAGCGGTAGATCAAGCTTTGCCGCCATTTGCCTCAAAGTGTACCCGCCTTTTGTTGTCATTTCATCAAAACGGCACAATTTAGTGCCCGGACACGAGTGCTTGCGACTAAACTAACGGTTCATGACAACAAATCGCCTTGAGGCCTTTAGTGACGGCGTCCTCGCCATCATCATTACCATCATGGTCTTGGGTATTAGTACCCCGGAAGGGGTCCATTTCGATGCCATCCGGCTGCTCGGCCCCGAGCTGATCAACTATCTACTTAGCTTTATTTACGTAGGTATCTACTGGGCGAACCACCACCATTTGCTGTATGCCTTGCCTATGGTCAAGGGCCATATTCTCTGGGCAAACCTGCACTGGCTATTCTGGATGTCCTTGATCCCAGTTACTACCGCGTGGACTGGGACCAACCCGTTTGCAGTAGTTCCTGCAGTGACTTACGGTGCCGTGCTGTTGATGTGTGCGGTGTCCTATTTCATCCTGCAAAACCAAGTGCTCACCCAATGCGGGCCGGACTCGCCGTTGGCCAAGGCGATCGGCAATGATATGAAGGGGAAAATATCAACGGTAGCTTATGTCGTAGGCATGGTCGGTGCGTTCGTGCACCCAGCAATTGCCTTTGTTTGCTTCGTCGGCGTAGCCATCATGTGGATCGTTCCAGATAAGCGCATCGAACAGGCAATGGCATTAGAAACAGCGCAAACGACAGCCGAGTAACGGCCGCCCGGTTAACTGGGCAGCGGCTACTCGGCTCGTGGAAAAACCCGTAATTATCCGCCGAAGATTGGGTTCATGAACTCGGCCAGTGCCTCCGTCTCGTTCAGGCCGAAGATGCCGGCGACATACTGGTCAGGTCGAACAACCACTACGGCCCCCTTAGCTCCGATTCCACGATCAGCGAAGATGTTGTGCTTCTCACTCACGCCATAGACCTTCTCCCAGTATTCGATGTCGAATGCGCCTACCACGGGCTTGAACGCGGATGGCACCTCAGGAATAGAAATCTCTGCGTGCGGACGAGGGTAGATCACCCGGACGTCGAAAAGCGCGTCGGTGTCGCCAGCTGGGGTGTGGCGCTGTGGCGAGTTGTCGGAGTCTGACCACCAGGCGGCCCAGTCGTTGATCTTTTGGCCGGCAGCGTCGGCGAAAACGTAGACACGCCAGCGGCCGTCCGCGGTAGCCTGGTGGCCCAGGTGGATGGGGTTACCGTCCGAGACGCGGGAGACGAGCTCAGACTTGAAGCGCTTGCCAAGTGGGTATCCGGTGGCCAGCTCCTGGCGAGATTCGCCAAAGGTGATGAGGGAGTCGGTGTACTGCGTCATGAAGCCGGCTGGGAACTCCGCGGTCTTGACGTAGAACTCTTCCAGGAACTTCGGATCCTCGAACTCCTCGGCAGGCTTGGCCATCAAGGTAGACCATTCCTTGTCAAAGTCGATGAGGTTCTGCGCGACCACCTGACGCTCGGCAGAGTAGGTCTTGAGCAGCTCGGATGGCGACTGGCCACTGAGCACCGCACCGAGCTTCCACGCAATGTTGAACCCGTCTTGCATGGACACGTTCATGCCCTGGCCGGCCTTCGCGGAGTGGGTATGGCAGGCGTCGCCGGTGATGAAGACGCGAGGGTTGCCGCCGATGTCGGAGGCGTCGTCGAAGTGGTTGGTGACACGGTGGCCGACTTCGTACACCGAGCTCCACGCGACGTTCTTGACGTCCACGTAGTACGGCGCCATGATTTCGTTTGCCTTCGCGATGACCTGCTCGATTGACGTTTCGCGGATCTTGCCGTTATCGCCCTCCGGGACCACGCCAAGATCGACATACATGCGGAACAGATGGCCGCCTTCGCGCGGGATCAATAGGATACTTCCGGAAGACGACTGGATCGCGCACTTCGTGCGGATGTCCGGGAAGTCGGTGTTGGCCAGGACATCCATGACACCCCAAGCGTGGTTAGCGGCATCTCCAGCGAGCACGCGGCCAATGGACTTGCGCACCTTGGAGCGGGCACCATCGCAGCCCACCACGTACTTTGCCTTGACGACGCGTTCTGTGCCTTCATCCACGTCGCACGTGCGACGCAGTGTGACTGAAACGGGGTATTCTTCGCCGGCGTTCTCATCGGCTACCTCCAGGCTAACGAACTCCCAGCCAAAGTCGGGCTCCATACGGGATGGGGAACGCTTCATGAAGGCGGCGAAGTGGTCGAGCACTCGGGCCTGGTTCACGATGAGGTGCGGGAACTCGGAAATTCCATTCGGATCGTCGGGCGCGCGACCAGTGCGAATGATTTCGGCTGGGTTTTCCGGGTTTGGCTTCCAGAAGCACATCTCGGTGATGCGGTAGGCCTCGTCGGTGATCTCATTTGCGAAGCCGAAGGCTTGGAAAGTCTCCACGCTGCGGGCCTGGATGCCATCAGCCTGTCCGATCTCTAGTCGATGAGGGCGACGATCGATGATCCGGGTATGCACATTCGGGTACATCGAAAGCTGGGCGGCAGCGATCATCCCGGCAGGTCCGGTGCCGACGATAAGCACATCCATCTCATCTGGCAGCTCGGTCGGTCGATTGAGCCCCACGCCCGCTGCTGGCAAGGTGCGGGGGTCTTCAGAAACGTATCCGTGGTGATGGAAGTGCATCATGTGCTCCTAATGCTAAAAAATACGGTTTGTGGCGCGGATCTCAAACAATATCTCAAATCGTATATTATCGTGCCCGCTTGTGTGGCGCTAATGACAAGAATCTTAGAGCTGTGTCGTGCAGCATGTTTCGCGCGTTGGGGCGCACAGTGCTCGACGCTGGGCTCGCACTGTGCCTGTCAAGGGCTCGGGGCGGTTAGACCCGTTTGAAGCCCACCAGTGGGCTCACGGCCTGTTCGGCCTCGTGGTCTGGGCCAAGTGGGATACCGCGGCGGTCCTTCAGGCCGAGGACGGCGATGAGGCCGAGCAGCGTCATTCCGGCCAAATACCAGGTCACTGCTTGTGTGGTGCCGGTGCTCTGCACTAGGTAAGCCGCGATGGTGGGGGCGAAAGCACCACCCATGATCGCGCCAATCGCGTAGGAGATTGATACGCCGGAAAAGCGAATGGAGGCCGGGAAAAGTTCAGCATAGAGGGCCGATTGCTGCCCGTAGGTCAGGCCCAGTCCCACCGTGAGCGAAATCAGTGCCAAGTAGAGGTTGCCCAGAGTTCCAGTGTTGACCAGTGGGAAGAGCAGGAACACGCCGAGCATCTGCAGCATGAAGCCGATGATGTAGGTGTTGCGACGACCGATGATGTCGGACAGCCAGCCGGCGAGCAGGGTGAACACTAGCCAGGTTGCGGCCGAGACGGTGACAGCGAGGAGGACGTCGCTGCGCTGGTGTCCGATTGGGCCGTCTGGATCAGTGGAGTAGTTCTGGATGTAGCCACCTGTGGTCATGTAGCCCACTGCGTTGTTACCTGCGAAGATAAGCGCGGCTACCAGTACGAGGAGCGGGTGTTCCCGCAGCAGCTTGCCGATCGGCTGCTTCACGGTCTCAGCACGCTCGGCGATCTCGGCGAACACTGGGGACTCCTCCACGCCGTGACGAATGACGAAACCGACCAGGATCAGCACGAAGCTCAGGAGGAATGGGACGCGCCAGCCCCAGTCCAAAAATGCGTCGCCAGGGGCAACTTTCGCCATGATGGTCAGCATTCCGGATGCCATCAGCAAACCAAGTGGCACGCCGATCTGTGGGAAGGAGCCGTAGAGACCACGCCGGTCGTTGGGTGCGTGTTCCACGGCCATCAGTACCGCGCCACCCCATTCGCCACCTGCAGAAATGCCCTGGATGATGCGTAGGCAGACCAGCAGGATTGGCGATGCGATACCGATGGTGGCGTAGGTCGGTAGGAAACCGATGGCTGTGGTGGCAGCGCCCATCGCGATCAGTGTGACCATCAAGATCTTTCGTCGGCCGAACTTGTCGCCGTAGTGGCCAGCCAGGAAAGCGCCGAGCGGGCGGAACAAAAAGCTCAAGCCAACAGTGAGGAATGAAACGATCGTGGCAGCTCCAGGCCCCATTGGCCCGAACATGAGTTTCTTAAACACCAGGCCAGCGGCCGAAGCGTAGAGGAAGAAGTCATACCACTCAATTGCCGTTCCGACGATCGTGGCAGCCGCCACTCGTCGCTGCTCTTTTGCTTGCTGGCCGCTTGTCGACGTCCCGGGCCGTCCCGGGGACACGGCTGCTTTGGTTGCATTGCTAGTTGTCATGAATGTCGTGCTTTCTCGCTCGTATCCGATTTCCTGTGAGCTGCGCCAAGCCACTCTGTGACCAGTAGCCACCTAGGTGACTTACGTGATGTAGATTACTTGCGCCGGTTGCAAGAATCATATACGATTCGGTCAGTGAGTCAAGAGCGCACTCGCAATCGATACCCACTTAGGGCCCCTGACCTCAGAGGACGTTCCATGACAAATCCCCCCAATCTGCCGGTGAAACCGGGCAAAGTGATCGCGGTGCACGTGGCTTTCGAGTCACGAGCCGCGCAGCGCGGTCGTCGTCCGAAGCAACCGTCCTATTTTCTGAAGGCCACCAGCTCGCTGGCTGCATCTGGTAGCGATGTGGTTTTGCCGGAAGGCTGCGAGCTCATGGCATTTGAGGGCGAGATCGCGTTGATCGTCGGAAAGCCCGCGCACCGCGTGAGCCTCGAGCAAGCATGGGAGCACGTGGCGTATGTCACCGCGTCCAACGACCTCGGCATCTACGACTACCGCGCCCAAGACAAGGGCTCCAACACCCGCTCAAAGTCGCGCGACGGCTACACGCCGCTCGGGCCGGAGCTTATCGACGCCCAGGCGGTCGATCCGACGCAGCTGCGCATCCGCACCTGGGTGAATGGCGAATTGGCGCAGGAAGGGGGCACTTCAGATGAAGATCTCATCTTCCCGCTCGCACAGTTTGTTGCAGACCTTTCCCAGCACATGACGCTGGAAGAAGGGGACATCATCCTGACGGGCACCCCGGCCGGTTCCACCGTGATCCATCCTGGTGACGTCGTGGAAATTGAAGTCGACGCTCCGAGCTTGGGGCTAAGCTCCGGCAAGCTGCGCAGCACCGTTGTTACTGGTCCAGGCGGATTCGATCCGGAAATCGGCATGCTGCCACACCAGGACGACAAGCAACGCGAGGAAGCCTACGGCTCCCGCGAGGCTGCCGGACTGTCTGCTGACGAAAACGCGATTAGCCCGTCGCTGCGGGCAAAGCTGCTGGCTGCCCCGACGGCCGGACTTTCGGCGCAGCTGCGCAACCGGGGGCTCAACCAGGTTGTGATCGAAGGGGTGCATCCGCAGACCCCTGGTACCAAGATGGTCGGGGTCGCCAAGACCCTGCGTTTCTTACCGGGACGCGAAGACCTGTTCAAGAAATTCGGTGGCGGGTTCAACGCGCAGAAGCAGGCGTTTGACTCCGTGAAGCCAGGAGAAGTACTGGTCATCGAAGCACGCCAGGAGTCGGGTTCCGGCACCCTAGGTGACGTGCTTGCGTTGCGCGCGAAGCACCTCGGGGCGGCGGGAGTGGTCACCGATGGTGGCATCCGCGACTACGCCGCGGTACAGGAGATTGGACTTCCGGTATTCGGACAGGTAGCGCACCCCGCGGTCCTTGGCCGCAAACACGTCCCGTGGGAAATGGATGTTGCCATCGGCTGCGGCAATGCCACCGTGATTCCAGGTGACGTGATCGTCGGCGACGACGACGGCGTGATCGTGATCCCCCGAGAGCTGGCTGAAGAAGTTGCTGACGCTGCCCTGAAGAAGGAATACGAAGACGAATGGGTAGCAGCGCGCGTTGCCGAAGGGCACCCAGTAGATGGGCTGTTCCCACCGGTCGGCACCTGGAAGGAGGAGTTTGAGGCTTGGCTTGTTGAGCACCCGCAGCCAGCGGTAGAGCCACAATAGAAACCATGACCAACCCCCTTCCACAACTCAATAGCGTAGGGCTTTCCAAGACGGAGCGTGCGCATGAATTTGTGCGCACCAGGATCCTGTCTAGTGAATTCGCGCCGGGACACCGGTTGGTGTTGGCGGAAATTGCCAAAGAACTAGGCGTCTCGGTCGTCCCAGTTCGGGAAGCGATCCGCCAGCTGGAAGCAGAGGGGCTCGTGACGTTCGAAAGAAACGTCGGCGCGCGGGTCGCAATGATTGATAGCAGCGCCTATGTCAACTCCATGCATACCCTGGGTGTGCTCGAAGGCAACGCCACCGCGCTGGCGGCTCCATTTGTGACAACGGCACAAATCGAGCATGCGACCGAGTTGAACGAGGAAATGCATCAGTGCCTCGTCGACCTCAACCCACGAGAATTCACGATCCTTAATCGCAAATTCCACAGCGTGCTGTATGAGGCTTGTCCCAACAGCCACCTGGTGGAATTGATTAACTCCGAATGGGATCGGCTTAACTACCTGCGCGAATCCACTTTCGCATTTGTGCCGGAACGAGCTGCCACATCAGTGAAAGAACACACTCAATTGCTGCAGCTCATTGAGATTCAGGCCGAGGCGGAATACGTCGAAAAGCTCGCGCGTGCGCACAGGTTGCGCACTATCGAAAAGTACCTAGCAAAGAACGCACACCACACTGAGAAGGATTAACCATGAACAAACCAGCACATCTGCCAGAAAAGATTCAGCACTACATCGGCGGCAAGTTCGTCGACTCGATCGACGGGGACACCTTCGGGGTGCTCAACCCAGTCACCAACGAGGACTACATTCAGGCCGCATCCGGCAAGAAGGAAGACATCGACGCCGCAGTTGCCGCCGCTACCAAGGCCTTCAAGGAAGGTCCGTGGCCAAAGATGCTGCCGCGCGAGCGTTCCCGCGTGCTGCACAAGATCGCGGACATCGTAGAGTCTCGCGAGGAAATCCTGGCTGAGATGGAGTCCTTTGACTCGGGCTTGCCGATCACTCAGGCGCTGGGCCAGGCCCGTCGCGCGGCGGAGAACTTCCGCTTCTTCGCGGACCTCATCGTCGCCCAGGCAGATGACACCTACAAGGTGCCTGGCCGCCAGGTCAACTACGTTAACCGCAAGCCTATCGGTGTTGCCGGCCTCATCACTCCGTGGAACACCCCATTCATGCTGGAGTCCTGGAAGCTGGCGCCGGCGATTGCTACCGGCAACTGCGTAGTGCTCAAGCCGGCGGAATTCACCCCGCTGTCAGCATCACTGTGGGCGGGCATTTTCGAAGAAGCCGGCCTGCCAGAGGGCGTGTTCAACCTGGTCAACGGCTTCGGTGAGACGGCCGGTGATGCGCTGGTTAAGCACCCGGACGTTCCGTTGATCTCCTTTACCGGCGAGTCCCGCACCGGCCAGATCATTTTCGGCAATGCCGCTCCTTACCTCAAGGGCCTATCCATGGAGTTGGGCGGCAAGTCCCCAGCGATCGTCTTTGCCGACGCCGACCTCGATGAAGCGATTAACGCCTGCATCTTCGGCGTGTTCTCCCTGAACGGTGAGCGTTGCACTGCGGGCTCGCGCATCCTGGTCCAGCGCGAGATTTACGACGAGTTCGTCGAGAAGTACGCAGCTCAGGCGAAGCGTGTCCGCGTGGGCCTGCCATCTGACCCGAAGACCGAGGTCGGCGCCCTGGTCCACCCAGAGCACTTCGAAAAGGTCATGTCCTATGTCGAGATCGGTAAGTCTGAAGGACGCCTCGTCGCAGGTGGCGGTCGTCCGGAAGGTTTCCCGGAGGGAAACTTCGTGGCACCGACCGTTTTCGTCGACGTGCCACCAACCGCTCGGATCTTCCAGGAGGAAATCTTCGGCCCGGTCGTCGCGATCACCCCGTTTGACACCGAAGAAGAGGCTCTTGAGCTGGCCAACAACACCAAGTACGGCCTGGCGGCCTACGTCTGGACCTCCGACCTGAAGCGCGCGCACAACTTCGCCCAGAACGTCGAAGCCGGCATGGTGTGGCTGAACTCCAACAACGTTCGCGACCTGCGCACCCCGTTCGGTGGAGTGAAGGCATCCGGCCTCGGCCATGAGGGCGGCTACCGCTCGATCGACTTCTACACCGATCAACAGGCCGTCCACATCAATCTCGGCGCCGTCCACAACCCTGTCTTCGGCAAGCAGGACTAAGTACCCCAGCCTAATCGACGCCCGCGAGGCCTCCCCCGCGGGTAGTTCGCCCTACTCATTTGAAGGAAACCAACCATGACCGACTTCTTCCCAACCCCTGCTGCTGAAGCTCCAGACATCATCCGCTGTGCCTACATGGAAATCGTGGTGACTGACCTGGCCAAGTCCCGCGAATTCTACGTTGACGTGCTCGGGCTTACCGTCACCACCGAGGACGATAACGCTATCTACCTGCGCACCTCTGAAGAGTTCATTCACCACAACCTGGTGCTGCGCCAAGGCGAGGTAGCTGCGGTGGCGGCGTTCTCCTACCGCGTGCGCACCCCAGAAGACCTGGACAAGGCCGAGGCGTTCTACCGCGAGCTAGGCTGCCGAGTTGAGCGACGCAAGGACGGCTTTGTTAAAGGCATCGGTGACTCGGTACGTGTGCAGGATCCGCTCGGCTTCCCATACGAGTTCTTCTACGATGTGGACCACGTCGAGCGTCTGGCCTGGCACTACCACCTCACCTGCCCTGGCCAACTGGTCCGTCTCGACCACTTCAACCAGGTCACCCCAGATGTGCCGAAGGCTGTGAAGTACATGGAAGACCTCGGCTTCCGCGTTACCGAGGACATCCAGGATGAGGAAGGCACCCAGTACGCTGCCTGGATGCGTCGTAAGCCAACCGTGCACGATACGGCAATGACCGGTGGCGATGGCCCACGTATGCACCACATCGCGTTCGCCACGCATGAGAAGCACAACATCCTCGCCATCTGCGACAAGCTCGGCGCGCTGCGCCTCTCCGACCACATTGAGCGTGGCCCGGGTCGCCACGGTGTTTCCAACGCCTTCTACCTCTACCTGCGCGACCCAGACGGCCACCGCGTGGAGATCTACACCCAGGACTACTGGACCGGCGACCCGGACAACCCACGCGTGACCTGGGATGTGCATGACAACCAGCGTCGCGACTGGTGGGGCACCCCGGTCGTACCATCCTGGTACACCGACGCTTCCCGCGTGCTCGACCTCGACGGCAACCTCGTGCCACTCGTCGCCCGCACTGATGCCTCTGAGCTGGAAGAAACTATCGGCGCCGACGGTTTTTCCTACACCCGGAAGGACGACACCGAGGACATGCCGGAGTGGAAGAAGGGCGAATTCAAGCTGGGCCACCAGCTTTAACCTGGCCTTCTTATCCGCCTTTCAGAAGGAGAAAAAACCAATGCTCACCCACGAACAGATCGTAAAGATCGCCGACGACCTCGCCCGCGCCGAGGAACAGCGCACGATGATCTCGCGGCTGACTGCACAGTACCCGGAGATGACCGTAGAGGATTCCTACGCGGTCCAAAACGAATGGAAGCGTCGCGGTATCGCGGCCGGCCGTCGCCTCGTGGGTCGCAAGATCGGGCTCACGTCCAAGGTGATGCAGGAAGCCACTGGCATTACTGAACCAGACTATGGGGCGATATTTTCCGACATGGTCTTTGAAAACGGCTCAGTGATTGAACACGCGCAGTTTTCCAACGTGCGCATTGAGGTCGAGCTGGCGTTCGTCCTTAAAGATCGCCTGGCCGGCCCGAACTGCAGCATTTTCGACGTACTTCGCGCCACCGAATACGTGGTGCCTGCCCTAGAGATCTTGTCCTCTCGCATCGAGATGGAGGGGCGCACCATCGTCGACACCATCTCGGACAACGCGGCGATGGGTGGCATGGTTTACGGCGGCAACCCGGTCCGCGTCGACGAGGTTGACCTGCGCTGGGTCTCCGCGCTGCTCTACCGCAACGAAACCATCGAAGACACCGGTGTGGCCGCCGCCGTGCTGAACCACCCCGCGATGGGCGTGGCTTGGCTGGCAAACAAACTGGCTGATCACGGCGATAGCCTGGAGCCTGGCGAGATCATCCTCGCTGGTTCCTTCACCAAGCCGATGTGGGTCGAGCCAGGTGACACCGTCCACGCGGACTACGGACAACTAGGAGCAATCACATGCCGATTCAATTAAGTCCCCTCCTCCGCGACAAATTAGGCACCGGCCTGTGGGTCTGCTCGGGCTCTCCTGCGGCTGCCGAAATCCTCGCCGGTTCCGGCGCCGATTGGCTGCTTATCGACGGCGAACACTCGCCCATCGGGCTGGAAACCATCACCTCGCTGCTGCGCGCGGTCCAGGGGTACGAGGTCGCCCCCGTGGTCCGCGTGCCCGTCAACGACACCGCCCTGATCAAGCAATACCTTGACCTGGGCGTGCAAAATCTCATGGTACCGATGGTCCATACCGTCGCCGATGCGGAAGCTGCGGTAGCCGCAATGCATTATCCTCCGCGTGGCGTGCGTGGCGTGGGCTCTGCGCTCGCGCGTTCCTCCCGATGGAATCGGGTACCGGGTTATCTTGCGGATGCCTCCACGACGCTGAACTGCATCGTGCAGATTGAGAGCCGGCAGGCCGTCGATAATGCCGCGGGCATCGCGGCGGTGGATGGTGTTGACGCGATCTTCATCGGGCCGTCTGACTTGGCCGCCACGATGGGGTACCTTGGGCAGCAAAGCCACCCTGAGGTGCTCGACGCGGTGCATTCCGCGATTGATGCGGCCCGGGCGGCTGGGAAATTCGTAGGCGTCAACGCCTTCGACGAAACTCAAGCTCGCGCCTATCTCGATGCAGGCGTGGACTTCATCGCCGTGGGCGCCGACGTGCAACTTCTGGCTAAATCCAGCGACGCGCTGGTCGAAAGGTTCAACAATGACTGATATTCAAGCGCTGCTTGCCAAAGTACCTACCGGCTTGCTTATCGACGGCGAATGGGTAGCGGCCACCAGTGGCGAGACCTACACGGTAGAAAACCCTGCGACCCGGGAAACCATCGCCGAGCTGCAGTCCGCTGGCTCCGAGGATGCGATGCGCGCCCTCGACGCGGCGTGCGCCGCGCAGAAGTCGTGGGCGGCGACCCCGGCTCGCGAGCGTTCGGAAATCCTGCGCCGCGCGTTCGAGTTGGTGCAGGAGCGGAAAGAAGAATTTGCGACGCTCATGACTCTGGAGATGGGTAAGCCTCTGGCCGAAGCTCGTGGCGAGGTCGCTTACGGTGGCGAGTTCCTGCGCTGGTTCGCGGAGGAAGCCGTGCGTATCGGCGGTCGGTTCGGCACGTCGCCGGAAACCGGCTTCCCGATGATCACCCGACGCAAGCCAGTGGGTCCATGCCTGCTGATTACCCCGTGGAACTTCCCGTTGGCGATGGCCACCCGCAAGGTCGCCCCGGCGGTGGCTGCGGGCTGCACGATGGTGCTGAAGTCTGCGCGCCTCACCCCGTTGACGGCTCAGTACTTCGCTCAGACCATGCTCGATGCTGGGCTGCCTGCCGGGGTTTTGAATGTTGTCTCCGGCACGTCCGCTTCCGCGATCTCCAACCCGCTCATGGCGGACCCTCGCTTGCGCAAGGTGTCCTTCACGGGTTCCACGCCGGTGGGGCAGAAGCTGCTCGAAGCCGCAGCCGGACAGGTGCTGCGTACCTCCATGGAGCTGGGCGGCAACGCACCGTTCATTGTTTTCGAGGACGCTGACATCGACAAGGCAGTTAAGGGCGCGATGGGTGCGAAGATGCGCAACATCGGCGAGGCCTGCACAGCCGCCAACCGCTTCCTCGTGCACTCATCGGTGGCTGCTGAGTTCGCGGAGAAATTCGCCGCAGCCATCGGAGAACTGAAGCTCGGCAATGGCCTTGACGACGGCGTGACCTGTGGCCCACTGGTTGAGGAAGCCGCGGTGGAGAATGTATCAGCCCTGGTGGACGACGCTGTTTCTCGAGGCGCTCGCGTTCTGGTTGGCGGCCGTCGCGGCCCCGACACCGGCCACTTCTACGAGCCGACCGTGCTCGTCGACGTTCCTCGCGAGGCCCGCGTGTTCAAGGAAGAAATCTTCGGCCCGGTCGCGCCTATTTTCACCTTTGAGACCGAAGAGGAAGCCCTGGAACTGGCCAACGACACCGAGTTCGGTCTGGCGTCGTACGTCTTTACCGAGGAGCCTGCGCGGATGTACCGTGTTTCCGACGGCCTCGAATTCGGCCTCATGGGCTTCAACTCCGGCGTGATCTCCAACGCTGCAGCGCCGTTCGGCGGTGTGAAGCACTCGGGGATGGGGCGCGAGGGCGGCTTCGAAGGCATCGAAGAGTACACCTCGCTCCAGTACATCGGTGTGGAGCAGCCGTAGCTTCTTCACCAGGTGCGGCAAAATGCCTTCGAGATGCTCACATTCTTCAAGTTCTGAGCAATCTCGAAGGCATTCTTATTCTCAGTGGGGGTTACGGTACTCCTGTCATCTGGGGTGCGTGAAAGTGCTGGAAAGGCTGCCGTTTGCCTCATTTTGTGCATTTTGGTGCACCGTAGATAGCAGCACCCAGTCAGCACCCAGTCAGCACCCAGAGCGAACACTTAGTCGGTAATGGCCTCCAGTGGCTTCGTCCGGGCTGCTTGATGGCCCGGCCAGACAGCGGCCAGCACGCCGACTACCAGTGATGCCAGCAGCATTGCACCTACTTGCACCCACGGCACGACTACTTGGTCGAGACCATTTCCGGCGAGCACGTGGATGAACGCCCAGCCGATGCACAGGCCAACAACTGCACCGAGCAGAGCGCCGTAGAACGCGATCACAGCGGATTCGATGTAGATCATGGTGCGGATCTGGCCACGCTGGGTGCCTACAGCGCGCAGCATGCCCACTTCTTGGCGTCGTTCGATCACCGAGAGCGCGAGTGTATTCACGATGCCCAGCACCGCCACGATCACCGATAGCGCCAGCAGCGCGTAGAGGATGGTGAGCATCTGGCTGACGATCGCGGTCGTTTGGCCAATGAACTCGTTCTTGTCTTTGACGCTGACTACGAGGTGTTCGGCCACGGCATCTTCGAGGCGTTTGCGCATGTCGTCGCTAGGCCCGGAAGCGGAATCGACGTAGATTGCGAAGATGGAGATCGCCTGTTCGTCGGCAAGCTCGGTGGCAGATTTGTTTGACAGCACGGCACGGTCGAGGGAGGAGTTCTGCTCGTATATGCCCTTGACTGGGGCTTTCGCCTCGCCACCAGCGAGTGAGTTCAGGGTGACTTCGTCGCCGACCTTAAGGTTGAACCGTGTTGCGGTGGAGTCGGCGATGAGCACGCCGGGCTGGTCTTCGGGAAGTTCGATGCTGCCCTCGCGCATGGTGACTTTGACGGCTTTGGAGAGGTCGCCACGCAGGACCTTCATGGCTGGTGGCCCGAAGGTATCATCCATTTTTTGGCCGTTCATCACGACGGGGGCGGTGTACATGGTGGTCACCGCATCGACGCCTTCGACCTTGGAGACGACCTCAGGGACGTCCTTGGGCACGCCGAGCTGGCTGCCGCCGGACGAAGAGAGGACGAAGTCGGCGCTGAGGGAGTCGTCGATCATGTCGGACATGGACTTTTCCATGGTAGCGCCGAGCATGCCGATCGAGCTCACCATCATCAGGCCGAGCGTCAGCGCGAATGCCGTGGCGGCGGTGCGACGCGGGTTACGCTGTGAGTTGGTCGCAGCCAGCTTGCCGACGGCACCAAATGGCGCTCCCACGACTCGGCCCAAACCACCAACGAGTGGCCCGGCCACCGCAGGACCGGCAAGCCACAAACCAATCACGATGCAGAATGCTCCGAATCCGATCACGCCACTGCGGGCACCGATGCCACCAATGCTGGACACCAGCGAGCCGACCAGCACCGCAACGACACCAACGACCAGAGCCAACGCACCGAAAACGGTACGGACCACCAGGGAATTGTTGGAGGATTGGTCTCCAGCGCGCATCGCTTGGACTGGGTGTACGGAACCTGCGCGTCGGGCTGGCGCCCAGGCGGAAAGAACGGTGATGAGGACACCCACGACCAACGGCGCGACCACCGAGGTAGTGTCTAGCCCCAAACCGGCGCTCGGCAATGGCATACCTTGGGTTCTAATCAGCGCCATGAGCCCTTGCGTGAGGCCGACACCAGCGAGGATACCGAGCACAGAACCTACCAAACCAACAACGATCGCTTCAAACACAACCGAACGGGTGATCTGCCCACGGGAAGCACCCACCGCCCGGAGCAGTGCCAGTTCGCGGTTGCGCTGGGCGACGATCATCGCGAAGGTATTCGAGATGATGAACGTGCCGACCAGCAAAGCGATGCCTGCGAAGGCCCAGAGCACGTAGTTGATGAAGCTCAGGCCCTGGGAGATCATCTTGGTGGTTTGTTCCACCAGAGCTTGACCGGTTTGGACGGAGTAATTGCCATAGGCCGTGCCTAGTTCGTCTTTAACAGCGTTGGCGTCTTCCCCATCCTCGAGCTCGATGGTGAGCAGTTGGACGTGTTCGCCGTCGGTGAAGTTCGCTAGGAAGTCTGGCTCAGTAAAGGCGACGCCGAGCATACTGTCGGAGACAGCTTTGGAGTCGAAGGTGCCGGAGATCGTCATTTCGTGGCGGCCCGCCGGGGTGACCACGGTGGTTTTGTCTCCGATCTTTAGGTTGCCCTTCTTCAGGGCACCTTCATTGATCGCGATTTCTCCGCGGGCTTCGGGCTTCTTGCCTTCTTTGAGCCAGGCTCCGGTGGCGAAGTCTTGGTTCGGACCAAGGGCGAAGGCCTGCGCTGGGGCGGCTCCCGTCTGGATGGCCTTGCCGTCCGACCCGGTCATGATGACGGTAGATTGCTGCGTGGATACGTCTACGCTCTTGGTGTCCGCACGATCGCGGATGGCCTGCACGTCGGCCATGCTGATGCCACGAGGGGACTTCTCATTTTGCATCATCACCACGTCGACGTCGTTAAATGCCGTGGTCAGCAGGGAGTCCATGCTGGATTTGAGGCTGGCCGTCATCATGGAGGAGCCAGCGATGAAGGCGGTGCCCAGCACCACAGACAAGACGGTGAGGAACAGTCGGACTTTGTGAGCTCTAATATTGCGCAGCGAAATGGTGCGCATTGCATTCTTCGCCATGAGTGTTTAGAAGTCCTCGATCTTTGCCATGACCTGCAGAATCTTTTCAGCGGTCGGGTTGCGGAGTTCGTCGACAAGGCGTCCGTCCGCGAGGAAAACTACCCGATCGGCATAGGAGGCCGCTTTCGGGTCGTGGGTAACGATGACCACGGTTTGACCGAGCTCGTTGACGGAAGTACGCAGGATATCCAGCACTTCATGGGAAGAATTCGAGTCCAGGTTACCGGTTGGCTCGTCGCCAAAAATGATCTCCGGGCGGGAGATGAGGGCGCGGGCCACGGCCACACGCTGCTGCTGACCACCAGATAGTTCGGACGGACGGTGCTCGAGGCGGTGATCCAAGCCAAGGCGCTTGGTGACTTCGTCCAGCCACGCTTCATCAACTTTCCGGCCGGCAATATCTACAGGCAAGGTGATGTTTTCTTTAGCGTTGAGGGTAGGCACCAGGTTAAAGGACTGGAACACGAAGCCTAGGCGGTCGCGTCGCAAAGCGGTCAGCTCTTTGTCTTTCATCCGCGACAGCTCGGTATCGCCGATGAAGGCTTGTCCGCTGGAGGCGTTGTCGAGCCCGGCCATGCAGTGCATGAGTGTCGACTTGCCAGAACCCGAAGGGCCCATGATGGCAGTGAACTGGCCTTTTTCGAATTCGATATTGACGTCGTCGAGGGCGCGGACAACGGTATCTCCCGTGCCGTATTGCTTCACCAGATTTACTGCGCGGGCGGCAACTTCAGCCATGGTCTTTAATGTCCTCTTGCTGGTTTTGTATATAGGTCTAGAGTCACTTTAGTGTTTGCCCACCAAAATTGCGACCCAAGGGGCTGAAGTTACAGAAGGTTCCAATGTTACAAACGGGACTATCGGGAGGACTCGAAAGATCGGAAATCTCCCGAAATCGGATCGACGAAAGTCAGGCGTCGGGAGAGCAAATGCATGGGGACCGCGAAGTCCTCCGCGTCCACCGGCAACACATCCGGATATACCGGGTCGCCGAGAATTGGCGCCCCGGCCAAGTACATGTGCAGGCGAAGCTGATGGGTTCGGCCAGTGAGCGGGTGCAACGTGTAACGGGACAGTGGCGAGCTCACGCCATGAAGGCGCTGCAACACCTGCTCCTCGCTGCTGGGCAAGGGAGTCACCTCCTCAACGACGGTTCGGGCATTAATGGGGCCGTCGACAATGCGCGTTTTGAACTCCCCGCGCTCCTTCTCCATGCGGTGCTCCCACACGGTTCCCGCTGTGATGTTGGCCTCGGCTGGGGCGGTAGCCTCGTAGACTTTGTCCACCTCGCGCCGGGCGAACAATTCTTGATAGGCTCCGCGCCACCGCTGCGACTTCGTGAGCACCAGAACTCCAGAGGTAAGGCGATCCAGGCGATGCGCCGGAGAAAGCTCCTGATTGCCTGTCTCTCGACGCATCCGCACCAGCACCGATTCCGTGATGTGGGAACCGCGGGGGAAGGTCGCCAAAAAAGGAGGCTTATCGACGACCAACAGCCTGTCATCCTCATGAATGACCTTGATGTCGTAGGGCACCGGGGTTTCGGGAGCTGGGATGCGGTAAAACCAGACGTCTACTCCGGGCTTGAGGAGGTCATCGGGGGCAAATGGTTCGCCATGCTGCCCTACTACCTCCCCCGCGCTAAAGCGACCGAGTAAAGCTCGTTCGTCATCGTCTGGGTGTCGGAATCGCTGGGTAGCGATGAGGGCTGCTACGAAGTCTTGTGCCCGCAACGGGAGGGGCGCATCGTCGGGTACGCGCACTCTTGAAGGATTGAGCCCGTCCCGCACCGGAAGCGGTGCCGGCCGTTTGGGGCGCTTACCTCCGGCAACCACATTCGGGTCGGTTGCGGTTGTGTCGTTGTCATTGGTTGGCGGTATCCTATGGCCCATGGATATTAATTCTCTCATGGCTCCACTCGTTGAGTTTTCCTCCACTGGCATTGGTCAAATCTTGGCAAATGTCATGCAGGTAATTTATGCGATTTTGTACCCTTCCAACGCGCCAGCAGCAGCTCTACCACAGGTATAAGCGCACAATGACGGGCAGTGGTTAGTACCACTGCCCTTTAACGTATTGCCGGCGTAGGATAGTAAGTGAAATCACTTCGCTAGCGGCTAGGCGTTGGCGGGGTCCGCTGTTTCTGAAAGGTTGGCCAACAAAATGTCCAGGGAAAACATCGTCGTTGTGGCTGTTGATGGTTCTGAGGCTTCCAAAGTTGCGGTGCGATGGGCAGCGCGGACAGCGATGAAGCGAGGGATCCCGCTGCGGTTGGCATCGTCTTATGCCATGCCTCAGTTCTTGTACGCCGAGGGCATGGTGCCGCCGCAGGAGATCTACGATGAGCTCCAGGCGGAGACGATGGAGAAGATCGATGAGGCTCGCGAGATCGCCTATGCGATCGCTCCAGACATCAAGATCGGCCACACGATCGCAGAAGGCAGCCCAATCGACATGCTGCTGGAGATGTCCAAGACTTCCACCATGATCGTGATGGGCTCGCGCGGCCTCGGCGGTTTGTCTGGCATGGTGATGGGTTCGGTTTCTGCAGCTGTGGTATCACACGCTGAATGTCCCGTCGTGGTCGTTCGTGAGGACTGCAACTTCGAAGGTGTGGAAAATGGCCCAGTTGTGGTGGGTGTGGATGGCTCCTCCGTGTCTGCAAAGGCAACCGAATTTGCATTTGATGAAGCTGCTGCCCGCGATGTCGAGCTGCACGCCGTACATACCTGGATGGACATGCAGGTCCAGGCATCGCTAGCTGGCCTCGCGGCTGCGCAGCAGCAATGGCAAGTGGTTGAGGAAGAGCAAAACGCCCTGCTTTCTGAGCGTCTCGCCGGTTTCCAGGAGACCCATCCGGACGTGGTGGTCAAGAAGATTGTCACCCGCGACCGACCGGTTCGCGCGCTTGTCGACGCCTCCGAGAATGCCCAGCTGTTGGTCGTGGGTTCCCACGGGCGCGGCGGATTCAAGGGTATGTTGCTCGGTTCTACCTCTCGAGCACTGCTGCAGTCGGCTCCTTGCCCGATGATGGTTGTTCGTCCAACCGCGGATAACGACTAAATAGTTTCTTCCATAAGTGGTCCGCTCCCGAATTTCAGGACGGGCCACTTTTTGTTTTCCCAAGAAAAACAATCGTAAGGTCACGCTTTGATAACCGCTTAACTACAGAACGGTAAAACCTATCGATTCGGCTGGGTTAATGGGCTGCACAACGTCTACCGTGGGGAGGGTAAGTAAAAACGAATGAATAGAAAGTAGGTAATTGTTATGGCATGGGGATGGATCGGCTGGATCATTATTGGTGGCCTTGCAGGTTGGATTGCCTCCAAGATTCGCGGCACTGATGCTCAGCAAGGTGTTTTTCTGAATATTGTGGTCGGTATTATCGGCGGCGTGCTCGGTGGCTTCTTGCTTGGTCTGTTCGGAGTGAATACCAGCAACATGGGTGTCATCATGAGTTTTGTGACCTGTCTGATCGGCGCAGTTATCCTGCTGTGGCTCGTCCAGATGGTCACTCGAAAGCGTTAAGCTTCGCGCGTTAACTAAGCCCGCTGTTATCTGAATCTTTCAGATGGCAGCGGGTTTTAGCGTGGCCAACAACAAAGACGCACTAGTCTGTTTAGGTAATCTAGAATGAGCACCAAAACTTGTTCACAGAAGGGAAGCGACATGGAAAGTGCTGCGAAGCCTGCTCGCGCCAGCGGACGTCGAAAAGGGCGCCCGAGTCCGCGGGAGCGTTTGCTCGCCAGCGCCACCCA
The DNA here is from genome assembly GCF_001021025.1 of Corynebacterium epidermidicanis. NCBI lineage: Bacteria > Bacillati > Actinomycetota > Actinomycetes > Mycobacteriales > Corynebacteriaceae > Corynebacterium > Corynebacterium epidermidicanis. The sequence continues at coordinate 2,514,207 of NZ_CP011541.1, read as the reverse complement.
CTTGTTCACCACCGAAGGCATCCGGGTGATCGGCATCGACCGCATCCTGCGGGAGGCCGACGTGGCGAAGGCTTCCCTGTACTCACTGTTCGGATCAAAAGATGCCCTGGTAGTGGCATATGTCGAGCAGCTTGATGCCCAGTGGCGGGCCGCCTGGAGCGCCCGCGCAGCGGAGCTTAAAACCCCCGATCAGAAAGTGCTGGCCTTCTTTGACCAATGCATTGAGGAAGAACCAGCAAAGAACTTCCGTGGCTCACATTTTCTCAATGCCGCCACCGAATATCCACGTCCGGAGACGGATTTGGAACACAAAATCGTCGCTACGGCTCAGGCCCATCGCCGTTGGTGCGAAGAAACCATTACCCAGCTATTGACCGAACTCAACGGCTATCCAAGCGCAAGCGTGGCTCGTCAGGTGCTCGTCTTTTTGGAGGGGGGTCTCGCCGGCGCCACGATGGCTCAAAACCTCGAGCCACTGAAGACCGCCCGTGAGCTCGCTGACCAGCTCATTTCAGCCCCACCCGCGGATTACTCCATCTGATTTTTCTTCTTCGACTGCTTTTCCGCCATCCGCTGCCGCCGAGCTTCTCGTTCCGCTGCGTTTCGAGCCTTTGCCCGAGCCTTCGCTTCGGCTTGCAGAGCAAGTTGAGCCTCTAGAGCGGCCTGACGCTCTGCACGGTGTTCCTGCAGTTCTTGGCGGTGGGTGCTTGCGCGATGGGGCTGTAGCACTGTCAAAAGTCGCTTCTTTCGGACAAAACGCTTGTGGGCCCGCTTGGTGCGCGCCTTCTCCTTGAATTCGCGCTTCGTCTCTTCCCGGAAAGCCTCGAACTCCGGGGTAAGTGGGTGGTTTCGATGCAGCAAGTAGGTCAGCACAATGTATTGCGACATCGTCCACAAGTTGCCGCCAAACCAGTAGATGATGATCGCCGCGGGAACTGGAGCGGTAAGCGCGGAGGACAGCAGCATGATCGGCACAAGCGGAATGAAAGACAGCAGTGCGCGGGTAACGCCCACTGCAAACTTCGACGACCAGTCGAGCGTCTTGTATCCGCGGTAGGACGAATAAATCATGTTGATTGTGGTAAACAGACAGGCGGCCGACAGCAACGGAATGACCAGGCCAGCAACGTCGGCGCGGTTCGTGCCAAGATCAGCCATGGCTTGCTCCGACATGGAGTAGTAGGCCGGAAGAGGGACATTCGCCACGCGTACCGAGATGAAGTCTTCAATGTCTGCAGAGGTGAGGAAACCGATCGGCTTGTGCACAGCGTGGAAGCCCTCTGCTGGGCGAGCCATCCGCAATAACACCTGGTAAAGGCCAATGAACACCGGAAACTGGATAAGCATCGGTACGCAGCCCGCCCACATGTTGTAGCCAGCCTCTTTTTGAACGCGCTTAGTTTCCTCGCGTTTCCACTTAGAGGCCTCGCCGTCCGTGCGTTGCTGGTATTCCAGCTCGATTTCTTTCATTCGGGGCCGAAGTAGTTGTGAAATCCTGCCAGACTTCATCATGAGCCACGAGGTCGGGGCCACAATGGAGCGCACCGTAATGATCAGTCCAAAAATCGAGAGCAGCCACGAGGTTGGCGTCGATAAGCCCAGCCCAGAATGCAAGAACCAGTGCCAAAATTTCAGCACCGCCGAGACGGGATAAATCATGAATTCGATCAAGGGAAATGCTCGCTTTGCGTGGGACTGCGCGGACCTTAGCTACGCTACCATTGCCAGTTGGTCACAAAATAGCACTAGGATATGCGTACATGACCGCGCAACAACCGGCCCGGCGCTCCCGGCACCGAAAACCCGAGAAAGTTCACAAGGTAACAGCCACCCAGATTCTCGGTGAGCTTCTCATCACCATTTCGGTGCTGCTCTTTTCCTTTGCTTTTTACGAGGCGTATTGGACGAACGTGGAAGCAGGGAAGAAACAGCATGTGGTTTCGCAGCAGATGGAAGCCAACTGGGGCCACGAATACGTTAACCCGCGCAAGAAGTTGACACCTCAGCTTGGCGAAGCCTTCGCCCGCATGTACATCCCCGCCTTCGGCAGCGACTTCGCATTCGCGATCGTGGAAGGCACCACCGACGATGACCTCCTCAAGGGGCCAGGCCGCTATGTCGACTCGCAAATGCCAGGCAAGAACGGCAACTTCGCCGTCGCCGGCCACCGCGTCGGCAAGGGCGCGCCGTTCAATGACCTCGGCAACCTGAAGGCGTGCGACGCGGTGATCGTCGAGACACAATCCAGCTGGGACATCTACCGCATCATGCCTATCGACGCCCAAGGCGAGACGCGCCGTGCCGAAGCCGCCAACTGCTTTAACCCAACCCAGGTCGAAGCCATGACGACGGGCCGCTACGCAGAAGTTCAGGGCCGACACATCACCCTGCCGTCTGACTACGCGGTGGTCAACCCGGTCCCAGGCTACGAGACCACTGAGATCACCCCTGACATGCAGGCACTCATGACCATGACCACCTGCCACCCCCAGTTCTCGAACGCGGAACGAATGATCGTCCACGCTATGAAGGTCCGCAGCGAAACTAAAACCGGCAGCGATCGACCTATCGAATTCCAGGAAGGCTAAACAATGTACGGATGGATTTGGCGTCACCTCCCCGGCCCCTTCATCGTGCGACTCATCATCGTGCTCGCACTCCTGGTCGGCGTGTTCTTCCTGCTCATGGAAGTAATTTTCCCGCAGATTTCCCTACTGATGCCTTACAACGAGGTTGCTGTTTAGGGCTTGCCGGTTTTGTTGTCGGTCGGTGGTGCCGTTTGGCGCCGTCGATTTTGCTTCAGAACTGCTACCGCGTCCCTTCGGTGTAGTCAGACTACCCCGAAGGGCTCAAAACCCATGAATAAAATTCGTTCTAGGTAGTCCGACTACGCCGAAGGGACGCGGTAGCGTGTGTGCAGCCCAGAATGCGACGCCCAAAAACCGGCCCGCCCAAGAGCAAGCCAACAACGAGCCCAACAACGAGCCCAACAACGAGCCAACAACGAGCCCAACAACGCGTCAAACATCGCGCCAAAAACCGGCTACAAACCGAGGTTCTTGATCGCTTCCTTCGCGATGAGCTCCGCCTTTAACGACTGGTCTTGGTTGGAAAACACCACCACAGCGTGGGTGTCTTTGTGTACGGCGTAGATGGCGCGTCCGGGCGAGCCGCGTCGGCCGCCGTCCCAGCCTGCGGGTTCTTCGGCGGGTTCGGTGGTGTCGATCGGTGCTGCCCAGTCGACTACTTTGATGGCGTCTTCGCGGGTGGCCATGTCGCGGACGATGACGGTGAGCTGGGGTTCGTCGGCATAGGAGTAGAAGGTGCAGGCGGGGGTCGCGAAGGCTGGGTCGATGCCTTGGGCGAGGACGCGTTGGCCGTTGGTGTCGGCTACGAATTGGCGGTCGAGGTAGGGGCAGGCGGTGTTGTCGTCGCGGCTGACGGGGGCCGGCAGGGCGTCGATTGGCAATGCGCTGTCGGCTGATGAATGCAGTGGGGCTGCGGAGGTCGCAGTCGTGGTGGTTTCCATGCTGGAGCCGCCGGGTAGGTAAGAGCAGCCGCCAAGGAGTGCGGTGCTGGCTAGCCCGAGGGTGGCGAGTGCGGCGGGGAAGGTACGCTTCATAGCTATAACCCTAGGCAATTGGGAGTGGGAGTGAGATGAACGAGGGCGTCGGCGTGCCTGGCAGCGAGACGATCCAGCGAAGCAACGACGTGTTGATCGGCGCGTTGGTGCTGATGGTGGGGTTCTCAGCGCTTACGTCTAAAGACGACACGTTAGCCACCCTCACCACTCTGTTGGCATTTTCTGGCGTCTATTATTGGGGTGCCTTGGTGCTGGAGCTGCGCGCCCAGTGGCGAACGCTGATCTGGCTGCTCGCCCTTGTTGGGCTGTGGGTGGTGCTCTTGCCGATGCAGCCGCTGGCCGTGTACCTGGTTTTTCCGTTGTATTTCTTGTTCCTCACGGTGATGCCGGATTTTCGTGGGGTAACGGCGGTGTTGGGTGCGACTGTTGTGGCCATTATGAACCAGTACCCCGCTTTCACTCCCGGGGGCGTGTTGGGGCCGGCGTTGGCTGCCCTGGTCACCATCGCTATTTTCTTTGCTTTTCGACGCCTCTGGCTCGCCCACGTCGAGCGCGAGAATCTGTTGCAGGAGCTGCTGAGCACGCGTCATCAGTTGATCGCTACGGAGCGGGAAGCAGGCATGGTCGCCGAACGCCAGCGCATTGCCCACGAGATTCACGACACGTTGGCTCAGGGCCTTTCGAGTATTCAGATGCTCCTGCATGTCGCGGAAAAGGATGTCGCGAGCGCACACCCGGACCAAGCAATCTTGCGGATTCAACAGGCCCGGGCAACCGCCGCGGAGAACCTCTCCGAAGCCCGCGCGATGATCGCTGCCCTGCAGCCCGCGGGATTGGCGGGGAATTCCCTGGAGGCGGCTTTGCAACGCGTGGCGGCATCTGCTCAGAATGTGGCCGCAAAGGTCGTGGTTGAGGGTGAGTCGCGGGCGTTACCGATGCGGGTAGAGGCCACGCTCTTGCGGATCGCGCAGGGGGCGATGGGCAACGTGGTCAAGCATGCGCAGGCTGGTCGCGCGCAGATCACGCTGACGTTTGCGCCCGAGGAGGTTCGCCTTGATGTGGTTGATGATGGGGTGGGTTTTGATCCGGCGGGCGTCGATAAGCACGCGGCCGGGTTGGGGCACATTGGCCTTGAAGCCATGCGTTCCCGGGTCGCTGAGGTAGGCGGAGTGTTCACGGTGGAGTCCGCGCCGGGCGAGGGGGCCGCAGTGAGTGTGGCGATCCCGTTGCTAGACTGCAATCGATAAGGAGGCTTCCAGTGATTCGCATTTTGCTTGCCGACGACCACGAGATCGTCCGACTCGGCCTGCGTGCCGTGCTTGAGGGCGAACCGGATCTGAAAGTAGTGGGCGAAGTAAGCAGCGCGGAAGCTGCGGTTGCTGCAGCTCAAGCCGGTGGAGTCGACCTCATCCTGATGGACTTGCGCTTTGGCGCCGGAGACGCGGGACGCGTCGTGGCAACGGGTGCGGACGCTACCGCAGAGATTCGCGCAACCATGGCGGAACCGCCACAGGTGCTGATGGTGACGAATTACGATACCGACGCCGACATTCTTGGAGCTATTGAAGCCGGGGCGGTGGGTTACTTACTCAAAGATGCGCCACCGGTGGAATTGGTTGCGGCGGTTCGTTCGGCGGCCGAAGGCAACTCGGCGATGAGCGAGGTAGTGGCCAATAAACTGCTCACCCGCAGTCCTCGCTCGGCGCTGACTCCCCGAGAGCTCCAGGTGTTGACGCAGGTAGCCACCGGAAAATCGAATCGCGACATCGGCAAGGATCTGCTGTTGTCCGAGGCGACCGTGAAGTCACACCTCGTGCACATCTACGACAAACTCGGTGTGCGTTCGAGGACCTCAGCCGTGGCCGCCGCCCGGGAGCAGGGGCTGCTGTAGCTGTCCCAGGTCCCAGGGTTACTTTTGAGCGGCGCGGTAGGCGTCAATCATGCTGGTGGGCAGCTTTCCTCGGTCAGCGACGTCGTAGCCGTTTTTGCGCGCCCATTCACGGATTTTCTTGGAATCTGGGGTAGCAGAGCCGGTACGGCGTGGACGTGGAGTTGCAGTTCCCTCCCGACGGGCCACAGCAATATACGGCTCAAGCAATTCACGGAATTTCTTCGCGTTGCCTGCAGATAGATCCAGGATGTAATTGGTGCCGTCAAGACTAAATTTAACGATATTAACTTCTTCTTGGGTCAGTGGGGTGCTGTCAATGTCATCAAAAAATTGAATTACTTCGCGCCGGGACATTCATTTTCTCCTTGTATGAAGCGTCTTTTAAATGCGAGACTAATACTTTTTTAATAATTCGGCAATAATTCGGTTCATTTAGGTAGTTTTCTAATAGATGAACACGTGATGAAATTTCCGGCAAATCCACTTCCTCGAAATGCGTGGGGCAATCTTGGGCCTCACTATGGGGGATATGTGGAAAGCCAGCACCCGTCGTAACTTTTTGCGCGGTTCCCTTGCTGTGGGGGCGACAGCTCTCCTCCCGGCATCAATGAACGCGGCGAATGCGGGCAACTTCTCCGAGCTGGTTGACCGTGACCTAAAGGAACGCCACGAGCCTCAACCACTTGATCCCGCGGAGTTTCAGCCCTTCATGCATGGGGTCGCCTCGGGGGATCCCCTACCGCAATCAGTCATTCTGTGGACACGGGTCACCCCGGATGCGACTGCGGTGCCAGGCTCGGGGCGCGGGGAAGATGTGCGATTGCACTGGCAGGTGGCACTAGACGTTGATTTCGCGGAAGTGGTCCGCGCTGGTGAAGTGGTAGCTAGCGCCGATTCGGATCACACTGTTCATGTCGACCCGTGGAATTTGCAACCAAACACAGAATATTTCTATCGATTCACGATTCTTTCAGGCAAATACGTAGGAACTACGTCGAAAGTAGGTCGCACGAAAACTGCGCCTGCTTATTCCGGCCGGGTGGATGCCCTGCGTTTTGCGGTCTGTTCCTGCGCCAATTTCGAATCGGGTTACTTTTCGGCTTATTCCGATATTGCAAAACGCGCAGCGAAAAATGAAATTGACGCGGTAATTCACCTTGGGGATTACATTTACGAATACGCCTCCGGTGTTTACACGGGAGGCTATGGGGTGGTGCGCCCGCATGAGCCGACTTGGGAGATTGTGAGCCTGGCGGACTATCGCACCCGCTACGGGCGATACCGTCGCGACGCGGAGCTGCAGGCTGCGCACGGAGCCGCGCCCTGGATTGTGATGTGGGATGACCATGAGATTGCCAATAATGCGTGGTCAGATGGTGCCGCCGGGCATAATCCCTGGAAGGGGGCGTGGGCGGATCGTAAAGCGGCGGCCCAGCAGGCCTATCTGGAATGGTTGCCGGTGCGGTGGGATAACCGCCTGTACCGGTCGCTGAAATTCGGAGACCTTGCTGAGTTGACCATGTTGGATCTGCGCAGCTACCGCTCAAAGCAATCGACGCTGACGAAGGCTGCTGATCCCGAGCGCACCATGCTCGGCAGCGAGCAAACCGACTGGTTATTCAAGAAACTGGCGCATCAAGAAACTCGCTGGAGTGTCATTGGCACTTCGGTCATGTTGACTCCGGTGAGTATGGTTGGCCTCGATTCGACTTTGTCCGGCGCCGTGAGTCGTCTTATCGGTGAGGATGCTTCTGGCGTGCCCTATAACCTCGATCAATGGGATGGTTACGCTGCCGATCGGGCCAAAATCTTGAATTTGCTTGCCGAGCGCGAGCAGCCCAGCGCGGTGTTCTTGGCTGGCGATATCCACTCTGAATGGGCCTCCCTCATTCATCACGAAGGCGCCGTGGTGGGGGCGGAATTGGTGTGCACGAGCGTGTCTGCGCCGAATGTCGACGATTTTCTCGGCGCACGTGCCGCCCGCATGGCCGCCGACCATCTGCGTGGCGCTAATCCGCACATCAGCCACGTTGAGCTAGCTGCGCATGGGTTCAGTGTGGTCGAGTTCAGCCGGGCGTCGGTAAGCATGCAGTGGATGCGGGTGGACGACGTCACGGTGGCTGGTTCGCCCATAGGGCCTGCGGCATCCGCGCGCTTATCGACGCTCACCGCCGGCGAAAATGTTGAACTTAGTCTGACTGTGTCCGATTATGTCTGATTTCACAGGGCGGAATGTACGTTTTGCGCGCATAATGGCGGGTAGGGGAGAAGCCAGAACGCGTGAGAGGAGCGGATCGTGAAGCAAGCAGTCGGAAATAAAGTGGTGCTGATTGGTGCGGGTGATGTCGGCGTGGCCTACGCCTACGCGATGGTGAACCAGGGGACTTGCGACCACCTCGCGATCATCGATATCGATGAAAAGAAGTTGGAAGGCAACGTCATGGATCTAAACCATGGCGTGGTGTGGGCCGGTTCGCGCACCAAGGTTACCCGCGGCACCTACGCTGACTGTGAGGACGCGGCGATCGTCGTGATCTGCGCCGGAGCTGCGCAAAAGCCCGGCGAGACGCGCCTGCAGCTGGTGGATAAGAACATGAAGATTATGCAGTCTATCGTCGGCGACGTCATGAATTCCGGCTTTGACGGGATCTTCGTGGTGGCCTCCAACCCGGTGGACATCCTGTCTTACGCGGTGTGGAAATACTCCGGCCTGCCATCTAATCGCGTGATCGGGTCCGGCACGATTTTGGACTCCGCGCGCTTCCGCTACATGCTCGGCGAGCTCTACGAAGTCGCCCCGACCTCCATTCATGCCTACATCATCGGCGAGCACGGCGACTCCGAACTCCCGGTCCTTTCCTCCGCGACGGTGGCTGGTGTGTCCATGCGCAAGCAGCTGGAAAAGGACCCAACCTTGGAGGGCAAGCTGGAGAAAATCTTTGAAGAAACCCGCGACGCCGCCTACGCAATTATCGATGCCAAAGGCTCCACCTCCTATGGCATCGGCATGGGGCTGGCCCGCATTACCCGCGCTATTCTGCAGAATCAGGACGTAGCGCTCCCGGTATCTACCCTCCTGCGTGGCGAGTACGGCGAGAATGACATCTACATCGGCACCCCGGCGATCGTGAACCGGCGGGGTGTACGTCGCGTGGTTGAGCTTGAGATTTCCGAACACGAAATGGAGCGCTTCAAGGCGTCCGTCGCTGCGCTTCGTGAGGTGATGGCGGAGTTCTTCTAGATTTCCTGCGGGGAGTCGCTCCGCTTCAGGGTGCGCACCCACGTATGCGATGCCAAGCCCCGCATGATCCGCGTAGTTCGCTCTGCCGAATCTTTGTCGCCGGGGCACAATGTTGAAGAAGCAACGATCAACTAGCTAAGGAATCGCCCCAATGAGCAATTACGAGCACCTCGTCGATGACATCGACCGACTTCTCACGGACATCGCTCACATTTCCCAGAGTGAGCAGGACCGAATCAACAAGGTAGCGCCGACCCACTTCGCCGGCGCGCACAACCTGCTGCATTACGCACACCTGCGCTCGGTGGATCTCCGTCCGCTGCAAGCTGGCTTGACTTCGATTGGGGCAACGCGTTTATCGACGGTAGAGCTGGGCGTGAAACCGAAGTTGGAGGCAGCGCGAAACATCGTCGGTTTGCTGAGCGGCCGCGGCGCTCCTTACAACACCGAAGACATTGCAAACGCTTTCGCGAATGCTGATGAGGTTCTCGAAGAACACACCACTACGCTGCTGGGTGAGGCAGCCCCGGATACCCACTCGCGAATCATGGTGACGCTGCCATCTGAGGCGGCGGACGACTATGAGATGGTGAAGTCTTTCGTCGACGCAGGTATGGAGCTGGCGCGTATCAACTGCGCGCACGACGGGGCGCAGGCGTGGGCGAAGATGATCGATCACGTGCATCGGGCTGCCGCAGAGGCAGGTCGTGAAGTGCGCATCAATATGGACCTGGCCGGTCCGAAGATCCGCACCGGAGCTATCGCGGATGGTCCGCAGATCGGCCGTGCGCGTGTCCTGCGCGAGGAGTCCGGTACCGTGCTGGAATCCTCGAAACTATGGATTACCTCGACCGATAATGAGAACCCGCCACTAGCCCCGGCGTTCTCCGGCCGACCAGCGTTGGCGCTGCAGGTTGACCCGGAGTGGTACTCGCTGTTGGAAGTCGACTCGATCATCTCCCTGCATGACACCCGCGGTTCCAAGCGCGCCTTCGAAGTGACGCAGGTGCTAGAGGGCGCGGTGCTGGCTGAGGGAGATCGCAACGCCTATATCGCGGAAGGCACCCTCCTGGAGTGCGATTATCAGAAGACCCGTGCCACTGGCATCCCACCGATTGTGCGTCGAATCAAGCTCAAAGCCGGTGACCGGCTGGTACTGACTACTGCAGAGGTGGCAGCGGATGCCACCCCAGGCGTGATCCCGGTATTGTCGTGCACGCTGCCGGAGGCAGTGCGGGCTCTTGAGGTTGGCCAGCACGTCCTTTTCGATGACGGCAGCATCGCTGCGATTGTCCGCGAAAAGCGCACGGCCGACTTTGAGACAGCCGACCATGGCCACACCGAGGCCGTCCTTGAAGTCACCCAGGCCAAGATCGGGGGCACGAACCTCGCCGCAAACAAGGGCATCAACTTGCCGGAAACCGACTTGCCACTAGCCAGCCTCACCCCTGAAGACGAGGTGAACCTGGAATTCGTGGCCCGGCATGCCGACATCGCCGCCATCTCTTTTGTGCGCACGCCGGAGGATGTCCGCCACGTCATCGAGGTGCTTGATCGCATTGCTGAGCAGAACCCTGACATTGCGGAGCGAGTCCGCAATTTGGGGCTCGTGCTGAAAATCGAGACGGTGCCGGGCTTTAACAACTTGGCCGGGATCATCCTCGAAGGCATGCGCCACGCTAACCTTGGCCTGATGATCGCCCGCGGTGACCTGGCCGTCGAGCTCGGTTTTGAGCGGATGGCGGAGGTGCCCCAGCAGATCCTTACCCTCGCCGAGGCTGCGCACATCCCGGTTATCGTGGGCACGCAAATCTTGGAAAATCTCGCAAAAAATGGACTGCCTTCGCGCGCCGAAATCACCGATGCGGCCTTCGCGCTACGTTCAGAGTGTGTGATGCTCAACAAGGGGCCACACATCAATGATGCGATCCGGGTGCTGGACAAGATGAGCCGGAAGCTGGGTCGTTCGCAGCGCAAGAACCGGATGCTGCTGCGCCATATTCACAGTTGGGACAGCTAAATGCAGATCATTGCCCACCGGGGTGCGTCGGGTGACTTCCCCGAACTCACCATGCTCGCGTTTGAGCAGGCCATCGAGCAGGGTGCCGACGCCATCGAGTGCGACATCCGCCTGACCCGCGACGGGAAAGTCGTGTGCGTGCACGACCCCAACATCTCCCGCGTCGCAAATGGCACCGCCATCGTTGAGCGCTCCACCTACGATGAGCTGTGCAGTTTCAATTTCGGCACGGCTGAGCAACCTCAGCGCCCTGCCCTCCTCGACGAACTGCTCGAACTGATCAAGGCACACCCCACCACGGACCTCTACATTGAGACTAAACATTTGACCCGCTGGGGGCGTATGATTGAGGAGCAGGCCGTCATGCGCTTGCGCTACGCCGGGCTTATCGACGACCCCCGCATCCACGTCATCTCGTTCTTCGCCCCCGCGATGATCCGGATGCGCGAGATCGCCCCGCAGGTAGATCGCATTTTCCTGCGGGAGGAATCGGGCCCGATCTACCAGCGGATGATTTCGAAATGGGGCAATCCGTCTGGCTTGGGTTTGTCGTTGACGCATGCCCGGTTGAATCCGGACTTGATTGCGGAACGCGATCTGCCCACCTACATGTGGACGGTTGATGAGCCGGAGGACATCGCGTGGGCACTCGATATGGGCGTCGATATGCTGGCTACGAACTACCCAGCACGCGCGCGCGAAGTGTTGGCAGGTAAATTGTAGGCATGGCTAAAAAGAAGAAGAACGAAGAAGTTCTGCCGGAGGGCATGAGCCGTCGTCAGGCGAAGTTGGCGGCGCGCGCTGCTGAGCGGGCGGCTTTGGAGCGTGACCCACGTCCATACGGCGGGCTGGCAATGGAAGCTGATTTGGTTGCGCTGCAGGAATTCGTTCCTTCTGCGTTTGCCGAGATCAAAGTAGCTGGGGTGGACCGCAAGGTCTACGTGGCAACCGTTCTGCCGGGCGCTGGAGCTGCCCTGGTGCGGGATGAGGAATTCGGTGGCGATGCCTTCGTCGGCTTGCAGACCGCCGCACATTCCCACAACCCGAACCGGGACCTCGCATACGCGCTGAACTGGCTGAAGACAGCCAAGCCAGGCGAGACTCTCCAGGCAGCGGTAGCCGACGGCTCCGAACCAGCCTTGGACTCCTTGCTGTCCGCTACGGACACCCTCGATGTCCAGGCACACGAGGACTTCAACTGGTGGCTGCCAGAGGGTACCCAGCTGAACCCGCAGCTAGCGCAGTCGATGCAAGCAGCAAATGATTCGATTCTGCCGTCCTTCCCGGTCACCGGCGACTTCGACGGCGTTGCTTGGTGGATCGATCCGGGCGAGAAGGCGCATATCCGCTGGGTCCGCACGGACGATGAGGATAAACTGCTTCAGGCACTGGCGCGGATCGCTGCAGCTGGGGAACTCTTGCTCGGCGAGGGCACCAAGTTCGCAGGTGTGTTCCGTACCCACGGCATCGCCGTTCCGGTCTGGGATCTTGACCCAGCCGTGGCGGTATCTGAATACGGACCGTTGCTGGAGGCCCTGGATAAGCGCATCAAGGCCGAACTCGACAATGATGCAGCTCTCAGCCCAGATGAGCGCAAGGCGCTGCAAAACATTAAGTCTCGTCAGGTGACCATCCGCTAGGTTTCCTCGCCTGCATTTTTCACCAGCCCCTGAGCACTGCCACGATGGCGTGCTCAGGGGTGTTTTCTTGTATGGTCAATATGTTGGTTGCCATGCTCATTGGAAAGATGGACACATGAAACGCCTGGTTGTCGTTTTGCTTGCCGTTTTGCTTGCATTGCCTGGGGTCGCGCATGCGGATCCCATCCTGAATGGCGATGAGGGGTTCCCCAATAACGGCATTGGGCCTTCGCAACGCAATATTTATGAAGCTGCAGCTTATGAGATCACCCACCCCGGTATCGCGCCGGAAGGCACCAACGACTTTTCCTGCCGGCCAGCCGACGGCCAACGCCCGGTAATCCTCATCCCGGGCACTACAGGGTCGGCTTATGACTCTTGGGCATGGATGGCACCCTTGCTCAAGCGCGACGGCTTGTGTCTGTTTACTTTCAACACGAACCCGATCTATGGCGTAGAGCAGATGGGATTCGCCGGTGACATTCGATCCTCCGCGGCTACTTTGTCGGCCGTGGTGGACGCGGTGCTTGGCGCTACTGGAGCTTCCCAAGTCGATCTCGTGGGCTGGTCCCAAGGTGGCGGCCCGCTGCCCACTTACTACATCACCCAGTTAGGTGGCGCGCCCAAGGTACACACCGTGGTCGGAGTGGTGCCGTCGCACAAGGGGACCCAAGCTGTGCTGTTTTACGATCTTGCCCGTCTTTTCCCCGCAATTCGCGCGGACTACGACCGCATCGCGGAGCGATTCAACATGCAGGCTTTCGCACAGCAGCTCGCGGGTTCGGAGTTCAATGAATCGCTCTACACCGGAACGGTGGCGCAACCAGGAATTAGGTACATGAACATCGCGACGCAGTTCGACACTGTAGTGCTGCCGTACACCAATGCGCGGATTGATGAGCCGGGAGTGGACAACCGGCTGATCCAGGACACCTGCCCGGGTCGATTTGTGACCCACGCCAGCGCCACTTATGACAAGGTGGTCCTGGATCTGGTGCGCGAGGGCCTTGGTGTTGCCGCGCCGGGCACTGCTGCTGGGCAGTGCTGGCAGCCAGTGCCCCTGAGCTAGATTAAATTCTCAAACCTGTTGAGTGCCTTCGAGATTGCTCCGCATGTTCTGGGCAATTTCGAAGGCACTTTCCGCACTTGTTGCGCTAGCGCATCCCTGCGAACAGCGCCTCGCTGGCAGCCTCATCCCACAAAACCACCGAACCGACTGCAGTATCAGCAAATCCTCCGACCGGGACGGTTTCGTTCTTCACCCCACCACGCATGGCGAGCGCCAGCCGAGCCAGATCCCAGGAGTGATCACCGTCGCCGACGATGAAGGAGGAACCTGCCTTCGTGATCAGCGGAAATACTCTAAACGGGTTCGCTAGCGTACTTGCAGATGTCGCCTTCGACATGAGCGCGGAGAAGAACTGCCGCTGCCGCTGCACGCGGTCAAGGTCACCCATCGCGGAGTGCCTCGTGCGCACGAAACTCAGCGCAGTGGGCCCATCCATCTCTTGGCAGCCGGCGGGCACGTGGAAGTTGATCACCTCGTCGTCGATAGGCTGCTCGACGCAGATATTCACCCCGCCCACGGCGTCGACCATGCCCGCGAAGCCGCCGAAACCGATCTCGGCGTAGTGGTCGATGCGCAGGCCGGTGGCTTGTTCCACGGTGGTGGTGAGCAGCTGTGGGCCGCCGTTGGTGAAGGCAGAGTTGATTTTGTCTTGGCCGTAGCCGGGGATGTTCACGTAGGAGTCGCGTGGGATCGATACGAGGGTCGGCTGGCCGGACCTCGGGATATGCAGCAGCATGATGGTGTCAGTGCGCCCGATGCCGATGTCATCGCCGGTCTGCAGCGTATCGATTTCCTCCTGGCTCAACCCCTGCCGCGAATCCGAACCCACGAGCAACCAGTTTGTGCCCGCAGTGTTCTTGATTGGCTGCGCCGGCAGCGCCTCGACGCGGGTGAGTTTGGTGTCGGCCCACAGGAATGTCACAAAAGTGAGCACCAGCAGTGTGACCAGCAAGAACGCTAGTGTCCCCAGGCAGCCCTTCGGCTTCGGCAGCGCTTTTCGACGCTTAACCGGTGGCGCGGAAACCGGCGGACGAGGTGGGCGCTGGTAGGCCGGCTGAGCTGGCGGTTGGTAGGTAGGGCGAGGCTGGTAGGCCGGTTGGCGGGGCTGAGGCGCTGGGGGAATGTATTGCTGGGGGCGTTGCGCTTCTGGAGCAGGCTCGCGACGCGGGCGACGCTGTGGCGGCTGAGGGTTGCGCGGGGTGGACGGCATGCGACGCTTGCGCACAGGGCGACCGTAACGATCCAGGATAGGGTTGCCGTTGCGGTCGCGTGCGATGTCGTCGCCGTTGAATGTCATGAGGTGGATTTTAGTCGGACACTTGAGATGGCGGCGGGTGGTGGGGATTTACCTGCCACTCACGGTTGGGTAGATCAGGCCAAGCCGTCTAGCATCCCTGCTCGGCTAGCCAGGCTAGGGCAGCCTCGAGAGCGTCGTCCGTAGTGACGTCCGGGACTACCGGGTCGTCCATGTATTCGGCGCCAGTGCGGTCGCGATCTTTCGCAGTCGTGAGCATGAGGCCCGCCCCGTCGGGAAGATCGATCATGACGTTAGCGGAGGCATACCCGGCGCTGGGCTTTCCGAAACTGCGTGAGTTGTCCAGGCCTCGGAAGGACAGCAATGTAGCCTCTCCGGACGATGCTGTTTCGCCGTCTACCAGCACCGCGACCGGCACATTGAGCTTTCCTCCAGACGTGGTGACCGGGCTGCCACCACCTTTGACAGAGTTGCCGTTGATGGTGACAGGTGAGGTGTTATGCGGGGTCACGAACTCCAGCGCGGTGCCATCCGGAAGCAGTGGGGACAGCCCTGCGAGCATCGGGCCCATGTCACCACCACCATTGCCTCGAAGATCTACGACAGCGCCGCATCGGGCGTGCTCCTTGATTCCTGCGCTCAGCGTGTCGGCGTATTCCTGAGCAATGGGGCCTTGCGCGACTTCGGGAACTTTCGCCACCGCAACCCCGCCGCGTTTTTCGACGTGCGGCATCTCAGTATTCTCCTTCGTGCCCGGCACATTGTCCTCGGGTGAAATGAGGTTGGAGTGCTTGCCACCGGCGGTCTTGATCGCAGCCCGGAGCGCTTCGTGGGTGTCCGCATAGCTGTCGGCAGATTTGGCTTGATTCTTGACTTGCTTCTTCGCCTCGTTGAAGTCGTCAGACGCGCCGTGAATTCCCATGGTCTCCATGATCGTGAGAGCGTCCGAGGCGTACTTCCGTGGGGAAGGTTTGACCAGGTAGTAGGGCTTGCCTAAGAACATGGCGGACATCGGAGGGCCGTAGACGTAGCCTGCAACGCAGGTAGCGATCACGAAAGTGGCAAAAAGGGGCAAAAGGACCTTACGAAACACTGAACAGGTCTCCTGGTTGGCAGCCAAGTGCATCGCAGAGCCCAACGAGGGTGGAAAAGCGGACGGCCTTGGCGCGGTTGTTTTTTAGGACGGATAGGTTTACGGGCGTGACGTCGACAAGCTTGGCGAGTTCGGCGAGGGTCATGCCTTTTTCTTCAAGGATGCGGTCGAGGTGGCAGCGGACTTCCATTTAGATGAGCCCCTCCTGGTCCTCTTGGAGTTTGACGGCGCGGGTGATGGCGATGGAGGTCATAGATAGCACCATGAACAGGATGTACAGGGGGATGAATGTAGGGTCGTCGACGCCGTTAGGAAGTGCGTTGTGTTCGATGCCTTCGGTGGCGGAAACCCAGTTATTGGCCATGCCTTCGATGAACTGCCCGCAGATGTAGGCGAATGCAGACCAGCTGGCGATCTTGAAGTAGCGCACGTTGGCCGGGATGAAGAAGTCGCCACGGAGGAAGTATCGGCAAGCAAGTAGCAGCGAGATGCAAATGAAGACGGTAGCAATGGTCTTGATGATGAACGCGGTCAGCACGATGTTGGTTTGCCCTGTGTTCAGTGCCGAAATCGGGATATGCATGCTGTTGACCTCGTGCATCAGCAAGCCGATGGGGGACGTAAAAGTGTGTTTGGCGATGAGACGAAAGACGCTGATCGCGAGCATAAGCAGGATGAAACCGAAGCCGAAGTAGCCCGAGTAGATGTCGCGGCGAAGGTTCTTGGTCACTAGTTGCCTCCTTGGCATATCGTTATTCGATGTATTGAATAACGATACTATCGAAAAGCGATATATTGTCAAGCGGGCGAGAAGCCGGCGACACAACATACCCCTACCTCAACCGCGGAATTTCCAACCCACCAATAGCCTGATACCCGACAAACGCCACAGCGTCGATGAGGAAGTGCGCCAGCACGAGAGGCCAGACGCGCCTGGTGCGCTGGAAGTAGAATCCGAAGAGTAGCCCCATGATGATGTTGCCGAAACCGGCGGAGATGCCCTGGTAGAGGTGGTAGGAGCCTCGCAAGACTGCGGAGCAGGCCAAAACGGCCCACGGAGAAAGCCCGAGCGCTTCGAGGCGTGTTTGGAGCCAGCCGACCACAATGAACTCTTCGCCAAACGCATTAGCAAAAGCCCAGACCAACAGCACCAACGGGGCCCACCAGCCCTCCAAAGCGGATGGCACTACCTCCTTGGAAAAGCCAAACGCTACCGCGCCGACGTACAGCGCAAGTCCCGGTAGCCCAATCAAAGCTGCCAACCCAGCACCGGGCAGCCAGTCTCGCCACCGGTAGCGCGCCAAGAAAATTCGGTCCCCGGCCAGCAGAAACACTCCCAGGCAGCCCCAGGCAACAAGCACTAGGGCAGAGCAGAGCTGCAGGGAGGCGTCCAGCCACGCTGACGCGGCCGAGGGCTGATACAACGTGGTGGTCTGCGAGTTCAGAGGCCCGCGGGTCAGCGAGTCCACCAGGCGCAGCAAAGATCGGACGCCGGACATGCCAAAGGTGAGCGTGAGGACCAGGAGGATTTCTAGCCGAAGGCGGTGCGTCGATAAGCTCATGCACCCAACTCCGCGGCCAAAGTCAGCAGCTCAGCAGGAGAGGAGCGGAGCGCGGAGAGGTGTACCGATCGCCCGCCGAAGGGGATCGAGATGCCAGCCCAGCCGGTGATATTGCACAACGTAGCCCACGGAGTCCAGCGGGTTTGTTCGGCGAAGTCGTCCGCCGGGGCCAGCGAGGAAAAGTAGCCGACCGAGGGCGGGTCGAAGGCCAGAGTGGGCGTGAGGAGGACGTCGAAAGGCCAAGCGTGAAGGACTTGGGCAGGAACCGATTCGAACACGGCGAGGGCCTCCGCGTGTCGAGCTTCGGGTAATGCCAGGCCACGGGCGCGCAACCAGGACACGATTGGGGAAGCCGATCCGGTGATGCGGCGGCACATGCCAGCGAGCACATCGGAGAATGCCTCGAAAGGTTCCGGGCCGTATGCCGGGGCGACTTCCACCACGGAATGTCCCAGGTCTGAAAGTGCATCCGCGGCTGCAATGGCGGCGGATCGCCAGGCAGGGGACACCGAACCCGAGCCATGCAGGGGCGTGAGCAACACGCCCACCCGGAGCGGGCGGCCCAAAGGTGCTAAGGGGAGATCGTGGATGAATGCCTGGTCAGCTACGGTCCGAGAGATGAAACCCTGCGCGGTTAGCTTCCCACCGGCCGAGTTGTGCGGCGGTTTATAACCCACTACCCCGCACGCAGCAGCGGGGACACGAAGGGAACCGCCACCGTCGGAGCCGTGGGCAATCCGGACCAGCCCCGATGCCACTGCCACCGCGGCGCCACCAGAAGAACCGCCCGGGGTGTGGCCTTGCCACGAGGGCGCGGGAAGCCCCACCGGCTCGGTGTAGGCAGTCATGCCCAGCTCGGATGTTGCCGTCTTGCCGACGATCACGGCGCCCTGTCGCTCCAGCTCTAACACAATCGGGTCGGACTCCTGCCAAACGACCCGGGAGGCTGATCCATAGGAGCATGGCATGCCCGCAACCGGAGTCAGATCCTTGATGGGAAGCAACAGCCCGGAAAGCCTGCCGGACGGGAGGCCAGCAGATAGGCGTCGAAAAGCAAGCTCGGGTGCGAGGTGCGCGAAGGCCGGCTCGCCCAGGGCGGCGTCGAAGAACTCCTCAAGCTGGTCGCGCAACATGCACTCAACTTTAGTGTGTGGGCATTAGGGTGGAGCCATGAGCACCGTAGCCTTCCTCGGCCCCCAGGGCACGTTCACCGAAGCCGCCGCGACGCGCCTTGTTCCCGGCGCCACGTTGATCCCGGTGTCGTCACCAGCCGCAGCGCTTGCTTGCGTGCAGACGCGTGAGGCCGAATTCGCAGTAGTTGCAATCGAGAACTCCGTGGACGGCCCTGTCACGCCAACCTTCGATGCGTTGGCCGCTACCGAGGGCCTTCAGATCTACGCCGAAATTGACCTTGACGTGGCCTTTTCCATCGCGGTTCGCCCGTCGTTCACAGGTGTGTCGGAGACGTTCGTGACGCATCCCGTGGCGTGGCAACAGGTGCAGGGCTGGGTGAAAGAAAATATGCCGGGGGTACGGTTCGTGCCGGCATCTTCAAACGCGGACGCGGCGCGCATGGTGGCCGAAGGCGAAGCAGACGTGGCAGCGGCCCCCGCCCGGGCGGTAGAAATGTACGGGCTGCGCACGCTCGCTGCCGAAGTCGCGGACCACAAGGGCGCACGCACCAGGTTCGTGCGGGTGGGGCTCGCCGGGCGGCCACCACAACGCACCGGATCCGACCGTACTTCCGTCGCCTTCACGCTGCCGAACGAGCCGGGGTCGCTGGTGCGGGCACTCAACGAATTTGCGGTACGTGGCGTGGATCTCAGTCGAATCGAATCCCGACCCACCAAATCCAGCTTTGGCACCTACCGGTTCTTTGCTGACCTGCACGGACATATCGACGACACCACAGTCGCCGAAGCAATCCGCGCCCTCTACCTCCACGCCGAGCAACTGATCTTCCTTGGCTCCTGGCCTGCCGCCACGTCACAAGTAGGGGATAATGGATGCGATTCTAGGGCCCGGCTTGCCGCAGCCGACGCCTTCATTCGTCGCCTTCAGACAGGAGAACCAGCATGACCGGCCGACTCATCCTCCTCCGCCACGGGCAGACCTACAACAACCAGCGGCGGACACTCGACACCCGCCCGCCCGGCGCCGAACTAACCGACCTCGGGCGCTCACAGGCCGCCGCTGTTGGCGAAGATCTCGTTGGGCTCACCGGCATTGCCCCAGCTCCGTACATTGTCAGTAGCATCGCGATCCGCGCGCAACAAACCGCCGTCGCCATCGCTGCCGCCTACGACGTCGCCCTAGGCCTGGCTCAAGGCAGCACGCCTATCGACGTCCGAACCGGGATCCACGAGATTTTCGCCGGAACAATGGAAGGCCAACAAGGCGAGGAAGCTGCCGCCACGTACACGCAAGCCTTCCATGGCTGGCTGTACGGCGACGAAAAGGCACGGCTGCCGGAAGGGGAGAACTACTTAGAAGTTTTGGCTCGCTACCAGCCAGTACTGGAGTCCTTAATCCCCGTTCTAGCGGAGCGTGATTGCATCGTCGTATCTCACGGCGCGGCAATCCGTACGGTGTCCACACACGCCACCGATGTTGACCCGGACTTCGCCTTCGGTGCCTACCTGCCCAACTGCCGTTTCGTCATCTTGCGCCCGGGCGAAGCTCCGTTTGGGCAGTGGACGCTCGAGCGGTGGGCCGACACCGACCAGCAGATTTAGCCCCACCCCAGGTTGTGAAGCTCGTCGTCATCCAATCCGAAGTAGTGGCCAACTTCGTGCACGACGGTGATCGCCACCTGCTGGACGAGTTCCTCTTCGGTAGAACAGTATTGGCAGAGGGCGCCCCGGTAGATGGTGATCGTGTCGGGGAGGTGTCCGGAAAAGTCGAACGTCCGGTCGGGTAACGCCACACCCTCGTATAAACCCAATACAAAGGGGCCGGATGGGTGGAAGTCTTCGATGAGAACGACGGTGTTGCGGAGGTGGTTCAAAAACGGTTCGGGGATGAGATCGAAACCGCCCTCGACCAGCTCCTCAAAGCGTTCTTCGGAGACCTCAATCATGGCTTCCGGAGCGGGTTTCGAGTCGGCTGCGGTGGTGGGGCCGCGCCATCGATGGTGAACGCTCCCTTCGCGGAGCCCTTGAGCGTGGAAAGCTTGCCATCGCGCGATGCTTTAAAGAGTGAACAGTTCACGGTATGCGAGCCACCGATCCAGGAATTCGTAGGGACCGTCGACCAAAACGCCTGCAGGGTGGAGTTGTAGAGTGCGTCATCGCCACCGAGGTAGTCCAAAGCCGCCTGTGTGCACTGCTTCTGCAGGTAGCCATCCTGCTCTTCAACCGTGGGAACCTTATCAGGGAAAACTTCCTCGAGGTTGATGACCTTAGTCACCTCGAATTGGTGGTCCGTGCCGCAGTCCACCGTGCGTGATGCGCCGGAGGCATCGATAGCGATGCACTCGCCCGCCTGGGAGACGCGCGACTGGTCTTGATCGTTGACCTTGCCCTTCGTAATGGTAGGCACCCCATTGGTGTCCGAGACCTGCACACCACACAGCATGGTGCGATCTCCGGCAGCCCACGCTTCCCGAGGAGGCAAAATCGGCGCAATGGAGTAACGGCCCAGCGGATCAAACCGGCCGCCAAGGTATTCCGTGGTCGGGCCTTTACATAGCTCTTCGCGCAGCTGAGCTTGTCTGGTCAAATCGGGCGCCGGTGCATTCGGACCGAATTCCGACGAAGGGTAGGCCGCCAAGTTTTCGCGAGAAGAAACCTCAAAGCGATGCTCACTGGCGCAGTCCGTTTGGCCGAAGTTGGCGAAGCTGCCATCTGGGTTAATGTCCCATGTCAAGCAGGATCCAGTATCGGCAGTCGTAAAAGGAGCGGCTGCTAGAGCAGACTTTTGCGTAGAGGCGTGGGTAGGGGAGGACGGGGCCAACTCAGGTTCTTGACCACCGGCCCATTCATAACCAATCATGCCGGAAGAAGCCGCCAGTGCAGCCACCAAACAGGTGCGCACGGCGACCGAACTACGCCAAGACTTATTCCTACTCATTGGTTCCAATTGTGCCTAACTGCTCTTCAATCGGCATACACCGACCCCCTTAAGCGCGGGTGACTTGGGTTTTTAGGGTGTATCTATCCGTTCGGTACAAAGAGGAGCAACACTCGACAGGTCGGCCATTCGATTGAGATTGGCGGACAATCTTCAGCAGCGCGGTGCCCGGGGTCACGTCGAGAAGGGCGGCGCATTCCTCGTCGGCGGCCACGGCTGTCGCAGTCTGAATTGCATCGGTGATGGGCACGCCGTATTCCGTGCCGAGGATGGCGTACACAGAGTTATACACATCGTTTTCGAGCAGGTCAGGGACGTAAGCCGAGTTGTACCAGGCGTCGTCGATGGCATAAGGCAGGCCATTGCCTAACCGAAGTCGGCGCAGATGCGTGTGGAAGCGGGAGGGCTCACTGCCGAAGAACACACAGACTTCCTCCGGGGCGCAGGCCCGCGCGGAGAGCAGAATTTTCGACGACGAGGCGAGCTGCTGCGCTTCCATCTCCTGGGAAAACGAAGCCAGGTGCAGTCGCGAGACCAGTGGAGAAGGAGCTACGAAGGTGCCTTTCCCCCTAGCTCGCTTGAGCACTCCACTTGCGACGAGGTCTCCGATAGCACGGCGAACGGTAATCCGAGACACTCCGAAGTGATCTTCGAGGATGCGCTCACCAGGGAGCATGTCGCCTGCCTGCAAAGTGGAGGTGCAGTACTCTTCGAGGATTTCCCGCAGCTGGGCGTGCTTGGGCTTGGTGGCGTCGTTCAGCGCGCGCACCGGAAGCGAGTAAGCGTCACTTGAGGCAGTCATACGTTTAACTCTACGCTAGCTGGTTATGACCAGCAGGGGAGAAAGGGAGTTACTGGTCACATACCAACCGTTGCCACTTGTGAGCTGACAGGGGGTAGGCTGGTGAGCGTGATTGATCTCAAATTCCTCCGTGAAAATCCTGATGTTGTGCGTGCCTCCCAGGTGACCCGAGGGGAGGATCCAGGACTAGTCGATGAACTCATCGCCGCAGATGAACGTCGCCGTGCTGCGATCCTTGCCGCGGATCAGCTGCGTTCGGAACAAAAGTCCTTCGGTAAGACGATCGGTCAGGCAGCCCCTGAAGAGCGTGCCGAACTGCTTAAGGGCTCCGAAGAACTCAAAGCCAAGGTCAAGGAAGCTGATGCCGCCCAGAAGGCCGCCGAAGATGCCGTCAACGAGCTGCAGCTCAAGATCGACAATGTTGTGGTCGGTGCGCCACCGGGAGGCGAAGATGACTTCGTGGTCCTGGAACATGTCGGCGAGCCAACCAAGTTCGACTTCGAGCCAAAGGATCACCTGGAACTCGGCGAATCCCTCGGCCTGATCGACACCGAGCGTGGCACCAAGATCTCCGGTTCCCGTTTCTACTTCCTCACAGGATACGGCGCACTGTTGCAGCTGGCGATGCTGAACCTTGCAGCACAGAAAGCCACCGCTAACGGCTTCAAGCTGATGATCCCTCCAGTGCTGGTACGCCCGGAAATCATGCAAGGAACCGGCTTCCTCGGTGCTCACTCTGACGAGGTTTACTACCTGGAAAAGGACGACTTGTTCCTGGTAGGTACTTCCGAAGTGGCGTTGGCTGGCTACCACAAGGACGAAATCATCGACCTCGCCAATGGTCCTATTCGCTACGCGGGCTGGTCCAGCTGCTTCCGTCGAGAAGCAGGTTCCTACGGCAAGGACACCCGCGGTATTTTGCGCGTCCACCAGTTCGACAAGCTGGAGATGTTTGTTTACTGCAAGCCAGAGGAAGCCGAAGCGCAGCACCAGGCGTTGTTGCAGATGGAACGCGACATGCTCTCCGCTGTTGAGGTGCCATACCGCATTATCGACGTCGCCGGCGGCGATCTCGGGTCCTCCGCAGCACGCAAGTTCGACACCGAGGCATGGATCCCAACCCAAAACACGTACCGGGAACTGACCTCTACCTCGAACTGCACCACCTACCAAGCGCGTCGACTGAGTGTCCGCTACCGCGACGAGAACGGTCAGGCACAAACTGCTGCCACGCTGAACGGTACGTTAGCCACCACCCGCTGGTTGGTTGCCATCCTGGAAAATAACCAGCAAGCTGACGGTTCGGTGCTGGTACCGGAATCACTGCGACCTTTCGTCGGCAAGGAAGTCCTGGAACCAATAAAGTAATTGCCATGGCTTCTGCAAATTACCAACGTAAAGGTAATGTGCACGTACCCGCAGATTTCACCGGTCTCCAGCCTCAAACCGCTGAGGCTAGGGAGGGGTTCTATGGACGCATCGTGGGACTTGCCCAGCTCATAATGCGTTTTCAGGGTTTGCGCATCTACATCGACGGGGCCGAGAAAATCCCTGCCTCGGGTGGGGCATTGCTCGCCTTCAACCACACGGGGTATTTCGATTTCATCCTCGGTGGGATCCCTGCTCACGTGTCTTCCAGGCGTCTTGTTCGTTACATGAGCAAGAAAGAAATTTTCGATACTCCCGTCGTAGGCGCCATGATGCGAAAAATGGGGCATCTTCCGGTTGACCGGGAAAAGGGGAGCAGCGCCCTTGATATCGCGGTCGCGGAGCTGCAGAAAGGCAGCCTGGTTGGGATCTTCCCCGAGGCAACAATTTCTCGCAGCTTCGAGATCAAAGAAATTAAGTCCGGTGCCGTGCGCATTGCAAATGCAGCAAACGTGCCTCTCATCCCAGTGACTATCTGGGGTTCTCAGCGTCTCTGGACCAAAGACCTCCCCAAAAACTTGGGCCGATCACACACCCCAATCTTGATCAAGGTAGGCGACGAAATCACGGTTACCGGTGATACGGATGCCGACAACGCCACCCTGCACACCACGATGTCCGCGCAGCTAGACGAAGTGCGAACAGCCTATGAAGAGCTCTTTGGCCCCTTCGCATCGGGCGAGCCTTGGCTTCCGGAATCCCTTGGTGGCTCCGCCCCCACGCCGGAACGCGCTGAGCTGTTGACCCGCGAGGAACGTGAATTGCGCGCAGCTAAGAAAGCGCGCACCCGTGCGAAACGAATCCGCAAGATTGACATTCGAGCCGATCGCAAAGCGATGGACGTGCTGATGTCACGAGGGTGGATCGCGCGCCTCAAGGCCCGCATGGAGGCTTTTGGACAGGAGCGGCGTGAGCGGTAGGCCTCAGCTCATTTGTTGCGATGTTGACGGCACGCTTCTCGACGACCGCGAGCGCATCCCCGCAGATGTCCGAGCAGTCATCCGTAGAGCGGTTTCTGCCGGAGCGCAGTTCGCCCTGGCCACCGGCCGTCCACCCAGGTGGATTGCTCCGGTGCTGGAACAGTTGGATCTCTACCCGATTTGTGTGTGTGCAAACGGCGCGATCGTCTACGACTCCGCCACCGACACCATGCTGGATGTAGCAGCGCTCGCACCGGACACCTTGTGTCAAGTGGTGGAGATCGCCACGAGGGGCCTAGCACCTTTCGGTGGCGCTAGCTTCGCGGTGGAACGCAGTGGGGACTCAGCCTGGGCTGATGAATCAGAGCTGTTTCTTGTTTCCCCTGATTACGTACCCGCCTGGGTTTCGGAAGGCCATGCGACGGCCCCGCTTGCTCAACTCTGCTCGCATCCCGCCATTAAACTGCTGATCCGAAACGAACAGCTCACCTCAGCACAAATCTTCGACGTACTGGCGCCCCTGATACCGGGAGAGCTTGCTCACACGACATTTTCGATTCCAGACGGTTTGGTGGAAGTCTCGGCGCCAGGGGTAACTAAAGCGCGAGGGGTGGCCTACATTGCGGCGTCGATAGGTGTCGCGGCCGCAGACGTGGTGGCTTTCGGTGATATGCCAAATGACTGCGACATGCTGCGCTGGGCGGGATTCGGTGTGGCGATGGCAAACGCAGTGCCCGAGGTGCAGGAAGCTGCAGATAGTGTTACGCGGTCCAATAACGATAGCGGGGTGGCTGCCGTGCTTGAACGGTGGTTTTAGGAGTTTAATTCAGGTGTAGCGAGTTTAATTATTCTCCCCGCGATGTTGTGGTTTTAGTGCGCCAACCAAGGGTGCTTCGCCAGGAACGGGGGTAGTCCACGGACTGTTGGGCCCAATTCGTCTTAGGAACGTCATCAGAAGTGTGACGGGGGCAATTATGGCTGTTTATTCAGCGAAAATTAAGTAGAGAAATCTAGGGTGCGCGCTGATACTGTTCTAATCAACACTTCTTAATTCAGGAGTTAGAAAAGGAACTATGAATAACTTGCCCCACTCGGAAGCCTCGGCTTCCGTCACCCCGCCCGTATCCGCCCGCGCCATGCGCGGAATTTCTTTTGTGGATCGAATCAAGCCGTTTGCTGCCGGTCTAGCAACGGTAGCGGCTGTCGCCACCGGCATTGTTGTCGTCGGCCACATGGGTGAGCCCACCACCGCAGAAGCCGCCACCCTCATGGCTGGCGAAATTGTCTCGCCAGGTACCGCGAACGGAACCAGCACTGTCAACGGCACCGTGTTCCTCGATCGATCCGGCTGGGGCACCGTCATCAATGGTGACGATGTGCGGATGTCCGGCGTCACCGTGAAGTCGTACTGGGTTGACGAAGATGGCGCAGTATCGCCGACCTACGTGAGCACCACCAACGCCAATGGCGACTACTCCATTTATATGCAGCCGTGGGTTGATGCCAATGGCAAGACGCACACCTTCGATGCGATCCCGGCAGAGCGACTCAGCACCTGGGTGGTCAACCCGGATCAGTCGAAGTACTACATCTCGTTCCAAGAGGCCAACGGTACGTTGTCCTCCTCGACCGGCCGTATCGCAAACTCGTGGGACCTAGCCACCAAGACGGTGACGAACAACCTGTTCGCGCTCAATGAGCGCCCAGCCGGCTGGTTGGCCTCACCTACTCCGCTACCGACCCAGCCGAAAGATGATGCTGGTTTTGTCTCGGGCATCGTCTTCGTCGACCAAAACTTCGTTGCCGGAGCTCCCAGCTACCCCACCGCCGGTGGCGATCCGGTAGTCCCAGGTGTTCAAGTGGTTGCCTCCTACCTCAACGACGAGGTCTCACGCCGTATCGACGCCTGGAAGTCTGCCAACAACGGCTACACACGCGACCAATTGAAAGCCGCTCAGCAACAGATCATCTCTGCCTACGAATCCAGCACCGGCCAATCCGCCATTGCTGAATCTGTCGTGGCCACCACCGATGCGAGTGGGCGCTACTACGCGCAGTTCAACGGTCTTTGGGGCGATTCACGCACGTGGAAAGGCATCTCGAACGCCGGCACCTATGGTGCATTGGTACCGAATGCGACCACAGGTATTTGGTCTGCAGGAGCGCTTAATTCCAAGCACGTGAACACGGATTATATGTACGTGTACCCCCTGCCGAGCAACGCCTATGACGTGCGGATGAGCTCCTTCCAGGATGCGCTCTTCCAGAACCCGCTGGACGCTGGTGCTGGTACAGGTGTAACAGTCCTTAACGGTGCTAACGGTGTGGACTTCGCCATGTATCCGGCCGACAAGGCCTTCGATATCCCTAACTTCAACAGCACCACCATGCCGGCTGGCCCGGGCGACACCGCGGTAACTAAGACGACCGGCCTTTCGGAGGGTACTAAGTACTCCATCGAATGGCGGGACCCTTCAGGCAAAGTAGTCAAGACTTGTGCGCCAGTCGCTGTGGTCGGCGCAACGATCCCGTCCTGTGACTTCACCGTCCCGGCGGACCTCAGTGCGCCAACCATCTACACGGCATACCTCATCAACGCAGCTGGTCAGTTGAGCGAGGCTGACTCTTTCATCGCCTTGCCGTTCACCACCAATTTCCCAGCCGGCTCAGTTGGCGATGCCTACCAGGGCCAAGCAACCGTCATTCCGCCGGCGGGAGCAACGGTAACTTATGCCGCTTCCGGTCTGCCTGCAGGTTTGGTTATCGACCCTAAGACTGGCGCCATCACTGGCACCCCAACCGCGCCGGGCACAACGAACGTCACCGTGACCGCCACGGTCACCGCAGCCGATGGAACTACTTCTACGCTGCAGCGCACGAAGCCGATCATCATCACGGACACCACCTTCCCTAATGGGCAAGTAGGCATAGCGTATTCCCAACCGGTAACCCCAGTGGGTCTGCCAGCAGGCGCAACCGTGAGCAATATGAAGGTCACCGGGCTGCCGGCTGGCCTAAGCTTCGACCCAGCGACCGGTTTGGTTACCGGCACCCCAACCGCCCAGGACACCAGCAACGTTGTTGTCACATACGACATCACGCTTGCCGACGGCACCGTGATCGCAGCACATGTCGACAACACCACGCTTACTGTCATCCCGGTCAATGCGCCGCTGGATACAACCGCTCCGGTTATCCAACCGATGCCGAACCAAGAAGTAACCGTCGGTACCGCAATGGCGCCAATCACGGTAAAAGCTACCGATGATTCAGGTGTAGCACCGACGATCACCGTCTCCGGCTTGAGCGACGGCATGACCTACGACCCGGCGACCGGCATCATTTCCGGCACCCCAACCGTGGTCGGCCCGACAACCATCACTGTCACCGCCACCGATGCCGCCGGCAACACCACGACCGCGACGGTCGTCGTGGACGTCTTGGCTTCCGATACCACCGCACCAGTGCTCGCACCGATTGAGGATATATCCACACCGGTCAACCAGCCGATCCAGCCAATCACCATCACGGCTTCGGACCAAAACGGCGAAGCTCCAGAGAGCACCGTGGACGGGTTGCCAGCAGACCTGGTGTTTGATCCGGCCACCAACCAGATCACCGGCATTCCAACGGTAACGGGCACCTTCCCGATTACCGTGACCGCCACCGATGCTGCGGGCAATACCACCACCAAGATCTTCAACATTGAGGTCTACCCGGTAGATACCACTGTGCCAACTGTTGATCCCATCGCGGATCAAACTGTGCATGCAGGCGATCCGATTGCACCGGTCGTCGTCAAGGCCACCGATGATTCGGGCGCGCCTCTGACTGTGACCGTGCCAAACCTGCCGGTCGGTATCCTTTTCGATCCAGCAACCAACACGATCTCCGGTACCACGGATACCCCTGGCACCTACGTCATTCCGGTGATCGTTACTGATCCTTCCGGCAATTCGACCACCATCGAGTGGACGCTGACTGTCACGCCGGCTCCGCTGACGGATAGCAACACTCCGAACTATGAACAGGGCACGGCGGTTACCGGTGGTAATTCTGCGACTGTGCCAGCACCTACCTTCGATGACCCGACGACTGCAGCAGTGGAGACCGCCCCAGCCCCAGCTGATACAACGTTCACCCCAGGAACCACTGTTCCTGCCTGGGCAACCGTGAACCCTGACGGATCGGTTACCATCGCGCCGGACGCTACTGTTCCAGCCGGTCCGGTTACTTTCGATGTCGTTGTCACCTACCCCGACGGATCCACCGATACTGTGCCGGTAACGGTCGTGGTTGTCGCGCCGGACGTACCGGCTGATACGACACCTCCAACCGTTTCTACGATCGCAGATGTGACCACGCCAGTGGGGAGCCCGATCACACCGATCAAGATCACCGCCACCGACGACAACGGCACACCTACCCTTGCCGTCTCCGGCCTGCCTGCAGACCTGACCTTCGATCCAGCAACCGGCGAAATCACCGGTACGCCTGTCAATCCAGGCAGCTACCCAATTACCGTCACGGCAGTGGACGCTGCGGGTAACAAGACCACTACCACCTTCGTCATCACTGTCACCGACTACAACTCGACGCACAATGCCATCTACGCCCCAGTTCCGGCTATCCCAGTCGGCACTGTTGCCAACGTGCCAGTACCAACCTTCGATGATCCAACAACCCCGGGTGTTGAGACCAATAAAGCACCAGCTGGCACCACATTTGAAGCCGCCCCTGAAGGCACCGTATTCAATGGGACAGCAATGCCTACTCCGCCGTGGATTGTTGTCAACGCTGATGGCAGCATCACCGCCAACCCGGACTACCGCGTTGCCCCTGGCACGTACGACGTTGCCGTATTGGTCCGTTACCCAGATGGCTCTCAAGAAATCGTGAAGGTGCCACTCACCGTAACTGCGGACAACACCGCACCCGTGATCGACCCAATCGCTGACCAGACAATTGACCCAGGCACGGCCATCACCCCGATCACTATCAAGGCAACCGATGACTCGGAGACTGCGCCGAACCTTAATGTGTCCGGTCTCCCAGCAGGCGTAACCTTCGACCCAGCCACCGGCGTCATTTCCGGCACCCCAGAAAAGTCCGGTAACTACCTGGTGACGGTCACCGCTACCGATACCCAGGGCAACCAGACCAGCACGACGTTTACTATCTACGTCAACCAGATCCCGTCGGCAACCGCCAACACGCCGCGTTACGACGGCAACTACACCGTTCCGGAAAATGGCACGACCACGATCGCGCCACCAGTCTTCGACGTCGACAACAGCGGCACCTACGAGTCGCTGCCAGCACCGGCAGGTACTACCTTCACCGCTGCCCAGGGTGCACCAACATGGGCTACGGTCAATCCTGACGGCTCCATTACTGTCACTCCGACCCCAGACGTCGCGCCGGGAACGTACTCAATTCCAGTGACGGTCAAGTATGCCGATGGCACCACCGACACCGCTATTGCAACGGTGACGGTCACCCCAGTGGCCAAGACCGTAACCAATGATCCTGTTTATCGTACGGACACCTCTGTGGTTGCCGGTGCAGCCCAACCGGCAGTTGTGCCTGCACCGACGTTCGATGACCCGAACACCAGCGCGGTGGAAACCAACCCAATGCCGGCAGGGACCACTTTCACAGTGGATCCGGCGACACCAACGTGGGTTACTATCAATCCTGATGGCTCGATCTCGGTCCAGCCACCAGCAGGAACTCCAGCTGGCCTCATCCAAATCCCAGTGACCGTTACCTACCCTGACGGCACCAACGACACGGTCAACGTGCCGGTTTATGTCGCCTCGCCTGCTGCTGCAGGGGACACCACCGCACCGAAGATCGATCCGATCGCGGATCAGACATACACCAATGGTGTGCAGATCCCACCATTGAAGATCACCGGAACTGATGATTCCGACGTCGCTCCAGCCCTGACCATACAAGGATTGCCTGCTGGACTGACCTTCGACCCTGTATCTGGTCTGATTACGGGCACCCCGACCGTGACTGGAACGTTCCCAGTCACCGTCACGGCCTTCGATCAAGCCGGTAACCAGGTTTCCGTCACGTTCAACGTCACTGTTCAGCCGCCAGCTCACAACGACGTGAATACGCCGATCTACCAGCAGGGCACCCCAGTTGCGCCAGGTGGATTCACCGGCGTACCGGCACCGACTTTTGATGATCCGCGCACCCCAGCTGTGGAAACCAATCCACTGCCGGCGGGCACCACCGTGGCTAAGGATCCTGCTCAACCAGACACCGCTCCGTGGGCAACCGTGAACCCAGACGGTTCGATCACGCTGAGCCCAGATGCCACCGTCAAGCCTGGTTCCTACGTGATCCCAATTGTGGTCACGTACCCGGATGGCACCCGCGACACTGTGAACGTGACTGTCGTGGTCACTGACCCAGCTGCTGTAGCTGATACGACGGCTCCACAAATCCAGGCCATCGGTAATCAGACCATTACCCTGGGACAGGCCATCACCCCGGTCGTGCCAGGTGTCTCGGATGCATCGACGTACACCACGTCGGTAGCCGGTTTGCCCAATGGCGTCACCTATGATCCGGCTACCAACACGATCTCCGGCACCCCGACAGCTGTTGGTACGTACCCAATCACGGTGACTGCCGTTGATACCGCTGGTAACCGCAACTCGGTGACGTTTACCGTCACGGTGAATCCGGTAGCGGTAACTGATACTGACAGCCCAGTCATCACGCCGATCGATGACCAAACCGGCACTGTAAACACGCCAATCGCACCGATCCGCGTTGTGGCAACCGATTCAACCCCAGTGACCACCGAAGTGACCGGACTGCCTGCTGGCGTCACCTATAACCCAGCTACCGGCGAAATCACCGGTACTCCTACGACCGCGGGAACCTACCCAGTGACGGTCACCGTCACCGATTCCGCTGGACACGAGACGAAGGAAACCTTCACCATCACGGTGGGTGAGGCGCCAAAGCAAGCGGACACCACGCAGCCGATCTACGTCCCGACCACCGTCCCAGCTGGTGCCACCGCAACAGTACCGGCACCGACCTTGACCAACCCGGTCAACGGTACGGTCACCTACACGCCAGCCACCGGTGTGCCAGCATGGGCAACCGTCAATCCAGATGGTTCCATCACGCTGACCCCAGGCCGCGATGTCATCCCAGGTAACGTCTCCATTCCAGTGACCGTCACCTACCCAGACGGCAGCTCGGAAGTTGTCAACGTCCCGGTCACGATTGCGCCAGCAGGAACCGTCGTGGTGGACTACCCACCAGCGACGACCGTGAAGCCAGGAACCCCAACGACGGTCACTCCGACCGTTGTCGGCGATCCAGCTGGGGCAACCTACGAGATCACCGACACCACGTTGCCGAGCCCAGCCACCGCAACGGTGGATAGCACCGGCAAGGTCACCGTGACTGTGCCGACGGGTACTGCACCAGGCGATTACACCGTGACCGTTGTGGTCAAGGTTCCGGGCCAGGATCCGATCACGGAAGTGATCACGGTGACGGTGCCACCAGCAGAGGTTGTTACGCCTCCGGACGCGCAGAACAGCGCGTTCACGCCTGCGTACAACACGGTGACTGCACCGGTGGGCGTCGCTACGCAAAGCCCGGTTCAAGGCATGACTAATGCCCCTGCGGGCACCAAGTACGCAATCAGCCAGGCAATCCTGGATGCTTGGACCGCGCAAGGCTGGATGATTTCTGTCGATCCTGCCACCGGCACTGTGACAGCAACTGCACCAGCCAGCGCGCCGAATGGCACCATCGCTGACATTGCAGTGACGGTCACCTACCCGGACGGCACCCAAGATGTGGCGATCGCACACTTCACCGCCAATAACCCGACGGTGACCACCCCGCTTATCGCGGATAACCAGAACCCGGCTTACATTCCAGCCGGTGTTCAGCCAGGGGCGACGGTTGCTATCCCACAGACGGGCGAGGCGCAGATCCCTGCCGGTACTGTTTTCACAGTGGACACCTCCACCTTGCCAACCGGCTGGACCGCTACCATCGACCCAGCCACCGGCGAAGTTAAGGTCACCTCCCCAGCGGGTGCCGCACCAGGCACCGAAGTTCACCTCACAGTCTCCGCGACCTATCCAGATGGCTCCGTGGATACGGTTCCGGTCACCGTCACGGTGGGTACCCCAGCAACGACGCTGCCTACCGCCAATATCGACTATGTGGATACTGTCGTCGCTAAGCCGTCGGAACCCGTGGTCCTCACGCCTACCGTGAACGGTAACGGTGGCGCTATCCCAGGTGGCACCGTGATTTCCGCGAACGGCTCCGGTCTGCCGAACGGCTCGACGATCAACGTAGGCACCGACGGCAAGATCACCGTCAACCTGCCGACCGACGCGCCAGCCGGAACTTACCCAGTGGTCGTGACCATCACGGTGCCGGGCATGCCTCCGGAGACCGAGACCGTCCTGATCACCGTGCCAGGAAAGACCGCTGAGTCCATCACCTACCCAAGCACCGTGCCCGCGACCCCAGGCGTGGCAACCCCAATTGCCCCGCTTATCGACGGCAAACCGGGCATCCCACCCGCGGGAACCGAAATTAAGGTTGATAAGTCTCAGTTGCCGACAGGTAGCGTTGTCACCGTCGAGCCTGACGGCACGATCAACGTCACGGTCCCTGCGGGAACCCCAGCCGGAACCTACCCGATTACCGTCACCACCACGCTGCCGGGCAAGCAGCCGGTGACGCAAACGGTGAATGTCGAGGTCGCTAAGACGGCTACGAACATCAACGCCCAGTTCGATCCGTCCTACGATCCGGAGAAGGTCACTCCTGGTACCTCGGCCGTGCTGCCGATCAAGGGCCTGACCAATGCTCCAGCAGGCACCACGTTCGAGCTGCGTAGTGATGTCCTCGCGGAACTCACCGCAAAGGGCTGGATCATCACCATTGGTGCTGATGGCACCGTTTCTGCCACTGCGCCGAGCGATGCGCTCGACGGAACCGAAGTGTCGATACCAGTGATCGTCACCTACCCGGATGGCACGATGGACGTAGCCGTGGCCCGACTGACAGTGAACAACCCAGTTCCTCCAGTTCCTCCAGTTCCGACGCCTACGGACGCCGCTACCAACGAGCCTGGCTACCAGCCAGAAACGGCACAGCCAGGAAAGCCAGTCACCATCGGCCAAACTGGGGACACCAAGCTGCCAACTGGCACCAAGTTTGAGATCGATAAGAACACCTTGCCGGACGGCTGGACTGCCACCGTCGACCCAACCACCGGCGCTGTAACTGTAACCCCAGGTGAGAACGCGGTTCCAGGTAGTGAAGGCTCCGTGACGGTAGACATCACCTATCCTGACGGCACCGTCGACCATGCTGTTGTGGTGGTCAAGGTGGACAAGGCCGATAAGCCGACCCCGCCACCTGCAGGATCTTCTGATGGCGACATCATCGCGATCATCATCGGTGGTGTGGTCGCAGGTGGATTGATTCACGGTGCGATCGGTAGCTCCGATGGCCTGTCGAGCACCGCCACCATCGGTAAGCTTCCGGACCTGTCCTCGAACATCCCAGGTAGCTCTGCTGGGAATGCTCCGGCTCCTGCGGCTCCAGCCGCACCTGCCGCTCCAGCTCCAGCTGCGCCTGCCGCTCCGGCAGATGGTGCCGCCAAGGGCGCCAATGGCCCACAGAAGGGCATTGACCCAGCCCAGCCGGCTAAGGGACAGCCTGCTGCCCGTGCCGATCAGTCCACCAATAAGGGACCGGTACGCAAGGCCCTCGCGCAGACCGGTGTTGCTGCATTCCAGCTCGTCATGTGGCTCGGAGCGATTTTCCTCGCCCTGGGCGTTGCGTTGAGCATGGTAGTGAAGCGACGTCGCAAGTAATAACCGGCCAGTGAGCACCTAGGTTAGGTGCTCCGGACGGCGAGCAAGGCCCCACGTGTTGACCAGTGATTCTCACTGAGTCAGTGCGTGGGGCCTTTGTGT
The DNA here is from genome assembly GCF_001021025.1 of Corynebacterium epidermidicanis. Classification (NCBI taxonomy): domain Bacteria; kingdom Bacillati; phylum Actinomycetota; class Actinomycetes; order Mycobacteriales; family Corynebacteriaceae; genus Corynebacterium; species Corynebacterium epidermidicanis. The sequence goes on along the minus strand of NZ_CP011541.1, from coordinate 2,479,637 downwards.
TGTGTAGTTTTGCGCTTTGGATGTGCCCCGCATAGCCGACAGGGATTGCCTTTGAAGTGGTACAAAATTTGCGGCGCATTCTAGGGGGCAGTGCATCATTCCAGAGCATTGATCCTTTTGGAGTATTTGTTGTGGCGCTTCCTCCGCGTCACTGGCTGCGGATCGCAGCGATCCCAGGTAGCAACTGCTGCGGACACGACGCACTGGCCACAGTTGCCGTTTTGACCCAACCGCAGGACCTGGTCGACCAGCTTGCCTATGACAACGCGTTTGCCAACCGCGCGCACAATTGCCTACTTAATCCCAAACAACGCCTCCATCACGGCAAAACGAAACCCAGCTAGCGGGGAGAATCACTAGCTGGGTTTAACGTGCGCAGTGCGCAACCTTGATTAGTTCTGGTGAACCTGCGTTTGCTGCGTGGCTGGGTCGTACGTGATGAAGCCATGCTGGAAGTCCATGCGGGTGAGGTTTCCGGCTTGGTATTCTTCGGATGTTGGTAGGCCGAGTGGGCCGGCATCGAAGCCTTGCGCTGCCCAGGCATTACCGATTCCGCCGTGCACCGCGTGGGTGCCGGTGGCGGGGTTCTTCACTACGATGCCGTTTTCGTGCTTTTGCACTGCAGTTTCTCCGGCGTATTGGACGGTGCCTTGGGCCTTGCCAAGAGCGCCGGCGAGCTTCGCGGCGGTAGCTGCCATCTCTGGGTCGGAGGACAGGGCTTGAGCTTGTGCGAGTTTTCCTGGGATGCTCGTGATATCGATTCCACCAATTTTTGGTGTTCCCCCATCAACGGTAATAAAGCTTGGGAGTTTGCCCTGGCCAGCGAGGAAAGTCAATGCCAAGCCCAAAACAGTGCCGGCGACGGAAAGGATCGCGGTCATATCTCCGGAGCGGAGCGCGCTAATAGTGTCGAGTACCGAGGCGAGCTTGTCCGCCCCTGTGCCACCCGTAGTTTTTCCACTAGGTGCCGGTACAGATGCTTGCGTGTTACCACTCGGCGCAGGCGCTGGCGCGGCACCACCCGGCGCTGGAGCTGGAGCTGGTGCTGGGCGCCCGTTGGTCAGGGAATCGTACTTGGACTTCGCAATCGAGCGAATTCGACCCATTTGGGCGTATCCCGCATCGCCAGGGCAGGTCGTGGTGCCGACATCTCGGTGGGCGAAGATGCGTGGCAGGGTGACGGCAGCGCCAGCTGGGTACTTCGAGTAAGAGGTTCCCTCGGAGTAGTGAGTGTCACTGCCGGATGGGTCGAATCCGGCCACTTTGGCGCGCCAGCCTGCGAGTTCGCCTACGGACTTGATCGTTGCTTCGGACGGGGTCACGGTGGAGTAGTTGCCCATCATGGAAATTGCCCAGGTGTTCTCGTTGAAGCCACCGGCGTGGGCTCCCATCACCGGCTTGTTCAGGCCGCCGTATCGACCTTCAAAGATGTTGCCGTATTTATCGACCAGCGACTGGTATCCCACGTCGCACCAGCCCAGGGTCTGGCCGTGGTACTGGTAGATGCCTCGAACAATGCCCGCCGACTGTGCCTCGGTGTAATTGTTTGAACCAGCGGTGTGGTGAATGACGATCGCATTCGTAGGGTCCGTGTAGTCCGGGTTGGGCTGGCAGTTCTTACGGATCGATTCGTCTGCACCCCAGCCGGCGCGCGAGATTACTCGCGGCATTCCGTCGGCGTCAGCCATAAGCTGCACGCCGTTCGTAGGCTGGCTAGCGTCGGCTTTGCCGTCGATGAACACGGCTTCCAGGTCGGTGGTCTGCACGTCAGCGACCGGCTTGATCGCGCCGTAGTTGGTGGGGATTGCTGGGATGCCCGAAGGCTGGCCTGGCTTTTCGACGGCCGCCGGTGTCGGAGTCATGTCGACACCGAGCAGCGAGACCTGGACTTTCTTGGTGGGTTCGATGTAAATCGGGTCGGTGCCGTTCTTTCCGGCACCTTGGTTTTCACTCGTGGGCTCTGCCGAGTACCAAGGGGTCCAAGAGCCGTCGGCACGCTGGCCGCGGAAGTGGGCAACCACGTCGCGCTGGCCCTGCCAGGTGAGTGCGAACATGGAGAATTCTTCGCCACGGGTGAATTCCTTGACGGCCTTTGCGCCGTCGCCGCCCTGGCCGGAAATGGCTGGGTCGTTGACGGTGACGGTTGCGCCGTCGTTGAAAGATGCGGTCTGGACGCTAGCGGTGACCGGGGCGATTGCTTCGCCCTGGGTGTGGAGCACCCGGCTTCCGCCAATGCCGACGGCAGCTGATGCGACCAGCGAGGTGGTCACAAAAAGTGCCCACAAGGGGCGTGTGGGTTTCGCTGAAATGCGTCGTCTTTGCGGCACAGTGTTTCTCCCTGATGATAATGGTGCAGCTGGGACAGTCGTGAGCATTGTTGATAGTAGTGCACAACGTGACTAAATGATAGTCAAGTGACTAATGTTATTGGCGGACATTCGTGGGAGTGTCCTACGCGCGTCGATAAGCGCACTGCCGGGTGGGGGCTTTAGAGTAGATGTCATGACTTATGACCTCATCGTGGTGGGCTCCGGCCTGTTTGGACTGACAATTGCGGAGCGGGCTGCAAGCCAACTCGGCAAGAAAGTGTTGATTGTGGAGAAGCGCCCCCATCTTGGTGGCAACGCCTATTCCGAGGCAGAGCCGGAGACGGGTATTGAGATCCATAAGTATGGCGCGCATTTATTCCACACCTCTAACAAGCGGGTGTGGGACTATGTCAACCAGTTCACTTCGTTCACGGACTACCAGCACCGCGTGTTTGCGATGCACAAGGGCACCGCGTACCAGTTCCCGATGGGCTTGGGGCTGATCAACCAGTTCTTCGGCAAGTACTACTCGCCGGAGGAAGCCAAGAAACTGATCGCAGAACAGGCATCTGAGATCAACTCCGAGGACGCCACCAACCTCGAAGAAAAGGCCATCTCGCTGATCGGCCGCCCACTCTATGAGGCATTCATTCGCGACTACACTGCCAAGCAGTGGCAGACCGACCCCAAGGAATTGCCTGCCGGCAACATCACCCGCCTGCCGGTGCGCTACACCTTTAATAACCGTTACTTCAACGACACCTACGAGGGCCTGCCGGTTGACGGCTATGCTGCGTGGCTGGAGAAGATGGCGGAGCACGAGAACATTGAGGTTCGCCTGGACACGGACTGGTTTGAGGTTCGCGATGAAGTCCGCGCCGAGTCCCCGGAAGCACCGGTTGTGTACACCGGCCCGCTCGATCGCTACTTCGATTACTCCGAGGGCAAGCTGGGTTGGCGCACGTTGGACTTCGAAACCGAAGTCCTTCCAGTGCAAGACTTCCAGGGCACCCCGGTGATGAACTACAACGATGCCGAGTTCCCATACACTCGCATCCACGAGTTCCGCCACTTCCACCCGGAGCGCGAAGGCAAGTATCCGGCCGACAAGACGGTCATCATGAAGGAATACTCGCGCTTTGCCGACGAAAACGACGAGCCATACTACCCAATCAACACCCCAACGGACCGCGAGATGCTGCTGAAGTACCGCGAGCTTGCCGACGCCGAGACCGCAGGCAATCGCGTCTTCTTTGGTGGCCGCCTGGGTACTTACCAATACCTGGACATGCACATGGCAATCGCTTCGGCGCTCTCCATGTTCGATAACAAGCTCGCTGAGCTCCTCTAGTTGACCACTCTTGACCATGTGGTGTGGGACTTTCTTGTCTCGCACCGCAGTTCTTTATTGACTAGCGTCATCGTGCCGTTTTCGGTCTGGTCGGCGCCGCGCTATGTTTTTGTCTTGCTCTGTGTGGTCGCCGCGTGGCACCGACGCTTTTCGACGCTCATCCCGGGGATCCTGGCGCTGGTAGCCTCGCCTCTGCTCAAATATCTTTTTGCGCGTCCGCGCCCGCCGCTAGCTGAACAGTTGGTGCACCACTTTGATGGCGCGATGCCGTCGGGGCATGCGCTGATGGCCGGTGCTGTCGCTATGTTGGTGTGGTTGAATCTCGGTTGGCGGTGGGGAAGTATCGCCTGGTCGTGGGCGCTTGCTGTTGCTTTTTCACGGCTTTATCTCGGGGTGCATTGGCTGACAGATGTCGTAGTGGGGCTGGTTCTTGGCGCGCTGCTTACTTTGGGCTGCCATAAGACACAGCTCATGTTTGGGAAAACCCACACAGAAGAGTAAAGTTAACTTCAGGTAAACAAATGGATTCTTGTTGGTTAACAAGGTGCTGATTGGCTCCGCACGACAAGGGATCCCGGAGAGGAAAACATGTCTGCTCGTGAGTTTGAAATTATTCGTGAAGACCTGCACCGTCGCTATGGCCAAGCCGTCGAAGAATCGCTGATTAACTCTGTGTTGGATAGCGAGATCGCTGAGCAAACCGCGACGGCAAAAGTGCAAGCCTTCCTACCAGTGATGGTGGAGCGGGAAGTGTCGGAAAAGCTGGAGCAGCTCGCCGAAGAAGCCGGTTTTAGCAAGGGCGCCCGCAAGGAAATTCTTTTCGTCGACGCGCACAATGGTTGCCGTACCCAACTGGCAGCCGCAATTGCTCGCCACTATTCTCATGATGGAGTTTTCGTTCGCTCTGTAGGTCTTGAGCCGCAGGGTGGCATTAATCCTGCGGTATATGAAGTGCTTGGTGAACGTGGCATCCGTTCGGACTTCCTGTATCAGAAGGAAATCACACCCCGCGTTTCTCACCGCGCTGACCTCGTCGTTTTGCTGGGTGTAGATGAGATCCCAGGGGTGCCGGGTGATCGCTACCTCAAATGGGACATCTCCGTATCCAAGACCCCAGGTGTGGAAGAAATCCGCGGAATCGCGGACACGCTCGAGGCGAATATCAAGGATTTGCTGATCGAGCTTGATGCCTACGAAGCGCCTGCCAAGGTGCATGCATAAAACTCGGTGATGTGTCAGCAGACCTGGGTAGGCTGCAGGTATGACTAATTCCTTGCATCCATACTTCGGTTTTGCAGGCAATGCTGCCGAAGCCATGACCTTCTACCAGTCCGTCTTCGGTGGCGAACTCCAAATCATGACCTTCGAGCAGGGTGGCGCAGGCGAATTCGCCTCGAATCCCCAGGCTGTCATGCACTCTCAGCTGATCGTCAATGAGTCCTGGTTCCTGATGGCCGCGGATTCCGAAGATGCCACGAGCGAGGGCCACAGCACCCCACGCATCACCGTCGCCATTTCAGGCTCCGACAACCAGCTTGAAGCACAAACCGCGCAGTTCAACAAGCTTGCCGAAAGCGGCAACGTTGTAATGCCACTCGAAAAGCAGATGTGGGGCGCGGTGTACGGACAGGTAGTCGATAAGTTTGGCGTGACCTGGCAGTTCAATATCGGCGGCTAGTTCGCGTTCGAGTTACCAAATACACAAGGTGCCTTTCCCCATGGAGAAGGCACTTTTTTGGTTGGTAGTGCTACCAGCTCGAGGACCCGCCGCCTCCGGAGAACCCGCTACTGTAGGAAGAATCCACCGACGAGGAACTGGATTCGGCCTGGATTGCGTCGTCGTGCCAGGTATTCATCAAGGTGAAGGACACATAGCTGTGGTAACCATAGCCTGGGGCCCAACCGGACTCGTAGATGCGGGGCACGCTGCCCTTTTCTTGGCCTTTCAGCTTCTGTTCTTCGGCAACCAGCTTGAAGAAGAGCGCAGTGTCATCGAGCAACCGGGCAAAGGTGTTCATGAACTCGGGCGAGTGCACATCGATGGTTTCGGTGAGGTCAACAAGACGCTGTCCCTCCAGGTAGTGCGCCTGGGTTTTCAGCGTTGCTTCCCGGAGGTCAACCCGGATCCGGGACAGCTCGTTCCTTCGAACAGTTTCATCGCCGCGCTCCATATTGGACAGCGTCTCGATGTTAGTGGCCGCGGTCTTCATTTTTTCGGTAGCGTCTTTCATCTTCCCGATGTCCTTCGCGTACTTGGCGAAGACTCCGTCCGCTGCGCCAGCCAGGTCAGGTATACGTTGCTGTAGCTCGTGGACGGAAAGGAATTGACTCTTGACCTCATTGAATTCTCGGCGCAGTTTTTCGTCGGCAAGCGGCGAGGACAGGTTATGCGCCATGATGTCAATCTCGCTGAAACGCTGGGCGACATCCGCATAGTGCTTGGAAATATAGTCGAAGTTTTCGCGGGCCTTCTTGATCTTGTTGCGACGGATGACAATCGGCGTGGCGATCAGGGCAATGAACCCGCCGAGAGCGGCCATCCCGCCGGCAATCCAGCCACCAATTCCAGAAGATTCCTCGAGCGAGGCTTTGGTCATAGCGAAGAGTCCGGCGGCGTACCTGCCGGACTTAAAGGAATCTTTGCCAGCATCGAGGGACTTTTCTAGGTGGCTGTTGCCGTCGAGGTTGAGTGCTGCGCACACGTCATCACCGCAGTAAATGCCATTGCGACGGGGGTCGAGCCCCACCGCGACAATGAGCACACCAGGTGCCCACTTCTTCTGATCGCTCGAGACCCAATCGGGGTGCTCCGATTTCGCGAACTTTTCGACGGTGTCGTTGAACTTCGAGTCATTTGTAGTGAGAAGCACATAGTGTACGTGTTTCACCTGCTCGGGAAATTGGAGCTTGGCGGTTTCCGTGGTCAAGAAGCTGCGATCGCCGTCGCTGAGTTCACCACTTTGGGAATACACCGTTACATCCACGGTGGCCGCACTTGCTTGAGGTAGGCCCAACAGGGCGAACATAATGGTAATGACTGCGACGAGAATGCGCTTCATGGCACTATTGTGGCCCTGGGCCTACGAAATGTCTAACGCAAGCGCGGGTGAAACCGCAGATTCACCCCGCGGGCAACTAATCTGGATACGAAGCGAAATACGTGATTGAAAGGTTGGCAATGAGCGATTCTTCGCAAGGTACGAAGAAGGCAGTGGAGCAGCTGCAAAGAGTCCTGCTGCCCAAGCGTGGCGAGCCACAGGACGTGCGCACGCTGTACTTGCTCGAAGCCGAGCAGAATAAAGAACGCGCTACCTGGTCCGACCGATTCTCCCTCACCATTCCTGCCGGGGCAGAGGTTTCTTTCCAGACTTACTTCAATGCCTTTGCCGCCAGCTACTGGCGTCGCTGGTCTCAGCTTTCTTCGGTGATTTTGAAAGTCGAGCTGGAGGGCGAAGCTCGCGTAGACATCTACCGCTCCAAGATCGACGGCTCCCGTATTGCGGTCGAAGGTGACCTGGTTACAGGGGCGGGCGAGTTTGAAATTTCCCTAGCACCGTTTGAAGACGGTGGCTGGATCTGGTTCGACATCACCGCCGAAACCGAGACGACAATCAAGGAAGCGGGCTGGTGGGCCCCAGTCGCCCCTGGCCCGCAGACCCTGCCGAATGGCACTCAGGTAGGGCCGTTTGAAAAGCGTGTCACCGTTGGCATTCCGACGTTCAATCGCCCAGCTGACGCCGTGGCGGCCCTGGAAGCACTGGCAAGTGACCCTGCCGTTGACGCTGTGATCGACACTGTCATCATGCCTGACCAGGGCAACAAGCACCCAGCCGATGAGCCGGGTTACCAGACTGCCACCGAGCACTTTGGGGACCGCTTCTTCGAGTTCCGCCAGGGTAACCTTGGTGGCTCCGGCGGTTATTCCCGCATCATGTTTGAGGCTCTCGGTGGCGTCGATGGTGCTGGTGAGGCAGGGGCGAAGAAGTCCCCATACATCCTATACATGGATGACGACATCGCCATCGAGCCGGACTCCATCCTCCGCGCGCTGCAGGCAGCCCGCTACGCGAAGTCCCCGATCCTGGTTGGTGGTCAGATGCTGAACCTGCAGGAACGCAGCCACCTGCACTCCATGGGTGAGGTTGTGGGGCGCCACGACTTCATGTGGACGTCTGCACCATACGTGCACTACGACCACGACTTCGCCCAGCACCCACTGTCTGATCGCGGCAAGCCGGGCGACAAGCCAGGCACGCGCAACTCCTGCGACCTACACCGCCGTATCGACGTCGACTACAACGGCTGGTGGATGACCATGATTCCACGTGTTGTCGCCGAAGAAATCGGCCAGCCACTGCCGCTCTTCATTAAGTGGGACGACGCCGAGTTCGGCCTGCGTGCGGGTGACCACGGTTACCCAACCGCTACTTGGCCAGGCATCGCGATCTGGCATATGGCCTGGTCGGACAAGGATGACGCCATCGACTGGCAAGCCTATTTCCACCTACGCAATCGCCTGATCGTGGCTGCGCTGCAGCACACTGGCCCGGTGGACGGCATCATCAAGTCCATGCAAAAGGCTACGGTCAAGCACCTGGTCTGCATGGAGTACTCCACCGTTGCGATCCAAAACGAAGCGATGAAAGACTTCCTCGCGGGCCCGGACCAGCTCTTCGACATTCTCGAGTCTTCGCTGCCACGCATCAACGCGATTCGCAAACAGTTCTCTGATGCCGTGGTGCTGCCAACCGCTGCCGACCTGCCCAAGCCTTCGGGAGCTCCGGGCGTTCCAATCAATGACATCGGTGGTCGCTTGGCTCCGGTAAAGAAGGCCGTGTGGGCGCTTAAAGGTCTGAAGCACACCCTGACCAAGGAAAACCCGGAGCATCACGAAGTACCTCAGGCAAACCTCGCGCCAATTAATGCTCGTTGGTTCTCGCTGTCGCGTCTCGACGGCGCCACGGTTACCACGGCTGACGGCCGCGGCGTGGTCTACCGCAAGCGCGACCGCGCGAAGGCCGAGGAACTGTGGAAAGAGTCACGACGCCTCCAGAAGGAAGTGGCTGAGCGCTTCAGCGAACTGCAGGACAAGTACCGCGCTGCCCACCCACAACTAACCAGCCGAGCGGCCTGGGGGAAGATCTTCAATGTTTAGCAAGTCGAGTAAAGAAGCTGACATCCTCGTCGAGGTGCAGCGCGCATTGCTAGGTCGGCCAGGGGTCGTCGGCACCGCGCGTGGGATGAGTCTGTTCGGTGAGCATGCCGCTGGTTGGTTGGCGCTTGGTGCGGCGGGGGCGGTCGTCGATAAGCCTCGGCGACGTAAGTGGGTAGCGCTTGTCGGGGCGGCCTTCGTGAGCCATGCGGCTAGCGTTGTGATTAAGCGCATTGTGCGGCGTCCGCGCCCCACGGATCCGCGGATCGAGATTGGGGTTGGTACGCCGTCAAGCTTGAGTTTCCCTTCCTCGCACGCCACCTCGACCACGGCTGCGCTCGTGAGCCTGTCGATGCTGTTGGGGAAGAAGTGGCCACTGCTGGGCGTGCCGTTGATGATGCTGTCGCGTATGGTACTTGGAGTTCACTACCCAACAGACGTCGCTACCGGCGCTGCGTTGGGCGCCGCCACCGCGGTTGCGGCTAGCGAAATTGAGAAGAGGAGCGCATGACTCACCCCGAGCAACGGTTCGGCGACTCGGAACCGCACACCGAAGGCATCGACACCCTGAAGAAGCGCCGCCCGCCGAAAAACCTTGCCGACGGCATGATCAAGGCCCTGCGCCCCAAGCAGTGGGTTAAAAACGTCCTCGTTCTGGCCGCACCGGTGGCCGCAGGTTCGGAGGCGTTGCTCGACCAGCGCACGCTTATCGACGTCACCATCGCTTTCGCTACCTTCTGCATGGCAGCTTCCGCGATCTACCTGATCAACGATGCTCGCGATGTGGAAGCGGACCGGGCCCACCCCACCAAGCGGTTCCGTCCAATTGCGGCGGGCGTGCTTCCTGTTTCTTTGGCGTACGTCATGGCAATCGTGCTCATGGCTGGGGCAATCGGGTTGTCGTTCCTGGCCTCGGCGGGCAGTTCGCTGGCGATCATCGTCGCGGTCTACTTGGCACTGCAGCTGGGCTATTGCTTCGGTTGGAAACATCAGCCGGTGATCGACATCGCTTTGGTTTCCTCCGGCTTTATGCTGCGCACCATGGCCGGTGGTGTGGCTGCCGGAATCGTGTTGTCGCAGTGGTTCCTGCTGGTCGCAGCCTTCGGCTCTTTGTTTATGGCCTCCGGTAAGCGGTATGCGGAGATCTTGCTCGCGGAGCGTACCGGCGCGAAGATCCGCAAGTCGCTCGAAGGCTATACCCCCACTTACCTGCGGTTCGTCTGGACGCTGTCTGCTACCGCCGTCGTGATGTCCTACGCCCTGTGGGGCTTTGACATGAGCCGAATCACTGAGGCGCATGGTTCTGTCTGGTACCAAATTTCCATGGTTCCGTTCACGATTGCCATTTTGCGTTTCGCAGCAGATGTCGATCGCGGAGATGGTGGGGCCCCGGACGAACTTGCCTTGTCAGACCGCACTTTGCAGACGTTGGCAATCCTCTGGGTGGCCTGCATTGTAATGGCGGTGTACGTTTCTCCGATGTTTCCAGCAGTGAACTAACTTTCCAACTGGGGCTTGCATAGGCAGCCTATTGGTGTAAGTTCAAAACAGTAACGAATTGGTCACTATTAGTTTAGTGCTGCCGCAAAAGGCTGGCTGAAAGCTGGTTGTACACCGAGGAGAAACATGAAGATTGCAGCTCGACTGCGTCAAGCAACTAAGAAGTTAGCGGCGACGATGGTAGCCACCGCGACCGCCGCTAGCTTGGCGGTCATCGGTGGCGGTGTCGCACACGCAGACAACCGCGACTGGCTCCGCCCAGACGCTACCGGCGCCTGTGACTGGGATGCCGCGATGTACTGGGTGCAGCGATGCGACGTCTACTCCCCAGCCATGGGACGCAACATCCCAGTGCTCATCCAACCAGCACAACGCGGTGGCGATGCCGGCTTCTACCTCCTCGACGGCATGCGCGCCGACGACAACCAAACCGGATGGACTAAGTACGTCAACGCAGCTCCTGCCTACGTCGATTCTAACCTCACCCTGATCATGCCGGTAGGTGGCGCTGGGTCTTTCTACACAGACTGGAACGGCCAGCCGATGATGTCCTCGCAGCTTTCGGGCGGGTCCCGCACCTACATGTGGGAAACCTTCTTGACCGCGGAACTTCCGGCATACCTGCAGCAGAACTTCGGCGTTTCGCCGACCAACAACTCGATCGCCGGCCTGTCCATGGGCGGCACCGCCGCGCTTAACCTCGCAGCCCGCCACCCAGGCCAGTTCCGCCAGGCAATGTCCTGGTCGGGATACCTGACCACTACCGCTCCAGGCATGCAAACCCTGCTGCGCATCGCACTTCTTGACTCGGGCGGATTCAACATCAACGCCATGTACGGCGCTATCATCAGCCCACGTCGTTTCGAAAACGACCCGTACTACAACATGGCCGGCCTGGCAGGCAAGGATGTTTACATCTCCGCGGCCACCGGTGCTTGGGGACCTGGCGATTGGAACCGCCCGATCAATGAACGCATCATGGGTTCGGGCCTCGAAGCCCTCTCGCGCATGACGACGGTCGCATGGGAAAGTAAGGCACGTCGTTCCGGACTGAACGTCACCGCCGATTACGCCCCAACCGGCATCCACAACTGGGGCATCTGGAACGACCAGCTGTGGAAGACCCGCAACCGTGTCTTGGACGTCATGGGTGCTTGGTAAAAGCTAACTGATCAGGCTGCCACCTACTTTCGGGTAGGTGGCAGTTTTGCGTTTGGGGGCGGGGCTGATGCTTGGGCCGTGTCATCTATGGTGCATCAAACTACCAGAATTGGTGGTTTTGCCGGGGTTTTCTGCACTTTCATGCACCATAGCTGACGTCCCTACCAACTAACCCCGAAAGTCCCACTAGTCCCAAAAATAACTTGGGGGTACTGGTGTGTCACTACCGTCAGAGTCTAAAGTTGAACTTAAACTTGACGCAGTCTTCGGTTTTGAACTAACTGGTCTCGCCCACACGAGCCCGATGACATTCACAACCGCAAGCGGCGAAAAATTTATACGCTGCGTCACGCCGGCCGGAAGCGGGGAACTTTCGGGCTCGTGGCCTAGCACAACCGCGCCTCCGCGCAAGCACACTGCAAGCACACGGGGGTGCGGTGCGTTCCACATGTATATCCTCACATCTCAACAAAAGGAATTTCCATGCGTGAAACTCGCTCTGCTCGGCGACGTTCCCTTCAACTAGCCCTGGCGGCGGTTCCTGTCGCTATCGCGATTGGTTTGAGCCCTCTTAACGCTCCTCTCGTCGCTCAGGCGCAAAGCTCCGGCAGCTCGGATCTGCTTGGTGGTGTCAAGAAGCAAACCGGAATCTCGGACTACCTCGATCCAGGTGAGGTGCCGCAGCGTACCCCTATCAAGACGGACCACCCAAAGTTGGAGGGGCTGCCAGCCGGAGTTTCGATTGATCGCGTCGAGTGGCTCACCGATCGTCGAGTAGCTGTGTTCATCAACTCTGCAGCGATGCCGGAGCACCCAATTCAGGTGCAGATTCTATTGGCGCGTGACTGGCACTCTAACCCGAAGGCGAAGTTCCCTGAGGTGTGGGCGCTAGATGGCCTGCGTGCCGTGGACACTGAGAACGGGTGGACGATCCACACCAATATCGAGCAGTTCTACGCTGACAAGAACGTCAATGTGATTCTGCCGGTCGGTGGCGAAGCGTCCTTCTACACCGACTGGGAAGGCCCAGCCAAGGACAAGAACTACAAGTGGGAATCCTTCCTGCTCAACGAGCTGCCGGCCGTGCTGCAAAATGGTTACCGTTCGAACGGACAGCGCGCCATCACCGGATTGTCCATGGGTGGCACCGCGGCGATGAACCTGGCTCAGCATCGCCCGGATATGTTCAACTTCGTTGGTTCCTTCTCGGGTTACCTCGATACCACGTCCACTGGCATGCCAGACATGCTGCGTGGCGCCCTGGTTGAGGGGGGCGGCTACAACGTCGATAACATGTGGGGACGGCCGATCAACCAGCGCTGGATCGACAACGATCCAAAGTTGGGTATCGAAGCACTCAAGGGCAAGACCATTTACGTCTCTGCAGGTAACGGTGTCGATGACTTCGGCAAGCCAGGTTCTGTTGCCACTGGCCCATCCAACGAAGCCGGTAAGGGGCTCGAGGTCATCTCGCGCATGACCACCCAAACCTTCGTTGAGCGAGCTAATCGCGCGGGTGTACCGGTGGTGGCACAGTTCCGCCCATCGGGTATCCACAACTGGCCATACTGGCAGTTCGAGATGTCGCAGGCGTGGCCATACATCGCTGACTCCCTTGCTCTGAAGAAGGAAGACCGCGGTGCGGACTGCACCACTATCGGCGCCATCGCCGAAGCAACCAAGGGTGCGCAATGGGGCGCTTGCTTGAACAATGAGTACCAGGTCAAGGGCGGTGTTTCCCAAGACTTCAGCACGGGGCGCGCGTTCTGGTCTGCCGAGACTGGTGCTCACGTCCTGCAGGGCCGGATCAGTGCGCGTTACGCCGAGATGGGCGCCACCGATTCCTGGCTGGGCTTCCCGACGTCCAATGAGATCGCCACTCCGGACGGCAAGGGTCGCTTCGTGACATTCCAGCACGGCGTGATCTACTGGACCCACGAGACCAACGCCCAGGAGATCCCAGCTGACATGTTCAACGCTTGGGGCCGACAGGGTTGGGAAACCGGCGTGCTCGGCTACCCAACCGCAGCGCCACAGACTATTGACGGTGCTATCGTCCAGAAGTTCCAGGGCGGTTGGGTCGTGCGTAACAAGGCGAACGAATCCTTCTACGTACGTGGCAAGATTGCCGAGAAGTACGGCGAGCTCAACACCGTCAAGTCTGCGCTCGGAGCCCCAACCTCGGATGAGTTCCTGATCCCTGGTGGTGCGTTGCAAAACTTCGAAAATGGTTCCATCTACTGGAACGCCGCTACGGGCGCCCACGTGGTCATGAATGGTGCTATCCGTGACACCTGGGGTGCCAACGGTTGGGAGAATGGTCGCTATGGCTGGCCAACCTCTGACCTCACCAAGGTTCCGGCTGGTGGGGATCAGCAGACCTTCCAGCACGGCACCATCAAGCAGCTCAACGGGCGTATTGTCGAAGAGCCACGCTAAATCCAGTTGAAGACGTCGACCGAAAGGACACCATGCGAAAACTAGGCGGAAGCCTTGTAATCATCACGGCAGGCCTGCTGCTGGCAGGCTGCGGCGGTGGTGCCACGGTAGACAACCAAGCAGCTACAGCAGTAAGCGTTGCGCCGCTGAGTAAGGCGCCACTTGCGTCGACAAGCGCGAGTGTATCGCCGAGCGCCACGGCGTCGCCAAGGCAGAACGACGCGCCGGTGGGGGCTGCGCCACGCCCCCGCGACGAGGCTGCCGTCGAGATTTCCGCGCTGCCGAGCGACGGGCCCAAGCGCACTGACTCGGAAAGCAAATACTTGGATGAGCTTAAGAAACAGGGAATCCGCGTTGAAGGTATTGAAGACCAAATGCTGGGAGCAGCCAGCCAGGTCTGCTTAAACGAGAAAGACAATTACCTCATCGGTGCGATCGCGGGGCAGGTCGTGGAGCAAAAGCGCACGGACAAAAAGCCAGCGGAAGTCGCAGACATCATCACTAAGGCCGCGAAAGACGGGTACTGCTAACACATGAAGAAGTTCCTGACTGTTGTGGCCGCGGTCGTGGTCCTGGTGCTAATCGGTGCTGGTGTGGTCAACTGGTTGAATACCACCAAGAAGACTGACATCATCCCGCCATTGCCACTTCCGCCTCAGTCCAGCCAACCAGCGCAGCCGGCGTGGTGTCCTGACGTGGAGGTTCTGGCGGCCCCTGGTACCTGGGAGTCTGTAGCCAACGACGACCCGATCAACCCCAAGGCAAACCCGGCATCCTTCATGCTTACGGTGACGCAGCCTCTCCAGCAGCGCTACCCGATGGACAAAGTGAAGGTCTGGACCTTGCCGTACACCGCGCAGTTCAAAAACATTAATGCCCAGCATGAGATGAGCTATGACCAGTCGCGGCAAGAAGGTACCTCTAAGTATGAAGCCGAGCTGCGCATCATGCATAAGGATTGCCCGCAAACAGATTTCATCCTCATGGGTTTTTCTCAAGGGGCGGTAATTGTAGGGGACATCGCTAATCAGATTGGGGCAGGGCAAGGAGTTGTCCCAGCTGAACGGATCCGCGGGGTAGCCGTCGTTGCGGATGGCCGCCGTGAGCCTGGTGTGGGCCAGGCCCAAGGTAACCCGGTTGCTGGTGTCGGTGCAGAAGTTTCGCTGCAATTGCTGAACCAACTGACCCAAACGATCATGCCGGGGGCCACCATGCGAGGGCCACGAGTGGGAGGCTACGGCGTCCTCAACGACCGAGTGATGGATATTTGTGCACCAGACGACCACATCTGCGACGCCCCATTAGGGATCGGCAACGCAGTACAGCGAGCTCAGGCGCTCATCGCCGCGAACGCCGTGCACGCACAGTACGCCACAAATCCAAACGTTTTCCCTGGCAGCACCACCACCCAGTGGTTGATCGGCTGGGCCACCGGGCTTATCGACGCCTAATGGGCCACAACTCTCCCGCCGGGCTTAGCCGAACACGACTAGGCCCGGCGGGCGCCGTTATGTGCGCTGGCGGTAACACTGAACCGCCACGCCGAGATAATTGCTTTTGTATACCGAATTATTGCCGGTAGGGTAAATACAACTTCATAACAGCTATTGGAAAAGCACTTTTAACCCCGCGAGGAGCAGGTATGGATATCAACGCCGCAATGGGCCGATTCTTTAACGAACAAGGAAACATCGTTTTGCCTCCGCAGCTAACGCTGCCTGCGATGTGCGAAATGATTTACCAAGCAGACTTGGCGCAGGGTGGCGGTGATCGGGAATGCTTGATCTTCTGGGATTACAGCGACAACAAAGCGGGCAACCGGATGGTGTACACCCGCACCCAGATGAACACTCGCATTAAGGTCGTCGCGGCACGCCTGCAGCAAGTAGGGCAGCTCGGCGATCGCGTAGCGATCCTGGCCGGAAACAGCCCCGAGTATATCTTCAGCTTCCTTGGCGCGATGTATGCCGGCATGGTGCCAGTACCGCTCTACGACCCGAATGAGCCGGGGCACTCGGATCACCTCAACGCTGTGCTCGCTGATGCTCGCCCACAGATTGTGTGTACAAATAAGACGTCGGCAGGCGCAGTGCGCAAGCTGTTCGGCGCGCTGCCAGCGGCGGAACGCCCGCGCGTCCTCGCAGTTGATGCTCTGCCGGATTCGACCGCAGAAGCCTGGACCAGCCCGATGGCGCACCCCGAGTACATGCAGCGCTTGGCCCGCACGGGGCAGCAGCCTGTGGATACGATGGCATTCTTGCAGTACACCTCTGGTTCCACCCGCATGCCAGCGGGCGTAATGCTCAGCCACCGCAATATTGTCACGAACGTCTTGCAAATCTTCAGCGCCGCAAAGCTGAAAATGCCGATGCGTCTGAGCCTGTGGATCCCACTGCACCACGACATGGGTATGATCCTCGCGGCATTCGTCACGATCCTGGGCGTCGAATTCGACCTGATGAATCCACGCGATTTCATCCAACAGCCAAGCAGGTGGATCAAGCAGATGTCGCGTCGCGATGCAGACACCAACGTCTACACCGTCGTGCCGAACTTCGCGCTTGAGCTGGGCGCCCGCTTCGGCGTGCCTGCGGCAGGTGAAGAGCTGGACCTTTCGGCTGTTGATGGCATGATCGTCGGATCCGAACCCGTGACGATGCACGCGCTGGAGAGCTTCTACCGCGTCTTTAAGGATTATGGTCTGGACCGTCAGGCACTGCGCCCTTCCTACGGTATGGCCGAGGCGACCCTGCTGGTATCTACGCCACAGACCGACAACCGGCCACTCATCAAGCACTTTGATCGGGAGGCCCTGGCGCAGGGTCGGGCCGAATTCCAAGACGAGCCGGGGGAGAACACCACGCCATTTACCGGCTGTGGTGAGTCGAACAATTCGATGCACATGATCATCGTCGACCCAGAGACCAAGCAGGAAGTCGCAGACGGGGTCATCGGCGAATTCTGGGTCTACGGCGAGAACAATGCCGTGGGCTACCTTGGACGAGAGGACGAGACCCAGGAGACCTTCCGCAACCAGCTCGCTGGCCGGTTGGCGGAGAACTCTCGGGCTGAGGGAGTACCGGAAAAGGCACTGTGGATGGCTACCGGCGACCTGGGAACCTATATCGAAAACCAGGTTTTCCTTACGTCCAGGCTCAAAGACCTCATCGTGATCGCTGGGCGTAACCACTACCCGGTCGACATCGAATTCACCGCTCAGCAAGCCACCGACCACCTGCGACCAGCAGCCATCGCTGCGTTTGCGATCCAAGGCGACGATGTTGAACGCCTCGTGATTATCGCTGAGCGTGATGTCGATAAGTCCACCGACGGCGACGCCGCCGCTATTGAAGCAATTCGAGAGGCCGTGACCTCGGCGCATGGCATCCGTCCACATGACATCAAGATTGTCGCCCCGGAGGCCATCAATCGCAGCTCCAGTGGCAAGATCGCCCGCCGTGTGATCGCGAAGTCCTACTTGGCTGAGCAAGAAAGCTAGTCGAGGCGGTGGGCCGAACTCGCAACTTCGTGAATTCGGCCCTGTTTCCTGCAGCGAACAGCCACCAGGTGGTGGCGCGCTGCTAAGGTCGTGAGCACGGTTAAAAGTTCACAACTGTGTAACAAAAACGGGCGCGGGCGCGAATTTTTAACTAACAGCCTTTCTGTCTCGACACCTCTAGGTACGTCCTTGTAGGTAGCCTAGGAACAGAGAGGCTTATTAACCTGCACATTTTCGACTAAGAGGTGAAGATCCAGCATGGACTCCAGCGAGGCATCAGCAAAGATGACCGTAACCGAGCTGAAAGAGTGGTTACGGCACTGGGTCGCCGGGGCAACTGGAGTGCCGACTAGCGAAATCGCAGACGATAAGTCGCTGCAGTCTTACGGCTTGAGCTCACGCGATGTGGTGCTCATGTCCGGCGAGCTGGAGAACAAGCTCGACGTGCAACTCGACGCCACCATCGCCTACGAATACCCCACGATCGAAGCCCTGGCCACCCGCCTTATCGACGGCCCACGAACTTTCACCGCGGATGCTCAATCTCAGCGGTTTACCTCCTTTGCCCAGACGGGGTCGCACGACATCGCGATCGTCGGTATGGCAGCGCGTTTCCCGGGGGCTTCATCCCTGGAGGAGTTGTGGGAACTCGTCGTCGACGGCGTGGATGCCACCTCTGAGCTGCCTATCGGCAGGTGGTCGGAGTATTCGGCTGATGAAGTAATGACCCGTAAAATCGCCGAAAATAACACGCGTGGTGGCTATTTGAAAGACCTGGGGGATTTCGACGCCGAATTCTTCGGGATCTCACCAGTCGAAGCCGCCAATATGGATCCGCAGCAGCGTTTTGCGTTGGAGCTTACCTGGGAGGCACTCGAGCACGCCCACATTCCGCCTAGTTCGCTGCGTGGTGCACCGGTGGGCGTCTTCATCGGGTCGAGCAACAACGATTACGGCATGATCATCGTCTCCGATCCAGCGGAGGCACACCCTTATGCACTGACCGGGACTTCGAGCTCGATTATCCCGAACCGGGTGTCCTACGCCTTTGATTTCCGTGGCCCCTCGGTGTCTGTCGATACGGCTTGTTCGTCTTCGCTGGTAGCCATCCACGATGCGGTGCGTGCGCTGCGCACTGGCGACGCTGACCTGGCGATCGCCGGTGGAGTTAATTTGCTGGCATCTCCGTTCGTCTCAACGGCATTCGGCGAACTCGGCGTGATCTCAGAATCCGGCCGAATCCATGCCTTCTCCGATGACGCCGACGGCTTCGTACGTTCCGACGGTGCTGGCCTCTTCGTGCTCAAGCGCATCGAGGAAGCCCTCGAAGACGGCGATAAGATCCTGGCCGTTATCAAGGGATCCGCGGTGAACTCTGACGGACACTCCAACGGTTTGACTGCTCCGAATCCAGAAGCCCAGGTAGACGTCCTGCGTCGCGCGTATGCCGACGCAGGCGTAGACCCAGCGAAGGTCGATTACGTCGAGGCGCACGGCACGGGCACGATCCTTGGTGACCCTATCGAAGCCACTGCGCTAGGGGCGGTCCTTGGAGCTGGTCGCGACGAATTCGAGCCCACTTTGCTCGGTTCGATTAAGTCCAACATCGGCCACTCTGAGGCCGCCGCTGGGTCTGCTGGCTTGGCAAAAGTTGTGCTCGCGATGCAGCACGACACGCTGCCACCTTCGATCAACTACTCCGGGCCCAACCGCTACATCAACTTCGAGGCAGAAAAGCTCGAGGTCGTCGAAGATCCGCGGGAATGGCCTGAGTATTCCGGCCTGAAAATCGCCGGTGTTTCCGGCTTCGGTTTCGGTGGCACCAACGCCCACGTGGTCGTGCAAGAATTCCGGGAACAGGACTATGCCCCGAGCAGTCACGTCGACGCGCAGTTGACCGGGGTATTGCTGCCGGTGTCTGGCATGTTGCCATCGCGGCGTCGACAAGCTGCGGCCGACCTGGCGGATTTCCTGGAGGGGCGTAGCGACGCTGATTTGCCACTGGTGGCGCGTTCGGTAGCGCGTCGCAACCATGGCCGCTCGCGGGCGGTTGTCGACGCCCCCACCGTCGAAGAAGCCGTCAACCGACTGCGTCTCGTGGCACAAGGCAAAAAGAGCGTAGGCATCGCCGTTGCCGATGCGCCAGCGACTACTGGGCCAGTATTTGTCTACTCTGGTTTCGGCTCGCAGCACCGCAAGATGGCCAAGGACATGCTGGAACTTTCGCCGCTGTTCGCTGCTCGCATTGCGGAGTTGGACGAGATGATCCAATTCGAGTCTGGTTGGTCCCTCGTCGACATCATTAACGATGACGAACAGACCTATGACACCGAAACGGCGCAGGTAGGCATCACGGCAATCCAAATCGCTATGACGGATCTGTTGGCAAGCTTCGGGGCGAAGCCAGCAGCGGTCATGGGGATGTCCATGGGCGAAATTGCCGCCGCCTACGCGGCTGGAGGCCTAAGCGCCAAGGATGCCATGCAGATCGCTTGCCATCGTTCCCGTCTCATGGGTGAAGGGGAAAAGTCCCTGCCCGAAGACCAGCTCGGCGCTATGGCGCTCGTGGAGTTTTCCGCGGAGGCTTTGGCCTCGTTTATCGAAGAAAACCCGGAATTCACCGGGATCGAACCAGCAGTATATGCCGGTCCGGGTATGACTACCGTCGGCGGACCGCGCGAGAAAGTCCTTCGCCTCGTGGAGATCCTCGAAGCCGAAGGGAAGTTTGCGCGTGCCCTCAATGTCAAGGGCGCAGGACACACCTCTGCAGTCGAGCCATTATTGGGTGAGCTCGCAGCTGAAACCGCTGACATCACGGCGCTGCCCTTGCAGATCCCACTGTTTAGCTCGGTAGATAAGGGCAAGGTGTACCAGCCTGGCGAGGTTGTGCATGATGTGGACTACTGGCTGCGGTGTACCCGCGGCTCGGTGTGGTTCCTCGAATCCACCCAGCAGGCCTTCGCTGCCGGGCACACCATGCTGGTGGAGATTTCCCCGAACCCAGTTGCCCTCATGGGAATGATGAACACGGCATTGTCCGTGGGCGCGGGAGATTCCCAACTGCTCTACGCACTCAAACGAAAAGTGCCTGCCGCGGATTCGCTGCGTGATCTCTTGGCCAAGCTGTATTGCGCTGGTGCGGACATCAACTTTGAAGCCATCGTCGGTTCCGGCCCGCGCCTCGACGTCCCTCACATCACCTGGAAGCACCAACGCTATTGGACCGCAGCCCGCCCGTCTTCTGCCGGCAATGCAGGTATGCCTGGACACAAGGTTGCCTTGCCGGACGGTTCCGTCGCGTTTGCTTCCCGGGCTGAACTCGTGCCTAGCACGGAAGCTCTCATGGAGGCCGCGGCCCGGGAAATCGCTTCCGAAATTGAGCTGGTTGCCACGGAGGAACGCACTCCGTTGCCGACATCCGGTGACATCACCACGATTGCCACCAAACACTTGGGCGGCATCACTTTGGCGGTATATCGCCAAGGGGCGGAAGGTTTGACGCTGATCGCTGAGGGCTTCGCTAGCTCTCTGGGCCTCAGCAACAAGTCTGAGTCTGCCCTGGTGACCCCCAACACTCGCACCTCGGCACCAGTCGACGAGATTGTGGTCGACGCCGTGCACTGGGACCCTACGAGCGGCGAAACCGTCGAGCAGCGCATGCGCACGATCGTTTCCGAGGCCATGGGCTACGACGTGGAAGACCTGCCACGCGAACTCCCACTCATCGACCTTGGGCTCGACTCGCTTATGGGCATGCGGATCAAAAACCGCATCGAAAATGACTTCCAGATCCCTGAACTGCAGGTGCAAGCGCTTCGCGACGCCTCTGTCGCCGACGTAGTCGCCCTCGTAGAAGAAATGGTGGCGCAGCGCGACGGATCGAACCGTCCTGCTGAGACTGCTGTTCTGGCAGAAGCCACGCCGGAGGGCGTCGACAAGCCAGCGCCTGCGGAAAAGAAGGGGGGCGTCGGAGTGGCGCCGCGTGACGCGTCGGAACGCTTGGTGTTTGCTACCTGGGCAACGATCACGGGCAAAGCCGCCGCGGGAGTGACCTCCCCCCTGCCTGAATTGGAACAAGAGCAAGCTGCCGAGATCGCAGCTCGACTTTCGGAACGCTCGGGTGCGGTGGTAACCGTGGACGATGTTCTCGCTGCAGAAACCATGGAACCGCTGGCAGATGTCGTGCGTGAGGCACTTGAAACCGAGGTGGAAGGCAACATTCGGGTGCTGCGACCTCGTCCGGAAGGCTCTCAGAAGCCAGCGGTGTTCATGTTCCACCCTGCGGGTGGTTCGTCGGTGGTGTACCAGCCACTTATGCGTCGACTACCAGAAGACGTGCCGGTCTACGGCGTGGAGCGCCTGGAGGGCACGCTGCATGATCGTGCGGCGGCCTATCTCCAGGAAATCGAGAAGTACTCCGATGGTCTGCCAGTTATCCTCGGCGGATGGAGCTTCGGTGGCGCTTTGGCATACGAGGTGGCTTACCAGCTCCGAGATTCCGCGGTTGACGTTGCCCTGGTAGCACTGTTGGATACCGTACAGCCAGCAGAAAACGTGCCGGACACCCCGGAAGAGACCCGCGCGCGTTGGGAGCGGTACGCAAGCTTTGCCAAGAAGACCTACGGTTTGGATTTCCCAGTGCCGTACGAACTGCTGGACACGGCTGGGGAAGACGCCCTGATCGCCATGCTCGGTGAATTCTTGGCCACCACCGATGCCTCCGAACACGGGCTGTCAGCTGGGGTGCTCGAACACCAGCGGGCATCGTTTGTGGATAACCGCATTTTGGACAAGATCGAATTTGAAAACTGGGCAGGGCTGGACCTGCCGGTGATTTTGTTCCGCGCGGAGCGGATGCACGATGGTGCGATCGAATTGGAGCCTCGCTATGCCACAATTAAGGAAGACGGTGGCTGGTCGGCTATCGTGGAAGAGTTAGAAATCGTCCATCTGCGTGGCGACCACCTCGCAGTTGTGGACGAACCCGAGATTGGCAAGGTCGGCGCCCACTTGACGCGTCGCATTGAACAGCTTGGGGAGAAGTAAGCGATCATCTAGTAACCGAAACGAGTGGTTCGATAGTGACTGGACATACCACCGCGGAAAAGCTCGCCGACTTGCGCGCGCGCCTAGAAAAGGCGCAGGACCCGGGCAGCGAGCGGGCCCGTGCCAAGCGTGACGAAGCTGGCCTGACCACCCCCCGCCAGCGTATCGAACGTCTACTGGATAAAGGTACCTTCGTCGAAATCGGTGCGCTGGGGCGTACCCCGGACGACCCGGAAGCTCCGTATTCCGATGGTGTGGTCACCGGCTACGGCCGGATTGAAGGGCGCACTGTAGCAATCTATGCCCATGACAAGACCGTTTATGGTGGCTCCGTGGGCGAAACCTTCGGCCGCAAGGTGTGCGAAGTCATGGATATGGCTATCCGCATCGGTTGCCCAGTCATCGGCATCCAGGATTCCGGTGGTGCCCGCATCCAAGATGCTGTGACCTCCTTGGCTATGTATTCCGAAATCGCGCGTCGACAATTGCCGCTTTCGGGCCGTAGCCCGCAGATTTCGATCATGATGGGTAAGTCCGCCGGTGGCGCGGTGTATGCACCGGTGACCACTGACTTTGTGGTCGCGGTGGATGGTCGCGCGGAAATGTACGTCACGGGGCCGGCGGTAATCAAGGAAGTCACCGGTGAGGAAATTACCTCCGCTGAGCTCGGTGGCGCTCGCCAGCAGGAACTCAACGGCAACGTATCGTATGTAGCTCAGGACGAGGAAGACGCGTTCAACTACGTCAAGGATCTCCTCGACCACCTGCCCTCCACCTGCAATGATCCGGGCCCAGAATTCTGGGCACCGTCCGACGACGCGGTGTCCCAAGCTGAAGATCTCGACGTGTTCATGCCCAACGACACCAACGCCGGCTATGACATGCACGATCTGCTGGCTAAGCTGTTTGATTCCGACGATCTACTGGAGATCCAGCCGAATTTCGCTCCGAACCTCATTACCGCATTTGCGCGTATCGACGGCAAATCGGTGGGAGTCGTGGCGAACCAACCCCTGGAAAACGCCGGCTGTATCGACGCCGACGCGGCCGACAAAGGTGCCCGCTTCATCCGCATCTGCGATGCATATAACATCCCGCTGGTGTACGTGGTGGACACCCCTGGCTACCTTCCTGGTGTGGCCCAGGAAAAGGCCGGCCTGATCCACCGCGGAGCTAAATTCGCTTTTGCTTTGGTCGAGGCAACTGTGCCTAAGGTGTCCCTGATCGTGCGCAAGGCTTACGGCGGGGCTTATGCAGTGATGGGTTCCAAGAACCTCTCCGGTGACATCAACTTGGCGTGGCCGACCGCGCAGATCGCCGTCATGGGTTCTGCTGCGGCTGTGGTGATGATCCAGGGCAAGCAGCTCGCGAAGATTGAGGATGAGAACCAGCGTGCCTACATGAAGAAGGTCTTCATGGACTTTTACGACGAGAACATGACCTCGCCGTACGTGGCTGCTGAACGTGGCTATATTGACGCGATGATTGAGCCCAATTCCACCAGGTTGGCCCTCCGTCAGGCCCTCCGCCAGCTTGAAACCAAACAGGAACAAGATCTGCCAAAGAAGCATACCATTATGCCACTCTGATAGTTTTAGTAGCTGTCGCCGTAACGTTGCCCGCTTTGCGTGCGACGTACCTAGCAGTTCCTAGATTTGATTACTTTAGAGGAGATACGTTCTTATGCTCAGCACCGCAGTAGACCTCGCCGGCGATATCATCGGCCTGCTTTTCTTGTTCCTGGATAACATTCTGCGCGCAGCCAACGGAGCATTCACCCGTTAATTTGCTGCCGTTTGGCCACAAAACCCGCATCAACCGCCGACATGGCTGGTTTGATGCGGGTTTTGTCGCTGTGGCGGTCTAGACGGCTCTGCGGGAGTTACGGGTGGCAAGGCGGGCGATTCCGCGCCAGCCCAGCAACAGCAGGCCAGACATCACCGTGGCCACAATGACGAAAGAAATGTGCGGAATCCGCCCGTGATTGACCGCCCATATTCCCAGACCGGCTATTACTGCGCAGACCCACACGATGACCCCTGAGGGCAGGGTGTCGGCGACTCGCTTCCTGGCGAGGAAAGTCGCCCACGCAATGAGCACGCCGATCAGGAAGGGCCATACCGTCTCGAGGATTCCCGACAGCCCGAACGGCATGTCTTCGCTCTGGTGCGCTAGCCGCGCGAATGTAGCGAAGGCGATGATGGCGATGACGTCGAAAACAAAGGCTGCAGATTTCATTGCTTCTCTTTCAATCCGATGGCGTAGATAATCCAGCCCACCAAGGTGAGCAAAATAAACGATACAAGGCGGTATACCAAAGCGGCCGCCAGGGCTGACCCCGCGGTCATGCCCACGCCCGCCAGCGTGGCTGTGAGCGCGGCCTCCACGGGGCCGATGCCCCCAGGGGTTATGCCGGTGGCACCAACGATTTTCGCAGTGGCGTAGGCGAGCGTGACGCCAGCGAGGTCGGTGCCCGAATCACCTGCGGGCCACAAGGGGGCGTTCGACGTCACCGCGACGATGCAACACCAGAGAGTCGCAAGGTCCAACGCCCGGTTTACCAAAGACAGCAGCGCCACCCAGGCGAATCGACCGGGAGCAAGCCGCACTGCGTCGAGCTGCCGGATGTGGGCAGCGATTTCGGTTTCTCCGTAGTGAGCGGGCTTGCGCCGGAGGCGGTTGATGAGCGGCAACGCGTACAACGTCCATTTCTCCAGCGTGAGCGGGTGAACCGATGCCCAGTGCACCGCGCCGGCCAGCAAGGCCATGGCTATGCCCGCCCCAATGAGGGAATACAGCGACAGGGAAGCGCCTAAGAAGACAATCGATCCCAGCCCGAGGACTACCAACCACATTGTCGACACGGCGCCAGAGAGGAGCACAAACCAGGATATGACGATCACGGAAGCGCCCCACGAACGCTGGACCCGGAACTGGAGGACCGTCGATAAAGCCGGGCCACCGGGTAGCGTATTGGCCCAGGAGTTAGCGCTAAAGGTCAATGCCTGGGCTTGTCGACGCCGTACGTCCACACCACCGGCACGCATCAGCTGGTACATGACCTCGGCCATCGCGAACATCGAGAGCAAAACTAGCATGACGGCAAGGCCAACAAATTCGGGATCGGCGCTGGTGACGGCATCCCAGGCTTGGCGGACCATCGGCATGTTGTTTTTGAAGAACCATGCCAGTGCAGCTAGAACTGCCAAAGAAAAGACCGCCCGAAGCACACGGGGTAGGACCGCGTGGCTGCGGGCTGGGGTGCGAGTCATCTGTTAGTCCTGCTGGAGGCGTTTCATCAGTTCGGAGAACGGGATGAGCTCGGAGTCAGCGTCAACGGAACGGCCACCACGCACGGGGGTGGTGTCTACGTCGAGGTCTTCGAGTGGGATGTCGATGGGGTGTTCTTCCGGCGCGGCCGGCTCAGTTGCGGCAGTCGGTTCGGCGGCCGGTGCCGTCGGTACTGCCACGGCGGCCGGTGCCGCTACAGTTGCCGGCTGTTTGCCGTGGCCCATGCGGTCGGCGGCGACCTGGACGAAGCGCGGAGCCCACCAGTTGTCTTCGCGCAGCAGGTGCATGACAGCGGGGACCAGCAGCATGCGGATGATCGTGGCGTCGAGGATTAGGGCTGCGATCATGCCGAAGGCGATGTATTTCATCATCACGATTTCCGAAAACCCGAATGCGCCACAAACCACAATCATGATCAGGGCGGCAGCGGTGATGATTGAACCGGTATGGGCGGTGCCAAACTTGATGGCGGTGTCGGTGGTCGCGCCTTTGCGACGAGCTTCGACCATCCTACTGACCAGGAACACTTCGTAGTCGGTAGACAGCCCGTAGACAATCGCGACGATCAGCACCAATACTGGCGACATCAATGGCCCAGCGGTGAAATTGAAGATGTTCGCACCGATGCCATCGACGAACATCGCGGTGAGGATACCCAGCGTCGCGCCCAGGCCCAGGATGGTCATGATGATTGCCTTGGCCGGCAAGATCAGGGAACCAAATACGAGCGCCATCAGGATAAACGTAGCCACCACGATGTAAATGGCCATCCACGGCAACTTCTCAAAAAGTGCTTCGATCGATTCGATCTCCAGTGCTGGCGTGCCACCGATGTAGACGTTGACCCCATCTGGCAGCTCCAGCGCACGCAGCTGCTTCACGACGTCTTCGTTCCGGCTGCGATCCTGGATGCCTGCGGAAAGCACCGTGGTGCCATCCTTGGTGGGCTTAGTTGGGGCGAATCGGCCGGTGAGGCCCTCGACTGCGTTCGCCTGCTGGTAGATCTGCGCCAGCTGGGCGTTGTCTGCGCCGGTGACTACGAGTTTGATCGGCTCGGTGCGGAAAGAGGGGAACGTTTCGTCGAAGGTGGCCTGTGCCTGACGAGTTGCATTATTTGGAGGCAGATAGGTTTCGTTGATGCCACCAAACTTCACGCCTGCCAGCGGCAACGTGAGCCCAAGTAGGACCGCAACGATGCCGACGGTGACCAGCTTTGAGTGCTTGATGGCCCAGGCTGGGATGCGCGCCCAGATGGTGGACTCCCATTGGCTTTCATCTTTGGCAGTTTTGCGGATGGACCACTTGTCCACGTTTGCGCCCAACAAGCCAAACAGTGCGGGTAGCAGCGTGATGGAGAGCAGCGCTGCGAGCCCCACAGCTGAAATTGCGCCGTAGGCGATTGACTTGAGGAATGCTTGTGGGAAGACAAACAGGCCGGACAGCGCGACGATGACCATACCCGCCGAAAACACCACGGTTTGTCCGGCGGTGGCCGTGGTGTTGGCCACAGCCGTCTTGGTGTCTCTTCCCGCAGCGAGTTCTTCGCGGAAGCGCGAGACCATGAATAGGCCGTAGTCAATGGCAAGGCCTAGTCCCAACAGGGTCACCACTGACTGGGCGAATACATTCACCTGGGTGTGGCTGGCCAGCATAGCTAGCACGCCCAGCGAACCGAGGATGGAGAGGACGCCGACGATCAATGGCATCCCGGCGGCCACGACGGAGCCAAACACGATGATCAGCAAAACAGCGACCACGGGAAGTGCGACGACTTCGGCGCGTTTGATGTCGCCGGCCATTCCCTCATCTAGGGAATCAGCAACGGCGGTGGCACCAGCGATTTCCACCTTCGCGCCACCCAGGTCGGTGCTAGGGGTCAGCTTGTCTTCCACTGCGCGGAAGGACTTTAGCGTTTGTTCGCCGTCGCCCTGCAAGCCAACAGCAGCGAAGGCCGTGCGGTGGTCGGGGGAGACCATCTTCGGGTTCTTCTTCTCGAAGTAGCTGGTCACATGAGCAATTTGCTCGGGGTTTTCCGCCTTGAGTTGGGTCAAGTAGGTGTTTGCCTGCTGGAAGACCGCTGGGTCATCCAGCGTCTTGCCGTCGGGGGCGTGAAACAGCAGAATGACATCGCCGGAATTATCCCGACCGAAAGTCTCCAGCTCAATGTGTGCCGCGCGGGTTGAGGAGGATCGGGGATCATCCCAACCTTCCTGACTCATTCGGATCCCTAGCTGGGTTCCTTCCAGGGCAAAGAGTGCCAGAATACCTGCGATGATCGCCACGGGCACGAATTTTCGGAATCGATAGGCAATTTCGCCCCAACGATAAAACACTTCGGTGTTGTTCCCTTCGTTTTCGGGGTTAAGAATCTATCGGTGCGCAAGCAACGCGGAGAGGGGGCGGAACGGCTGCAGCCAGGCGCCTTCTTCGGGAAGCGAGTCAAGACTAATTCGCGGCAGGGGCTCGCGGAAGACACCAGGAATTTCTTCCAGGTCAATGAAGGTGATGTCCTCGTGGGCGACGGCCCACGACGCGTGCTCGTGGAACCCAATCACGGTGGCCGGGATTCCCTCGGCCACTAGCTCCATCAGCGTTTCGCGGAAGTTTTGCCCGTCGGCGGAGGCCACGATGACTCCCCGCAGGACGCCTTCGCCGTGTCGACGCTTGATGTGGGCGATCATATCCGGATCTACGTCGGAATCATGCTCCGTCTTCGGCTTGGCGAACACGGCGAAACCAACGTTGCGCAGCGCCTCGACCCAGGGACGCATGACATCTGCACCACCGGCCTGCACATTGGTAAAGACAGTCGCCTCTGGCTCGATATGTTCCCCGGAAGTCTCCGATAGCTCGATGGCGCGGTGGACGAGCCAGCGGCCGATGGCGTCGAAACGCGGGCGGTAGGCCGCAGTTGGGCGTCCGCCAAGGATTGCGCCGAGGCCCATGTCGAGGTTCGGGGCGTCCCACACTAAGAGCAGGTTTGGTGGCAGCTGGTAGTCGACAGGAGCATCGCCATAGTAGTGGGTGAATTCATGCACGTTAGACATCGGTGTGCTCCGTTTCAGCTGCTGGCTGGTCGGTGCGCTGCCAGAGGAATTCGGTAATGACGTGGTCTTTCTTCAGACCCTTGCCCTCAAACTTCGTGATGACTTGCCGATGGGTGAGCTGTGGGCACTCCGGCCACGGCCAGCCCCGGAATTCCAGGAGGGGCTCGACGTTGACCAATTCAGCGATCCACTCGGCGTAGTCAGCGTGGTCTGTGGCGACGTGGAGGACACCGCCTGGCTTCAGGCGAGTAGCGATCAAGTGCAGCACGCCGGATTGGATGATGCGGCGCTTGTGGTGCCGGGCCTTCGGCCAGGGGTCTGGGAAGTAAATGCGTACGCCGTCGAGGGAGGCAGGGCGGAACATTCGATTGAGTACTTCGACACCGTCGCCACGAATCATGCGGATGTTGTCGAGGTTTTCGCGCACGGCAGCACCCATGAGCTTGGCAAGTCCTGGCTTGTACAGCTCGCAGGCGATGATGTTGGTGTCCGCTTCCAGCGGGGCCATCGCTGCGGTTGATGTTCCGGTGCCGGAGCCGATCTCAAGGATGGTTTTCGCTCCGGTTCGCCCAAACCACTGGTCGATGTCGATCAGCTCGTCGGAAAGCACTGTGCCGATGCGGGGCCAGTTTTCTTCCCACATCTTCTCTTGGTTCTCGGTGAGGGTGCCGCGTCGGAAGCTCACGGATCCGAGGCGTGGATAGTCGAGGCCGTCGTTGAATTCGGACTGGAGCGGCCGACCGAATGGCAAGCTTCCCACCGGTTGTTCGGAGTTTTCGGGGTGGGAATTTGGATTTTCTGGGGAATTAGAAGTATCGGAAATATTCATCTCGTTTATTTTGCCCGGTCGCGGGGTACTTCTTCAACACGGGCAGCTCCAGCGGTTGCAGAGGTTGTGTTTCTGGGGTGCAATGATGGTGGATTAGCGCGCGGTGGGCTCGCCAACAAGCGCGCCAATTTGCTCGCCAATTACTGCCATCGGGGGACGGGTCAGTGGCTTCCTTAT
Source organism: Corynebacterium epidermidicanis (assembly GCF_001021025.1). NCBI lineage: Bacteria > Bacillati > Actinomycetota > Actinomycetes > Mycobacteriales > Corynebacteriaceae > Corynebacterium > Corynebacterium epidermidicanis. Next base: position 2,449,836 of record NZ_CP011541.1, on the reverse strand, counting down.
TGAGTAACTATTTTCCATATTTTGTGCACGCCACCGCGGAGTTTGCGCCGAGTGAAGATCCGCTGCTGTTGGAACGTGTCGACGATCTTTTGCAACAACTCACCCAGCCACCACGGGTTGGGGCGTGTACGCTGCACACGTCAATAAGCTTGGGCCTACCCGGAGTGCGGACGGTGCGCGCCACGTGGCCCGCTGGGTGTGCGGGTGCGGACGTGGTCTTTTTGGTGCATGCCGCGCCCATCACAGCTCGGATGCGTGATCGGCTCCTGGCCGGCCCGGCGCACTTCGAGGTTGTGGAGTCGGTGGCGACGATCGACGCGCGCTGGGCACAGCTGGCACCCGAGTTGGTCGCTGGTGCGCGAGGTCGTCACCTTATCGGCCAGCTCACTGCCTTACACGCGACGGCCTGTGCACCGCTTATCGACGCCCTCAGGCAGGACCTCGCCTCGCTCAACACTGCCGTTGGCTCACCTCGGGTGGCGCTAGTCGGTGGACAGCTAGCTTGGCCGGGCATGATCCTTGCGCGCGGGAAGCAAGATGTCGACGTCGTGGTGGCAGTTCGGCCGGAGACGGGATGGCAATCGGCGGAGGTTGCCGAACTGCGCGCGGCCTTTGCTGGGGTCGGTCGGCTGGTGGAAGTGGTTTCGACGAGCCGGGCTTCCTCTCCTGTTGTGCCGGGTGCGGTGCAGTGTGCAGCTGAGCAGGTGGAGGAGGTGGTGCGCCGGCTAGCGTGCGTTCCTGCGGTGGCGCCCCTGCCGGAGCCAAAGTTGCAGCGCTGGGAGTCGGCGGTGCGTCGGCTGGAAGCTACGCAGACTTCGCAGAACCGGTCGGGGTGGGAACACGATCCAGTGGCAGGCTGCCGGGCGTTTGGCGTGGAGCCGCCGTGGCAGTGGGATGCAACCTTAGCAATCGAGCTAGTGGTTATAACCTGTGCGGTGGGAGTGGGGTTTAGTCGAGTTTTGGATGGCGTGCTTTTGGTGCTTGTTGTGGTGGCTGTTGTGTTTGCTCGCGCGGCCGTGAAATTGACGCAGCTACGAAAAAACTGGGCGCGGGGGGAGTTGGTCAGGCTGGCGCAGAGTCGGTCTTGCTCGCCAGGTGCCCTATGGGTGCGTCGAGCGATGTCCGAGCTAGCTGAATAGCAGGGGGAGCAATGGAAAAGTGGTGGGAAAACTGCATTGGGCTCGTAGCTGCTGTGGGTGATCTTGGCGACGGCGGACTGCTCTTTGAGGCCGATGGTCAACAGTTTGAAATCCCGGCCGGTGGCAACGAGATGCACACGGAATATGGGGCGCATGCCATGACCGTTTATGCGGACTTGGATGGCGACGGGGTTGTTGATCAGGTATCCACGCTGGAATATGGTGGCTCTTATCAGGTTTTTCAGCGTCAGGATGGTGGCGAAAACCTTGAGTCTCCCGCCAATAGGGGGTGGGGTGAGCTATCAGACATCACCCAGGAGCGAGGTGGTGGTGATGCCAACATTTCTGCCCCCGATAAGGGGGGATCGGCGCCAGGGGCTGTCATCGGTGCAGGTGGTTGGGCCTGTGTCGAATGGGGGTAGCTCGCTGGTAATGACATTTTTGTGGCGGTAGTCTCAATCTCATTGTGTTTGACTACGCAAATTGTTAAAAATTTATGACTAGTCTGGATTATGAGAACGCCACCACGAGACGGTTGCCGTCACTTTTCGCCCTTGCGGCGGGAAGTGGCGATAACCACCCAAGTCAGGAGAAGCGATGACCGCTGCTGCAATTAAGGGCCTTGAAGGCACCGCACCAACCGATAACCAAGAAATGCTGAGCTGGATTGCGGACGCGGTCGAGTTGTTCGAACCTGAGCGCGTAGTTTTCGCCGATGGTTCCGATGAAGAATGGAACCGCCTTGCCGCTGAACTAGTTGAGGCAGGCACGCTCATCAAGCTCAACGAGGAAAAGCGACCAAACTCTTACCTGGCTCGCTCTAACCCTTCCGATGTCGCGCGCGTCGAATCCCGCACCTTCATCTGCACCGAGACTGAGGAAGGCGCAGGACCAACGAACAACTGGGCGCCACCAGCAGCAATGAAGGAAGAAATGCTGGAGCACTACAAGGGTGCGATGAAGGGTCGCACCATGTATGTGGTGCCATTCTGCATGGGGCCAATCAACGATCCGAACCCTAAGCTGGGCGTGCAACTCACCGACTCCGCCTATGTCGTGATGTCTATGCGCATCATGACCCGCATGGGCGCAGAGGCCCTCGCCAAGATCGGTACTAATGGCGACTTCGTCCACTGCTTCCACTCGGTCGGTGCCCCACTCGAGCCAGGTCAGGAAGACGTTGCTTGGCCATGCAACGACACTAAGTTCATCACCCAGTTCCCAGAGACCCGCGAAATTTGGTCCTACGGTTCCGGCTACGGCGGAAACGCCATCCTTGCAAAGAAGTGCTACGCGCTGCGTATCGCTTCCGCCATGGCGCACGACGAGGGCTGGATGGCTGAGCACATGCTCATCCTGAAGCTGACCTCCCCAGAGGGCAAGCACTACCACATCGCGGCCGCATTCCCATCCGCATGTGGCAAGACGAACCTCGCGATGATCCAGCCAACCATCGAAGGTTGGTCGGCCGAGGTCGTCGGTGACGACATCGCGTGGCTCCACCTGCGTGAAGACGGTCTCTACGCCGTCAACCCAGAAAACGGCTTCTTCGGCGTTGCTCCGGGCACTAACTATGCTTCGAACCCGAACGCCATGAAGACCATGGAGCCAGGCAACGCGCTGTTCACCAACGTTGCGCTTACCGACGACGGCGACGTCTGGTGGGAAGGCCTGGAAGGTGACCCGCAGCACCTCATCGACTGGAAGGGCAACGATTGGACTCCTGAGTCCGACGAGCTTTCCTCCCACCCGAACTCCCGCTACTGCGTGCCTATCGCGCAGAGCCCAGTGGCCGCTCCGGAATACGACGACTGGCAAGGTGTTCGCCTCGACGCCATCCTCTTCGGTGGTCGCCGTCCAGACACAGTGCCGCTGGTCACCCAGGCCTTCGACTGGGAGCATGGCACCATGATCGGTACCCTCTTGGCATCCGGCCAGACGGCTGCTTCCGCAGAAGCTAAGGTCGGCGCGCTACGCCACGACCCAATGGCAATGCTGCCGTTCATCGGCTACAACGCTGGTGACTACCTGCAGCACTGGATCAACATGGGGCGCAAGGGTGGCGACAAGATGCCAGCGATCTTCCTGGTCAACTGGTTCCGCCGCGGCGAAGATGGTCGCTTCCTGTGGCCAGGCTTCGGCGACAACTCTCGCGTCCTTAAGTGGATCATCGACCGCGTCGAGGGACGCGTTGAAGCCGACGAAACCGTCGCTGGCCTGACCGCACGCGTGGAGGACCTGGACCTGACCGGTCTCGATACCCCGCTTGACGACGTCGTGGAAGCCCTGACCGCACCTGCGGAACAGTGGGCTAATGACATCGCCGACAACGAAGAGTGGCTGACTTTCCTCGGCCCAAAGGTTCCGGCAGAGATTCACTCTCAGTTCGAGGCTTTGAAGAAGCGCATTCAAGACGCTTCCTAGTTGACTCCACAACCGAAACCTGGCCTTTCCTTTTCTTGACCCGGCCCCGGTTGTTGGACTGGTTTAAATCTAGGCAGTTAGTGGCTTAAGGGCCTGGCTCCGATATTGCATCGGTGTCAGGCCCTTGAGTCGTATTTGGATGTGTTCGTTGTTGTACCAGTCGCCTTTTCTGGACATTGACTGCACGCCACCGATGCTGTTGATCAGGTCACGCCAGCTGGAATGCTGGTGCTGGAATCCTTGATTCATGTGCACAAGCAATCCTTCATTTGGGGATTGTTGTGCAATAGCATGGCGCAATGACTGTGATGTAAATGCTGTGTTCGGTGAGGTAGACACGCTGTACGACACGATCGATCGGTCTTAGAGGTCCATGATCGGCGATAGGTGGACCTTGGTGCGGGCAATGCGAAACTCGGTAACATCACTTGCCCACGCCGTGTACCGTTTCTTGGGGGTGTCCCTATGTTTTTGTCAACCCCGGCAATTGCGCTGGAAAATGAAAACGTGGGGGTGCGCTAGAAGGCATGCTTCGCAGGCCGGTGAGTGGTAGCTCGCCGGCCTCTGCGTTTGCTTTACGCAGCGATTACTCGGGGAGGTATTTCGCGGAAAAACTCCTTGTTTTCAGCAACGCGAAGATGACGTTGCACCGACGCCGGGCTAAGCAAATAAGTGCAGCGTTGTGGCGTTTGCCCTCGGCGCGTTTGCGTTCCTAGTACTGGCGGAACCGATGTTTGCAGACGATGCTGAGCTCGCACAATATGGGACACGCTAATCGAACCAATCGGAATGGCCGAGAACGTCGACGATCTCAACCCTGCCCTGCGTGCACGGTTCGGCACCCACCTGTCTACCCAAATCACCGCTGCATCGATGCGCTATCCGAATGGACGGGCAATCCGCAACTGAAGTGCCCCGGGTTTTGTTCCTAGGCATTTACCTTGATTTCCATTCTCTCGTGATTTGGGTTGCCAGTCCAAAACTCTTCTTCTACCTCTGCCGGCGTACGGTAACCGAGACTTTGGTGAAGCCGTGATTCGTTCCACCACGAGACCCACTCAAACGTCGCGATCTCAACGTCAACCACGTCAGTCCACGACCGCCTATGAATTAGCTCATTTTTGTAAGAACCGTTGACGTTCTCAGCCAAAGCATTGTCATAGGAGTCACCGACTGTCCCAGTAGAGGCAGTGATTCCATGCTCAGCAAGACGCTCATTGTAGACAATGCTCACATACTGCGAGCCGTGGTCTAAATGGTGAATCAGTCCCGTTGTTTCCTGCGCGCATACAATCGCCTGGTTGAGTGCTTGCAGCGGCAATGCCTGAAGTCCGCATCGTATCGGATAATGCCCATCCGACAATTTTGCGGGAGTACACATCGGTAACAAAAGCAGTGTAGACGCACCCGTTACTGGTACGTACGTAGGTAATGTCGCCCCACCCATAACCGATTCGGCCCAGGGGCATGAAAAACACGGCCCACCAAGTCAAGGCGATTATCCGGGCCTGTGGGCCTGCGAGTTGTCACAGGCGACCGGCCTTTACCTTTTCCACTGACTCCAGCAAGGCGCATGAGGCGGGCAGTCTGCTTACGTCCAATGTCGATTCCCTCGCGGCGTAGAACGTGCCACATCTTGCGGATGCCGTACATACCGTAATTCGCGGAGTGACCCTCGCTAATGTGCTCTACCAGTGCGGCGTCACGAAGGCTGCGAGCACTTAAGGCCACGGGCTTTGGATTGGCGGTACCCACGAGAGGTGAGAAAACCGCCTTCACTGTGGGTGTTTAACGTCGTGCATATGAACTCGACACTGAAACGATCCCGGTGTTCATCGATGAACTTCGATCATTTCCGACGTTTGGGGTCGAGTTCGGATGCGAAAAAGCTGACGCGACCTTCAACAACTCGTTAGTGTCGCGAAGCTCCTGATTCTCACGACGCAACTTGGCCACCTCTGCAACGAGATCTTCAGGCACAGGATCAGTTGCCCGGCCTTCGCGACGAACCGCCTGAGCCCACTACCGGGCAGTGTGCCACGAAACACCCAGTTTCGGGGCCACGATCTTGCACACTTCCTGCATGAAGATACCCTCCGCCAGGATGCGATCCTCAACAAGGCGGACCACACGGTCCTTCGCATCCTGATCAAATTTCTTCGACATGTTCCAGATCTTCCCATCTACTCAAACGGAACAAAACCTGGGACACTTCAGCCTACGGAGTAGGTCTTCGTAATAAATCCCGCGCCTAATGACGTTTATGCTATCTGTGTGGTCTTTGACAAAAACCAATCTGTTCGCTTTACACTCGTAACTGCCCTGTGCATCCTGATGCTTCTTCTGTGGGCTCTAAGTGTATTCGTCGTTTCCCCTGTAGGAACCCCATCTAGATTTCTTTATCTTGTTTTAGTTCTTTGTGTTCCGTTCGCGGCTTTCTCTCCCCGCGCCGCAGCGTGGTTTTACCTCTTATTATTTACCTTTCTTGCTTTCAGCAAGCTCAATCCAGGTATTCTTACTCTCACTGCTATAGTGCTGCTGGCGATTCTTGTAGCCCAACATAAGCATGTAACCGGATTTACATTCGCTGCGCTAATTGTTTTACTCGGCTTCTACTCTCCGGAACACCATCGCTTAGAAGGTGATCCAGAGTCATTCATCGTCTTTACCGCGATGCTCGCATTCGCCTCCGCAATCGGATGGTGGATAGATAGATCCCGCAGACAACAGCGGAGACGTGAAGAAACAAGTAATCTACGACGACGCGAGCTCGCAGCACTTCTGCACGACACTGTTGCCGCAGACCTTACATCTCTAACAGTACGTCTCGAAGCCCTGGCGATCACCACCCCAGATAAAGCCTCACAGCTACAAACCTGTGCACAACTCGCACGTAAAACGATGGCGGACACTAGAACCCTGCTTCAGGAGCTAAACGAACCAATAGATCAAACAACCAGCCGCCCTGCGCCAGCCCTTAATGAAACACTCCACGAAGTTACCGAACTCCTACGCTCCCACAATTTTAATGTCCAGACCACTACAGAACTTACATCTTTCCCCAGTCAGGAACACATTAACCGCGCTCTCCATCAGTGCCTACATGAAATTGCCACCAATGCCATCAAATATGCTGCTCCAGGTTCCACCATCTTGTTCACCGCATTCATTGACAACGAACGCATCGAAATAACTATGACCAATGAATATTCCCCAAACCACAACATAAAAAACTCCAGCAAGTTAGGCCTCGAGTCAATCCGTAAAAGACTCGCTGCCATCAACGGAGTCATGACTATTCAACAAACAAACAAACAGTGGAAGATAACTCTTGCTATTGAACGGTGAGGTGTATAAGAATAGATTATGAGAAACTTTCTCCCTATCACTCTCGTGCTAATCGTGAGTTCTATATTCCCTCCTATAGCTACTGCCCAATCGACTACGTCGATACAGTCAGCCACACAACCAGCAATTAGTATCTACCAGGTAATCCCTGATTTGCTGGGGTGCAAAAGCGGACACCCCCACCCCTGGTGCAAATGATGCCCAATCGCATCCTTCTCGTTGATGATGACCCCACAGTCCTCGAGGGGTTTCCGATTTATCTATCCACAACGGATGATTTACAAATTGTGGCCACTGCCACTACTGGAAAAATTGCCGTAGAATGGTTAAACGCCCATAGCTGCGATCTTGTCTTGTCAGATATACATATGCCTGACATGAATGGAATTGAATTACTTCATTGTGTACAAAGACTCAATTCTCCCCCTTTGTTCGTTGCGATGACCGCCTACGACACTGATGAAACCATGGTCCAAGCTCTTCGTCTCGGCGCTGTGGGTTACATCATCAAAGGCGAGACCCCAAACGCTATTATCTTTTCTCTTCGCGACGCGCTTAATGGAGGAACAAGTATTTCTCCTGACTGTCTCCAGAGATTACTGCCCGATACTCCTTCAACGAATAAATCATTCGAAGAGGTTCACAAATTCCTCAATCTAACTTCACGGGAGCAAGCAGTCATTACCCTTCTATGCGAAGGGAACACGAACATACAAATTGCCCATAAATTAAACTTTGCAGAAATCACGATTAGAAAAACAATCTCATCACTCTTTGCCAAATATGGCGTATCTAACCGAGTAGAACTAGTCGTCAAGCACCTTTCTTACACATGATTCTAGTAATCGTCCGCTTTATACATGACCATAGAGTTTCCCTTTAAGAAACCGACTCTTCACGGTTTAGACCACGACGATGCAGTCCCCGGCGTCTGCTGAGCCAGGTATGGTGATGCCGAATTCGGCGGTACCACAAACAACATCATCTGGGATGTTATTACTAATGTGCACAGTAGGCTTTGGTTTGGGCAGGTTAGTGTTTCGCAGATTTCACCTCACCCCAGCCATCTCCCTACATATTGCGAAGAGTCACTAAACCTATTAAACAAGCCGACACAGGGTTTACTTCTTCTAGGTATAAAGAAGTAAACCCTGTGTCGGCAACGCAGAATAAACTATGCCTCGCTAAAAAGAGAACAGATTTTTACAAGACAACGGCGACAATAATCAAGATTGCGATCACAACTGCTGAAATTGTGGCAAATGAAATTACCTTCGGGCGGCTAACAATTACATAGTCGCCAGAGTTATCGGCGCTGGTCAGTTTATGAGAAATCCCATAAACAATAGGCAAAAGGATCAATGCCTCTACAATCCACACCCACCAGGGGTAGTTAATTTTATAAAGTGCAGCCGCTGATCCGGCAGAGATTAGCACTGCAATTGCTACAGCATACAGAAACAAAGGAACCTTCAACCCTGCTGGGGTCTTTACAACAGTTCCGCCCGATACTTCACCCATTTCTTAAATGCCTTCCTATCTCTGCATCAATTACTAGCAACTGGCTGCTGTAATACCAGTGCCTACAGCTGCGCCGCAGGCAAAACCGCCTGCACCACCAGTTGCGACTCCTAGCGGAGCACAAACCAATGCATCGGCAGCGATATTAATACCCAAAGATATCCATTTGTTATCGATACAACGTGGGGCGTCTCCGCTCTCGCTGCCCGCGTAGATTACGCCGTCGGTGTACTTTAGGACAAGCCCCTCAGGAAGATCTGCTTTGATGCTTGCAACAAGTTTTCCCTGTGCGTTATAAGCATTAATAATATTTCCTTCAATCTTGATCTGGTCACCAGCGAGAAGATGAGGAACAAGAACATTTTCCTCGATGTCGAAAGTGCGGATTCCCTCTTCTGAGGTAAACCAAAAATCAGCTGGTTTATTCTGCTCAGAAGCTACGGAAGGGACGGTTTCAATAGCATAGGCTGGGGCGATTGCAGCCATCACCCCAATGAGAGCGGTGGCCCCGATACCTAGAGCTGACACCAAATGAGAGCCAATAGACTTCAATGGATTACTCCACCTTTCGAACGGGAAGATCTAGATTTCACGATCTCCAAACAAGTGATTGACTAAAGAATAACTGGAAATAGTAGATCTAGATTCGTGATGGACCAGGAAGTATCTGAACAGATACCCCCGCCTTAAAAGTGACACAGGCTCATTTCGAGAGCATTTGAGTGAATCCGTTTCGCATAAGAGGAAGTGAACGCCTGGAGCAATTCCGCTCCTAATGCTGAGGGTTTTGCGATCGAGACTAACACCAAGCACCCCACTCTGGGGTGCTTTCGTTTCCGCTGGTCAGGTTGCGCTGATTTAACATCACGGTTGCAGTTATCCACAGGGATTGACCAGCGGGTTTAGGTATTTGCCCAGGTCGCCTATAACTATATAACCGTAGAAACATATGTTTCCGGTAGTAACCGGCCCTTTCCTAACGAATCTCGCCCCAATGGAATCGGATCGTTTCGAGGGCTAGCGCGGGAACCTGGCGGTTCCCTTGCTCTCTTTGTTTACGGTTGCGACGCCAGCCCTACCGCACGTGTGCGCCCAGCACACATCAAGGATGAGCAGGTATCGGTACGGACTGGTTGGTGGCTACCGACCAGGGCGTGTCAAGTTTTTTGTGTGTGGTGTTTTGTTTTCTAGATGTATGGGGCGAATCGGTCGGGGTAGGCGACGATCATTTGGTTGAGTGCTTCCATCCAGCCGACGGTTGTTCTCCCTTCGATTATGCGTCCTGATTTATCTGGTTTCGGTGCCCCTTTCGCTTTCTTTGCACGCTTGAGTGCTCGTTTGTCTTCGATCGTGCAGATCGTCAACCACAGCGCTTTTACAGCAGCGATATCGTTGGGGAACTGGATGCGATTGCGGGTGGCTTTACGCAGTTCACTATTAAGTGATTCGATCGCGTTGGTCGTGTAGATCATTTTCCGCACCTGAGGAGTGAACTGCAGAAACGGTACAAACCTCTCCCAGGCGCGTTCCCATACCAAGACAGATTGTGGGTATTTCTTACCGAGGTCACTGTCAGCAAACCGGTTAAGCGCGCTGCGTGCTTCGGTCTCATTGACTGCCGTGTAGACCTCTCTCAGCGCGGCGGAGACGGCTTTGCGGTCACCGTAGGCGACGTATGTGTTGGCGTTACGGATCAGATGCACCACACAGGTCTGCACCAGCGAGTGCGGCCAGGTCGCTTCAATAGCTTCCGGCAGACCTTTCAGCCCGTCGCAGGCAACGATGAAGACGTCTTCAATTCCGCGGTTAGCCAGTTCTGCGCATACCCCTGACCAAAACGATGCACCCCAGCGCTCAAGGGGCACCTCCAACAACGTTCCTATGAAACCCGTGAGGGTGAAAAAGTGCAGCGTGTTTGGGCTGGAAATCGACGAGGTGGGCCCATCCTTGCGTTACGCCACCGCACAGGTACAGTGCTCCCAGTCCGACAACAACGGCTTCTACGGGGACGACCGTGTTAAGCAGAACACCCTAGCAGCGAAGCCCTCCGGGGGCCAGTTCACTCCTGGAGGTAGGGGGCGGGGTTTTCTTATCGCTTCGATCCAAGCGCGATTCCGACAGCAGCAAAAAGAACCGTCGAAAGCATAGCGATCAAAATAATTCACATGGGCATGTTCGCACGATAGGCGACGATAATGAAGGCGATACTAGCAACTGCAAAAACAATGCTCGTCACTTCGCGAGCCGAGGCTGAGTTAGTCAACTGAATTAGTCTGGGGATGCCGAGCGATGCTATGACGACCGCAAAGATTACAACAATACTAATGGGCGGGCCTTTCACTCTTGGTTAGCTGAAACAAGATCCTGCTGCACCGGCAGCTGCCCCTCCTAGGGCTGAAGCAGCTACCAGTCCGGCTGCGGTGTCTACGCCGATAACCGCAACGGAACCAGCCATTGCTTCGGTACCCCAGGTATCGAGGGCACATTTCCAGCTGACGTCCCACATCGAAACACCTGACTCAATTTTCCGAATCTTTTCTTCGCTGAGCGCAAATTGGACAGTTGTGCTATTGCCCATGGTTGCCGTGACGTATGGATAATCCGTGAGCTCCTCGGAAATGTTCTCCTGGTAGCCGTTTTTCCAATGATGACAACGTCAGTTCCATGCTTTTCGACGCGTGCATCCTGAACCTTGAGTTCTGAGCCGTACTCGCTGGTGCGGGTCACGGTATAGGTGGCATGGCTACTTGGAATCGAGTTGTTAGCGGTAGCCGCGTTCATAGGGTGTCAAGCCGCAAGCGCAATCAAGAGAGCGCTAATTGCACACGGCATCGCGTTTTTTCAAAGGTTCCTCCCTGGTCGGTGAGCCTCATGCCTCATGGCACTGCCCAGCCTAAAACCGTCGATTTGCTAATGCAATCACATGTCTATAACCGGTTGGTAAAGGTTAGGCATAAATTGCAATACGGGGTTTTAACCTGATTGACCGGCCGTGTGGGGGCAATTACCCGAAATTCTGAGACTCAATAGCTCTGGTCAGCATCAGTCCCGCAAGAAACTCTCCAAGTGAAAACAATCACCTAGTGAGAATTCTTTGTATTGGCACTTGCATGGTCAAATGGATATAACAATTTTAACGACCCATTTGAAGAATTGAGGTGTCGACAATGGAGGTTGAGCAACCTGTCCATGTCGTCCTGATGGGAGTCAGTGGCAGCGGGAAGACTTCAGTAGCTAGCCTGCTCCATGACCAGCTTGGCTGGCCCTACGCCGAAGCAGACGACTTCCATCCTGAAGCAAACAAGGCGAAGATGGCCGCCGGTCATGCACTTAACGACGATGATCGCTGGCCATGGTTGCGCACGTTGCGCGACTGGATGAGTGCACAGGCCGTCGAGAAGCGCAGCAGTATCGTGACTTGCTCCGCACTCAAGCGCTCCTACCGTGACCTCCTCCGCGAGGCCGAGGGGACCGTACTGTTCGTGCATCTCGACGGCCCGATCGAACTCATTGGCGAGCGCATGTCGCACCGTGCCGGCCACTTCATGCCAACTTCGTTGCTGCCATCGCAATTCGCGACACTCGAGCCACTGGAAGCCGACGAAAACGGCCTCGCGTTGAACATCGAGGCGAGCCCGCGGGATCTTGCCGATCAGATTCTGGCCGTCCTCAACCTGAAGGAAATTTAATGTTGCATAGCATTCTTGCAGCCGATGCCACCCCATTGACGACAGCCCCTAGCGGCCAGCTCGTCTTCGCAGCGTGCCTCGGTATTTTTGCCATCATCGGCCTGATTTCTTGGGCGAAGATTCACCCGTTCTTGTCCCTGATGCTCGGCTCGGCCGTCATGGCTCTGACCGCGGGTGTGCCGTTGGGCAAGACCTTCACCGCGTTTTCCTCGGGCATGGGCTCCACGGTCGCAGGCGTGGGTGTGCTCATCGCATTGGGTGCTGCGATTGGTGCGCTGCTGGTGGAATCCGGGGGTGCCGATGAGATCGTCGATACCTTCCTCGACCGCACGACCGTCGGCAAGCTGCCGTGGGTGATGGCGGCCCTGGCCTTCATCATCGGTATTCCGCTCTTCTTCGAGGTTGGTCTGGTGCTGCTGATCCCGGTGGTCATGCTGGTCGCGCGCCGTTCAAAGATTCCAGTGATCCTGCTCGGTATCCCAGCACTCGCCGGCCTGTCCGCACTGCACGGTTTGGTGCCGCCGCACCCTGGCCCGCTGATCGCTATTGACGCCCTGCACGCGAACCTCGGTCTCACCCTGGGCCTCGGCCTCCTGGTCGCCGTCCCGACTGTCGCTATTTCCGGTCCCTTTGCCGCCAAGATCATGGCCAAGTGGGTGCCGATAGAGGCTCCTGCCAGCTTCGACTCCGAAGAGAAGCCGGACCGCTCTCAGCGCCCAAGCTTTGCGACGGCCATTTCCGTGATCATGCTGCCCGTGGTCCTCATGCTGGCCCGCACCGTCACCGAAACGATCGGCCTGGACAAGAAGAATGGCGTTCGCGTTTTCTTCGACTTTGCAGGTTCCCCGCTGGTCGCACTGCTGATCACGGTCCTTTTCGGCATGGTGGTTCTCGGCTTGCGCGTCGGTAAGTCTCTGAAGGAAATCTCCAGCATCGTCGGCGGTTCGTTCGGCCCGATTGCCGGCATCTTGCTCATCGTCGGTGCTGGTGGCGGTTTCAAGCAGACGCTGGTGGACACCGGCGTGGCAAAGGTCATCGGTGCCTGGATCCAGGGCGCTCCACTGTCGCCACTGTTCGCCGGCTGGTTGGTCGCCGTGGCGATTCGCCTGGCCACCGGTTCCGCGACAGTTTCCACCATCACCACCGCGGGCATCATGGCTCCAGTTGCTGCAGCTGGCATGACTGATACCCATATCGCCCTGCTGGTGCTGGCGATCGGCGCAGGCTCCGTCTTCCTCTCCCACGTCAACGACGCGGGCTTCTGGCTGGTCAAGGAATACTTCGGCATGACAATCGGGCAGACCTTTAAAACCTGGTCGCTGATGGAGACCATCCTGTCCGTGGTGGGCCTCATCTGCGTGCTGCTGTTGGGCCTGGTGATCTAAGCGTCAGTCAGGCACGCAGCACGATCACCAAATTAGACACCAGAAATTCCCGCAGCACCGGCACCCGCACCAGCCACCACGCCCAGGCCGGGTGGTAGCGCGGGAACAGCCCAATCACCTCGGCGCCACACCCTCGAGCCCACCGCAGGCCCTCTGCGCAAGACACCGCGAAGAGCGAGCTGCCGAACTCGTTCTTCGGCGGGTGGCCGTGGCGCTTTTCGTAGCGACGTCGCGCAAAATCCCCGCCCACATAGTGCTCCCACAAGCCAGTTTCATGGCCACCGAAGGGGCCTAACCAGACGGTATAAGACACGACAACCAAGCCCCCAGGTCGGGTGACGCGCAGCATTTCTTCACCCATGTCCCAAGGGGAGGAGACGTGTTCCACCACGTTGGATGAATAAGTCACGTCAAAACAGTCGTCTGCGAAAGGCAGCGACCGGCCATCGCCACGCGCGGTTGTGGCGCACACTGCGCCCGCCGCGGACAATTCGGAAACGGAAGGCTCCACGGCGAAGTACTGCCAGCCGGCCTCAGCAAATGCCCGCTCGAAGTATCCCGGGCCTCCACCAACATCAAGAACGCTTGCCCCTGCTGGTGGCGTGCCGATGCTGTCTGCCCACAGCGTCGCGATGAGCTGCTGGGTGTCGTCGGCAAGCTGCGTGTAGAACTTTGCTGGATCGGCCTGCTCTTGTGGAAACGACCGCAGGAGCCTGAGCGAGCGATGCAGGGTGGCGCGTCGGCGGGTGGTCTCAAGGAAGTGCACAGAAGCATTGTAGGCTGCAAGGTTGTCATGAAAATTCTTATGCTGTGTTGGCGCGATACTCACCACCCGCAGGGCGGGGGCAGTGAGCGTTATTTGGAACGCGTGGCACAGTATTTGAGCCACCAGGGCCACGAGGTGATCGTGCGCACGGCTCGGTACCCCGGGGCGAGGCGTCGTGAGCGTAGCCAAGGGGTGGACTTTCATCGGGGTGGCGGGCGCTTGACCGTGTATATTCACGCTGCATTCTTGCTGTCCTTGGCGCGGATCCGTCGCGGGCCCTACCGCGACGTCGACGTCATCGTGGACACCCAAAACGGCATTCCCTTCTTCGCCCGAGTATTCGCAGGTCGACCAACAGTACTGCTCACCCATCACTGTCATCGCGAACAGTGGCCGGTGGCGGGCCCGTTCCTCGCCCGCCTGGGGTGGTTCCTGGAAAGCCGGGTCGCGCCCTGGGTGTATCGCCATTCGCAGTATGTGACGGTGTCCCAACCTAGCGCGACGGAGTTGAGCGCACTGGGAGTCGCTCCGGAACGCATCACTATCATCCGCAACGGCATCGATCCCGCACCCCACCTCGCAGATACTCCTAAGGAACTCCGCCTGGTTACGCTGAGTCGACTGGTGCCACACAAACAACTCGAACACGCGATGGATGTGGTGGCCGCGCTCGCTCCGGAGCATGACATCTACCTCGACATCATCGGTTCAGGTTGGTGGGAGGAACACTTGCGTACCTACGCACATGAACTGGGTGTGCAGGGACGGGTCATCTTCCACGGCCAGGTCACGGAGCAACGCAAACACCAACTACTGGCGCGGGCCCTGATTCACCTCATGCCGAGCCGTAAAGAAGGCTGGGGGTTGGCCGTCGTCGAGGCCGCGCAGCACTGCGTGCCTACCGTGGGTTATCGCAGCTCATCCGGCCTGCGCGACAGCGTGGTTGACCAGGTCACCGGGCTGTTGGTGGACACCAAAGCCCAGCTTATCGACGCCACCTCCCAGCTCATCCGCAACCCGGAGTGCTGCCAGTTGCTGGGCGATGCGGCCAGGCGTCGCGCTGCGGGATTCTCCTGGGAATCAACGGGCGCAGAATTTGCGGCGCTGTTGGAAGAACAGGCCCGCCGAGCCGAGTAACAACCACGCGCAGGTTAGCGTGCAGCCTAGCCACCATCGCCAATCGTGGTGCGGGCGACCACCCAAATCGATGATTTCCGTCGGCGTTGCCACCATCCCGATGTTGAGGGAGCGCAAGCAATCGAGATCCCGGGTCTTCCAACAGTTCACCGCCGCTTGGTGGCGAGCCGACGGCGGATCCACCACCACTCCGTCCACACTCAACGCGCCGCTTTCCACCAGGGAAACCGCTTTGGAAAGCGGGTTGACCACCACATCTGCGCGGTGGGGTACCACCGCGCTCGCAGTAGGGACAAATACGTCGCGATCGTCAGCTTGTGCCACCAGGTGGCCGAGCTGTGGTTCGGGACTCGGCCGGAGCACTCCCACCGCGTGCGGAGTGTCCCAGACCCCAAACAGACTTAACCCCAGAGCTATGGCAGCCACCGTGCGCGGGCGAAGGTTAGCGGCCAGAAACACGTAAGCCGGCAGCGCAAATAACAAGAGTTTGTGAGTGTCGCGAAACATCGCTGCCCCCGGGACTGTGGTTACCAGCCACACGGACAACATGGGGAAGAAACTCAAAATGAGTACAAGTACCAGCGCTGACCCGGCCAAGACCAGTACACACCGCGGGATGCGCCGCCAAGCAGTGAGCAAGAGGAAGAAAAGCAGGGCGCTAGCAAGCGTCGCTAGGCCGGCGCGGGCATTGGGGACGGCCGCGTCGTTCCAGATTCCGCCCAAGCCCACTACAGACGCTGCGAGACCAAACGGCGACTCCGCGCGCACAGCGAAGGCTGTTGCCCCGGTGGCGCTTGCGGACGAAGGAGACAGCAAGCTGGGCACCAGCCAAGGGAGCGCGAGTAAGAGCCCGTAGCCTGCAACGATAACGCGTCGGTGGGTGAGGACAAGCGCCACCGCGACGGCTACCACGCAGCCCGTGGGAGTGATCGAACACAGCCATAGCGCCGGTAACAACAAGCGCATCTCGTTGGTCATCGCCCACAAAGCAACCCCTGGCAGCAACCAGGCGGCGATAACCAAGCTCCACTGCCCCTGCAGGAGTCGTTCAACCACGAAAGGATTGACCACCGTGAGGGCCACTACCAGTACGCTCGCCCAGGTGGAGGCAGCCACGTGCCGGGTGATTCGCACCGCGCCCCACGCGCCGAACAGCGCGCTGGCCAGCAACAATAACCGTGCCACCCATTCGGCCGGTACCGCATAACCGCTGAGCGCCAAGACGCCATCTTGCGGAGCGTTGCGGGCAGGCAAATCGCCGAAACCCACCGCAGCAGGAGACAGCGCCGGGTGCGCCAGGACCGCCATATCACGGTGCAGCAACGCACCTGGCTGGGCCAGGGGCCACAGCAACATGCCAACAAGGAGGACGACCCAGGCGCACATCCCAGCGGTGCGGAGGAAATGTGGCGCTAGCTGTTCCTTCGCCAGGTCCTCACCCCCCACATTCCAAAGACGACGGCGCCGAAGATACACAGGTAGCGCAGTACTTCGATGGCCTTGAGTCGGTGGACCCCGGCGCTGGCTTTATCCCGTTGCTGCTCCTTAGACTGTCCATCCAGCGCGAACGTCGCCGAGAACAGCACTCGGGGGGAATCCGGTGCGGTTCGTGTCGCTTCCTCCATATTGCGGGCCAGGAAGGAGCGCGGTTCCTCCACGATGTTGAGCACCGTTCCGGTCTTGGGCTCTACCCACACAGTGCGTTGGGCGGCATAGAACTGTTTCAAGAACACCGCATCCTGTGGTTTCAGCCCGAGCTCCGTCATCTCGGTCGGGGAATAGTATTGTTCGGCGCTGCCCGTCGCGCTAAAAGCGCCCAATTGACGCGGGGTGAGCTGTTGATGGAAGCGGTAGACGGTGGTGCCGTCAAAGTCTTCCCGGTCTTGGAAATCAATCGGGTAAGCAAAATGACCGAAGGAATCAAAGTACTGGTAGGAACGCCATTCGCTGGCAAAGGGGAAGGTGAACTGCAGCCCGGTGCGGTTTTCCCCCACCAAGTTGCGGTCAAACCCTGGGATCGTGGAGTGCTCCACTGTAGAGGCCAGGGCCTCATCGAGAGGGATCGAGGAGTGACGCATCAAAGTGGCCGTGTCTTGACTACTAAAAACGGTTGCGCCAGAGTCCGTGGTGATGCGATCCTGGGAAGTCTGCACCGTTTCTTTCCGGTTACGCCCTGCGGAGTAAGAAATCGTTTGCTTGCGGTGCAGTGTCGCAGGGTGCACGAAACAGCTCAGGGAGGGGCGGGGGGCGTCCGGGCACTCAGGGGAGGTGCCCACATTGAAGCTGGTGGCGTCGAAAAGCCGAGCAGCCACGGGCTCGTAGCTGAGTTCGAAGGAGTGCTGGGTTGGAAGCAGCCGGACGGGGTTGGTGAGGGGATCCGGAAGGAATTGTCCTGCCAGGAGTAGGGCGAGCGCCAGGCCGAAATTAATCGAGGTAGGCCGGGGAATCCGCACGTCATTCGTCCTTTCGACTAAGCTAGCCCCAGCGTTAGGCGCGCAAGCATGCGCGCCACGCCGGAAAACAACCATGACGAACCAGCTTGAATGTAGAGGCCAACTCACCGTGGATTTACCTCCAGCTTACGCAACCAACCGTGGGTTCTTGGCACCACTGGAGGGGTTGCGGGCTGTGGCAGCACTAGGCATCGTATTGACGCACACTGCTTTCCAGACCGGGATGCCCGCCAACAGCATCTTTGCGAGGTTCGATTTCTTCGTTCCAGTGTTTTTTGCGCTGTCGGCATTTTTGCTCTGGCGCCGCCACCGTTTCGAATTCGATGGCCATGGAGAGGCGTTGCGGCGTTATGCAACCAGCCGAGTTGTCCGAATCCTGCCCGCCTACCTGGTGCTCGTGATAGGTGTGTTTTTGTTGCTGCCGGAAGCTTTCGGTGCGACGGCGACCCAGGTAGTTGCCAATCTTACGCTGTCTCAAATTTACGTTCCCAACGCGTTAGCGCCTGGGCTTACTCACTTGTGGTCGTTATGTGTCGAGGTGGCCTTTTACGTGTGCTTACCGCTTGTAGCCTGGGCCTGCATGCGGACTGGTGGTGCGGAACAAAAGCCCGCGCGTCGCTTGGGATTCATCGCCACGCTGGCTGTGGCTTCCCTGGCCTGGCCATTCTTGCCTTTTGTGGTCGCGAGTCCTGCACCAGGGGTGCCGAACTTGCAGATTTTCCCGGTCTCCTACGCATGTTGGTTTGCGGTGGGGCTGGTGGCAGCCGAGTTCGAAGGGAAGATTAGGTGGTCGGTGCCCGCTTGGCTTCGCCTGGTGAGCTGGCTGTTGGCCCTGGTGGTGGCGTGGATAGCTGCGCAGGCGTGGTTCGGCCCGCTGGGGTTGATCCATCCGAGTCCCTGGGAATTCGTGCGTCGGGTGCTGGCTGGAACCTTGTTTGCTGCGCTGGTGCTGGTGCCCTACGCGTGGGACACGCAGCAGTCACGGGCCCTTTCCTCTCCCGTCATGCAAGCCCTGGGGCGTTGGTCCTATGGGATTTTCCTGTGGCACTTACCCGTATTGACGTGGATGTTCCCGCTGCTTGGCCGCTCACCGTTTAGCGGTGGGTTCTGGTTGATCTCTCTGTTGACGGTGCTAGCCACTATTCCGATTGCGGCTGCGTCTTATGAATTCGTGGAACGTCCGGCAGCACAATGGCTGAAAGCGAAACGACGCCAGCGAGCGCACTAAACCACTGGTCACCCGCATAATTCTCGCTCGGCCAGGGGGCGTGCGCCAACCACATGCCAGCCAGGGCCATGCCCGCGGCGGCGAGGACACCACGGTCGAAGATAGTCCAGCGCCGGATGGCGGCGGTCGCTACCATCGCTAGCAGTCCCGGGAAGCCTGCCACGAGGAATACGGTGGCCGCGCCCCAGCACCACGTTGGTACGCGCTCCGGTGGCAGCGCCGGAGTGGCGTCTCGGGGGCGTCGCTGGAGCACTAAACAAGCCAGTACTACCAGTACAGCCACCCCTGCCCCGGCGAACAGCGACCACCGATAGGCGCTGTCACCTGCGAAGCTGAGTTCGATTCGGCCGGACACCCCGGCGGGGATCAGAAAACCCTGGGCGGCAGCATCCACGTCGATGGGTGCTACGGGCACTCCGCCGACACTGGCCCGCAGTCCGGGGTTCGTGGCGCGGTGCGAGTTGAGTAGTTGCGGTTTCTCGGATCGGGGCACTTCGTCGGCGATCGTCGTGGGCGGTGGCGGGAGCTGCAGGTCTGGTTTGTGTAGGGAAATCCAGCGGGATGTCGTCGTGATGCGATGAGTGCCGGCGGAAAGCTCCTGGGTGTCGCCACATTGCACTGGGTGCCCGTCGAGCACAATATCGGTGGCTACGGGGCCTGGCGTGGCGGCGTCTTCGTGGCAGGTTGCCGCGTCGACCAGCACCGAAGCATCCTCAGCTACGCCGAATTCGCGCTGAATGAGCCTGGTATCCGGCGTGAGGCGCTGCATGACCCACGCACTGGCCCCACTCCTCGCAGGTAGGGAAATTATCCGTTCGATGGGGT
The DNA here is from genome assembly GCF_001021025.1 of Corynebacterium epidermidicanis. Lineage (NCBI taxonomy): Bacteria > Bacillati > Actinomycetota > Actinomycetes > Mycobacteriales > Corynebacteriaceae > Corynebacterium > Corynebacterium epidermidicanis. The sequence continues at coordinate 2,429,921 of NZ_CP011541.1, read as the reverse complement.
GATCGGTGAGGTGGACTTCGGCCAGACCTGCGGGGGTGGCACTGGCCCCAAGGGTTAGTCGCACTGAATCGACACGGTCCGCGGGCAGCTGTACCGTCACCGGCCGGTGCGGGTACGCCGTGCGGTTGAGCTCGGCGCCGCCCCCAGAAATGGTCACCACCACCGGTGCACCTGTCGTAGTGAAGGTCACCTCCGGACGGTCTATCAGCTGGTCCGGGCGTAGCTCCAACCATTCGCCTTGCTGTTTGCCTGGTGCGGGATACCACGCCGTCTCCGGGTGCTTATCGACGGCCGCCGTCGCCGAACGTGATGGATCGGGGCCGAGAAATGCGGTGGCAGCGCTCGCTGCCGAAGAAACGACCACGTGGCCACCGCGCTCGGTGACGGGAATCGGTTCGACGTGCGAAGGATAGTTCGGGACTGCGTTGCGCACATCCGCACCCTCACTTGCTTTCGCCAGCGGAGCAGACTCCGCCCGGGTCACCAAACCATAATTTCGGGTAGTGAGCAGGGGAGTGTCGGTGACGATGTCGGCAGCGCCGGAGGCCGTAAGTTCGTAACTATGTGGGCCGAAGAGCGCGTCGATAAGGGCCAGCGATTCGCCCGAACCAGCCACCCGCACCGGCGGAGTGCTGCTGAGCGACATCCCACGGTTGCGGTCAAGTTCAATGATGGAAACTTCGCCAAAGGTGTGTGTGCTAAACCCTTGGTTGCTGAAGGCTTGTTCGAGTGCAGTGGTGTCGATGTGGGGAGAAAGGTCGTGCCGGATGACCACAATGCCCACCCCGAGCCGCTCCATCGCCTCCGGGGTCGGGTGGGCCACGATGCCATCGAGACTACGAATTGCCTCGGGTGGGACCAGCGGAACAGCGTCACGGACCACCCACGGCACTTCCAGGAGTGGCTGGAGTGGCTCGTCGCGAGTCCAGCCCCAGGTTTGGCGCGCAAAAGATGTAGCAGGCAGCACCATGGTTCGGGTGCTGCGCGCGTTGGAGTTGAGCCAGGACGCGGCCTCCACCCAATAGTCAGGAACTTGGGTAAAGCCTCCCCGGGGGCCAAGTCGACCGCTCCACGCAGGTGCGATGCTGGCACACGCCACCAATACAATGCAGGCAAACGCAGCTGCGCGGCGCGGAGACTGTGGGGCGCGAATGTGCGTGAGCAAGTGCGTAAAACCCAAAAGTAGTGGCACGCGCACGAGGGTGTCGAACTTATGCAGGTTGCGTAAGGGGGCCAGGGGGCCGTCGAGAAGCTCGAGCACGAAGTGGCCTGCAGGGCCGTGTGCTGCTCCGAGGATGCCCACGCCGAGCAGGAACATCAGCACCCAGGCGCGTCGGAGGGGCAGGTCGGCGCGGGTGAGCCCGACTAGACCGAGGATCGCAATCGCTGAGGTGGCGAGGACAAAATAGGGGTTTGTGGCTAGTAGCGTTCCGGCGATGCGTTCGGAGTCGGCGAACGGGGCCCAGGAGGTGGCGCCTCGCAGGATTTCGGGCAGGCTGAGCCAGCGCGTGGTGACGTAAGAGCTTTCGATGAAGTCGGTAAACGGTGGAGAGTAGGCCCCGAGTACCAGAAGGGGACCTAGCCACCAGGCGGAGACTGCAGCGCACCCGAGCACCCAGATGATGCCACTGCGCCAGGCACGCCAGACGAGGAAGATAACCAGCGCGGGAAGGCAGGCCGCGGCCGTCGCTACCGCATTGACCGCCCCCATCATCGCCACCGCCAGCAGGGAGGCGGCTACTGCTGCTGTGCCAGGTTTGTTCTTGCTGACTAGAGGTGCGAGCACCCACGGCGTCAGCATCATCGGCCAGGTTTCAGAGCTGATCGCGCCGAGAGTGGACAGGGTGTGCGGGGAGAGCGCATAAAGGATCGCGCCGAGGGCAGCTGCTGGGAGGGAAGCGGAGAGGCGTCGGGTAAGGATGAAGAAGCCGGAAAACCCGATGCCGAGCACCAGGGTCCACCAGGCGCGCTGGGCGAGCCAGTCCGGAAACGGTGACGCTAGTAGGAAGAATAACCCTTGCGGGAAAAGGTAGCCGTAGGCCTGGTTCTGCAGTTGTCCCAGCGGGAAAAGATCGGTCCAGGCGTGTAAGGAGTGGCGCAAAAACCCGGCCGGGTTTGCCGTTAGATCATGTTTGGTGTCAGCGAAAACGAGGCCCGGGGCTTGCAGAAAACACAGGGCAGCTAGGAACAGCCAGCCCACAAGGTGTGCATGGCGATCCCGCATTATTGACGAGTGCCGTACTCCGCGCCACCCAGCAAGGCGGCGTCCTGATCAGCGGCATGACCTGCAGGGAGAGTGTCCTGGTTGGAGATCGCCGCAACTCCAACGACAGCTGCTACCCCAACAGCGATTCCCACCACAGCACTCGCCAGCGCGGGGCCGATCGTGCGGCGCGTCAGGGAGTCGCTTTCAAATGCCATGGAGATCCTTTGATGAAGTCAGTGCAGGCGGTGGGAATATTTTACTTCCCCATAGGCTAGTCGGTGTCTTCGTCGTCGTCGAGTGGCGGCACGATGAAAATGGGCATTCCGACGTTGTGAAGCAGGTTTTCTGCGGTCGAGGACTTGAAGAAGGACTTGATTCCGCGGTATCCCTTCGTGCCCGTGACGACGACATCGGGTTTGAGTTCCTGGGCGGCGTCGACAAGCGCGCTCCAAATCGCGGTGGAGCACTCGACGAGCAACGCGTGGGCATGGAACCCGAGGGATTCCGCGAGTGCAACTCCCTCTTGGCTGATTTCGAGGGCGCGGGTGTAGGCCGGGTCGCCCTCCGCGGTATCTACTGCTGCTGAGAAGTCGTGCTGCATCATGCCTGCTCCGCCGGCTGCGCGGGCCGCTTGTCGATGCAGCGGTTCCCAGGCGGTCAGGATCTGTACCTGCGCTGGGCGGAGCAGGGCGGCTGCGTAGGCGAAGGCACGCCGGGACTCGGCGGAGCCGTCGAAGGCGATGAGCATCGTTTGTTCGTTAGGGTCTGGCGTTGGTGCGGGCATGGGATTGGTTTCCTCCGCAAGGTTGGTGTGCATGTCAGTGGCACCCAGCCTAATGGTGTTCTGGCACACTGGTTGGGGTTGATTGTTCGGTGAAGCGTCGTGGGCGGTGAAGGGGTGTGCATGCGCAAGCAGGTAGTTACTGTCCTGATTGCGCTGTTACCGTGGGCGACCGGGGTGGTTGGGTGTGGGCAGCCCCTGCCGGTTAATGAGGATCCCACGACGATCGCTGAGCAATTGGCGCGAAACCAGGCAGACATCGAAGAAGAGCTCGCGCAGCGTGCCTATGCTGAGGCGCGGGCTGCTTCGGCCCAGTTTTTTGGGGTGAGCGAGCAACAACTGACCGCCGGGGAGGCACTTGTGCCCACCGATCTGCGACAACGGGCCGCGAGCGTGCTGATGGTTGGGGTGCGTAACTACGACGACGCGCTGTTTGCTCTTTCGCAGGGCGCGGGTGGAATCTTTATTGGTTCCTGGACAGACCCTGGGCTCTTGACTACTCCAGGTCGCGACATCGCAGCGCTGCGCGCTTCGGTTGGGCGCCCATTTTCGGTGTCGATTGATGCTGAAGGAGGCCGCGTTCAGCGTCAGCCTGCGTTGTTCGGAGCGGTGCCTGCGCCTCGGGAAATGGCGTCTTCGCATACCTCAGAGCAGGCCGAGGCTATGGCGTTTGAGCTGGGGACGCGCCTGCGTGGTGCTGGAGTGACGGTGGATTTCGCTCCCGTGTTGGACCTTGATGGGGGCCGTGGTGCTGGCGCGATCGGGGACCGCAGCTTTTCCGCGGATCCGGCGGTGGCCGCCGAGTATGGCGCGGCCTTTGCTCGGGGCTTGTCGCGAGCGGGGGTTCGGCCGGTGTACAAGCATTTCCCTGGTCACGGCCGGGCCCGCGGCGACTCCCATTTCCAGTCGGTGACTGGTCCGAATCTTACCGATGTCAAGGCGGTAGATCTGGCGCCCTACGGGCCTGCCTTAGCGACGTCCGATGGTGCCGTCATGGTTGGCCACGTGCAGGTGCCGGGGCTTGGCGATGCCTCCCCTTCCTCTATCAACCCGGCGGCTTACCAGCTGCTCCGCAGCGGTGACTATCCAGGTGGAACGCCGTATCGAGGCGTAATTTATACCGATGATCTCTCGGGAATGAAAGCGATTTCTGCGCGTATGTCCACTCCGGAGGCGGTGGTCGCCTCGCTGACTGCCGGGGCGGATGTCGCGTTGTGGATTTCTACGGCGGAGTTGGGTGCGGCGATTAACGCGGTGGAGCGGGCTGTTGTTGCGGGTAGCTATTCCGGGCAGCAACTGCATAATTCAGCTTTGCGGGCAAAATTGCAGCTTGTGGTGCATGAGCAACAGTAGGTCAGTTTTCCGCCTAGGGTTTTGGGCGTTGAGTGATTACGCTGTTGAGACGTAAAACATTGTTGTTCTATCCACTATCGGAGTTTTCATGTCCGCTTCGCGCCCAGTTTCTGCCCTCAAGATCACCGTTGGCGTTGTCTTGAGCATTCTCGCGTTGGCAGTGGCTGCGTATGTCGCTGACTTTCTGCTTACTCGCGATCATGTGCCCCGGGGGACCACGGTCGCGGGGGTGCAGATCGGTGGCATGCAGCGTGACGTGGCGTTGTCGACGCTGCGAACCGAGCTTGCGCCCCGGGCTGAGCAGCCGGTGGTGGTGGAAGCTGGCGAGCGTTCGGCTACGTTCAAGCCCCAGGATGCTGGGTTGAAGGTGGATTGGGAGAAAACAATTGATGCTGCGGGCACACCTTCCCTCAATCCGATTACGAAGGTGACTAGTTTCTTTGTGTCTCGGGATGTTTCGGTGGAGTCGGACGTCGATCAGCAGGCGCTGCGCAAGGAGTTGGATCGGGTGCATGCGGAGCTGACTCCGGCTCCGGCGGATGCGCGGATCGATTTCGCTGATGGGGTGTTTGTGCCGGTCGCGCCGGTGAATGGGCAGAAGGTTGATCGTGGCGAGGTCCAGGGCCGGGTGCTTGATCACTGGTTGGATCCGGTGGTGCGGGTGGACGCGAAGGTGACGCAGCCTGCGGTGTTGCAGTCGGCGTTGGATCGGGCGATGTCGGGTCCGGTACGGGTGGCTCAGTCCGCGCCGATCGTCGCGGTGGGCCGGAAGGACGTTGTCGGCGAGGTGCCACTGAACCGAATGGGCGAGGTGGTTTCGTTTAAGCCGGAGGGTGGCGAGTTGAAGCCGGAGGTAAATACGGAGGCGGCTCAGGCGATTTTGGCGGAGGGTTTGGCGAAGTCTGAGGTCAAGCGCCGCAACGCCGATATCTCTTTCGCGGGTGGCAAGAAGGTGACTCCATCGGTGGATGGGGTGTCGGTGGAGTGGGAGCCGACGATGGCGGATTTCGCCGCCCGCGTGGTCGGGACGGCCCCTAAGCGTTTCGACGCCGTATACCGCGACGAACCGGCGACTTTCACGACTGAACAGGCGGAAAAGGCGACGTTTGATGACGTTATCGGTGAGTTTTCCACCGGTGGCTTCTCGGGCCCGTCCGGGGTGAACATCGCTAAGACTGCCCAGCTTGTCGACGGCGCCTTGGTCGCGCCGGGCGAGACGTTTTCGCTGAATCGGCACACCGGTCCGCGGGGTACTGCGCAGGGCTTTGTGGAGTCTGGCATCATTTTGAACGGGCATGCGGATAAGGCCGTGGGTGGTGGTATTTCGCAGTTTGCGACCACTTTGTACAACGCTGCGTATTTTGCGGGGATGGAGGATGTGGCGCATACGGCGCACTCTTACTACATTTCGCGGTATCCGGCGGGTCGGGAGGCGACGGTGTTTGAGGGTGTGATTGATCTACAGTTTAAGAACACTTCTGCGCATCCGGTGCTGATTACTGCTGGGGTTTCGGGTAATGAGGTGCACGTGGCGTTGAAGGGTGTGAAGACGGTTCAGGTTGAGTCGATTTCTGGTGGCCGGTGGGCGCCGACGTCGCCTTCGCCGATTACTTTGTCGGGTGCAGATTGTGCGCCGTCTGGTGGCGCGCCGGGGTTCACGACTTCTGACACGCGTGTGATTAGGTCTTTGTCGGGGCAGGAGATCTCTCGGGAGACCACCACGACGGTGTATGACCCGCAGCCTATTGTGCGGTGTAGTTAGTCAGGGTCGCGTTTTCTTCCTCCGGCTCGTTTTGCGCCGGGGGAGTTGTTGCGTTTTGGGGTGCCGTTTTTGTTGATCCACCAAGGAATTCCATCGTCAATGTCCATGTGCTGGCCGACGTGGCTGTCGTCGTTTCTTCGGTGATGTTTTCGGCAGAGAAATCCGAGATTATTGATACTTGTGGGGCCTCCGCGACTCCAGGGGACTATGTGGTGGGCGTCGCAGCGGCTGGCAGGTTCTGCACATCCGGGGTGCTGGCAAACGAAGTCGCGGGCTAGCAATGCGATGCGGATGAGGAAGTTGGCGGTTCGCTCGGCGGTGACCAGGTTCTTGACGGCCCCATTTTGCTCATGGACCACAATGTAGTCGCTGATCCGATCCCCGCTTAAGTTGGCAAGGTCAAAGAGGTTGAGATCGATGCCGACGTTTGTGCCAAACTTCGTACGCCAGTCGAATGTGTCGCTGTCGTGGACGGAGACCACGAGGCTCGCATGGCCCGTCGTGACAATTCGGTCGCTCGAGGCCCATTGCAAGACCTGGTCGAAGGCATCGAGGTTGCGTTGTTCGACGTTTCGTGGCTGTTGTTCCTTGCCTTCCTCGGAATGGAAGGCGCGATCCAGAAGGGCTTTGAGCAGTGCTGCCGTCTTCGCTGGTGCGTAGCCGTGAAAAGAACAGCCCCCGTGCTCGTCTTGGGATCGAAGGCGGAACCGGCGTTGATGGTAGGCCTCGAACGGGTCCTTCGCTAAGTGCTCATTTTCTTCCCGCACGAGCTTCTTCACGAATTCGTGCGTGTGTTTGACCGAAGTTTCGCGAGCCGCCTCCGCGCCTTGCTGGTAGATCTCATCCCGACGATCCGAGTTGCTACTTAGCCGCTCTAGCGCAGACAGAATTACGTCCTGGTGTTCGACGGAAACGTCGGACGGCCATTCATGGGCAGCGCGCCTGAGGATGCGACGGGATGTTCCCGCAGATGCGCCAAGTTCTTCCAGTTCGTAGCGTTCGCGACCTTTGGACATGTTGGTTTCGAGCCGTGCGACGAGCTCCTTGATTTCTAGTAGAGTGGCGAAATCTTGGAACGACGGGCCGTCGATAAGCGCCTGCTCAAGTGCTGTTTTGGCGTGGGAAATCATCTCTATCACCTCCTGACGTGTTACCCCCAACTCTATCAGGTTCAAATTAGAACGCAAGGGCGAATGGCGAAGTTGTGATCAAAGAAAAATCTGAGACATACGAACACTAGTGTGTACAGATAAGTGGTCGAATCAAATATTCAAAAACGGTGGCGCAGCTCACAAAGTATCTGTACGATAGCGCGATATAGCGTACTGCCGGGAACGGGCAACACCGCACAACCCAGCACAACACCGCACAACTCAAACCCAGCACAAACTAGAAGAAAGCGAAACCATGACAGAACCAGTGCAAGACCAAAACGACGTCGTCATCGTTGGTGCCGCCCGCACCCCATTTGGCAAGCTGCTTGGTGGCCTGTCTTCGCTGCCTGCAACGGCACTCGGAGCACACGCAATAAAGGCGGCACTAAATGACATTTCGTCGGAGGAAGTGGACGCGGTCATCCTCGGACAGGTTTTGCAGGCCGGGGCTGGGCAGAACCCAGCGAAGCAGGCGGCGCTGGCGGCAGGCATCCCGGCGAGCGCCCATACGGTGACCGTGAATAAGGTGTGCCTGTCCGGCCTAACCGCGGTTATCGACGCTGCCCGCCTGCTGCGATCCGGTGAAGCGCGAGTGGTGATCGCTGGGGGCATGGAGTCGATGTCGCAGGCGCCTCACCTGCTGAAGAACACCCGCGCGGGTGTGAAGTTTGGCGACTTTAACGCCGTCGACCACATGGCGTATGACGGTTTGGTGTCCGCCGAATTTGGTATCTCCATGGGTGAAATGACGGAAAATTACAGCGAGAAGTGGCCGGTGACTCGCGAGGAACAAGACCAGATTGCGGCCCGCTCCCACCAGGGCGCAGTAGCAGCGCGCGCAGAGCTAGCCCGGGAGATCGCGCCGGTGACAGTGAAGGGCCGCAAGGGCGACACGATCGTTGAGCTGGACGAAGGTGTCCGTGAGAACGTCACCGCGGAGTCGTTGAGTGGTCTGCGCCCGGCGTTCAAGAAGGATGGAACAATCACCGCTGCCAATGCTTCGCCAATTTCCGACGGCGCGGCTGCGCTGGTGCTCACGACCCGAGCGCACGCCGAGGAAAACAACTGGCCAATCATGGCCGTCGTCCGCGCTGCAGGGCAGACCGCAGGTCCAGATGCTTCCCTGCAGGAGCAACCAGCAAACGCGCTGAAGGCGGCCCTTAATCGTCAAGGATGGACAGTCCAAGACCTGGATCTCATCGAGATCAACGAGGCTTTCGCGACCGTCGGTATCTGCTCCACACGCGCGTTGGGCGCAGACCCGGACAAGGTGAACCCACACGGTGGGGCGATCGCGCTCGGTCATCCGATCGGCGCCTCCGGGGCTCGCTTGGCAACCCACATCGCCCACCAGATCGCAGCAGGTCACGTGCGGAAAGCTGGCGCGAGCTTGTGTGGTGGTGGCGGACAGGGCGAGGCACTGCTTTTCGAAGCCCCCTAGCCCGCGACACTAAACCAGACCAACCCAAACCCCAACACTTTTAACATCGAAAGGAATCATGCAGTGACCGATCAGCTCCTCAGTGAAGTCCGTGGTAACGCGGGCATCATCACGCTCAATCGCGAAAAGGCCATCAACGCCCTCACCCATGAAATGGTGTTGGAAATGACCAAAGTGCTCGACGGGTGGCACGACGATCCAGCCGTGAAGCTCGTCATCGTGCGCGGCGCTGGGGAGCGGGGCTTGTGTGCTGGTGGCGACGTCGCCGCGCTTTACGACGACGCCCTGGCCGACGGCACCGCCGGCGCAGAATTCTGGGCCGATGAATACGGGCTCAACCTGATGATTTCCGATTACCCGAAGCCTTACGTCGCCATCATGAATGGACTCGTCCTCGGCGGGGGCGTCGGCATTTCTGCTCATGGTTCCCACCGTATCGTCACCGATAGCACGAAACTTGGGATGCCTGAAGTTGGCATTGGGTTCGCACCAGATGTTGGTGGCTCCTGGCTGCTTGCGCATGCTCCCGACAATCTTGGTTTCCACTACGGCTTGACCGGCGCACATGAGGGCGGCGCTCAGGCGATTGAAGCGGGGCTGGCCGACTACTTTGTGCCCGATGAGCTGATTGAAACTCTCGTCGCCGATCTCTGCGCCTCGGGCGTGGTGGGGGACATTGAGAAGCATGCGGTCCAGCCAGCCCGCGGTTTTGGGCCTGATCGAGTGGAGATGGCCCGGGTCTATGATGCTGAAAGTGTTGAGGAAATCCTGGCCAACCTGGATGCCAGCCAAGCGGAATGGGCGTCTGATGCGGCGAAGCGGATTCGACGTAACTGCCCGTTGGCGCTGAAGGTGACATTTGCGTCGATAAGCGGTGCCCGCGAGAAGACGCTGGCAGAAGCTCTCCAGCAGGAATTCCGAATCTCCTGCAACATGCAGCGAGGCACCGAGTTCGTGGAAGGGGTGCGGGCGCAGCTAATTGATAAGGATCGCAACCCGCAATGGAATCCGAGTAGCCTGGGGGAAGTCGAGCCTGAGGAAATGGCCCGCATGCTCGGTCCGGTCGACGACCCCCGAGTGGAAGATATTGAACTCTAGGAGCACCGCATGACATATGAGAACATCCTGGTAGAACGACGTGGCCGCGTCGGACTGATCACCCTGAACCGTCCGAAAGCCCTCAATGCCCTCAACGACCAAACGATGCGCGAAGTCGCCGCCGCCGCCCAAGAATTAGACACAGACACCGGCATCGGCTGCATCGTCCTCACCGGCTCGGAAAAGGCCTTCGCTGCGGGCGCCGACATCAAGGAAATGGCACCGAAGGGCGCCACCGAAATGTACAACCTCGACTGGTTCGCTGGTTGGGACGCATTCACCGCTGTGCGCACCCCGATCATCGCAGCCGTGAACGGCTACGCCCTCGGGGGTGGCTGTGAAGTGGCCATGATGTGCGACTTCATCATCGCTGGTGAGAAGGCCAAATTCGGCCAGCCCGAGGTGAACCTCGGCGTCACTCCAGGTATGGGGGGCTCCCAGCGTCTGACCCGCGCTGTCGGCAAGGCAAAGGCCATGGAAATGTGCCTCACCGGCCGAATGATGGGGGCTGAGGAAGCAGAGGCCGCGGGTTTGGTGGCGCGCGTCGTCGCACCGGAAGCTCTTATCGACGAAGCCATCGCGACGGCAGAGACCATCGCATCGAAGTCCCTCGTCGCAACCACGCTGATCAAGGAGCAAATCAACGCGGCCTACGAGATGACCCTCGCGCAGGGACTCATGTACGAACGCCGCACCTTCCACGGCATCTTCGCCTCTAACGATCAAAAGGAAGGCATGGCTGCTTTCGTAGAAAAGCGCGACCCTAACTTCACCAACAGCTAACACGCACAAAAGAACCGGCCGACACCCACAATGTCGGCCGGTTTTGCTATGTCAACTTAAACGTCGCCAATCGCGCGTCGAAAAGCAGTACAGAGGGCGAGCATGTCCGCCTGCTCCGCATCGCTCACACCGAGGGAAACGAAGAACTCATTCAGCGCCGGTGTAGCGGAGGAGACTAGCGCGATGCCTTGGTCAGTAATGCCAACCAAAATGCCACGCCCATCCTCAGGATCGCGCATGCGCCGCACCAGCCCCTGCTTCTCGAGCTGAGTGACCGTATGCGTAACCGAGGCCGGCGGAATGTGGAGTCGCGACGACGCCTTCTTCATTGGCAGCGCCCCAGACCGAGAAAACATCAACAGAGTTAATAGCTCGTAGCGGGAGAAAGAAATTCCATAAGGGCGAAGTACGTCCTCGGCGCGAGAGCGCAGCAATCCGGCCAACCGCAAGATAGAGGTGACCGTGCCCATGCTTAGGGCCGAGTCGTCCCAGCCGTGCTTTTCCCAATTGCGCATCGTGTCGGCAATAACATCACGGCTGGTCACGGCGATCCCTTCGAAGTAGAACGAGTCAACTGGACTATATTAGCCCTTCAACTCTGGGAAGTCGGTATCCGCAAACTCGCAGGAGACCGAAGTTGCGCCGCCATCGGCTGCGTGGATTTCCGTCTCGCGTTTACGCAGGTCCACGCGGCGGATCTTTCCGGACACCGTCTTCGGCAACTCGTAAAACTCCACGCGACGGATACGCTTGTACGGGGCCAGGGCCTCCCGGCAGTGCTTCAAAATGGACTCAGCAGTCTCAGCCGAAGGTTCAAAACCAGCAGCCAGCGCCACATAAGCCTTCGGAACCGCGAGGCGGATCGGGTCTGGCGACGGCACCACGGCAACCTCAGCGACCGCTGGGTGTTCAATCACCGCCGATTCCAATTCGAAAGGAGACAAGCGGTAGTCCGAGGCCTTGAAGACGTCGTCGCCACGGCCAACGTAGGTGATGTAGCCATCCTCGTCCATCTCGGCGATGTCCCCGGTGTGGTAGTAGCCGTCGCGGAAAGTCTCGGCATTCTTATCTGGGTCCCCGAAATAGCCCGGGGTCAGGCCCACCGGCCTCGGATCGATCCGCAGACAGATCTCGCCGTGATTGCCAATCTCATCGGTGACCGGGTCTTTCAGCACCACATCCATACCAGGGAGCGGCCGACCCATCGAGCCTGGCTTCACCTTCTGGCCAGGTGTGTTAGCGATCTGCAGCGTCGTCTCAGTTTGACCGAACCCATCACGGACGGTAGTGCCCCAGGCGCGCTCGACCGTGGCGATCATCTCCGGGTTGAGTGGCTCCCCGGCGGCCACGAGCTTGACCGGCGGCGTCTTCATCCGAGACAGGTCAGCTTGCGCCAACATGCGCCACACTGTCGGTGGCGCGCAGAAGGAAGTCACGCCCTCGCGCTCCATGGTGTCCATCAGGGCGGCTGCGTCGAAGCGAGTGTAGTTGTAAATGAAGATCTTGGCACCGGCAATCCACGGAGCGAAGAAGTTGGACCAAGCGTGTTTGGCCCAGCCGGGCGCTGCCACATTCAGGTGCACATCGTGCGGGGTGAGTCCGATCCAGTAAATCGTCGACAGGTGGCCCACCGGGTATGAGGTGTGCGTGTGTTCGACGAGTTTCGCCTTAGACGTAGTTCCGGAGGTGAAGTACAGCAACAGCGTCTCGTCGGCGCGGGTCGGCTGAGTCGGGGTGAATACCACATCCGCCGAGAAAGAATCTGCATACCGAAGCGTGGGATGTGCTGTCTGGGCGTCGGGCGAATCCCCCACCTGGATCACCGTGAAGTCGCCGTCAACCTCCTGGAACTTGGCGGCGTCTTCGCCGTTGGCAATGACCCACTTGACTCCCGCCCGGTCGGTTCGATCCTGCAGATCAGCGGTACCAAGCATCGCTGTGGCCGGATTAAGCACGAAACCAGCCTTGATACAGGCCAGCATGGATTCCCACAATTCAACCTGATTGTTGAGCATCAACATGATCCGGTCCCCGCGCTGCACGCCCTGGGAAACAAGCCAATTGGCGAGCTGGTTGGATCGCTCAGACATCTGCGAGAACGTGCGACGGGTTTCCGAACCGTCGGTTTCGATGATGACCAGGGCTTCCCGGTCGGCGTTTTCAGGTTCACGAGCGAGCTCGTCGAACCAATCGAGGGCGAAGTTGAATTCCTCGAAGCGGGGCCATTCGAATTCGGCTCGGGCTGCTTCGTAGTTTTCCTGGTGCTTGATCAGGACGTTGCGGGCTGTGCGGAACTTTTCGGTGATCGTGTTGGACATGATTTCCTCCAAAGGGAGTGAGCCTACTCGGCTCACTAACGGGGTGTGATCTGCGTCGCACTCAACTTTAGTTAAATCTGGAAAGGAATTTCTAGCAATTGTCCAAAAATGCGTCAAGCAACTTCCGAATACAGCCCGTAAATCACTAATTGGCCCAGCTCGCGGTATGCATCAACCGCATTGACCTCGGGGGTAGCTGCAGAGGTTTGAATGTGTTGCATCGCGGCGGAAATGAGATGTGCGAGAAAGCTGGAGTTGACCGTCCGAAACTCCCCTTCGGCAACTCCGCGCTCGATGAGGTTGGTAATCTTCTCGGTCGCGGCCTGGGTGTTCGTGGCGTAGATCTCTCGCGCCACCTCCACCGTAGATAGATCCCGCAAGAAGGCTAAAGATGCTGGTTCTAGGGCTGCTGACATCGCGGTGAAGTACCGCTCCAGGGCCACTTTGGGGCTCGTATTGTGTGTCAATTGTGCGTCGGTACGCCTGGTGACCTCTTTGAAGAAGCTCACCAAAATCCGTCGGATGATTTCGTCCCGCGTCGCGCCGAGAGAATACATGGTGGATTTGGAGCAGTGTAGTTCCCTGGCGGCGGAGTCGATGGTGAAGGTGGCGAAGCCGTTCTTGAGGAATTGGGTGAGGAGGGCGTCGAAAAGCTGCCGCTGGCGCGGGGTGAGTGGGGTGGTGGGGGTCATAAAATCCTCAAATCGGGTGGCGTGGATCACAATATAGTGTACGCTGGAGTTGAATCTCGTACAGGTGGAGCTGTCAAGTTGTTCGCGAAGAAGTGCGTGCGCTTGGCAACACCTCGCCACCAAAAACCACGTTTATAACTTCACAGCCATTACTTCACCGATACCTACAGCCAGGAAACCCGGTTGTTGTCCCCGATGAAAGGTGTACAGATGCCTCCAATTCTAGACCTCCCACACTTGAACAATGTCGCCTTCCCCCATGCCGATATCCTCCAAGTGGCCGATCAGCTGCCTGAAGCGGAGTCCCGACGGCTCACCGAAATCCACGAATTCCTGCAAACGGAAATCAAACCAGCGGTGGGCGAGTACTGGGATCGGGAAGAATTCCCCTTCGACCTACTGCCGAAAATGGCAGCTCAGGGACTAGGTGAGCTTGAGTTTGTCAGCGATAGTCGCCTATTTAAAGGCCTCGTGTATGCCGAAGTCACCCGAGCGGATGTGTCCCTGTCCGCCCTGGTAGGCATTCATAATGAGCTCATTGTGGACTTCATCAACGAGATGGGTTCGCAGGCTCAGAAAGACCATTGGCTTCCTGGGCTTCGACAATTTGAGAAGATCGGTTGTTTCGCGTTGACCGAACCCGATCACGGCTCTGACATCGCCGGTGGCCTGGCTACCACCGCGAAGCTGACCGACAAGGGCTGGATCATCAACGGCGAGAAGCGTTGGATCGGCGGAGGCACCTTCTGCGACTTTGCCCTGGTGTTCGCCCGCGATGTCGCCGATAACGAAATTAAGGGATTCATCGTTGAGATGGACCGCCCTGGGGCTTCCGCGAGCAAAATCTCCCGCAAGATGGGGCTGCGAATCATGCAGAACGCGGACATGCGCTTTGACAACGTTCTGATTCCGGAAGAAAACCTCTTGCCCGGAGCGGCCTCATTCAAGGCCACCAACATCCTCCTGCGCAACTCGCGGGCGTGGGTCGGTTGGCAGGGCGCCGGCATCCAGCTGGGCATTTTCGACGCCGCCCGCAAGTACGTGCTCGAGCGTGAGCAATTCGGCAAGCCAATCGCTAAGTTTCAGCTAGTGCAGGAACCTCTCGTGCGGATCCTTGGCAACGCCACGGCGTCGCTCGGCATGATGACCCAGGTGGCCAGAATTCAGCAGGTCGGCCAGATGGATATGGTCCATGCCGCTCTCGCCAAGGCCACTACTACCAGGCTTGCCCGAGAGTCGGCTGCGCTCGGCCGTCAAGTAGCCGGTGGCAATGGCATTCTGACTGACCATGACCTCTCGAAGTTCATGGCCGACGCCGAAATCATCTTCACCTATGAAGGCACCTACGACATCAACTCCCTCATCGTCGGACGCGCCGTCACCGGCGTCTCGGCATTCGTCTAAGAAACGCGAAAGGATAACCCATGGATCTCACCGGAAAAGTTGCCATCGTCACCGGGGCGGCCTCTGGGCTCGGTGCTGCCACCGCTGCCCGCCTTATCGACGCCGGGGCGGTAGTCGCCGGTTTTGACCTCCAAGAAGGACCTGCAGTTGATGGCCTGACCTATTTCCAGGTCGATGTCACTGATGCTGAGGCTGTCCGCGCAGCGGTGCAGAAGGCTACTGAGCTGGGTGAAGTGCGCCTGCTGGTAGCCTGTGCAGGGATTTGCCCTTCGCAGCGCATCATGGGCCGCAAGGGGCCTCACGATGCTGGACTGTTTGCCAAGACCATCGGCGTGAACCTGATCGGTACTTTCCACGTCCTGACCTCGTTTGCAGAGGTGGTCTCACAACTCGAACCGGTCGACGACGAGGGGCAACGCGGTGTGGTCGTGATGACGGCTTCCGTAGCTGCCTTCGAAGGCCAGGTTGGCCAGGCCGCCTACGCGGCGTCGAAGGGCGGAATCTATGCCCTGACGATTACGGCTGCCCGGGATCTCGCATCTCAGGGCATTCGGGTGTGCTCTATTGCGCCAGGGGTGGTGAATACGCCGATGATGGCGGCGATTTCTGAGGAGTTCCGGACCGAGTTGGAATCGCGCGTGCAGTTCCCAGCACGCATGGCTCAGCCAGCGGAATATGCACAGTTGGTGCAGCACATCGCTGAGAACAACTACCTCAACGGTGAAACCATCCGCCTCGACGGCGGCCTCAGGATGCCACCGCGCTAATCGCCCGCGCCAGCTAAAGACAGCCCCACCACCCTAGGTATACGGTGGCAGGCCCCAATAGGGGAATACGGCCCGCGAAGTGGCAATCATGGGGGCTTCGCGTCGGGCCTCCACGCGGGCTTCAGGGTGGAAATCACGAAGGCCCTCCGCGGCGCCGGGATCACCAAAAGTCCTGCTAGCCTTCCCACGGACCAATGCGCGCCAATGGGTGGGCATGGCCCAGGTGGGGGCGAACTCGACGTCGGCAACCGCACCTAGCAGCGCTGTCCAGACGCGGGCGGCGGTATCGCGTTCGTAGCCGCCACCACCTAGCGCGACCCACCGCCCCTGTGCGTACCGCTCAGCCCAACTGCGAACGGAGCGATATGCCAAGGCCAGCGCGTCGAGCGAGAGATCAAGATCCGCCAAAGGATCAGTGCGGTGTGGGTCGGCACCGTGTTGAGTTATGAGGATTTCCGGCCGAAAGCGCTCCAGGATCGGCGGGATAATCCCATGGATTGTCCGGAGCCACGCCAAATCAGCGGTACCGCGATCCAGCGCGATATTGACCGCGGTGCCAGCTGCGGACGGTCCGCCAATATCATGGGCGAAGCCGGTCCCCGGAAAGAGATACAGTCCGGATTCATGGGCGGAGACCGTGAGCACTCGGGGGTCGTCCCAGAATAGTTGTTCTACTCCGTCGCCATGATGGGCATCCAAATCGAGGTATGCCACGCGCTGTGCTCCGTTTTCCAAAAGCCAGGCGATAGCGACAGCGGCATCATTGAGCATGCAGAAGCCGTGCATCGCGTCCGCCTGGGCATGGTGGAGACCACCGGCAACATTCACTGCACGCTGCCGGTCGCCGTTCCATACCGCGCGGGTGGCGTGCACCGTGGCGGCCACGATCTGCAGGGCAACTGGCGGAATCGCGAGGTTGAGGGGGTTATCTTCGGTGCCGATCCCGTGCTCGGGGTGCGCCTGGCCGTCGAAAAGCGCTGCTAGATAGGCAGGAGTGTGGACTTTTTCCAACGTTCCGGGGGTAAGGGCGGCGGGTTGTTCGATGTCGAAAAGATTGAGGAGGCCGAAGTGCTCAGCCAGGCACATTGTGAGCCGGACTCGGTCAGGGCCCATCGGGTGGGTGTCGCCCAAGCAGTAGCCGAAGAGGTCCTCATGGTGGACAAGCAGGGGTTTCATCGCAATTTCCTTAGCGCAGTCGGCGAGCCAGCGGGTCGCGTTCGGTATCGATGTCTGCGATCCGCATGCGGGCACCGACCACTGCAGTGTCCATCGCACCCACGATCACTGGGGTGAGTTCGATTTCCACCAAGGCGGGTACGTCATCTTTCAGCGCATTGACCTGCATAATCACATATTCCGCTGGTTCCAGCAGCGCCGGCGGCGTGCCGCGATGTCCGCGCAATAGTTCGCTGGCAGCCAGGGAGGTAAGCATTCGGTGCGCGTCGCGACGCCGCAGCGGTGGCACTCCATAAGACTTATCCTTCAGCAGCTCCGAGATCGGCCCCGCGATCCCGACGGAGGAGATCGGACCCAACACCGGGTCTTCAATTGCGCGAATCGTCAGCGTGGTTCCCGGAGGAACTGTCGGTTGGACCACGGGGGAGAAGGCATCCAATCCTAGGTCTGCGCTCATGCGTTCCAAGGTGTTCCAGGCAGTGGCGAGTTCGGCGGAGTCGCCGATGTGGCGCACCACAGCGGATAATTCGGGGCGACCCCGAAGCGCCGGATGGACGTTCTTCAGCACCACATCCCAGCCGTACTCTTCTGCCGCCACGATCGCTTCTGCCAGGGTAGACACTGGCTGCCAGGGGATGAGATTAATGCCGTATAGTCGCAGTACATGCGCGGTTTCAACGTCGCTAAGTTCGCGGCCAGCAGGGCTGCTGCTGAGTAGGCTAGCTACAAATTCTCGGGCAGCACTGCGTCGGCCACTACCAACCTCATCTTCCGGCTGTGGGCGGGCAGCAGCACGGGCTTCCTCGTTGGAAACGATGAGGGACAAAGCCTCTAGTGCATCTGCGTAGTTGCCAAAAACCGGCAATTGTCCAAGATGTTCGGTATCGGCGTCATCCTCTGGTAGGTCACCGAAGCCGACGAAGGTCCCGATCAATGGCTTGTGCACGGTTGTGGTGGCAAGTTCGCTCAGTCCCCGATGAGCAGCAGCCACCTGGCCTGCGGTGGAAATTTCTACCAGTCCACTGAGTACCGCATCAATCGAGTCATCCGCGAGCGCGGCGGTGGTTACTTCCAGTAGGCCGGAAACTGGGTCTCCAGTCACGGTGATCGCTCGCGGATTGAGGCCAAAACGTTGGGCGCTTTGTGCCATTTGCTCGCTGAGCCCCGCAGAATTGGAGATCACCGCAACGCGCCTGCCGGCTGGTACCGGCTGGCGCGCCAACAGTTGCGCGAGGTCAAACATGGTGTCGCGCCGGGTGACCACCATCGCCCCGGAACTTCGAATCACCGCGTCGAGCGCGCTGGGGTCCGCGTTGTTCAGCGTCGAAATGCCGGGGTCGTCGAGGTATCGCGCAGATTTTAAAGCTCGAGAAGGAATGAACACCACCACTTGTTTTTCCAGGGCTAATCGTCGCAGCACCCGGAAGAATTTTCGAGGGTTACCTACTGTGTCCAGGGACAACAGACAAATGTTGGTGTCTGGGTCGTCGGCCCAGAACTGGATGACATCGTTGCCAGTGACATCTGCGAACGCTCCGGCGGAGATGAAAGTAGAGATACCAACGCCCCGTTCAATGGCGTGAGACAGCGCAAGCGTAGAAATTCCCGCGGACTGGGTGAACAGTCCGACATTGCCTGTGCGTGGCATCGGGGCGGGGGTAGTGTTGAGTCCGCCACGGGTGTTAATAATGCCCAGCGAGGCCGGGCCCAGCGCACGAAGTCCGTGCTCGCGGGCCTGAGCGACGAAGTCGCGCAGATCTTGCGCAGTGAGGGCGGGGTTGTGGCCGTCGGCAAGCGAAATGATGCCGCGGGCGCCCTGCTGGGCGGCTTGATCCAGCACCTCATCGAAGGTATCCGGGTTGTAGGTCGCGATGACGAGGTCGGTGTCTTGGGCGGGGTTCAGCAGGCGCCTAATCGACGTCGCCTCGGCGCGCAGCTCGCGTCGTTCCATGACTTCGCGGGAAATATCGGTGGGGTCGATGGGGAAATCAACAGTGATGTAGCCGTCTTCCAGTTCCGGTTTCACGCTGTATCCTGCGCGAATGAAAGTCTGGACCATGGAGCGATTCTGGGTCAGCATTTCAGCGAAGAACCGCTTGACGTCGTTTTCCCGGCCAATCTGGGCGAGGTGCTCGAGCAAGATGTTGGCGATTCCGCGACCGTGATGGTCGTCCTGGACGAGGAATGAGACGTCGGCGGTGCGTTGCTCGTGGCCAGAAACGAGTGCGTAGCGAGCGGTGGCGACGATGTCCTCCCGTTCGATGAGCACGAGGGTGACCTGATCACGCTGATCCACCTCGACCCATTCGGTGAGGTCTTGGGCCGTCAACTCGGGGTGGGTGGTGAAGAACCGTAGGTACTTCGACTTGTCGGAGACTCGGGAGTAGAACTCGATGAGGGCATCTCGATCTGTGGGCTGCACGGGTCGGAGCGTGGCGATCCCACCATCGTTCAAGATGACATCAGCTTCCCAGCGCAGCTCAGGCTTCATGTGACCGAGCTTACAAGCTTGGCGCGCAACTTTTGGCAGAATTATGTCAATTGGATAGCGCAGCTACCGATTGGTGTTCTCACCGGGCTTGCTAGCGCACTTTCGCGAGGTGATCGGAAAACTCGGACGGATCTCGGAGGCGAAAGTTGCCTAACATCAGATTTGAAATCAGCTCGCTCAGCTGTGCTGCTCTACTGGCGGTTTGGCTCAATACCTCGGGATTCAGGAATAACATCTTGTTCAGAACTGTGAGGGGCAACCCTAGGGGCCGGGCGATATAATGACGTGTCCTAATGAGCCACGTCAGGAGAGTTATGACCCAGCCCCATCAGCGCCACGCCCGCCTTCGCCTGCTGCTTGGCGACGACGGTTTGCAGAACCTAGGCAATGCCACGGTGATGGTCATTGGCCTCGGCGGAGTGGGGTCCGCCTGCGCGGAAGCTTTGGCTCGAGGGGGAGTGGGAACGCTGATTGTGCTGGATCGAGACGTGGTCGAGGAAAGCAACATCAACCGTCAGGCCATCGCCTTTACTTCCACGTTAGGTATGAAGAAGGCGGACGTGATGAGCGCAATGATCCACGAAATCAACCCAGATTGCACCATTCACGCACAGCAAGTATTCCTCACGCCGGACAATGTCGCGGAGAGGTTAGAGAAGTTTCCTCGCCCGGATTATGTGCTTGACTGCATCGACACCATCTCCCAAAAACTCGCAATTGCACACTGGTGTGCCTCACAGGGGCTGCCTTTGTTGTCGTCGATGGGGGCGGGCAACCGTCTGGATCCGGCTCATTTGCAGTTCGCGAACCTCCGCAAGACCCAGATTTGCCCGCTGGCTAAGGTAATGCGGATTGAAACCCGGAAGCGTCGAATCAAGGGCATCGAGGTGCTGTATTCCACGGAGGTTCCGCGCAAGCTGGGGGCCGGGCGCGAAAAGTCAGCTAGCTTGGGGTCGATGAGCTACATGCCGCCGATCATGGGGCAGATGATTGCGGGGAAGGTGATCCGTCGATTAGCGGGCTTGGAGCCCATGCCTCGCCCACCTCGGCTGTTTCGTACCCGCGAAGAGGCGCTTGCACTGGAACAAAGCTGATGCTGCTCGATACGCACTTCCACCTGGACTTCCTCCCGGCCGACCAACGCGCCTCTGTCCTCTCACTGCCTGGCATTTCCGTGGTACCGCAGACGGTGCTGCCGTCGACTTTTGGTGAGGTCGCCACTTATGATCGCGCGAGTTTGGGCTTCCATCCGTGGTGGGTGGGTGAGGACCACGAAGTAGAGCTAGCTCGCTTTGCGACGCACCTGCCCAGCACCACCTTCATCGGCGAAATCGGGCTGGATTTCGCACCTCGTCACCAGGGCACCGCCGAACTTCAGGTAGCGGTACTCACCCACATCCTGGAACTGTTGCGTGCCGACGGTCGTGATTTCGTCATGTCTATTCACGCGGTCCGGGCAGCGAGCACGGTCCTGGATCTCCTGGAACAGGCCGAAATGCCAGGGACCCCAGTGTTTCATTGGTTTTCCGGCAGCAGCGACGAACTCACCCGGCTGATCGATCTGGGTGGCTACATTTCCATTAATCCCAGGATGTTAGAGACAAAGCGGGGGCGGGCATACGCACGTCAAGTTCCAGCTGCGCGTTTGCTGTTGGAGACCGACTTGCCAGCGCAAACTAGCACTGCGGACGGAGACGTAGGGCAACAGGTCGCTGATGCGGTGACACGCGCGCTCGCGGAAACTCTGGGCACGCTGGTGGAACTGCGCGATGATGAGGTCAGGGACCAGATTGAAATGAATCAACGGCGACTCTACGGAGACCCTGCCAGCTGAAACAAAAAAAGAATGCCTTCCAGAATGCTCAAAATACGAAAACTTGAGCCATCTGAAAGGCAAACGTAAATCTTGAGCCGATGACGGGAATCGAACCCGCGTATTCAGCTTGGGAAGCTGACATTCTACCATTGAATTACATCGGCGCTGGTCAAGCGACCTGCAACGAAGTTTATCATGCCGGTTGCTTGTGATGAAAACTGGGTCGGCAACAGTCAGGTGGCCCGATCGGCTGGTAAGCGGGTGGGAACTACGCAGGGGGAAGTTGTGGGAACTACACTAAAAGGCATGCTGCTTTCAGATCGGGACATCCGCGCCGCCATCGATGAGGGTCACCTGGGCATTGAACCGTTCGACCCGGAAATGATTCAGCCGTCGTCGATCGACGTCCGCATGGATCGTTTCTTCCGAGTTTTCAACAACTCGAAATACACCCACATCGATCCGAAGCTGCAGCAGGATGAGCTGACCAACGAAATTGAGGTGCAAGAGGACGAACCATTCGTGCTGCACCCGGGCGAGTTTGTGTTGGCTGCGACCTTCGAGAAATTTACTCTCCCCGCTGACCTCGCCGGGCGTCTAGAAGGAAAGTCGAGCCTGGGGCGCTTGGGTCTGCTCACGCACTCCACCGCTGGTTTTATCGACCCGGGCTTTTCCGGCCACATCACGCTGGAGCTGTCAAATGTGGCAAACCTCCCTATCACGCTCTGGCCGGGGATGAAGGTGGGGCAGCTCGCACTGTTCAAGATGAGCTCGCCTGCTGAGACTCCTTATGGCACCGGCAAGCTTGGCAGCAAGTACCAGGGACAACGTGGCCCCACCCCAAGCAAGGCGTATCTGAACTTTAGGTAACAAACTCAGCGCTGTAGTTTATCCGCGACTACATTGGGCTGTTATGCGTATGACAGTCATTGGAACCGGATACCTGGGTGCAACCCATGCCGCCTGCATGGCGGAACTTGGCCACGACGTCCTCGGCGTGGATGTCGACGACAAGAAGATCGAATCGTTGAAGAACAGCACAGTGCCGTTCTACGAACCAGGTCTGCCTGAGGTACTGCAGCGCAATATTGAGGCAGGTCGCCTCGATTTCACAACCAACTATGACGAGGCCGCAGCCTTCGCGAATGTCCACTTTTTGGGCGTCGGTACGCCGCAACAGCGCGGTTCATATGCGGCGGACTTGAAGTATGTCCACGCGGTTATCGAGGACCTCGTGCCGAAGCTCAAGGGCAAGCACGTGATTTTCGGAAAGTCGACCGTCCCAGTCGGCACGGCTGCCGAATTGCAAAAGAAAGCTAATCAACTCGCTCCTGAAGGCACCGAGGTGGAGATCGCGTGGAACCCGGAGTTCCTGCGAGAAGGCTACGCGGTGCAGGACACGATCACTCCAGATCGCATTGTGTTGGGTACTCGTGCCGAGGATTCTCAGGCCGAGGAACTCGCGCGGGAAATCTATGCCACGCCGTTATCTACCGGCACCCCTTTTATCGTCACCGACCTGCAGACCGCCGAGCTGGTCAAGGTCTCCGCCAATGCTTTCCTGGCCACGAAGATTTCCTTCATTAACGCAGTGTCTGAAGTGTGCGAGTTGGTGGGGGCGGACGTCGTCAAGCTTGCCGACGCCATTGGGCACGACGATCGCATTGGTCGCAAATTCCTCGGTGCCGGACTTGGTTTCGGCGGTGGCTGCCTCCCGAAAGACATTCGTGCATTCATGGCTCGCGCCGGCGAATTGGGTGCTGATCAGGCGCTAACCTTCTTGCGTGAGGTTGATGCGATTAACATGCGTCGTCGCGATCGCATGGTCCTGCTGGCTCGCGAGGCTTGCGGCGGCAATCTGCTCGGCCACAATGTCACTGTGCTGGGCGCAGCATTCAAGCCGAACTCGGACGACGTGCGCGACTCTCCCGCTCTTTCGGTGGCAGGCTCTCTCTCGCTGGCCGGAGCGCAGGTGACGGTATACGACCCGCAAGGCATGGAAAACGCACGTCGTGTCTTCCCGACGCTCAACTATGCAACCTCCACTGACGATGCCCTCCGCGGTGCCGACGTAGTGGTGTTGGCTACCGAATGGCAAGAGTTCAAGGAGCTCGATCCAGTGCATGCTGCTACGCTCGTGCGCTCGAAGAAGATCCTCGACGGGCGCAATGTCCTGCCGGTAGAAAAATGGCAGGAAGCGGGTTGGGAGATTCAGGCGCTGGGGCGGAGTTTGTAGTTTCGTGCGCTGAGGGCCGCTCTGAACATTGCTTACCTGAGAATTCAGGATTTCCGAGCTACTTACGCACCGTTACCGCAGCCACGGCTGTCGTGATCGGTACGGCAAGTACCAGAGCCATCGCGCCTACCGCGGAACGGAGGAATTCTGTGGCCATGATGTCTCCCGTTAGCATCTGGCCTAGCGGGCGCCCGGATACGCTGAGCAGCAACAATGAGGGCAACGCAGCACCTGTGTAGGAAAGCACCAAGGTGTAGACCATCGATGCAATATGGTCGCGGCCTACGCGCATCGCGGAGGTGAAGATGGACCATGCGGGTGCGGAAGCATCCGCATGTACGAGTTCTTGCACTGTGGATGCTTGGGCCACGGTGACGTCGTTAAGCACACCGAGGGCGCCGATGATGAACCCGCAGAGCATGAGGCCGGTGACGGAGACGTCGGGAAGGTAGAGCTGGATGTGGAGGTTGTCTTCGTGCCCGAGGCCGCGCAGTGAGGCCCCGTGGATCGCGAAGCGGGCCAGGACTGCGGCCAAGCCCAGGGCAATGAGTGTGCCTCCTAACGCGGAGGCAGTTTTCCAACTGATGCCGTGGACGAGGAAAAGGACGAGAAATAAAACAGCTGCGCCACCAGTCACGGCCAGGCCGATGGGGGAGCCACCGCGCAGGAGCGCGGGGAGGAGGAAGAAACCGACCATCGCCATGGTCGTGCCGAGCCCGACCAGAGAAAGAACGCCCCGGTGCATCCCGACTGCGACAATCAAAACGGTTACGGCGATGAGCCACCAAGTTAGGGTGGAGGTGCGGTGGACATCAGCAAATGAGTAGGTATAGGTGCCATTCGCTGCGGTTTCTGTGAGCCAGATCTTTTCGCCGGTCTTAAGCGTCGGGTCGCCTGGCTGTGTCCCCAGCATGATGAGGGTGTTCTTGTCGGCGTTGGGCCCTGATTCGAGGCGCACGATGGCGCGAGGGCAAGTCCGGTTTTCAAAGTTCACCGTCGTTTTCGGTGCCCCATCAAAAGCTGTGCCTATCGACGGCGAATCGCACAACCCTTCCTCCCGCTCAGTTACCTCCCCTGAAACGAGTGGGGTGGCTACCCCGGAGGTGGCAGCGAAATCGGGGCTGATGCGCGGCGCCTGTTTGCCTGGCCACTGGCCAATAAGCCCTGCTAGCGTTGCTAGTGCAGCAAGAATGAGGAAAACAAGCAGCGCCCATTGTGGGATCGTGAACGAGGCAGAGCGGCTGGGTCGCCGCTGGGCGGGAAGTGCGTGCCGAGCCATAACCAAAACCTCACATTCAAATTGTTAGTTGAATGTGAGGTTAGTCCTCGGAGCGGCAAGGTACCAACTTGCCACTATTTTCAGTTACTGCTTGTAGTGCTGCAGGAACCGCCCCAAGCGTCCGATCGCCTCGGTGAGTTCAGTGGCGTGCGGAAGTGTGACCACGCGGAAGTGGTCTGGTTTATCCCAGTTGAAACCGGTGCCGTGCACCAGGAGGATCTTTTCCGCACGGAGCAGGTCAAACATGAATTTCGCATCGTCGTGGATCGGGTACATGTCCAAGTCGATCTTCGGGAATGCATAAAGGGCACCCATCGGCTTCACACAGCTGACGCCTGGGATCTCGTTGAGCGCGTCGTAAGCGGCGTTGCGCTGTTTGAGCAGGCGTCCGCCTTCGCCAGTGAGCCCGTAGATCGATTGGCGCCCGCCGAGTGCCACCTGGATGGCGTGCTGAGCTGGGACGTTTGCGCACAGGCGCGTGCCGGACAGCAGCTCGATTCCTTCGATGAATCCCTCCGCATGATGCTTCGGCCCGGTGATGACCATCCACCCTGCGCGGTAGCCAGCCACGCGGTATGCCTTGGAGAGGCCATTGAATGTGATGCACAGTAGGTCAGGGCACAGCGAAGCGATCGAGATATGCTCGGCATCGTCGTAGAGGATGCGGTCATAGATCTCATCGGCCAGGATCAGCAGTTCATACTCCCGCGCCACCTGCACGATCTTCTCAAGTGTCTCCTTGGAATAGACCGCCCCGGTTGGGTTGTTTGGGTTGATGACGACGATCGCCTTGGTCTTGTCCGTTACTTTCGCCCGGATATCCTCGATCGATGGGTTCCAATCGTCGGCCTCATCGCAGAGATAATGCACTGGTTTTCCGCCGGCGAGTGAGGTGGCCGCAGTCCAGAGTGGGTAATCCGGCATGGGGATGAGGACCTCATCGCCGTCGTTAAGCAGTGCCTGGGTGACCATAGAGATGAGTTCCGAAACGCCGTTGCCGAGGTAGACATCCTCGATGTCGAATTCTGGGAAGCCGTCCACTAGCTCGTACCGGGTGACGATCGCGCGGCGTGCCGGGATGATGCCCTTGGACGTGGAGTAGCCCTGCGAGGTCGGCAAGGCGGCCACCATATCTTGCACAATAACATCGGGGGCGTCGAAGCCGAAGATCGCGGGGTTGCCGGTGTTGAGCCTGAGAATGCGGTGACCGTCGTTTTCCAGGCGCTCAGCCTCGGCGGACACCGGCCCACGGATTTCATAAAGGACGCCTTTGAGTTTGTCGGATTGGTCAAAGACGCGCGGGGCACGCTTGACGACGGGCTGTTGCGGGGAATCGGCAGTGTTCATCTTTCCCATCTTGCCACTGCTGGGGCGTGGCGCGGGAAGAACCGGTGGTTATTTCAGGAAATTGCCAGGTGTACGGCCCGTCTCACGAACGCTAAACTATTGCAATGATTACCCAGCAAGATCTTTACCCACCGTTCGCGCTGCGGATGCGCTGCGCGGGGCTTGAGCTCAACGTCATCAACGACGATGACCTTCTTGAAATTGCGGCGATCAGCGCTGCCGAGATCTTCGTAGATCCAACGTGTTCCTGGGTATTCGACTGGGCAACAGTCCCCGCCCCGCAGCGCTACCGAAGTACGGCGGCGTTCCACTGGTCGATGCGGGCCTCGCATACCCCGGAGAAATGGACTTTGCCGTTCGTGGTGCGCCGGGGAGCGGAGATCGTTGGCAAGATCGACCTGCGCAAAACCGGACCGACAACCGGTGACACCGGAAGCTTTGTTCTCGCCCAACATCAGGGTAAGGGCTACGCAACGTTGATGCGGCACGCAGTGGTCACGCTAGCTTTCACGGAACTTACGATGACCACAGCCACCACCGATTGGCACCCCGACAATCTCGCCTCGGCGCGGGTCAGTGAAAAGCTGGGGTATAAGGATCGAAGCTTGCTTATCGACGACTACCTGGCCTCACCACGCCCCGACGTGGAGATCTCCGGGATCTCGCCACTACTCTTGAACTTTTTGGGAGTGGAAGGTTTAGGTGCCACCTAGACAGCAGTTGATCACCGTGCGTTTGTTATTGTCGCCTTTGTGCGTCGTCTCTTGACCGATACCCCTTGATCACATTCCAGATCACGAGGATAACGAGCGCCGGTCCTGCCAGGAGCAATGCTGCAGATCCCACAATGCTCACTAGTTCAACAATGTTGAAATTCACGGAATCTCACCTTAAGACGCCGTTGGCTATCGGTTGCTTCCTTGTGCGTTTTAACCGACATTACTTTCAATTGTTGAAACTGTCACTCGGTGGCTATGTTCCTTTGCGCTACGTCCAACGTTGGATTGTTGCCAGAGTGGCTTAAACCCAATGGACCGCTGGTTAACCGAATATACAAAAAACCTCCACCGCTGTAGGCGATGGAGGTTTTGCTTAGCTTTGAGTAATCCTGCTCAGGTAGCTACGACTGTGGAGGGCGCGCAGTCGGGGGCTTCGCAACGGGTGGCGCTGCTGTTGGAGGTTTAGCTGCCGGTGGCGCTGCAACTGGTGGCTGAGCGACCGGAGGCGCAGCTGCCGGAGGTGACGGCACCTTCGGAACCGGCGAGGCGGATGGCGCTTTGCTTGGTGGTGCCGCGACAGGTGGCTTAGCTGCTGGCGGTGTTGCAACCGGTGGCGCTGCAACCGGTGGTGTCGCGACAGGTGGCTTAGTCGCGGGTGGTGCAGCTATGGGTGGTTTGGCAACGGGTGGCGCTGCTGCAGGAGGGGTCGCGACCGGCGGGGAAGCAACTGGCACAGCCGGAATTGCAGCGCCAGGCGTTGCAACCCCAGGGGCAGCCGCGCCTGGAACTGCAGCGCCCGGAACTGCAGCGCCGGGAACCGCAGCGCTGGGGGCAGGTCGATTTACTGCACCGCTTGTAGGCAAGGCTACGCCAGGTCCGCTAACACCATCGGAAACTGGCGCTGCCGCAGCTTCAGAGCCTTGGTTTTGCTTGTCGGTCGAGTCTGTTTCATCTTTCGTCTTGCGCACCGGATCTTGGAGGAAGGCTGGTTCGCGGAAGGGTGGCAGTTGGCCGTCGACAAGCACGGAGTTGCGGAGCATGACTGCTACGTCATTAACCTTGGCGTTGCTGCTGAGGGACTTCACGCCGCCACCCAGCATCGTGTTGCAGAAGGGGCAGCCGGTGGCGATTTCTTCGGCGCCCGTTGCGAGTGCTTCGGCGGTGCGGTTTTCGTTGATGCGGGTGCCCAGCTTTTCTTCCATGAACATGCGTGCACCGCCGGCACCACAGCAGAAGCCTTCGTTGCGGTTGCGGGGCATCTCGTTGACTTGGGCGCCAGTTGCTTGCAGCAGGTCACGCGGTGGATCGAAGATCTTGTTATGTCTGCCGAGGAAGCAAGGGTCGTGGTAGGTGATCGGCTTGCGGTTTTCTGGGCCACGCGGGACTGGGGTGATGAGTCCGTCGCGGACCAAGCGGTTCAAAAGCTGGGTGTGATGGAGGACGTCGAAATGCCCGCCGAAATCAGGGTACTCACGGCTGAGTGTGTTGAAGCAGTGCGCGCACGAGGTGATAATGCGGCGCTGACCAGCGGGTACGCCTTCAAACGTGTTGTTGAGCGTCTCAACGTTTTCGGCTGCCAGCATCTGGAATAGGAACTCATTCCCGGCCCGTCGTGCGGGGTCACCGGTGCAGGTCTCGCCCTGCGCGAGGGTGGCGAACTTGACGCCCGCGACGTTGAGCAGCTCGGCGATGGCGCGGGAAGTCTTGCGGCCATTGTCGTCGAAGGATCCGGCGCAGCCGACCCAGAGGAGGTATTCGATGTCATCGAAGCTGTCCACGTCTTCGCCGAAAACTGGCACGTTGATACCGTCGCGGCGTGCCTCTTCGATCCAGGTGAAGCGTTCGCGTGAGTTGCGTCCCCAGGGGTTGCCTTTGGTTTCCAAGTTCTTGAACATGCCGGTGAGTTCGGATGGGAATTCGGATTCGGCGAGCACTTGGAAGCGTCGCAGGTTGGCTACGTGGTCGATGTGTTCGATGTCTACCGGGCACTGCTCCACGCAGGCGCCACAGTTGGTGCAGCTCCACAGCACGTCAGGTTCCACTGGGGCGCCAGCCCCGACGAGCTTGAGCACGTCCACGCCTTCGTGCGAGCGATCAAATTCGGGCAAGGCGGCATCGCGAAGTGAGGTGATGAGCAGCTTCGGCGACAGCGGCTTCTCGGTATGCCACGCCGGACATTGTTCCTGGCAGCGGCCGCATTCGGTGCAGGAGGTGACGTCGAGAAGCATTTTCCACGACGCATCCGCGAGCGTTCCCACGCCCAGGGTGTCTTCCTCCGGGTCGGTGTTGTCCAGAGTGAGGGTCTTTTCGCCGGAGCGCATCGGTGGCAGCTCCCCGAGGGCGTTGCTCCCGTCAGCGTTGCGCTGGAAGAAAATATTGAAGAACGCCAGGAATCGGTGCCACGCTACACCCCACTGCAACTGTCGCCCGACGACGAAGAGCCACACCATACCTGTGAGGAGCTTGACCAGTGCGAACACGCTGACGAGCAGCGGCGAAGCTGGCAATAGTTGCGCGATGAAGCGCGTCCCGAAATCGGCCCAGGCCGATCCACCCCCGTAAGTGGCGATTTTGGCTGCCTTGACCAGCAGCATGCCGACGCCCTCCAGCAACACCACGCCTTCAACGAAATGCGCGGCCCGGGCATTTGCACCGTAGAAGCGATCCAGACGGTTGTCTTTGCCTTCTTTAATCCTGATCCCGATGAGCGTACAAATACCCAGAACCGTGCCCCAGCCAAGAACTTCGTCGGCAAGGTGGTAGATCGGCCACTTGGAGACTATCGGCCAGCCGCCATCCGGCCGAAAGATTTGGATGTAAGCCTCGAACCAGAAGATGGATCCAATCAAGAATCCAACCATGACGAACCAGTGCGCTACCGCAACCACCGGTTTCCGTGCCATTTCAGAGTGGAAGACTACTTCCTTAACTAGCGTGAGCAGGCGACGCCCCGGCTGGTCCACTCTCCCAGGAGCAGGCCGACCCGAGCGAATAAAACGGTAGAGACGCCACACGCCCCGCAGGAAGAACAACCAGGCGGGGAGCGAGGCGACAACACCGAAAATGCCAAGCGCGGTGGAAAAGGGGGTCATGAAGATGAATCCTCTAGATCACTAGTTTTTAAGTTCCAGCCTTAAAGTACATAACCACCATAGGGCCTTAACCACTCGCATTAGGCATCGCCGGGCTAACTCACCTCGTCTGCTGCCGGATCATCTGAGACGGATTCGTCGGCTGGGCGCGGGAATCGACGCAGCGTGACCGCCGTGGCGATAAACAACCCCAGGCCACCCAGCAGGGCCATCACACCGATCCCCAACACAAAACCTGCCAGCCAACCACCCGCAGTGAGCTGTTCGGTGAGCGAAGCCGGTGCGACATCCGAGCTAGCCCGAGCGGGTTCCGGCTGAGGTGCCACAGCTGCCAAGGGCTGCGTCGTCGCATCCGGGATCGAGCCCTTGGGCGCAGGCTTTGGGGTGCTTGTCGACGCCCCCTTGACCGCCTTCTTCTGCCCCTCGGCCTGCGTCTTCCCGGCAGTGGTGCCTTGCGCTGGCTTTGCTCCCGCGGCTTGCTGCGCACCACTCGACCGTGGACCTGCTGTTGGCGCTCCTGGGGCACCGCCTGCAGGCTGCGTGGCTTCGGCCGGATCACTCCCAGCCACTGGCTTGGAATCCTGTTGGACTTGGACACGCGAAGGGGAACCGGAAGCGGACGGCGTTTCAGCCGTCGCCTTCATTTTCCCAGCTGGGCTTTCGACCTTGGGGTTTTCAGGCTTGGGCTCAGAATGGTTGCCGAGTAATTGCGCTACTTTCCAGGCCAGCATTCCGCCACCGAGCAGCAAGCCAATCCTTTCGGCACCCGGGTCTGAATGTGTGGCACCACCAGCAGCCATGACATCAGCCGCCGCGACAATGGCTTCATCGCCCACGAGGTAGTAAGCCACCAAGTCCTGCTCGAGGGAGGCCCCGGAGATCCCGGTGGCGCTAAACCGATAGGTGACGCGGTAGGCCCCAGGCGCGGTGAAGAAGAAGTTCATGTGATCGTGCGCAGTTGCGGGGTAGTGCAGGCTGCTGCTCGGGTCGGAAGAATCGAGGTTGACCGTAAGCGACCCGAGGTTTTGGTGTGCGCTCAGCATCTGGCCTGGACCTGCGAACTCGCTGATGCGGACCCGGACGCCCTCGGCACCTAGCGAACCGTAGTCAAAACTCTCAGTGGAAAAGCCCTGCCAAGGGAGGTTTTCATCTTGGGTTTGGGGCAATAGCCACACCTGGCCATCGGTAGAGCTGTGCAGTTCCGGAATATCGAGGGGGTCCGGGATCAAAGCGGAGTCTGCGACCGCGTAGGCGAAACTGCCAGAGGAGTACTCCTGCTGATCGTCGTCGTTACGCATGAGCACCTGCGGTGAATCACTGTTGCCGATCAGCGCCATGTCCTGGTGTCCAGAACGGATGATTGTGCTTGGGTTTGTTGCGCTGAGGATTTGTTTGACTTGCCCTGCGATATTCGCGTTGTTGGCACTCGATTGGGTGGTGGACGACGCTGCGAATGCGGGCACCATCGGGGTCGATATGACTGGGCTGGCGCAGCAGGCAAGCGACGCAGCGGTAGCCCACGCGGCTAGACGACGAACACGAGACATAGTCAGTTTCCTTCCAATGCAGATGTGGAGGCATGGGGGCGTCGTGACGGCATGCGCAGCACTCCAACTTTTGGGCTAATCAGCCACGAAAACAGGAACATGGCCGTGGTGGTGAGGACGATGGTGGCGCCCGTGGGGAAATTCCAGGCCCAGGAAAAGTACACGCCGCCGACGCTGCCCAGGCAGCCGAAAAGGGCGGAGAGCAGCATCATCCGGTCGAGACGGTCGGTGAACAGTCGTGCCGTGGCCGGTGGAGTGATGAGTAGGGCAAGCACTAAGATGTTGCCGATGGTGCGGACCGAAATGACCACCGCCGCGGTAACCGCTACGTACATCACGATGTCGAGAAGGAACACAGGCAGCCCTTGCGCGCGGGCGGATTCGCGATCGAGGGCCACCGTAACCAACTCTTTGCCAAGTAGCAGCAGAATTGCTACTACGAGGGAGCCGACGCCGAACACTAAGAGGAGGTCGGAGTCCGGCACACCCGTGATCGAACCGAACAGGAAGCTGGTCAGTGAGGCGGTGTAGCCGTCAATTCGGGAGATAATCACCAAACCAAGCGCGAACGCCGCCGCATAGAAGATGCCAATGAGGGTGTCTTCTTTCACTCGGCGTCGCTGCGAAAACACAGCGATGAGCAGTGCAATCGCCGTCCCTGCCACCGCACCACCGAGGAGTACCGATCCGCCAAGAGCAAAGGCGATCGCAATACCAGGGAACACTGCGTGCGCAACGGCGTCACCGATAAACGCCATCCCACGCAGCACCACGTGGGTGCCAACCACCGCGCAGACAAATGAGCTCAGCACCGAGATTAACAGCGCCTTCGGAAGGAAAGCCAGGGCAGGGTTGGTGAGATCAAGGAAGAATTGATGCAAGGTAATCATGCTGCACCCACAACTTTTAACAATGGTGAAGTTGCGGACACTCCGAAGACTTTCTGCCAAAGTGCCGGGTCACGGAGCTGCTCAGGTGGCCCGTCCGCCACGATCCGCCCATTGAGTAATACCACCCGGTTGCACACTTCCATCGCCTCCGCCAAATTGTGCGTAGACATTATGATCGAGACACCTTGCGCAGCCAACTGCGCAAACAGGTCGAGCAACAGTTCGGTGCTCGGGATGTCGAGTCCGGTGAACGGTTCGTCGAGAAGCAACAAGCTTGGGTCTGTGGTCAGGGCACGCGCCACCAGCACCCGCTGCCGTTGCCCGCCGGACAACTCGCCGATGGGCCGATCCGCAAGTTCCGTGAGCCGCACGAGGTCCAAAGCGGTGGCCACGGCCTCGAAGTCCGCGAGCTTCGGGCGCCGCAGCCAACCTATGCTGCGGGTCCGGCCGGTCAACACCGTGTCGTGCACGCTGATGGGGAAGTCCCACGCGAAATCATGGCGCTGCGGCACATAACCCAGCGCACCCCGCGCCTTATCGACGCGCGTCCCGGCCACAGTGATCTGCCCCGCCACTGGCCGGATCAAGCCAAGAATCGAACGGAACAAGGTGGTTTTACCAGCGCCATTGGGGCCGATGAGGCCCAGGAATTCGCCCGGTTCAACGCGCAGCGAAAGCTGATCCAAAACCGGGCGCCCAGCCAGGCTTACGTGCAGGTCAGAGATCTCCAACGTGGTTGCCACGGTCATTTCGCCCCACTCACGCGTCTTGTCGCCTGCTGCCTGCGCGATTGCGCACTGCGACGCAACCAGACGCTCGCCCCAATGAGTACGACGGCTAGGACACCTAAGCCCACTGCGATCGGCACAAGGACCCGATTAGATTGCTGAGCAGGCTTTTCTTGGGAAGTCTGGTCTGCGGTGGTGCGCTGCTCGGGCGGCGTACCGGCCCACTGGGCGGTGGCGGCCTCTGCGGTGGAAGTGCCGTCACCAACTGCGAACTTCAGGATTTTCGTGGACTCGGAGGCCGAACCATCGAGCTGTTTGACGCGGGCACGAACTGCCACTTGATACACACCGGGCTGAGTGAAAACCCAGTTGGCATGGGTGTGCGTGTTGAGCTCTGCCCACATTTGCTGCACGTTCGGGTTCTCCGAATTCCACAGCACCTGTGGCTGCGCGAAGCCACCAGCCTGCAAGAACAGCGAAAATTTGCCTGGCCCCTGTGCACCCAGGAACTCCAACGTCACGCCTCGATCCGCTGCCGTGGTGATAGATGGGTGCTGGGTGTTCCACCCCAGCCACACGACGCCTTGTGCTTCGGTCTGCGGGACTACCCACACTGGGTCACCGGGGCGAGCACCAGTGAAATTAAACTCTTTACCTTCGGGCAACGCTAGTTGGGCGCGGTCATGGACCTGGAAAACTACATCTTCCAGGTGTCGCCAAGTAGGGGTCTCGGCGGAGTCGTCGCGGACCAAGAAATCAAGATTGTTATCCGTTTTCACAGGGCCCAAGTCGGCGTGCCCATGATCGAGCACCGCGGGAGTGCCCAGCGAAGCGATGGACTCCCCGGCGGTTACCACTTGAGCCAACTTGGGGTCCGTCAAAGGCGCTTGAGCGACGGCAGGGCCGGTGGTGAACAATGAGGTGGTCAGCATGGCCGTGACCAGGCACGCGCCCGTGAAGCGACGATTAAGCATGAGTTTCCTTAAACGTTTGTTGCATGGATAAGAGGTGAAAGTTAGGTGCCAAGGCACCTGCGTAGGGAGTCCGCATTAAACCGCATGAGGTCGAGATATGTCTGCACCTCCGGGTCGAAGGCATCGCCGTAAATCCGACACACTGCGATGTTTAACCGCCCAGCTGTTTCACTCAGTGTGGTGGCGCGCCGGGCGAGTTGAGGTTCCAGGAATACTGCCGGTACCTGAAGGTTCTCCAGGGTGTGGGTCAGGGCAATGAGGTCCCGCGTAGATGCCTCCACGGCCGGGTTCGGGGTGACAAATCCCGCGATGTTCAGCTGGTAGGCGGCGCCTAGATACCGGTAGCCGTCGTGGGTGGTGACAAGTTGGCGCTTCTGCTTTGGGATGCTAGCTATTTGTTGTGCGACGTAACTATCGAGGTCCGCGAGCTGAGCGAGATAGCGATCAGCGTTCGCGCGGTATTCGCTAGCTCCGGCGGGGTCGATGGTGCTGAGCTCGTCGCGGATAATCTTCACGTAAGCGATCGCGTTGGCCACGTTGTGCCAGAGGTGCGGGTCGAGCTCGCCGTGGACGTGTTTGCCCAGCACCGCCTGGGGTAATAGGAAAACTTCCGTGCCAGGCCGGCCCAAAAAGCGGAACTCCGGCGTCGGCGGTATTTGCTGTACCGCGTGGTTGGGAACCGAAATGACCGTGCGGTGCGGGTCGGAATCGCCAGCGTCTCCGTGCACGCTAATCGACGCCCGATTGAGATCGACTGTGATGTCCTCGTGGCCGTGGTCCAACACCTTGAGGGTACTGTCTTCCACCGGGGTGCCAACAGCGAAAACAATGGTTTCCTCCGCGATAGGGTGCGTGCCGTCCAAAGTGGCCTGTACATCTAGTTCATACTGGCCTGCTTCTGAAAAAGACCAGCTCATGTGGGTGTGGGCATCGACGGGGAGCGTGGTCGAGTCATCTCCGAAGCCGTCGGCGGAATTGAAGAACAATTCCGGGGTGCCGAAGGTGGAGGTGACGAATCCAGTCATTGTTCCTGGTCCGCGAACACCAGTGACGGAAAGGCGAACCTCCGAGGCGCGCGTTGCGCCGAGATTGGTGCCGTCGCCAAGCACCCGCAAACCTAACCAGATGGAGTCCAAGGTGACATCTTCCACGAGGGGAATCACATTTCCGCCGTACCTGTTCGCTTCCTCCGCCAACGGGACAATTTCGGTGCCGGGACGGACCGAGCTCTCCACGGTACGGAGCAGTGACTGCTGCTCGAGGAGTAGGCCGTTGGTAAAGGCGAGGTCAGCGTTTGCGACGTTTCGGACATCGCGCAGCGTCGGCTCGTAAGAGTGCGGGTCAGCGCCCAGCGGGAGCAGCGACGTGACGCGAGCACGATCCCCAG
Organism: Corynebacterium epidermidicanis; assembly: GCF_001021025.1. Lineage (NCBI taxonomy): Bacteria > Bacillati > Actinomycetota > Actinomycetes > Mycobacteriales > Corynebacteriaceae > Corynebacterium > Corynebacterium epidermidicanis. The sequence goes on along the minus strand of NZ_CP011541.1, from coordinate 2,394,480 downwards.
CCACGTTCTTGGCGAGGTCATAGATGATCGGGGTGGTGGTAACGACATCCAGGGTTGAATCATCGCGCTGTGGCACCGCTGAGGTGCTGCAGCCACCGAGTGACCAACTAGCGAAGGCGCTGAGCAGAACTGCGCTACCCAGCTGACGAAGTGAAATGGTCATTGCGGATGGGCAGCTAGATCCACCGTGCTTTTCGGGCGGTGAAGATCAATCCAGCGCCTAAGGACAACACCCCGAGGCCCAGGATTGCGATGGGGAGGGTCAGCACGCTACTTCCGGTGTTGGGCAGCTTACCGCCTTGCGATTTTGCTGCGACGGTTCGTGTTCCTGCGCCACCAGGGTTGGCTACCTCACCGCAGGCGCCCTGAGCGATCTCGGAGCCGAAGTCAAAGTGTCCGTCATTGGCGTCCCCGGCGCCAGTTCCTACCTCGAAAGTGAGGGTGGCGGTGCCGGAGACCGGGGTGCCGTCGCTAAGCTGCGAGCTTTGCGTGAGCTGGACATGGTAGGTACCCGGTCCGGAGAACACCCAGTTGGGGTGCACATGGGAGTTCCGCTTGACCACGGTCGTTCCTTCCGCTACTCCACCCTGGCCCCTAAACCATTCTTCGCCAATGACCTGCCCCAAGCTGCCTTGGGTAAAGACGTAGAGCGAGCCAGGGCCGTCGAATCCGGTAATTTCCCAGGTCACATCGCCTGTGGTGTGCTTGAGTAGGGAAGGGTGCATGGTGTTCACGCCGAGCCAGGGCACACCGGAAACCTGGGTGGCGCCGATCATGTAAGCGTCGCCTGCCGGGATCGGCCCGAGCGCCTGCGGCAGCGAGGTGCGGGCGGCATCGGTGAGCGCAAAGCTTATCGACGCGGGGTCGATCCAACTAGCGGGCGACTGGCGGTCGTCCTTGATCCGAGGAATCAGCTTGGTGCACTCTTTGGACTGAGTTGCCGGGGCACCTGACTGTGCGTTCGCCGCGTAACGAGTGGTGCCTGAGCTGCTGCCGGTGCTTCCGCTCACTGGGTCGGATGTCTCGTCGGTGGTGCCTGCTGGTCCCGCGCCAGGGGCAGCGGGGGTTACATCGGGTGCGCTTGCGTCCGCGTCTTCCGCCACTGTGCCTTCGCCGACCACCCAGGTGTAGGTGGCGGTGTTGGAAGCTGCACCGTCCGCGGTGGCTTGTACCTGCATGCGGTAGGTCCCGGGAGCGGAAAACGCCCAGTTAGCGTGGCGATGTGCAGGCATTTCTTGGGTGATAACGCTGCCAGTGGCGAGGGTCAGCTCACCATCATCGGTGACAGCGCTGGTGCCGCCCAGCCCCGATTGTTCGAAAACATAGACCGAGCCGGGGCCACTGACAGAGAGAAAGTGCAGCTGGACGGTGGAGTAACCACCATTGCGTACTTCTTGGGTATCCCAGCCGGGCCAGAGAATCCCCTGCTGCTGGGTTTGTGGGAGGAAGTAGGTAGGTGCCCCAATTTCGGGAACCTGCGTGGTTGCATCGGTGTAAGCCTGGTCGGAAACGCCTAGAACGACATCTTCTGCGGCGTGCTGGACGTGGCTACCGGTGACGTCTTCTTGCAGGTTAAGGGAGAGTTCTCCACCTTCGACGGTGACGTGGAATGCGTCGACATGGCCGTCGTTGAGCGTTAGTTGTTGCGCGTGAGCGACGGGAGGAATCCAGGCCCACGCGCAGAGAATCAACAAGATAGTGAGGAGCGCACCGTGAGTGCGTGCCCGATGAAGTAGCATCGAGGGCCTTTCAGTTCAGTTTTGTTGCAAGTAATATCCAACTTCAGTAAATTACCGTTACTGGTAAAAGCTGTCAACAAACCTGGACTGTCGGGCGGGGTGGGTTAGTTTTCTTTTTCGGCCTTCACTGCCAGGGTGTCGGCAGGTGCTGCATCATGGGAGGTTTTGCGACGCCCCAGCGAGAGGAAGCTGGCGCGCAGCGCCTCAAATGCATCGGATGCAGTTGCGGTACTTCCCGCAGCTGAAGCAGTTTCAATCTTGATCTCATCAGCGGTGAGCTCGCCGGATCGCAGCGAGACGAGATCGCTGTGGTAGCGCAGCCACACCGCGATGGAAGCAGCGATGGGCACTGCGAGGAAGGCGCCGACGATGCCGAACAAACTCGATCCGACGGTCACCGAAAGCAGCACGATGGCCGGATGGAGGTCCATCGCCTTGGACTGCAGCATCGGAGAAAGGACGTTTCCTTCCAGCTGCTGTACCGCCACGACCAAGACCAGGACGATGATTGCCGTGGTGAGGCCGTTAGAGACGAGCGCCACCAAGACGGCAAGTGCGCCCGCGGTCACCGCACCGACAATGGGGATGAATCCAGCGAAGAAAGTTAGGATCGCGAGCACGAAAGCCAGTGGTACGCCGAGGATGACCAGGCCGAGGCCGATGATCACGGCGTCGATAAGCGAGACAATCGCCTGCGCGCGGATGTAGCCGGCGAGGGTGTTCCAAGTTCGGGTCAGCACTTCAGTGAGGTGCCAGCCCGCTTTGGGGCCGGTGCTGCGACGAACCCAGGGTAGAAAGTTTTCGCCGTCTTTCAGGAAGAAGAAGGTGAGGACCAGCATGATCGCGAGGGTGACCGCTACTGACGACGCAGTAGACACACCTTCAAGAACACCACTGGTGATCTGGCCGGCCTGTTCCTGTAGCTTCGCGACGAATTTATCGAGAGTGCTGGAAATCTGGTCGACCTTGATGTTTAGTGGCGGACCCTGCACCCAAGTTTCCAGCTTGGTGATGCCCTCTGAAGCTTTTTGGAAAAGTTCTTTGGATTGGCCAGCGATGCTTGGGGCCATCGCGGCGAAAATTCCGGTTATGGCTGCGATGCTGCCAAGTAAGACAGTGAGGACAGCGAGGGTCTTAGGAAACTTATGGTCGCGCAGCCACTTTACGGGTGGCCATAGGACGGTGCTCAGTAAGAGGGCGAGAAGTAGGGGGAGCAGGCCGGTCCAGAGTTTCCCCAAGCCTTTCCAGGCGATGAAGGCGGCAATGGTGAGCACGATAAAACGCAATGCCCACCCAGCTAACCAGCGGCCGTCTTGGCCTAAGATGATCGCTCGGTCGGGCGAGCCTTCGCTGTCGTGACTAGTTGATTGTGATGTTGCGCGTGGGGGTGCGGGCGACGCCGTGGTGTCGTTTTCGATGATGTCGGTGAGTGAAGAGTAGCGCTGCTGGTCACCGGTCTGGTTGGGGGTGTTGTTGGTATTCATTAGAACAACCATCTTGCCAGACTTGACTGGGGTAAGTAGAGGTGCCGGGAACATTGTTATCGTTGGGAAACTTTTCAACACAGTAGCTGGTGTGACCTAGAACACGATGAAAAGTTGAGTCGACTGGGAACAAGTTTGGGTCATGTGCCGTTGTGTAGGGTGTCAGGTTGAGTGATCCTGGCTCAAGGTAAGTTGCAGACCGTGATATAGTTGCAAACAAAGTTGAGCGAGCTTCAGTCAACGCCGATAGGATGAGCCACATTACCGGTGGCAAGCTCGTTTAGTTGAACGCAATTGAGTTTGTTACATAAACACAGGAGGAACACATTATGGGACGTGCAGTAGGTATCGACCTCGGAACCACCAACTCGGTCGTATCCGTATTGGAAGGCGGCGAGCCAGTAGTTATCGCTAACTCTGAAGGCTCTCGCACCACTCCATCCGTTGTTGCATTCGCAAAGAACGGTGAAGTTCTGGTTGGTCAGTCCGCCAAGAACCAGGCTGTCACCAACGTTGACCGCACTATCCGCTCCGTCAAGCGCCACATCGGCACTGACTGGACCGTAGATATCGACGGCAAGAAGTACACCCCGCAGGAGATTTCGGCTCGCACGCTGATGAAGCTCAAGCGCGACGCTGAGGCTTACCTCGGTGAGGAAGTCACCGACGCAGTCATCACCGTCCCTGCTTACTTTGAGGACTCCCAGCGCCAGGCAACCAAGGAAGCCGGCCAGATCGCAGGCCTCAACGTCCTGCGTATCGTCAACGAGCCAACCGCAGCTGCGCTCGCCTACGGCTTGGAGAAGGGTGACAAGGAACAGACCATCTTGGTTTTCGACCTCGGTGGCGGAACCTTCGACGTCTCCCTGCTGGAAATTGGCGACGGCGTCGTCGAAGTTCGCGCAACCTCCGGCGACAACGAGCTGGGTGGCGATGACTGGGATCAGCGCATCGTTGACTGGTTGGTAGAGAAGTTTAAGGCTGCCAATGGCATCGACCTGACCAAGGACAAGATGGCCCTGCAGCGTCTGCGCGAGGCTGCCGAAAAGGCAAAGATTGAGCTGTCTTCCTCCCAGTCTGCAAACATCAACCTGCCTTACATCACGGTTGATGCGGACAAGAACCCGCTCTTCCTGGACGAGACTTTGTCCCGCACCGAGTTCCAGAAGATCACTCAGGACCTGCTCGACCGCACCAAGGCGCCATTCAACCAGGTCATCAAGGACGCTGAGCTCTCCATTTCTGAGATCGATCACGTGGTTCTCGTTGGTGGCTCCACCCGTATGCCAGCCGTGACCGACCTGGTCAAGGAGCTCACCGGTGGCCGTGAGCCAAACAAGGGCGTGAACCCAGACGAGGTCGTCGCAGTGGGAGCTGCACTGCAGGCCGGCGTGCTCCGCGGCGAGGTCAAGGACGTGCTGCTTCTCGACGTCACCCCGCTCTCCCTGGGCATTGAAACCAAGGGTGGCGTGATGACCAAGCTCATCGAGCGCAACACCACGATCCCAACCAAGCGTTCCGAGACCTTTACCACCGCGGAAGACAACCAACCTTCCGTGCAAATCCAGGTTTTCCAGGGCGAACGTGAAATGGCTTCCGCCAACAAGCTGCTCGGTTCCTTCGAACTCGGCGGTATCGCACCTGCACCTCGAGGCGTTCCTCAGATTGAGGTGACCTTCGACATTGACGCCAACGGCATCGTGCACGTCACCGCGAAGGATAAGGGCACCGGTAAGGAAAACACCATCAAGATCCAGGATGGTTCCGGCCTGTCCCAGGAAGAAATCGACCGCATGATCAAGGACGCCGAAGCTCACGCCGAAGAAGACAAGAAGCGTCGCGAAGAGCAGGAAGTTCGCAACTCCGCTGAGTCTATGGCTTACCAGACCCGCAAGTTCATGGAAGAGAACTCTGACAAGGTCTCCGATGAGTTGAAGAACAAGGTGGAGGAAGCAGCAAAGGGCGTCGATGAAGCCCTCAAGGGCGACGACATCGAGGCTATTAAGAGCGCCGTCGAGAAGCTGAACACCGAATCCCAGGAGATGGGCAAGGCTATCTACGAAGCTCAAGCTGCCGAAGCAGGTGCAGAAGGCGCCGCCAACGCGACTGCCGACGACACTGTCGTTGACGCAGAGGTTATCGACGAGGAAGAAGAGAAGAAGTAATGACTGAGCCGAACCGCGACATGCCAGAAAACCCTGGCGACCCGGACGCAACCGACACCGAAGGCACCACCCCGGAGGCTGCCGAAGCTGAAGCGGCTGCCGCGGAGGAGGCCCAAGCAGAAGCTGATCTCGAAGCAGAGGTCAACGAGGCACTCGCCGATGTCGACCTCGACAGCGACGACACTGTCACCGATGCTGAGGCTGAACTAGCCGAGCGCACCGAGGACCTCCTGCGAGTCACTGCGGAATATGCCAACTACCGGCGTCGAACTGAGCGTGATCGGACCACCACTATCGCCACCACCAAGGCCAACGTGTTGGAGAAGTTCATCGCCATCCTCGACGACCTCGAATTGGCTGAACAGCACGGCGACCTCGCTGAAGGCCCCCTCAAAGCCTTTGCGGACAAGTTCCGAAACACCATCACCGGCCTAGGACTTGAAGCATACGGCGAGGAAGGAGATGCCTTCGACCCAGAGCGTCACGAGGCAGTGCAAGACCTTTCTGAAGGTGATGAGAAAGTGATCGGAACCGTGCTGCGTAAGGGTTACTCGGTGGGAGATCGCCTCGTGCGCAACGCCATGGTGATTATTGCCGACCCTGCAAACCCTGAGGCGCAGTCCGCCGAATAGTGGCGCACTGACACGGCACACCTTCTAATGGTTGGCCGGTTTGCCTGCGCAAAGAGGAGGTCTCCAAAAAGTATTGGAGACCTCCTCTTTCTCTAAACTGGAGTGCGGTAGCTGCTTTCCATGCTCCCTTCTCGACCATCTCAACCCACCGCACCTAACTTAAGGAAAACCCATGGCGCAATATATAATTTCCGTTTTCCATGATCCCGGCGTCCACGCAGCCGGCGCGTACGAAAGCCCAGCCCAGCAGGCTGAAGCGATCACCAGAGTGGAGATGTTCAACAAGAAACTCATGGAAAAGGATGCTTTTGTGTTCGCTTGTGGATTGACTCCTCCGGAAGATGCTCGTCGCGTAGAAAAAGTCGTAAGCGAACATGACGGCGCGGTTGTCACGGCGTATTCCGTAGCTGATGGGCCGGTGGGTTCGGGACCATTCGTGGGCGGTTTTTGGGTCATCGAGGCCCCTGATCATGAGGCAGCGGAGGACCTGGCGCGTGCGGCAAGCGAAGCGTGTGGCCAGGGTGTTGAGTTGCGTCGACTGCAGGGATAGTTTGCAGCGATCAGTGGGAGGAATAAACGCCGAACGTACGCGTTATAGGTAGTAGCTTCCCAAAGTTCAGTCCGGTAGACTCAAGTTAGCATTCGTCCGTGCAGTACCACTACAAATTGCCGACCCCCAACGGCGGGGATGTCGGCCCTAAAACAAAACTAAATGTAGAAATTCATTAATCAAGGAGAGAAGACTATGGCGCACAATGAGTGGGCCGAGAAGGATTACTACCGTGACCTCGGAGTATCTTCCTCCGCAGGTGCGGACGAAATCAAAAAGGCCTATCGCAAGTTAGCCCGAGACAACCACCCAGACAAAAACCCAGGTGACTCGGCAGCTGAGGAGCGCTTTAAGAAGGCAGCCGAGGCCTACAGCGTGCTTGGTGACGACAAGAAGCGCAAAGAATACGACGAGCTCAAGGCCCTCCTCGCCTCCGGCGGATTCGGAGGATTGGGTGGCTTCGGCGGGAACGGAGGTCCCGGATTTTCGGGAGGGTTTCGGACGTCGCAAAACTTCGACGCGTCGGACCTTTTCGGAGAAGGCCGATTTGCTGGCGACGGTGGCCTTGGGGATATCTTCGGTGGCCTTTTCAACCGCGGTGGCGCTGGCCGCCACGCAGCGACGCCGACTCGCGGGGCGGACGTCGAAACGCACATCACGTTAGAGTTCCGAGAGGCCGCCAAGGGCACCACCCTGCCAATCCAGCTCAGCGGAGACGCGCCATGTACTGACTGTCACGGTTCGGGATCTCGGTCGGGTAACCCATCGACCTGCGGTGACTGCAACGGCACCGGTTTCAAATCGGAAAACAAGGGTGCCTTCGGTTTCTCCGCTCCCTGCACCACCTGTGGCGGGACAGGGCAGGTCATCACCGACCCTTGTGCTACCTGTTCGGGAACCGGCACGGTTCGGCGAACTCGCTCCATTACAGTGCGCATTCCTGCCGGGGTAGAAGATGGGCAAAAGGTACGACTCGCCGGGCAAGGTGAGGCTGGACCAAATGGGAAGCCGGCCGGTGACCTATTTGTCACGGTGTCAGTCAAGAAGGACGCGGTGTTCACCCGCAAGGGCGATGACCTCGAAGTGACAGTCCCGGTGTCATTTACAGAACTTGCCCTCGGCGACACCATCACCGTTCCTACCCTCGAAGCCCCAGTCCGGGTGAAAGTGCCAGCCGGGACACCGAGCGGGAGAATCCTCCGGGTCCGAGGCCGTGGCATCACCCGAAGCTCCGGAGTGAAGGGCGACCTATTGGTCAAGGTTGAAGTGCACGTGCCTAAGGACATCAGCGCTGCAGAGGCATCCGCACTGCGCACCTATGCACAGGCAGCCAAAGATGCCGGCTACAACCCACGAGCAGGCTGGGCAGGGCTGAGCTAGCTTCGCCTCTCAACTTGGCCCCAACTCAGCAACCATCAATAACTAAGAGATGTTCAAGGAGGTGCGTGACATGGCAGCTGACGAAAGCAAAGAAGTCTTCGTGATCTCGGTGGCGGCTCAGCTTGCGGGAATGCACGCGCAAACATTAAGAACCTATGACCGCATGGGGCTCGTTATCCCGCAACGCACGCGGGGTGGCGGACGGCGTTATTCGCGTCGGGACGTCGATCTGCTCCGGGAAATCCAACGACTTTCCCAAGAGGAAGGCGTGAACCTAGCAGGCATCAAGTCGATAATCGAGCTCACGCGGGAAAATGAGCAACTACGCGCCGAAAACGACCAGCTCAAAAAGGAACTAGAGTCCGCGCAACGGCGCACCCAGCGACCTCAAGGGGAGTTGGTACACGTGCCTCGCTCCACTGCGGTGGTCATGTGGGAGCCACGCCGGAACCGCAAGCGGGGGTGAAATCAGCGTCCACCGCGGTAATCTAGTGCCATGCGCACACTAGTTACAGGCGGCGCCGGTTTCATCGGCTCCCATCTCGTAGATCTCCTGCTCGCTGAAGGACACGACGTGGTCGTGGTCGATAACCTCAGTCGAGGTCGACGCGAGAATCTGCAACAAGCTGAGCAAACTGGCCGGATGCACTTTGTAGAAGCCGATATCCTCGAGCTCGACTTCAATGCTTTCCTGGCCGAGCACCGCCCCGAGGTTATTTTCCACCTCGCAGCGCAAATCGACGTCCGCAACTCAGTAGCGGACCCGCTCCACGACGCCGAGACGAACATTCTCTCCACCATCCGCATTGCCGACGCCGCTCGGCAGAACCACGTGCGCAAAATCGTATTCACCTCCTCAGGAGGTTCCATTTACGGCGTGCCGGAAAACTACCCAGTCGATGAAACCGTGCCGGTGGACCCACACTCGCCCTACGCGGCATCTAAGGTCTCGGGCGAAATCTACCTCAACACCTTCCGCCATCTCTACCAGCTGGATTGCTCTCACATCGCACCCGCGAATGTGTATGGGCCACGGCAGGACCCGCACGGTGAGGCTGGGGTAGTAGCTATCTTTTCCCAGCGATTGCTCGCCGGACAGCCGACGCGTGTTTTCGGCGGTGGTGGCAATACCCGTGACTACGTCTATGTTGGCGATGTTGTCCGCGCGTTCTACCTCGCCAGTGGCTCTAAGGGTGGCGGAATGCGGTTCAATATCGGAACGTCCGTGGAGACGACGGACCGTGAACTCCACAGCCTCGTCGCTGCCGCTGCCGGGGCACCTGACCAGCCGGAAGACGCCCCGGCCCGCCTGGGCGACGTTCCGCGCTCTGCGCTTTCCTACGCTCGAGCGAAGGAAGTCCTGGGCTGGGAGCCGGAAGTCGCTATCGAGGAGGGTGTGCGTCGCACCGTGGATTACTTCCGCGACTAACCTCGGGCTGACTGTGCCAACTGCTGATCGATGGTTTTCTTGAACACATCGGTTGGCTGAGCACCGGAGACGAACTTGGTGCCGATGAGGAACCCCGGCGTGCCATTGACACCAAGCGAGCCACCGTATTGTTGCGCTTGCTGGAGCACGGCGTCGTATTTGGTGCTCGTCGCGTCGGCTGTGAACTTCGCCAGGTCGGGGACCCCGGCGGCGGCAGCGAATCGTTCGTAGTCCGCGATGCCGAATTCCGGATGCCCGTTCTTGGTGGCTGCTTCCTGGTAGAGGGCATGTTTGAACTCGTAGAACTTGCCCTGTTCGGCGGCTGCCCGGCCAGCTTTGGCGCCGGCTAGGGCCTTGGGACCGTTGATTGGCATGTCATTCCACTCGATGCGGAGGAGTCCACGGTCCACGTAGTCTTTGATCAATGCATCTTCGGTTTGCGTGGTGTAGCGTGCGCAGAAGGGGCATTCGAAGTCGGAAAACTCGGCGATGACTACTGGAGCATCGGTGGGGCCGATCGCAAATGGGTCGGCCTCGTTACGCCGGTGCACTTTCGGCAGGTCCTCCTGAGACTGGATCGCCCCGGAGGAACCAAAAATCAGTGCATCGTATGTGCCGTCGGCCTTTGCGACGGGTCCTGGTCCTCGGGTGCCGTTGCCACCAGCTTTAGCCTTGGCGACACCAGCTTCGATAGCAGTCGGCGAGTCCGGATTTGCCGCGATGAATTCGGCAGTAGCTGCTCGTTCGCCTAGGACATAGCCACCGAGTCCGCCGATGGCGGTGAGCAAAAGGCCATTGATCGCCAGCAGCGCGATAGTGCGTCGAGAAGCAGCCATTAGCGCAGTTCGTCTTCGGGCTTGACGGCGTTCTTCAGCGCGATCGCACGGGCCAGGCGGGCGTAGCGCAGTTCTTGCTCACGGAAACGCACGTAAGACGAGAGCGTGGTAAACATGAAGGCCACGACCAGGGCGTAAAGCAGCAGGTCGGTGCCACGCGAGACGCCGACCCAGTTGGCGACGATGGTGAGGTCGTCGGGGCGCAGCACTGCCCAGATGCAGGCGATAACGAAGACGACGAAACCGAGCTTCACGCCTGCCTTAGCGCGCGCTTTACGACGGTTCCCGAGGAAGTACACCACGAGGAAGGCTGTCGCTACCAGGAGCAAGAGTTGGATGAGGGTTTGTCCGATCATGGCAGTTTCCTTGCGAGTAGGCCGTCAGCGAGAATGTTGACACCGTTGATGAGCGATTGGCCCTTGCTCATGGAGTATTCGGTGTACAAAATGTCGACTGGTTCTTCGCTGACGCGCCACTTCATCTCGTCCATCAGGGAGACAAATTCCGAGGCGTGGCTCATGCCATTCATGCGCAGGTTCAGCTCGTCAGCGACCTTCTTGTTGAAAACACGCAGGCCGTTATGCGCGTCGGTAAGTCCCAGGCGTCGGGTGCGTGGCGAGAGCATAACGACGGTCTTCAGCACGATGCGCTTAATCAAAGGCACCTGGTCGTCTTCTTTTCGCGGCCTGCCGAAACGGGTGCCGACGATGATGTCTACCGGCTCCTGACGCAAACGCGCCAGCATGTTCACCACGTCCTTGACCTGGTGCTGGCCGTCTGCGTCGAAGGTGACAAAGTACTGTGCCCCCGGCTGGGAGCGGGCATATTCGACGCCCGTTTGGATCGCGGCCCCTTGGCCGAGGTTTACCGGGTGGTTCACCAAGTGGGCGCCCGAGGCGTGAATTTGGGTGGCGGAATCATCGGCAGAGCCATCGTTGACGGCGACGATGTTAGGGAAGGTCTGTCGAGCGTTTTCGATAACATCGTGGATCACCGCGCCTTCGTTGTAGCACGGGATCACTAGCCACGTGTCGTGGTAGCTGGCAGGAGATGAGTTTTCCATGATGTTAGGTAGCCTAACGCACTCGGGATTATCTACGGTGGAACAACGTGCCGTAAGCAGCTTTTAGAGCTGTGCTGGGCAGAAGTCGGTAGGCGGTACGGATGAGGAAATTGGCCATCGCGCGCTTCTTGGAGATCAGACCGTAACTTGTTAGGTTGCGCTGGATCTGACGCTCGGCCTCCAACATGCCTTTGCCGGTGCGGCGTTGGAAGACGGCGTCAGAGATGCGGAAGAATGTCAGTGGCTCTGGTAAGTTATGGAATTTCTTTCCGCAGGCCAGCAGACGTGCGTAGAGGTCGTAGTCCTCCATGAGATGGACGGCGCGATAGCCTCCGGCTTCTTTGATGGCTGCAGTACGGATCATCACGCTTGGGTTGTTGATGGGGGAGTTGATGAGCGCGTACTTCGCGATCTGTGTGTGTTGCTCCGGAAGCGTCCGAACGCCCACGATGTTGTCGGTGCTGCCGGCAAATTCCGCCAACGCAGTGCCTAAAACGTCCAGGTGGGGGTGATTTGCGAAGAAATCCAGTTGCTTGGCGAAGCGCGTCGGGTCAGCGATGTCGTCAGCATCGAGGCGCGCGACGAAATCGGTGTGGATGGTGTTGAGGCCAGCTTGCGAGGCGGGCCCCGCACCCTGGTTTCGGGACAGTACCACGGTGCGCGCTTCGGGGTTGAGCTGCACAAACTCATCGATGACCTTCCGAAGCGCGGTGCCGACGGGGCCATCTTCCACGATCACAATCTCATCAGCGCGCCGGGTTTGACGGGCTAATGAATCGAGGCACTGGTGTAATTCGGTGGGGTCAATGCGGTGATACACGGTGACGAGGGCGGCTAGCGTCGGCATGGTTTTGATATTAGCCGGTTCGGGCCAGCGTGGCTCAATAAGGGCCGGGTGGGGAACAGGTGTTCTAATGTATTCGGTTAAATCCGCAGTTGAATTGCTGGCTGCACGAGTGCTTTCGAACTTATGGGGGATTGTTGTCCAGGGGTTCTGATTAGGTGAAGACATGCACAGACACGAGCACATCCACAACCTACTCACTCACATAGACGAACTTCTCAACGAATTCACCGATGCCATCGATCGAGCCGAACCAGTTCGCCTTAGACACTTGCTCAGCGAGCAGCGGGTTACGATCCGCAAGGCGGAATACGCCTCTGTTTGCATGATTCATCAACTTATCGAGGCCGGGCTGCTGCGCGCTGAGTCGCGTAACCAGCGCAATGCCATCTTGCATGACCTGCGCATCACCCGAAGACAGTTGAATAACTATATATGCGCAGCGCAACGGCTATTTTCTGAAAGAGTCAGTCTCTCTTCACCTCAGCCGAGGTTGCCCCAATTGCCGACCTTAGCCAGGCACTGCGCTGCCGGAGAAGCAGAAATTGGCGCGGCTGAAGTCATCGGATCCACCTTGGATACCCTCCCTAAAGTGCTTGCTGGAGAGGTCTTTGAATACGTCGAAACTACGCTTGGGGACTTAGCTACGTCCCTGTGCATCGAAGATCTGCGCAAGGCGGCACACAAGATATTGCAGGGTCTTGCACTCGATGACAAAGCCGCCGATGCCATGCGAAGAAAGCGACGCGGGGCAGCCTTAAGTAAGCAAGACTCTAATCTCATGGCACGGCTATGCGTCACCGCGACGCCAGAATTACACGCCCTACTTAGCAGACTATTCGCTGACTACGCCGGCCCTGGCGACCTATTAAGCCCAGGTGAAAAAGAGGATGACAAAAGGACCTCGACCCAGCGCCAACACGATGCATTGGTGGCAGCACTGAAGTACGCATTGCACCGAAAGGGGCCCATGCCTCCAACGCGGGGGTGCTCAACTGTGGTAGCCACGATGACGAGGGAACAGCTTATTGAGGGCACTGGGGTGGTCGCCACCGATGTGGGGACGCTTTTGCCAATGCGTGACCTCCTGCGGCTTGGCGCGGACCGGGACGCCTTTTGCGCAGTGCTAGATTCCGAGACTGGGAACCTTTTGGAGCTCGGCAAGTTCAAGCGAGGTGCAGATGTCTATCACTACCTAGGGCTGGTCGCATCGCAAGGGGTCGATCAAACTCCGGGGTCGGACTTGCCCGCGGCCTGGTGCGAAATTCACCATATCCGTGCTTGGGTCCGCGGTGGCCGAACCGAACCGAACAACCTCATGTTGTTAGGGCACCGGACGCACCGCAATGTCGATGATTATCACCGCAACAAAAACAAGTGGTGGACCCACGTCCTACCCGGTGGGTTCCAAGTCATTTGCCCGCCGGAGCAGTTGGATCCACAGCGGACGTATTGTCGTAACGCGCACCCGGCGACGTGGTTCATTCCCGGCCACCAGTACCAAACGGCTAGATGATGTGACCTATGCGTCCTCTCCGGTACGCGCAGAAAGGAGGCCGAGTACTTGCACCAGAATGCCTGCCGTTGGACCGAGAAACAACGCGATGCATACTGCGGGGACCAACCCGAGTGGCAGTAACACCACCCCGATAGCAACGATGCTGGCAACTACCCAGCCCAGGATATAGAGACGATGCAACTCAGCTGCGACCGCGGCTGTGCTCGTAATCATGAGTGCGCCCGCGCAGGCTGAAGCGAAAGTCAAAACAGCTAGGTGTGGGCCCGGGACCACAAATTCGGGGGGAAACACCAACCGCATGATAGTAGGGCCCAACAGCCAGGCGGCGACAGCTCCCACCCCACCGACTGCGAAAACACCGCAGATCGGTTTCGCAAGTGCGCTCAAAATCTGCCCACGGTGTTCCACAAAAAACACGATCAGCGCAGACTGAAAACGCTGAAGTGGTACCAAAATCGGTGCGCGGGTGAGCGTCACCGCCATGACCAGCCCGCCCATAGTTACGCCATTGGTGGGGGCGTCGGAAAGCAGGGCTTTCATGATCGTGGGGAAACCGGTGATCAAAACGGCAGTTGCTCCGGTAGCCAGCATGGCTTGTAGCGCGTTTGATCTAAAGGTTCGCGCGGACACGTCGGTGGGTTTGTTGAGGGCTTGCCTGGCACGTGGTGAAGCGGCGAGGATAAAGCACCAACTCAGGGCGCCGATAACCGTGATCAGGATGAACGCGGGCAGGCCCCAGCCCAGAAGCCACGCAGGTATCAAAAGGAGGATGCGGATTCCGGAGTCGAGCGCCAACAACCCCGCGTACTCACTCCACAGCTTCAGGCCGGAAAGTACGCCGGATAACAACGCTTGGCACGCGTAGAGACCCAAGCCACAGGCGAGGAGCACGGTCGCGGTCGCATGATGCGTGTCCACCAAGTGGGGCATCCACAGCGGTGAACTCGCGATGATAGCGAGCGCCATCACCAGACCTACGGCAACCGCAAAGCGTATTGGTCGGGCATTGCCGACGCGTCCTGATTCTTCGGCAGCGGAGATCGCTCTGGTGGTTTCCTGCGTGAGGCCGTCGATAATTCCGGTGCAGGCGAAGAATAAGCCCCACAGCGCCATGAATTGGACAGTGAGCGCCTCGCTGAGGATTCGTGGCGCGAGAATGATGATGGCAAAGCCAGAGAGTGCAGCAAAAACTGTCGCCAGGCTGAGAAAGCGCACTGGTTATACCTTCGCGTGGGGTTTACGGCCAGCGCCACCAGCAGCGTCCGGACGCGCAGCGCCCGGAAACTCGGGCAGTGGCAGTCGGTTTAGCCAGGACTGCCACAACGCGTCCAAGTTGGCTGCGCCTAGGTCATTGTCGGCACAGGCGCGGAGTGCTTCGTTGCGCAGGTCGTGGGGCTCGACCACGCTGTGGCGTCCGGTTTCGACATAGCGACGTAACATAGCGAAAAAGGCCACGTCGCCGAGCAGCGTGCGCAGTCCGTGGACCATCAGTGCTCCACGCTTGTACACGCGGTCGTCAAACATGTCGCGGGGTCCGGGATCTGACAAGAGGAGGTCTTGGGGTTTGCCAGCCAGCACGCGGTAATGGTGTGCGGCTGCGTCGGCCGCTGGAGTATTCGTGGAGTGTTCAAACCACAACCATTCTGCGTAGCATGCGAATCCCTCGTTAAGCCAGATGTCGTTCCACTGAGCCAGCCCCATGGAGTTGCCGAACCATTGGTGGGACAATTCGTGTGCGATTAGCCGTTCCCAGCGGTCTTCGCGGGCGTGATTGGCCCCAAAAATCGAAAGACCGGCAGCTTCCAGTGGGATTTCGAGATTGTCTTCGGTGACCACCACCGTGTAGGAAGGGAACGGGTATTCACCGAACAGCTCTACGTAGAGAGCGAGCATGTCGGCCTGGCGGGCGAAGGTGCGTTGGAAGTCTGCTACCAGGCTGCGGGGAACGTAGCCAATGATGGGTACCGGAGCTTTGCTGAGCACCACCCGCTCGTATTCGCCAACCATGACGGTCGCTAGGTAGGTCGCCATCGGCCGTTCCATGTGCCAGCTAAAGGTGGTGTGGGAGCCGCGTCGCTGTTCGCCAACGAGCGTCCCGTTGCACACCGCGGTGAACGGGTTGTCGACAGTCACGTGAAAGTCATAGGTGGCCTTCTCGTCGGGGGTGTCGTCGCAGGGGAACCACGACGGCGCGCCGCAGGGCTGCGAGGCTACGAGTGACCCGGAGGAAAGTTCCTCCCAGCCGATGTGACCCCATTTGCTGCGCAGTGGGCGCGGGTTGCCTGCGTACCGGATGACCAGCTCGAATGCGTTGTCGGCGGGTAAGGTCTCGCTAAAAGTCAGGCGTAGCTTCCCTCCGGAGTGCTTGTAGCGGGCAAGTCCCACGGGCGCTGATTCCACCTGCACCTTGGACACCCGGAGGTTGTCGACCAGGTCAAGGGTCATGTGGTCGAGCGGTTCGTAGGACTCGATACGCAGCTTTGCTACCGCGTCCAGCCGGTTGGGCAGCACCCGATAGTCGAGGTCCAGCGTGTAGTGGCTGACATGAAACCCGAGGTTAAAGTCGATGTCCGTGTAGGAATCGCGCGTACCCGGGATCGGTGTGGAACGGAGTCTGTGCGTAGTCATCGGTTACTTAGGGTACTCGCTTGCAGCTGTTGGCCTAACCACGTGTAGATCAACGCCTCCATCTTCGCGACTTGCGCATTGTTCGCAGCCCCAGCGTGACCCCCTTCGGTGTTCTCAAAGTAGTCCACTGGCTGCAAAGCATCCTCCAGCGCCGCCGCGAACAAGCGGGCGTGGGCGGGGTGTACCCGGTCGTCGCGGGTGGATGTGGTCACCAGGGCAGGCGGGTACGTGCGCTGCTTATCGACGTTGTGCAGCGGCGACCACGTCATGATCGCAGCACGTTCTTGCGGGTCGTCCGGGTTGCCGTATTCCGCCATCCATGAAGCTCCCGCGCTCATGGTGTGGTAACGCAGCATGTCGGTGAGTGGAACCTGAATCACAGCTGCCCCGAACAGTTCGGGATACTGCACGAGTGCGCCAGCCGTGAGTAGCCCACCGTTGGAACCGCCACGGATGCCGAGCTGCTCGCGAGTTGTGTAGCCGCGCTGGGTTAGGTCTTCGAGCACCGCGCGGTGATCCTCCCATACTTTGTAGCGATTCGTCTTCACTACTTGCGCGTGCCAGTCGGGACCGAACTCGCCACCGCCGCGCAGGTTGGCCTCGACGAAGTAGTTACCGGCTTCTAACCAGCTGATTCCCCTGGTCGCGTAGTAGCCGGGCAAAAGGCTGACCTCGAAACCTCCGTAGGCATGGACCAGGGTCGGGCGGGCAAGTTCGCCTTCTTCTGGGAACCGGCCGGTGATGAAATACGGAATTGCGGTGCCGTCCGACGAGGTAGCCCAATGCTGTCGAGTTTCGATGCCTCGGGCGTCGAAAAGCTCCGGTGCGGTCTTGATGGGGGTGATGTCCCCGCCGACTTGCCCGTGGAGGAGCTGCGTGGGTTCAGTGAAGGTTTCGTAGGTGAGCCAGATTTCGTCGTCGCGTAGTGGCGAGGTGCCTGCGACCCGGGCGGTCGACGCGCCGATGTCCTTGAGTGGGCGTTGTGGTGCCCACGGCGTGTCGATGGGCGCGTAGCTGATGCGGGTGGTCACGTTGTCGAGCACGGTGAGCACCAGGTAGTTGTGGGTGAAGTTGAGACCCTGCAGTGAAGTGCGTGCGGTGGGGGTGAAGACCTGGTGGAAGTTGCGGTCGCCGCTGAGGAAGGCGTCGAAAAGCTGGCAGCCTAAGCCACCAGCGGGGATGTCGAAGCAGCTGGTCCGGGGATTGAGGAAGATCCACTGCCGGAAAATCGATACCGAGCAGTCCTCCGGGACGTCGAGGCGGACGGGGCCGGTCGGTGTGGCGAGGAAGGTGTCGCTGCGGTAGAAGTCGATCGATCGGTGGTAGAAGGTGCGCTCGTACCCAGGCATGGTGTCGTGCCAGCCGCCGACGGCGACGTCGCTGCGTTCGCCGGAGAATTCCAGGGTGGCCTCGCCCAGGTTGGTTCCGCGTCGCCAGCGGTAGACATGAGCGGGGTAGCCGGAGTCGGTCAGCGTGTCTGCGCCCATGTCAGTACCGACCAGCAAGGTGTCGATGTCTACCCAGCTCACGTCAGTCTTTGCCTCCGGAATGTGGAAGCCGTCGCGCACGAACTGACCAGTGCCCAGATCGAACTCGCGGATGACCGTCGCGTCCGCGCCGCCCCGGGAGAGCCGGATGAGCGCGCGGTCATATTCTGGGGAGCGGACGTGTGCACCCTTCCATACCCAGTTTTCCTGTTCGGTCTCAGCGAGCTCGTCGAGGTCAATGAGTACCTGCCAGTCCGGGGTATCGCTGCTGTATTCGGAAAAGGTGCAGGTCCGCCACACACCCCGCGGGTGTGCGGCGTCGCGCCAAAAATTGAACAAGCGCTCCCCACGGCGCCGGGGCATGGGAATCCGCGCGTCCGTATCGAGCCCGTCCTGAAGCCGCGTGGTCAACGCGGACAGGGTGGCCGGGTCTAGCTTGTCGACGCACCGTTGCGAGCGCTCTTTTGCCCAAGCCAATGCTTCTTCGCCGTCAATTCCTTCAAGGAACATAACCTCCACCGTAGTGGCCAGGAAGTGCTGGCGTGGAAAAATCCCCGGGTTACGCTGTTGGTTCTGGGCGAAGGCCCGTTCCGGTTTCTAGGTAAGTTTTCATCGCTGCAATGATCATTGTCCACCCCATAGAGACGCCCTTGAGCATTTCGGACTCAGCCGAATCAAACCCGTCGTGGACCAAGGTTACCTTCGTCCCCATGTGGTAAACGCTGGCATCTTCGATGAGCCAAGTCACCCGGCTCTGTTCCTGTTGAGCAACCTTGAGGGCCGCCTCGGAGTCAAAGAGGTCCCGGTGAAAGTCCTGTAAGCGATGCCACGTGTAGGAGAGCTTTTCGTCCGGAATGACCTCAAGTACTTCCTGGTCGAGGTCTTCGTATTCGCCGTTCGGATCCGACTTCCACAGGACCTTGTCGCCGACTTGCCACGTAGAGCGGGCGCCGGTGTTGTTCATGAAGCGGGCCTGAATCTCGTCGCTGGTCAGAGCTTCAAAGACTAGTTGTGGAGTGGTGAAAATGTAGGTTTCGTAACGGAATTCCGGGTTCATGAATACAAAGCACAGTTTCCGCTCGCAAACAGTGTCGCGGGAAGGATTCAACAGCATCGCGGTTGACCTCCATTTTTGTGTCCTTGGCGGGGTTTGGGGTTAAGTAAAGAAAAGTGTGTCTCGCCGGCGTGTCGCCGGCCGTGCGGGTGTGCTGCACAAGTGCTATGTCGTCGCCTCGGCGTAGTCCGACTACGTAGAACAGCGTTTTTTAATGAATAAAATCCCACAGCGGTAGTCCGACTACACCGAAGGGACGACATCGAGCGAGCTACGGCTCCCACACCACAGTAAATACTGGCTTCAGGCCCTCAACACTGCGGAAAACATGAATGAGAGACATGCTTTCGCCTACTTAACCCCGGGGTTGCCTGATCAACCCGATAACGAACAAAAAGCCCGGCCTCTAAAGGTAAAGAGAGGCCGGGCATAGAGCGAGTAGAACTTAGCCGTTCAACGCAGCGTTGAAGGTAACGTCCCAAGACTTGTGCAGATCGTCCTGCCACCAAGCCCACGAGTGGGTGCCGGTGTTGCGGAACTCGAAGTGGGCTGGGATGCCTTCACGGTCGAGCTTTGCCTTCAGGTTGTGAGTGGCGAGGTTGGTCGCGCCTTCGATCACGCCGCCTTCGATGCCGAGGATGGCAACGTTCGCGGAGTTGTACTGCACCCGTGGTGCGCTCCACACGTCGTGTTCACCGAGCAGTCCGGTGGCGTTAGAGACATACAGGTTGGTGCCACGCAGCTTGTCGGAGTTGATCAGCGCGTCGTTGTAGTGCCAGGTTGCGGTGCCCAGTGGGCCCCACATCATGTTCTTGTTTACGCCACCGCGGTTCAGTGTCTGGTCGATGGCAAACAAGCCGAGTGGGCTGGAGGTTTCTGCCATGCCGGAGAAAGAGCCGACAGCGTCGTAGAAACCTGGGTTGTGCTCGGCGTAGAGCAGGGTGGTGGTTGCGGACATCGACATGCCGATGATTGCGCGCTTGCTGCTAGCGTTCAGGTGGTTTTCGATTGCGCCTGGCAGTTCCTTCGTCAAGAAGGTCTCCCACATTTGCTTGCCACCGAGCTGTGGAGCTTCCTCCTGCCAGTCGGTGTAGTAGGAGAATGCTCCGGACATCGGAACGACGACGTTAACGTCCTTGTCCTTGTAGAAGTCGAGGATGTCAGTCTGCATGATCCAGTTTGCGCGCCCCTCGCCACCGTCACCACCGTTCAAGGCGTAAACGATTGGACGTCCTGGGTTGGAAGCTGGCAGGACCACCATCGGAACCCAACGGTCCATGGATGGGGAGTAGGCCCACATTTCTTTGACATCGCTGCGGCCTTCGATGGCGGCGCGCCAACGTGGGACGGTGTCACCCTTCGGGCCTTCCTCGATCGTGGAGAGTTGGGTTCCAGCTGCGATGTCGGCAGCTGGCGTGCCGGCTACTGCCATTGGGGCGACCTGTGCTGCTGACAGGGCGATAGACGCAGCGGCCACGGTCGCGACGATGCGACGGAGATTCTTCATAAACGCAAGCTTTCTCTAGTTGTATTAAATACGCAGTCGCCGTGGCACCGGGTGCCAGCAACATGATGCGAACTTCTTGAGTGTACCGTGCAAACGCAATACGGTTCCGACTCTTCTGTCGGTAATCATTGCGCAAACGTTAACAATGCGCAATGTTTAGCCTCAAAACGCCTGCATGAAAGAAAATACCAGGAATTATGTGGCGCGTGTGACTAAAGTAAACTATTGTTACAAAAGTGAGTTGTGGTCACCGTAGTGTTTCGCTGTACAGACGCACCGCCGCCGGTGTAACGAAAGTGGACCACCAACCGCTTGCCTAAACGTCAGATAACTCCAATTACCAAAGGAATTACCATGCAGATCTTCGAACAAATCTTGCTGTTCATCAACAACATCTTGGGTGCTGGCATCCACGCCGGTTCTTCGGCATCTTCGCAGCTCTCCTCCATGATGGGCGCCTTCTAAAACGGGCATCGGGGCGTCGATAAGCACTGGCTTGTCGACGCCCTTTTGTCATATCTGCCACCATGTCCGCGACAGATTGGCGTGGGGCACGTATCCTGGAACGCGTGACTGAACATTATGACGTAGTAGTTCTCGGCGCTGGCCCTGGTGGCTATGTCGCCGCCATCCGCGCAGCCCAGCTAGGCAAGAAGGTTGCTGTTATCGAGAAGCAGTACTGGGGCGGTGTCTGCCTCAACGTTGGCTGCATCCCTTCCAAGGCGCTGCTCAAGAATGCTGAAGTAGCTCATATCTTCAACCATGAGGCGAAGACCTTCGGAATTTCCGGCGATGTTTCCTTCGACTTCGGGGTCGCGCACGCGCGCTCCCGCAAGGTTTCTGAGGGCATCGTCAAGGGCGTTCACTACCTGATGAAGAAGAACGGCATCACCGAAATCGACGGCTGGGGCAGCTTCAAGGATGCCAAGACCATCGAGGTTGACGGCAAGACCATCACCTTCGATAACTGCATCATTGCCACCGGTTCCGTGGTCCGCTCCCTGCCGGGCGTAGAGCTTTCCAAGAATGTTGTTTCCTTTGAGGAGCAGATCCTCAACCCAGAAGCACCTAACAAGATGGTCATCGTTGGCGCAGGCGCCATCGGCATGGAATTCGCATACGTCCTCGCTAACTACGGCGTAGACGTCACCATCGTCGAATTCATGGACCGCGTTCTGCCGAACGAGGATGCAGACGTCTCCAAGGCTGTTGCCAAAGAATACAAGAAGCTCGGTGTCAACTTGCTCACCGGCTACAAGACCACCGCAGTTCGTGACAACGGCTCCTCTGTTGAGGTTGATGTCGAGTCCAAGGACGGCAAGAAGAAGGACACCCTCACCGTCGACCGCGTGATGATCTCCATCGGCTTCGCGCCTCGCGTTGAAGGCTTCGGCCTGGAAAACACCGGTGTGAAGCTCACCGAACGCGGTGCAATCGACATCGACGATCGCATGCGTACCAACGTTGACGGCATCTACGCCATCGGCGATGTCACCGCGAAGCTCCAGCTCGCCCACGTGGCAGAAGCTCAGGGAGTTGTCGCTGCTGAGACCATCGCCGGTGCGGAAACCATGGAGCTCGGCGACTACATGATGATGCCGCGCGCTACCTTCTGTAACCCACAGGTCGCCTCCTTTGGCTACACCGAGGAACAAGCTCGTTCCAAGTGGGCAGACCGCGAGATCAAGGTCGCTACCTTCCCGTTCTCGGCAAACGGTAAGGCTCAGGGCCTCGCCGAGACCGCTGGCTTTGTCAAGATCGTCGCCGACGGCGAATTTGGCGAGCTGCTCGGTGCACACATGGTCGGTGCTGGCGTTTCCGAGATGCTCCCAGAGCTCACCCTGGCGCAGCGGTTCGATCTCACCGCTGAGGAAATCGGCCGCAACGTCCACACCCACCCAACGCTGTCTGAGGCAATGAAGGAAGCCGCCGAAGGCATCATGGGCCACATGATCAACCTGTAACTGCTGCTCCTGGCGCCCAGCGCCAAGCAACAAAAACCCGCGACGCGCCTTGCCTGGCTAAGACCAAGCAAGGAAACGTCGCGGGTTTTACAGTGATTGGGAAGGTTAGTACGGCGCGACGGTGGACTCGTGGGCGTCGATACGCAGCGCGCGGTGGACCGGCGGGAAGGCTCGTTGCGCGCAATTTTCCCGGGTGCACACGCGACAGCCGGCCCCAATTGGGGTGGCGGAGGAGAGGTCCTCGATGTCGAGCCCCTCGGCGTACACGGTACGATCCGCGTGGCGCGCCTCACAACCTAAACCGATGGCGAAGAGCTTGCCGGGCTCGCCGTACCGCCCGCGGTGATGACGCACGGTCCGCGAAATCCACAGGTAGTTGCGGCCGTCCGGCATCTGGGCGAGCTGGCGCATGATGTGGCCTGGGTTAGTGAAAGTTTCGTAGACGTTCCAGAGCGGACAGGTTCCGCCACTATGGGTGAAGTGGAAGCCGGTCGCCGACTGCCGTTTGGACATGTTGCCAGCACGGTCCACACGGACGAAGGTGAACGGAATTCCGCGTAGGTTCGGGCGCTGCAAGGTGGAGAGCCGGTGGCAGATCGTCTCATAGCCCACGCCATAAATCTGGCCGAGGTATTCGATGTCGTACCGGGACTTCTCGGAGTCGGCGTGGAAGCTGCGGTAAGGCAGCATAAGCGCGGCTGCGAAGTACGAGGCTACGCCACGTAGCGCAAGCTGGTGAGACTCTTCAGAGGTAAACCGTGCTTCATCCACACAGGCGTGGATCTCTTTTCCTGCTTCCAAATAGCCCAGCTCGGCTGCCATGCGAAACGCCCGCTGGCCGGGGTGCAGACGCGTAGAAACGACAAGCTGCCGAGTGTCTCGGTCGAAGCGGTGCAGGGTGCCGTCGACATCTTGTGTGAGGCTGACGGTTACCCCGTGGTCGTCGACAAGCTTGCGCAGGATCGCATCTTCGGTAGCGCGGACGTCGCCTGGTTCGATGCTCAGCTTCTTGGCCAATCGCTCCGCCGCCGTATCGACGTGCCCGAGGTAGTTTTGCCTCGCGTAGAAGAAGTCTCGGACCTCCTCGTGCGGCATGGACAGGGCTTGGTTCGCGGGTGCGGGTGCGTCTGGGGTGAGAGAATTGCGCGTATCGACGGCCAGGCTCAACTTATCTCGCACATTGCGGTAACGCCGGTGCATGTCCACCATCGCGCGAGCTAGCGTGGGGTGGTTGTACACCATTTCGGATATTTCTTGCAGCTCGACAGTGGTGGGACAAATCTCCTTGTCGAGAACCACGTCTTGGACTTCCGCGAGCAAGCGGGAGTCGTCGTCACGCGAGAAGAAGGTTGCGTCCACGCCGAATGACTCGGTAATACGCAGCAACACTGGCACGGTGAGCGGGCGAACATCGTGCTCAATCTGATTCACATAACTTGCAGACAGACCAAGGGTGGCGGCCAGTGAAGCTTGGCTCAAGTCGCGTTCGCGCCGCAGCTGGCGAAGGCGAGAGCCCACATACGTCTTTCCCATGCAGACCAACTTAGCGTGATCACTGTCACCTTTGCAGCGAGTTTTCGCAAAATTTCGCAAAATTTAGCAGATTTACAAGATTTGCAAACCTGGCGAGAGTTTGGTTGCAGTGATGGGTTTATGTGCTATTTACGCAAAACTAATGTTGCGGAATTGAGCTATTGATGGCCAGGAAAGTTGCCGGTTAAAGCCAGTTTTTGCGGTTTTGTTCCGAGCGAAAAATGGGGCGCGGAAGGGCTAAAATTTTGCAACGAATTGCATTCTAATCCTTTCGATTGACAATAAACGGGGGCACCCGATTAGGGAGGGGGGGTTAAAGGATGAAAATAGGGAAAGATTTGTTGAGCATTATGGTTTGCCCACGTCAGCGGGTAAACCATGCGGGAGTGGCGAGAAAGTGTTAGGTAAGGCTTATCTAACACTGGAAACCTGCGATTAGTTCCATTATGTGAGCCATGTCACTGGCTTGACTCTTGACTAGTGAGTGCACACCAATGGGCCGTAAAGTAATAGCGACACTGGAGGTGCCATGACTGTTAAATTTGATGACCGTGACGCAGTAGCTCACGGCAAAATTACTGAAAAGCCGCTACGTGAGCGGCCATCCGTTCCTACTTGGGCGCTCAAGCTGACCATGGCGGTCACGGGCGTTATCTTCGGTCTTTTCGTGCTGGTCCATATGATCGGTAACTTGAAGATCTTTATGCCGGCTCATGACGGCGTTCACCACATCGATGAGTACGCAGAATTCCTGCGCACCATGCTGATGCCACTGTTCCCATACGGCGGTGTCCTGTGGATTTTCCGTATCGTTCTGCTGATCTGCCTCGTGCTGCACGTCTACGGCGCATTCGCTATCAAGGCACGTGCTGCGCAGTCTCGCGGTAAGTTCAAACGCACCGGAATGATGGGTGGCTTGAACACCTTTACGACCCGGTCCATGCTGGTCACCGGTGTCGTTCTGCTGGCCTTCATTATCTTCCACATCCTGGACCTGACCATCGGTGCGACTCCTATCGCTTCCGATACCTTTGCACACGGCGCTGCTTACGCAAACCTGGTTGCATCCTTTAGCCGCCCTGCCGTTGCAATCTTCTACATCATCGCGATGGTCGTGCTGTTCCTGCACCTGTCCCACGGTATCTGGACCGCTGTGAGCGACCTTGGTATCACCGGCAAGCGCTGGCGTGCAGTGCTGCTGTTCATCGCATACCTGGTCCCAGCCGCCGTCATGGTGGGCAACAGCCTGATCCCACTGTCCATCATGCTTGGCATCCTGAGCTAGGACGGAAGGTAAAAAATCTAATGAGCATTAACCCTGAAACTTCGACCAAGCCTGAGTTCACCGCTCCACAGTCTGCTGTGGCAGGCGTATCCGTGGGCTCCGTACTTGAATCTCACTTGCCAGTCGGCGTGTCCTACAAGGACGCATGGGAGTACCAGAAAGACCACTACAACCTGGTTTCCCCACTGAACCGTCGCAAGTTCCGCATCCTCGTCGTCGGCACCGGCCTGGCCGGCGCAGGCGCAGCTGCCGCTCTGGGTGAGCTGGGCTACGACGTGAAGTCCTTCACGTACCACGACGCTCCACGCCGTGCGCACTCCATCGCTGCGCAGGGTGGCGTGAACTCCGCTCGCGGCAAGAAGGTGGACAACGACGGTGCTTACCGCCACGTCAAGGACACCGTCAAGGGCGGCGACTACCGCTCCCGCGAAGCTGACTGCTGGCGTTTGGCTGTCGAGTCCGTGCGCGTCATCGACCACATGAACGCCATCGGCGCGCCATTCGCCCGCGAGTACGGTGGCACCTTGGCTACCCGTTCCTTCGGTGGTGTGCAGGTCTCCCGTACCTACTACACTCGTGGCCAGACCGGCCAGCAGCTGCAGCTCTCGGCAGCAGCAGCTCTGCAGCGTCAGATCCACAAGAAGTCTGTGGAGATCTTCACCCACAACGAAATGGTCGACCTCATCATCAACGAAGTTGATGGCAAGAAGGTTTGCCAGGGCGTTATCATGCGTAACCTGATCACCGGCGAGCTCAAGGCTCACACGGGCCACGCAGTGATCCTGGCTACCGGTGGCTACGGCAACGTGTACTACATGTCCACGCTGGCGAAGAACTCCAACGCATCGGCAATCATGCGCGCCTACGAGCGCGGTGCTTACCTGGCGTCGCCTTCCTTCATTCAGTTCCACCCAACCGGCCTGCCGGTCAACTCTGAATGGCAGTCCAAGACCATCCTGATGTCTGAGTCGCTGCGTAACGACGGCCGTATCTGGTCCCCACTGCAGCCAAAGGATGATCGCGATCCGAACACCATTCCGGAAGAGGAGCGCGACTACTTCCTCGAGCGTCGTTACCCTGCATTCGGTAACTTGGTGCCGCGCGACGTTGCTTCCCGTGGTATTTCGCAGCAGATCAATGCTGGTCTCGGTGTCGGCCCGATGCACAACTCCGTCTACTTGGACTTCCGCGATGCGATCGAGCGCCTCGGTGAAGACACCATCCGTGAGCGCTACTCGAACCTTTTCGAAATGTACGAGGACGCCATTGGTGAAAACCCATACAAGACTCCGATGCGTATCGCGCCTACCTGCCACTTCACCATGGGTGGCCTGTGGACTGACTTCAACGAGATGACCTCCATCCCAGGTCTGTTCTGTGCCGGCGAGTCCTCTTGGACCTACCACGGTGCAAACCGCCTTGGTGCTAACTCGCTGCTGTCTGCATCTGTCGACGGCTGGTTCACCCTCCCATTCTCGGTGCCGAACTACCTGGCAGAGCACCTCGGCGAGGCTCGCCTCGAAGAGGACTCACCCGCTGCAGTAAAGGCGCTTCAGGAAGCTCAAGCGCGCATCGACAAGCTGATGAGCATCCAGGGCGAGCATGGCCCAGAGTACTTCCACCGCCAGCTCGGCGATATCCTCTACTTCTCTTGTGGTGTGTCCCGAAACATCGAGGACCTCAAGAAGGGCATCGAGGATATTCGCAAGCTGCGCAAGGACTTCTGGTCCAACCTGCGTATCACTGGTTCCCCAGAAGAAATGAACCAGGTTCTCGAGTACGCAAACCGCGTTGCAGACTACATCGACCTCGGTGAGCTCATGTGCGTCGACGCCCTCGACCGCGATGAGTCCTGTGGTGCTCACTTCCGTGATGACCACCTCTCGGAAGAAGGCGAAGCAGAGCGCGACGATGAAAACTGGTGCTTCGTTTCTGCCTGGGAGCCAGCTGGCGAAGACAAGTTTGTTCGCCACGCTGAACCTCTCTACTTCGAAGCCGTCCCGCTGATGACAAGGAATTACAAGTAATGAAACTGACTCTTGAAATTTGGCGTCAGGCTGGACCAAACACCGAAGGTCACTTCGAGACCGTCCAGGTACCTGATGCAGTTGAGCAGATGTCCATCCTCGAGCTTCTCGACCATGTCAACGAAGGCATGATTGAAGCCGGCAAGGAACCATTCGCATTCGCTTCAGACTGCCGCGAAGGCATCTGTGGCACCTGTGGTCTAAACGTCAACGGTCGCCCGCACGGCGCTGACAAGAACAAGCCTGCCTGCCAGCAGCGCATGTACAACTACAAAGACGGCGACACCCTGAAGATTGAGCCACTGCGTTCCGCAGCGTTCCCGGTCATCAAGGACATGGTCGTTGACCGTTCTGCGCTGGACCGCGTCATGCAGCAGGGGGGCTACGTCTCCGTTGACGCTGGCACCGCCCCGGATGCAGACACCCTGCACATGAACCACCAGACCGCTGAGCTCGCACTGGACCACGCTGCCTGCATCGGCTGTGGCGCTTGTGTTGCTGCCTGCCCTAACGGCGCAGCTCACCTGTTCACCGGCGCTAAGCTCACCCACCTCAAGCTCATGCCAATGGGCAAGGAAGAGCGCGGTAAGCGTGCTCGCCAGATGGTGGATGAACTCGAGACGAACTTCGGACCTTGCTCGCTGTACGGTGAGTGTGCTGACGTTTGCCCGGCTGGTATCCCGTTGACCGCAGTGGCTGCGATCAACAAGGAGAGGGCTCGTGCTTTCTTCTCGGCAAAGGACAACTAAGCTGTAGGTAACTGCAGCTGTAAGAAAGGCGACACCATCGTGATGAACGACACCAAGCGTGAGTACCAGGAATTTCCTGTGTACGAGAACTCCCTCGAGGCTAACTACGTCGACGGTTACGTCCCGGTGAGCTACGAAGCACCGCATTCCTCCCTCGTCCGCTCCATCACGTGGATCGGAATGGGCCTGGTGCTGGCGTCACTGGCTGGTTTTGGTACCTTGCTTTTCGGACTGGCCTCCAACACCGTCGGTTCGCAGAGCAATTGGGACATGTATGCCATGATCGGCGCCGTGCTTGGTGTCGGCATGCTCGTGGTTGGCTTTGCAGCGATCTATGTTGGTCGCCGCAACCTGCGTGAGTGGCGCGCCCGCACTGGTCGTAAGGACTAGTCCCGCAAGTTAGGCTTCCGCCAGCTCATTGAGATCGCAACGGCCCGTCGAAAAGCAATATCGCTGCTTTTCGACGGGCCGTAGGCTTTCGCATCCATTGCCGAGCCGGTAGACACAGGGGAGAAAGGAGGTCGTTTCTTGAAGTACCGCACGTTGTTGTTGATCCTCACTGGGATCATGACGCTCCTGATAGCTATCCAGTTTGGGGTAGAAGGTATCCACTTGCTGCAACAGGGCAGATGAGTCCCCGAAAGGGGAAAGTAATACACTGGTGCGCATGTCTGTGCCTTTACCCTCTCCGATGCCCACTCCCAGTGATGAAATTGCGCGTCGAAAAACGTTGCGGCAGCACAAGCTGCTGGCTACCGGCCTGTTAGTGCTGGCTGCGCTGGTATACCTTGGCTGCCAGTGGTTGCAGAGCCGAGGCAACGACGCAAGCTGGCTCGGCTATGTGCGGGCAGCTGCGGAGGCCGGAATGGTCGGCGGGTTGGCGGACTGGTTCGCGGTGACTGCTCTGTTTCGGCACCCGTTGGGGTTGAAGATCCCCCATACGGCGATCGTAAAGAACAAGAAAGACCAGGTCGGCGTGGCGATGGCCGACTTTATCAGCACGAACTTTCTCAATGCCGAGCTTATTACGCAAAAGGTTCGCGAAGCAGGCATTCCAAACCACATAGCGAACTGGCTGAGTGAGCCAGAAAACGCACAAAAAGTATCGCGGGAAGCGGGTCAATTGACCGCAAACGTGGTGCGCGCGCTCGATCCGGCAGATGCCGAGCAAGTTATCCAAACGATGGTGTTGGACAAGGCCACGGCACCGATCTGGGGACCACCGCTGGGACGCTTGCTGGAACAACTCATCGCAGACGGTAAGACCGAGCCCCTGGTCGAGGAAATCGCCGGATGGGTCAACACGAAAGCTCGCGAGTCTGAGGCCAGCATCGTAGCGATGATCGACGAGCGGATGCCCACCTGGGCGCCCAGGTTCGTCAACGACTTGGTGGGCGATAAGGTCTATCGTGAAATCGTTGCTTTTACCGGAGCGGTGGCCGCCGAACCCAATCACGAAGCACGACAGGCAATCCGGCGGTTTATCAACAACCTGGCGCAGGACCTGCAGTTCGACGGCGTGATGATTACCCGTGTTGAGGAGTGGAAGCAAGAAATCATGGCTGCCCGCGCAGTGCAGGAACTACCTGCCACCCTGTGGGCCGCAGGCTCGGCCTCACTCATCGAAGCCGCCGGTAACCCGGAGTCCCTGCTCAGGACCAAAATCACCGAGCTATCCCTTACCTGGGGGCGCAACCTAGCCGACGACGCCGAGCTCCGCACCAGCTTGGACCGAAAGATCACAAAGGCAACGAAATTCCTGGCAGACAATTACGCACCCGCAGTGGCAGAAATTATCTCGGAAACCGTCGCCCGCTGGGATACGGATGAAGCTTCCGACAAGATCGAGCTCATGGTGGGCAAAGACCTGCAGTACATTCGCGTCAACGGCACCGTGGTCGGCTCGCTGGCCGGATTGGCGATCTACACCGTGTCTCAGCTGTTGTTCTAGTGCGGGCCCAGCCTGACGCAAGCGATGTTGTTCTTCGGGGCTGCTAGGATGACATTCTGGCCCCCATCTGGGCAAATGCTACCGGGAAAAACCCGGGTTCAACCGGGAATCACACACCCAAGGAGTTCGAATGACGGTCTTTGTCGCAACGATCAGCTACGCGACCATGGTGTTTTACTTTGCGATCGCCCTGGCCGGGATCGTCGGGGCGGTGCTCGCCGGAATGACCCGCGAAGATGCCTTCACGGCCGCTGATCGGCAGCCGAAGATGGTGTGGGTGGGCATTTTGGTGGCAGCTGCGCTGGTAGTGCTACTGCGTTTTCCATTCCTGTCTTGGATTGGCATTGTCGCGATCGGCGTCTATTGGTTCGATGTCCGCCCACAGATCAAAGACATCCTCAGTGGCAATTACGGCTGGTAACACACCGTCTAGCTTCCCTATTCAACTCATCTCGACAGGTATTACTCACCATGCACATTGACCGGGCGGACCTCGCCATGCTCATCGACTACACCCTGCTCCAACCGACTGCTACCGCGGAGGATGTGGCAGCTCTGCTGGCAGATGCGAAGCGCTTGGGAGTGCCCACGGTGTGCGTCTCGCCGTCGCTACTGCATGCGACGTCCGATACGGAGCTGCGGGTGGCAACGGTATGTGGCTTCCCCTCGGGCAAACATCACCCGCTGATTAAGGCGACTGAGGCGCGCTTCGCAGTGCAAAATGGCGCAGTGGAAATCGACGTGGTTGCCGATCTTGGCAGCGTGGCCACGAAAGATGAGTACGCACTGCTTTCCGAGCTCGTGGCGATCCGGGAAGCGATCACCGATCAGGTGCTGCTCAAAGTAATCCTGGAAACCGCTGCCTTCGATCGGGAGACCATCGAATTTGCCGCACGCACCTGCGCGAAAGCGGGCGCGAACTTCGTCAAGACCTCCACGGGTTTTCATCCGGCCGGTGGCGCGAGTATCGAAGCAGTGCGGATCTTGCGGGACAGCGTACCCGCTAGCGTGGGCGTGAAGGCATCGGGAGGGATCAGGGATTACGACACCGCATGCGCGATGATTGAGGCGGGAGCCAGCCGCCTAGGCGTGTCTAACGCTGCTGCTGTGCTTCGCTAAGTGGCACGTCGTTGCCGGAGAATGCGATATCCAGGATGTCGTTTTGCACCCGGATTTCGTCCACTGAAAGATTGCCGCCGGCATTGGCCGCCTGCTTATCTAGAGCGTCAGTGATGGCAGCAGTCGCTTGCTGAGGCAGATTGAAACCGAACAGTTGCGCGTTTTCCGCTTCGAAAGTGACGGATCCGTCGCGCGAAGTAGGTCGAATGCTCAAGTTGGCGGCGCCATCGGTAAAGGTAACGTCGATAGTTCCCTTCTCGCCGTTTGCTTGCACGTCGGTGACCCGCACAAAGTTAGCCATCAGTTGTGACGCGATGTCATTACCCTGCGAGGCCTGTTGCTGCGCCATGGCGAGCTGGATTTGGGCGAGAAGGTACTTCTCGGGCAACTGGGTGTGCACCACGAGATGGCCAGCAATCGGATTGTTGGGATCAGCGGTATCCAGGTCGCTGATCTGCAACTGAGCTGCTGGCGTGCCCACCACGGACGGCGGGTTGCCCTCGCTAATGTTCAATGTGGACGGGGTGTCGATGTCAACGCTCGGGATGTTCTTAGTGAGCGCCGAAAGCAGCAACGGTGTTGGGCCGAAGGAAATCGACGCGTCCGCAACGCTTTGTGCGCTTGCCTGACTACCACTGTCCGCGACCAGCTGCTTCTTCATCGAATCACTGATGTACCAACGCAGACCGAACTCGGCGACGATCATCAGGATCACGACGACAAGCGCCACACTGATCAGGACTTTCCAAACCAAGGAACCTTTACTTCGAGTACTCACAAGAAACCAGTGTTGCAGAAGTGCCCGCTAGTTCGCCACCAGATCCCAGGGCACGGTGATGATGTTGTCGCGGATACGACGGCGAATGGGGGTGAGAGGCCAGGCGTCGTTAAGCAGCAGCTCTCGGGCCTTGCGCCACCGCACCCGTGGCCCGTAGGGCGACCACCCGGCGGTGCGCGCCCAGGCGTCGTCCATAGCCGTGAGCAGGCGATTGATCGGGGTTCCGGGCACATTGTCATGGATCAAGCGCTTGGGCAGTCGCTCGGCTAGGTCGCTGGGCTTATCGACGTCCATCGGGTCCCATGCCATTGTGAGGGACTTAGGGCCGGTGCGGTCGAGAAGCACCCAGCAGGAGCGACGCCCCAGCTCGTCGCAGGTGCCCTCCACGAAGTACCCACCGGGGGCGAGTCGGCTACAGACTTCTCGCCAGGCGTCCTCCACCTGGGCGACGTCATACTGGCGGAGCACGTTGAACGCACGGACCAAGTTGGGGGTGTAACCGGATAATTCAAAGCCACCTAACTCGAAGGTGACGCCGTCCCGAGGTGGCAATACCCGCTCCGGGTTAATCTCCAGGCCGGTGACTTGGATGTCTGGGGCGATGCGTCGCAACCACCCGGCCCATTCGACAGTGGTGGTGTGCGAGGCGCCGTAGCCTACGTCGAGCGCCAGTGGGCGAGGGAGTGCTAGTGCCGCGCGGATGTTGGGATCGTAGTGCATCCAGCGGTCGCAGCGCCTCAGGCGGTTGATATTCGTGGTCCCCCGGGTAATAACGCCCAATGGCCGACCACTGCTCGCGGTAAACCGGAGGTTATGAGCGTGGTCGGCCATTGTGACGCGTATCTGGGGCTAGCGGGCTAAGCGGGTCTTGCTACAGGTTTTCCGCGATCCACTTTTCGGTCAGCGCAGCTTCGTTAGCGAAAAGCTCGCCGAGGGCATCGGCAACCTTTGGCTCGATAGCTGGGCCCATGAATGGGATGTTCACCGAAACCTCGTTGTTGTAAGCCAAGGTGGTGGTGTCTGCACCGGAAATAGTGATGTCGCCTTTGAAGTCGACAGGGGTGCCTTTAACGTCTGCAGTGTAGGAAGCCTGCGCGGTGTCGCCGATGAGAGAGCCCACCTTCACCACGCGCTTAACCTTCAGCGCCTGCGAAATCATTGCCTGGACTGCCTCTGGCAGCAGGTCTTGTGGCAGGACCTCAAAGAGCACTGCCTCTGCGCCGTTGTCATCCTTGTTGAAGGAGTTCACTTCACCTGGTTCGGTGGAGAGGTTTGCTACGTTGTACGCCCAGTATTCAGCGCTGGAGTAGGCCTCCAGCACCTTTGCTGGTGGGAAATTGATCGTTACGGTGTTCTCGCTACGCGTTGCCATAAGCTACAGACTACCGTTAGAGGGGTGCGTGACCTATCTCTGACCCAGAAATTCGCCGAGATTTACCCGGAGCTTGTTGCTGTCGCCGGCGTGACGATGAGCGATGAGCCGTTGTCGCAGCGCACGACGCTGCACGTTGGCGGACAACCGATTGCCACTGTGACCTGCACTTCTATCGAGGCGATCGTTGCGGTAGTAACCACTTGCGATGCCAATCACATCCCAGTGCTGATCGTGGGCGGCGGCTCGAATTTAGTCATCGCAGACGGCACTGTGGACTGCGTGGCTGTGCTTGTGGCGTGCGATGAAATTACCGTGAACCTCGCCACCGGGCTGGTGCAAGCCGAAGCAGGGGCGGTCTGGGATGAAGTCGTGGAACTAGCGGTCGCCTCTGGACTCGGTGGCATCGAGTGCCTTTCGGGAATCCCCGGATCCGCCGGGGCGGTTCCCGTGCAAAACGTTGGCGCCTATGGCGCGGAAGTCTCCGATGTGCTCACCCGGGTGCGCTTGCTGCACCGCGACACAGGCATTGATGAGTGGGTCCCTGCCAGCGAACTCGAGTTGGCGTATCGATACTCCAACCTCAAATTCACCTCCCGTGCGGTCGTGCTGGCCATTGAGATGCAGCTAAACCCGGACGGTCTTTCTGCCCCGCTGCGCTATGGCGAACTTGCCCGCAGCCTCGGTGCCACCGCTGGGGGGCAGCGCCAACCAGCCACCCAGGTCCGGGAAGCAGTGCTGGCATTAAGGCGTGCCAAAGGCATGGTCTACGACGTGACCGACCACGACACCTGGTCCGCGGGATCCTTCTTCACCAACCCGGTCGTAGACGCCGAACGTGCCGAGCAAATCGCAGCACGCTTCCCAGACCAGCAAGTTCCGCGTTACCCGGTGGCAGGCACCGAAGAAGTGAAAATGTCAGCTGCTTGGCTGATCCAACACGCGGGCTTTGACAAAGGGTTTACACTGCCACCCGGTCGCGCCGGGCTGTCAACCAAGCACACCCTGGCACTCACCAACCGTGGCGAGGCCACGACCGCCGACATAGTTGACCTTGCCCGCCACGTACGCGCCGGCGTGGCAGCGGAATTTGGGGTCCTGCTCGAGCCCGAACCCGTGTGGATCGGGATCGAGATTTAGCAGAAGCTAGCTCGTTTCACTGATGCCGTAGCGCTCTACGAGCTGGTCGCGCACTTCCCGACGTCGGATCTTGCCCATCTGGTCTTGTGGCAGCTGTTCGAAGTGGTAGAACTTGCGAGGCACCTTGTACCGGGTGAGCTTGGTACGACAGTATTCCTTCAGCGCCTCCGGGTCCATGGTGGCGCCCTCGCTAAGTGTTACTGCTGCGCAGACGTTTTCGGAGCCGTCTGCGCGGGGCATGCCGACGACCGCACATCCCACCACGTCTGGGTGCGCGCGGAGCACTTCCTCCACCTCCGATGGGTAGACATTGAAGCCGCCGGTGATGATAATTTCTTTGATGCGGGCGACAAGCCGGATGAAGCCGTCTTCTTCCATGACGCCGATGTCTCCGGTGCGGTACCAGCCGTTGTGGAAGGAGTTGGCGGTGGCTTCTGGTTGGTTGAGGTAGCCTTTGAAGACTTGTGGTCCGCGGGCGAGTACTTCGCCTTCGGTGCCGTCTGGTTGGGTTTTGTCGAGGTTATCTGGGTTGGCGATGCGGATGTCGGTGTCGGGGAAGGGGATGCCGATGTAGCCGGGGCGTCGGTTGCCGTCCATGGGGTTGCCGACGAGGATGGGGGAGCATTCGGTGAGGCCGTAGCCTTCGACGAGGCGTCCGCCGGTGAGGCGTTCCCATTTCTCCACCGTCGATACCGGCAGGGTAGATGCGCCGGAGAAAGAGTTGCGAACTCCAGTGATGTTTACCCCGAGTTCCTCAGCGGTTTCGGCGATTTTCTCGTAGAGCGTCGGCACGCCCGGTAGCCAGGTCGGGGTGTTCTTCCGCATGATCTTCATGATGAGTTTGATATCTGGGGCAGGCAACAAGATCAGTTCTGCGCCACAGTGGATACCAATGAGCACTGCCATGGTCATGCCGTAGGCGTGGAACATCGGCAAGGCGGAGAGGAACTTTTCCTTGCTTTCGCCGAGTCCGGGCACCCACGCCAGACCATGTACGAGGTTGGCAACGATGTTGCCGTGGCTGAGCTGCGCGCCTTTGGGGGCACCGGTGGTGCCGGAGGTGTAGAGAATCACAGCTACTGTGTCTTTGGTGACAAACTCGGGTGTTTCGATGTCTTGGCCGGTCCCGCCAAGCGCATGACCGAGCAACAATTCCCAAGGCACCGTGTTGGGGGCTTCACCGCTGAGCTTCGTGCGGGCCTTCTGCAACTGCGGAATAGGTAGCCGCAATGCGGCACGCTGCACGGTAGGCATAGCGTTGATCATGTTGACAGACACGATCGTCTCTAGCGGGGTGGTTTCGCGGAGTTTTTCGAGCATGGGTGCGGATTTGTCCCAGCAGATGGCGACGCGGGCTGCGTGGTCTTGGAAGGGGTGGGTGAGTTCGTGTGCGGTGTAGAGGGGGTTGTGTTCGACGACGGTGGCGCCGAGTTTGAGGATGGCGTAGAAGGCGATGATGTGTTGTGGGCAGTTGGGTAGCAGGATGGCTACGCGGTCGCCGGGGCGGACGCCGAAGGCACGGAGGCCGGCTGCTGCGCGGCGTACTTGGGCATCGAGCTCAGCATAAGTCTGCGAACGGCCAAAGAAGGTGGTAGCCACGCGGTCGCCGTGGATGGCCAAGGTGTTGTCGTAGGAATCGAGCAGTGTGAGATCACCGTAGTCGAGGTGGGGTGGGGTCCACTCAGCGTACTCATTGAGCCAGGCCTTGGTTTCAAATGCAGACATCGGAGCTGTCGAACCTCGTTTTCTTTCGCGTTGATCTTTGGCCGTTGTTTTCTTTTGCAAAAGTATAGCGAGGTCGACAACCTGTCGGCGTCAATGCGACATGTAAGTTATGTCGCTCAAACTAACTTGGGTTGCCTCCGTAGCGGGCAATCAGTTGGGCTTGGACTTCCCGACGTCGGATCTTGCCCATCTGGTCTTGTGGCAGCTGTTCGAAGTGGTAGAACTTGCGTGGCACCTTGTACCGGGTGAGCTGCTCCCGGCAGTATTCTTTTAGTCCTTCTGGGTCGAGCGCGGCTCCTTCGACGAGAGTGATTGCTGCGCAGACGTTTTCGGAGCCGTCTGCGCGGGGCATGCCGACGACGGCGCATTCCTTAATATCGGGGTGGGCAAGCAAAACCTCCTCCACCTCCGACGGGTAGACATTGAAGCCGCCGGTGATGATAATTTCTTTGATGCGGGCGACAAGCCGGATGAAGCCGTCTTCTTCCATGACGCCGATGTCTCCGGTGCGGTACCAGCCGTTGTGGAAGGAGTTGGCGGTGGCTTCTGGTTGGTTGAGGTAGCCTTTGAAGACTTGTGGTCCGCGGGCGAGTACTTCGCCTTCGGTGCCGTCTGGTTGGGCTTCGTCGAGGTTATCTGGGTTGGCGATGCGGATGTCGGTGTCGGGGAAGGGGATGCCGATGTAGCCGGGGCGTCGGTTGCCGTCCATGGGGTTGCCGACGAGGATGGGGGAGCATTCGGTGAGGCCGTAGCCTTCGACGAGGCGTCCGCCGGTGAGGCGTTCCCATTTCTCCACCGTCGATACCGGCAGTGAAGACGCGCCAGAAAAGGCTGCGCGCACGGAGGAGATGTCCAAATTGCTTTCTACCGCGGCTTCCACGATCTTTTCGTACAGTGCGGGTACGCCTGGGATCCAAGTGGGTTTGTATTTCTTCATCACTTGCATGATGAGCTTCATATCGGGTGCTGGTAGCAGGACGATTTCGGCACCGCAGTAGACGCCTTCCAGCGCGACCATCGTCAGCCCGTAGGCGTGGAACATCGGAAGCGCGGCCAAAAAGACTTCTTTTTGTTCGCCCAGGTTGGGGACCCAGTGTTTGCCTTGGATCATGTTTGCGGTCATGTTGCCGTGGCTGAGCTGCGCGCCTTTGGGGGCACCGGTGGTGCCGGAGGTGTAGAGAATCAGGGCGATGGTCTCCGGAGTGACAGACTCCGGGGTTTCGATGTCGCGACCAGATCCACCAAGTGCGGAGCCGATCAGCACTTCCCAAGGCACGGTGTTGGGAGCCTCGCCAGTTAACTTGGCCCGAGTCTTCCGCAGCTGCGGGACCGGCAAGCGCAGGGCCAGTCGTTGCAGCCGTGGCATCGCTTCCGTCATATCCACCGAAATAATCGTCTCCAGTGGGGTGGTTTCGCGGAGTTTTTCGAGCATGGGTGCGGATTTGTCCCAGCAGATGGCGACGCGGGCTGCGTGGTCTTGGAAGGGGTGGGTGAGTTCGTGTGCGGTGTAGAGGGGGTTGTGTTCGACGACGGTGGCGCCGAGTTTGAGGATGGCGTAGAAGGCGATGATGTGTTGTGGGCAGTTGGGTAGCAGGATGGCTACGCGGTCGCCGGGGCGGACGCCGAAGGCACGGAGGCCGGCTGCTGCGCGGCGTACTTGGGCATCGAGCTCAGCATAAGTCTGGGTCCGGCCGAAGAAGTTCAACGCGGTTCGGTCGGCGTTGAAGGCGAGATTGTTGTCGTAGGCATCCAGGATCGTGAGGTTTCGGTAATCCAGGTTGTGAGGAACCCACTCAGGGTAGTGCTTGAGCCATGCTTTGGTATCCGCTGCCGACATGAAAGACTGTGCTCCTGATTCGATGAATGTTAGTTACGTCTGCGTAAGTTATGTTCTTCGATAGCTAGTATATGCCTATTGATTTCGTAGCTTTTTGGGGTAGGTCTGCTGTGACGGGCGTCGAAAAGCGCAATTACACTGGTGGCTATGCGTATCGCGATGATTTCCATGCACACCTCTCCGCTGCAGCAGCCGGGCCAGGGTGATGCCGGTGGCATGAATGTCTATGTGCTGAACTCGGCGAAGAAGTTGGCGGAGCAAGGCATCGACGTGGATGTTTACACTCGGGCGACGCGTCCAAGCCAAGGGGAAGTTGTTGAGGTCGCACCCCGGCTGCGGGTAATCAACGTGGTGGCGGGGCCCTATGAAGGTCTGGAAAAAGAGGATCTCTCCACGCAGCTGGCAGCGTTTGCGGGTGGGATTTTGGTGTTCGCGAGGTGCCAAGATCTCTCCTACGACCTGGT
The DNA here is from genome assembly GCF_001021025.1 of Corynebacterium epidermidicanis. Taxonomy (NCBI): domain Bacteria; kingdom Bacillati; phylum Actinomycetota; class Actinomycetes; order Mycobacteriales; family Corynebacteriaceae; genus Corynebacterium; species Corynebacterium epidermidicanis. Next base: position 2,356,219 of record NZ_CP011541.1, on the reverse strand, counting down.
GCATTCGCACTACTGGCTGTCCGGCCAGGTGGGTTGGCTGCTTCGCGACGTCTGGCAGGTCCCGCTCGTTCATACCGCGCATACTCTCGCGGCGGTGAAGAATTCTCATCGTGCGGCGCATGACAGCGCCGAGTCGGAGGCTCGGCGGATTTGTGAGCAGCAGATCGTCGATAATGCGGACCGGTTGGTGGTTAATACCCATGAGGAGTGCCGTGACTTGGTGACTCACTATGACACCGATGTCACCAAGGTGGCCGTGGTGCCTCCGGGCGTCGACATTGAGCTGTTCAACCCCGGTAGTGATCGCGCTACGGAACGCTCACGACGCTATCTAGGAATTCCACTACATGCCAAGGTGGTGGCGTTTGTCGGCCGATTGCAGGTGTTTAAAGGCCCGGACGTGCTCATTCACGCGGTCGCCGAACTATTGCGACGCCAACCATATCGCAATGTGAGTGTGATCATCTGTGGTGGTCCTTCTGGCGCATCTACCCGGCCGGATCACTATATTGAACTGGCTCGGGAGTTGGGGGTTGACCGGCATATTCGGTTCCTGCATCCGCGACCACCAGAGGAACTCGTCACTATATACCGCGCAGCTGACATAGTTGCGGTACCGAGCTACAACGAATCCTTCGGCTTGGTGGCAATGGAAGCACAAGCTACCGGAACGCCCGTGATAGCAGCGCGCGTGGGCGGCTTGCCTATCGCGGTGGCGGAGGGGGAGACCGGCACGCTTGTCGACGGCCACGACCCGTCAGACTGGGCCGATGCCCTAGAAGCAATGCTCGACGATGATGAGACGCGCATTCGGATGGGCGAGGACGCGGTGGAGCATGCTGCAGCCTTTTCGTGGACTAACACTGCAGAACGCTTGGTCTCGGTATACAACGATGTGTTGGTCTCCGAAGGAGTAGAACCTTGTTTCCGGCGCCATGCCGAAGGGGTGTGAGCCATTAGGAGGTGTCAAAGGTGGGTAATGCCCAGCGGGAGGCATGGGAAGCTGGCAAAATGGATCGCATGACTACTGGAAAGCTAATTTTGCTGCGCCACGGACAAAGTGAGTGGAATGCTTCTAACCAATTCACCGGTTGGGTTGATGTCAACCTGACCGAAAAGGGTGAAGCAGAGGCTAAGCGCGGTGGACAAATGCTGAAGGAACAGGGCATTCTCCCGGATGTGCTCTACACGTCCTTGCTGCGTCGCGCGATCCGCACCGCCAACATTGCGCTGAATGAAGCAGATCGCCACTGGATCCCAGTCGTTCGTGACTGGCGCCTCAACGAGCGTCACTACGGCGCACTTCAGGGCCTGAATAAGGCTGAAACCAAGGAAAAGTACGGCGAAGAACAGTTCATGGCTTGGCGACGTTCCTATGACACCCCGCCACCTGCCCTGGCCGATGATTCTGAGTACTCCCAGGTCGGCGACGTTCGCTACGCCAACCTGGATAAGGTCCCGGCGACTGAGTGCCTGTTGGACGTGGTGAAGCGATTCGTGCCTTACTTCGAAGAAGAAATCTTGCCTCGCTTGAAGAACGGCGAAAATGTCATGGTTGCAGCCCACGGCAACTCCCTGCGCGCGCTAGTTAAGCATCTCGACGGCATTTCCGACGAAGATATCGCGGCTCTCAACATTCCAACCGGCATTCCGCTGGTGTACGAATTCGATGAAGATGGCCAGGTGCTCAACCCAGGTGGCACGTACTTGGACCCAGAAGCGGCTGCCGCTGGCGCGGCTGCTGTCGCAGCTCAGGGTGGCAAGTAACTGTCCGTTATTACTAAGTTACTGACCATCAACGTCACGTAAATGTCAGCGACCCTCGCATTCGGAGCGGGCGTGGTTTGTGCCGCGCTCGCTTTTCCGGCTGCAGATTTCCTGCGCAAGAGCGTCAAACGGCGGCGCGCCGCGGCCACGCTCACCACCGCGGAAGTCACCACCGTCAGCCAGGTATTACACCTGGCGATGCAGGGCTCACCGACGGGCATGGTGGTGGTGGATCGTGCCGCTGAGGTGATCCTGTCAAACGGTCGTGCACACGAGATGGGGATTGTGCATGAGCACACCCTCAATGACCAGGTGTGGCGGGTGGTAGAGGAAGTTTTCGAGGATCTGGAGACCCGTGCGGTGGATCTCCAACTTCCCAGGAGAAGAGCGGGGTCGCGCGTCACTGCCATTCAGGCGGTAGTGAAGCCCCTCACGCTGGTAGATAGTCGCTTTATGGTGATTTATTCCACCGACGAATCCGAAAACGTCCGGATGGAATCGGCAAGGCGTGATTTTGTGGCAAATGTTTCGCACGAGTTGAAGACCCCGGTGGGGGGCAATGGCGCTGCTCGCCGAAGCCCTACTTGAGTCGGCTGATGATCAAGACTCGGTGGAATACTTCGGCGCGCGCCTGCACAAAGAGGCGCACCGCATGGCAGACATGATCAACGAACTGATCTCTTTGTCGAAACTGCAAGGTGCTGAAGCGCTGCCAGACATGGAACCAATCAGCGTTGATGATGTGGTCAATGAGGCTATTTCGCGCGTGCAGCTCTCGGCTGACAATGCCAACATTCGTCTCACTTCTGGACGCAGTTCCGGCAAGTTTGTCAACGGCGACCACTCGCTCCTAGTCACCGCAGTGGCGAACCTCATAAGCAACGCAATTAACTATTCGCCGGATTCAACTCCAGTGACAATCACTCAGAAGATTACGGGTGAAAACACGGTCCAAATCCGCGTCACCGATCGAGGTATCGGGATAGCTCCCGACGACCAGGCTCGCGTTTTCGAGCGGTTTTTCCGCGTCGATAAGGCTAGATCGCGCACGACCGGTGGTACTGGGCTAGGTTTGGCTATTGTCAAGCACGTGGCGGCAAACCACGGTGGCGAGATCAAGTTGTGGTCTAGGCTTGGCACTGGGTCAACGTTTACGCTGGAATTGCCACTTTATACTCCCAATTCTGGTGTGCCCCATGCGCCCGAATTGGCTCCCGAATTACCCACAGCAAGGCATGGTCGCGTACTCCAACGCGGCGAAAGGAATAAAGCACAATGACGAGCATCCTGATTGTCGAAGACGAAGAATCTTTGGCGGACCCACTGGCGTTCCTACTGCGCAAAGAGGGTTTCGACACCACCTGGGCGGCCGATGGGCAGCAAGCGTTGGTGGAGTTTGAGCGAAGCGATTTCGACATCGTCTTGCTTGACCTCATGCTTCCAGGGATGTCTGGCACCGACGTGTGCAAGCAGATCCGTGGCGTGTCCTCGGTGCCCATCATCATGGTGACGGCCAGGGATTCGGAGATCGACAAGGTGGTTGGCCTGGAGCTGGGCGCCGACGACTACGTGACCAAGCCGTATTCCTCCCGCGAGCTCATCGCCCGCATCCGGGCGGTGCTGCGCCGTGGCGGGGAGCCGGAAGTAATGGAAGATGAAGACGAACAGATCCTCACTGGGGGTCGGGTTCGCATGGATGTGGAACGCCACACTGTGAGTGTTGATGGGGTTAACGTGCCTATGCCGTTGAAGGAGTTTGACCTCCTTGAGTACCTGTTGCGTAATGCGGGCCGAGTGCTCACCCGAGGTCAGCTCATTGATCGAGTGTGGGGTGCGGACTACGTGGGGGACACCAAGACGCTCGACGTGCATGTCAAGCGTTTGCGTTCCAAGATCGAGCTAGAGCCTTCGCGCCCGAAGCAGCTCCTTACGGTCCGAGGCTTGGGGTATAAGTTCGAAGCCTAGGACTGACCGTAGTTGCGCGGTTGGCCCGCTGCGGTGGCCGGGTGTGTCGCAAAGGGGTCAGCCCCACTGCCACGGAGCTGCGCTTTTGCTGCTGCTCGGGAGGCGCAGTGCTGCGCGACGATGTCGTAGCATTCGTCGCCGATGAGAGCGCGCAGCTCGGTTTCTAGTGTTTTCCAGATTGGTGCCGAAGCCGTGTGGCATCCGGGCGCGGTGGTGCAGTACCAGTCGAAGTCTTCGCCGCCGTTTCCCCAGCCCCGACGATCGTATTCGGTAATTGTGGTGCGGAGGATTTCCACGCCGTCCGCGCGATCTTCGTAGGCCTCAAGGCGACGCAGCGGCAATTGCCAGCACACCTCCGGTTTCACGATCGTTAGATCCTCACCGGCGTCTGCTCCCCATTGGTGGAGGGCGCAGCCCGCGCCGGTTGGGTGCCCGGGCCGATTAGCAAAAATGCAAGCCCCATCCACGACGACGGTTTTGAGCGCTGGTTCCGGGTTGCCGTCTTCGTCGTCGAGTTCGTCCCATTCGAGCCAAGGTTCCAGTTCTTCGGGCTCGAAGTGCTCGGGGAGGTTTACTGGGCGGAGCTGCCAAAAGCGTGGCGGCATGCGACGAACGGCGTCGGCAAGCTGGTCGCGGTCTTGTTCGTCGACTAGGAAGGCGCCGTGGCCGCAGCAACCCACGGCGGGGTTCGTCGCGTCGATGCCGTGGCAAGCAGGCGTGCCGAAGGTGCAGTGCCAGTGGGATTCGAGCCAGGTCAGGTCGACCACGATGGTGTGTAGCGGGTCGCTGGGGTTGGTGAATTCGTACCAGTCCCGGGCAAAATCAGGGGCCAGTTCGGCGCCTGCGCTTATCGACGCCGCTGCCGGAGAATTCGCCGGAAAGCCGAGAAATACAGGGGGATTCACACTTTGCTAGCGTAGACCGTCTACATTTGAAGGTGTGCGATTAGGTGTATTGGACGTGGGAAGCAATACGGTTCATCTGGTTGGCGTCGATGCCCATGCGGGCGGACACCCAACTCCGATGTCCGATTGGAAGACCACCATGCGACTTGTTGAGCACCTCGATGGTGAGGGCAACATTGATGACAAGGGTGTCCGTAAGTTAGTCAAAGCGGTCGGAGAGGCGAGGGAACTCGCCGATCAGTTGGGCTGTCAGGAGCTCATTCCTTTCGCGACGTCTGCGATCCGTTCGGCCACGAATGGGGATCAGATCATCGACCTCGTTGAGAAGGAAACTGGCGTTCACCTCGAGGTGATCTCCGGTGAAGACGAAGCTCGTCTGACGTTCTTGGCGGTACGACGTTGGTACGGCTGGTCTGCTGGGCGCATCATCAACCTAGACATCGGCGGTGGCTCCTTGGAGTTATCCACCGGAACCGACGAGACCCCAGATGCTGCTTTTTCGCTCGACTTGGGTGCGGGTCGGTTGACACACCAGTGGTTTGACACTGATCCTCCTGAGCGCAAGAAGATTAATATTCTCCGCGACTACATCGACGCGGAATTGGCGAACCCAGCGCGCGTACTGCGTGCCTCCGGCACGGCCGACTTGGCGGTGGCCACCTCGAAGACCTTCCGGACGCTGGCTCGCTTGACTGGCGCTGCACCTTCTTCCGCAGGTCCCCGGGTGACTCGTACCCTTACAGCGCCGGGTTTACGCCAGTTGATCGCGTTCATTTCGCGGATGACTGCAGCCGATCGCGCCGAGCTGGAGGGGATTAGCGCAGACCGATCGCACCAGATTGTTGCTGGTGCATTAGTCGCGGAAGCTAGCATGCGTGCACTAGGTTTGGAACAGATCCAAATTTGCCCGTGGGCATTGCGCGAAGGCGTGATTTTGCGACGGATCGATAAGGGCCTGGAATAGGAAGAGTGGTTAGATGAGTGACCAGCAGCTAACGGTTGCCGAGCTGATGGCTCGGGCCGCCAAAGAAGGCGGTCGAAGCTCCGACGCGCCGCGTCGTCGACGTCGACGCAGCTTGGAGGAAGGTGGCGTTTCGGTCGCGGAGTTTACTGGCTCTATTCCTAAGGTCACTGCGAAGCCGATCGAGGCTCGTCACACTGCCGTACCAATCGACGCACCTACGCGCACGGACATTGCTGCCCAGCAGCCGGCAAAGCCCGCTGCTGTCGAGCCGCAAACCCCTGCTAAAAATGAAGTTCAAGCTGAGGTGGTGGCCACGCAGCCGGAAGCTGCGCCAGTGGTGGAAGCCCAACCAGATGCCCTCCCAACCGGCGTGCCAATCTCGGTGGTGGACGAGTCTGACCCGGTTCGCTTAACCACGGATTCTTTCCCGGCCCAGTCAGCTGCGACGCTTGACGCGCCAGCCCCAGCGAAGCAGAAGTCTGCCCAGGACGCCGAAGAAACCACGGTGCTGCCCGTGGTAGAGCCTTCCGAGGCACAACAGGTAGCTCCGGTAATCACGAGTTCGGAAGAAGTTGTAGTCGAACCAGTTTCGGACTCTAGCGTCCGAGACGTGGTCGCAACTGATGTTGTCGAAGAGTTGGAAGAAGCTGAAGACGACAAGATCTCGCTGGTCAGCGTCGTCGTCATGGCGCTTGTGGGGGTTGCCGTAGGGGTCGGCCTGTTCATCGGATTTAAGGTGCTGTGGGCGTCGGTGGCACCGCTGTTGGTCGCTGCACTCGCCATCGCTATGACCTTGGGGCTGGTCGGCGTGGTGCATGCATTGCGCACCGAGAAGGATGGCTTGTCGATGGTTTTGGCTGGTCTTACTGGCCTTGCTGTCACTTTTGGACCGATGCTGGTGGCTCAGCTGTAACGAGCACACTGGTTCATTGCGCCCGGGCTTCGCGGATCTTCGCGAAGCCCGTTAGTGTAGGTGCATGACTAAAATCTCGATTATTGGTGGCGGGAAAATCGGCGAGGCGCTGATTTCGGGCCTGGTGAGCAGCGGGGTGAATCCAAAGGATATCCACGTGGCTAATCGACGACCCGAGCGCGGCAAAGAGCTTTTCGACGCTTATGGGATCGTCGATTACACCGATGTGACACAGGCGGTAGATGATGTCGATACGGTCTTCCTCTGCGTGAAGCCTAAGGACATTGTGTCGGTCCTGGCGGAGATGTCCGAAACACTTGACAACAACGCCCAAGACACCACGGTGATTTCCATGGCAGCTGGCATCACGTTGCGCGCCATGGAGGAAGTGGTGTCCGCAGGTACTCCGGTGGTGCGAGTCATGCCGAACACGCCGATGCTGGTGCGTTCCGGCACGCTTGCGGTCTCAGTGGGGCGCTTCGTGGGTGCTGAGGAGCTAGCGGACATCGAGGAATTGTTGCGCGCCGTCGGTGATGTTTTTGTGGTGGAGGAGTCACAGATGGACGCGGTCGTCGCAATGTCTGGTTCTTCTCCCGCTTACTATTTCTTATTCGTTGAGGCGATGATCGATGCTGGAATTAGCCTTGGCCTGCCTCGGGATTTGGCCCGGGACTTGGCTGTCAGCTCGGCTCATGGCGCTGCCTTGTTGATGAAGGAAACAGGAGAAGAGCCAAGCCTGCTGCGGGCAAATGTTTCTTCGCCCGGCGGTACGACGATCGCGGCGATTCGTGAGCTGGAGGAATCGGGGTTGCGGGGCGCGATCTATCGGGCTACGTCGAAGTGTGCCGAGCGGAATGCGCAACTCGGTGCTCCACGTCCGGCTCCAAAGCATTCGGTTCTTTCTCCGACTGCTAATGGGGAAACTGAAGACGACTAGGCCTGTTGTGGCTGGTGTGGCGAAAAATAATTTCGGATTCTTACTCAGGTCCAGTTCGGATCTACCTGGGTAAACGTCTTATTCCCATCAGTGTTATTTAAAACCTGCTGACATTTTTTAGCACTCATGTCGCAACAGTCACATGCTTCACGGTAAGCTAGGGCAAGCACTTGCGTGTCCTTTCTGTGGGAGGGGAAGCCTACAGCGCGCGGTGTGTGTGAAGGGTTGGTTTAAGTTAATGGCTAATGAAGAAAATGGCACGTTCCTGACTGTCGCGGAAGTTGCAGACATAATGCGAGTGTCAAAGATGACGGTTTACCGTCTCGTGCACTCCGGCGAGCTTCCAGCGGTACGCGTGGGCCGTTCTTTCCGCGTTCACGAGACCGCGGTTAACGAATACCTGAATTCCTCTTACTACAAGGCCATGTAAGTTTGGGGCAATCGAGTAAGCGGAATTCTGGTGCCCCTGGGGGCCTGTAGAGTGCGTCGCAATGACGGCGGACTCCACAGGCCCCCAGGTCGTTTTCCGGCCCGTTTTTTGATCCCAACGCGCTAGGCGGTAATATCTAGACCATTCGTGTCAGCGCTCCTGTGTCGCGCAACGTTTGCCATGCGTGGAATCTTTTACTCGAAGGATGATTCATGTGGCTGCGTAACGTCAGGACGAAGTGCACTCGACCGTCGTGTTTTGCGCCGGCAGTGCTGGCAGGTATGTACATACATCGTCTAGCTAAGTGAGGTAAACCCTATGGGTTCCGTTATTAAGAAGCGTCGCAAGCGCATGTCCAAGAAGAAGCACCGCAAGATGCTGCGCCGTACTCGCGTTCAGCGTCGTAAGCTCGGCAAGTAAGCTTTTTCAGCTTTCCCGAACCCCGCCTGCATCACGCAGCGCGGGGTTCGTGTCGTAGATAGCCGTTCTATGGGGTCAAGTAAAGAAAAGTGTGTCCGGTCGGGGTGTCGCCGACCGTGCGGGTGCGCTGCACAAGTGCTATGTCGTCGCTTCGGCGTAGTCCGACTACGTAGAGCAGCGTTTTTTAATGAATATAATCCCGCAGCGGTAGTCTGACTACACCGAAGGGACGACATCGAGCGGGCTAAAGGTATAAAGCTCCCAGACAGCAGTAAATACTGGCTTCAGGCCCACTACGCTGCGGAAATCACGCATCAGAGACACACTTTTCTATACTTAACCCCAGAAATGCGCCGTCAAGAGTGAGCAACTTCGAAGGAATTTCGCGGTGTTGTAGAAGCGGCGTCCGACCAAACTACTCGGCGGCAGCGGGGCGTCGATAAGCGCGCACACCAAGGATGGAAAAACCCGCGGTGACCAGCGCAGGGATGCCGAATTTTCGGACTGCTTTGCGCACGGATCGGTAGTCGCGGATCGCCCAGCCGTGCAGTGCGGCGACGCGCCGGAGCTTCGCGTCTGGGTTTACGGCGACAGCGGTGCCGACCATTGAGAGCATCGGGACGTCGTTAATGGAGTCGGAGTAGGCCGTGCACCGCGAGAGATCCAGGGACTCCACCGAGGCTAGGGCCGCCACGGCGTGGCGCTTGCCTGGGCCGTGGAGGATGTCGCCCACCAGACGGCCCGTGAACCGGCCATTTTCCACCTCTGCGACGGTGCCGAGCGCGCCGGTAAACCCGAGCCTCCGGGCGATGATCTGCGCGATCTGTACCGGGGTTGCCGATACCAGCCAGACCTGCTGTCCGGCTTGGATATGCATTTGGGCTAGTTCGCGGGTGCCGGGCCAGATTTTCTCGGCGAGGTTGGAGTCGAAAATTTCTTCGCAGAGGTCGATGAGTTCTTCCACCGAGCGACCTTTGACGAAGGCGAGGGCTTGCTGTCGGCCAGCGGCGACATCGTCGGGGTTTTCGGAGCCGGTGACGCGGAACTTGATTTGTTTCCACACCACGGGTGCGATTTCGCGCATGCGGAAGTAGCGGCGTCGAAAAAGCCCAAACGCGAAAACGATGATGGAAGCACCCTGAATGAGGGTGTTGTCGACATCAAAGAAGGCCGCCGTCCCGTGGTCTTGTGGGATGTCTGGGTCTGGGTTAGTCAGCAGTCGGCCGCCGGCTGCTTCGAAGGCGCCTGCCACGGCGTCGACACCAGAGGTGAAGTCGTGGAGTTCGAGGTCGAAAACCTCGGAAACAGCGGCTGCGACGGCAGCTTCACCTGCTGCTCGCTGGCTTTCGTCATCGACAGGTGGCAGCGCTTTTTCCTCCAAGAATCGGCGCAGGTTGCCTCGGGAGGCACTCCAGCTTGCCAGGAATTCCTCGGGCGTGGCGGCGAAGCCATCGAAGCCAGACATGCTCACGTTGTGGGACCTTTTCTTTAACTGCCTAGTTCTTTTACTGCCTAGTCGGTAGGAACAACTACGATAGTCCATCGTAAGCCACAGTGGCGGCGCTGCGCTGGGTTGTCTGGGTGGAATAGGAGGCATGAGTGCCGTGTTGGTGGAATTGATGGTGCGTGCGACGTGTGGGTCGTGCGCGCGGGTCGCCGAGCAAATCGCCCCGGTCGTTGCTGAGGCGGGCGCGGAGCTCAAGCTTGTCGACGTCGATAAGGCCGGCCTCGCCATGGAATATGGCGATCGCGTGCCGGTGGTCGTGATCGACGGTGACGAGTTCGCTTGTTGGGAAGTGGACAACGCGGAGCTCCGGGAAGAATTGGCCTTGATTGGGCATTAGGACTACGCTGAGAGGTTGAATATTTAGGCGGTGGGGTAATTCAAAAGTTTGACTTACCTGGAGTCCGTAGGAAGCGGTGAGTGATTAGCGTGAGCGTGCTGGTGGTCGGGATGTCGCACCGCTCGGCACCTGTGAAGGTGTTGGAGCAGGTCAGCATGGATGACTCGGTCCGCGACGAGACTGCGATGGCGTTGGTTGATCAACCGTCGCTGTCGGAAGCGATGATTGTGTCCACGTGCAATCGGGTGGAAGTCTACGCCGTGACCAATAGCTTCCATACGGGCGTCAACGAAGTAGTTGAGGTGCTGCATCAACGTTCGGGGGTAGATATCGATACCCTCCGCAACCATTTGTATGTCCGTTACGCTGATGCCGCCGCCGAGCACATGCTCGTGGTGGCTTCGGGCCTGGATTCGATGGTGGTTGGCGAACAGCAGATCATCGGGCAGGTTCGTACCGCATATCAACGCGCTGGTGAGCTCGGCACCGTCGGCAAGGCGCTGCACTCGCTTACCCAAGTTGCGTTGCATACCGGCAAGCGGGTGCATACCGAAACCGAGATCGATGATGCCGGGGCCTCGATGGTGAGCTACGCGGTTGATAGGGCTATCGAGTTGATGGGCTCGGTCGGCGACGCGGAGCGTCCACTCGCGGGCAAGAGCGCGTTGGTCATGGGTGCTGGTGTCATGGCTTCGCTGTCTGCTACCCACCTCGGACGCCTCGGGATCGATACTTTGATTTTTGCTAATCGCACCCGTTCGCGCGCCGAGGTACTCGCGGAGCGCTCGCGGGAGCTGGGGATTAACGCGACTGCGGTGGCGTTTGAGGAACGCGCGAGCGTGTTGGATGAGGTAGACCTGGCGATTTCGGCCACTGGCGCGGATAACTTCACGATCGCCGCCGCCGACATCCCCGCCTTAACCAAGCCGTTAATGCTGGTGGACCTTTCCCTGCCGCGAGATATCGACGACCTCGTGACAGAAAAACCCAACGTACAATTAGTCAATATTGAGCGACTCCACGAGGAACAAGGCGCGGCGACTTCCGGGGCGAGCGCGGAGGCCCGGGCAATTGTCGATCATGAGTTGACCTCCTATATTTCCGAACAGCGAGTACGCAACGTGGTGCCAGCGGTGGCGGCGTTGCGCCGGCATGCTGCTGAGGTAGTCAATATCGAGCTGGAACGGCTCACCACACGAACCCCGATGATGACGGAGTCTGACCGGGAAGAAGTCGAGCGGGCGATGCGACGGGTCGTCGATAAGCTGCTGCACAACCCCACCGTCCGGGTGAAGGAATTGGCAGTCACTTCAGGCACGGTCTCTTATGAATCGGCGCTGCAGGAGCTGTTCGGCCTCGATGAGGAACCTCGTTCGGTTGACGTGAAGGCTTCAGCGCTGCCTAAGGAAAACGTGCCAAAGGTGGCTGGATCGGTCCTGGAAACCCACCTGGATCAAGGAGCATAAGGAGCACCATGCTAAAAATCGGTACGCGCGGCTCAAAGCTCGCTACAACCCAAGCCGGCCACATCCGGGATGCGCTGATCGCAGCTGGCTACGATGCCGAGCTGACGATCATCACCACGCCGGGCGACATCAACATGTCCCCCGTAGAGCGGATCGGAGTCGGCGTGTTTACCCAAGCGCTGCGTGAGGCAATGGAACGCGGTGAATGTGACATTGCCGTGCACTCCTTCAAGGATCTCCCGACTGCCGCTGATCCGCGCTTCCACCTCGTGGTACCCGAGCGCGCGCACCCGATGGACGTGCTCATCGCCCGGGACGGGTTGACCCTCGCCGAGCTGCCCGAAGGGGCCCGCGTGGGCACCTCGGCGCCGCGACGGGTTTCTCAACTGCGGGCGAAGCGCCCTGACCTAGATATTCAACCGCTGCGTGGCAACATCGATACCCGCATGGGGAAGGTGACCACCGGCGAACTAGACGCGGTGATTCTGGCGGCAGCTGGGCTCGCACGCATCGACCAGCTAGGTCGCGCGACGGATATCTTCGATCCGGCGGAGTTCCTCCCGGCGCCTGCACAAGGCGCGTTGGCAGTGGAATGCAGAGCCGGAGACAGTGCTGTGGTCGAGGCGATCGATACTCTCGCTGACCAGGATGCCACCGCGGCTGCACAAGCTGAACGCATGGTGCTTTCCACACTCGAGGCTGGCTGCACAGCCCCGGTGGCGGCCTACGCCAGTGTCGCCGATGGGCACATTCACCTGCTAGCGGGTGTTTTTGCGCTTGACGGTAGCGAAGTGCTCCGTGAGGAGATCACTGGCCCCGTTGGGGAAGCTGCCTCCCTGGGCGCTGAGCTAGCCCGCGTATTGCTATCCCGCGGGGCCGGCGATCTGGTGGCTAGGGCTTAGGCCACACCCGCGGCTACCGGTCTGCCCGCAGGCCGGTTTGGCGAAGGCGATTTTTTCTAAAAGGCACCCCTATGCTTTAGGGTTGACCTAATGCGTGTTATGTACGCTCGAACCCGCGCTTAAGCAGGTTTGGACGCGCTGCACACCCCGATTTTCCCCGCCCGGTTACCCGACGTAACTAGAAGAGATAATTAATGAGCATGGCCCAACAGGCTGATCAACACGAGAATGTATCCGACCAGACCACCGGCACGGTGATCTTCGTCGGTGCCGGCCCCGGCAACCCCGATTTGTTGACCATCCGGGCCAGGGAAGTCTTAGCCACCACGGCTCGCGCAGTCGTTGATGCTGCGGTCTTGCGCGGCGTCCGAGACGTCGTAGGCCAGGACCTACCCGTTCCCGCCGAAAAGCAAAAGGCATTCGACGATGCCTACGAGCAGCTCTGCGCGGAGGCGAAGGCCAACGGCGCGCGCCGTCGGCCCCCAAAGCCACCAGGGCCCACCGCAGGTGAGCTTTTCGACGTCGAGCCGGGCGGGCCAGCAGCCGTCGTCAAGCAGCTGTCTGAGTTTGTTGCAACCGGCCAGGATGTCATCCGCCTGGTAGCAGGTAATCCGCTTTCCAACGATGCAGTGCTGCAGGAGATCTCTGCCGTGGCTGCCGCTGGCCTGGAGTTTCATGTCGTGCCCGGTATGTCCTTGCCAGCGACGGTGCCCTCGTTTGCTGGTATCGCCCTCGGGTCGACGTACACCGAAACGGATGTCACCAGCGGTGAGGTGGATTGGCAACAGCTCGCTCAGGCTCCGCAACCACTAGTTTTGCAAGCTGAAGCTGGCGATTTGCACACGATTTCGGCCGAGCTGCTCACCCATGGGCTGCGCGCTGACCTGCCTGCGACCGTAACGGTCAACGGCACCACCCGCTTGCAGCGCACCTATGACACCACCTTGGGGACCCTCGGCAAGATCGACGGCGAATTGCCAGGTCGGATCGTCGTGACGTTGGGCAAGGCCGTCGATTCCCGTTCCAAGTACTCCTGGTGGGAAAATCGTTCGCTCTATGGCTGGCGAGTGCTGGTGCCACGCGCGAAGGAACAAGCTGGGCCGATGTCCACGCGCTTGGCCTTGCATGGCGCGATCCCGCAGGAAGTCCCAACGATTTCCGTGGAGCCGCCACGCAACCCAGCACAAATGGAACGCGCGGTGAAGGGCATCGTGGAAGGACGCTACCAGTGGGTAGCGTTGACCAGCGTTAACGCTGTTCGGGCCCTGTGGGCGAAGGTGACGGAATTTGGGCTGGATGCGCGTTCCTTCGCTGGAGTGCATATCGCCTGCGTGGGGCATAAGACTGCGGAGGCGGTTCGCGAGCTCGGCATTACGCCGGAGCTGCTGCCGGCCGCTTCGGCGCAAAATGCCGCGGGCTTGGTGGAAGTTTTCCCTGAGTATGATGCGGAACTCGACCCGGTTGGGCGAGTGCTGCTTCCTCGGGCGGACATTGCTACTGATGTCTTGGTGGACGGCCTGATCGGCTTGGGTTGGGAAGTAGATGACATTGTCGCCTACCGCACGGTACGCGCAGCTCCACCATCGGCCGAGGTCCGCGACATGATCAAGACCGGCGGGTTTGATGCGGTGTGCTTCACCTCCTCATCAACGGTGACCAATCTTGTAGGGATTGCCGGAAAGCCGCATCAACGCACCATCATCGCCTGCATTGGCCCGATGGCAGCTGCTACCGCGAAGGAACTTGGGCTTAGGGTGGACGTGGTGCCGGAGGTAGCTGGCGTCACCGAGCTGGTCGACGCACTCGCGGAACACGTAGCCGGTCTGCGGGCCAGCGGGCAGTTGCCACCGCCTCGGAAGAAGCGTCGTGCTCGTCGCGGGACGGCAAAGGCAGCCGAAACCGGCGTAGCATCGAACGCTGTGGCAGGGCCTGCTGCCGAGGACAGCAACTAGAGGACAGCAACTAACAGAAGCAAATTTTCTAGGAGGACAATATGGCAGATATCCAGCACACTCCGATCCCGGTGCGCCGTCCTCGACGCTTGCGGACTAACCCAGCGATGCGTGCGCTCGTTGCCGAAAACACGTTGCGCCCGGCAGACCTGATTCTGCCGATGTTCATCGCCGATGGGCTCGAACAGCCCAACCCTATAGCTTCGATGCCCGGCGTTGTGCAGCACACGTTAGACTCCTTGCTGGAAGCGGTGCGTGAGGCCAAAGATCTTGGCATTAAGTGCATTGACCTGTTCGGCGTGCCAAAAGATGCTGATAAGGATGCGGAAGGGTCGCAGGCTTGGGCTAAAGATGGTGTCCTTAACCGCGCCATCGCCGCCGTGCGGGCTGAGTTCGGCGACGAGATCCTGGTTATGGCCGATACCTGCCTGGATGAATTTACTTCCCATGGCCACTGTGGTGTGCTCGCGGAGGACCACCACGGCAACGTAGTGGTGGATAATGACGCCACTCTGGAGCGCTATTGCTTGATGGCTGTCGCACAAGCTCAGGCGGGCGCGCATATTGTGTCCCCGTCCGGGATGATGGATGGCCAAATCATTGCGATCCGCGAAGCCCTTGACGAAGCCGGCTTTAGCGACGTGGCGATCATGGCCTACTCCGCTAAGTATGCCTCCGCTTTCTATGGGCCGTTCCGTGACGCCGTCGGCTCCTCCCTCGAAGGCGACCGTCGTACCTACCAGCAGGATCCTGCAAATTTCCGCGAGTCCTTATTGGAGGTGGAGCTCGACATCGCTGAGGGCGCGGACTTCGTGATGGTCAAGCCAGCACTGCCATATCTGGATGTGCTGCGTGCCGTGGCAGAGCTTTCCGACGTCCCAGTGGCTGCCTATCAAGTCTCCGGCGAGTATGCGATGATTCAGGCGGCAGCCGCGAACGGTTGGGTGGATGGCCAGGCCGTGATGATGGAATCGTTGTTGTCTATCAAGCGTGCTGGCGCGGACCAGATTCTGACCTATTTCGCCGTCGAAGCGGCTCGCTTGTTGCGGGCGGAATTCGCCTAGACACACGGCGAGATACCCCTTTCCCTACGAGAAAAGGTAGCGAGAACCAGTGACTTCCCTTGGCCCTTCTGGGCATTCCGCCCGCGGTGCGTTGGCGCCGAAACCCGTGACCAATCCGGGTGAGGCTCCCGAGTCGGTCATGTTGGCTTTCCGATTGTGGCTGGTGGTAGTGGCAGTGGAGTGCTTGCATCAGGTGATGAACATCGTCATCGGCGTCTTGGACCCCTCTGAGCTGAAGCAGCAGGCGCACGAGTCGATGTCTGGTTTCCCAGGGATGAACCCGACCGAGCAGCAGTTCAACTTCGCGGTGTACTTTTCATTGGTGCTTTCCGGCCTCATCGCTATGTCCATCATGGGGATTGTGGCCTACGGCGCCTACCGCTTACGCAACCGAAAGCGCTTTGCGGAAAACATGCGCCGAATGTTGCTGTTCTTCGGCATCTACCTAGCGATGCGCGGTTTGATGGCATTCCTGTTGGTGCCACAGGGGTCGGTTCCCATCGGGGTGGTGCTTTTCGACGGCGTGCTCATCATCATCGTGGCGATTGCCGCTACCCTAGCTGCGATTTTGGGCTCCAAGCCGGAGTCGGTGGAATGGGCGCGCAGTGCCAGCACCGCAGCCTAGATTGTGCTTCAATTAGCACTTTTGCGCGCTTCCTAGGACACTAGATAACCATGACCAACATGTTTCCTACGATGTATCGTGGCGGGCAGGATCCCGACGATCACCGTTCGCACTCCGATCATGACGTTGCGCGTCCCCCGACTGCGCTGCGTTGGGGGTACTTGTTGATGCTAGCTTCCACCATGTTCATGCTGGTGGCAGGGCTGATCATCGCGACCGCCGGCTACACCGGTGATCCGAATGTAGATCCGCGTTTCGCGGAAGCTGTGGTGCTTAACCAGCGGATCGTGGGAATCTGCAATATCGTCGCAGCGATGGTTTTGGTGTTGCTGAGCGTGCAGGTGCGCAATGGTGCCCGCAAGGTACGTCCGTGGGTGGTTGGCGTCGTAGTGCTGGTGGTCCTGGTTGACATGATTGCGTTTTTGATCAAGGCCGGCGGTTTTGCCGTGGCGCTGATCCCGGTAATGCTGGCCACCTCCGCAGTGCTTTTGTACCGCGATAGCGTGACCCTGCACCTGGATTATCTTTCGGAGCGGCGCTGATGCAAGATACTGATCAGCCACTTCCGGAGGTCCCTTCTAAACTGCGTCGTTCTGAGCAGCAGATGGAGTCGGCCATCGCGGCTGCAAAGGAGGCCGCGAAGCAAGCCGGAGTGACGGGGACTGGTGATAGTGAAGAATCACCGCAGCTCAGGTTGGCGCGTCGAAAAGGCGGGGCCTATACCTCCTTCACGCTGGAGTTGGAAGGCCTGCGCTCGGCGGTCGACGTCAAGGCGATTGAGGCGGAGTTGCAATCGCTCAAAGGGGTGAAAGCCTCAGTGGTCTATGAGTCGCAGACCGCGTGGGTGACCGCTCCGGACGATGTGAATCCCGACCAGATCGCGGAAGTGTTCGCCGCTCATGGGGTGAAGGCCTTTTTGACCCATGCTTCGCTGCGGCGTCGAGCTGAACGCTTTGAACAGCAGGCTCGGACGGTGGCCCCGACGCGGAAGCGAAAGATGCCCGGGCTGCGACGGGGGAGTGCACAGGCTAGGCGGCGTCGTGAAGCATTGCAGCGGGATGAGCAGCTGGCGAGGGCGTCTGGCTGGTTGGGCAGTGCGGCGCTGCGGGAGCGTCGGGATGAAGACTCAACCAACGTGTTGTTTACTGCCCGGGAGCTGCTCACCCGGAAGCGGCTCATTGTGAGCGCGCTGCTGAGCTTGCCGGTGTTCTTGTTGTGCTACATTCCTGCTTTGCAGTTTCCGTACTGGCAGTGGGTGTGTGCGACGCTCGCGACGCCGGTGGTTACGTGGGGTGCCTATCCCTTCCACCGCGCGCTGGCTGCCGGTTTGCGTCGTGGTATGTCGGCACTGGATGCGGCCAGTTCGGTGGCCGTGCTGTCGGCCTATATCTGGTCGTTGGTGTTGTTGTGTTTCACCCCGGCGGGAGCGCCCGGTTGGCGATTTGCCCCCCAGTGGCTGGCGTACAACTACGCGTCGATGTCGAGCGGCGAGCTGTTTCTCGATGTCGCCTGCGGGGTGACCGTGTTCATGTTGTTCGGTGGGTTGTTCATTCGACGGTCGCGCCGGGGCTTGCTCGACGACGCCGCGTCGGCTCGCCGGGACTATATGACCTCGGTGACGGTGGTTCGTAAGGATCCGGCGACGGCGAAGAGCGTTCACGTGGACATTCCGCTGCAGGAAATCCGCGAGGGCGACGACATCATCGTGCCCGGTGGCTACAAGATCCCGGTGGATGGCCGAGTCATCGGTGGTGCCGCTGAAATTCTACCTGGCCTGTTCTCTCACTATCAGGGGGGAGTCCAGCAGGCGAAGGTGAATTCGATCGTTCATGCGGGGGGTCTGATCAAGGGCGGGCCGCTGAAGATTCGCGTGATGAAGACCGGCTCGCAAACCCGGATGGCGGCGATCTATCGCTGGATCGCCGATGCGACCAACTCACAAAACCGCTCGGAGCTCTTGGCCACCAAGACGGCTTCGATCTTGGTCCCGTGGGCATTAGGGATCGCTGCGGTGGATTTCGTGCTGTGGTGGCTGATCACCGGCAACATCAACTCGGCCACTGCGAGCGCGCTGGCGATTCTCGCGGGCGTCGGGCCGGTAGCGCTGGCGCTCTCCACTCAAGTGGCGATGCGCCTCGGAGTGGAGCAGACGGCCCGGAAGGGAATGCTGCTGCGCGACGCCGAGAAAATTCGGGAGCTCGACGAGGTGGACACCGTGGTGTTCAACCGGGTGGGGACGCTGTCCAAGCCCGACATGATGGTGGCCACCCTCACCGCAGCCGACGGCGAAAACGCCGAGCTGGTGATGCGCGTGGCGGGTGCGTTGTCGATGGAGAGCGAGCATCCGGTGGGCAAGGCGCTGGTACGGGCTTCCCGTGAGGCCCGTGACTCCGGAGCCGGCGGCGATGAAATTCCGCACTGGATTGAGGTCTCGCATCCGCGGATGACGGAATCTGGTGACCTCGTGGGCAGCATCGAAGTCCCCATGAAGAACTCCGACGGTGAAATCGAGTTGCGCCAAACAGAGGCGAAGCTCGTCCGACCGCGGGATCTGTCCGGGTTGCCATCGCGGCTGGCCACCGCTGCGGTTGGCGGAGGCGTGCCCATCGTGGTGAGTTGGAAGGGCAAACCACGGGGCGTGATCACCTTGACGTATGACAGCAAGGACGATGCGGTTGATGCGATCCAGCAGTTGGAGAGCATGGACCTAGAAACGATCATGCTCACCCGGGACATGTACCCGGTGGCCCGTCGGTTCGCTGATCGGCTCGGTATGTCGAAAGTCCTGGCAGGCATCGCACTGGGACGTAAAGCGATGGCGGTGCGTGGCGTGCACACTCAGGGCGCTACCGTCGCCATGGTCGGTGGGCTGAGCGTGCGGGAGTGTCTGCGCGTCGCCGATGTCGGGATCCTCATGGAGCCCGAGTTCCATCTCGATATCGACGAAGCCGATGTTGTGCTGCTGCGCGAAGATGTCTCGGTCATCCCCGAGCTCATGACCCTGTCCAAGCGAGTGTCCGCGCTGGTAGACCGTAATATCTGGTTCTCTTGGGCCTACAACGCCCTGGTGATTTCCGCGGCGGTCGCAGGCGTGCTTCACCCCATGGCCGCCACCCTATTGACCATTGGTTTTACCCTGTTCATCGAGGCGCGTTCCAACGCGGTCCGCAAGTTCTGATCGACTCGCCAAAACCCGGTTTACCCTTAGATTTCAAGTTGAGGCATGATAGTGGGCATGACTGCTATTTCTTCGCCAAAGCGTCGCGCCCTTATCGACGCCCCGCTTCTCGACGCCGCTACCGGCAAAACCCCTCGACGCACCCCAGTGTGGTTCATGCGCCAAGCGGGCCGTAGCCTGCCAGAGTACCGCGCTGCCCGCGAAGGAATTCCCATGCTGGATTCTTGCTTCATGCCGGAATTGCTGGCGGAGATCACCTTGCAGCCGGTGCGTCGCCATGATGTCGATGCCGCGATCTTGTTCTCCGACATCGTGGTGCCGTTGAAGGCAGCTGGTCTCGATATCGATATTGTGCCGGGGCGAGGGCCGGTGCTTGCCGACCCGATTCGTACCGCGGCGGACGTCGATAAGCTGCCGGTGCTCGAGGGGGAAGTGCCGGAGGTGCTGAAAGGCATTGGCATTATTCTGGCGGAGTTGCAGCCACACCAGGCGCTGATTGGTTTTGCTGGCGCGCCATTTACGCTGGCAAGCTACCTCGTGGAGGGCGGGCCGAGTAAGAACCACGAGAAGACCAAGGCCATGATGCATGCTGAGCCACAGGTGTGGCACAAGTTGATGCAGCGGCTGACTCCGACGATCAAGACGTGGTTGGCGTCGCAAATTGATGCTGGGATCGATGCGATGCAGTTGTTCGACTCCTGGGCCGGCTTCCTGACCGAGCGGGACTACCGCGAGTTCGTGCTGCCTTATTCCACCGAGATCCTGGCGGAAACCCCGGGGATTACGGAAATTCCGCGCATCCACTTCGGCGTGGGCACCGGTGAGCTGCTCGGCGCCATGAGCGAAGCAGGTTCGGACGTCATGGGCGTGGACTGGCGCGTGCCTCTGGACCAGGCCGCGCAGCGGATCCATGCAGCCTCGGGCGCGAAGGTGCTGCAGGGCAACTTGGATCCCGCGATACTCTTCGCAGGAAATGACGTGGTGCGCGAAGAGACCCGACGAATCAAGACAGAGGCTGCCGCTGCCATCGACGCAGGCCACGCCACGGGCCACATCTTCAACCTGGGGCATGGCGTGCTGCCGAACACCCCGGCAGAAGCCATCACTGAAGCCGTTGCCATCATTCACGAAAGCTAGGTCAACAGATATGAAGTTCGCGATCATCGGTGCCGGCCTTGCCGGCCTCACTGCTGCCTACGAGCTGCGCCAACTGGCCCCGGACGCCGAGATCGACGTCTTTGAAGCTGAAGAGCGCATCGGCGGCAAGCTCTTCACCGTCCCCTTTGAGTCTGGCCGCACGGACATGGGTGCGGAAGCGTTCATCAACTTCCGCGCCGACGCCCGCGCTTTCTTCGAAAAGCTCGGCCTCGCGGATTCCCTCGTGTACCCATCCGGCCTGCGCTCGCTCATTTATTCCGGTGGCCAGCTCCACCAGATGCCTGCGAGCGGTGCGATGGGCATTCCCGCCACTTCGGCTGCCCTAGAGGGTTTGATTTCTCCCGAGACCGCCGCGCGTATCGACGATGAGGCGAACCAGCCCGGTATCGACTGGGATCCCGCTTCAGACCTGTCCGTCGGCGCACTAGTTCGCGAGCGCTACGGTGACGACGTCGTTGACCACGTCGTGTCTTCTCTGCTTGGTGGCGTGTACTCCTGCAGTGCCGATGACCTCGGTATTCGTGCGACGATCCCTGCGTTGGCGGCTGTGTTTGATCAGATGGTGGCGGACGGGGAGAAGGTCACGTTGTCGGCTGCCGTTGCGAAGATGGACAAGCAGCGCGCTGCAGCCCGTGCGAGCTCAGATGAGGCACCCAAGCCGGTCTTCGCGGCGTTCCGCGGTGGCTACGCCGAACTCTACGAAGAACTTGCCGAACAGTCCGGCGCGCGTATTCACCTGGATTCCTTCATTTCTGCTATCGAGAAGAAGGGGGAGAAGTTCCAGCTCAAGGGTGGTGAGGGCGAATTCGATCGGGTCCTCGTGACCACCCCGGCGCCAACCGCAGCAGCTCAGCTCCGCTTGGTCGCGCCAGAGGCTTCCAAGGCGTTGAAGCAGGTCAAGCTGGCTTCTTCGGCTGTTGTCGGCATGAAGTTCGACTCCGCCGAGGGCCTGCCGGAGAACTCTGGCATCTTGATTGCCACCGACGAGCCAGGTGTGCATGCCAAGGCCTTCACGTTGTCGAGCAAGAAGTGGCCGCACCTCGCCGAGCGCGGCGGTGCCCTGGTTCGAGCTTCTTTCGGTCGCTTCGGCGATGATGCCCTGGTCCGAGCTGAAGAAGACGATCTCGTCGACTACGCCCTCGATGACCTGCAGAAGATCACCGGTTTTGATGGCCGCGCCGCAGGTCTCGCAGAGATCTTTGTCCAGCGCTGGTTCGGTGGCCTCCCGCGTTACGATGCCACCCACCTGGCCACCGTCGCCACGGTCCGCTCTGCGTTGACGGCGGTGGATGGCATTGATGTTGCTGGTGCCTGGGCCGATGGCGTGGGCGTTCCGGCAGTTATTGCCGGGGCGAGGGCTGCTGCGGGGCGAATAGCAAAGTAAGTTGGTGCGGGCTCATCGAATTTCGAAGTTCTTGATTCCCCGATCGGAGAAATGTGGGGGAGGCAGGAGAACGATGCTGCTAAGACCCCAAAAGAGATCTTCATCTCTTTCCATCAGCGTGAAATGCTTGAGCGGAATTTGGATGGATGTAGCGTTTTCGAAAACGGCCACAGCGTAATCCGGTCGCGAGAGATTAATAGCTCTCCGAGACTTGGTCCATTTGGGGTGTTCTAATTCATATTGGCATTGTGGCCTTAGGGTTTTCAGGTTGCCCGCAAGTAGTGGACAGTTGATCGAGTGATTTTGGGTGTGAACGAGTCTAGGGCGATGCTCTTGCGAGCGATTTGGTTGTGCCCCTCTTTGATTCACTGCGTCCCGGTTTTGCGTGTCTCATCCCTGAAAGTCAACCTGATACGGTGCCTACTATCCGGGCAGCCCCTTCCTCAGCAACGAGTTAGTTGGAAAAGTTGTACTGAGATTGGGGCAATTTTGAACTTTAGTTTACTTCATTCTTTGACTGCCAGGTTCGTCGAAAGAGTAAGCGAAAGACACATGCTGCGCTTCGGATAGCTCAAGCACTTCTCCCCAGGAAATGGGTAAGCTAACATTGTGGGCATTTCTCCAATCGATTTCGTCCCTACTAGGAGTCTGATGGCTCAGTGGAAAGTCGCCAGCTATGTAGTACCAAACTATCTCACCGGCGAAATCCGACTCGGTTCGACCACCAGTTGGATTTCGGCATTCAATTGGTGAGGTTATAAATCCGAACAGCCGACTCTCTTGCTTTTTCTCCGCCAAGAATACAACTAAAGTCTGCTGTTCATTGTTCCATGCAGCAATTGGGGATACAGACCAACCGCTAAATTCGTCTGAAATAGCTGGGAGCTTCTTTTCGAGCTCCGACAGTAAGATCTTAAGGTTCTTCGGAGGCATATTGTGCAATCACAATTCTTTAAAGGCCAAGTGAGTAAACGAACGGTAATTCTGTACTGAACCATTCAGGGTACTTCTGGTCTTCGATCAAAGGGGATCCGCTGCCTGTAATTGGGTACGATGTGACCAAGCCAAAATTGTCGTGTGAATCAACGACGGGAGACAAATCGAATACAGTTCGAGCAACAAACCATTCACCAGTAGCTTGGCACATGAAAGGAGCCGAGCATTCAGCTCGATGGATGGAAGTTTCATAGACTGGACGAATCCCATCGTTTTCGTATCGATTTTCGCAAGAGTTTTGGATCATTTTAAGTAAGGAATATTTACTGAAAAGGCCGTGCTTATGAACAAGCTTGTCCCAACCAAAACCAGATGATCCGTTCCAGTACCCTCGCCTTACAATTCGTTCGGTTCCGCATTTATCTTTAGTTCGGAGAACGATTTTGTTTGTGTAATCGTTTCCTTTAATTGCATCAACTGAATATGTTGCGCGCAAGTTGGAATCGGTGCCCAGGCCGATAAGTGGATTGTAAGGCTGAAAAATCCAGTTTTCCCACTCTCCATAAATTGGACCTTTTTCGAATTCTTGCCTAAACCATCCGTCGTTTTGACGAGTGGAGTCACCCGTTGGGTAGCCCCAAACTCCTTGTTCGTATCCGGAATAAGTCCATTGAAACAGCTTGTCGCCCGTGATTGGGTGTGCGCCGTGGTTGGGGTGCCAGTAGATCATGCCGAGGGCGAAGCGGTTGTAGCGGCCTATGCCGTCTGGGGTGCCTTCTTCGTCGGTGGCTGGGTAGCCGAGTGGGCCACGTTCTTCACCGGTTTCTACCCATTTTTCTAGGATTTTGCCTTCGATGGACACCACGCCGGACAGGGAGCCGTAGATGCGGCCGCGTTGGAAGTATTGTTTGCGGCCGACGCCGTCGCCGGTGCCGATTTCATCGGATGTGGGGTAGCCGAGGCGTCCGAGTTCCCACCCGTTACGGGCCCACACTATGGAATTATGTGAGGTCACGGACCATGCCCCGGTGTCTGGGTGCCAGTAGATAAACCCGTTTTGGAATTCGGTGCGTTTGCCCACTCCGTCAGGGTTGGTTAACTCGTTGGATTTTGGTAGGCCGAGGAAGGAGACGGGGGTTTGTCCGGCCCAGGTGATGGCCATGGATTCGTATTTCGCGCGGATGGCACCACAGACTTGGAAGCTGGAGGGCCAGTAGGTGCGGCAGTTATCGGCGGCAAAGGTCCGGATCATGAGTGGTTGTCCTGGTGCGGTGATGCCTTGTTCGCGGGCTTCTTGTACTTCAGCCAGGTCTGCTTCTTCTTTGGTGACTCCCTGGGGCAGTGGGATGCGGTCGGAGCGCATCTTGCCTGGGGTGATCACAGGTTGCGGGTCGCCGAGATCGGCGGGAAGTGTGCGTTCCAACTCGTGGTTGTCGATGTTGTTTTTGTTCATGCCGGGTTCATTGAAGTCCCAGTCACTGGTATCAACCTGACGGTAGTGGTCTGGTTCGTAGGGCGGGATGAACGCATCTGTTGCTACCTGCTGTTCCGCAAGCGTTGGTTGATCGTCGAGTGTTTGCGCGTGCGAGGTGACGGGCAGGAACACACTAGTGGCGATCACTGTTAATGCTGCCCC
The DNA here is from genome assembly GCF_001021025.1 of Corynebacterium epidermidicanis. Taxonomy (NCBI): domain Bacteria; kingdom Bacillati; phylum Actinomycetota; class Actinomycetes; order Mycobacteriales; family Corynebacteriaceae; genus Corynebacterium; species Corynebacterium epidermidicanis. Next base: position 2,331,773 of record NZ_CP011541.1, on the reverse strand, counting down.
GAGTTTTTTTATGCTGAGCTTCATCGTCAAAGATTTCCTGTGTGAGGAGGAACTGGTTGGGTGAAACTGTCAGGCGCTGTGGATCGTGTAGTAGGCACCTGTAAAGAAGCTTAAGGTATGGTGTGCCGCTTGTCTCGACAATTGAAATGAATAATCGAGCGATAAAACCTTGGGAGTCTTTTGCACCTAGCTGTTTACTGCCTCAAGGTAGCTAAGCTTCCGGCTCAAACTATGTATTCTTCACCGGAGTGCAAGCTTGCCCACATCTACAACTTTTGGATAGGGTAGGGCGGATAAACTAAGCAGCACCAGCCACCACGCGAAGGATGAAAATGTCGCAGCTCACCTCATCGAATACCGCCAATTCCGCAGCTTGGTTCGAGCGAGCGCAGCGCCGCACACCGGGCGGCGTGAACTCGCCAGTTCGCGCGTTCGGCAGTGTCGGTGGCCAGGCCCGCTTCATTGCTTTCGCCAACGGCAGCAAGCTTGTCGACGTCGACGGCAACGAATACGTCGATCTGTTCTGTTCTTGGGGCCCGATGCTCATGGGCAATGCTCACCCGGAGATTCTGAAGGCCGTCCAAGACGCCACCACCCGGGGTCTTTCCTATGGCGCGCCGACCACCGCAGAAGTGGAACTAGCCGAACTTGTTGTGGAGCGTACCAGCGTCGAAGAGGTCCGCTTCGTCAACTCCGGCACCGAGGCCACGATGTCCGCAGTCCGCCTGGCTCGTGGTTTCACTGGTCGCCCGAAGATCATCAAGTTTGACGGTTGCTACCACGGCCACGTTGATGCCCTGCTCGCGTCTGCCGGCTCCGGTGTCGCCACCTTTGGCCTGCCAGATTCCCCAGGCGTGACTGGTGCTGCGGCTGGCGACACCATCGTCGTGGAATACAACAATATTGAGGCAGTCAAACAAGCCTTCGCCAAGCACCCAGGCGAGATCGCCGCCATTATCACCGAGGCCGCCGCCGGAAACATGGGTACCGTTGCGCCAAAACCTGGCTTCAACCAGGCTCTGAAGGACGTCGCACATGAAAACGGTGCGCTGCTCATTATGGATGAGGTTATGACCGGCTTCCGCACTTCCTACTCCGGTTGGTACGGCGTCGACGGCGTGGCAGGCGACCTCACCACCTTCGGCAAGGTCATCTCCGGTGGCCTCCCGGCGGCCGCGTTCGGTGGACGCAAAGACATTATGGAGTACTTGGCACCGAACGGCCCGGTGTACCAGGCCGGCACACTTTCTGGTAACCCGGTGGCGATGGCGGCCGGTATGGCGTCGCTAAGCCTGGCAAATGAGCAGGTCTATGAGACGGTGAACGCGAATGCCGATCGCCTGGCCCAGCTGGTCACCGAGGCGCTGGCCAAGGAAGGCGTGGCGCACCACATCCAGCGCGCGTCGAACATGCTGTCCGTACGCTTTGCCGAGGGCGAGGGGCACAACTTTAAAGACATGCAGAACGCGGATACGTTCCGCTTCCCGCCGTTCTTCCACGCGCTGCTGGATCGGGGCGTGTATATTTCCCCGAGTGTGTTCGAGACGTGGTTTGTCTCTAGCGCGCTGACGGAGCAGGACTTTGACAAGATTGCAGCCGCAGTGAAACCAGCAGCTCAGGCGGCTGCCGCTGCGAAGAAGGACGCGTAAATGACAACCACCATCGTGCACCTCGTTCGTCACGGCGAGGTCTACAACCCGGAAAAGATCCTTTACGGACTGCTTCCGGGATACCACCTGAGCTCCCGCGGACATTCGATGGCTGCTGCCGCCGCGAAGGCTTTTGCAGGTCATGACGTGACGTACTTGGCGGCGTCGCCACTGCAGCGTGCCCAGGAGACGGCACTGCCATTCAGCAAGGTGACGGGCCTAGATGTGGACGTCGATAAGGGCCTGCTGGAGGCGGGCAACCGCTTTGAGGGCCTGCGGACCAAGGGTTGGCGCTCGCAGTTGTGGAACCCGGTGCGCTGGCCATTGATGGCGAACCCGACCCTGCCGAGCTGGGGCGAACACTACGACGTGATCGCCAAGCGCATGTTCGATGCGATCGAGCGCGCCCGGAGCAAGGCTGAGGGACACGAGGCGATCTTAGTGAGCCACCAGCTGCCCATTGTCATGGTGCAGCGCTCTGTGCTGGGCAAATCGCTCGCGCACAACCCGGCCACGCGTCAGTGCAACCTGGCCTCCGTGACGTCCTTGGTGTTCCAGGATCGCGAGATCACCGACATTTTCTATAGTGAACCAGCGCAGGAGATTTGATGCGTCGATTGATTGCAGCTTTGGGCGTCGCCACGCTCGCGCTCACGGTGACGGCGTGCGGTAAGGACGATACCGCAGGTCAGGATGCGGTCGCGATCGGTGGGACGTGGAGCTTCGTGGCGCCGGGAGGCAAGACGGACATCACTTACCCGGAATCAGAGCGCAAGCCGGTCAAGCAGTTTTCCGGTGATTCGCTCGTGGCCGGCGAAAAGATTTCGCTGCAGGACTACGAAGGCCAAGTCGTGGTGCTCAATGCGTGGGGACAGTGGTGTGGACCCTGCCGGTCCGAGTCAGACGACATGCAAGAAATCCACGAGACACTACAGGCCGCGAAGACTGCCGACGGCAAGCCCGGAGGCACGGTGCTGGGCATTAACGTCAAGGACTACCAGCCACAGATTTCCCGGGACTTCCAAAAGGACAACGGCCTGACCTACCCTTCGCTCTACGATCCACCGTTTAAGACCGCGACGGCGCTCGGCGGAATTCCAGCATCGGTCATCCCCACCACGATCGTGCTGGACAAGCATCACCGCCCAGCTGCGGTTTTCTTGCGCGAGGTCACCGCGAATGATGTCCTGCAAGTAGCAGAGCCATTGCTAGCAGAAAAGTAGTCCACGAACACACATGAATGCTTCAGAATTTGGTGCACAAGTTGCCGAAGTCGCAGCTAGCGGGCCACTTCTTCTCGCCGTGCTCGCCGCGGCCATGGCGGGCCTAGTATCCTTCGCGAGCCCCTGCGTCGTGCCGTTGGTGCCGGGATACATGTCCTATTTGGCATCGGTGGTGGGTACGGACCTTGAGCTTCGCGAGGGTGAGGCAGTTGTGTCGAAGCAAGGGCGTTGGCGGGTTGTCGGTGCCGCGTTGCTGTTCGTCGCCGGTTTCACCGTGATTTTTGTGCTGGCCACGGCGACGGTTTTCGGCGCGATTTCCGCACTCACGCTGAACCAAGAAATCTTGCAGCGGGTGGGCGGAATCGTCACCGTGGTGATGGGGTTGGCCTTCTTGGGCCTGATCCCGGCACTTGATCGGGATACTCGGCTGCAGCCCAAGCGCTTGTCCACGTGGCTGGGAGCGCCACTTTTGGGTGGCGTGTTTGCGCTCGGATGGACCCCCTGCTTGGGGCCGACCTTGGCCGCAATTATTTCTGTGTCTGCGGGCACCGCAGGCAGCACTGCTGCGCGTGGGGTGGGACTCATCGTGGCGTACTGCTTCGGCCTGGGCTTGCCGTTCATCATCGTGGCGTTGGGCTCGGCGAAGGCGATGAGCGCGGTGGGCTGGTTGCGTAGACACTCCCGCACCATTCAGATCATCGGTGGCGTTACCCTGATCGCGGTGGGGTTGGCGCTGGCCAGCGGAGGATGGGCACTGTTTATCAACGTGGTGCGCCAGTGGACCGTGAACTTTGGCTACACAGCGATTTAGCGAAAAATAGGGAGACCATGAAGAACGTGAAGAGGCTACCGCTGCTAGCGTGGCGCTGGCTGACCAGCATGCGCACTGCGCTAATGTTGCTGTTCCTGCTTGCCCTGGGCGCGATCCCCGGCGCACTGTTGCCGCAGCGCTCGCTGAATGAAACCAAGGTGGATGAGTACCTCGCCGCCAACGGCAAGCTCGCCGAGGTCTACGACAAGCTGCAGCTTTTCGACGTCTTTAGCTCCACCTGGTTCACCGCAATCTACGTCTTGCTGTTCGTCTCCCTCATCGGCTGCATCATCCCGCGCTCCTGGGACCACTACCAGGCCTGGAAAACGCCTCCCGTGCGCGCCCCGCGTAACTTCGAACGACTCCCGCTGCACGGCAGTGGCGTGGTGGAAGGCGATTCGGCGCAGGTTGAGGCGTCGATACGCTCGGCTTTGAAGGGCTGGCGGATCGCGGAATACCAGCCCGAAGACGACCGTGCGGGCAAGCACTCCTTTGCTGCGGAAAAAGGCTACGCCCGCGAGCTCTTCAACTTGGTTTTCCACCTCGGTTTGGTTGGCGTTTTGCTTACGGTCGGTTTCGGCAAGATGGTCTACTACGAAGGCCAGGTCATCGTGGTGGCGGGCGCCGAAAACGCCGAATTCTGCAATACTGCGGTCGCGAATTTCGACTCTTTCCGCGCCGGCTCGCTTGTCGACGGCACCCAGCTCGACCCGTTCTGTGTGCATGTTAACGACTTCTCAGCTGACTATCTCCCGTCTGGCCAGGCGATAATGTTCACCTCGAATGTCGATTACGCCGTCGGGGATGACGTGTTCAAGGATCATTCGCAGTGGCAGAAGTATCAGCTCAAGGTCAATCATCCGCTGCGCCTGGCAGGTTCCCGCGTCTACCTGCAGGGACATGGCTTCGCGCCACGTTTTACGGTGAAGTGGCCTAATGGTGAAACCCGCACCCAGATGGTGCAGTTCCGCCCCGACGACCCGCGACTTTTCCTTTCCTCCGGCGTCATGCGCTTCGATCCGCCCGCTGGAATGTACCCGGACCTGCAGGAACGCCGGACGAAGGGCATCGCGATCCAAGGGCTATTCGCGCCAACCGCGGCGTGGAGTGGCGAAAAGGGACAGCTACTACAGTCTGCATTCCCGGCGATGCGTGACCCGGCCGTAGCGATCGACATCTACCGAGGCGACGCCGGCCTCGACTCCGGCCGCGGTCAGTCAATCTTCTCCCTAGACCCATCTTTGCTGCACACTGGCGCGCTGCAAAAGCTGGAGCGCGTGAACCTGAAAGTCGGGGAGAAGATCACGCTTGACGACGGCACCGAAGTCACCTTCGATGGCGCCAACGAATTCGCCAACCTGCAGATCAGCCACGACCCGACCCAGGCCTGGGTGTTGGTAACTTCGCTGATCATGCTTGGTGGCCTTGTTGGTTCGTTGACGGTGAAGCGCCGCCGCATTTGGGTGCGCATATCGCCAGCTGCTGAAGGTGGCACCCTGGTAGAAACCGCCGGTCTGTCCCGCACCGACCGCGCTGGCTGGGGTGCCGAGTACGAGCGGATTCACCGTCAGTTGCTCGGGCTGCCAGAGCCGGAGGATGAGTAGCAGGGGCTAGCAGATGACTTGCTCAGGCCCTAGTCGGGTCGCTACAGTGTCTCTATCAACCAAAAGTTTGATCTGGGATAGGAAACCTAATTAACATGCCGGTCAATCAGACGCTCGCGAATTTTTCGGACCTGAGCTTTAAGACAGCCTTCGTGATTTACTGCTTTGCGCTGATCCTCTCCATTGTTTTCTATGTCAAGCAGACCGGTGTGGTTGATTCCCGCGTCAAGGCGAAGGAACTCGTCGGTGCTGGCGGGCCAAATGTGGTCGAGGTTCCGAGCGATTCGGACTTCGCGCGTCGAGAAGCAAGTGCGGAAAAGTTCGCCGGCATGGCACAAACCATGATCTGGCTGGCGATCATCATTCATGGCGCGTCGGTGGTGCTGCGTGGCTTGTCGGCGTCGCGATTCCCGTTCGGCAATCTCTATGAGTATGTCGCGATGGTGACGTTCGTGGCGATGGTTATTTCCGCATGGGTCATCCAGCGTCGTGAGCTGCGCGCGATGTGGCCGTGGGTGTTGACCCCGGTGATCGCGCTGCTGTTTTACGGTGGCATGAAGCTCTACGCGGCATCCGCGCCAGTCGTGCCCGCCTTGCAGTCCTTCTGGTTCCCGATTCACGTCTCCACCGTGTCGATTGGTGCCGGCATCGGCCTGATTTCGGGCATGGCTTCGCTGTTGTACGTACTGCGCATGCGCCAGCCAGTGGGTAAGGAGCACGGTGTGCTTGGCGCGGTGCTTCGTCCGCTTCCTTCGGCGCAGCGTCTGGACTCGCTGGCCTACAAAGCGGCGATTTGGGCGCTCCCGATCTTCGGTCTTGGCGTCATGCTTGGTGCTATCTGGGCGGAATCTGCGTGGGGTCGCTTCTGGGGCTGGGATCCAAAGGAGACGATTTCCCTGGTGACTTGGATGCTCTACGCCGCTTACTTGCACGCGCGTGCGACGTCGGGTTGGAAGAACTCGGCTGCGGCCTGGATTAACATCGCCGCCTTCGCAACAATGGTATTCAATCTCTTTTTCATTAACATGGTTGTGTCCGGCCTGCACTCCTACGCGGGGCTGAACTAACAAACAATAAAGGCGCGCTCCCCTCAGATTGCAATCGAGGGGAGCGCGCCTTATGTGTCAACGGGGCTCAAGAATCGAGCAGGGCCTTACTTAGCGGCACCGCCCAGGATTTGGCCGATGACCTTGAAAACCTCGCCGAGGCCGTCGAGAACTGCAGAAGCGATTTCCATGATGATCCTTTCATCGTTGGGGTGTGAATTGCTGACAAGTCACAACTTAGGACACCGCCCGGACCCCAAACAATAGTTTTCAGCAGGGTGGATACGAAAGTATCCACAAGAGGAAACGAAAGGATACTGCACTAGAACCAAGTGGTCGGGCGCACCGCATTCGCCATATCGACGAGCGCGTAGCGGTGCCGCGGGAATGGTGCGCTACGCGCGAGCAACCGCAGCGTTTCGGACAGCCCCGTGCGCAGTCCTCGTTGCGTAAACGGGTAATCGAACAGGTCATTGGGGGAAGCGGCCGCCGACAAATCGTGCGAACGCAACCACTGCAAACCCGCATTGAGCACGGCCACGCGAATCTGCAACAATCGGGGCTCGTTGGTGGGGATTTCTTCCAGGCGTCGGGCGGCGCGGCGGATCCGGGACTCCGTGAGGTCCCCGGAAATGAGTTGCAGGATCGAGGTCAGCTTCGCCATCCGGTGGTGTCGGGAATTCTGGGATACTCGATCGAGGGCGGCAATCGCAAGTTCGGAGTGACCCTCCGCCATGAGCTGTCGAGACAGGCCGAAGGCTGCAGATACTGTTGTCGGGTTGGTGACCCACACGAGTCGGTACAGGCGCATCGAGTGGAAGCGCAGCGCCATCGGATCAGCCGTGATGTGGGACCAGTTGCTTTCCAACTTGGCTAGGAACTCCGGGGGCAGGTCGGTCAGCGACCCACCCAGCTCTGCTACCGCTTGGGTGACCTCCGGTGCAAGGTGAGCTTGTCCGTCCACCCCTGCTTGCTGCAACAACAGCTCGTCGACAGCCGCCAAAGCCAATTTCGGGGCGGCTTCTCCAGGCAGGATTGACAGGACGTTATTGAAGTGGTCCTGGGCGTCGATAAAGCGATCCAGCAGCAAGCTGGTCACGCCCGCCAACCATTGATAGCGCCAGTCAAGCTCGAGCCGCTCCGCGAGGCTGCCCACCCAGGAGTGGGCCTCCGCCACGAAACCGAGGTCGAGCAGGGTGCGCACTATCCCTAGCGGCAGTTCGACAGAGTCGGTGTACTCGCCGGAGTTCAGGGCTTGCCGCATCGTTTCCAACGCCTCAGACGGTTCTGTGTACGAGGAGCCGGTCAGCATGGTGAATCCTGAATCGGTGCGGTCGATCAGTGGCACGGGCAGCGCCGCGACGACCTCGGGCGGGGTAATTCGCACGGTGCGCTCGATGCCGTCGATGAGCTGGTCGGTGCGAAAGACCTGGTGTTTCGTACCAAAGGTGGTACGCTGCGGGGAAAACAGGGAGTGCTGGGCGGGGAACTGTTTGCCGTCGCGGACCGCGAGGATTTCCCGCAGCACCCCATAGAGCTGGGTGCGCAGCTCGTGGACGTCGCGAAAGCGCCGCGCCGGGTTGCTGTGGGTGGCCCGGATGAGTAGTCGATACAGCGACAGGTGCTTGCGAAAGAGCGGCTCTTCAAAAGGCGAAGGCAACCCAGGAGCTAGCTGCCCATCAACGACGGGGAGTCGGCACACCAGGGCCGCTAGCGTGCGCCCGATGGTGTAGATGTCTGAGGCAACCGACGGCCCTTCGGTGGAAACCTCCGGGGCCTGGTAGCCCTTAGTGCCGTAAATGTAGCCGAAAGCCCCGATACCCGACACCGCACCAAGGTCGATGAGCTTGACCTGGTCTTCGGTGACAATAATGTTGTCAGGCTTGAGGTCGTTGTACACCACGCCCCGGGAGTGTAGATATTCCAGCGCAGGCAGAATTTCGAGGATGTATGCGATAGCCACGTCCACGGGCAGAACATTATCGGGTTGGGCGCGCCGCCGATCCAGAAGCGATGGCCCGCCCACGAACTCCATCACGATGAACCCGCCGGGGACGCGGGCATCATCGATGAAGTTGTAAATCTTTACGATTTCCGGGTGCGTAATATCCGCCAAGAACTCCCGCTCGGCCACCGCAGTGCCGAGATCCCGCGGATTGCCTCCGGGAATCATGCCCTTGAGCACCACCCACCGGCCGGAAACATTGCGGTCATTGGCGATGTAAATCCACCCCATGCCACCGTGCGCAATCACCCCCAGCACCTCGTATTGCGCAGCCACCATATCGCCCGGCTTGAGCGTGGGGGGTTCGACATTGGGGCCCGGGGTAATCAACGCAGCTTGCGGGTCCGTGATCGGCACAAAGGGCAGCTGCACCATGCCGTCGGCGACCATGCGGCCCGCGCGGGTGGTGCCGCGCCGGGAACGGAAGGTGCTCAGGGCTTCTCGACGCGAGCGGTCGTTGACATCTTCGGACTGGTCGGCCGCAATGGCGTAAACCGCGGCGGTATCAAGGCCGGTCTCGTCATCCTCGTCATCTGCAAATGGGTCGAACCGCGCTGCTGCCGAGGTCTTTTCGCGCAGGGAGTCGAGCTCGTTGACTAGCGCGGTGAGCTCGTCCTCATCATCGTCGAAAGGGTTGAACGCCACGGCTTCGGTGGCGTTGGTCGGCTCAAGTGAGTGATCGTTATCAGCCATGATCCGCTAGTTCTCCTTTCGATAATTCAATGCTGGCGGGGATTGCGCGAGTTGGTATTCCGAAAACCACTGGTTATACATCTTCCACCAGGTGCCATCGCGCTGGAGGCGTTCGATTGTGGAGTTGACCTGCCGGATCAACCCGACCGTGTCGTGCTGCGCGTTCGGCGAGGCAATCGCCGCGCCGTAGTTTTCGTAAGTGAGGCGTGGGCCGACGATCTGCGCGTAGGGGTCTTGTTCGGCCATGCCGGCCAAGATGGTGTCGTTGGCCACGATGGCGTCGACAATGCCCTGCTGGAGGAGGACGAGGCAGTCGGCCCACTCCGCGGTGCGCATGATGTTGGCGCGGGGGTTCTTGTCGCGGATTTGTTGCAGTGAGGTCGAGCCGTTGACTGCGCAGGCGGTCCGCCCGGTGAGGTCATCCATGGTGTTGACACCAGAGGACTCCAGCACCAACATGCGGGTGCTGGTGGTTAGGTACGGCGTGGAGAAAAAGACGAGGTCTTGGGCGGTGCGGGTGACGGATAGGGACCGCAACAGGACATCGATTTCGCCGGATTCCAGCGCGCTCACGCGGTCCGCGGTGTCAATAAACCGGAAATCTACGTGGTCTGGGGAACCGAAGATGTCTTGGGAGATTTCGCGGGCTAGGTCGATCTCGAAGCCTTTGAGTTCGCCGGAGATGGGGTCGCGGAAGCTCAGTAGATTCTGGGATTGGTCCACGCCGATGATGATGCGACCACGCTTAAGGATGGCGGGCACGCGCTCCTCTGGTTTCTTGTCGTCGGGGCGCAAAGAGCCTAAGAGGTTATCGAATTGGGGGACTTCGGCCGGTTGGGATCCTCCCGCTTCAAACTGCGTGCCGGCCGGCAGTACCGCTTGGTAATTCTGCTTGCGGGCATCAAACGAAGGCGCGGTTTCTGGCGAGCCAGCACAGGCGCTGAGGCTGGCGGTGAGGACGGCTGCCAGAATAAGGCTTAAGAGTCGTCTGCGCATTAGAGGTACTCCTGTAGGCGTGGTCGGATTCCTAGCCACAGCGACAGGACAGCGAGTCCGGAAAGGAGCAGTACGACGGGCGACAACAAATGGGTGGCCGAAAGCCCATCGGCGATGAAGCCTCGCAGGGTGCCACGGGTATCGAGGATCAATACTGCTAGGCCGGCATCAACGGCATCATAGGCCTGCGCAGCGCTTCCCGTGTCAGCAGTTGCTCCGACGGTGTTTTGTGAGGTGGCGAATGCGATTCTGGTGGCGCGTTGGTAATCGCCCTGATTGAGCGAGTTAGCTAGGTCTTCATGCGCGACTTGCCACTGCGTCAGCCCTGCCCGGACATCAGCGACTGTGCGTGCGTTAGCGGGGCTTTCCGCGAGCCTGGTGGTGTCGTAGCTCGTTAGTGCCTGGTCGATAGAACCGGCGGTTGCGGAAAAGCTTTCAAAGGCATCTGCATTCGTTTCCCGTCGCACTAGCGCAAGCGTTTCCGCGGTACGGGCCTGCTGCGCTAATACGCGTGCGTTGGCTAGGGAGTTGAGCGGCGCTGCTGCCTGCTCGAAACCGCGGGTGCCTGCGTACCAGGTCAGTGCGTTGGACGTGCTTACCCACAGCAATGCGATGGTCATGCATGCGGTGGCTACCAGCATGCCTTTGTTGAGTCGTCGGCGCGTTCTGTGGGCGAGCCAGCGCTGGACAGCTACCAGCATGAGCAGAGCTGCGACCAGGCCCGAGATGGGCACCCACTGTGGTCGAGTGAGGTCGTGCTGTTCTGCATTGACCCGGGCATTGGTCAGCCTGAGCAATTCGTTTGCGGCGGGCAGTATCGAGGTACGCATCAACGCAGATGCTTCGGACATATAGGCCACACCCACGGGGTTGCCCATGCGGTTGTTGGTGCGGGCAGTCTCAACCAAGCCGGTGTAGTTCGGCAGTTGAGATTGGATTGTCGCTATGAGCTCGAGTTCGCGCTGCTGGGAGGACTGCACGCCGGCCGCTGATTGGGTGGCCGCGGCCGAGGCACGCTGGATAGCCCGCTGGTAGCGCTCGCGGGTGAGGGGCTGTTCGACGCCTGCTTGGACAAAACCCGTGGTGGCGGTGGTATCTGCGAGGGAGAGCGACATGTATATGTCTTGCGCCGCGGCCGACATCGGTTCCGTGTTGTTCATCAGCGTGCCCAGTTGAGCCTGACGAGACTGTGTGGACTGCGCCATCGCCACCCCGGCGGCCAAAAGCGCCACGGTGAGCACAAACGCCCAGAGTGTCATTTGTCCAATGGTGGTGGCAAAGAACACGGCTGTCCGCCGATACCAGAGTGCCGGGAGACCGAAAGATCCGCGAAATACTGACCCTACGCTGTTCGCTTCTGTTGCTTCGGGTGCGTCCAACCACAGGTCGTCGCGGGCTGCTGTAGCAGCGCCACCGGCGTTCTTCCGGGAGTTGGAAAGGGTCATTGGTCCAGGATAGTTCTTTCTGAGGTGAACATCGTCTGCATGGCTTATCGTATGCTACGTCACAATTGTTTCACCCAGTTTTGTGCGATTCGCTTAAGGTGGGGATATGTTCGGTGACGGCGATGGTTGGGCGGCAGGACCGCAGGGTACGCGCATGTGGGGGCTCCATGGCGCAGCTGGGCTGTTTTTGGTTGCGGGGGACAAGCTGCTTTTGCAGCATCGAGCGCATTGGACCGCAAATGGCGGGACGTGGGGGCTGCCCGGTGGGGCACGAGACTCACACGAAACTGCCGCGGAAGCCGCGCTGAGGGAAGCAGAGGAAGAAACGGGGATCAAGCCAAGCCAAGTAACCGTCCTGGCCGAATTGTGCACATCCGGCCCATTCCCGGGAGACCCGCTCCGGCCGGAGCTAGCAGCTGGGTGGACATACACTACGGTTCTCGCGCGCGCAGACAAGGAGTTGGCCACTACAGCCAACAATGAATCTTTAGAGTTGCGATGGGTCGACTTCGGCGCGCTGACTTCGATGAATCTGATTCCGCCACTAGCGGAAAACCTGGACTTGCTGTGTCGGGAAATAGGTCGTCGAAAAGCATGTTAGTTAATCCTGTGTCACACTGGAATGCATGATTGAAGTTTCTGGATTAACCAAGCACTATGGGGCGGTGCGCGCGGTTGAGGACTTATCTTTTAGCGTGCAGCCGGGCATCGTCACCGGTTTTCTAGGGCCGAACGGCGCGGGTAAATCCACCACTATGCGGATGATTCTCGGTCTCGACCAGCCGACCGCGGGTTCCGCGCTTATCGACGGGAAGAAGTACTCCGAGCTAAAGAATCCCCTACGAGAAGTGGGGGCGCTTCTCGACGCTAAAGCTCTCCACCCGGCGCGCAGCGCCCGAAACCACCTGAAGTGGATCGCGCAGTCCAATGGCATCCCTACCTCTCGTGTGGATGAAGTACTTGGGTTGGTGGGCTTGGCCGATGTAGCGAAGAAACGCGCCGGCGGCTTCTCACTCGGTATGGGGCAGCGCCTCGGCTTAGCGATGGCGCTGCTTGGGGACCCCCACACCCTCATCCTCGATGAGCCAGTGAATGGCTTGGACCCCGAAGGTATTCGGTGGGTGCGTGATTTCCTTAAAGCGTTGGCTGCCGAAGGCCGCAGCATTCTGGTGAGCTCGCACCTGCTCTCGGAAATGGCTATGACGGCCGACCACCTCGTCGTGATTGGCCGTGGCCAGTTGGTGGCAGATACCCCGACCTATGACTTCGTGAAAAACAACTCACACACTTCTGTCGTGGTGCGCACTGGGCATCTTGCAGAGTTTCAAAAGGTGTTGCAAGAAGAACAGATTAGCTTCGAGATGGAGACTGACGCCGAACAGCGACCTGTGCTGGTTATCTCTGATAGCACCACTGATCACATCGGCGCGCTCGCCTATTCCACTGGGGTCATGCTGTACGAGCTTTCCGAGCGTCGCGCCTCCCTGGAGGACGCATTCTTGCAGATGACCGGGCATGCCGTGCAATACCATGCTGCAGTGCCAGCCGCTTCGAACCAGGAAGGCAACTAATGTTTCTCAACTCACTGAAGGCGGAGTGGACCAAACTATCTACCACTAAGGGCCTGTGGTGGAATCTGGTCTGCTACTTCGTCCTGGTCCTGGGGTTCTTAGCTCTCAACATCTACGCATACAACGACGCGCAGAAGAACCTAGTATCCGAAGGCCTGCCGAAGATGCCGGCAGATACCGGCATGGTTGGGGAGATGGTGGCCCAGGGCGGCGGCCTCATCCTCATCATTGTGGCGATCCTTGCGGTCACAACCGAGTACGGCCATAAGTACGCTGCTATGACTTTTCAGGCAGTGCCGAACCGCCTGGGCGTGGCGTTAGCAAAACTCCTGCTCATGGCGGTGATAGCAGTGGTGTTGAGCCTGATTGCAATCGGGCTTGGCGTTTTGGGTTACCGAGTATTTTCAGGTGCTGAGGCGACGGCAAACTTCAATTTCAGCAACGACGCATTTACCCGAATGCTGTGGGTTGTGCCGCTGTACACCGTGCTGTTGGTATTGCTAGCGCAGGCAGTGGCTTGGATTGTGCGCAACTCGGCGGGCTCCATCGTCATCATGCTGGTGTGGTACATGGTGCTGGAGATCATGGTGATCCCGATGCTGCCTAAGGTCGGTGAGAAAATCCATCCTTATGGGCCGCTGTCCAACCTGGGCGCGTTCTTCCGGGACAAGGATTTGACTGGTACCCCGTGGGACACTACCGGTTCGTTGTTCTACTTCCTGGCGTGGGCGGTTGGCTTGTTTGTGGTCGGCATGGTGTTGCTGCGCCGCCGCGATGCCTAATTCAGCCACAAGATAAACGCAGCTGGCACCGCTAGATAGGTTGCGAGCCACAGCAGCAATCCGAGTGCGCGGCGCTTAGCGGTTTTCCGTGCTAAGACTTCTGAGATCCAGATGATGAAGTCTGCCGCGGGGCGCAACGCCAAGACGACGATGGCGCCGATGAGGTTGATAAGCACGTGCACGAACGCTGTTTGTAGCGCCATCGTTCCTAGATCGCCCGGAATGGCAAAAGCGGCAGCGACTGCGGTGAACGTCGTACCAAGGTTGGCGCCGAGAATCACTCCTAGGGCGCTACGGGTGCTCAGTGTGCCTGCGCCGGCAAAGGGGACGGTTGCGCAGGTGGTGGCGGAAGATGAATGGGTCAGTAGGGTGAGCCCGAGGCCGACGCCGAATTCCGCCCCCATAGACTTTGATGGGCTCACGGAGCGTTTGAGCAGCACTTGCGATGGAAAAGCCATCAGTGAGCGGAGCTGTACGGTGAGGATCTGGACGGCGATCGCAATGAAGGCAATCCCGATCAACCCGGCGAGTATGGCGACGACGACGGGGGAATCGATGACTCGGGCGATGGTGTGGGTGCCGAAGGCGTCGACAAGCGGGCCGGTGGACCATGCTACGAGGGTGCCACTGGAAAAGGTGGGGGAGGACTCGCCAAACAAGGTGGTTGATAGCCACCGGGCGGTGTTCGTTAGGGGGTGAAAAGCCAGCTCCAGGGGCAGGAGGATCGCCACAGAGAGCACGTTGAATGTCCAATGGGTGAGTCCGGCGGCAAGGGCTCTGGGGAGTTCATCCTGTCGGCTGACGTAGCCAAATGCCACCAAGAGTGCAGTGAAGCAGGTGCCGATGTTGGCGCCCATGATCAAGGCAGTGGCTGCTTCGAGGGGGAGGAGTCCGCCGCCGACGGCTGCGACGGTTACGGTCGTAAAGGCTGTGGACGATTGGACGAGGAAGGTGGCCAGGATCCCGACCATGAGGCAGAGCAAGGGGTTTTGGGCCTTTTCCATGAGTGCGCTGAGGTTAGCGAACCCGAGTCCTGCAATCCCGTCCATGATGAGGTTAATGCCCACGATTGCGACGTAAATTGCCAGGCAGACCACGATCCATCTGACAAGTTTGTTGAAGCTGGAGATGAGGACTTCGTCTTCGCTTTCCGGGATTACTTTGGGGTTGATGTAGTGGATTGTCCCGGGGAAGCTGGGTCGCGTATTAAGCGGGGTGGACATTGTCCCAGTTTATCGCACCCTTCAAAACTGATATTTGTTGATAGTTCAACAAATGGTGGGTGTTGGGCTAGGATAGCTGCAGTGAGCTTGACGTTGCGGGAAAAGAGGAGTTTGTAAAGCGATGGCTTCAGCTGAAAAACCACGCCAAACATTGACCTGGCCACTGCTTGCAGGCTTGGCTTTGCTTTCTGCTGGAGGTCCTTTCGGCACCGACCTATATCTGCCGGGTCTGCCTCGTATTGCCGCTGATTTGGGGACCTCGGACGCGGCGGTTCAGCTGACGTTGTCCTCGTTCATGCTGGGGATGGCTGCAGGCCAGGTGTTTATCGGGCCACTTTCGGATTCCTTGGGTAGGCATAAGTTGCTCGTAATTTCGGCGGTGCTGGCGGTGGTTTCAAGTGCAGCCTGTGCGCTCGCGCCGAATATCGCCGTGCTGATTGGGGCTCGCGCTGCCTTGGGGCTGGGTATGGGTGCCTGCGTGGTGCTTTCGCGTGCGTCGGTTGCCGATCTTGCCGAGGGGAAAATGGCTGCCAAGGCGTTTTCCCTGTTGATGATGATCATGGGTGTGGCACCTATTCTCGCTCCGGTGGTGGGCAGCGTTTTGGTGGAGCCTATTGGTTGGCGAGGACTGTTTTGGGTGCTAACCGGGGTCGCTGCGGCCCAACTTGCCGTGGCGGTGCTGTTGGTTCGGGAGTCGTTGCCGGTGTCTGCGCGCAGTCAGTCCGGTTTGGCGCAGCTGGGGCGCAACTTCCGCACCGCGTTGGGCAACCGGGCGTTTTTGGGCTATACCCTGGCTTTCGGCGCGGGGTTTGGCACCATGTTTTCTTACATTGCCGCTTCGGCGTACTTGTTCCAGACTGAACTTGGGTTGTCGCCGCTGCAGTACGGATTGTGCTTCGGAATGAATGCGGCCGGCATTACGATCGCCTCCTTTCTTAACGCCCGACTGGTAGAAAAGACTGATCCGCACGCCATTTTGCGACGTGCGCTGCTCGGCATGTTGCTGTGCGCCGTGGCCTTGCTTATCGACGCCCTCGTTGGCCCGCATTTGTTCGTGGTCATTCCGGTGCTTTTTGTGGCAGTTTCGCAGATCGGTTTTGTGATGGGCAATGCGACTGCGCTGGGTACTTCTCAGGTGCGTCGGATTGCGGGCACTGGTTCAGCGGTGATGGGCGCTGCGCAGTTTTTGACGGCGAGCCTCGTGAGCCCGCTGGTGGTTTTGGGCTCTAATACGGCGTTGAGCATGGCGTTGGGCATGGTGGTGTGCGCGAGCTTAGCTAATTTCGGTGCTGCTATTGGAGGCCGGAAGTCAGTCGCATAACGTTGTCGATGTAGCGCAGCACAATGTTGCGTTTGCTCCACTGTTCGAGGGTGAGTTGGGTGGAGCGTTCCTGGTAGCGGGTGGTGAGTTCGGCGAGTTGTTCGATGAGGTCGCCGTGGGCTACGAGGAGTGAAACTTCGTAGTTTAGGCCGAAGCTTCGCATGTCCATGTTGGAGGAGCCGAGTACTCCTACGGCGTTGTCGGTGTCGGGGTCGGCCAGCATGTACTTGGAGTGCAGGATGGCGGGGGCGGGGTAGCGATAGATGTGGACTCCGGCTTCCAAAAGTGCCCGGTAGTAGCTGGATTGGGCGTGGGAGACGATGAACTGGTCGCTGCTCTCGTTGACGTAGAGTTCCACCCTAACCCCCCGGTAGCATGCGGTGGTGACGGACTCTAGGAGGGTTTCGTCGGGGATGAAGTACGGGCTGCATAGGACGAGACGTTCTTTGGCGTGGTGGGCCAGTGAGTTGAACAGGCGCAGGTTGGGTTCGGTGGTGTAGCCGGGGCCGGAGGGGACAAGCTGCAGCACATTTGTTGAGGATCCTCTGTTGAGTGGCACGGGTGGGCCAGCCATGATGTCTTCGGTGGTGAGGGCTTCATTGGTTTCGGCAAACCAGTCGGTGGCGAAGATCATTTCCATGGAGGAGACGACGGGGCCGGTGAGTTCGACCATGAGGTCGACCCAGTTGAGGCCGCGTCGTCGGTTCCCGCGGAGGAGGTAGGAGGAGTCGATGAGGTTTTGGCTGCCGATGAAACCGGTGTGGCCGTCGATTAGCAGCATTTTTCGGTGGTTGCGTAGGTCTGGCCGGCGGAAGCGCCACTTCCATGGTTGGAGGGGGAGCATGACGTGCCATTCGACGCCGATGCGGGTGAGTTTGCGGCCGAGGGTCCAGTAGCCGGGGTATTTCCAGGAGCCGACGTGGTCGAAGAGTAGGCGTACTTTGACGCCGCGCTGGACGGCGCGTTCGAGGGCTCGGAAAAAGGGCTCGGTGGTTGTGTCCCAGCTGACGATGTAGATCTCGACGTGGACGCTGTGTTCGGCGCGGTCGACGGCTGCGGTCATGGCTGCGATGGCTTCGTGGTAGTTGGTGTAGAAGCCTTTGCTGTGGCCGGTGACTGCGGGGAGGCGGGTGAGCCGTCGGTTGAGTTTGATGATGGATTCGAGTTCGGGGGTGAGTGTCCAGTGGTCGGGGAAGTCGGGGGCTTCGCGTTGGACGTCGCGGATGTGAGTGTCGGCTTCTTGTTGGATGCGGTGGCGGCGTCGGTTGATGTAGGGGCTGCCCATGAGGAGGAAGAGTGGCAGGCCGACGAGCGGTATCACCAGGATGGCGAGCAGCCATGCGCTGGAGGCGGCTGGTTTTCGGCCCTCGGGCACGGTGCCGACGGCGATAATTTTGATGGCGTAGTCGAGGATGAGGAACGTGGTTTGGAGCCAGGCGGGGTCCGGTAGTGCGAGGAAGTCGAGCATGGGGTTTAGCGGACGTCGTCTAGGCGGGCGGTGTGGTAGTCGACGATGACGGGGGCGTGGTCGGAGGCGCCTTTGGTGGCGCGTTCTTCGGTGTCGATCCAGCCGCGTTGTGCGCCGGTGGCGAGGGTGCGGGAGGCGAGGTGGAAGTCGATGCGCATGCCTTGTCCGCGTTGGAAGCGCATGGCGGTGTAGTCCCAGTAGGTGTAGCCGGTGGGGATGAGGTTGCGGGTGACGTCGGTGAGTCCTGCTTCGAGGAGGCTGTCAAAGGCGGCGCGTTCGGGTTCGGTGACGTGGGTTTTTCCGTCGAAGAAGCTGATGTCCCAGACGTCTTCGTCGAGGGGGGCGATGTTGAAGTCGCCGAGGAGGAGTAGTTGTTTTTCTGGCTGGTGGGCGAGGGTGTTTTCGACTTCGTTTGCGAGGGTGTCGAGCCAGCGCAGTTTGTAGTCGTAGTGCGGGTCGGCGATTTCGCGCCCGTTGGGGACGTAGAGGCTCCAGATCCGCACGCCGTCGCAGGTGGCACCTATGGCGCGTGCTTCGCGGGCTTGTGGTTTGGTGAGGTCTTTGTCGAAGCCGGGTTGTTGTGGGAAGTGTTTTTCGACGTCTTCGAGGCCTACCCGGGAGGCGATGGCTACGCCATTCCATTGGTTGAGTCCGTGGTAGGCAACTTCGTAGCCGGCGTTGGTGAAGGCTTGGTGTGGGAATTTGTCGTCGGACACTTTGGTTTCTTGCAGTGCGAGCACGTCGATGTCATGGCGCGCGAGGAAGTCCGTTACCCGGTCGATTCGGGTGCGGACTGAGTTGATGTTCCACGTGGCAATGCGCATGACCACTACCTTAGCGTGTGCGGGCGGTGTGGTTTAGGTGGGTTTGGATCTTCGCCCACCGGCGCGTTTGGCTCCGGGTGAGTTGTTGCGTTTCGGGATCCGTTGGTTGTTGAACCAGATGGGGATTCCGTCGTGCATTTCTAGGTGTTGTTTTTGGTGACTGTCGTCGTTTCTTCGATGGTGTTTGGGGCACAGGAGTGCGAGATTGTCGATGCTTGTTGGGCCACCTCGGGACCAGGGGATGACGTGGTGGGAGTCGCATCGGCTGACGGGCTCTCCGCATCCGGGGTGCTGGCAGACGAAGTCTCGGGCCAGCAGCGCTACTCGCTGGTAAAAGTTCGCGCAGCGTTCGCCTGTGCTGAGGGATATGATCGCGCCGTTGTGGTCGTGGACAGCGATGTAGTCGCTAATGCGATCGCCGGCCAGGTTGGCGATGTCAAAGATGTTCAGGTCGATCCCAACGTTGGTGCCAAATTTGGTGCGCCAATCGAAATTATCGGCATCGGTGACGGAAATGACGAGGCTGGCATGTCCAGTTGCGACGACGCGATCGCTCGAGGCCCACTTGAGTACTTGATGGAAGGCGTCGAGGTTGCGCTGGGCGACAGTCCGATGCGGGGTGTCTTCGTCTTTCTCGGCGTGGAAAGCTCGATCGAGCATCGCCTTGAGCAGCGCAGCGGTTTTCGCCGGAGCGTAACCGAAGAAGCTGCATCCGCCGTGTTCGTCTTGGGAGCGTAGGGTGAAACGGCGCTGGTGATGGGCCTCGAAGGGGTCTTTGGCCAGCCGTTCGTTCTCCTCCCGGACTAGCTTCTTTACATATTCGTGCGTCTGTTTTACCGAGGACTCTGCGGCTGCGGTGGCACCCAAACGATAAATGCCAGAGCGTCGATCAGATGTGTTAGTCAGACGCTCGAGCGCAGACAGTATTGCGTCCTGGTGTTCGACAGATACGGCATCGTCCCATTCATGGTCTGCGCGACGCTTGATGATCCGCGCGGTTCGAGCTGAAGCGCCCTCTTCTTCGAGCTCAAAGCGCTCATGATCGCGAGCCATCTCAGTTTCTAGGCGCCCTACCAGCTCTTTAATCTCCAGAAGGCAGGCGAAATCATGGAATAACGGGCCGTCGATAAGCGCCTGCTTGAGCAGGTCTTTAGCTGCCTGAATCATGATTTCACCTCCTCCCTACAACCACTATTTTACCCCACAGGGAATAGAACGCAAGAGCGAAAACTAAAGTTGAAACAGCTGTGAAAGATGAGAAAAACAAACACTTGTGCGACGTTGAAAACCGTCAAGCCCACCGCGGGAACCAAAACTCCTCCCAGCCCGTTGACCCAATGGAGACCATTCCACGCGCCGTCATTTCATGGAGGTAACATGTCCAGCCCGCAGCCACAACGCCCGGCGCACGCGGAACCCCGCCCGGTCCATAAGGTTGGCCGGAAACTGCGCAGCGAGCTTAACGACGCCCTCCAGCCTCCCATTCAATACGGCGAAATGGAGACCTACCAGGCGTTTCTTCCTGGGCGCAATACCGGTTTGAGGTCAGTAGACAATGCGCCGGTGGTACGCAGGATTGGCGCACTAGCTATTGATTTGGCGATCTACCTGGGTTCGATGTTGACGATTATCGTTGCGTTTTCGATCGCCTTGGGGCAGCCGTGGCTGTTGGCCCTGATTCTCGCATTGCCACTGGGATTCTTCTTAAGCCAGTCAGTTTTTGATGCCACGGGCGGGACGATCGGCAAGCGGACGATGGGCCTGCGTGTAGTTGGCCCCGCTCACACACCGGTGGATTTCGGGCAAGCAGCCAAGCGAAATGCCTGGTTGTTGCTGCCGTTGATCCCGGTTGCTGGGCCGGTGGCTGCGGTTGGCGTTGGCTTGTGGTTCTCGGGCGTCGCTAAGGCAGACGCTTTTGGCGTGGCGCCCCATGACCGGCATGCCCGCACCCGGGTGGTCCAGCGCTAAACCACCTGCAGCGCTAAACGACGACCTATTGCGGGCTATGTGCGTATCGGTGCCGATGGTGTTCGGTGAAGCCTAACTTGTCGTAGAGGCCAAGACCAGCCTCGTTGGTAGCGACGACCTGCAGATATGCCTGGGTAGCTCCCATCTGCGCTCCCCAGGACAGCATTGCTGCGCCGAGCGCGCTGGCGAGGCCGCGGCGTCGATAAGCAGCAGCAACTTCCACGGCCGAATAGCCCAGGTATTGCTCGTCGCCGCCTGCAGTGATGGTGGCGCGGGTGATGGCCACGATTTCGCCACTGTCGGATCGGATCGCGCCGAATCCCAGGTGCCCCTCGATCTCTTGCTGCAACAGACGTAACGCATGTTCGGGCAGCGGCTGACCGCGGAAATGATAGAGGTCGAGCCAGTCCGGCGTTGGGGCGTCCAGTACCTCGAAATGAAAACCCGCTGGTGGAGAAAATGACGGCGCGGGCTGCAAACTGCGCGTCATGACAACGATCTCCGGACCGAAACTCCAACCGCTTGCCCGCGCGAACTGCAGCGCAGTCGGCGCGATGCGATCAGGGACCAAAATACTCGGTGGCAGGCCGTGACGCTGATAAAAGTCCTGGATAGCGGCGATCGGCACCGGGCTAAAGCCTGCCGACGCCCCCAGCGGAGCCGCCGAGTTGGACCTCTCAGTAATTCCGTCGCCGGCCCGCAGCAGCCAACCGTCAATCTCCACATGCTCGATGCCGGGAAAAGCCGCCGCCGTGGCGATCTCAACGGCACGGATTTCCGAATTACGCACGCGACGCGGTGGCAGGACCTTCACCACCTGAATTAACTCGGCGGGAATTTCCACCGTTTCCGCATCGGATACAAACCCGCCCACGGATTGCGGACGCACCACAAGTGGATCTAACGAAACGACGTGGCCGATAACATCGGTGAGATGTCCCGGGGTGTCGGGAAGACGCCGACGCACAATGACCCGGTCCCCAACCTGCGGCGCACGCCCGCCAAAGCCACGCCCGCCAAAGCCACGCCCGCCAAAGCCACGCCCGCCACGCCCACCAAAGCCACGCCCGCCACGCCCACCACCGCTCAAACCAGCACCACCACGCCCACCGGAGCCTGCACCATCAAAGCCAGCGTTAATCGTCGTGTCCAAACGGGTCTGCGTCCACACCTGGGAGCCAGGTTTGTCCTCCGGTTAGCCAGCCTTCCGCTTTAATATGCTTCTTGGCTGCTCGCTTCCAGCGCCCCATGAGCACGTCCGTGTAGAGGAAACCGTCGAGGTGCCCTACTTCGTGTTGGAGACAGCGCGCGAAGAAGCCGTAGCCTTCGACAGTGACGGGGTTGCCATGTTCGTCGGTGCCGGTTACCCGAGCCCAGTCGGCACGGCCAGTTGGGAAAGATTTCCCTGGTACCGAGAGGCAACCTTCGTCGTCGGAACCGTCGACACGTGGCATCGTCTGCGGGATCTCCGAGGTCTCCAGGACGGGATTAATCACGCAACCACGACGGTACTCGCCGCCCTGAGCTTCGATTTCCTCTTCAGTTTTGAGAGCACCGTCCGGGCCTTCGACGTCTGGGCAGTTATATACGAACAGGCGCTTGCCGACGCCCACTTGGTTCGCCGCCAAGCCGACTCCGTGCGCGACATCCATCGTTTCGTACATGTCGTCAATAAGCTCGGCGAGCTCCGCGGGGCTTTCCGTGACGGGTTCGGTGGGGTGGTGAAGCACGGGGTCGCCGTGAATTACGATGGGGCGCACAGTCATAGTGCTTAAGCATATACGCTTTAGAGCCATGGAATTAACGGACTTAGACCGCGATCTTTTGCGTTTCGAGCAGTCAGCGCCTCGGAACATTGGGCTGAAGGAGGAGCGGATCCGTCGTGAATTGGGGATGAGCCCCCTGCGCTATTATCACCGGCTTAACCTGCTTATCGACGCCCCGGCGGCCGCAAGCGAATTCCCGCAGCTCACTGCTCGTTTGCGTCGTTTACGTCAGCAGCGCGCCGATTGACATCACGCGCAGCTAAGTACGTAGGATTAGCAACGTGTCTATGAATGAATCTCCTCAAGCTCCGGAACCTTCCCGTATCCCTATCCGTGGCATCGCCATGATTCTGCTGGCTGTGGCAGTGCTGTTGTTGGCCTGGGGTGTGTACTCGATGACTAATTCTTCTGGTGACAACGTAGTGACGAAGCCGAAGAGCGTGCAGACCCAGCAGGCCACCGGCACGCCAGCGCCAGCAAATCAGGCCCCGGTAAACCCGGCACAGACTGGTCAGGCACCAGTCACCCCAGCTCCCGCGACCCCGGCCACGTCTAACCAGGCTCAGGCTTCGGCGAATCCAGCTGTTCCAGCTGCGGGCAATGATGTCGATCCAACGGCGGTCAAGATCCATGCTCTGAACAATTCCACTGTGCAAGGCTTGGCCAACCGAGTGGCAGACACGCTGAAGAAGCAGGGCTTCTCCCAAGTGGAATCCGGCAATTTCCCGAACGAGGTACTGCCCAATTCGGTAGTTTTTTACACGCCTGGAAACGCCGCGGAGCAAAAAGCTGCAGAAGCAATTGCCTATAACCTGGGCATTAAGGCGCAGCCACGTAACGACTCGGTTAAGGACACCCCAGCCGGAGTTGTCCTAGTTATCACTGAGGAGCTAAACCGCTAGACTTGCCCCATGGCCCTTACATACAACGGAACTGATAACCACACCCTTGGAGTGGAGTGGGAAGTCGCGCTGGTTGACCCAGCTTCGCGCAATTTAGTTCCGCTTGCCGAAGAAGTTATTGATAAGGCAACTCAACAATCGCTTCCGGTGCGCCTGGAACGGGAATTGTTGCGTAACACCGTGGAAATCGTAACCGGGGTATGCACCACGGCTCGGGAAGCGGTAGGGCAAATCTCGGCAGGCCTGTCAGCGGTGCGCCAAGCTGCCGAAGACCTGGGGGCCAATGTGTGGGCAGCTGGCTCGCACCCGTTCGCGGTCTCCGAAGAGTCCGATATTTCGGACAAAGAACACTACAACGAGATCATCGAGCGCACCCAATACTGGGGCCACCAAATGCTCATTTGGGGCGTCCACATCCACGTCGGCATCATCGAGCGCGACCGGGTCTGGCCGATCATTAACGCCCTGATGACCAAATTCCCGCACCTGCTCGCACTCTCGGCATCCTCCCCAGGCTGGTTGGGTAAAGACACCGGCTACGCCTCCAATCGCACTATGCTCTACCAGCAGCTGCCGACCGCCGGCATCCCCTATGAGTTTGAGGATTGGGATCATTGGTCTTCCTACATTGAAGACCAGCGAAAGTCCGGAGTCATCAGTGAAGAATCTGCCATGCACTTCGACATCCGCCCGAACGAAAAGTACGGCACGATCGAACTGCGCATTTCTGATGCCCCTTCCAACCTCCGCGAGCTGTCGGCCCTGGTAGCGCTCACGCATTGCTTGGTCGTCTACTACGATCACAAGCTAGACCGCGGTGAGGAGTTGCCTAGCTTGCCGCATTGGCACAACACCGAAAACAAGTGGCGAGCCGCTCGCTATGGCATGGACGCCATCATCATCACGACCCGCGACACCGACGAAGTGCTACTCCGCGACGAACTGCCGGTACTCCTAGCCGAGCTCGCACCCATCGCTGAAGAGTTGGACTGTGTCGACGAGATCGAGCTGGTCAATGAGATCATGCGCTCCGGTGCGGCCTACCAACGCCAGCGTCGCACCTACGAAGACACCGGCTCCTGGGAGAAGGTAGTGGACCAGACCTGCGCGGAACTGGCCACCATGCGCCCGCCCCGCTAGGAGCGATCGTTTCGAGCTAACTGGGTGGCGTCGTAAAGCTGCTCACGACGGGCGATGCGGCCGATGCGCTGGCCGACGACTGGCGCGGTGCAGAGCGCGAACAGAATGACCAGGACTAGGGTGCCGAGATCACCCTTGTTCCCCGGGGTGAGATCGCCACGGCCAAGGATTCGCACGATTGCGCCGATGACGGTGAGAATCAGGCCCAGAGTCTGCGGTTTGGTGACGGAGTGGAGCCGGGAGACGGTGTCCCTAAACCGCGCCATGCCTATCGCCGTGGCGAGTACTAGGAATGCCCCGGCGAAAATGCACGTAATCGAGATGATGTCGCAAAGCAGGCTCATGCGTCGTCCGCCTTACGGAACTTCGTCACCGACACCGAGCCGATGAAGCCCAGCAAGGCCACGACGAGCATGGCGTATGCCACGGTCGTATCGAGCGACCAGCAGATGTACACCGCGAGGGCGCATTGGATCATCGCTACGGTGGCATCCAAACTCAGCAGTCGATCCAGCGAGTTGGGGCCGGCTAACAGACGGTAGCCGTTGATCAAGAACGCGACGGCGAAAATGATGGTGGCCACCTGCAAGAGCAGTTCGTAGAGCGCGGGATTCATGCTTTGACCTCCGTTTCAAAAATGCGGATCAGCAGTCGTTCCAAGGTGGCGATACTTGCGATGGTCTTATCAAGAACAGCGGTGGAACGTGCATCAAGGATATGCATCGTGAGCATTCGGTTTGCGATATCGAGATCGGTGACCGTGCCTCCGGGAGTCAGGTTGAGCAGCGCGACCGCGAAGGCGAACACGAGGTCTTCCTGCACCCGCATCGGTACGGTGACTATCGCGCTCGGGGGTTGTGGTTGTGGGCGGATCGCCAGCCAGCTCACGCGCAGCGAGGAAACAAGCAGGTCCCAGGCGAAAATTACCACGAGCTGCAGTAATGGCAACCAGCGGATCCGCAAGGCGGAGACAGGTAGCTGAGGCAGTGGCAAACCGAGGATGACCACCACAGCCACCAAGAAACCTGCAATGGTGTTTCCCCAGCTAAATTCTCCGGAGAGCACGTTCCACATGAACACGATCCACACCACAGACCAGGGGTGTAGGCGTCGACGAAGTCCAGGGAGCATCATTGGCCTTCTCCGATCATGTCGGCATGGTCGCGGGAAAGTTCGCCAGAGGCGGGGTTCAATGTCTCGGAGCGCCCTGGCTCGTGCACCTCAGCTTGGTAGCCCACGCCCAGCACCGCTTCGCGGTAGATCTCCACGTTGGTGATCGATTCCGCCGACCGCGTGGTCACCGCGGAAAGTGGCCCAGCCAACAGGGTTACGGCGAGAGAAGCCATGACCAGCAGCGCCGTGGGAGCGACCATGCCCAGCGGCATCCGCCCAACGTCGTCGCGCTCGCTCAGCAGGACGGAATCACTAATGTCGGTCAGCGGAGTAGGCCGGGAATTCGCCAGGTGGCCGTCTGGAGCGTCGGCGCGGTCACGCCAAAACGCCTTGGACCATACGATTGCCATCGTGTAGAGCGTCAGCAGGGAGGTGACCACTGCCGCTCCCACCAGCAGCCACGCCATGAATCCACCATGGTCGGCGGCGGCTTCGATGAGCACCACCTTGCCGAGGAACCCAGAAAACGGTGGGATTCCACCCAAGTTGAAGGCTGGCACCAGGTAGAGGGCCGCCAGTACCGGGGAAACGTAGGCAAGCGAGCCTAACCGGCGCAGCGAGGTAGAACCGGCCTGGCGTTCGATGAGGGCCACGACCAGGAACAGGGCGGTCTGCACCAGGATGTGGTGTACTGCGTAGAAGATCGCGCCAGACATGCCCTGAATCGAGTAAAAGGAAATCCCCATTATCATGTAGCCGATGTGGCTGACCAGCGTGAATGACAACAATCGCTTGATGTCATTCTGTGCCATGGCGCCTAGAATGCCGAGGATCATCGTCAGCGCAGCCGCCCACATGAGGAGGGTGTCCAACCGGCCGTCGATAAAGAGGATGGTGCGGGCCCGAATGATGGAATACACGCCCACCTTGGTCAACAACCCTGCGAAAACCGCCGTGACCAGCGACGGTGCCGTGGGGTAGGAGTCCGGAAGCCAGGAATAGAGTGGGAATACGGCCGCTTTGATGCCGAAGGCCACGAGCAATACCGCGAAGATAGCTGTGCGCGTGCCGGAGGGAACTTCGGCCATACGCACCGAAATATGCGCCATGTTCAGAGTTCCCACCGAGGCGTAGACCAGCGCCAACGCCAACAGGAAGATCACCGAAGACAGCATGGACACCATCACGTAGGACACACCCGCGCGCACGCGACCTGGGGAAGCTCCTACAGTCAGTAGCACGTAGGAAGCGACCAGCAGCACCTCAAACCCGACATAAAGATTGAACAGGTCACCGGCCAGAAAGGCCATGTTCACGCCCATCGTGAGCAACAAATAGGCCGGTAGGAAGACTGCGACTGGTTCTTCCTCGGTGCCGTCGCGCATGCCTTGGCCAATCGCGAACCACATGACGCAGAACAGCACTAGTGAACTCACCGCGAGCATCACGGCAGCGAGCCGGTCCGCCACCAACGTGATGCCGATTGGGGAGTCCCAACCGCCGACCTGCAGGGTGTGAATACCGTTGCGGTCCACGACCACCACCAGCACTACGCAGAGCACAATCAGGGCAAACAGCGAGACCAAGGCAATGGAGCGTTGGACACGCGGACGCGAACCATTCAGCAACGCGAGCGCCGTCGCGACCGCCGGCAAAATGACCGGCAGCGCAACCAGGTAAGGCAGCGCTGGGACGGCACTGTCGATGAGTGAATTAATCATCGCTGTTGCCCTCCTGCACTGGTTGTTCGAAGCTGCGGGGACCGAAAGTGTCACCGCTGGACGTTGGGCGCCCGGTAGCCGGATCGTCTGAAGCATCGTGGTCTGGTGCGGCGATCGCCGTTGGCGGGCGCTTTGCGACGGCCGTATCTTCGGTATCGTCCTGCAGGAAGTCAGCAGTGCGGTAACGATACTGGCGGAACGCCAATGCCAGGATGAATGCGGTCATCGCCATGGAGATCACGATGGCAGTAAGAATCATCGCTTGACTCAGCGGGTCAGCGTCTTGAGCGACGACCGCCGAATCCCGCCCTTGAATCGGCGGTGCGCCGGCGCCTCCCCCAGCGGTGAGAATGAGCAAGTTGGTACCGTTGCCCATCAGCAGCAGACCCATGAGCATCTTGGTCATGGCGCGCTCCAGGAGCAGGTAAACACCCGCACTGATGAGAACCGCCGAGGTAAGCAGCAAAAATAGGTTAGCGACCATAAGTAGTTGCCTCCTTTGCTGCCTGCTGCTTGCGTCGCATTCTTCGGACGCGGTCGCGGGCTCGTTGCTTGCGGATTTCTTCATCTCGATCCAGCTGGCTGCCCAAGCTGTGCAGGATCTGCAGGATTAGCCCCAGCACGATGAGGTACACCCCGGCGTCGAAAAGCAGCGGGGAAACTACCGCGAGGTCCCCGATGAGCGGAAGGTGGAATTCGCGGTAGGTGCTGGTCAGCGGTGGTGCGTGGAAGAATAACGGGAGGAAAGTCGGCAGGGCAGCCAGGGCGAGGCCGGTGCCGAGCAGCTTGGAAGGGTCGACGGGAAGGGTCTCCTCAAGCTCTTCGCGCCCGGCCGCGAGGTAGCGCAAGGTCAACGCAAGTGCTGCGACCAGGCCACCCGCGAAGCCCCCGCCCGGTCCGTTATGTCCGGCGAAGAAGAAGTAGCAGCTCAGAGCCATCATGGAGGGGAAGAGGAGGCGGGTGACGACGTCGACCAGCAGCGAGCGGTTTCGGGCCCGGTCATTCGTCGAGGTTGCCAGCCACCGGCCACCTTCTGACTGCAGCGTTGGGCGTCTCGACGCCCGCTGGAAGTCCCGGGTGCGGTAGACCAAGGAAGCCACGCCGGTGGCCACCACGACCAGGACCGAGATCTCGCCGAAGGTATCCCAGGCACGAATGTCCACGAGTAGCACGTTCACCGCGTTCGCGCCGTGGCCGATGTCTTTGGCTAACTGCGGAATATGGAGGGAAATGGGTTGGCTGCGGCGGGCATTCATCGCGAAGGTCGCGACGACGACAACAGTCACCCCAACCGCTACCGACAGCCATGCCCGCAGCCGCTTGAATCCGCCGGCTTGTTTCGGATCGGTCGTTGGTGGCAGCTTGCGCAGCACCAGCATAAAAACCACCACCGAAATGGTCTCCACCAGCAGCTGCGTGAGCGCCAGGTCGGGGGCGCCATAGAGGGCGAAAATGGTGGCGATCCCGTAACCAGTCATCCCCACCATGATCAGGGCCGAGATGCGATTGTCCAACACGGTGGCCGCTAGGGCAGCAACGATCACCAGCACCCCGATGAAACCCTGAACTGGCGAATCCCACAACTGCATCCGAACCGCAGTCCGTTCGCCAGTAATCAGGGAAATGAGCGGCACCAGCACAAGCGTGCCCAAAATGACCGCCTCGTTGATAGGGAGGGAACCGCGCTGCGTGGACGCGGTCATCCGCAGCGAAATCGTGCGCAGGGTTTCCAACACCCGGTCATAGGCGGCATCCGCACTGCCCAAGGCTGGCTTTTCAAAGTACAACTTGCTGAGCAGTCGGCGTTGCCAATGCAACACCGACCCAACGACGATTATCACCGCCGACAATAGCAACGGCAGAGTGAACCCATGCCAAAGCGCCAGGTGTGAGACATGCGGGTGGCTAAACTGTGCCGAAATGTGGGTGTTGATCGGGGCGTCGATAAGCGCAGGGAACAGGCCGAACAGCACCGTACATCCAGTAAGAATCGTCGGCGGAAGCCACAGCCACAGCGAAACTGGGTGCATCTCGCGGACCGCTACCGATATCCCGCCGGGCTTAGTGGCGAAGGCCGAGTGGAGGAAGTACAGGCTGTAAGCCATGGTGAGAATCGAGCCCGCAACCAGCGCCGCCAACATCATTTTCGACGGCATGCCGATGAGCATTTCTTCTTTCCACACCGCCGTCAGTGCCGTCTCCTTGGCGACGAACCCGAAGAGTGGCGGAATCCCCGCCATCGACCCCGCGCTCACCAACGCCAGGACAGCCAGGCCGGGCTGCTTCCTGCCCAATCCGGAAAGTTTGGTCTTGTCCCGCGTGCCCGCAGCATGGTCAATAGCGCCCACCAGCATAAACAGCGTGGCTTTGAACATGGCGTGCGCACACGTTAACGCTAGTCCAGCTTGGAGCGCCGCCGGTGACCCGATGCCCACCACCGCGATGATGAAACCAAGTTGGGAGACCGTGCCGTAGGCCAGAATCAACTTGAGATCTTTTTGGCGCAGCGCCATCCAACCGCCCAACAGCATGGTGAACACGCCGAGCGGAATCACCGTCAGGTGCCAGCTACTGACCAACGCGGCTGTCGGAGCAAGCCGAGCTACCAGGTAAATGCCCGCTTTTACCATCGCGGCGGAATGTAGGTAGGCACTCACCGGGGTAGGGGCAGCCATCGCGCCGGGCAACCAAAAGTGCATCGGGGCGATCGCTGATTTGGATAGCGCGCCAACCAGGATCAATACCACCGCGACACCCACGTAGGGCAGCTTGCTTATCTCGCCCAAATTGGAAAACGTCCAGGTCTGCGCTCCGTAACCGAGAATCACGATCCCGACGAGCATCGTCAGGCCCCCGAGCGTGGTCACCATCAGGGCTTGGCCTGCGCTCCTGCGTGAGGACGCCCGCTCCGAGTAATACCCCACCAGCAAAAACGACAAGACGCTGGTGATTTCCCAAAAGATGAACATCAGCAGGAAATTATCCGAGATGACTAGGCCAAACATAGCCGTGCAGAAGGCGATCATCTCTGCGCCAAAGGCGGACAGTCGCTTGGGAACTTCGCTGAAGTAGCCCCAGCAGTACAGAAGCACCAGGGATCCCATGCCGAGAATGATGAGGCTAAAAATCCCGGCTAGCGGATCGAGCAGAAATTCGATGTTGAGGTGGGCGTTTGGCATCCAGCCCTGTTCGTAGGCGATTGGTGCGGCGCCACTGTCAAGTTTTCCGCGGGCAAACAAGCTGGCTACCCATACGAATCCCCCGGCTGGCACCATTGCGAGGAGACCAAACGCTGGGCGCCCCAACTTGTGAATGAGCAAGGGTGCCAACACTGTGGCGGTGGTTAGGGCGGTGAGTAAGGTCAGCACGCGCTTTTTGGCAACTCCTTAGGCTGGATGCAGCGGAAACTTATCAGTTTTCCAGAATACCTGGCATATGCCCGGCGGCGCACCCGATGATTTGTCATCCGTGCAGTCGGTGGGCAGCATTGCTCAAGGCTGCTGCAACAGAATTGTTATTGTCTGGTCCGAACCCGACTGCCCAGACTTCCTTGCCTAGGTGTCCGGCATAGATGAAGGTGACGGTAGCTTCGAAGATCTCACACTGGTGGAAGCTGATGATCTCTACCGGCCGACCTAGCTCCCACAGCATTTCGGTACAGGCGCGCGCAGGCCCGAAGGCGCTCTGTTCGCGTCCACTGATGATGCGTCGGCCCCCGCGGGTATCGGTGAGCTGGGCAAAGTATCGACGCTTCCCACCTTCTCCCTTTTCCTCATGAATGTTTGAAAGGCGTAGGTCGCCACCCGGAGCGAAGGTTTCCATGAAAGTGCGCCACTGTAAACCGAAAGCTTGGGCGCGTAAACCGCGAGGAAGTCGGTGGCCGAAGCGAGCCTCAAAAGGATCGCCAGTCAGGGTTGGGGTGGTGTGTGTTGTTTGGGCTGCAAACACGGTGGTCTCCTATCGTCTTGGGGCTGTGGTGGGGACCGACCGGGTGTGCTGATGTTGCCTAACGACTACTCCCCATGCGGAGGGGTCAGTCCATATCCTCCGGTGGGGTACGTAGCCTTGGCCACTCGCGCTACGAGCGTGGCAGGCACGGCTACGAGCTGCTTGGCCGCAAGCTTTGCGACAAGCACTCGGAGAGAAATGGACTTCTGCATGCCAACAACCGTAACCTGCATCACAGTTGCTGGCAAGGGTGAGCTCGGTAATGGGGGAAGTTTCTCGGCGTTTGTGCAGGTGATTGACTTTGGGGTGGGGGATAAGTAATTCTTGTGTGGCTTTAGTGCTTCTTATCTTGCTGGGCGGTGTGGTGGTGTTTTTGGGCGCAGAATTTGCCGATAAGAGGATCTAAGCTCAGTGGTCGGTGTTTCGGGCTCAGTGCCCCTAGTTCCGTGACCAAGACACGAAAGTGGAAGGTGCGGGCGCGAAAAGGAGGGTCGGCAAAACCGACCCTCCTAAGCCAATAGCTAGTTCCTACTTACTAAAGTTCAGTAGGAATGCAGCTTCGGCGATTGCGATGTCAAGAATTTCGGCGGGATCAACGGATTCGTCAGGGGAGTGGATCACGCATTGTGGCTCCTCAACGCCGAAGAGCGCAATCTCGGCGGCGGGCATGATTTCCTGCAGCTTGACGCACAGTGGGATCGATCCGCCACCGCCCATCGTCACGGTTTCCTTGCCGTATGCGGCAGCCAGCGCCCCAGAAAGAGTTTGGACCGCGGCGCCGGTAATATCGGTGGCGAAGGGGTCATTAATCGAGGACACCGTGACATTAACTTTTACGCCCCAAGGTGCGCGGTTGATGAGGTGTTGCTTCAATGCCTCGGCAACCTCAGCTGCCTTCAGGCCCGGGGGAACTCGAAGATTGAGGTGAGCTGCGGCAGTAGCAGGAACCGCGTTGACGGCTTCGGCCACCGGAGTTGAGGTGAACCCGGTGATGGAGATTGCTGGGCGCGCCCATACTTGGTCCGCAACTGCTGCCTTCCCGTTGCCCATGATTGCTACGCCATCGAGAATTCCGGCGTCCTTACGGAATTCATCTTCGGAGTAGGCCAGCCCGTCCCAGGTCATTGACGTATCGACACCGTCGATAACCGTGAGGCCATCTTCGTCCCGCAGGGTGTCGAGGAGGCGAACCATCGCAGCGACCGCGTCTGGTGCAGCCCCACCGAAGGAACCGGAGTGAACTGGCGCTTTGAGCGTATCGATGGTGACTTCCAGCTGTGCGCCACCGCGCAACGTGGTGGTCAGCGTGGGAGTCCCAACGGCAACGTTTCCGGAATCGGCGATGAAAATAACGTCTGCTTGGAAAAGCTCAGGGTGACGGTCAATGAGGTCGTCGAGTCCTTCGCCACCCATTTCTTCAGAGCCTTCAATGACAACGCGTAGGCCCAGTGGCGTTCCGCCGAGCTGCTCGACGGCGCGAAGTGCGGCCAGGTGCATAACCAGGTTGCCCTTGCAGTCGGCAGCGCCTCGTGCGTACCAGCGTCCATCGCGCTCGGTGAGGGTGAATGGATCCGACGTCCATTTGGCCGGGTCGCCGGCGGGAACGACATCGTAGTGCGAGTAAAGCAGGATCGTTGGCTGGCCTGGTTCTGGGTCCTTGGTGGCGATGAAAATGCGGGCGCCATCTACCCCGTCGTGATGAGTGACGTCGAGGTGGGCGTCGTTAAGCTTGGCTTCCACCCAGGCTGCGGCGCCGTCGAGTTGGTCCTTGAGTTCGGGGGTGGAGTGGACCGAGTTGAAGGCGGTGATCTCGCTCAGGTCCTTAAAGATTTGCGCGCGCTGTTCAGTGAGGTGGGCGCGGATGTCGTCGATGTTGGGAATTTGTGTCATGAACCCCATTGTAGGTGCGGTGCGATGAAAACTGACCGCGGGGTTCGTTACGCTTCTATTACATGAGTCGCTCATCGAAAGTCGCGTTAGTTGCCCTCGGGATGTTGGTCGTTTTCGCCCTGGGCTGCTTTTGGGCGCTCAATGCCACGGTCCGTCCCACAGCGCAGCCTGCCTTAGCGACGCCTTCTCCCACCCCTACGTCATCATCAAGCACTCCGACCCCGACTAGATCTTCCACGGTTGCGCGGCTGACGACGACTTCGGCAACACCTACTTCGAAGCCAACTCCAAAACCTACTGCTTCGACAACTCCGACCCCGAAGGCGCAGCCCCCAAGGGGCGCGCAGCTATGTGGCAACTCGCAAAACTTCCAGGGCTATGCGGTGAACAAGGTGACCAGCTGTGGCTTCGTTAACAACACTGCGAAAGTTATGGACGCACATGCCGGAGCGAAGCGACCGGTCACCGTTGCAGTAAAAAGCGATGCTACGGCTAAGACTTATCAAATGAGGTGCGCGCCCGGGAGGTCGGGAGAGTTTACCTGCACAGGTGGCGATAATGCCACCGTATTCTTGATGGCTCGTTAGTGGTCGGGGGAGCATTAAGGCCGTGTCGTCGTCATGGGAGGTGTTCGCTGAGTGCAAACAGTCTTGCACTCTCAGGGTGGGACTGCTAAAAACGAGTATTAGCACTTGAATTGTCAGAGTGCCAGGAAATGACAAATCTTAGCGGGTGAGGTTGGCAAAACACTCACCGACCGTGCCGTCGCGGGCGCCCGCTGAACTAGACGTGAGTGTCGTCCTCAAATTACAAGGAGTACATACTTACATGGCTAAGATCATCGCTTTTGATGAAGAAGCACGCCGCGGTCTGGAAAAGGGCCTGAATACCCTGGCTGACGCAGTCAAGGTCACCCTCGGTCCAAAGGGTCGTAACGTTGTGCTGGAAAAGTCGTGGGGCGCGCCAACCATCACCAACGATGGTGTATCCATCGCTCGTGAAATTGAGCTGGAAGACCCATACGAGAAGATCGGCGCTGAGCTGGTCAAGGAAGTAGCCAAGAAGACCGACGACGTCGCTGGCGACGGCACCACCACCGCTACCGTCCTGGCACAGGCACTGGTTCGCGAGGGTCTGCGCAATGTGGCAGCGGGTTCCAACCCAATGGGCATCAAGCGTGGCATTGAAAAGGCTGTTGAGAAGGTTACCGAGCAGCTGCTGTCCACCGCTAAGGAAATCGAGACCGAGGAAGAGATCGCAGCTACCGCAGGTATTTCTGCTGCAGATCCTGCAATCGGCGCCAAGATTGCCCAGGCGATGTACGCAGTGGGCGGCGGCAAGCTCAACAAGGAATCCGTCATCACTGTTGAAGAGTCCAACACCTTCGGCGTTGAGCTCGATGTGACCGAGGGCATGCGCTTCGACAAGGGCTACATCTCCGGCTACTTCGCCACCGATATGGAGCGCCAGGAAGCAGTCCTCGAAGACCCATACATCCTGCTGGTTTCCTCCAAGATCTCCAACATCAAGGACTTGCTGCCACTGCTCGAGAAGGTCATGCAGACCGGCAAGCCACTGCTGATCATCGCCGAGGACGTTGAGGGCGAAGCTCTCTCCACCCTCGTGGTGAACAAGATCCGCGGCACCTTCAAGTCTGTCGCAGTCAAGGCTCCAGGCTTCGGCGATCGTCGTAAGGCAATGCTGCAGGACATGGCGATCCTCACCGGCG
This sequence comes from Corynebacterium epidermidicanis, assembly GCF_001021025.1. Taxonomy (NCBI): domain Bacteria; kingdom Bacillati; phylum Actinomycetota; class Actinomycetes; order Mycobacteriales; family Corynebacteriaceae; genus Corynebacterium; species Corynebacterium epidermidicanis. Next base: position 2,296,935 of record NZ_CP011541.1, on the reverse strand, counting down.
GCCAGGTCATCTCCGAAGAGGTCGGCCTCTCCCTCGAGACCGCTGACATTGAGCTGCTGGGCTCCGCACGCAAGGTGGTCATCACCAAGGACGAGACCACCATCGTCGAGGGTGCTGGTGACTCCGCAATGATCGAAGGCCGCGTCAACCAGATCCGCGCCGAGATCGAGAACACCGACTCCGACTACGACCGCGAGAAGCTGCAGGAGCGCCTGGCTAAGCTCGCCGGTGGCGTCGCCGTCATCAAGGTGGGTGCTGCTACCGAAGTTGAGCTCAAGGAGCGCAAGCACCGCATCGAAGATGCAGTCCGCAACGCGAAGGCTGCTGTTGAGGAAGGCATCGTTGCCGGCGGTGGCGTGGCGCTGCTGCAGGCTGCACACGTGCTTGACGACGACCTTGGCCTCGTCGGTGATGAAGCTACCGGTGTCAAGATTGTCCGCTCCGCGATGTCGGCTCCGCTGAAGCAGATCGCAGAAAACGCCGGTCTGGAGCCAGGCGTCGTTGCCGATAAGGTTGCAGGCCTGCCAGTTGGCCAGGGTCTGAACGCTGCTACCGGAGAGTACGTTGACCTGATGGCTGCTGGCATCAATGACCCAGTGAAGGTAACCCGCTCTGCTCTGCAGAACGCTGCCTCCATTGCAGCTCTGTTCCTGACCACCGAGGCTGTTGTTGCGGATAAGCCACAGCCAGCTGGTGCAGCTGGAATGCCAGACGCTGACGCTATGGGTGGCATGGGCGGCTTCTAATATGTCGTTCTGGCGTCGTTAGCGCCTGCATTTGGGCCCGTCCTTCCCTTAACTGGGGAGGGCGGGCCATTTCTTGTTTCAGGGGATACAAGGGGTCGACGCCTTTGAGCGGGCTCATTCTCGGCAGCTTTCGGCAACTTCCGAGGCGATCGGAGTATCCCCGTCTCGAGCTTGGTCATGACACCGCGCTCACGACCCCTCGGTGGGAAAGCGCGGAGCCAAGCACTCACATTCGCCCAACTGGGTTATTGGGATGGTCCGGTTCTACCGCTACGGTTCGACCAAATTCGACTAAAACCGCGTAAGGATCAGTTGGAATTCCGTCAATTCTGAGGCCTGAAAGTGTCAAAATCAGTCCCAAGTTGTGCCAACTAATTAGGCCGGCACCGAGCGTACGCGGTTGTTTGCCTCCAAAAATCCGGTAAACAGAATATGAATTGGAGGTTATCGGAGCGTTTCCCAGGGTGTACTTTCCCCCTCATTTGGGGGTGTGTCGATTAAAAATGTTTCTGCGACTTTCGAGATTGCGGAAGTATCGACACGTTTAGTAATAGTGTTACCGGTAGAGCGACACGTTTTGAAAAAATTCACATATTTCTTCGTTGGCTCGGGTGATATTCCGCCCGTAGTGGCGAAAAAGCGCAGGTCATTGCAGATATTGTGAATCTGGTGCCGGACTCTTCGGTTTGGGACTGAATATTTCTCTGCCGGCAGAAAATTGCGGTTTTTGAGTTGACCGTGATTCTAAATGTGCTTTAATTTACTCATGACGTCCTGAGGGGCGTCAGCAACTGGAAACTGTTCACCGGCTTCACTGAAGCTGGTGCCTCTCAAGGAGATACTTCTCATGGATCTTTCCCTCATCAAGACTCAGCTCGCTGACTTCGGCACCTTTGTTGAGAACTCCCTCAAGCTGGTCAACGCACTCTTCGGCATCAAGGAAGGCGAAGGCGCTGTTTGGGACTTCATCTCTCTGTCCACCAAGGCTGGTTGGTCTGACCTGGTTGACGCAGACACCACCAAGGCTGGCTACGACGGCCTCTTCGACAAGGATGGTGGCTTCACCTCTTCCGTCGTAAACAAGAAGTAATTTAACTTCAAAACCTCACCAAGAATCTGGAGTAATAAAATGGCTGATTTTTTCACCGCGCTGTCTCTTGACACCCTCGTTTTCTTCCACCCAATCGTAGCTATCCTCGAATTCCTCGAGCCATTCGGCAAGGCTGCCGCTGCTGCTTCCAAGCTGATCGGCCTCATGCCAAAATAAGCCTTAGCGCTTGAGTGAAATCCCCCAGCTATGCTGGGGGATTTTTTGTATGCAGCTTATCTGCTAGCATCAGCTTACTCACTTCCAAATCCAAGGAGGCTCATATGGCCGAATTCTTTACTGCACTTTCCGTCGATAGCCTGACGATCGTTCATCCATTGGTTTCGATCCTGCGCTGGCTTCAGCCATTTGCCGATGTCGCTGATGCGACTTCCGAGCTGATTGGTCTTGTTGCCTAGTTCAGGCTATTAAACCCGGCTTTCAGCCGGGTTTTCTTTTTTTTGCAATCTAAAAACCGTAGCAATGCTTCACCCAATAGAACCCGACTAGACGCGGTAAGATACTAGACATGGCTGAATCCAAAGAGCAGGAATTCCACATCGTCGACTTGGCTGCGACTGAAGGTTATGTTGTCGATGATTCCGACGAAGATGATCCGGTACTTCTCACCCCTGAAGGTGAGCCAATCGATACTTGGCGGGAGAATTACCCCTACGAGGAGCGTATTTCCCGCGTGGAATATGAACACCTCAAGCGTGGTCTTCAAATTGAGCTGCTGAAATGGCAGAACTGGACCAAGGAAACCGGTCAAAAGCACATCATCATCTTTGAAGGTCGAGATGCCGCAGGCAAGGGTGGCACGATCAAGCGCTTCAATGAGCACCTTAACCCACGTGGAGCGCGCACTGTCGCTCTGGAGAAGCCTTCGCCACGTGAATCTACTTCGTGGTATTTCCAGCGTTATATTCAGCACTTCCCATGTGCGGGAGAAATCGTCTTCTTTGACCGCTCTTGGTACAACCGTTCGGGCGTAGAACGCGTCATGGGTTTTTGTACAGAGTCTCAGCACGCGGAGTTCTTGCGCGAGGTTCCAATGCTGGAAAACATGATCATGGGTTCTGGAATTTCCTTGACCAAGCTGTGGTTCTCCGTGACACAGAAGGAACAGCGCACCCGTTTTGCGATCCGTCAAGTAGACCCAGTTCGTCAGTGGAAGCTTTCCCCGATGGACTTGGCATCGCTTGATAAGTGGGACGATTATACCCGCGCGAAGGAAGAGCAATTCCGCTACACCGACACCGATGAGTCTCCTTGGATCACCATCAAGTCAAACGACAAGAAGCGCGCCCGGCTCAATGCGATGCGTTATGTGCTGTCCAAGTTTGAATACACCGGTAAGGACCACGAGCTCGTAGGCGAGCCTGATCCTAAAATCGTGCTTCGCGGTCGTGACCAAATCGGCGACTAGAATCATGTAGTCGAATTCCGCCCTCGTTCCACCGATTCAGCTTGGAACGAGGGCATTCCTATGTCTGCATTTCCCAAGAGGAAACTATTGGTCAAGTCGGATGCCTTAAAGTGCGTCGAAATTTAGTACAAAATAACAATATGGTCTCAAAGCCTGCGGGCCAATGACGTACTCATTATCATTCGATTCAAGGGTCGAAAATACTCTCAAAGCAGGGTCGATCCCGTCCAGTTGATGAACGCTCCTCAGTGAAAGGTGAAAGAATAATGAAGCTCCGTCGTGGCATTGTAGCTGTTGCAACGTCTCTCGCTCTTGCAACCGGAACCGCTGTCGTTGCGCCAGCTGCACAGGCGCAGTCCGCTGCCGCAGATGCAGGCTCCTCCGCAGGCATCGGAATTGTTAGCTCCCTGATTGGTCTCGGCATTTCGGTCGCATTCTGGGGCACCGTCTACAACTTCCTCGTTAACCACGGGCACGTAAATGGTCAGATCATCCGTGAACTGCCAGTGTTCTAAAGCTTTCTAGCTTAAACAAAATGGTCCTCACCAGGTGGTGAGGACCATTTTTCGGCTAACAAGCAAGTGTCCCACCAAAATAGAGTGGGGACAACTTTGCTATCGGATACCTAGAATTGGTTGGCGTATACCTTAATTCCCGTCGCCAAGTAAATGTAGGAGCTATCTTCTGCAGCCTTGGCGCCAAAAGGAGTCTGGTAGGAGATCGTGCCCAGTGTCTTTGAAAGGTTGTTGATGCGATCGGTTGTCACCTGGTTCTTTGGGATCCGTATGACAAACATTGCAGCCTTACCGTCTTGGGAGTACATATTTGCTTGGCCAACGCCATCGGTCACCTCGTAAGCGAGTTCCCCTTTAAGCGCTAGGTCAAGAGACTGTTGTGCGTAGGTCTCAGCGTCCTGGCTGTAGATGAAACCAGCGTCAGTCAGGACCTTCTTGTAAGCCTCGAGGAGCTGTTCAGAAAGTTTTACTTCAGGAGCAGGAGCCGGCTTTGATGGCTTTGGGGATGGCTTTGGGGTGATCGTCTCGACCGAAGCTTCGGACGATCCGAACGAGGAAAGTGCCTGGGCAGTGCCCATGCTAGAAAGAGTCAAGGAAAGCGCGAGTGCGGCGCCGAACGCGCCCTTAGTCAATTTTTGCATAGGTATATAACTAATTCACCAAGCCCGGAAAAATCATTTCTAAACCTAAAAATTTAGCTATCTATCAGATTTGCTACCCCCGTTTATAGTAATCAAGGGTGCAAATCTGAAAGCCAGATGAGCGGCCTAGCAACGCCCGATCACCCTCAATTAACTCGCACTCCAAGGCTCGATCGGATTACCCTGCCATCTGGTAAATGCGGGGACGCGATCGCCACGCATCACTAGCGAGCCAGGACCAACGCAGGTATCTGTACGAATCTCCGCAGCGGGGAGGGCAACGGAGTGCGGAGCCAGGGTGGCGCCGTCGCCAAGCGTGACTTTGTCCAAGCTCATCACTCGGTCTTGGAAAAGGTGGGTCTGTACCACGCAGCCACGGCCTACCGTTGCGCCTCGGCCGACCCAACAAAGATCAGCCTCCGGGAACCAGTAGGACTCAATCCAGGCGCCGCGGCCGATGTGTGCGCCGAGTAGTCGTAACGCGGTGTTCAGGGAGCCAGTCCCGAGGTTGTGGCTCAAGTACCACGGGGCTGCCACGCCTTCGACGAAGGCATCTTGAAGTTCGTTCAGCCAGACGAACGGCGACCACAGTGCGTGATCGCCTGTGCGGATGAACCCGACGCACGCCCACTTCACCAGCACCGTGATCAGCAGAGCGAGAACGCCGAACACAATCAGCACCACTCCCGACAACGCCCAAGCTGCCACGAGCCCCAGTGAAAGCACAATGGCCTGCAATGTGGCCAACACGCCAACGAACAGCAGCGCTGAGGTGATGGGGGCTAGGAGGCGCAGCGTCTCAACGAAACCACGTGCGGCCTTGACCCCGAAGCCAGGGCTGTAGGTGCGGTCCTCACCTTCGCCGACGCTCACGGCGACACGCCGCAGGCGCTCCGGCGGAGAGCCCCACCAGTTGGATCCGGCCCGCGCCTTCTTTGGGGTAGAGGACAGTACTGCAACCAGCGAATTCTTCCCTAGCTTGCGGCCAGGGCCGGCGATGCCAGAGTTGCCCAGGAAGGATCGCTTACCGATGCGTGCGACGTCGGTAAGCATCCAGCCACCGCCGAGCTCGTAGCCACCGATCAAGGTGTCGTCGGCAAGGAAGGAGCCCTCGCGGATGTCGGCGAGCTTCGGGATCATCACGGAGGTGGAGATTTCCGCGTTCTTGCCCACCTTCGCGCCGAGGCTCCTAAACCATACTGGGGTCAGCTGAGAGGCATACAGGGGGAATAGGTAGGTACGGGCGTCGTCAAGCAGTCGCTCCGTGGTCCACAGGCGCCAGCCCTGGAGGCTGCGCACCGGGGTGACGCCGGGGCGAATCCCCAGGCCACACAGGCGGACTTGGAGCCAGACGAGGATCATGAATGTCGCGAAGGCGGTGAGTGCACCCAGGGGGGTGAAGGCCAGCGCCCAGCCGAGGGCCGTCCAGCCTGTGCCAGAAGAGGCAAACCGTTGGCCAGGGACAATAACGACGAGCGCGCCTGCAGCCAGCGCTAGCAGCGGCATGATCGACAGCCACATCGATGTCAGTCCGTAGAGGGGCACCCAGTAACTGCGACGTGGCGGATGCTCGTCAGGGAACCGATGCTTCGAACGCCCAACTTTGCGGGCAGGGGAGCCTGCCCACCGGGCACCCGCCTTGACCTTCTTGTCGGCGGTGATCGTGGAGCCAGCTTCCACATGCGCATCCTCGCCGATCACTGTGCCAGGCAGCAAAGTGGATCGGGCGCCGATGCGGGCATTGGCTCCCACTTCGATCGCGCCCACATGGACCACGTCGCCTTCCACCCAGTAGCCGGTCAGATCAACCTCGGGCTCTACAGCGGCGTGGTCGCCCAGCGTGAGCAGTCCGGTAACCGGAGGTAAGGTGTGCAAATCGACGGCCCGGCCGATCTTCGCGCCGATGAGTCGGGCATAAGTAAGGATCCAGGTCGCGCCGGAGATGTTTTGAGCACCGGAGGTGTCTGCCAGTCGCTCCGCGGCCCAGATGCGCAGGTGCACACTGCCGCCTCGGGGATAGTCGCCCGGTTGAATAGACCCAGTTAGCGCTCGGATGAGCAGCGCGCCGATGGGCAGCCGGCCCAGGGGCGTGAGGAAGATGAGTCCCAGAGCGCCCGAGACCCACCAGGAAATCGGCACGGCCCAACCCACATGCATGGTGCTGAGCAGCGAATTGAGCAGGGCAAGCCCCGCGATCCACTGCGTGCCAGCCAGCGTCATCGCCGGAAGCTGGATGAGCAACTGAGCAAGCCGGGTGCCTGCGCCCACTGGTCGCACTTGGCTGTGCTGTGGCACGGTTTCGGTTGGGGCGATGGTGATGCCACTAGCTGCAGCGATCGCATCGACACGTTCTGCTAGCAGCTCGAGTCGCGGGTGGTCGTATAGGTCGCGCACAGATACGGTGGGTACGCGGTCGCGGATGGACCCGACTAGGGTCGCGGCCGCGAGCGAGGTGCCACCCAGTTCGAAGAAGTCGGCATGCTTGGAGTCGACGGAGATACCCAAGGTCTCCACCCACAGTTCCGCCAACCACTGCTGAGTGGCGGTGAGATCTGCTGCCTCCACCGTCGTGCCAGGCAATGGCCAGGGCAGGGCCTTCTTATCTGCCTTGCCGGAGGTGCGCACTGGAATGTCGTCCATTACGTGGATCCGCGGCACGAGCGCGGCCGGCATGATCTCGGAAAGGCGCGCGTGGGCTACGGCGTGGTCGAAACTCTGGGCGGGATCCTCCAAGGCAACGTAGCCGACGAGCACTTTATCGCCCGCCCCGGTGGTCTGTACCGCAACCGCGGACATTCGCACGTTTGGCAGCGACGCTACCCCGGCCTCAACCTCGCCAAGTTCAATGCGGCGACCACCAATTTTCACCTGGTCATCTACCCGGCCAACAAAGTACAGGCCATCTTCTTCCAGACGCACGTGATCGCCCGAGCGGTACGCGCGCTCCCACCCGATTGATGGCATAGGAGCATATTTCTCGGCGTCCTTCAGCGGGTCAAGATAGCGAGCTAGCCCGACGCCGCCGATTACCAATTCGCCCACTTCACCCACAGCCACCGGCTGCTCTTGCTTATCGACGACGACAAGATCCCACCCAGCCAATGGCAGGCCAATACTGACGGGCTGGTTTGGGTGCATCGTTGTTGCGCAAGCGACCACGGTTGCCTCGGTGGGGCCGTAGGTGTTCCATACTTCTCGGTCGGCGGTCGCGAGGCGTTCCACCAGTTCTGGTGGGCAGGCTTCGCCGCCAAAAATGAGCAGACGCACGTTATCGAGGGCTTCGGCCGGCCACATTCCGGCGAGCGTCGGCACGGTGGACACCACCGTGATGTCTTGTCGGATTAGCCAGGGGCCAAGATCCATCCCGGAACGTACTAGCGAGCGAGGTGCCGGAACCAAGCAGGCGCCGTGGCCCCAGGCCAGCCACATTTCTTCACAGCTGGCGTCGAAAGCTACTGACAAACCAGCAAGCACACGGTCATCGGCGCCAAGCGGGCCGCCGGGCGAGTTTACGAGGAAAAGCTGGGCCTCGGCATCCACGAATGCTGCTGCGCTGCGGTGAGACACGGCCACACCTTTCGGCTTTCCGGTGGAGCCGGAGGTGAAGATGATCCAGGCGTCGTCGTCGAGCTGAGGGCGTCTGGTGTCTCCGGAAGTGCTACGCCGCTTGATGACCAAGCCTTCGTCGGTAAACACAGCGTTGACATCGGCTTCTCCGAAGACCATGTCGGCGCGTTCCTCGGGGTCGTCGGCGTCGACGGGCACGTAGGCCGCACCGGCGGCGATCGTGGCCAGGATCGCGAGGTAGAGGTCCTTGGAGCCAGAGGACATCCGAATACCGATGCGGTCGCCACGCCGAATGCCATTGTCATGCAGATGGTTCGCTAAGGCATCGACTTCCTCCATGAGGTCGGCGTAGGTGAGGACGGTGCCGTCGTCAATGGCGGCTGCGTCCGGGTTGGCGGAGGCAGTGGAGACGAGGATGTCGTACAGAGTTCGGGGAGGCGCCGCTTCAGCGCCACGCAGATACTGGCCTGGCACCCGGTCCAGGGTAAGTGGATGCGGTGAAGTCACGGCTTAGTCGTCCTCCGTCACAATGATGGACTTGGCCAACTTCTTCAGATGCTTCAGCTGCTTGGACGTTGATTCGTCCAGCGCGCGATCCTCCGCTTCAGCCACCAGGGCGGCTAGCTCCGCATGCGCCGTCTTGCCCTTCTTGGTGCTGGTCACGATTTGCCGACGGCGGTCTTTTGGATCGCGCTCCCGCTTGACCCAGCCGTGCCTTTCCAGCGCGTCGATGAGGCGCACCATGTCGGAGGCATCGATGACGAGCGTCTCGCAAAGCGACGACTGACTGGCCGCATCGCCGGTGATCAGGCAGGTGAGCACCCAGTACTCACGCAGTGAGGTGTTTTTGGTGGAGAGGCTAGCTTCTACTTCGTCACGAGTGCGGCGCCGCAACCTTTCCAATTGAAAGGAGGGCGATTCCAGCAATAAGGTGGGGATTTCGGTTGGACTAGTCACGCCTGCCATCCTACGTCCCCACCATAGAATTAAGAAATCATTGGTGATCCACCACTATTGAGAGGGTGGGCAAATGCTTATTCAGTAGGTAGCCCGGCATCTACCCAGGCGGTAGTACCACCTTCGACGTTGATCGCCTCGATACCAGCTTCGTTCAGGTATTCCGCGACCTGCGCCGAACGGCCACCACTCTTACAAATGACGTACACCGGACGTGATCGGTCCAGCTTGCCGGTGTGCAAGGTAAATTCGCTCATCGGGTAGTTTACGGAGCCTTTGGCGTGGATCTCATCCCATTCAGCTACTTCGCGGACATCAACGAGCTGGGCATCTTTAGGTACTTCGGTTACTGCTATAGATTTCATTGGGAGTCTCCTTAGTGTGCGAAATGTTGAACTATTTCCCACTGTACCAATCTGCAGAGGGCCTTTCAGATGGTCGAGAAGTGCCACAAGTGGGCAATCTCGGAGGCGATCAACGCCTCAAGCAAAAAAGGTGCGGAGCCGCCTCCGAATAGAAGAGGCAGCTCCACACCTAGTGCAGCGAAGCGGGATTACTTGCCGTAACGCTCGATCGCTTCTGCCAAGATGCGCTCAGCTTCTGCCTTGTCGCCCCAGCCAGAGCCGGTGACTTCCTTGTTAGGCTCTAGGTCCTTGTAGCGGGTGAAGAAGTGCTCGATTTCGTCCTTCTGGAAATCGGAGACATCTGAGATGTCCTGCAGGTGGTTCCAGCGTACGTCGTCGACAACGCAGAGCAGCTTGTCGTCGCCACCAGCCTCATCGGTCATTTTGAACACGCCGAGTGGCCGAGCCTTCACGATGACGCCCGGGAATACTGGCTCGGGAAGGATGACGAGTGCGTCGAGTGGGTCGCCGTCTTCGCCGAGGGTGTGGTCGATGAAGCCGTAGTCCAGCGGGTAGGCCATCGGGGTGAACAGGTAGCGGTCGAGGTAGACCTTGCCGGTCTCGTGGTCAACTTCGTACTTGTTGCGGGAACCCTTTGGGATTTCGATCGTTACTTCGATGCTCATGCGCACTCCTTGATATTTTCGGGCAAAAGTCCCTTCTATCGTAGCGCCGGTAAGCCGGTGACACCGTCAAGAGGGCTAACCTGGTGGGGTGCTGAAAAAGGTTGGATGGGTTGCAGCTGTCGGCGTGACCGTGCTCGCCGTGGGTGGCGTATCGACGTTTGCCGTTGTCAAGAATGCAGGTGTGGGGGAATTGACCTACGCCCCGGCGTCGACAATTGCTGCCCCAACCCGCCAGTTGCCGGTAGCCAACGGGCCGGCCACCGATGTCGCGCAACTGCGGACGAAACTTGACCGCCTGGCTGCGGACCCCCGCCTCGGCACGCTAACCGGCCAGGTCAGTGATGCCAGCACCGGTGAGATCGTTTGGGAGAAAGCCTCGTCCCAGCCTTCGCGCCCGGCGTCGACCACGAAGGTGCTCACTGCGGCGGCCGCATTGCATGCGCTGGGGCCGGACGACCGCATTGCCACCGAGGTGGTAGCAGCGGAAACGGGGACAGTTGTGATCAAGGCTGCCGGGGATGTCTGGATGACTGCTGAGCAGCTGGATGAATTGGCCCGCCAGATCGGAAGTGCGCAGCGCGTGTTGATCGATACGTCGGCCTGGACCGGCACTGACGTACTGCAAACCTGGAACCCTGAAGACATTGACGCAGGCTACATCGCGCCTATGCAGCCCGCCATGCTCTATGGCGGCCGGATTGGGGCGAAAACCGGAGATGTGCCACGCACTCATCAGCCGGCGCTGGCGGTAGCACAGGAGTTGGCGCTGCGCCTCGACGCCACCGCTGGGACTGGGACTGCTCCGCAAGGGGCCACCGTGGTTGCACGGGTGGAATCACCGCCACTTTCGCAGCGTCTGGAAGCGATGATGCTGGATTCGGACAACGTCATGGCCGAGGCAATTGGCCGCGAGGTGGCTATCAAACGTGGCACTGGAAGCGACTTCGCTGCTGCGGTCGCCGCCACCCAAGATTGCCTGCGGGAGCTAGGTATTGACCTAACGGGGCTCGATTTGAAAGACAATTCGGGACTTTCCGAGAGCAACCGCAACACGCCACGCTTGCTCAACCAGGTGCTGCTCACCGCTACCCAACGCGACCAGCTGCGTCCGCTGCTGGCAGCGCTGCCGGTAGCAGGCGGTAACGGAACCCTCGCCGTCAGATATCAAAGCTCACCCGCCCGCGGTTGGGTGCGTGCAAAAACAGGCACACTGACTGGGACGTCAGCGCTAGCCGGTTATGCGGTTTCCGAACAAGGGCACGTCTACACCTTTGCGCTGCTGTCCAATGACTCCGACATCCTGCCCGCCCGCGTTGCCCTCGACGAATTTGCCGCAGGCCTGCGCTGATGCCCACCCATATCGGCGAGTTGTCCCTGCCACGCAAGTCACCACACTTCTTGAAACTTCGGGTAGCCATCCGCCCCTTTCTTAGCGCTCAGGTCGCGGTGGGGCTATCCGGCGGCGCAGATTCCCTCAGCCTGGTCGCAGCCGCCCGGGCCGAGGGCTGTGACGTCCATGCCATTTGCATTGACCACGGACTACAACCTGGATCAGCCGAAGTGAGTGCCAGCGCCGCCGAAACAGCTCAATCCATGGGGTGCACGAGCGAAATCCAGCGCGTTAAAGTCGCACAAGGAAACCTGGAGGCGCAGGCGCGCCGCTCTCGTTACGAAGTCTTCGCCCGATCACCCAGACCCGTGTGGGTGGCGCACACTATGGACGATCAGGCCGAAACCTACCTGCTGGGGGCGCTGCGCGGAAATCCAGCCGGAATGCTGCCCGTGACCCAACTCGGAACCACTTCGCTCGTGCGGCCGCTGCTCACCGTTCGGCGTGCCGACACCCACGGCGCTTGCGCTGAGCTCGGATTAAGTCCATGGCAGGATCCCCACAACCAAAACCCCGCTTTTCGACGCGTCGCCGTACGCCAACACACGTTGCCCCACCTCAGCGAACTCATCGCCTCAGATGCGGTGCCGGCGATCGCCCAGGCAGCGGAGCGAGCAGCGCTTTTACAGGACTTCGTGCGGGGGGAGTCGGTGGCGATGGACGTCGCAAAGCTGCGGGCAGTGCACCCCGCGGTGCGCCAGGCGAGCATCGCGGAGTTCCTCCACCGGGAGGTGGGCCAGGTCAGTTGGGTCGTGGTTCGGGAAGTCGAGCGGCTTGTTACGGATTGGCATGGGCAAGGGCCCATCGCGGTGGGCGGGCATGCAGGTGTGCGGCGAAACGTGTCCCGGGTGGCAGGGAAGTTAGTTATCGACTAGATTTTCCGACGCATTCTTGGTGCTGGGGGCGAAAAAGTGGCAAGCTGGCTGTAACTGTTTTATTTTGCGAGCACTTCCGAAAGTTAAGGGACCGGCGCACATGCATGACATCAAGGATTTCAACGTTCCAGCTAACCGCTACGGGGATGATGTAGAGGCGGTGCTTATCGACGAGCGCACGCTGCACAATCGGATTCAGGAACTTGCCGACAAAGTCTCGGAAAAGTACCGCGATTCCGAAGATGACCTGCTGTTGGTCTGTGTGCTCAAAGGCGCAGCTATCTTTATCACTGACTTCGCTCGCGCTTTGAACATTCCAAGCCAAATGGAATTCATGGCTGTCTCCTCCTATGGCAACGCCACCAGCTCATCCGGCGTGGTCCGTATTCTCAAAGACCTAGACCGCGATATTGAAGGTCGTGACGTTCTGATCGTGGAGGACATTATCGACTCCGGGCTTACCCTGTCCTGGCTGTTGAAGAACCTGCAAAACCGAAATCCAAAGTCGCTGGAAGTCGTGTCGCTGCTGCGCAAGCCGGAAGCGGTTAAAGCAAAGATTGACCTGCTCGATGTTGGCTTTGAAATCCCCAATGAATTCGTGATCGGCTACGGCCTTGACTACGCCGAACGCTACCGTGACCTGCCGTTCGTCGGCACGCTGCACCCGAAGGTCTACAGCAACTAGCGTTGCGAGCGACAACTCTGGGAACTAAAGCACCATTGTTGTTCGTTGATCTCCTGTTAATCTTCCCCGTTGCTACCTAGAAAGGTTCCGGCCGCTGCGTTTGAGTGCAAACGTGGTGGCGGTATCTATGGACAATAAGAAACTCCTCCGCTACGGCGGCATCGCCGCGGTTTTGCTGATCTCGCTCTTCATCATGACCACGTTGACCAGCGAAACCCGCAATTACCAAAAGGCTGACACTTCGATTGCAATTGCGCAGCTTGATGCCAAAAACATCAAGAAGGCGCAAATCGACGACCGCGAACAGCGGGTACGCCTGGAACTCAAAGACCCCATCAAGGTGAAGGAACGCGACGGGGTCACCAAGATCATCGCCGATTACCCTGCGCGAACCGCCCCGGTGATCTTCGATAAGGTGGCCCAGGCCAACGCCGAGGAATACAACACCAAGGTCACCCGAGATAGCTTCTTGGGCTCCATGCTGCAGATGCTGATTCCGATGCTGCTGCTGTTCGGCCTGTTGATGTTCTTCATGTCGCGCATGCAGTCTGGCGGAATGGGGATGTTCGGGTTCGGTGGCTCCCGAGCCAAGGAACTCAACAAAGACATGCCGACGAACACTTTTGCCGACGTCGCCGGCGCTGACGAAGCCGTCGAAGAACTTCACGAAATTAAGGACTTCCTGCAGGATCCAACTCGCTACGAAGCGCTTGGCGCGAAGATCCCGCGTGGCGTGCTTTTGTATGGCCCTCCGGGCACAGGTAAGACCTTGCTCGCGCGTGCGGTTGCCGGTGAAGCAGGCGTGCCGTTCTATTCAATTTCTGGTTCTGACTTCGTCGAGATGTTTGTCGGTGTCGGTGCTTCCCGTGTCCGTGACCTGTTCAAGCAGGCCAAGGAGAACAGTCCGTGCATCATCTTCGTCGACGAAATCGACGCAGTTGGTCGCCAGCGTGGCGCCGGTATGGGTGGCGGACATGATGAACGCGAGCAGACCCTGAACCAGCTGCTGGTGGAAATGGACGGCTTCGGCGATCGCCAGGGTGTCATCCTGATGGCGGCCACGAACCGTCCCGATATTCTCGACCCCGCGCTGCTCCGCCCGGGTCGCTTCGACCGACAGATCCCGGTGACTAACCCAGATCTCAAGGGACGCGAAGCGATCCTGGAAGTCCATTCCAAGGGCAAGCCATTCGCTAAGGACGTGGATATCAAGACCTTGGCCAAGCGCACCGCAGGCATGTCGGGTGCGGATCTGGCCAACGTCTTGAATGAGGCTGCGTTGCTTACCGCACGCGTGGGCGGAAATGTCATTACCGCAGATGCGTTGGAAGAAGCTACTGACCGCGTCATCGGTGGCCCGCGCCGGGAATCCAAGGTCATTTCTGAAAAGGTCAAGAAGGTCACCGCCTACCACGAAGGTGGGCATACCTTGGCTGCTTGGGGATTGAAGAACATCGAGTCCATTTACAAGGTCACCATCTTGTCCCGTGGAAAGACCGGTGGTTTTGCGATGACCGAACAAGAAGACGACAAGGGCATGTACAACCGCGACGAGCTCTTCGCCCGCATCGTCTTCGCCATGGGCGGCCGCGCGGCCGAGGAACTCGTCTTCGGTGAACCCACCACGGGAGCCTCCAACGACATCGAACAAGCCACCCGCATCGCGCGTGCCATGATCACCGAATACGGCATGAGCCCGGAAATCGGTACGGTCAAGTACGGCACCGAAGAAGGCGATCCATTCTCCGGCCGCGGTGGTGGTGGCACCTTCGCACCGTCGCCAACCGTGCAGGCAACTATCGACGAGCAAACCCGATACCTCGTGAACAAAGCGCACGAAACTGCCTATGCCATTCTGGCGGAAAACCGCGACTACTTGGATACACTGGCGGAAAAGCTGCTGGAGAAAGAAACGTTGCGTCGTCCTGACCTCGAAGTCATTTTCGAAGGCCTGCAACCGCGCGATGCGATGGAAGTATTCCCTGGTGAGGCAGTGAACTTCCCTGCACAAGCCGGCCGGGAACCGGTGAAGACTCCTGTTGAGATCGCCATCGAGCGGGGTGAGGAACCACCGAAGCGATTCTCCATCCTGGAGGCGTCCCGGGCAGCGCGTGAGCGTCGCCAGCGGGAGCTCGAAGCCCAGCGTGCTCAGCAGCCAGGCGGATGGCAAGCGCCCGGTGCCCCTGCTCAGCCTGGGCAGCCGCCTGCGGGTGGCAAGCATGCTGCGCCTGAATCTGTGCCAACTTATGGTGGCACCCCACCGCCTGCAGGCTGGTCCGCACCTGGCTGGCCACCTCGCGACGATTCCGAAGCGAATCCGTATGCACAGCAAGCTCAGCTGCAGCCAAAGCAACCTCCGATCGCCCCTCCAGTGGCCCCTGGTCAGCAGACTCCATCGGCTCCTGCTGGTGAGCAGCAACATGCGCCACACCCCGGGATGAAGAATTACTCTCCTGATTCACCCGCTCAGGGCACGGCGCACCCAGTGGGTGGTGCACCTGAACCAGGCGCACCTGAATCAGGAACAACCCAGACAGGTACGGCAGACGCAGACAAGCAGTCTGCCAGCCCACGGCCAAGCGATGCGCCTACGGAGGAGTTCGGTTTCCGACTTCCAGACCGCGAGCAGCCAGATAACCCGGAGCAGCGCAATGACTGATCCACTGCCAGCAAACATTGATCACGCTCGCGCGGAAGCTGCCGTTCGGGAGCTCTTGATCGCGGTCGGGGAAGACCCGGACCGCGAGGGGCTGCGGGAGACCCCAGCGCGCGTGGCGCGGGCCTATGCGGAGGTTTTCGCCGGGTTGCACGTAGATCCGACGGAGGTCCTCAACAAGACTTTTTCGGAAGATCACCGCGAGTTGGTGTTGGTCCGGGACATCCCGATCTATTCCACGTGCGAGCACCACTTGGTTCCCTTCTTTGGCAAGGCCCACATTGGCTACATTCCAGGCAAAGACGGCAAAGTCACGGGTTTGTCCAAGCTGGCCCGCCTGGTGGATATGTACGCCAAGCGCCCGCAAGTCCAAGAGCGTCTGACTTCGCAGGTAGCCGATGCCCTGCTGCATAAGCTGGACGCGCATGCCGTCATAGTTGTCATCGAGTGTGAACACCTCTGCATGGCGATGCGTGGCATCCGCAAGCCTGGTGCCGTCACTACGACCTCTGCGGTCCGGGGCGGATTCCAGACCAACGCGGCCTCTCGCGCGGAGGTTCTCAGTTTGATTCGAGGTGCCTAGCACAGTGCGGGTTTCGGACCTCACCAACCCAGATCGCTGCCTCGTGATGGGCATCGTGAACGTCACCGACGATTCCTTTTCCGACGGTGGGCGATATACGGACGTCGATAAGGCAGTGGCCCACGCCCTAGCGCTTGTCGACGCCGGCGCCGACCTCATTGACGTCGGCGGAGAAAGCACGCGTCCCGGGGCAACCCGGGTTTCGGCCCAGCAGGAGTTGGAGCGGGTAGTTCCCGTGATCGCTGCGCTGCGCGAAGCTGGGGTGTCTACCTCGGTGGATACGATGCGGGCGAGTGTCGCGGCGGCGTCCGCCGATGCCGGAGTTAGCCTCATTAACGATGTGTCCGGTGGCTTGGCCGATCCAGAGATGTTTGCGGTGATGGCAGAGAAGGACCTGCCTGTTTGTTTGATGCATTGGCGCACGGACCGATTCGGTGATGCAGCTGGAAGCGCGCACCGAGGTGCGGATGTGGTGGCCGATGTCCATGAGACTTTTGCGGAATTGACTGAAAAAGCGATCCGCGCCGGTATTTCGCCGGAGAACATTGTTCTTGATCCGGGGCTCGGCTTTGCGAAGACGGCGGTCGATAACTGGGCGCTGTTGCGGGCGCTGCCCGAGTTCGTGGCTGGGGAATATCCCATTCTGGTGGGTGCCTCACGCAAGCGGTTTTTGACTGCGATCCGTGGCGATCGGGGCCTGGAGGCTTCTCCACTCGATGCTGATGCGGCCACCGCGGCCGTCAGTACCCTCTCGGCGCAGGCTGGTGCTTGGTGCGTGCGTGTTCACGATGTGGTGTCCTCGCGAGATGCGGTGGATGTCGTGGCGGCGTGGCAGGGAGCGCGCCATGGCTGACCGGATTGAACTGACCGGATTGGAGTGTTTCGGTTACCACGGGGTGTTCGATTTTGAACGTCGGGAAGGGCAAAAGTTCGTTATTGATGCGACCTGTTGGCTGGACACTGCCCCGGCTGCCGCAGCCGATGACTTAACGCTCACACTGAACTATGCTGAGTTGGCGCAGCTGATCGTTGACATCGTCACAGGCGAACCACGCGATCTGATTGAAACGGTCGCTGCGGAAGTGGCGAATACAGTAATGGAACGCTTTGAGCTACTGCATGCTGTGGAGATCACCGTCCACAAGCCGGCAGCGCCCATTCCGCACTCTTTCGCCGATGTTGCCGTGGTTGCCCGGCGATCTCGGAAGTCGTTAAGAACTTAGGAGCATTTATGCGCGCAGTACTCTCCATCGGCTCGAATATGGACGATCGACTGGCTTTGCTGCAGCTAGCCCATGACTACTTTGCCGAAGAGTTAGTGATCGCTTCCAGCATTTACGCCACCCCGCCGTGGGGTGTAGAGGATCAGGATGACTTCCTAAACGCCATTCTGGTGATCGAAACGAGCCGAGACCCTTACGCACTTCTCGAAGCCGCCCACGAAGTCGAAGACCGTGCCGAGCGACGTCGCCTGAAGAAGTGGGGACCGCGTACCCTCGATATCGATATCGTGCAGTGCAGCGAAGGAAACATTGAGCTGACCAGCACGGATCCTGTGCTCACCTTGCCACACCCGTGGGCACACGATCGAGCATTCGTCTTGGTTCCGTGGCTGGAAGTGGAGCCAGATGCCATCCTGCGAGGTAAGTCGGTAAGCGCGCTCTTGGCGCAGATGCCTGCTGATAACGTGGCGGAGGTTCGTAAGGTAGACACGTTTGCTGCGGGGATTACTGTATGAAATTGACGTCGATCCCCGGGTTGATTGGATCTTTCATCTTCTTTTTGCTCGCCGCGTTTATTTTGAGCCGAGCGTATTACGGTCAGATGGGTCCGGTTTCGATTCGAGCGACGTTTACGCTGTGGTTCCTAGCCGCAGTCTGCGTGATTTTGAGCCTTCGGGTGCGGGAACGGAAGGAAAAGGGCGAGATCGGCCTGGATCGCAGTCAGCTCAGTCCGCTGGTCGCCGCGAATTTCCTCGTTATTGGCAAGGCCACCTCGTGGACCGGGGCGATCGTCGGTGGTTGTTATGCCGGTTTGGCGGCCCACGTGCTGCCCAACATCGGCCAACTCACGGCCGCCGCAAACGATGCCCCAGCCGTGATCAGTGGCACCTTGGGTGGCATCTGCGCAGCTATTGCAGGCGTGTATTTGGATCGCAACTGTGAAACCCCGCCGCCGACTGATGGGGAAGCTGCGTAAGCGCCCCGCTACCCAAGTATTAATCGCTTGACAATCCGTGATTTTGCGGTGCTGCAGCCACCAATCCAGCACCAAACTGGGCTAGATTAGACAACATGAGTGCGCAGGACAATACCCCAATGCAGCAGCACGCCGAAGACTTTGACTCCGAGGCGGTGCACGAAGACGACACCCGCCGTGGCAACGTAATGTTGGTTGCGCTTGTGGTCCTCGCGGTCGTTGCCAGCATCGTGATGTTGTTCTCCAATAGCGACGCTGCCATGAAAATTGCAGTCCTCGCCGCGCTGTGGGCTGCTTTCCTAGGCCTGTTTTTGGTGGCTCGCTACCGCAAGCTTGCCGACTCCGAACGGGCGCGCAGCGAAGCACAGCGGCGCCAATTCGAAAGTGAATTGCGTCGGGAGCAGGAAAACTTTGCGAATAAGCAGCTCGTTTCCACTCATTCGAAAGACACTGAATTACTGGAAGAGATCCGTGAGCAGCTTGCCGAGATGAAGGTGCAGCTCGAGGAGCTTTCCGGCCGCGAATTCGGCTACGAGCCGGCTGCGTTGCGCGCGGAAGCACGCCGGATTCAGGAGATCGAAGCGGCAGCATTGAGCGTTGATAAGCAGCCGGAGCCGGTTGTTGAGCACCCGGCGGTGGTGGCAGCTGCTAAACCTGCAGAAACCAGCGTTGTTTCCGGCAAGGAGCGGTTTACTACAGGCTCGTTTGCCGCGGTAAAACTTGAGGTGGAGGAAAAGCCGGAAACCGCGGAATTTGAAGTCCCTGCGTTCTCGAAGGAGTCGGCGCCGGCGGATTCTGAGGATGCTCGCGCTGAAGCAGCGGAAGATGTCGAGCCAGCTGAACCCGCGCAACCGGCAGAGCCAGTTGAGCCACCGGCTCGGCATGGGCGCCGGCGTCGCGACGAGAAGGCCGATAGCGTTTCGGTGGCTGAGCTGCTGGCAAACTTGAAGAAGAAATGATGACAAAGCCGCGGATGCGTATTGGGGTGATTGGTCACCTCGACTACCAGTTGGCTGATCGGCTGGAGAACGCCGGGCACTCCGTGGAGTGGCGGGTGCCGTGGGAGGCAGTGGCTGAATTTGATTGCTTGCTCCTCGCCGTGTCGGCCGAGGATCTTCCAGATGTGGTGGCGCGGTTGCGCGGACGCGTGCGACAACGCCAGATTGTTATTCATACCTGCGTGGAGCTGGGGGCTCGCGCTTTACGAGAGCTTGGTGGGGTGGCGATTGCCCTGCACCCTATCGACGACTTGTGTGCGGTTGGGGCTGAGGACGAGTTGAGCGAGACGGTCGCTACGTTGTTGGTGCAGGAGATGGAACTTCGACCGGTGATGGTGCCCGAGGGGGACCGTGTGGCGTTGGGGGCGGCGCTGAGAAAGGTTGTGGAAGTTAAGCAAAGCTTGGCCAATCTAGAAGCTTCATTCGAGTCCGACGGCGCTTATGCGTTGTTTGTGGCCGCGCGAAATTCCACGACCTGGGGTTATTACTAGGCGCGGGGTGCGGGTTGGGTAAAGAAAACCCGGCTTGTCTTGTGGGTAGTTACGCAAGACAAGCCGGGTTAATTCCTGGCGTGGGTTAAGCCTTCATGCCGACCTTGCCGGACTTTGGCCATACCACAGCTACTGCTGGGCGTGGCACAGCGTTGCCACCGTCTGGCCAGTGGACGGTTGGCTTGTCGGCGGTGGCGTCGTCGCCTTCGCCTGGGTGCTGGACGTTGACCAGGACTCGTTCGTCGGTGACGATTGGGCCACAGGTTTCGGCTCCCTTTGGCACGGTGAGGAAGCACTTGAGCTCGCCGCGGTTGGTGCCGTCGAGTGCGACAGCGTAGAGGCCGTCGTTGCTCTTGAGCGCGTTGCCATCGGTGGAGATCCACAAGTTGCCGTGGCTGTCGAAGGCCACGTTGTCTGGGCAGGAGATTGGCGAAACCTTGGTCTTGTCGAAGCCGCCGAAGTAGGTGTATGCCTCGTTCGGATCGCCACAGACCAGCAGGAGGTTCCACACGAAAGTGTCTCCAGCGTGGTTATCGTCCATTTCCATGACCAGGCCGTTCTTGTTTTCTTTTACTGGGGCCCATTCAGCGACAGCTGGGTAGTTCTTGCCGTCTTCAACCGCGCCACGGTACTTGTTGTTGGTCAGCGCGATGTAGACAAGGCCGGTCTTCGGGGAAACCTCAACGTCTTCTGGTCGGTCCATTGGGGTGGCCTTGACCTTGTCGCCAGCCAAACGGGTGAATACGGCAACTTCTTCTGGCTTCATGCCTTCGACGTGGGATTCTGCGGAGCCGTCTTCCTTAGCCGTCAGCAGCTTGATCCACTTGCCCTTGCCGTCGAATTGGCCGTCCTTTGGCAGCTGGCCGGAGCCGTCGATTTCTTCCTTTGGAGAGTTGCCCTCGAACTGGGCGACGTACAGGGTGCCTTCATCAAGAATGCGCAGGTTGTTAGCCATGTCGCCCTCTTTAAACTTGCGGGAAGAAACGAACTTGTAGAGGTAGTCGTTGCGCTCGTCGTCACCGGAGTAGCACACGACGGTGCCGTCCTTGGTGATGTGGATGTTGCCAGCTTCGTGCTTGAAGCGACCAACGGCGGTGTGCTTGACCGGAGTGGAGGTTGGGTCCATTGGGTCGATTTCGACGAGCCAGCCGAAGCGGTTTGGCTCATTTGGGGTCTTGGACACGTCGAAGCGGTCGTCGAAGCGCTCCCACTTGCGCTCGGTTTCCTTGCCCTTGATACCGAAACGCTTGAGCTTCTTCTTTGCGTCCTCGTCGGTGAGCAGGTCAGCGTTGCCGAAGTACTGGTCGAAGTTCTCTTCGCCGGAGAGCATGGTGCCCCATGGGGTGATGCCGCCGGCGCAGTTGTTCAGCGTGCCCAGGACAGTCTTGCCTTCTGGGTCGGCTGCAGTCTTCACCAGGTCGGTGCCCGCAGCTGGGCCGGTGAGCTTGAATGGGGTGGTGCCGGTGATGCGGCGGTTCAGCGGGCCAAAGGCGCGCTTGAGGTCGCCGGAGCCATCGACCTTGGTTACTTCCAGGATGGTGTGGCCGTGAGCTGCCAGACCAATCTTGAACTGGTCCTCAGTTGGGTTGTCCTTGTTGTAGCCCTTGAACATGTTTGGTTCGGTGGTGTACTCGTGAGAGCAGACGTACACCATGCGGTTTGGGTCGCTTGGGTGCTTGAGCAGGCCAGCGAAGTCGCAGTTGAAACCGAACTGCTTTTCTGCGTCTTCCGGGGTCTGCTTGTCGATGTCGAACTCAGGAGCACCTTCGATGACTGGGTCACCCCAAGCGATCAGGACAGACTGCTCGTATCCTTCAGGGATAACCAGCTTGTCCTCGGTGTTTGGCTTAACTGGAGTGAATTGGAGGCCTGCTGGGGAGTTGGTTGCTGGCTTGTTGGATGCGGACCCGCCGGTGGAGGAGGAACCTGTGGAACCGGTGGAGTCCTTCTGGTTAGCCGGGGTGCAGGCAGCCAATGCGGAAAGACCGCTGACTGCGAGGGTTGCTACGGCACCGGCCTTCAGTGCAGAACGACGAGTGATGTCCCCGAAGTATTCATTGCCGGACTGGTTGGAGCATTCCCCAAAACAGGCATTACCGCACTTGTAAGTACAAGTGGTCTTGCTGCGATTGGATGTAAACAGGTTTAGTCCCTTGAGTTCCACGAAGGCCTCCATCATGTGGTGCAGCCCGACCGGGCAGAGTCGGGCTGCGGGCAAGTATTTTCACTTGGGAGACTAAGGGGGCAGAATGACCGAGACCTCGAATGTAGGTAACAATTGGGTGAATTTTACGTAACGTGAATATAATTATTGGCTACTTTAGCTAGCAAATATTGAAACTTATTCTTTAGCAGGAGATATGCACCTAACGCGCTTCACGGATCTTGGTTTGCGCCTAGTCTTGCGGCTGGGGGAAATCAATCACGGTAACGTCGATAAGCCTGCGGTTCGGACGACTGTGGCGATGCTCGCCGAAGACATTAATGCGTCCTACGCGCACGTCGCGCGGGTGGTGGCGACGCTTGCAGACATGGGGGTCTTGCGGAGCGAACGAGGGCGAGCGGGCGGAGTCTACCTGCAAGATGAGGCACTCCAGCGAACAATTGGGGGCCTGCTTCGCAAACTTGAAGGTGGCGGTGAGATGGTCAATTGCATGCAGCCGGTGTGTCCATACGCCTCCCGTGACTGTCTCCTAAGGCATCGCTTAGCCGCGGCGAAGGAGGCCTTCTTCGTCTCCCTCGATGACCTCACCATCGCCGAGCTTATCGACGCCACCGTGGCGAATTCTCCCCATGTTGGATTAGGCATGCCGAAAGTGTCCTAGCATTGCGTGTTTACCAGCGTAATCGACTACGCTGGTTAACCGTGACTGAAGCGAAGAACACCCAGAACCCGAATGAAGAATTACCAGAGCAGCTGCGGATTCGCCGCGAGAAGCGACAGCGTCTGCTCGATTCCGGTACGGAGGCGTACCCGGTTGTAGTGGATCGCACTACGTCCATTAAGGATCTTCGCGCGAAATACAACGTCCTTACGGAAGGTGTTGAAGCCCAAGAAGGCGTAACCAACCTGGAGGTTGGCGAGGAAACCCAAGACGAAGTAGCAATCGCTGGTCGCGTAATCTTTGTACGCAACACAGGCAAGCTTTGCTTTGCCTCCCTTCAAGACGGCGACGGTACCCGGATCCAGGCCATGCTTTCGCTGGCTGAAGTCGGCGAGGAGCGTCTTGCCGCATGGAAATCCGACGTTGACCTCGGTGACTTCGTCTCCGTGCGCGGCCGCGTCATCGCCTCCAAGCGCGGTGAGCTCTCTGTGATGGCTTCTTCCTGGGCGATGGCCGCAAAATCGCTGCGTCCACTGCCGGTTGCCTTTGCGGATATGTCTGAGGACTCCCGTGTCCGCCACCGCTACACCGACCTCATTATGCGAGAGGCAGCGCGTGAGAACGCGATGACCCGTATCAAGGTCATGCGCGCGCTGCGCAACTTCCTCGAATCCGAAGGCTTCCTCGAAGTGGAAACTCCGATGTTGCAGACCCTGCACGGTGGTGCTGCGGCGCGCCCATTCCAAACGCACTCTAATGCCTTGGATATCGACCTTTACCTGCGCATCGCCCCTGAGCTGTACCTCAAGCGCTGCGTCGTAGGTGGCATAGATCGCGTCTTTGAAGTTAACCGCAACTTCCGCAACGAAGGCGTGGATTCATCGCACTCCCCAGAGTTCGCGATGCTCGAGACCTACCAGGCGTGGGGCACTTACGACGACGGTGCCGACTTGATCAAGCGGTGCATCCAGTCGGTAGCGATGGAAGTTTTCGGCACCTTGGAAGTTACCCTGGCCGACGGCACGGTCTATGACCTAGGTGGCGAGTGGAAGTCCATCGAGATGTACCCTTCCCTCAATGAAGCGCTGGCGCGCAAATTCCCGGGTCAGCCCGAGGTCACCATTTCTTCTTCCGTGGAAGAGCTCAAGGCGATTGCCGCTGTCATCGGCTTGGAAGTGCCTGCCAAGGGCGGCTGGGGTCACGGCAAACTCGTTGAAGAGATCTGGGAGCACCTGTGTGAGGATCAGCTCTACGGGCCAATCTTTGTTCGTGACTTCCCGGTGGAAACCTCCCCACTGACCCGTCAACACCGCTCCAAGCCAGGGGTCACGGAGAAGTGGGACCTGTATGTCCGTGGCTTTGAACTGGCTACCGGATACTCGGAACTGGTCGATCCGGTTATCCAGCGTGAACGCTTCGAAGACCAGGCGCGACTTGCCGCCGGTGGCGATGATGAAGCCATGGTTCTCGACGAGGACTTCCTGGTAGCCATGGAACAAGGCATGCCGCCGACTTCTGGCAACGGTATGGGCATCGACCGTTTGCTGATGGCACTGACCGGCTTGGGCATTCGCGAGACTGTGCTGTTCCCGATGGTCAAGCCGGAGGGTTAAGTCGGCTTAAGTTCTTAGGGGTGCTGCTTGTCTTTGTGAAGCGGCACCCCTAAGGACATTTTGCTTCCCACGGCGAAGTGATATCCCTCACTAGCGGGATAGTTGACTGTTTCACGTCACCAGGCTTATGCTTTATTCATCATCAACCATCAGGGTTGTTACTTACGAATCTTCTGTAAGGCAAGACCTGAGGCTCGAGATGCTCTTCAACTAGACCGGAAGAGGTGTCTTCAGCCTCAGGTCTTTTTGCTTTTCATAACTCGAAAGTTCGGCCAGTACACACCCTGGATTAACGAGAAGTGAAAAGGAGTGAGATTCGTGAGCACCACCACTCGGCAAGAGACGGCACAAGCCATTCTCGACGGCATCGGCGGCCCCGACAACATCTCATCGTTTACCCACTGTGCGACCCGCTTGCGCTTTGAGCTTAAGGACACCTCCAAGGCCGACAAAGCTCAGCTGGAAAGCATCAAGAAAGTCATGGGTGCCGTCCCGCAGGGCGGCAGCCACTACCAGGTGGTTATCGGTGGCGATGTCGCTACCGTGTATGACGACATGAATGCCCTGCCTTCAATGAAGAATGTCAAGTCTGCCAAGTCCAACGATGATGTAAAGGCAGAGCAACGCGCCAAGGCTCAGGGCAGACTCCCATGGATGGATGCCTTCTTTGAGTACCTATCCGATTCCTTCCGCCCAATCCTGGGTGTGCTGCTCGGAGCGTCCCTGATTATCGCGTTCGCTGCCGTGCTCGATGCCCTAGAAATCGTGGACTTCCGCGCAACCGACAAGCCGATTTCTTGGGTCTTTGTCGACGCCATGTGGCACTCTGTCTTCTACTTCCTCCCAGTAATGGTTGCCTTCAATGCCGGCAAGAAGCTGCGCATTGACCCTTGGGTTCCGGGTTCGATCATGTTTGCCCTGCTCACACCGGAGTTCCTGTCACTATCGAAGAACGCGGCAACCGTTTGCACTACCAACGAAGCACTGGGCACCGACACCTGTAAGGCCACCATTTTCGGCCTGCCAATGCTGCTCCAGGGTTACGGCGGAAATGTCTTCGTTCCACTGATCATGGCTGCCGTTGCGGCATACTGTTACCGGTTCTTCCAGAAGATCATTCCTTCCGCAGTTCACATGGTCTTCGTGCCATTCCTGACGCTGGTCGTCATGATCCCGCTGACCGCGTTCCTCATCGGACCGTTCGGCGTGTGGCTCGGAAACGAAATTGGCATCGGACTGTCGTACCTGAACAACCACGCACCGTTCGTGTTCGCCATCTTGATCCCAATGCTCTACCCATTCCTCGTGCCACTCGGCCTGCACTGGCCACTGAACGCGCTGATGCTGGTCAACATCCAGACCTTGGGCTACGACTTCATCCAAGGCCCAATGGGTGCGTGGAACTTCGCTTGCTTCGGTGCTACCGCTGGTGTGCTCTTCCTGTCCATCCGGGACAAGGACACCGTTATGCGCCAGACCTCCGCTTCCGCACTCGCAGCTGGCCTGCTCGGCGGTATCTCTGAGCCATCTCTCTACGGCATCCACCTCCGCTTCAAGCGCATCTACCCACGCATGCTCGTTGGGTGTTTTGCAGGTGGTCTGACCATTGCGATCCTGGGCATGGCTTCTGACGGTGTGAAGACCTCCGCCTTCGTGTTCACCTCGTTGCTGACTATCCCGGTGTTCTCCCCGATGCTGACCTACGCGATCTCCATCGCCGTGGCTTTCTTCACCGCGTTCATCCTGATCGTTCTTACCGATTACCGCACCCCTGAAGAGAAGGCTGAAGCTGCCGCAGCTAAGGCTGCCGAAGCTGAACTCGCAGCAGATGAGGCCCCTGTAGCAGCGGCAACGGAGGCAGAAGCTGCAAACGTTGGCGCTGCATCAGGCGTCGCTACGGCCACCGCAGTTGCCACTAAGTTGGCTTCCCTTGCTGCGCCCGTAGCGGGTGAGGTTGTGGAGCTTAAGAACCTCAGCGATGCTGTGTTCGCCTCCGGCGCCCTCGGCGAGGGCGTGGGCATCAAACCGGCCGCATCCACCATCGTTTCTCCAGTGGCTGGCACCGTTGTCTCCGCAATGAAGACGGGTCACGCATACGGTCTGAAGACCGCGGAAGGCGTGGAGGTGCTGGTACACATCGGCATCGATACGGTGAAGATGAAGGGCGAAGGTTTTACCCAGTTGGTGCACAAGGGCGACACGATCACCGTTGGGCAGCCGCTCGCTGAGGTTGATTTCGCAGCTGTCGCGGCAGCTGGCTATGACGACACCGTCATCATGACTGTCACCAACTCTAAGAAGTTCCAGGAGATCGTACCGGCTGCTGCTGGGCAGGTCCGGGCGGGCGATGAGGTAGTCACTGTAGCAGGCTAATCTCAACGTAAACTACACGTATGCGTGTACTGCGAATCTTTAACAACAACGTCGTCCTCGCCGCCACTGGCGAGGGCGGCGAAGTTGTTGTTACTGGGCGCGGGGTAGGTTTCCAAACCAAACCGGGTGACGTCATTGACGATGCCAAGATAGTCAAGGTTTTTTACCCCGCAGATGGTCGCGATCCCGATCACCTGGCCGAAATGCTCGCATTCATCCCCGCTGAGCACATTCGATTGGTTATTGAAGCGATGGGGAAGGCGGGCCTCTCAGCGGAGCAGCAGGGCAAGATCACGCTGGTTATCGCGTTGGCGGACCACCTGAGTGGGGCGATTCGCCGTGCTGTAGAAGGCACGTCCATCAGCTATCCGCTCAAAGCAGAAGTGCAGCAGCTGTACGGCGAGGAGTACCAGCAGGCAGTTCGGTTGGTGGACATTCTCAATCAATCGATTAGCACGGCGATTTCGCCGGAAGAGGCCACGGCTTTCACCTTGCATTTGGTCAATGCAAGCTTCACGAGTGGAGACTTGACCTATACCTACCAAATGACCGGCCTGATCGAGCAGATGATTGAGATTGTGGCACAGGGTACTGATTCGTCAACTCTCGATGAGATTTCGATCGCTCGATTTATTACCCACCTGCGATATCTATTTGTACGCATTGCGCAGCACAGACAGCTCTCCGGGGAAACCTCCCCGGTGACGACTGCGATCATGGAGGCGTACCCAGAGGCTGTTGCTTGCGCGCGTTTGCTGGCGGAGCTGACGGAGCTGCGCCTCGGCGAGCCACTCACTGAGGACGAAGTGTCCTACCTCGCGCTCCATGTGGCTCGCCTACATGGCAATACCTAGGGGTTAAAAGAATTTTGGTAGTCGGAATTCCGGCAGCTTCCATCCGGACTTCCACGCCCACAGCAGGCCACCAGCGAAGCCACCCAGGCCCAAAACCGCGAGCAGGATTTGCCACCAGCTTGTCGACGACGAGGTGCTTGACGATCCGGTTGAACCGCCAGGGCGCTGTGGCTTAGCCGTTGGGGATGGTGTCGATGTTTCAGATGTCGAGCTCTGGCTTGGTTGTGCGCTTGTGGTGGCGTTTGGAGTGGCAGTTGAGCTTGTAGCCGTGGCGCCAGGGGTAGTTGAGCTTGGCGCAGTGGTGCTAGTGGTAGCCGCAGGCTGGTTGCTGGTCGTCGTGGTGCGGGACGTGCTTGGCTGCGAAGTAGGGGTTGCCGTAGCGGTGGACGTAGGTACTGGCTCACGTGTGGTCGTCGATGGTGCTATCGACGAGGTTGGCTGGTTCGACGTTGGTGCCGCCGACGTGGTCTGTTGCGACGTAGTTGGCTGCGTTGAGGTCGGTGCGGACGTGGTTGGCTTAGGGGCGACAGGTGCCTTAGGGTTGACCAGCGTCACCTTATCCACCACGTATGGAGTGTCCACGTTGTAGGTGGTAAGCGTCAGTTCACTCGGGCTCACCGCGACGTTGAGGTAGTCCGGGGTGTAGTCCTGTCGCCAGAATGCAGTCCACGGTTGTTCGAGCGCGGGGTCGATTAGTTCGCGGCGCGCCCCCTTATGCTTAGCCCCATTGACGTCAGTGAAGTCGTAGTATTTTCCGCCGCCGGCGGTAGTCGTGGTCACATAGAGGACTTCGCCGTCTTTCGGGGTCAGGCGATCGCCGCGGTCCGCGCGCTGAGCTGGAACCACCGGGGTGGTGCCGTTCATGAGGTGGCTGCGAGTATAGATGTGGTCGTGACCAGACAAAACGAGGTCCACACCGAGCTCGGACATCACCGGAGTCAGTGCGTCACGGAGCGCTACAACATCCGAGTCCGTCACGTGTGATCCTTGCGAAAACGGCCCGTGGTGGTAAGAAACGATCGTCCAGTCATTGTTCGCGCCATGTTGTGCGACGGTCTGTCGCAGGAAATTGATGTGTTCGGCAATATCGGCAGCGCTAGAACGATTTGAGTTCAGGTTGATGAACAATACGTTGTTGCGTTCGTAAAAGTAGTTGCCGGTATCGCCCACCTCGTTGGGGAGGGAGAAGTGCTCTGCGAAGTGCTTGTAGCCATCCATGTAGGTTTCGTGGTTTCCAGCGATGGAGGCAACTGGGATGTTGCGGATCTGTTCGGGTTGGAAGTAGCCGTCGTATTGCGGTTCGATTGCGCCCCAGCCGTCTACTTGATCACCGAGGGAGAGAATCAGTTCTGCGTCCGGGCTTTCGGTGGTTGCTTTGTCAAGGGCGCGTTGCCAGGCGGCAGTTTGCTCGGCCACTTTGAGATCCACGCCGATTTGGGCGTCGGCCAAGGCTAGAAAGTTCCAGTTCGAATCAAAATCGGAAGTTGTGAAGCTGTGGGGTTCGGACCAGCCACCTTGGTCGGAGCCCACGAGGTAGGTGTAGGAAGTCTGTGGTTTCAGCCCGGTGATCGTCGCTTCGAATGAGCGGTAGAGCAACGCGCGGTTATCTTGCTCCTGCGCCGGAACTACCGTCGCATTGCTCGGATCGCTGGTGGGGTAAAACTTGAGCGATTGCGCGGAGAAACCTTTAGCGCGCCAGGAAACCGTCGATTGCGTTTGATCCGCACCTGCGCCAAGTATGATGCGTCCCACGTCGCCAGGGAAGGAGGCGGCCTGAGCTGGTGCTGTGAGGCTGCCAAAGATGAGGGAAGTGGCGGTAACTGTGGCTATGAGCGTGCGACGCGACATGGGCAGGAACATTCCTTTGGTGGGCGAATGTGTAAAAGTGACGCAGGGAAGTAAAACAGACCAATATGACTAGAAGTTGTCGCTTAGGTTAAGAATTTTGGTGGGAAATTTTCCGATAGGTTGCCCTCCGGTTAGGTAGGTGAACGTTGTGTTAATTCTTTCTTAAATGGGGGACCTGAGCTTGCTTTTTGTTGGGACTGAGCAGAATCTAAACCTCATGCCAAACAACACCCCGCGCGTATCACGTCGTTCGTTCTTCCGTATCGCTACTGCCACCGCAGCTGTCGCTGGAGCGACCGGCGTGGTGGCAAACGCTCAGCAAGGCCGCGGGTCTTCGCAAGGGCGGGTATCCGAACTGACGGCGCAAACCGGCGCGGGTCTGCCGTTTATTCACGGTGTTGCTTCCGGTGATCCGCTGCCAACGAGCGTCATCCTCTGGACCAGGGTGACACCTGATCGCGATGCGCTGCCAGGCTCTCGCCTGGGAGCCCCGACCGAGGTCAGGTGGGAAGTTGCTAGTGACCAGGGGTTCGACAACGTGGTCGCTCGCGGCAGCGTAACGACGTCGTCGGCAAGCGACCACACGGTGAAAGTAGATGCGGGTGGGCTGCAGCCAGGGACCGCCTATTACTACCGTTTCGTGGTGGCTAGTGGTCCGCACGCTGGGGCGATTTCTCCAGTGGGGCGTACCAAGACCGCGCCGGCCCGCGAGCAATCTCTTTCAAAGTTGAACTTTGCGTTGGCATCGTGCGCGAACTGGGAAGCTGGCTACTTCGCGGCCTACCGAGACATAGCGGAGCGAGGCCAAAGTGGCGAACTTGAGTTTGTGGCTTTCCTCGGCGACTACATTTACGAGTGCGAAACCGGCGGTTATGCGGGCAAGCACGGCGTGGTGCGACCGACGCATCCGGAGTGGGAAATCCTCACGCTGGAGGACTACCGAATTCGCTACGGACACTACCGAACGGATCCGGATCTTCAGGCTGCGCACGCAGCGCTGCCATGGATTGTGATGTGGGATGATCACGAGACTGCTAACAACTCCTGGCGGGAGGGTGCCGAAAACCATGACCCAGCCACCGAGGGGCCTTGGCTCACGCGTCGTGACGCAGCGATGCAAGCCTACTTTGAGTGGTTGCCGGTGCGGGCTACCTCGCCGTCGGAACAGGGCCACCTCTACCGATCCCTGCACTTCGGCGACCTCATCGATCTACACATGATGGACTTGCGAACCTATCGAGACTCGGAGACCTCTGCCGCCAACTTCGGCGATCCGAACCGCACGATGCTCGGCAGCGAACAATTCAATTGGATGTCTGCCCAGATCACGCAGTCGAAGGCGAAGTGGACGGTGCTCGGAAACTCGGTGATGGTCACTCCGCTGAAAATCTTCACGATTCCAGACAATCAAGAGGCCAACGAGGCACTGACCTACGTCAAGCAGCAGGCCTCTGGTTCGGCAATCAACTCTGACCAGTGGGACGGCTACGCGGCAGAACGTGACCGCCTGCTCGCCCTGCTCGCTGAGCGCGACGCCCATACGCTCTTTATCACCGGTGACATCCACTCGGAATGGGCGAACCGCGTTTACCACCAGGGCAAGGAAATCGGTTGCGAGCTAGTCTGCACGTCGGTGACCTCGCCAAACATCGATGATCTCCTCACCGACAAGACCGGCATCGAACACCAGCCAAATAACTCGACCTCGCTAATCGTTGAGGGCATGCTTACCGACGCCAACCCGTGGGTAAAGCACCTCGACTTCGACGCGCACGGCTACAGCATTGCCCGCCTGCTTCGCGACGAAGTCACGGTCGACTTTGTCCGCGTTTCCAACGTGGAAGACCCGCACGCGACCACTGCGGTCGCAGTGACCAAGACGTGGCGCCCAGGCGAAGGATTCCTCGCCTAGCGAGCTGAATTGGTTGCGAGGAGCTTGTTCTCTGCAGCTTTCATCGTGGCTAGGAGCGCTCCCAAGGTTGCGGTCACTCCTGCAACGTTGCGGATAGCCGTCGGATAGCCAAGTTTGGTCGGGTCGAGGAATTCATAAGGGTAGTAGCCCCCGGTGCGCGGACCACGGATAAAGGTGTAGGCCAGCCATGCGGCCGGGATGGCAAAAGACTTAGCCATGGCGCTCGGAGTCATGTCCTGCTCGGATGTGCTCGGGCGATCGGCCAACCAAATCACGGGCATCGCGATCGGCATGATGGTGTGGACGATCGGGTTTGTGAACTTCCCAATTCCCTCGACAACGGTGGTTTCTGCCAGCACGGTGTTAAACACCCCGCCGGTGACGACCAGCATCGTGACGGCATTGATACGCAGGAATGCCTCCGATTGCGGACGCTTACCTCGAGCATATTGAGCACAGACATAGGTGCCAATGATGTTCGACCACAGCGTGAAATAGGAGTAGTGAGTAACCAACTTCTGTGCTGGAGTCCTAAATTTCGGCCAGTCCCGAAACGGGGTGGTAGCGCTTTGATAGCCAGATAGCGTGACCCCAAGACCACCGAGAATGCCAGTTACCAGGCCAGCCCGACGCACTATTTTCTTCATGATGTCCGATACTAGCGGGTTCGAAACCAAGCGGGCTTATGAAAATCTAGCTATGTTGTTTTCATGAAGAAATTAATCGCATCTGCATTCACTATCGTTGTAGCCTCGATTGCGCCGGTGGCGCAAGCTGCGGAACTTCAACCTGGTTTCGACTTCCGGCACCCGTCTGAAATTGCGCGGGAGCAAGCAAAGACCCCGCTTGAGCGTCTACAGGACCAAGCTCTGACCAGCACCATGCAGGCCTCGTTTCTAGGAATGGCGGTTCCCGACGCAATCGCAGCAGGCAAAGGTGAAGCATTCGGCCCGCTGTCGCAGTGCGTTACCCAAGTGGCTGGAAGCGCTGAGATCCAACCAGTGCAGATGGTAGCTACCTGGTACTGCCTAGCTACCAACCCGAAGCTCAACCCCCTGCCTCGCTGGTACGTCTAGCTGGCTTGACCTTGGCGCGCGGTTCGCGCGTCGGCAGTGGGCAGCCTGGGCTGTGTGCGTGGGCACGCATGTGTGGTCCCATAAGCAAGCCCCTCAAAAATTAGTGGCGCAATCGCCACAACTTAACCCAAGAAAGGGCGCTGTTCGCTTATGGCGTACAGCGCCCTTTGTGCAGGTCATAGCGATTTTTCGCTGCCAAAACGTGACTTGGGCGCGCAAAGTGGAAATTCTTCCGGTCCGCCCGCGTTAGAGTAGGTGCAATTAGCTAACAAAGGAGAACCGCAATGTTCGAACGCTTTACAGATCGCGCCCGTCGCGTCATCGTTCTTGCTCAGGACGAAGCACGAATGCTGAACCACAATTACATCGGTACGGAGCACATCCTGCTCGGTCTTATCTCCGAGGGCGAAGGCGTTGCGGCCAAGGCACTGGAGTCGATGGGGATCAACCTTGAAGACGTTCGTCGTGAGGTTGAGGAGATCATTGGGCAAGGTACTCAGCCGCCAACCGGGCATATCCCGTTTACGCCACGCGCGAAGAAGGTGCTTGAGCTGTCACTTCGTGAAGGCTTGCAGATGGGACATAAGTACATCGGTACCGAATTCCTTCTTCTCGGTCTTATCCGTGAAGGTGAAGGCGTCGCTGCACAGGTGCTGGTGAAACTGGGTGCTGACTTGCCACGCGTGCGTCAGCAGGTTATCCAGTTGCTTTCCGGTTACGAAGGCGAGGGTCAATCACCTGATTCTGCGGGTAACGGCCAGAACTTGGCTGGCGCGGGCGCTGCGCCTGGTGGTCGCGGTGGCAACCAGGGTGGTGTGGGCGAGCGGTCGAATTCGCTGGTCCTGGACCAGTTTGGCCGTAACCTGACGCAGGCTGCCAAGGAAGGCAAGCTTGACCCAGTGGTCGGGCGTGAGAAGGAAGTCGAGCGCATCATGCAGGTGCTGTCTCGTCGTACCAAGAACAATCCTGTGCTGATCGGTGAGCCAGGCGTCGGTAAGACGGCGGTGGTCGAAGGTCTCGCGCTGGACATCGTTAATGGTAAGGTCCCGGAAACCCTGAAGGATAAGCAGCTCTACTCGCTGGACTTGGGCTCGCTGGTAGCTGGTTCTCGCTACCGCGGTGACTTCGAAGAGCGTCTGAAGAAGGTCCTCAAGGAAATCAACCAGCGTGGTGACATCATCCTGTTCATCGACGAGATCCACACTCTTGTGGGTGCAGGTGCCGCCGAGGGCGCGATCGACGCAGCCTCCCTGCTGAAGCCAAAGCTGGCTCGTGGCGAACTGCAGACCATCGGCGCCAC
This sequence comes from Corynebacterium epidermidicanis, assembly GCF_001021025.1. Lineage (NCBI taxonomy): Bacteria > Bacillati > Actinomycetota > Actinomycetes > Mycobacteriales > Corynebacteriaceae > Corynebacterium > Corynebacterium epidermidicanis. The sequence goes on along the minus strand of NZ_CP011541.1, from coordinate 2,263,285 downwards.
CACTCTTGACGAGTACCGCAAGCACATCGAGAAGGACGCCGCCCTGGAGCGTCGTTTCCAGCCCGTTCAGGTCCCAGAGCCATCTGTCGAGATGACCATCGAGATTCTTAAAGGTCTGCGCGACCGCTACGAAGCACACCACCGCGTGAGCATTACCGACGGCGCGTTGGCAGCCGCCGCTAACCTCTCCGATCGCTACATCAACGACCGCTTCCTGCCGGACAAAGCTGTTGACCTCATCGACGAAGCCGGTGCGCGCATGCGCATCAAGCGCATGACCGCCCCAGAGTCCATCCGCGAAGTCGACGAGCGTATCGCCGACGTCCGTCGCGAAAAGGAAGCTGCGATCGATGCCCAGGACTTCGAAAAGGCAGCTGGCCTGCGCGATCAGGAACGCAAGCTGCATGAAGAGCGTGCGGAGAAGGAAAAGCAGTGGCGATCCGGCGATCTCGAAGAGATTGCTGAAGTAGGCGAAGAGCAGATCGCTGAAGTCCTCGGTTCTTGGACCGGCATCCCAGTGTTCAAGCTGACCGAGGAAGAGTCCTCCCGACTGCTGCGCATGGAAGATGAGCTGCACAAGCGTATCATCGGCCAGGAAGATGCCGTCAAGGCGGTCTCCCGCGCCATCCGTCGTACCCGCGCCGGACTCAAAGACCCGAAGCGTCCTTCCGGTTCCTTCATCTTCGCTGGCCCATCCGGTGTGGGTAAGACCGAGCTGTCCAAGGCGCTCGCGGAGTTCCTGTTTGGCGACGACGACGCCCTCATCCAGATCGATATGTCCGAATTCCATGACCGCTACACGGCTTCGCGCCTATTTGGTGCGCCTCCGGGATACGTCGGTTACGAAGAAGGCGGCCAGCTCACCGAGAAGGTGCGTCGCAAGCCATTCTCGGTCGTGCTGTTCGACGAAATCGAGAAGGCCCACAAGGAGATCTACAACACCCTCCTGCAGGTGCTCGAAGAAGGTCGCCTTACCGACGGCCAGGGTCGCGTCGTGGACTTCAAGAACACCGTGCTGATCTTCACCTCGAACCTCGGCACCGGTGACATTTCGAAAGCAGTCGGAATGGGCTTCTCTGGAGTCGGCGAGACCGATACCGCTGGGCAGTTCGACCGAATGAAGGGCAAGGTCAACGACGAGCTGAAGAAGCACTTCCGCCCAGAGTTCCTGAACCGTATCGACGAGATCGTGGTCTTCCACCAGCTCACCCAGGAACAGATCGTGAAGATGGTTGACCTGCTTGTCTCACGCGTCGAGAAGTCGCTGGCTGCAAAGGACATGGGCTTGGAGCTTTCCGACGCCGCTCGCAACCTCCTCGCCAAGCGTGGCTTCGATCCAGTACTGGGCGCGCGCCCATTGCGTCGCACGATCCAGCGCGAAATCGAAGACGTGCTCTCCGAGAAAATCCTTTACGGCGAGTTCGGTGCTGGTGAAATCGTCACGGTTGACGTGGAAGGCTGGGACGGCGAGTCCAAGGGCGAAGACGCTAAGTTCGTCTTCGGTGCCAGGCCAAAGCCACTGCCAGAGGGTAAGTTCTCCGAGCTTTCCGTCGAGGCTGCTGAGGCAGTCCAACCGGTAGAATCCGCTGAGGAAGAAACCCCGGACCACGCCCCAGAGGCCGGAATCTAAGGAGAGTAAACGGATGGGTATTCAGTTTCGGGAGAAGAAGAAGCTGGGCAAAAACAGCTGGCTCAATATCTCTGGCTCAGGTGCTTCGGCATCCACCAAGATTGGGCCCGTGACCATCAATAGCCGTGGTGGCGTCTGGGTTAATCTGCCTGGTGGCATGACCTTCCGCGGTCGCTGGAAGTAGACCGTCGTATCAGGAGATACTAAACCGCCGGTTCCCACGAACAGGGAACCGGCGGTTTTGCTTCGGAGTGTGACTGGTCGCTCAGTTGAGCTCAGCCTACTCGCCTGAGGAACTAAAACCCGGCCCTACCACGATCGATGTCACGCTGAAAATCGAGTGCGGCCTGCCGAGCTTCGTCGTCGTGTTCCTCGGTGCGCTTACGAATCTTTTGCTGCATAATGCCTGCGGGGATGGCGATCAGCAGTACTGCTGCGATGATGACGAGCCAAAATGTCGACATCTTAACCTCGGCTACCGTGGCCGCTCCATGCTAAACAAGCACGAAGTTGATAGTCAGTGACACCTGGCTTGTTGAAGATATCTTGGCAGGTGTTTTCGTTTGGATACCAACCGGTGCAGTGGGCGCCATCTTCATACTCACACACCGCGCGAGGCTGCACAGTAGTTGCTTGAGCTGAGGCGAGGTTTATTGAAATCAAAGCCGCGCCAATCAGTGCAGATGGAGAGGAAAGTTTCATTCAAACTCCTTTGTGTCCTGGGTCACTAAAAGTCTAAATTAAGTAAAACTCAGTGTCAATGGCTAATTTGAAATTATTGTGGCAATCGAAACAAACCGTCTGGATTCTGCTCTGCCAAGCCATCTTCGAGCAAAGAATACAGCGCCCGGGACCGTTGCGCGGCATCTGGCCATACTACGTCCAGCGCGGACTGGGGTACCGGCTCTTGAGCTTCGCGAAGTACCTTCATGAGCAGACCACGGACCTGGCGGTCAGTCCCCGCGAACTTCTGGACGCGTCGCTTCGCCGCAGCTAACTCATCCTCAGAAGGAGCCGGACAACCGGCCAATTGCCACGAACACTGGGCCAGTAGTGGACATTCAGAACACCTAGGCGTCGGCGTGCACACCAGCGCGCCCAACTCCATGATCGCTACCGAAAACTCTGGTGCTTCATCATTGGGCAGAAGTGCTGTGACGTCGTCGAGGTCGGACCGGCGTGCGGGCCCAGGCAAATACGCCCCATGCACCAAACGAGAAACCACCCTGCGGACATTCGTATCCACCACAGGTACTCGCTGACCGAACGCAAAAGCAAGAACGGCGCGGGCGGTGTAGTCGCCGATCCCGGGAAGGGCCAGGAGGTCGTCGAGAAGCGCCGGGACTTTGCCGTCGTGCTGGCTGACGATGGTGCGGGCGCAGTCCAACAGCCGGAGCGCGCGACGGGGGTAGCCGAGCGTTCCCCAGGCGCGCAAAACTTCGTCGGAAGAGGCTTGAGCGAAGGCTGCGGGGGTAGGCCAGCGTTCCATCCACGCCAGCCAAATGGGTTCTACGCGGGCAACGGGGGTTTGCTGACTCATTACCTCAGATAGCAGGATTCCCCAGGGGCTGGTGTCAGGCGTGCGCCAAACGATGTCACGCTGATGGGTGCGGTACCAGTTGATCAGGGGTTGGAAATCCATAAGTGAACAGCCTAGGGTTTTTCTTTTCTTAATGAAAAGAGCACAATAGAACTATGCCGCACCTCACTAATTTAGAACGCACCCCGCAGTCTGCTTGGGCTGCATTGAAAGAGGGAAACCGCCGTTTCCAGACCTTTAATGAAGAGCGCCCAAACACTGACTTCACCCGACGCATGGAGCTGACCAACGGCCAGAATCCGATTGCAGTGGTGTTGTCTTGCTCCGACTCCCGCGTGCCAGTGGAGCTCATTTTTGACCAGGGCTTGGGCGACGTTTTCGTGATCCGCACCGCCGGCGAAATTATCGACCTTTCCGTCCTGGCTTCCCTCGAATACGCAGTTGAAGACTTGCACGTAAAGGTGATCGTCGTGCTCGGGCACGAGTCTTGTGGTGCCGTCGCTGCAACGAAGGCCGCGATGGAAGGGGCCGGTATTCCGGACGGCTTCCGTCGCGTCCTCGTGGAAAAGATCAGCCCATCGATTATGAACGCGCGGGACGCAGGCAAATCGACGGCAGAGGAGTTCGAATCGCACCACGTGGCGGAGACTGTGGACCAAATCATTTCCCGTTCGCCTGAAGTGAAGTCCAAGCTACAAATTGGCGAGGTAGGCATCGTTGGCGTGCGCTACCGGCTTTCTGATGGCTACGCCGAGCCAGTCGTCGAAATCGGCGTGGACTAAGTTCGGTCGGTGTTATATCGCATAGGTGCTTTTCCTTTGCCCAAGCTTGGTTTGGGCGAGGAGTGCGTTGACGCCCAGTGGTGTTGCGGCTGCACACCTGCTAAGTCGTACTCTCGGGGTAGTACTCCTACCTAGCAGTCCGATTTTCGACGACTTTTGGCCCTACCGGGGTAGGAGTACTACTTCGGAAGTACTACCTAGCACTTGTGAAACTTCTCCATTCTCGCGACCAGGCATGGCCCCGAGTAACACCGCGGCGATTCCTAACGGAACCGTGGCGACTACGCACACCTAACCTCTACGTCACGACGAGCGAAATCTCTACTCAGATCGGCATACCTGTTGCTACTTAAGACACACACCGTGTCGGTAGCAGCCTTTTGCGTCGGATAGCCACTAAATTTGAGGTTGTGACTAATAGACCGCTGCCTGATTACATTTACCGTCGCCGCCGGATTGCTGCTCTGGTGGTGTTGTTGGTCATCGTTGCTCTGATTGTCTGGCTGCTCGCCAGCCTGGGCGGGGGCAAAGGCACGGAAGAACAGCCACAGCCCACCAGCGTGAATGCGTTTGAGCGAGAGACGGCAGTGGCTACACCAACGGCCTCAACGTCGCCGTCTCCTTCACCGACGGCCTCTCAGTCGGCGACGCCGACGCCGACCGGCACCCCGGCGCTGGCGGCTGCGGACAAAACAACCTGCGCGGTCGAAGATCTGATTGTGGAGGCGCGCGCCAATCAGCCGTCGTTCGGGCCGGAAGACCGTCCAACGTTTTACCTAACCGTGAAGAACCCAACCAAAGCTGATTGTAAGGTTGACCTGCGTAAAGATGGTCTGAAGTTCGAGGTCTATGATTTGGCAACCAACCACCGCGTGTGGGGAGATACCGACTGCAATCCGAGCGAGGATAGTGGCGAGCGAGTCTTCCCAGCCGGACAGGAGCGCCACTACGAAGCCATTTGGTCTCGGACTACGTCGGCCCCGAATGCGTGCGACAATCGCCAACCAGTACCGCCAGGAAGCTACTTCCTACACACCTTGGTGGGCGAGAACCACTCGGAGGCCTTCACCTTCAACGTGAAGTAGCAGGTTGCCCGCGCATAACCCGAGCACAGGTAAAGCTAGGCGCGCAACCGGACGATTCCATCGCGGATGTGGCGTGCCCACAGCGTGCCCACATTTTCGACAGCAGCGATGTCTTCGACACTGGCTTCGGTGAGTTTATTGATATCCCCGAACGCGGCGACGAGCTTGTCCATGAGGAAAGGCTGGACGCGAGGCACCCGGCCGAGGACGCGGTAGCCACGCGGCACGATCCACTGGTGAAGCGCCTCCTCCGCAGTGGGTAGACCGAGAATCCGAGCGATGTGGGTGGGTTTGACGATGTCCTTTTCATCGAGTCGGTCCAACTCTTTGAGGGCATGTTGGATGTCGTCGCTGGTAGGTAGACCACCGGTGACGAGGTAGTCCCGCAGGATGAGCTCGCGGTCTTTGGCGTTATCACCGCTTAGTTCTTCTAGCTGCGCGCCGAGCTGCTTGCCGTCGGTACCCAGTTCAACCACATCGCGGTCGATGGATTCTGCGGCTCGCTTGAGCATGTCCATGCGCTGGATCACCGTGATGACATCCGAAACCGTTGCGTAGTTGTGCATCTCGGCCACGAAAAGACGCTCATTGACCTGGTCAAGCCGTGTGCGGTAACGCTCCATGGTGGCGATCCCTTGGTTCGCCCGCGAGAGAATATCCGAAGAACCCTCGAGGATATGTCGCTGCTTTTCGACGTACACGGTGATGATGTTCATCGATTGGCTTACTGCGATGACCGGGTAGCCGGTTTGTAGCGCTGTGCGTTCCGCTGAGCGGTGTCGGGTCCCGGACTCTTCGGTTGGGAAACTGGGTGCGGGCATGAGCTGGACGTTTGCCCGTCGAATTCGGTTTCCGTCGGAGGAAAGAATGACTGCGCCGTCCATCTTGCACAGCTCTCGGACGCGGGTGGGTGCAAAGGGGACGTCGATTTCGAAACCACCGTCGCTAATTGCTTCGACATCCGCGTCGTAGCCGAGGACAATGAGAGCTCCGGTGCGTCCGCGGAGGATCCTCTCGAGGCCGTCGCGAAGCGGGGTGCCAGGGGCGAGGCGTTCGAGGGTGTCGCGCAGTGTGGCGGTCTGTGGGACTGCGGGTTCGGTCATGACGATTACTTTACTTGTTCAATAGCTGCGTTGATGTCCGCTACTGGGATGATCCGCATTCCGGGTACGTTGAGCTTTTCTCCCGCGGGCACGATTGCTTGTTCATAACCGAGCCGGACTGCTTCCTGCAGTCGCCGGGCTAGGTTAGGAATTCGGCGGATTTCTCCGGCCAGGCCCACTTCACCGAGCACCACCATCCGGGGAGGCAATGGACGGCGGTTGAGCGCAGAAATCGCGGCCAGTGCCACAGCTAGATCGGTGGCAGGCTCGGCGATTTTCATCCCGCCGACCGTGGCTACATAGACTTCTTTATCGGCCGTCTGTTGCTGCGCGCGTGCTGCGAGTACGGCGAGTACCATCGGCACGCGGTTAGCATCCAGCCCGGTGACGGTACGCCTCGGGTTCTTCGCAGGTGTATCCACGAGGAGCGCTTGAACCTCTGCCAGAATCGGGCGAACCCCATCCATGGCGACGGTCACGGCGGTGCCGTCTGGCGTGCTCTCCCGGTGCGAAAGGAACAGCCCGGAAGGGTCCGCAACTTCGTGGATGCCATCGGATTGCTGTTCGAAGCAGCCCACTTCGTCCGTGGCGCCGAAGCGATTCTTAATGCCCCGCAGCATCCGCAAGGAAGAGTGCCGGTCGCCCTCGAAATGCAGCACCACGTCAACCAAGTGTTCCAACACCCGCGGACCAGCCACGTTGCCATCCTTGGTGACATGGCCGACCAGCAGCACCGGGATACCGCGCGTCTTAGCCAACGAAGTTAAGGCAGCGGTCACTGCGCGTGACTGGGCGACGCCGCCGGCGACCCCTTCCACACCTTCGACGTTCATCGTCTGGACGGAGTCCACGATCAGCAGTGATGGCTTTACCTGGTCTACGTGGCCAAAAACTACGTCCAAATTCGACTCGGCCGCCAAAAAGAGCTGGTCTTGCAGTGCGTTGGTGCGTTCCGCCCGGAGCCGTACCTGGCCAGCCGATTCTTCGGCAGTCACATAGAGCGTGGTCCGGCCTTGGGCTGCCCAGCGGGAGGCAACTTCCAGCAGCAGCGTGGACTTTCCGACGCCCGGCTCGCCAGCCAGCAACACGACGGATCCGGCCACGATGCCGTCGCCAAGCACCCTATCCAACTCGCCGATGCCGGTGGTGATGCTGGCAGTGTGTTTGGCGTCGATCTTGCTAATCGCGATCGCAGGTGAGACTGGGGTGAGGCCTTTTGTGGGAATCCGCTTGTCGACGGGGGCTGGAGCTGCCTCGGTGAGTGTTCCCCACGAGCCGCACTCTGGGCAGCGGCCAAGCCACTTGGGGCTGGAATATCCGCATTCGCTGCACGAGTGAATGCTACGTACCTTCTTCGCCATGTGTTTGATCCTAGGCTAACCCGTGGACATGTGTGCACATATGTTCGAAACTATTGCTCAAAAAAGCGGGGTTAAGTAAAGAAAAGTGTGTCTCTGCTGCGTGTTTTCCGCAGTGTTGTGCGCCTGAAGCCGTTATTTATTGTGGTCTGGGAGCCGTAGCCCGCTCGATGTCGTCCCTTCGGTGTAGTCAGACTACCGCTGCGGGATTATATTCATTAAAAAACGCTGTTCTACGTAGTCGGACTACGCCGAAGCGACGACATAGCACTTGTGCAGCATACCCGCACCGCCGGCGACACCCCGACCAGACACACTTTTCTTTACTTAACCCAAAAAGCGGGTCACCACCTTTAAGAGCAAAGTGGTGACCCGCCTTATCGACGGCCTAGTGGCCAGCGTGAGCTGGATCTACTCGGTTTCCGGTGTTGACCTCGTTATGGTTAGCTGCAATGGTGGCGTCGAGCTTGATTTCGCCGGAGTCGAAGGAGAAGGTGACTGGCTTGCGGCCACCTGCTGCGAAGCCATCGTTTTGAAGCGTGGTGGTGATGTAAGAAATACACACGTTGTCGCTCTTCTTCAGCGCTTCAATGTTCATTGCACTATCGGCAACGACGGAGCAGTTGCGGGCGATTTCTGGCTTCTCGGAAAGGGTGACTTCCTTGCCGGCAACCTTAACGCTGTTGAGCTTGTGGGGCTTGTGTGCATCATCCTGGTTCACGGCGGTGAACTTCAGTGCGACGGTTTGGTCTTCGTTGACGATGATGGTGACGTCGCGAACAGCAACTTCCTTGTTTGCGGTGTCAGCGCCAGAGCCATCCACTGCGGCCACCTGGTCTGCGGTCTGGGAGATCTGGCCAGCGCCACAAGCGGTCAGCGTCAATACGGCTGCACCGGCTACGGTCATAAGAGCGCCACGGCGGGCAGTCTTTAGGATCATCACTTCTATCCGTCCTCCATCTGAGGCAACAATGCACGACTAATGTTCATTAGGCAGTGTAGCCGGGAGAGGTGCAGTTCACATACTCGATTGTGCAATGTAGCGCCATTTAGGGGGCGTTGGGGACGAAAATCACAGTTTCAAGCGGGAACTTCGACCCGATTTTCCTGACTTGACCCGCTCTGCGCAAAAACACTCGCGAGCTCACTGGGTGCTCAGCTAGCGCAGGTGGCCACCGGCACCTCGATGCCCACTACGCGGTAGTGCTGATCGATAAGCTGAGCATGCTAAGATGAGGGGCATTGTTTTTGCCACGTTTTCTCGGCATAACGTGCGGAATTAATACCAAAGGTTAATACCAACGTGCCCGAAGCGCGATCGACGCACCGGGCAGGGCGCATGGCTCGCGCACTACAGGCTTGCAGGAGTGAGTATGGATTTTAAGGTCGGAGACGTCGTTGTCTACCCGCATCACGGTGCGGCTCGCATTGAAGCGATTGAGCAGCGTGAACTGGGCGGCCAGCAGATGGAGTACCTGGTCCTGCAGATCCGGCAGTCCGACTTAACCGTTCGTGTTCCAGCCAAAAATGCTGAGCTCGTGGGTGTCCGTGATGTCGTTGGCGAGGAAGGCTTGCAAAAGGTCTTCTCCGTGCTTCGCGAGGTGGATGTCGAGGAAGCGGGTAACTGGTCTCGTCGTTACAAAGCCAACCAGGAACGTTTGGCCTCCGGAGATGTGAACAAGGTTGCCGAAGTTGTGCGTGACCTCTGGCGTCGCGACCAGGATCGTGGTCTTTCTGCTGGTGAAAAGCGTATGTTGGCCAAGGCTCGCCAGGTTTTGGTGGGGGAGTTGGCGCTCGCCGAGACAGTAGATGAAGCCAAAGCCGATGAAATCCTTGCCCAAATGGACGCCACTGTGGAGCGCCACCGGGCAACCGCGCAAGAGGAAGAACCGAAGAAAGAGATTGACGACTTCGACGTTGATCTCGACGACCTCAACTTCGACGACGAAGACTAATTCCACCTATCATGTCGCGTCGCGTCATCGCTTTGATCGCTGCTGCAGGCAAAGGAACCCGCTTGGGGGCAGCTGTCCCCAAGGCGTTCGTGCCACTTCGTGGTCGCACGCTGCTGGAACGCAGTATGAGCGCCATGATTACCTCGGGCGTGGTCGATGAGATCATCGTTTTGGTCAGCCCCGACATGGAAACCTACGCCCGTGACTTGTTGAGCAAGCGAGGGCTTTTCGACGCCCCCATCTCAGTCCGGCTCGTCCACGGCGGTGGCGAACGGGCTGACTCTATCTGGGCTGGTCTGCAAGCTATTCCAGAAGACAACGCCGTGGTGTTGATTCACGACGCCGCTCGCGCACTTACTCCACCTGGGATGATCGCCCGGGTGGCTCGCGCAGTTTTGGACGGCAATCCAGCAGCAATTCCCGTCGTGCCTGTGGTGGATACAATCAAGCGGGTCGCGGCGGATGTGGTGGTTGATACCCCGGATCGGGCGTCGTTACGCGCGGTACAAACCCCGCAAGGATTTGACCTGGCCACGCTGCGAGAGGTCAACCAGCGATACTATGCTGCGCCACAGGATTTCTTGCCAACCGATGACGCCAGCCTCATGGAATGGGCAGGTCACCCTGTCCTCGTGGTGCAAGGAGATCCGATGGCGTTTAAAGTGACCACGCCGATGGACATGGCAATCGCCCAGATGATTACCGACGACGCCGAACCAACAATTTTCGAGGTGCCCAGTGACTGATCTGATCCCACGAGTGGGAATCGCAACCGATGCTCACCAAATTGAAGCAGGAAAGCCCTGCTGGATCGCTTGTTTGCTCTTCGAAGGCCAAGATGGCTGCGAGGGCCACTCTGATGGTGACGTGGTCGCACATGCCGTCGTCGACGCGCTGCTGTCCGCCGCTGGTCTCGGGGACTTAGGCAGCTTTGTTGGCGTGGGGAAGAAAGAGTACGACAACGTCTCGGGTGAACGCTTGCTGAAGGAAGTTCGGGTCCTGCTGGAGGAAAACGGCTTCGTCATCGGTAATGCTGCGGTGCAGCTGGTGGGGCAAACGCCAAAGATGGGGCCTCGTCGCCAGGAAGCGGAACGAGTGATGAGCGACTACCTTGGCGCCCCGGTTTCCGTGTCCGCTACGACCACTGACCACATGGGTTTTACCGGGCGTGGTGAAGGTCGCGCCGCGGTGGCAACTGCAGTGGTGTGGAAACGCTAGACTAAGTTGCGTGACTCTACGCATTTTTGACACCAATACCCGTACCCTTCGTGACTTTGTCCCGGTAAAGGAAGGACATGCGTCGGTGTACCTGTGTGGTGCCACGGTGCAAAGCATCCCGCATATCGGGCACGTGCGTTCCGGTGTTGCTTTCGACATTCTCCGTAACTGGCTCGAAGCCAAAGGCTACGACGTCGCTTTCGTCCGGAATGTCACCGACATCGACGATAAAATCCTGCGCAAAGCCGAAGAAAACGGGCGGCCGTGGTGGGAATGGGCTGCCACCCATGCCCGCGAATTTACCTGGGCCTACGACCAGCTCGGGGTGCGCCCACCATCAATCGAACCGTACGCCACCGGCCACGTCACTGAAATGGTCGAGTACATGCAGCGCATTATCGACGCCGGTCATGGCTACGCCGCCGACGGAAACGTCTACGCCACGCCGGCGACCATCCCGGGATATGGGCAGCTGTCTGGCCAGAAACTCGACGAAATGGATCAGGGCGAATCCGACGGCACTGGCAAGCGCGACCCCCGAGACTTCGCCATGTGGAAGGCTGCGAAGCCTGGGGAACCTTCCTGGCCAACGCCTTGGGGCCGTGGGCGCCCGGGCTGGCACATCGAATGCACCGCGATGGCCACAAAGTATCTAGGCGCAAACTTCGACATCCACTGCGGTGGCCTTGACCTGCAGTTCCCGCACCATGAGAACGAGATCGCGCAGGCCCACGCTGCTGGCGACGGTTTCGCTAACTACTGGATGCACAACGGCTGGGTGACCATGTCTGGCGAGAAAATGTCGAAGTCCCTGGGCAACGTGCTCTCGGTGCCTAACATCCTCACCCTGGTGCGCCCAGTGGAACTGCGTTACTACCTCGGTTCTGCGCACTACCGGTCGATGCTGGAATACTCCGAAGCTGCCTTGAAAGAGGCTGCAGCTGGCTACCAGCGCATTGAGGCTTTCCTGGAGCGCGTCGGCGCCGTGGAAGCCACCACCTGGACGGATGCGTTTGCAGCTGCGATGGACGACGACATCTCGGTACCTCGTGCTCTCGCGGAGATCCATAACGCGGTGCGCGCCGGCAACTCGGCGCTCGCCGAAGGCGACAAGGCCGAGGCGATTAGGATTGCCGGGCAGGTTCGTGCGATGATGGCGGTTCTTGGTGTCGACCCGCAGTCTGACCAATGGGCGTCGGCAAGCTCAAGCAACGACACCGCTACCCATGCACTCGATGTGCTTATCGACGCCGAGCTGAACCGCCGCGCAGAAGCACGAGCAAACAAAGACTGGGCCACTGCCGACGAAGTTCGCGATCGCCTCGCAGCTGCCGGCATCGAAGTCACAGACACCCCCGACGGTCCGCAGTGGTCGTTGAAGTAAGGAAAGTATCATGGCAGGAAACGATCAACGACGCGGTGGCCTCCGCAAGACGAACAAAAAAGGCATGGTCAAGGGCAGCGGTGGCCAGGCACGACGTGCGCTGAAGGGTAAGGGACCAACTCCTAAAGCTGAGGATCGCGAGTACCACGCAAAGTACCGCGCCAAGAAAGCAGCGGAGCGACGCGCCCAAGGACGCCACGAGAAGGAAACCGACGAGTTCGTAGTCGGCCGCAACCCGGTGGTGGAGTGCCTGAAGGCAAAAGTGCCAGCTACAGCGCTCTACGTTGGGCAAGGCACCGGCGCTGACGACCGCTTGACTGAGGCCGTGACGTTGGCGAACCACCGGGGAATCCCGGTTATCGAGAAGCCGAAGTTCGAGCTTGATCGCATGACCGGCAATGCCATGCACCAGGGATTGGGCCTGCTTATTCCGCCGTTCAAGTACGCCGAAGCAGAAGACTTGGTCGAAGCCGCGCGTGCCACCGGCCAGCCGGGACTGATCGTCGTGCTGGATAACATCACTGACCCACGTAACCTGGGCGCCGTTATCCGTTCCGTGGCTGCATTTGGCGGTAATGGTGTGGTGATTCCGGAACGTCGTTCTGCGTCTGTGACAGCCGTGGCTTGGCGTACCTCCGCAGGAACCGCAGCTCGCCTTCCCGTTGCACGCGCGACGAACCTCGTGCGCACGCTGAAAATGTTCCAGCAAAACGGCTACCAGGTGGTTGGTTTGGATGCCGGAGGCGACCACACGCTCGACACCTACGATGGCACCGAGAACGTTGTAATCGTCGTCGGTTCGGAAGGCAAGGGCATTTCCCGTCTCGTCGGAGAGACCTGTGACACCATCATGAGCGTGCCGATGGTTGAGTGGGTGGAATCGCTGAACGCCTCAGTCGCAGCCGGGGTAGTGCTCAGCGAATTCGCGCGACAGCGACGGGTGAAGTAACGCTTCTTTGGCTGTTGGGCCGGTTTTGCCCGGTTTGGCCCGTCGCGTGCAGCTTATCGACGCTGCATGTGGCGGGCTTTTCACGTCGCTTTTGGATGGCGCTGCCTGGTGCTCTCGTTGGGGGTAGTCTTCTTAACATTTAGTGAATTGGTATCGATTGCCCTGCAGAGAGTCGATTAAGAGCTTATAGTAATCGCCATGACAGTCGATGTACAGGGAATCTTATCTAAACGACTCATTTTTCGCGGTGTTGCCTCAGTCATTACAGCGGTCTCGTTGACTATTCCGCCAGCTATTGCTGACACTTTCCACAGTCATTGGATCCGTGGAGCTATCGAGACCACCTATCACCGACTCGGCGGATGGAATCATTTCGGTGATGCCCTCAACGACGAATCGGTCTCCGCGTGGAACGGTCGATACCAGCATTTTGCTAACAACAAGTCTATCTACTGGCATCCCAACGCCGATAACGGCATCGCACATGCTGTAGAGGGCCGTATCCGCGACAAGTGGGCTGACCTTGGTTGGGAAAACACCATCCTGGGTTACCCAATCACCGATGAGCTCACCCCACCCGATCGAATTGGTCGGTTCAATCATTTCCAGTCCGGATCGATCTATTGGTCGCCTGCAACGGATGCGCACAATGTTCAGGGCCAGATCCGCGATGCGTGGCAGCGTCAGGGCTGGGAAGCTGGAAAACTCGGCTACCCTGCTACTGATGAGATCACCACGCCCGACGGCGTAGGCAGATTCAACCGCTTCGAACACGGACACATCTACTGGTCACCTACCACCGGGGCTCACATAATTGAGAAAGACATGTTCGATCTATGGGGCGCTAACGGTTGGGAGGCCGGCACACTCGGCTATCCTACGTCAGACCGATACCAGCTCAACGGCGCGGTGACACAAGACTTCCAACATGGTCGCTTGCAGATCTTCCCAGCCACCGGACAGGTCCTGCGCACGTATGACAATAAGGCATACTCCAGCTATCGCCAGATCTACCCGATTGTGACCACCAACGATCACCCACGCCTGCATGAAGCAGGCATGATGCGCGAAGTCATCCAGCACATGGGTACTTACTTCCCACTGTCCGGCTGCCCAGAGGTCCTCGCTGTTGGCGCCACGTGCACGTTTACCACCACGGGTGGTGGTAAAGGACCTGCCACAGTTGATCGGATTTCCGACACTGGATTCACTCTCATCACAGGCGACGGGCACCCCGAGGGTAAAGGGCGTATCTTGAACATCCGTTTCGATCATGTCACCGCACCAGCAACGGCAGACAAAGACATGGTCTTTACCGACCCAACCATCCAGAAGGCTTATGTTGGCTCGAATAAGACGTGGTTGCGCATGATCGTCGAATCCTTCGGCGAAACCTCAACCACCAAGATTGCAGGACCGTTTAGCTCCGATCATGTCGGTACCCAAGTCTGGTCTCAGATGGCTACCAGCATCACGCAGCGCATCGACCGCGCCACCACTATCTACGGAAAAGTCACCGGATAATTCACCTACCACCACGCCTCTCGCCGTGGTGAAAGAAAGCGTAACTGACTATGATTCGTTCAACCCGTGTGCGTGCACAATCATTGCTGCCATTTGCGTTGGCCATGGCACTGTCTATCACCCCGTTTACTGCCCAGGCTGCTGATACTGTCACGATCTTCGACGGTGACGGCGGCCTGGTCCAACAACCCTGCAACGCTGCGGGTGAGCAGATCCGCATCGACTCGTCCTCGTTTACCACGATGTCTGTGTGCTTTGGCCTCACGCGGCCAACCGGGTGGATTGCCACCCACATCACCGGATCCTACGGTGTCGTCAACAATTTGAAGGTTCCAGCACATATCGCATTCAAGTTGCCTGACGGTGCAGTGTACTGGCAGGAAACCGTGGACCCGGGCAAAGTCGCCACTATCGACGTCGCACGCACAGGATCAACCGTCGTCGAAATTCAAGTCACCCCGGTGTCTACCAACACAGGACCTGCCACCGGAACGCTGACTGCATCGACTGACGCCGCACCTAACTATGTATCCTTCCGCTCTGCTAATCAGGTAACTTCCGGCACAGTCATGCGGGTGACATGGAACGGCATCGGGGCGACCACCTTGGATAAAAACAGTGCCTTTACCGACCGGCTCGATGGCACATTCAAAGTTGTCAAAGGCCTGGATGGTTCCGCCTGCGTGTCGTTGGAATCAGCCTCCTACCCTGGGGCGTATCTCACAGCCGTCTCAAACACCACGCTCGCCTTAAGCAACACCCCTGCTGCCGCGCGCGCAACATTTTGCCCTGTAGCAACATCGCCGACATCCGCACAACAATTGCGACTGGCAGCTGATCAAACCAAAGCCTTAGCGCTGTCTGGTTCTGCTGTCACGTTGGCATCCACATCATCACCGACCGCGGCCTGGTTTGTTGACTCTGGGCTCGCCCGCCCATAACGCCTCGTCATAGGCACATCATCCGCTGGCCACTTGTGAAGAAAGAAAACTGGTTTTAGAAGTTATGACAACGTCGACGTGTCTTCATCACAACAAGAGCAAGCCATGGGTACAGATCCTGACCCGGATTCTCACCGCTATCACCGTGATTGCCTTGGCCAGTGGTGCTAGTAATCCAGCGGCTATCGCGCAGACCGACCAGATTCGGTTAGCGGACAAGGCAGCCACCATGCAGCAGGCGCGAGAATTTGCCCTGGAGATGCTGCAATCAACGTTTCCTGCATCGAAAAACGCTGCCGAGGCAGCTCTTCGCGGTGGGGACAAAGAGCTTCAAGCATATGCCTCGGTGGGGATGGATGAAGCCAAACGCCAGGATCTATCCCAAATCCTAGTCACCATATCAACGCTTTCCGGCAAGCAGGTACAACAGGATGCTGCAGCAGCGCTGGCCACACAAGATGTGGAAACGATGGCGAAGTTCATCGATTCCGGTTGGCAACAAGCACAAACAGTCGATGATCGTGCAACTGCATGGGATGCTGCGAAGGCCCCTGAGGGATCCTCACTGAAGGCAGCGGCTGACCAAGCGCTCAAAGATAACACCGCGGAGGCTTTAAGCGAGTTTGCCTCCCATGGTGCTGATACAGCTCGTGCGCATGATGCACGCCGCGAGGTCTACGAGCTCACCCGCTCTGCACTGCCCAGTGTTGCAGCAGGGGCCAGTGAAGCCATCCGGGTGGGAACAGACACTGCTGTTACCACTTACCTGCGCTATGGGCAGTTTGTTGATGCAGCCCAAGACATGGAAGAAATGGATATCTCCGCGTTGGTGGAGGTAGCAAATACCCAGTCAGTAAAAGCTGAAGAAGCCGCCTCGGTCGCCGCACAGCATGCCGACGGCGCAAAACGTGCCACTGAGCTATCGAAGCAAGCCACAGAGCGGGCGAAGAATGAGGCTATCGCTGCAGATGGCGCGCAAATTCGAGCAGGCAATGCTGCGGCAGCAGCAGGCCAGTTAGCTACCCAATCGGCAGCGTCTGCTGATAATGCTGTGGCTGCTGCAGCTGAGGCAAAGCAAGCCCTGGCCCAGACTGCGGACGCACTGTCTCGTGCCGCCGCCGCAGCGGCTACCGCACGTATGGCTGCTAATGAAGCAGCAGCACGCGCATCTGCTGCCGGGCTGGATGCAAACATGGCCTACCAAGCACGCGTAGCAGCAGAGCAAGCACGCGATGCAGCATCCAGGGCAGAAGCCGCAGCAGCATCAATGTCACACGCTGAAGCCGCAGCAGGATACGCACGCAATGCCAGTGGAGCAGCCGCCTCAGCTGCAATGAACGCTGACGCCTCAGCAGCTGCGGCTGAACAAGCCGCAGCTGCTGCAGGTGCTGGTGATGAAGCCGCTGCCGATGCCCGCGCCGGCGCAGCACGGGCTCGTGTTGCAGCCTCGCGGGCACGCGCATCCGCCAACGAAGTCGATGGACTGGTCGTTCAAATCAGTGGTTTGGTAGAACAAACCCGTATCGCAGCACGCGAAGCAGCAGAACACGCACGACTGTCAGCGCAAGCCGCTGAAGAAGCAGCGCTTCACGCCGGTCATGCTGTTGATTCCGCGACCCAAGCAGGCATCAATGCACACATGGCCCAGACTGCTGCGGAAAAAGCTATTGAAGCCATGAACCTAGCGGTGAAAACTGCTGAGGTAGCACGTACTGCTGCAGATCAACGCCTGGCCCAAGAAGCAGAATTCCTCAAAAGCCAAGCCCGCCAAGCCCGCGAAGTCCACGATGCACGTGACAACGCACAAGCACTAGAAAAACAGCGCAAACAATCTCTGATCACGGAAATGCAGCAACTGGGAGCTAATATCCCAGACTATCGCGATGCCGAAGGGCCTGTCGCTGAGCAACCTGGGGCAGCTGCTGCTTTTAGTGGAGATATCAACCAATTACGTCAAGCAACAGTTGCCGCAGTACTCGTCGGTGGCCCAGCGGTCTCGGGGGCTGCAAAAACTGCGCTGTCTGGTAATCATGATGCCGACCTTCGAAAATTCGCTGAACAGGGCTACCGTGCCGCAGTAAGCATGGACGAGCGAGCATTGCTCGACCAGTGGTGGATGACTGATCCTAATGAGGATGTACGGTTTGACTCCGGCTACTACGCCAATGCCGCTGACGAAGTCGTGCACTGGTTTGCTACCGACGAAGTCCAGAACCTACGTAAACCCGCACTAATCCAGCGCACATATCAGCTTCGTGCCACCGGAGGAACTGGTGTACAAGCTGCTGCAGACAAAGCCCTACAAGCCAACACCTACGACGCCCTCGATACCTTCGTTAACGGTGGTGGGTTCGATAAAGCTCGCTACGAAGATCAACTGCGCACCGCCTACGACCTAGCATCAACTGGCACCCCTGAGGTCAAAGCAGCGGCAGAAGCAGCAGTTCTTGGCGACCGGGCAGGGCTTGACGAGTTTATCAGTATCGAGATGTACCGTCGAGGTGCAGCAGATGCGCAACGTTCAACCCACGACGGGCACATCAATGCCCTGTTGCAACGAGGTTTTGCTGCTGCACAACGCGCCGCCGAATCAGCATCTAGTGCCCAACGATCCTACTTCGCAGCACGAGGTGATGCTGTCCAAGCAACCAAGTACGCACAAGAGGCTGCATCCTGGTCCGGTAAAGCCCAAGAATCGGCAAACCTTGCTGCAGGACATGTGCAATCTGCAGAAGGTTCCCTAGCTTTCGCACTTGAGCAACAACAACGTGCGCACACGGCCGCAAACCAAGCCGAAGCTGATGCAGCCCAAGCTTCAGCCAATGCTGACCAAGCTGCAAGCTACGCCGCTGCCGCACATCAATCTGCCAACGAAGCTGCGTCTTCTGCTGCCTCAGCGCGTGCCTCTGCTGTGGCTGCTGGCAAGGATGCTGATCTTGCAGCTGCGGCCGCGGATGATGCTTATCGGATGGCGATGGAGAAGTGGCACGCAGAACAAGTAGAAATTCAAGCTGCAAACGACCTCAAAGTACAAGCAGGGGAACAGCCCGATCAGCCTGCCGGGATGCTCGAAACTATCAAAGAAAAGATCGGTAAAGAAGCCCTTGACCTGATTTTGGATTTGATCGGTGTTACCGACGCCATCAACTGCTTCAAAGGCGACATCGCTGGATGCCTGTGGACAGCCGTGAACTTCCTACCCGTTGGGAAGATCTTCAAAGCGGGCAAAGCGATAGGCGCCATCCGCATACTCATCGGCAAAGTCCCTGAAATCAAAAAGGCACTCGAGGCACGAAAGATCTGGATCGCCGACAAGATCGAAGCAGCACGCAGTATTCCAGCGTGCCCAGTAAACTATGCTGCGCATCTAGGCCAGGGATCATGGTCGTTCAATTACGCCGAGGCGACTTCACTATCGCCACAGTTCAGCGCACCACGGTTCCAATTCATAGCACTCAAATGCTCCATTTTTCCACCTAATGGAAAGGGATTCCGCGGAGGCCACTACGCGAATCTTTCAACATCCAATGTTCGTAAAGTACCTAGTGTGGAATACGTCTCATTCGAGAGGCATCATATTATCGCCCAATCAGTCATGCGGAATGTGCGCTCCGATCTTCCCGGTGATCTGAGCGAGTATAAAGGCCCCGCCATTCAGATGCTCCCCGAAGACCATGCCCTTACGCGTTCATTCGGGAACTATCCTGAGGCGGTTGAATATCGCGCGGATCAAGAAAAATTGATTCTGGAAGGAAAAATAGACAAAATCTATGAGATAGAATTTTATCACATTGAGTCATTGTTTCCCGGCAAGTACACGGCGGCTCTTAATGAAATGCTGGACTATGCTCTAGAAAAGGGGTACATGAAAGTCGACTTCCGGACAACGCTGACATAAGGAGAATATCTATGGATTTTCAACCTGAGTTTTTTGAAGCTCTCAATCCCGGTAAAGAACCCCTGTCTTATGAAGATCGCTTAATTGATCTAAAAATTGACGATCTGACCTGGATTGACCCATCTTTAAGAGCGAGACTCCTAGGCTATCTAGAGATTGAAAACAAACAGCGTCTCATAAAGGGATCTATAAAGAATGAAAGAATAACCGCGATGGAGTTGTCCCCTATTGAACGAGGTGATTCTTTTATGGGGGTTGATTTTTCCCTTCGCGCAATTCCTTTCCTAAAAGCATTGCTCGCTAAAGGTATTGAGGCCGAATACGACGGTGAAAGTGTGGTCCTCAAGGATTACCCTATTGAAGTTTATTTCGAAAAAGGTAAAGTTATTTCCATCGTGTGGACTGAGTTCCCTGAGCGCTAGGTCAATTCATGAATTTCACTACTGACTACGCTTTGCCATTCCCCCTCGGCGGCACCCTCCAAGAGGCTGTCGAGAGTTGCGTTGATTGCCAGCAGCCAGCGGAAGATGAACTCGAAGCATGGATTGACATCCCAAACAGGGACAACGATGAAGAATACTCACTTGTTGTTTGTCGCATTGAAGACAATAAGTGTGTAACGGTCGCTCTCACCGACATCTACCGCGACACCTTCCTCGGCATATGCCTTGATCCCCGGAAAATAACAGACGAAGAAGTGGTAGCTGAACTAGAAAAACAAGGAATTAATGTCCTCGTTCAATTCGGGGAAATCATCTTGCCTGAGCATCTGATCACTATTATCCTCAATGAAACCATTACCTGGTGGGATCCAGAATATTGGGGTGAGGACGGCTTTCGCCACGAAACGATAGCCCCTTAGCCACGCAAGAAACTCACCTAACACCACCAAGCACCCGATTGGGGTGCTTTTCTTTTCCGCCGTTCATGGTGTGTTGTTTTGCCCCACGCGGAGATTATGAACTACTGAGTTCGGCTAGCGGATGTGGTTAGCAAATACCCAAACTATTGTTCGGCGTGATGACATTCTTTCGCGTACGCCCGAGCCACCGCCTCATCCCGAGTAGCGCCCCGGCCTCTTAACAAACCAATCAGTCGGCAAATTAGGTAGATCGCAAACGATATCGTGGTCACGAATACCGAGACTGGCAAACCGGGAGCCAGAGAAAGGACTAAGCCACCAACCGCGGAAACCTCGGCAAAAAGCACTGACCACAGGATGGCGTGCAATGGATTTGAGGTGATGTGAACGGCTCCCGCGCCCGGCGTGATGAGCAAGGCCATGACCAGCAAAGCACCCACAATCTGTACGGATTGCGAAGTGGTCAGCCCCACTAGGACAGCGAAAATCACCGACAGAGTTCGGACATTAATGCCGCTCGCGGACGCCACCACCGGGTCAGCGGACGCGAAAAGCAGGGGACGCCACAGTAAAGCAACGGCTCCGAGCACAATAACGGTCACTCCCGCAAGCAGCCATACCGACGAGCTGGAAACCCCCACGATTTGTCCTGTGAGCAGTGAAAATGCCGTCGAGGATCGACCAGGGTAGAGGTGGATGAAAAGTACGGACAATCCCATACCGAAACTCATTACCACGCCGACGGCCGCGTCTTGCTGGCGCAGACCCAAAAGCGCTAGGACGATTGCAGCCACGATCGATCCGACCACCGCGCCGAGGCCAATGTTGAGACCAAGTAGCAACGCTGCCGAGGCACCCATCAGTGCCAATTCTGAGGTGCCGTGAACCGAAAACGACATTTGGCGCAGCACAATTATTGGGGCCATCACGCCCGAAAGGATGCCCAGCAGTCCGGAAGCGATGAGGGCTTGGCGCACGAAGCCGACGTCGAGCAAGTAAAGGGTGTCTTGAATAAATTGCGTCATTTACACCACGATCAGCCTTCCGTCGATGTGTAGCACATCGATATGGGTGCGATAGATTTCCGAAAGCACTTCCGACCGCATGACCTCGGAAACCTCGCCGAGGGTATGCCCGAATGGGCCCAGGTAGAGCACACGGTTGACGTGCTCGAGGATCGGGTTGATGCCGTGGGTCACGAACACGATAGCCGTGTCGTGCTCGGTGCGTTCGCGGTTGAGGAGATCCACCGTGCGTTGCTGGACTCCCATATCCAGGGAGAGCAACGGCTCGTCGCAAAGCAAAAGCTCGGGCGAATTTGCCAGGGCTTGCGCCTGGCGGACCAGTTGCTGCTGCCCGCCGGAAAGCTTGCCGACGCGCCGATCTGCGATTCCTTCGGCTCCCACCTTCTTGAGCAGGGCATTGACTCGATCGGCGGATGCGTGGCGATTGCGGACGATGCCGTGCGCCAGCGAAAGGGATACCAAGTCTCGCGCTCGTAGCGGTAGCTCCGCAGGAAACATTCGCTGTTGCGGGATGAAACCAATCTTCTTGGTCGCAGATACCGTTCCGCGGGTGAGTTGCCGAGTGCCCAAGATCGTGTGCAGAAGGGAGGATTTCCCGGCGCCATTAGGGCCCAAAACAGCGATGAACTCGCCTGGGGACACCTCGAGATTGAGGTTCTCCCAAAGCGGGCTCACCGCTGCGTCGTTGAACTGAAGTAGCACTGTTTAAGAATACTTTGCCTGATTAGTGCGTGTGCGGAACAGCCTTGGTAGCTTCTTCCAATTTGGTGATCGTCTGATCATAGAGATCGAAGAAGTTCGTGCCCTTTTCCGGGGTCTCGTAGATGTTAACCACCGGGATGTGCTTGGCTTCAGCAGCGGAACGGATCTTCTTAGAGTATTCAGTCTCGGTCTGTGGGGAGTCCAACAGGACCTGAATCTTCCCAGCTTCGATGGCCTCGAGGAAGGCGTTGACATCAGCAGCAGCTGGCTCGGACTCGGAGAGCGTGGTCTTTCGGTAGCCTTCAGGGGTGACATCGTGCAGCTCAGTGTGGGCGAGGATGTGGTCACCAAGCGGGTGGGTCTGTGCGACATCGGCACCATGCAGCGCGTGCAGGCGCTTGTCCAGCTCACCGACCTTCTTCTCAACTGCCTGTGGATTGACCTTGGCGCCAGGCTTTAACTCGGTGACTTTCTTAGCGATCTCGTTGGCGACCTCAGTCAAAGAAGTCGTGTCGTACCAAATGTGCTCATTGTCCGCAGCGCCCTCGGCTCCACCGTGGTTGTGGCCCTCGTGGCCGGCTGCTGCGGTGGCGGTGGCTGTTTCGGTGCCGTGGTTGTGGCCCTCGTGGCCGGCTGCTGCTTCGGTGCCGTGGTCGTGACCTTCGTGATCGTGCCCTTCGTGATCATGCTCGGTCAGCGGCAATGCGTGGATGACCTTGTTTTCGTCAACGGCCGAATAGAGCCAAGAGTCGTATCCGCCGCCACCGGCGACGATAATGTTTGCCTTTTCGGCTTTTGCCATCTGTGCCGCCGAAGGCTCGAAACCGTGCGGATCGATGTTGTTGCCTTCGATGATGGATTCGATCTTGATACTGTCATCGTCAACGACGAGATCGGCTACATCGGCCCAGATTGGGGTCGAGGCGACGATGCTGATGGCATCCTTGGTTTCTGCCGTCTTGGACGAGTCCTCGGAAGTTGAGCAGGCGCTCAAACCGATAGCGGCGGCGGCACTAGCTAGGAGAGCGGTGGCGGTGCGTGCCACTTTGCGGGATAGTAAATTTCCGGAATTCATGGATAATAGCCAAGTCGCACGCGCCCGCTATGTCAAACCAATTTTCAATAAGTAAATCTAAGTGAATACGGACTTGGGTTGCTAAGTGTTAGAGTTCAGGCATGTCGAAACGTAGATCGGGTCGCGGCACGTTGGCATCGCTCGCGGCGGAACTTGGGGTTTCACGCACCACTGTTTCAAATGCGTATAACCGTCCTGAGCAGCTATCTCCGGCCTTGCGTGAAAAGATTTTGGCTACCGCGGAGCGCATCGGTTATCCGGGTCCTGACCCGACTGCCCGTTCGCTGCGCACGCGTCGCACCGACACTATCGGCGTTCTCTTCACCGATCACCTGTCCTACGCCTTCGAAGACTTAGCCTCGGTCGATTTTCTGGCAGGCATGGCAGAGGCATCGTTTGGTTCGCATGTCTCTCTGACGCTGATCCCGGCTGGACCAGATGGCGAATCAGGCATCAACCCGCCACAGTTGCTATCCCGGGCGGTCGTGGATGGTTTCGTGGTTTACTCCGTGGCCTGCGACGATCCCTATCTGGAAGCGGCACGGATGCGGCGACTCCCGATCGTCGTGTGCGATCAACCGAATGACACTGATCTGCCGTTCGTCGGGATCGACGACCGGGAAGCAATCAAACCGGCTGCCGAAGCTGTGCTGGCCGCCGGCCACCGCAACATCGGGATCTTGGCGATTCGCCTGGACCGTAAGCGAAATGACGGCCCGGTGGATGAGGCGCGGTTGGCGTCGGCAAGGCTGCATGTGCAGCAAGCTCGTGTGCAGGGCGCGCTGGAGGTGCTGGCGGCTGCGGGCATTGATCCGAATTCGGTGCCGGTGGTCGAACGCCACATCAACGACGCGCCCAACAACATCGATGCCGCTCGGGAGCTGCTGGAAACGCACCCCGAGCTCACCGCGGTGATCTGCACGACGGATTCGATGGCGCTTGGGGTGCTGGAATACGCGCGCCAGCGAGGCATTCGGGTGCCGGAGGACCTCAGCGTGACGGGTTTCGATGGGATTTCTACCGCACTGCAGCGCGATGTCACCACCATCATTCAGCCGAATCGCGCGAAGGGGGCGGCCGCCGGGCACATGCTGCACCTGCTTATCGACGCGCACCTTGCCGACCGCGAAGTCGAGGTGCCCCGAAAGATCTTGAAGACCAGCTTCTACGCGGGTTCTACCGTGGCGTCAGCTCGCAGCTGATACAGCTCCTCGAGGGTGGCAGCCACCGCAGCGGTATCTGGGATACGAATGTGAGCGGCGGTGGGACCTTCGCTCACGCGGATGCCAAGATCAGCAGGGCCCAGGGCGCGGAAGCCGTGTTCATCGGTGACGTCGTCGCCGAAGAACACCACCGCGTCGGCCTCGTAGCGCTCGCGTGCTTCGGTAATCCAGGTGCCCTTGGTGATATCCACTACCGAGAACTCGATGACAAATTTGCCTGGAATCTGATGTGCCCCCGGCACTGCGATGTCGTTTGCGCCAGCGATGAGCTGCTGTTGGAGGTCCTCAGAGACATCGCGGTAGTGCAGCACGCAGTTGAAAGGTTTGCGTTCCACGAAAGCACCCGAGACAGACTCGACAAGTTTCTCCAGCTGGACAGCAACTTCTTCGAGGGCCGTTGCTTCCGAGTCGCTGAGAACATGGGCATCAGCCCCATGCGAGCCTGCCAGCACGATTCCTTCGGGCGCGCCAGACACCTGGGCCAAGCCTTCCCGATGGCGGCCAGAAAGAATCGCCACGAAAGTGTTTGGGAGGGTGCCGAGTTCTTGCAGCATCGCAATCGACTTTTGGTTCACGGGGACGTTGTAGGGATCCACAGAAAAGTCTGCGAGCGTGCCGTCAAAGTCCGAAATCACCAGCAATCGAGGCACATCGGCTACACGGACAAGGGCTGAGGTCACGTCTGCTGCAGAGGCAAAATCCATGCCTACTAACTTAGTGCACGGCCACTACTGCGTCGCGACAAGCCTTATCGACGGCGCATCCAAACCCGCTGGCTGTTTCGTCAGTCGCATTTCTTTGTCAGTCTTGGTCACGGCGAATTCCCCGTCTAACAGGGTTACTAGGGCATCGTGAAAGTAGCGCTGGGCACCGATGCATTGGGTTTCCTGGAAACGCATCGTGCTGAAAGTCACGGAATGGGGGTCATCGAGATTATCGAACTTCACCCGACCTTGGTACGCCGCGCAGCCCGTGTCACCTGTGACAGTCGCACCACCCATCACCATGGTTGCGGTGACATCACCCGGCAGCGATGCAGGTGTTGCCGGGTCCAGGTAGACCTCGTTGATTTGCCAGGTGATGTCACTATTGTGCGGGGGAGTGCAGGCGACCAGCGCGGTGCCTGCAACGAGACCGGAGAAAAGCAGTGGAATGGTGCGTCGGCTCATGCGTGGTTCTCCAATGCGCCCAGGAAGCTGCGTGCCCACAGGTCAACATCATGGGTCATCACTTGATCATGCAGCTGTTGCATACGAGTCTGGGCACTTTCGCTTCCTGCACGCACATCCGTGATCGCCGCGAGTAGCTGGCGCTTGATCGATTCCAGGTCGTGTGGATTGCACAGGTAGGCGTCGTTAAGCTCGGCGGCGGCCCCGGCGAACTCGCTGAGGACCAGGGCCCCGGAGCCGTCGTCATGGCAGGCGACGTACTCCTTGGCCACCAGGTTCATGCCGTCCTTAAACGGGGTAACGAGCATGATATCGGCATCGGCGTAATAGCCCATGAGCTGGGGCTTAGGCACGGGACGATGGATATAGTGCACTACAGGCTCGCCAATTTCGCCGTACAGGCCATTGATGCGACCGACAGCGGCTTCCACCTCGTAGCGGGTTTTTCGGTAGTGGTCGATGCGCTCGCGCGACGGCGTGGCGATCTGCACAAACACCACCTCATCAGGTGCGATCGCTTCGGACTCCAGTAGTTCCTCGAAGGCCTGTAGGCGCTGCAAAATCCCCTTCGTGTAGTCCAATCGGTCAACACCCAGGATCAGAGTCCGCTCACCCACTCGACTACGCAGCGCCCCCTTATGCTGGGAAAGCTTCGCGGTTTCAGCCGAGTCGATCGAAATAGGGAAGGCCGCCACCCCAACCTTTCGGCCATCAGGCGCCGTAATCTTAGCTGTGACCTGCCTAATCGACGCCTCACCTTCGACCTCTAATTCGTCCGGCTGGCCGATATGAGACCCAGCCGCACCCGCGACCTGAGCGGCGAGAGCGAGGAAGTTCTGGGCATTGTCTACCGAATGGAAACCAATCAAATCAGCGCCCAAAAGCCCGCGCATGAGCTCCTCGCGCCAAGGAAGCTGACGAAAGAGTTCCGCGCCGGGAAACGGGATGTGGAGGAAGAAACCAATGGTGAGATCGGGGCGGATTTGTCGCAAAATACCGGGGACCAGCTGCAATTGGTAGTCCTGGACCCACACGGTAGCTGATGGGGCAGCGACCTCGGCAACGGCTTCGGCGAACTTCAAATTAACTTCTCGGTAAGCTTCCCACCAGCTGCGTTCGAAACGCGGGGGCACGATGAGGTCGTGGTAAAGAGGCCATAGTGTGGCGTTGGAGAAACCCTCGTAAAACAGCTCATAGTCGGCTTCGGTGAGGGTGACGGGGTGCAGCAAGACGCCACTGTCGGTGCGGAAAGGTTCGAGGTGTTCCCCGGCGTTGCCGGGCCACCCGACCCAGCAGCCCTGGTGCTTTTCCAGCACCGGAGCCAAGGCGGTGACTAGGCCTCCCGGGCTGGGCTGCCACGAGCCGTCCTTAGCTCGGTCAACGGGAAGTCGGTTAGCAACTACAACGAAGCTGTTGTTGCTCAACGGGTACACCTGCCTTAGATTGCGCGACGAAGTAAGAAAGTGGTTGCTCGGGAGCGTCGGAAAGTGCAGGCGCTGCCCGGTTAGGCCTTCTTGGTGGTCTTCTTCGTCGTTTTCTTAGTGGTCTTTTTAGCTGCAGTTTTCTTCGTCGTCTTCTTTGCAGCCTTCTTAGTGGTCTTTTTAGCTGCTGCCTTGCGGGTGCGCTTGGCAGCCTTCTTTGGCTGTGCTTCCTCGTGCTCAGCTGCCACCTTGCGGTAGATCAGGCCCTCTGGTTCTACGCCCAACATGCAGGATAGGGTCACCGCGTCGAGGAAATCGTGGGAATAAGTTGCGACGATTCGCCGAGCAGCCAGCGCAGTTTCCGCCTCAACGGCGTGGAGAGCTTCAGCGGATGCGGTGCGGGTGTCAGTCACCTTGGGTGGCAAGGATCCTCCTGGAATCGAAAGCTGGAAAGGTCGTTTCGCCGGGGCCGCGTCCAGTTTCAACCAGTTGGATGTCGCACGCGGCAGCAGCAAAAACACACGTAGGCTTCCATAATACGCCACTGCAATAATTAGGGGACATATGCGGGCAATGTTTGCTCGCTGTTTACTACTCGGAGTTGTTACATATACGGAGAAACCTGTTTGCTGAAGAATCGACGACGGCGACGGAAACCACGGTAAGGGTTGAAACGCGGTGGACGGCGCAGCTTGCGGGCGGTCCATTCACCAAGAACCACGCCCGCGCCCAATGCGGTAGCGATCGCGAGCGCGAGGGCCATGTTGGAAAAGCCGATCAGCATTTGCTCGTTCAGGATGGCGTACATGCCACGGTAGATCGACAGGCCGGGCAGCAACGGCGTAATGCCGGACACGGAGACGATCAGGGGAGGGATCAAGAAGCGGCGGGCGAGCAAACCACCGGCGAGGCCGATGATGGTCGCCGAGATACCCGTGGACACCACCGGACCAACCCCGTTGGGAATGAGCAGGAAGTAATACACGCTGGAACCCGCGGCTGCTGCCAGGCCGGCGATCCACATGGACTTCCATTCCACGAAGCAGGCGACGGCGAAGGCCGCCGAAGCGATCGCGCCCGACAGTACCTTCACGGTGGCGGACTGGAAGTTAGGCGGTGCCGAAGTCTGTAACGGTGGTAGTTCGACACCAATCGCACTGGAAACCTGGATGCCGATTGCCACACCAGCAACGATTCCGCCGGTGAGCAGCATCGTTTCGAAGAATCGGGCGCTAGCGGTCACCGGCGCACCCGTGATGCCGTCTTGGAGTGCTTGGACCAGGGTCAAACCTGCCAGCATCACCACGATCCCGGACGCAATAATCTGGGACGGCGCGACTTGCAAGCCTCGTTCCAGCGCAAACCAATAGGCGATCCCCGCCGGAACCGTGCCGACGAAGCCGCCGTAAAGATTTTGGAAGAACGGGGGAAGCCCCTGTTTGTCAAGCCATTCAGAGCCGGTCATGATGACCGCGGCTACGAAGAACGAGATCGATGCGACGAGCCAGCCACCGCCCAAGAGCACCGCAACCGCCGCTGCCATGACCGCCCAACCACCATTGAATTTCCAAAAACGATAGGCCGGCCGGGACAACAGAATCTCATCCAGGATTTGCTCCGCTAGCTCTGGCGATGTGGCACCTGCCTGAATCGAGCGGATCAAACGGTCTACTTCCGCCAGTTGGCCGAAATTGGTCCCCAGGCGATTGACTACTCGAAACACGCTCACCGGAGTTTTGAATGAACCCATGTGGGTGAAGATCGTGATGGTGTTCATCGTGATATCCACGTGCGCATAGTGTAAGCCGTACGCCGAGGTCACAGCCCGAATCTGGGCTTTGGCGTCGTTGTTGCCGGTGCCCGAGCTCAAGAGGATATCGCCGATGCGTGCCGCAATGTGCATGACGCCCGCGACTTGGCCGGGGTCCTGCAAGTTAATCGGCGCCAAGGGGGATGGCGGTGGCGCCGCTTTGGCAGCGTCAATCGTTGCGATACGTTTGGGTCGATGCAGCCAGTCCGGCAGCCAGCCCATAGAAGTCCCTCCTCGGCCTTATCGACGGTTGTTGGCGTGACGTTTTTACCCTACCGTCTTGTCTGGTTTCGGTTCGGGTGAGTGGTTGCTGGATCTGGCCACATACTGGCTTGTTGGAATGCGTGCGAATTGTGATGTAGCATGATTTCTCGTGCTTCCTGCCTTTGCCTCAACGCAAGGTAGCTGCATGGTGCTGGAGTGGCGCAATCGGTAGCGCAACGCACTTGTAATGCGTAGGTTGCGAGTTCAAGTCTCGTCTCCAGCTCAATTAGGCCAGGTCAACGTGTGTTTAGTGCGCTGTTGATCTGGTCTGTTTTGCTGGCGGGCTCTCTAGTTCAGTCCAATGCCTCGTAACTTAGTTGGCACGCTAGGTGGTCGAGCGACTATAACGGTCTGGTGACTTCCCAAAACTTGGCTGCAAGCCCTGAGATTCGTCCAGCTTCCCTCGCAGATGCTGAGGCGATCGCGGAAATCTTCAACCATGCTGTACTCAATACTGTGGCATCCTGGCTGCTAGAGCCGGTCACGGTGGAAAACCGCCAGGATTGGCTGCGCTCCCATCACGTTCTGGTCGCGGAAATTTCCGGGCAAGTGGTGGGTTTTGCGGGATATGGTCAGTATCGGCCGGCTGCGGGATACCGGTTCACGGTGGAAAACTCGGTTTATATCCGCGAGGGTTTTTATGGGCGGGGGCTCGCGGGATCCTTGATGGAGTCCCTGATTACGGAAGCGCGAGAGCAGGGTTTGAGAGTGATGCTGGCCAATATTGAGGCCGGCAACGTGGCGTCGATAAAGCTGCATGAAAAGCTGGGCTTTCGCCGAGT
Source organism: Corynebacterium epidermidicanis (assembly GCF_001021025.1). Lineage (NCBI taxonomy): Bacteria > Bacillati > Actinomycetota > Actinomycetes > Mycobacteriales > Corynebacteriaceae > Corynebacterium > Corynebacterium epidermidicanis. The sequence continues at coordinate 2,233,585 of NZ_CP011541.1, read as the reverse complement.
AGGACTGTTCCCCGGCGTGGGCGATAAGAATAATCAACGGCTTGACCTGGCTATTTTACAGCTCGACCTATAGGTAGCGCTTGGCGGCGGTGGCGAAATCTCCCGATTAGGCGCACACTTGATTGCGTAAGAGTCAACAATCAAGGAGTAGGTAGAGATGGCGCAAACTTTTGCGGCACAGCTAGTGCAAGCGTTGGAAAAGCAAGGTGTAAAGCGAATCTTTGGGTTGGTGGGCGACAGCCTCAACCCAATTTCTGACGCGGTCCGGGAATCGAGCATCGAGTGGGTCCACGTCCGCAATGAGGAGGCGGCCGCCTTTGCTGCGGGCGCGGAATCACTGGTTACCGGCGAATTGGCGGTCTGTGCCGCCTCCTGTGGGCCAGGTAATACCCACCTGGTCCAGGGGCTTTATGATTCACACCGCAACGGCGCGAAGGTACTGGCGCTCGCCAGCCATATCCCGAGCCCCCAAATCGGCTCGCACTTCTTCCAGGAGACGCATCCAGAGATGCTCTTCAACGAGTGTTCCGGCTACTGCGAGTTAGTTAATGACCCAGCCCAGGGCGCCCGGATTCTGCACCACGCAATTCAATCGACGATGGGTGGTAACGGCGTTTCTGTGCTGGTTCTGCCAGGCAACATTTCGATGTGCGATGCGGAGGATGACACCTACTTGAATTCGAAGGTGGCCGTCGATAAACCGGTGGTGTTCCCGCACCCAGCCCAGGCGGCGGACCTAGTCAAGGCCATTAATGAGGCCGACACGGTGGCTCTGTTTTGTGGCGCTGGCTGCAAGGATGCCCGGGAACAAGTGCTCGCGCTCGCTGAGAAGATCAAGGCGCCCGTGGGGCACGCGCTGGGTGGCAAGATGTACATCCAGCACGACAACCCCTTCGATGTCGGCATGTCGGGGCTCCTCGGCTATGGCGCCTGCCACGATGCCACCAACGACGCTGACCTGCTCATTCTGCTAGGAACCGACTTCCCTTACTCGGAGTTCCTGCCGAAGAAGAACGTGGCCCAGGTCGACATCAATGCGGCCGCCATCGGCCGACGCACCACCGTGAAGCACCCGGTGGTGGGCGATGTGGCAGCCACGATCGAAAACATCCTGCCACACGTGGAAGAAAAGACTAACCGTAAGTTCCTGGATGCGATGCTGCGCGAACACCATCGCAAGCTGGAAACTGTCATCGAGGCCTACACCAACAAGATGCAGAAGCACACCCCGATCCACCCCGAATTGGTCGCGGATATGTTGGATGAACTCGCAGCTGATGACGCTGTTTTCACCGTGGACACCGGCATGTGCAACGTGTGGGCTGCGCGCTACATCAACAATTTCTCCGGGCAACGCGAACTTATCGGATCCTTCCGCCACGGCACGATGGCCAACGCGCTACCACACGCCATCGGCGCGCAGGCAGCTAACCGCAACCGCCAGGTGATATCCATGTCCGGCGACGGCGGTCTGAGCATGCTGCTCGGTGAGTTGCTCACCGTCAAGCTGCACCAGCTGCCGGTGAAGATCGTGACCTTCAACAACTCCTCCCTTGGCATGGTCAAGCTGGAGATGCTGGTGCAGGGCTTCCCCGAGTTCGAAACCGATCACGAGGGCGTCAACTACGCCGCCATTGCGGAAGCCGCCGGTATCAAGGCGTTTCGCGTCGAAAAGCCCGGCGACCTGCGCAAGACGTTGGAAAAGGCGCTGGCTTTTGATGGGCCGGTGCTTGTCGACGTCGTGACGGATCCGAATGCGCTATCCATCCCACCAAACATCACTTTCGAACAGATCCTTGGTTTTTCCAAGGCTGCGACGCGCACCGTGTTCGGCGGAGGCGTGGGCCGGATGCTCGATTTGGCGAAGTCCAACGTCCGAAATATTCCGCGTCCTTAAGAGTCGTCCGAAAGTATCACCCGTTGGCGCAACCCGTGGGCTCGTTGTCAATTCGATGGGAATTGTTGAAAGCCGATGAATTTAATCGGGCCGAATCGGGCACAACCAGTAGGATTGAGCATCTAAGCAATGCTCGTTTGTGGAAAGGACACCAACATGAGCAATATTCGTGCCGCAATTATCGGCTACGGCAACTTGGGCAAGAGTGTCGAGCAAGTTATCGCCTCGCAGCCTGACATCGATCTCGTGGGTGTGTTCTCGCGTCGTGAATCCCTGGACACCTCCGCACCGGTCATCCCTATTGCAGACATCGAAAAGCACACTGACAACATCGACGTGCTTTACCTCTGCCTGGGATCCGCTACGGACATGCCAGAACAAGCTGCCAACTTGGCCAAGCTTTACAACACGGTTGACACCTACGACAACCACAATGAAATCCCACGCCACCGCGCCGAAATGGATGCCGCGGCAAAGGAATCTGGCCACGTCGCAGTGATCTCCACCGGCTGGGACCCTGGCATGTTCTCCCTCAACCGCGTCTACGCCGACGCCGTGATGACGGACAATGACCAACACACGTTCTGGGGCCCTGGTCTCTCGCAGGGTCACTCCGATGCCCTGCGCCGCATCGACGGTGTGAAGAAGGCCGTGCAGTACACCATCCCCGCGGAAGACGCGCTGGATAAGGCCCGGACACGCCAGGGTGAAGGTATCACCGGCAAGAACGCGCACCTGCGTCAGTGCTGGATCGTGGCGGAAGATGGCGCTGACCTCGAGGCTATCGAAAACAGCATCCGCACCATGCCGGACTACTTCGTTGGCTACGAAGTTGAAGTCAACTTCATCACTGACGAAGTCTTCGATGCTGAGCACACCGGCATGCCACACGGCGGCCACGTGGTCACCGCCGGCAAAATCGGCGACACCCAGCACCTGATCGAGTACACCCTCAAGCTCGAGCGCAACCCAGATTTCACCGCAGGCGCAATGGTCGCCTACGGACGTGCAGCGCACCGCCTGGCTCAGGCCGGCGAGACCGGTGCTCGCACCGTCCTGGAAATCGCCCCTTACCTGATCCACCCAGCTTCCCTGGATGATTTGGTAGCTAAGAGCGTCTAAACCCGCCTAGCTTATCGACGAAGCGGTGGTAACTACCCAAGCAAGGTAGTCACCACCGCTTTTGCTATTGCTTGATCAGCACCTGCAAGCTATTTTCGTGGCGATGCGACGGAAAGCATAAGAAGGCAACCCAGCAGCAAGATCAGGCCGATCCCGATGATCCCAGCGCGATCGGCGTCGAAAAGCGCCACGAAGATGGCAAACGCCCCCGGAGCTAGCCAGCTGACCGCGCGGCCCGTGGTGGCATAGAGGCCGAACATTTGGCCCTCGCGCCTTGGTGGGGAGACCCGCGTGAGAAAAGTGCGGGCCGCGGACTGCGCCGGGCCGACAAACAAGCACAGAATCAGCCCGAAGATCCAGAACATTGTCGCTCCGGACACCAGGTACAGCACAGCGCAGTCTAGGATCATGCACAGCAGTGACACGACGATCACGGGTTTCGGACCAATGATGTCATCCAAATATCCAGCTAGCACCGCGCCCAGCGCGGACACGACATTGGCTGCGACGCCGAAGAGCAGCACGTCGCTGGCCGAAATTCCATAAACGGACACGGCCAGAATCGCGCCGAAGGTAAACACTCCGGCTAGCCCATCACGAAACACCGCCGAGGCAAGCAGGAAGAACACGGAGTTGCGATCGGTGCGCCACAGCTGCGCTACCTCGCTAAACAGGTTTCGGTAGGCCTGGGTAAAAGATTGCCTCGCGGCTTTGGGATCAGCGGGGATCTCCGGGACTCGAAACATTACTGGTAGCCCAAACACCAGCAGCCACACCGCCGCCAGCACCGCTACGAGGCGAATGTTGAGGCCACCTTCGATCGGTAGTCCGAGCAGACCCCGGGTCTCCCCGGAACCCGAAATGAAGCCAACAAAGCAGATCAGGAGCAGGAAGATCCCACCGAAGTAGCCAGCCGCCCAACCATAGCCAGACACCCGCCCGACCGTTTGTTTCGTGGACACTTGTGCCAACATCGCGAAATAAGGAACTTCGGCGAATTGAAACGTCACCGAGGCCACCGCCATGATTGTGCAGCCCAAGTAGAAGTACCAGGGGGCGTCGTTGCGGACGAAGAACAAGCTGGCCATCAAACATACCGTGACTAGGGTCCAAACCCGCACCGCGCGACGGCGATGCCCCTTGACATCGGTTCGACGTCCCTGAACTGGTGCGATAACGGCGATGAGGATACCCGCGGCGGCCATCGCAAAGCCGTAGTGGGCGGCGGCATCGGGAATGGACGCGCCGACGGAATCCTTGAGATAAACCGAAAAGACAAAAGTGACTAAGACGGCGTTGAAGGCGGAGGAACCCCAGTCCCACAACGCCCAAGCAGTGACCGTGCCACGGTCAGTGCGATGCGTAAGCGCTGAATGCATACGCATCACCCTAATTGGCTGCCCCTAGTTGCGCCTGTCGAGCTGGGATAAAAGTTGCTGGGTAAGTAGTTCGCGTTGCTCTGGAGTCAGTGGCACCTCACTGACTTGGTCATGCAGCCAGAGCCCGTCAGCTTGCAGACGCAAAGCGTAGTCAGGGTCATCCGGGCCGGGCGACCACAGCGAGGTGACCTGCTGCCACTGCGCGAGGTAGTCCGGGTGGGAGTGCGCGTCAATCGCCACCAGCAGATCCGCCCTTGTGGCCTTCCTGCTTAAGGTCAGGATGTACGCCCGCAAGCGATCCACCTGATCTAACTCGTGGGCAGGCGCGCCACCAGCAGCAACCAATTCCTCGGCCCATCGCTGTGCCAGGAATTGGTGTACGCCGAGCAAGATGTCATGCCGGGAAGGGAAGTGGTACACCAACCCGCTTTTACTCAACCCGGAGTGCGTGGCCAGCGCCTCATAAGTGACGCTTTCCACTCCGCCAACCTCGATGAGTTCGATCGCTGCCTGGAGGATTTCGGTCCGCTTGCTAGTGCGCAACGTTGACCTCCAGCGTCCGTGCGCGGAAAAGTCGAAGGCAGATCAGGCTGGTCACAAACGCCAAGATTGCGAGGATGACCACTATGGTCAGGTAGGCCAGGTCGAAGGGGTGGAAGGCGGCGTCGACAAGCGGGTGCGTGATTTCTACCCCGGGTGGTGCAAACACGGCAAAAAGTTGGGACAGCAAACTGCCGAATAGTGCCACCGCGATGAGGGCTCCGAACTCGTACGCAACCTCCTCGATTGAGGATGCCATCCCTACCTTGTTGAGCGGGGCGCTGTTGATGATTGCCACGGAAGAACACGAAGCAATTGCCCCGGTGCCTAACCCGGTGAGCAGCAGTCCACCCACGAATATAGGAGGTTGGGACAGCGAAAGTGCGCAGATCACCGCTCCGCAGCCGAAGCTTGTGAAGCTGCCTGCCATGAGCGTCCGGAAACCGATGCGGTCAAGGAACACACCAGCCAGGATCGACGATGGGAATGCGCTGCCGGCCATAGCGACGGCGAGCAACCCAGCTTCAAATGGCGTGAACCCAGCAACGAGTTGGAACCGCTGCGAAGTCAACAGCTGCAAACCGGACATCAAGAGCGTAGAGATCCCAGCACCCAAGAAACCACCCAGGAAAATAGGATTGCGAAACAAACTGAAATCGATGAACGGATCAATCAGCGCGCGTTGCCGTTGATGGAAGGCGACCGCGCCTACTGGTAGCGCGACAAGGCCAAAAATGAGAGCGGGGACCGACCGGTGCGGCGACACTGCCTGCTCGATAGTCATGACCAATCCGGAGAGCGTGAGCAAAGCCAAACAAGAGGCTAGGAAGTCCCACTTCTTCGCCGGGTTGGGCATGTTGGGAGGCGCAACAGCTAATGTCGCTACCAACGTCACCGCTGCGATGGGGACATTGATGAGGAAAATGGAGCCCCACCAAAAGTATTCCAACAACACGCCGCCGATGAGTGGCCCAGAAACCGCCCCAAGCACGAAAACGGAACCCCAAATGCCGATGGCAGTGTTACGTTCCCGCTCGGACTCAAAGGTAACCCGGATGAGGGCCAAGGTTGCTGGCATCATGGCTGCAGCCGCAGCGCCCAACAGGCCGCGGGCCAGCACCAAAAGCCAGGCTAACGGGGAAAAAGCTGCGGCCAGGGAGGCGACGCCAAAGGTTGCTAGACCCCACAGAAACATTCGCCGGTGTCCGATCCGATCGCCCAGCGTCCCTGTTCCCAACAACAGCCCACACATGGTGAGCGGATAGGCGTTGATGATCCACAAACCTTGGTTTTCGGTCGTGTGGAGTTGTTCTTGCAGGGAGGGAAGCGCGGTGAACAGGATGGAATTGTCCATGCCAACGAGGTAAAGGCCAATGCTGATCAGGCCGAAGAAGAGCCACCGTCGTTGCGAAGTCATAAGCCGTAACTGTAATGAACGTTCGGTACAGTATGCAAAACAAAAAACCACAGCTATTGACCTTCACGTAGCGTCAAAGTGAAAGGTGGAAGACGTGAATGAGGAACTAACGATTGGCGAGGCCGCGTCCCTGCTCGGCATCTCAACCCGCACACTGCGTCACTGGGACAGCATCGGTCTGCTTAGCCCCAGCTACCGCACGTGGGGAGACTACCGGCTCTACACCGAAAGCGATGTGGACAAGGCGTGGGAAATATTGGTGTATCGCGAAACCGGAATGTCTCTCAAAGACATCAGCGCAATTGTCGACGGCCAATCCAGCCGCACTGAACGGCTCCGCGCGCAACAGCGCCACCTCCAATCGCAACTCGTTCACCTGCAGCGGATGCAAGCTGCAGTCAATCTCCTATTGGAAGGGAAACTCACTATGACCGAAAAAGCACAAGCTTTTGGACAGCAGTGGTACGACTATGAGCAAGAGGCGAAACAGCGCTGGGGGGATACTCCAGAATGGGAGCAGGCCCAGCGTAAGCAGCAGCATATGAGCAAGGAAGACTTTGCGGCGGTCAAGCAGGAAATGGCCGACTTCAACGCCGCGCTCGCCGCAGCCCATGCTGAGGAGGTCGCGCCGGGATCGGAAGCTGCTCGGGAGTTGGTTTTGCGGCATCGGGCGCAGATTGCGCAGTGGTATGAGTGTACGCCCGCGAAACAGGTGTGCTTGGCACGCATGTATGTTGCTGACGACCGTTTTGCTGATACCTATGAGGGCCTGGCCGGTTACTTGCTGCAGTTGGTGGAAGCTCAAGCGCAAGCGGAAGGGGTGGATTTGGCGGATGTGAAGTGGGGCTAGCGGAGCCGATGGCAGTGGCTGTGGGAAACCCGCAGCTCAACCCTCACAGAAAACGTTCAGCGACCAATCAGTCTCGGGGCAGTGCGATAGGGAATACTGGAATCATCCAATTAATCCAATCGTAGAAGAAGGATCTCATGAGCGAGCCCGCTGTGAAAGTGCTTGTTGTCGACGACGAGCCGAACATCGTCGAATTGTTGACGGTGAGCCTGAAGTTTCAGGGATTTGATGTCGCAACCGCACCATCGGGCACAGATGCCCTCCGGGTGGCGCGTGAATTCCGCCCGGATGCGTTCATCTTGGACGTCATGCTGCCGGGCTTCGACGGCTTTGAGCTGCTGTCCAAGCTCCGTGCTGAGGGTTTCGATGGACCTGTGCTTTACCTGACCGCTAAGGACGCGGTGGAAAACCGGATCCACGGTCTGACCATCGGCGCTGATGACTACGTCACCAAGCCATTTTCTCTCGAGGAAGTCATCACCCGCCTGCGAGTTATCCTGCGACGTGGGTCGGTCATCGACAACAACGACGCATCCTCGGCGGTCTTGGAGTACGCCGACCTGGTGCTCAACGACGAGACCCACGAGGTGACCAAGGCTGGTGAAATCGTCGAGCTTTCCCCAACTGAATTCAACCTGCTGCGCTACCTGATGCTCAATGCTGAAGTTGTGCTGTCCAAGGCAAAGATTCTCGACAACGTGTGGCACTACGACTTCGGTGGTGACGGCAACGTGGTCGAATCCTACATCTCCTACCTGCGTCGCAAGATCGACACCGGCGAGACCCCACTCATCCAAACGGTGCGAGGCGTAGGCTACGTGCTGCGTACTCCGCGCACGGTTATCAAGGATAATTAGGTTCGTTTGTGAATAGCATGGATCCGCAGGTGCCCTCGGCTCCCAACTTCGAGCCGGAGGAACCTCGGAGGCTGAGCGTACTGGAAGAAATTCCACTACGTAGTCTCCTCGTGATGGTGATGGTGGTCATCGCCGCCGCAGGTCTTGCTGCTAGTGCGCTAGTGGTCAATGGGATCATGCGTGAGTTCACTTTGTCCCGCGTTGATCAAGACCTCACCAATGCAGCCACGGGGTGGGCGGCCCGCAATGACTTCCTTCGCCCGGACTCATCTACGGCTCGTCCCCCCAGCGACTTCTACGTGCAAAAGATATTCCAGGATGGCAGCAGGCTAATTCTCAATGACTCGGACTCTGCCCCCAATCTCTCCGAAGTGAAATACGACGACCAGCTCTTCACTGTAGGCTCAGCCGCCGGTGGCGACTCCAATTCCCGCTGGCGAGTGATTTCTCGACAACGAGACGGCATCCGCACCATTGTGGCCCTCAACCTACGCCGCGAGGATCGCATCATCGACCGGCTCATGGCCACTCAGATCGTCATCGGGTTGATAGTGCTGTCCCTGCTCGGCTTGGTTTCGTTCTGGGGTGTGCGTAAGGCTTTGCGCCCGCTTCGCGACGTCGAGCGGACCGCTGCGTCCATCGCCGCGGGCGACCTGGACCGGCGTGTGCCTAGCTTGCCGACGTCCACTGAAGTTGGACGCCTCTCGGTCGCCTTAAACGTCATGTTGTCCCAACTACAGCGTTCCATTGAGGAATCGAGGTCTAAAGAGGAGCAGATGCGTCGTTTCGTGGGGGACGCATCCCATGAGCTGCGCACTCCATTAACTTCACTCCGGGGATACACAGAGTTATATCAATCTGGGGCGATGCCCGACGCAGACAAAGTGCTTGCAAAGGTAAACGAAGAGGCCGGGCGTATGGGCTACCTGGTCGAAGACCTACTTTCGTTGACCCGAGCAGAAGGTTCACCTACCAAACGGGAAAAGGTAGACATCTTCGAGCTGGTGCTGAACGTGGCGTCGTCGATGCGTGCGGCGCACCCGAACCGGATGATCACTGTTACCAATGATGCAGACGACGTCCCCATCGTGTTGGGGGATCAACTCAAGATTCACCGGGTATTTACCAATCTGATCAACAATGGGTTGGTGCATGGTGGCGCAGATGTGACAGTTCGGGTCCGCCTTGAGGGAACGTGCGTGTGTGTCGATGTCATCGATAACGGGTGCGGGATGTCCGAAGAGGTAGCTAGCCACGTCTTCGAACGGTTCTACCGGGCCGATTCGTCCCGTTCGCGCGCCTCCGGTGGTTCGGGCCTGGGCCTGGCGATTGTGAAGTCACTCGTGGAACAGCACCAAGGAAGCGTCACCGTTGAATCTGAGCTGGGAGTAGGCACCACATTCACGGTGTGTCTACCTAGATCCAGCTAGCGCCGCGGCCACTGGGGAAGGGCTAGGAACTCAGCCCCAGCGCGCGCACTATGGCTTCCGCTTGATTGCCTAAATGCGCATGGTGTACCCCGGGAACGGTGATGACTTCTCCCAAGCTAGCTGAGGAAACCGGCACTGTTTTGTCGGCGTCGGAGACCACCGAGACCACCCGAGTCGAGGTGGGCAACACTGGTTCCCGGGGAAGTAATGCGTCTCGATAGCCTTGGCCTAGCACCGCGGAGTAGCGGTTCCAACCCCTGTTGGGGACGCCCCGCCAACATGCCCCAACTCCCACCAACGTGCGAACTCGAGAGCCAAGATTGTGCGCCACCCCGAGACCCACCAATCCGCCCATGGAATGGCCGACGATATCGAGCGTCGAAAAGCGCTCTGCAAACTCGGTAACTTCCGCGATGGAGCGATCCAAACCACCAGTGCCGCGGTTGTTATATTCCAAGGCGACGGCGCGTCGACCAGCTAGCTGTACCGCCCGGGCACTTCTTGCCAAGTTGCCTGGCGAGCCCAGGGTGCCATGGAGAAAGAGCACCGGTGGGGCAGTAGGGGAAACACCAGCGTTTGAGCTGGGGAACTGCCCCCTACGCGGTACGAGATTGGTCCAGTGCACGGCGCAGTTTTTCGGCGGCTTCATCCATGGCAGTAGGGTCGGTAGCGTCCATCGCCATGGCATTGCGGAAGTCGTAGTCGGACATCTGATTGGTGGGGAAGACGTGGATGTGGGTGTGTGGGACGTCGAACCCGGCGATGATGTAGCCGGCGCGCTGGCAATCAAACTCGCTGATGATTGCCTGACCTACCCGCTGGGCGACGGCATTGAGGTGCCCCCACAGCTCCGGGGAGAGATCGGTCCACTTGTCCACTTCCTCAACCGGTACGACCAAGGTGTGTCCGTAGGCCAGCGGTTCGATCGTGAGAAAGGCCACTACTTGCTCATCTCGGTAGACAAAGCGTCCAGGGAGTTCACCGTTGATAATTCGAGTAAATACGCTGCTCATAACAGCCACGATAGTGCCTGTGCCGTGTCGCTGGCAGCTAAACTGAAAGCCATGCGAATTTTGGTGATCGGTTCGGGCGCCCGTGAACACGCCCTCTTGCTCGGTATGTCCAAAGATCCAGTAGTTGATGAGCTGCATGTTGTACCAGGTAATGCCGGTATGGAAAAGCTTGCTACCCTGCACGAAGGCAAGGTCGACGATTCCGCGGCGATGGTTCGTCTCGCCCAAGAAGTCGCGGCGGACCTCGTGGTCATCGGCCCGGAAATCCCGCTAGTCGCCGGCGTATCTGATGCCCTTCGGGATGCGGGCTTCCCTGTTTTTGGTCCATCTAAGGCGGCCGCCCAGATTGAAGGATCGAAGGCGTTCGCGAAAGACGTGATGGCAGCCGCAGGAGTGAAAACAGCCCACGCGGAGATGCTGCCGGTCGGCTCGAGCGAAGCAGATATCGAGGCTGCCCTCAATCGCTTCGGCCCAATCTGGGTGGTGAAGGACGACGGCCTCGCGGGAGGAAAAGGCGTTGTCGTGACCGAAGACCGCGCGGCTGCTCTCGCCCATGTTCACGATGTTCACGCTGGTGGCAATCCGGTGCTGCTCGAGTCCTACCTCGACGGCCCGGAAGTTTCGCTGTTCTGCCTGGTAGACCATGAGACCGTCGTTCCGCTCCTGCCTGCCCAAGATCACAAGCGCGTGCGTGACAACGACGAGGGGCCCAACACCGGCGGAATGGGCGCGTACACGCCACTTCCATGGCTGCCAGAAGACGGGGTACAGCGCATCGTTGACGAAGTGTGCGTCCCCGTAGCCAAGGAAATGGTGCGGCGCGGTACCCCTTACCAGGGCTTGCTTTATGCTGGTTTGGCTTGGGGCAAGGACGGCATCGCGGTGGTGGAGTTCAACTGCCGTTTCGGCGACCCAGAAACCCAAGCCGTGTTGGCCCTGCTCAAAACCCCTCTTGCGCAATTGCTTCACGCCGCATCCACCGGGACGCTTGCTGATCAGCCACCGCTCGAGTGGGCACCAGGCTACGCGCTGACCGTAGTGCTGGCCGCCGAAGGCTACCCAGAGAATCCACGCACCGGGGGCGAGATCACTGGCGCTGACCATGACAACGTGCTGCACGCGGGCACTTCGCTTCGCGACGGCACCTTGGTTTCCTCCGGGGGACGCGTACTCAACGTGATTGGCACGGGCGAAACGCTTGCCGACGCGCGCGATGCAGCCTATGCGACCCTCAACGAAATCTCGCTGGCAGGCTCACATTTCCGCAGCGACATCGCCCTTCCCGCAGTCGAAGGCCGCATAAAAATCTAGCCTCCCCTATGTAATAAGGGTGCGGTCGGAATAGAGTATCCAATCGTGGATTCTTCAATTTCCGAGGAACAGAAACGTGGCCTGAGCCCAGCCCAGCTGGTCTCAGGCAGTTTCTTGTTGCTCATCTTGCTGGGCACCTCGCTATTGCTGCTGCCCATTGCCCGAAGTGGGCCGCAGAGCCCCGAGTTTGTCACGGCGCTGTTCACCGCAACGTCAGCCGTGTGCCTGACCGGTTTGAACGTGGTGGACACGGCCACCTATTGGTCCCATTTCGGCCAAGCAGTCATTTTGATCCTGATCCAAATTGGTGGTTTGGGCATCATGACACTGGCCACGGTGGTGAGCTTCGTGTTGGCGGGTCGCATGGGCGTAAAAGGACGTCTCCGGGCGGCCGCGGAACAGCGTGGCCGTGATCTCGGAGAAATCCGCACGATCATCTGGGGAACGGTGGGTTTTTCCCTTGCCATCGAACTGATTATTGCGTTGCTGCTTTTCTTCCGCTTCTTTTTTAGCTACGACTATTCTTTCGGCCCGGCTGTGTGGCAGAGCGTTTTCCACGCGGTGTCAGCCTTCAACAACGCCGGGTTCGGGCTCCAATCGACGAACCTGGTGCCCTTTGTCAACGACGCCGGAATCATCATGCCCATTGCTTTCGGCATCATCGTTGGTGGCTTAGGATTCCCGGTTCTGCTAGAGCTGACCGCCCGGCTGCGGTCCGGACACAAGACGCTGCCGAGTCTGACCCTGCGATTTACCTTGTGGGGCACGACCTTCCTGCTGGTGCTAGGTACGGTCGGTTTCGGAGTGATGGAATGGAATGGCGCGCTGAAGGAGCTCAGCCCAGGATCCGCGGTGATGGCGGCTTTCTTCCACTCGGTTTCAACGCGCACCGCAGGCTTCAATTCCATTGACCTGTCCAATCTGCATTCGTCGTCGCTGCTGCTCACAGACTTCCTCATGCTCCTCGGCGGCGGATCAGGTGGTACCGCAGGTGGCGTAAAGGTCACCACGGCCGCGGTGCTGGTTGCCGTAATGGTGGCCGAGATCCGCGGTGATGAACAGCTGCTCGTAGGAGGACGCCGCATTCCTGGACGCACCGTGCGACAGGCAATGGCCGTGTTTATGATGGCGTTTGTGCTGGTAGTCGGGTCCATAATGGGGTTGCAAATTTTGATGCCGCAGTTTTCCTCCCACCAAATTGTCTTCGAAACAATTTCGGCCTTCGCTACCGTGGGATTGACCACCGGCATTACCCCGCAGTTACCTGACGTGGCGCAGATCTGGCTCGTAGCATTGATGTACGCCGGTCGCGTCGGGCCGATTACCGTGGTGGCTGCTTTGGCCGCCCGAAACAACCGCAGAATGTATTCCTTCCCAGTAGAGAGGCCGTTCATTGGCTAAATTATTTGCGCGTAAGTCCACCCCGCCAGTGGTGATCATTGGACTCGGCCGATTTGGTATGGCCCTCGGCGAAGAGCTCGTGCATTCCGGCGTGGAGGTTTTGGGCATCGACGTCTCCGAAGCCGTGGTGACCAAGGCAGCACCATTGCTCACTCATGCGGTAATCGCGGAAACCACCTCTGCGGAAGCCTTGCGGCAACTCGGCGTGCAGGATGCGCAGCGTGTGGTCATCGGTATCGGGTCGGACATGGGGGCTTCGCTGCTCACCGCCTCTGCTGTCATGGACCTCGATGTTCCAAGTGTGTGGGCGAAGGCTGATAACGCTCAACACGCGAAGATTTTGACGCAGATCGGCGTGCACCATGTAGTGCGACCGGAGCGGGACACCGGGCGTCGCATTGCTCACCTGATCGCTGGACATTTGCAGGAATACATCGAGTTTGACCGGGACTTTGCCATGGCGAAGATGGCCCCGCCGGTGGACATGCACGGCCGCAAGATTGAACAGTGCCCGCGTGGCATCAATATTGTGGCGGTACGCAGTGCGGATGGTCGTTTTGCTACCCCCGCGCCGGGCTATGTTTTGCGGTCCGGAGATCTCGTTATTGCTGCGGGGCGTGTGAAGGATTTGGATAAGTTCGCTGAATCCTAAATTCGTGGCATAAACTCGAGGACGTGGCTGAAAAGAAGAAGATTGCAAACGTCCTGTCCAACCGGTACGCCTCGGCGGAATTGTCTAACATTTGGAGTGCTGAATCCAAGATCGTGATGGAGCGCCAGCTCTGGATTGCGGTCATGAAAGCGCAAAAGGATCTGGGGGTAGATATTCCCGCGGAGGCAATTGCAGCTTACGAGGCTGTTATTGACCAGGTAGATGTTGATTCGATTGCTGCTCGGGAAAAGGTTACCCGCCACGATGTGAAGGCTCGCATCGAGGAATTCAATGCTCTCGCTGGGCACGAGCATATCCACAAGGGGATGACCTCTCGAGACCTTACGGAAAACGTCGAGCAGCTGCAGATTCATGAGTCGCTGACGATTCTGCGGAACAAGGCCGTCACTGTGGCTGCCCGCATTGGCGAGCGTGCGGCGCAGTACCAGACCTTGGTGATGGCGGGCCGTTCCCATAACGTCGCTGCTCAGGCCACGACTTTGGGGAAGCGCTTTGCCTCGGCGGCGGATGAGTTACTGGTTGCCATTGAGCGTACGGAATCTTTGATTGACCGTTACCCACTGCGCGGTATTAAGGGTCCGATGGGCACTGCGCAGGACATGCTGGATCTCATGGGTGGCAATGAAACGAAGTTGGCCTCGCTCGAAACTTCTATCGCTGACCATTTGGGCTTCCATCGGGTTTTTGACTCGGTGGGGCAGGTGTACCCACGTTCGCTGGATTTCGACGCCGTCTCGGCTCTGGTGCAGCTCGGTGCCGGGCCTAGCTCGTTGGCGCACACCATCCGATTGATGGCGGGCAACGAGACCGTGACGGAGGGCTTCAAGGAGGGCCAGGTCGGTTCCTCGGCTATGCCGCACAAGATGAATGCCCGTTCCTGTGAGCGGGTGGGTGGCTTCCAGGTCATTCTGCGCGGTTACTTGACGATGGTTGCTGACCTGTCGGGACAGCAGTGGAACGAAGGCGACGTGTTCTGTTCCGTGGTCCGTCGCGTGGCCTTGCCTGATGCCTTCTTCGCGTTGGACGGCATGTTTGAGACCTTCCTGACCGTGCTCGATGAGTTTGGTGCCTTCCCTGCGATGATCGACCGCGAGCTCGAGCGTTACTTGCCGTTCTTGGCTACCACCCGCATTTTGATGGCTGCGGTCCGGGCAGGCGTTGGCCGTGAGACAGCGCACGAGATTATCAAGGAAAATGCGGTTGCTGTCGCGCTTAACATGCGTGAAAACGGCGGCTCGCAGGACTTGATCGAGCGCTTGGCCGCCGACGAGCGCATGCCACTCTCGCTATCTGACCTGCAAGAAGCCCTGGCCGACCGCCATGCCTTCATCGGTGCTGCCGAGTCCCAGGTAGATCGGGTGCTCGCCCGGGTGCAGGACCTGGTTAACCGTTACCCAGAGGCCGCGAATTACCGCCCAGGAGACATCCTCTAAGTCGCCGCTGCGCCTTATCGACGCCCGATCCCTCCCACCGCAGTGGCAGGGAAGTGGGCGTCGATAAGTTTTGCACGTTGATTCTTTGCTCACATTTTTGCTTGAGGCAGCTCCCACATGGCATTTGCGAGGGGGCAGGGCTAAACTGCTTCACTATGCGTCCTGAACTTTCCTCGTACAACCACCTTTCGGCTGGCAAAGTGCGCGAAATCTACGAAATCGATGATAAGACCCTATTGATGCTGGTCTCCGATCGAATTTCGGCATACGACTACATCCTGGATACGGAAATCCCCGACAAGGGTCGGGTGCTCACCGCAATGAGTATGTACTTCTTTGACAGTATCGATTTCCCGAACCACTTGGCTGGCCCAATCGACGATCCTCGGATTCCGGAGGAAGTTCTCGGGCGTGCGATCGTGTGCAAGAAGCTCGAGATGCTGCCGTTCGAATGCGTGGCTCGAGGCTACCTAACTGGTTCCGGATTGGCGGAGTACCAGCAGTCGGGAACAGTATGCGGCATCGAATTGCCGGAAGGACTGCGCGAGGCGTCTAAGCTTCCTGAACCGATTTTCACGCCAGCTACCAAGGCTGAAATTGGTGATCACGACGAAAACGTGAGCTTTGACAAAGTGGTGGAGAAGCTGGGACAGGCGCGCGCGGAGGAGCTGCGCGACGCTACTCTGCGCATCTACCAGCAGGCAGCAGATATGGCACTTGAGAAGGGCATCATCTTGGCGGATACCAAGTTTGAGTTCGGCCTCGACGAGGAGGGCAATCTCGTGCTTGCCGACGAAGTGCTGACCCCAGATTCCTCCCGCTACTGGCCCGCCGATGGCTATGCTGAAGGCAAAGTGCAGCCAAGCTTTGACAAGCAGTACGTGCGTAACTGGTTGACCGGAAACAAGTCCGGCTGGGACAAGAACTCGCAGACCCCACCGCCACCACTTCCCGGTTCTGTGGTGGAAGCAACCCGCGAGCGTTACGTGGAAGCATACGAACGAATTTCTGGCAAGAAGTTTGCCGATTGGATTGGTTGCTGCGTTTAGGCTGGTTATTCGCTATATTCCGCGCTCGAGCTGAGTAAGGCACCCCGGATGGGTGCTGTCAACCGGGCGCGGATTTTTATTCCCATTTCCATTTAAGGGTTGCCTAACTAAGGTTAGCCTAACTATAGTTGCGGTGTTTTGTTCTTCAACTCCGAAAGGACTTTCCGTGACCAAATGGAAGAAGATCGCCGCTGTGGCGTCTGCTTGCTCCCTGGCGAGCCTTGCTACCGCATGTGGGGTAGCCGGGAATGGCGATAAGGCTGGGACAAACCCGGGGCGGGACAGCCAGGCGTCGATAAGCGTGACGGATGTGATGGGGCGCACCGTGACGTTCGATAAGCAGCCGGAACGCATTATTCTCGGCGAGGGACGTAGCGTGTTTGCGACGTCAATACTCGATCGTGAGCAGCCCACCCGAAATGTCGTGGCCATGGGCAGCGATTTGCAGTCCGGGGCGCCTTCCTTCCGGGACCGACTGCTTCAGACGCATCCGGAGGTGCGCGATATTCCGGAGATTGGCAGCCTGGCCAAGAACGATGTCAACGTGGAGACGCTGTTGGCATATCAGCCGGACGTGATCACGATGACAGCCGATCACTATGCGGGCGCGCGCGACACAGGCCTGCTGGACAAGCTTGATCAAGCTGGGCTGAAGTATGTGGTCACCGACTTCCGTCAGCATCCAATGACGAACACCACGACATCCATGACCGTGTTTGGCAAGATCATGGGAAAGCAGGCAGCTGCGGACGCGTTCAATACCGAATGGACGGAATCGGTCACTCGGGTGAAAGAACGAGTCGCCAAGGCGAATAAGAAGGAGACATTTGTTTGGCGCGCCGGCGGCTATTTCGATTGCTGTGGCTCAGTCAAAGATGGCAACATCGGCGAGTTCGTCAATGCGGCCGGTGGCCAAAATCTCGGCGACAGCATTCTTGACACCGAATTTGGCTCGGTCACACCAGAGAAGCTGATTGCCGAGCAGCCAGAGCACATCCTGGTGACAGGTGGCTCGTGGGCTCCCAAAGGCGAACAAAAAGTATCGCATGTGACGCTGGGGTACACCTCGGAGCCTGCGAAGGCGCAGCAAACCTTGCGTGACCTCACCCAGGTGGCCGGGATGGACAAAGTGTCGGCATTGAGCAATGGCCATTCGGCAGCTATTTGGCACCAGTTCTACGACTCGCCGATGAATTTCATGGCCGTGGAATTCATCGCGAGGTGGCTGCATCCCGAGCTTTTTGTAGATGTAGACACTGAGAAGCACTGGGAGGACGTCCACAAGAAGTACTTCCCGTTTGATGCCAGCGGAGTCTTTTTTGTGACGAACCCGGCGAACCCGGCAGATCTGGCGAACCCGCAGTAATCCCAAGGTATAGGCAATAGTGAGTCTCACATGACAGCGACAGTAACTTCGTCAAGAACGCGCACAAGCTCACCGGAAAACGCAGAGCAGGCCACTACCCCCACAGGCGCAGCAGAAGCGAGCGTGGTGCGGACTTTGCTCGAAACTAATCAGCGTACGGTACGACGTCGATTAGCAATCATCGTTGGCCTGACGGCTGTGGCGCTCGTGGCCTTCTTCGCGAGCACGGTTGTCGGTCCCATTAATCTATCGATCCGTCAGGTGGTGCTAGGAATCGCTAACCCGTCTTCGTTGGATAGCACTGAATTCACCGTCTTGTGGAAACTGCGCCTGCCCATGTCCGTGATGGCGCTGCTGGTCGGAATTTCCCTGTCGGTGGCTGGCGCGCAGATGCAGACCATTCTGGGGAATCCACTGGCAGAACCGTTTACGCTGGGTATTTCCGCGGCGGCTGCCTTCGGCGGGGCAGCGGGAATCGTGTTTGGGATTGCGCCACTATCGGTTCCGCAGCTCAACCTAGCCTTGCTGGCCTGGCTGGCGGCCATGGTGGCTACCAGCGTTATTATCCTCGCAGCTCTCTATAAGGGCGCGACAGCTGAGACCATGATTTTGCTGGGTATTGGTCTGGTGTTTTTATTCCAAGCGATGCTGGCGCTGATGCAGTATCGTTCCTCGGCCGAGGCGCTGCAGCGAATCGTGTTTTGGACCATGGGTTCGCTTACCCGCGCTAGCTGGCTTGGCAACGCGGTGATCGCAGGAGCGCTAGCGGTGGCTCTGCCAGTCCTGTGGTTGCTGTCTTGGCAGCTCACGGCACTGCGTCTGGGCGACGAACGCGCCCTTGCCATGGGAGTTAATGTCACGGTACTTCGGGTGACCGTGCTAGCGGTTGTTTCCCTGCTGTCCGCGACGGCAGTGGCATTTTGCGGAATTATCGGTTTTGTTGGACTCGTGGGGCCGCATATCGCGCGGATGTTGGTGGGCGAGGAGCAGCGATTCTTTCTTCCGGCCTCAATGGCGGCCGGTGCTGCGTTGATGTGTGGAGCTCATGCGTTGAGTTTGATCGTGGTGCCAGGCGTTGCCATTCCCATCGGAATTATTACTGCGCTGGTCGGCGTGCCATGTTTTGTTGCCATTGTCTTGTCCAAGAAGCGGGTGTTGTGGTGACAATTTCCCTAGAAGTCGACAATTTTCGGGTAGCTTATGGCAATCGCACGGTTATTGCGGACTTGAGCCTGCAGCGCATGGTGGGTGGCCAAGTGGTGGGATTGTTGGGGCCGAATGCGGCCGGCAAATCTAGCCTCTTGCAAGCAATTGCGGGGGTTTCCAAACCCGCCGCTGGCCGGCTGACGCTGACTGTCGACAATCACGAGTTAGCACCGAAGCAGGCCCGTGAAGCGATCGGGTACGTACCGCAAGACCTACCGAAATCTGCGGCGCTGACCTCCTTCGAGACGATCGTGGTCGCAGGGCGTCGTCGACAAGGCGCCGCTCAGGCCAGGCTGCGGGCTGCGGAGATCATGACCCAGCTCGACATCGCCCACCTCGCCGGCACCTACCTCAGCGAGCTCTCCGGCGGGCAACAGCAAATGGTCGCGCTCGCGCAGATGCTGGTCACGGACCCTGCGGTGTTGCTTCTCGACGAACCGACCTCCGCCCTCGACTTGCAGCGCCAACTGTTTGTGCTCAGCGAGATTCGACGTCGGGTGCGCGATACCGATGCAGTGGCGGTAGTAGCTATCCATGACATAAACCTCGCGGCGCGGTTCTGCGATGAGTTAGTGGTAATCCAGGCGGGCGAGGTGCGAGCCCAGGGACGCCCTGAAGATGTACTGACCGCTGAGCTTTTGCGCGAAGTCTACGGGGTGCGGGCCGAGATTATCGACCACCAGGGAGTGCCGGTGATTTGCGCGGTGGGGTAGTGGGTGAATGAGCGGGTAGCATGGGGTGCCATGTATCCAATCGCTGACAAACGCCCCGTTACCCGCAGTTTTCATGGCCGGGAATTCGTTGACAACTACGAGTGGCTTCGGGAAAAGGAAGCACCGGAGGTACGGGAATACCTCGAAGCAGAAAATGCCTACACGGCTGAGCAGACAGCCCAGCTGAGCACCTTGAGCGAGAACATCTTCCAGGAATTGAAGGGGCGTATCAAGGAAACGGACATGTCTGTGCCGGTACGTCAGGGCAATTACTGGTACTACTCCCGCACCGAGGAAGGAAAGTCCTACGGGACGTCTTGCAGACTCCCCGTTAGGGAAGGCGACGATGCTTGGATTCCGCCGGTGATCGAGGAGCAGGCTCCAGAGGGTGAAGAGGTGCTACTGGATGTCAACGAAATGGCGGCCGGCCACGACTTCTTTTCCCTCGGAGCGTCGACGGTGACGTTGTCCGGCAATTTGCTTGCCTACTCGGTGGACACCGCCGGCGATGAGCGTTTCACCCTGCGGATCAAAGACTTGCGTTCCGGCGAAGTCCTGCCGGACATCATCGAGGGAATCTCTTACGGAGCTACGTGGGCAGGCGAGGATTATGTGTTCTACCAGCGTGTCGACGACGCCTGGCGCCCCGATTCCGTGTGGCGCCACAAGGTAGGCACGCCTGTCGACGAAGACGTCTTGGTCTTCCACGAGCCTGACGAGCACTTCTGGGTAGGTGTGGGTACCACTCGCTCAGAAAAGTACCTGATGATTGCCGTCGGTTCGAAGATCACTTCAGAAACCTGGGTACTACCGCTCGATGACCCGACCGGGGAGTTTGTCTGTCTGTTGCCCCGCCAGGATGGCGTGGAGTACGACGTGGACCATGCGGTCATCGACGGCAAGGACCATTGGTTGGTCACGCACAACGCCACCGGCCCGAACTTTGAGGTGGGTATCGCGGAAGTTGGGGCATTTGACTCTTTGGCCGAGTTGCAAGTGCTGGTTCCGCACCGCGCGGATGTCCGAATCGAAGGGATCGACCCGTTCGCCGGGCACTTGGTCTTGGGTTATCGCCGAGGCGGAATTGGCCGGTTAGCGTTGATGTCGCTGGCCAACGGACTTGGTTCGTTCGTGGAAATGGAGTTTTCGGAAGAACTCTATTCGGTGGGCGGTGGCGGCAATCCGGAGTGGGATACTCCGGTCTACCGCTACTCCTACTCGAGCTTCACCGAACCGGGCAGCGTGAACCTCCTTGACGTGGCCACGGGGGATCGCACACTGCTCAAGCAACAGGAAGTTCTGGGTGGCTACCAAGCCTCCGACTATGTGGCGCGTCGCGAGTGGGCCCGAGCTGAAGACGGTACTCGTATTCCAATCTCCCTCGTTCACCGTGCTGACCTCGACCTATCGCAGCCTCAACCGGTGATTCTTTACGGATATGGTTCGTACGAATCGAGCTTCGACCCGAGCTTTTCCAATTTGTGGGTTTCTGCTTATGACCGTGGCGTGATTTTCGCTGTCGCCCACGTGCGTGGCGGGGGAGAGATGGGGCGACTGTGGTACGACAACGGAAAATTGCTGTCAAAGAAGAATACGTTTACTGACTTCATCGCTGTGGCTGACCACCTGATTGATACCAAGGTCACCACTCCGGAGATGATGGTGGCCGAGGGCGGTTCGGCGGGTGGCTTGCTGATGGGCGCGGTAGCGAACATGGGCGGGGATCGGTTCGTAGGCATCAATGCAAAGGTCCCGTTCGTGGACCCGTTGACCTCGATGCTCATGCCTGAACTTCCGCTGACGGTTGTGGAATGGGATGAATGGGGCGACCCTTTCCACGACCCGGAGGTCTATGACTACATGGCTTCCTACGCGCCCTACGAGAACGTGTCTGCCAAGCGCTACCCGGATATCCTTGCCGTGACCTCTCTCAATGACACCCGGGTGTTGTATGTCGAACCTGCCAAGTGGATTGCCCGGCTTCGCGACGTAGCAACAGGTGGCGAATTCTTGTTGAAGACCGAAATGGCCGCGGGCCACGGGGGCGTGTCCGGGCGGTACGAGCGCTGGCGTCAATCCGCCTTTGAGTTGGCTTGGTCGCTAAACAAGGCGGCGGGGATGCTTGCTTAAAGAATGAGGGAGGGTGGGGGTGACTTTGACCCCACCCATTATCGATGTGTCTGGTTTCACAAAGTGAAAGATTTACTCACCGTGCTGCCCTCATCGAAGATGTTGGACTAACTGCCCTGCGGAAAAGTCTCCGGAATCAACATGTGATCTGATAGGCATGTTGGGAACGGGGGTGTGTCACTGCTGATTACCTCAACGTAGCAATTGAATCTATGCTAATCGACCGCTAAAGTTCCCCAGCGGGATAGATGTGCTGCAGGCTACACTGCGCCAACTTGTTTTGTGGCGTTCACAACTGCTTGTCAATGTGCGTCACCTAGAGTGCGAACATTTAACTTTGACCGCTCACCTTGAGCGGTCTTTTTCTTAGAAAGACCACACAACACATGTCATCAGAGACCACCCCAGGTGCCGGCAGCGCAGTCGCTGCAAGCCCTCGCATTGCCGATTCCGGCAAACCCAAGAAAGACCGGACGCACTGGCTATACATCATGGTCATCCTGGCCATCGTAGGCGGCATCGCTTTCGGCCTTCTCGACCCCGACCACGCCAAGGCGATGAAACCGCTGGGCGAGATCTTTGTCGCCCTCATCAAAATGATGATTTCCCCAGTGATTTTCTGCACGATTGTGCTGGGTATCGGCTCGGTGCGCGCAGCAGCATCCGTCGGTAAGGCCGGTGGCATTGCGCTGGCCTACTTCATTGTGATGTCGACCTTTGCGCTCGCAATCGGCCTCGTGGTGGGCAACCTTATTCAGCCTGGTGAGGGCTTGAATATCGAAGCTAACAAGGCTGCCGGCGCTAAGTATGCCAAGACCGCGGAGGGGGCTGGCGGAACGGTTGACTTCATCAAGTCGATCGTCCCGGAGACCATGTTCTCGGCGTTCACGCACGGTTCTGTGCTGCAGACTCTTTTCATCGCGCTGCTGTTCGGTTTTGCAGTGCAGTCGATGGGTCGCGGTGGCGAGCCAATCTTGAGCTTCGTGGCACACCTGCAAAAGATTGTCTTCAAGATCCTGACTATGGTGCTTTGGCTGGCCCCAATCGGTGCTTTCGGTGCAATCGCAGCTGTCGTTGGTGGCTCTGGTATCGAAGCTGTAAAGCAGCTCGCGATCCTGATGATCGCCTTCTACATCACGTGTATCATCTTCATCTTCGTGGTGCTCGGCCTGATCTTGAAGATCTTCACTGGTTTCAACATCTTCAAGCTTTGCAAGTACCTGGCTCGGGAATTCCTGCTGATCGTGGCGACTTCCTCTTCCGAATCGGCCCTGCCAAACTTGATGCGCAAGATGGAACACGTTGGTGTAGATAAAGCGACTGTCGGTATCGTCGTTCCGACCGGTTACTCCTTCAACCTGGACGGCACCGCAATCTACCTGACCATGGCCTCGATCTTTATCGCCGACGCGATGAACAAGCCAATGTCCATCTCCGAGCAGATCGGCCTCCTGGTCTTCATGATCATCGCCTCCAAAGGTGCCGCCGGTGTTACCGGTGCTGGCCTCGCGACCCTCGCTGGTGGCCTGCAAGCGCACCGCCCAGAGCTTCTCGACGGCGTCGGCGTTATCGTCGGTATCGACCGTCTCATGTCCGAAGCTCGCGCCTTGACCAACTTCGCTGGCAACTCCGTCGCAACTCTGCTCGTGGGCACCTGGACGCACACCATCGATAAGCAGCGTGTGCGGGATGTACTCGACGGCAAGATTCCTTACGTTGCCATTCCAGAAGACACTCATGTCGATTTCCGTAACCCAGAGGTCGAAAACGCGCCGCACCTCAACATGCAGCCGACCCCTCAAGTGGATTTGGATAATTACAAGCACTAAGAGTTTTGGCTTTACACCTCGCCGGATTGCCTTTCACTTTGACCAGTTTTGCAAATTCTGGACAAGTTGAAAGGCATTCGCCGTTTTTGATGGCCACGCATTTCTGCTAAGGCACGAGGCTCAGCCGGCCGAAGCTGAAGCTTTACCAAGACAAAGCCGGCAATCCGTGGGATAATTGCGCGCATGCGTGGCACACTTTTGGTCTCAATTTCTAGCATTTTCGACGCCACCCGCAGTGACGCCATCTCCCTAATCAACCACCTCGACAGCCTTGAGGTCCCCAGTTCTTTGCTGGTCGCACCCCATATCGATGGTAACTGGCATTTGGCAAAGGACGCCGAAACTTCTGCGTGGTTGGGCGAGCAGCGCGCAGCTGGGCGCGCAATCATTTTGAATGGCTTCGATCAACCAGTGAAGGGCCGGCGCGCAGAGTTTGCGACCTTGGAGGCTCATGAGGCTAGGCTGAGGCTAACTGGAGCCACTCGACAGATGCACAAATTGGGGTTTGACACCGATCTGTTCGCGCCTCCACGGTGGCAGTTGTCCGCTGGAACATTGGAAGTCTTGCCGGAGTTCAATTTTGTGCTGGCATCTTCAACGCGAGGCGTATATAACCTGCGCACGGGAGCTTTTACCCAAACACGTAACTTGTCGTTTGGCGAGGGCTATGGTGCGGCCAAGTGGTGGCGACGCAATATCATCAAGGCGGTGGAGCGCAATGCTGCCCGCGGGCGCGTGGTCCGCTTGTCGGTTTCCGCACGAAACCTCGAAGACAAAAAGACGGTCGCCGACTTCAAGAAAGCTGTCGATCGTGCCTTGGAAGTCGGCGCCGAACCGAAAGACTACCGGGCTTTTCTGTAGCTCACTATCATGGTCACATGAACTTCTTTGACATTCCCGTGACCACCATCGACGGCCGAGACACCACGATGGCCGACTGGGCAGGCCATGTCTTGCTCATCGTCAACACTGCGTCGGAATGCGGGCTCACCGGCCAATACGAACAACTGCAGCAGCTTTTCGACGACTATGCCCCCCGAGGCTTCTTCGTTATTGGCATGCCCTGCAACCAGTTCGGTGCGCAGGAGCCGGGTACAGATGCAGACATCGCGCAGTTTTGTTCTACTCGGTTCTCGGTAGATTTCCCGATGCTGACTAAAGCTGACGTGAACGGCCCGAACGCGCACCCTCTGTACCAATTCCTCACTCAGTCGAGCGACCCGGACGGCGAAGCTGGTGACGTGCAGTGGAATTTTGAGAAATTCCTTGTCAGCCCGACTGGCGAAGTACTTGGTCGTTTCCGCCCCC
This sequence comes from Corynebacterium epidermidicanis, assembly GCF_001021025.1. Classification (NCBI taxonomy): domain Bacteria; kingdom Bacillati; phylum Actinomycetota; class Actinomycetes; order Mycobacteriales; family Corynebacteriaceae; genus Corynebacterium; species Corynebacterium epidermidicanis. The sequence goes on along the minus strand of NZ_CP011541.1, from coordinate 2,208,661 downwards.
GCACCGAGCCAGACGACGACGCGATTATCGACCTACTCGAAGAACATCTGCCGATCTAGTTCGCGAATTGCAAAAGCCGGGGTTAGCACGCTTTATTGCGTCCTAACCCCGGCTTAAGTCTTGGCTAGACTCGTCGCTTTGTTAGAAGCGCATGAAGCGCGCAAAGAAGGCCATGAACTGTGCCTGAGCTTGTGCAAACAGCTGTGGTGCAAAGCGTTGCAGCAGGAAGTTTCCCAAGCCAAAGATCGTGCCGATGCCGAACAGCACACCAAGGAATGAGCCGGCGGAAGATCCGTTGGATACTGGCTTCTTGCCTGGCTTTGGAGTTTCCGGATTGGTAGGGGTGACAGTGACCGTCGCCGTACCGGTGGTGGTCACGGTGGTGGTCACTGGAGCCGGGGTAACGGTTGCAGTTTCCGTAACCGTAACTGGTGCGGCGGTGGTGGTAACCGGTGCAGCGGTGACGGTGATTGGGGTGCCGTTGACGGTGGTCGTCACTGGTGCCGGGGTGACCGTGACTGGTGCTGCCGTCACAGTGGTGGTGACTGGGTCTGCGGTAACGGTGACCGGGGTGCCGTTGACGGTGGTCGTCACTGGTGCGGCAGTAACGGTCACTGGATCAGCGGTGACGGTTACTGGATCGGCGGTGACGGTTACTGGATCGGCGGTGACGGTGGAAACCTGGGTAGTGACCTGAGTAGAGACCGCGGTGGTCGTGACCGGCTCAGCGGTAGTAGTTATGGTTTCTGGAGCCAGTGTTTCGGTGACCGTGGTTGGTTCCAGCGTGGTGGTGACGGCGGTGGTTACCGTCGGCACTGGTTCCGAAGTTGGCTCGGTGCTGGTGGCTGGGGAGGTCACTTCTGGCGTCGTGGTCTCGGGGGTGGTCGGTGCCGAAGTGGTCGTCTCAGGAAGGTTGAAGCCGACCTTGATCGGGTCGTGGTCTGAGGAGCGGAAGAAGTCTGGTTGGTAGAAGTCGACCGCGTTGTAGTTGCGTCGGGAGTACTCAAAGGCGACGGACTCGTCGGAGTTGATGTCCCATACCTTGGCATCCTGCACGAGCTTGGCTGCAGCTTCGTTGGCAAGAGCGTGGTCGAGGGAGCCGAGGCGTCCGCCGAATTGGTAGCTCGGAGAGGCGTCTGCTCGTCCCTCACCGAGGTTGGCGAACCCGCCGTCGATAAGCGTGGTTACCGGGGTTTCCTTGGAGTAGGAGTTGAGGTCACCGACGATGAAGGTTGGGGTGTTTTGCCACTGCTTTTGGTTGCTGAGCTCGCGAAGCAGCGCCTTGGCCTGTTGGACGCGCAGGTTTGCGTTGTTGCCTTGGCCGTCGCCGGTGTCTCCGTCGCCCTTAGCGACAGAGCCCTTCGATTTGAAGTGGTTGACGATCGTTACGAAAGTTGCCTCTGGGTTCGCAACTGAGGAGAATTCCTGGGCCAGTGGCTGGCGGGCAGTTCCGGTGAATTCTGGGGCATCGAAGATGATGGATTCACCCTTCGGTGCAACCTTGTCCTTCTGGTAAATGAAGGCGACGCGGATGTAGTCTTCGCTGCTTGGAACCTTGGCAGGGCTGCGGACATAGTCCCAGTTGCCGCCAGCAGCGTTGAGCTGGGAAACCAGGTAAGCCAGGGCCGTGTCGCGGTCCTTTTGGGAGTCAGTAACGGTGGCGGTGTTTTCAATCTCTTCCAAGCCCAGCACGGAGACATTCAATTTGTTGATCGCGGCGACGATCTTGGCTTGCTGGTCCTGGAACGCTTTCTCAGAGTATGCTCCACGCACCGTGCAGCCGTTCGCTGCGACCGGATGGCCGTCCTTGTCGTTGTATGCCTTGCAGCCAGGCTTGTTTTGGCCCAGCGTGGTGAAGTAGTTGAGGACGTTGAAGCTCGCGAGGGAGTAGTTGCCAGCGACCGTGTCCGGAACATTGGCGACCTTTACACGAGAGTCTTCCCAGGTGATCGGGAGATCAGTGCCCGCGGTGTTGCCGGTGATCGGCTGGGTGGGCTGGAAATTCCAGGTGTTGAATCGCTGGTCTAGGATCACTGGGTGCTGGAAGCGCACGCCGTCGCCGGTGCGCAGCGACTTGATCGTCTTTCCGCCGTCCTGGGCGAGGTAAGGCAGTGGGGTGTTCTTATCCGTCTTGAAGTAGTCGGCCGAGCGGCCGTCGTCAAGCGTGATGACTTCCGCTGCCTGCTGCGCCATCAACTTTTGCACGTCGGAGTTCGGATCAGTTGATGGAGGGAAGACGTCCGTGCCCTGGTAGTAAGGCTTGTCGCCCAAGGCGAGGTCTACCGAGCCGTAGGTGTTGAGCGCATAGTTGTTGGTGACAGTGTGCGCGCCCGTAGGCTGCACCAGCATGCCCTCGTAAGCCTCACGCAAGTTAGGATCCGCGGCCAGCTGGGTCACCGCAACAGGGGTCACTTCCTCGCCACACTGAGCCTTATCGACGCTCGTTACGGTCGGACTGCTCAGCTGCGTGATAGAGGTACCGGCCTTGCCGTATTCGGACACCGTGCCCGATACCGTCACGCAGTCGCCGATGCTTGGCAGGCTGGTGCCCTTGCCCGCGTAGATGAAGATGCCGTCCGAAGCTTGGCCTGCTTGCTTTTCAGTCTTGCCGGTGCCACCAGTCTGCAGGTGGAAACCGTTGAAGCCGCCTTCTGGGTAGCTCGAAGTTACCCAGCCACGAGTGGTCACAGACTTGCCGACCATCGGGGACGCGGAACCGGTGCCCTGAATGTCGGCGATAGGGATTACTGCGCCTGGCTCTACCGATGGCTGCGCAGTGGTGGTTGGAGCAGAAGTGGTGGGCGAAGTGGTGCCTGGAGTGGTGGTTTCTCCCGGGGTGGTGCCGGAATTTTGCGGGGTCGGTGAGCCCGCAGTGAAGTCAGCCGCATTGTTGTCCGTATCTACACCTGCGGACGTACGCTGCACCGATGTGGTGTTGGCAGTGCCGGCCGCAGCTTGGGACTCAAAAATGGTGGCAGCGCCCCAGCCAACTACGTCGAGGTCAGCACCCGCCTTGAGCAGCTTCACCGTACCGCCAGTGCCACCGAGTGCCAGCGTGCCAGTGAAATCTGGAGTTGGAAGTGCAACTCCATTGGTGCCCCCGCTCATAGAGATCAAGAAGTGGGAACGCGGGGCAACGTTACCAGTCAACTGAGTTTTGCCACCCGGTCCCCCCTTAGCAGAGTAGTAGGCAACTTCATATCCGGCCAAGGAAATTGCCTGGTCGGTTGGGTTGTAGAGCTCAACAAAGTCGTTGGTGTAAGGGGCGCCGGAATTGCCGCCTCCACCGAACACTTCGTTGATGACCAGATCGGAGCCGTCTGGGCTGGCGAGCGCTGCAGGTACGGGGAGTGCAGCCACGGTGGCCGTTGCCACCAGCATGGCAAGCATGCGAGGGGAGATCTTCACTTTTAAATCGTCGTTTGTCCAAGAGGGCGGAATGTGGCTCGGGAAAGCCAACGGCTCTCATTCTTAGACAATTTTTAACATTTAGGCGAACGCGAAATTGGCGATGAGCTGGGAGTTTACCCTTCGATCAATGACTTTTCATGAAGAGTTCACCGTCGATTCTTGCAGTGGACAACTGGTCGACGGAAAACGTTCTGGGACAAACATCTGCCGGAAGCGCCGAGACGACAAATATGCCTAACTTATGAAAAGTGACGAGTCGGACCCTTGCTCCGGGTGGAGATTACTCAGGGGAAATGCTGTGAATAGTCTGGAGTGGAGCGCGACTTTAGGGAAGCGCTATTCCTGAAGGGTATGGTCGGGTGGCGTTTGTGATGGAACTCAAGTGCACGAGTGGTCGAATTTGATACCAGGTAGCAGATCTGCCAGCTCGTAGGCGATTTGATGTGTTCGGGGTGGAGTTTTGGGAACTTTCTGCCCGCCAATTCTGGATAACAAAATGGTAACAAGAAAGACAGTATCGTAGCCAATTTCTTAATTTTACTCTTATTATTCGCATAATTTCGCCATTTTCCCTGCATTTGGACTCAGTAAATTTTAATATGTTGAATCGCTGAGGGAATTCAACAATAATCGTTCGAGAACGTTTAATTCTTAGCGATTTCCTATACAAAACTAATAGGTAGTACCGAAATTGAATAGGCAAGTCGTCCTAATTGGAGATTATGATGAACAAATTTTCTCGCAGCTGCCTGACGGTACTAGCTGCTGGCGCCCTCACTTTTGGTGCTACGCCCGTCGTGCTCGCACAGCCTGCTGGTACGGAAACCCCGCTTGCTACGGTAGCTCCTGCTCCAGGCGCTGGCATTGATGCCAACGCAACTGTTTCCTTGACGATCAATAAGTTTGAAGGCGAAGTCGGCAACACTTCGACTCCTTTGCCAGGCGTGACCTTCTTGATTCAACGCATCACAGACATCGACCTGACCACACAGCAAGGCTGGGCTGATTTGGCTACGCGAACCGGCGCAGCCCCTGGTGCACTTGATGCCGGATTCACGAAAACCACCGGTACAGACGGAAAGATCACGGTTACCAATCCAGAGGTAACGGTTGGTGCTTACCTGGTCACTGAACAGACCCTCGATGGATACTCGACGGCAGCTCCGTTCATTGTTACTCTGCCGTTCAACGATCCAGCCACTGGTGACTGGAACTACAGCCAGACGGTGAACCCAAAGAACCAGGACGTTCGCCCGAACAAGCAGGCAGACGACTCTCAGGCAACTCTAGGTGGCGTGATGGGTTACACCATCAACGCGCCTGTGCCGGCTGGTACGCTCGATCGCTTCAACATCGTTGACACACTGCAGACCGGCCTTACGTTGGATCCAGCTTCCGTGGTGGTAGCGACGACTGGTGCACCTGCTATCACGCTGGACGCGGGTGACTACACCATTTCTACCGCGAACAACACCGTTCGGGTCGACTTCACCTCAACTGGTCTTTCCAAGTTGTCGAATGCTCGCGCTACCGATCCAACCCTCCAGGTAACGGTAGCTTTCAAGGCCACGGTTACCTCGATTCCAGCTACGGGTGTTATCACCAACACCGCCACCGTTGAACTGCCAAACGGAGGCACCGTAGATACCGATGTCGTTGATGATGATCCAAACACGCCGGACCAACCAACCTCCACGACCTTCGGTAACCTCACCTTGACCAAGACCGGTGGCACGGCAGCAGAAATGAATGGTGCCGAGTTCCAGCTCTACCAGTGTGCACCTACTGCGGCAGATCCGAACAAGTTTGAGCTGCTTGGCGCGCCAATCTCCGTCGCAAGCACCGCTGATGGCGCAACACGCTCCGACGTTTTGGTAACCAACCAAGACACCTACACCGGCTACGGCATCCCGGCTACTTCCTTCTCTGGTGGCGGCACCGGCGATATAGCCAACACTTACTGTGTGTTGGAGACCAAGGCTCCTTCGGGCTACGTTCGTAACCCAGAGCCAGTCAAGGTTAACTACGACGCAGCGACAAAGACCTTCAGTGTCACCGTGAACAACGCCAAGGATTCCATCATCGGTCAGCTCCCAGCCACCGGTGCATGGGGAATTGTTCTCGTGTTCTTGCTCGGCCTCGCTCTCCTGGCCCGTGGTCTCTACACCAGCTACAAGGACAACAAGGCACAAGCTGCCTAACTAGCCGGAACTAGCTGAGGGGCGACCAATTGGTTCGCCCCTCAGCAGTTGCAGCCAATAATTTGACGAAGGGGACCTAAGGAACCGTGGGCACGCACCGAACTCGCACCGCGCGCCAACAGCAGCGGGGTGATGGCTCCGCCAACAAGCGCAGGAATCCCCGTTCGGTGATTTACCTCGTGCTTGCGCTCCTGGTGTTCCTGTCTCCTGTCGTCCTGACTCACTGGAAGAACGTCGAGCAGCACAAAATTGCAGAGTCGTACTCCCGCAATGTGCAAAAGCTTCATGACGGGCAGCGTAACGCAATTCTCGAGCGTGCCCACGAGTACAACCGAAACCTCCCGCAAGTTGGTGCGGTAGACCCATGGGTCAACGGCGTGGATATCAATTCACCCGGATATCAGAACTATCGCAGCCAACTGGATGTGTCCGGAACTATGGCACGCCTGCGCGTCCCAGCAGTTGGTATCGATTTGCCGGTGTACCACGGCACCCAGCAAGATGTGCTAGCTCATGGCGTAGGGCATCTCTACGGCACGGCGTTGCCCGTCGGCGGGGAAGGCACCCACACGGTCCTTACTGGGCACACGGGACTAGCGACGCTGACGATGTTCGACAACCTCACCCACATGAAAGATGGCGACATCTTCACCGTCGAAGTCATGGGGGAGCAGCGTGCCTACAAGGTCGATCAAATCAAGGTAGTACTCCCGCAGGATGTACAGGCGATCAAGGCGGAGCCGGGCAAAGACTATGCGACGTTGATCACCTGCACACCTTATGGGATCAACTCGCATCGTCTGCTCGTACGAGGCGAGCGCACCGAACTTCCTGCTCACATCCAGGATCAGCGATACAAATCGCCTTGGCAGCCGTGGATGGTGTTCGCCGTAGGAATCAGCATATTTGTCATTTTGTATCTGTTGTGGCGCTGGTGGCGGTCACGCAAACGCAAAAAGCAGCAAGAGCAACAAACGCAACAACGTTAGGAATAGCATGCACAAAGTAATGGAACACCGAAAGCTCCTTCGGGCGCTTGCTCTGGTGAGCATTGCCTTTCTTGTGGCGCTTGTAATGCAAGTAGTTGCACGGCCAATGTCCGCTGATGCAGCAACACCGAGCACGCCAGCCACCAATATGAACTACAGCGGTTCTGATTGGCAGTACGGCGATTGCTCGTTCCGATCTGGCACTAATGATGCCGCTACATACGCTGACGAGTTGTGCTGGATCGACATGAAAGAAGCAGCCAGCCTCTCAACTCCGCAGACGGTGACGAAGAACCTCGGGCGCTACACGCTCACATATACTCTGTCTTTGACAGGACAAAGTGGCAAAGTTGCCGTCGGTGGCACGGCCGCAGAGGCGCAGGGGCCAGGCGTTTCTACCAGCTTTGGTTGGGTAGACAACACTTCCGCATTTGGAAATACCATTGACGGTACCACCTATTTTGCGCAGTACGCTGGTGATCCCAACAAGCCGGTGGTGAAGACCTCGCATGATTCCACCAGTGCTCGTGTGTACACATTCAAATTCGATAACATCAAGCTCGTCGATAAGTTCACGGGGGCAACTGTTGCTAACCCACGCTTCGTCGTCGCTGATGCGCAACAAACTGCCGTCGGTACGGGCTCCGAAGTGCTGACCGTTCATTCCAGCACGGCCGGGGTGGACGCGATTCCGTTCACCAGGCTAACTCCGTCAACGTACACACCGGCATGTTCGACTGCGACTAGCAGCTCAAACATCTTCGGTCCGGCGGCTTCCTCCGTTCGCTACGGGTTGAACCAGGTGGGTCCGGTGGACTTCGCTTGCTACGAATACAACGCAGGTGTGTTGAACTCGAACTCAACGAAGGCCGGCACCTACCTGGTTGGTGCGACCGCAGCTACCGCGCTGGAAATTTCGACCTACTCTTGGTCGACCCAAGCCTGGGCGCTGGCCATCGACTTCGGTCGCATGCGAGGCGATGTCACCGCTGATACTCAGCAGGAGCAATTGGCAACCGGCCAAGTCACTGACTTCGATTTCAAAATGGGGGTTCGCTCCGGCACCACCACCGTCCCTGCTCCCTGGCAGGGCCCAAATACGTACACCCAGGTAGCTCGCAGCATCAATAGTCCCGATCTGTGGGGGAAAACCTCCTCTGACCAACAGATTTTTACCTCAACTGCGTCCGGCGCGCAGTCGAGTGAAGTCTTCAAGCGTTATGACCCGGTGTGGACCTGTACTCTTGCCACCACAAACACGGTGACCACGATCAAACCAGGAAGTGTTCCCGCGGGCTATACCCTCACCAATGATCCGGCGACAAAAACGTCCGAACTCGCGGCATCAAATCCGCAAAACGAACCCATCACCTGTGTGGTGAAATGGACCCCGAAGTTCATTTCAGCAACGCTCGATCTCAGCAAGATCGTTAGCGGCGACGCCCGCACATTTGCCGCAGTCACTGGCAAGACCTTCACAATCAACTACGATTGCGTTCCGCCACATGACGCAACCAAGACAGATCAGCAAGCTCGCGACGAATTTAGTACCGCCTACCCGAATGTGCCGCTCACGGGAACTTACAGCTTCAAGAGCGGCGACTCCGCCCAGATTTCCGGACTTCCTTCCGGGGCGACCTGTAAAGTCACTGAAAAGAATGACGCGATACTACCGACCGACGCGGGTGTCGATCACACCTTGACCTGGACCGGAGGCATCACACAGCCCGGAACCGCGCCCGAGCTAAATAGCGTCACGGTCGTTTTGCAGCCTGTCGACGCTTCTGGCTCAGCAACCAAGGTCATTGCCGATAACAACTACAAAGCACGCCTGGGCAGGGTGGTCCTTTCCAAGACGGTTACAGGTGACCCAGTAGACCAAACCTTCGGCACAAGCAAGACATACCGATTCGACCTCAACTGCCCTGGTACTACCTACCGACGCACCGTTGATCTCGTACTTAATGCTGTTCCGGGGAGCCCCAATACGCTGTCGGGCTCAACCACAATTGATGGTGTGCCCGTAGCCCAAAACTGTACCTTGACGCCATTGACCGGACTGTCTATTGATCAGCAGAAGACCGTGAAATTCGATGGTCGCAAGGTCAACATCGATGGCAATGTCGATGTGCAGCCAAACTCGTTCGGCGCGTACCCATTGGTCGTTCCAAACTACGCCCAAGGAACCACTCTGATAACAAGCCAGGTCAATATCGCTGCTCATTACTCCTGGAAGACTGCACCCGTAAAGGTGATTAAGCAGGTTTCCGGCCCGGCTGCAGAACTGGCGAAAAACACCTATGCCACCTATCCGGTGAGCTATGAATGTACCTTGCCCAATGACTCGACCTATCGAGTAACAGGAAAGCTCGACATCACCACAGATTCAGCCAACCCGGTGCAGATCCCGGACGTGCGTATCGACGCTCAGTGCAAGGTGTGGGAAGAAGCGACGCCGGAAGCAACGAACTTCACTCTCGACCGCACTGACCTGGTTGGCTCCGATGCAAATGACCAAGCCACACACCTCAGCAACGATCAAGCCAAGACCCAGCCGATTCTGACCGTGATTGACTCCACCGATCCGGGACAGAACCGCGTCGTGGTCACCAACCACTACGTGAACAAGCTGGGCACGGTTAATCTGACAAAGCTCGTCCAAAAGAACGGCATCACTACTGGCATCCCATCGGACTATGACATTCTCTTTGAGTGTGGCACGCGTTCCTACGAGACTGCCAACGGCATCCAATCGGCTGCGCTCACCGGTAAAGTGCGCGTCAGCGAAAACGGAACCGTCCATTTGGTTGCTACCAATGCGGACCCAGCCGTAGCTGCAATGCTTAACGACGCCCTAGACGGTTCCATGCAGGTCCCATATGGGAATACCTGTAGTTTTAGCGAGCCGCGCCCGAATATCACGGCTGGTGGTATCAACTGGACCGCGGACGTCGCGGACCAAACGGTCACGGTACAAGCTCCTGACAACGCGGTATCAGTAACAAATACCTACACCCCTGCGGGAGACGGTATTACGATCAGCCGAAACGTTGCCCTCAACCCAGAACTGAGCGGTCCACTCGACTACGTATTGACCTGTACAAATATCGGACTGCCGCTCACTCTGCCAGGTAACGGTGAATTCACTTTGGCTGATGGGGACTCGATTTCGTTCACCCCTGCAGAAGTTCCGCAAGGCTCCCAGTGTCAGCTCCAGGCTAAGCCACTGACCGCCGACAAGAAGACACGCACCATTAACGGCGTCACATTTCCGGTGACTTGGATTACTGAAACGACGTACCCCTCAGATGCGTCAGGTACTCAAAGCCGAGCGCAGTCCGAGAGTGAAGGCAATTTGCTGAACATCAGCGGAATCGTTGTGGGTAACAACTCGGTGGTCACCATTAACAACCAGTACGATTACCTTTACAGCAATGTGACTGCTTCTAAGACAGTGCAATTCCCGCAAGATCCGCAAAGCTACATCAGCGATGAGCGCAAGGCAGTTAAGAAGGACCGCCAGTTCACTGTCCGTTTCCGCTGTACTTACCCGGATGGGAATGTGGTCAACCTCGTCGGCACCATCGTTGATGGCGCAACGTCCGCAACTGAAGTGAACTTCACCTCGCAACGACTCCCGATTGGTGCGACGTGCTCGGCAACGGAAGATATCAGCCAGACCGCGACGGGTATTGATCTTAAGCAGGAAGTAAAGCTCAACGGGTCGAACACAGCAAGTGCCACAGCGAGCGCAGCGGCTCCGGCCACATTTACCATCAAAGATGGCCAAAATACCGCCGAGTTTATTAACTCCTACACCCGTCGACTAGCTCCCGTCGAGCTGAACAAGATTGCAAACACTCCGATTGATTTGTCGGCCTACTATGGTCAGTTCTTCACACACACCTTTGAGATGACGTGTGTTGATCCACTGGCCGCGGACCGGCCGGTTCTCGGAGTATTCACTGGCACGATTCATGGCCCTGGATCGACAACATTCCAGAATGTGCCGGTCGGCACGGAATGTACCATCACCGGTGACAACTTCGGTCGACTCGATCTGAAGGACACCCAAAATGGAGTTGACCTGGAAACTCACCTGCGCCCGGAAAGTGTTGACTGGACCTTAGATCGAAATGACGCTTCTAGTGAGCATGACACCACGTTGTCAGAGACGAAGACAACCACCACTTCGATGGGGTTTGAGGTCCTCGATAATGCAGCTGATGGCGGTAGCCAGAACGTGGTTAACTTGACTAATAACTACGCGTGGGTGACTGCGCCAGTTGAGTTCTCCAAGACCGTGGTGGCGGACTCCCAGGTGATGGACCTTTTGGAGAATAAACAGCCGGAACCAACATTTGACTTCACCTACAAGTGTGAAGGAGTAGGGTACAACTTCTCGGCGATCAGCACTGACGTTCGTCAGGGTACTGGTGAAAACCTCCCCCGACAGATTCCTCTCGGTAGCTTCGGGGCTCGTGAAGCATCGCCGGATGGATCGCAACAGCGGGTTTACCCAGGACTGACCGGCTTGGAAGTACCTTCCGGTGCTTGGTGCACCGTGACGGAATCGGGCACTCAAAATACCCCGGCAGGGGTCAAGGTGACCACCACTGTCAACGGCACGGATTCCACAAAGCTCTCCCAGCGCATTAGCGAGAATGATTCCCCGACCAAGGGATTCGATTTCGTCAACAAGTACGAGCGCGAAATGGTGCCAACGCGAATCGTGACGATGAAAGACGGCTATTTCCAAGATGCTGATCCAGCAGGTTATAGCTTCACCATTACCTGCGATGATGCACAACAAACGACCATCACTGAACAGCAACTTCTTTCCGAGGCGTTGGTTAACCTAACGACTGCGGATCCGGCTGCCCCGGCCGGCGGTCATGTCGTAATGCTGCCAGCAGGGTCGAACTGCACGATCACCGCGGATAACGCCTCGCCGGCGTTGGCGCCACTGGCGTCGCTGGCGGTAACCCAAGGGGACCGTCGCCCGTTCATGCTCTACGGATCCTGGATAGGGGAGACCCCAAGTCCAAGCAATCCGCAAACTCCGGCCAACAAGATTCCGGTAGATCAAGTCACCACTGCGATGAAGAGCTACACCTACTCTTTCGCGGTTCCGGCGGGCGCCACCCCGACGGATACCGGGGAAGTGATGACCATCGCAGCCGATGTCATGTACCCGATCGACCATGTGGACGTCACCTTTGTGAAGGAAGTGGCTGGTAGCTCAGAGCTCAACCCAACCTTTGAGTTCTCCTCGAATTGTTTCGCCGACGGAACATTTACGCTGCAGGCGGGACAAACCAAGACTCTGCCACAGGTAGCGGTAAATCAAAACTGCTTCATTAACGAAGAATCCGACGGAATCGATGGGCTTTCCCCAGTATTGACCGTCACCTCCGCTGGTGATCGCCTCTCAGGAATTACCGAAGTTAACAACTTCGTCGACCCAGCAAATCCCGATTCGACAGAACAACACTCGATTGGTGCAACTGTGCTGCCGGTGGAAAGCGCTGCCACTACCACAGCTAACCCTGCTGATTGGCGCTTGGTAGCACTCAACACCTACCCAGGCCTGAAGATCAACAAAAAGATCGATGGGTCACCGATCAGTTCGATAACCGGGGCGATTGCGGACACTGCATTGCTGCCACACACCGCGGACCGCATGCACTTTACCTATACCGCCACCAACACCGGAGCGATGGATATCAGTAATGTCACCTTGACCGAGCCCGCACTGGCAGGCCGGACCGTGGTCGCTGCTGACGGAACCCAGGTGGTCATTGATGCCAACGGCACAATTCCTGCCAACGTGTGCGCAGTGGTCGGCCAGGTGTTGACGGCGGGAACAGAAAAGTCCTGTTCCTTCGATGTGTTGATCACCGAACCGAATACCCAGAACTTCACCTATGCAGCTTCCGAGAGCACCGTCACCATCGCAGGCACCACAAAGGCTGGATCAATCAACGCCACGGATAAGTACGGCGCGTTCCGTCCGATGGAGTCCCTGGCGTGGGTGCTGCCCGAAACTGGCCGACAAACGCTGGTATACGGACTGTTGATCGGTTTGGCACTGCTGGCGTTTGGCCTGTGGCGTCGCTACCGCGAGACTAAGGACGACGATGAGAGCTAAGGAAATACGCCGTCGCAACGCAACCGCCTGGTTGGCTGTGCTGCTCACCCTCATGGCTACCATCTGTTGTCCCCAGGCTCATGCCCAGGACTTCGCCTCGGATGCCCGAGCATTTCATGTCTTCAAAGGCTCGGGAGGGCCCGAGGATGCTGGCGGGCAAACGCCAGTCGTCGGGGCTCGGTTCCAAGCGCGCCAGCTGATCGGGCTGTCCGCGACAACCAGTCAGCTTGGCGAGCTCACCCGAACGATGCCACAGCTGCTCACCTCAGACCCCGGGTATCCCCTCGGCGCACCAATCGTTGAACTGACCGACCTGGACGGTTTTGCCCACTTCATCGGGCTTGCCGATGGCGTCTACCAGGTCAGCGAGCTGCCCCAAAGAATCGGCAACGATTACGAACAGATTTCCAACCCGTTCCTGGTGGTGGTGCGCAGTGATGTCACGTTCGAGCCGCAAATTCACGCCAAGTCACTGACTTCACCCGTGGTCAAGACGGTGGATAAGACGGATATCAACGTCGATGAATCATTGAACTACCAGGTGGAAGCTACGGTGGTGGAAGTTGATGCTTCCGGAAAGCTGTACCAGCTCTATATCATCGACCAGCTGGATGACAACTTGCGAAACCCGCGCAACTTCCGCGTAACTGCAGGTAACTTGGCCCGAGACATCGTATTGGATGGCGCAACGGATTACACGGTGGCCGTTGATGGGCAACGCCTAGATCTAGAACTGACCGAGCATGGCCTGGAGCAAGTAGCCGCCATTCGCCCCGGTCACCCAGAGACGAAGCTCAAATTCAGCTTCGACGTAGATGTTGCGCATACCGTTGTCGATGGAGTCGTAGTGAATAACTGCGCAATTTATCGCCCAGACGGTTTGGTATCCCGACCGCTGAACGCACCCGTGGCGGCGAAGAACAAGCCAGTATTCAAGCTGGTAGCGGTCTACGCCAAGCAGCAGCAAATTATGCCGACATCCTGCCCATTGGTGGGCAAGGACGGCGTGCCTGTCACCGGCTTTGGCTCGAACACCGCCAGCGTCACCGTGCATAACCCTGCGCCGGAGGAAAAGCCCTGGTACATCCCTGTCATCCTGCTGCCCATCTTCGGGCTCGGTAGCAGCGGACACGGCAGCAGTGGTGGATCCTCCACGGTCCAAGGAGAAAAACCCGCGACCGCTGACCAAAACCAGGCCACCAAGAACCCGCTCAAGCGGCTGGACCAAAGCTTGGCGATGACTGGTGCCAGCATCATTGGGCTCGTCATCGTTGCACTCTTACTAGCGTTAGGAGGTTTGTTCTTCCTTGGTGCAAAACGCAGAAAAGACGAAGAAGAAGCGTAATCGTTCTTGGTTGTGGATTCTGCTGGGTGTGATCGTCCTGCTGTACCCCATCGTGGCTACCTTATGGAACGACCACCTGCTCCAGCGCCAAGCCGACGAGTACAGCTCCAACGTCCAAAACATCCACCCCAACGGCGAAATCGACCGCTTGCTTGCCGACGCCCACGCGTACAACTCCTGGCTGGCACAAACAGGGCACCATGCTATGCCTCCAGAGCCCAGTTCGCCGGGTTACGACCGTTACATGAGCACGCTGAAGAACTCATCGACGGGGGATACGATCGCCCGAATCTCGATCGATTCAATCGGTGTGGATTTGCCCGTATCGCACACCACACATCCAGACGTGCTCTATCACGGGGCTGGGCACATGTTCGGCTCTGATCTCCCAGTTGGTGGCCTGGGCACCAATGCCGTGATATCCGCGCACACCGGTATGGTGAACGCCTCGATGTTCGACCGACTACCAGCTGTGAAAGACGGCGCCGTAGTAAAAATCCAAGTTCTCGGACAAACAAACTATTACAAAGTAACCGGGCGAAAAGTAGTAAAACCCAACGATTGGCAAGACGTCACATATGAGCCAAACCGAGATAAGCTCACGCTCGTCACCTGCACCCCGTATGGAATCAACTCGGACCGATTGTTGGTAGTGGCTGACCGCATCGACCCGAGCGAAGCAACCTCTGTCGCTGGTGTGCACTGGCCACTGTCCTGGTGGATGATTCTGGACTTGCTGATCCTACTCATCGCCGGAATTCTGCTGTTCATTGTGGAAAAGCGTCGTCGAGACAAGAAGAAAGCCCAAGAGAGCGAGGCTGCTGAATTGGCGGGCTAGTACCACACACAACAAGTGCGGAAGTACTGCTTAGCGCTTCTGAAGCCCTGGGTGTCCTTTGAACTCGGCGCCAGGCACCGCCCAGCAGCGCTCGACCTAAGACAAGTGTCGCGCGTCGCTCTGCTTCGTCAAAGGACGTGGCGAGTACTCCGACCGCAGCTCACGCAGACGAGCTGCATGCTCCCACAGACGCAGGTCTTCCTCGGTGCGTGGCTCAAACTGGCGGGCGGGCAGTGCGTTTCCGTCGATGTCTACACCGACGTATGAAACGGTTGCATGAATGGCGGTCTGCAGGGAATCGCGCCCGCCGCGGGGAGCCCCGGAGCGCACGTGGATGGACATCTGCATTCCGCGGGCGTCGGTACGCATGAGTCGGGCATCGACTTCGATGAGGTCACCGATTTGGATGGGGCGGTAGAAGCGGATCCCACCGGCGTACACGGCAACCGTGTGTTCGCCCGACCATTCCATGGTGCAGGCAGCTCCGGCTTCGTCGATCCATTCCATGGCGGTGCCACCGTGGACCTTGCCGCCCCAGTTGACGTCGGTAGGCTTCGCCAGGAAACGGGTGATCAGGCGTGGTGCGTCGGATGGGCCTTCGTAGGTCTGCTTTTCCATCTCTGCTTCGATGGCTTGGCGCAGCTCGATGCGGGAGAGCGCTGCGTCGTACACGCGCTGTTCCTCCGCATTCGTTGGTTCGTACTTGGGTACCGCGACAGCTTTGCCGGTTTCAGTATCCTTTGCTACGAAAATAACGAGGCAGTCGCAGGCTCGGGTGAAGACACCCTCGCGCGGGTCAGCAGAGTACACCTCATTGACGATGTGCATGGAAGAGCGGCCCGTCATGGCGATCCGCGAACGAACTTCAACCATGTGTCCAGATGGAATTGGGCGGAAGAAGTGAATGTGGCCCACATAGGCGGTGACACAATACGTCCCTGACCAGGAAGTTGCGCACGCATAGGCGGCCTTATCAATCCATTCCAAAACGCGACCGCCGTTGACACCGTGGTTTCCGGCCATCAACACGTCGGTAGGTGCTGCCATGAAGCGCAAAGTGATTTCAGGGTTTCGGTGCGACATCAACCAATCTTTCTGCAGGGAAGAATCATTATTAATCTAACTAAGACCCGAACGATGAGTTTAACAAAGTGCACCAGCATGAATGAGAGTTGCGAGTGATATGAAGAAGCGCATTGATCCAGCGGAATGTCGGGAAGCCGTGCTGGCCGTCGAGGAGTGGATTCGGGACCCGGAAAACGTCGCCAAGCCACCGCGGGCCCAGCTGGCCGCAGCCTGCCGACTGACCGCACGAACCCTGGCTGAGCTCGCCCCGGGGCACACGGTGGAAATTCGGGTGCCTCCATTTGTGGCGGTGCAGTGTATCGCGGGGCCAGAGCACACCAGGGGAACTCCGCCGAACGTGTTGGAGGCAGCACCGCTGGAATGGTTACGCCTGGCCACGGGGCTGAGCACGATGGGCACTGCCAGAGTTGATGCTTCGGGAACCAGAGTAAGCGCGGTGCAGGACTGGCTACCCATAGTTCGGTTAGCCTAGATTTGGTTGTGAGCTGTTGCACTCTCCCGTAAAATTGGAGCGTCTGACCAGCACTTTTGCGTTAGGCTGCCCTAATTCTTGAGGAGAATTCCGATGACAATGTCCGCTGACAATACGCACGGTGCCAAATACATTGAACCCCACTCAGACTCAGTGAATTCCCGTCTTAACTGGCTGCGGGCTGGTGTGCTGGGAGCTAACGACGGCATTGTATCCGTGGCCGGCCTGCTCATGGGTGTGGCTGCCACCGGTGCCGATTCGCATGCGTTGCTCATTGCTGGTGTCGCCGCCGTGGCCTCCGGGGCTGTGTCGATGGCGTTAGGCGAGTACGTCTCGGTCTCCGCGCAGCGAGACACGGAGCAGCGCCTGGTAGCTAAAGAACGTTGGGAGTTGGAAAATTTCCCCGAAGATGAGCACCTTGAGCTCGTTAGCATCCTGCGTAGCAAGGGACTTTCCGAGGCTGTAGCCGAACAAGCCGTGCGGGAAATGGAGCAGCACGATAGATTGGCTGCTCACCTCGATTTGGAGCTTGGCATGGCTGAGGACGACTACACCAATCCTTGGGTCGCTGCCGGTTCTTCGGCGGTGTCTTTCGTGGTGGGTGCGTTCATTCCGCTACTGGTGTGCATGCTCGTTCCGGATTACATGCGGGTGTGGGCAACTTTGATCGGCACTTTGATTGCGCTCGGGGTGACCGGTGGGCTATCGGCAGTCTTTTCCGGAGGATCACGTTCTCGCTCTGTGGCCCGATTGGCGGTCGGTGGAGCGCTAGCGCTAGCAGTCACCTACGCCATAGGTTGGGTTTTCGGCGTGTCCGTGGCTTAACACATGCGCGGATGTTGAGCTGTTTTGGGGCTGCTAAAGCAACATCTTGACGTCGAGAGGCATTGTTTGTGCTGGTAGTGCATGGGTTCTGGTGGTTATGGGCTTGACAGGCTAGAGTTAAGCACCGTGGCAGATAACGTAAGCACGAATCGGCTTGATCTCGATGACCACAATGAGAACCCTCCTCGCGAAGAGTGTGGCGTTTTCGGTGTGTGGGCTCCAGGTGAAGACGTAGCCAAATTGACCTACTATGGCCTCTACGCCCTGCAACACCGTGGCCAAGAAGCCGCCGGTATCGCGGTGGCTGACGGCGATTCTATCGTCGTATTCAAAGACCTAGGCCTCGTCAGCCAAGTATTCGACGAACAATCCCTCGGCGCCCTCAAAGGCGACCTAGCGATCGGGCACACCCGATACTCAACCGCAGGCGGGGTTTCCTGGGAAAACTCCCAGCCAATGTTCCGCATGACCCCGGACGGGGCAGACGTTGCCCTCGGGCACAACGGAAACCTGGTCAACTACCTAGAGCTTCTCGACGAAGCGACGGAACTCGGCCTCGTCGACCCCAAGAAGCAACCTTCAGATTCTGACATCATGACCGCCCTGCTTTCACACAGCGCGGCTGATGGAAAGAGCATTTTCGATGCCGCGGCGGAACTACTTCCCCGCATCGAAGGCGCATTCTGCCTGGCTTTCATGGACAGCGAAAGTCTCTATGCAGCTCGTGACCCGCATGGTGTGCGCCCACTTTCTATTGGTCGCCTCGACAACGGCTGGGTCGTTGCTTCTGAGACGTGTGCCCTCGACATCGTGGGTGCTTCCTTCGTTCGTGACGTCGAACCTGGCGAAATGCTGCGCATCGACGCCTCTGGTATCCATTCGATCCGGTTTGCTGAGACCAAGCGGAAGTTGTGCGTCTTCGAGCATGTCTACCTCGCTCGCCCGGACTCCGTCATTGGTGGACAGTCGGTGCACGCCTCCCGTGTGGAAATTGGGCGTCGACTAGCAGCAGAGTGGCCGGCGGACGCGGACATGGTTATGCCAACCCCGGATTCCGGCACCCCAGCAGCTGTGGGCTACGCGCAGGGGTCGGGAATTCCGTTCGGTCTGGGCCTGGTGAAGAACGCCTACGTGGGCCGTACGTTTATCCAGCCGACCCAGACGATTCGTCAGCTGGGTATCCGGCTGAAGCTCAATCCGTTGAAGGAAGAGATTGCCGGGAAGCGACTGGTGGTCGTTGATGACTCCATCGTGCGTGGCAATACCCAGCGCGCGCTGATCCGGATGCTTCGTGAAGCCGGCGCCGCTGAGGTGCACGTGCGTATTGCGTCGCCACCCGTGAAGTGGCCGTGCTTCTACGGCATTGATTTCGCTTCGCCGGGCGAACTGATCGCCAACAACGTCGACAGCAATGACGAAGCCGCTATGGTCGAATCCGTGCGCGTTGCGCTCGGAGCCGACTCGCTAGGCTATGTATCTGTTGACGGCATGGTGGAAGCCACCCGAGAGAAGCGCGAGAATCTATGCTGCGCCTGCTTTGATGGAAAGTACCCGTTGGGATTGCCAGCTGGCAACCCCAACGCAGACCTCGTGCGAAAAATGCAGAAATCTTAACGCAGCATTTTCTACATGCAGCAATCATGGAACCTATTAACAAAAACCAGGAGAAGAGACCGCAGTCATGACTGAACACCACGACGAACAAGGCGTATCGTACGCGGCCGCTGGCGTCGACATCGAGGCCGGTGACCGGGCCGTTGAATTGTTCGCCCCACACGCCAAGCGTGCTTCCCGCCCTGAGGTCCGCGGTGGCCTCGGAGGGTTCGCTGGTCTTTTCGCCCTGGGGAAGTACAAAGAGCCGCTCCTGGCTGCAGGTTCCGACGGCGTGGGCACCAAACTCGCCGTCGCGCAAGCAATGAACAAGCATGACACCATCGGTATTGACTTGGTGGCAATGTGCGTGGATGACTTGGTGGTGTGTGGCGCAGAACCGCTGTTCTTGCAGGACTACATCGCCATCGGCAAGGTGGTTCCCGAGCATGTTGCGGAGATCGTGAAGGGCATCGCTGAAGGCTGTGTGCAGGCAGGCTGTGCCCTCCTCGGCGGCGAAACCGCTGAGCACCCTGGCGTGATGGAACCGGATCATTACGACGTGTCCGCCACCGCCGTTGGTGTGGTCGAGGCCGAAGACGTCTTGGGCCCAGATCGCGTCCGCTCCGGCGACGTGCTGATTGGCATGAAGTCCTCCGGCCTTCACTCCAACGGTTACTCTCTGGCCCGGCACGTGCTCCTGGAGAAGGCCGGTCTGCCACTCGACGGCTATGTCGAAGAGCTCGGACGCACCCTGGGTGAGGAGCTGTTGGAGCCAACCAAGATCTACGCCCTCGACTGCCTCGCGCTCATCAATGAGTGCGACGTACACACCTTCTGCCATGTCACAGGCGGTGGGCTCGCAGGTAACTTGGCCCGCGTTATCCCTGCTGGCATGACCGCTGAGAT
This sequence comes from Corynebacterium epidermidicanis, assembly GCF_001021025.1. Lineage (NCBI taxonomy): Bacteria > Bacillati > Actinomycetota > Actinomycetes > Mycobacteriales > Corynebacteriaceae > Corynebacterium > Corynebacterium epidermidicanis. Next base: position 2,188,844 of record NZ_CP011541.1, on the reverse strand, counting down.
TTCGCGTGCTACCTGGACACCCGGCCCGATTTTCCGCACCATCGAATCCCTGGGCAAGGTCCCACAAGCTGAGATGGAGAAGACCTTCAACATGGGCGTAGGCATGGTGGCCGTCGTGTCGGCAGCCGATCGTGACCGCGCTCTCGCCATGCTCACCGCGCGCCATATCGACGCCTGGGAGCTGGGCACCGTCCGCGCTTCCGAAAATGCTGACGAGCCTGCTGTCATCATGAAGGATTCGCATCCTGCGGCCTAACTTTTTAAGTCTCTTGTCTAGACCCCTGCTTCCGCATGCTGCGGGGCGGGGGTCTAGCCGTTTGTAGAAGTTGCCGTGCGTGTGAGGATCCGAAAAAGCCGCATGGAAAAGCGAGGTAACGGCCCTTGCGAATCCTCTGTAGTAAATTTCCTACAGGGTGTCTAGGGTGGTTACCTCGCTGACTTGGTGAAGGAATACCCGCTAGCGACGTTCGAGACCGGAGTTATCCCAGTCTTCGTCGGTCCAGTCAGCGTAAGGATCCTCGTAGTCGTCACTGTCGTGATCGTAGGAGGACCCTTCAGCTGCTTTCCCAGCCAGCTCTCGTTGGAGCTGGTCGAGATCCATCTCTGGCGTGTTGTACTTCAGCTGACGAGCAACCTTGGCTTGCTTTGCCTTGGCACGGCCGCGACCCATGGCCTGACCCCCTTGAGGTAAACGGGGCGCACGGAATGATCGGCGCCCCAGGGCTAATTTTTACGTAATGTATGTATTCCTGTTTACACACAATAGCGGGTGGTGACGAAAATTTCTGCAACGGGGTTACAGTAGGCGTGTTTGCGCTGGTAACGGCAAGGCCAAATAGGTGGCCCGGTGTACCAAACCACCTAGAACTGTTGAACTATTTTTCGACCTTTACATTCCCCGTAGCCGATTAATGGCGCTGCGTCCCGGCCTCTCCCCATCATCTTGTGGCAACGAGGCCTTTTCAATCGTGAGGGCACAGTCTCCAGTCTGCAGCGCAGTCGCATCGAGTGCCGAACGTTTGATTAACGCCAATGCGGAGGGGCCGTAGTCGCAGTCATCGACGATAGTGCCGAGGCGCCCTATCACCCGCCCATTGGCGATAATTTCGGCGCCCGCGGTCGGAAGCTGTGGAACGCTGCCGTCGAGGTGCACTTGCACGAGTGCCCGGGGTGCGCGCCCCAAATTGTGGACGCGAGAAACAGTCTCCTGCCCGCGGTAGCAGCCTTTATTCAAATGCACCGCGTGAGTGAGGAGGAAAGATGACTCATGTGGAATTGACCGATTGTCGAGGTCGGCAAACAACTCCGGCTCCCATGCCTTGACACGTTCCGCAGTAAAAGCCATGAGGCCCACGAGCTTGCCACCAGCGGCTTCCAGCTGAGTTACCGTAGCTACCAGCTCTGCACGTGGCACCGCCAGGTCCGTGCGGCGCAGCTGTGACCAATCAACGCCGCGCACAAAATGTGCGTTCGGGCAGTCTAGTGGATCGCCCAGCAGGGTGAGCAACGCTAGGTCGGTTCGTTCGATTGTGACTTGGGACCAGAACACCATCTTGTTCAAGTAGTCCTGGAGGCTGTCGGCTTGGCCTGCCGGGACATCGAGATAGAAACCAACCCGCGTCACTGCGATATCAAGATGGTGGGCGATGTGTCCCTGCACATCGAGGTCCAAGGCGCTGGTGGAGAGGCCAGGTTGGGCGTCGTCCAGCTTTTGGGAAAGCAAATTATTCAGGAACGTGGCGGCATCCTCGCCACTGACCAGGAAGATGACCCGATGGGACCGGTCCACAATTCCAGTGGTGGAACTGAGAAGCTGCTGTTCTTGCAGTGGCGCGCCGTAGTGCCAGGCGACACCACGGGCGTCGACAAGTGTGCTTTCGTCCTGGAGTTCGGCGGCGCCGGGGTGATCGAGGAGAGGAGATCGATAAGTAGTAGCCACGCTTCCCGATGTTAGCGCGCTTCAATAGCGCGTAATCTGGTAGGCATGGGTTCCCCGAAGATTGCCCCACTGATTTTCGTGATTGAGCCGTTCGGCGGTTCGACACGCGCGCACCTGCCGACGCTACCTTTGCTTTACGTCGATGATTTCGCTGTCACTCGAGGAGAGGGCGTTTTTGAGACCCTGCGTGTAGTGGATGGCAAAGTGGTGAATTTGGAGCGACACGTGCGTCGATTCCAACGCTCGGCTGTCGCATTGGGAATTCCGGAGCCGAAGGCGTCGCATTGGTCTAAGGCCACCGCCGATGCTTGCGCGGAATGGGAAAACCTGCATCCAGGTATCGAGGCGACCTGCCGCTGGACATTGAGCCGGGGTCGGGAATCGCGGCGGGATATCCCCACTGCTTGGATGGTCATCAGCCCGGTCAGCCCCGAGATACTGTGGCAGCGCGAGCATGGCGTCAAAGCGATGACCGGCCCGCGTGGCTATCGACTCACCGAAGAGACCCCATGGGCAGTGTCAGGTGTAAAATCGCTGGGCTATGCCGCGAACATGTCGGCGCTGCGCTATGCGAAGTCCCAAGGGTTTGATGATGTCATTTTCTGTGACGGTGAGAATGTGCTCGAAGGGGCTACTTCCACCGTCCTAAGTATCCGTGGACACAAGATTCGAACTCCACTGACTGGCGGAGATGTGCTGCCCGGCACGACGCAAGCAGCGTTGTTTTCGCAGGCCACTGCGGCCGGCTTCTCGTGCAAGGAAAAGCCACTCACTAAGAGCGATTTGCTCAAAGCGGACAGTGTGTGGCTCGTTTCTTCCGTCCGCGGCGCCGTGCGTGTGACGCAGCTCGACGATCGGATCATCACGAAGTCAGGTGATGCGTTTGACCTGGATAAGTATCTGAAGGGAATAGAGATTCCGGAGCGGGGATAGGGATCCTCCACTAGTTAACGTTATGCAAGATCGTTATCATTTAGTTGTTGGATTGTGATTCCATTTATGTCGTTCCGTAGTTACTGTCAGGGTGTCCAGTAAAGACAACATTGGAGACACCTTGAATCGACGTAGAATTTCAGTTTTTGGTCACCCTTGGATGCATGTTAGGGCAACCGATTGCTCATGCCGAGGAATCCACTTGACTCAGTAGCGATGAAGTAGCAAAGCTAATTGGTATCGAGCCCACTACATCAGATTCCGAAGAATTGGGAGCGTCTCGGTCGGCTGTGACTGGTGGTAAAGGGGAGGGGTGCTTCAATGCGGAGCTGGGTGACCTCGTGATGAAGATTGACAAAATCCAGGATGGGCAGAACAAGCCGGAAAGCCAACGGGTGCGGTCAGTTATGTTTGATCAGCATGACGGAACGATCTCGACTGTGACAGTTTATCCTGACGAAAGTGCGCGAATGCTGATGGTGAAAAATGGCTTTGTAGAAGCTGGGCAAAGATTCGTTGCGGGAATCGCACCAGCCTGGGCTAAGGTTGCTCAAGAAAACCAGGTGTGCAACGAGTTTGAAATCCGAGACAATTCGCTCGTTCAGCGTGTAACTCCACAATCGAAGGATGGCTATCCAATCGTTGCCGGCCCATTCCTTGGGAAGCATCTCTTCAAAGATTTCTGGCAGGGTGAATGGAATGGCGACGCAGTCTAAAACGGCACAGTCTCACCGTGGGGTGCCGTTGTGGTGACGGGAGGTTGTAGCGTTGGTGGATATGTAGCGGGACAAGCAATCATGCGTGATGCGGGATGGGCCGAATGGGAAGCCGCTTTCCCTGACATCAAATCGAAAGCAACCGTCCGGCAGCAATTTCAATGCCATGTGATCGCCTCGACAACTGAACTTCCCTTTACGGTGGATAGAACTTAGAGCGTGCTTGGCCCGGTTAGAGAGTGCCCGGCCTGACAAAGGAGATTGGATCTAGAACCTCCACGAACACCGTTGCAATTAGGATTAACTATGCCTTCGCTAACAAAACCGGAAAACATATGGGCTTCAGCAACCATTATTTGTGTACTGTCTCTGGTCGTCTCTAGGTTGCTATTGGATGGCAAACCGAAAATAGAAGACAAAAGTCCTGCAAACGATCATGGTTCGTTTGCAGGACTTCGAAGGAATTAGCCAATCACGCGCTTGAGCTGTGCTGACATGCGAGGGCGAAGTTCGCCGGCGACCATGCGCTCGTCGACCCAGCCCAGCTCGTTGGTAGGCAGCAGGCCGTAGAGGCGCTTGCCAGGGCCGAGCGCAGACGGGCCGGATGCGGTCACCATGGTGGATGCGCTTTCTAGCTGCCAAGCGCGCTCGTTGAGCGGGTTGCCATAGAAGATCTCTACGACGCCAGTCGAATGGCACACGATAAACTCGATCTCGTCTTTTTCGTCGATCCGGATGAACCCGGTTTCGCGTAGGTCAGCACCCGTAGACTCGCCATTCTCGTCTAGCTTCCACAAGCGAGTGTGGTAAGCAATGTAGTTTTCGCCATCGTGGGCAAAAGTGATTTCCTGGCCGAAGTTGTACTGTCCATCGACTACGGTGTCCGCTTGGCCTTCGCCTCGCCACACCCCGATGAGTGGCAGGAGGGCCAACAGCCCATCGTGCAGGTTAGGCCCTTGGCGGAGGTTTGCGGTGTCATCGGGAATGGGCAATTCTCCTAGACCAGGGATATTGCGGTGTGCCGTGTTTTTTGCCTGTTCTTCGGCCAAGTTCACAGCATCGGAGCCGCTTAGCTTCGCGGAATTGTCGTTAGGTAGTTCTTCAGGGGTTTGGCTCATGCGTTCCAGCTTAGCGCGCGGCGATTTTCGGCTAAAAGCACCAGACTGTGAGCTGGGCTTCGGCTAGTCCTTGAGTGTGTGCGGTGCCGGTTTTGGTGCGTAGTTTTAATCGTGGATGGAAATAGGGGACAGGTCAGAGGCGTCGATGACGATGTTGCGTTGCTCGGATTCGAAGTAGATCGATCCACCCTGGCAATAGACGCGGTTCGCCCTGGTGGGCATGGGTAGTAGCCCGGAGTCAATTGACCAGCTGAAGGCCTCACGCGTGGCGTCTTCTTGGCCGGGTGGCACGTCGCGAAGCTCGCGCGGAGTCAGGGTGATCGTGGTGTCCGTGATGCGCAACGCTGCTATGACCGTGACCGGTTTACTAAAACCAGCCGGAGTTCCGGTCAGTTGAACTTCCGAGGCAGGGCCACCGGATGGGGAAATGTCGTAGGGGTTGGAAATGTCAAGGTCGGTGATACCAAGGAATTTGCCCATCGCCACGCCGTCGAGACGCAGCTTGCGGGTGAGTAGTTTGGCCGGGACCGATTCGAGGTGTCCGGTGCGCAGTTGCTCCTTAGTGAGGGTGAGGTCAGTGACGTCGGTGCGGGCGTTGACCAGCCCAAATCCAGGGACGGTGATGTCGAGAACCTCAGCGGAGAGGCTTGGTGTTTCCGATCGAAAATAGTTGGAAAGGTAGGGGAATCCACCGATGTATACGCGGGGAGCCACTTCTAGTCTGGCGTAGCGTTCAGTATCCGTGGCTATGCGCTGTTCGGCGTGCATCGCGCAGGCGCTATCGACGACATAACACCCCACAAGGCAACTCATGGCCACGATTGCGGCTGCGAGCCGTCGAGACCTTGGCAGTAAACGCGTGTTCACACTCTCTATTTCTACCCGATGGGAACCATTTTCCGACTACCCTGGGCGGTTATGACCCAGACTCCCTTGACTATCACCCAGCTCCACCTGCCCGACGCTCGCCACTTGGCCGATAAGGTCCAACAACTGTTAGCCGACGTGCAGCAGCACGACGGCGTGGCAGCGTTCTCTGAACAATTCATCCACGGCCTCACTGACACTCGTTTGGCTCACCAGCACTTCTTAGCCCAGCTCGATGGCCGAATTGTCGGGGTGTTAGGACTAGCTGCCGACCAAGCGGAGCTAGCGGTAACCCCTGCTTATCGACGCCGCGGTGTTGCACATCGACTTGTTGCAGCGGCTTCCTATGGGGATGGCAACCTTTCATTGTGGGCGCACGGCAATTTGCCACCAGCCCAAGGCTTCGTGTCCGGGTTCTCGGCCGAAAAAACCCGTGAACTGCTGGTAATGGCAACAAAGACTCGCTTACCAGCAGTGCAACCTAGCGCGGACTATCAGCTATTGACTTTGGCTGAGGCCCGGAACCGTTGGGGTAAGAGTGCAGATCAGGAGTTAATCCGAGTAAATAATGAGGCGTTTGCGTGGCACCCTGAACAGGGCGGGTGGGATGAAGAACGCTGGGCTCGGGCTCAAGAATCCTCGTGGTTCAATCCGGATGATGTTCTTCTGCTGGTGCGCATGGGGGCAGAAACTACCCCCGAAGTTATGGGGTTTCACTGGGTGAAATGGTTGGAGGCGCAGGTCACAGGAAAAGCAGCTGTGGGCGAAGTGTACGTAGTGGGATTAGCGGATCGCGGACGCAGAAAAGGATTGGGGTCGGCCCTAATTTCTGCTGGGTTGGAAGTGCTCTGGAATCATGGGGCTGAGCTGGTCGAGCTTTATGTTGAAGCGGACAACAAATCGGCTATTTCGGCATATGAAAAGCTGGGATTTGCCGTCGTCGAATCGCACGCTGTTTACACCGCACCTAAATCTGAATGGTCGGTTAATTCTAGGTAATCGTGAGGAGATGAATGGGGGAGCTCAGTTGAACATTTGGGAAATTCACCTGAAGTTAACCTTTTAGCGTCCTAAAGGAAACTTTGACCCCATAAGTTGCAGAACGAAGCAACGCCTATCGGAATCCTTCCGTGTATTGGTTCCTGCGGGTGTCCACATCATGGACTTTCGCGGCGTTGTCTGAATAAACAACCAACTGCACCGGAGGAATACCCCGTGAATCGCAATTTCAAGCGTTCTATCTCTGTCCTCGGCGTTATCGCCGCTGGCTCCATCGCTCTGACCGCTTGCTCCGAGTCCGCTGACAAGGGTGGCGAGTCCACCGCAAAGAAGATCGAAGGCCTGTCCGGCACCACCGGCCAGCTCGTCGCTGAAGGCGCATCTTCTCAGCAGAAGGCAATGTCCCTGTTCGGCCAGGCTTACCAGGAAGCTGTTCCAGGCGCTCAGCTGTCTTACAACGCAACCGGTTCCGGCTCCGGTCAGAAGCAGTTCATCGCAGGCCAGGTTGCTTTCGGTGGCTCTGACTCCGCTCTGAAGGACGACCAGATCGAGGCTGCTAAGCAGCGCTGTGGCGGCAATGAAGCATGGCACCTGCCAATGGTTATCGGCCCAGTTGCTGTCGCCTACAACCTGAAGGACGTCAAGGGCTTGGTTCTGACCCCAGAACTGACCGCGAAGATCTTCAAGGGCGAGATCAAGACCTGGAACGACCCAGCAATCGCTGCAGTCAACAAGGATGCAAAGCTTCCTTCTTCCGACATCAAGGTTGTTTACCGCTCTGAAGAGTCCGGCACAACCGACAACTTCCAAAAGTTCCTGAAGTCCACCTCCAACGGTGTTTGGGAAGGCTCCGGAAAGTCCTTCCCATCCGGCACCGGTGCTGGTGCGCAGGGCTCCACCGGTGTTGTTGACGAAGTCAAGGCTACCGAGGGCGCAATCACCTACGTTGAGTCCGGCTTCGCTGAAGACGCTGGTCTGGGCATCTCCAAGATGGACTTCGGCAACGGCGCTGTTGAGCTGAACAAGGATTCCGTTAACAAGGCTTTGGCAAAGCTCTCCTACAAGGGCGAGGGCAACAACATGGTTGTTGACTCCACCAAGCTCTTCGAAATGAAGGAAGACGGTGCGTACCCACTGGTTCTGACCACCTACGAAATCGTCTGCTCCAAGGGTTACGACGCTGAGACTAAGAACCGCGTCAAGGACTTCCTCACTGTTGTTCTCGAGAACCAGGACGATGAGTTGGCTTCCGAGGGTTACATCCCAGTCTCTGGCGAGTTTAAGAACAAGCTGAAGACCGCCGTCGACGCTATCCAGTAAGACCCAAGAATCTGGGAGGCAGGTAGCAACATAAAGCCTGCTTTCCTTACAGTTCTGATGCCCTCGTTGTGGATCGACTCAACGGGGGCACTTGGCTGCAATAATCGGCGCTGGTTAATCACGATCTTGATTGGTTAAGTCTGAATGGCCGCACGTGGGTGACCGAACTCCACACGGAAAACGCCGAAACACCCCGCTTTCTAGCTTTAAGGACACATTCCGCATGGCTGAAAAACTTGCCGGACCCGGCGCCGATATCGTTGGTGAGGAACGCGTCGAAGACGTTATCCCATCCATTACCGGTGCTGCCGTACACAAAGATCCCGCTGTGGGAGCTACCAATGCCAGTGGCTCTGTCAAGCGCCCAGGCGACCGAGTATTTGAATCGCTTTCTACTTTCTCTGCTGCATTCATCACGATCCTGATCGGCGCAATTGGCCTGTTCCTGTTGTGGCGTGCCGTTCCTTCTCTCATGCGTAACGCAGAGGGAATTCCTGGCTTCTTTACCTATTCCGGCGACTGGAATACTGCTGATACCTCGGCAATGTACTTCGGTATCCCGAACCTCCTCGCCGTCACGTTTACTGTTTCGATCGTGGCCCTAATCATCGCCATGCCAGTCGCTCTTGGCATCGCAATCTTCTTATCCAACTACGCACCTAAGCGTCTGGTGAAGCCACTTGGCTTCCTGGTCGACCTTCTCGCTGCAGTTCCATCGATCGTTTACGGCCTGTGGGGTGCCCGCGTACTCGGTCCTACGCTTTCCGGTTTCTTCGAATGGATCAACGGCTGGGCTGGTGGGTTCTTCCTGTTCAAGGTCTACGAGAACTCTCCTTCGTTTGCTACCTCGCGTAACCTCTTGACCGGTGCAATCGTGCTCGCAGTGATGATCCTGCCAATTATTGCAGCGACCGCCCGCGAAGTCTTCGTTCAGACGCCAAAGGGTCACATCGAGTCCGCTCTAGCTCTGGGTGCAACCCGCTGGGAAGTCGTGAAGCTCACGGTCCTTCCATTCGGCCTCTCGGGCTACATCTCGGGCGCAATGCTCGGCCTTGGCCGCGCACTTGGCGAGACCATGGCGCTTTACCTGGTTATCTCCCCATCTTCAGCATTCCGTGCCTCGCTTTTCGACGGCGGCACCACCTTCGCAACTGTCATTGCAAATGCTGCTCCAGAGTTCAACGACAACACCAAGGCAGGCGCCTACATCGCCGCCGGCCTCGTGCTGTTCTGTTTGACGTTCCTCGTCAATGCAGCAGCTCGCGCAGTGGTTAACCGGAAGAAGTAGGTACACAAATGTCACACGCTGTTCAAACTACGGAATCGCCAACGCTTGCTCAGAAGTCTGCGTTCGACGACATCTCCTCGGGCCGCAAGACCGCCAACGTTGTCGCCACTGCAGTCATCTACTTCGCCATGTTCCTGGCACTCGTCCCACTCGTGTGGGTCTTGTGGGAAGTATTCTCCAAGGGCTTCTCTGCGATCATCACCCCAGACTGGTGGACCACCTCCCAACTGAGTGTCCGTATCACCAAACCTGGTGGCGGTGCGCTACACGCCATCATCGGTACCTTCGTGCAGGCCACCCTGACATCGATCATCTCGATCCCAATCGGTATCTTCACCGCTATCTACATGGTGGAGTATTCCAACGGAAACCGCCTGGGTCGAACCACCACCTTCATGGTTGACATTTTGTCTGGTGTGCCGTCGATTGTTTCGGCACTGTTTGTTTACTCGGTGTGGATCGTGCTGTTCGGTTTTGAACGCTCCGGTATGGCCGTAGCGCTCGCCTTGGTGCTGCTCATGGTGCCGGTCATCGTCCGTAACACCGAAGAAATGCTCCGTGTGGTCCCGCAGGATCTCCGCGAAGCTTCCTACGCTTTGGGCGTGCCAAAGTGGAAGACTATTGCCAAGATTGTGCTCCCGACCGCACTGTCCGGCATCGTTACTGGTGTCATGCTCGCAATCGCCCGCGTCATGGGTGAATCTGCCCCAGTGCTGATCCTCGTGGGTTCGACCCAGGGCGTGAACTGGAACCCAATGAGCGCCCCACAGTCCTCGTTGCCACTGATGATGCTCGACATGTACAAAGCTGGATCCACCCCAGCCGTGCTGGACAAGATGTGGGGCGCAGCTCTGACCCTGGTCCTCATCATTGCGGTACTTAACATCGGTGCCCGTATCATCTCCGCGAAGTTCTCCGTCAAGCAATAGCTCGACACTAAACACCCCGACCTGAAGAAAGATTCCAAGGGAGACCCACCATGGCGAAGAGCCTCGATCTGAAGAACGTCAACATTTACTACGGCGACTTCCATGCAGTTCAAAACGTAAACCTCCACGTTCCACCAAAATCTGTCACCGCATTCATCGGCCCATCCGGCTGTGGTAAGTCCACCGTGCTGCGCACCCTGAACCGCATGCACGAAGTGACCCCAGGTGCTCGCGTTACTGGCGAGATCCTGCTCGACGGCGAGAATATCTATGGCGCAAAAGTTGATCCAGTAGCTGTGCGCAACACCATCGGCATGGTGTTTCAGAAGCCAAACCCATTCCCAACTATGTCCATCGAAGAAAACGTCGTCGCTGGCCTGAAGCTTTCCGGGGAGAAGAACCGCGCAAAGCTGAAGGAAGTTGCAGAGCGATCCCTTCGTGGCGCGAACCTATGGGAAGAAGTCAAGGACCGTCTGGACAAGCCAGGTGGTGGCCTTTCCGGTGGCCAGCAGCAGCGTCTGTGCATTGCTCGCGCAATCGCAGTCGAGCCAGAAGTTCTCCTCATGGACGAGCCCTGCTCCGCTCTGGACCCAATCTCCACCCTCGCAGTCGAGGATCTGATCCACGAGCTGAAGGAAGACTTCACCATTGTGATCGTGACCCACAACATGCAGCAGGCAGCTCGCGTGTCTGACCAGACCGCTTTTTACTCCCTGGAGGCAACCGGCAAGCCAGGTCGCCTCGTCGAGGTAGGACCAACCAAGAAGATCTTCGAGAACCCAGATAAAAAGGAAACCGAAGACTACATCTCCGGCCGCTTCGGATAAACCGACTGCCCGATCTATCGGGCGTAAAAAACGTGCCCGCCACCTAGGGCACAGCACAATGGGTCAGCATGTGCTGGCCCATTTTCCTTATTCAGCGTCGGCTGACATCGGACAAGATGCAGAATGAAACTGGGGGTGGTTCGTTGAGTAGAGCTGCATACCGAGCAGCTGACTTCCCGGCGACTAATTTGCCTTTCTCGGAAGGAGTACTACTCCGGAGGCATGATCTAGCGCTTGTGAAGTGAATCAACTTTGGCGATCATGCAGCGAATTAGCCGCGACGGAGTCGCTATTGGGTTTTTGCCGTGGAAGGTTGGGGACTGGGTCGCAAAAGCTCCGCACAATCGGAAAGAGTGTTGCGGGCACAACGAAAACCACCAGAAAGCAGGTTTAACCCAGTATCTGGGGAGGGCACGTCCACGCGAGTATGCCCATCTAGTGCTTAGCTAAATCGCTTTTCGATTTCTGCGAAGCGTTTCGCCCAGTCGCCTTCTTGAACTTCGTCGCGTTGACGTTCGCTGTATTCGGTAGGGGTAAGGCCCGTCGTGAGATAAACGATTCGGGAGGCCATGTTGACCGTGTGGTCGGCGAAACGCTCGAAGAATCGGCTAAGAAGCGTCACGTCAACTGCCTCGACAGTCGAATAAGGCCACTCACGACGCGTCAGCATCATCATGAGGTGGTCATGTAGATCATCGACGGCGTCGTCGTCTTTCACGAGCACCATTGCCACATCGGCATCCGGGTCCTCGAGCAAAGCGTGCACCTTGTCGAGCATCTCCAGGGAGAGCCGGGACATTTCCTGGAAGTAGGGCAGCAGGGGTTCCGGCACAGTGCCGTTCGGGTGGCGACGCCGCGCAGCCCGGGCAATATGGATCGCCAGCGCGCCCATACGGGCAAGTTCATCAACGATGTAAATAGATGACACCACTTGACGAAGATCGCGCGCCAGCGGGCCCTCTAGGGCGAGAAGTTCGACCGCTCGCTGCTCGCATCCCTCGCGCATCTCTTCCAGTTCGTCGGACATGGAGAGGCATTCTTCCGCGGCCTGAAGATCCTGTTCGAGCAGCGCCAAGGACGCCTTCTGCAGCGTCGTGCGCACGAAGGCGCAGAGCTGGGTGAGGTTGAAGGCGAATTCTTCGAGATTTTCGCGGTAAGCGATACGCATACCAATTAACTATATGTCCTGGGCTATAAAATGTCGCGCGCTACAGCAAAGCTGAAACTTGAGGCGCGTGTCGGCCAAATGCAAAATCTGAGGTCACGACGTTATCCGCCAGAATGCATAAGATCCGCGCCCTCCGGCACTGATTCATCTTCTGGATCATCCAGCCAGCCTTCCGGTAATACAACTTTTCCTGGAGATCCCTGCCTCCCACGCGGCCCCTCAGCGTCGTCGGCAAGCGCCGGCGAGTCGGCCAGAGGAGCGAGGATGCTCACGAGCTCGGCCATCGAGGCTACCCGAGACAGGCTGGCGCGCAACTCACCCCCGACAGGGTAGCCACGCATGTACCAGCCCATATGCTTGCGCATCTCGCGTAGTCCATGTTCTTCGCCGCTGTGCGCAGCGAGCAGCTCCGCGTGGCGAAGGATGACGTCGGTGACCTCGCCCAGTGTCGGAGGGGCAGGCTTATCGACGCCTCGCAGCGTTGCGGAAAGCTCTGCAAACAACCACGGCCTGCCGAGGCACCCGCGACCAATGACGACTCCGTCGCAGCCTGTTTCTGCCATCATCTTTTCTGCGTCGCTAGCTGCGAAGATGTCGCCGTTGCCCAGGACCGGAATACCCGTGTGAGCCAAGTGTTCTTTGAGTCGCTTGATTTCCGCGAGGTTAGCGGTGCCGGAATAGCGCTGCGCCGCGGTACGGCCATGAAGCGCGACGGCAGCGGCGCCTTCTTCAACCGCGATACGCCCGGCATCCAAGTGCGTGTGATGCTCGTCGTCGATACCGATTCGCATCTTGACCGTCACCGGGATATCGGTGCCCTCGGTGGCTTTGACTGCAGCTGCGACGATGTTGCCGAACAACCGCCGCTTGAATGGCAGAGCTGAACCTCCGCCACGACGCGTCACCTTGGGTACAGGGCAGCCGAAATTCATGTCGATATGATCGGCGAGGTTCTCCTCAACGATCATCTTCGCAGCTCGATAGGTGTACTCGGGATCAGTTGTGTACAGCTGCATAGATCGCGGTTGCTCCGAAGGGTCGAAGGCGATCATGTGCATGGTCTTTTCATTGCGTTCGACGAGAGCTCGTGCGGTGATCATCTCACACACATACAATCCTGATACCGAACCAGCTTTTTCCAGTTCCTGTTCCCGGCACAGAACTCGAAACGGCATGTTGGTGACTCCCGCCATCGGGGCTAGGACGACGGGCGAGTTGAGAGTGAGAGATCCGATTTGCAATGACACAACGCCTCATTGTGCTGTGTCGCGGGGAAACAAACAAGCCACGAAGAAAAGTTTCGGGTGCCTTAATCCGGGTGTAGCCAGGCCTTTGTCTTCACGAGCTACGCAAAAACACTGTTGTACCTGCGTAAAATCAGATATTGTGGACTACACAACTATGGTAGTGATACGTTTCCATAGTCACAAAGACCTCGCGACGTAGGTCACTATTTACAGATTCCCGGGAACTCTCGTCGAGAAGCCCCGGCATGCAAGGAGGAATGAATGTCTGATCGTATTGCGAATGCCCAGCTTCGCGGCAAGGTAATGACCGCTGAGGAAGCCGCACAGTTCGTTAACCACGGAGACAAGGTTGGCATCTCGGGCTTCACGGGTGCAGGTTACCCAAAGGCGCTGCCTACCGCTATCGCTGAGCGCGCAAAGGAAGCCCACGCCAAGGGTGACGAGTACATGATTGACCTCTTCACTGGCGCTTCCACCGCACCAGACTGCGACGGCGTGCTCGCTGAGGCCGACGCCCTGCGCTTCCGCACCCCGTACCAATCTGATCCGATTCTGCGTAAGAAGATCAACGAAGGTATCACTCTTTACGCTGACTACCACCTGTCTGAATCTGGCCTTTACGTTGAACAGGGCTTCTTCGGCCAGATGAACGTTGCCATCGTAGAAGCAGTCCGCATCAAGGAAGACGGCTCTATCGTGCCTTCCTCCTCCGTGGGCAACAACGTCGAGTACCTGGACAACGCTGAGAAGATCATCATTGAGGTCAACTCGTGGCAGTCCGAAAACCTCGAAGGCATGCACGACATCTACCGCATCAACCGTCTACCAAACCGCCAGCCAATCCCAATCACAGCTCCTGAGCAGCGCATCGGTTCCACCGCGATCGACATCGACCTGAACAAGGTTGTGGCAGTCGTTGAGACCAACGCTCCAGACCGCAACGCGCCATTCGCACCTGTCGATGAGGTTTCCAAGCAGATCGCTGGCCACTTCCTTGACTTCCTCGAGGGCGAAGTTGCGGCTGGTCGTCTGAGCTACGATGGCTACATCATGCAGTCTGGCGTCGGCAACGTGCCAAACGCCGTGATGGCTGGCCTGCTGGACTCCAAGTTCGAAAACATCAAGGCATACACCGAAGTTATCCAGGACGGCATGGTCGATCTGATCGACGCTGGCAAGATGACCGTTGCTTCCGCAACCTCCTTCTCTCTGTCCCCTGAGTACGCGGAGAAGATGAACGAGAACGCCCACAAGTACCGCGAGTCGATCATCCTGCGCCCACAGCAGATCTCGAACCACCCAGAGGTCGTGCGTCGACTCGGCCTGATCGCTACCAACGGCCTGATCGAAGCTGACATCTACGGCAACGTCAACTCCACCAACGTTTCCGGCTCTCGCATGATGAACGGTGTCGGTGGCTCCGCGGACTTCACCCGCAACGGCTTCGTCTCCTCCTTCATCACCCCATCCGTGGCTAAGGGTGGCGCAATTTCGGCCATCGTGCCATTCGCCTCCCACATTGACCACACCGAGCAGGACGTCAAGGTCATCATTACCGAGTACGGCTACGCAGACCTCCGTGGCCTCGCTCCACGCCAGCGCGTAGAAAAGATCATCGCCCTGGCACACCCTGACTACCGTCCGCTTCTGGAGGAGTACTACGACCGCGCTCTGAAGATCGCTCAGGAGAAGTCCATCATGCAGACTCCTCACGACCTCGCGACCGCATTCTCCTTCCACCAGCGCTTCCTCGAGACCGGCTCGATGAAGTAGTTTGCTTCGCTGCTGTTGCAGCGGAGAGCAATCTGGTTTGTTTCTAGCCAGGTTGATTCTTCAGCCCGCCGCCCATCGCCCTGATTCTTCATAGGGGGTGGGCGGTTTGCTTTGTTGGGCGGCCTCTCCGTCCACACCAGTGCGGGTACGAACGAAAGACTGAGCAACTCGTCTATTGATGCCTGCAGTCGCAGTCAGAACGCGCCGACAAGGGTGGACTAGCCCGGAAGTGATCCGGCGCCTATCAGCAGCCATACCGAGCGCCAGGACGTCGATAAGCGCGTGCAGCGGTGGGAACCAGAATGCAGGTAGGAGCAGTTCCCAATCGCTAATTGGGGGCCTAGTTTTGTCGATCTTTTGTCAGCGTCTAAACTATGATCTCGTTAGCAATAAAGATTGTTGACAAATCGGGCCTTTAGCTCAGTTGGTAGAGCTACGGACTTTTAATCCGCAGGTCCCGGGTTCGAGCCCCGGAGGGCCCACTTCTCACCCCATTGCCGAAATTTAGGGCAATGGGGTTTTCGCATGAGCAGCGTTCTTGCCGGTTTCTCAATAGACTGGTTTTCGCCACTCGTGGCAACACACTAGACCTTAATCGACCGAAGGCATCGAAATGTCAATCAAGAACGTGCCTTATTTTGCTTTTGCCGGAAACGCTCGCGAAGCCATGGAGTTTTACCAGTCAGTGTTTGGCGGGGAGCTCAACATCATGGAGTTTGGTCAAATGGGAGATCCAAATCTTCCCGAGGAGATGTCGCACCTCGTAGCCCACGCGCATTTGAGCGGCGGGGTCGTTGAACTTGCCTGCTCGGACTACGTTGAGGGCTTTATGGGCCAGGATCCGTACCAGATTGGCAACCATCTCTCGCTGTCGCTGTGGGGCGACGACATCGAGGAAGGCCGTAGCTACGTCGAAAAGCTTAGCCAAGGGGGCACCGTCAACATGCCATTCGAGAAGCAGGCGTGGGGCGACACCTATGGCCACGTGACCGACAAATTCGGGATGGCGTGGTCCGTCAATGTCTCCTAACCCAACCGCAACACTTATCGACGGCCGAACCTGGCGCTACGCCCGGACCTTCGAGCTCACAGCCGGCGAGCTGTGGCCCTACGTCGCGCATTCCGACAAGACAGCGCTGTGGTTTGGGCCGTTTGAAGGCGACCCGCAAACTGGCGAGGTAGCAGTGACCATGGTGGCGGAAGAACCTGGTCCGCCAATGGTCGTCAAAATCGTCGAATGCGTACCCGAGCAGAGGATCCTGCTGGACACGGGTATGTGGGAGCTAGAGCTGCAAGTAGCCGATGGAGAGGTCGCGCTGCTGCACGCGGTGGACAATGCGGAGGAAGCTGCATCTATCGGGCCTGGATGGGAGTTTTACCTCGATCGTCTTGCCGCTGCAGTCCGCGGAGACGATGTGGCTTCGATTGATTTTGAGAAAGATTACTTCCCCGCGATGAGCCAGTACTTTTCCTCTGCATATCGTTAAAAAGCAGTCGGTAAAAAAGCTGGTCAAGGGGCGATTTTGCGTTGGCGAGATTATCACGTATATTTAACTCCCGTCGCAAGGGAAACCTTGTAAGGCTCGCTCCCATCGTCTAGGGGCCTAGGACACCGCCCTTTCACGGCGGCGACACGGGTTCGAATCCCGTTGGGAGTACAAGGTCCACCTTTGGGTGGGCCTTATTAACTAGATATGGCCCTGTGGCGCAGTTGGTTAGCGCGCCGCCCTGTCACGGCGGAGGTCGCGGGTTCAAGTCCCGTCAGGGTCGCATTAGTTTCGCGAAAGGCTCTTCATCCGGTTGGATGGAGGGCCTTTCGTTTTGCACTGAATCGCGGGGGCAGCTAATGGGTTAAGTAAAGAAAAGTGTGTCCGGTCGGCGTGTTGCCGGCCGTGCGGGTGTGCTGCACAAGTGCTATGTCGTCGCTTCGGCGTAGTCCGACTACGTAGAGCAGCGTTTTTTAATGAATAAAATCCCACAGCGGTAGTCCGACTACATCGAAGCGACGACATCGAGCGAGCTACGGCTCCCAGACAACAGTAAATACTGGCTTCAGGCCCACTACGCTGCGGAAATCACGAATCGGAGACACACTTTTCTTTACTTATCCCATGCCTGCAAGTTTCGCATACAACTCCGTTGTGAAAAGTCCAGCGGACTGTAGTCGAAAATCCTGGTCTACCTGCTGATTTGTGCCCTAGTGGTGCTACTGTGTAAAGTCTTACCTCGTGCAAGGGACGCAAGTTTCTTGTATGGCATATGGCCCTGTGGCGCAGTTGGTTAGCGCGCCGCCCTGTCACGGCGGAGGTCGCGGGTTCAAGTCCCGTCAGGGTCGCTGGTTTATCCTAGCGATATGCCAAACGGCCAGATAGCTCAGTCGGTAGAGCACACGCCTGAAAAGTGTGGGGTCGCCAGTTCGATCCTGGCTCTGGCCACGTGCAATGCCCTCGTCTTCGGACGAGGGCATTTTCGTATTAACGCAGCCTAGCACTGACGCCGATTGCCTTTCATATTGCTCAAAATCGTGAGCAACCTCAAAGGCATTCAAAATACCCACGCAGCGTCGGCGCGCGTTCTTTGAGGGCAGCGGCTGCCTCGAGGAGCGTAGTTGTGGCACAATCGATGACACACAATTAATCGAGACGAGAGATATGAGGAGAGTCAACAATGTCGGAGGATTTTCAGGTCACCCATGACGAGGCGAAGCATCGATATGTCATCACTGTCGATGGAGAAGAAGCAGGATTCGCAAACTACGTCCCCGAAGGCGCTGGTCGCGACTTCAACCACACCGTTATCGATCCAAAGTTCCGTGGCCAAGGACTGTCCGGGAAACTAATTAAGGCCGCTCTTGACGATGTCCGCGCGTCTGGCGGCACCATCAAGGCGACCTGTTCTGCTGTGGCTGGATTCTTGGAGAAGAACCCAGACTACAAAGACATGGCAGTTTAGATTTCGTAGTTCGCGGCAAAACCGCCCGTAATGTAGGCGTCCGGGTCCACCAATTTGACCTGTTCGTCTGGATTCCTAGGGCGGTTTTTCGCTGGAATACCAACGGCGATATGGTTCGGTGGAACGTCTTTGGTAACGACCGCATTGGCGCCGATTGCGCTCCCTGCGCCGATAGTGATCGGTCCCAGCACTTTGGCCCCAGATCCTACGACTACGCCGTCTTCAAGGGTCGGGTGGCGCTTGGTCTGCGTCAGCACCTGTCCGCCCAGCGTCACTCCGTGGTAGAGCATTACTCCGTCGCCAATCTCGGCGGTCTCGCCGATCACGATACCCATGCCGTGGTCAATGAAGAAACGGCGACCGATCGTTGCCCCGGGGTGGATCTCGATTCCGGTGAGGAATCGCGTTACTTGCGCGAGTACGCGTGCTGGACCCTTGTGCCCACGAACCCATAGGGCGTGTGCCACTCGGTGGGACCAGATGGCATGAAGCCCGGAATATACGATGGCATTTTCGACGTCGCCACGAGCCGCGGGATCATGCTCCCGAGCATTCTGAAGGTCTTCTCGGATCATCCGCGCAATTGTGAACATAGTGCTTGATTTTAGCAGCGAATTGACGAACGCAGACAAAAAATTTCGCCCCAACCAGCGCAGGAAGCGGATTGGGGCGAGAATTCTAGGTGCGTGTTTAATCGCGAATGTCGTCGAAAAGCAGGGTGGAGACGTAGCGCTCGCCGAAGTCTGGAATGACTGTGACGATGGTCTTCCCCTTGTTTTCTGGTCGCTTGGCCAGTTCTAGGGCAGCGAAGACGTTTGCGCCAGCGGAAATGCCGCCAAGGATGCCTTCGTCGGTGGCAATCTTTCGAGAGGTTGCCACGGCTGCCTCGTTGGTGACGGTGAGTACTTCGTCGAGGACCTTGCGGTCAAGTACCTCTGGTACGAAGTTCGCACCCAGACCCTGAATCTTGTGTGGGCCAGCCTTGCCACTGGTGAGCAGTGGGGAATCGGCAGGCTCAACGCCGACTACCTGCACGTTAGCGTTTTGCTCTTTGAGGTAGCTTCCAGCACCCGTTACTGTGCCACCGGTGCCGATGCCGGCGACAAAGATGTCGATCTTGCCGTCGGTGGCATCCCAGATCTCCGGTCCGGTGGTTGCGCGGTGCACGGCCGGGTTTGCGGAGTTGGCGAACTGGCGAGCCAAGATGGCGTTGTCTCGCTCCGCGACGATCTCATTTGCCTTATCGACGGCACCCTGCATGCCCGCAGCGCCTGGTGTGAGTACGATTTCGGCACCGTAGGCGCGCAACATGACGCGGCGTTCCTTCGACATCGTCTCTGGCATGGTGAGCACAACCTTGTAACCGCGAGCAGCACCGATGAGAGCCAGTGCGATGCCGGTGTTTCCTGAAGTCGCTTCAACGAGAGTGCCACCTGGCTTGAGCTCGCCAGATTCTTCGGCGGCGTCCACGATGGCGCGTCCGATGCGGTCTTTCACGGAGTTTGCTGGGTTGTAGAACTCGAGCTTGACCAAAACTTCGGCTTCGAGGCCCTCAGTGACGCGGTTGAGGCGCACGAGTGGGGTGTTTCCGATAGCTTCGGCGATATTTTGCAAGATTTTTGCCATGGGAGGCTCCTTATTCGACGTTACAGTTCGTGGGTTTGACCAGTTGAATTTATGAGTGCGCCAGTGCGGTGTGCCGACCGGGGCGACAAGTCTCCCGAAGCGACACGTGCTTGCTACAATTCATTGCGGACCGTTAGTAAGTCTGCTACCAGCGGTTACGTAAATTGCGAAAGCCTGCAGTGGCTGCTGGTGCCCAAGTCTACGCTTTCCCAAAGCAAAAATATAGTCTAACTAGTCGGCCGCAAATAGACAACTCTGTCTTTTTGTGCTTTAGCTCACAAACGTGCCGCGATCTAGATCACATCAACTCGCCAGTTGGAGGGTTCGGAATTGTGGGCTTTGTGTGGGTTTAATATTTTCCGGGGGCACATAAATGGGGGCAATTCACTAAAACTCCAGGTAGAAAAGGTATGAGAAATACTATTCATGTTGATAGTGGAATTTTCATGCAATACATTCCGCCTAATATGCACCCGAATGCTAGAAAAACGCATAAAACTCAACTTTGGATACCCCCGCAGTCTGGCTATACTGCCCAATATTACGAACGTGGTGCGCTAATGGGTGTACCTAGTCGGGTGGAAGGTTGTGAGTGAACGTGATCGACGCACAAACATTGAAAGACGATGAAGATGCTATCCGCGCTGCGCTGACATCGCTAAAGACGGCCACTGGGATTCCGGTGACGATGTATGCAACGGTGACGTCTGAGAAGAAGCTGCAGATCAGCGCCTGGGTGGGCTTGCGTACCCCTGCATTGCAAAATCTCATCATTGAGGCAGGAAGCGGCGTCGGTGGTCGGGTATTGGCAACGAAGCGTCCCGTCGGTGTGTCCGACTACACTCGCGCGAACGTGATCTCACACGAATACGACCGCGCAATTCAAGATGAAGGCCTGCATTCAATCGTTGCCGTCCCCGTTATTGTTCACCGCGACGTCGTTGGCGTCCTATATGTGGGCGTACATTCTTCACTTCGCCTCGGCGACAAGGTCATCGAAGAAGTAACAATGACGGCGCGCGCGCTCGAACAGGAGCTCGCCATCAATGCTGCTTTCCGACGCCCTGATGGACGCTCCACCCTCGGCGCAAAGTCCGGTCGCGTGATGAATGGCGCCGAGTGGGAACAGGTTCGCTCCACCCACTCTAAGCTTCGCATGCTCGCCAACCGCGTCGGCGATGAGGCGATCCGCAAGGAAATTGAAGAGCTTTGTGATCAAATGGTCACGCCAGTCCGAATGAAGCAAACCACGAAGCTTTCTGCGCGCGAGCTGGACGTTTTAGCCTGTGTTGCCCTCGGGCACACCAACGTTGAAGCCGCCGAAGAAATGGGTATTGGTGCGGAAACCGTGAAAAGTTACTTGCGTTCGGTCATGCGCAAGCTTGGTGCGCACACCCGCTACGAGGCCGTAAACGCAGCACGTCGGATTGGTGCGCTGCCTTAATACGAACTACCGCTTGCCGCCGGGGACCCACAGAATATCGTCCCCGGCGTTTGCGATTCTGCCTACGATGAACAGCAGGTCGCTGAGTCGGTTGAGGTATTGGGCCGGCAGCTTTGAGGTTGTGTCTGGGAATTCCCCGTAGGCGACCCAAGCTGCGCGTTCCGCGCGTCGGGTGACCACGCGGGCCTGGTGGAGTAGTGCTGCGCATGGAGTACCGCCCGGCAGAATGAAAGAGGTGAGGTCGCTGAGCTCGGAATTGAAGCGATCGCAGTCTGCTTCGAGTCTGTCGATGTAGCTCTGCTCTACCCGTAGCGGTGGGTATTTGGGGTTTTCCTCGATGGGGGTGGCGAGGTCCGCGCCGGCGTCGAAAAGCTCGTTTTGGATGCGGGTCAAGGTGTCGGCGATGTCAATGCGCGGCTGACCGATGGCCAGGACAGTTCCGATGGCCGCGTTGGCTTCCTCGGTGTCGGCGTAGGCGATGAGTCGGGGATCGGATTTAGAAACGCGCTCGAAGTTGGACAGGCCGGTGGTGCCATCGTCGCCGGTGCGGGTGTAGATCTTCGTTAGGTGAATGCTCATGCCATCTAAGCTAGCTGGATCGAGACGACGGCGAAGGGGGAATGTGTTTAGACTTGTGCCTTGTGAAGGAACGATTCTTAGTCACTGGTGGTTCGCGACTCGTCGGTACGGTGCGAGTAGCCGGCGCAAAAAATAGCGTGTTGAAGCTCATGGCAGCTGCGCTGCTGACGGAAGGCCGCACCACGCTCACGAATTGCCCGGAAATCCTCGACGTCCCGCTCATGAAAGACGTCCTCGAGGGCCTTGGTTGCACCGTGCACATCGACGGCTCGGTGGTCACCATCGATACGCCAGCAGAAATCAAGAGCGACGCGGACTTCGATGCCGTTCGCCAGTTCCGAGCCTCAGTATGTGTGCTTGGTCCGCTAACTTCGCGGTGTGGGCGAGCGGTTGTCGCCTTGCCAGGCGGCGACGCAATCGGTTCCCGTCCTCTGGACATGCACCAGACGGGTCTGGAGAAGCTCGGCGCCAAGACGCACATTCAACACGGAGCAGTGGTGGCCACTGCGGAACGGCTCGTGGGCACTCGAATTGAGCTTGACTTCCCTTCGGTGGGGGCAACCGAGAACATTCTGACCGCAGCGGTGCTCGCTAAAGGCACCACAGTCTTGGATAATGCGGCCCGCGAGCCGGAAATCGTAGACCTTTGTGAAATGCTTTGCGAAATGGGTGCCCGGATTGAAGGAGCCGGAACGTCGACGATCACCATCGAAGGGGTGGCGAAGCTGCACCCAACCACGCATGAAGTAGTTGGGGACCGAATCGTCGCCGGCACGTGGGCATACGCGGCCGCGATCACGGGTGGCGACATTACCGTTGGAGGCATCGCGCCCCGTCACCTGCACCTGCCACTTCAAAAACTTCGGGTAGCAGGCGCTGACGTGGAAACGTTCGCGACGGGCTTCCGAGTCAAAATGACCGGCCGTCCACAAGCTGTCGACTATCAGACTCTGCCATTCCCTGGCTTCCCGACCGACCTGCAACCTATGGCCATCGGACTAGCTACTGTCTCCGAAGGCATGTCCGTAATCACGGAAAATGTCTTTGAATCTCGGTTCCGCTTTGTCGACGAGCTCCTGCGTCTCGGCGCGGATGCCTCCGTAGATGGGCACCATGTGGTCGTGCGTGGCAAAGAACAACTTTCCTCGACGTCCGTGTGGAGCTCGGACATTCGCGCAGGGGCTGGGTTGGTGCTCGCTGCCTTGCGTGCCGACGCCGTGACCGAAGTCCACGACGTCTTCCATATCGACCGTGGTTATCCAAACTTTGTAGAGCAGCTCAATTCGTTGGGGGCTCACGTGGAACGCGTTAGCTAGATTTGTGTTCTGAACTGGGTGTTTGTGTTTTGTTTGGGTGGTGTGTAACTTTATGTGGGTCAGCGCGACCGACAACGCCCCGCTTTGTGAGTGTGTGGCGGTAGGAAAACATGTTGCTGGCTGTCTCCTTTACTTTGTGGCCATGTTGTGTGGTTGCTGGTGGGGTGTGCGTGTGTTGTTTGAGAACTCAATAGTGTGCCAAGTACTTTTTTTGTTTTTGGTTGTGTGTTGGTGCCGGCAGGCCAGGAGTGGTCTGTGTAAGCATTAGTACTCAATTTTTTGTGGTGGCGGGTTTTTCCTCGTCGGATCTGTTTGTCATCACGTTTTTTTTGGACAATTTAGTGAATTTTTTTTTGCTGGTTGTTTGTTTTTGTCAGGTAGTTGGGCTTTTCTTGAGTTCTGATTATTTTGATCGTTCTTTTATGGAGAGTTTGATCCTGGCTCAGGATGAACGCTGGCGGCGTGCTTAACACATGCAAGTCGAACGGAAAGGCCCTGCTTGCGGGGTACTCGAGTGGCGAACGGGTGAGTAACACGTGGGTGATCTGCCCTGCACTTTGGGATAAGCCTGGGAAACTGGGTCTAATACTGAATATTCACCATGCTTTAGTGTGTGTGGTGGAAAGCTTTTGCGGTGTGGGATGAGCTCGCGGCCTATCAGCTTGTTGGTGGGGTAATGGCCTACCAAGGCGTCGACGGGTAGCCGGCCTGAGAGGGTGTACGGCCACATTGGGACTGAGATACGGCCCAGACTCCTACGGGAGGCAGCAGTGGGGAATATTGCACAATGGGCGCAAGCCTGATGCAGCGACGCCGCGTGGGGGATGACGGCCTTCGGGTTGTAAACCTCTTTCGACAGGGACGAAGCGTTATGTGACGGTACCTGTATAAGAAGCACCGGCTAACTACGTGCCAGCAGCCGCGGTAATACGTAGGGTGCGAGCGTTGTCCGGAATTACTGGGCGTAAAGAGCTCGTAGGTGGTTTGTCGCGTCGTCTGTGAAATCCCGGGGCTTAACTTCGGGCGTGCAGGCGATACGGGCATAACTTGAGTGCTGTAGGGGAGACTGGAATTCCTGGTGTAGCGGTGAAATGCGCAGATATCAGGAGGAACACCGATGGCGAAGGCAGGTCTCTGGGCAGTAACTGACGCTGAGGAGCGAAAGCATGGGTAGCGAACAGGATTAGATACCCTGGTAGTCCATGCTGTAAACGGTGGGCGCTAGGTGTAGGGGTCTTCCACGACTTCTGTGCCGTAGCTAACGCATTAAGCGCCCCGCCTGGGGAGTACGGCCGCAAGGCTAAAACTCAAAGGAATTGACGGGGGCCCGCACAAGCGGCGGAGCATGTGGATTAATTCGATGCAACGCGAAGAACCTTACCTGGGCTTGACATACATCAGATAGGCGTAGAGATACGTCCTCCCTTGTGGTTGGTGTACAGGTGGTGCATGGTTGTCGTCAGCTCGTGTCGTGAGATGTTGGGTTAAGTCCCGCAACGAGCGCAACCCTTGTCTTATGTTGCCAGCACGTGATGGTGGGGACTCATGAGAGACTGCCGGGGTTAACTCGGAGGAAGGTGGGGATGACGTCAAATCATCATGCCCCTTATGTCCAGGGCTTCACACATGCTACAATGGTCGGTACAACGCGTTGCGAGCCTGTGAGGGTGAGCTAATCGCTGAAAGCCGGCCTCAGTTCGGATTGGGGTCTGCAACTCGACCCCATGAAGTCGGAGTCGCTAGTAATCGCAGATCAGCAACGCTGCGGTGAATACGTTCCCGGGCCTTGTACACACCGCCCGTCACGTCATGAAAGTCGGTAACACCCGAAGCCAGTGGCCTAACCCTTGTGGGGGGAGCTGTCGAAGGTGGGATCGGTGATTGGGACGAAGTCGTAACAAGGTAGCCGTACCGGAAGGTGCGGCTGGATCACCTCCTTTCTATGGAGTTTTTTTGGGCCTGTGGTTGCAGGCTTGTTTTTCGCTGCTTGAGTAAACGAGTGTTTTACTGGTGGTGTTGTAATCGGGTGGAGGCCAACCCCGCGCCGTGGTGGTGTGGGTTGTCATGATCAAAAATTGTGTGTGCTTGGTGCGCTGTTGGGTGTCTGGGGCATGCATTCGTGTGTTTCCTGTGTGTGGCTGTCTGTGCTGTGCTGCCGTGTTGGTGGTGTGGTGTGGGTGGTTGTGCGTGTTGTGTGAGAACTGTATAGTGGACGCGAGCATTTTTCTTTATTTTTTGTGTTTTAGTGTTTTTTGTGTGTTGGTTTTTTAGTAAGAGCACATGGTGGATGCCTTGGCATACTGAGCCGATGAAGGACGTGTAAGGCTGCGATAAGCCTCGGGGAGTTGCCAATAGAGCGTTGATCCGAGGGTGTCCGAATGGGGAAACCCAGCCACGGTTGTGTGTGGTTACCTGCCCATGAATCTATAGTGGGTGTGGGGGTTGACGCGGGGAAGTGAAACATCTCAGTACCCGTAGGAGAAGAAAACAAGTGTGATTCCGTTAGTAGTGGCGAGCGAACGCGGATGGTGGCTAAACTGCATGCGTGTGATACCCGGCAGGGGTTGCGTGTGTGGGGTTGTGGGGAGTGATTGTTGTGGTGCTGCCGTGCCACTCATGATGTCAATGTGTGTTAGGGGAAGTGGTGTGGAAACGCCTGCCGTAGACGGTGAGAGCCCGGTACCTGAAAATGCGTGTTGGTTGTGTGATTGCTTTCCCGAGTAGCAGCGGGCCCGTGAAATCTGCTGTGAATCTGCCGGGACCACCCGGTAAGCCTGAATACTCAGTGTGACCGATAGCGGATTAGTACCGTGAGGGAATGGTGAAAAGTACCCCGGGAGGGGAGTGAAATAGTACCTGAAACCATGTGCTTACAATCCGTCAGAGCCTCTTTGTGGGGTGATGGCGTGCCTTTTGAAGAATGAGCCTGCGAGTCAGCGGCATGTCGCGAGGTTAACCCGTTGTGGGGGAGTCGTAGCGAAAGCGAATACTAACTAGTGTGTTTTTAGTGGCATGTCTTGGACCCGAAGCGGGGTGATCTACCCATGGCCAGTGTGAAGCAGCTGTAAGAGGTTGTGGAGGCGCGAACCCACTTAGGTTGAAAACTGAGGGGATGAGTTGTGGGTAGGGGTGAAAGGCCAATCAAACTCCGTGATAGCTGGTTCTCCCCGAAATGCATTTAGGTGCAGCGTTGTGTGTTCCTTTGTGGAGGTAGAGCTACTGGTTGGTTTAGCGGGACTATCATCTTAGCGACGTCAGCCAAACTCCGAATGCCATAAAGAGCAGCATGGCAGTGAGACTGCGGGGGATAAGCTTCGTAGTCGAGAGGGAAACAGCCCAGATCGCCGGTTAAGGTCCCTAAGGGTGTACTAAGTGGAAAAGGATGTGGGATCGCGAAGACAACCAGGAGGTTGGCTTAGAAGCAGCCATCCTTGAAAGAGTGCGTAATAGCTCACTGGTCGAGTGGTTCTGCGCCGACAATGTAGTGGGGCTCAAGTACACCACCGAAACCGCGGCAACCATCTTTTGGTGGTTGGGTAGGGGAGCGTCGTGCACGTGGTGAAGCAGTAGGGTGACCTGATTGTGGAGTGTGTGCGAGTGAGAATGCAGGCATGAGTAACGAATGATAAGTGAGAAACTTATCCGCTGGATGACTAAGGGTTCCTGGGTCAAGCTAATCTTCCCAGGGTGAGTCGGGGCCTAAGGCGAGGCCGACAGGCGTAGTCGATGGATAACGGGTTGATATTCCCGTACCCGAGTGTGCGCGCCAAAGGTGAATCAGTGATACTAACCACCCAAAGCCGTGGCTATAAGTGTCTTTGACATTGTGGTTGTGGTGATGCGTGGGGCCTGATCTGGTAGTAGCTTAGTGATGGGGTGACGCAGTGAGGTAGCCGAGCCACTTATTGGATTGTGGTGTAAGCGTGTAGCCTGCAGCCTAGGTAAATCCGGGACTGCATGTAAAGGGTGAGGCGTGATGCGTAGACCGTTTGGTTGATGTTGGTGATCCTGTACTGTCGAGAAAAGCCTCTAGCGATGTGCATATTCGGCCCGTACCCCAAACCGACACAGGTAGTCAGGTAGAGAATACTAAGGCGTTCGGGTGAACTGTGGTTAAGGAACTCGGCAAAATGCCCCCGTAACTTCGGGAGAAGGGGGACCACGACTGGTGACAAACTGGTTTCGAGCTGGTTGTGGTCGCAGAGAATAGAGGGAAGCGACTGTTTATTAAAAACACAGGTCCGTGCGAAGACGATAAGTCGATGTATACGGACTGACGCCTGCCCGGTGCTGGAAGGTTAAGAGGACCTGTTAGGTGGTAACACCGAAGCGGAGAATTTAAGCCCCAGTAAACGGCGGTGGTAACTATAACCATCCTAAGGTAGCGAAATTCCTTGTCGGGTAAGTTCCGACCTGCACGAATGGCGTAACGACTTCCCTGCTGTCTCAACCACAGGCCCGGTGAAATTGCAGTACGAGTAAAGATGCTCGTTACGCGCGGCAGGACGAAAAGACCCCGGGACCTTCACTATAGCTTGGTATTGGTGTTCGGTACGGTTTGTGTAGGATAGGTGGGAGACTGTGATCACATGACGCTAGTTGTGTGTGAGTCGTTGTTGAAATACCACTCTGATCGTATTGGACATCTCAACCTCGGCCCATGATCTGGGTTAGGGACAGTGCCTGGTGGGTAGTTTAACTGGGGCGGTTGCCTCCCAAAGAGTAACGGAGGCGCCCAAAGGTTCCCTCAGCCTGGTTGGCAATCAGGTGGTGAGTGTAAGTGCACAAGGGAGCTTGACTGTGAGACTGACAGGTCGAGCAGGGACGAAAGTCGGGACTAGTGATCCGGCACTGGCTTGTGGAAGCGGTGTCGCTCAACGGATAAAAGGTACCCCGGGGATAACAGGCTGATCTTCCCCAAGAGTCCATATCGACGGGATGGTTTGGCACCTCGATGTCGGCTCGTCGCATCCTGGGGCTGGAGTAGGTCCCAAGGGTTGGGCTGTTCGCCCATTAAAGCGGCACGCGAGCTGGGTTTAGAACGTCGTGAGACAGTTCGGTCTCTATCCGCCGCGCGCGTTGAAACTTGAGAAAGGCTGTCCCTAGTACGAGAGGACCGGGACGGACGTACCTCTGGTGTGCCAGTTGTACCGCCAGGTGCATGGCTGGTTGGCTACGTACGGAAGGGATAACCGCTGAAAGCATCTAAGCGGGAAGCCTGTTTCAAGATAAGGTTTCTTTCGAGGTTCCCCATAGACTATGGGGTTGATAGGCCAGATCTGGAAGCACAGCAATGTGTGCAGGTGACTGGTACTAATACACCAACAAAAAACCAACAACACCCAACAACAAACACAAAACAAGAACAAAAAGCACGCGTCCACTATGCAGTAACTGACACAACACCACACACACAAACAAAGATGTGTCGGTGGCAACAGCGGTGGGGTAACGCCCGGTCCCATTCCGAACCCGGAAGCTAAGCCCACCAGCGCCGATGGTACTGCACCCGGGAGGGTGTGGGAGAGTAGGTCACCGCCGACCAAAAAACTAAACAAAATTGACGAAGGTCACGATCTCAGACTACTGAGACCGTGATCTTCGTCTTTTTCATTGGCGTACTTCGCAATTCCGCACTCAACTGGTGGCTAGATGTGTCGCCTCCGGCTGGCTATTTCAGAAGCAAGCCCAACTGAAAGCCCAGCCAGCCGCATACCAGCGTCACGGATAGGTAGATGGTTCCATGTTTAAGCCCCAATCGAACGAGTTCTTTGACGAACGTTGACATCGTCGATAAGGCGCCAGCGAAGCCGATGCCAAGGGCGAGATACGCGCCCCCGGTGCCTAGCACGGTCGCTAAGGTTAGGCAGGCCAAGGTGTTTGAAAGCAAGGTGCCCACGGGGAACGAACGGCGGTTGAGACGGCTCATTTGGTATCTTAAGGCCCCGCCTGCGAAGCCACCCGTTGCGACGTACAGCGTAGCCAGCATTGGATTCATGACGGTGTTAGCCGTTTCCGACTAGTGGTGAGCTCGCCAAACAGGTACGCAAGTAAACATGTTCCCAACATCGCAGCAAAGTAAGGCAGGGAGAATTGGGCCTGGAAAGCGCTGTAGCTAGTGAACCCGCCGAGTACGCCGATGGTCCAGAAGGGGCTTGGTTTCCAACGTGCGATGAGGAAACAACCGACGGCATTGATCGCTACCAGAAGCGTCAATGGGGAAGGAATAAGGACACCCAGCGCGTAGCGGGCGAGAGCGCCTACAGCGGCGCCACTTCCTGCCAGGAGGGTGTCCTTCATAAGTCTTAAATTATACGCGACAACCAAGATACGACTGGGTCGGCCTGGTTTCCTCTAGTTGCTATTTCCAGCCATTGTTTTCGTTTGCTACGTAGGCAGCAACATCTTCGTGGCTGGCACGCAACTTAGGATCAAAACGCAAGTATGCGAGGGTTTCCCGAGCCACCAATCCGCTTAGAACCAGCAGGCCGATGAGGTTCGGCAAAGCCATCAGTCCATTGGCTAGGTCTGCCAACGTCCACACGGTTTCTAGCTCGGTGGTCGCACCGAAGAAGACGACGACAGTGAAGATGAGACGATAGGGCAGTGCGCCGTGGCGGCCAAACAGTCGTTCCATGCAGCGTTCGCCGTAGTAAGACCAGCCGATGATCGTCGAGAAGGCGAAGAAGATCAGCGAGACCGATACGATCATGCCACCCCAGTGGCCAGGGAGTGCCGTCGAGAAGGCGTCAGCTGTCATCGTGCCAGCGTTTTGCTTGCCTTGATCCCACGTGCCCGTGGAGATGATGACCAGGCCGGTGAAAGACACCACGATGATGGTGTCGATGAAAGTCTGCGTCATCGAAACGAGGCCCTGGCGGACCGGATGCGAAGTCTTGGCAGCAGCAGCCGCGATCGACGC
The DNA here is from genome assembly GCF_001021025.1 of Corynebacterium epidermidicanis. Lineage (NCBI taxonomy): Bacteria > Bacillati > Actinomycetota > Actinomycetes > Mycobacteriales > Corynebacteriaceae > Corynebacterium > Corynebacterium epidermidicanis. The sequence continues at coordinate 2,158,881 of NZ_CP011541.1, read as the reverse complement.
CGAACCCATGCCGGACTCATTGGAGAAGATGCCACGTGCCACACCCATCTGTAAAGCCAGGATGATTCCAGAACCCAGGAACCCGCCAGCTGCTGCGGTGCCGGTAAACGCATCCGTAAATACGAGCGCCAACGCCCCTGGGATCTTAGCGGCGTTAATGCACAGCACCACGATTGCGCCCACCACGTAGATCAAGATCATCAGCGGCACAAAAGCCGAAGTGACCCGGCCAATCGCTTGCACGCCGCCTAGCAGCACCGCGCCTAGGCACACAAACATGATCACGCCGGAAATCCAGGGTTGGATACCAAAGGCATCATGCATGCCCGTCGCGACGGCATTGGCTTGCGTCAGGTTGCCGATACCGAAAGAGGCGATGATCGCGAAAAAGGTGAACGAAATCCCCAAGATCTTGCCAACTGGTCCTTTGATCCCTCGTTCGAGATAGTACTGCGGGCCACCAGACTGCTCGCCGGCCGAGTCGGTCGTGCGAAAACGCACGCCCAGGAAAGCCTCGGCATATTTCGATGCCATGCCGACCAGGCCCGTCACCCACATCCAGAACAGTGAACCAGGACCGCCGACGGAAATCGCGGTGGCCACGCCAACGATGTTGCCCACGCCAACCGTTGCCGCCAAAGCGGTAGTCAGTGCTTGGTAGTTGGAAATATCTCCCTCGCCGCTTTGGTCGTTGCGATCGATCAGGCCGTGACGAAGCGCAATAAAAAGGGTGCGGAACTGCAATCCGCGGAGCCTGACGGTAAGGAGCAAGCCAGTACCCAGCAAAAGCGGGATCAAAAATAGCGGGCCCCAGACGAAGGTATCCAGCGTGCTGAGGGTCTCGTTGAATGACGACATGTGATTCCTTAGGTGGATTCGTGATGAGCACCTTCAAAATGGGCCAGGCCAACGTGCGTGCGCATAGCTGCATAAAATCAGGTGAGTTGGCTAACATTCTGCCGGTTTCTACAGGTATTTGTCGAGTATTCGCCCGAATTTTTTTACATATAATCTGCATCTTTGCTGTCGAGCTCGGCGGGACTCGAGGCCGGCGGGAACCGCATAAGGAAGGAATAGCTGAGTCACCCCGATCGGCGGGTAACCATGCAAGATCCGGGTAATACAGGAAAGATGGTCAGTAGCAGGAAAATGCTTCGTGCCGTGACCTCCGATTGTCTGGTGGCATGGCCAAGTCATTTTCGCCGTAACCGAATGTGAGGAGCGCCCCATGGCTCATCAACGCGCTGGGCAACCAGCTCAATCCAATGACCTTATCGATATCGCAGCGCTGGTAGCCGCTTACTACACACGCACGCCAGACGCAGATAACCCTGACCAACAAGTGGCTTTTGGCACTTCGGGCCACCGGGGTTCCTCCCTCGACACCGCGTTTAACGAAAACCACATTTTGGCCATCACCCAAGCCATCGTCGAGTACCGCCACGGACAGGGCATCGACGGTCCAATCTTCATCGGGCGCGATACCCACGCGCTCTCCGAGCCGGCCATGCTTTCTGCCTTGGAGGTGCTGATCGCTAACGACGTCGAGGTGCTTGTCGACGACCGTGGTCGCTACACCCCAACCCCAGCAGTTTCGCATGCTATTTTGTCGCACAACGCCTCGTTGGAGGGGGGCGTGCTGGGTACCGCTGCCGGGCGCGCTGACGGCATCGTCATCACTCCTTCACACAATCCGCCACGCGATGGTGGCTTCAAATACAACCCGCCACATGGCGGGCCAGCTGATACGGAAGCTACTGACTGGATTGCAGCTCGAGCAAATGAATTGCTGCGTTCGGGGCTAGCAGACGTCATGCGTGTTCCAGTCAGTGGCGTCCTGGACGAGCGTGCCGGACGGTACAACTACATGGACTCTTACATTGATGACCTGCCGAATGTCATTGATATTGAGGCAATCAAGCGGGCTGGGATTCGGATCGGGGCGGATCCAATGGGTGGGGCTTCAGTTGACTACTGGGGAGCCATCGCCGAAAAGCATGGCCTGGACATCACGGTGGTGAACCCAGATGTGGACGCTACCTGGCGTTTCATGACGCTCGATACTGACGGCAAGATCCGGATGGACTGCTCGTCGGCCGATGCGATGGCCTCGTTGATCGCCAACCGCGACAAGTATGACATCGCAACCGGCAATGACGCCGATGCAGACCGTCATGGCATTGTGACCCCCGATGCTGGCTTGATGAACCCTAACCACTACCTCGCGGTGGCAATCGACTACCTCTTTGCACATCGCCCAGGTTGGGCAGCAGAAACTGCGGTGGGGAAGACCCTGGTTTCCTCGTCGATGATCGACCGCGTTGTCTCTGCCCTTGGCCGGAAATTGGTTGAAGTGCCGGTTGGGTTCAAATGGTTTGTTCCGGGGCTGATCTCCGGCGATATCGGGTTCGGTGGTGAAGAGTCCGCTGGGGCCTCGTTCCTGCGGCTTGACGGAAATGTCTGGTCTACCGACAAGGACGGTCTGATTCTGAATTTGTTGGCGGCTGAAATCCTCGCGGTGACGGGCAAGACGCCGTCGATGCGCTATGCCGAATTGGCGGCGGAATATGGCGCGCCGGCGTACGCGCGCACCGACGCAGAAGCCAACCGGGAACAGAAAGCCGTGCTGAAGAAGCTTAGCCCCGAGCAGGTTTCTGCCACCGAGCTGGCCGGCGAACCGATCACAGCTAAGCTCACGGAAGCGCCTGGCAACGGCGCAGCTATTGGTGGGTTGAAAGTCACCACCGCCAGTGCCTGGTTTGCCGCTCGGCCGTCCGGTACTGAAGACAAGTACAAGATCTATGCCGAATCTTTCCAAGGTGCAGAGCACCTCAAGCTAGTGCAAGAGCAAGCACAAGCTTTGGTTAGCGATGTCTTGGGAGCTTCCTAGCTGAAACATCCCTAGACATTGCTGTCATGTCAATGAAATAATGGTGGCACCGTAGCTCGTGGCACAGAGGAGCTGGAGAACTTCAGTGGGATTTGCTACAAATTCCCTGTTCGCAGCTAGATTTACTCCGTGCGTGGGCTAAGGTATGGCCTATGGTGAGACTGGAAGCGCAAGTGGCGTCGAGAAGCCTGTTCGACAGCGCGCTGAGTGTGATTGATGCGTTGTGTCGATTTGGACTGGCTGCGGTTTGGCTGACCAGTGGCACCATAAAGATGATGGACCCGATGGGTTTTCGGCAGTCGGTAATGGCATATCAGTTATTCCCGCCTGCGGTTGAGGGCTTTATTGCGCAGACACTGCCTCCGGTGGAGTTTGCGCTGGGTTTACTGCTGGCGGTAGGGCTGTTTCTGCGTCTGAACGCTGCGGTAACCGGGCTGTTCATGGTGTGTTTCCTACTGGGGATCGGTTCGGCGTGGGTGCGTGGTCTGCAGATCAACTGCGGCTGCTTTTCGCCGGATGTTTCAGCCGAACCCACCTCCCCCTTCCTAGCCATTGTTCGAGATCTTCTATTCTTAGGGATGGCGGTCTGGTTGTGGCGCAGGCCATTTACAAGGTGGGCACTTCACCCTTAACGGCCATTGACATGTATTCGACTAGTAAGGCGACAAGTGAGCAACAAGATTAAGAACCCAAACGAAAAGAGCAACGGCTTCCTCTGGGCGCTGCTGGCCGTGCTGGTCATCGCGGCCGTCGTGATCGGCTACATTGCGATTAGCGGCAAAAATGCAAAGACCGACAAGATCGTGGAAGGCTTCCAAACTCAGGACATCCACGCGACTGCCACTTTTGCCAACAATGCGGTGGAGCTCAAGGGAGATAAGGCAACTGCGGACACCCCGAGTGTCGAGCTTTACGAAGACTACTCGTGCCCGCACTGTGCAGAACTGGCAGAGGCCACCGACAATGACATGCTCAAGGCGATCGACGACGGCAAACTTGTCGTCAACGTGCGTACCCTAAGCTTCCTCGACGGCGAAAACAAGGATGGCCACTCGCACCGCGCTGGTGGTGCAGCGTTGATCGTGGCGCAGAACGAGAATGCGAAAACCTACTGGAACTTCCGCAAGCTGTTGCTCGAGAAGCAAAAGGACATCTACGCCAAGTGGAGCATGGAGGATCTGTCCAAGGCAGCCAAGCAGGTAGGCGCTTCGGATGACACGGTGGCAAAGATTGCGGCCGCTACTGATCACCAGGCCTTTACCGAGGTCTCCACGGCCAATGAGAAGAAGCTCAAGGATGAAACCGGCAAGGTATCTTCGCCGCGCATCATCAAGGATGGCAAGGATATCGACGACCTCAAGAACTGGGTAGCCGTAGCTTCTCAGAAGTAATCTTTCCAGCTGCACGATGACCGGCATCGGTTGGTAGGGTGCAGCAAAGGCACCCCCGGATTTAAGCCCAGTGGCTCAGTTTCGGGGGTGCTTTGTTTTACTCATTGACCAGGCAATTTGTAGAAATTTGGCTGTGCAGTGTAATCTTATCAACAGTTTCTAAGGGGCTATGGCGCAGCTGGTAGCGCACCACACTGGCAGTGTGGGGGTCACGGGTTCGAGTCCCGTTAGCTCCACAGTTTTGAAGTCCCGAGGCGCCAATTCGGTTGGTGTCTCGGGGCTTTTCTGGGCTAAGTAGAGAAAAGTGTGTCCGGTCGGCGTGTTGCCGGCTGTGCGGGTGTGCTGCACGAGTGCTATGTCGTCGCTTCGGCGTAGTCTGACTACGTAGAGCAGCGTTTTTTTAATGAAATAAATCCCACAGCGGTAGTCCGACTACACCGAAGGGACGACATCGAGCGAGCTAACGCTCCCAGACAACAACAAATACTGGCCTCAGGCCCGCAACGCTGCGGAAATCACACAGCAGAGACACACTTTTCTTTACTTAACCCGAGGTTGCTCACTTTTGCCGGCGCAATCTCGAAGGCATTCGGCGATCGAGGGAAGGGCTAGCTCTGCCACCAGGTGTCTTGCGGAGTCACTGGCGTCGTCCGCTTGTGACGCCCGATGAGCCATAGCCGCTCAATCTTTGCCTGCGCTTCGGCGCTCACAGGTTTGGTTCCTTCGACGTAGTCGTCAATTTCCCGGTAGGTCACTCCAAGTGCTTGTTCGTCGGGGATCATCGGTTTGTTTTCCTCGAGATCTGCAGTCGGGACCTTCTTCCACGTGGATTCCGGGGCTTCGAGTTCGGCAAGTATCTGGGCGCCTTGGCGCTTGGACAGGCCGAATAGGGGGAGGATGTCGGCGCCGCCGTCGCCAAATTTGGTGAAGAAGCCAGTGACATTCTCCGACGCATGATCGCTGCCGATTACCAACCCGCGCTTTTCCCCGGCAATGGCGTACTGCGCGATCATTCGCATCCTGGCCTTGACGTTACCTTTGTTGAAGTCGCCGAGCTGTTCCATCTCGAACGCATTGGCCACTGCTGTGCTCATCGCCGCGGTCGAGGCAGCGATATTGACTGTCACCTCGTGATCGGCACGGATGAAGTCCAATGCAACTTGGGCATCGGACTCGTCGGCTTGCACACCGTGGGGTAGTCGTACTGCCCAAAATTCCGCTTGGTACCCCTCGGCCCGCAGCTTCTCGACGGCCAATTGCGCCAATCGCCCTGCCAAGGTGGAGTCCTGCCCTCCGGAGATCCCGAGAACATAGGCGGACAGTCCGGTGGTGCGCAGGTAGTCTGCGAGGAAGCTGACCCGGGCTTCGACTTCTTCTGCTGGATCGATAAAGGGCTTCGTATGCAGGGCTTTTACGATAGTTTCGCGTATAGACGTCGCGTGTTCAGACATGACACCGATCATAATGAAGTGGCAGAGTTGGCGGGGTGGTAACTAATGAAACGTCGAAAAGCTATGCCCGCTGGGTAGCTGCAATATCCGCCCTTGGTGGCCTGCTGTTTGGCTATGACACCGGAGTGATGTCGGGAGCGCTGCTCTACATCGAGAATGAATTCACCCTGTCGGCGGCGCAGGAAGGTGCGGTGACGTCGATGCTGCTGGTGGGCGCAGCGATTGGTGCGCTCACTGGTGGGCGTGTCGCTGATGCGATCGGCCGACGTTTGACACTCATCCTGGGTGGCCTGATTTTCGTTGGTGGATCCATCGCTTGTGCTCTCGCGGCCGACGTGCTGTCGCTGGGGGCATCGCGTACTGTGCTGGGATTGGCCGTGGGCATGGTGTCCATCGTGGTGCCGATGTATATCTCTGAGATGGTGCCGGCTGACGTACGCGGGCGATTGGTGTCCCTCAATACGTTGATGATCGTGGTCGGACAGCTAGTGGCCTTCCTGACTAACTCAGCGTTGGCGCACACTGGCAGCTGGCGCCTGATGTTGGGCTTGGCGGCTGTCCCCGGGGCGATGTTGGCAATTGGCATGGTCGCGTTGCCGGATTCCCCGGTATGGTTGCGACGACGCGGTCGCTTTGACGACGCCTCCCGAGTGGCTGCACGCCTGAGCATCGCTATGGGTGCGGACGAGGGGGCGTCGATAAGCTCGCGCGAGGTGCGGGCAGCGGAACGGCAAGCCCTGCGGGTGCCGTGGATTAGGCGGACGGTGCTGATTGCGGTGTGCGTGGGCGTGACGCAACAGGTGACCGGCGTGAATGCCATCGTCTACTTCGCGCCGAAGATGATGAATTTGGTGGGGATTTCCACGGAGAATGCGGTCTATACGTCGATCATCATTGGCACGGTGTCGGTGATTTCGTGCTGGATTGGCATGCTCCTTGTGGATCGCATTGGTCGACGTCGGCTGCTGACTATCGGGTTAGTTGGCACATCGACTTCGTTGGTGCTGCTGTCCGTGGCCTACAAGTTTGCCGAGGCTGATACTCGCATTTCTGCTCTTGTATTGGTCTTAATGGCGACATTCATTGCGTTCCAACAAGCGGCCGTGTCCCTCACGACGTGGCTGCTGCTCTCGGAGCTGGTTCCGCCAGCGGCGCGCGGACTGGGGATGGGAATCGCCGGGCTGGGGCTGTGGGTGGCTAACTGGTTGGTCGCGCAGGGCTTCCTGCCGATGGTTGAGGCTATTGGCGGTTCATTGTCGTTTTTGGTTTTCGCAGTTTTGGGTGGGATGGCGTTGGTGTTTGTTCGCGCCAACGTGCCAGAAACCACCGACCGCTCTCTAGATGATGTAGCTGCGGAGATGAAGCGTCGGGCCGAAGCGCGCTACTAGTCGCAGCGGCGCTGACCCTACAAATTGTGTGGGGTGGGTAGGGTTTTGGAGAAATCACGGCTATCGGTTAACATAGTTGTTCGTGTCATGACTGGGGACAATCTGTTCCCGAGTCTTTGAAAACTTGCCGCAATCCCGCGGGCGAGTTTCTAACAATCGCGCATTAAAGAAAGGAGCGCCCGAATGAAGGTCCGTAAATCCCTTCGGTCGCTGAAGAACAAGCCGGGCGCCCAGGTTGTGCGTCGCCGTGGCAAAGTCTACGTGATCAACAAGAAAGAGCCACGTTTCAAGGCTCGTCAGGGCTGATTCAAGCTCTTAGGTCGAAACCACCTACCCCGTGAAAATGGGTTAGGTGGTTTTTGCGCTGCCGGGGTGCTGCCGGTCGTGTGCGGGGGTCGGCTCGCACCTTTTTGGGGCTGCACATCTGGGTTAAGTAAAGAAAAGTGTGTCTCTGCTGCGTGTTTTCCGCAGCGTTGTGGGCCTGAAGGCAGTATTTTATTGTGGTCTGGGGGCCGTAGCTCGCTCGATGTCGTCGCTTCGGTGTAGTCGGACTACCGCTGTGGGATTTATTTCATTAAAAAACGCTGTTCTACGTAGTCGGACTACGCCGAGGCGACGACATAGCACTTGCGCAGCACACCCGCACAGCCGACGACACGCCGACGAGACACACTTTTCTTTACTTAACCTGCGCATCTGTTAGGTCGAGCTGCCCCTGGAGGATTGCGTCCGTTTTTTGACGCTTCGAGTAGGACACCGCCACACCCCCCAAGATGGTAGCAATGGTGCTAGATTAGTCCTTCGATCGAGCGCAGTTCATCTCCCCAATACCGGCAAATTTAGTGCTTATACTGGCAAAACTTGCGCACTCGTCCTGAATTATTGCGCCGTTAACCAATAATTTATGTGCGCGCAATTTTTTAGCGTCCCGCGATTAATTTCTTTCTCGTACATTCTGGTGATTGTGAAAACTAAAACTAGAATTCTTGCGCTGTTGAGCGCGATCGCGGTGCCGTTTGCTGGCACTGCCCAGGCCGTAGAACCGGCTCCACTCCAACCGAGCACCGAGACGAAGGTCAATCCAGCGAAGCTCAATGTCGGGCCGGGTGCGCGTGGTACGGTGGCGATCCTTCCAGATACCCAGTTCTACTCCCGGTACGGGGCGGCGGAAAATGATCAGTATTCGCTGCAATTCCCTACGCTGCCGAATCCATTCGACGCGCAAACCCAATGGATTGTAGAAAACCAGGATGACTTGGGCATCTCGATGACGCAACATCTAGGTGACGTGGTCGACCAGGTAACCTACCCAGGGCAGTGGGCGGTTGCTTCCCGGGCTATGGGCAAGCTTGACGACGCCGGTGTCCCTTACGCAGTGATCCCCGGCAACCACGATTGCCTGAGCTGTGATCCATGGTCAGCGGCCCCAGTGGACATGTTTGGCAGCTATCAGCAAAATTTCCCGGTGTCTCGTCAAGCGAAGTCCTCGACTTTTCAGGCTGCAAGCCCATCGGGACTGTCGAATGCACACAAGTTTGCAGTTGCCGGCGTGCCGATGATGAGCGTGAACCTGCCGTGGGAGGCTGGCGACGAAGAAATCCAGTGGGCGGAAGGGGTTTTGGAGGCTAATCCCAACGTGCCGACTATCCTGACTTCTCACCAGATCATCAACATCGACGCCTCCGGCGATCCGCTTTCCACTCCGTTCGGCGAAAAGCTCTGGGATCGTCTCATCAACAACAATCCGCAGGTCTTTTTGACGTACAACGGCCATCATCATGGCGCGACGAACCGCGTGTTGAAGAATGCTGCCGGTTTGCCGGTCTTCCAGCAGCTCATCGACTACCAAATGGCGTACCAGGGTGGAAATGGCGAGATGGCGCTCGTAGAGTTTGACTTCACGCACAATCAAATCTCCCAGACGTCCTTTTCTCCGTGGGTGCTGCAGAAGCCACAAAACCGATTGACCACGTTTGATGAAGCACTCATGGACAATCCGGGATCTACCTACACCTATGACTTCGACTTCGCACAGCGATTCGCGGCCATCGGTGCAGATTTTCACCCGCAGGGGGAGCGGACGTCCGCGACGGCCTCCCTTCGCGATCACATCACCAGCACCTTCACTCCAGCTGCGGAGATGGTCCGGCCAGCGCCACAGGGCGAGTCGGACTATCCGAAGGTGGACGGCACTCTTGCGCACTGGCGTCCAACCCAAAATGCGGACGGCAGCGTGAAATTCACCGATATCACCGGCAACGGCAATGACATGACGATGCACAGCACCGGCGGAAGCGCGCGCTTTGATAGTGATTCGGCGAAGGAATCTTCGTTGCCGGCGTCGATAAGCTTTGATCCAGCGGCCAAGCATCTGTTTACTTACTTCGAGACGGACAGGGATGCGCCGATTAATGCGCAGACCTTCGATAAGGGATACACATACGAAACGTTTATCAAGATCGATGAGCGGTTCGGTCCCGATAACCACTGGATGGGCTTCATTTCCCGATTCGGGCAGCGCAAAGACCTGCCGAACCTGGCTACCGATTCTGATCTGGAGGAGCCACCTGCGGCCGGTGCGGTCTCGAGCCTGCGAGAGTTGCAGTGGGCGTTTGCGGAAAACAACCAGCCGATGGAGGGGCAATCCCTGTGGAGCTCGGACGTACCTGCGGGGCAGTGGCTGCACGTCGCGGTTGTCGATACGGGAATCCCGGCCGATGGTGGCACCGGCTCGGTGACGATGTACGTTAATGGCGCCCCTGTCCTACGCAACGCGTACGGGCCGCACGGCATTGCGGCAGTCCCGGGCAAGACTTGGATCATGGGTGGCTCGACCTATGCGGACATGCTGAGCACGGGCTTCTTTGGCAAGATTGGCGAGTCTCGCTTCGTCGATCGCCCACTTGCCCCAGAAGAATGGTTGACGGCTCGTGTAGCTGACAACAAGCCAGCGCCTGCGGCGGGATCCTCCGCACTAACTTCCTCTGGACCGGCAAAGGTAATGACGGCCGTGGCTGCCTTGTTCTCGGTGTTAAGCATCGTTGCTGGCCTGGCTATGCGATACCAGAACGTGGTCAATGAATTCCTGGCCCGATTTGGTCTGCGCTTGCCAAAGCTAGGCTAAATTGCGGCATGCTTTTCGACGCTCCCTTTCGTCGTCAGCCTAAGGCGGTGGCGGGCGGGGGCGTCGTTTTGGTTCGTAGGATGGGAAGTCGCGAGACTTCGCCCAGGTTTGTAACAAAACGGTAACGTTCTTGGCAGGCGAGCTGGTGAAATGCCAAGCGTGTAACCAGTGCAGGCTACAACGATGTAATTCCGTAGTTGTCGGGGCGCAACATGTAGTGCTGTGTCGAGCTGACATCCTGCGAATTTCGTCGATGTAACTACTATATATAGTATCCGTTGCACTTTTTGACCACAACGTCTAGTGTTGTTTCTTGTCGCCAGCGTGGAGATCGAAAGAGTTTTGGTACTTCACTTCCGGCACGCAGATTCTTAAGTGAGCTGTCTGCATGCACCGGTCGGCGCGAAAAACTTAGCCCTCGGGCTTGTAGGACACCCGTATAGAAATTTAAAGAGGATCTCTCATGGCAATCACCGTTTACAGCAAGCCAGCCTGCGTCCAGTGCACCGCTACCAAGAAAGCTCTTGATCGTGCTGGACTGGAATACAACCTCGTTGATATCAGCATGGATGACGAAGCTCGCGACTACGTGATGGCTCTGGGGTACCTGCAGGCACCAGTTGTCGAGGCCAACGGCGAGCACTGGTCCGGTTTCCGCCCCGAGCGTATCCGCAGCCTCGCTGCGGAAGTTGCCTAAAACTGAAATTAACCTCGAATTGCCCTAGGCAGCGACGCATGGATTGACACCGAGATCCGGGGTGTGGGCATAGCAGTTAAGTTGCACCCTCGTCAGTCCAGGCAGATAGCCAATTCGAAGCCGCTCCGGGAATACCACGGAGCGGTCTTTGTTTATTTCCGTTAAGTAGCAGTGCTGTTAGGCAAGTGAGCATCCATGTTGATTGTGTACTTTTCCTCCGCCACCGGTAATACCCACCGCTTCGTCGAGAAGCTCGGCCTGCCATCGAAGCGGATACCGCTTCACAAAGGCGTCGAACCCATCAAGGTCAACGAACCCTATGTGCTTGTTTGTCCGACCTACGGGGGCGGTGTGTCCTTGAGCGGTCGGCCGCCTAAGCCGGTCCCAGTTCAGGTGATTAGATTCCTTAACGACCCGCACAACCGGAGCTTTATCAAAGCAGTCGTGGCGGGTGGAAACTCTAATTTTGGTGCTGATTTTGGCACCGCGGGTGATGTTATTTCCAAGAAATGCAACGTGCCTTATGTCTATCGTTTTGAGTTGATGGGCAATGAAGAAGATGTCCGGATCCTCCGACAGGGGCTGCTCGACAACGCCCATGCGCTGGGATTGAGCCCCCGCCAGACAGCCTGACCGCCAACCGGCTAGTCTCGAACCTGTTACCAACCACAAGCCAACCTAGTTAAAGGAACCTAAACCCCGTGAGTCTCGTCAACGATTCTTTGAAGGATCCCATGGCCGCCGCCGATCAGCTGGACTACCACGCGCTCAATGCCTTGCTGAACCTTTATGACGAAAATGGCCAGATCCAGTTCGACAAGGATCGTGCCGCAGCCCGTCAATTCTTCTTGCAGCACGTCAACCAGAACACGGTGTTCTTCCATAACTTGGAGGAAAAGCTCAACTACCTCCTGGAAAACCACTACTACGAAGCGGAAGTCCTGGAGAAGTACGACTTCGCTTTTGTAAAGTCGCTGTTCAAGCGCGCGTATGCGGTGAAATTCCGGTTTACAACCTTCCTAGGCGCATACAAGTACTACACCTCCTACACCTTGAAGACCTTCGACGGGAAGCGCTACCTCGAGCGCTTTGAGGATCGGGTGTGCATGGTGGCGCTGACCTTAGCTGACGGGGATCGCACCCTCGCAGAGAACCTGGTGGACGAAATCATGTCCGGGCGCTTCCAACCGGCGACGCCTACCTTCCTTAACTCCGGCAAAGCTCAGCGTGGAGAGCCGGTTTCCTGTTTCCTGCTGCGTATCGAGGACAACATGGAGTCCATCGGTCGTTCCATTAACTCTGCGCTACAGCTGTCCAAGCGGGGCGGTGGCGTGGCTCTACTGCTCTCAAACCTTCGTGAGGCTGGCGCACCGATTAAGAAGATTGAAAACCAGTCTTCCGGCGTCATTCCAGTCATGAAGCTGTTGGAGGATTCCTTCTCCTACGCTAACCAGCTGGGTGCCCGCCAAGGCGCCGGTGCCGTGTACCTGCACGCGCACCATCCGGACATCATGAAGTTCCTGGACACCAAGCGCGAAAATGCGGACGAGAAGATCCGTATCAAGACCCTCTCGCTCGGCGTGGTCATTCCGGACATCACATTCGAGCTGGCGAAGAAGAACGATGACATGTACCTCTTCTCGCCATACGACGTCGAGCGCGTCTATGGGAAGCCGTTCGCCGATGTGCCAATCTCCGAGCACTACGACGAGATGGTGGAAGACGGGCGTATCCGGAAGACCAAGATCAACGCTCGCGCGTTCTTCCAGACCCTGGCTGAGATCCAATTCGAATCCGGCTACCCATACATTATGTTTGAGGACACCGTGAACGCTGCGAACCCGATCAAGGGCCGCATCACTCACTCCAACCTGTGCTCGGAGATCCTGCAGATTTCCACGCCGTCTACTTTCAATGCGGATCTTTCCTACGATGAGATCGGCGAAGACATTTCCTGCAACTTGGGCTCCCTCAACATCGCTATGGCGATGGACTCCCCGGATTTCAGCAAGACTATCGAAACCGCAATCCGGGGCCTCACGGCTGTCTCTGAGCAGACCTCGATCGACTCGGTGCCGTCCATCAAGAAGGGCAATGATGCAGCACATGCCATCGGCCTCGGTCAGATGAACCTGCACGGTTACCTCGGCCGCGAACGTATCCATTACGGTTCTGAAGAAGGCCTCGACTTCACCAACGCCTACTTCGCTGCGGTTCTCTTTGAGGCGCTCAAGGCGTCCAACAAGATCGCTAAGGAGCGTGGCCAGAAGTTCCAAGGCTTCGAGGATTCCAAGTACGCCGACGGTAGCTACTTCGACGACTTCAAGGTAGTCGAAATGGCTCCGCAGACCGACCGCGTGAAAGAACTTTTCGCTAACTCCAGCATCCATACCCCGACGGAGCAGGAATGGGAGGAACTCAAGGCTGAGGTCATGAAGCACGGCCTGTTCAACCGGAACCTGCAGGCAGTGCCACCAACGGGCTCAATTTCCTACATCAACCACTCCACTTCCTCGATCCACCCGATCGCGTCTCGCATCGAGATCCGCAAGGAAGGCAAGATCGGCCGCGTCTACTACCCAGCGCCGTTCATGACGAACGACAACCTCGAATACTACGAGGATGCCTACGAAATCGGCTTCGAAAAGGTCATTGACACCTACGCTGTGGCCACCAAGTACGTCGACCAGGGCCTGTCGCTGACGCTGTTCTTCAAGGACACCGCCACCACCCGCGACATCAACCGTGCCCAGATCTACGCTTGGCGCAAGGGCATTAAGACGATTTACTACATCCGCCTGCGCCAAACCGCGCTCGAAGGCACCGAAGTGCAGGGTTGCGTGAGCTGCCAGCTTTAAGGATTCCTAGCTGAGGGTGTCGATAAGCAGTGCGCTTGTCGACGCCCTTTTGGCTTTCCTACAAGGACCGAGCTTGCTCCCAGGCGTATTCGATCAGCTCGCGGAGCACTGCGGTATCCACTCGAGCTAGCCGGGTGATGTAGATGCAGCCCTTGCCTGTTTTGACCGGCCCTAGAGCATCGAGGAAAGTAGCAAATTGCGAAGCATCGCAACTAAGGTACAGCGAAATGGTGCGTTCGGACACCGCGAAGCCCAGTTGCGCTGCGGTGCCGGTGTGCCCCGAAGCATATCGATAGTCATAGGAGCCGAAGCCTATGATTTTGGCACCCCAAACTACTGGAGGCAGGCCGGTGACTTCGCGAAACAGCGAAACGAGGTATTCGCCGTCGGCACGTTTGGCGTCCGACAATGGGGCAAATACCTCGTCTGGGGTCCTAGGAGAGGGCACAGTCTTCATGCCCTCAAGTTTGGCACAATCTAGAGCGACAACAGTTTCTGTGTGAGTTCTGCGGCCGCGTCGGCATTGCGTTCGAAGATCGCATCGGCCAGCGCAATGTAGGTGTCAAGAACTTCGGCTGAGGGGACATCGGGGAAAGATCCATGGTCAAACTCGCCTGCGATTACCGAGCTGATGGCTGGGACGAGCGCCGCAAACATCTCGTTGCCGGAGCAACGCAGAACCATAGCATGGTAGTTGGTATTGAGGTTGACGTATTCGCGAGTAGCGCCATTACCTTGGCTTGCCAATTCGGCCATCTGAGCCGCAATCTCGCGCATTTCCAGTGCATCTTTCTGGCTTGCAGCGATGGCAGTGATCCGTGCTGCTTGCGGTTCGACTGCGATACGCAGTTCGGTTAGCGACTTTAGCTGTGCTTCGCGCTCCGTCGGGACCTGTAGGCGCCAGCGAATGATGGACTCGCTGAACACGGACCATTGGTCTTTGGGCAGCACCGTGATGCCGACGCGTCGAGACGAGGAAACCATTCCCAAGTGCTCGAGAGCTCGCATAGTTTCGCGGGCAACAGTGCGGGAGATGGAAAAAGATTCGCACAGGGTTTGGAGGGTGAATTTGTCACCGGTTTGGATCTTGCCACTAACGATATCCAGACCAATGTGGTCAAGCACAGTCTCCAAAAGTGGTGCGTGTGGGCGCATAGGCATGGACATGTTAAAGGGTTCCTTCTAACTGATCTCTAATTGTTGAACAATTCTCGGATTGAAGATGCCAAGTGCATGCAGTGGAATCACTCGTGGCGAATTCATAACAGCGAATCCGGCCGTAAGTGAAGACGATCTGGACAAAAATCGAAAATCCAAAGCTTTCAACTGTGGCGCCATAGAAGCGTGTTGGTTGTCTGTTCGGGCTGGTGCGTCCGGCAGACGATCGCTAATTATTGGTTGCGCTTCCGGGCCTGGTAAAACGTGGGTAGGTCTGGAACGATTGCATGACTAGCTAAATCAAGAATCGGCGAGGTAGTGGGAGACCAACCGCTCTCACGTCCTTACGCGAACACTCCTATGCAAATGTAGTGGATTAATTCTGCGATTTCTAGCCCGCAAGCTAATAGCTAACCGTCAATAAGCTTGGCTGATAGGAAAATCATTAGGAAATCAACTTAGCAACTAAAGAATGAAAAATATGCTCCAAGGTGAATGGAAAATGGAAATAATCGCTTGCCCTGCAGCGATCTCTATCGAAATGGGTGAGTGGCGGCGCAGCGAGCGTAGATCTAGCTGATAGTTGCCTGGCGATAGTCTGCAAAGCACTTAACTTATGCCTTGGCAAGTTAGAAAAAATTCTCCCAGTGAGAAATTAATCACGAATGGGCAAAGGCTGAATGAAATTCAAGTTAACGATCGCCCAAGTCAATTTCTGTGCGAAAACGAAAAAAGGTGCGAGCTAAGCCTTGGGCAACTCGCACCATTGGGGGTAATTGGGGGGGGGGATTAGTCGGTGTTGACTCGCGTGCCCAGTTCTGCGTCGATCCGGAGGAGCCCTGATCCATCGCTGCCGACGATCCGGATGCGATCCAGAATCTCCCTAACTGTGGACACCTCTTCGATTTGCTCCGCAAGGAAAGAATCGATGAGGGGGCGCGCATCGTAGTCACGAACCTCGTCGACAATTGCGGCAAGGTTGCGGATGAGATCAGAAATCTTTTCCTCGTGAGCCAAGGCTGCTTCGAAGACTGCCACTGCGGTTCGTTCTGGCTGCGCCGGGGCGGCGATAGCCTGAATGGTCGGGGTGACATTGCGTGCGGAGAGGTGATCTGCAAACAGCTGAGCGTGTGTCAATTCTTCGTTGGACTGGATACGCAGCCAGTCGCGCATTCCGGTAAGCCCAAGATCGTCGACAATGTATGACAACTGAAGGTAGATGAGTGCGGCTTCGAGCTCAGCAGTTACTTGATTGTTTAGTGCGCTTTGTAGCTTTTGGTTGAGGGTCATGTAATCAAGTGTATGCAGTTTGGCTACTTCGGGGGTGTTTCATGTGGCTTCGGGTAGCGCTGACCTCGATAGACACCTACATTCCCGACTTAAGCGAAGCGCGGGTAAGCGCGGGTGAGTATGGTTGGGGCATTACTGATTAACGCTTTTCGACGCCCGTTTGTGCGTCTCACCTCATTGCGCGCGAGTATTGGTGTGTGCAAAAAATCGAAAGGAAAAGTTGCGTGGCATTCCATGACAATGCTCAATCACCTTCCCATCGTCACGACGGCTCGGTAGGGCAGTCCAATGCCCCGATCTCGGCGATTAACTGGAATGAAATCCCCGATGAAAAGGACCAAGAGGTCTGGGATCGTCTCACCGGCAACTTCTGGCTTCCGGAGAAGGTCCCAGTATCTAATGACATCAAGAACTGGGAGATGTTCAACGAACAAGAGCGTTTGGCGACGATGCGCGTTTTCACTGGCCTGACGCTCCTGGATACGATTCAGGGCACTGTCGGTGCCGTATCGCTCATTCCTGATGCGGTAACGCCACATGAGGAAGCCGTGTTGACCAACATTGCCTTCATGGAATCGGTGCACGCGAAAAGCTACTCCAACATCTTTATGACATTGGCTTCCACCGCTGAAATTAATGATGCTTTCCGCTGGTCTGAGGAGAACGAGAACCTGCAGAACAAAGCTCGAATCATCCTGGATTTCTATGATGGGGAAGATCCGCTTAAGCGCAAGGTTGCCTCAACCTTGCTTGAGTCTTTCCTGTTCTATTCAGGCTTCTACCTTCCGATGTACTGGTCTTCGCACGGCAAATTGACCAATACTGCCGATATGATCCGCCTGATCATCCGCGATGAAGCGGTACACGGTTACTACATTGGGTACAAGTATCAGCGTGCATTGGAAAAAGAAACCCAGACGCGGCGCGATGAAATGAAAGACCACACTTTCGAGCTGGTCTTCGAGCTCTATGACAACGAGACCCAGTACACCGAGGATCTTTATGACGAGCTGGGGTGGACTGAAGACGTTAAGAAGTTCTTGCGCTACAACGCCAACAAGGCGCTCAATAACCTTGGGTACGAGGGGTTGTTCCCGGCGGACGATACGAAGGTATCGCCGGCAATCCTTTCGGCACTTTCACCAAATGCAGATGAGAATCATGACTTCTTCTCCGGTTCGGGATCGTCCTATGTGATTGGTAAAGCGGAAAATACCACCGACGACGACTGGGATTTCTAGTCGCTGCATACGAACTGAGGGTCCCGCGCTCACCTGGTCAAAGTTAGAGCGCGGGACCTTATTTCTATTGTTGCCAGTGTGGCACAAGTGATGAAGCCATCTGATCTACCTCGAGTGGGGGAGACCGTAGTTCCCCCACTAAGAGTGTTTAGTGTCACAGTTTGATGTGGAACGTCATGCTCAAAATTGGTTTTGCACCCCCATAACTGCAATAGGGTTACCGTGAACAGCGAAGGAACGCTAGAGTAATCCACGTAACCGACTCTTTTGGGCCGGACGATTTCTTATGTCGTATGCAGTTATATAGGGCATAATACAGAAAAGCCCGAATAGACTCAGGGATTTTCGCGTAGTCAGGAGGAACTAATGACCGCTGTAGCGCCTAGGGTGGACCATTCGGTCGCACCAGCAAGGCCTGCACCGACCGGCAATGCCCGCAAGGGATCTTTTGCTTGGAAGATGTTGACCACCACCGACCACAAGCAGCTGGGCATCATGTACATCATCATGTCTTTCAGCTTCTTCTTCCTCGGTGGCTTGATGGCACTTCTCATTCGTGCCGAGCTGTTCGTGCCAGGACTCCAGTTCCTGTCCAACGAGCAGTTCAACCAGCTGTTCACCATGCACGGCACCGTGATGCTGCTGCTGTATGGCACCCCAGTTGTGTGGGGTTTTGCCAACTATGTTTTGCCACTGCAAATCGGTGCCCCAGACGTGGCGTTCCCACGTTTGAACGCCCTCGGTTTCTGGCTGACCACAATTGGTGGTGTGGCCATGCTTTCCGGCTTCCTGACCCCAGGTGGCGCCGCTGACTTCGGTTGGACCATGTACTCTCCGCTGTCCGACGCCATCCACTCTCCTGGCATTGGTTCTGACATGTGGATCGTCGGCGTCGGTGCCGGCGGCGTTGGTACCATCGCCTCGGCCATCAACATGCTGACCACCATCCTGTGCCTCCGCGCACCAGGCATG
Source organism: Corynebacterium epidermidicanis (assembly GCF_001021025.1). Lineage (NCBI taxonomy): Bacteria > Bacillati > Actinomycetota > Actinomycetes > Mycobacteriales > Corynebacteriaceae > Corynebacterium > Corynebacterium epidermidicanis. The sequence goes on along the minus strand of NZ_CP011541.1, from coordinate 2,140,421 downwards.
ACAATGTTCCGCATGCCTATCTTCACCTGGAACATCTTCGTCACCTCCGTGATCGCGCTGCTGATCTTCCCAGTTCTGACCGCAGCGGCTCTCGGCGTGCTTTACGACCGCAAGCTCGGTGGCCACCTGTACGATCCAGGCAACGGTGGCTCGATCATGTGGCAGCACCTGTTCTGGTTCTTCGGCCACCCAGAGGTTTACGTCCTCGCACTGCCATTCTTCGGCATCATTTCCGAGGTTGTTCCAGTGTTCTCCCGCAAGCCAATGTTCGGCTACGTAGGCCTGGTCTTCGCGACCCTGTCTATCGGTGCGCTGTCCATGGCCGTGTGGGCGCACCACATGTTCGTCACCGGCGCCGTCCTGCTGCCATTCTTCTCCTTCATGACCTTCCTGATCTCCGTGCCTACCGGCGTGAAGTTCTTCAACTGGGTGGGCACCATGTGGAAGGGCCACATCTCCTGGGAGACTCCGATGATCTGGGCCATGGGCTTCATGGTCACCTTCCTCTTCGGTGGTCTCACCGGCATTATGCTGGCTTCGCCACCGCTGGACTTCCATGTGTCTGAGTCTTACTTCCTCATTGCGCACTTCCACTACACCCTGTTCGGTACCATCGTGTTTGCTTCCTGTGCCGGCGTCTACTTCTGGTTCCCGAAGATGACCGGTCGTATGCTCGACGAGAAGCTCGGCAAGGCACACTTCTGGTTGACCTTCATCGGCTTCCACGGCACCTTCCTGATCCAGCACTGGATCGGCAACATGGGTATGCCACGTCGTTACGCTGACTACCTCGACTCTGATGGCTGGACGTGGATGAACCAAGTCTCCACCGTATTCGCCTTCATCCTCGGTTTGTCCGTTATCCCATTCGTGTGGAACGTGTTCAAGTCTTGGCGCTACGGCGAGATCGTTACCGTTGATGACCCATGGGGTTACGGTAACTCTCTCGAGTGGGCTACCTCCTGCCCACCACCACGCCACAACTTCACCTCTCTGCCACGCATCCGCTCCGAGCGCCCAGCGTTCGAGCTGCACTACCCACACATGGTGGAAACCATGCGTGCCGAGGCGCACACCGGCCGTCACTAGTCGCGTGACGCATCGCAGCTGGTAGTCTTCCCTGACAACTGCCAGTTGGGCGGTCTCCATGACACGCAGCAACTACCCCCAGCACCGTTCTAAGGTGGTGGGGGTAGTTGCTTTTTGTCGGTTGAAGCATCGTGCCAATATAGGAATATGAACAGCACAGCGGACGATTACCTAGTCACAGTCCACGGCGCCGATCGCAACGGGATCAGCGCCGCCGTATTTCGGGTTCTGGCCTCCCACTACGCACAGCTACTTGATATTGAGCAATCGACGTTTCGTGGCCAGCTTTCGCTGGCAGCTCTGGTTGCAATTGCTCCGGACCGAGTCGAGAAGCTCACCGCGGGACTGAAAGAAACCTTGCGTGGCTATGGTTTGCGTGTGCGCGTCGAAAAGCAAGAGCGTCACCCGCGTACCGCCGCGACTCACGTGTTGGTTCTCCTCGGGCGAGAAATCTCAGCGAAGCATGTGCACGCCGTTGCAGTTGCTATGGCGAATTACGGCGCGAATATCGATAGGATTCGCCAGCTGGGGCATCAGCCGGTTTCTGCGGTTGAGCTGGAGGTGACGCTGTCAGTTGATCGACCGGGGAGTGGAGTGCCCCTCCGCAAAGCCCTCGCACAGTTGGCTTCTGAGATCGGAATTGATATTGCAATTGAACGTGCGGGTCTGCAGCGGAGAGCGAAGGGTTTGATTTGTTTCGACTGCGACTCAACCCTGATTACCGGAGAGGTAATTGAGATGCTCGCGGCGCACGCAGGTCGCGAGGCAGAAGTAGCGGAAGTGACGGAGCGGGCTATGCGAGGCGAGATTGACTTCGCTACTTCGCTACACCAACGTGTTGCAGTCCTCGCCGGCTTAGATGCGTCCGTTATCGACGAAGTCGTTGCGGAGATTGTGCTGACTCCTGGGGCGCGGACCACCATCCGGACACTCAAGAGGTTGGGCTACAAGGCGGCTGTCGTTTCTGGTGGCTTCGCTCAGGTACTGACCGGGCTGGCTGAAGACCTGGATCTCGACTTCGTTCGGGCTAACACCCTGGAGATTATCGATGGCAAGCTCACTGGACGGGTGGTGGGCGACATCGTGGATCGGGAGGCAAAAGCCAAGTTCTTGCGTGAGTTCGCCGAGCATTGTGGCCTGGATATGTCCCAAACTGTAGCGGTCGGTGACGGCGCTAATGACATCGATATGCTGTCTGTTGCTGGGCTGGGAATTGCTTTCAACGCAAAGCCTGCCCTGCGTGAAGTCGCTGATGCTTCAGTGACTACTCCTTACTTGGACGAAGTGCTGTACATGTTGGGGGTCACCCAAACGGAAGTTGAGCATGCCCGTGATTGATCCCTCAACGGATTCACCAGCGTTAGGCATCGATTTGGCTGCCCTGCGTATCTCCCACGAGCGGTTGCGCGCTGTTCTCGATCCGGATCGGGATGGCGAAGACCCCAACAACCCCGCGACAGTGCAGGCCATGCCAATCGTCCTGCACATGCCGAAGAATCAGCAGATTGATCGGCTTGAACTACTCGAAGTCGCAGCTCGTGCCGTCGTTAAAGCTTGCTTGGACGAACGGGCCGCCGGTGATACGGAGTACGCCGCTGCGTTGCAGCGTTGGTATGGTGCTCGGATTCGCAAGATTGCGAGGCGGGCGCGAAATACAGCCTGGGAAAGGGTGCAGCAGGTGCCTGGCGTGACTGTGTCGCAAGGAAACGCGAGCGCTCGGGCTTGTATTCCTTCTCCCGTGCAGGACACGGATCCGTTGGTGACGAAGCTGCAGATCGGTGGCACTGACTTGGATGCCTCTCCGCAGCGCCCCATCCATCCGGGTATTGCCTTGATCGCGGTCGATGCGGGTCTTCGTATGAGCGTCGGGAAGGCTGCCGCGCAGGTAGGGCACGGGTCGATGTTGCTGGCAGCTCATTCCACGCGCGAGTGGGTGAGCGCTTGGGGGAGCGCAGGGTTTCCGCTTCAGGTGCGGGAAATTTCGTCACCCGAGTTTCGACGGTTGGCCCAGCGCAGCGACGCCGTTGCCGTCCAAGACGCCGGCTACACGGAGGTGGCCCCTGGGTCGGTAACTGTCGTGGCACTAGCGCAGCCTTAGGCATGGCTCCAAGCTTGTCGACGTCTGCCGCACATCCAATGTTTTGCAAGGCATAACAATATGGTTACGCGCCCTGCGGTATTCAACTGTTACAGCTAAGGTAAAACTGTTTGGCAGCTAATTTCAGTAAATGCGTTGTTTAACCAGAAAGGCGGATGATACGCATGTCCAATCCATTCGATCCAAACTCGGGCCGTAATGAGTCTGGGGCGGTCGGAAACAACCCAGCCGATTCTGGATCAAGCCGCCTTCCGTCTTATGAGTATGAAGCAGGGCTCAACTCGCAGTCCGCAGCTGAGCAGCCCTATGGCCAGCAGCCTTACGGCCAACAGCCTTACGGCCAACAGCCTTACGGCCAGCAGCCAGGTGGCAACTTCGGCTACGACAATTCCTCCTATGCAGCCACGCAAACCACCCCAGCTCCGGGGACTTTCGATGCCATGGATTCGATTTCGCAGGCATGGAAAATTTTTGCAGAGCGTCCAGGTGCATGGCTTCTATCCGCGCTGGCCTATGGTGTAGCTTTCGGACTTTCCTTCCTCGTGGCTTACGTTATTTTCTTCGCTTACATGATCGCGAACACTGATGAGGTTACGGGCGAGTTTACTGGCGACTTTAGCCCGGCGATTATCGTAGGAATGGTTCTCCTCCTGTTGGTTGGCATGGTGGCAATGATTCTCTGGGAGCTGGTCAGCTATCGCGAAGCGGTCTATGCCGTGGGCGGCAAGAAAGTTACTTTCAAGGATTTCTTCACGTTCAAACGCTGTGGCATCATGTTTGTCGTATCTCTCGCCGTCGGCCTGCTCAGTGTTCTGGGCGTGATCGCCCTCATCATCGGTGCTGTTGTGGTTTCGTTCCTCTTGATGTTTGCGATGACGGCAGCTGTCCCTGAGGGGCAAACGGTTGGTGGGGCTATCTCCAGCTCGTTTGAGGTGGTCAAGAACAATATCGTTCCATCGCTGGTTCTGTTCCTCTTGCTCGCAGTAATTAACGGCATTGGTGGCGCAACCTACGTGGGCATCATTTTTACTTACCCGTTGACCTTCTTGGCGATGAGCCATGCATACCTCACCGCTAAGGGACTTCCTGTGCAGCGCCGTAGCTAGGGTTGCGTGCGTACTGCAGTGCCCACGCAAAGCCTGCCCCCAACCGAGTTGAAACTTGGGTGGGGGCAGTTTTAGGCAAAATTGCGGAATTTCTGGTCACAGCGGGAACATCTCTGTCCTGTCTGAGCATCTCAGTAACCGAGAGCCTAACGCAGTATCGTCCTGAAAGGAACAACAATGACGCAGCCTTTTCCTTCGTGGCAGACACCCAACTCGAACCCATTTGACGGGCGTCCCAGTGTGCAGTTTGTCAACGGAATGCAGCCACAACAGCCAGCTGCCTCGGCGCTCCCACCAGAAGCGGCGCGAGCATGCGGCGTTGCTTGGCGAATGCTCACCGGAAATCTCAAGGTATTCCTTTTGTCGGGGCTGGCGTATGTTTTCGGCGTTGTCGGCGTGTTCCTAGTCTTTATGGCATCGCTGTACTTTCTTGATGAAGTTTTGGCATTGTCGCAATCTTCACTCAATATGATTGCTCCATTTGCCGCGGCAACTCTCTTCGGAGGCATGTTATTTGTGCAAGCCATGTACGTGACTAACCTACAGCGGGCTGTGGAACAGCTGTGGCGGGGCGAGAAGCCACTGCGCTTCATTGACATGTTTGGTACTGCCCGCTGCGGGTTAGTTGCAGTGTGCTGCCTGCTGTATATACTTCTCGGATTCGTGGGCTTGGCCGCCATTTTCGTCGGGCTGTTGGCAGCAATCTTTTTCTTTACCTACGCAACTCCTATCGCGATGCACCGGGGACCGCTTGCTGCATTCAAAGAGTCTGCCGAGGTTGCGATGCGCTACAAGATGGAGACGTTTTTGATGTTGTTGTTCATTTTGGCGATTAGTTTCTTGAGCAACATTCCATTCCTCGGTCTCTTTGCCATCCCGATGATGTTTATGGTGCCGCAGGTGATGTATCTGGCGGTCCTGGATTATGAGCGCGCGAACCCGAACCTAGCTTGTAAGTAGCCTGCGGAGAATCTTCCCCGAAGCGCTGCGGGGAATTTCTCGTACCTGCCGGATGCTACGAATACGTTCATACGGAGCGACCTGAGCGCCAAACCATTCGATTAACTCATCATCGCTTATGGGGGAGCCGAGCACGACGAACGCTTCGGGTCGCTCCTCCCCGTTGGTACCGTATCCGCGCACCACAGCGGCATCGACGACGTGTGGATTGCTCAGTAACAGCTGCTCAAGCTTCACTGGCGACACTTGGAAGCCGTGAGACTTGATAACATCCTTGAGCCGATCAACGACTTCCACGGAGCCGTCGGCAAGCACCCGCACGAGGTCGCCGGTGCGCAGCCAGCCGTCGACAAGCGCGGCCGAGGTTGCTAGCGGGTCGCCGAGGTAGCCCTTCATGATCTGCGGTCCGCGCACCCACATCTCACCTTCCGTGACCGGTGTGCCGGTCTTGGGATCCCGGACGCTGATTTCGGTACCGGGCAGTGGGTGGCCGATCGAGCCGAGGGAGGTGCCTGGTTGCCACGCGAGATGCGTCACGGGGGAGGCCTCGGTGAGTCCAAACCCTTGAATGATGCGGGCGCCGATTCGTTGTTCGGCGACCTTAGCCGTAGCGACGTTGAGTGGCGCGGCGCCGGAAACGACGGTGTGGAGCGCACTGAAATCCACCGTGTCGACCAGCGGATCTCGAGCGAGCAAAGTCGCCAGCGGTGGGGCGATGAAAGTCAGGGCGACGTGATGGCGTTCATGCGCGGTCAAGAAGCTTTCCCGTTCGAAATCTTGCGCCATAATCCGAGCCCGAAGAGCCAACGGGACGTTTAGAAGCGCGGTGAGTCCGTAAATGTGTGAATACGGCAAAACGGACAGGCACGTTTCTCCGGAACTAAGCGGCAAAACTTGGCCGAATTGTTGGATATTGGCACTCAGCGCACGATGCGGCAGCATAACAGCCTTGGGGCTGCCGGTGGTGCCGGAGGAAAACGGCAGACACACCAACTGCTCTGGATTGATCTGCACCACAGGGGCAGCGAGACCACCTCGGGGAGCACGCAGCTGCGCGAGATCGGTGGCCGTAAGAAGCATGGTGGCGTCGGCAGCTCGCAGCTGGGCGGCGCGGTCGTCGGCGGTGATATGGGCCCCGAGCGGGGTGACTACAGCTCCGAGCTTGGCTATGGCATGAAAAGCGATCGCAAAATCGCTGCCGTTGCCCAGTTGAATTCCCACGACGTGGTGGGGGCGAACTCCACGGGCGTAGAGCCTGGCAGCGACGTCGTCGATAAGCTCGGCGAGCTGCGGATACGTCCACGAGCCGCTGGAATCGATGATGGCTTCCTGCTCGGGTAGCGCCCCACCGAAAACTGCGTCGTAGAGTGACGATGGCAAGATGTTCACTGCGCCACCAACCTGGTTAACGCTCCCCGAACTGTGGCTGGATCGGTAGTCTCCCAAAAGGCTGGCATCGACCGGCGAAGGAATCCACCGTATCGCTTGGTGACCAGCCGATTATCCAACACTGCCACCACACCACGATCCGAGACGTGACGAAGCAATCGCCCAGCTCCCTGCGCCATCAGCAGCGCAGCGTGTGTTGCCGCGACTTCCATGAACCCATTGCGTCCCTCGGCATCAGTCGCTTCCTTCCGCGCTTGCAACAGCGGATCATCCGGGCGAGGGAACGGGATGCGGTCGATGACCACCAGCGAACATGCCTTCCCCGGCACATCGACGCCCTGCCACAAGGTCAGCGTGCCAAACAAACAGGAGTTGTCGTCTTTGGCGAACTTGTCGACGAGCGCGCCGGTTGTATCATCGCCCTGGCACAGCACATCGAATGGGACGCGAGCGCGCATGGCCTCCGTTGCTTGCTCAGCGGCGCGCCGGGATGAAAATAATCCCAGGGTACGACCGCCTGCAGCCATGATGAGTTCGTAGAGTTCGTCGAGGGTTTCCGGAGATAGCCCGTCTCGTCCGGGGTCGGGCAGGTGCTTCGCGGTGTAGAGGATTCCTGATTTCTGCGGATCGAACGGCGTCCCGGCATCGAGACTGTCCCACGTACCTTTGGACAAGCCCCAGCTAGCCGCCATCGCGTCGAAGTTACCGCCGATGGTCAGCGTTGCCGAGGCCAGAATTACGGTTTGATCGGCAAAAAGTCGGGAATGCAGGAGGCCCCCTACCGAAAGCGGAGCTACCCGCAACGTGACTGTTCCACGACGATCATCGCGCGTGAGCCAAACGACGTCTTGGTGTTTGGCGGGGTCTGACTGTGCAAACACTTCGAGGATTCGAATGATCGCGTCGTGGAGGTCCTGGAGGTGGTTGCTGAGGTTTTGTCGTTCCGCGTTGCGCTCGGGATCGTTGGCGGCTTCACCGTCGGGGGCTCGGCTGATTGTTTCGCGCAGGTTCCACAGCGCGTCTTTGATGGCGATGAGCGCATTTTGCGCAGGCAACGGCATCGATTTCCAGCGGCCTTCCTCGGCCGTGAGGAAGGCATCCTCCAAATCCTTGGCGATGTCGCTGAGCTTTTCGTCGCGGCCTTCCGCACCGAGTTTCCCGGCTCGCTTAGCTGCCAAGTTGAGGGAAGTTACCGAGATTTCGTTGGTAGCCACCGCAGTGATGCGTCCGTCGAGCTCGTGTGCCTCATCGATGATAACGACATCATGCTCCGGCAAAATATTGATGTCCGCGAGCGCATCGATAGCTAGCAGTGCGTGATTGGTGACGATTACATCGACATCCTGCGTCTTCTTTCGTGCCAGTTCGGCGAAACACTCCTCGCCATGGGGACACCTCGAGGCGCCGAGGCATTCCCGGGAGCTCACTGAAAGCTGACGCCAGGCAAGATCTGGCACTCCGGGTTCCAGATGATCGCGGTCACCGGTTTCGGTTTCCTGCGCCCATTCGCTGAGTCGGGCGACATGTTTGCCGAGCCACGAGAGGTCTTCTTCCTCTATCAAGGCATCAGGTTCAGCGACTTCGGATGCGGCAATCTTATTCAGACAAAGGTAGTTTTGCCGCCCTTTCATGATCGCGAAGGTAGGTTTCTTCTCGAGCAGCGGTTCCAACGCATCCGCGAGCCGAGGGAGATCACGTTCGACGAGTTGTCGCTGCAAAGCGATTGTCGCGGTAGACACGATTACAGTCGTATCGCTGGCCTGAGCGTGTCGAATCGCAGGAACCAGATACGCCAGCGACTTACCCGTACCGGTGCCCGCCTGAACTGCCAGGTGGCGTTCGTTTTCCATCGCGTGGGTCACGGCCTTGGCCATCGCCATCTGACCATCGCGGCGCGCTCCACCGAGCCCTGCTACCGCTGCGTCGAGGAGTTCCTCAGTACTTGGGCTTGCCACCTTCGCCAACTTCTTCTAACCTCCGCCATGCTTGGACCTTACTGAGTGTAGTCGGTGCTTATCGACGCCGGCTGCCATCGCCCCGCGCCGTCCGGGGACTGCGATCGAATTCGCCTCCCAGGGTGGCAAATCGCTCACGTATCTACTGCGGATCGAATACGAAAGGACGGCTGATGCGCGAGTAGCACATCAGCCGTCCTTAGTGCGGAGGGTTAGGCGATGTCGTCAGCCGAACCAGAGTCGGTTGGCATATCGACGTCGATCGTTGGAGCAAGGTCGGAGTTGACCTTGTCGTAGGAATCGTATTCCAGATCGTTGTCGTTGTTGTAGGCCTTGACGTCGGCGTAGCCATCGAAGTCGGTGTCGATGAGAGCCTCGTCGGTCTTGCCGTCGCCGTCGAGATCCTTGTGCTGCTCGTCGATGCGTCCGTCGTAGTTGCCATCGACTACCACCATGTCGGTGACGTTGTCATCGTTGGAGTCGAGCTCCAGGATATCTGCTTTGCCGTCGGCGTTGGTGTCCTGAGCGAAGCCGTCAGCGTAGCCATCACCGTCGAGGTCAACCTCAACGCCCTTGCCATGAGCTGGCGCTGCGGTAGCAGAAGCTGGCTCATTGGCTGGGGTTGCAGGAGCTGCTGCTGGTGCTTCGGCTGCTGGTGCTTCGGCTGCTGGTGCTTCGGCTGCTGGTGCGCTCGTGGATCCACCGGCGATCAGGTCATCTACATCCTGGCCGAGTAGCTTGCCAAGGGCTTCTTGAGCAGCAGTTTTAGCTCCATCGCCACCCGTGCTGTCTGCAATACCGTCGCAGGTGCGGTCGGACTCGAAGTAGTTGGACTTGTGATCATTTGCAGTATCCCCGTAGTGGACAGAGTCGATCTTTCCGTCACCATCACGATCGTATGCGCGAACATCGGCCGTCCCGTCGCCGTCGGTGTCGAAGAACACTCCGTCGTCGACGCCGTCGCGGTTGGAGTCGTAAGCTTCGCCACGGGCTGTTTCGGGCGCTGGTGCAGCTTCAGGTGCAGCTTCAGGTGCAGGCGCTGCTTCTGGAGCTGCGCTGGCCTCGGGAGCAGGGGTAGCTTCCGTTGCTGGCTTTTCGGCTGCGCTTGCGGAATCTGCGGCCGTTGCGGCGCCTGCACCAGCTGCGGCACCCGCACCAGCTGCGGCACCAGCGGACTCGCCACTCAGGCCCTCGCTGAATGCGCCCTTGCTGATGGATTCGTGAGCTGCGGAGAGCTTACCGCTGCCAGAGGTGGAGTCGACGACACCGTCATTGTTGTGGTCGTACTGGGTGGTGTCCATCTTGCCGTCGCCGTCGGTGTCGTAGGCAACGTAGTCGATTTTGCCGTCTTCGTTTGAGTCAGAGGCCTTGACGTCGACCTTGCCGTCGCCGTCGGTATCGATCTGTACGTTGTTGACTCGGCCGTTGTTGTCGGTGTCTACGACGTGGGTTTCCAAGAGGCCGTCGTGGTTGGTGTCAGCGGAGACTCGGTCGAAGTCGCCGTCGCGGTCAGTGTCGGTCAGCTGGGTGTCAGTGATGGAGTCCTTGTCGAAGTCCATGTCGGCCCGCTCGATCTTGCCATCTTCATTGGAGTCGTAGACGGTGCCGTCCGACTTGCCGTCGCCGTCGATGTCAACCTGGAAGGTGTCCAGCTTGCCGTCGAGATCAGCGTCAGAGCCACCGATTACTTTGCCGGAGGTGGTCGTTCCGTCCGCACCGGTGATGGTGAAGGTGCCAGGGGTGGTGTTTTCTGCAGCGTTCTTGTTGTAGTCAGACATTGTGAGACCTTTCCTTTCAGTGGGTGGGAACCAGCATTGTGCTGGGGTTAGTATCCTTCAGGACTGGCGTGCTGTCCTGTCATAGCTGAGATGCAGCCAGGTCCAGGAATGTTCCGCGGGGGTAAGCAAAACTTATGATTCGGTACTGAATTTCGGCTAAAACATGCGGTAGGTGCCCATTTCAGTAAAAATGTAGTGATCGACCAAACGGGGGTAGCTTCCCGGTCACAAGTTGGTCGCCGAGAAACACAAGGAGGGCACTAATGGAGACTGCGCCGCACACAGTCAATGGTCGAGATGCGCGTGCGTCCGTAGGTCGAGCGTGTGAAATCGCCACCAAGTATGGACATGTTGGCGCTGCAGAACACGCGTTGGCGGTGATGAATGCAGAGTTTCGCCTGGGCACAGTCGTTGTCGTGGGGGAAATCAAGCGCGGTAAGTCTTCTGTAGTCAATGCTCTCGTCGGGCGCAGAGATCTGCTTCCAGTAGATGTCTTGATGTGTACGTCAGCGCCCATTCGGGTGAAGACAGTGCAAGATCCGACATTTCCGGTGGAAGTTTCTGTGGTCAGAGGCGACCGTAGGGATCCCATCGACCCGGCTGAACTACCCAAATGGGTAACCCATCAAGCCGTACAGGAGTTGGATCGGGCACCAGCAGATTCAGATGATGCGTTGCAATTGCCCTCGGCTGCGGAAATAACTGTCGGTGCCCGCGATCTTGGAAGCATCACCATCATTGACACTCCTGGTGTTGGAGGTCTGGATAGCCACGCCATTCACGCCGCGCTGACGGAGGCCCGGCATGCGGGCGTGCTGTTGATGGTTTGCGATGCATCTACCCCCATCACTGCACCCGAACTAGAAATTTTGCGCACCGCTCGTGAACAGGTTGGCTCGGTGATCGTCGCGGTGACAAAGACCGACAAGAACACTCGACGATGGCGATCTATTGTTTCAGACAATAGAAGGTTGATTAGTCAACATTTGGGGTTGGAGATCCCCGTGATCGGTGTATCGAGTCTTCGTGCGCTAGACGCAGCCGAGCTTGTTGACGACGCGCGTCGAGAAGCGATCGAACAGCGCTGTGGCATCGCGGCCCTTCGTGCGCAGATTCGCCAAGACCTGGCGGCGTCGTCGGGGATTGGAGTGCGCACGGCCCTCGATTCCATGACGGTGGTGATGAGATCGGTCCAAAAGGATGTCGATGAAGACATTCAGCTACATTCGAGCACCTCAGATGCGGTAGCAAAGCTGGAGGGGGAGCGGGCACAACTCGAGAAATTTCGAGAAGAAACTGCTGATTGGGAACAAGTGTTCCAGCGCGACATCTCACTCGCGCGAAATAGTATTTCTGGCGATTTAGATCGCGCTCTCGAACAATTGAGGATCACTTGGACCGAACGCATTAATAGTGATGGTATGCGCGTCCTGCGATCAAAACCTCAGGTGTTTACGAGTCAGATCGAAACGGAGCTACGCAGCATCGTCGATAGTGCGGTGCAGGCGATTTTGCGAGAGGTCGAAAAGGACTGCCGAGCTCTCGTTCGAGACGAGGAATTAACACGGCAAGTTATGTCGACTGTCTTGGCATCTTTGCTGCCAGCCGAGATTGTCACCCGTGAGGTAGACAAAAAGACGAAAGACCTCGCTGATCCCACTGTGCTGACCATGGGGATGGTGGGCGCAGGTGCGCTGGCGGGCGTTACCTTCGGCATCGCGCCTCTGGCGGCCGGGTTGTGGATCGGCATCAATCTGGGCTACAAGGCGATGCGAAACGGTAAGCAGCATCTGATCAACTGGCTGCGGGAAATGCAGTCCAACGCGCGTTCGACGTCGATGCGCATGCTTGACCAGATTATTACGTCGGCACGCACGGAAATCATGTTGGCGCACCGCTCGAAGCTGCGTCAACAGCAGAAGCACATCCAGGGCAAGATCGAGGAAGCTCGCCGAATCGCGCAAGAGTCGGAAACTGAGCGCAAATCCCGATTGGCGCGACTGCAGAAGAATTTCGACATCATCGAGGCCACCATTACTGAATTGGAATCGCACAAGCGCGCACTGCAAGCGCCAGGGAGGGCACTGTAATGACGACTCCGCCAACCACATACAACAATATTGACACCTCACGTGACCAAAGTATTGGCGCGCTAACTACCCTGCTCACCCAAGCTACAGATGCGCTGGCGCAAGGTGGCCCGGAACTCGCTGAACACGCTGTTCAGCTGCGGGAAATGGTGTCGCGCCCACCTAGGGTTGCCGTAGTAGGACGCCTCAAATCCGGTAAATCAACGCTGGTCAACGCCCTCACACAGCACGAGATTGCAGCCACCGGCTCCCTTGAGTGCACCATGGCCGTGTCCATGTATTTCAATGGGGCACCTGCTCGCGCAGAGATTCATAGCCGATCTGGCGAGGTCAAGCGCATTCCGCTCAGCGAAGGGCCACTTGAAGAACTCGGCTTTCCGTTGGAAGACGTCGATCATATCGAACAGTTTCTACCAAATGCGCAGCTCCAGCGCCTGACTCTCATCGACACGCCCGGCACCGCAACGTTGACGGTCGAGAATGAAGAACGCACCCGGCGTGTCCTCGTCGATGGCCAGCAAGACACGAAACGGGCTAGTTCGTGGGCGGACTCCTTGGTGTTTCTATCGGATTCTGCGCCTCGAGAAGACGAGCGACTCTTTCTGTCTCAGCTGGGTATGACCCCGCTTACTTCGGTGGGAGTGCTCTCCCGTGCGGATTCCTTTGGCGCGGGAGCGTTCGGACAACGTGATCCGTTGGATTACGCCGCCACTCACGCGGAGAATATTGCTGCTCAATTGGGCAATTCCGTGCTTGAAGTGGTGCCATTGTCGGGATTTTTGGCCGAGTCCGCGTTGGTCGGTCGGGTCAATGGCACCATCGCTCGTACTTTGGGGCATTTGGCTTCCCTTAACCGAGAGCAGCTGCTTGATGTCATTGAGGTCGAAGACCCTTCGGTAATTGTGCCGGGGCTTTCCGCCCACATGCGAGACGAACTGCTGGATACCGTCGGAGAGTACGGAATCGTCGCTGCCCGGGATATCGCTGCGGCCGAGGGCGCGGTCGGACTAGTGAATTGGATGATCGAACGTTCTGGAATCAGCCGGCTCACTCAATTGCTCACTGGCGAAATGAGCTACTTCGCGGTGTTGCAGCGCGCGGTGCGGATGCTTGATGTGCTCGATCAACTAGCGGGCGCAAACATCAATACTGAACATGTGCGTTGGGTGCAATCGGTGACATTGTCCCAGCCTGGCATGCATTTCGTCTTGCTTTACCGCAGCTACCGCAATACCTATGCGGCAACCCCAGACTCGCGGTTGTTGGCACCGCTTCGGGCCGCAATTGAAGCTACTTCGGCAGCAGAAGTTGTGGGATTGTCACGGACCGCCTCGCCAAATCAAGTGCGGGCCGAGCTCGAACAACGTCTTGGTGAGATGCAGCAACTAGCAATGGGCCTGCTCTCGGCAGCGGAAGATGAGGCACGCGAACGACTGGTGGTTGCGTATCAAGCTGCCTTGCGTTCGCTGGGGTAGGACGGCGTGGCTATTCGCCCTGCCGAGCGCGAGGAACTGCTTTAGGATCAAAAAACATCTGATGATTTCTCATACGAAAGGTCGTGCACAATGCAGAGCCCAATCGGGAACATTTCGCCGGTTTGTGGCATCTCATTGTTATCTGGGTCAAATTCCGGTCCGGAGCACCCTCACTTCGCTTTAGGAGATCAACAGTGAACGAACCATCCAATAGTTTTGACTTCCCGACGAACAATTTTGATGCGGTTGGAAATCAGCCTCCTAGCTCTCATCAGCCAAGTTCGCTGAGCGGCCGCACAAAAATGCTTTTGCTGTTGACCGCAGGGGTGACGCTGGCAAGTTGCGCATTTGTGGTCTGGTACTTCTTTAACCCGATGTCAAGAACTCCAGTTGAGGATTCACAGCCGGCCAGCTTGTCGACGACCGTCGCACCAACGCCAAGTTCTGCGGAAGAAGCAACGGCAAAATCAACTGAATCTGCTCCGGCAAGTTCGGTTCCGCAAGAAACTCTGGGAAGCGCCATCACGGGCAAGGTGCTTCGTTAAGTCCCCAGCCCGATGACGAAATTATCCGCTACTAGGAAAGTGACCAATAATGAACGACGCGTGGCATTTTGGAATTGACTTTGGTACGAGCAACACCTCGGCAGCTCATACTGCACCATTGTCGGGTGCGGTGGAGACCGTGTCCCTCACACATCGCTCGAACTTGATGCCTTCAGCGGTTTATCGAGAAGACGGGGAGATCTTCGCCGGTGACACCGCGTTGCTGCGTGGTCGTCGTTCGCCAGCGCAGTTGTTGCTTTCCCCAAAGCGCTACATTGATCACGATACGGTGCAGTTGGGTGGTCAGGATGCAGACCTCCTGGAACTTATTTCGGCCGTTATTGGTGCAGCACTGGAGCGCGCTAAGGCTCAACATGCCGGCACTGACCCGGAGACCGTAACCCTGACGCACCCGGAAGCTTGGTCTGTGCACTCGGTTGGGCAGTTGGTTGCTGCCACGAAGCGAGCTGGGGTGGCAGAGGAGAAGATCCGTACGATTTCGGAGCCTCGCGCAGCGGCTGTTCATTATGCGGCTCAGCAGCATGTCGAGCCGGGTAAGCACGTTGCCGTGTTTGACTTTGGTGGTGGCACGTTGGATATCGCTGTGCTGCAGTCCCAACCTGATGGAAACTTCCGGGTAGTTTCCGCAAAGGGCGACAATTCGCTGGGCGGTCGCACTGTCGATAACCTCATGTTCCGTTGGCTCATCACTCAGCTCGAGCATGACGATCCAGATTTTGCTGACTATGTGCGCAATGCTCCGATTTCGGTCATGCACTCTTTGGAAGAAAACGTGCGAGAAGCCAAGGAGATCCTCTCCGACGCATCGTCGGCAACAGTGTCGATTTCCACTCCGCAAGGTGAACAAGATATCTTGATCACCCGAGAGGAATTCAATAGCCTCATCGACCCTTCGGTGGAGCGGGCAGTGGAACTCACTCGGGCAGCCCTTAGCCAAGCAGGTGTTAGCAGCAGCGATACCCCGCTGTATTTGACGGGTGGGTCTTCGCGCATTCCCCATGTGCATAACCGGTTGAGTGAGCTCGGCCAGGTCCAGACCCTCGACGACCCAAAAACTGTTGTTTCCCGAGGCGCAGTGCGAGCTACCCTGCACGGTTTCACGGAGGGCACGGATGGCCAAGTCCGGCAGCCAATTGCCCCGACCGCTGTGCCTAGCTCCCCGGCTGCAACACCTCAAACCAATGCCTTCGCGACGCCGCCACAAGGAAGTACTCCTGGAAACCCAGCTGGTCCTAGCTCGCCTTTTGGCACGCCTCCTTCCTCGCACCAGTCGTCGACCAGCTCAGTGGGCGCGAGCGCGGTGAACTTCACGCCGACGGAAAAGCCAGGTGGCGGCAAGATGAAGCTTATTTTGGCAGGTATCGCTGCGGTCGTGGTGCTAGGCGCTGGCGCGATGATTATCCCGAACATGATGGGTGGCAACAGCCAGCCGAAGTTCCAGATTTCTCCGCAGCTCCAAGACACGCACTTGGCGCGTCTCGACGGGCAGGTGGTGGACTACATGCCGGCGGCATTCCTCGAGAAGGTGAAGTCCTGCTCTGAGGATGAAGAAGCTTTCAAAAGCTATGAGTACAAGTTCGCACAAGGAACTAAGACTCGAACCTGCTACCTCGCTACGCTTACCGATGCCCCTAAGGACAACTCCTTCTACAAGGGTAACGTCAATATTTTGAAGGGCGACGAGGCTAAAAACCTGCAGAAGAAGTTCGACGAAATGCCGGATACCTCGAAGGTTGTCCTGCAAAAGGCGAAGGGCAATCAGCCGGCGGTCTACTCCGTAGTCAATGACAAAGAGACCTACATCCAGGTGTACTACGAAAAGCAGGGGACGATGATCTCAAAGGGCGAGTACGGCTCGATGCCTCCGGGTGAATTTGAAGAATGGGCGAAATACTTCGGCTTCCTCGAAAAGTAGCTCACGTAGCCTGCAACTTGAAAACGGCCCAGCTTCCTTCAGAGAGCTGGGCCGTTGGTTTAGGCGGGCGAAACGCCGGCGTCGCGGAGGGCGTCGAGAAGCTTGGCGCGGGCGCGGTTGATTCGGCTCTTGACGGTCTGGACCGGGATGCCTTGGTGGTCCGCAATATCTTGGTAGGACAGCCCGGCGTACTCGCGCAGGACGATGACTTCACGGAATTCCTCCGGCAGCGTGGCCAGCGCAGCCTTGACCACTAGCCCGGCCGTAACCTGGGCATCTACTGGAGAGGAGTTGTCCACTTCGGCGAGGCCAGCTTCATCGTCAGGGATGTCGCGCCGTTTGCGGACGATCTGCAATGCGGCATTGGCTGCGATCCGGTACGCCCAAGTAGAAAACTTAGCTTGGCCGTCAAAACGATGCAGATTCTGCCACGCTGCAGTGAGCGCATTTTGCAGCGCGTCTTCTGCGTCGTGGCGATTACCCGTGATGGACAAGCACACAGCCCACATCCGGGATTGCGCGGAGCGAGCCAGGGTGGCGAAGGCTCGCTCGTCGCCAGCTTGGGCGCGGGCAAGCACTTCGGCCTGGTCAAAGGTGTCGTCGGTGAATAGTGGCTTAGACATCGAAGCCTCCGTCGGTATCGGACGGGTCATCGTAATCTGCTGTTACCGCGTCATGATGGTCGTAATGCAAAGGATCGTCGACGGGGTTGGCTTCGAGATCAAACGGACCTGCCAAGTCCGGAAGATCGTCCGTCAGGGGATCCGATGCATAGTCGGAATCGTAGCTACCCAGCTCTGGCACCAAATCCCCTTCAGGAGCGGGGGTGTCAGGGTCAGTTGCTACCGCCAACATGGCGTCGAAATCGAGATCTTCAGGGACTGAATCAGCTCCGTAGACTTCCGTTAGTGCAGGGAGCACCGGGGAGTCTTCGGAAAAATCAGCAGCCAAGTCAATATCGGATGACATGGGAGTTCACCTCCTTTGCTTTTCGTTATCGGCCCGCACGGGGAAGGGGCCACCTAGTGGTTAGATGCGATACCACCAGTGTTTGTTCCCGTGGGGTGCCTGAACGAAAAACTAGAAACCTACAAATCGGGTATTCAAGGCTGGCTCATTCCGCGACAGCGCAAGGCCTTCCCATGGCAGCGATACTAGCTGAGCAGCCAGATAATCGCGCGACTCGCTCAGCGTCGGCAAGTCTGGCACAGTGGTGCCATTGCGCATCAGGGGCACTGTGAGTTCACGGACCTCAAGGGACCCCACTACGGGCTTTTCAGCGTCGAACGGCGTGACGATTTCTTCTACGGCAGTGCCAGAGGCTCGGATTGCGCGCCAGCCACGTTTCCCGCCGCCAGTGGACTGCTTGGAAGAGGATCGCTTGGCCACCGGGTGGCCGTCGACCTCTACGACCTTGTAAACCATCGCTGCAGTTGGCGCGCCAGATCCGGTGACCACGGAGGTGCCCACGCCGTAAATGTCTACAGGATCGCCACGCAGGCCGGCGATGGCGAACTCGTCTAGATCGGAAGATACGACGATCTTGGTGTTGTGGGCACCCAGGTCGTCCAGTTGCTTACGCACGCGCCGGGTGAGAATGCCGAGGTCGCCTGAGTCGATGCGCACACCGCCCAAGTTTGGACCGGCGACCCGGATCGCGGTTTCGACGCCCTTCTCAATATCGAAAGTGTCCACGAGCAAAATCGTGTCTACTCCCAGCGTTTCAATCTGAGAACGAAACGCTGCTTCTTCGTTGGGGGTGCCGTCGTCGTTGACGTGCACCAACGTCCAGGAGTGGGCGGCGGTGCCGGAAGCCGGAATGCCGTAGCGGTGGGCTGCTTCCAAATTGGAAGTTGCCGTGAATCCAGCGAGGTAGGCGGCCCGGGAAGCGGTTACCGCGGCGTACTCGTGGGTGCGTCGTGATCCCATTTCGATGATTGGTCGGCCATCTGCAGCCGTCACCATGCGGGCGGCAGCGGATGCAATCGCCGAGTCTGCATTCATGATCGACAGGATTACGGTCTCCAAAATGACGCATTCGGCGAACGTGCCCCGCACGGTCAAAATAGGAGAATTCGGGAAGTACAGCTCGCCTTCGCGGTAGCCGTCGATGGATCCCGAAAAGCGGAAGTTGCGCAGGTATTCGCGAGTTTCGGCGTTGAGGAAGTCAAGAGATTCCAATTGTTCTTCGGTGAAGACGTAGTCGTCGATTGCTCGCAGCACACGGGCGGTGCCGCCAACGACGCCGTAGCGTCGCTCGTTTTGAAGCCGACGGGCAAACACTTCAAACGTGCATTGGCGGTGCGCGGTGCCGTCGGCAAGCGCGGCTTCGAGCATGGTGAGCTCGTACTTGTCGGTCAACAGCGAGGTGGACCGTTCTTTCGGTACGGAAGGGGTACGGATAGTTTCTGGTTTTGAAGTGTTCACATAGGCCACTTTAATGCAGGTAACGGTGACAAGGATCGACATTTTTGGTTGGTGGCTCGCTTAAAACCTCTCCCGGGCTACTAAGCTGGGTAACCATGAACGATCGGTCCATTCGCTTGAGCATGCCATCTGCGCCGCTTGCCTCCCCGGAACTTGAGGAAGATGTCCACGTTGAAGTCGCGGCCAGCGAGAACCTGCCGTGGATGTGCATCGTCTGGGATGACCCGGTAAACCTCATGTCGTACGTCACCTATGTATTCCAAACGGTACTGGGGATGAGCAGGAAGAAAGCCATCGAATTGATGATGCAGGTGCATACCGAGGGCAAAGCGGTGGTCAGCACCGGGGAGCGGGACAAAGTCGAAGGTGATGTGAAGAAATTACACACCGCCGGGTTGTGGGCGACTATGCAGCAGGCAGGTTAGTTAAGAATGCAAGCTTGGAAAAAGAAGAAGGCGCTCATGCGCGGGGCGAAGTACATGGCGACATTCGAGCCTATGGAGCGCGAAGTACTAGGCGACTTAGCCGCAAACTTGGCCGAGACTCTGATTCGCAGATGCCAGACCGCTCCGAAAGACGAATTGGCGGAGCTCACCGGCATGGTGTCAGGACATAAGGAGGCACCTGAAGACCCAGCTCTGGCTAGATTGTTGCCTGACTTCGAGATGGAGGGCGACGAAGAATTCGAGGGCGACAACTCGTTGCTTCGATCCCTGCACGAAAATGACATTTGTCGCGCGAAGTTGGCCAACTTGCAAGTAGTCACAGAAGCGCTCGGGCCAAATGGCAATGTCGCGGTGAGCGCTTCTGAAGAAGAAGCACACGCATGGATTGCTGCTTTGAATGACATTCGCCTGCACCTCGCGTCCGCAGAGATGCGCGGTGAGGAGTCGGAGCAAAACCGAGATGAAATTGTCCAGTGGCTCGCCTACAACCAGGACACACTACTAAGCGCGATGATGGGTGACATCGATGTCTGATGCACCCGGTCTGCTTTGCGACGTCCCAGGCGTGTACCTGGGGCACTGCAGCTTGGGGGACACCGGAGTCAGCGTAGTAGTGGTGCCTGACGGGGCCTATGCTTCCGTGGATGTGCGAGGTGGAGGGCCAGGGACGCGGGAAACTGATCTGCTCGAGCCGCACAATACGGTGCAACAAGTCCACGCCATCACGCTCGCTGGAGGTTCTGCGTTTGGGTTGGCAGCAGCCGACGGAGTAATGCTTGAGTTGGAAGAACATGGCATTGGCTTCGCTGTGCTTGGCGCAGACAGGCCCGGGCCTAAGGTACCCATCGTGCCCGGAGCGGTGATTTTTGATTTGCTAGTTGGCGATCCCAACCACCGTCCAGGGCCAGCAGAAGGTCGTGCTGCGGTGCGTTCGGCGTTGACGGGGGATTCAACGAAGCAACGCGGTTCCGTTGGTGCGGGTTGCGCTGCCACCGCCGGGGTGCTGCGTGGCGGGTTCGGACAAGCCTCGATGGTGGTGGGCGACTGGGTAGTAGCAGCTGCCGTAGTGGCCAATCCCGTGGGCGCTGTGGTGGATAAGGATAGCGGTTTGTTGTGGGGTGACCCTACGAAGCCGTCGGTAGATACCGAAAAGTTCGGCGTCCTCAAGGGGCTGGAGACCAAGCTGAACACAACGATCGGAGTGATCGCTACCAACGCGCCAGTGACGAAAGCTCAGGCCAAGCGTCTAGCGATGACTGGTCATGACGGACTGGCCCGGGCGGTGCGCCCCGCGCATTCACCCCTCGATGGAGATACCCTGTTCGCACTGTCCACCGGCGACGGTTCCGGTGTTGCCATCTCTGACATGGTCGCCCTATCGGCAGCAGCGGCCGACGTCGTCTGTGCAGCAATTGTCGACGCCGTGGTGTGCGCAAAATCTGGATATGGCCTGAGCTGCTGGTCGGATATCGGCGCTTGAGCGAAATGCGCATTAGCATTGTCCGGGTGAGCACTTATGGATCGCAGTTTCCTACCTCGCCTATGGGTGGCAACACTCCGGCCTCGGCCGGGGCCCGGGTGGTACCTGGGCATGGGCGCAACAACTCGGGGCTGGCTACGCGCTATGCCATTGGGTTCCTCGCAGTCATTTGGGCTGTTCAGATCATCAACATGCTGCTCGGCTACCAGCTGGTTGCTTTTGGCGTGCACCCACTGGACGTTAGTTCACTGTGGCATATTGCCACGTCACCACTCATCCATGGTTCGATGGCCCACATCATGTCGAATTCGGTGCCCGGCGCGATTTTTGTTTTTCTGGTGGCGTTGTCAGGGCGCAGAGCTTTCTGGGAGGTTACGCTAATCGTCGGTTTGATCGGCGGGGTAGGGACATGGTTTTTTGGCGGGATTGGAACAAGCCATGTGGGTGCATCGGGATTGATCTACGGCTGGTTGGCGTACCTCATCATTCGAGGTATCTTCAACCGAAGTTTCACCCAGATCATTTTGGGACTAGTGCTGGCATTTTCTTACAGCGGATTGATTTATGGTGTTTTCCCCACGCAAGTAGGTGTGAGTTGGCAAGCGCATCTGTTTGGCGGTATCGGTGGACTAGTCGCTGGGGCTACGATTACCTCGGATGATCCGGCAGAGCTCGTCGCAAAGCGTAGGCAGCGACAGCTGGGTGCTTGACGGCAGGGACTACGATAGTTTTCATTATGGTGAAACAACTGGATCCTTCGGCCCCCATTGGGGTTTTCGACTCCGGGGTAGGCGGGTTGACCGTCGCCCGTGCCATTGTTGATCAGCTGCCGCATGAGTCGATGATTTATATCGGCGATACCGCTAATAGTCCTTATGGCCCGAAGCCGATCGGGCAGGTGCGCGAATTAGCCACCCGTATCGCAGACGAGTTGGTGGAGCGCGGTTGCAAGATGATCGTCATCGCCTGCAATACCGCTACGGCTGCGTTTCTTCGGGATGCTCGGGAGCGTTACGACGTCCCGGTGGTGCAGGTTATTCTGCCCGCGGTACGCAGGGCGGTGGCCACCACTCGCAATGGCAAGATTGGGGTCATTGGGACGGTCGGCACTATCAATTCCGGTGCTTATCAAGATTTGTTTGAGGCATCGCCATCGGTTGAATGCTTTGCCCAAGCCTGCCCGCGATTTGTCGATTTCGTGGAACGCGGTATTACTTCGGGGCGACAGATTCTTGGGGTCGCCGAGGCATATTTGGCGCCACTGCAGGATGCCGGCGTAGATACCCTCGTGTTGGGCTGTACCCACTACCCGTTGCTGTCGGGCGTGATTCAGCTGGCGATGGGGCCGAATGTGACTCTAGTGTCCTCAGCAGAGGAAACAGCAAAAGATGTGTTGCGAGTGTTAAGCGAATCAGACATGTTGGCTGATCCGACGGTGCATCCGGCACCTACCCGCACCTTTGAATCCACGGGCGATCCGGAGCTATTCGCCCAACTGTCTACTCGATTCTTGGGCCCACATGTGACGCAAGTGGATTCCCATCCCAAGATGTAATTGTTCTGGCAAGTGCTACCTTGACTTGCTGATTCGTGAGAAAGTGTCTCTATGAAGCTAACCATTATTGGCTGCTCAGGTAGCCTGGGTTCGCCCGCGGGTCCGGCATCGGGCTATCTTGTGCAAGCTCCAGGCGCGCCTGGGGTACTCATGGACATGGGGCCAGGCGTTCTTGCTGAGCTGCAGAAAGTGGTCAATCCTTCCGAGGTGCATGTCGTGTTTAGCCATCTGCATGCTGACCATTGCTTGGATTTCCCTTCGTTGACGGTGTGGCGGCGTTATCATCCAAGCCTCGCAGCGCAGGGTCGGAATTTGCTGTTCGGTCCGGCGGCTACCGTGGAAAAGCTTGGTCGGCTTACTTCGGATGCTGAGGGACATGTCGATGAAATGGCCGACACCTTCGCGTTTACCCCATGGCAGGCGCGTCGAGCTGAGTTGATCGACCGCGTTCAGATCACGCCTTTCCCCACGGTGCACCCCATCGAGTCTTATGGGCTGCGGTTGGTGGAGGCGACCACCGGCAAGGTAATTGCCTACTCCGGGGATTCTGCGTACACCGAGGAGTTGGTGGCGTGTGCGCAGGGCGCAGACGTTTTCCTTTGCGAAGCGACCTGGGGCGCGACGTCGATGGGCAAAGCCCCAGATATGCACATGTGTGGTGGGGAAGCGGGACTGCTGGCGAGCCGAGCTGGAGTCAAGCAGCTAATACTTGTCCACATCCCACCATGGGGTGATCCTGAGGGGGCTGTGCGCGCAGCACGCGAGAACTTCGATGGTGAAGTGATCGTCGGCGAAGCTGGGATGGAATTCGAGATCTAATGGCCTCGGTGTGAACTGCCGCTGCGGGCTGAAAAACAGCTACCCTGGAGTTCATGACTTCTACCTTCACCCGTGCCGACGGGCGCGCCCTCGACGAAATGCGTCCAGTTAAGATCACCCGCGGTTTCACCTCAAATCCAGCCGGTTCCGTTTTGGTGGAGTTCGGCAATACCCGCGTCATGTGCACGGCCTCCGTCGAGGTCGGGGTGCCACGATTTAAGAAGGATTCTGGCGAAGGCTGGCTCACGGCTGAATATGCGATGCTGCCTTCGGCGACCCACGAACGCATGCCACGAGAGTCCATGAAAGGCAAGGTCAAGGGTCGCACGCACGAGATTTCTCGTTTGATCGGTCGCTCCTTGCGCGCCGCAATTGACCTGCGGGAGCTTGGCGAGAACACCATCAACATCGACTGCGACGTGCTCCAGGCCGACGGCGGCACACGCACCGCGTCCATCACTGGTGCTTACGTGGCGCTCGCGGATGCCATCGCAGTACTTAAGGCTCGCGGGGTAGTACCGGGTAACCCATTGTTGCCGCCCGTCGCGGCGGTTTCCGTTGGGCTTATCGACGGCCATGTGTGCCTCGACCTTCCGTATGAGGAAGACTCCCGTGCTGAGGTGGACATGAACGTAGTGATGACCGAGTCGGGGCAGTTTGTCGAAGTTCAAGGAACTGCTGAGCACGGCACATTCACGCGTGAGCAGATGAACGCATTTCTTGATACCGCCGAGAAGGGCTTGTATTCCCTGATCGCAGCCCAAAAAGCAGCGCTGGAGCTGCCACTGTGATGCAGATTCATCTCGCGAGCAACAACCAAAAGAAAGCCAAGGAGCTGCAACGGGTCCTACAGGCTGCGGGGATTTCAGGTGTAGAGATCCTGCTGATGGCAGATGTTGCCCCCTATGCGGAACCCATCGAGGACGGCCGGAGTTTCGAGGACAACGCGCTGATCAAGGCGCGCGCCGGCGCGGCTGCCACCGGGGTACCAACGCTTGCTGACGATTCCGGACTCGCCGTTGATGAACTCAATGGCATGCCGGGGGTGTTGTCTGCACGGTGGTCCGGGCGCCATGGCGACGACGAAGCAAACAATGACCTGCTGCTGGGACAAATGGCCCACGTCCCCGATGAGCGTCGTGGCTGTGGCTTCGTTTCGGTCTGCGCGCTGGTGTTGCCCTCGGGCGAAGAGCACGTTGCACGGGGTGAATGGCGAGGCACGCTGCTGCGCGAACGACGCGGCGACGGCGGGTTCGGCTACGACCCGTTGTTCTTGCCGGAGGATGCCGATGGTCGGGCATCCGCTGAGCTCACACCAGAAGAAAAGGATGCCCGTTCGCATCGGGGGAAGGCGCTCGCACAGTTGGTTCCCGTGATCGCTGGGCTGGTGTAGCAGGCTTAAGCCCGAAGACGCCGATTGCCTTTGAAGTTGCTCAGATTTGCAAAAGCGGGCAACCTCAAAGGCAAAAACGGACTCTAATTAAGCTAGAACGCCAACCTTGCGGAGGATATCAGCGATGGCATCTCGCGACGGCGCATCATCAATCGGTGCCAGCGGAGGGGACATGAGGTTGGTGGTGAATACTCCCATGAGCTCCAGGGCGGTCTTGAAGGAGCCAACTCCGGCTGCGGGGCCGACCTTGCCGATGGGTTGGAAGACGATCTCAAAGAGCTGAGCTAGGCGGTCCTGCTCGGCACGCATCGTGGCGAAGTCACCAGCTTGATAGGCCCGCCACATCCGCACGTAGCCGGCTGGGTCGACGTTACCAAGGCCTGGAACACAGCCATCGGCACCTGCGAGGTAGGCCCCGTCGACGACTGCTTCGTGGCCGGTGAGAACCTTGAGTGGGGAACCAGCGGCCTTGTTCAGTGCGCAGAGGCGACGGAACGAGACGTCGTCACCGGAGGAGTCCTTGACTCCCTGAAGGACTCCTTCGGCGCCGAGTTGCACCAAAAGCTCTGGTGCGAGCTTGGTGTGGACGCACACGGGGATGTCGTACGCGATGATTGGCAGGTCCGTGGCAGCGCGCAGCGCCCGGAAGTGGGCGGCGATTTCGTCTGGTCCTGTGATTGCGTAGAACGGTGCGGTCGCCACTACTGCCTGAACTCCCAAGGCTTCTGCCCGTCGAATGTGGGCGATGACGCGCTTGGTCTGGGTGTCGATCACGCCGGCGTAGACCGGGACACGGCCGTCGACAAGCTTGAGCACGAGTTCAATGACCTGCTCGCGTTCCTCGTCGGTCAGGAAGGCCACTTCTCCGGAGGATCCGAGGACGAAGAGGCCATCGACGCCCGCATTGATTTGCTGTTCGATGAGGCGGGTGAGGGAGTCGACATCGATGTCGCCGGCGGATGTCAGCGGGGTAAGCAGTGGTGGGATGATGCCGGAAACGATGGGATTCATGGTGATGTGAGCTTTCTGCTTAGAGCTGCTTAGAGCAACGATGGGGTAGCGGCGAGCAACGTGCGGGTGTAGTCGTTGTGCGGATGCGCAAAGAGGTCATCGGTGGGTTGCTGTTCAATGATTTCGCCCTTGAGCATCACGCACATGCGGTCTGCGATGTAGCGCACGGTGTTGATGTCGTGGGAGATGAACACCAAGCCGAGGCCCAGCTCAGATCGCAAATCCGTGAGCAGATTCAAAACCTGCGCGCGCACGGACACGTCGAGCGCGGACGTTGGCTCATCCGCGATGATCAAGTCTGGTTCCAGTGCAAGTGCGCGGGCGATAGCTACGCGCTGGCGCTGGCCACCGGAGATCTGTCGGGGAAGCACGTCGAGTGCGGATTGTGGCAGTCCGACGAGGTCGAGGAGCACTTGGACACGCTTGAGGCGGGACTTTTCATCACCGATGTGGTGCACGCGCAGCGGGTCCATGAGCTGCTCTTTGACCGTCATGCGGGGATTCAGCGCGGTAGCTGGGTCCTGGAACACCATGGAAATAGAGCGTCCCAGTTCCTTACGCATCCTGCTGTTGTGCTTCAGTGGCTTTTCGTTGAAGATGACTTCGCCGCTGGTTGGCTTCTGCAGGCCGACCATTACTCGAGCCAGGGTGGACTTGCCAGAGCCGGATTCGCCGACGATACCGACAACTTCCCGGCGGTCGACCCAGAAGTTGATGTCCTTGTTGGCGTGGACGGTGTCGGGCCGGAATAGCTTTCCTGTACGCGTCTTGTGGATCACGTTGATGTCTTTGAGCTCAATGATCCGTTGTGGTTTGTGGGAATTCATGACCTAAACCTCCTTCGAAGCGCCGGTCAGCGCGGCGTAAGTGTCGTCGGTGGCGGCAAAGAAGTGCGTGGTGGAACCCGCAACTGCACGAGGCACAGGCTTTTGGCCGTGTCCGCGCTCTGGGTGGCGGGAGCGTGGGGCAAAGCGGTCGCCATCGATGAAATCGCGCGGGCTTGGGACTGTACCAGGGACCTGGTACAGGCGAGCTGCGCCGGATTCGATGGACAGCACCGCACCGAGCAGGCCACGGGTGTATTCGTGGTGCGGGTCGGCGAGCATCTCTCGGGTCTGTCCGCGTTCGACGACCTGACCTGCGTACATCACGGTGATCTTGTGGGCCAGCTTTGCGACGAGCGCGAGGTCGTGGCTCACGAAGATCATGGAGAAACCGAGTTTTTCGCGCAGCTCATTGAGCAGGTCGACCACCTGGTGTTGCACGGTGACGTCGAGTGCGGTGGTGGGCTCATCTGCAATCAGCAGGCGTGGGTTGCGGGTGAGCGCCATGGCGATAAGCACGCGCTGGCGTTGACCACCGGAAAGCTCGTGCGGGTAGGACTTCAGCGTGCGGACCGGATCGAGCCCGACCAGCTCCATGAGCTCTTCGGCGCTGCGCTTGCCACCTCGACGGATGAGCTGGTTGAGCTGCGTGCGGATCAGCATGGATGGGTTGAGGGAGCTCAAAGCATCCTGGTAGATCATCGCCATGTCGTGACCGCGCAGGGCATTTCGCTGCTCGGGGGACATTTCCAGCAAGTTTTTGCCGTCGAAGAGGATCTCGCCGGTGATTCGCGCGGTCGGCGGAAGCAGTCCCATGATGCACATGGCGATCAAGGATTTGCCACAGCCGGATTCACCGACCAAACCCATGGTTTCACCAGGGGAAACAGTGAAGTTGACGTGGTCGACGATGTTGACATCGCCGTGCGCCTCTGGGAACGCGATGCACAGGTTCTTCACCTCGATGAGCGGCTTCTCGTTGCGGGTGTAGACCAGGCGGCGGTTCTCGGCGGTCTCTGCGTCGTGAAGCTTCGCGAGCGAGGTAGTCAGCGATTCTTGGGCCTCAGCGTCGGAGAGTGCACCGAGGGACTTCTTTGGGTTGATGGACGGGTCATCGTCGGTGACTCGTACGGTCCGCTTGATGCGTGGAGAGGCCATGGCGTCCGTCAGGCCCTCGGAGAGAATGTTGAGTGCCAGCACCGTGATCAGAATCATGAGACCAGGGAAGAACGTTGGCCACCAAGCACCGGTCAGGAGTAGCTGCTTGCCGTCGGCAAGGATGTTGCCCCAGGAAGGCAGCGGTGGCTTCACACCAGCGTTAATGAACGACAGGGATGCTTCGAACACGATCGCGTCGGCCACCAAGACCGTGGCGAACACGGCGATTGGGGCGATGGTGTTGCGGGCGACGTGCTTGAACAGGATGTGTGGAATGGAAGCACCCATCACCTTGGTTGCGGAGACATAGTCTTCGCCGAACTCGGAGAGTACGTTTGCACGCACCACGCGCGATAGCTGAGGCACGTAGAGGAAGCCGATCGCGAATACCAGGACTGGCACCGAGTTACCGAATACGGCGACGAAAACCGCGGCCAGGGCAATTCCCGGGAAAGACATGATGATGTCGAGGACGCGCATCAGGACTTCCGAGACAGCCTTGCCTGCAGTAGCTGCGATGGATCCCAATACGGCAGCTACCGCGAGAGCAGAAATGGTGGCGCAGAGGCCGATGATCAGGGAAGCACGGGAGCCGTAGACTACGCGGGAGAAGATGTCGCGGCCGATGGCGTCGGTGCCGAAGAAGTGCTCAGCGCTTGGTGGTTGCACTGGCATGTTCGATTCTAGGGGATCGTAGGAGGTCAGCAATGGTGCGAACAGCGCCATGAAAGCCACCAGCATCAGGAAGCCCAACGCTATTTTTGATGCCACTGGCAGCGCGCGCAGCCCTTGAAAACGTTGTCCTGCTTTGGACTCGAGTTGTTCAGTCAGTTTTCTACGCATTAGATGCTCCTGATGCGTGGGTTGACGAGGACATAGAGCATGTCGACGATGATGTTGATGATGATGAAGGCGATGGCCACAGTGAGCGTGACACCTTGGACGAGGAAGACGTCGTTACGCGTCACGCCGTCCAGGATGAGCTGACCCATGGCTTGAATATTGAAGATGATCTCGATGATGACGGCGCCACCCATGAGGTAGCCGACGCGGAGGCCAAGAACGGTAATCGGGATGATCAAGGCATTGCGCAAGACGTTACGCGAAATGACTTCCGCCTTGGGGATACCAGAGCCGATGGCAGTGCGGACGTAGTCTTTGTCGAGTTCTTCCACCATTGCCGTGCGCACCACGCGGGTAAGCGAGCCGGCCACGGGTACTGCCAGTGCGAATGCTGGCAGGAACATGTTGTTCAAGTAGACCGCAGGGTCTTGGCTAAACGGCACCCATGCGGTGATAAGAGCGGGGAAGTACCCCCAGCCGCCGGGGATGGTGCCCAGCCACTGGATCAGCAGAATCGCAAGCCAGAAGGATGGGGTAGCCAGGGCGGCGATGGAGAAGACGCGGATGACCTGATCCGGCCACTTATCCCGGTACAGTGCGGCCAAGACCCCGAAGACCAAGGAGAGCACGGCGGCGATAATGAGGCCGAGGAAGGTCAATTGCAAGGTGATGGGGAATGCTTTGGCAACGACGTCGGTCACCGAAGCATTACCGGTGGTGGTGCCGAGGTCGCCCTGAAGCATTCCGGTGAGGAAGTCCCAGTACCGGACTAACAGCGGGTCGTTGAGGCCGTGTTCCTCTCGATATTGAGCTAGCGCTTCGAGGGAAGCTGATTCGCCGAGCGCGAGCCGGGCCGGGTCGGCGGGACTAAAAGACATGATGAAGAAGACTAGGAACGTAACCCCGAGGATCATGATTGGCAACGCTACGAGTCGTCTTCCGATGAGGCGGAGAAGATTTGACATGAAGCTGTCCTTTTTTCGCGTTCGGTAGAGGGCTTACCCTCCTAAGGCAAGGGCAGCGCTCAACGTCAAAAGTGTTTCGTCGGTGCCGACCGAGGTGTCGGCCGACACCGACGGAGTTCTTACTTGGTGGTGGCTACGTTTTGGAAGGACAGACCAGTCAGTGAGATTGGCTTGAAGTCAATCAGCGTGGACTTATCCCAAGCGGTAGTCGACTTGCGGTGGAACAGTGGGTAGAGCGGAATGTACTCAGACAGCTTGTCGAAGGTTTCTGCCCACTTCGCGTCCTGGGTGGCAGAATCCGTAGCCTTGAGCGCTTCGTCGAGCAGCTGTTGTACTTCTGCGTAGGAATCGCTGCCCTTCCAGTGCATGCGGCTGTCGGTCCAGGTGTCACCGGCGTACCACCAGCGCATGAGCAGGTCAGGGTCGGAGCCGAATACGGATGGGTCACCTGGGGCGATGACTACGTCGTAGGCTTCTGGCTTGCCGTCGATGGTGTTGTAGACGTCGGAAGACTTCTTCTCGATGAACTCCACCTTCAGGCCCGCAGCGGTCAGAGACTGCTCGATCAGCGGGGTGCACTTCTTTACCCAGTCGTGGTCCGTGCACAGCAGACGTAGTTCCTTCAGCCCCGTCTCGGCGAATAGTTCGCGAGCGCGCTCTGGCTTGAAGGTGTAGACGTTTTTAGCCTGCTTGTACTTCGGGTGCTCCTTGTGCAGGAAGCTGGTGGCAGCGGTGGCCTGGCCAAGCATGCCGGTCTGGATGATCTTGTCCATATCCAGTGCGTACATGAAGCCCTGGCGGTTCTTCACGTCGTTGAACTTGCTGTTTGGTGCGCAGTTGAACATTGCGAACAGCAAGCCGAAGCCCTGAACAGCTTCCACGGTGGAAACAGCCTTGAGCTGATCAACGGAAAGGTAAGGAACCGAGTCAATTGCCTGGACCGTCTTGGACTGGATGGCGTTGGTGCGGGTAGATGCGTCTGGGATGATCTGCCAGGTCATCTTCTTGGCCAGCGCTGGGCGTGGGCCGTTGTAGTCATCGAAACGCTCGAATTGGATGGTCTTGGAGGTACCACCGTTGTCGGTCATCTTGTATGGGCCGGAGCCTACTGGCAGAGCAGCAAACTTCGCGGCATCCGCTTGAACTGCCTTCTTTGGCACAATCTTGACTACTGCGAGACGATCAGCGAACACGCCGGTCTCGTGAGCCAGGGTGAACTCGATGGTCTTTTCATCCTTGGCCGTGACCTTGGTGACGAATGGGATGAACGAAGCGTAGAGGGACTTGTTGGCCTTGTCCAGGACTCGTTCGAAGGAGAACACGACGTCGTCGGCGGTGACTGGGGTTCCGTCGTGGAACTTGGCGCCGTCGCGCAGCTTAACGACGGCGGTGGTGCCGGTAGCCTTTGGCAGTTCGCTTGCCAGTGCTGCGTAGGTCTTGCCGGTGGCTGGGTCCATTTCGGTCAGGCCCTCGAGGGTGTGCCAGTTGGCTGCCACGGTGAGCGCTGCGGTGGTGGACATTGGGTCGTAGCCATTGGTTCCGAGCTCGTAAGAAATGGCGGCGGTGATCGTGCCGTCTGCCTTCTTGGCGCTCGGATCGGCAGCTGGGGCGCCTGCGCCACCATTTTGAGCTGGCTTGGCGCATGCGGTGACGACGGTCGATAGTCCAGCGGCAGCGCCGAGGACTCCGGTGATCTTCATGAAGTCACGCCGGGAGTAAGCGGAGGTCATGATGTTCCTTTCGGTAGATCCCACCGGCGAGCCGGTGGAGTGTGAAACGTCACCGACGGGAGTCGGCGAAGGTAGAAATTCCGATATGAAATTTTCAGCTGGGAAATCCCGGTGAGTTAATGTGCCGTTAACTCTGCGTTCCTCAACATCATACGTCAGACGTCTGATGTTTGTACAGGTTTTCTGCTAATCTCAAGTCAGAACACGTTTCCACGGTATCCAACAGTGATGAAAACCCAGAAAACTAGGTGCCGTGATTTAGGGCACTAGGTGGGAAAAGAGGAAAAATGTCTATTGGTTTTGCGCCCAACAGAATCAACCCGACGGCAAGCGCGATCGAAAACTATATCCGGGACAATGAGTTGCGCCCGGGCGAACTAATGCCGTCAGAAGCAGCGCTGTGTGATCTACTTGACGTTTCGCGGAGCTCGGTCCGGGAAGCTATGCGAATGTTGTCTTCCCTCGATGTCGTCGAGATTCGCCACGGCCACGGCACCTATGTGGGGAATATGTCGCTCGCGCCACTGGTCAATGGGCTTACACTGCGGTTGACCCTCGACCGCCACAGCGCCTTGGAGAACCTCAAGCAGGTAGTTGATACCCGCATCGCATTCGATCAGTTCAATGCCCCGTTGCTCATTGAGGCTTATCGCGGAAAGCCCACGACCCGCTTGCGTGAATTGGTCGTCGAGATGCAGCGCTGCTTTGACGCTGGCAAACCTATCACCGAGGCTGATGGCAAGTTCCACGAAGAGCTCAACAGCAAACTTTCGAACCAGCTCATCCAAGAGCTCTACATGGCGCTGTGGGAAGTGCATACCCGGGCCGTGCCCCTGCTCGAGTTGAACTGGGAAAAGGACTTCCAAGACACCGTCGATGCCCATTTGAGCATGGTGGAAGCTCTGGAAGCAGGCGATGAAGCCCAGCTGCTGCGCACTTTTGAAACACATTATGGTCCACTCAAACGAATGATTGATGAGAAGCTGTCATGACGCATTTTTTAGCCGGCGTAGACATCGGCGGCACCAAGATCGCCACCGCGCTTATCGACGCCACCCAGCCCACCAAAATCGTCTTCCGCCATCGCACAGCAACCCCCCGTACCGATGTGATGGTCGAAGTGCTCCGCGAGATCCGCACCCTGAAGGAACAAGCGCAGCAGCTCGGCGGAGAACTTGTTGCCGTCGGTATCGGCGCGCCCGGCGTAGTGGATCCTCACGAGGGTTACGTTGTTTCTGCCGGACCGACGATGCCTGGTTGGGCCGGAACCGCAATCAAAGCAAGCGTAATTGCTGAATTCGGTCTTCCCACCGCCGTGCACAATGACGTTCGGATCATGGGGCTCGGTGAGGCCGTCTACGGCGCTGGCGGGGAATACACCCGACCCCTGTTCCTTAGTCTGGGCACCGGGGTTGGTGGTGCTCTGATTTACTCTGGGAAGCTCATTGAATCTCCGCACCATACGGCCGGTGAATTGCGCAATATTCTTGGTCGACGGATCGATGGTGCGGTGGCGCCCATCGAAGAGTTTGCCTCCGGCCCCGGATTGGCACGTAGCTTCTTCGAATTGAGCGGGGAAAAAATCGAATTGCCTGAGATCATGGAGCGCTATCATGCCGGAGATTCCACCGCAATCGCGGTCCTCGATGGCAATCTGCGCAACCTTGGCGAAGCCCTCGCTGGATTTGCCTCCGCAATCGACATCGACGCACTCATCGTCGGTGGTGGTGTCAGCAAAATTGGTGAGCCAATCATGCGGCCACTCACCGAGGGATTCCGCCAACACGCCTTGGCCCCAATCGACACCATCCCAATCAAGCCCGCAGAGCTGGGCACCGACGCGCCCCTCGTTGGCGCAGCATACCTCGCCGCCCAGGCGTGGAAAGGACAATGACATATGGATAACCAAACTTTCTTTGACCAGGTGCGCGGCAGCCTCATCGTCTCTGCACAGGCCCCGGATGGACACCCGCTGCGCGATCGTCATACGTTAACTTTTCTCGCCAGGGCTGCCGAAGCCGGAGGAAGCACTGCCATTCGCTGTGGCGGCTACGGTGGGCTCGATGATGTCCGCGCGATTGTCGACGCCGTGAATGTCCCCGTCATCGGGTTGACCAAAGAAGGCGACACCGGGGTCTACATCACTCCGTCGGTGCACTCGGCAGTTGCGGTAGCGCGGGCCGGAGCCACAGTCGTGGCCATCGACGCTACCTTGCGCCCACGACAAGATGGCTCCACTTTTGCGGAGCAAGTCGCTGCTGTCCATGCCGAAGGGGCTTTGGCTATGGCAGATATTGCCACAGCTGAGGAAGCTGAGGCAGCAATCACAGCCGGAGCAGATTTGATCTCGACCACTCTCGCGGGGTACACCGAGCATCGCGAAAAGACTGTCGGTCCGGACCTCGCACTCATCCGCGAAATTCGAGAACGCCTGGGTAACGAGGTTTTCCTCATCGGAGAGGGCCGCTTCCACAATCCACAGCACGTCCGCCAAGGACGAGCCTCGGGCGCCGATGCGATCATCGTTGGTACCGCAATCACCGATACCAAGTGGATTACCGAACAGTTCGTGGCGGCTGCTGATGAGTGAGCAACTTTTCGCCCGCGTCTTGGTGCCTGGTGCCGATCTGGGAACCCAGCTCATCGAAGTAACGGATGGGGTAATTACTCGTCTGGATAGCGTCGATAAGCCTGCCTCAGACATAGTGCTCCCCGGCTTCGCGGACTTGCACACCCACGGGGCTGTCGGTGGATCCTTCCCGAGCTCCGACCTAGCCGGGTGCCGGGCGGCCGCCAGACATCACCGGGTGCATGGCTCGACGACATTGTTGGCTTCCACGGTGTCGCTCACCGAAGACAGGTTGCTGCCTCAACTCGAGTTGTTGGCCCAGCTCGCTGACGAAGACGAGATTGATGGGATCCACGCTGAGGGACCGTTCATCAACGCGTGCCGATGCGGGGCACAAGATCCCGCGGCCATTATCGACGGCGACCCCGAGCTGTTTTCGCGCATGATCTCAGCTGCTCGGGGGCACTTGCGTGCGATGACGCTGGCACCAGAAACGAAACATGTGCGAGAACTCGTTGATCTTTGCGCGCAGCACAACATCATTGTGTCTTTCGGGCATACGGATGCCTCGGCAAGCGAAACTACCGAGGCTATCGCCTACGCAGTGCAAGCTGACGCCACGGTGACGGCAACTCACTTGTTCAATGCGATGCCCCCGCTGCATCACCGCGCGCCGGGGGCGGTCGCTGCCTTCTTAACTGCTGCGGCTGGCGGAAATGCCACCGTGGAACTGATCGCCGATGGCGTGCATCTAGCCGATGAAACTGTGGATATGGTGCTGCACAGCGTCGGCGCGGAGCAGGTCACTCTTGTCTCCGACGCTATGGGAGCTGCCGGGCAAGCGGATGGCACCTATACCTTAGGTGCGCTCGACGTCACTGTTGCCGGTGGAGTGGCGCGCTTGACCACTACTGATGGTTCGCAGGGTGCGATCGCCGGGGGAACTTCACGAGTCATTGATCAGGTTCGTCGCTGCCAACAACGGGGGTTGTCGCTGCCGAGCGTGCTGCCGGCGGCGGTGAGTGGACACCGGCTCATCGGCAAGGCGGAGCGGGGCGAGATTGCGGTGGGTGCCCCGGCAAGTTTCGTGGTGTGTAATCAGTTTTTGGAAATCGCCCGAGTGTATCGGGATGGAAAGAAAGTAGGGTAGTCATGGAAGTCGTCATCACTGAGCGGCCGGAACTCATCGCAGCCGACATCATCCAAACCTATGCTGAAGCCGGCAAAACCCTAGGGTTAGCCACCGGTTCCACCCCACTGAAGACGTACCAAGAGCTCGTGCGCCG
Source organism: Corynebacterium epidermidicanis (assembly GCF_001021025.1). Lineage (NCBI taxonomy): Bacteria > Bacillati > Actinomycetota > Actinomycetes > Mycobacteriales > Corynebacteriaceae > Corynebacterium > Corynebacterium epidermidicanis. The sequence continues at coordinate 2,105,494 of NZ_CP011541.1, read as the reverse complement.
CCATCAGGAACAAGGGCTGTCCTTCGCAAACTGCGAAGCCTTCCTGCTCGACGAGTATGTAGGGCTGCCCACCGACCACGAGCAGAGCTACTACGAGACGATCCGCCGAGAATTCACCCGCGCAATCGACATCTCAGATGCGGCAGTGCACAGCCCCGACGGGATGGCGCAGGATCCGTACGAGGCCGCCAAGACCTATGACCGTTCGATCGAGGAAGCAGGGGGCGTCGACCTGCAGTTGCTCGGCGTGGGCACCAACGGCCACATTGGATTCAACGAGCCCGGATCTTCGCTCAGCTCGCGCACCCGCTTGAAGACATTGCACCCGCAAACCGTCAAAGACAACGCGCGATTCTTCGACGGCGATGAATCCCAGGTTCCCCACCATGTGCTGACGCAAGGGCTGGGCACGATTCTCGAGGCCGGCCACCTGCTGTTGCTAGCAACCGGTGCCGGTAAGGCCGACGCCGTTGCCGCGCTGGTTGAAGGTCCAGTATCGGCGTTCTGCCCAGCCTCGGTGCTGCAGCTGCATAGCCACGCCACCGTGCTTATCGACGAAGCCGCTGCCAGCAAACTCAAGTTCCGGGAATACTACCAATACGCCTACGACCACCGGCTACCCGGACAGTCTTTCTAGAGCTGGAACTGGGCAGTAACTTCTTTGCGTCGTTTAGCCTCCACGACGAAAGACAAAAATGGGATCGTGCCAGCCAGCGCGGTGGTGATCCACTTCGCTGGCTGCCAACGAGCATTGATGCCCAGGTTAACGGTGGTCACCAGGTAAAGCATGTAGAAGAACCCGTGGATTTGACCGATGATCATTGCCCACGATGGAATTTCGACCCCAAAGCCGTAATCCAAAACCATTCGGGTGGTCAGCACGAGGAGCCAAACGCCGGTGACCCAAGCTGCAAAGGAAAAGAGCTTGAGTGCGTTGCGAACCCGAGCTTGACGTTCTGGATGGATCTGAGGGGATGTCATTACTCACTTCTCCTGCGTTTGGGTTGGTTGCGACGGTTGAATTCTTCCACATCAGTGTTCATCCGGGTGGGAAGGAACTCCTCGGAGATCTCTGTCATCACGCCTCGTTCTTGGGCGCGCTGCTTCTCGAGCTCGACGGGGGCGACGCCGGTATCGTAATACTCGTTTTCCAGCTGGATATAGCGCCGATACGCATAGACGATGAACGCGCCAAACGCCGGCCACTGGATCGCGTATCCGAGGTTCTGAAAGGTGCCACTGCCTGATCTGAACCGAGTCCACTGCCAATAAGCCAGCCCAAGGGTGGCTGCCACGGCAAGCAGGATAAAGACGACGTGCGAAAAGCGCACCTTCTTCCTAGCGCGGGGCGGAGTGTGGATTGGATCGGTCACGCTAGGCCATTGTACTCGGTAGTGTTGAGCGTTTGGCCTGCTAGGGTGGCGATTCGCCAAATCGGGGTAATGGATTGTAAACTCTAAAAAAGTTTCACCCGGGCTCGTGGCGGAATTGGCAGACGCGCTGGATTTAGGTTCCAGTGTCTTAGGACGTGGGAGTTCAAGTCTCCCCGGGCCCACACATTAACTTCACCCGCAGTTAGAGTTGAAAGCTCTAGCTGCGGGTTTGTGCTTTGGTTGGCCGAGTTGCGCTCGCCGTCTGCCTTTGAACTTGCCGCCAAAAGTAAGCAAGATCGAAGGCATTCCGCGAGTCTTGGGCTGCCCAACTACACTCGCGCCTATGAGCATTTCGCGACACATTGAGGAATACCTCGACGAGCAGGGGATCGTCGAGAAGGCGGAAGTGGTGCCGGAGAGTGCCTGTCAGGTCTTCGAGAAAGATGTCGTAGCTGGAGACGAGGGTTTGCGAGCTGCGGAACAGCTCCTGAAGGATTTGCTGGGCTAAGGGGTTTAGCCCCATATTGGGGGTGGGGTGCCGCCTGCTAAAACCTACCGTCCTGCACTTTTGTTTGCCTACGAAACTAATTACTTAGACTCGCGAAACCAAAACATGACTGTTTCCTCATGATTGTGGCATATTTGGCACGTTGATATTGCACACGTGCGTCCGTTGTCGTGAAAACGGCAGCAGGTGCCCACTAGAGAAAAGAGCTAGATCGCGTGACTGAGCAGCGTTTTCAGATTGAGCCACGACTCGTCGACACCCTGGGCAATAAGGAGGGGCAGCAGCCTTTTGCACTAGTTTTTGCAGGTCAAGGTTATGACTGGTTGGCTACTTTGCGTACCGCGCTGGCAAGTGGAGCGCAACGCCACATCGTCGAGCTGCTTAGTGCCGCCACTGAAATGCTGGGTCCGGTCAGCGACGACATCGCAGCGGCGCAACCGTATGGCTTCGATCCGGTCGCTTGGGCAAACGCGGAACAGCCTCCACTGCTTGATGCCTCGCAAGCGGCGATTTCCGTTCCGGGGATCCTCACTGCCCAGCTGGCTACGCTGATGAACCTGGAAGCGCAGGGGCTGCAGATTGAAGATGCTGTTTCAGCTGTGGGGCACTCCCAGGGGGCTCTGGCGGTGGCTGCTACTAAAGATCTCTCCGCGGCAGCCGAGATTTTGGCGATTGCGCAGCTGATCGGGGCTGCAGTCGCGAAGCAAGCTCGCATGGCCGGGTTGATTAAGCAAGGGGAGAACGCACCCATGCTGTCGGTGTCTGGCATCGATCGTGAGCAACTAGCCCAGGCGATCAAGGGCACCGGCATGGAAATTGGTTTGCGTAACAGCCGGGACAGTTTCGTCGTCGTGGGCAAGCCCGCTGAGCTGCTGCAGCTGCAGGAAGCGCTGGCAAAGGTCGCCGAAAAGCAGGCGCGCCTTCGCGAGGAGAAGCGTACCGGCGGTAAGCCTTTTAGCCCGGTTTTCCAGCCGATCAATGCCACGGTTGGGTTCCATCACTCTGCGCTTCATCCTGGGGTGGAACGCGTGGAGGATCTTGCTGCTCGCTGCGGGCTCGATGCGCAGCTCGTGGGAGATTTGGCGCGGGCCGTCATGGTCGATGCAGTCGATTGGCCGGCTGAGGTTCACGGCGCGTTGGAGGCAGGCGCGCGGTGGTTGTTGGACGTGGGGCCAGGGACGGGCGTCGTAAAGCTCACGCGAGGGGCGAGCATTGGCCGGGGCGTAGGCGTGTTGGCAGTCGCCGATCACGACGGTCAGGCAGCGCTTTTCGACGCTGGTTCGGCACCGAAGCCCGCGCTGAACTACGAAGAATTCGCACCGCGAGTTGAGGGTGGCAAGCTTGTTACGAAGTTCACCGAGCTGACCGGGCGTTCCCCAATGATGCTGGCCGGGATGACTCCTACGACCGTGGACCCGGAGATTGTCGCTGCAGCGGCAAACGCCGGTCACTGGGCGGAACTCGCAGGTGGCGGGCAGGTCACTCCGGAGATTCTGGACGGCAACATCGCCAAGCTCGCTAAGCTGCTCAATCCAGGGGTGAATGCCCAGTTCAACTCGATGTTCCTGGACCCATACCTGTGGCAGATGCAGATTGGTGGCAAGCGACTCGTCCCGAAGGCGCGTCTAGCTGGCGCCCCAATCGATGGCATCGTGATCACGGCGGGTATGCCAGAGCACGACGCGGCAGTGGAATTGGTCCGCGAACTGCGTGGCAACGGGTTCCCGTGGATCGCTTTCAAGCCTGGTGCCGTCAAGCAAGTGCGTAATGTGTTGGCGGTGGCCAAGGATGTCCCAGACGTGCCGATCATTTTGCATGTCGAAGGCGGTAAGGCTGGTGGTCACCACTCCTGGGAGGACCTCGATGACCTCCTGATCGCAACCTATGACGCGATCCGAGAAACCCCCAACACCGTGCTGTGCGTCGGCGGTGGCATCGGCACTCCGCAGCGGGCCGCCGAGTACGTGTTGGGCACGTGGTCGCAACGCTATGGGCTGCCAAAGATGCCGGTCGACGGCATCCTGGTGGGCACCGCCGCCATGGCGACCAAGGAAGCTAAGACTTCCGACGCCGTAAAGCAACTTCTCGTGGAGACCGCTGGCCAAGACGAGTGGGTGGGCGCCGGCCAAGGCGCCTTCGGCATGGCATCCGGACGTTCGCAGCTCGGCGCGGACATCCATGAGATTGACAACTCTTTCGCGCGGTGCGGGCGTGTGCTCGACGAGGTTGCCGGCGACGCCGCCAAGGTGGAGGCTCGCCGTGAGGAAATCATCGCGGCCATGGCGCAGACCTGCAAAGTTTACTTCGGTGACCTCGCAGACATGACCTACGAACAATGGCTCAACCGCTACCTTGAACTATCGGGCCCGCACCAAGGCTCCTGGACCGACGTGTCCTGGAAGAACCGCTTCGCCTCCATGCTCGAGCGGGCCGAGGCGCGCTTGATCTCGCAGGACCGTGGCACCTTCACCCCGAAGGTGGCGCTTGGTGAGGATCCGGCAGCGGCCGTCGCTCAGCTAAGCGAGCTGTACCCAACCAACGACCTGCTGCACCCAGCGGACGTGGCCTGGTTCTTGAAGCTGTGCCGCACCCCAGGAAAGCCCGTCAACTTCGTCCCCGTCATCGACCAGGATGTGCGCCGCTGGTGGCGTTCGGACACGTTGTGGCAGGCCCACGACGCCCGCTACGACGCCGATCAAGTGTGCATCATCCCAGGTCCTGCTGCCGTCGGCGGAATCACTATCAAGGATGAGCCAGTGGCAGACCTGCTGGCGCGCTTCAACCAGGCCGTCATCGATGAACTACCGGCAAGCCCGGCCTCGGAAGCCACGGCGACCGAGCGAGTGCTTGCAGCCCAGGGCACCTTCTGGGCTGGGCGCAACACCACGTCCATGATCGCCCGCTTGGGTGATATGGATGCGTGGGAACTAAGCGAGGACCGTCGCCAAGCTACGCACGCCCCAACCGGTGCGCAGTTGGCAGACCTTGATGCTACGCACGCCCAACTGAGCGTCCCGCTGGTGGGTTCGACGGTCGCTGGCACCGCAGCCCAGCTGAACATCCGCTTCACGTTGCCAGCAGGACCGGGCGTTCCAGAGGTCACCCAAGAAGATGCCGAGGTGGCGATGTCGGAACTCACCCGCATCGCCGCCGGGGGAGAGCTGGCCGAGCTGAGCGACGGCGTGGCGCACTGGCGCACCACCTTGTCTTACGATCACATTGCGGACTACAACAATGTCACCGCAACCTACCTGCCAGCCACCCTCACCCCGGCTGGCACCGCGCCGGATGTCCTCGTTGGATTGGCCTGGCCGGCGATTTTCGCTGCCGTGAAGTCCGCGACCATCCCAGGCTCGGATGCCGCCTCCGTGGTTGAAGGAATGCTGAGCCTCGTTCACTTGGAACACCACATCAAGTTGGTGGAAGCGCAGCCCGATGAGCTGCCGACGGACAGCGTCGACATTCGCGTTGAAGCCACCGCCGATGAAGTCAGCGACACCGACATGGGACGTGTCGTGATTGTCCGCGCTCGCGTGTTCGCGACCTACCCCGATGGCGAGCGTCAGGTAGCTCAGCTTTCTGAGCGTTTTGCGATCCGCGGCCGAAACGGCAAGGCCACCGCACGCACCAACACCTCGGTCTTCCCATCTGTGGTGGACACGCCTCGTTCGTTCCGTGCCTACGCCAAGGTCACCGCGCCACACTCAATGCTGCCGTTCGCCCTAGTCTCCGGCGACCGTAACCCGATCCACGTCTCCAACACGGCAGCGGCACTCGCTGGCCTGTCAGATGGCGTGATCGTCCACGGCATGTGGACTTCAGCCATCGCTGAACTACTCGCGTCCTCTTCCTATGAGGGCAGCCGCGCGGTGAAGGTTGTTGAATACACCGCCACGATGCTGGCACCAGTGCTGCCTGGCAAAGAAGTGGAATTCACCGTGGAACGCGCCGGGGTGGACAACCGCCCAGGCTGTGGCGAAGTCCGAGAAATCACCGCGAAGGTCGATGGCGAACTGGTACTTACTGCCACCGCTGTTATGGCTGCGCCACGTACGTTCTATGCCTTCCCTGGCCAGGGCATCCAATCGCCAGGTATGGGAATGGCTTCCTACCAATCCTCCGCGGCAGCCCGCGCAATCTGGGATCGTGCGGACGCCCACACCCGGGCCAAGTTGGGGTACTCCATCCTGGAGATCGTCCGTAGTAACCCGCTTGAAGTCACCGTGCATGGCGAAAAATTCCAGCATCCAGACGGCGTGCTGTACCTCACCCAGTTCACGCAGGTAGCAATGGCGACCCTCGGCTGCGCGCAGGTGGCAGAAATGCGCGAAGCCTCCGCTCTCAATCAACGCGCTTTCTTCGCAGGCCACTCCGTTGGTGAATACAACGCACTGGCCGCCTACGCAGACACGCTGTCACTGGAAGCCGTCGTAGAGATTGTCTACCAGCGTGGATTGACGATGCACCGCCTGGTTGAACGTGATGAAAGAGGCGTGTCCAACTACGGGCTAGCAGCACTTAGGCCAAACAAGATGGGTCTTTCGGCTGCCGAGGTCTTTGACTACGTTGCCACCATCGCCGAACGTACCGGTGAATTCCTGGAGATCGTGAATTACAATATCGCTGGCGTGCAGTACGCGGTGGCCGGCACCCGGGCTGGGCTTGCTGCCTTGGCTGCCGATGCGGAGCGTCGTGCTCCTGGCCAGCGTGCTTTCATCCAGATCCCAGGCATTGACGTGCCGTTCCACTCCTCGCATTTGCGCGATGGAGTTGGAGCGTTCCGTAAGCACCTGGACTCTTTGTTGCCGTATGAAATCGACCTGGACGTACTTGTCGGCCGCTACATTCCGAACCTGGTCGCTCGTCCTTTCGCCCTGGACCGCGCATTCGTGGAATCCATGACGGAGGTAGTGTCAAGCCCAATTCTCGACGACATCTTGGCAGACTTCGAGGCCGCCTTAGCTGAACCGCAACAGCTAGCACGAACCCTGCTGATTGAACTGCTGGCCTGGCAGTTCGCCTCCCCAGTGCGTTGGATCGAAACTCAAGACTTGGCGCTGACTTCCCTGGACGTAGACCGATTCGTTGAGGTCGGCGTGGGATCTGCGCCAACCATTGCCAACATGCTGGGCCAGACGCTGCGCCTGCCACAGTATGCCGGGGTAGACATCGAAGTGCTCAACGTCGAACGCGATGCCGCTATTGTGTTCGCCACCGACGCTTTGACTCGCGATGTGCCAGCGGAGGAGCCGTCGGAAGCAGCGGAAGTTACCACGCACAATGTGGCAACTGCCCCAACCGAAACCGTCGCAGCGCCCGCGCCAGCGGCAGCTGCTTCGGGGCCGCGCCCGGAGGACATCGCTTTTACTCCTGCTGACGCAACCGACATGCTCATTGCCATCTGGACGAAGGTCCGGCCAGATCAAATGGCCACCACCGATTCCATTGAGACGCTGGTGGAAGGTGTCTCTTCGCGTCGAAACCAACTGTTGCTTGATCTGGGCGTGGAGTTCGGCTTGGGTGCCATCGATGGTGCCGCCGATGCCGAGTTGGCCGACCTGAAGAACACCGTCACCCGACTGGCCAAGAACTATTCCGCTTTCGGCCCCGTGCTTTCCGACGCTGCCGCCGATGCCCTGCGCCGCATCACCGGGCCGACAGGCAAACGACCAAACTACATTTCCGAACGCGTCACCGGAACCTGGCAGCTTGGTCAAGGTTGGGCCGATCACGTCACCGCCGAAGTTGTCATCGGTGCCCGCGAAGGGGCTTCGCTGCGCGGTGGGGAACTCGCCAGCTTGACACCAGCTGCGCCGAGCAACGTCGCAGAACTCGATGCGCTTATCGATGCTGCTGTTCAATCTGTCGCCGCACGTCGCGGAGTGACCGTTGCGCTGCCTTCTGCTGGCGGAGCCGGCGGCGGGGTCGTCGATTCGGCCGCGCTGGGCGAGTTCGCCGAAGCCGTCACTGGACGCGAAGGCGTGCTGGCAACTACGGCGCGCACCATCTTGTCCACCCTTGGTCTCACAGAACAGCAGGGGCGGGGGCTGTCTGATGCCGATGACGACGCCGCGCTCTTCGAGTTGGTATCCCGCGAGCTCGGTTCCGACTGGCCGCGTCAAGTTGCTCCCGCATTCGACGCGAACAAGGCCGTGCTTCTCGACGACCGCTGGGCCTCCGCCCGTGAGGACATCACCCGCTACTCCCTGGGTGAACTCACCGAGTTGGACATCACTGGCGCGGGAGAAAACGCTGCTCAACACGCTGAATACTTTGGTTTGACCGAACTGGCAACGCAGGCACGCAGCACTGAGGAACTGCGTTATGCGAACGACATCGCTGTCGTCACGGGTGCATCTCCTAACTCGATCGCAGCGGCAGTTACGGAAGGGCTCCTCGCGGAGGGTGCCACGGTCATCGTGACTACCTCAAGCTTGAACCACAGCCGACTGGAGTTCTACAAGGATCTGTACCGCAGGGCCGCCCGCGGCTACGCTGCCCTCTGGATCGCGCCAGCAAACCTCAGTTCCTACGCCGATCTTGATGCTCTCATCGAGTGGGTAGGCACCGAGCAAACCGCCACTGTCAATGGCGCCAAGAAGGTCCTCAAGCCAGCCCTGGTGCCGACGTTGCTGTTCCCATTCGCCGCTCCTCGTGTTTCGGGTTCACTCGCCGACGCCGGCCCACAGGCAGAAAACCAAATGCGTTTGCTGTTGTGGTCGGTGGAGCGCCTCATCGCAGGGCTGTCGGAGATCGGAACGAATACCGAGATCGGCAAGCGTTTGCATGTTGTGCTTCCGGGTTCGCCTAACCGGGGCCGCTTTGGTGGCGACGGCGCATATGGCGAGTCCAAAGCCGCCCTCGACGCCCTGGTTACCCGCTGGCATGCCGAGCCGGTGTGGGGTGAGCGCACCTCCCTCGTCCACACTTTGATCGGCTGGGTGCGCGGCACCGGACTGATGGGTGGCAACGACCCACTCGTCGCGGCGGTCGAAGCCGCCGGGGTGCGCACCTACGCCACCGAAGAAATCGCCGACGAGCTGCTTTCCCAAATCACTCCTGACGTTCGCTCCGTCGCCGCACAAACGCCAATCACTGTGGACTTCACCGGCGGACTAGGCGAAGCCGAAATCAACCTCGCTGAGCTGGCTCGCAACGCCACGGCCCAGCAGGAGACGTCGACAAGCAATGACGAGCAGCCCCGCACGCTGCAGGCGCTGCCCACGCCTTATCGACGCCTCACCCATACGACCCCGAAGTTCGAGGTCACGCAGCCTCTGGAGGACATGGTCGTCATCGTAGGCGCTGGCGAACTGGGCCCATATGGCTCGGCACGCACGCGTTTCGACGCCGAACTGACCGGCACCCTCTCGGCGGCTGGCGTCACCGAACTGGCCTGGACGATGGGGTTGATTACCTGGGATAACGGCTGGGTGACCGCCGAAGGTGAGGACATCGCGGAAGAAGAGATCTTCGATCGTTTCCACGACGAAGTCCTCGCCCGGGTGGGCGTGCGACAGTTCCACGATGATTTCGGCATGGTCAACAACTTGATGCCGGAACTGACCACCGTCTACCTCGACCGCGATCTATCCTTCGGGGTTTCAGATGAGGCTGCCGCTCGCACCTTCGTCGAGTCTGAACCGGACAACACAACCGCTCACCTCGATGAAGAAACCGGAGAATGGGTGGTTACCCGCCGCGCCGGGTCGGCGGTGCGCGTGCCGCGTCGCATGGCGATGTCGCGCTTCGTCGGAGGTCAGATTCCGGAGGGATTTGACCCGAGTGTGTACGGTATTCCTGCCGATATGATTGACAACCTTGACCGCGTGGCTGTCTGGAACTTGGTTTGCACGATCGATGCGTTCCTGTCCAGCGGTTTCACTCCGGCGGAGATCATGCGTTCCCTGCACCCGGCGCGCGTGTCTTCCACCCAGGGCACCGGCATGGGTGGCATGGCGTCCCTGCGCTCGCTGTTCATCGACGGCTTGCTTGCTGAGCCACGCCAGAACGACATCCTGCAGGAAGCCCTGCCGAACGTGATGGCCGGTCATGTCATGCAGTCCTATGTCGGTGGCTATGGCCAGATGATTCACCCGGTGGCGGCCTGTGCCACGGCCGCGGTGTCCGTGGAAGAAGGCATGGACAAGATCCGCCTCGGCAAGGCGGACTTCGTGGTCGCCGGTGGCCTGGACGATCTGTCTATGGAGGGCATCACCGGCTTCGGTGATATGGCAGCGACCGCTGATTCGGGCGAGATGCGGGCCAAGGGGATTGAGGATAAGTTCTTCTCTCGCGCCAACGATCGTCGCCGTGGTGGCTTCGTAGAATCTGCTGGTGGCGGCACGATCCTGCTGGCGCGTGGTTCCCTGGCTGCGGAACTCGGCCTGCCGGTCCTGGGTGTGCTCGGATTTGCGGAGTCCTTTGCGGACGGCGCACACACCTCCATCCCGGCTCCTGGGCTCGGTGCTTTGGGCGCCGCTCGTGGTGGATCATCCTCCCGGTTCGTCTCTGCTTTGGCTTCGCTCGGTGTTACTCCGGATGACATCGCGATTGTCTCCAAGCACGACACCTCGACCACCGCGAACGATCCGAACGAGTCTGACCTGCACACTCGCATCGCTCGCGCGATCGGACGCGCCCCGGGCAACCCGATGTATGTCATCTCCCAGAAAACTCTCACCGGACACGCTAAGGGCGGCGCTGCCGCGTTCCAGATGATCGGCCTGACCCAGGTCCTGCGCTCCGGCGTGGTGCCGCCGAACCGCTCGCTGGACTGCGTTGACCCAGTACTTGCTGACAATGAGCACCTCGTCTGGTTACGCTCGCCACTGGATCTCGGATCTCGTGCTCCTAAGGCCGGCTTGGTGACCTCGCTGGGCTTCGGCCACGTCTCAGCGCTGATCGCGATCGTGCACCCAGCTGCGTTCGAGGCAGCTCTGGGCGCGCGTGCCGACGAGTGGCGTGCCGCTGCCGAAGCGCGTGAAGTGGCTGGTCTGCGTCGTATTCTCACCGCGATGCACGGCGGGGGTGCCCTGTACGAAAAGCCGGTTGACCGCAACCTTGGTGGTACGGGTTCCGAGGCTAAGGAACGTGAGGCAGCAGTGCTGCTGTCGGAGAATGCGCGACTGATTGACGGAGTGTTGCGGGCTTAGGATTCGCAGGCTTAATCAAAATAGCCGAAGCGTCGGCTAGACGCCTTCGAAGTTGCTCAGTTTTGCAAATTTTGAGCAATTTCGAAGGCATTCGGCGGTTGTGGCTAGTTGTGTTCCGTGCTGATGCTTTCAGGAGTGGGCAACGTCCCGCCTGGCTGTGGATACTTTTCGACGTGTTTTGCTGAGCATTGGTGCTCTATGGATTGCCGACAAGCAGGGGCGAAAGGACGGTAATTTCCATTTGTTTTCCATCGTGTTGGTATTGGCGTTGTTTCTGTGGATCTACCTGGCCGTAGCTCACAGATATGACTCGCCCTGAATATAGAGCTTCACTGGGATAGGCGAGGTGGCGTCGAAAAGCCTGCCACAATGCAACAGGATGAGGACAGTCATAGTGCTTGCATTAAGTCTGGGCTGCGCTTGGTGCATTGTCCGAACTGGGTCCACTTTTTAGACCGATGTTGGCTTCTCGTGCAAGCGTCAAGGGTGGGGCTACATAAACGGGGAATCAAGTTTTGCAATGTTCACCTAAACCCAGAGTTCTGTTAACCCAAATGTTGGAATTCGGACACAATCGCGGGGAAACATGACCCTTTGTGACTGAATCAGTTGTAAATCTGCGTCGAAAGGCGCAGCGAGCCAAACGTCGTGAGTGGTGGTTGGCAGCGGCTCTGCTTGCGCCGAACTTGATTTTGCTGTCGGTGTTTACGTACCGGCCGCTGATCGACAATATTCGCTTGTCGTTTTTTGACTGGAATATTTCCAGCACGACCTCAACTTTTGTTGGTTTTGCAAACTATCAAGAATGGTTCAGTCGCGAAGATACCAAGACGATTGTTTCCAACACCCTGATCTTCACGCTGTTCGCGGTTGCCGGTTCGATGCTGCTGGGGCTCGCGCTTGCCATGTTGCTCGACCAGCAGCTCAAAGGACGAAACTTCACCCGGTCCGCAGTGTTTGCGCCGTTCGCGATCTCTGGTGCTGCCATCGGCGTCGCCTTTCAGTTCATCTTTGATCCGAACTACGGGCTGATCCAGGACCTCCTGCAGCGCGTCGGATTCGACAGCCCTGATTTCTACGGCCAGCCTAAGTGGGCGATGTTCATGGTCACGTTCACTTTCGTGTGGAAGAACCTAGGCTACACCTTCGTCATCTACCTTGCTGCGATGCAGGGGCTATCGAAAGACCTGGAAGAAGCCAGCGCTATCGATGGCGCCAGCTGGTGGACCCGCCTGACCAAAGTCACGCTCCCGCAACTGCGACCGACCACTTTCTTCCTCTCGATTACAGTCACACTGAACTCGGTGCAGGTCTTCGACATCATCAACGTCATGACCCGTGGCGGCCCCCAGGGGGACGGCACGATGACCTTGGTATTCCAGGTCTACGAAGAGACTTTCCGAAACTTCCGGGCGGGCTATGGTGCGACAGTGGCCACCATCCTCTTCTTGATTCTGCTGCTGATCACGCTGATTCAAGTCCGCTACATGGATAAGGGGAACGCACGATGATGGACATTCACGGTGGTTCGCAGGCGACACGCGTCGCTAAGCGGGTAGTGGGCTATGCGGCGATGGTCGTGGCCCTGTTGTTCGTAGGCCTGCCCTTGTTTTGGATTGTGATGACGTCGTTCAAGGAGCGACCTGACATCTACACCAGTCCGGTTAGCTGGATTCCGCCGACGTGGAACAAGGACAACTATCGAATTGCCACCACGGAGGTGCCGTATTGGACCTACCTGCGCAACTCGGTGATCATCACGCTGGCGTTGTGTGTCATCAAGATTGTGTTGGGGACATTGTCGGCCTACGCCCTGGCGATCCTGCGATTCCCCGGTCGGCAGCTGGTGTTTATCGTGGTTATTTCCGCGCTGATGGTTCCGAGCGAGATCACCGTCATCTCCAACTTCGCGCTGGTCAATGCCCTGGGGTGGCGCAATACCTTCCAGGGAATAATCATCCCGCTGGCAGGAGTCGCGTTCGGCACGTTCCTCATGCGCAACCACTTTATGTCGCTGCCTTATGAACTGATCGAGGCAGCGCAGATGGATGGCGCCGGACCACTGAAGCTGTTGTACAAGGTACTGCTGCCGATCTCCATGCCCACATTGGTTGCCTTCTCCGTCATCACGCTGGTCAACGAATGGAACACCTACCTGTGGCCGTTCATTATCTCCGATACGGAGGCAGTAGCACCGCTGCCAGTGGGCCTGACGATGCTGCAAAACAACGACGGCATGACCAACTGGGGTCCCGTCATGGCGGCGACCATTCTCACGATGATCCCGATCCTCATAATCTTCCTTGGTCTGCAGAAATACATGATCAAGGGTCTGACCACCGGTGCCGTCAAGGGCTAGCCGGGGACAACTGAAAACCATTCAAGGAGCAACAATGAAGCGTCGCAATTTCCTCGCGCTAGCCGGCCTCGGAGTCGCTGGTGCCTCCCTGGCGGCCTGCGCTGGCACAGGTTCCACCGCTGGTTCCGGCTCTGAAGCAAAGTCCAAGTCCGAAGGCGGCAAAGTCACCGAGTTGACCTGGTGGTCCAACCACCCTGGCAAGTCCAAGGACGTAGAAACGGAACTGATCAAGCGTTTCAACGAGAAGAACCCGGACATCAAGATCAACCTGATCGATGCTGGCAAGAACTATGAAGAGACCGCCCAGAAATTCAATGCTGCACTCACGGGTAAGGATCTCCCAGACATCGTCGTGCTTTCCGACGTCTGGTGGTTCAACTTTGCCATCAACGGGCAAATTGCCAAGGTCAACGAGGTAGCCAAGAAGGCCGGCATCGACCCAAGCACCTACGTCCCAGCCCTGTACAAGGACTACGAGCTGGACGGCGCCAACTACGCCTTCCCATTCGCTCGTTCCACCCCGCTGTTCTACTACAACAAAGACGTATGGGCTAAGGCTGGCCTGCCAGACCGTGGCCCAGAGACCTGGGCCGAAATGGACGAGTGGGGCACCAAGATCCAGGCGGTCCTCGACGGCAAGCAGAAGGCGCACGGTTGGGGTAACGCAGTGGATTACCTGGCCTGGACTTTTGAAGGACCGATGTGGACGATGGGTGGCGCATACTCCGACAAGTGGGACCTGAAGTTCAACACGCCGGAGACCGTCAAGGCCGTTGAGTGGCTGAAAGCAACCGTGAAGGGCGACAAGGCATACGCTGGTGTGTCCCAGAAGATCTCCGCAGACTTTACCGCTGGGCTCGTAGCTTCCGCGATCATGTCTACCGGCGACCTTACCGGTGTTAAGAAGGACGCGAAGTTCGAATTCGGGACCGCACCGCTACCAAACCCAAAGGGCGATGGCGGCTGCCCAACCGGTGGCGCAGGACTTGCGATTCCATCCGGCATCTCGGAAGATCGCCAGATCGCAGCAGCCAAGTTCATTGACTTCATCACCAATGCCACCAACACTGCCTACTGGTCCCGCAACGTGGGCTACATGCCAGTGCGTACCACTGCGCAGGAAGATGCGGAGCAAAAGAAGTTCATGGAGGAAAACCCGAATTTCGCTACCGCCGTCAAGCAGCTGCCACAGACACGCCCGCAGGACTACGCCCGCGTGTTCATCCCAGGTGCCGACACCAAGATCGGCGGCGCCTTCGAGACCATCCTCAACGGCAACGCTGAGGTACAGCCAGAGATGGACAAGCTGCAAAAGGAAGTCCAGTCCATCTTCGATGCTCAGGTCAGGCCACGGCTGAAGAAGTAGCATTCCCCTCTCACACAAGGAACACACACCATGGCAACCGTTACCTTCGATAACGTCAGTCGGATCTATTCCAAAGGCGCTCGCCCTGCAGTTGATTCGTTGAACTTGGATATTCAAGACGGCGAGTTCATCTGCTTGGTTGGCCCGTCCGGCTGCGGAAAGTCGACCAGCCTCCGCATGCTGGCCGGCTTGGAACCGACCGATGCCGGACGCATCCTCATCGGTGGCGATGACGCTACCGGTATCGCGCCCCGCGACCGTGACGTTGCCATGGTGTTCCAGAACTACGCGCTCTACCCCAACATGACTGTCGCAGAGAACATGGGATTCGCGCTGCGCAACGCGGGTGTCGCCAAAGCGACCATCGGGGAAAAGGTCCAGGAAGCTGCCCGTATCCTGCAGCTAGAGGAGTTCCTCGACCGCAAGCCTGCCAACCTTTCGGGTGGCCAGCGCCAGCGCGTAGCCATGGGGCGCGCCATCGTCCGCGACCCCAAAGTCTTCCTCATGGACGAACCGCTATCTAACTTGGACGCAAAACTTCGTGTCTCCACCCGATCCCAAATTTCTTCACTCCAGCGCCGCCTGGGCACCACCACGGTCTATGTCACCCACGACCAGGTGGAGGCCATGACGATGGGGGACCGCGTAGCCGTGCTAAACGCCGGCGTCCTGCAGCAATGCGCCACGCCCCGGGACATCTACGATCACCCCGCTAACGCCTTTGTAGCCGGGTTTATCGGCTCCCCGGCGATGAACCTGTTCACCCTGCCACTCAGCGGGTCAGGTGTATCTCTTGGCGACACCATGATTGCGCTCACCCCAACCCAGGATGTCCGTTCGGATTCTGAGATCATCGTTGGTGTCCGCCCTGAGGACTGGGAAATCAACGCGCCCGAGGGCCTCAAAGTGCGGGTGGAACACGTCGAAGAACTCGGCCACGAATCCTACGGCTATTGCGCCCCGGTCTCGGAAGACGTCGTTGCGCGTAGCGGCGATATGTCCCGAATCGCGGTCCATGCCCCGCACTCCCGGGGCCTATCGGTGGGGGATACCTTCGTGATCTGCCCGCTGCGCGAGAAGATCCACATGTTCTCTACGGCAACCGGCGAGCGCATCTAGCTTCGTCGGTAACCACAGCGAACGCGCACATGCCTTCGAGGTTGCCCACTTTTGCGAATTGTGAGCAATCTCGAAGGCATTCGACGTTGCTGGGACCGGGGAGCGAATCAACGCTTTCCAGGTAACAAATTCGCCACAAAAACCTGCCCAGATACCGTGACGCACGTCATGTTCTACTGGCCGCCCCAGGCAGGGTACCGCGGGAAACCCACAAATCAGGTCACTGTTTGATAACGTTTTTGCTGCTCACTGGTGTCTTCGCACCGTGAGAAAGTCTTTTCACATGATTACCCTTGAAATTCATAGTTAGCAAAGGGAGCCGTGCCTGGTCCAGGGACGGTCGTCGGAAAGGCAATATTGTGACCACCTCTCGATCTTTCGGCATCGCGATGTCGTTCGTCGGTTTGCTCGTCGGGGCAGGCTTTGCGACAGGCCAGGAGGTGGTGCAGTACTTTACGTCTTTCGGTGTGTCCGGCATTTGGGGTGTGATGGTTGCGGGGGCCATCATGACGCTCGCTGGGACGGTATTTCTTCAGCTGGGCAGCTACTTTCACGCCAGCGAACACAACACGGTGTTTCGACAGGTAACTCACCCGGTGGTGTCCAAGCTTCTCGACGTCGCCGTGATTATCACTCTTTTCGCCATCGGGTTTGTGATGCTGGCGGGCGCTGGCTCAAACATGGAGCAACAATTCGGCTGGCCAACGTGGGCTGGTTCGCTGTTGATGCTGGTTTTGGTGTTGGCCTGCGGGATGCTTGATGTCAATAAGGTGTCTAAAGTGATCGGCGCGGTAACTCCGACCACGATCATCGCGGTGTTGTTCATTGGGATTTACACGATGTTTCACATGCCGGACGACCCAGTGGCGATGATGGAGCTCGCTGGGCAAACCGAGACGCCGGTGTCGCATTGGTTGGTGTCCGCACTGAACTACGATGGATTGGCCCTGATCCTGGCAGTGTCGATGAGTCTGGTGATCGGCGGAGACCACTTAGATCCCCGGGAAGCCGGCCGCGGGGGACTGTGGGGCGGGTTGATTTACACCATCATGATGGGACTGGCTTTCTTCGCGCTGCTGATGCATGCCGACGTTATCCAAGGCACCGATATTCCGATGCTGGTGATTTTGACGTCAATTCACCCGGTACTCGGCACCATCATGGCGTTGATCATCTTCTTGATGATCTTCAACACCGCCATCGGCATGTTTTACGCCTTGGGCAAGCGACTCTCCGCAGGCCATGAAGATCGCTACTTTCCCATTTTCGTGGCGGGTTGCCTCGCCGGATTCGCGGTGTCTTTCGTGGGCTTTCGCGCGCTGATGGCGTATGTTTACCCGGTTATTGGCTACATCGGCATGTTCATGGTCGTAATTCTGGTGTATTCGTGGTTTACCTCGCTCAAAGACATCCACGACGAAGCCGAGCGTCGCGAGCGGATCAAGTCCTTACTGCGCCTGAAACTGCGTCCGGACCGGAAATTTGATGCGGCCAAGAATAGGGAGATCGGCAAGGCTGTCTCTGCCTCGAACCTTGACGACGAGCAGCTGTATAACGATGTCCTTGACGAAGTCGCTCAGGACCTCCATCAAGATGATTCAATCGACTTCGACGCCGAGGACTTTGACCGCTCCGAGCATGAATTCCACGCCCTTCCCAAGCACTAAAGCCCGTTGCCTCTGTTCGCTCTAATGCGGGGCTAGAATTGCAGCGAGAGAATCCCCTTGAGCGACAGGTAAGACATGTTTGTAGGTATCGACGTAGTCCACGTGTCCGCGTTCTCGGACCAGCTTGAGATCCCAGGCAGTCGATTCCTTGAAGTGTTTCACCCTGCAGAACTACGCCGTGCCTCGGCAAAGCCGCGCCGTGCAGAACACCTCGCTGGGCTTTGGGCGGCGAAAGAAGCCTTCATTAAGGCGTGGTCTCAATCTCGTTATGGCCAAGCGCCGCTCATAGCAGCCGACGCCGTTGTGTGGGCGGATATCGAGGTAGTACCCGATGCGTGGGGGCGGGTAAAACTACAACTGCACGGTGATCTCCCCGATAATTTGCATCCGGAAATCTCAATCTCCCACGACGGTGACTACGCCACCGCGATTTGTCTGGTGTCGCCTACACCGTAGCCACGGCAAAGAGGTAAGCCACGAGCATGCGTTTAATTTCCGCGACGGTCGCGGTGAACGCAAACTCGTCGATCTCGCCGTCCCGCACTCCGTAGTTGAGCAGGGAAGTGACCGTGTGAACGAGGATCCCGGCCAACCCGAGGCGCATCTCTAGCGGGGCGCCCGGAGCAAGCGGAGTCATGACCTCCGCGATGATTTCCAACATTTCCTTTTCCGTGGCGGCCGCCGTGGCGCGGGTAGCTGGGGTGGACTGCACTGCGTGCCACACAGCGCGTCGCGACGGGTCTTCTCGCCACAGTGAGGCGAGGTGATCGATAAATTCCTCGAGGAAGTCCGGCCATTGCAGGGCGGGGACCCGTTTGGAGAAGTTGTGCAGCTCCGCCACAATGGCGACCGTGTCTTCCCGGTCCAGCTCGCAGATGAGCACATACTTGTTGGCGAAGAATTGATACAACGTGCCGATCGGCACCTCAGCGCGCTTCGCGACCTCGTCAAAGGTGAATGATTCGAAACCGACGTCGACAAGCACAGTGCGCGCAGTGGCGAGGATGCGGTTGTATCGCTCGCGACTGCGCTGCTGCGCGGGCCGGCGCCGGGGGACGAGGATTTCGGACATGAGCTAGCTGGCTACGCCCAACTCACGCAGGACGCGGGCGACGTGGCCGGTGGCCCGGACGTTGTAAAGCGCCAGCCCGATGGTGCCGTCGGCCTCCACGAGGAAGGTGGATCGGATGACACCTTCGACGATTTTGCCGTAATTCTTCTTCTCGCCAAATGCGCCGTAGGCCTTGAGTGTTTCTTTTGAGGGGTCCGAAATCAGCGGGAAATTGAGGTCGTGGTCGGCACGGAACTTGGCGAGTTTCTCCGGCTGATCCGGGGAGATGCCCACCACTTTGATTCCGATGTCGTTAAGCGGCGCTAACGAATCACGGAAGTCACAGGCCTCTTTCGTGCACCCAGGGGTGTTAGCGCGTGGGTAGAAGAACACGACGACGCGCTCACCTGCAAAGTCCGCGAGCCGAACTGTGTTGCCCGCATCATCGGTCAGCGCGAAAGCAGGGGCGGAGTCGCCAACTTCAAGGCGAATTTGTTCAGACATAGCACTCACAATACCGGCTGGGCCAGCTTTGCGACGCACGGTCGGCCGCCAAGCCTACGTGCAGAGAACGCAAGACTCGACTACCGTTGATGTGGTTAAACGATTTAGGCAACGAAGTGGAGAACGACAATGGCACGCAACATTGATGACATTCAGCGCGAAATCGAGCGCACTCGCCGTCAGCTAGCTAGCACCCTCGATCAGCTGGCCGAGCGTAGCCGTCCACAGGCACTCGTCGGCGATGCAAAGCGCGAAGCGACCGTGAAGCTACAAGAGCCAAAGGTGCAAGCCATTCTCGGTGGCGTGGCAGCAGCAGTCGTCGGATTGGTTGCGCTTTCCGTGGTGCGGTCTCGCAAGAAGGCTAATGACCTGAAAGAGATCCAGCGGATGCTCGCTGAGCGTCGCTAAAACGCAACACGTTAATCAAGGAAGGGGCTCCTCTCATGAGAGGAGCCCCTTCCTTAGTGTTTGTGGTGCGTTAATTGTCTTCGAGATTGCTCACTTTTCGCGGCGCAATCTGAAAGACAATCGGCGTTGCAGGGTGGTGCGGCTAATTCCACGGATCGCAGTCGTCGGCATGGCGGATGATCGACGCACCGGCCTTATCCAGTTCGGCGAGAGTCTTCTCACCCGCCGACTCATCAACCGCCGCACAAAACTCGGAGAGAACCCGCACAGTGAAGCCATTCTTGAGGGCGTCGGTGGCAGTGGCCTTAACGCAATGGTCTGTGGCTATGCCGACGATATCCACTGCGGTGATGGCGTTGTCCGTGAGATATTCCAGCAATGGCTGGCCAGTGGTAGCCTCAACCCCTTCAAAGCCCGAATAGGCCGCTGAATTCTGTCCTTTGCGGAATTGGGCATCGGGGGTGAAGTTTTGGAATGCGGGGTGCAGCTTCGCTCCGTCAGTTCCAGCAACGCAGTGCGGGGGCCAGGAGTCTTTGAAGTCGGGCTCCGAGGAAAAATGGTCACCTGGATTTATGTGCCAATCCTGGGTGGTGACTACTTTCGCGTAGTTAGGCTTGGTGTCTTCTAGATAGGCAACGATTTTCTTTGCTACCGTGCTGCCCTCGCGAGTGGCCAGCGCTCCGGCGGGACAGAAATCATTTTGGACATCGACAATAATGAGTGCTCGGTTCATAGTCATACCCGCCGAGTGTAATTCACTCTTTGCTGGGGCCGGGGTGAAAATGGGGGCTTTAAGAGCATTGATGTCGAAGTGTGATCCAGTTGCGATATAATTGCAAAGACGAAAAACCCCCGAACCGGGGGACCGGTCGGGGGTGGTTCTGTGCGCCATCAGGGACTTGAACCCCGAACCCACTGATTAAGAGTCAGTTGCTCTGCCAATTGAGCTAATGGCGCTTACTGTATGCCTTGGAACCTCGCGGGCCTCGTTGGCAACGAACAAAAATATAACAGGGTTGCCGAAGTATTGTAAAATCGCCTGGTCAGGTTGGGGAAAGTGCGTCGAGAAGCTGGGCAGAAACCGTTTATCGATTTGTTATCGTTTATGCGGGTGATTTAGTAACAGTTTTGGAGCCGTGAAGTATATGTTCAATGGATGTAAGACTTTGGCTTGGCTGTCTCCGGAGGATAAATGAAAAGGTCGGTTGTGGCGCTCGTTGGCGTAATCAGTGCGTCGGCGTTGTTGGTGAGCTGCACCATTGATCGTCCGCAACCGAACAAAGAAGTCGTTCAGGTCGAGCAGCAGGCTGAAACACAGCCTGCAGAAAAGCTAGCCCCAGCCATCTCAGTTGCGGATGGAGCCAAAGACATTAACCCTGGCCAGGCTGTCACTGTGAAGGCGTTGGAGGATGGCCTGGCGAAGGTCACTATGACCAACGAAAACGGCAAGGTCGTTGAGGGGAAGCTCGCTGCTGACGGCAAGTCCTGGCAGACGGCCGAAGTGCTGGGCTTCTACCGCACCTACACGGTCGTGGCCGAGGGGACCAACGGGATGAGCACCACGCACACCTTCCAAACAGCTTCGCCTGCTGGTACGACGGCAGTTGCTCTGGGGCCACTGGCCGACTCGACCGTTGGTGTCGCTCAAACCATTAGCATGCGTTTCGGCGTACCGATCACGGATCGCAAAGCGGCGCAGGATGCGATCAAAGTCACGGTTTCCCCGCCGCAGGAGGGCGGTTTCTACTGGCTCAACGATTACGAGCTGCGCTGGCGCCCCAAAGAGTACTGGAAACCAGGTACGACGGTTAGCGTCAAGGCTGATATTTACGGAGCAAACCTCGGTGGCGGGGTATTTGGTGGCGAGGACAACGCCACTAACTTCACCGTGGCCGGTGGCTACCGTGCACTTGCCGACGACGCGACCAAAACGATGACGATCTACGACGGAGACACGGTTGTGAAAACCATGCCGATCTCGATGGGTTCAAATAGGTGGCCAACGCCAAACGGAACCTACATTATCGGCGACAAGCACACCGAAATGGTCATGGACTCGGAGTCGTTTGGTCTCTCGCTCGCAAACGGCGGATACAAGACGAAGGTCCAATACGCCACCCAGATGAGCTACTCGGGCATTTTCGTCCACTCGGCCCCATGGTCAGTGTGGGCACAAGGCAGCCAAAACACCTCCCACGGCTGCATCAACGTATCTCCCGAGAATGCGCAGTGGTTCCTCGAAAACTTCAAACGCGGTGACATCGTCGAAGTTCAGGGCACGATTGGTGGCCAGCTTTCCGGATACGATGGCCTCGGCGACTGGCAGATCCCATGGTCGGAATGGGGCAAGGGTAACGCCTAACTCGACATTCCGGTGGAATACACGGTACGGAGAGTTAGGCGTCGAAAAGCTAGCGGACCCCGCCGAACGCCTTCAGCACTGGCTTGACCAGCAAGAGAAGAATCACGCCGATGATCAGCGCAGAGCCGCCTAGTGCGATGAAGTAGGTGCGCTCTGCGGTTGCCGACGTCGGGTCGTAGAATCCTGCGAACGTGCCCGAGAGTGCGGTGCCGATCGACAGCGACAGCAGGTGCAGCGACATCGCGCGCGCCTTGAAAGAATCAGGGGCAACCTTGGTGGCCATGGATAAGCCGACGGGGGAGATGTGTAGTTCGGCCATCGTGAAGACGAACAGCACCAGTACGATCACCCAAAATGGCGTGGAATTGTCGGCACCACCAGCGAACGGGAGGAATAGCAGCGGAGCTACACCGATGATCAGGGTGCCCAGCGCATACTTCATTGGCGACGACGGCTGCTTCGACCCCATCTTGGACCATAGCGTGGCGAAGACCCCCGCGAAAACGATGATGAACACCGGGTTGATCGATTGGATCCACGTCGGAGTGATCTCGAAACCGCCAACGAAACGATTCAGTCGCTGGTCGGTGTAGACCGCCAACACCGTGAACTGCTGCTTGAAAATGGTGAAGAACGTCACCGAACCCAAGAACATGGGGATAAAGCCGATGAGACGTCGCTTCTCATGCGGCTCAGTCAACGGCGAACGCATCATTTCGGTGAACAGGATGATGGCGGCACACGTCGCGATGATCGCAATGTAATCGGAGAGATTCTTCGGCACCAAAATTTGTCTCTGGAACAACAACCACACCACAGCAATCACGGCCGCAACACCGGCGAGAATCGGCAAGTAGTACTTCTTGGGCAGCGGGTTCGTGGGAGCGTGCGTCTCCGGAGTGATCGTGTGCTTGCGGCCAATCATGTACTGGATCAAGCCCAGCGCCATGCCGACGGCCGCAGCTCCGAAACCGAGATGGAAATTGCCGAACTTCCACAACGCACCCGTCACCAACGGGCCGATTAACCCACCGATGTTAATACCCATGTAGAAAATCGAAAAGCCTGAATCGCGACGCGGATCTTCCTTGCTGTACAAGTTGCCCAACACAGTGCCGGCCGTGGTTTTCAGACAGCCGGCGCCCAGCGCGATCGCGATAAGTCCGGCGATCATCCCGGTGTAACCAGGGACCACGGCCAACGCAGCATGACCAAACATGATCAAGATCCCGGAATAGAACAACGTCTTCTCTGCGCCAAGGATGCGATCAGCGACCCAACCACCAACAATGGCAGAAAGGTAGACAGTGCCACCGTAAGCTCCGACAATTGCTGAAGCTAACGGCTTATCCATCCCCAAACCGCCTTCGGTGGTTTGGTAGTAGAGGTAGTACAGCAACAATCCTTGCAGACCGTAGAAGCTAAATCGCTCCCACATCTCCACACCAAAGAGGTTGGCGAGACCCCAAGGGTGGCCGAAGAACTGTCGTTCTTGATCGTTATGCTCGCCCGCTTGGTTGTTCGGCGACTGGTCGTTCGGCGCTTCGGCCGAGGAAGATAGGGACATGGGGCTAATTATGTTTTATTAATCGCATTTTGAACAAATTCAGCTTTCGACTGGGACCGGCTGGCTGGTGCGAATAACGGGGAGAGAGTAGCGGTGCGTGTGGCACTCAACTGTTGATGTCTTGTGCCGCATTTGCGCTGGTAGGGAATATGACTTCATAAGCTTGGGATGTTGAGGGCACTTGCTTGGACACGTTTGGCTATTGCGGAATCGCACGCACGGAGCATTGCAGGAAAACTATCAGCAGCCACAAACGTTGCAGGTTTCTCCTGGATTTGAGATGGAAAGAAGGTTCGGGTTTCGGCTCGAAACGCCCCTGACACCTCTGGAAGTCATCCTCTACTGGAGCTTCAAAAGCATGACCTAGCAGGTGTGCAGCCCTGAACAATGCCCGGCGCCCAGCGCCCAGCGCCCGATAGCACACAACACGGTGCGTAATCTCACCCAAGAGTGCACCTGCGGGTTAAGCAACGAAAAGTGTGTCTTGTCGGTGTGTTGCCGGCTGTGCGGGTGTGCTGCACAAGTGCTATGTCGTCGCTTCGGCGTAGTCTGACTACGTAGAGCAGCGTTTTTTAATGAAATAAATCCCACAGCGGTAGTCCGACTACACCGAAGGGACGACATCGAGCGGGCTACGGCTCCCAGACCACAATAAATAACGGCTTCAGGCCCACTCCGCTGCGGAAAACGCGCATCAGAGACACACTTTTCTTTACTTAACCCGCACCTACAAACCAGCGCAAAACAAAACACCCCTCAACTCACACAAAGTGCAGTTCAAGAGGTGTTTCTTTGGGGTGGCTGACGGGGCTCGAACCCGCGACACCCAGGATCACAACCTGGTGCTCTACCAGCTGAACTACAGCCACCATTGCTGCGGTAACGCAGCGGAACTCATATTAACTCACTGTGCGCGTTTTACAAAAACCGCTGGTAGGCCTTGCTTGCGGCTGTCGCAGCTGAGTTCGCGCTGCTCGTTGTGGGGCCTGGTTGCGGGACGAAAATGGCGCGTCGGTAGTAGTCGAGCTCGCGGATTGACTCGACGATGTCGGCGAGGGCTCGGTGTGACATGCCCTTTTCCGGTTGTGCGAAGTACACCCGCGGGTACCAGCGTCGGGCTAGTTCCTTGATTGAGGAGACGTCGACCATGCGGTAGTGCAGCGCTTCGTCGAGGCGGGGCATGTGGGCTCGGATGAAGGTTCGGTCTGTGGCGATCGAGTTCCCTGCCAGTGGTGCTGGGTGATCGGGGTGGCAGTGTTCCTCGATGAGCTGGAGCACGGCGTCTTCGGCATCCTGTAGCGACAGTGTGGAGGCTTCGATTTCGGGGAGGAGTCCGTTGTCGGTGTGCATGGTGCGGACGAAGTCGTCCATTTCCGCGAGTTCTGCCTCCGTGGCATGGATGACGAGGTCGATGCCGTCGCCGAGGATGTTCAGCTCAGCGTCGGTGACGAGGGCTGCTACTTCAACAATGACGTGTCGCTTCGGATCGAGGCCGGTCATTTCCAGGTCGATCCAGACCAGCCGGTCGTTTTTGAGGGGGATGGCGTCGGTCAACTAGGCACCCATCTTTCGGTAGAAGTTACCGATGATCGGTGCGATCACTCGTGTCGGGGCGACGTTGGTGACCACTTCCATCACTTTGGCCAGCGGGCCGGGCACGACGCGACGTCGTCCAGCGGCCATGGCTTCGAGGGTCTCGCGGGAGCAGGATTCGTAGGTGGTCCATACGGCGTCCGGGACCACCCGATCCACAATGGTTTTCTCGGACTCGGGAATAACTGCCTCTCGAACTGGGCCAGGGGCAAGCAGAGTGCAGGTCACACCTGTGCCACGCAGTTCGTAGTGCAGCGCCTCGGTGAACTTGTTCAGGCCCGACTTGGTGAAGATATAGGTGGCGTTGTTAGGAATCACCATGTCGCCGGCCAGCGAGCCGACATTGCAAATCGCCCCTTGGCCTCGGGAAAGCATCCCTGGCAGCACGGCGTGGGTGAGTTCGAAGCACGCGGTGGCATTGAGATGGAACTGGTTGAGCTCGTAGTTCCAGTCCGCATCTTTGAAGGGGCCGAAGGAGGCGATGCCAGCCGAGGAGATGAGAATGTTGATTTCTCGGGAGCTGATCTCGTCGATAAGCGCGCGGCGAGCGTTGTGCTCGGCCAGGTCCACGGCGCGGACCTCCACCGTCACGCCAAAACGCTCTTCGAGTTCGGTAGCGAGCGAGTTGAGGACGTCTTCGCGACGCGCCACCAGAATCAGATTGTGACCCATCTCGGCGAGGTCGCGGGCCATCGCGCGCCCAATGCCCTGGCTGGCGCCGGTGACCAGCGCGCGGGCGTGCATGGAGGGGAGAGGCAGTGCCATGACGGCTCCTTAAAAAGGTTGATTTCATCGACGTGTCCTACCTTAGTTGGCTTCTCGACGCCCGTGCCGCATCCGCATCGCCAGAAAAGTAGTTACTGTTTTCCGGCCAGCTTGCTATGCTGTGGGAAAAGAAATGGAGCATACTAAGGCCATGCCTGACCCTGACCCCCTGTTATCCCAAATTTCGGACACCGCGCACGAAACCTGCCTGTTCAATCGCGTCCGTCGCGAGCTGCTCAAGAGCTGGTTTGAAGATCGCATTGGTACTGACATCTCCGCCAAGTTCAAGCCTCGGCGCAGCCACATTGTGTTCCGAGGGTCACGAGGCAAGCTCAAGGTTGCGGCCCATGCTCTGGCGCTTATCGACGCCAATCGTCACACCCTCACGTGGGCCTGGGCCCTTGAAAAACCGCTGGGGAATGTGGAACCATCTTTCGCACACGCCCTCCGCGCTGCCGGCGTGCAACGCGGGTTGCAGGCTTTCGATGCGCCGATCTTGGATGTTTCCGGTGCAGATCTTTCGCGCATCGGCACCGAGGTGTGCTTCGCTGCAATCAGTTTGCTGGGTCGGGAATACCTGGCCTATGAGGTGCCGATTGGCCCGGACGGCTCCATCGGGCTCTTCATCTTGGAATTCGACGATGAAGAACCGCCAATGCCGACGAGTGAAGAGATTTCCGCGCGCCTTGACCAGGTGCTCGGCGATTCTTTCGACCCACTCGCATCACTCGAGGGGCTTGTTGACACCGAACCAGGGTGGCGACTCGCCGAACTGAACGCCACCCAGCACATTCTCCGCGATCCGATGGGCAATGAACACATCGTGGAGGGCCTGCGCCACTGCGCGATGGCTTAACTATTGTGAGCCTCGACAAATGTGAACGCTCAAGAAGAATTTCATTTGCTTGCTCGCGATTCTCACCCTGGGCAGTGGTGGCGTCCCTTCGCCGAACTGGCAATGCTGTTAGCGGTGTTCGTGCTGTCACTGATCGTGCTTATGATCGGTATCGATGCCCTGACGGGCGAGTACTCTGACCAGGTAGGCGGTGCCATCGCTTTCATTTCGATCGTTCCGGCCGTACTTCTCGCGGTTCGCGTCGCTGGCCGACGCCCAATACCCCAACCATTGTGGGCGCCCACCATCCCGAGTACCCGTAACAGGCAGCTGATTATTTCCTTGCAGGTTTCCCTGGCCACAATGTCAGTATTCGTGTTGGTGACTTGGCAGCCCTTAGGCACCGAGGTCATGGACACTCCTATGTGGATGCTGGTCGGCTTCCTACTGGTCACGCCGGTGATGTCATTCGCGGAAGGAGCTTTTGTTCCGTGCTTGGCTGCCGCAGTTCTTTTGGTCGGTGGGTCAAGTCCGGCGTGATTGCATTTGCTCTGACGGTGCCCTTGTTTGGCGCGATACATGCGCCCGCTGATGGATTGATGTGGGTGAACCACCTCGCCTCTGGCGCAGTGCTGGCTCTGCTGGCAAATCGGATGCAATCGATCATTGGCAGCGCGGTGCTGCACGGGGCGTCTAATGTGTCACTAATCATCCTGGACTCACTGACCAGCTATTCCTCTGGTGACACTGCCGGCGTGCTGTGGGGCAAGCTTTTGGCGATGGCCACCGTGGCCGTGGTGGTGTTGGTTTTGGTGAGCCGGGGAGAGCGCCACGCGCCTCAGACAGTTGGAATGTCGTAGTTGAGCTCACCGGGGGAACACAGTCGAAGTGAAGGTTCGTCATGGAGGGCTTGACCCAGCGCACCAACCACCAGCCACCGCGCCCGGCGCACCTGCCTATCCCACGGGGCCGGCGGATTTATCCCATGTGAGTGGGGCAGGGATACGGTTGGTGAGCTCTACCTACTTCTAATGTGCAGGTCATTTCTTAGATGGGAATATAGTTTTATATGTAATCGAGTATCATACTTGCTTCATGTTCCCTGAGGTATTCACGGAGATATGGGAGCTCAAAGTCTACATAGCCCTGGCGAGTCTGATGAATTAGCTGAGCTTCAAGCAGGCGGGTGCGGTAGGTATTTGCATATTGGACTGTTTTCTTTAGCTTCGCGGCGATTTCCGAAGTTGAGGATTCTCCCTCATTCTGTGCCATGTGAAGCAGGTATGTACGGTCAATGTCCGAGAGGTCGTTGAGTGCAGGCTCGTGTACAAGCTGCCCTAGCTTTCGTTGTGCCTTTGCGATGCCTTTTTGAGCCACGTCAGGTGTGATGGTGTTGGTTTCTGAGTATCGGAAACACCAGTCGCCCACTAGCTGGATCATGAAAGGATACCCGCCACACGCGTCTATCGCCATTTTTAATGCGACAGTGTCCCAGCTTTTATCAGTGGCGTCTAAAGGTATAACTAAGCCGCGCCGCACCTCGTCTGTAGATACCTTATCGAGTTCGACTCTATTGGTGCGCCGAAGAAAAGTAACCGGGTTCTCACCCTCTTTACTCGCCAGAATGGGTTTTACTGAGGAAGGGATGCCTGCAACCGCGACAGCGATATTTTCATTGTCGCGGGTTAGATGTTGTAGGACGGCTCCGAAGTCACGAGTCTCTGCCAGTACGTTGTAGTGGAGCTCATCGACGGTAATGAGAATGCCGCTGGGTTCTTGTCGAATGTGCGTGGCCTGCTGTTTCTGAAAGTTGAGTAGGTCTTGTAGCGCCATTCGCAGTGTGTAATTTGGCAGGTGATCTGGAAGTGTGTCAAAGGTTGCACCCACGCCCCCAAGTGTCGCTATGTTGAGGTTAAGCGCTTTTAAGGTCTTGCGAGAACCTTCTCCTAGTGTTCGTATCTGTTGGTAAACCTGGTCGCGTAGGCGATTTACAAAGCCGGGTGTGGCTGTTTCCTCGAACAGGAACCACCCGCGCTCCCGCGCTTTGTCTCCAAAATGATTGAGCAATACGGTCTTTCCAATTCCTCGTGTACCCGTAATGAGGGTAGTTCGCTCATGTGTCCCCGGACCGTTGTCCAGCGCATATGTGAAGTCCTCAATATAGTCGTCCCTGCCGACAAGAAGTGGTGGGGTGGTTCCGGAGCTTGCTTTGAATGGGTTTTTGTTTGGCATGTCTCCATTCTACCTTTTGTATTGTTTTTTATCTTTTTTATTTTTTTTAAAACTCGCTGATCTGCGATGTTCGTGTCGAATGAGCATTAAGGGGGAGAAGTTCCGACAGGGCAGGCCCGACTTCGGAACCCCGGAGTGGGACCACATCTACGGCACCCTCCGAAACGTATGCGAGGGCTCGAACAGCAACATCAAGAATCTGTCCGCCGGTATCGGAAACCGGACCCGGAGCCTGGTGCGTGGCTTCGCCGCTCACTGGGCGATGACGGCCCTGGGCGTGATCGCGTCCAATCTGGCCAAGATCAGTTCCTACCTCGACCGCGTGGAGGCGAACACACCTATCAAGGGCCCGGACCCGACCCCGCCTGACGGTGGTCGGCGGACCCGCCTAGAACCCGATGTGGTTCCTGAAGAGCAGCCGGACTGGAGCCCGAAGCGTAGACCAGGAGCCCCACCGCTCGTGGCATAGAAAACAGTCAAAAACTACAGAGAAAGAACCCGACTACACGGACAGCAGACACCCGGTCCGTGTAGTCGGCATGTCTGGGAATGTGGGTTAAGTAAAGAAAAGTGTGTCTCTGATGCGTGTTTTCCGCAGCGTTGTAGGCCCGAAGCCAGTATTTACTGTTGTCTGGGAGCCGTAGCTCGCTCGATGTCGTCGCTTCGGTGTAGTCGGACTACCGCTGCGGGATTATATTCATTAAAAAACGCTTCTCTACGTAGTCGGACTACGCCGAAGCGACGACATAGCACTTGTGCAGCAAACCCGCACGGCCGTCGACACCCCGACGAAACACACTTTTCTTTACTTAACCCGGGAATGTCCCCGAGGTAGAACAAAAGCCCTGCTCACGTGAACTGCTCCCCATTAGTTGAACTGATGTTGTAACAGAGCACACCAAGGTTTCCTGAACAATCTCAAACCGTTTCCTGGGCGGATTCTAGTGGTCGTGGAAACACGGTCTAGGTTTCTTTGTCTAGCAATTGTGCCATGCGTTCTGCGGGGGTATCGAAGTTGAGTGTTTTTCGTGGTCGTCTGTTGAGCTGCATGGCAACGAATTCCAGGTCTTCGGCGGTGTGGACGCTTAAGTCTGTGCCTTTAGGGAAGTACTGGCGTAGGAGCCCGTTGGTGTTTTCGTTGCTGCCGCGTTGCCAGGGTGAGGCTGGGTCACAGAAATACACCGGGCAATCTGTGGCGATGGTAAACGATTTATGTCCTGCCATTTCACTTCCTTGATCCCAGGTTAACGAGCCTTTGAGATGCTCAGGTAGCCCATTGATCGCTGTAACCAGTGCGTTTCTTACTGCTACGGCGTCATGTCCATCGGGTAGGTGCAATAGCATGACATACCTGGTGGATCTTTCCACGAGGGTGCCGATAGCTGATGTGTTTCCTTTACCTAAGATGAGGTCACCTTCCCAATGCCCTGGGACAGCTCGATCTTCTACGTCGGCTGGCCGATCGGAAATCATGACCATAGGGTCAACAAATCGCCGCCGAGGGATACGCTGCCCGCGAGGTTTACGCACTGTGCGCCCTTGTCGCAGGCATGCTGCGATTTCTTTCTTTAACTCGCCTTTAGCCTGGAAGAACAATGCTTGGTAGATAGTTTCAGCACACACGTGCATAGTGTCATCGTCTGGATAGTCTTTGCGCAACCTCCCTGCGATCTGTTCCGGAGAGAGCTTGTCACGCAGCATGGCAAAGATGGTCTCCCATAAACCTGGGACGAGGTCGATCTTGCGTTTTTTCGGCCGGAATCTGCGAAGCGTTGATGTGCGCTGTGCATGGGTGGGTAAATACAGGCCGAAATCATCCTGGTTACGGCGTAGCTCTTTGCTGATCGTTGACGGTGCGCGCCCTAACCGCCGGGCGATGGCACGCACACCGAAGCCTTGCCGATGCAAGTCGAAAATAAGCTCACGTTCTTCAATACAGAGATAACGCGGTGAAATCCGCTGATCAATACGCGATTGGGGGACGATAGCAATCGGCAACGACTGCCGGCCGTCAACATAGTCAAGCAACTGCATAAGCCTGTTATACAAGGCCGCATCCGGCCCATCCGGGATGAACGCTACACGCTGCCGCCCCACCTTGATGACGCCTTTGTCGATATCACGCGCATCACGTAGATGAATTCCACACGCATCAGCGGCATCTTTTCGCCCTAACGCACCAATTCGAAGCTGCAAATAAGCACACCGGCGCGAGGTTGCCGCAGCACGCCGCCCATGAGGATTACGCGTCCATAACCCCAGATCGATGCCCACTCGGTAGACAACCGAGCTGCCCAGCTGGCAGTGACGGACTATATCCATCGGCGCCCAGCCTCGAAGCCACAACGAAGCAATCTGCTCGTATTGTTTAGACGACGTAGTAACCCGTGAACGAACAGGTAGCGCCAACCGGTGCGCCAACGCATACGCCACGCTATCAGGCAACCCAGTACTACGCGCTGCCGCGCGAACCGAGCTACCAGCTCGTACCAAGCTGGAAAACCTGTCAACAACAACCGGATCAGGATCCCATACCGACCCCATGAAAACACCTCACAACAATCAGGTGTTTCCACGACCACTAGAATCCGCCCTGAAACCCTCTCATGAAAAAGCCCCCCCTGCAGGATTCGAACCTGCGACCTTACGGGTAGAAGCCGTCTGCTCTGATCCGCTGAGCTAAGGAGGGTCTTCTTGGTTGGCCCGTTGAAGCGGTAACCAAGCAAGAAAATTCTAGCGCATAGCCTTGCGGAGATCGTATTCGTGGTGCCACTTCGGCATTAACTTGATGAGCGGTTAGGGTAGAAGCCATGGTTAATCCTCAGGTAAGTGGCGAACGTACCCCTACAAGCTACCCGGTTGTGCTGTCTGGCCAAGCGCGTGGCTCGATGTGGTTGTATGTGTTTTTCGCAGTCACCGCTGGTGTGGTGGGCGCGTGGATTTCGCTGGTGTATCTCGGCGAGTCCCTCGCTGCACTAGGCATCCCCGATCCTGGGCCTTTGACGACGGCAGGCTTGCCGTTCTTCCGTTCGGCGGGGCTGATGGTGGCGTCGTTGGGGGTGGGGTCTTTTGTAGCGTCGGCCTTCTTACTGAAGCCTAAAGATTCTGATTTGGCTCGGACGTCGCTAAGCGCGGATGGAACTCTGGCTGCCCGCACGGCCGCGGTGTCCATGTTGTGCTTTGCGCTGATCAGCCAGTTGATGGTGCCGATGTACCTGTCGGATGTGTCTGGCGAGCCCTTGGCGAATACGCTGAATCCGGCTCGGTGGCCGGCGGCGATTGAGCTGGTATCTACAAGCTTGGCCTGGCAGGTTACTGCGGTGTTTGCGCTGGTGACGGGGGTGGCCGCGCTGACTACCTACCGGTGGATGTGGCAGCCCGTCTTCCTGGTGGGAGCCTTGCTTTCCCTGGTGCCTCTTGGGTTGGAGGGGCACTCTGCGACGGGTGGCGACCACGACTTCGGAACCAATTCTTATCTGTGGCACTTGATGTTCATGGCGCTGTGGGTAGGCGGGCTGATGGCCTTGATTGCGCACGGGCGTCGAAAAGGCCCTGGCATGGCTGTGGCGGTGCGTCGTTACTCGGCGCTCGCCCTGGTTTCGGTCCTGGTCATGGCGGCATCCGGCGTGATTAACGCCAGCATCCGCATGAACCTTTCGGATCTGCTGACCACAAGCTACGGCTGGCTCATCACCGCGAAAACAATCGGCGTGGTGGTTTTGGCTTTGTTTGGGTTTGTGCATCGAAAGCTCACGATTCCGAAACTCGCGACGCAACCGGGGCTGTTTCGGCAGATAGCCGTAGTGGAAGTACTGGTGATGGGGGCGATTACGGGTGTCGCGATCTCGCTGGGCCGCACGCCCCCGCCGCCGCCACGCAATATCCGGCTCAACCAAATGGTGATTGATCTGGGGTATGAGCTCTACGAGCGCCCCACCATCACCAACGTGTGGACCATGTGGCGTTTCGACATCGTCTTCGGCGCCGCCGCCCTGATTTTCGCAGCTGGCTACCTTTGGGCGGTATGGCGCGTGCATCGTCAAGGTGGACAGTGGCCGATCATACGTACAGTGTGGTTCCTGTTGGGCTGCCTGACACTCCTGATTACGATGTGCTCAGGCATCGGGATGACGATCCCGGCAATGTTCTCCATGCACATGATCGGGCACATGATCTTGTCGATGGGCGTGCCACTCGGCTGGGTGCTCGGCGGGCCTGTCACCTTGTTCTTGCAGGCGCTGAAGCCATCCCCGGAAAACCCAGGCCCCCGCGAATGGCTCGAGGTAGCAGTGGACAATCCTGCGGTCAGGTTCCTCACTAAGCCGGCGGTCAACACAATCCAATTCGTGGTGTTCTTCTACATCCTTTACGTCACGCCACTGTATGAGTTGATGATCTCCGAACACGCAGGCCACCTCATCATGAACGTGGTGTTCCTCTGGTCCGGCACGCTCTATTTCTGGGAGTTGATCGGGGTAGACCCCGTCCCAGAGCCCACCTCGCCGGTAGCCCGGGCTGCCTGGTTGACCGGCTCCATGCCGTTCCACCTGTTCTTCGGCGTCTACCTGATGATGCTCCGGGAAGTCCTCGGCTACGACTTCTACCTCAACCTTGGACTGCCGTGGACCGATGACTTGTTGCGTGACCAGCAGGTCGGCGGCGGCATCGGTTGGGGTTCTGGCCAGTTCCCGCTGCTCATCGTGTGGGCGGTGTTGATTTGGAACTGGTACACCGACGATGCCCGCCAAGCTCGTGTCTATGACCGGAAGGCAGCCGAAACCGGTGAAGTAGACCTCGACGACTACAATGCGCAGCTCGCAGCCTACCAATCCGGAAAGAACCCTCAAGCCGACTACTACGGCAAAACCTTCGATTAAAGCAAAGCTTGTCGACGCCCGCCCCTGCCCTCCGCGTCCCTGGGAAGAACCTCTGTGGATAACCACGGTTATCCACATTCTCGGAGTCGATAGCAGCGGCGGGTTTCTTGCTTTCTGGCATGGTGACAACGGCTGCAGCGCGTGCTTTCGCTGCGGCCTCATCAACCACACAAAAGGAGAACAACCATGCCACAATATCCAATCACTTTGACCGGCAACATTGTCAGCGAGCCCATTAAGCGACGCGTGAGCGAAGATGCCGAGGTAGTTCGGTTCCGCTTGGCCTGTTCCAGCGCGCGCCAGGATGGCAATGGAAACTGGCAGAACTACAACCAGCTCTTTATCGAAGTTGAGGCCTGGAACAACCTCGGAATGAACACCTTCATGTCTGCTGCGAAAGGCAGCAGCGTTATCGTTTCCGGATTCCTGATGTCCAGCGAGTGGATGCAAGACGGGCAGCGCCAATTCAAGACCTATGTCAAAGCAACCCACATTGGTTTGGACTTGAATAAGTACATGGTGGTAGCGACGGAATTCGGGCCACAGCGACGCAAACAAATGCTGGAGGAGCTCGACGCCAAGTTCAAGGCCCAATTGGTAACGGTTACGACGGCAGCGGAAGGAGCTGCTTCGGAACCGGTCAATGAGTCGGCTGCAGCTGCACCCGCGACTGATCTGCCGGAGGAAGAGCCCCCTTTTGACGATCCCGAACACCAGGATTGCCTGGGGGAGGACTCGCCAGAGATGGCGCAGCACTCCGCCTAGTGGTGTTCGGGGAAGGTGGGCGTCGATAAAGCACGGTCGGCGCCCACTCCAGAGAGTCGTCATGTACCCTTTAGGGGACTTAAATTCTGGACTCTCTATATAAGGGGAAAACGTGGGCGAGTTCATCTACACGATGAAGAACGTGCGCAAAGCACATGGCGAGAAGGTCATTCTCGATAACGTGACAATGGCCTTTTACCCAGGTGCCAAGATTGGTGTTGTTGGACCTAACGGTGCTGGTAAGTCCTCGATCCTGAAGATTATGGCCGGCATTGATCAGCCTTCCAACGGCGAGGCTTTCCTGGATCCAGGCGCAACTGTCGGCATCTTGCTGCAGGAGCCACCTCTGAACGAGGAAAAGACGGTCCGCGAGAACGTCGAAGAGGGCCTGGGAGAAATCTTCGAAAAGAAGCAGCGCTTCGAGGCCATCGCCGAGGAAATGGCAACTAACTACACCGACGAGCTCATGGAAGAAATGGGCAAGTTGCAGGAAGAACTCGACGCAGCTGACGCGTGGGAAATCGACTCCAAGATTGAGCAGGCAATGGACGCGCTGCGTTGCCCGCCTTCCGATGCGCCGGTTACTAACCTTTCTGGTGGCGAGCGTCGTCGCGTAGCCCTGGCCAAGCTGTTGCTTTCTGAGCCTGACCTGCTGCTTCTCGACGAGCCTACGAACCACTTGGATGCGGAGTCGGTGCTCTGGTTGGAAAAGCACCTCGCTGACTACAAGGGCGCTGTCCTTGCCGTTACCCACGACCGTTACTTCCTCGATCACGTGGCCGGTTGGATCTGTGAAGTTGACCGCGGCAAGCTCTACCCATACGAAGGCAACTACTCCACCTACCTGGAGAAGAAGGCAGAGCGCCTTGAGGTTGCTGGTAAGAAGGACCAGAAGCTGCAAAAGCGCCTGAAGGAAGAACTGGCCTGGGTGCGTTCTGGTGCCAAGGCTCGTCAGGCTAAGAACAAGGCTCGTCTGGATCGCTACGAAGAGATGGCAGCCGAAGCTGAGAAGTACAAGAAGCTTGACTTCGAAGAAATTCAGATCCCGACGCCACCTCGCCTGGGCAACCAGGTTGTTGAGGTCAAGGATCTGGACAAGGGTTTCGATGGTCGCGTTCTGATCAAGGATCTTTCCTTCACGTTGCCTCGTAACGGCATCGTCGGCGTGATTGGCCCGAACGGTGTGGGTAAGTCCACCCTGTTCAAGACCATCGTGGGCCTGGAACAACCGGATGCCGGCGAGGTCAAGGTTGGCCAGACCGTACAGCTGTCCTACGTGGACCAGGGACGTGAAAACATCGATCCAGAAAAGACTGTCTGGGAAGTTGTTTCCGACGGCCTGGACTACATCGTCGTTGGCCAGAACGAAATGCCATCCCGCGCGTACCTGTCAGCGTTCGGGTTCAAGGGCCCGGACCAGCAGAAGCCATCGAAGGTGCTCTCCGGCGGTGAGCGCAACCGTCTCAACCTAGCGCTGACCCTGAAGCAGGGCGGAAACCTGATCCTCCTGGACGAGCCAACCAACGACCT
Organism: Corynebacterium epidermidicanis; assembly: GCF_001021025.1. Taxonomy (NCBI): domain Bacteria; kingdom Bacillati; phylum Actinomycetota; class Actinomycetes; order Mycobacteriales; family Corynebacteriaceae; genus Corynebacterium; species Corynebacterium epidermidicanis. The sequence continues at coordinate 2,069,458 of NZ_CP011541.1, read as the reverse complement.
GGACGTGGAGACCCTGTCTTCCCTGGAAAATGCGTTGCAAAACTTCCCAGGTTGTGCCGTGGTCATTTCGCACGACCGCTGGTTCCTAGACCGTACCTGTACCCACATCCTGGCGTGGGAAGGCAACATCGAAGAAGGACAGTGGTTCTGGTTTGAAGGAAACTTCGAGGATTACGAAAAGAACAAGGTTGAGCGCCTCGGTGCAGATGCAGCCCGTCCGTCTCGTGTGACGCACCGCAAGCTGACCCGCTAATGCCGGACCGATATATAGAGGATTCGCTGCTGACCAACACAGGCTGGTGGCGAATCCTTTTTGGTTTAAAACCGACTAACCCCAAAGGTTGTTAGCCTGCGCGCTTGGGTTCAAAAGTCACTAGGCTAGACGTGTTGAAAATTACGCTTTGGGAAACCGGAGGAATGACTTGTCTGAGAGCACTGAGAGCCGGTTAGGAAACGGCCCGATCCACATCACCAAAATTCCAGTCCGGTGGGGTGACTTCGACCGATTCGGCCATATCAACAACGCCTCTTACATTGAAATCGCACAAGAAGCACGCGCAGTCTTCGCCATGGAAGAGTTTGTGGAGCGTGGCCATGCCATGCCGGCCGCCTACGTGCGATCCATGAAAATCGATTACGTTAGCTCCATCATGCCGGATACGGCAGAAGTGATCGTCGAAACGCAAGTGATTCATATTGGGCGGACGTCGTTTACTACGGTCCAGCAGCTCAAAGACCGTCATGGCACCATCGCTTGCATCATTGAATGCGTGCAGATCGTGGTCGATTTGGTTAGTGGTTCTCCTCGTCCCATTGCGGAGCACGAGCGAAAAGTTCTCATTAGCGTTTCCACGCCGGATGCAGCGCTCGCGGCAGGGGAGCCTGCTGCCGAGGGAACTGACGACACCACAGATATTAAAGAATGACCGTTTTCAATATCACCTCGGGTCAGCATGGTTTACACGCTCTGCTAACCCGGGCTGTAGCCCTGCAAAGTGATGCTGTTGCTCGGATACAACTCTTGCCGAATGGCGATTGTGAGGTATTTGTCACTACGCCCTTCGACGTTATTGCGTCGAGGCGTGTCACAGCGGAACTAACCGGGCAAGAATCGATCTTTCCTGCAAGTGAGCTGCTGGCCGGCGCGCTCACTAAGTCGATCCCGAATTCCTGGCCCGGAGCGTTGCCACCGGTGGGGAAATTCGAACAGCTCGACATCATCCCCGTGGATGTCGTGCATCAGTTGCTGGACCAAGGCAAAGACCTTGCTCGCAGCTTCTCCGGGCCGTTGGGCCCGCCGAAGTCGCTCCTGGACCAAGAGGTATTGCAGGTCAGTGGCGGTGGGAAAACCGCCGCGGTGACCATGCGGATGATTTTTGCCTGTAATTCTTTAGGTCTCATTCCCGGGCGTGCTGCCCGTCCAGAGATTCCACGTCATGTTCGTGTTGCCGTAGCTGGGCGTTGGGTGCGGCTCGACGCACCGTTCGGCTCGGTGTATCAATCCCAGGGGCTAAGCCTGCTGATCTAGGAGCCGCAACCAGAGCTCACTAGTCGGGGCGGTTAATGAGCATCGCAGCCACCCGTTCCATGTGCTCCCACATGGCGGCGCGGTGGGTGTCGTCAAGCGTGGTTTCTGGGATCTGGTCGAGGGAATTCTTCATCAGCTCGAGCCAGCGGATTGCTGCGTCTCTATTCACGTGGAAGTGTGCGTGGCGCATCCGCAGGCGCGGGTGTCCGCGTTGCTCGGAAAAGGTTTGTGGCCCTCCCCAGTATTGGGCGAGGAACCAGGCGAGGCGGTCGCGAGCTCCCGCCATGTCCTCTGGGGGATACATTGGGCCGAGGATGTCGTCGTCGGGAATCTGTGCGTAGAAGCCGTCGACAATTGCATCGAAAGTAGGTTGGCCACCAACCTCGTCGTAAAACGTCATGTCTGCCAGCTTATTCGTTTGGTTGGGGTTGGGAATTGCGCAGGGTGAACGCGGGCTTGATTCCTGCAGTGTGGAGGTTGGAAACGATGTGTTCGTACATCGTGCGCTGAACGTGCCATTGCTGGCCAGGCTCGGTCTTTACGCGCACGCGAATGGTGAGGTAGTCGACGTCGACTTTGGCAACGCCGTCCATGACCGGTTCTGCCTGCAATAGCGGAGCGATGTCTTCGAGAGCTGCTGCGCGTTCGGTGGCCGCCATGATCTCCTGTTTTGCGGTTTCCACGTCATTGTCCAGGCCGATTGGGATATCGATGCGGGCGAAAGCATAACCCTGGCTGAAATTACCAATCCGCAGTATTTCCCCGTTGCGAACGAACCAGACGGTGCCGTCGAGATCGCGAATCGTGGTTAGGCGTAGGCTGACATCCTCAACAGTGCCGGAAATCTTGCCGACGTCAATGACATCACCCACGCCGTACTGGTCCTCTAGCAGCATAAACACGCCGGAAAGGAAGTCTTTGACCAGGCTTTGAGCGCCAAAACCTAGGGCTACGCCAACCACGCCCGCCGAGGCGATCAGTGGGGCGACATTGATCCCAATGGTGGCGAGTACGTCTATGAGGACCCACAACCAAATCACAATATTGACCGCAGATTTAAACACTCCTGCCAGCGTTCGGATGCGTGCCTCACGCCGCACGTCGACAGTCGCGGTTACCGCCTTTTCTTGCTGGCGGGTGGGACCAAAACTTGGCAGACGAGGTGGCGAATCAATGGCATGCTGGGCGAATTTGTCCACCAGCCTTTTCGACGCCCAATGCAGCGCCAGCGCGACCACCAGCGTTAACACGATGTGTAGAGGTCGGTCAACCAACCACATTTGGGTGGTGGGGTTATCCCACCAGGAACTGATATCGGTAGTACCTGTCTTTATCATGCTTGTGTCAACCATCAGCGTCTAAGATAGTCCAAACCTTTGGTTCTGGCAGATGCGGAGGCGCTGGGGCTGGCGGGCTTTTCGAGTCGTGAACAGCTAGTCGCCCATCGCTCTGCACAGCCCTGACTTCCGGTGGCGCAACGTGGCAGTAAATGAACTTATGGGCACTCGAATGTCATCAGGAAGGTCATGGGCATTTCTCCAGATTGGGTATTGGCTTTGCGTACACCTGGAGCTTGGCCTTCCAAGGTGAACACGGGCCCTTGCTGGGTGAGCGTCGCCGTGCCAGCTCCAGCAGTGAGCGTCAGTGTGTCTTCAGGATCTGAGATGGTCACGTCGGTGACCTTCCCGGCGTCGATAATTGCGCTGGCCACGGTTTTGGAGCCAATGTTGCCGAGGATGACGGTCATGCGCTCTTGTTGTCTGGTGCAAATTGCTGGGGAGTTCGCTGGGAGGATTTCGAACCCGTTGAGCATGGCATAGCCGGAGGTGTTCTTGGTATCAACCTCGACAATGGGGACTGCTGGGGTGGTGGTTTCGACCGCGTTGGTGCTGGGGTCGTCCGATGATTGACTGCAGCTGGTGAGGGAGAGAGCAGTAGCGGAGACGACGAGGGCTGTGACGGCAACGTGGCGTGGCATGGGTTCCTTCGGGTGCGGTGAGAGCACGTAGAACTTGTGCGGCTGGTAAGGCATGTTCGTTTATCTATGAAACTACTGGGTGCGGGGGTAGGAAGGAAAATCACGGCTACTTAAATTGACAATAATTTCCACCTGGGATTAATTTGGGAGCTGCTATAAATAAACATTGTCATTAAGGATGCGTGTTGAAAACAATAAGCAGTGCGCTGGCTGCCACCACAGCTTCGGTAGCTCTCCTCTTTTCGCAGGCTCCCGCGGTTGCGGGGCCCAACGATCAACTCACTGTGGCCACGGCTGGTCACATCGACTCCCCAAAGGTGTACTGGGATCCGTCCCGCAACACGTTTTCGTTGAAGTCAGAATTCAAGGGTCAAGAACTCCCTGTTGAAGAAACCGTCAATTGGTTCGGGAAAGGCAACCCTGACGACGGCATCCAATATGTGTACCAAGTGGCCGACGACCCCCGGCTGGATTTCCTGGGCAAACCGGGCGATCTGCTCTACCTCGGCCCTGCAACGCCGAGCGGAGAATACCCTATTTGGCTGGGATTCGGCGCGGACATCGGCATTCCGACAGAAAAGTTCCGCGACAACTCTTTCACCCTCGATCTCGTGGGCTTCGATGGCCCAGGTCGAATGGAACAATTTAACTACAGCGATGCAGACTTTCCCGTGTTGCGGTTGCTGTCTAGCCACGATGCTGGCCGTCGGAGCACGTGGATTGCGCCGGGTACGCACACTCACAATGCGACTACCTTCACCAAACCAGGTAACTACCGGTTGACCTACCGTGCCTCCGCACGCACCACCGACGGCGCGATCGTGGCTTCCGAACCTCAGACCGTAACTTGGCAAGTCGGTGGCACCCAACCAAGCAAAAGTGGGTTGGGCGATGTCCGAGCAGCCTTCGACGCAGCACCCGCAACTGGCTCACCAATGAAGTCTGAGCTGCGGATCGCACCGGGCGACGAAGCAGCGCACCTCACTGATCTCATCTTCAGCACGGGAAACACCAAAGATTCTGGCACCGCTGTCTTCTACATAGACGGTTTCTACCTTGCCGAAGTGCCCGTGAATGCAGGGACGGCAACGTGGAGCGAGATGATTGGTTCCGCTCAATCGAACTTCCAGGTGGTATTCGTCCCAGATTCCAGTAGTGAAAGTCCACGGTGGGTATCCAGCCCGGTCGCCTATGCAGCTACCACTGGCTCAGCAAGTACCACTGATGAAGGCACGTTCCCAGAGCCGAAGACTGAAGATCCGGCCCCGGCGTTCGACGACGCATTCAAACAGCTTGACGACCGCAGCGTCCTCATCCACACGCAGCCCTACCCGGTAGGCGAGAGCATGGTGGAGATCTCTGCAGTACCTGCCGATGATCGCATCTCTTTCCGAGTGGTCGGTGGCTACTACGATTCCGAAACTGATGAATACCCTTCGTGTGTCTTCGACTTCGTTTCTGTGCCAGGCAAACGCAGCAGCATCGAATCCCGCGACTTCTGTGATTCCCCAGCTGGTGTGCTCAAAATGCGCCTCGTTCCGGATTCGCTTACGGACGCCGGCGCCACCGAATTCGTGCACCATCTCAGCGAATCCATGGAAGCCGACGGAGATGCCGAATTCGCTGTCGCGGCAGCCGCGCCCGTAGTCCCTTCGACATCCTCCAGCACCACCCCGCCAGCGACCAGCACTGCGGCACCATCCGTGGAGCCGACGCCCATGGGCCTGGATGTCACCCGCGTCCAACTTGGCAGTGGCCACATAGACCTTGGGCCCGTGCTTATCGACGACGCGGTGCGCATAGCCCTCGGCGACGACACTGGCCTCATCACCAAAACTCATACATTGCGAGACCCCGGTGCTGTTGACATTGTGATTGGTGATTCCGCCCGGGTCGACCTGGCAAAGCAACCGAAGGTCGTCGAAAAGCTGCCGTTCTTGAAAGCAGCCGGAGGGGAAGTGTGGACGCTGTCGCAAACCCAGCAACAGGGCCTGCCGTGGCCCGGATTTTCTTCCGAGAAGCTTCCGGATGTCGATGGCAAGGAGCTGGAGTTTGAGTTGTTGCCGGAGTCAATGCCTGACGGGGCGCAATGGTGGGCATTCACCACAGGACTTGGTGGCTTGCAAGAAATGCTGGTCAACTCCACGGACAAGCATTCTTTCACGCGTACCGGGGCGATCCACCTGCACAACAACTGGGTGTTTTCCAAGCCAGGCACGTACACCATGCAGATGCGGGTGCGCGCTATAGATGGGTCGTTTGAAACACCAGAAGCATTCGTTCGATTTGTCGTGGGGGAGGCCGCTGAGCCACAACCTATGCCGAGCGAACTGACCACCGCTGCGCCGGCACCGAGCGAGCCGACTACGACAGTGGAACCAAGCCCGACCACTGTGACACCAGCGCCGAGCGAAGCTGGTGGTACCCAGAAACCCGGCTCGGACAACCGCTTGGAATTGCTCGGGTGGGGCCTGGGTGCGGCAGCATTGCTACCAGGTATTCTGCGGTTGGGACATGACGACGCCACAACATCGTCGGACTCCCGTGGTTCCGCCGGGGCTAACAACCCAGCACACAAGGACTCCATGCAGCACAACCCTGTGAAGCCGGACCAACAACCGGAGCCGAAGAATGGGCAGAAACCAGCAGCACATAAGGCAAATGTTGATGCCAAAGCAGGCCCAGCAGCACAGGCAACCTCGGGAAAAAGGGGGCAGCTAGCGGCCACCGGTGCCAACGCAATGTTGCTAGGTGGTCTTGCGATGCTCCTGCTTGGTGCAGGTTTCGCAGCGATCTCCCTCGGCATGGTGCGTAGCCGCCGCTAGGCAGTCACGCAGCACTCCACACAAATGGCTCCGACCCTGCTCAATGCGAGCGGAGACGGAGCCATTAATTATGTGACTAACCAGCTTGAGTTAGCCAGCTGCGTCGATCTTGCGGTTGCGCAGCGCGCGGGCAATGCGGTCACGGTTCTCCGAGACCACACGCACCAAACCGGAGACGTGGTCTGATGCCAAGAAGTCGTCGGCACGCTGCAGGCCTTCCTCGGAAATATCCCAGCTTGGGAAAATGCCGTTCAGCGTTGCCAGCGCCACCTCGGAGGAGGCCTGTGCCCAAAATTTGTCAGCGAGGGCGAAGTAGCGCTCGTTGAACTGTTGCAAACTGTCGGCAGCACCGGCAAAGTTGAGGCCCTCGATTTTGTGGCGAGTTGCCAGATTTGACAGCGGCTTCGATAGATCGGTGAGCTCAGCGAATACGGATGCCTTGTTCTCCTCGGTTTTGATGGCCGCGGTGGCTCGCCAAGCGGAATTCTGGCCGGCAGCGGAAGGATCACGCTGCTGCTCGGCAGCAATAGCCTCAGCTGGATTGGCGATCTCACCGGCCGCGATCAGGGCGGTCAGCGCCCACCAACGCAGGTCAGCGTCGACAACCAGCCCAGCAGGTGCCTGGCCAGCCAGAATCGACTCGAAGTAGGAAATAGCCCGGGCGTTCGGACGTACCTTGGCCAGTGCCTGTGCAAACGCCAACTGGAAGTCCGATCCTGGCTCGGCGTTCTCCACACCATCGAGCAAGATATCAGCCAGCATGTCTCGGCCGGTCGCATCTACCCACACTGGATCCGCGTAGGCAGAAACTGCTGTTGTCGCCTGCAACAACACCCGCTCCAGCACTGCAATCTCGGTTTCAGCCAGAGCACCAGCGCCTACCAAGGCGACGAAGTCGCGGGCCTTCATCTCGCCGGCGCGTGTCATCTCCCATGCCGCGGACCAGCACAAGGTGCGTGGCATGGGATCCGCGATGCGGCCAATGTTTTCCACCACGAAATCTAGGGATGCCGGATCGAGGCCGAGGATACAGTAGGTGAGGTCGTCGTCATTGACCAGAACCAGGTCAGCGGCTTCTTTGCCAATCAGGTTGGCGACTTCGGTTAATTCACCAGCAACGTCGAGCTCTTCGCGGTGGACGCGTACCACCTGGTCGTCGACAAGCTTGTAGAGGCCGACTGCAATGCGGTGCGTGCGCAGCTCTCCCGCGCCGGGCTGTGCGCCGGATTGTGTGATTGCGAACGACGTGTACTTGCCGTTTTCGACGCTAAACTGCGGGGACAACCGGTTGACGCCGGTGGTCTTGAGCCACTGATCTGCCCAGCCGGAAAGATCACGGCCGGAGGCTTCCGCGAACGCGCCGAGCAGGTCATCGAAAGTAGCGTTGCCGAAAGCGTGACGAGCGAAGTGACGTCGCACCCCGGCCAAGAATGCCTCGCGTCCAACATAGGCCTGCAGCTGTTTGAGCACCGAAGACCCCTTGGCGTAGGTGATGCCGTCAAAGTTTTGCTCGACAGTTTCGATGTCGGTGGCGTCAGCTGTGATGGGGTGGGTCGAAGGCAGCATGTCCTGCTGGTATGCCCAGGACTTCTCTACGTTTGCGAAAGTGACCCAAGCGGTGTCGTACTCGGTTTCCTCGGCTTGGGAGATCGCGGCAGACCAGGTTGCGAAGGATTCGTTAAGCCAGAGGTCATCCCACCACTGCATGGTGACCAAATCTCCGAACCACATGTGCGCCATTTCGTGCAGCACGGTGTCGCATCGACGTTCGTAGCGGTAGCGCGTGACCTTGGAAGTAAACACGTACTCATCGCGGAAGGTCACGCAACCGGCGTTTTCCATCGCGCCCATGTTGAATTCCGGAACGAAAAGCTGATCATACTTGCCGAACGGGTAGGCGTAGCCGAAGTTGCGGTGGTACCAATCAAAGCCCTGCTTCGTCTCGGTGAAGAGCCGGTCCGCATCGAGAGATTCCGCGATGGATTCGCGGCAGTAGATCGCCATCGGGATTTCCACCTCGTGTGGCTGGTCACCTGGGGTCTCCGGGTGGTGAGTCAGCTGGCCACGCCATACGTCGCGCACCTCGAAGTAAGGTCCAGCGCATACGGCAACGAGGTAGGTGGAGAGCAGGTAGTCAACCTCGGCGGTGTGGTGAAGGTATCCACCTTCCACGGAGCTAGTTGCCGCCGCGTTGGTGATGAACTTCCAGTCCGCTGGCGTCAACGCAGAAATTGAGTAGGTTGCCTTGAGATCTGGCTGATCGAAGCAGGCGAACATTCGCTTAGCGTCTGCGGTTTCAAACTGTGTGTACAGGTATGGTTTACCGTCCGCTGGGTCAGTAAAACGGTGGAGCCCCTGACCTGTGTGCGAGTAGGGGATGGTGGCGTCTACGACGAGCTCGTATTCGCCCGGAGTGAGGCCAGTGAGTGGAATTCCAGTTTCGGGGTCATAGGAAAACTGCAGTTCGGCACCGTTGAGGGCGGCCGTAGCTTCCGACGCCCGCAGGTCAATGAAAGTATCGCCAGCCTGAGTAACCTCAAACTTTACGACGGTCCGGGAGCCGAAGCTTTCCTCTCCCTGGGTGAGATCGAGGGTGATGTCATAATGCTGCGTGCGCAGCATGGCAGAACGTTCTTGAGCTTCGGCCCTGGTCAAATTAATCGACGTCAAGTTAAGGGTCCTTTCAAATGGAAAAGAAATGTGATTTGCCTACTGCAAACTTACTAGTGTGGGCACGAACACGAAACTACTACCCGTTGCTGCCGCAAGTGCTGGGAGTTTTGCGAAGAGAAAAGCGCGCACAACTTTGTGTGGGCGGGCCTACAATGGGGCCGGAAAACGCACATCTACCTTAAGGAGTACCGCGTGGAAAAGGTTAAGTTCTGGTTCGACGTGTCCTGCCCATTTTGCTGGGTCACCTCACGATGGATCAAAGAGGTCGAGCAAGTTCGTGACGTGGAGGTGCAATGGGTACCTATGTCGCTGGCTGTGCTCAACGACGGCCGTGACCTCGACCCCAACTACATGAAGAAGATGGAAGCGAACTGGGGTCCCGCGCGCGTGTTCGCGGCTGTCGCCACCGAACATCCAGACAAAGTCGATGCGCTCTACACTGCACTGGGAACCGCTATCCATCCTGGTGGAAACGGCGGACGTTCCGGCTTTGGTGGCTATGACGATCTCATCCCAGCAGCGCTCGCTGAAGTTGGGCTACCTGCAGAGTTAGCTGAAGTTGCTAACACTACTGAGTGGGATGACGCGCTGCGTGAGTTCCACGGCAGCGCCATGGCTGAGGTGGGCGACGATGTCGGAACACCGGTCCTGAAATTTGGGGATACCGCTTTCTTTGGCCCGGTGCTTACTCGAATCCCACGTGGCGAGGAAGCCGGTCGAATCTTTGACCACGCCGTCGGGCTGGCAAGTTTCCCTTCTTTCTTCGAAATCAAGCGCAGCCGTACCGAGTCGCCGAAGTTCGACTAGGTAACTTTTACGGGCACTGTGCCAGAATCCGGCCGATAGCTTCCTTTTCTGGTGCAGTGACCCACAGCTGGTACTTGGTTTTCACCTCGACCTGGCGGCTTACGTAAGTGCATCTAAACGCCTTATTGCGAGGGAGCCACGTGGCGGCATCTCTGTCGCCCTTCTGTTGGTTGGCAGCCCCGTCGACTGCTAGTAGATTGAGTGGATCGTTGGCCAGGTTTCGGCGTTGGTCGTCGCTCAGCTGCTGTGCTCCGGTCTGCCACGCATTGGAAAGCGCGACCACATGGTCAATTTGAACGGCGCTGGACGTGGCCTTTCCGCGGGTAAAAGCGATCTCGGTGGCGGTGTACGGGTCATGCAGGATGCCGCTGAGCACCACGCACCCGCGCGTGCCCTCCTTCAGGATGGTGCCAGTCAGATCGCGGCGCAAAATATCGTTGCGAGTATCGCAACCGTTGTGCCCAAACTCCACCACAACGTCGTCGCTCCACGCCTGCCCAAACTTCTCGCGGCTGTAACCGGTTTTCGGCGCCCGACCCTTCACAGGCAAAGCATTGAGTGCCGCCATGCTTTGCGACGCCGGGCTGGCGCTAGGAGTGATGCCAGGGGCGTCGCCAGTGCCGACGCTGGCAGGGATAGTGCCCTGCGAACTCAGGGCGCTGGCGCAGGCCTGCGTGCCTCCCACTAGGGTTACCGAAACGACGGTGAGCAGGGAAATAACGGTGCGACGCACGCTGATGAGCTCCTCACATGGCTGCTGATGGGGCAGGGAAGAAGCTCATATTAGCGCATCTGCTATTGGGTGGCCGCAGTCGCCTCCGCAGACCGCGGCGAGGAGAGCGGAATCTCCACAGTGCGAGCTGTCCCAGTTGTTTCGGTTCCGCTCCAAGCAGGTGGAACATACACACAGGTGGGGTCGGACGCGCTGATGTCGCCGGTGAGAGCGTACGCGGTGGACCGAGAACCGCCACAAACATCGTGGAATTCGCACACCGAACACTTTCCGTGCCAGTGATCGGGATCGCGCAGCAGCTTAAAGACAGGCGAATGTGTATAGATGTCGTGGAAGTCCTGCTTAGTGACGTTTCCGCAGTGCAGTGGTAGGAAACCGTTGGGGTAGACATCGCCCACGTGGTCAATGAACGCGAACCCTGAACCCGAATTCACCGCCATTGGTGCACGTGGCGGGCGGGGACGCGCCGGGCGTTCGCCTAATAATTCGGTCGTTTTGGCCGTCAACTCGTGGTAGAGCGGACTACCTTCGTAAGCAACCCCATTTTGGTTCTGGATGACGACGCGTCGGTATTGCGGTGCTTCTGTCGTCTTGATGGCGATACGGTCGGAGACGTCGGCAAGCCAATGCAACACGTCTTCGCGCTCCTGCGGGTCGAGGGCGTTGAGGGCCGCCCCGCGCCCGGTAGGGACGAGAAAGAACACGTACCACATTTTCGCACCCATTTCGATGACCGTTTTGAGTAGGGACGGGGCCTCGTGGATGTTTGTTTTGGTGAGCGTGGAGTTGATCTGGAGGCGGTATCCAGCCTCGTTAATGATCGGTGCGGTGGCTAGCGTTTGATCAAACGTCCCGGAAAAACCACGGAAGGCGTCGTGGGTTGCTGCGGTTGCGCCGTCCAGCGACATCGACATGGCCTTTCCACCTGCTTCCCGCAGGGCGTGGATGCGCTCTGGAGTGAGCCGAGGTGTCACCGAGGGGGAGAGGGAAATGTTCAGGCCGAGCTCTGTGCCGTATTGGGTGAGTTCCACGAGATCATCACGCTCGAACGGGTCACCACCTGTGAGTACGACCAGTGGTTTGGGCTTGTCGTAGGCTGCCAAGTTGGCAAGCAGGGCCTTGCCTTGTTCGGTGCTGAGCTGGTTGGGGTGCGGCTTGTGCTGGGCATCTGCGCGACAGTGCTTGCAGACCAGGGCGCACGCCCGGGTTACCTCCCAAATCACGATGAACGGCTTCGTATTGATGTCGTGCCGAACGGTGCGCACGACTGGCGCATGTGACATAGCTAACTACTTCCTTTGTTTGCTGATGAAGCTCACGTTAGCGAGGGGTGGGGTACGGAGTCCAACTAAAGTTTGATTTTGTGACTAATGCCAACTTTTCGACGTCGGCTAGACTGGGAGCCATGCGCGTATATCTTGGAGCGGACCATGCTGGGTTCGAAATGAAGAACGTTATTGCCGAGCACCTCAAAGCCAATGGACACGAAGTTATCGACTGCGGTGCTCACACGTACGATGCCGACGACGATTACCCTGCCTTCTGCATTGAGGCTGCGTCTCGCACCGTCAACGATCCGGGTTCGCTAGGGATCGTGCTAGGTGGCTCCGGCAATGGTGAGCAGATCGCCGCCAACAAGGTCAAGGGTGCGCGCTGCGCGCTGGCCTGGTCGCCGGAAACTGCTCGACTAGCTCGCGAGCACAACAATGCACAGCTCATCGGTCTCGGAGGCCGTATGCATTCGAAAGAAGAAGCGCTGGCTATTGTCGACGCCTTCTTGGATCAGGAATGGTCTGGTGCGGAACGTCACCAGCGTCGCATCGATATCCTTGCCGATTACGAAAAGACCGGCATCGCTCCTGCACTACCGGCAGAGTAGACATTTTTAGCAAAGCTTGACCCCATGCCCTAGATCCAGGGCATGGGGTCTTGTCGTATCGGTGAGGGCTTAGAAGTCGAATCCGCCGAGGTCGAAGTCTCCGCCACCGAAGTCGCCACCGAAATCGAAGAGGCCACCATCGCCACCGTCGACTTCGCCAGTTCCCACATCGCCGCCTTCGATACCGGCAGCATCGCCACCAGCGGCCTCCAGGCCATCTTGGTACCCGTCTCCGTAGCCATTTTCGAAGGCTTGGGCACTGTAGCCGACGCCGGACATGCCGTTGAACATCATCGAGAACATCATCACGCTGGAGGCTGTCCACAGGCCGGAACGCAGTGCCGATGCCCACCACGGCTCGGAGTACCAGCCAGCGGGAACGGGGCGGCCCGCCACCATGCCGCCAGGGTAGTAGTGGTTGGCATAAGGAGTTGCCTGTGGGGAAGCGGTGATTTGCTTACCCTCAAACTCGATTGTGCGCTGCTCAGTGACTTTGCCGGCCGCGCGTTGGCCTTCGAGTGGAGGCAGCTCAGGACCTGCTGGCATCCCCATGATTTCCCGCGCGGCATTAACGTAATGCAGGCCTTCGAGTGCCGACTCGCGGGCGAGTTCGGCCTGCTTCACAGTCTGAGCGGTGCTCAGCTGGGAGGATGAAGCGTTGAAGCGTTCGGAGGCGTCGGCAAGCGCTTGTGAGGAGGCCTGGTCGGAGCCGGCGAGGCTCAGAACCTGGGAGCCGAGGCGTTCATTCCAGCGGCGAGCGTCAGCGATCGCGTCCGCAAACTGAGCCGCTTGTTGCTTCTTTGAGTTGCCCGCAGACAGCTTGTTGATAGCAAAAACGCCAAGGCCTATGGCGAGGAAAATGAGGACTAGGCCGATCATCGAGTGTGGCTCCCGGTTTTAGAGTGGATAGTTCAACACCTTCAAAACGACAAAGGAGAAGGAAAAGTTCCTTCTCCAAACAAACGGTGTGTTTTCGCCGGGCTAATCTTGCCCCGACTTGTTGGCTTTACGCTCGGCGCTCCAGTTTTTGACGTCTTCACAGTCCCACAAAGTCAGGCCGTGCAGCTTCGCGACGGGTTTCGGTGCCCGGCCTCGCCCAGCGTAACTAGTAAACGTGCCCCGGGCTGTTTCCGAGAACGTTGCGCATTCGGTGGCAGTCCATAGTTCGTGACCGGAATCGGCGTCGATGATTTTCGGTTGCATGACCTCCGATTTTAGTGGCCACATCTTCGAATCTTGCATCAAAAATGACACATTTAGATAACAGAACGGATTCATTTGGTATTTAATAACTGGCGCCTGTCGTGGATATACATGAATGGGCAGCAACGGGTCGCTGGTTTCAAAATTGATCTACCGGCAGTTTTGGCCCAATGAATGATCTGCGCTATAGTTGCATAAGCAATTTGCGAATGGGAATGTCGTATAGTGGCTATTACCCCAGCCTTCCAAGCTGGTGACGCGGGTTCGATTCCCGTCATTCCCTCCAATTTTAAAGCCTCGAGCACGGTTGTGCTTCGAGGCTTTTGTTGTTTGTCGCGTTGATCTGGCTGGGTAGTTTTGTGGGTTAAGTAAAGAACAGTGTGTTTCGTCGGTGTGTCGCTGGCCGTGCGGGTGTGCTGCACAAGTGCTATGTCGTCGCTTCGGCGTAGTCCGACTACGTAGAGCAGCGTTTTTTAATGAATATAATCCCGCAGCGGTAGTCCGACTACACCGAAGCGACGACATCGAGCGAGCTACGGCTCCCAACGAACAATAACAACCGAGTTTAGGGCCACTACGCTGCGGAAAACACGCATCAGAGACACACTTCTCTTTACTTAACCCAGTTTTGTATCTAGTTGGTGTTTTGCCCTATCCAGATGGTGGTGTTGGCTGGGACCGGCTTTCGACCGAAATTTAGGGCTGCACATATGCCAGGTCGTACTTCCGAAGTAGTACTCCTACGCAGCAGCCCAATTTTCGGGCCTTTTTCGCCATTCTGGGCAGGAGTACTACCACGGAAGTACTGATTAGCACGTGTGAAGCTTGCCCGTCATGACAATTCTGCAGCAGCCATCTCGAGACCGGGCGCATCTTGAAGGAGGCTCCGGCTCACGACGTGCATCGCGACTCGGGATGAGTAAACAGCTGACTCCTCCGGCATTCCTCGCGGAGAACAGTTATCAAATCAGCATGATTCATCGCTTCGCCCATCTGTCTTTGAGTCACCGCAATGGCGCCCCGCCCCTAAGCGTCACAGATCGCCCCAGCACCTCGCCGTGTTGGAAAAAGTGCGATCTACGTCCTGTTTTGCGTTTATGTGAGTTCTCAATGTAGAGTTCTTTTTCGTACCGCACAGCAGTACATCGGGGCGTGGCGCAGCTTGGTAGCGCATCTGCTTTGGGAGCAGAGGGTCGCAGGTTCAAATCCTGTCGCCCCGACAAGTGAATGAGGTATCACCTTCTGGTGATACCTCATTTTTTGTATTTCGATTGATCCCCGATCTGGCAACTGGTCGTCGATAAGCGCGTTAAGGCCCCCTCTTGCCGAGCGTCAAAAATCGACACAGGTAGAGTGTTGGGCAAATAGTCACTTGAACACCCCAGGAGAATTACTCGTGAAGAGTTCCGTAGAACAGCTGAATGACACCCGCGTCAAGATCACCGTTGAGGTTCCTTTTGATGAACTCAAGCCAGAGTTCGATCAGGCATACCAGGCTTTGTCTCAGCAAGTTTCCATTCCGGGTTTCCGTAAGGGGAAGGCGCCACGCCAGCTTTTGGAGGCGCGCATTGGCCGCGGCCCAGTTCTCGAGCAGGTCGTCAATGACATGCTGCCTTCTCGCTACTCCCAGGCTGTCGATGAGCATGAGCTGAAGGTTATTGGGCAGCCAGTCATCGATATCACCAAGTTGGAGGACGGCGAGCTCGTCGAGTTCACCGCTGACGTTGATGTTCGCCCAGAGATCACCCTCCCGGATTTCTCCGAGTTCAAGGTCGAGGTCGAGCCTTTGCAGGTGGGCGACGATGCCGTTGATCACGAGCTCGATCACCTCCGCGAGCGCTTCGGCACACTGAAGGACCACAACCACAAGCTGAAGAAGGGTGAGTTCGTCACGCTGAACATCACCGCAACTGACGCAGACGGCGAGACCATTGAGGACCTCGGCACCGAGGGCCTCAACCACCAGATCGGTGGCAGTGAGCTTATCGACGGCCTGGACGACGCCCTTCTCGGCGCCAAGAACGGCGAGACCGTGGAATTCGAAACCACCCTCCCTTCCGGCGACAAGGGCAACATCAAGGCAGAAATCACCGCCACGAAGCTGCGTGAACTCCCAGAAGCTGACGATGAGTTCGCTCAGATGGCTTCCGAGTTCGACACCATCGAAGAGCTGCGTGAGTCCCTGGCAAAGCAGGTCGAGGAGAACGCAAAGGCACAGCAGGCTTCTGCAATTCGCGACGCGGTGCTGAAGGAAGCCCTCGACAAGTCGGAATTCGCACTTCCACAGAGCATCGTTGAAGAGCAGGTCCAGGGCCAGCTTCAGCAGCTGCTCGGCCAGTTTGGTGGCGACGAGAAGATCTTCGAGTCCTTGCTGCAGGCACAGGGCACTTCCCGCGAGGAGTTCGATAAGGATTCCCGCGAAAACGCTGAGCAGGCAGTGCGTACCCAGCTGTTCCTGGACGTCCTCGCTGAGGAAGAGAACCCAGAGGTATCCCAGCAGGAGCTGTCCGACCACATTCTGTTCACCGCACAGTCTTACGGCATGGATCCAAACCAGTTCGTTTCTCAGCTGAGCCAGTCCGGCCAGATTGCGAACCTGTGGGCCGATGTACGTCGCGGCAAGGCGCTTGCGTCGGCAATCTGCAAGGTCACCGTAACCGACACCGACGGCAACAACATCGATGCCTCCGAGTACTTCGGCATCGAAGAAGAGGCTACGGAAACCGAAGCCGAGTAATTCAAAAACGCGAAGGGCGATCCCATCACTTTGGTGGGGTCGCCCTTTTTGTGTTGGGGTCTGTAAAGAACTACGGCCGTTCGGCAACCACCAAAACGTCGGATACCCCAGGTAGATGCAGCCCGAGTTGGGTGACCATACCCCCGATCGTCGCACCGATCACTGGAACAGCTAGCTGGCGCCGCTGCTCGATGGGTAGTTGGCTCAGCGGGCCGTTAGCAAAGCTTTTGGCCAAGCCATGGGCGTTCATCCACAAATTCATGGTCTGCTCGAATAATGGCCACGAGTCTCGTTCGCCACCACCCAAAGCGATACTCGCGCGGACCAAGTCCTGCAACATGGAAAAGGATGCGCCCATCTCGAAATTCTCGTCGCCGTTGTCAAAGGACGCGGGCACAATCGAGCGAGACGAGACCCAAATGTGGACATCAAAAGCAACGGGGTTATCCATCGCCGTCTCCACGTAAGCGAACCCAACAGCCTTCGTGAGGTTCACTGGTAAAGAATCAGCAGGAAGCTCCGCCATCATCGCCTGCATATGCTCTGCGGTGGCAAGGTCAAGGTATTCCTCAACTTGACGAGTGAGGGACTTTTCGGCGTCGAGAAGCGCTACCGCTTCGGTACGGGTGATCGGTGTGCCCTGCAGGACCTCATCCAAGGTGACTTCCTCCACCCACTGCTGTCCGATGCAAGCGATGGCGGAGGACATGATGGCTGCGTAAGTAGCCTCGGGGCCCTTGCCACCTTGAACTGCGGGTGGGGAGGAGGGCAGAAAGCCATCGGGTTTGATGTCTAGTTCGAGCCCCTCGTTGCGAGTGACCTCAGTCGCGATGACAACATGATTGACGACAGCCCGCATGAGTTGGTTCTTGGCGGCATCACTCAAGTGGCGAGTAATGCCAAACGTACTCAAGTGAACCATTCCGATCATCCCGGAATAGATCGACAGCGATTGGGTGAGCCAAACCCAGTTGCGCCGATCCTCGTCGTCGATTGTGGAATGACGCGCCATGTCGCGCTGTATTTCGATTAAGACGAGTTTGAGCAGCGGGTCCAAGCCGAAGTCACCCAGGTTGCAGTCCCATGAGTCCGGGAGCCGATGGGTATTGAAGACGTTGAAATAGGCGCCCATATGCACTGGTTCGGAGATCGCGAAGCGGAGAAAACCAAGAGCGATTGCCCGAATTCGTTTGGTGAGCCCATCTTCCGGATCCGTCCCGTTGAGCTGCGGGTGTACGAAACCATAGAAAACATCGAGCACCTGCTGGCGCAGCGCATCTGAAAATCCAGCCTCGTCGCCAAAAATGGATTCCGCCACAGGCAACGGGATCTCAGCGTGGGCTGCCGCCGTCGCTAAATTCGCGCGTCGACCAAACGGTCCAACGCATTGCCCTAAACCCGACTCAAGCAGCCGTTTCCGGGCGCGAGCAGGGGTTGAGGGCAAATTAGCGAAGGGCACAATTTCCAGTTTACGTTCTGCAGCTTGCCGAAATATCTTGAGACGCCAAATCATGACACCATAAGTTTTAGTTTCACCCCGTCCGGGTGGGGGCCCGATTATCGACGCCCGGTGTCCGGAGACGTCCATCTTGCCAACGCTGTGAGCGAACACGGGCATGATTGCTGCCCGAAGTGCGTTAGATTGGGTGAATCAACATTCGACGATTAGTAGGGTAGGAATACATGACCTCTCCAAATGGAATGAACTTGAGCGACTCGGTCTACGAGCGCCTCCTGCGTGAGCGCATCATTTTCTTGGGCACCCAGGTTGACGATGACATCGCCAACAAACTTTGCGCCCAGATCTTGCTGCTTTCTGCAGAGGATCCAACTCGCGATATTTCCCTTTACATCAACTCGCCAGGCGGCTCGGTCACCGCAGGTATGGCTATCTACGACACGATGAAGTACTCGCCGTGCGACATCGCTACCTATGGCATGGGTCTGGCAGCTTCCATGGGTCAGTTTCTGCTGTCCGCTGGCACGAAGGGCAAGCGCTACGCGCTGCCACACGCCCGCATCATGATGCACCAGCCATCCGCAGGTGTCGGTGGTACGGCTTCTGACATCGCAATCCAGGCAGAGCAGTTCGCGCATACCAAGCGCGAAATGGCTGAACTTATTGCGGAGCACACCGGCCAGTCCTTTGAGCAGATCACCAAGGACTCTGACCGCGACCGGTGGTTCACCGCCCAGCAGGCGAAGGAATACGGCTTCGTCGACCACGTCATCGAGCACGCCAAGCACGGCGAGATCACCAACTAGGAAGGACTACACCTCTCATGCAGATGCCTACTTCCCGTTACGTCCTTCCACAGTTCGTAGAGCAGTCCGCTTACGGCACGAAGACAACGGACCCATACAACAAGCTCTTTGAAGAGCGCATTATCTTCCTGGCAAACCAGGTTGACGATGTTACCGCCAACGACATCATGGCTCAGCTGCTGGTTCTTGAAGGCATGGACCCGGACCGCGACATCACGATGTACATCAACTCGCCAGGTGGCTCGTTTACCTCGTTGATGGCGATTTACGACACGATGCAGTACGTCCGTCCGGACGTCCAGACCGTTTGCCTCGGTCAGGCCGCGTCGGCTGCTGCCGTGCTCCTCGCGGCGGGTGCCCCAGGTAAGCGTGCAGCTCTGCCAAACGCTCGTGTTCTGATCCACCAGCCGGCGACCGGTGGCGTCCAGGGCCAGGTTTCGGACCTCGAGATCCAGGCCCGTGAGATCGAACGCATGCGTTCCCTGATGGAATCCACGTTAGCTCACCACACCGGAAAGACTGCGGAGCAGATCCGGATCGATACCGACCGTGACAAGATTCTTACCGCTGCGGAAGCAGTCGAGTACGGGATCATTGACCAGGTCTTCGATTACCGCAAGCTGAACGGCTAGTTCTTTACTTGTTCCAGCTCGCCGATTGTCTTCAAGATGGCTCGCTTCGTGCGGATTCTGGCCATCTCGAAGGCAATCGGCTTCGGTGAATAGTGCCTCTTAGCTCTTCTGGTCAAGGAAATCTGCCAGAAGTGAATTGAAATCCTCCGCTCGCTCGACGTTGAGTAGGTGTGCTGCAGGATCGAGCTCCACATAGTGGGCGCCCGGGATGAGTTCAGCGAGCTCACGCACAACCTCCGGTGGGGTGGACGTGTCCTGGATGCCGGCGACCACCAGGGTAGGCACCGACAATCCTGGCAGTTCCGCGCGGGAATTAAACGTGGACAACGCCATGCATGCTGACGCGTAACCTTCGGCGTCCGTGCGAGCGACCATCGAGCGCCAGTATTCAAGTGAAGCAGGATGCGACTCGCGCCAACCGGGGGAGAACCAGCGTTCGAGAGTGCCGTGGGAGAATTGATCAAGTTTGCCTGCGCGCACGTCTGCAGCCTTGTGCACCCACGCCTCCGGCTCACCGAAGACAGCGGCCGTAGAAACCAAAGCCAAGCGGTGAACGCGATCCGGGTAATGCAACGCAATATGCTGGGCAATTGCCCCGCCGAGCGATAATCCGACGAGGTCGAACTGTCCTTGCGGTGCGGCCTTCAGCACCGCTTCGGCAAAATCCGCCATGCTCGGCGAGCCAGCAATGACGTCCGAGTGGCCGTGGCCGGGCAAGTCGATTGCGATAACCGGACGCGTCGCAGCAAAGTGGTCCAGCTGGTGTAGCCACATCTTGACGCTGGAGCCGAGCGAGCCCACGAACACAAGTGGGATTCCCTCAGATGGGCCGTAAGTGACGGAATGTAAGCGAGTCATTGTGAGTGAAAACCTCTCTGTGGAATGGGGAATAGTGGCCTCTAGGATAGCGTTGGAACGAGCGAA
Source organism: Corynebacterium epidermidicanis (assembly GCF_001021025.1). Taxonomy (NCBI): domain Bacteria; kingdom Bacillati; phylum Actinomycetota; class Actinomycetes; order Mycobacteriales; family Corynebacteriaceae; genus Corynebacterium; species Corynebacterium epidermidicanis. The sequence goes on along the minus strand of NZ_CP011541.1, from coordinate 2,049,274 downwards.
TAAGGTCCGGGCGTCGATAGGCTAGGCGCTCGGCGGTGCGCAACCAAGCAACGAACCGAATGCGGTAAGGTAAGGCATCTAGTCCGGCCTTCGACACGTCAAGATTGCGAGATACGAAACACTAATGGCACGCATGCAAGAAAGCGCTGACCTGCTGAAATGCTCGTTTTGTGGCAAGAGTCAGAAGCAGGTGAAGAAGCTCATCGCCGGTGGCGGTGTGTATATCTGTGATGAATGCATCGAGCTGTGCAATGAGATCATCGAAGAAGAACTCAACACGGCCGCCAACGAGGAACGTGAAGAGGCTAAGTTGCCACGGCCGAAGGAGATTTCGGCGTTTCTCGATAAGTACGTGATCGGGCAGGATCGCGCAAAGCGCACGCTCGCGGTTGCGGTCTACAACCACTACAAGCGCATTCGCGCGGAGGAAACTCGTCAGCTGGGCCGTAAGCGTGATGATGACGTTGAGCTCGCCAAGTCGAACATCCTCATGCTCGGGCCGACCGGATCCGGAAAAACCTACTTGGCGCAGACGCTCGCCAAGCTTCTCGACGTCCCCTTCGCCATCGCCGACGCCACCTCACTCACGGAGGCAGGCTACGTCGGTGAAGATGTGGAAAACATCCTGTTGAAGCTGCTGCAAGCAGCAGATTTCGATGTGGCCCGCGCCCAGCGTGGCATCATCTACATCGATGAGGTTGATAAGATCTCGCGGAAGTCGGAGAACCCTTCGATTACCCGCGACGTATCGGGTGAAGGCGTGCAGCAGGCATTGTTGAAGATCCTGGAGGGAACGGTGGCTGCGGTCCCACCGCAGGGCGGGCGCAAGCACCCTAATCAAGAATTCATCCAGTTGGATACCTCCAATATCTTGTTCATCGTGGCGGGCGCTTTCGCCGGGCTTGAGCAGGTCATTGAGGCTCGTCGCGGTAAGAAAGGGCTGGGATTCGGCGCTGAGGTGAGCTCGGTTGCCGAGCGCGACCTAGTGGACATCTTCTCCGAGGTGCGCCCAGAAGACTTGGTCAAGTTCGGTCTGATTCCAGAATTTATTGGTCGCCTGCCGGTGGTTGCTACGGTGACCAATCTTGACCAGGCTTCCCTGGTCCGAGTGCTCACCGAGCCACGCAACTCGCTGGTCAAGCAGTACGAACGCCTCTTTGAGATGGATGGTGTTTCCTTGCGCTTCACCCCGGACGCCTTGGACGCTATCGCCGATCTGGCACTGGAACGCAAGACGGGCGCGCGCGGGTTGCGTTCCATCATGGAAGAGATTCTCGTGCCGATCATGTACGACATCCCCGACCGGGATGACTTACAAGAAGTGGTCATTACCGCGGACGTGGCGCGCGGTGAGGCTGATCCTGAACTCATCGTGGAGGAAAAGAGCGCCTAACCCGCGCTAGCCACTTAGCCCGCGCTGACCGCCCAGCGCGGGTGTCGCGTTACCGAACCTCGGTGTTATTCGCTGAAGACATCCGTATCGAGGTCGTACACGGATGAACTGCGGTCCTCGTCCGCATCGGATCGTGGCTGTAGATAGCTGATCTCGTGCTGTGAGTTGAGGTTGGACGTCAGAAACGCCAGCACGGTGTCTACTGCCAAGTTTCGGCTTCCGGCCAGGTTGACGTCGTCAAGCAGGTCCATGTTGTAGAGGTTGCTAAACGAAGCATGGTAGATCGTGCGGTGGAAGCACAGGGACGTGATGATCGTGTAAATATCGAGCGCTGAGATCCCCGGGCGGAAAGCGCCGGCATCTTGCCCGAGCATGAGTAGCTTGTCCATCTGGAGCAGTACCGCGGATTGGTCGGCTAGGGGAGCGCTGTCTTTCAGCCCGCCGTAGTTGAATAGATTCTCCAGCACCATCAGGCGCACGGCGTGCGGATGAGCCATGATCTGATTGAAGATCACCTCAACGACCTTGCGGACCCCTTCCACCGGAACAGTCGACTCCAGCTCCATGTCTTGGGGTTCCGGACGAAGCTGCGCGATAGCCAGCTTGAGCGCAGCCAGGTAGAGCCCGCGCTTATCCCCAAAGTGGTAGTGGATCATGCGCTTGGACATCCCCGACTCCTGCGCGATGGGCTCAAGCCGGGTTTCGTCGAAACCGTCGATAGAAAAGCGCATCAGCGCGATTTCTACGACTTTGCGCGTCGATACGCTCGCTTCCTCGTGGGATGACATATTCACCGTCGTTCATGGCCTTTCCGCACCAGTGCGCGCCTCACCAGGCAGCGCTGGCTTATCGACGGCCCCTTCCCCGAACACGCGATGTCCTGAATGGATAAAGTGACCTACGACAAGCACCGTTGAAAATAACTTAGCTTTTTTCATCGTGCCTGAAAGTTGGCAGTTTTTCCCTCCAACCTGCCCGATGTGGCGGAAACTCAGGCTGATATTCCTAAATATGGGGGTGTATTTCTGAGCTGCTCCAGTTTTCGGAGTGTGACCCAGTGCGCTGCGTCCCTCCAACCCAGGGTGGACCACTTTTTAACTTGGCCGGTGCAGGCCGGTGAATGTCACTAGGGTGGTGCTTAGGAGCTGTTATCCCCGACGAAAGGAACACTCATGTCGACTGCAAAGAAAGTAACAGTCACTGGTGCTGCTGGCAATATTGCTTACTCACTGCTGTGGCGCATCGCTAATGGCGATGTTTATGGCAAAGATGTCCCGGTCGAACTCAACCTTCTAGAAATTGAATCCGCTCTGGGTGCCACCGAAGGTGTCGCGATGGAGCTGCTTGACTCCGCATTCCCGCTGGTGAAAAACATCCGTATCACGTCCTCCGCAGCGGAGGCTTTTGATGGTGCGTCCGCAGCTTTCCTCGTCGGCGCAAAGCCTCGCGGCAAGGGTGAGGAGCGTGCCGACCTCCTGGCGAACAACGGCAAAATTTTCGGCCCACAGGGCAAGGCCATCAACGATCATGCCGCCGATGACATTCGCGTTGTCGTCGTGGGTAACCCAGCCAACACCAACGCGCTGATTGCTCAGTCCGCTGCCCCAGATGTGCCGGCTTCTCGTTTCTCCGCGCTCATGCGTCTGGACCACAACCGTGCTCTGTCTCAGCTGGCCACCAAGCTGGAGAAGGACTCCACCGACTTTGAGAAGATGGTCGTCTGGGGCAACCACTCCGCCACCCAGTTCCCAGACATCACCTACGCACTGTGCGAGGGCAAGCCAGTCACTGAGCTGGTAGATTCTGCCTGGTACGAGAATGAATTCATCCCACGCGTCGCAAAGCGTGGTGCGGAAATCATCGAGGTTCGCGGCAAGTCCTCCGCTGCCTCCGCTGCCTCCGCAGCGATAGACCACATGCATGACTGGATCAACGGCACCGACCAGTGGGTTTCCGCCGCGATCCCATCCACCGGCGCATACGGCATCCCAGAAGGCATCATCGTGGGCCTGCCAACCTACGCCGAAGCGGGCGAGTGGAAGGTCGTGGAAGGCCTGGAGATTTCCGACTTCCAGCGTAAGCTTATCGACGCCAACGTGGCCGAACTTCAGGAAGAACGCGAAGCCGTGAAGGACCTGCTCGGTTAATTTTTCACTGCAGTGCGCCCCGCCTTTGTGCGGGGCGCTTTTGCGTCTGCTTGGAGGGGGATTTCGCCTTGCGGGTTCGGCGGGGAGCGTTGAAAAAGCTAGTCCGCCTCTACGATTTCGGCTTCGATGATTTCATCGATGAGCGGAATGTCGGTGGCGGGATCGTCGACCTTCGGAGCCCATTCTGCAGGATCAAGGCCGTATTTCTCCGTGAGGAACCGAAGACGGTATGAAGTGTGGGCGCGATGGAAAGTATCTTGGGCCATCTTTGCATTCAATCCGCCGTTGATGACGACTCCAAGAACAGGTACTGCTTGAGCGAGCTTGCGCTTGGTGAGGTTCATTCCGAGCAGCTTGTACACCTGCTTGAGAACTTGAACCATGAGATTACTTGAAAGTTGATTCCAAGTTGGATTGCGCATCATTTGTTGAGTCAGCCGTGAAAGAGCTGCCAGTGAAGCAGCCTTTTCCGCGCTCCCGGATGCTGTTGAATATGAAAGGACACCAGCAGCAAACGCTGCTTCTTCTGGCTCCTTCACGTCGTAACCGTAATGCGCCGCCACACTTGCGACGATTCGTCCCATGCCAGTCAAAACGGCCACAGTATCCGTAGCGACCGCACCAATCGCAACGGCGGCTGTGGTGCCACCAGAAACCGTTGAACTAACCGTGAGACCAGACACCACGAGAGAAGAGGCTGCGCCCTCAGCGATGCCAGCCAGAGAGTACAACTGCTTTGAGTTAGACGTGGCGCGGTCGCAGATGCGCAGATCAAGGGTGCGAATCTCGTCAAATGACTCGATTTTCGCACCTTTTTTGTTGAGTCGTTCTACTACTTTGCCCGTGTCAATCGAATTCATACCGAAGTCAACTGTGACGGAGTGCAAGCCCTCCATGGCCTTTTGCATCGCTTGGGCAAGAAGCTCCGAGGTCACTTCGACACCCTGTTGAGCTCCCGGAATCTTCTGAATGGCAGCTTGAGACTTAGTGCCTACGAAACTTCCAACTTCCTTCGTTTTTGTCTGTATTTTATCGGGAACTTTAAGGAGCTTTCGGTTTGCCTTCGTGTTAGCTCCGTTGGCTTCTTCAATCAGGCGCTGCCAAGCAGCCGATTCGTAATCAGACATCGAGTTCATAGCTTCATTAACATACGGCATCCAAGGATTTCCATCTAGCGGAGGGGACGGACATCGATAAGCCAGAGAACTGTCTTGTTAGGTGGAATTTCTGGTCCTCGGGGTATAGCTCGTGTAGCGATCATTCGAGAGATATAAGAAACTACGCGATAGCAGATCTGCTTGCTGATGAAATGTCCGAGGACCGCGTAGCAATCATTCGCCCGAAATGATTGCTACGCACCGGCCCTTCGACCGCTGCGAAGCCTCAACACGTCCCGCGTTAAGATAGTCACCATGACTAATCGCGCGGACAAACTTCCAAAGAGCTGGGACCCGAAGGCCGTCGAAAAGGGCCTGTACGAGGGTTGGGTAGAAAAGGGCTACTTCACCGCTGATCCAAACAGCGACAAGCAGCCATTTTCCGTCATGCTTCCGCCGCCGAATGTGACGGGCCAGCTCCACATGGGTCATGCGCTCAACAACACCCTTATCGACGCCATCACGCGTCGCAAGCGTATGCAGGGCTTTGAGGTCCTTTGGTTGCCGGGCATGGACCACGCGGGTATCGCCACTCAGACCAAGGTTGAGGCTATGCTGCGGGAGAAGGAAGGCAAGAAGCGCTGGGACTATGAGCGCGAGGAATTCATCGAGAAGGTCTGGGAGTGGAAGCGCGAATACGGTGGCAAGATCACTGACCAGATGCGCGCCATTGGTTCCGGCGTTGACTGGTCCCGCGAGCGTTTCACGCTGGACGAGGGCCTGTCCAACGCTGTCCAGACCATCTTTAAGCAGCTCTATGACCAGGGCATGATTTACCGCGCGAATCGCCTGGTCAACTGGTCTCCAGTGCTCGAGACTGCTGTCTCCGACATTGAGGTTGTGTACAAGGACGTTGAAGGCGAGCTCGTCTCCATCCTCTACGGCGATCCAGAAGGCGACCACGTCATCGTGGCCACCACCCGCGTCGAGACGATGCTTGGCGACGTCGCAGTCGCCGTCCACCCAGATGACGAGCGCTACAAGGACCTCGTGGGCAAGCGACTCAAGCACCCATTCATCGCGGACCGGGAAATGGTCATTGTCGCAGATACTTACGTGGATCCCGAGTTCGGCACCGGTGCCGTGAAGATCACCCCAGCGCATGACCCGAATGACTACGCTCTCGGCCAGCGCCATGACCTGCCGATGCCCACCATCATGGACGCCACCGGCCACATCGCCGACACCGGCACTCAATTCGACGGCATGGATCGTTTCGAAGCCCGCGTCAAGATCCGCGAAGCGCTGGCTGAGCAGGGACGCATCGTTAAGGAGGTCCGTCCATACCTGCACTCCGTGGGTCACTCCGAGCGTTCCGGCGAGCCCATTGAACCGCGCCTGTCCCTGCAGTGGTTCGTGAAGGTCGACGAGCTCGCCCAGATGGCTGGCGACGCAGTTCGCACCGGCGAGACCAAGATTCACCCAACGAACCTCGAACCTCGCTACTTCGACTGGGTCGATGACATGCACGACTGGACAATTTCCCGCCAGCTGTGGTGGGGCCACCGTATCCCGATTTGGTACGGGCCGGAAGGGGAAGTCGTCTGCGTTGGGCCAGGTGAGGAAGCACCAGCAGGATACGTCCAAGACGAAGACGTCCTGGACACCTGGTTCTCCTCTGCACTGTGGCCATTTTCCACGATGGGCTGGCCGGAGGGCTCACCTGAACTCGACAAGTTCTACCCCACGTCGGTGCTGGTCACCGCCTATGACATCCTGTTCTTCTGGGTAGCTCGCATGATGATGTTCGGTACCTTCGGCACCAAGCAAGTACCATTCACCGACATCTTCCTCCACGGCCTGGTCCGCGACGAGCAGGGCCGCAAGATGTCGAAATCTCTCGGCAATGGCATTGACCCGATGGATTGGGTGGAGCGCTACGGCGCCGACGCTCTCCGCTTCACCCTGGCCCGCGGCGCTAACCCGGGTGTCGACCTCCCCGTCGGCGAGGACGCCGCGCAAAGCTCGCGTAACTTCGCCACCAAGCTGTTCAACGCCACCAAATTCGCCCTGATGAATGGCGCTGTCGTCGGTGGCCTGCCAGAGCGTGCCCAGCTTAGCGACGCCGACAAGTGGATCCTCGACCGCCTCGAAGAAGTCCGCGCACAGGTCGACGACTACCTCGACCGCTACCAATTCGCCAAGGCGAACGAGCTGCTGTTCCACTTCGCTTGGGATGAGCTCTGTGACTGGTACCTCGAAATTGCCAAGGTTCAAATCCCGCGCGAAGGCAACAGCGAACAAGGGGAAAACACCAAGCTCGTCCTCGGTCGCGTGCTCGATGCTGTCCTGCGCATGCTCCACCCAGCGATGCCGTTCGTCACCGAAACCCTCTGGAAAGCCCTGACCGACGGCGAGTCCCTCGTCATCGCCGAATGGCCAACCAAGGAGATGACTAATGGCGGCGAAGTAACTGATGAAGACGCACGTCGTCGCATTGCAGATGCCCAAAAACTCATCACCGAGATCCGTCGCTTCCGTTCGGACCAAGGCGTGAAGCCATCGCAATGGGTGCCGGCCCGCCTCGAATTCGGCGACCTCGTGGGCTTGGAGGACACGATTCGGACCCTCGCACGCGTCGAGAAGCCAGCGGACTTCCAACCAAGCGCAAGCATTGAGATCCGCCTCAGCCACGGGACCACCGAGGTGGAACTGGATACTTCTGGAACCGTTGACCTCGCTGCGGAACGCAAGCGCCTCGAAAAGGACCTGAAGACTGCGGAGAAGGAGCTCGAGACGACGGCGAAGAAGCTGGGTAATGAGGCATTCCTCGCTAAGGCGCCGGACGCGGTGGTGGAAAAGATCAAGCAGCGTCAGCAGATCGCACAAGAGGAATTCGATCGGATCACCGCCCGCCTGCAGGAGCTTAGCTAACCATGCACAAGGATTTCGGGGAAGTATCCCTTGAAGAAACCGGGCTAACCCTGCCTATCGACGCCGCCGGCCCCACCAACGCGCCCGCGCCTGCGGAGATCACGGCAGAGGATCTGGCGGCCTTGGCCGAGGTCGAATCCGAGTTGGACCAGCGCTGGAACGAGACCCAGATCGATCCTTCGCTGGAGCGGATCGAAATGCTCATGGATCTGCTCGGCAACCCCGAACGGTCTTTCCCTGCAATCCACGTTGCGGGGACGAACGGGAAAACGTCGACAGTGCGCATGATCGAGGCCCTCATGCGGGCCTTCCACCGGCGCACCGGCCGGACCACCAGCCCACACCTGCAGCTCGTCACCGAGCGGATAGCTATCGACGGGCAGCCGATTCACCCGCGGGATTATGTGCGCACCTGGGAAGAAATCAAACCGTATGTTGAGATGGTTGACGCGCGGGCGTCGGTACCAATGTCGAAATTCGAGATCCTAGTGGCGATGGCCTACGCCGCTTTTGCCGACGCACCCGTGGAGGTCGCAGTGGTGGAAGTAGGACTGGGTGGACGTTGGGATGCCACGAATGTCATCAACGCTGACGTCAACGTGATTACGCCGATCGGCCTCGACCACACCGGGATCTTGGGGGACACTCTCGCGGAAATCGCTGCCGAAAAGGCCGGCATTATTAAGTCGCGGTGGGACGCAGACGACCTGCTCACCCCACCAGACAATGTTGTGGTCATGGCCGAGCAAGAGCCGGAAGCCGCCCAAGTGATCCTGGAGAAAGCGATCTCGGTCGACGCCGCGGTGGCCCGCGCAGGTTCCGAATTTGGCGTGATATCCAGCAGCATCGCCGTCGGTGGCCAGCAAATTACTCTGCGTGGCCTCGGCGGTGTTTACGAAGACATCTTCCTACCCCTTTCCGGCGAGCACCAAGCACGCAACGCCGCGGTCGCTTTGGCCGCAGTGGAGGCGTTCTTCGGTGCCGGCTCCGGCCGCCAGTTGGACCTCGAGACTGTGCGGGCGGGCTTCGCACAGGTTGAATCCCCAGGTCGCCTGGAGCGGGTCCGTGCAACACCTACCACTTTTATCGATGCCGCTCACAACCCGCACGGCGCCCGCGCACTGGGGCAAGCGCTCGCCCGCGACTTCAACTTCGCTCGGTTGGTCGGTGTGGTTTCGGTGCTCGCAGACAAGGACGTCCGCGGCGTGATTACCGAACTCGAGCCATACCTTAACGACATCGTGATAACCCAAAACACGTCTCCGCGGGCATTGGATTGCTACGAGCTGGCAGACATCGCGCGCGAAATTTTCGGCGAGGAACGCGTCCACGTTGCTCCGCGTCTACCGGACGCGATCGAGCTCGCAGTAGAGTTGGCCGAAGACACCGACGGACCGATGTCCGGATCAGGCGTTATCATTACGGGTTCGGTCGTGACTGCCGGCGAAGCCCGAGCACTTTTCGGAAAGGACCCAGCATGAGCAAAGACGTCGAATACGGCCCACTCGGCCCTGGACACGCCCCGGCGAAAGACCCCATGAAGGGACTACGAGGTGTCATGGCTGGCACCCTCGTGCTGGAATCTATCGCCCTGCTGCTCATTCTTACCGTGATCGCCAAAGTTGATTCGGGCGAACACTGGACCACCTTCAACTGGGTGTTTGTCACCGTTTTGGGTGTATTCCACTTTCTTTGGGCCTTTGTGCAGAAGCAGCCCTACGCGTTGCCCGTGAATATCGCGCTGCAGGTCATCGCTGTTGTCGGCGGATTCTTCGTGCATTATTCCGCGGGGATCATGGGCTTGATCTTCGCTGCCGTTTGGTTCTACATCCTCATCCTGCGAAAGAATCTCATCGAGCGGATGCGCCGCGGGTTGCTAACCACACAGCACACCTAGGCGAGGCCGGAATTGCCTGATCAGAGGAATTTTTGACCTGATGGGGTAATCCCGACGAGGGCGCTCATGTGGCGGGGGTCGATGTGTGGCTGTATTCGATGTGCGGCTGTGGGTGGGCGCTTGACCTAGGGCTTTAGAAGCTCTATGTCGTCCCCTCGCGGTAGTCGGACTACGCAGAACGGCAAAATATCGCCAAAAATAGGGCTTCGGTGTAGTCCGACTAGGGCGTGTCAAGTTTTTTGTGTGTGGTGGTTTGGTTGCTAGATGTATGGGGCGAATCGGTCGGGGTAGGCGACGATCATTTGGTTGAGTGCTTCCATCCAGCCGACGGTTGTTCTCCCTTCGATTATGCGTCCTGATTTATCTGGTTTCGGTGCCCCTTTCGCTTTCTTTGCACGCTTGAGTGCTCGTTTGTCTTCGATCGTGCAGATCGTCAACCACAGCGCTTTTACAGCAGCGATATCGTTGGGGAACTGGATGCGATTGCGGGTGGCTTTACGCAGTTCACTATTAAGTGATTCGATCGCGTTGGTCGTGTAGATCATTTTCCGCACCTGAGGAGTGAACTGCAGAAACGGTACAAACCTCTCCCAGGCGCGTTCCCATACCAAGACAGATTGTGGGTATTTCTTACCGAGGTCACTGTCAGCAAACCGGTTAAGCGCGCTGCGTGCTTCGGTCTCATTGACTGCCGTGTAGACCTCTCTCAGCGCGGCGGAGACGGCTTTGCGGTCACCGTAGGCGACGTATTTGTTGGCGTTACGGATCAGATGCACCACACAGGTCTGCACCAGCGAGTGCGGCCAGGTCGCTTCAATAGCTTCCGGCAGACCTTTCAGCCCGTCGCAGGCAACGATGAAGACGTCTTCAATTCCACGATTAGCCAGTTCAGCGCATACCCCTGACCAAAACGATGCACCCTCATTGGCGGCAACCCAGATGCCGAGGATGTGTTTGATTCCGTCGAGGTCAATGCCTACAGCAATGTGGGCAGCCTTGTTAACGACTCTGCCACCGTCGCGGACGTTGATACGGATGGCATCTAAAAACATGATGGGATAAAACGCATCCAGCTTGCGGTGCTGCCACTGCATGACGGCATCCAGCACGCTATCGGTGACGTTGCTGATCGTCTCATGGGACATATCCACCCCATAGGACGTGTGGATATGGTGCTGGATATCCCTAATCGTCATGCCGCCGGCATACAACGACACGATCATGTCATCCAGCTCTGTAATCCGGCGGGCGCCTTTGGGAACCATTCGCGGGATAAACGACCCATCACGATCCCGGGGCACATCAATATCGATCGGCCCGTAGTTCGTGTCGACTGTTTTTGAATAACTACCATTGCGATGGTTCGTCTGCCCAGCAGTGGCCTTTGCCGTACGGTCACCGGATTCATAACCCAGGTGGGCATCCATTTCAGCGGCCAGCCCGCTGTTGATCGATGACTGCAGCACACCACGAACAAGCGCGTTGATGTCGCCATCGGCAGCCTGGGCTAGCTCACCGATCAGTGTCGATAATTCCGGGCTCGCCATGATCCTATTGGAAACAGCTTTAACTTGATCGGCATCCTGATGCTTCTTCGGAGACATAGGTGTCATAATGGTTCATCCTTCGGACTATGTGGTGGAACCCCACACACAAACCATCTGACACCCTCGTCCGACTACCGCGAGGGGACGACATAGCAGGTCTGCAGCACAAATTGGTCGCGGTAAGAAGCACCCCGAACCCCGAAGCACCCCGAACCCCGAAGCACCCCGAACCCCGAAGCGCTCCGAACCCCGAAGCACCCCGAACCCCGAAGCGCTCCGAAGCCCTAAGCGCTCCGAAGCCCTAAGCGGCTCGCTGAAACCTGGGGGGCGCGACACCCAACCAGCAACAGCGAGCCCAAATGTAAGGACTATGGTTGCGCTACGGGTGGTGGGTTCTTGCGTGGCTTGATCTGTGCATTTGGCAGTGCAGGGGCTGGCAGGCGACGTGGCCCGTTACCTTCGTATCCTTCGACCTCGCCAAACTGCTCGGATTCCGCCTCCCAAGCAGCTCGGAACGCCTCGATTTCTTCGTAGCTGCGGCCGATGAAGTTCCAGAACATCACGATTTCTTCGCCCAGTGGCTCGCCACCGATCAGGACCACGCGGGCGCCTTCCTCGGAGCGCAGTCGTACTGATGCTTCCCCAATCCCGGTGTAGCCCAGAGCATGGAGTGGAATTGAGGTGTCACCGACAGTCAGATCTCCGGAATCAAGCAGGTAGCCGTGTTCGAACTCGGGGTTGAGCTGGTATTCGATGTCTGCGCCCGGCTCGAGGAGAATTTCGGTGCCCACTAGCCCTGAAAAGGTCTCGATGGGGGAGGGACCGCCGATAAACTCGCGTACCACTGCTCCCGTGATCGCGCGTGGCTCGGGTCGATGATGGTCGAGCTTTCGTGGTGCGCTAAAGCGATCTGAGTCCGGTAGTACCGTCCACAGTTGCACGCCGTGGAGGGTTTCGGATATGGAAACTTCCGTATGGCAAATGCCGTTTCCTGCGGTCATGAGGTTGACTTCGCCTGGGTAAACCGTGGCGTGGAATCCGCCCGAGTCGTGGTGTTTGATGGTGCCGTCGAAAAGCCAGGTTACGGTTTGGAGGCCGGTGTGGGGGTGGCTGGCGACGTCCATGCGCTGCCGGTCGGGGCCGAAATGGTCAATGAAGCACCATGCGCCGATGAGGGAACGTTGGCGCTGTGGCAGGGTGCGGCGGACGGTCATGGCGCGCGGCCCGCCTAGGGGAACATCGCGAGGAGTGAGGATTTCAACTGCAGTCATGGGTCCAGCTTAGTAGGATTTGTGCCATGCGCAATCTCGACTTTTTCCTGGCAGCGGTTTTCGCACTAGCGGCGGTTTACACGAAGTTTGCCGGCAACCCATGGTGGGTGCCGGTCTTGCTGATCGTCCTCGCCGGGGGAAGGCTTTTCACCGGGATGCAGAAGCGGGCTCGCGAACAGCGCCTGCAGCGAAACCCCATTGTCTTAGACGATGAGCAACTAGCGACGATCCGGGACATGAAAGCACGTGGGCAGGAGATAGCCGCCATCAAGCAGGTTCGCTTGTGGTACCGCGACGCTGATCTGCTCACTGCCCGCCAGCTTGTCGACGCCGCGTAGCCATAAATACACCAAGCGGGTGTGACCTGGTTTTTCTCCAGATCACACCCGCTTGTTGGGTTGTAGCACTTATTGCTTAGAAGAGGCCCTCGATGTCGTTGCCGAAATCATCTTGGGTGGCAGAACGAGAGTCGACGTTCTGGTCATTGTTGGTGGAGTTGTCGTCAGCCAGACGAGTGGTCTGGGTGATAACGATGTTGTTCTTCAAGCGGCCGAGCTTGGTGTTGCCGTCGCCGAAGTGGAGGGTAGCCACGGTCTGATCATCGCCGACCTCAACCGGGTTGGACAGGGTGATCTCGAAGGTGCGGGTCGACTTTGCGCGGTCGTAGCCGAGGTCGCGGATGTGTGCGCCATTCTTTCCGTAGCCGGAGATCGGGCGGTCAACTTCCTGAGGACCATCAGCAGTCTTGATATCAACGCGGAAGGTAGTGACACCGTTTTCGTTGAAGTAGCGCTTGGAGCCTTCGTTGCGCAGCTTGACCGCAACAACGCCAGCATAACCAGCAGCCTTTGCGCTAGAAACAGTGAAGTGAGGTGCGATGTCGTGCGTCGTGTTCAGCTCGACTGGAGCCTCAGGGGTAACGCCGGTGAGGTCCTGAACTTCCTCAGGGGTTGGGTCGGCAGCATCGACCGTCTCGTGGGTTTCTGGATCGACAGGAGCCGTCTCGTGCTCGTCGGTAAGCTCAGCAGGGTTGATGCCTGGGTGTGCGCCGGTCAAGGTGTCGTAAGTGCGGACCTGAACTTCATTCTTCACTGGGACCAGGGCCACCCATGGGGTTGGGTTGGACCAGGTTCCGTCCAGCTTGCAGTACTGCTGGGTGCCGGAGAAGGTTACGGCACGGAAGCCGTAGCTAGCCTCACCGGTGTGGCCTGCAGGAACCTTGTAAGGACCGATCTTCTGGCCGACCTGCCAAGACAGTTCGTAGGACGCCGACAGGCCGATCTTCTGAGCGAAGGAAGCGGCGATGCCGAAGGAAGCGCCCTTCTCGGAGTAGCCAGCATTAGCGCTGACGGTGGAGGTTTGGTCGCCCTGGACGTTCAGCTTGATCGCCTGAGTCTTGGACAGCGACTGCTCCAGGTTGATGTCGTCCTTGGTGTAGTTGGTGGTAGAAACCGTGCCAGCCGGGGTGAAGGAATCGGTGACCTTGTAGGCTACGGTGCGGTAGTCTTCCCAAGCGTTACAAACCGGGTACGGATTGTGGATGTTTGCCTTGATAGAGTCCGAGCCGTGCAGGGTGTGCACGAGTGGCAGCTGCGGATTCAGCTTAGGAGTCTCCGGGTAGGTGTCTACGGTGGTGGCAGCTTGCGCTGGAACTGCCAATCCCAAAATCAATGCGCCGGCGGCGAGAACGCTACCGAACGAGGTGGTGAGCTTCACTGTGGAGCCTCCTTCTGATGTGAATGTGGGTGTGAAGATACTGATTCGGTGTCCGTGGAGGTGCGTGCAAATCGGCATCGATTGTCTTAATGACTCTTTAAGCGTTGCCTGTCCGCAATCTGGAAGCAAGGAAATTCTGGTCAGACTTTAGTGAGGGAATTGCCAGCTTGTTACCTGTGGGAGGGGTGGGGCTGGTGGTATTTTGTTCTGTTGCCCCGAGATGGGGCAGTTGTTTACCTACCGTTTACCTTTTTGTGGGAAAAATGCCAATCTAACAGTAGTAATCAATGTTTATATGTCAGCATGTAACCGATGGTTAAGATCTTCAAAGAACGAAAGTTCCCTTTTTACTTAGAAGCGAAAAAGTATTGCATAAACGGGGGTAACCGGGCGTGTGGTCAAACATGCCGTACAATGGCAAATATGACTGAACGTACTCTCATTTTGATCAAGCCAGACGGCGTTGCCAATGGCCATGTAGGCGAAATCATCGCTCGTATCGAGCGCAAGGGGCTGAAGCTCGTCGCTATGGATTTGCGTGTTGCAGACAAGAAAACCGCTGAAAAGCACTACGCCGAGCATGCTGATAAGCCATTCTTTGGTGAACTGGTCTCCTTCATCACCTCCGCTCCGCTGGTTGCCGGCATCGTTGAAGGCGAGCGCGCCATCGACGCTTGGCGTCAGCTCGCAGGTGGCACCGATCCTGTTTCTAAGGCAACTCCTGGCACCATCCGTGGCGACTTTGCACTGACCGTTGGCGAGAACGTCGTTCACGGCTCTGACTCCCCAGAATCTGCAGAGCGCGAAATTGGAATCTGGTTCCCTAACCTCTAATCTGCGCTTGAGGAGAGTCCGCCCGACTGGCAGTAGCTAGTCGGGCGGATTTTTGGTTTGTCGTGGGTGGCATGTAGGTGGTTTGTCATCGAGGGTGCGTGAAAGTGCCGGATTTGCTGGATTCGGGGCGGTTTTGTGCAATTTAGCGCACCGTAGATGACAGCCAGTGGATGACAGCCCGTAGATTGGCATGCAGGCAACCAAACCTACCTCCGCTGCGTCGCTGCGAGCGTGCGTACTCCCAGCTCTGTCAGCTCGACCCACCACTTTTCGGGTTCGTCCGGGAACATAATCGGAGAGATTTTTGCAAGGCCCACCGACTCGAGTTCTTTAGCCTTGTCTAGCACTTCTGTCGCTGTCAGTTGCTGGAAGTTGGCTACGAGACGGGCTTGGGCGCGGGTCCCGTCGAAGCTGTTCATGTTGATAAGCCCGGTCGCGAATTGTCGATGTTTGCTCATCACGTCTATTCGGTGCGCGGTCACTGATTCTAGCCCGCGGGCTGCCAGCATTCTTGCACGTCGTGGTCCTTGACGAATCGCGGCGTCTTGGAGGTGAGTAAAGGAATAGGTCAGCGCTACTGTGATTATCAAGAACAAGCTTCCCGCAGGTACCCAAGGTGAGATCGTCCCGCCAAGAGAGAATCCGAAAGCTTGGGAAACATCGCCGGCGGCCAGTATTAACCATGGGGCTGCGACACGTACCCAAGGAAATGGCGGGTACTCCACGTTCTCTGGCCGGTAGCAATCTACTTGCTTGTGGGTCCCGCGTCGGAACTCAGGGATTAATACGACGATGGATAGGGCGAGCAAGGGGAAGAAAATCCAAAGGGGAGCGTCGATAAGCCCTGGGCTGAGCAGGCCTGATTTCGTCAGTCCAACGGTGGCGGCGAGGGGGACATAGGGAACCCATTTGGGCTTTTCGGAGCTCATGTTCGTTAGTGTACTGACTGCGCCTATCAACGCCAACGGTGGCAAGCTGTGACACAATGGGGTTAACGTTTGGGTCGCGCCCGCTCTGCATGGGTTGAGAACCTCGCAGATTCGCTGAGCGAGACCCTGATGTCGAACAAGCTTCATACGATTCGAGTTGCGGCCTGTGTGGCGGCGGTACCCCGCCAGCAAATAAGCCAAGTACCAGCGCCCGGGCCGTAACGACGACCAAAAGCACAGGGAGAAAACTGTGGCAAAAATTGATAGAGCGCAACTCGGTGAGAAAACACGAGTTCACATCCTGGCGAAACAACTAGGATTGACCTCGAAGGAACTCATCGCTGAGCTGGACAAACTGGGTCTAGTGAAAGTCGCGCAATCCAACCTGAGCACCGACGAAGTGCACCGTGTGCTGGACGTGCTTGACCCGGCAGAAACGCCAGAACCGAAGACGAAGCCCGCCAAGAAGCCCGCCAAGAAAGCCGCTAAAAAGGCAGCCAAAAAAGCCACCAAGAGCGCTGCCAAACTCGTCGAGGAGCCGGCTCCACACACAGTGCCTGAATTCGTCGAAAGCACCGAAGACTCTGAAGACGATGCGTTGCGACGCCGTGTCGAAAAGAACGTCGCCAACGAGATCCATCAGATTGAGGAGAAGGTCGAGAAGCAACTGGCCGCGATCGACCTCCACGCCGCCGCTCTTGCTGAACAAGACGCAGAGCTGCTGGAAGATGTGGTCCCTGAAGTGACCCCGCCACCAGCAGAAACTACCTTTGTTACCCCGATTTTCCAGGCGCCGGAACCACTCGTTATCTCTGCCGATGAAGCAGAAGATGATGATTTCGCGGACAATTCAGACGAAGATGACAACTCATCTCGTTCGAAGCGACGCGGGCGTAGGGGCCGGGGGCGTGGCAAAGGCTCGACGCAGCAGGACGGCGAGACGGGCGTCGATAATAGCGACCTTGAGGCCTCGGAGGGCGCAACTGACGAGGAAACCATCGAGGAACCCATGGGGATCAAGGGGTCCACGCGTCTGGAGGCGCAGCGCCGGCGCCGTTCTGAGCGTCGGGAGGAGTCCCGCAAGAAGCGTCACATCGTTTCTGAAGCTGAGTTTCTCGCGCGACGCGAATCGGTCGAGCGAACCATGGTGGTTCGCGAAAAGCAGCGTTCCGACGGCCACGGCTACGTCACTCAGGTCGGCGTTTTGGAAGACGAGATGCTCGTGGAGCATTTCGTAACGTCTGAAACCCAGTCCAGCATGGTGGGCAACATCTACCTCGGTCGCGTGCAGAATGTCTTGCCGAGCATGGAGGCTGCATTCATCGACATCGGTAAGGGGCGTAATGGCGTGCTCTACGCCGGTGAGGTGGATTGGAAGTCCGCTGGTCTCGGTGGCCGTTCCCGCAAGATTGAGCAGGCGCTCAAGTCCGGTGACCAGGTCCTCGTGCAGGTCTCTAAGGACCCAGTTGGGCACAAGGGTGCCCGCTTAACGACGCAAATCTCGCTCGCAGGCCGCTTCTTGGTCTATGTTCCAGGTGGTCGTTCCGCTGGGATCTCCCGGAAGCTTCCAGAAACAGAACGCAAGCGCCTCAAGGAGATCCTCAAAGAGGTCATCCCCGGCGATGGCGGCGCCATCATCCGCACCGCAGCCGAAGGCGTGCACGAGCGGGAAATCAGAGCCGATGTGAACCGCCTGCATAACCTGTGGGAACAGATCCAACAGCGCACCGCGGAGGAGAAATCCGCCAAGGGCGCGAAACCGGTGACCATGTACGAGGAACCGGACATGCTGGTTAAGGTCGTTCGTGACCTGTTCAATGAGGACTTTGACCATCTCATCGTCGATGGTCGACGTTCCTGGAGCACCGTGCATGCCTACGTGAAGTCAGTTGCGCCTGATCTGCTTGATCGAGTGGTCAAGTACCAGGCTGCCGAGCACGGCGGCGTGGACGCCTTTGAGGCGTACCGAATCGATGAGCAACTCCAAAAGGCACTTTCCCGCAAGGTGTGGTTGCCTTCCGGAGGCACCCTGGTCATCGATCGCACGGAAGCCATGACTGTGATTGACGTCAACACCGGCAAGTTCACCGGTGCTGGTGGCAACCTCGAAGAAACCGTCACCAAGAACAACCTCGAGGCAGCCGAAGAAATCGTCCGTCAGATGCGCCTGCGCGACATGGGCGGCATGATCGTGATCGACTTCATCGATATGGTGCTGCCAGAAAACCAAGACCTGGTCCTGCGTCGCCTCACCGAAGCACTCGGCCGGGACCGAACCCGCCACCAAGTCTCCGAAGTGACTTCCCTCGGCTTGGTGCAGGTAACGCGCAAGAAGCTCGGTACCGGATTGCTGGAAACCTTCGCTACTGAGTGTGAATGCTGCGCTGGCCGTGGCCTGATCGTGCATAGCGATCCCATCGAGCAGGTGGAGGAGCGCCCGGTCTACGGCAAGCGCTCGCGCGCCGAACACGAAACTATCCCAACCGTGCCGAGCCATCCCGAGCATGATCCGAAACAACATCCGCTGGTCGTGGCGATGCAGCACGAGGAGCCAAAGAAGTCCATCGAGGAGCTTGCCGACGCCGTAGTGGTCCTCGACACCGAACCCGAAGAATCCAGCCCGGCCCCAGCGCGTCGTCGTGGTCGTCGTCGGGCGAAGAACGAAGCGACCTTTGACATCCAGCAGATTGCCGAAGAAGCAGTAGCGTCGGCGGATGAACAAGACCCCGAAGAACCTTCGGGTGCGGATTACCGCCCGGCCGAGACCTATGACGAAGCCCTAGCTGCGTTTAAGGCATCGCCTCGACGACGTCGCGCAACCCGAGGCAACTCCGTTTCGGATCACGAACCAAAGCCCGAGGACTACGCTACGATTGCCGAAGATCCAGTCCGGGAACCCGAAGAAAATACTGCTGGTGTAAAGACTCAGCGGCAACGCGGACGCCGACGTGTGGTCAAGCGCCTGGCGCCGCAACTGGAGACTCAAGCACCAGAACCCGAGGTCAAGCAACCTGTCGCTGCGGAAGCCGTAGCGACGGGTACCCCACGTCGGGGGCGACGACGCGCCGTGAAGAAGTTGGCTTCTGGACGAGTCGTACAACCGGTGGCTCAGCAGGTCGTTGAGAAAGAGCAACCGGTCGTCGCAAAGCAACAAAAGCCTCAATCGTCACAGGGGACACGCCGTAGGCGCCGGGTTGTACGGAAACAGGAAGGCTAACTAGTAGGCAGTTTGTATTTTTGGGTGTTTACCGGGTAGTCTTTGACAGTCGCTGTTTACAGATCGCTTCCGCGCGCCAAATGAGATGCGCAGTCGCGAGGTAAACGCCAAAAATATTTGTCCATTCGGGCCCCAACTTAGGTGTCCGAGCCGAGTTCTAGATAAAGGGGTAGCCCTCCTATGTATGCGATCGTCAAGACCGGCGGAAAGCAGTACAAGGTTGCCGAAGGTGACCTCGTCAAGGTCGAGAAGATCGAGGGTGAGCCAGGTTCGTCCGTGGCTCTCACCCCGGTTCTGCTCGTCGATGGCGCAACTGTAACCACCGATGCTGAAAAGCTTTCGAAGGTCAGCGTTAACGCTGAGATCGTCGAGCACACCAAGGGCCCGAAGATCAAGATTTTGAAGTACAAGAACAAGACTGGTTACAAGAAGCGTCAGGGCCACCGTCAGCCACTGACCGTTGTCAAGGTAACAGGTATCAAGTAAGCCGGCAGGCTTTTAGCTTTCCTGAAGGAGGGAAACCAAATGGCACATAAGAAGGGTGCATCCTCGACCTCTAACGGTCGCGATTCCGAGGCAAAGCGCCTTGGCGTTAAGCGCTTCGGTGGTCAGCAGGTCAAGGCCGGCGAGATCCTCATCCGTCAGCGCGGAACCAAGTTCCACCCAGGCGAGAACGTTGGCCGTGGTGGCGACGATTCCTTGTTCGCTCTCAAGGCTGGCGCAGTCCAGTTCGCGATCAAGCGCAACCGTCGCACTGTGAACATCGTTCCAGCTGAGACCGTAGAAGCTTAATACAGCTAAATACGAGCAAGAATCCCCGTCCAATAGGACGGGGATTTTCGCATGTCTGCCCTGGGTTAAGTGAAGAAGTGAGTGTCCGGTTGGCGCTAGAGCCACAAGTCTCATCGCGGGTTGAGTAAAGAAAAGTGTGTCCGGTCGGCGTGTCGTCGGCCGTGCGGGTGTACTGCACAAGTGCTATGTCGTCGCTTCGGCGTAGTCTGACTACGTAGAGCAGCGTTTTTTAATGAATATAATCCCGCAGCGGTAGTCCGACTACACCGAAGTGACGACATCGAGCGGCTACGGCTCCCAGACCACAGTAAATACTGGCTTCAGGGCCACAACACTGCGGAAAACACGCATCAGAGACACACTTTTCTTTACTAGACCCCTCATCGCTACACCGCAAACTTTTCTACACCGGCCCACCCCGCCACGAGCGCACAACGCGGTACCGAACAAATTGAGGGTATTGCTCTGCGGGAGCAACACAACCCAGGTCTAGTGCTCCGAAATGGAACCGTCCATCCGGATGCTGAAGTCGTTGAACTGCATCCGCACTGTGCCTCCTGGCCACGCCTGAGCGTAAGAGTCGGCAGGGTTAGGCTTCTTCTGCCCGCTGTACTTCGTCTCGTTGATCACCAGTGTGCCGTCGGGGAGCGAGGTTGCTTCATGCTTGACCGTTTTGGGGCCGGCAGTCACGAACTGCTGCAGCGCAGCTGCTTGTTGCTCCACTGTTTCGGGCCGAAAGTACATGGAGTACATCGCCTGCTCTTGGTGGCACGGGCGCAGATTGACGCGCGTGGTCAGTCCTACGTTATCTGCCGGAAGTTTCCCAAGAGCAGCGAGGATATCCTGGCAAGACAGCTGGTCATCCACCACGAAATTGGCCACACCCGAACTTGGAAAAACTAGGACAGCGGTTCCTTGCTTCGCTGGGAAATAAGCGACATACCGCAGCTGTTGAGTCAATTCCGGGGTGGAGTTGCCTTGAACTGAATACCAGGTGCCTGGGGCGGTGAAATCCGCGCGTTCGATCGCCGTGCGCCAGTCCTTTGGGGCATGAGCTGCAAGTGTGCGTTCTGCAGCGTTAATTAGAGCTACTGCAGAATCGATATCGCGCTCACCTAGGTCGAGTCGCGCCATGATAGTTGGCTCCCTGTCATGAGCCGGGTCGGCTTTGACGCTGGAATTGGGTGGCAGCTCGGCGAGCAAGCTGGGCTCTACCTGTTCAAACGTGCGTCGTTGATCGCCACTGAGGTGAGGCGGAGAAAGGCGTTCATCGACCTCTCGCGCGAAAAACACAACCAATATCACAAGTAGCACGAGGACTACCGCCCCTACCACGAGAAGTGTTTTCGCGACCCCAAACTTCGCCATTATTTGAGAGCCTTTCTGTTCTTAGACTTTCGTGTGTCAAACATATCCCTTTTTGCAACGCCGGACAGGAAATGTTCCCGCGTTCATCACCGCGGGAAGCATCACCGATGGCTGCTCCAAGAAGATCAGATTGCCGGAACAGGCGTCGGCAAGCATTGACAGGCGTCGGCAAGCGTTGACAGGCGTCGGCAAGCATTAGGCTTTTGGCAGACTGGTAACTAGACTCGCTGGGGTTATTAGCTATTAGGATGGGCGATGGTATTGCCGGTTGGTGATCGTCGCACCCAGATGGCTCCTCGGCATAGACGTAGATCATGACCGAGGTTGATCGCACCGCGGCGACTGAGCTGGGGATAGCACAGCGATAGCAGATGCGGTTAGTTCTCGTTGACGCAGTTTTGGCGGTAGGAAAGTAAAGGAAAGCACCATGAACCGATTCGTTGACCGAGTGGTTTTACATCTTCAGGCCGGCGATGGGGGTAATGGTTGTGCCTCGGTCCACCGCGAAAAGTTCAAGCCGTTGGGCGGTCCCGACGGCGGAAACGGCGGACACGGTGGTGACATCATCCTCGAGGCATCGCCGCAGGTACACACCCTGTTGGATTTGCACTACCGTCCGCATATCAAGGCACAGCGCGGTGCCAATGGCGCCGGTGACCACCGCAATGGCGCGCGGGGGGAGGATCTCGTACTAGAGGTCCCCGCAGGCACGGTTGTCCTCAACGAAAAGGGTGAGGTCATGGCAGACCTGACCACCAATGGCATGCGCTACATCGCTGCCGAAGGTGGGCATGGCGGACTGGGCAACGCAGCGCTTGCCAGTGCTGCACGTAAAGCACCCGGGTTTGCGTTGAAGGGGGAAGAAGGGGAAAAGCACGACGTCACCCTCGAGCTCAAGTCCATGGCGGACGTTGGCCTCCTCGGTTTCCCTTCTGCTGGCAAGTCCAGCCTTATCTCCGTGATCTCGGCGGCAAAGCCGAAGATCGGCGATTATCCATTCACCACCTTGGCTCCGAACCTGGGCGTGGTCCATGTTGGGCATGAGACTTTTACCATTGCCGACGTACCGGGCTTAATCCCGGGGGCATCAGAAGGCAAGGGTTTGGGGTTGGACTTCCTGCGCCATATTGAACGCACGGCGGTGCTCGCTCATATCGTCGATACGGCAACGATGGAGCCCGGCCGAGATCCCATTTCGGACATCGAAGCGCTTGAAAATGAGTTGGCCCAGTATGAGTCTGAGTTGGCGCACGACGTCGGCTTGGGCGATTTGAAAGATCGCCCAAGGATCGTGGTGCTGAATAAGACGGATGTGCCGGAGGCGTTGGAACTTGCGGTGTTCTTGAAGCAGGATATCGAGGAAAAATTCGGCTGGCCCGTTTTCATCATTTCCGCTGTCGCGCACCAGGGCCTGGAGCCACTGAAATTTAAGTTGTTGGAGATCGTGCAGCAGCACCGCAAGGCGAACCCGAAGCAGAAGGCTGAAGTCCGCCAGATCATTCGTCCGCAGGCTGTGGACGCGGTCCGCAATAAGCAGGGCTTCGTGATTGAAAATGATCCGGAAGTTGAGGGCGGGTATGTCGTTCGCGGCGAGAAGCCGGAGCGCTGGGTCCGCCAGACCGACTTCGAAAACGACGAAGCAATCGGCTACCTCGCAGATCGCCTGGCTAAGGCCGGGGTGGAGGATGCGCTGTACAAGGCGGGGGCGCGTGAAGGCGCGACCGTGACCATCGGCGATGTCAGCTTCGAGTGGGAGCCAATGACCGCAGCGGGGGCAGACACCATGCTCACCGGGCGTGGCACCGACGTGCGCTTGGAGCGCTCCGAGCGCACCTCGGCTGCGGAGCGTAAGCGCGCCTCACAAGCTCGCCGTGGCCTTATCGACGAACTCGACTTCGGCGACGGACAAGAAGCCGACCGCGAGCGCTGGCAGGGCTAAGCACCTTCAGTACACTAAATTGCTATGAATAATCCGATTCTCCCAGCTGCGCCCTACACCGGACTCGACATTGCGCCAGCGCAATTCCCGGCATCGCTTGGCGCTGGGCCAGCTTTCGGGCATGAATCGGAAGTGCGGGCTAGCCTCAGCGTGGCGCGTCGCGTCGTGGTCAAGATCGGTTCTTCGTCGCTGACCGACGACAACTACCACGTCTCCTCGGACAAGATCGACCGGATTGTGGACGCCCTGGAAGCTCGGATGTCGCGCGGCTCCGACATCATCGTGGTGTCCTCGGGTGCCATCGCCGCCGGGATGGCACCGCTTGGTTTGGCCACGCGCCCCACCGATCTACCAACCAAGCAGGCCGCGGCTTCGGTTGGGCAGGTTTATCTGGCACACCAATGGGGCGTGAGCTTCGCCCGATATGGTCGGGTATGTGGGCAGGTGCTACTCACCGCCGGCGACGCCGGTAAACGCGACCGCGCGCGCAACGCGCAGAACACCATCGATAGGTTGCGTCAGCTGCGGGCCGTGCCGATCATCAACGAAAATGACACCGTGGCTACAGCAGAAGCCCGCTTCGGCGACAACGACCGCCTCGCTGCGATCGTGGCCAACCTAATCAGCGCCGATGCGCTTATCCTGCTCAGCGATGTTGACGGCCTGTACGACAAAAACCCGATCGATCCCACCGCGCGGTTCATTTCCGAAGTTCGCGACGGTAATGACCTTGTTGGCGTGGTCGCTGGCTCCGGCGGGGCAGTGGGCACCGGTGGCATGGCGACGAAAGTTTCGGCAGCCCGCCTCGCTGCCCGCGGCGGAATCCCGACCTTGCTCACCAGCGCAGACAATATCGGCCCAGCCCTCGACCACGCCCAGGTGGGGACCGTGTTCTACCCTAAAGAAAACCGGCTTAATGCCTGGAAGTTCTGGGCCCTCTACGCCGCGGACTCAACCGGCACGCTGCATATCGACGCCGGTGCCGTTCGGGCAGTAACAGCTGGCGGGAAATCCCTGCTGGCGGTGGGAATCACCCAGATCGAGGGGGACTTCCATGCCGGCGACATCGTGGAGATTCTGGGTCCGGCCGGTGAGATTGTCGGCCGCGGTGAGGTGGCATATGATTCACGGACGCTGAGCAGCATGATTGGCATGCATACCGTCGATTTGCCGGCGGGGCTGACCCGTCCGGTGGTGCACGCAGACTACCTGTCAAATTTCGCATCTCGGGCCTAGCGCGCAGCCTTTTCCGATACCCTGGCCACATACCTAACATTGAGTGACCAAGGGAAGGATCATCACGGATGAAGTTTCATCTCATGCCACAGCAGTGGCCAAGCGTAGTTCAGCATCTAGAAGAAAATGGCTTCGAGCAGGCGTCGTTGGAGGAAGCTGACTTCCTCGTTTTCAATGGCACCCCGGCTGATTTTCCCCAGCTTGGCGAGAACATCAAGTGGGTACAGCTGTGCCTCGCGGGCATCGATGGCTTCTTCGACGCCGGTATCATCACCGACGATCGTCGCTGGGCGAACGCCGGCGGGATTTATGGGCGCACGGTTGCAGAGTCTGCGGTAGCGCTGTTGTTGAGCCAGCTGCACTGCCACGTGTTGGTAGCCCGAAAGCAAACCTGGGATACCAAGGAAGAAGTGGATCAGCGCACCGCCTGGCTGTATGACAAGACCGTCGCCATTCTTGGCGCGGGCGGGATCGGCCGGGACCTGATTCCTATGCTGAAGGGATTCGGTTGCCGGATTCTCGCGGTGAACAACTCTGGCCGTCCGGTCGAAGGGGCTGACGAAACCCGGGCGTCGGCCGAAGCAGGCTCCATTTACTCTGATGCCGATTACTTCATTTTGGCGGCCCCACTCACCCCGGAGACTCATCACATGATCAACGCGGAGACGCTGGCCCAGATGCGCCCGCACGCGGTGGTGGTCAACGTTGGACGAGGCCCGCTGGTGGATACGGACGCCCTCGTGGCGGCTGTCCAAGACGGCACTATTGCCGGAGCGGCTTTGGATGTGACCGAACCCGAGCCACTTCCGGATGGGCATCCGCTGTGGTCGTTGGATCAGGTCGTGATCACGCCACACGAGGCGAACACGCAGGAACGTATCCGGGCGTTGATCGCGCCGGCGATCGTCGCGAATGCGAAAGCCTTTATCGAGGGCTCTGAGATGCCAACCGAGGTTTTCCCGGAAAAAGGCTATTAGGATCCGGTAATATTGCCGAGCATGACTGCTCACACCCATTCGGCAGGCGCCGATGTCCACACTGCAGGCGCCGCTGAGATTGACGCCGCTGCGCAGCTTCGTGCTGCTGAGCGTGCCGATGTGCTGATCAAGGCTCGGCGCGCGAAAGAGGTGGCTCCGGCTATCGCTCGGTTGACTACCTCCAAGAAGAACCAGATCCTGCTGGCTGCGGCCCAGGCACTCGAAGAGAATTCTGCGCGGGTGTTGGAAGCCAATGCGGCTGACTTGGCTGCCGGTGTGGACGCCGGGATGGGGCAGAGCCTGCTGGATCGTTTGGCGTTGACACAGGAGCGTGTCCATGCCATCTCGGGTGGGCTGCGTCAGGTCGCGGGGCTCGCCGACCCTGTCGGGGAGGTCGTGCAAGGGCGCAACATGCCCAATGGCATCACGATGAAGCAGGTGCGAGTGCCGCTGGGCGTGATGGGGATGGTCTATGAGGCTCGCCCTAATGTCACTGTGGATGCGTTTGGTTTGGCGTTGAAGTCGGGAAACGTCGCGCTGCTGCGTGGTTCGAAGTCGGCGCGTCGGTCCAATGAAGCGCTGGTAGAAATCTTGCAGGAAGTTTTGCGCAGCCAGGAGGTGCCGGAAGATGCAGTGCAGCTGTTGCCTTGTGAGACCCATGATTCGGTACAGGACCTCATTACCGCCCGTGGCCTGGTGGACGTGGTCATCCCACGCGGTGGCGCGGGCCTGATCAACGCGGTGGTCACCGGTGCAACTGTTCCAACGATCGAGACGGGTACGGGCAACTGCCACTTCTACATTGATGCCGACGTGGATGTGGACCAGGCAATTGAGATGCTACTCAACGGCAAAACTCGACGCCCAAGCGTGTGCAACACGACGGAAACCGCGCTGCTCGACCAAGGTCTTGCCGATGCCGACAAGTTGCGCGTCATCCGTGCTCTTCAAGAGGCCGGGGTGACCGTGCACGGGGACGTGGCGGAGTTGGAAGCGGTAGGTGCGAGCGACATCGTTCCTGCGGTGGACGCGGATTGGGAAGACGAGTATCTCTCCATGGACATCGCCGTCGCGCTTGTCGACGGGCTCGATGCGGCCCTCTCGCACATCGCCCGCTATTCTTCCGGGCATACCGACGCAATCGCGACGCGTTGCTTCCGTACTGCGGAGCGTTTCGCCGCCGAGGTCGATTCCGCAGCCGTGATGATCAACGCTTCGACCGCTTTTACAGACGGGGAGGTGTACGGCATGGGAGCTGAGATCGGTATCTCCACGCAGAAACTGCACGCACGGGGCCCAATGGCACTGCCGGAACTGACGTCAACGAAGTGGGTGCTGACCGGGGATGGGCACACCCGCCCATAACTTTTGCCCCATAGGAAACAATCGTCACAACAGTTTTAGGTTAAGTTTCTGGATTGGCATAAGTGTGCGACAATCCCACTGTTTGTAGTCAATTGTGGCCAGCGCTTTCGGTTTTATGCCTGCTGGCCTTTTCCGAGCCTGCGTGCCTGAACTAGAGGGATTCCTTTCATAATGAAGAAGCTGCTACGTGCCACCGGCGCGTTCCTTGCTGCATTGACCAGTGTTGTTGCCGGGGCTGTCGTGAGTGCTCCTGTTGCTGGTGCGCAGGAGCGATGCCCAGCCGTTGTTATTCTTGCTGCTCGTGGCTCGGGACAAAACGGCGGTTATGAGTGGCAGCAGACCCAGTATGGAGCTTCGCCATGGGTGTCCAATGGCCGCGAAGGATCCACCATCCGGTCATTCCTGCACCATGTGGAAGCAGTTCACCAGCGGGATACTGGCACTTCGCTCATGGGTAACGTGCAGGTGATTGGTATTGACGAGCGCGCTTACCCGGCTCGTTTCCCAGAAGGTGATTTCCCGCAGCCAAACAATGTCTCTGAGGCATTGTCTGAATTCAAGAACCTTGTGATTCCTCGCGCGCAGTCCTTCGTCGAGTCGATTTCAATCGGGCGTGTGGGCTCGGAAGCTACCGTGCGTACCTACGAAGCAACCACCGGGTGCCGGCCGCAGTACTTGCTGGTGGGCTTCTCCCAAGGCGCTACCGTGATCACCAAGTTGGAAACCACCCTGGCGCGCGAAGGGAAGTTGGCTGGTGCCGTCTACATGGGCTCGCCATACACTCGCGCTGACGATCCACACCGTTTCGGCTCCGGGCTCTCTGGCGACGGCGTCTTGGCCAAGTCAGTTGGTAACGCTAGCCGTGTGCGCAGCAACGATAAGCGTTTGGAGTACTGCGTTCAGGGCGACGTGTGGTGCGACTTCAATGCAAGAAAGGTTATCAACAAGTCGGTCGATAACCCGTGGGGCCACAATCAGTATTTCGTTGGATCCACGCCATTTCCTGGCGATCGCGATGAGGTTGCTCGCCGGGTAGCTGGCTTTATTCACGCCGTTGGTTAGGTTCGTTGCGTCGATAAGCCCCGGCTGCGGTAGGCTCAATTGCCATGAATGCAGCTGCTCATGCCACCCATGATCCCGATGTCCCGCTGAAGCGGATCGGGATCATGGGTGGCACTTTTGATCCCATCCACAACGGTCACTTGGTGGCCGGCTCTGAGGTGGCCTCTCGATATGATCTGGACCTGGTCATTTATGTGCCCACTGGGCAGCCGTGGCAGAAGGCTGATCGTAAGGTCAGCGAGGCGGAGGATCGTTATTTGATGACGGTGATCGCCACGGCATCGAACCCGGACTTCACGGTGTCGCGGGTTGATATTGATCGGGGTGGGGAAACTTATACCATCGATACTTTGCATGACCTGCGGAAACAATTCCCCGATGCGGAGCTGTTCTTTATCACGGGTGCGGACGCCTTGGCTAAGATTGTCACCTGGCGCGATTGGGACAAGATGTTCCAGCTGGCGCATTTTGTGGGCGTGACCAGGCCGGGGTACGAACTGGAATCCGATGTGGACCCGGAGATTCACCGTGGCCGCATTAGTCTTTTGGAGATCCCCGCGATGGCGATTTCCTCCACGGATTGCCGAGCACGTGCGGCCGAAGGTCGGCCGGTCTGGTACTTGGTGCCGGATGGAGTGGTGCAGTACATCGCCAAGCGGAGGCTGTATCAACTCGGTGGGCCGGATGAGGATCGCGATCCAACCCCGGGTTCCTAGTAGATTGCGCCGATTGGGGTGGCATAATTGGGGCTTCGACTAGCACAATTGCCCCGAAACGTGGGAAACTAGGTGTTCGAGTTTCAAAAACAACCAAGTTAGAGGACTGACGTGACTGCATCTGAAGAATCGATTCGTTTGGCAACTGTCGCCGCGCTCGCAGCTGACGACAAACTAGCTGAGGAAATCGCGGTCATCGACGTTTCTGAGGTTTTGACCATCACCGATCTGTTCGTCATCGCCGGGGCAAGCAATGACCGCCAGGTTTCCGCAATTGTCGACGAAGTAGAGGACAAGCTGCGCGAAGTGGGAGCAAAACCAATTCGTCGCGAAGGCGTGCGCGAGGGGCGCTGGGCCCTGCTCGACTACGGCGAGATCGTGGTGCACATCTTCCGCAACGAAGAGCGTGAGTTCTACGCGCTGGACCGCCTCTGGCGAGACTGTCCGCTCATTGACATCGAGGGAATTGAGACCCCGGAGCGGCCAACCGCCTGGGCTTCCGAAGCCATCGAACGTAACGCCCAGACCCAGGACGAGATTCCGCTCGCTGAGCAAGAGCCGGACGCGGACGAGCTGTGACCCGGCGGCTAATTCTCCTACGGCACGGGGAGACGTTTTACAACGCTACCCGCCGTATGCAGGGCCACATGGATACTGAGCTATCCGAGGTGGGAATTGCCCAGGCAGAACAAGCCGCGCAGCACCTGCAGGGGTTGAACATCACCACGATAGTTTCCTCCGACCTGCAGCGAGCCCGCATCACTGCGCAGTCTGTGGCCGACAAAATCGGTGCCGAGGTGCGCATCGATTCCCGGCTGCGTGAGACCGATTTGGGTGAATGGCAGGGAATGAGCCATGAGGAAGTGGATGCGCAGTACCCCGGGGCGCGTGCACTGTGGCGCCACGATGCTACCTGGGCCCCGCCCCGTGGCGAGTCGCGCGTTGCGGTGGCAGCCCGCGCCCGGGCAGTCATCGACGAGCTGATGCTGTCCCTCGATAACTGGGACGACACCACGGTGCTGGTCGTGGCACACGGCGGAACCATTGCCGCGCTTACTTCTGCATTGCTGCGCCTGGATGTTCAGCAGTACCCCATGTTGTCGGGCCTGAAGAACACCTGTTGGGCCCAACTTACTGCCCGCCCGCGCTACTACCCCGGCAGCCCGGATGCTGACGGTGAGGGAGATCCCGTGCTCCCGCAAGCTCGGTTCACCCCAGAGACCGTGGGGGATGCTCAGTGGTATCTGGACGGTTGGAATGTGAGCGCGAGGTAGCGATGCCGGTACGTGTGGTCACTGATTCATCCGCAAATTTGCCTGCAGACATTGTCGAGGAACTAGACATCACCATCGCGCCCTTGCACGTGATGAGCCGCAGCGGGGTGGCATCTACCGCCGGGTTGACCGCGCTGGAGCTCACCGCAGTGTATGCTCGCCAGCTCGAGCGGGGGCATGACGACGGCGTGCTGGCCCTGCACCTGTCCAAAGAGCTTTCGTCCACCTGGACCAACGCGGTGACCGCATCGGCGGTATTCGATGACTCGGTCCGAGTAATCGACACCAATTCCGCCGGCATGGGCCTGGGAGCAGCGGCGATGGCCGCGGCAAAGTTGGCTTCTCGGGGCGCGAGCCTCGGAGAGTGCTACGAGGCCGCCGTGGACACGCTGGAGCGTTCCGAGCTTTACGTGTACTTGCACCGTATCGACGACCTACGCCGGTCCGGACGTCTGTCCCCAGCAACGGCATTGATGTCCTCTGCACTGGCCACCCGGCCGATCATGATGCTCAAGAATGGCAAGCTGGAACTGGCCGCGAAAACCCGCACCCAAACCAAAGCCTTTATCAAACTCGTGGAAATTATCGCCGAACGGGCGGCCGGTCAGCCCGTTTTCGTTGCTATTCAGCAGCATGAAGCACGAGAGGCTGCCCGCCATCTCCAGACGACGATGGAAGCCGTGCTGGCCAGTGGCTCCAGCTATCTGACCACGGACATTGACCCGGTTCTCTCGGTGCATTTAGGGCCCGGAAGTATAGCAGTATCGGTGGTGTACTCACAGTCTCCAGACGCGGAGTTATCCACAGCGAAGTAGTTATCCCCAATCCCGGTTCGATGGCCCGCGGTGAGAACAGTGGCCTCGGCTAGGGTGCAGGCCATGAATGTCACTGATCGAGTCAAAGAACTAACTCGCCCCACTGGCGAAGAAGACTTAATGCACGTCCGTTATCCGAAGCCTCGCTGGGAGATTTCCCTGCGTTCCGGGCTTTTCCTGGCCCTTGCTGTTCTGGTGTCCATCGCCGGATTTGCGATGTTGCGGCGACCGCCTCAGCTCGCGCCCGTAACCAACCCATATGCACTAGCTGCTACCCCTACCTCTGCGCCCACCGCAGCTACCGACTTCATCGTTAGCGTGGGAGGGGCAGTCGTTGCACCTGGCCTGGTCACGCTCACCCCGGGCGCCCGAGTGGCTGATGCCCTCAGCGCTGCCACTCCCGCGGCTGATGCGCACTTGCGCGACCTCAACCTTGCCCACAAGCTTGTCGACGGACAACACCTGGTCATTCCCCGTGTCGGGGAGCCCGCGTCCTCGCTTGAGCCGTCTGGGCGAGCCCCTGGCAAGGTTTCCCTAAATTCGGCAGATGCCAAGGCATTGGAAGATTTGCCAGGAGTAGGGGCTAAGACGGCGGAGGCAATCATCGCCTATCGAGAGCAAAGCGGCGGTTTCACCAGCATCGAACAACTTAAAGAGGTCAAGGGAATAGGCCCGTCAAAATTCGAGAAAATGAAGGATCAGGCGACCTTGTGAGCGAGCTGCGACTCGTTCCTGCTGCCCTGGTGTGTTGGGGCTGTTGCTTGCTGATTCTCTACTTCCGAGAGCCCTGGCTCAGTGTGATTGTGGTGAGTGTGGCAATGGTGCTGGCGATCGCGTGGCGGGCGTTTGGACAAGCGATGGTGGTTGGGGTACTCGGGGCTGCGGTCACGGCGGTTTCCTCGATGCGTGTGCACACAGTAGATACCCATGTTGCATCAAGGGTCTATTTTGGACAGGTCGCCGGTGAGGCTATCGCCACCACCGCAGGCGGTTGGCTGGTGCCGATGAAAATTCCAGGCCTACCAGGGGAAATGCCCGTGATAGTGTCGGAAAAACCACCGGAGATTGGAACTCATGTTGTCGCCGGGCTCCACAAGACTGAAGGTGAGCGTGTAGGACTCTATCCCCATCTGTTGAAAGGGGAAAGTCTGAATGTGGTCAGCCCTGCGGCAGGCATTGCTGAGTGGGCTAACGAAGTTAAGGAGACGTTTCGCGAATCGGTCGTTGCTGCCGTCGGCCCAAAATCCGAAGGTTTGCTGCCTGGGATGGTGCTCGGCGATACCGGGCTGCAGGACGCATCAGAGAAGCAGCTCTACATAGATGCCGGGCTCTCACACCTTTCGGCCGTCTCGGGTAGCAATGTCACTCTTATCACCGTGACGGCAGTCTTGCTGTGTCGTGCGATCACCTTCGGACCGCGGCTTCAAATGGGGGCTGCTGCTTGTGCACTAGCGGGATTCGTATTACTCGTCGGGCTCGAACCCAGCGTTTTGCGAGCTTCGGTAACGGGTGTGGTGGGACTAATTGCGGTGTTGGGTTCGGCGCAGACTCAGCCGATACATGCTTTGTGTCTGGCCGTCATAGGGTTGTTGCTGTGGGATTCAAGTCTTGCCGCATCGTATGGTTTCGCACTTTCGGTGGCCGCTACGGCGGGGATCGTCACGCTATTTCCACTCATCTACCGAGGCCTTGCCAACCGCTGGTTGCCTGATGTCGCGAATCGTGCCCTAGCTGTGGCCGTTGCCGCGGATGTGGTCACGCTCCCTTTGATTGCACTGATGGCGGGGCGGGTGCCGACGGTTTCCGTGCTGGCCAACGTCTTGGTAGCCCCGGCAGTCGCTCCCGTAACAATCTTCGGGCTGATTGCGGCTGGGTTGAGCCTTCTACCAGGCGGATTGGAGTGGCCACTACTGAAATTGGCTGAACCCTTTACGTGGTGGATTCACACTGTAGCCGCACGCTTGACCCAATTGTCGTTTTCGAGTGCCGAAACTGGGGTAGGCGGAGCGCTGCTGGCAGGGATGTGGATTGTGTGGTTCTTTCATACCCGTCGGGTGCCGCACCTAGCCGTCGGGATAGCAGCGCTGGCTATTGCGAGCATATGGTGAGGCTGGGGGAGCACGTCTTCGTTCGAGGCGGCTGTGAAGCTATGGCACACTAAGTAGGTGACTGCAAAACCTATTCCCAGCGTGCACCTCATCCTCGGCGAGGAAAGCCTGCTGGCGGAGCGCGCTCAGAAACAGATTCTGGACGCTTTGCGTGTGGAACTACCCGTGGGAGAACAGCTGCAGGTTACGACGTTGCGCGCTGGACAGGTGTCGCCAGCTGATTTGATTGATTTGTTTAGTCCGTCGCTCTTCTCTGATGCCCGAGCAGTCATCTTTACGGATGCTGGTGAATCGGGTAAAGAGCCGTTAGACCTGCTGATGAAGGCATGCCTCGATGTAGCACCAGGGATTACGGTGATTATTCATCACAACGGCAAAGGTCGGCAGAAGGCTGCGGTGTCTAAGCTGAAGAAACTTGGACACGTTCACGAGGTTCCAAAGCTGAACGCCCGCGATCGGCAGGGGTTCGTGAGCAATGAATTCCGGCAGCTTGGAGTACGAGTCACTCCAGACGTCGTCCATGCTCTTCTCGAAGGCGTTGGCTCCGATCTACGCGAACTAGCTTCGGCAGTGAGTCAATTGGTGGCTGACACCAACGGCCAGGTCACTGTGGAAGCCGTCCGACGCTATTACGAAGGCGTGGCGGAGGTGAGTGGGTTTGATATTGCCGATTTAGCGGTTTCGGGCCAGCTAGCACGGGCGGTCGCGTCCACGCGCCGGGCCCTGCAACTGGGTACCTCGCCGGTCGCGATCGCAGCTGCGCTTTCCAACAGCGTCATTTCGATCGCCAGGGCATATGGCATCCGAGGAGCCGGGAACGAATACGAGTTGGCGAAAACTTTAGGTGTCCCACCCTTTAAGGTGAGGTCGGTCCTCGCAACTGCCCGCCGCTGGAACGGCGATTCCGTCTCCGATGCCGTCATCCTCATGGCTGAGCTCGACGCCAGCACGAAAGGCCGGGGTGGCGATCAGGAGTTCGCCATTGAAGATGCAGTGCGACGCATCGCCGAATTAGCAGGGCGCTAAACTGACAGTTGTGATTTTACTTTCAGAGGCGCTGTCATGACCTTTGCCCAGCTTGGCACGATCTTGTTGCTCAACCTGGCGGGGATGTTCACTCCGGGGCCCGACGTGTTCCTCATCATGCGCGTAGCTGCGAACTCGCGGAAACACGCCATCGCTGCGGTCGCCGGAATCACCTCGGGCATCGTGGTGTGGGCGTCGCTGACGGTCGTCGGCACGGCTGCGTTGTTTGCCGCGAACCCTGGAATTCTGCGCGTCATCCAGGTCCTCGGTGGGTTGTGGCTGCTGTACATGGCCTATAACTTGCTGAAGTCTGGTTTGGAACAGCGACTAAACCGCTTGCGTCCCGACGATGTTGGCGTTGAACAGCGCGTGGGTTCTTTGGGGAAGAACTATCGCCTGGGGTTGATCACGAACCTTTCCAACCCTAAGGCGGTTCTATTCTTTGCCTCGATCATGTCGCCATTTATTCCGGCGCATGCGCCGTGGTACGCCTCGCTGGAAATTGTGGCAGCCATTGCGATCACCGTGTTCGTCGGGTTTTCGTGCCTAGCGTGGGTGGTTTCGGCGGAGGTTGTGCGGCGTCGCATCGTGCGCGCCGGGCCGTGGATCGACATCGTCGCTGGTCTGCTGTTTGGTGTGGTCGGTGCAGTCATGCTGGTGGAAGGCATCCGCGGCTAGCGCCAACCGACAGAGACACCCACCGCTCAGCGACCTGGCTCCTCACTTTTCAGCACTGCATAAGCCCGGTCATTGTCCACTCCGGAACTGCTATTTACCACGCGCGCTCCATGGGTGCGGCCCCGGCTGCGTAGGCGCGCGTCGGCCTCTGGATCGAGGTAGGCAGCTTCCCGAGCTTTGCGGTACCCGACGTACGAAAGGATCGCGCCCACCACAATAACGACGGGAATCGCAGCGGCAGAAAACGTTTTGATGTTTGTGGCCACCAGTGTGGTTCCCACCAGCCCACCGAGCAGCGAGGGATTGAGGCGCGAGGTCAGCCAAGCCCCGATGGGTGCTGCGATTACACCGCCGATAAGCAGGGCGATGATGAGCCAGAATTGGGAAATGAGCTCGTGCCACAGGCCGATCGCAAAGCCGAGCGTCGCCGCTGAGGTGACCAGGAACTCGGCGGTATTGACGGTGCCGACGATTCGGCGCGGAGAGTCGGACGTCGCTGAGAGCAGCGTGGATGAGGTGATCGGGCCCCAGCCGCCACCACCAGAGGCATCCACGAAGCCGCCCAACAGTCCGAGCCCCGGCAAGAACTTCACCGTCCGAAGCGCACTGCCGGTGCGTCTGATCCGCCCGCGTGAAAATCGCCAGACGAGGTGAGCGCCAATCGCACACAACAGGAATGATGTCCACGGTCGGGCAGCCGACAATGACACGAAGGATAAGAAGGTGGAGCCTGCAAACGCGCCGATCGCGCCGGGAATGCCGAGGCGCAGGGCAACTTTCCAATCGACGTTGCCGAACTTCCAGTGCGAAAGCCCTGAAGCCAGGGTCGTTCCGAGCTCCGATGCGTGGACGATCGCGGAAGCCTGCGCGGGGCCCAACGCCGCGAGATAAAGCAGACAGGTAGTGGAAGTGACGCCGAAACCCATGCCGAGCGCGCCGTCGACAAGCTGGGCTAGCAGACCAGAGATTGCGATGAGCGTAAGAGTGCGCATGGGCAGGAATCCTTTAAGTGAGCAGGGAAGTTACAACGGGAGTGAGCAGGGTCGTAAGGGGTGGGTGCAGGTGGACACCGGGTCGGTCGAGGTTTGCGACTTGCTCCGCCAGCTGGTCAAGGAGGAGACCGTGGGTGACAAACAGCGGGATGACCTGTACCGACTCGGCGGCGGGCAGGAGCTCGGCGAGCGCGGGCCCGCGGGTGGCAAAACCGACCGTGACGGAGTGTCCGGTGCGGGTCGTCAATGCGAAAGCAAGCGCGTGGACCTCAGGTGAACCGGAGGAAGAACCAACCGCCCACAGCACGGTTGGGCTGGTCACGAGGGGGGCGAGCGCGTCCACCAACGCGAGGGTGGTGAGCCCGCCGGTCAACCGAACCTCGAGGCCGCGGGTGGCCTGTGGGACATCGTGGGTGGCGTGGAAAGCCTTCGTGAAAAGAAGGGGGACAACGGTGTCGCCGGGCGAGGCGACGTCGATAAGCGCGGGCTGCTGCAGGTCAAGGTAAGCAACCCGCGTATCGACGCCCGTCTCCGCAGCCACGGACGCAGCCAAGGCTTCGACCCCGGCCCCCGCTTGCGGATGACGTGAGCCGTGTGCCAGCAACACCACCGCCATTAGTCGACCAGACCTGCGGCTAGGGTGTCGCCGGTTGCTTGATCGACCAGCAGGAAGTTTCCTACGGCTCCGCGGGCAGCATAGGGTTCCACCTCGAGGTCAGTGGCCACGATGATGCGGACCCGCGCGATGTCATTGAGGCGTACTTCCGTGGCACCGGTGTCGAAGGTGCCGGCATCGATGTTGCGGACCTCGTTGATTGCGACGAGGCGCCCCCGAACCAGCGACGTGCCGTAGCGGACCTTCAACGTAGCGCCAAGACGCAGGGACTTTTCCGAAAGCGCCACGATGGTGGCGTCGAACTCGCGGACTGGCTCGGGCCGGCTGCCTGAGCTGATCAGCGAACCGCGGGCCAGGTCAATTTCATCGGCCAGCAAAAGCGTGACCGAGTCACCCGCGACGGCGGTGTCCGTGGGGCCATCGGGAGTATCGATGCCGATGACCGTGGAATCGAGCCCGCGCCCTGCAGAAATCTTATCCCCGACGGAAATTCGGCCGGCGGAAACCCGGCCGGCGTAGCCTCGGTAGTCGGAAGCGTGCTCACGGATCACGTACTGCACCGGGAAGCGGAAATCGAGGTCAAGAGCGCGGCCGTGCCCGACTGGGATGGTTTCCAGCAGTTCCAGCACCGTCGGGCCTTCGTACCACTTGGTGTTGGTGGAGCGCTCCACCACGTTGTCTCCCAAGAGTGCGGAGGTGGGGACCACGTGGACGTCGTCGACTCCCAACTCGGTGGCGAGCGCGACGAATTCGGATTCAATCGCCCGGAAAACCTCGGCGCTGAAATCAACCAGGTCAATCTTGTTGACTGCCAGGATCACCGAACGAACCCCCAGTAGGGCGGCGGCGGTGAGGTGGCGACGAGTCTGCGTCACGATGCCATGCCGGGCATCGACGAGCAAGACCACCACCTGCGATGTCGACACCCCAGTGACGGTATTGCGGGTGTACTGCTCGTGACCAGGAGTATCAGCGAGGATGAAGGTGCGCTTGTCCGTGGCGAAGTAACGGTAGGCAACATCGATGGTGATGCCTTGTTCACGCTCGGCGCGCAGGCCATCGACCAGCAACGACAGGTCTACGCCGTCGAAACCCCGATCGGCAGAGGTGCGTTCCACCGACGCGAGCTGGTCCGCGAGCACAGACTTGGTGTCGTGTAGCAATCGGCCGACGAAGGTGGACTTGCCGTCGTCTACAGAGCCCGCGGTGCATAGGCGAAGCGTTTCGCGGCTCGCGAGTACCGCGGTGCTGTCTGGCGTGGAGCTATCTAGGGCGGTAGTCATCAGAAGTAGCCTTCCTTCTTGCGGTCTTCCATGGCGGATTCGGAGAGTCGGTCATCGGCGCGGGTGGCGCCTCGTTCGGTGAGTCGGGAGGTGGAGATTTCCTCGATGACCTGGGGGATCGTCGTGGCGTCGGAAAGCACGGCGCCGGTGCAGGACATGTCGCCGACGGTGCGGTAGCGCACCTGCTTGGTGACCAGCGCTTCGTCGTCACGCGGGCCGCCCCAATCACCGGGGGTCAACCACATGCCGCCGCGTTCGAAGACTTCGCGTTCGTGGGCGAAGTAGATGCTCGGCAGCTCGATCTCGCGGGCGCCGATGTACTCCCAGATGTCCGCTTCGGTCCAGTTGGAGATGGGGAAGACGCGGATGTTTTCCCCCGGGAGGTGGCCGCCGTTGTAAAGGTTCCAGAGCTCAGGGCGCTGGCGGCGCGGATCCCAACCGCCGAAAGAGTCCCGCACGGAGAAGATGCGCTCTTTCGCGCGGGCGCGTTCCTCATCGCGCCGGGCGCCACCGAGGACGGCGTCGTAGCCACGCTCGGCGATCGTCTCCACTAGCGGGATGGTCTGCAGGGGGTTGCGGGTGCCA
This sequence comes from Corynebacterium epidermidicanis, assembly GCF_001021025.1. Taxonomy (NCBI): domain Bacteria; kingdom Bacillati; phylum Actinomycetota; class Actinomycetes; order Mycobacteriales; family Corynebacteriaceae; genus Corynebacterium; species Corynebacterium epidermidicanis. Next base: position 2,011,460 of record NZ_CP011541.1, on the reverse strand, counting down.
TCGGGGCGTTCTACCAGGTCGCCACGGTCGATCCAGTCCTGCACTTCAGCCACATGGAGGCGGGCACCGGTGCGCTCGACGAGTGAGTCCCTAAATTCCAGGACTTCCGGGAAGTTGTGGCCGGTGTCTATGTGCAGCAACTCAAAAGGCACGGCTGCGGGGGCGAAGGCGCGTCGGGCGAGTTCATAAACCACGACGGAGTCTTTGCCACCGGAAAACAGCAGCGCTACCTTGTCGAACTGTCCGGCGACCTCGCGCAGGATATGGATCGATTCGTTTTCTAGGTCTTTGAGGTGGGGGGAGAGGCTCATGTGTGTAGTCCGCATTCTGTCTTGTTGGTTCCGGCCCAGCGGCCGCTGCGTGGGTCTTGGCCAGGTGCTACGGGAAGCGTGCAGGTTGCACAGCCGATGGAGGGGTAGCCTTGCTTGGTCAACGGGTGGTAGATCAGCTCGTTTTCCTCGGCGAATCGTTCGGTTTCCTCCAGCGACCAGGTCACGAGCGGGGAGATTTTCAAGCGTCCGGCCTTATCGAGCTCGATTGCCGGGGCGTGTGCGCGAGTGGGGCCGTCGGCACGGCGGATGCCGGTGACCCACGCCTGGTAGTTGCCGAGGGTGCGCTGGAGTGGTTCGACCTTGCGCATTCGGCAGCATGCTTCGGGATTGCGCTGGTAAAGGTTCGGGCCGTAGGTGTCATCTTGCTCCGCCCGGGTAAGTACCGGGGTGGCGCGCACCAGTTTTTGATCCGGGTAGCGCAGCTCCACTGCGTTTGCGACCAGCAGGGTGTCCTCGAAGTGGTAGCCGGTGTCTAGAAACAGGAAGTCGGCAGCGGGGAAATACCGCGCGCCGAGTTCCGCGAGCACAGTGTTCTCCATGCTCAGCGTGATGGCGGTGGGTCCGGCGTGTTCGGCTGCCCAAGCCAGGATGTCCTGCGCGGAGGCACCGCTTAGCGACGCCTGGTACTGCGCAACCAGTTCCGCATTACGCTGCTTTATGTCTTCGCTCAGCGACGCGGGTTCTGGCCCGGCGGGGCTGATGTTTGGGTCGCGATAGTTTTTGTTCTCAAAGAGCAACATTGTGCTTTTCCAAACTCTTTCTCAGTGCTCCCGCGGTGGAGTCCGCGGGAGCGGGGCGGTGTTCTGGATCGTCTTGGCCGTGAAACATGACGGAGAAGATGCGCAGGCAGTCATGGCACTTCCAGGCGAATTCCCCTTCTAGGTTGGGGAAGAGATCTTCGGAGGAGCAGTAGGGGCAGTGCAAGGGATGGTTGCGGTTAGGGTTGGGCTTGCGACGCATGCTCATTGCAGGTCCGCCTCCTCGGCCCGCAACACCCAGTCGCGGAACTGCTCGCCATCGGTGCGTTGCTGCTTGTACTTGTTGACCAGCCGGTAGACGTAGTCACCGAGTTCGACGGAAGTCACCTTGTGTCCGCGCAGCTTGCGGCCGAAATCCGGGTTAAGTCCGATTGCTCCGCCCAGGTGGACTTGGAAACCTTCGACTCGGTTGCCGTCGGCGTCGGTGACGGTTTGGCCTTTGAGTCCGATGTCTGCGATTTGGGTGCGGGCGCAGGAGTTGGGGCAGCCGTTGAGGGAGATTTTCAGTGGTACGTCGAGGTCGCCGAGGCGTTCTTCCAGGTCATCGACAAGTTCGATGGCGCGAGATTTCGTGGTGACGTGCGCGAGCTTGCAGAACTCCAAACCGGTGCAGGAGACGATGCCGCGCCGAAACTCGCTGGGATGCGCAAACAGACCGATGTCGGTGAGTGCTTCTTGCAGCCGGGTGACATCTTCGGCCGCGACGTCGAGGAAAAGCAGCTCTTTGTCCACGGTGGTCCGGATCCGGGTGATGCCGAATTGGTCGGCAACATTGGCGATGGCGACCAGCTGTTCGCCGGTGGTGTGGCCGACGGTCGGCTTGACGCCAACGTAGAACTTGCCATCCTTTTGGGGATGAACGCCGAGGTGATCGCGGTAGCGAGGTGCAGGTGGGGCGGCGGGGCCGTCGATAAGTTTGGTGTGCAGGTAATCGTTTTCGAGGACTTCGCGGAACTTCTCGATGCCCCAGTCGGCGACGAGGAACTTCAGGCGGGCGCGGTTGCGGAGGCGTCGGTAACCGTAGTCGCGGAAGATGCGCACGACTCCGGCCCAAACGTCGGGAACTTGTTCGAGCGGGACCCACACGCCTAGGCGCTGCGCGATCATCGGGTTGGTGGAGAGCCCGCCGCCGACGTAGACGTCGAAGCCGGGCCCGTGCTCGGGGTGGTTGACGCCGATGAAGGCGAGGTCTTGGATCTCGTGGGTGATGTCCTGGCGCGGGTTTCCGCTGATCGCAGACTTGAATTTGCGGGGAAGGTTGTGGAATTCCTCCCGTGGCAGGAGTTCGTGTTGGATGCGGCGGATGGCCGGGGTGGCATCGATGAGTTCGTCGGCGGCGATGCCCGCGACGGGGGAGCCGAGGATCACGCGGGGGACGTCGCCGCAGCCGAGGAGGGTTGACAGGCCTACGGAGTCAAGGCGGTTCCAGATTTCCGGCACGTTTTCGATCTCGATCCAGTGCAGCTGGATGTTTTGCCGGTCGGTGAAGTCTGCGGTGGAGCGGGCGAACTCCTGGCTAATTTCGCCCACGGTGCGGAATTGCTCCGGGGTGGCGATGCCACCGTCGAAGCGCACGCGCATCATGAAATATTTGTCCTGGAGCTCGGCGTCGCTGAGCTGGCCGGTCAGCTCCCCGCCCAAGTCTTGACGACGCTGCGTGTAAATCCCGCACCACTTCAGGCGCGGAGCGAGGTCATCCGGGGTAATGGCATCGAAGCCGGCAGTCGCGTACTGCTCGATGACGCGCTGCTTTACGGCTAACCCCGGGTCGTCGGCTTTGACTTCCTCGGGGTGATTGAGTGGCGTCGTGCCGTCGATAAGCCATTGTCCCTGCGACTTCCGTGGGCGCGCCGGTGGCTTGGCTGGCTTTTCTGCCTTTTCTGGCTTTTCGACGCCCAATTGGCCAGCCGAGACCTGTGATGTCATTGTTTCTGCCTTCCCTTTAGTACGTAGGTCACCATATTACAGACCACTTGGTATATGGCAAGTGTCTAGATCGGTCTGTTGGCGTAAATGCTGGTCAGAGTTGATGAATTTATATTTAGCTTGCAATTCGGTGGTTGTTTGCGTTAGTTTGTGAACCGATCAGTCTGTTTACTTTTGAAGGGAAGTCGTTGTGCCTGAATTGAAAATCGCTGTGGTGGGGGCTGGGCCCGCCGGAATTTACTGCTCGGACCTGCTCGTGCGTGGCGGTGCCCAGGTAGACCTTTTTGAGCAGATGCCCGCACCGTTTGGCCTGATCCGTTACGGTGTCGCACCCGATCATCCCCGCATCAAGGGAATTGTTAATTCGCTCCACAAGGTGCTCGATCAGCCCGAGATCCGGTTGATTGGCAACGTCACCGTGGGGCGCGACATTTCGGTCGCTGAACTGCGCGAGCTTTACGACGCCGTGGTGATTTCCACCGGTGCGGTAGCAGATAAGGCGCTGAACATCCCAGGTATTGATTTGCCGGAATCTCACGGCGCGGCCGAATTCGTTGGCTTCTATGACGGCAATCCGCGGTTCCAGCGCGAGTGGGATCTCTCGGCGAACTCGGTGGCGGTCATCGGCGTCGGCAATGTTGGTTTGGACGTGGCCCGCATCCTGGCCAAGACTGGCGATGAGCTGAAGGTCACCGAAATCCCCGATAACGTCTACGGATCCCTCAGTGCGAACCAGGCCAAAGAGGTGCATGTTTTCGGACGTCGTGGGCCAGCGCAGGTGAAGTTTAGCCCGCAAGAGCTCAAGGAACTCGATCATTCGCCCACGATCGAGGTGGTGGTCAATCCGGAGGACATCGATTATGATGCCGCCTCCGAGGCCGCGCGTCGCGACTCGAAATCCACCGACCTGGTGTGCCAGATCCTCGAACAGTATGCGATCCGGGAACCGAAAGGCGCGCCGCACAAGCTCTACATTCACCTTTTCGAAGCCCCGGTGGAGGTCCTGGAAGAGGGCGGTCACGTGGTGGGCATCCGCACCGAGCGTCAAGAGCTCGATGGCAACGGCGGCACCCGCGGAACCGGAAAATATACCGACTGGCCAATTCAGACGGTCTATCGCGCGGTCGGCTACCGTTCGGACGCCCTCGCTGAGGTACCTTTCGACGACGACCGTGGCGTAATCCCTAACGACGGCGGACATGTCCTCACCCACTCAGGCGGCGACATCGTCCCCGGGCTGTACGTCACTGGCTGGATTAAGCGTGGCCCGATCGGTCTCATTGGCAACACTAAATCCGACGCCAAAGAAACCGTCGACCTGCTATTTGCCGACGCCCCGCAGCTATCGCGAGTTCGCGAAGTTGACGTCGTGGAGCTCCTCAACGCACGCGGCATATCGACGACCACCTGGGACGGCTGGTACGCCCTCGACGCAGCCGAGCGCGCAGCCGGGGAAACGGAAGGGCGCGAACGCAAAAAGATCGTGGAGTGGGATGACATGCTCGCTGCCTCCACTGGTGCCAGCGAAGCCTAAACCTCGGCGAATGCGCGGAATGGGTGCTATCGGTTACACTAAGAACTTATTAAGTATCTCTTAATGCTGAACTGCCAACTCACCGTGATAGGGGAACCGAAATGAATTTGCCTGCTGGCGTCTCTGAATTCCTTAGCTTCTTTGCTGAGCTGTTGAAGAACATCGCAAACATCTTGAATGCGTTTTCTTTCCTGGCCTAAGCCCTAAAGGTGGCAAGACCCGGTATCACTAGCTGGTGATGCCGGGTCTTGTGCTTTTATGAAGGACGCTAGGGCTCCGAGGTTTCGGGGGCGGGGCCGGGGGGCCGGGGTTTTGGGGTTTTGGGGTTCCGGGGTTGCGGGGTTCCGAGTCGGGCCAGTCGGGCGAGTCGGGCGAGTCGGGCGAGGCTCGAAGTTGCTTCAGACCTGCTAGCGCGTCCCTTCGGCGTAGTCGGACTACACCGGGGCGTCGAAAATAGGGCAAAATCGGCCGATCTGTGTAGTCCGACTACACCGAAGGGACGCGCTCTGCGAATTGTGCCTAGTTTTGAGTCGCGCCCCGACGAGCCACCGCGTCCCGACGAGCCACCGCGCCCCGACGAGCCACCGCGTCCCGACGAGCCACCGTGCCGCCCCAAGCCCAAGCCCAAGCCCCAGCACCGCCCTAAGCCAAACGGCCGAGCCTTCCACTAAAGGAAAGCTCGGCCGTCGTAAAAGCGCGAAGAGCGCGGTTACCAGCTATATCAGCTGCAATTAGCCCATCTTGTTGAAGGCAGAAGCCATCTTGGACTTCTTGTTTGCAGCGTTGTTGCGGTGGAATACGCCCTTGGTGACAGCCTTGTCCAGCTTGCGGGAAGCAACGCGGAGCTGAGCTTCAGCAGCAGCCTTGTCGCCAGCTTCCACGGCAGCGCGGAACTTGCGGATCTCGGTGCGGACACCGGAGCGGATTGCCTGGTTGCGCACGCGAGCTTTTTCGTTCGTCTTGATGCGCTTGATCTGAGACTTGATGTTTGCCATCGAAAGTTACCTCTTATGTGTAGAAAACAATTGGAGATGTTTCCACCAAATCCCTTTGTTCGGCCGGACGTCGCTAAGGCTAACGGCGAGGGCAGGCGCGTGATCTTTGAAAGCGGACCCAAGGTCCTGACCGCCTAGATCGCGTGCGGGATATTAAAGTGAACAACAGCGGTTAACCATACCAGTTGCGGGGTCGCAATCCAAAAATGATGTGCTGAGCTAGCCCCAGCCGTATTCGTTGCGGAGGCGGGTTGCGATCGGTTCGAAGCGCTGGCGGGGCATGACGGCCCCTTCGCGTCGGATGGCGAGCTCGGGTACTTCGACTACTTTGTCTAGGCGTAGCCAGGCCGGCGCGCCGGATTCTTCCCAGGGGCCGCTGCCGATTTCCGCCCAGTTGGCTTCGGTGCTGTGTTCGGAATTTGACGAGATGAGCAGTCCGAGGATCGTCTGGATACCATGCCCTACGACCAGGAGCGCGCGATCTTTGTTCCCGCTGGAGGAGAGCTCCGCGGGGAGGGTGATCCAGACGATTTCGCCCGGTTCTGCGTGCCCGTCCATGTCTGGGGCGTAGTAGATGTTGCGCACGAGGTCTGCGGTCGATCGCACGCTGCAGGCCGCTTCGACGCGTTCGGAGTCCGTCGCCCCGGTGGGGTTGAGTCCCAGGCGGTTACCGATGCGCTCTAATCCAGATTCCAGCCGGGCGCGCCGGGCTTGTCGACGGCGCTGTGTCAGGCTTGAAAAACCTTGCTTGAGTGCACTGATGTGGCCGAGTCTTGAGGTGCCCGAATCCTCGGTAGTCATAGTCGTCTAGTGTAGCGCGCTTCTGTTATTTAGGGACGGGGTTTACCCAAATACCAAAACGGCACGAAGGTGACGTCGGATGAAGGGAGCTTGAGGTCGTGGATCGCGTAGCGTCGCGCTGCCTTTACTAACCGATCTTCACCGCTTGCCCACAGTTTTGTGGTATTGCCCAGTTTTCATTGCCGTAACACATCGGGGATCGTTTGGGGAGCAGTTGAGGTGGCGGAGTATTTCACTGAAAGGTGCCTTAACCTCGGTGAATAGTGCGGTAGGGCGGGCAATTCAATGTCGCTTTTCGACGGCGCGCACACCGCCACCGAGCAGTCTGCCAAGGCATCGCTGGGGAGTTGATCCAAGATGGACAGTAATGCGGGCGTGCCAGTGGTGTCAGCGACCAGTATCTGTGGGGCAGTCGTCGGCTGCCAGAGCGACTGTGCCAGGCAAATTCCGCAGGAATCCCCAACTTGTGCGCCACTGATCCAGGTGGATCCTGGGCCGGAGACGTAGTTGTGGAGAACTACATCGAAGGTGAGTAGGCCGTTGCTGGCATCGAGGGTGCGCACGGTGTACCAGCGCAAATTGGGGCGAGTTTCGTTCGGTAGGGCCTGTACGGCGGCGCGGATGTTGGTTGCTACGCAGTCGAATGGGGTGAAAGCAACGTCTGTTGGTGGCATGAGGGGGCCGAAATACTCGTCGGGGCCACTGAGTTGGGCCCCGATGAGATCGGGGGAGTGGAGGGTGCTCCGGCGCAGGTTTGGGCAGGGGTCAGTGATGTCAAAAACGCGGCAGGCTATAACGCTTTTTCCCATGAAGCTCTCCTTTGGTGCACAGCTCGCAATCTAGGTTAACCTTACTTAACTTAGCTTAGGCTTACCTAATTGCAATTGGAGTTGATGGTGAACAGGAAACGATGTTCGTTCCTAGCCCTCGCGTTGTCCGCTTCCCTGCTGGTTGTCGGATGCTCGAAAACTGACGTTGAACAGGACAATTCCCAAGAGCAGCGCTATGCCGCACTTGGCCTCGGCGACGCAGATACCATGCTTGCTCTCGGAGTCACTCCGGCCGTAGTTGCCCCGTTCTCTGCGCAGGGGGATGTTCCTGCAAACGGATTAGAGCCGTGGGCACAGCAGCTTGCGGAAGGCAAAGACATTTAGCCGATTTTCGGTACGGCCCAAGGTTTTAGTGCGCCGATTCTTGAGCAAGTCACGGCCGCCCGGCCCACCAAGATCATTGCGGTGAATCAAGCGGTGGATGCGCAGGCGAAGCAAGCTTTGGAAAAGATTGCGCCGGTCACCCTCAAACCGCAAGGGTATGAGAATTGGCAAATTCCGTGGGATATCCAAGTGAAGGCTGTGGCGGCGGGCGTCGATAAGCAGGAAGCGGGGGAGAAGCTCATCGCCGATACGCAGGGTAAATTTGCGGAATTCCGCGCCCAGCATCCGGATTTGCAGGGTAAGAAGGCTGCCATCGTGATGCCGTATGGTGGCAAGTTGGGCTTGTACACAGACGCTGATGGGCGGGGTCAGTTTATTGAGTCGATGGGGCTGACCATCCCGGATGCAGTGCAGGGAACTGACAAGTCATCGTTCTACCGCGACATTGCGCCTGAGAACTACTCGCTGCTTGAGCAAGTAGATGTGTTGTACGTGTTGGATTACCAGGGATCTGCAAGCGCGTTGAAAGATGACCCCGCATTCCAGCCACTGCTGTCCAAGACGGTTTTCGTGGAGGAAGCCGTAGGAAATGCGATGAGTGTGCCGGACCCGCTATCTATCCCGTGGGCACTGGACAAGCTGAAGTAGTGTGATGCGCACCCATGCCGGATTTGGCCTGGTACTGGTGGCAGTACTGGTGGTATCGCTGTTTGTCGGAGCCCAGCCTCTTTCAATTGCTCGAGTCTGGGCAGGGCTGCACCACGCAGCGGGTCCCGAGGTAAACCACATTATGTGGGGGATGCGCATCCCAAGGACGCTGCTTGCAGTAGCGGTGGGAGCGTCCTTAGGTATTTCCGGCCTGCTGGCGCAAGTCTGGACGCGCAATCCATTGGCAGATCCCGGCATCGTTGGAGTGACGGCGGGGGCGCGGTTCGCTATTGCTCTCGGCACAACCTACGGGGTGGCTGGTGGCCTGGGAAAACAGGCCGTGGTTGCCTTAATCGGCGCCGTAGTGGCCACCCTTTTTATCGTTTTCGTAGCGCGGAAAAGCGTAGATCCGCTTACTCTTATTCTGGTTGGGGTTGGAGTTAACGCCACGTTGATGGCTTTGGCCATGCTGCTGTCCTTGCAATCCAAGTCAGTGTTTAATGACCTGCGGCAATGGTCAGTGGGCAGCACCGTTGGGCGCGGTTTCGCCGAAACATTCCTTGCTGGCGCGGGTGGGGTCATCGCAATGATTATTGGCGCGTTGGTAGCGCGCAATCTCGACGTTCTGGCGTTCGGCCACGATTCGGCGGCTGCCTTGGGAGTCAACATCCCGGTGACTTTCGCTGGGGTGATCACCGCCATTGCTGTCGCTGGTGGCACTGCGACGGCTGCCGCCGGACCGATTGCATTCTTGGGGTTGGCTGCCCCGCATATGGTGCGTCCTTGTGCACGTTCCGGAGGGGTTCGCGAGTTGCTGTGGCCCACGGCCTGTCTTGGGGGAATCCTGGCGTTGGCTGCAGCCATCTTAGGGCGCGTAGCAAACTACCCCGGGGAATTAGAGTTTTCCGTGGTCTTAGCAATCCTTGGTGCGCCACTGATGATTTATCTGGTGAAGCCAGGAGCTCGGCTATGACTCGCTATGTATGGTCCAGCTTGCTGATGCTGGGGCTTGCCGCTGGGGGATATCTGGCCACCCTGTGCGTTGGGGCGGTATTTATCTCCCCGGCCCATGTCGTCGCGGTGCTCAATGGCGGCGGGCCCGCGAACGTAGTGAACATCATCTGGGAGCTGCGGCTTTCCGTAGCTATCGTGACAGCGGTTGCGGGAGCTGCGTTGGCGATCGCTGGGGCATGGACGCAAACTATCGCTCGTAATCCGTTGGCTTCCCCGGACCTTCTTGGGGTTTCAGGTGGGGCGTCCTTGGCGGTTGTCGCTGCCACTGCGCTGACGGATGTAACTAACGCTTGGTTTCGCAGCGGGTATGCCCTGGCCGGAGCCGTGGCGATGCTGGCCCTGCTGCTGTTGCTCGGTCGCAAGGAACCCATTGATCGGTTGATTATCATCGGGGTGGCACTGGCGTTGTTTGCACAGGGGGCGGTGTCATATCTCTTGCTGCGGGCAGACATTTTGCGCGCTACTGAAGCGCAGGTGTGGTTGGCGGGGTCCACAGCTTTTGCTCGTTGGGAAGTGGTGCTTCCCCTGCTCATCGGCCTGCTGGTGTTTGTGCTGTTGGGGCTAAGCCCGCATCGTGATTTGCGCATTGTGGCGCATGACGATGTCACCGCGATTGCGTTAGGTGTACGGGTGCAGCGCACCAGGCTTCTTCTTATCCTCGCTGCGACGGGCATCGTGGCGGTGGTCGTCTCGATTGTTGGCCCTATTACTTTTGTGGCGTTAGTCGCGCCTCAGCTTGCGCGCCTTATTGGACATACCCCGACACCGCCTGTGCTGCTCTCCGCGCTTACCGGGGCGGCCCTGTTGCTCTGGTGTGCGACTATCGCAGCTGCGCTTCCGGTCACCGCTCCTGTGGGGCTCTTGACTTCGGCTTTGGGTGGCGTGATGTTGGTTAACCTCATGATGATGCAAAGGACGAGATGAAACTCCAGGTAACAGACCTCGTGGCAGGTTACGGCGATGGTCCCGACGTTGTTCGGGGCGTGAGTTTCGTGGCCAATCCGGGCAAAATTACGACCCTGCTCGGCCCGAACGGCTGTGGCAAATCGACGCTGCTTAAGGCGTGCTCGAAGGTGCTTCAACCGCGATCGGGAGCGGTCGTGCTTGTCGACGAGCCCGTCGCTCAGTACGACCTTGCAGAGCTGTCACCGCGGGAGTCGGCGAGGCGTATCGGCATGTTGGCGCAGCAACCCGTTGCGCCAGCGGGCTTGGCGGTTAGAGACTTGGTGGCCCGAGGTAGGCATCCTCATCGTGGGCTGTTTGGGGGACTCACCCGCAAAGATAATGACATTATCGACGCAGCGCTGCAGGCCACAGGTACGGAAACATTGGCGAATCACGTGGTGGATTCCCTCTCGGGAGGTCAGCGCCAGCTCGTGTGGTTTGCGATGGTCTTAGCCCAGGACACCCCGGTGATCCTTTTGGACGAACCCACTACGTACCTTGATCCCGCGCACGCTCTCAACGTGCTGGAGCTAGCTCGGCAGCAATCTCAAGCTGGAAAGACCGTGGTCATGGTCTTGCATGATCTCATGCTTGCCGGCGCGTACTCGGATCAGTTGGTGTTGCTCAAGGATGGACACGTGTTGGCGGACGGATCGCCGAAACAAGTGTTGACTAGCGCTAACCTGGCGGAAGCTTATGGGCTTAGGGCAGAGATTTGGCCGAATCCCCGTTCGGGATCCTCGGTGATCGTTGCCCGGGGGACGGTGTAGGCCGGGTTGGGCGGTGGGGCGTCGATAAGCGTGGCTTGATCGGAAAATCCCTGCCCATGAGTCTGGTAAAGTCCTAAAGCGTTATATAGGAAAGGGCCCTCGTTGACTCAGAAGAACTTTGCGGAAACCACGTTTACGGATCCCAAGCAGATCCGAAACTTCTGCATTATTGCGCACATCGACCACGGTAAGTCCACGTTGGCGGACCGTATTCTCGGTCTTTCCGGCGTGATTGAGGCTCGCGATATGCGCGACCAGTACCTCGACAATATGGATATTGAGCGGGAGCGTGGCATCACGATTAAGGCGCAGAACGTGCGCATTCCGTGGACCCCGAAGTCTGGTAAGTATGCGGGCGAGCAGATCGTTATGCACCTGATCGATACGCCGGGGCACGTTGACTTCACTTACGAGGTCTCTCGTGCGCTTGAGGCGTGTGAGGGCGCGATTTTGCTTGTCGACGCCGCCCAGGGCATCGAGGCGCAGACCCTCGCGAATCTGTACCTGGCCATGGAAAATGACTTGGAGATCATCCCGGTCCTGAACAAGATCGACCTTCCCGCGGCTGATCCGGAGAAGTATTCGCTGGAGATCGCGAACATCGTGGGCTGTGAGCCGGAGGACGTGCTGCGGGTTTCTGGCAAGACCGGCGAAGGTGTTGAGGCCCTGCTGGACCGCGTCTGCGATCTTGTGCCGCCACCCGCCTCCGAGTTCGGGGCCGACGCCCCAGCGCGCGCCATGATTTTCGACTCCGTCTACGACACCTACCGTGGCGTGGTCACCTACATTCGTATGATCGACGGCAAGCTTGAGCCCCGCCAGAAGATCAAGATGATGTCTACCGGCGCCACCCACGAGCTGCTGGAAATTGGCATCGTGTCGCCCACGCCGAAGAAATGCGCGGGCCTCGGGCCGGGCGAGGTGGGCTACCTCATCACCGGCGTGAAGGATGTGCGCCAGTCCAAGGTCGGCGATACCGTGACCTGGGCGACCGGCGGTGCCGAGGAGGCATTGAAGGGCTATGAAGACCCTAATCCGATGGTGTACTCCGGCCTCTTCCCAATTTCCCAGGCCCAGTACCCAGACTTGCGCGATGCGCTGGAAAAGCTGCAGCTTAACGACGCCGCGCTGACCTGGGAGCCAGAAACCTCAGTGGCTTTGGGCTTTGGGTTCCGCCTCGGGTTCTTGGGCCTATTGCACATGGAAATTACCCGCGACCGCCTGCAGCGCGAGTTCGACCTGGATCTGATTTCCACCGCGCCTTCCGTGTCCTACCGTGTGGTGGCGGAAGACGGCGAGGAACTCATGGTGCATAACCCGAGCGACTGGCCTGGCGGCAAGCTGCGTGAGGTGTGGGAACCGATCGTGAAGACCACCATCATTGTCCCAGCTGAATTCGTGGGCACCACGATGGAGCTGTGCCAGCAGAAGCGCGGCCAGATGGGTGGCATGGACTACCTTTCCGAGGACCGCGTGGAGTTGCGCTACACCATGCCACTCGGCGAAATCATCTTTGACTTCTTCGACATGCTCAAGAGTAGGACGCGTGGCTACGCCTCCTTGAACTACGAGGAAGCCGGGGAGCAGCAGGCGGACCTGGTCAAGGTGGATATCCTGCTGCAGGGCGAGCCTGTGGACGCCTTCTCCGCGATCGTGCACCGCGACAACGCGCAGTGGTACGGCAACAAGATGACGGTCAAGCTCAAGGAGCTTATCCCGCGTCAGCAGTTCGAGGTGCCGGTGCAGGCTGCGATTGGCACGAAGGTGATCGCGCGTGAAAACATCCGCGCGCTGCGTAAGGATGTCCTGGCCAAGTGCTACGGCGGCGACGTTTCCCGTAAGCGCAAGCTGCTGGAAAAGCAGAAGGAAGGCAAAAAGCGCATGAAGAACATCGGCTCCGTGTCGGTGCCGCAGGAAGCTTTTGTGGCGGCGCTTTCTACGGACGAGGGTTAGTTAGCTTTATCGACGGCCGGCTCCGGGGCCCGCATACCGCACGTATTCCTGCTTTGCGGTGGGAAACTAGGTTTGGTTTGCTGGCCCCGCTGTTCATCAGGGCAACTCGACCGGCACGTACCTGTGCTCATGGAAATCTTGCGGGTGCTTAAGGACGCATTCTGGCTCCTGGCGGTAGAAATCTTCTTTTAGGATGCCCCCGAAGCTCTCGCCGGGGTAAAAGATGCTGAGGCGGGTCAGCAGCATTCGCTCGCCGTTCCACACTTTTAGGATCTTGTACTTCGGGTCGTAGCCGGCATCGCCCCATTGCAGGTACGCATCAAAGATGCGCGTGATGTCTGCCTGGGAGTGCAGCCAGCCGAAGCGAGGCAAGCCGCCATCGATACGCAGCTCGAAGAGGTTTCCATCTCGATACAGCAGCTCGACCTCTTGCAACGGGATGCTTAAGACTTCTTCATTGCGCAACGATAGCGCTACCTGGATGGGGCTTAAAAGGTGGCCGAGTCCTTTGCGACGACAAAACTTCGTCATGATCGTGGTCTCCGAATTTTCGCTCTTCCCGGGCCGGTTGGCTGGCGGGCCGATTTTCCCCTGCGGGCACCGTGCGCGCTGCGCGGTTGCCAGCTGGCCAGGCAGGAGGCTTGTGGCCAGTCTTCTTAATCGATGAGATCATCATAGCAGACTGCGCTAAAGCTTGCTTTTCGACGACCAATGTTGCGGCTAATTAAGGTCGAATGGGATGCATGAACTGTGCAGTTATTTCTGCTTGCCGCGTCGCTGTTTTGCGTCGGAAAGCATCCGACTACTCGCCACGATGAAGGCGATACTGCAGGCAATTTCAAGCGCAATGCATGGGACCAGGCCAAGATTTGTAGTCATAGGTCAACGGAGCCGGTTTTTACTTGGGCATAGGAGGCCGTCCACAGGGGCGTGACAAAGAGCAATGATGGGCCGATCCTCGCGGGCTTTGTTGAATGAGCTTGAAAAAGACTGGTTAGCAAGTTACCAGGTTTTCTCTTCGCAATCTCCGAAAGGTTAGTCATATGAAACTAATTTTGACTTCTTTTCTTCATCCTCGCCTGCCTGAATTTGTCTCGGGCAAGGTCGCCTATATCGGTGATGCCGCGCGTTCCTATGGCGATGCTCCATTGGTTTAAGCCGAGCGGACTGCCCTGGTAGAGCAGGGATTCGACGTCGTTGATTTACCTTTGAGCACTTCTGCTCCGGAGCGCATTGCTGAGGTGCTTGGCAGCGTCGATACGGTTTACGTCGCGGGTGGCGAAACTTTCGATCTGCTGCAGGTGATGCACACTTCAGGGGCATTCGAGATGTTGAAAGACAAGGTTGCCGCAGGGCTCACCTACATAGGTACGAGCGCCGGCTCTGTCGTCGCCGGCCCCACCATCGAACATATCGCGCCCATGGATTCACCCGAGAAGGCGCCCGACCTGCATGATTACACCGGTCTATCGCTTGTCGACGCCTGCATCGTTCCGCACGCCTCCGGCACGATCCCGGCGTACCCAATCTCCGTCATCGAAGAGATCGTTGCCAAGTTTGGCGAACGCCTGCCGCTACAACTGCTTAACGACGGCCAAGCGCTGTTGGTTGAAGACGGGAAGGCCACATTGATCTAGTGGGTTGGTGTTAGGGCAGCGTCTCTACGGTGAAGCTGCCTTTGTTGTCAAGACGTACGGCGCTGAGTGGCATGCCTGCATCTGACTGGTACCACAGTGCTTCAGTAGTAGTGGTGATGCGGATGCGCTTGCCGACGTACTGGCGCCACGGGCCGGTGGAGTCAGACGGCGAGCCGTACTTAAATGACTCTTTTTTGCCCAGAGAAACCCCGTAGGTTTGATTCGTTGTAGTTCCATTTGGCGTGCCGGATTTCTGCCCGGTAACTTCTCGGGGGGTATCGAACCACAGCAAAATGTATTCGTTGGATTCAGGTTCCCCATTTGGCGTTGGTTTGCCGTTCATTAACTCTGAAGGGTGCTTGAGTACCACGGTTCCTTCGAGGACGACGGACCCTGCCGTCTGCTTCGGACTGTTCGCAGAACCAGCGGTTTTCAGCGTTACGACGGCATTGTTGCCCCCTCGGCAAACAGTGGTGCCGGAGGATTCCGAGCAATTCATGGTGTAACTCTGGCCCGTTATTGGGCTACTAGCTTGGACTGCGAAAATGCCAGTTTTGGTCTGGCTCGAAGATACCGCTTCGGCTATTGACTTTGCGAACTCACAGGAGGTGGTGGAGCCGTCTGCGTCCACGCCGAATCCACCGGCAGATCCACACGTGCCACTTGGAGCGGCGTTTCCGTGCGGTTGTCCCAATCCAGCTGGCGCATTGCCCATATTTCCTTGCGGATCCTTTGTCGATGCCAGTGGAGTGCGCAGCGCTTGCACTCCACTGCGGTCGTTAGCCGGCACCCAGGTGATTTGCTGATGCTCGTCGTCCGGTAGCGTGCTCAGCAGTATTTTTGATTCCTGACCTTGTTTCGTTAAGTTTTGGCCGTCTAGCTCATACGCTTGCACTGCAGCATCGGGGTTTCGCGAATCCCAAAGCGCCTGATAAATCCCCTTGCCCGATCCGGCGGCGAAGACGGAGGCGCGGCCGCCGCCTGCTGATGCGACACCGCTTATTACTACGTCCTTTGTATTTGTCACCGTGCCGTCCGCGCCCCGGCTGAACACGGTGACGGGCGCGTAGTAGTCCTTGACATCGGCCTTTAGCATTAGTTCAGGCACGTTGTCGCCGGTGATGTCGAAAACAGCGTACGAATATGTGCCAGCGGGAGTGAAGTTGTCAGTCTTGTTGAATTCGTAGCTTCCAGGATTGTCGAGCACCTTGTTGTATTCCGCAACCAACCCCTGATCGATTGCCCCTGCTTCGCCTACGGCGCCTTCTTGCTGAATGACAACAACCGTTGTCTTGCCCGAATTCTTGGGCGTCTCGCCGATCGAGCCGCAGCCTGAAACTAGGGCGGAAGTGGAAGCGACTAGAGCAAACAAAGCTGCGTATCGACGCATAGCTGGATTCCTTAAATATGCAGTTTAACTGGGACAACAACCATTAAAGAATATCAATTTGGGGTGGGGTGCGCAAGGGATTTGCTAGGTGGTCGGCATGGACTACCTTTCCGAGGATCGCGTTGAATTGCGTTATGTGATGCCGCTCGGCGAGATCATCTTTGACTTCTTTGACATGTTGAAGTCCCACACCCGTGGCTATGCCTCTCTTAGCTATGTGAAGGCTGGTGAGTAGCAGGCTGATGTGGCGAAGGCGGATATCTTGCTGCAGGGCGAGCCTGTGGACGCCTTCTCCGCGATTGTGCACCTTGATAACGCGTTGCGTAAGGACGTCCTGGCCAAGTGCTACGGCGGCGACGTTTCCCGTAAGCGCAAGCTGCTGGAAAAGCAGAAGGAAGGCAAAAAGCGCATGAAGAACATCGGTTCTGTGTCCGTGCCGCAGGAAGCGTTTGTGGCGGCGCTGAGTATGGACGAGGGTTAGTTTTCTGCGGCTTTTCGACGGCCGGTTCCGGGGATTCCTGGGGTCGGTTGTTTTAGCTCGCCGACTTCAACGTTATTTGCAAGCCAAGAGCATTTACGACCTTGAGGATCGTGGCGAACGATGGATTTCCTTCCTTGGATAGTGATTTATACAGGGATTCCCGGTTTAGTCCTGTCGCTTTTGCGAGCTCGCTCATCCCGCGTGCTTTGGCAATATCTCGCAGTACCAACTGAATGGTCTTGTTGTCGCCTTCTTCGAGGGCAATTGCCAAGTACTCTTCGATTGCAGATTCCGAATCGAGGTACTTGCTCGCGTCAAAATGTGAGTATGTCGCGCTCATTGCATTTTCTCCTTCAGTTCAGTGGCCATTTTCTGGGCCGTAGCAATGTCTTTCGATTGGGTCGATTTGTCCCCTCCTGCTAAGAGGAAAACTGTTATTCCGCCAAACTCCGTGAAATAGATGCGGTATCCGGGCCCAAAATGAAACCTGAGCTCTTGGACTGAGTTTCCAACAGACTTGATGTCTCCCAGCATCCGTCAATTTGCTTTGCATCGAGTGATGGCAAGCAGTATCCGCTTTTGGGCATGTCTGTCTTGCAGTTTGCCAAGCCATTCGTCAAACAGGTCGCTTTTGAGGATTTCCACAGCCCTATTGTAGCCTATAGGCGACATAGGTCAATGGTGGCAATCATTCATTAAATCGCGAAGCGGTGACTGTCTGCGCCAGCCGTACTCCATTGGAGCGCTCCTGAATAGTCCCACCACTGCACGTGGCTAGCCGCTACCCGTGACCCTAATCTTTGCGCAGTCGACCGTGTCGTTTGCGGACTTCAGTGAGCATGCCACTGGCACCGACAATGAGTGCGATAGAGCAGACGTATTCGGAGAGGTAGCGCGGACGCCAGGCGACATATTTCAGCCAGCCTGTTGGGTCTCCCGATTCGATGTGGCAGTAGTAGATCATCCAAAACGTCGTCAGTACGACGAGGAATGAAGGGTAGTAGGGTGCATCTTCAGGCAATATGCGGAGACGACGAGGACGGCGATGTACGCGACTTTCTAGGTATGTAGTAGGCCGTACTCGCCATCACCTCGGCACTTGCTGCATGAGCTGGCTGACGGCCAGGAACTGCGCAATGATGTCGATCAAACTCAGCACGCCCATCGCTAGCTTTTGGGTTCTTATTGCCTTGGGGAAGGTAAACTGAACGGTGATTGCAATTACACGCGAAACATGTTGCCCGCAAAAACGCGCAAGGGCCGCCACAATCCAGCCCGTATCTGTCGCATCTGCAATGCCGATGAACAGTGCGTAGCCAAAAAAAAGGACAGCCCCGCGAAGGCGCCGGTAAGGCCCTGATCCTCGATGGCATATTCGTCGCCCAGCTAAACGGGGGTCAGTTCAATTTTTCGCAAAGTGTGGGACAGGACTTGCTACCTCCCCATCAAATAGAAAGCCCCCCAGTCTTCAAAAGAGAAAAAAGGGGAAACAATAACTCCGTTTTTAATGCTGTGGCCAGCCGAAGGTGCATAGTTCGAATATAAATGCAAAACCTCAAATTCAGTGGCATTCTTCAGCCATTCGATTGTTTTGTGAAACACTTCAGGAATAGCGTCGAACTCCAAACCTTTTTCCTTCTCCATGGAGTCGCGAAGGGTTTCAAAAAATTTTACACTGAAACAAAAACCTGTATTATCGCGAATTGGCCAGCCGGTACCAATCACAAATCGTGCACCAGAATAAATAAAGGCGGATTGAAGCGAAAGCATCTCGTCAGGGTATTGCATAAATAAGAAGCGCCCAGATTCACATGAATTAAGTATGACTAACGGTGACGTGATTGACTCCTGAAGGATGTCGTTTGCAGTTATGTGTGTGCCGTATGTTACCAATTTTGAATCGGCGCCATAGATGTGCGCAACGGAATGCCCTGAAAATAAGACAATTGAACTATTACTGACCGAATGGCGAAGATCCTCCAAAGTGGCAGGGTGAAGACTGTATTGAAATTCCGAAGACACAATCTTTTGTATGGAGTGAACTTCCTGTTTTGCAAAGTCAAGGGTACTGGCACCAGGTACCTCATATGCCTCGAGGATATCTATTTTGGGATTGATTTCCCCTTGGGAAGAACTTTTGGGACCAGATAGCCAAAAAGCAGGAAGTATGTAAATATTCTTCCGTCCGGCTAGACTTGCGTTCGATAAATGAAGTAAATTCCAAATTGGTAAAGCAGAATAGTAACCACCAGGGCAAATATAGAGGGAAATTGCTGCGTAAGATGAAATCGCTTCTGCTACAGGGGACAAATGCCTTAAGAAATCCTTCATTGCAGGAACAAAGCCACTTCGCTTACTTAGCCAGACTGGGTGGACAGCGTTTTCGAGGTGGGGTTCATATAACATGCCCGTTAATTGGTATCCGGACAAATTTGGAAAGTGATGTGCGGAAAAAGCGTCTTTCTGGTGAACTAAAACCACAGTGCCAGTCGGATCATGGGTAATGTGAACAGCCAGTTGGCTGGAGCCTATGGCCTGGTTTGCTTTGAAGATATCTTGGCTGTTTGTATGTTTCGATTTTAACCCTCTGGATAATTCAAGGGTGTAAAAGGCCTCCTTAGCACAGTTGAATCTGGCCAGTTTGCAAGCCAAAAATCTAAATGTACTTGGTTCACTTTTTGAAATATTGGATATGTCGAAATCTGTCCATTCATCTCGAAGGACAATGAGGGTTTGGTACATGTTCACAAGTAGCATTTTGGCGTGTTGGTCAAAGCTTCCGTATGAAATTTGGGTATGAATCAATAGCCTGCTACAGTGAAGGAAGTACCGATAATATTCGGAATTGTTCCAAAGGGTTTCAAGAGCACAAATTGTCTCACTGTCTAGTGAGGTCAGAAGACCACATAAGTGCCGGAGATGCTTAATTTGTAGAATGTTCTGTGATGTAAAATGTCTGAGGTCTTCACTTTCAATTGATTGCAGAAATTTTTGAAGTCCCTTGGTGCGTAACAAGGCTATCTCTAAGATTTCCTGATGCGTTGGAATCCATGATGGAGTTTCTTCAAGGTTGAAAATTAGGGGATTTGCTTTAATAGCGTGTGTGTAGTTTATAATGGCATCTGGGTTGATATTTTTCAATGATTCTATTTCAAGGGCAGCCTTAAGAGTCAGTTCATAGTCGGCTTTTCTCAGTTCATAGGCAAGCCAGCCTTCGTAAATCTCTACTTTGATTGACAGATAGGCTTGAGATTCCTTTAATTCAAATTTCTTATTTTGAGAAAGTATCTGTCTGCCAGACTCTAGGATGCCGAGGCACTGTTCGAATTTTTTCGAGTTTGGATGATCAATTTTGGCAATCTTTATTTGGGATAGAGCCTCATTAATTTTAGAAATGCCGTGATCTATAGATCCCGGTTTTCGTAACTTGGTTGATTTCCTCATCAATTTTAGACTGTGTTTGAGTTCACCAAGTGTTGGATGTTCGATTTCTAGTAGACACACTGCAGCATTCGACATTGATATTGCCGCGCTCTGCAAATCGCCGAGCTTCTGGAGATCTGCGCAGTTTGATTCCAGAATTTGCGCTGCACGTCTCCGGGCTATGTCACGGTTTGGAACCGTCAAAGAACGGAAAATTTGCCCGATGTAATCTTGGGCTTCCAAAAGCGCTCTTGGTTCGTTGGCCAATTTTGCGAGTGTTTTAAACTTGCTAATATTGGATGCAATCTTTAAGGCAGCTTCAAAGTCGATCGTATCTTGGCGGGTAGCTCTCTTGATTGTGCTAGATAAGTTTTGCCCGGTAGCCCAAATTAGCTCGTCGTTCCAGTCTATTTTTTCAAAATCTTCAACTCGCTGGTTGGCAGTTTCCAATAGCTTGTCAATTATTTGCTCGGTGTGCACAGTTCTGCCGATTCTTTAGCTATTTTTGTGAGTGATTGTCGATTGACTAATTGATTCATGGTCATGTGATTTTGAAAAGTCTGTATTTACCAGCGCAGTTTGTCGTAGAGCCCAAACAAATGCGACACGATCTTCTGCTCGTCGCCATCAAAGTCCACGCCGTATGCCCGCTCAACCGCCTTGTCGAGCTCCCGATGCGCCTTCATCAATTCCGGATACAAGAAGTCATTGTCCGGGTCGTACATGTCCGCCAACGTCGCGCCCGCGTACAGCTCCCGCGCATCGAGCACCGCTTGCGCTCGCTTCTCGACGTCCACCCGGCCAGCCTTATCCACCTCAGGGAAGACGAAGTTGTTGTAGACAGTCGTGTTCCCGTACCGGTAGTCACTCTTGAGGCGACCGGCCACAACTCGCATCCAGGCGTTTTGGAATTGCGACATCATTACGCCAAAGACAAACAGTGAGTCGGACGGGATGAAGTACAACATGTCACCTGGGATCATCCCATCTCGGACGAAGCCGAACGGTACCCATTTGCGACGTTCGGATGAAACCTTTGGAATTCCGATGTATGGGCCATCAAGAAACTTCCCATTCGGACGCAGAATGTGTGGCCTGTCAGCGAGTTTGAAGGCGTCGCCCGTTTTCGTCTGTGCGAGTCGCCATTCACGGCAGTCATCAACGTGCTTGCGCACTAGGGGAAGCGCCTTGAGTTCCGCTCCGGTGATTTCGGGGAGCCACAAGCAGTAGCGATCCCTGCCATTGATGAATTCGGCACCCATCGAGAATTTACGGATCCACTTTTCGGCAGCGGGCTCCCTAGCAATTAGTTCGTCCCGTTCCGAAGGCGACAGCAGTAAGTTTCCGCCGTCAGCCGGTTTGAATCCTTGGGCCATTTCGGGCACGCTCGAAATCGGTTTAGACCTGCGAGTCAAGAACACATCCGGGGCATCCGCTAGGTACCCATTGAGATGAGTTGGTTCCGAATACTCGACGCCAGCTCGCGAATAAGTCCAAGCCTGCTTCAACTCCCGATCAACGTACGAGAAGCCAACAATGATGCAGAAAACATGCGCTTGATCTGTCGCTTCGTTACTCCACACGAAGGTGCGGTGCGCAAAGTTGATTTTGATTCCGGCGTCGAAAAGCGTCTGCCAAAGGGGAGCGACCTGCTGGCCCTGGCAGATCGAGTTGGTGGAGACGAGGGCGGCTTCGCACTGGGTTCCTTCCATGAAGTCTGCGGCTTTCTTGTGCCAGCAGGCGACGTAGTCGAGGAGCCCGCCATCCTTGCCGAAAATGGCTTTTCGGTCTTCCTTTTGTTCGTCAGTCAGGCGGGAATAGCCCAAAAACGGTGGGTTACCAATGATGTAATTGCACTTCTCGGGCGCGATGACTTCATTCCAGTCGATGCGCAGGGCGTTGCCGTGGTGGATGTTGGCTGCGTCGTGAAGCGGAAGGCTTTCGATGTTGGTGGTGACGATTTCCTCAGCTTCGAGATTCGCTTGGAGCTGTGCGATCCACAGTGCGGTGGAGGCGACGGAGACGGCGAAATCATTGATTTCGATGCCATGGAATTGGTTGAGGCTGACCTTCAAGGTGACGTCGGAAAAGCCGAGTTGGGTTTGGTCGCCGGCGAGTTCGGAGAGGATTTTGTTTTCGAGTTTGCGCAGGTGAATGTATGTTTCGGTGAGGAAGTTGCCTGAGCCACAGGCCGGGTCGAAGAAGGTCAGGCCGGCGATCTTGTTGTGGAACGCCTCGAGGTTCTTTTTACGCTTGTTCGCGGAAACGCCAGGCTCTTCTAGGATTTGGGTGAGTTCGTCCTTGAGGGCGTCGAGAAACAGCGGGTCAATCACCTTATGAATGTTCTCCGGCGAGGTGTAGTGCATCCCGCCCTTCGCGCGCGTTTCTGGGTTCAGCGTGGACTCGAAGACGCCGCCGAAAATGGTCGGGGAGATTTCGGACCAGTTGGTTTTCTCGGAGACGTCGTGCAACAGCAAATCAAGGATCTCGGCCGTGAAGTGCGGGATCTGTTCATCTTTGGCGAAGAGGCCACCGTTGACATATGGAAACGCCTTGAGCTGGTCAGACAGGTAGGGATCGCGCTGCTCAACAGGAGTATTCAGGACTTGGAACAGTTCGATGAGCGCGGTTCGGACTTGGTCATGACGCAAGCCATTCAAATAGTCATAGAACGCATTCTTGTTAAACAATCCAGCGTCTTCGGCGAACAAACAGAACACGAGACGCACACACAACACATTGAGGGAATGCTGGCTTTCGTCGGTGTCCGGCTCAAGGTATTGGGACCGAAGGGCGTCGTAAAGCTTGCCGACGAGCTTGCCCGCAACCATCGAGACCTTTTCCTCACGGACGGCACGGTTTTTCTGCGGGTCGACGAGGAAATCGAGAAGGTGGAGCTGGTTAGGCAGTTCCTCTAGGGTGAAGCTGAGGTAGTTGATCTCTGCGTTTTCTTTGTCGAGGTCGTGGACGCGGAACTCGTCGAAATTGCAGGTAATGATGTAGCGCGGGCGCTGACTGAACTGCATGGTGTTGGCGTAGTTCAGTGCTTGCTGGAAAGCGGTGACCGTTTTGCCTTGGCGAATATCGGCTTTGTCTAGCGATACGTCGATTGACTTTTGTTCGATGAACGCCTTCGCGTCTGGAATCCAGACGTCGATGTAGCCGCGCTCGCTGGTCTTCGCCTCGAAAATGACGTTGATGGTGGTGTCTTCCATGCCGATGACATCACGCAGGAGCTCGAGCCAAAACTGCTGGGTGTCCGACTTCTCGTTACCCCGTCCCTTCCACGTTTTCGCAAAGGTCTTGGCAGCAATGAGTCTTTCGGCGGGGGAGAGCGCGGTCATGGGTGTTATCTTATCGTGACAAACCCATTTTTGTACCAAACAACCTATGCTGAGTGCTTCGCCTCGTTTACAGGGAAATAACGCGAGTGGCTGGTGCGAAGAGCCTGCTCGTTGACTGCCCCAATGGCGACGATTTCAATGTCAGGATTTGTGCGCTGAGCGTCGAGCTCGAGACGCTTCAAAGTGGCCGACATGAGGTCTGGAAACGGGGTCAGGCGCACAAGTTTGCCAGCCTTGCGGTCGTATTCGACAAGGAAGCCTTTCATTCTTGTACTCCTTCCAGAACTGATTTCAACGTAATAATTGATTGTTCAAGGGCACGCTTGTTACTCAGCAACTTGAACCAGGTTGATTTTACCTGTTCAAGCCCATCGGGCAGCACCGATCGGAATGGCACTCCGTGGTCGTTCAGTTCCGTTAACCGGTGTCGAAGTCGTTCATAATTGATGAATGTGGAATTCCAGCGTTCTTCTGCGTCTGAATTCTGGTCGCTCAAACACTTCAGCTGGTTCGAGAAGTCTCGTGCTGCAGACTGAGATGGAGTTTTGTATCGGATATCACGCCCAAAAATGTCGGCGGCGTTCTCAGAGACGTTTGCCCATAATGACTGTAATCGAGTTCTCAATTGGATTTCGGATCGACCAGCGGGAGCTTTTACCTCAATGTGTATCGCGCGGTACCCCCTGGATCGGCTCTTGAATTCGATCGATGATTTTTGTGTCGAGTCCAATCGCCTCAAGTGCACCGAGTATCTTTTGGGCGAGAAGGTATTGGTTGCGTAGCGAGATGTCACCTTGAATGCGAAGACCAGATACGTCACGAATTCGACTGAGATCGTGGTGACCACTTCGTATCAATTTGTCCCGCAACGTGTCTTCTGACTTCACTCGTGCAGAGAGCTCGAGCCCCCAGTTTGAAAATGCACTGAACTGATCAGGGTGTAAGAAGCATGGAGCTTCAGAGAGCACTCTGAAGAGTACCTGCGAATACGCACCGGTTAGTTTCACGTGTTGGATCAAGAATGATTTCATCAAATCCGAGTTGGATATGGCCTCTCCTTGAACCAGCGCCTTGCCAAGTTTCTTAAGTTGATTTGCACTGTAAACAGGCTTCGACAGCAGGAATTCGTAATTGTTCTGGTCTGCAACGGTTCCCACGGAATTAGTCTTTCGATGCTGTTCAATGAAGATGAGTCACTTCCGAGATTAGCGAAAGGATTCTTGAGAATCGATTAGTGCCAGGCTCGGGTGGATTATGAAAGTCGGAGCTACGAATTAAAAGTCGGATGTTAGGCGGTCGTCGTCGATTATCCAATGAGAAGGAAAGCAGCGACTTTGCATGTCAACTTGCTGTTGAAGCCAATCCTTTTAAAGAGGCTTCGAATCCTTGTCCAGCAATCACATTCGATTTCTTTGGTAACAGCCACGAAAGCAGAATTCCAGAACGATTTTCGTGAAGGGTTCGGACTTCTCCCAACATGGATGGTGGGGTTCAGTGGCACTATTGAAACTATGAGCATGTACTCCGTTAACCAGGAAACGGTCAGCACGATTTTGTCGTGGATTGATAGCGATGAAATCGCTATCCCAGAAATGCAGCGTCCTTTCGTGTGGACTTCAATCAAGGTCCGAGACCTCATGGACTCGCTATATCGGGGTTATCCAGTCGGCTACTTGATTACATGGAAATCGCAAACCGTGCCCGTAAAAGGCGGAGGACATGCGGGCTTTCAACAAATTCTGATTGACGGGCAGCAGCGTACTACCGCTTTGCGCGCTGCTCTCGCAGGCGAACCCGTGATGGGCAAGGATTTCAAGCGAAAGCGCATCATTATTTCCTTCAACCCGCAAACCGAGGAATTTGAGACGGCGACACCATTTATTCGGAAGCAGCCAGCGTGGATTTATGACATACACGAGGTCGTAAGTAAAGCAAATTCCTTCGAGCTCACCACCGAGTATCTGCAGAAGAATCCAGATGCTGACATCAAACAGGTTGCCGAGGCTATTCAAAAGCTCATCGATATCCCTAAGGCACCCATCGGCATCATTTCGCTCTCAAGCGACCTAGACGTCGAAACCGTTACCGAAATCTTTGTCCGCATCAACTCCAAGGGCGTCCCGCTCTCCAGTGCTGACTTCGTCATGTCGAAGATCAGCGCCTACGGTGAACAGGGGCGCAACCTGCGCAAGCTAATCGACTATTTCGCATATCTTGCAGTCAGCCCGCATGATTTCGATGAGTTGCTCAACGATGACGAATTCACATCAACGCCACATTGGCAGGCCATTTCTTGGCTGAAGTCCGACACAGAAGACCTTTATGACCCTTCCTACGTTGACCTTATTCGCGTCGCTTCGATGCTTGCCTTCCGACGCGGTCGAATTTCCTTTGTCGTGCGTGAACTCAGCGGCCTTAATCCCGAGACCCGTGAATTTGAGCCTGAACGTATTCAGCCAGCGTATGATAAATTCGAAGAGGCTCTGCTTCGTACCGTGAGCGAGTACGAATTCAAGAAGTTTCTAGTGATTCTGAAGTCAACCGGTTTCATTCGCCCGAACATGATCAGCTCCATCAATGCGGTGAACTTTGCATACGCATTATTCCTAATTATGCGTGAACAGAAACGTCCGGATCCTGAAATCAGTTCGGTGGTTCGGCGCTGGTTTGTGATGATCGCTCTCACAGGGCGTTCATCCGGCAGCTTTGAAACTGCCTTTGAACGAGACCTCCGCGGTGTTGATTCTGTCGGCGCCGAAGCAACCCTCAAGGAAATCGAGGAAGCAGAGCTCGGCGAATCCTTCTGGGAAGTCGGCTTGCCGCAGCGACTGGCGTCGTCAAGCATTGGCAACCCGCAATTCCGCACCTTCTTAGCCTCGCAGGTAAAGAGCAAAGCGCGGGCGTTTCTGTCTAAGCACGCAGAAGTGAGCTCGATGATTGAAACACAGGGCGATATTCACCACATGGTGCCGAAGGAATATTTGCGCCAAAACGGTGTCAATGACAAGCGCGATTACAACCAAGTCGGCAATTTCGTTTACGCGGAAACTGCAGTAAACATCCGGATTGGAAAGCGGGAGCCCGCGGAATACTTGGCTGAAGTACTCTCACAAATTAAGTCCGGTGTACCTTCCCTTGGCGAAGTTACTTCGCAGGAGGAACTCGAACGCAACTTTGACGAGAATGCGGTTCCTTGGTCGCTTCTGGAGACAACCGTAGACAACTATGAGGATTTTCTGCGAGAGCGCCGGACCCTTATCGCAGCAAAGCTTCGGGTGTACTACCGCGGGTTGTAAAGGTGCGTTTCAAGCGGTTTCCCATCGGAGGCTTCGATTCAGTAGCAGCCTTGTTTCCCGCCGATCAACGTCGCGGAATATACGTACTGGAGTTCACTAACGGTGAGCAGTACGTGGGCCAAGCATTGAATGTGGTGACCAGATTCTCGAACCATCGGCACGGTTCTCGTCACCACAAAGCTTGGACTGACATTGAAGCGATTCAATTCTTTCCAGTACCGGAAGACCATCTCACCCCGATCGAATTCGAACACATCGCCCGGCTGCGAAGCCAGGGGATCGAACTAAGGAACAAGACCGGCAACTTTGGGCATCTGCAGCCGTCCCGTCTTGATGAAGTCATACCCGTCGAAGACCAAGAACACTGGGTACTAGGCCGAGGTAACTACGGCGTTTCGACCTTTGACTTTGGAGTGCCCGAGGGGACCTCCAAGCTTTGCACCAAACTCAAAGATAGAGATTCTGAGCTGTTAGCGAGAATCTTTGGCGACCTGCGATATGCGTTCACGGACCTCATACCGAACGCTGCTGAACTGGAGTCACTCTATTGGACTTTGTCCGACTATCCCAGCACCGCGGGTGGACGTTTTGCAACCCTAAATCTGGGTGTGCTGGAATTTGTCGTCCATCCTCGAACGAAACTATCTGCAAACAACGGTAAAGACGAACATTTTGTATTTATCAATTTCCCAGAGGGGACGCTAGTGCCAGAAAACGAATGGGAACCATTTGCCGAGTTCAGATGCGGTGGAGAATTGGAAGGCTGCTTTTGCGTCTGCGTTGAGTACGAGTTGACCAGGGCTGATGCCTTGTACATTCCGGTCGGTAGGTTGCAGGAAACGCTTGACCAGATACCCGAACTCGTAGAAGCAGCCCGAGCTTTTGCCATTGAATTAATGCGCCAGAACCAGTCGAATCTCTTCCGGCGATGGCATTCACGAACACTCGTTGGAGAGGTGATGACATCCCAACAAGGCCAGCTTCCTGCCGCACTTTCGTGACCTTCTTGTTATATTTAGAGTTCTGAATTCCTGCGAGCTAAAGGACCGTCATGCGCACGATCAGTTTCTTTAATAACAAGGGTGGCGTCGGTAAGACGACACTATCCACTAACGTTGCGCATTACTTCGCTAACCAGGGCAAACGCGTTCTCTATGTTGACTGCGATCCACAGTGTAACGCTACCCAGTTGATGCTGACTGAGAATCAAACCGAGCGCATTTATTTGGACAGTTCTGACGATGAAGTCGCCGAGCGTGATTCACTCGCAAACACGGTGTACACGATTTTCGTGCCTTTGCGGGAGGGGGAATCGCAAATCAACACCAATATCCGCCCCGTTCGATCTGAGCGATTTGGCGTTGATGTCTTGCCTGGACACCCGGCACTTTCGCAGATCGAAGATTTGATGAGCGATGCTTGGCAGTCCGCGCTCGGGCGCCAAACGGGACCATTTCGTCGAATCCATTGGGCCGGTCAGTTAGCGGCCTCCATGGAAGAACAAGATCGCTATGACGTGATCTTTTTTGACGTTGGACCAAGCTTGGGCCCGTTTAACCGCACTGTTCTGCTCGGCTGCGATGCCTTTGTTACACCAACTGCCACCGATCTGTTTAGTTTCCATGCCTTCGGAAATCTAGCTCGCTGGTTTGATGCCTGGGTTACGCAGTATTCCGAGATCTGTGAGGGCAATCTGATGGAATGGCGTAAGTACTCTTCGGATGTTGAGTCCAAAACTCGACCTTTGCGTCTAGGCGGTTTCGATGGTCAAGGCCTGCGATACCTCGGATACACCACCCTCGAATACATGAAGAAGAAATCCAATGGACAGGAACAACTCGTGGGAGCTTTCGAACGTTTCCGGGATAAGTTCGCTACCGAAGCAGAACGAATCAAGAAATCACTCAGCTCTACCTCACAAGCGACGTTGCTAGGCCACGTTCCTCATATGCACTCAATGCCGGCAACCGCGCAGGATGTCCATGCTCCTATCGCAGCGCTAATCAGCAGCGACGGTATCAAGGGAGCTCAGAATAACCAGCGTGATTCATACGCTGCAAAGATCGATACGGTGGCTTCCAACGTTTACCAAGCGATATTTGGGTAGTTGTACTGTAACTTTGACCCAAATTGACTCATTTTGCTCTGGGTAACACTTTTGGATTCGAACGAAACTCTGTCGCTCAGATCTAACCAATGATTACCCGTCTTGTCGCCAAAACCAGCAGGTGGACTGGGCAATATCACGGAACAATTTCTACTAACCGCGCCACCCCAGCGAAATCGCGGCGGTGTAAAACTGACTGCGGTGATAGTACAGATCGAGACCCACCACATGATCAACTCCCACGTCGGGAGCCAACTAGGACTCTGGCTGAGAACCAAGATTACGGTCGACAAGGAGACGGCGATGGCAGGAACTTTCCGTGATCGGGAGAGAAGGCTTCCTACAAGTAAGCTGCACACCAAAGCGAATGCTCCAAGTGTGATGAAATATGGTTCAACACCCGTAAGGTGCTGGTTGCGCACCAGGATTGTATTTGTTTCGTTGAAATGAACCAGTGAATCCAACAAGGAGATTCGGTTCCCGCCTGCGAACAAGCTTCCATAGGGAGTCGTTTCCAATCCGAGCGATTCCGCCGTTTCCGGGGTGATCAGGATTTCACCGTCCAGATCGGTTTTCGCTTGATCGAGCAATTCCAACCGCCCATCGCTATGTGCCACCACGGCTCCACCGTGCTCCAAGATCCGACGCGTTTCATTTTGATCAACCGTGTCCGGTATGAGAGAGGCCGCGGAAGAAGATGCCACTATCAACGCGCCGCGAGTTTCGTATTGCGGGTTGAAGTTGAAGGTGCGCTGCAGCGCACCTTCCGGATACTCCTTGGGGGCGCCGTGAAGGAAAAGATCCACTCTGATCGGTGCCTCAAGCTCGCCTTGGATCGTGGCTAAATCACTTTCCGCGGTTTCCCCGATGATCTCTGCGCCGACTCTCTCGCTGAGAATGGAATAGCACTGACTAGCGCAATGCCCATTGCCAACAGGCCAAACGTGGTGAAAAGGGTTGCGAACATCGGGCGTATTGCGGACATACTCTAACGATAAGTGGTGCCACATCGTGGGTCTAGACCTCGAAATTACTTCTGCCTAATTGCCAGATTCATCGTCCCGATCCTAGGCAACGAGATTGATCAAGGCCGATTGGTACTCTTCAAGTCCCATTGATGGATGTTCAAATCGGGAGGTCATCTCCTCCTGAGCGATTAGTGCAATGAACGAATTGATGTCAACGGCACAGGGGCTGAAAACACGTGGAGATTTGACTTCGGTTCCGGTGGGGATTCTGTTTCTCGGAAACTCCCGCAAATTGTTGATGACAATGGCTCCTGCGCCCCTCAGTTTGGCGGCAATTACAACTTGCTTATCATCGGGGTCGGGAAGGCCGAAAGGTCTGATCCAAGCATTAATGTCTTGCACATGCGCGGAGTCAAAAGCTTCTCGAATCCGCAAGATAAGGCGGTCTACACGCTCAGTAGCTTGGGATTCTGATTTGCCTCGTCAGCGCCATTTGGAGTGGACCTTGGGGCGTCGAAAAGCGGCAAAAGCCCTAACAACTCCCCAAAAACAACATCATCTCAGTAGCGTCGTCCGTCGTGAACAGCTCGTCTAGAGCCATGTGGAATTCCAAAGCCCGAGCGTATGGGACGTTGATGGCGTCGTATCCGTGGGCCAGCAGTTCGCCGGCCATCATGAGGCGGGCGGTGCGCTTGTTGCCGTCGAAGTAGAACTGGCTGCGGGTAGCCGAGCAGAAGTACACCATTGCTCGCACAACGGGGTCTGAGATTGAAGCCAGGGCTGTCATCAAGTTTGCGTAATCTCGGGGAAGCTCGGCTGCAGGGATTCCTTCGATGCGACCGCCGTCGGTAAGCTGCACGTGACCGCCACCAGCTACGTTGCCTTCACCGCGAAACTTACCGAACTCGATGGCCTCATGGCGGGCAACCTGAGCGTGGATCAGGTCGGAAGTGTGTTTGTCCAGGCGGAAATCGCCAGAAGATACGAGGTCTGTAAGGAGGTTAATCGCATCTCGCAGTGCCAGAATCTGCTCTGCTTCCGCTAGACGTTTACCGCCGACGGTCACGCCATCCAGCAATGTTCGCACCTCAGGAAGGGTGAATGTGTTGCCTTCCAGAGCGGCGGCGTTCCAGGTGAAATCGGGGAGCGCTTTGCGGAACCTGAAGACGGCCCTGTCGACGGCCGACGGTGTTCGCGCAGGCAGTTCGAGGGCCTGCGACCAGGTGATACGGCCCGTGGAATGTGTTGCAGCTTGTGCTGTTGGGACGGGAATCGGTCGTCGGAAACTTGCAGAGTCTGGGATCTTATTCATCAAACCACCCCTTCGTCAGCTCCGTGGGATCCAACCCCAATCCATACAAATCCAGCGCAGTTTGAATCGGGGCGGCATAAAACAGCTGGCCGTCCGCTGCACGGTCAACCAATTCAGTTCCGGTGGCCTGCACCACGGCAACTCCAGCGGGCTCGAGGGACTCGGCCTGAGGGAGCGTGCGCTCCAGCAGGTCGCACGTCCTGTCTGACTCGGTGGTCCACAGCAGAGTTGGCCCCGGATTATGTGCGCCAAGCCAGAAATTCTCGGCAGCGACCCCAGACAATGCCCACCCCGAACTGGCACCGGCTGCGGCAGCCGCCACGACGAGTGGAATATTAAGGGAAGGCGCCCAGCCGAAGAATCGCGCACCCTTTTGGTTTGACGGATTGCTTAGTTGACCAGCGCGTTCTAGCAGATTCCTGCCTTCTAGCCCCCAACGCTCAAATCTTGCGAGCCAGACTTCATCTGCTTCACTGACATGGCTATCCAAGAGGCATCGTACAGCTTGTGCCGCGCCGGGATCCGCAGCCACCCGCACGGACATCTCCACATCAAACCCAAGGGTAAGGGCGATTTCCCGTAGAGAGTCGGTGGACGGTTGAGTCTTTCCGGCCGCAATGCGGTTCAAGGTGGAACGAGCGATACCAGCATCGCGTGCAGTCCTGGACGGATGCTCACTGGCGATTTGAATCAGCTCGTTGATTTCCATGGCGTAATCGTAGCAAGTTGTTGCGTGAGTGCAACGCATGTTGCATGCGTGCGACAGAATTTTTGTGGGCGACAAAGTTGGCTGTGGCTGCTGTGTGGAGTGAAAGGTGGACGGACGGTGTTGGGGTCGTTTGACAAAGTCCATTGATATCGAAAGGTCTTTGAATAGCTGCCGCATGGTAGCGCTAAATCATTTGCGCGCTCTTAATTAATAGGCAAGCTGTCAAGAATTAATGGAAAGTTTCCCTCGTATATCCCTAGATTTCAGCTGCGTAGTAGAGACTTCAGGAGGTAAGGGAGAGCGCTCTCCCTACTCTGAACTCCATGTTTATGTCTCAACTCAGGCAAGGAATGCCCATGTTCAAGAAGTCCATCGCAGTCACGGCTGCGCTCGCCCTCACAGTCTCGCTTTCCGCATGTTCCAAAGAAGAAACAACCGATACCGCGCCACAGCAGGAAGCTGGCGGCAAGCTCATCGTCTACACCAATTCCAATGGAGAAGGTCGAGCAGATTGGCTAACTCAGAAGGCAAAGGCTGCCGGTTTTGATATTCAAATTGTTGGCCAAGGTGGCTCTGACACCACCAATAAGCTACTCGCGGAAAAGGGAAATCCTGTCGCTGATGTCGTTTTCGGCCTGAATCACATGTACTTTGAGCAGCTCGAGGCAGAAGATGTGCTTGTTGACTACACCCCTAAGTGGTCGGGTCAAGTTGATGAAAAGCTCGGGGACAATGATCAAGGCAAGAGCTACTGGCCAGTAGTACAACAGGGCATCGTGCTTGCCTACAACGCTGATAAACTGCCGGAAAATGAAGCCCCTAAGGACTGGATCGACCTGGGCAAGGATGCAAAGTTCGATGGTCGCTACCAGTCAGAAACCGGCCTCGGTGGCGCAACCACCGCGCTGGTACTGGCCGGCATCCTCACTCGTTACAAGGATGACAAGGGTGAACACGGTGTATCCGAAGAAGGCTGGAAGCAAATTGAGAACTTCTTTGCCAAGGGTAGCCCGGCAGTTAAGGGTAAGGACCTCTACGCACGTTTCGCGGCAGACGAAGTTGCGATGGGCCAGATGTTCACCTCGGGTATTCCCAAGTTTGAAAAGCAATACAACGTGAAAACGGGAGTAGTTAAGCCTCAGGTCGGCGTCCCATACGCGGTCGAGCAAGTAGCTCTGGTCAAGGGCACGAAGCATGAGGAACAAGCCAAGAAGTTCGTTGACTGGTTCGGTTCCGCAGAACTGCAATCTGAGTGGACCAAGGAGTTTAACTCCATGCCTGCCAACCAAGGTGCGATCGAGAAAACCGACCCTAAGATCGTGGAATTTCACGAGTCCTTGGAACAGCAGGACATCGACTGGGATTTTGTGCGCGCGAACATGTCCAAGTGGATCGAAAAAATCGAACTCGAATACCTCCGTTAAGAACCCAGGACCAGAGGGAAAGCAATGATCAGATTCGAAGACATAACGGTTGAGTTTGGCGATTTCACGGCCATTCCCGGACTAAACCTCTACATTGAAGAAGGAGAATTCTTCACCCTTCTTGGCCCATCAGGTTGTGGCAAATCTACAGCGCTTCGAACTCTGGCAGGGTTTATTTCTCCTTCACAAGGATCCCTGATTGTCGGTGGTAGAGACATCACAACTCTGCCACCGGACAAGCGCGAAATCGGGATGGTCTTTCAGAACTACGCGCTATTTCCCTCGATGTCAGTATGGGAAAACATTGCTTTCGGTTTGAAGGTGAAGAAGGTACCCAAGACCGAGATTGAAAAGCGAGTGGCAGACATCGCCCGCAGTGTAGATCTGACCCCGCAACATCTGTCAAAAAACTTGAACGAGCTTTCAGGTGGGCAACAGCAGCGTGTGGCCATTGCGCGTGCGCTTGTGATGCAGCCAAAAATACTGCTGCTTGATGAGCCGCTATCCAATCTCGATGCGAAACTTCGCCAGCAGCTTCGAACCGAACTAAAAGCACTGCAGCGAGATTTCGGAATTACTACGGTGTATGTCACTCATGATCAAGAAGAAGCGCTGAGTATGTCGGATCGGATCGCTGTCTTTAATCGGGGGACAATCGAGCAAATCGGTACGCCACAAGAGGTGTATCATGTTCCGTCAACCGAGTTTGTGTGCAACTTCATCGGCGAATCCTCAAAACTCACTCCGGAGTTTATTCGTGAACTCAATCGGCAAGGAGCCCTGATTGATAACACCAAGGAATCCTATATAAGGATTGATCGCCCCCGTTTGCAGCCAACTCAGGGCACAATTGCAATCGACGCGCGAGTCAAAAGCGCCACTTTTCACGGCACCTTCACCAAACTCCTGGTGAGCGTTGGCGACTGCGACCTTGCGATACTCAGTCCGGAGACGATCATCGAGCCTGCCGATGACATCACGATTTACCTTTCCCCACAAGACGTGCTGCAGTATGGTGAGGATTCTGTCGCATGAAGTCAGTCCTAAAAAGCCCGATCCATCTTCTGCTCATTCTGGTGTCGCTCTGGATGGTTTTTACGTTCCTGATCTGGCCCAACATCAACTTGCTCCATGTGACTTTTGCTCCCGATGGGAAATTCAGTTTTGACGCCTATGAACGCCTGACAAAGTCGAAGCGCGCGATGGCAGCACTGCGAAACAGTGTGGTCTTGGCATTTGCTTTGTCAGTAACCGCCAATGTGGTCGGCGTCTTTATCGTCCTCGTCACCAAGTTCTATCGAATACGAGGCTCCCGATTTGTGTGGCTCGCGTATGCCACCACATTCATCTACGGTGGCGTTGTCCTGGCCGCTGGATACAAATTTGTCTATGGAAGCGACGGCCTAATCACCGATCTTCTCAAGACCATTATTCCAGGGCTTGATCCCGAATGGTTCGGCGGTTTCTGGGCAGTGCTTTTCACGATGACCCTGGCCACCACCACCAACCACATGCTTTTTGTCACCGCTGCACTAAACAAGCTGGATTATCAAACGGTGGAAGCAGCAAAGAACATGGGAGCGGGCGACTTCTACATTTTGCGGCGGGTGGTGCTGCCAACACTTCTTCCTGTCCTTTTAGCCGTCACGATTTTGCTATTCCTCACTGGCCTGGGGGCGTTATCTGCTCCGCAGATCCTCGGCGGTAGGGAATTTCAAACAATCGCTCCCATCGTTTTGACCTTTTCTACTAGCGGCTCATCGCGAGACCTTGCAGCTCTGCTCGCCATTTTCCTCGGCGTGATCACGATTGTGCTGCTAGCAATATTCAACCGGATCGAACGCACAGGGTTGTACTTTTCCGTATCTAAAGTGTCGTCCGCACTGGTGAAGCAGAAAATCTCGAACCCGGTTACTAATGTAATTGTCCATGCCTTGGCATACCTGCTTGCGCTGCTTTATCTCCTGCCGGTTTTGCTTATTATTGCTTTTTCCTTCCAGCCACCCAAGGCGGTAAACACTGGGAAATTCGATATCAGTCAATTCACTGTGGAGAACTACGTGCGAGTACTCACCCAGGACGGGGCTCTCCGGCCATTCTTGGTGAGCGTCATTTACGCATTGCTAGCTTCAGTTGTCGTCGCTGCGTTAATGCTGCTGGCTGCGCACTTCTTCACTAAATACAACAACTGGATCACCGAGGCGTTGGAATACCTGCTGCACATCCCGTGGATTTTGCCTACCACCATGATCGCGCTGGGCTTAATCATGAGCTACGACCACGCCACGCCCTTGCTCGGCGGTCGAGTGCTCACTGGAACAGCGACGATTTTGTTGTGTGCCTATGTGATCGTGAAGATTCCGTTTACACTGCGACTGCTCAAGTCCGCATTCGCTGGAATTAATAATTCACTTTTGGAAGCCGCTACCTTAATGGGAGCGCACCCGTTTTATGCCTTTCGACGGATAATTTTCCCAGCAGTCCTACCTGCGACAGCCGCTGTCACTGCATTAAATTTCAACAGCCTGCTCGACGACTACGATGCCGCGGTATTCCTCGCCCATCCGCTGTTCCAGCCACTCGGATTGGTAATCCAAGCCAATACAGCAGACAACGTCGGCCCCGAGGCTAAAGCAAACACTTTCGTCTACACCGTTTTGTTGATGATCATTGCCTCGACGACGATGTATCTGATCTACGGGCGATCGACCAGGTCTCGCAACATGCACAAAACCCAGAAAGCTCATTCATGACATTCGGAAGACCTGAATTCGCGGAAGAAAACCGCTTAATCAATGCGACACTGGGTAGACAACTGCCTCTCGTCGTAGCGCATCGTGGAGTAGCGGCTGGGACAGTGGTCGAGAATACTAGTATTGCGGTCAGCGCCGCTTTCCTTAGCGGAGCCGGGATGGTTGAAATCGATGCCACCATGTCCCGCGATGGGGAATTCTATGCCTTCCATGACGGACTCGAGAACAAGCACTTCGGCATTCACACCAACTTGCAAAACTTATCAGCTGCAGAAATTTCAAGTTTGAAGTACCACGCGGACGGGTCAGAATTAGCGGAAGGCGCCGTCGAAAAGCTCGGTGCGCTGCTTGCAAGCTTTGCCGGTAAGTCGGAATTTTTATTTAATCTGGACCGGAGTTGGCCTTGGTGGACCACGTTGTTGCCACTGCTGGATCAGTTGCATATGACTCAACAGCTACTCCTCAAAGCACCTGCGGACAGCCCGCAGATTAAGAGCCTGGCGGAGCATCCCGTGAAGTACCCCTTCATGCCGATTTGTCGCACGTCAGCGGAAGCGTGGGCGCTTACGGATGAGGCCGGTCTTAACATGATGGGGGTTGAGTTACTCGCTGATTCACCGGAACATGAATTCGCACGTAGTGATACCATCGAGGCGTTTGCAAAGCAAGGATTATTTGTATTCGTCAATGCGGAGAACGTGGATTCCGAAACTCCACTTTTTGCGGGGTTTGATGACGCTACGTCACTTCAAAACGGATTTGACCAAGGCTGGGGTGAGCTGCTGGGCCGAGGTGTTCACGCGATCCAAACTGATTGGCCATGGCTGTTAAGTTCCTATGCGGCTGAATGTATGCGAGGTGCAGGTGTCCAAACGGATGGATAGACCGGTAACGATGTCAGACGTTGCGGAGCGAGCCGGAGTTTCGCGGGCATCCGTTTCTCGGGTATTTCTGGGGCAAAATAAGGTCTCGGACACCACCCGAAAGCGAGTCTTGAAAGTCGCCGCTGACCTGGGTTATGTGCCGAACGTAATGGCGAGCTCGTTGGCATCGAAGGAGCACAACACAATTGGACTGCTTCTCCGCGATGCCTCCAACCCGGCCTACGGTCTACTCTTTACAGAGCTGCAGCGGTCCGCCCAAGAACAAGCTATGAACTTGATCTCGATGACAATTAGTATTGATCGAAGCAACGAGGGGCAGCTCAATAGCCTTCGCCATCTGTTGGGTATGCAAGTAGCAGGTCTCGTGGTGGCAACAGGAAGCGTGCCAAGCGAGCAGCTCATCCCGTTTCACCAAAAAGTTCCGATCATTCGCGCTGGCCGCCCCGAGATTTCGGCGAAAATACACGCGGTTTCGTACGACGAAGAAGATGCAGGCCGGCAGCTCGCAGCGTTCGTAGTCGGCAATGGACACCGCAGGATCGCAGTGATTCGAACAGCGAAAGAAACGTCATTCCCCGAATGGATCCGAGCCGAGGCGATGATCACCGAGCTTGCACACAGAGGCATCACCGCTCACATCATCGATGTCGTTGAAGGGAACGGACACGACCAGCTGCGCAGCAAGCTTTTCGACAATCGCATTACGGCGGTCATGTGCCCGTCCGATGTTCGACAGCTGGACGTTATCCGCTTCTGTCAGGCCCTAAATCTCGAAGTTCCGGAGGACGTTTCCGTGACCGGATGTGATGGAATACTGCCCGGCATCGACTTGATGGGGCTGACGTCTTATCGAATCCCCGTAGAGCAAGTAGCCCAGCATGCCATCACCGAGCTTAAAAATCTGCTCGCCACTGAAAAGCCCAAAGCACAGCCCATTATTACTCATCGAATTGCAGGCGAACTTATCCCGGGGCGCACCGTCACCAGGATTTAGCTTCGTCGAGCTAGAAGGACACTTTATGTATACGTTCAGCGACTCCGAAAGAGGATTGCCGGACCATTTCTTTATCCACATAAGCGATACGCACTTTGCGGTTGAAAAAGGTGAAAAGCTGCATGGAGTAGCTGCATATCGCGAGCACCTATCCAAATTGCTTGAAGCTGTCGAAGCGATGGAGGTTCGTCCTGAGGCGTTGATTTTTTCGGGCGACCTCACGGATTTCGGGACGCCGGAATCTTATCTAGCGTTGCGTGAACTCGTAGAGCCAGTTGCCCAAAGAATCGGAGCGCAGATTCTTTGGGCAATGGGTAACCATGATGACCGCAGCAATTTTCGCAGCATACTGCTGCGTACAGACCCACATTCAGCTTCCTGCGACAGTGTTTACAACTTTGGAGGGCTACGAGTAGTCGTCGCGGACAGCACAGTTCCTGGCCATCATCACGGGGAATTCAGCACCGCACAACTTACGTGGCTGGCCGAAGTACTTCGTGAACCTGCCCCGGAAGGCACACTGCTAGTAATGCACCATCCGCCGGTTCCGTGCATCCAAGAAGCAGCAATCTCCGTGGAACTCAGGGGCCAGCACGAGCTTTCGGAGCTCTTAGCTGGCACGGATGTTCGGGCGATTCTTGCTGGTCACCTCCATTACTCCACCTTCGCAACTTTCGCCGGAATCCCGGTGTCAGTGGCTACGAGTTCCTGCTACACACAGGATCTTTTCACGCCTATGCACGGCACTCGGGGGCGAGATGAGTTTCAAGGTCTTAACTTCGTCCATGTGTACCCGGATACGGTGATGCACACGTGCGTCCCGATGCCTGGCGGCGAAACCGTGGGGAGGTTAATACCCGGGCGACCTATTTAGCAGGTGCCGCAGACGACGGAGCATGTACATTTTGGACTGGCCGGGCGAGCGAAAGCCGCACGCTCCGGACAAAAACCAGCTCATCACTCCAAACGATTCACCCAGTTATGCGAGTCCCAAGTGTGTTTGTTCTAAGACGTTTGCTGTGGCCGCCAAGCATTCGGCCAGTTGGTCGTCGTTAGGGCGCTCTCCGGGCTAAAAGCCCATTTCGAGAGACGTCATCTCGCCCCAAGCGCCCCACCCCAAACACCCCAGCAAAAATCACCGCGCCATCATCAGCGCCGCGCCGGATTGCACAATCAGCACCAGGGCGGCCGAAACAGCCACGACAATGACGATGCGGTTGAGCATCACGGCGTCGATACGTTTGTTGAGGCGGTTGGCGATGTAAAGGCCGAGCGCGACTAGCGGCAGGTAGGCCGCGGCGACGCTCACTTGGTGCAGGGTCGCTTGGTGGTTCCAGGTGAGGATGCTCAGCGAAATGATGCAGCCAAGCACAAAGGTGGCGGATAGCGTGCCGCGTACCTGCGCTGGGTTGAACCTTTTCAGTACAAGGGCCATTGGTGGTCCGCCGATGGAGGTGGTGGTGCCCAGAAAGCCGGAGGCTACGCCTGCCACCACGGTGTTTTGGGTGCTTGGCTGTGGGCTCCACCCCAGGCCAGACAGCGACATAGCAAGCAGCACTGCGACACCAATCATAATTGATAGCCCATCGTGGGAAAGCAGCGTGAGCGCCCAGGCTCCGACGAGCGAACCAGGGATTCTGGCGAGGCAGGAAATCGCCACGATGCGCCACGAGGTTTCCCGGTAGTTCTTCGACAGCGTGTAGCTGGCGATGAATAGCGCCAGAATCAGGATGAGTGTGGGCACCAGCTCTGGTTTGAGCATCGCAATGAACGGCGTCGCAATCGTGCCTAACCCGAATCCGATCGTTCCCTGGGTGATCGAGCCGAACAAGATCAGCACCGCGATGAACACATAAATTAGAACCGTCGAAGTAAGCACAAGGTGAAAGTCTAGGCCACCGCTGCTTCTCGACGCCCGGCTGTCGGCGAAGCCCCCAGGTAAATTGGGTGAAATGAAGCTGATTCTTACATCTTTCATGCATGATCGCCTTCCCGAATTCGTGAGCGGAAAACTGGCATACATCGGTGATGCTGCCCGCAGCTACGGCGATGCCTCCTGGGTCCTGACCGAGCGAAACACTCTGGCCAGCCAGGGCTTTGAGCTGGTTGACCTGCCCCTATCGACCACTCCCGCCGACCAAGCCGCCAGCATCCTTGATAGTGTCGACGCCGTCTACGCCGCAGGTGGCGAAACCTTCGACCTCCTCAACGTCCTGCGTACCACCGGGACATTCGACCTCTTAAAGTCCAAGGTCGAGGCTGGGCTTACCTACATTGGGACGAGTGCTGGGTCGGTGATCGCAAGCCCCAACATCGAATACATCTCACCGATGGACAACCCCGGCATTGCTCCCGACCTGCATGATTACACCGGCTTCGGCTTTGTGGACATCAGCGTGGTGCCGCACGCCTCCGGCACGATCCCGTCCTACCCAGTCACCACCATCGCCGAAATCGTGGCCAAATACGGTGAGACCCACCCGCTGCAACTGCTTCGCGACGGGCAGGCGCTCATCGTAGAAGATGGCCGAATCACGCTGGTGTAGTAGCGGCGCCCGTCGAAAAGCGAGGTAAGGAGCTACTCGACGACCTCAACCGAATAATCCGCGTTCTTGTTGGATACGCGTGGCATTCCCATCGGAAGGCTGGCATCCGACTGGAAGTAGAAGTCGTTGTTGATGTGCAGCTTGATGCGCTTGCCCACGTAAGGACGCCACGGCCCGGTTTCGTCCCGAGCACCGTATTCAGAGATCTCCTTTGCCCCCAAGCCAATCTGGCTGACACTCCTGGTGATACTTGGAATGTTGGCCCTAGGCCCGCTCACATCTTGTGGAGAGCTGAGCTCGAGCACAATGTATTCGTTTTCTGGGCCTTCACCATTCGGAGTTTGACCATTGGGGGAGACTTCGATTGCGCTCTTCACCACGACGACCCCTTCGTAGGTGTGCGCGTAAG
The DNA here is from genome assembly GCF_001021025.1 of Corynebacterium epidermidicanis. Lineage (NCBI taxonomy): Bacteria > Bacillati > Actinomycetota > Actinomycetes > Mycobacteriales > Corynebacteriaceae > Corynebacterium > Corynebacterium epidermidicanis. The sequence goes on along the minus strand of NZ_CP011541.1, from coordinate 1,970,953 downwards.
CACTGGCGACATCATCCCCAGGCCCGGCCGGGCGGACGACAACCTTCGCATTGTTGCCGCCCTCGCACACTGTCTCATTTCCATTCACCGAGCAATTCAGGGAGTACTGCTGGCCAGTAACTGGGCTGGCAGCATCGATAGAAAACTGCTGACCAGCGTTTCCTTTGGCGCGCACCGCAGTTGCAACCGCATTAGCAAAACCGCAGGACGTAGCCGAGGTAGCGGTAAACACCGCATTCTCACCACTCTTGCCACAGTTCTTAATTACCGCGGTTTGTGGCCCGGGAGCTGCTGCAGCTTTCTGGCCGGATCCATTGCGTAGTTGCTCAAGAGGGGCACGGTCGGAGACTGGGGTCCAATCGATCTTCTTGCGATCTCCGCTGGTTACCGAGGAAATTCTAACGAGGGCTTTGCCACCCTCCGGCACTATCTTGCGATCACGAATCACATATTTTTGAAGCGGAATCTCGGTGTCAATTGATTGATAGTCAGCCTGATAGAGCCCAATACCGGATTGAGCAGCAAAGACATCGGCTCGTCCGCCGCCCGCAGAGCCTGCACCGGTGAGCAAAACTTCTCGGGTGTTGAACAGTTCGCCTCCATTAGGCTTACTGAACACCGTTACCGGGGCGTAGTAATCTTTCACATCCGCGCGGAGAAGCAGCTCAGGGGAGTCATCCCCCGTGACCTCAGTGATGAAGTAGGAGTATGTACCAGCTGGCGTGAAGTAGTTGGGCTTAATGAAATCAAACGCTCCAGGATTGTCCAACACCTTGGCATATGCATCAGCGAGTTCAGCATTCTTATTGTTCGGCGCAGTGGTGCCCGACGTTTCGCTATTAGCGCTGGTGGCGCCACTTACTGCAGAGCTGACAGCAGATGATGGAGCTTCGCCAGATTTGTCTCCGGCGAAACCACCCGAGCAACCTGCGAGCGCAAGCGCAGACAACGTGGCAACAATGAGGGAGAGAGTTCGGTTCATCGAGGGCTCCAAAGGGAGTATAGCTACGGGAATCTAATTCAGAATATCTTTCACACGGTATCTGTGCTTGATTGTTGAGTGAATAGTGGTTCCGGGCACCGGATAAGGGGGTGGCTTGGTGCTGCCTGGGGCTTGGGCTGGTGTGGTGCTGGCACTGCCTGGGCTGGCGTGCTGCCTGGTGTTTGGGCTGGTGTGGTGCCCAGCGCTGCCTGGTGTTGTTGTGGTGCCGGCGCTGCTTGGTGTTGCCTGGTGCTGCAAACCTGCTATTCAGTACCTTCGCGGTAGTACTCCTACGTAGCCGCCCGATTTTCGACGATTTTTGGCCGATCTGGGTAGGAGTACTACCGCGGAAGTACGACTTAGCGCCTGTGAAGCCCCTCGTCGTAAGTGTGGGCAGGGCACCTGTGCTTGGCCGTCTCAAGAATGGGTGAAGCTCCTAGTCGCAAGTGCGGGCACGGTAGAAGCGGGAACAAAACACGCGGGTAGTCGAGTGAATCAACGATGGCCATGTTCTTAGTTGGGGAGCGAAGGACATCTACTGCTATCCGGGTGCTTTACGAAATTGAGGATTGATTGGTACTCGTCTCTCATGGCTACGGAGTGGCGATGTTCTTCGAGGGGTTGTCGTCGAAAGCTTTGGCAAGACTAGAGCGGCGAAGCAGTGATCAAATAGGGGTTCTGTTTGTCGGAGTTCCATAAGTAAGTGCGAGCTGACAGAAAACGCCAAAAGTAGAAGATCGGCGGAAAAACAATCGTCGAGCACGTAACTGAAGCTATGTGCACTGCCAACACTGAACGGGCCGTGATGTCGTCACCATTCTCGGATGTGGGGTCTAGTCAGTGTACTGGGCCCAGAACGAGGAAACTTGCTGAGCATCCATCTCGGGGCTCGCTTGCTGGAGCAAGAGCTTTCCGGTGGTCTGCAGGTGCGCACGCATTGCCTCAGCTGCCCCCTCCTTATATTGGGCTTCGATGGCTAGGAAAATGGGTTCGTGTTCGCGGTGGATATCTTCCAGGGTGCGGGACGTTCCGGCGGTAGAGACACCGATTAGGCGAGTGCTGATGCGGAGTCGATCAATGATTTCTCGGCTGCGTAAGCTACTTCCGGCGCTGAGAATTTCGCCGTGAAAGGCCTGATCGAGATTGAAAAAAGCTTCAGCGTTTTTGTTGGACGCTTGCATCGACATGTCGTCGAGAAGTGTTTGGAGGGTATTCACGTGTGCTTCAGTGCGTAACTCAGCTGCGCGTCTAGCCGCGGCCGGCTCGAGAGCTAGGCGAATGGCGAAGATTTCTGCAACGTCTGCTGCGGTCGTTTCCCGGATTTGAAAGCCCCGGTTCCTGGCGAATGTGATTAATCCGGCTTCTTCAAGTCGAAGTAGGGCGTCGCGCACCGGTGAACGGGAAACCCCTAATTCCTGCGAAAGTTGGTAGACGCTGTACCACTCGCCGGAGGACATCGAACCGTCTGCAACCGCCGCGCGCACGTGGGTCATGACCTGGTTGGTGAGCGAGTCCGCTCGAGAAATATGGTTCTTCATCGCTCCAATTCTAACATTCTTGTCGCCTGAAACATGTAACATGTTACCCAACCAGTCAGCAGGGAAAGGCAGAGCTAATGTCCGCAATAACTCGTGATCCAAGCTACTTTGCAAAGGTCTCTCGAACGAACATGCGTACCGATATGACTACACGTGCGGCTTACGTGTCAGACGCCTCAATTTTTCGACGAGTACCGGCTGCGATCATCGAGCCGAAAACTAAAGCTGATATCAGGGATGCGCTGGACATTGCGCGCGAAAATCGGTGGCCAATTGTTGGGCGCGGTGGAGGAACCTCGGTGGCAGGCAACGCGATAGGCCAAGGCCTCATTGTCGATACTTCCCGGTACTTCAACAAAATCCTAAGCATCGACCCGGTGACGAAGACTGCGGTGGTTGAGCCTGGCGTCGTGTGCGATCAACTCCGCGAGGCAGCGGCTGAATATGGACTCACTTACGGTCCAGACCCATCGACACACAGTCGATGCACAGTCGGTGGCATGGTGGCTAACAACGCCTGCGGCTCCCACTCTGTTGCTTGGGGTACCGCTGCCGACAATATTGTCCAGGCCACAGTCATGCTTTTTGACGGGCGCGAAGTGACCATCAGGCGCGGTGGGGTCGATGACTCTGGCATAGATGAAAGTCTGAAAGAACTTGTGAATAACCATGGCGATCTGATTCGACAGGAGCTGGGGCGGTTTCCTCGCCAAGTCTCTGGTTATGGCCTGCACTACCTCCTGCCGGAGCATGGTTTCGACGTTGCAAAAGCTTTCGCAGGTACCGAAGGCACCTGCGGGATTATCACCTCGCTTACAGTGCGATTGGTCGAGGTTCCCAAAGCAAAAGCTTTGGCAGTCTTGGGGTTTGACACTGTCTTTGATGCTGCCCGAGCAGCACCGCGCTTACGCGTTGATGGAGTCTCCACAATCGAAGGAATGGGTGGTGATTTGCTTGATGCGTTGCGGGCAAAAAACGGCCAGCAAGATGCGGGCGCAGATCTCCCCGGAATCAGATTGGGGAAGCCCGCTGGTGGATGGCTTTACTGTGAGGTAGGGGGAACGACAATCGAGGAGGCAGAAGCCAAGGCTCAGGAACTGGCCACCCTAGTCCCAACTGTGGATGCGATAGTCGTGACGGATCCGACGGACATGCGCAACTTATGGCACATCAGAGAAGCGTCGGCTGGAATTGTTACTCGTCTCCCGGACGGGGGAGAAGCATGGCCAAGTTGGGAGGACTCTGCAGTCCCACCCGAAAACCTGGCCGACTATCTCCAAGACCTCTATGCACTCATGGAGCAGCATGATCTCCGAGGAATCCCCTTCGGGCATTTTGGGGAGGGGTGCGTTCACGTAAGAATTTCTTTTGACTTGGGTACAGACAGTGGCCTGGAGGTTTTCCGTTCCTTCATGACCCAAGCAGCCCAACTAGTTGCGCATTACGGCGGTTCATTGTCTGGTGAGCACGGGGACGGACGCGCCCGAAGTGAGCTGTTGGGACATATGTACAGCCCTGAAATGCTGGCTCTATTTGAGCAGTTCAAGCACATTTTTGATCCCGATCATGTCTTTAACCCTGGGGTGCTAGTGCAACCAGAGCCCATCGATGCTGGTGTACGGCCGGGGCCGGGTCAACGCACGTTCGAATTGACACCCAAGCATGCCTTTTCCAAAGACGAAGGTAGCTTCGTCAATGCAGTGAACCGGTGTGTCGGTGTTGGAGCATGTCGATCCATGGACAACGCAATGTGCCCTTCCTTCCAGATCACCCATGACGAAGTCCACTCAACACGCGGACGTGCCCGAATCCTCTCGGAGATGTTCCGAGGCGAATCCATCCAGGAAGGCTATCGGTCAGAAGAAGTAAAAGAAGCCCTGGATCTGTGCCTCTCCTGCAAAGCATGCGCTTCAGAATGCCCGGTAAACGTTGACATGGCCACTTATAAGGCGGAGTTTCTTAACCAGTTCTATGCCAACCGACTCCGGCCTATGTCCCATTACCTCATGGGGTGGTTGCCGGTCAGCGCAAGGTTGCTACACACAATCCCTAAGGCAGCCAGGCTTGCCGACATGATGATGCATATGCCGGGACTGCGTTATGTCGTCGCAAAGCTTGGCGGCGTGGATACGTCGCGACCGCTCATCCACCTCGCTCCGATGAGCCTGCAAAAGTGGGCAAAGAGCCGGGCAGGGCACAAGTCCACAAAAAAGGTAGTGCTGTGGCCTGACACGTTCAATAATCACTTGGACACGTCGGCAGGACAAGCGACAGTCGATCTGCTGGAAGCGCTGGGTTATCAAGTCATCGTTCCGCAAGGTTTCGTATGCTGTGGCCTGACCTTCCACTCCACAGGCCAGCTTGGTATGGCCGAGCGCGTGCTCAGGAGGACTGCCGAGGTGATGCGCCCGTACCTTGAGCTTGGGCTTCCAGTGGTGGCAATCGAACCATCATGTACTGCAATGCTCCAACATGAGGCCACTGAGCTTTGCGACGACCCGTGGATCAAGAGGCTAGCCGAGCAAACTCAGTCCTGGGCAACGTTTGCGGCTGACGAGCTACGGAAACAACAAATTACCTTCGCTCCTTCAGAACTCGCAGCGCTCACCCAGGTGCATTGTCACGAGCGATCCTTAGGAGATCGGACAGGCAACGTGGAGATTCTTGCTGCTCTGGGGATCGATGAGGAAACCATCAGCACGGGATGCTGTGGCCTAGCAGGCAACTGGGGATACGAGGCAGGACACGCGAAAATGTCCTTTGAACTCGGAGAACGTGAAGTATTCCCGCGAGTCCGCGCACATGATGGTCTGGTCATGGCGGATGGTTTTTCCTGCCGCACCCACATTGAACAAGGCACGGGGGTGAAACCGCGACATCTCGCCGAGGTTCTAGCTGAAGCGCTGAAGAAGCAACGATAGATAAAAGAAGAGCCCGTTGGAGATCTAATTGAACTCCAGCGGGCTTATCTAATGCAGAGGACTATGGCAGCGGCTTACCACGCAGCTTCATTGCTGCAGCTACTCGATCTTGGGCCATATTACGAGCAGTTTCGTGACTAGTTTCCGTCGTGACGCGGTTGTTGCTCATGACCTCTGTGGCGTTTGCCCGCAACTTGGTTGACACCGTGTCCATGATGACATCTTCCGAGGGACGGAATGGAGAAGTCCGCGCCTCCATGGCGTAGGCTGCGCTAATTACACCGCCGGCGTTTGCGATGAAGTCTGGGACGAGTTCAATGCCCCGATCTTTCAGCACTCGCTGCGCTTCGGGGCTAGTCGGCAGATTTGCTCCTTCGACCACGAGCTTTGCCGAGAGTTCTTGTGCGAGCGATGAATCAATAACATCTTGAAGCGCAGCAGGGACAAGGATTTCAGCATCCTCGCGTAGTTCTGCGCCTGGAGAGATGCTTAGATCCGGGTAGTCAAGCACTAGGTCGTCGCCACGTTGCTCCCGAGCTGCGAGAAGCGCTGGGATGTCTAGGCCATTCTGGTCTGCAAGCGCACCCCGGGCAGTTGAAATGGCAACAACGCGGTACCCGAGTTCATGCAGGCGAGCTGCAGCAGCATGCCCAACTGCCCCAAACCCTTGGATCGCAACACGAGCGCCTTGGAGGTCTTGATGCGCGGCAATCTCATCAACTACTTCAGCCACACCAAAACCTGTGACACCTAGTTTGTCGTAGGGGACACCACCGAGCTCGTAAGGAGTGCCGACGGCAGCACCTCGCCCCAACTCGTCATTGATGATGGCAGCGTCATTCTCGGTGAGGCCCATGTCCAGCCCAAATACATATTCTGCGGGCACTTCGTTGTGAAGCTTCCGGACAAAAGATCGGAGAATTTCTTCCTTGTACGGGGAGTTCGGATCGGCCTGAATACCAGCTTTGGCGCCACCGAAGAACAGGTCAACGCCGGCCCACTTCCACGTCATTACCCGAGCGAGCCGGGCGACTTCCTCCACAGACACACTTGGCTGCATTCGGGTGCCACCTTTGCCCATGCCTCGGGCGGTGTTGTCGATGACCAAGACTCCCCGCATTTTCGTTTTGGGGTCACTGACTGCGACGATTTTCTCCGGACCCCATTCATCCATCAGCGAAAACAAATCAGACATCTTTGGTCCTCCTATAGAAACTTAACGCCCTGAGCAAGTGGGAGCTCGCCCGAGTAGTTAATGGTGTTGGTTGCACGACGCATGTAGGCCTTCCACGCATCCGAGCCAGATTCGCGCCCACCACCGGTTTCCTTCTCGCCACCAAAAGCGCCACCGATCTCGGCGCCGGAGGTGCCGATGTTGACATTGGCGATGCCACAGTCCGAACCACTGGACGCCAAGAAGCGCTCTGCCTCGCTCTGATCCTGCGTGAAAATAGCTGACGACAGTCCTTGTGGGACGGCGTTGTGCATCTCAATGGCTTCGTCAAAGTTCTCGTACGTCATGACGTAAAGGATCGGTGCGAACGTTTCTGCCTGGACAACCTCGGTTTGGGCTGGCATTTTCACGATTGCTGGTTGCACATAGAACGCGTTCGGGAACTCGTCGGCAAGCACGCGCTTGCCTCCGCAGAGGATTTCACCTCCCTGTGCCTCTGCATCTTGAAGCGCTTGCTGCATGGCGTTGAAGGATGTTTCGTTGACCAGCGGGCCGACCAGCACGGATTCATCGCGTGGATCACCAATGGTGAGCGTGCCATAGGCATCTGCAATACGGGGGACCAAACTGTCAGCGATGCTGTTGTGCACCAGCAGGCGTCGCAACGTGGTGCACCGTTGCCCAGCGGTGCCGGCGGCTGCGAAGACAATGCCACGCAGGGCGAGATCGAGATCGGCGCTTGGCGTGACAATTGCAGCGTTGTTACCACCGAGTTCCAGCAAGTATCGGCCGAAGCGTTGTGCTACCCGGGGCGCAATTTCTTTACCCATACGAGTGGAGCCGGTCGCGGAGACGAGCGCGACGCGTGGATCGTCGACAATTGCTTCGCCTGCGGTGCGATCTGCAAGGACGAGGCGGTGAATGTCCGCTGGTGCGTCGCAGTCGGATACTGCCCGTGCCAGGAGGGAATGTGCGCCCAAAGCACTGAGGACGCACATTTCAGAAGGCTTCCACACCACGGTATTGCCACAAACTAATGCGATGGCGGTGTTCCAAGAATACACAGCAACAGGGAAGTTAAACGCGGAAATTACACCAACGACACCAATAGGGTGCCACGTCTCCATTAGTCGGTGTCCGGGGCGTTCCGACGGCATCGTCTTACCGTAAAGCATGCGGGATTGCCCGACTGCGAAGTCACAGATGTCGATCATCTCTTGGACTTCGCCCTCGGCTTCAGACATCGACTTTCCAGCTTCAGCTTGCACCAGAATGGCGAGGTCGCGCTTGTGCTCTGTGAGCAGTTCACCCCAGCGCTTAACGACGTTGCCACGAACTGGAGCAGGTACGTCGCGCCATTGCTTGAACGCGGAGTCTGCGGCTTCGATTGCTTCAGCAACATCTTCGCGAGAAGCTCGCGGAACACTCAGTAGGCTGTCACCGGTGAGTGGGGTACGAGAGGTGAGATCGCCCCCGAGTTCCTCCTCGCGAACACCACAAGCTCGTAGCGCGGCAAGTACTTGGTCTTTGTGATTTGCGGTCATGGGAAGGCTCCTTTACTAGAAGATGTCGTTTTCGATAGTGAGCGAAAGTTGAGTTTCCAACTGCTCAAGGCTGCGGATACTCTGTGATCGGTAGAGATCAAAAGGGTCATGGACTCGTTCGCCGATGATCTCCTCAAAGGATTCGATGTCATAGGCGGTTCCTGTTTGTTCATTGTCCCGAGAGCCCGCGCCGGTCAGGTTGGATTGGAAAATCCCGGCAGCTGATCGGGGAAGGAAATCTTCATAAACGATGGGCTCTGCTATCACTACCTTGGATTCAATAAGGTCGGAGAGCTTTGCTACTCCGTTATGCGAACTCTTGGCACCCTCGGCAGGATAAAACGTGAAGTAGCCCAGCCCGCGACGACATAGTTCTGCCTCCGTTGTCGGGAGGTATTCTTGCCACACTTCGCGGGCGATCTCGACTCGGGTGCGACCGGGGTCGTTTTGCATGCGATCATCTACTTCGGCAAGCATACTGTCGTAGAGCCCACGGCCCTTTGGCGTAAGTGCGATTCCACGCTGTTCGACTTCACCAAAGCGCACTCGCAAACTTCCCGGCCCCACGGTGCCGTCGGCGAATCGGAATTGGCGTTGTTCGTCGAGAGCACGGAATGAGGTTTGACGAAGCAGAATATCAGGTCCGTCCCAATTCGGTGGCCCTTGGATTTCATCAATCATGGTGATCCCCAGGTCGGACATGCGCTGATAGAGGGCATCAATGTCGAGCACTCGAGGGGTGAGGTGGTTGATGTGCGTAGAGCTGACACCCCCAATGTCCGCTGCTACGGCAGAAATTCCTTCGAGCTCCCGATACCAAGCTTCGTCGACAGGGTCGTCGGAAAGTTTGAAGGCAGCACAAGCGAGGTCGATGAACTCTTGTGCAGCTTCTTCCTCCAGCCCCTCGTTATCGATCGCTTGTTGGGCGAGGTCCAAGAGCTCTGGGGTGAACAGTTGACGCTTATTAAGGAAGCCACGCAGGCGATCTTGCACGTCCAGATTGAAGAATCGCGGGTCATCGACAGCGAGCATGGAGGTAAAAACACGGAACGGGTTCTTGGCCAATTCGGAGTCATCGATGGGCCGAAACGCAGTGGATACGACCGGAACGGAAGATTGAGAAGCATCGCGAAGATCGTAGAACCCGACTGGAAACATTCCGAAAGCCCGGAAGATCTTTGCCACCTGGTGTAGCTCTTCCGGAGTGCCAACTCGAATTGCGCCGTGGCGTTCGGCAGTTACGCGACGGATGGATCCGAGACGCTCGGCGTTGGCCCCTTGTTTGGCCAAGAAATCATGGTTGACCTGCTCAGATACTTCCACCAATGTGTGATATGCCGGTACTTCTTCGCCGTACATTTTTGACAGCGCGACAGCGAAATCCGCGCGTAGTTCCCAAGTAGCTTTGAAAGACAACGTGATCTCCTGGCTAGATGATGTTTACTTCTTGCACTAGTCGGTCGAGGTCTGCAAAGCGGTTGGCAGACCAAACAGCGGGGTCCATGAAGCTTTCCCGCCCAAGGTAGATATCTGTTAGCAATTCGGCAGCGGCCGGCGCTTGCAAAAGCCCGTGTCCGGAAAAACCGGTGATGTAGTAGAAACCCTGCACTGATTCTGATGCGCCGATCATGGCGTTGTGATCTGGAGTGTTTTCGTAAAAACCTCCCCAGCCGCCGGATAATGCTGGATTGGCAAGGCTTGGCGCGATTAACTCAGCAGTTTCGGAGAATTGTTGTACCCAGTCGTAGCAGAATTCCCGGCACAAACTTGGTTCTTCTGGATGCGAGACCCCAACTAGGAGCCCTTCGCCGTAATTATGGAAATACATTGTTGAGCCGAGATCAATGGTGAACGGGATGGTAGGGTGGCCGCCGTCGATAGGCGGAGTAATGCCAATCAGGCGACGCACAGCGGTGACTGGCAAGTGCTGGCCAACCATTTCCCCAATCCGTTGGCTCCAGGCGCCAGCTGCGCAGATGACACGGGGAGCGTGAATGGTGCCTCGGTTTGTGGTTACGGAATCAATTGCATTATCGACGACCGCAATGTTGAGTACCTGGGTGTGATTGAGAATTGTGACCCCCAGCTCTTGGCACGCGCGGGCGTATCCTTCGACGACTTTGGAGGGTTTGACGTGGCCATCGTTCGGCGAGAAGATCGCCCCGGTGATGTGCGTAGGAGAAAGAAGCGGATTGAGCCTCACCGCTTCAGCTGCGGTGATGATGCGACAATCGACGCCTAGTTCCTGTTGGGCCTTTGCGCAGGCCTTGAGGCTTTCCAGCTCTCCTTCGGTTCGGGCTACGAAAAGATAGCCGACCTTGCTGAGCTGGATATCGACACCAAAGTCATCGGCAAAGGTCTCGTAGGCTGCCAGCGATCGTTTGCCCAGAACAATGTTCGCTGGGTCAGAAAAGTTTGCGCGGACGCCACCCAGTGGCTTCGCGGAAGATCCGCTGCCCAACTCTGATTGTTCGATGACGACAATCCCGGTGACTCCATTGTGGGCTAGCGTCCACGCCGTAGCCATTCCCATGATTCCGCCGCCTACGATCACAACGTTTGCGATGTCCGGTTGATGGTTGGCATATGTCAGCTCGAGGGAGACTGGTTCCCCTTGCATGGTTTCCTCCTTTCGAGAAGTGCTCTGCTGAGCAACGACCATATTCAAAGTTGCCGCTTAGCGGTTATCGATAACCTTAGCGCACATATGTGTTCCATGTCACGAATTGGGGAACAATTTTTAAGCCCGGCGGGGTAGGGGGTGATTTGTCGAGGTTGAGTGTTTTTGCGCTTGCTAGCTAAAGGCAGGCGGACACGGAGCCCCCGGGCAGTGCCGGGACTTAAGGTTTTGCGTATTCCAAATGGTCGATCATGAGGTTTTTAGCGCGCTTTGGTTCATTTTCGAGTACGGCGTTTGTGATGAGAATATGCTCGCGTGCAGTTTGGACAAGCTCTTCACTGTCGGTGAGGTGGGAATAATTGTTGTTGACGCGAGACTGGTCTCGGAGAATCTGTACCATTTTTGAGCAGCGTCTATTCCCAATTAGGGAAACAAGAAAAGTGTGGAACTTGTCATCGGCATCCAAATAGTCGCCGATAGAATTCCCACTGGAGTTCTGAGCGATTTCAAGGCTTTCCTGTGCCAACTGTAGTAGGTGAGCTGCTTCATTATCGGACAGCCGCAGGCTTGCGGCCTTGTGAACCGCCTCCACTTCCACCATTAATCGCATCTCATAGACCTCCAGTCGATCTTTTGGGGTGAGTTCCACAACCTGAAATCCGCGATTCTTGATCGTCTGTAGTAGTCCTGCGTGTGAGAGTGCAATCATCGCTTCACGTACCGGACTGTTTGAGATTGAAAGCTGCTGAGCGAGGTTGTTAGCGGAATAAATTTCGCCCGGCTTCATGTCGCCGTTAAGTAGCAAACTTCGAATCAGTTTTTCGGTGGAATCTTTAAGGGTTGCTTGTGGGAGCTTGCTCGAATGGTCGCCCAGGTCCCAGGCTTTAGGCTGTGTCATCGACGCTCCTTGGGGTTATGGCTTGGTAGGCGGGGCCTGATGTGTTGGTAGGTGGGGCCTGATGTGGCGGTCGCCAGAAGTTTGGCGGTGCTTCGAAAAATTATAGCGAAACGTAGTTTACAAAATTTGCCCGCCATTTTATGGATTATCGGTTATCCATAAGATACACTGCGAGAAATAATGTGTTCCACATCACTTTAGTTTCTGCTTTTGATTTGACTTACGTCGTCGTCCCGGCGGCATTTGTAGATAAGAGCAGGTAAGGAGAGAGCATGTCCCAAAGCGGTTCGATAGATGCAGCTATTCAAGGGGTGTTCGGCCCCTTCGTGGATGTATTGGAAACAGTCGTCTTCTACGCGATCCCCATCGGGGACGCTCAAGTTCCACTCGTAATTCTTTGGCTTTTGTGTGGTGGCCTGTTCTTAACTTTTTGGCTGCGTGTGCGCCCTTTCAAGGATGCTATGCAAACTCTGCGAATCATTCGCGGGCATATGTCTCGCCATGACGATCCTGGCGAGGTAACCAGCTTTCAGGCTATGGCAACAGAATTGGCAGGAACCATCGGATTGGGAAATATCGCCGGTGTAGCGGTTGCCATCACCATGGGTGGCCCAGGGGCTGCATTGTGGATCATGATTGCTGGGGTATTGGGGATGGCGGTAAAGCTAGCGGAAGCGACGCTGTCCCAAATGTTCCGACGCGTTAATGACGACGGGTCGATTGCTGGTGGCCCAATGTATTACCTCACGGATGGGCTGGCATCGATAGGCAAACCGAAGCTAGGCAAAGCGCTGGGCTTCATCTTTGCGTTTTGCTTTATGATTGCTGCGATGGGCGCGGGAAATATATTCCAGTCCAATCAAATTGCGGTGCACTTGATTGAAGCGTCCTGGGTTTTGTTCCGCTTCTTATACGGGGGTCAGCTCGCTGACCCGGGTGTGATTATACATATCGATGATCTCTGCAGGGCTCTTATATCCGAGGGCTTCGTGGAGGCGCTCGTGGTTCCACCAGTGGACCCAGTTCAACGTCGCAAACTCGACCTCGGTCAGTGAGAACCAGGGCTGGGAATAGATCAGCTCGGCTTTGTACAGGCCGTTGACAGCCTCGGCTAGCGCGTTATCGTAGGAATCACCCACGCTCCCGGTGGAGGGCTTGATCCCGTAGTCAGCGAGTTTCTCGTTGTAGGCAACACTCGTGTATTGCGAGCCATGATCGGAATGATGCGTCAGATCCACCAGAGTATCTTTCGCTCCCTGAATGGCCTGCTCGAGTGCCTCTAGTGGTAGCGCCTCGGTTTTCATCGAAGAACGCGTCGCCCAACCCACAATCTTGCGGCTATACACATCAGTAACGAACGCTGTATACACGAAGCCGGATAGGGTTCGTACATACGTGATATCAGCAACCCACAGCTGGTTGGGCCTACTGGCCTTGAACTGCCGATTGACCAGATCCGGACGAGAATCTACTTCCTGAACGGGCCGGGTTGTGATTGGGGCGCGTCCCCGGCGAACACCCTCAATTCCACCGATTCTCATGAGCCGAGCCACCTGGTCACGGCCAACATCCCAACCAGCACGCCGCACTGCATGCCACATCTTCCGCACCCCGTAGACGCTGTAATTCTTGGTGTGGATCTTCTTGAGCTCATCGATCAGGATCCTGTCTCGTATGCTTCTGGCGCTCGCTGGCCTGCTCTTCGCCAGCCGGTAGCCACGAGAGGTGATAAACCCTCCCTCCAGACTCACGCCCAATACCCGGCAAATCGGCTCGACCCCGAAACGATCCCTATACTCATCAATATAAGCAATCATTATCGGGCCGGACGGTCGAGCTCCGCTGCGAAAAAAGCCGAAGCAGTCTTCAAAATCTCATTCGCCCGCCGCAACTCCGCAACCTCGCGTTTGAGCCGTTTAATCTCCTCATGCTCTTCACGCGTAAGCCCCTGCCGTTCACCCGCGTTCACTAAATGCTGCTCGTACCAGCGGCGCAGCGATTCATTCGCGATCCCTAGCTTCGGTGCGATCTCATTGACCGCCTGCCACTGAGAACACGAGCCATCATCGGCTAAACGATCGATCAGCATCCGCACCGCGCGATCCTTGAACTCCTGTGAATACCTCTTGGCCATGTTCCAATCCTCTCAAAAGTGAGTAGGAACAAAACCCAGGACGCTTCATGATTGATATCAGTGGTGGTGAGAGCAGTCCATTGAATGGACGAGGATGGCTCATCGGAGTCGGTCTGGCATTAGTTGCTGGTGTTGTGATTCTCGGAGGAATTCAAAAAATCGCCAGCATGACCAGCCGATTGGTGCCGGTCATGGCTGTGTTGTATTTTCTTGCAACCAGCGCAATTGTGTTGGTCAACTATCAACAGATTCCAAAAGCGATTGAGTTAATTGTGGTGGGAGGTCTAACCGGGGAGGGAGTTAAAGGTGGGCTGATTGGCGTTGCAATTATCGGCATTCAACGTGCACTGTTTTCCAATGTGGCTGGTGTGGGTTCGGCCGGCCTCGCGCATTCGGTCGCGAAAAACAATCGTCCTGCTGAAGAAGGATTCGTGGCTGCGTGGGAGCCATTTATTGACTCGGTGATTGTATGTACACTCACCGCATTCGCAATTATCGTTACTGGTCAATACCAAAATGAAGGGGCCGATGGCATCATTTTGACCACGAATGCTTTCTCCACTGTTCACGCCGCGTTCCCTGTAATTCTGTCGGTATGTATTGTCCTCTTTGGTTTCTCGACCGTCCTGAGCTACTCCTTCTATGGTCGTCAAGCAGCTGGCTTCTTGTTCAAAGGAAATCGCTTCGCTTGTCGCATGTACGACGTCGTCTACCTGTTGATGATCGTGGTAGGTGCAGCGGTGTCACTCGAAACAGTCACTCGATTCTCGGACTCTGTATTTTTCATCGTCGTAGTTCCAAACTTGCTGGGGATCTACTTGCTTAGCGGGAAGCTGAAAGAGGAGGTACAGGGATACCGTCGCCTTGTCGATTCCGGTGAGTGCGAGGTTGTTCCGGAGCATGAACGATCAACGCTTTTGGGCAAGAAGAAGGTCGAAGTTTCTCCGAGATCCACCATACGATGACGGGGCATGTTGGTTGCCTGGAAGCTTGAGACCTTGACCCATGAAATTAACTCCAACACCACCCTGGCCTATGTGATGTGTTCCACTTCGCTAAATTACTGAAAGGGATCCTATGTCACAAGCAGTCGCGCAGTAGCGGGACCATCCGGATGACCTCCGGAGAGCTGTCCTCAATACGGTGCGAGGCTCGGCCGGCAACCTGGTCGAGTGGTACGACGTGTACACCTACACCGTGTTCTCTAGCTATTTCGCCTCCCAGTTCTTCGGTGATGTGAAGAATTCACAGATGAACTCGATGGCCGTGTTCGCCACGACATTCGTGATGCGTCCGATCGGCTCCTGGTTCTTCGGTCGCTGGGCTGACCGCCATGGCCGCAAGTCCGCTCTGACGTTTTCTGTCTTGATGATGGCGGCCGCTTCCTTCGTGATTGCTATCCTCCCTACCCATGCAACCATTGGCTTTGCTGCGGTGATCGCGCTGGTTATTTGTCGCCTGGTACAGGGTTTCGCGACGGGTGGTGAGTACGGCACTTCTGCCACGTACACTTCTGAGGCGGCTACTCGTGATCGCCGTGGCTTCTTGTCGAGTTTCCAATACGTGACGCTTGTCGGCGGCGAGGTTCTGGCTACTTTGGTGCTGCTGATTATGCAGCAGGTGATGTCTGAGCAGGACATTAAGGCGTGGGGTTGGCGTATTCCGTTCTTGATCGGCGGCCTGGGCGCGGTTGTGGTCTTCTGGCTTCGTCGCTCGATGGATGAGAGTTTGCCGCAGGAGAGCGTCGATAAGCAGTCTGGCTCGATGGGTGAGCTATTGACGAAGTACTGGTCGCCACTGTTGCTGGTGTTCTTGTTGACGCTGGGCGGCACGATGTGTTTCTACGCGTTTAGTGTTTCTGGGCCGGCGATGATCAAGACGGCGTACAAGTCGAGCCCAGAGACCGCGACTAACATCAACTTGCTCACATTGATCGTTTTACTGATTCTGCAGCCGATCGGCGGGCTGATTTCGGACAAGATTGGCCGCAAACCACTGTTGGTGTGGTTTGGTGCAGGTGCGTTGGTCTGGACCTACTTCTTTGTTACTTAACTTCCGAAGCAGCACGAGCCCGCGATGTCGATCCTGTTCGTGCTGGTCGCGTACGTGTTCCTGGCTGGTTACACGTCGATCAATGCGCTGGTGAAGGCGGAGCAGTTCCCGAAGCACATCCGCGCGCTGGGTGTGGGCCTGGGTTATGGCCTGGCGAATGCGATCTTCGGTGGCACTGCGCCGATGGTGTACGAGTGGGCGACTGTCCATAATCAGGTGAACTGGTTTATCGCTTACATCACCTGCGGTGTGTTTATCTCGCTGATGGTGTACATTTTCTGGCTCAAGAACAAGTCGGAGACTCACCTGGATCGCGAGCAAGGCGCTGCGTACTAGGCTGGTGGTTTGCGCCCGGGTTCAGCAGTGCTGGCCCGGGCTTTTGCTTGTCGACGTCCGTTCGGCCTCTACCGCCTAGGCTCCGGGGAAGTCTTTGCTTCGAACTACAACCTGCTTTCCTTTGGGGAAGAGCAATTCGAGGCGCTTGACCGGGAAGTCTTCGCCGAGCAGCCGTGCGTAGTAGCTGAGCTGCAGGAAGTATTCGCCGACGGTCTGGGATGTGGCGGACAGGTCCGTCTTGTAGTCGGCGATGACCCAGGCGTCGTCTTCGCGGTAGAGCAGGTCGATTACGCCGTCGACGACATGTTCATCCACTGTGCCGAAGATGGGTAGCTCGCGGTAATGGTCGGAGGCGAACGCTTTCGTGACGATGTCGGATTCCATGAGGGTGGTTGCCATCGTGAGGAGTTCGGCTTGGGCGGTCGTCGATACGGCGGTGCGTTGTACCAGTTCGGCGAGTGGGGCAGTGCCGGCGTGCTCCATGATCCAGTGCAACGCGGTGCCTTGTTCCTTGCCGTGGTGTGCTCGTTCGTGGAAGGCCACTTCCCAGGAGGGGTCGAGTTCCAGATGAGTTTCGGGTCGGTGTGCGAGCGCGGTCGCAGCTTGTCGTGGGTGTTCGGCATTCTGCCACTGCGCGGTGGAAATTGCGAGGGTGTCGCTGGTTTCTGCGGGCAGCGTCGGTGATAGGGGCATAGCGTAGGTGTACTCGGTGGCGGGGAGGTCCGTGGCATTAAGCGCAGCGTCTTTTTGGGTGTTTTCGATCGCTACGTTTAGTGCATGCGCGGTGCTGTTTGTTTTCGTCTTGGTGTAGCGTCCGACAACGAGGTGGTCTTCGGCGCGGGTAGCTGCGACGTAGAAGAGTCGGGCGGTTTCTTGGTCGTCGGCAAGCTTGTTGTAGAGCTTGATGTCATCGGCTCGTGGGGAGGCGAGTTTGCCGATGTGGTATTCCAGGACGTGGTCGGCGGGGTGGAAGCTGCGCTGCGGAGGGTTGGAATTCTTTTGGGCGTACATTCCGGCGAGGATGACAAAAGGGAATTCACGACCTTTGGCGGCATGCAGCGTGAGAATGCGCACGGCATTTACTGCGGTGGCTTCGGGGTCTTTGAGTTGGTGGCGCTCGTTGGCGAGCGCGTCAGCCCACTCGGAGTATTCGCGCAGCGTGCCGTGCGTCGCAGTGGTAAAGGCGCGGGCGTTGTGCTTGACAAATTCCAGTCGCCTGAGGGCCTCGATTGGGAAGTCGCCATACGCTGCGGCTAGTTGAGGTAGTGCAAGGGTGTCGATTGCCATGGAGATGAATTCGTCGACAGGCATGCGTCGGGACTTAAAGTGCAGGTCCCGGATGGTTTTGAGCGCTTCGGAAACGCGGTCGGTTCGCTTGTCCAGGTCCGGCTGGAATGGAGACCACTTATTTTCTGTGGTAGCCCATTCTGCGAGTTCAAGGTCCGAGATCCCGAGCAGACTGGTCCGCAGAGCTGCACCGACGGAAAGCGATTCAGCTGGGTCAGCGACAGCGTGGACGACAGTGTGAAATTCTTCGATTTCGGTGGCCAGGTAGGTAAGTGTTGCGCTTTCGGCGATGTAGGGAAGGCGTACCTTGTCGAAGTATTGCATGAGATTAGCGGCGTGCGCGTGGGTACGTACGAGGATGGCAATGTCACCAAGCTGCAAGTTTGCCAGCCCGTTGGGTGTTCGCTTTTGCCACTGCTGCGTCAACGCAAGCTGGATCGCTCCTTCGATGGCGGCGGCCTCTGCGTCCTTTGCGGAAATGCCTTCTTCTTTGTCGTCATCGTAGGCCAGCGTAAAGACATGGCTGTGCTCACCAGGGGCGTCGGTGAGAGCGTCGAGTGGGGTGAAGTCGACGGAAAGCGGGTGCAGATGCTTGGGTACTTTGCTTTCAGCAAGGTCACTTGCGTTGGCGAAGTATTCGGAAAATACATCGTTTGCCCAGTTCAGGACCTTGGCGGTGGAGCGGAAGTTCGTCTTGAGTTCCACTAGGCCCTCCGGATTCTCAGCCCTCGCCTTGAGGTATGTGTCCAGGTCGGCGTGCCGGAATCGGTAGATTGATTGCTTTGGATCGCCGACGGTAAACAGTGCCCCGGGTGTGATGGCACCGGTGGTGGGGTCCGTGGCGATCGCGGTGACGATGCGGAACTGAGCCGGGTCCGTGTCCTGGAACTCGTCGACGAGGAGGTGGGTGAACCGCTGGTGGGTGTCGGCACGCACGTCAGCATTGGTCGCGAGCAATTCGTCTGCTAGATAAACGAGGTCGTTGAACTGGAGTTTCCCGCTGCGATGCCGGGCGCGAGCATGCTCGATCACGAGTAGGGCGAGCACGTACCGGAGGACCGCTCGCGGGCGTGCGTTTTGCTTTTCGACGGCTGAGTTCCAGGCACCGAAAAGCTCGGCGCACTCGGCTTTTAGCGCAGCGACGTCTGCTCCGCCCCAGTTCTTCTTCGAACCTCCTCTACCTTTGGTGAAGTCGCCGACATCGGTGAAATCTTGGTTTGCGATGCGCTGTTCCAGGGCGTTGATTTGATTCGAGAGGTTGACGGCAAATAGGTCGGCCGTATCGGTGCATTGATTGAGTTTCTCGCGCAAAGACAACACGATTCGTTCGGCGTCACCTGCATCAAATGTGTATTCCTCAGGCAGGGTCGCGTTGAGGGTGGGGCGAAGTTCACCCCAGTTGTCATCCATGTAGCTAGCGAGTTCGAAGATGGATTCCATGGTGACGTTGGTGTCAGCGACATGGTGGATGGCGGCCTGGAGGTCGTCGTCAAGCACTTTGCCTTGGGAGAGTCCGGCGATGTCGAGGGTGCCTTCGAGCGCGCGGGTGAAGGCGTCGTTGATGCGGTCTTTGAGGAGTCTGGATTGCCGGGCTTCGGCGAAGCTGTCTTGAACTTCGATTTCGGGTGGGATGCCTGCTTCAAGAGGGTAGAGCTGGAGCAGGCGCTGGCAAAAGCTATGTAGGGTTTCGAATGCGGCGCTTGGAAGTTCGAGGAGTGCTCGCTCGGCGATAGGGTTGTTTTCGTGTTTGCTGAGCTCGCTGGCGAGTTTTTCGGAAAGTTCGGCGGCAGCTTTTTTGGTAAAGGTGATCGCTGCAATCTGGCTGACGGGTACTTTGTGCTCGAGAATCAAGGTGAGTAGTCGGCCGATAAGGTTGGTGGTTTTTCCAGCTCCGGCGCCGGCCTCGACGAAGAGCGTTTCATGGACACCGGTGCGGATGCGGTCGCGGGCTGGTTGGTCGTTGAGTGTGTGCATCGGTTAGTCCTCTTCTCCGGCGTTATCTTCGGTGGTTAATTCTGCGGGGTTGGCGCTGAGTGACTCATAGTGGGTGCGCAGAGTGGTGGTGAGAGCGGCTGCTTGTCGGGCATAGTTGTTGGCACCGAGTCGCAAAACATCGCTGCGTGGCCCCCACATGCCGTTGTCGATTTCGCGTGGGTAGAACAGCCCGGCTTCCAGGAGTTCCAGCAGGTTGAGGAGGAAAAGCACGAATTCATCGTTCGTTTCCACGTTGTAGGTGTCGCTGAAGTAGCGTTTGTCGCTCTCTTGATTGATGTAGTAGAAGCAGATGTGGATTTCGGGATTGATCTCGGCTGTGGGGAAGCCGGCGTCGATAAGCAGCTCCTTGATCGTGCCGGTGTGCAGGGCGGTGGACATCGCGAAGCCGTAGAGGTAGGGCTGGACGCTGAACTTTTTGGGATCTTCCCAGTCGAGGATCGTGTCTTTGCTGAGGTGGCTGCGGCCGGTTTTGTAGTCGACGACCCGCAGGATGCGCTCGCCGGGGTGGTATTCGATTCGGTCGATGTTGCCTCGGAAGGAGATTTCGCCAAGCGGGGTAGCTACTGTTGCTTGGATGTTCTGATCCTTGCCAAAGGAGTGTTCCACGCCGAGCGGTACCCAGCCTGCATGGGCTCGTTCGCGTTCCTCCTTGAACCAGGTGGTTAGTCCTCGGCGGAGTTGTTCGCTGAATGTGAGCCGAGATAGGGCGGGGAGGGATTCTAGAAGGCGGGCGCTGAGGGCTTTGTCAATGCAGGTGTCCAGGGTGGTGCGAGCTTCGTCCCAGTCGATGTCGCTGGCGCTCATCGGGCGTGGGGTGGCATCGAGCCATACCAACTTGGTCCAGTTCTCGACGATCTCGTGGAAAACTGTGCCGCTGTCTTTACTTGCGAGGTCGTCTGCGGGGTCCGCTTCGAACTCGTAAAGTTGCGCGACTTGTTTGAGAAAGTAGAGGTATGGCGAACGGATATATTCGTTGAGCGCTGAGGCGGAGAACTCTTTGCCGTGGATCCAGTCAGTGTAGTTGGGTAGGAACCCATTGAACTCGCTGTGAGTCGCGCCGGCATCCCGGTCGCCCAAGACCGAAAGGGACTGCTGCGTGGCGATGGGGAGTTCACCGGCGGCAGCACGCAGGAACGCTAGGGTGCGCTTGTTTGCGTTGGGGAAGTTGCTTGCCTCATGCACAACGTCCACGGTTTTCCCGTCCGGCGTGGTGTAGGTGGTACGGGAAGCGTTGGAAGTCCACAGGCTAGGGGAGCCTCCGAATTCGCCACCTGCCAGTTGTTGTGGATGGAGGAAGATAACTTTGTCCGCGGAACGCAGAGCTGAGGCGAAGACTTCTTCTTGTCGTTGTGCTTCGCGTTCTGTACTGGTGTCGCGTTGTTCCCAGGACAACCCGGGTTCCTCAGGAAGGCCGTGTGGCAGACAAGTGCTCGATGCATTGCAGATGATGAGCAGGTCGAGGTCGCAACCTGCAAAGCTCTCAAGTGTGCCAACGCGCAGGCCCTTGTTTTCCTTTTCACCCAGCGGCGAAGTCGCCGCCACTTCCCAAAGTGCTTCTTTGGCTGCGAGCGGGGAGAAGTCGATTCCTAGGGCATCGTATTGACGCATGCTTTCAAGGAACCACTGGTCGTCCTTCTTGAAGTTGAGGTGCGAGTGCACGAGGTCGGTGACGCGGTCAGCCCACTGCGTCCAGGAATTGGTGTTGCGTATCTTGATGAGGTCTTGCCTCAGCGCCAAGATCCAGCGGATTTCGGTGGAGTCGTCTGCACTTTCCCACCGAGGCCAGGTGCGCGGTTTGTCCTTCTTGCGCGATTGCCGGTCGAACGCGTGTAGCTTCGGCTTTTCGCCCTTTTCCTTAGACCAAGTGATTTGCCCTCGCTGGAGTGCGGTGGCCAAACCGGAGCGAGGCATGTCGTCGACCTCTAGGTCGAGCAGCGCGAGCAGCGTCGCGACGGCCGGGTCTTCCAAGTAGGTGGCGCCAGTGTGCAGCTGAAGTTTGAGATCCTCGGCGGCGTCGAGAAGCACTGGCCCAAATTCTGGGCGAAGGAGTGCCACGCCGATCCGGTGGAGCGGGGTGGTGGCGAGCTGGTTACGCACGGTGTGCAGGACAGCAAGTGCCTGGGTGTGCTCATCTGCGACGACTTTGCGTTCCGACTCAGCCGTTGTCGTGGGCGCTAAGGGCTTTGGTAGGCGTGCGAGCAGACGGTCTTCGGCTGGATTCGTGGCGACCACATCCCACACGATGGTGCGTTCCGGGATGCTCACCTGCGACCAGGCATCGCACGGGAGGATGTGCGCGCTGGTTGTGGCGATGCGCTCTGCGATCTGCGCGATCTCCTGCGGCAGCGTGCGGCCCCCGGTGGCAGCCCATTGTTCCCGTGGCGAGTGCAGTAGCTTTTCGACGGCACGACGGACCCCGATGCGCGTTGCTGGTTCCTCGGCCAAACCCTTCTGTTTAAGGATGGAGCTTTCCGGTAGCTGATGGAGCTCCTTAGTGACAAGCTGCGCGAGCTCTGGTCCATGCAGCATTGTTGGAAATTGTGCTTCCACCAGCATTGTGAGGGTTTGGACTTGCACGTTTACCTGAGTATTTGCCTCGGCTAGGGCTAACACGATGTCATCGCGGGCGCCTGGGCTGCACACGATTGTGACCGGGGTGGCGGCGGCAGGGCCGTCTTGGAGGGAGCGGACAGCGGCGACAAGCGAGGAGAGTCTGGTCATACCTATTAATCCTAAGTGGTGGCTTGATGGAGCGCAGGGCGAATGATCGAAAGCGGGTAGTAATTAGCGATCGTGCTACCCACGGTTAGGGACTAGTAAATAGTTTGGGAATAGCGGTATGGCTGAAGTGGGCCGGCTTCTTCCGTGAGTGCTTTACTCGCTAGGCTGAGGTAGGTGAGGCCGTCTGAGTCAGCGCTGCTAATAGAGCTGTGCAAGTAACAGGCTTGCCAGTTTTAATGCCACTCGCTGGAGGCAAGATTTTCATCGCGGGGCTCATGGTGGAGTTCGAAAGCGTAGAAGTTTATGCATGCGGGTGAAAAGCGATCGGGAGTTTTCGAGGTGCTGGAAACTGGTAAAAGCTTTTGGCTCGAGATTGTTCTGGCGGTTGAGATTGGTTTAGGCACTGCGGATAACCTCTCCTTTTTCCTTTGCGTGATGATCTTAGGGGGAAGGGTGGACATAAGACTGCAAAACTAGAATCTTTATTCTAGAATCGCCGGTATTTAAGCTGGATACGCTCAGGAATTTGGCTGGTGTGTTCCCTGCTTTGTTACGCGCTTAGTGTGACATTTTCGGCTATTGAGTGGGTAGGTGCTCGGTGGTGTGTGTTGCGGAAGAGTGCATACATACTGCGACTGCACACCGGGGGATGATCTCCGCGACGGGAGTGAGGTGTCAAGTTAGATCTGGCGGACAGTCGTAATGCTTACGCGGTGACCGACCCTAATCTTGACGCTCGCTAATCGGGCGTAAGTCGGCGTAGATCGGCTTCGTTATGCACTGTGGGGCGTCGCGAAGCTGTTGCAGCAACCTGTGGGTTCCGAGAGGCACGATCTGTGGGCTTTGGGCCAGAATGCTTGCCGTTGGCAAGGCGGGCGAGAATGATTCGCAACGAGGGGTCGAACCTCCATTCGCCACCGGATTCAGCAATTGCGACGATCCGGGTAGCAGTCTCCTGGTTGTGCATCCAACACCAAACCGGTTCACCACCAAGAATGCTGGCGGTGAACATATTTCCATGTTGTGTAAGAATGCGAAACGAAACCGTGGGATTCTGCCTGTTTAAGCTTGCAATCGCGAGTTTGTAAAACAGATTATGTCCTGTCTCAAATCGCTCACAGAATTCAGACATCGGGATTCTCCCTGAAAGGATCGCAGTTCCTCAACTCGGTTTGAGCGAGGCGGATCTCCCCTTACGGGCACCGTTCATGTCCTGGTCCACGAAATCTGTGCGGGCAGGGCGATCGTGCGGTTGCCAGCTGGCCAGGTAAAGGGCCTATCGGCCAGGCTTCTGGATCCTGGAGATGAACATACATCAATTAGACAGCTTTGCCTAGCTGTGATGGTATTATGATTCGGCACAAGGGTGTATCGCACAGCAACCCTGACGAGGTACAGGTGGCATTATTGAAAGTATGAGCATGTAATCGGCGAATTAGAATCCCGAGAGTGCATTGCTTTCGTGGATGGGCCCGACGAAACAGCAAACATACCTCCTCGCTCACACCGCTTCCTCCCATTTCCTAGTCTGGAACAGCTCGGAGCGAGCCAATCAATCCCTCCGGTAGCATAAGTCACGGCAATTTAGCACCGAGAGCAGCGCCAACAAGCGCCGATCAATTTCTGCCTCAAGCTGGAGTCACCCCCATTTGGAACCAAGTCCTGCGAAGTTAGGCTACCCATACCAAGATGGCTAGTTGCACAAAAGTGCTGCTTCGTTGATCGAAAACGGGAGAACCAATTCATGCTTTCCAAGGATTTGCTAAAGCCAGCTGTTGCCGTCGTTGCGGCAGCCACTCTGCTTGGGGCTTGCGCCGAGCCAAGCCAGCCAAGCGAGAACAGCACAAACAAGGCTGGGGAGAAGACGAAGATCACCGTTTACACCTCCGAGCCGGAGGCAAAGGTCGATGAGATCAACAAGGCCTTCAAAGAGAAGAACCCAAACATTGACGTTGAAGTCTTCCGCGGTGGTACCGGCGATCTGAACGCCCGTATCGAGTCGGAGAAGAAGACCGGTAACGTCGGCGCGGATATTCTTTGGGCAGCTGATGCTCCAACGTTTGAAACTTATGCTGAGGCGGGGGATCTGCTGAAGCTCGATAAGTTGGACGTTTCCAAAGTAAAGGAAGAGGCCAAGGATCCAGAAGGCTTCTATGTCGGGACTCGCTTCATTCCTACAGTGATCGCTTACAACTCCCAGCAAATCACCGACAAACCTCAGTCGTGGCAGGACCTGACAGACCCGAAGTACCTGGACAAACTGGTCCTACCAGACCCAGCTGTTTCCGGTGCGGCAGCCTTTAACGCATCCGCCTGGAAGAACGATCCGCAGTTGGGGGAGGAGTGGATCAAGAAGCTTGGCGCGAACAAGCCGATGATCGCAAAGTCCAATGGACCAGCATCCCAGGAAATCGCGAGCGGTTCCCGTCCGGTTGGCATCGTGGTGGACTACCTCGTGCGTGACTTGGCAGCGAAGGGGTCTCCAATCGCGGTGGCATACCCTGCTGAAGGCGCGCCCTATATTACCGAGCCAGCTGGCATCTTTAAGGGTTCCAAGAACCAGGAAGCTGCCACCAAGTACCTGGAATTCCTGCTTTCCAAAGAAGGCCAGGAGCTAGCAGTTAAGCAAAATTACCTGCCAGTTCGCGAAGACGCAGGCTCCCCGAAGGATGCCCCTGCTCTCAAGGACATCAAGCTGATGGACCAGGATTTGAAGAAGATCACCGCTGATAAGAAGGCTGCGACGGCTACCTTCCAGGAAGCGATAAAGTGACCCAGATTCGACTCATGAGGGCGGGCCTATGGCTCGTCCTCGCTGGTCTTTTCCTTGCCCCACTAGGTTTGGTGGTTTCCCTGGCACTAGGCGGGAATCAAATTCCCGTACTCCTAGAACAAGGGATCGCCACCGCTACCTGGAACTCTGCCTATACCACCATCGTCTCGAGTTTCGGCGCTGTGCTCGTCGGCACGTTTGCCGCGTTGACGCTGGAACGTACCGATGTTCGGGGCGCTAAATATTTACGCTTGTTAATGCTCAGCCCGCTGCTAGTTCCTCCGTTTATTGGTGCAATTGCGTGGATGCAGTTGTTCGGGCCACGGCAAGGAATTAACAAGTGGTTTGGCCAAGAGGTGTGGAACATCTACGGAGCCGACGGGGTTATCGTCCTGATGATTTTGCATTCCTACCCGGTGGTCTACCTGGTGATCGCGAGCGCCCTCCGCCACATCCCGGCCGATATGGAATTGGCTGCCAGAATATCTGGTGCCTCTGTTTATACAGCGATCCGCACCGTAACGTTGCCGCTGTTGCGATCGGCTTTGCTCAGTGCCTTCACTCTCACCGCGGTAGCAAACCTCGCTGATTTTGGTATCCCCGCGATCCTCGGCTCACCAGCACGCTTCGAAACGCTTGCGACCATGATTTACCGCTTCATGGATTCCGGTACCGTAACCAATCCACTTCAGGTGGTCTCCACGGTTGGAGTCGTGTTGTTGCTGCTCGGCATTGCAGCGGTGATCTGCGACTACGTTGTGTCCATGTGGGCGTCGACAAGCGTGGCCGATGGCGGCACCCAGCGTTACCCGCTCGGCCGGGCCCGTGGCTTGACGACGGCCCTTGCGTGGACACTCGGTTTGCTGATCACCCTCGCGCCACTCGTCGGGCTGGGGTATCGTTCGTTGCTACCCGCGCCAGGCGTTCCGTTTACTTTGGACAATATTTCACTGGCCAATTTTTCACTCGCGCTGGCAAACCCGCGGGTCATCGACGGTTTTACTAATTCCGCAGTTCTCGCGGCCTCCGCAGCCGTGCTGTGCGGGGTGTTGGGCTGGCTGGCGGGGATCATCGTCACCCGAACTAAGCACTGGTCTAACACGGCGATGTCTCTGGTGATCCTGCTACCGACTGCACTGCCTGGCTTGATTATTGGCGTGGGTTGGCTCATTCTGGGCCGCTATACCGGCGCATACAACACGCGATGGATCATTCTTGGGGCCTACATTTGTGCTTTCACAGCTCTCGTGTTGCAGGCAGTTCGGGCACCGTTGCAGCAAACTTCGCTGGCGGTAGAGGAAGCAGCTCGGATCTCCGGCGCCTCTCGGCTGCGGGCTCTGCTTGATACTTCGGGACGCATGTCGATCCCCGCAGCGCTGTCGGGCGCAGTACTGGTCTTGGTTACTGCGGTTCGAGAGCTGACAATTTCCATTTTGCTGGTGGCTCCGGGGACGACCACCCTCGGTGTGCAGGTCTTTAATCTCCAGCTGGCTGGTGACTACAACCAGGCCAGCGCATTGGCGCTGCTGTTTGTTGTTGTGGGCGTGATTGCGCTCAGCGTGACTTTGAGGGAGAAAGTTTCATGATTTCTTTATCAGATGTGTCCGTGACTTTCCCCGATGGGACGTTGGGGCTCACCGAAGTCTCTCTTGATGTCGAACCAGGGGAATTCGTTTGCCTGGTTGGGCCCTCCGGCTCGGGCAAAACCACGCTGTTGCGCACCATCGCTGGATTCGTAACGCCGTCTTCCGGAACCGTGTCCATCGGTGGTGCCCCGATGGATGGGGTGCCACCGGAACGTCGTGGATTGGGCATGGTGTTCCAACAGCACGCGGTGTGGCCACACATGAGCGTGTTCGAAAACGTGGCGTACCCGCTGCGCCGGGCGCGGAAGTTTAGCGCCCCAGCGGTCACCGAAGCGTTAGCTCTCGTAGGGCTTTCTGGGTTTGACAAGCGTTCCCCGGCGAGCTTGTCGGGAGGCCAGCGGCAGCGAGTAGCTCTAGCCCGCGCAATCGTGTCCTCACCACGGGTCCTACTTCTCGACGAAGCGCTGTCCGCCCTCGACGAACCCCTGCGGGATTCCTTGCGACGCGACATTCTCTCCCTAGTGCGCCGCCAGGGCCTCACCGCAGTCCACGTCACTCACGACCGCTCCGAAGCCCTTGCGCTTGCCGACCGCGTAGTGGTGCTTGCCGACGGCGCCATCCAACAAATCGGCACCTCAAGTAACATTCTCAACTCCCCGGTATCCGCTTTCGTGGCTGCCTTCATGGGGGATGCTACGGTTTTGCCCACAGGGGAAGCCGTTCTGCCCGCAGACGTGGTCGTTGACGAAGATGGCACTCGACGCGGAACGGTCCGTTCGGCGCTATTCGATCGCACTGGTTTTTCACTCACTATCGAATCAGACGGGCTCGAATTCCGCGCTATGAGCCCGACTCAGGTAGCGATCGGGGACGAAGTTCGCTTTGAATTCCGGCGGGTGCTGAGCTTCTAGCCGGAGGTGGTAGGGGCCTTCACCTTTCAGCCCCCTACCGCACCTTCGGCGGGCGGAAATCACCGAGCTCACCGTCGGGCCCCAGTGTGTGCCAGTAGCGTTTCCAGTCCCTAGCGATGATGTCTGTTCGAGTCCCGCGTACCCCAGGGATGTTCGCGAGATCCTCGTTGATGATTCGAGCGAGTTCCTGGCGATCCGTGCAGACGCCGACGGCGAAAATGTCGGCGTCACCTGCAACTTGCGTGACAAATCGGTTCGCCGGGTGGGATGATACTGCGCGGAGTACCGCTTCGGTGTGCTGCGGGTCCGTCTGGATCCGGACTAAGAATCTGCAGGTAATGCCGATGTCTGCCAGGTTGCATTCGACACGCGGCCGAAGCCAACCCCGGTCAATGATGCGGTTGATTGTGCGCTGAGCAGTCGGCGCTGACACCTTTGCCAACGTGCTTAGTTCAGCCGCCGTAAAGCGGCCGTTTCGCTGGAGTCCTCGCAACGCTGTGAGTTCGGTCTTGGTGGGTGCAAAGCCAGCTGGTTGAGCCCGGGTAGGGAAGTCTTGTGGGTGGGGGATCTGACTTACTTGGGAATCGCTCAACAATCGGGGGTTCCAGCCAGAGGCTTTAGCTGCCCATGTCAAGATCGGCAGGGTCATGACGGTGGAGACACCGGGTATTTGCTGGATGTCGTCGATAAGCTGCAGCAATGCTGAGTCAGATCGCGCATTCAAGGTGGTAAAAATTGGTTCCCTGCCAAAGATTGTCGCTACATGCTGGGCCTCGGGCAGGGCCGCGATGGTTCGGGCAACGCTGGTGATGTCGGTGCCAAGGACGCGGATCCAGGCGTGGACGGGGTAGGAGTCGGAAAAGAGTTGCCAGGCTACCTCACCAACGATGTGGACCCGATGGCTGTCGATGAGCTGTTTTAGGCGTCGTGACGCAGTCGAGGGAGAGACGTCGGCGACGTGGGCTAGGGTGTCGATGCTGGCGCGGGGGTCGTAGAACAGGGCGCCAATGATGTCTAAGTCAGTGCGATTGAGCATGGTTTTCGTCTTTTTGTGGGACTACTTGGGAACGGGGGTTTATTTTCTTGCAATCTATACCCCGTCGTTGATTGTATTCGCCAATTCATGGTCTACTGTGATCCAAGTCGCTTGCCTAATCTTGGGTAAGTGAGGTCATAGATGTATTCACGAGCGGAGAAAGGGGATGAAAATGTCTGGCAGTGCCGGAGTTCAACCACGCAACTCACAACAACAAGTCGCGGGAGGTAGGCTCATCAATTTTGCCTTCCGATCCATCAACGTCATCGAGGAGTGGGGGAACAAGCTTCCTCACCCATTTTGGCTGTTCTGCATCCTTTCTTTCCTCCTTGTGCTGCTCAGCGCCGTCCTTAACCATTTCGGGGTGGACGCAATCAACCCTGCGGATGGAAAGAAAGTAGTGGTGAAGTCCCTGCTCACCCAGCAGGGCGCGGAAGTAATCATTGGCGATATCGTCAAGAATTTCGCGGATTTCCCACCGTTGGCCACCATTTTGACCACGATGCTGGGCATCGTGGTAGCCGAAAAGAGTGGGCTGTTCGATTCTGTACTGCGCCTCACCGTGACCAAGGTGCCGGCACGCTACACTACCTTTGCGCTGGCTTACGCAGGCATGATCGGACACGTGGCCGGTGACGCCGCTTATGTCACCCTCATTCCACTCGGTGGCATCGTGTTCCGGTCGCTCGGTCGCAGCCCGATCCTCGGCTGTATCGTCGCCTTCGTATCCGTGTCTGCTGGCTACGATGCCTCGCCATCTATCACCCCAACGGACATCCTGCTTTCCACCATTTCTACTGCCGCGATCCACACGATCGATCCTGCTGGCAGCATGAATCCAACGGCTAATTACTTCTTCTCCCTGGTTTCTTCCATCGTCGTCGCCCTGGTGATCACCATCGTGGTGGAAAAGATCCTGGCCAAGCGTCCGGACCTGGATGTAGACCACGACTACGTTGCAGAAGCAGAGGTAAGCAAAAACTACGACGTCTCGGCAGCAGAGCGTCGCGCGCTCGCACGCGCCGGGTTGGCAGCATTAGTGTTCTTCGCGCTGCTCGCCGCAGCATTGGCTATCCCTGGTTCGCCATTCCGAGGTGCCGACGGCGGAATCCTGAAGTCTCCAGTCATGGAGGGCATGGCCGGCGTCATCGGACTGTTCTTTGCAGTTATTGGCTACACCTACGGCAAGTCCGTGGGTACCTACGGCAAGCTCAGCGACGTACTGCCTGCTATGAGCGACGGCTTCAAATCGATGGCACCGATCCTGGTGCTCTTCTTCGCCATTGCGCAGTTCTTGGCGTACTTCAAGTGGACCGGTATCGGGCAAGTTATCGCCATTCACGGCGCGACGGTGTTCAAAAACATCAACGCCCCTGGCTGGGCAATCCTGCTGGGTATGGCGATTATCATTTCGATCATGAACCTGGTGCTGACAAGTGGTTCTGCCATGTGGGCACTCGCCGCGCCAGTATTTATTCCGATGCTGATGCTGCTGGGAATCGAACCGGAAGCGACCCAGGCGATGTACCGTGTCGCCGACTCTGTCACCAACTGCGTGACCCCAATGAGCCCGTACTTCGTCATGGCGCTGGGCTTTATCCAGAACTACAAGAAGTCGGCTGGAATCGGAACACTCGCATCCTTCACGCTGCCCCTGGCAGGTGTCGTTTGGGTGGTCTGGGTCGCCCTCTTTATGGTGTGGTACCTGGCCGGCTTGCCATTCGGTTTCTAGAAAAAGGAGAGCTGAAAATGGATAAACTCCACGCATACTTCACTGACCATCTGGAAGAGATCACCGCGGATATTCTCTCGCTGGTTTCGGTAGAAACCTACAGTCGCGATCGCGCCGGGCTAGACGACGGCCTGACGAAGATCCGCGAGATCCTCGCCGACCGGCTTGCCCCTGGGTACCAACTCGAAGAGCATCCGCAACCCGAATTGGGTAGCCACCTCGTTGTGCGCGTGCCAGGTGACCAACCAGGCAAAGTTCTCTTGGTCGGTCACTACGACACCGTGTGGCCCAGGGGAACACTGTCCGAATGGGGCGAGGCAGTACAGCAGGACGGCCTGAAGCTCACCGGGCCTGGTATCTTCGATATGAAAACTGGCCTAGTCCAGGCGATCTGGGTAATTCGCGGTCTGCAAGCCAACAACATCGCGCATCCGCCCATCACCTTGGTCATCAACGGCGATGAAGAAATTGGGTCGCTGACCTCGAGGCCAATCATCGAGGAGGAAGCTCGCACCAGCACGGCCGCGTTTGTTTTCGAAGCGTCTCATGAGGGCAAAGTGAAAACTGCCCGCAAGGGCGTTGGGCTGGTCACGGTGACCGCCACTGGCGTCGAATCCCACGCCGGGCTGAATCCGCAGGACGGTGCCAGCGCAATCACCGCGCTCATGCAGTGGTGCCTCGCGGCGACGCAACTAGCTTCCGAGGAAGCCGGTACTACCATCAACGTTGGCCTTATCGACGGTGGCACCGGCAGCAACGTCGTCGCTGGAAAAGCGACCGCAATGTTGGACATTCGCATTCGGACCGAGGCGGAAATGCACCGCTTAGATAAGGAATTCGACCTCATCACCTGGTCGGATCCCCGGGTGAAGATGGACGTGCGTAAGGAATGGAATCGGCCGCCGATGGAGTTCACGCCAGCCTCGCAGCAGCTTTACGCTTTGGTGGCTCGCACGGCGACCGAGATGGGGCGAGAAATTGATCACGTGTCCGTCGGGGGCGCAAGCGATGCCAACTACATCGCACCGCTGGGTATTCCGGTCGTATGTGGAATTGGGGCAAATGGTGCCGGTGCCCATGCGCGCCATGAGTTCGTCTACCCTGCAGAGATCCCCTTCTTTACTGCCTTGGTGGCTAACAGCGTGGCGCAGCTTTAGCAGCTGGTCGATACCTACCAGCCGTTGCTCTCTAGCTCATTGACTTGATTGGTCAAGAAGACTTAGAGTGTGGCTTAGTAGTGAGGCGGTGGCCACTTTGGTCGCCTACTTATCAGTGAGCTCACATAAGGAGCAACGCATGTTTGGCGACTCAGCCCACCCCGGTGGAGACACCGAACGGGCGTCGAAAAGCGCAAACACCAGCCCGGTCGTACCTTTAGCTTTGGGGGATTACCGGGCAGAAATCTCCACGTGGGGAGGAGGGCTAAAAGCGCTTACCTGGCGGGGAGCACCGCTGATCGAGACATATCCAGACGGCGAATTCCCGCCGCTCTCGGCCGGAGTAGTACTCGCGCCTTGGCCCAACCGGGTAGCTGACGGCACCTTCGCTTTCAATGGACAGCGGTTCCGCCTCCCGATCAACGAACCAGAACGCAACAACGCCATCCATGGATTCGTCAGCGATCGGCAGTGGCAAATCCTCAAACAGTTACCCGCCCACACCGTGCTCGCTGTCGAGATCCCGGAAACCGAATTTTGGCCTTGGCCCCTCACTATCACCGCCACCTACCAGCTCGGTGAGGATGGCTTGCACGCCACCTTTACCGCCACCGGAAGCGCACCCCAAACGCCCTATGCCTTTGGCCTGCACACCTATCTCAATGCGCAAGGAGCGCCACTAGACGAATGTGTGCTCGAGGTGCACGTCGATAAGCAACTGCCCCTAGACGATCGCAACCTGCCCCGCGGTGAACTCACCGACCCCAAGCTCAATCTGGCGCAGCTGCCCATGCGGGGCGTGCTTCTCGACGACTGTTTTCACGCCACGGATGGCGCAGTGCGTCTCACCAGCGCAGGCAGCGGGGTAGAAATGCACTGTTCCGCGGGGTTGGATTGGTTGCAAATCTTCACGCCTGATCCCACGTGGGGCGAACCCTATCCCGGCCGAGGCCGATCAGTGGCCGTCGAGCCGATGAGTGCGCCACCCAACGCGTTGGTAACCGGTACCTGTTTGGACATCCTGCGTGCTAGTGAGCCACTTTCGCATCAGGTCCACATTTTCGCAGTTTCACCATCGATCAAATAGAAGGATCATTATGGATTCCGCATTGCGTCTCGACGCGTCCTGGGTCGATTACACCCTCGTGGCGCTGTATTTCCTCTTCGTTCTTGGCATAGGCTGGGCTGCAAAATCCAGGGTGTCATCATCAATCGATTTCTTTCTTTCCGGCCGTGGGCTACCAGCTTGGGTTACAGGGTTAGCTTTTGTGTCCGCCAACCTGGGCGCGGTGGAAATTATCGGTATGTCCGCCAACGGCGTTCAATATGGTTTCCAGACGATGCACTATTTCTGGATCGGCGCCGTACCCGCGATGGTGTTCCTTGGAATAGTGATGATGCCCTTCTACTACGGGTCCAAAGTCCGGTCAGTGCCCGAGTTTATGCGTCGTCGATTCGGCGCTGGCGCGCACCTGGTCAACGCGATCTCGTTTGCACTGGCACAGTTGCTCATCGCAGGTGTCAACCTTTTGCTGCTCGCCAAAATTGTTAACGCGTTGCTTGGCTGGCCACTGTGGGTCACGTTGGTGGTCGCTGCTCTGATTGTGCTGTCTTATATCACTTTGGGAGGACTATCAGCAGCGATCTATAACGAAGTACTGCAATTCTTTGTCATCGTGGCGGCACTGCTAC
Source organism: Corynebacterium epidermidicanis (assembly GCF_001021025.1). NCBI lineage: Bacteria > Bacillati > Actinomycetota > Actinomycetes > Mycobacteriales > Corynebacteriaceae > Corynebacterium > Corynebacterium epidermidicanis. The sequence goes on along the minus strand of NZ_CP011541.1, from coordinate 1,937,864 downwards.
CACTGACCATCATCGGCATGAATCGCGTTGGGGGCTGGTCTGGGCTGAAAACAGCTGTAGCTACCGAAGCAAACTTCCACACCTGGCCCGGTCAGGGACTTTCCGGCTTTGCCAGCCCAGTGCTTTCAGTTATCGGCATCACTTTTGGCTTGGGGTTTGTGCTTTCCTTCGGTTACTGGACCACGAATTTCGTTGAAGTTCAGCGTGCTATGGCCTCTGAGTCGCTATCGGCTGCCCGAAAGACGCCGATCATTGGCGCATTCCCGAAGATGTTCATCCCGTTCCTCGTTGTACTTCCAGGCATGGTTGCTTCCGTGACGGTGGCCGAACTCATGGGAGATAGCCCTACGGCAAAGCCAAATGACGCCGTGCTGCTGCTCATGCGCGACCTGCTGCCGAACGGACTGCTGGGCGTGGCCATTACCGGCCTGCTCGCATCTTTCATGGCCGGCATGGCTGCGAACATTTCCGCTTTTAACACGGTGATTTCCTACGATATTTGGCAGACCTACGTGGTGAAGGACCGCGAGGATGGTTACTACTTGAAGTTTGGGCGGATTGCTACGGTAGTGGCCACTGTTATTGCTATGTTCACCGCGTTGCTGGCACAAAACTTCGGCAACGTGATGGACTACCTGCAAACCCTGTTTGGGTTCTTTAACGCCCCGCTATTCGCCACGTTCATTTTGGGTATGTTCTGGAAACGCATGACACCGCATGCTGGCTGGGCGGGGCTTGTCTCAGGCACGTTGGCAGCAGTAGGTTTCTGGTCGCTCTCCCTGGGGGCAGATCCTCTCCTCCAATTGCCTGGGCAGGGGACAGCGTTCCTGGCTGCGACTATCGCCTTCGTGACAGACATCGTGGTTTCGATAGTAGTTTCCAGCTTCACCACACCGAAGCCAGATGCAGAGCTCGTCGGATTTGTTCGTTCGGTTACCCCGAAAGACCACTTTGAAGATGCAGCGGAAGCTACGTTGCCGTGGTACCAACGCACCGTTCCGCTGGGCATAATCTGCCTGATCATGGTCGTCGCCCTCAACATCGTCTTCATGTAGCAGCCCACTAGGAGATCCTCATGTCACATTCATCAAAGCCCGCAGATACACCACTTCGTCACGTAGCGGAATCTCTGCAGGAATCACCGAAAGCATCAACACCCCACATCGCCGGCGCGTTCGATATTCGCAATGTGATCGGAGCACTGATCGGCATTTACGGCATTGTTTTAATCGTGTGCAGCTTTGTGCTCGACCCTGGCTACAACCCGGAAAACGGCGAGCTAAAAAGTGCAGCCGATAACCTTTGGGCTGGCATCGGCATGCTCATTGTGGGCATTGGCTTCATGGTGTGGGCACGGCTTCGTCCAATTATCGTCAACGGCAGCGACTAGTATGCAGCAAAGGATTCAGGACAAGCAGTAATGACTCTTAATATCACAACCGCAAACCTGTCTGATGGGCGCGAAATCATCTACTTTGATGACCGCCAACACGAACCCGGTGAGCGCGTGCTAGTTGACTCACGGGACCTCCCCAAGACCCATGTCACCTCTGAGATTCGACGTGATCCGTTCACCGGTGACTGGGTTGCATTTGCTGCCCACCGCATGAACCGAACATTCATGCCTCCGGCAAATGAAAATCCCCTTGCACCAACTCAACCTGGTCAGCTCCCCACTGAAATTCCCTCACCCACCTATGACGTCGTGGTCTTTGAAAACCGCTTTCCGTCATTTTCAATGCATGTCGACATTTCAGGCGATTGGGCCGATCACGTAGACGAAATGGGCCTGTACCCGCGCAAGCCCGCGCTGGCACGCTGCGAAGTAGTCTGTTTTACCGAGGACCCTTCCGTCTCCTTCAAGGATCTTCCGGAAACGAGAATCCGCACGGTCATCGAAGCATGGGGACATCGCACCGCGGCGCTCTCGGCACTGCCGGGTGTCCAGCAGGTATTCCCCTTTGAAAATCGAGGGGAGGAGATCGGAGTTACCCTCCAGCACCCGCATGGCCAGATTTACTCGTACCCGTTCTTGAGCCCACGGTTACGCGCCATTGTGAATCGCGCCCAGGAATTCGAAAAAGAACAAGGTTGTGAGCTTTTTTCTGAGATTTTGGCGCAGGAAAAGGCCGCAAGAACTCGAATCGTGGAGGAGACGGAGAGCTTCACCGTCTTTGTCCCTGCCGCAGCGAAATGGCCGATGGAGGTCGTCGTCATGCCCAACCGCCATGTGGCGGATTTTACTGAGCTTCATGACTTCGAAAAGCGTGAGCTAGCCGGGCTGTTGAGTCGGCTGTACAAAGCCGTAGATAAGTTCTTTCCCGGGGTGGAACGCACCCCTTATATCGCCGGGTGGACTCAAGCCCCAGTAGATCCGCAACTTCGCCGGTACGGCCGATTACATCTCCAATTATTCTCCCTGATGCGCTCCCCGAACCGGATGAAATTCCTTGCCGGATCGGAATCCTCGCAAGGCGTGTGGATCAACGACACCACGCCGGAGCGCATCGCCTCCCGATTTAAGGAACTGTGGTGAAAATGACCCAGTGGATTAATACTCGCACTCCTGAAGAGCTCGATCGCGATGCCCGACAGCTTTTCGACGACCACTTTGGTACGAAACCCGCCGGAGTATGGGCTGCTCCTGGCCGAGTAAACGTTATCGGCGATCATGTCGATTATGCCGGAGGGGTGAGCATTCCCTTTGCTCTTACCCAGATGACGGCGCTTGCCGTGCGACTACGCTCTGACCAACGAGTCAGGATAATATCCCAGGCACCTGGTGCGATCGACCCTTTAAGTTTTGAGATGGAACTCTCCGAGGTAGGTCCGAAGCACCCTGACAATTGGGCTGGCTATGTGGTCGGTGTGCTGTGGGCTGGACAGCAGTCGGGCATTTGGCCTAATTGCCCTGGGATGGATATCGCAATTGTCTCTGATGTGCCTGTTGGCTCTGGGCTGTCGAGCTCAGCGGCTCTTGAGTGCGCAATCGCTGTAGCTGCTTTCGAGTTGACTCATGGTCACGCACCGTCGCAGGAAGAGAGAGGGCAACTGGTGCCCGTGTGCATGCGAGCAGAAAACGATGTGGTCGGAGCTTCCACCGGCGGGTTAGATCAGCGAGCCTCCTTGTTCGGCGTCGCCGGGAAAGCTTTGGTTATTGATTTTCATGCTGACACCGTCACGTTGGTGCCGTTTGACCTCGCAGCTCAAGACATGGTGTTGCTCGTCGCTGACACTAATGCACCCCACGCCCTCAACGACGGTCAATATGCCAGTCGACGAGGCATTATTGACGAGGTCTCTCTAGCGCTGGTTGGAGAGGGGAAAACCCTACGGGAGATTGCAGCAGAACAGGCGCTTTCGCAAGCCGACGCTTGGGCGATAGAACAAGGACTTGACGCCAGCATTGTTCGCAGAAGATTGCAGCATGTGGTTGAAGAAACCCAGCGTACATTGAAAGCGGCTGAGGCTTTGCAGGATGCGGACATGGCAGCTTTTCGACAGTATATGCAGGAAAGTCACGAATCCCTGCGGGATCTGTACGAAGTAGTCACCGAGGAATTAGAGTCGGCGTTTCAGGCTGCGGGCCGCTTTGGGGCCCGAATGACGGGAGGCGGCTTTGGCGGTAGCGTTATTGTTTTGCTGCCAGAATCCGAAGTAGAAGATACCGTGGCACAGATTTCGCGGGCAGCTGCTGATGCTGGTTTCCCCGAATGCTCGTTCTTGCTGGCTGTTCCTGGTGATGGTGCGCGTCGGCTTAGCTAGGCTCACAGCGCTAGTAAAGCGCCGGGCGGATGTATTCCCAAGCAGGCCCCACCTGGGTGTTGAAGTTCATCCAGGTGTGGGCACCACGGTCGGAGTAAGCAAAGCGAGCGTTACTGGCGAGGTCGTGGCGATTCATTTCGCGTTCGAGACGCTGGGTGCAGGTGCGTACACCTGCTTCCAGGGTGGCGCTTAATGCGATCTCGGACGACCTGGTGGCGTTGTAGAAGAACTCGCGCTCGGCGTCGTTAATCACGCCGCTACCAGCGCTAAGGTACATGCGGGTTCCGGCTAGTCCGGAAGGGTCGGAAACAACGTCGTGGCGCTGCCAGCCCGGCGAGCCGAAGGGGCCCCACACGTTGTCCAAATTCCCGCCACGCGAGGACACCATGAGGTTGGTGATCTGGTGGCCAATGTCGTCGAGGGTGGAGTAGCAACCGGAAATGCCGAAGACGGCGTCGTATCTGCCGGGGTTGAGGTTGGCGATCATCACAGCCGCGTTGGCGCCCATCGAAATCCCACCAATAGCGCGTTTACCGTTGAATCGCACTTCGGGTTGGGCTTCCACCAGGCCAGGGAGTTCCTCGGTGAGGAACGTCTCCCATTTGTTTCGCCCGAGGACTGGGTCGTCATTGTCCCAGTCCATCCATAGCGATGCCCGGGCTTGGGTCGGCATCACCAGGGTGACGTCATCGCCGAATTGTGCTGCGTCGCCGGGGCTCAACCATTCGCCCGCCGGTTTCGCATCCACTCCGTCGAGCAGGTAGAGCACAGGTGCAGTGGCAGTCGTGCTTCGCGCCGGGCGAACCAATACCTCCACTTCGCGTTCCATAGCGGGAGAGGCAATGATCCAACGTTCGGCGCGGTCTTCCTGCCGCTTCTCGACGACCTTTGGCCTCGTAATCCCCGGAACCGTGGGGAAGGGCGGTTCCACAAAAGTGCTTCCGAAAACAGGCAGTTCAGATGAGCCCACGATGGCCAGCGAGCTCAGCAGCGCATTGACGCCACCTTGCGCGACGAGGGGAGAGGAAAACATCGCCTCGCTGCTCGCGTGAAGTGGCTTGGTGGGTTCGGCACTCAGGCCTGTTAGTGCCGAACTGCCCAACACACCACCCGGCTGAAACTGTGAGCTTTGCGCGCTTGCCGACGGCGCCGCCACGGTCAATCCGATAACCAATCCGAGAGTGGACATCGTGGCTAGAAACCTATTTGCGGACCGTCGCACAATACTCCTCATGAATCAGTCTCGGTAAAAGCAAGGAATTTCCATTGTCACACCAAGGTCAAAAAATGGCAATAACCTTAAGAAACGGGGGAGGGTGAGAAAAGAGGTGTGTAACAACTTTGTCGGATACCTTGCGCAAATTGGCACCACGCGCTATAATTGTAGACATATCAACAATCTTTGGAAAGGGAACCACCATGAATCTTGCAGCACTCGCACTCCGCGCAATTCCAGGCGCTTTTATCCTTAACTCCGGACTCGGCAAGATTGGTATGCCAGCGGAAGTATCCGCCGGCATGCAAGAATTTGCTGCTACCGGCATGCCGCTGGTGAAGCAGATTCCTGCTGACAAGTTCGGCACCGTGCTCGGGTTCGCCGAAACGGCCGTAGCTGCCAGCCTCCTGCTGCCATTCGTACCTAACCGCATCGCGGGCTTGGCCCTCACCGGCTTCGGTTCTGGCCTGCTTAGCCTGTACTTCGGCAACGATGGCAACACCGAATCTGACAACATTCGCCCAACCGAAGCGGGCTTGCCTTTGGCAAAGGACTCTTGGTTGGTAGCTATGGGTCTGGCATTGTTGGCTGGAGTTAACGACAAGGAAAAGTAATCGACTTTTCCGGCAAAAGGGCCGTGCGGGAATCTTTCCCCACGGCCCTTCGTCATGCTTGGGCGACTTGACCCCGCTTGTCGCGGGCGGGGATCTGAGTAACCCGTGTTGAAACTGAAGCTGATTAGGCGTGGTTCTTGATCTCGTTTTGAAGCTTGTCTGCACTAGTGCCTGATGGGATTTCTTGTGCTGGTGTGCGACGCTTGCCTGAATGTCATGGCCTGGGCGGGATCGCTTGCCGCACCAACAGTGTGACCACGAACAGCATCTTTCATTTCTTCATGTCTGGCAAAAACACAAGCTTAGGAATGTTTTGCCTGGTACGCCTTGGGGGACTCTCCGAATTCCGCTTTGAAGGCGCGGGAGAAATGGGAGGCGTCGATAAGCCCGTGCCTGGCCGCGATGGCCTGGATTGGTTCGCTGATGAATTGGGGATTGGTGAGGTCGTCGCGGATGCGGCTGAGACGCCGGCCCCGAATGTAGGCTGCGGCAGTGAGTCCCTCCCGAGAAAACTGCGCGTGTAGGTGGCGCACCGAGACGAATAGCGCGGTTGCGATTGTGGTGGGGCTGAGGTCGGGATCGGCGAGATGCTGGTCAATATAGGCGGTCGCCTGACGAAAGAGCAGGTTTGATGGCTCGTTGGGGATTTCGTTGGCAAAGACCGAGATCAGCATGTTCAGCGCGGAGCGTACGAGAGCTTCGGCGTGGGCGCCGTCGAGAATATCGATATTGGTGGCTAGCTGCTCGAAAAGCGGAATAGCTACGCGCCCCAATCCGTCATTCTTGGAGATGGGCTTAGCTGTCAGGGCGCTGATCTGGGCGGGTGTCGCGGTGAGGAGACGCTGTGGAAAGAAAACCACCAGCGTGCGCTGTTCGCACTGGTAGTCCAACTCGTAGGGACGCTGGGAAACATAGAGCGCGAGGTCGCCAGGAGTCAAGGTTGCCGTGCGTCCATCTTGGGTCAGTGTCGAGTGTCCGGCGAGCTGCAGGGATAGCTTGCAGTAGGGGATGTTGTGCTCGTCAATGTCTGCTGGGGAACGGGAGACATGGTGGGCTGGGGTGTGCATGTCGAACAGCATCACTTCACCTAGGTTGGCTACCCGCAGTTGTGCGCGGAAACCTGCTGCGTCCGGGGCGGATACCTGGAGGCGTCCGAAGTAGGACGAGGCGGCGCTGCGCCACTGAGCCAGTGTGTGTTCAGCCATGGGAAACAACACTAAGTGATGCTCAGCACATTTTCAAACAAGGTTTGTGCACGGAAAGTCAATTGAGAGGCTGTGGCTCAAGCAACAATGAGTGACATCGTGTCCTGCGCCACAGCGGACCATGTTCATTTCCACAGATTGGAGAATTTTCGATGACCACTTACTCAGAGCTTCTCGCCTCCGTTTCCACCGAGTCCGGCCAGGAGATCTTTAACCCAGCCACCGGCGAATCCCTCGGCTTTTGCCCAGTAGGCACGGCTGCGGATGTTGATGCCGCCGTAGCCACCGCTCGCAAGGCACAGCGCGAGTTCGCCAAGCTCTCCCACGAACAGCGCAGCGAGCTGCTGATGAAGGCAGCCGACGCCGTCGAAGCGAACGCAGAAGCGCTGGCGGAGCTGCTCTCCCGCGAACAAGGCAAGCCACTCAACGGGCCGAATGCCCGATTCGAAGTTGGAGCATGTGCAGGCTGGCTCCGAGCCACCGCATCCTTTGAATCTCCGGACTACGTCGCCGTCGACGCTGACGTCAAAGCAACCGTCACCTACCGACCACTCGGTGTCGTCGGCGCGATTGGCCCATGGAACTGGCCGATGATGATCAGCGTTTGGCAGATTGCCCCAGCGCTGCGCATGGGCAACGCCGTGGTCATGAAGCCATCTGAATACACTCCACTTTCGGTACTCGCCCTGGTGAAGGTACTCAACGAAGTGCTGCCAGAGAACATCTTGCAGGTCGTCACTGGCGGTGGCGAGGTGGGCGCCGCGCTGTCCAGCCATGAGGGCGTCGACAAGCTCATGTTCACCGGATCCACCGCAACCGGCAAGAAGATCGCCGCTGCTTCCGCTGACAACCTGACCCGCTTGACGCTGGAGCTTGGCGGCAACGACGCTGGCATCGTCCTCGACGACGCTGATCCAGCAGCAATCGCCGGCGACCTGTTCTGGGGTGCGTTCATCAATACCGGCCAGACCTGCGCTGCGATGAAGCGACTCTACGTTCCGGAATCCCTCTACGACGCGGTGTGTGCCGCGTTTGTCGACGTCGTGGCGGCCTCCCCGATGGGTGTCGGCCTCGATGAAAATAATGTCCTGGGCCCACTGCAAAACAAGGCGCAGTTTGAGATTGTTGACCGCCTGGTCAAGGCTGCCGTGGATTCCGGTGCTCGTGTCCTGACCGGTGCGAACCCAGACTACGACGCTCCCGGTTACTTCTACCCAGCCACCCTGATCGCCGACATCGACCCGGAAAACCCGCTGGTTGTCGAAGAGCAGTTCGGCCCAGCACTGCCAATCATCAAGTACACCGACCTCGATTGGGCGATCGAGCAGGCAAACTCCCTCGACGTTGGACTGGGTTCCTCTGTCTGGTCCTCCAACCGCGAGCGCGCCCTCGAAGTCGCGGGACAGCTAGAGGCCGGCACTACCTGGATCAACGCCCACGGTGCAGTGGATCCACGCGTCCCATTTGGTGGCATCAAGTCCTCCGGTTACGGCGTGGAATTCGCAGTCGAGGGGCTTAAGGGCCTCGGCTACCCACACATCGTCAATGGCTAAAACCCACGAAAGGCAGCCCTACAATGACTGTTGTAGAAAACAAAACATCGGTAGACATCGCCGATGACGGTCTGCACCGTGGCATGAAATCACGCCACCTGCAGATGATTTCCTTCGGCTCCGCCATCGGCACCGGACTGTTCCTGGGCTCGGGCGCTTCGATCCAACAAGCTGGACCTGGGGTCCTGGTCGCATTCGCCATCGCTGGTTTCGTGATCTATTTGATGATGCGCATGCTCGGCGAGATGGCCGTAGCTCACCCTGTTTCCGGGTCTTTTAGCACCTATGCCCGCGAATACATCGGTAGGCGCGCCGGGTTTATCACCGGCTGGAACTGGTGGTTTACCACCATCGTGGTCGGAATGCTGGAGCTGACCGCAGCGGGCACCATCATGGACTTCTGGTTCCCGGACCTGCCCCACTGGATCACCGCTTTGGTCACTTTGCTCATTGTGACGGCCATTAACCTGGTACACGTAGGTGCATTTGCGGAGGCAGAGTTCTGGCTTTCCTTCATTAAGGTTGCCGCGCTAATCCTCATGATCGTGGTGGGCGCCGCTATCGTGCTGGGGCTTACTCCGGAACCTGCACTGGGTGTTAAGAATATCACCGAGCACGGTGGTATGTTCCCTATGGGCTTCACCGGCGTGCTGTTTTCGCTGGTAGCCGTCATCTTTGCCTTTGGTGGCATCGAATCCATCGGCACTGCAGCCGGGGAGACGGAAAACCCAGAAAAGACCCTCCCGAACGCGATTAACTCCGTCATCTGGCGTATATTGCTGTTCTACATCGGCGGCATGGGCATCATTGTGCTGCTCGCGCCATGGGACCAGCTGGACACCGCAACCTCGCCCTTCGTCCGTGCACTGACCACGATCGGAATTAGCGGCGCTGCCACCGGGCTGAACCTCATCGTGTTGGTCGCGGCACTTTCCGTGTTCAATACCATGACCTTCTCCGGAACCCGCATGCTGCGCGACCTTTCCCTGGGAGATCAGGCACCACCGTTCTTCGCTGCCACGAACTCCCGCGGGGTGCCGGTACGTGCATTGCTGTTCAATGCGGCATTGATGGGGATTTCCGTACTGCTGAACTACCTCTTCGAAGGAAAGCTACTGATCATTTTCATCGCTATCATCGTCGGCGCTGAGTTGATCTCGTGGACATCTATCACCATCTCGCACTTCAAGTTCCGTCAGGTCCAGCGGCAAGACGGCGTCAAGAGTTCATATGCTGCTCCATTTTTCCCTATCGCAAACATGATCTGCCTCGCCTTCTTCGCGATGATCTACGTTCTGATGGCGATCCTTCCGGATTACCGCACTGGTGCCATCGCCCTCCCGATCTGGATCCTGGTCCTGGGCGTAATCTGGCAAGGCAAGATGATTCACGATCGGCGTCAAGAAAAGCTCTCCGACGCGTCCTAAAATCACTCATTGTTCGCTCCACCTCACCTAAGAAAGGCTTCATCTTCCATGCGCACCACCGTTGGCGAGTTCATTATTGACCGCCTCAAGGCAATCGGTATCACGGAAATCGTCGGTGTCCCCGGCGACTTCAACCTCAGTTTTCTCGAGCAAGTTCGAGACGCCGAGGGGATCCGATTCGTGGGTACCTGCAACGAGCTCAACGCCGCCTATGCCGCCGACGGCTACGCCCGCCAGCGTGGCGTGGGATGTCTGCTCACCACCTACGGCGTGGGCGAACTCTCTGCCATCAATGGCATTGCCGGTGCGCGCGCCGAGCATGTCCCAGTGGTCTCCCTGGCTGGCGCACCACCGCTTTACGCCACCGAATACCGTTGGGCCATGCACCACTCGCTTGCCGACGGCGACTACGCCAACATGCTCGAAGCCATCGCACCATTTACCGAAGTGGCGTGCCGGGTGACCCCGATGAATGTCGTGGAGGAATTTGATCGCGCGCTGCACACCTGCCTGCGGGAGAAGCGCCCGGTGCACATCCAGATCCCATCGGATATTACGCACTTGACCATTGAGGTTCCGGACGAACCATTTAGCACCGCACTTGCCAGCTCCGACACCGAGCGGCTTGAGGCTGCTGCAGACGCAGTATTGAAGCGGTTTGCAGAGGCCAAGGACCCCATCTTCCTGCTCGACCAGGACACTGACCGGCACGGTTTTACCGAAAAATTCCGGGCGATCATCGAAAAGACGCAGCTGCCTTATTCGCAACTGACTTCCGGCAAGGCATTGCTTTCGGAGCGCCACCCACTGTTTCTTGGCGTGTACAACGGCTCCGCCTCCGCACCTGGAGTGCAAGAGCGCGTGGAAAACTCGGATTTCCTCGTCACCACGAACCCACGCTTCATCGAGGTGAACTCCGGTTCTTACACTCATCATTTGCCGGAGAAGAATATCGTCAACTTTGGCGATCAGCACGCGCTCGTCGCAGGGGAGTACTTCGTGGGCATCAACACCCTCGAACTTCTGGCCATCTTGCTCGAAAAGCTCCCAGCTGTGCAAGCACCGGCAGCTTCGGAGCAGGTGGAGGTGCCGGAGTTCGTCGTCGATAAGCAGGCGCCGTTGACGCAGGCTCGGATGTGGCCACACTTCGTGAGCCATCTGGAAGAAAACGGTGTGGTGATCGCTGAAGCAGGCACGTCGAACATCGGACTGGGGCCGCTGCGGATGCCGGCGGGAACGCAATACATCAATTCGCCGATTTGGGGATCGATCGGTTTCACGCTGCCGGCGTTGCTGGGTTCGATGTTGGCGGCACCTGAGCGTCGCCATGTGTTGTTCATCGGTGACGGTTCCTTCCAACTCACCGCGCAAGAACTATCGACGATCGTTCGCGAGGAACTGAAGCCTCTCATCGTCCTGGTCAACAACAAGGGCTACACCATCGAGCGCTTCATCCTGGGAATGGAGGACGAGTACAACGACATCCAGGACTGGTCCTACGCCGAGCTGCCCAAGGTGTTCATGCGCGACACCACGATGAAGTCCTATGTTGCTCGGACCGAAGGCGAGCTGGAGGAAGCTCTGCAGCAGATCGCCAAGTCTGACGACGGCGCGTTCCTCGAAGTGCACCTCGATCCATTCGACGCCCCTCGCGGTCTCCAAGCATTCGGCCCGCTCACCGCTGAATTCGACTACGGCCCCCGTGGCCCACGCAACCCATAAGAAGGACACTTCAACCATGATTCGCGCAGATCTAGCAAACTTGCCAGCCTACGTTCCTGGCAAACGAGCCGAGAATGCCATCAAGCTCTCCTCCAACGAGACCCTGCAACCGCCACTGCCATCCGCCGTCGAAGCAATGCAAACCGCGGCAGCTGGAGCCAACCGCTACCCAGACATGGGTGCGATTGAGCTGCGCACCGCACTCGCAGAACACCTTGGTCTCACCCTGGACAACGTCGCGGTGGGTACTGGATCCTCGGCACTGTGCCAGCAGCTCGTTCAGATCACTTGCACCGCTGCAGACGAGATCGTGTTCCCGTGGCGTTCCTTTGAGGCTTATCCACTCTTTGCGCAGGTAGTTGGCGCGAAGCCGGTAGCTGTCCCGCTAGACGACAACCACGGAGTGGACCTGAAGGCAATGGCGGCAGCGATCACCGAGCACACCCGCTTGGTGTTTGTCTGCAATCCGAATAACCCAACGGGTACCACAGTGACCACCGCGGAATTCCAGGAGTTCCTGGCGGCGGTGCCTGCGGATGTCATCGTGGCGCTGGACGAAGCGTACTTCGAGTACAACCGCGCCACCGACACCCCAGTGGCCACCGACTTCCTGGATTCGCACCCGAACGTGGTGGGGCTGCGCACCTTCTCTAAGGCATACAGCTTGGCCGGTGTCCGCGTAGGCTACGCGTTTGGCTCCGCAGAGATCATCGGGGCCTTGAACAAGGTGGCCATCCCATTCTCAGTGAGTGCCGTTGCACAAGCAGGAGCTTTGGCATCCCTGCACGCGCAGGATGAACTGAGCGAACGCATCGAAACCACCATTGAGCAGCGTGCCCGGGTCGTGGAATCCTTAGCGGATCATGGTGCGTTGCCTTCCGAGGCGAACTTCATTTGGTTGCCTGCCGATGCCGTTTCGGCGCTGGGGACACCGCAGGAGATCGCCGCCAACCTTGCGGAAAAGGGCGTGCTTGTGCGGGCTTTCCCAGAAGGGGTCCGGATCACCATCACCACCCAGGAAGAGTCTGACGCCCTGCTCAAGGCTTGGGGCTAGGCAATAAGAATCCAGGTGGGTGCACACAACAAGCGCACCCACCTGGATTTTTTGTACCTAGGAGCGAGTAACTAGCGCCCGCCGATGGAGTTACTGTGCTGCCAAACGGGGCAGATCGTGGAACTTCACCATCTTCCCCGAGACGAAATCCCAGGCTTCTACGCGGACGCGGTCGGAGTAGACCTTCACTCGCAGGCCCGTCGAGTGGTCGCCATCCAGCTTGGATTCGTCGTGGTCGCCATCTGGCCACGTGTTGTTCAGCAGTGCACCGGTGTTTACCACCGGGAAGCCGGCGCGGTTTCCGGTGCTGTCATCACGGTAGACGCCCCACCAGTCGTTGAGGTCGTGGCTGGCGTGCGTGTGCGAGGTGAACATCACCACGTTGCGGTATTTGCCCACCACCGCGGAGAAGGAGTTCAGATCTGCGAAGTCGTTACCGTACCACGCGGAGTGCGTAAGAGAGACGGTGTTTGGCAATACCAAGTGGGAAAACAACAACACGGGTTGATTCTTGGCTTCCCAGTACGCGAGCCGCGAGTCGATCCACTCCAGCTGCTCGGCGGAAAGCACCACGTACGGCTCCTTGCCACCACGCAGGGCATCGCTGTAATGCTCGGTGGAAATGGTGATGATCGGCTGGCCGTCTACCACTTCCTCCCGCCACACATGTTCCTGGCCAGTCATATCGAGGAACCGCTTAATGTAGACGTCCGAGCCTTCCTGGCCGAGCATCTCGTGATTGCCGATCGTGAAGTATTCCCGCCCGCTCACGTGCGGGTACGCCTTGCGGTCTGCCTGGAAAGCGTCATAGTTTTCTTGCGCGCCGACATCGACATAGTCGCCGTTAAACACGATTGCCCCGGCTGGATCTGCCTGCGAATTCAGCACCTTCATGGCCCGGGCGTACTTTTCCGTGTGGCCATGGGTGTCCGAGAGGACGTCGATAATTGCCTCGGGCTTGCCGACGACCGGCCCCAACGGCTGCGTCAAAGCGAGGTTATCGACTGCCCAGAACCAGTCGTCCTGTGCATTGAGGTAGTCAAACGTGAAGTAGACGTTCTTCGCCCCAGCCGGTGGCTGTAGCGGCAGTACCTCGTGGGAAGACCATGTGTCTTCGTTGAACGTGCGAATCACCTGGGTCTCACCGGTGTCGTAGTGCGCGGTGACCTGCCCGGAATTTTCGGGGCTGCCTTGGCGGTAGTGGGAATCGAACTCGAAAGCTACCCCGGGGGCGAGCGCTAGGTCCGGGGTGCGCAGGGAAGTATTCATCACTTCAGGGGCCGCGATGCGGTGATGCTGGGACTCAGCGACCGCGTAGGAGCCATGGCCCCTGGTAAAGTAGTGGCGTTGATCGGTGCCTACCGCAAAGGTCCAGTCCCGAGTGTTTGTCCATGTCCAGCCCTTCCAGCGTTCCTCGCCCGACTTGATCTCGTTGGTGTCAACGGCAAAACCTGCCGGTGCCTGCTTAGAGAAACCGAGGGAAGTATCCACTCCGTCGAAGCTTTCCTGCCACAGGACGGGGCGGGTGGTGTTTGTGGCGTAGGCTTGTGCGCCGGTTGCTGGGAGTGCTGGGGTCGATGGTCCTGCGTTCCCGGAGCTACCGGACCTAGTAGAGCTACCGGAGCTGAGCAGGCTGGAACCGAATTCCGAACTGCCCAACGCTGCCGCATTGGGGGCGGAGACTGCTAGGGGAGCTGCGAGGATGCCGGCAAGAATTACCGACGCGATTTTCTTCACGTTCATGCCACCTTTTGATAACGGATGTGTAGTGCAAGAAAAAGTTATCGTTGCTGGGTGACCACGGTGGGACAGCAGGGTGAATTCTGAGTGAAGTTGTATTTGGGGGCTAGAGGCGTCGATAAGTAGCGCGCATGAGGTGCTCTACCGGGCCCGGGCCACGATGCCAGGCGGCAAGGCCGCACACCGCGACTGCAGCGAGGAGGGCAACCCAATGGGGGAACGTGGGGCCGTAGTTCTGGAGCAGGTCATACAGGCTAGAGGTGTAGCGGCTTGAGTGGGAGGCGTCGGAGAGCGGGGCATACATCGTCCATCCGAAATCAGCCTGCGCCCCGGTGTGGGTGAGATCGTAGATAGCCGCAGCTAGCACGCCCAGCAGGTACATAGAGACTGCGTGTGCGCCCCACCGGAGCGCACCGCTCCAGCGCGCTACCTGGTTTGACGCTGCCAGGCTTAACGACGCCCCGGCCGTCATCATGCACAACGCGTGAAAATTAGGACCGAAATCGAAAGCTTCGATATCCGAGTTCAGATTTGTAACGAAGCCGGAATCCGAGATAGGCGAGGACCGCGCAGACTAGCAACGCGCAGAGCCGGGTGGTGCGGTTGCAGGAGAGGGGTTCGAGGCTTACCCCCAGCACGGTGCAGAAAACGCCGAGGAAGAAATAGTGCTCGGTGTGGAAACTGGAGGCCACGGCTGCATAAGCCTGCATGGCAAGCAGCATCACGGCGGGGACTTGGATGAACCACGAGCGTCGCGCTAGAAATGCAGCCAGAATGAGGCCAGCGCCTATCGCTTTCAGGGTTTCTTCTAGCGGAACGCCGAGTAGTTCAATCGCCGCTATCACGATGAGGAAGGAGGCGCCTAGGAAGAAGGTTGCCCTTCGGAGTTTCGATATTTCTTTCGGTGGTGTCGCTGCGATTGGGTCAGTGCGGTGGTCAGCGCCGATAAATTCACTGGCGAGAAATCCTGCCCCGCAACTGAGCATGCCCAGGCTTAACCCCCAGAGCATGGAACGCGCAACATCAAAATGTGAAAATGGCGTGAAACGCCACAAAAACAAAAATGCGCTCGCTGACCCAACGAGGGCGAGACCCCGGATGTGCACCATGTTTTTCAATATTAGCTATTGGTTTTGCCCCGACACCTGTGTGCGACCCGGCCGATGCGGTGGCAAGAGGTAGGGAGCAACCGTTATGGGGGGACGGAATACTCATAAACAGTATGGTTATGCTGTGGAATCGATCTATCTTATTGCGGTGCTGTTTTCCATTGTCGGTGGTTTCTTAGCGTCCCTTCTGCGCTTGCCTCCGCTCATTGGATTTCTAGGCGCTGGGTTTGCCATTAGTGCCCTAGGGCTAGATCACATCCCGGCGATTGACATTTTCGCCGAACTTGGTGTGACGGTGCTGCTGTTTACCATCGGCCTGAAGCTAAATCCGCGAGATATCGCGCGCCCGCGGGTAGTGGGCTCCGCGCTCGGGCAGGCCTTTGCCAATACGGTGATCTTCACTGTGGTGTTCAGCTTGATTGGCCTGCTGCCCCTGGCGGGACTGGCGGGCCTGGAGTTTAAAGCGCTGATCTATCTTGGGATGGCTACCGCGTTTTCCTCCACCGTCTTCGTGATGTCCCTGCTCGAAGAACAAAACCGCAGCGGATCAGCGGTGGGTCGCATTGCGCTTGGCGTTTTGATTCTGCAAGACATCATCGCCGTCGGAGTGTTGGTAGCCTCCTCGGGGCGAGTCCCGGAGAAATGGGCCCTGGTACTCCCGCTGCTTTTGCTGCTACGTCCGCTGGTCACCCGCCTTCCTAACCGGATGTTTCGTACTGAACTCTTGGTGCTCACTGGTATCGGCATCGCCGTCGGCGCGTATTCGCTTTTCGAACTTTCCGGAATTTCCGGCTCTTTCGGCTCCCTGGTGGCGGGCATTATCCTGTCCGGGCACCCGGTTTCCGAGCGGCTTTTCTACGCCCTCATCAGCGTCCGCGAGCTGCTACTTGTAGCGTTCTTCCTCCAGATCGGCCTCGGCGGCCTGCCCAATGCCACAGGCTTTGTGATAGCCGGTATTCTGCTGGTTTTCCTGATAGCCAAGGCGGGAATTTTCATGGTGATTTTGCAGCGGGTGGGCATGTCGAATCGCACCGCGGCGCTCTCAGGTTTAACCTTGGCTAATCACTCGGAATTCGGGTTGATCGTCACCTCAGTTGCGGTGGCGCAAGGGGTGTTGCCGCCGGTGTGGACGTCGATAATGGCGATTGCGGTGGCTGGCAGCTTCATCGTGGGATCTATCGTGGCGACAACCGAACATCGACTGATGCCGATGCTCCTGCGTCTGATTCCTGAGGTACCCGAGCACCGGTTGGCTCCAGACGAGAAGCCAGTGCGGATTGTCGGTGCGGATGCCCTGGTGATGGGTATGGGCAGGGTCGGTGAAGGTGTGTATCACCGGTTGACTGAGGCATATGGTCTGCGGGTGTGGGGTGTGGAATTCGATGAAGATCGCATCGAAGTGCTGCGGCAGGCCGGGCACAATGTGGTCGCTGGGGACGTCACCGATCCGGAACTGTGGCAGCGCGTGCATATCGATACTCCGCCTCAGCTGGTGGTTCTTGCCCTTCCCGGGCATTACGACGCACTGTCGGTGCTCAGCGCGATTCGCCATAATCATCCGCAGGTGGTGATCGCTACAACCACGAAACAACGCGCAAACAAGACAGAGTTGTATAGTGCTGGGACTGACGTGGCGGTCTATCTCTATGATGGTGCGGGTGAGGAATTGGCAGATCAGGCCATGCTTGCGGTGAGCTCCCGCGCCAGATAGTAGAAAGATTTGTCTAAGGACTATAGACAGTTAAGTATGTTTTGGGTTATGGTTTCCCTACAAAATCTTGACTAGGGAAGAAGGGGACCCATGCTACTTTCAGGCTTGGCCGTGGGCATTGTCTTGGGTGCAGTGATGCAACGAGGACGATTCTGTGTGACGGGAATGCTGCGAGACATCGTCACCCTGAAGTCATGGCGAGGCATTGTCGCCTTGCTCATCGTCATTTCAGTCCATGCGGTGGGCATTGCAGCGTTGACAAGCGCCGGAATCATCACTCCAAAGGTCAGCGACTTTGCCCCGGCTGCAGTAATGATTGGCAGCCTAGTATTCGGTGTAGGCATCGTGCTGGCCGGTGGCTGTGCTTCCGGCACTTGGTACCGTTCAGGCGAGGGGCTTGTCGGGTCCTGGCTCGCGCTCGTCGGCTACGGACTCTCTGCTGCTGCCATGAAGCGCGGACCGCTAGCTAGCACACATGAAGCGCTCGCGAACCGAACGGTCAAGATGACCACCCTGCCCGAAACGCTCGGCATTTCGGTGTGGTGGTTCGCGCTGGGGCTGAGTGCACTCACCATCTACTTGGTGAATTTCTACCTCCAGCGCGATAACATGCGAGGCAGCAAAGTACGCCTCGAACAGCCATGGTGGGCCCGTTCACTGCACCTTTACACCGCGGGCGCCTTGGTAGGCATTATCGGCGTGATTGCTTGGCCACTCTCCGCTGCGACCGGACGTAACTCCGGCCTGGGGATCACCACCCCTTCGGCTGACCTCTTTTCCTACCTCACCACGGGTAATCTGAAATTCTTGAACTGGGGAACACTGCTGGTACTCGGAATCCTCGTTGGTTCCTACCTGGCTGCGAAGGCAGCCGGTGAATTCCGGGTTCGCCTGCCGGATGCCGTACAAGCACAGCGCTCCGTAATCGGTGGCGTAATGATGGGTGTCGGCGCCTCCTGGGCTGGTGGCTGCACCGTGGGAAATGGCATGGTGCAGACCAGCTTGTTTAGCTACCAAGGGTGGGTGGCGCTGCTATTTACTGGGCTGGGCGTAGCACTGGCTGCAAAGGTATTCCTCAAGCCAACGCAAAACACTGAAGTGCCCACCAGCGCCCCAGTGGCTGAGCCCAGCCTAACTGCGGAGCCGAAAGAGTTTGCCTTTGCGACGGCACCCGTAGCGCTGAAAGTGCGTACCGAACAACAGCAGGGGCTGCGTCAGATCGCCCCAGCTACTTACGCGCTGGACACCCTTGGTGCGGTGTGCCCGTTTCCGCTCGTGGATGCCCGCGCCGCGATGAGCAACCTCCAATCTGGCGACAGCCTCGTCATCGATTTCGACTGCACCCAAGCCACGGAAACCATCCCGCAGTGGGCCAGTGACGAGGGGTATGCGGTCACCGATTTCCGCCGTCAAGGCAATGCGGGCTGGCAGATCACCGTGCGGAAGTCCTAAGCTTCCGACTCAAGCGCCGGATAGTCGATGTAGCCACGAGCTCCACCAGCATAGAAAGTTGCTGGTTGGGGCTCATTGAGCTCAGCACCCGCACGCCAGCGTGCCACCAAATCCGGGTTGGCTAGGGCTAGTCGGGCGACCACAGCGGCGTCGGCAAGCTGCTCATCGACGATCTCGGTGGCTTCCGCAAGGCCCATCGGGGTCTCGGGGCCAGCCGCATTGTTGAGGAAGAATGCTCCCGCGAACCGGGAACGCAGCGTGGCGACGAGTTCGCCACGGACGTCGTAATGCAGCACAGAGAGGTACGCCACCCCAAGCTCGTTGAGTCCGTCGATGAGGGCGGAATAAGTTGCGAGCATATCTTCCGGATCAGATTCCACAACACCTTGGACGGGAACACCAGGGGAAACGCGGATACCCACCCGGTCGGCACCTACTTCCTCGGCTACCGCGCGGGCGACAGCCAATGGGAAAGCCGCCCGCTTGGCCGGGGAGCCGCCGAAGGCATCAGTGCGCTGGTTGGAGTTGGGGGAGAGGAAGCTGTGCAGGAGGTAGCCGTTAGCCGCATGTAGTTCGACACCGTCAAGACCAGCCTCGATAGCACGACGCGCGGCCCCACGGAAGCCCTCGATGACCCGGTCGAGGCCGCCTTCGTCGAGGGGAGTGGGGGTTTCAAAAGGCAAGCGGTTACCCTGGGCATCATGGGCCCAACCTTCGTGATCCACGGCGGAGGGAGCTTCGACAGGGAAACCGGTGATCCCGGAATGAGTGTTCCAGCCAGCATGCATGAGCTGGGCCACTACGGTCCCTCCCGCCTGGTGTACAGCATCGGCGATCGCTGCCCAGCCAGGGATATGAGAGTCGTCGAAAAGGCCTGGCTGATATGCGTGAACACGACCTTCGCGGGTAGGGGACGTGCCGTCAGTGACAATCAACCCCATCCCGGCTCGTTCAGCGAAGTACTGCGTCATGATCTCGGTGGGATTTCCGTCATGGTCGGCGCGTAGGCGCCCCATCGGCCCCTGGACCACCCGATTCTTCAATTGCAGACGTCCAACGGCTAGCGAAGAGAAAAGAGATGTCATTTATTCAGGCATACACCCATCTTGTTGAGCTGACAACTTGATTCTGCAAGATTCGCTGTAAGCGAGCACCCAACACCACCAAGGAGCGCGGACACGCCGGTTCATCACACGGAAGTCCAACAGAGGGGCTACATTGGCTATGTGCAAAACAAGCTATTCGTCGCGCAATACGTGGATAACTACGGTCCGGGTTCAAATGGCCTGATGGTGGCGGTCCAGCAGCTGGAGGGGAATCTGCTGGACGCGGGGCACGAGGTGCTGGTTGTGGCACCACAGGCCAAGGGAATGAACCCGCACGAAGGTCGTGCCGGCCGAACGGAAATCAGATTGCCGTCCATCCGGGTGCCGAAAATGCCGACCCGAGTAGCTAACGGAAACAAATTCAAGCGGACGATCAACCAGGTCGCTGCACTCCAGCCGGATGTGATCCATGCCCACGGCCTGGGACCGGTCGGAGTGCTCGGCGTATGGACGGCGTTGCGAACTAACACCCCATTGCTGTTGACCTGGCACACCGATTTCGATGCTTACGCGGATTACTACGCCCGCGTCCTACCACTTCTCCGAGGCATCGTGAGCATGTTTGCGCGCCTTAACCGTGGCGAAGTCTACGATGTGCGTGCAATTCGCGCTGCTCGATTAGAATTCCCCGACCCGGAAAAGGCGTCTCTACTAGGGCTGATGCGCAAAATGCTGCTTTCTGCCAACGTCGTGACAGCGCCTTCGCCGAAGACCTTGGCGCGTGCACTGCAGATCGCGCCGGAAGCTAACGTCGTATGCGTCCCCAACGGGGTCGACCCCCTGCCAGCCGGTCCTCCTCCCGTCGAGCGCGGCCCGGGCCCACTGTTTCTCTACGTCGGACGAGTAGCTCCGGAAAAGGGCCTTAACCTGCTTGTCGACGCCTTTGAGCTCGTCCGCGAGCTGCATCCCGATGCGCAACTGATGATCGTCGGAGACTGGGAACGCTACCCCAAGATCGCTAAGCGATTGCTTGCTGCGCAACGTGGCGGAAACGTACTACTACCTGGCGAGTTTCCTCGCAACGAGCTGGGCGCTTTTTACGCCATGGCGGATTGCTTCGTTTTCCCTTCCGTCACTGACACCCAAGCATTGGTCCTGCACGAGGCGGCCCTCGCGGGCTTGCCCATCGTATCCGCCGACCCTGAGCTAAACCTGGTGTTGGAACCACGCCAGAATGGTGAACTCGCAGGCCCTGCCCCCACTGCTTTCGCAGCGGCCATGCTGCGGATCATCGATCGGTTGGAAGAGCCAGGCTGGCGCGAGAGCGCAGCGCAGCGATCCCGCGAGCTAGCTGGCCAATGGTCAGTGGCGTCGCAGGCTGCGGAAATGCTGCGCATCTACGAGCTGACGGCGCAGCGAAAGTACGAAGCAGTAGTGCGCAAACACGAGGATTTCGGAGCTAACCGGCGAGCTGAGTAACCGTGATGGCGACGAGTCCCGCTACGATTGCAACCACCAAGGAAACAACCAGGCCAAAGAGGAATGGGCGCCAACCGGCGCGTCGCAAAGCACTGGCGGTAACTGTGGTGCCCAGGGCGAACATCGCGACTGCGAAGAGCCAAGCGCGCAGCTGAGTGCTCCACTCCAGGGCTAGCGGCGGGATTGGTGCGACGGTGCGCACGACCACAGCCACAAGAAAGAGCAGGACAAAGCAAGGGACCAGCCCACGCAGCTGTGGACGCTCGCGGTAGCCCACCACCAACACCACGGGCACCAAGAGCAACACCCGGGACAGCTTTACCGCTACCGCGAGCGGCAACACCGTGGCACCGGCGATCCCCCCGGCAGCGACAACCTGCCCGACTTCGTGGGTTGCCCCACCGATGAACACCCCAGCAGGCAACTCGTGCCAATCCAATGCGCTCACGAACGCTGGACCGAGGACAATCATCGCCGTGCCCAACACCACGACCACTGAGATCGCGCTCGCGATCTCCTCCGCCTTCCGCTTGGGCAACACCGCTTCGACAGCGCTGACCGCGGCGGCTCCGCAGATGGAACACCCAGCACCGATGAGTATCGCGTGCGGAAAGCTCAGAACGGATCGTTTGGCAAGCCCGGCTGCAGTAGTCATGCCTGAGAAAACGATTAGCACGCTGCCCACCAGGACGGGCCAGCCCAGACTCGCTAGCGTCGTCAAGGAAATCTCCAGTCCAAGTAGCACAATTCCAGCCCGCAATACTTGCTTGGCGGAAAAGCTCAGCCCAGGGGAACTCCACGAGGGAAGTCCAATGTTGCCTGTGCAAATCCCCAGCACAATTGCCCATAAGATGGTGCTGGAGACCCCCAGTAGGCCCACAGCGAGGTGGTCAATAGCCAATGCCACGGCGGCGCCGCCCACAGCAATGCCCACGCCCGGAATCACAGTGGCCAATCTCATGGCACCTATTATGCGCACACCGCCAGCCTTCGGAAGAAGTCTGGGCAAAGTCCCGCGCGTTGTCGGCGACTACACTTGCCCAGCGTGAGTGAAACAACCAAAACCAGCGATGAAAAAGCTGCCGCGAAACTTGAGCGTGTTTACAACCTGCGCTTCGCGGAAATCTACCGCCTCTACCTGGCCAAAGTAGAGCGAAAAGGCCGCACTCGGGAAGATCTCGACGAGGTGCTCATGTGGCTCACTGGCTATTCTCAGGAGCAACTACAGCAACATGCTAACAGTGACCTCACGCTACGCGAGCTGTGCGCACAGGCGCCTGTGCTGCAGCAGACCGTCCCCACTATCACAGGTGTGATCTGTGGCTACCGCGTGGAAAACATCGAAGACCCCTTGATGCAGCAGATTCGTGCCATGGATAAGGTCGTCGATGAGCTAGCAAAAGGCAAGGCTCTGGCGAAAATCAAACGAGACCTCGCCTAAGCCTTAACCAAGGACGCCACAACCGCTAGGCGAGGGCCTCAGCTGATTCCGGAAGGATCTGCCCACCATCGACCACAATCCCATGGCCATTAATAAACCTGGCTGCATCAGAAGCGAGGAACGCCACCGCGTAGCCAATGTCTTCAGGTTTGCCAAGCTGACCACCGGGAACGGCGGCGCGCATCGCGTCTGCATAGGACTGGTCGAGCTCCGCCAACCCTTCCGTGGCGATATTGCCCGGAAGCACAGCATTCACTGTGATCTGGTGGGGCGCCAGCTCGACGGCCGCCGTGCGGACATAACCCATTTGGGCAGCCTTGGTGGCGCCATAGTGCGCCCAACCCGGGTAGCCAGTCATGTTTCCGGTGATCGAACTGGTCACGATGACCCTTCCGTGTGCGGACTCTTTCAGCGCCGGCAGCGCTGCTTTCACACAGTTTGCCATGCCACCGACATTAATGCGGGTGATCTTTTCGATTTCGTCAGCGCCAATCGTGTCGACTGCTGCCTGCGGAAATACCCCGGCGTTCGCCGACAGAATGTCTAGCCCGCCAAATTCAGAAACCGCGGTAGCTACTGCTCGTTCACAGTCGGCGAGCACTGTCACATCGCACGCCACGGCCACGGCACCTGGCAGTTTGTTGGGGAGGTCGTGGAGGGCGGCGTCGTCAAGCGCTGCGACGACCACCCGCGCGCCGGCCTCGGACAGGCAGCGGGCTATACCAAGACCGATACCTGCGGAGCCGCCAGTCACGAGTGCTGTTCGTCCGGTCAAATCAAAGAGGTTTGGCATGGGAATCTCCTCGTCGGGAAGAAAGTTGCTTTCGCTTCCACGCTAGCCCAGGACTACGCTGGTGACCACTATGAATGACAATGTCATCGACCTCAAAGCCCGTCGCGCCGCTGCTGGCGGAGTCTTTGCTGGCACGCCGCTGGCACAGCTGGGGCGCACCACCTCAACGCACCTGGCGAAGCTCACCGCCAGTGCGCGTGGTATGCGGCGCCCCGTGCAACTCACCGCGCTTGTCGACGCCACCTGGCCTGCCTCCGAAGTCATAGAACAACTCCAGGTCCTGCTGCTGCGTGAACCGCGCAACAGCGCCACCATCACGCGCCACGACGGCCACATCATCGGCGATTCACGCTATCTCTTCCACTGCAGCCCTTTTCTCGAATCGCACGCCACCACCATCGAAGAAGCCTGCCAGGGCGGGGCGCTGTTCGAGTTCGACCCCATCACAAATTGGCACTTCGATCTCACCCTTAGCCCAGCACCTCACTCAACCGATATCAATGCAGCCCAACTCCTGGAACTGCAAGAACAAACTGGGGCAGTGCCACTCAACTTCTCTCCAGCGATGCAGACGCCGTGCTCGGGCTTTTCGACGACGACCCCACCCCCATCGCGCCCCGGCTGCTGGCAGAAGTTTTGCACCGCGACCGCATCGTGCACTTCCCGCCGCCGGGAACAATCGACGCCCGAGGACAGCTCCTGGTGTACTGGGTGCTGCGCGAATTGGAACTGAATCCGGAATACATGCAGGTCATCGACCTGGTAGCGGAACGATTTCCGCTGGCTGCCCAGGCGGCGCGTGTGATGTTCTCCGGCGATTTTGGCGCGGAAGTTGCTGAGGAAACCTGGGAATTCCTGCGTAAACACGGGTTTGTGCTGCGCGAAGCCGAACAATGGGTGATGACCAGCGCCGCCCAGCAGCTGCATAAGCTCGGGCCGGTGTTTAGCTACTACGCCGTACTGGGGATCGTGTGTCGGGAGCTCGAGCACGAGCGAGAACTGAGCAAACTGACCGAATGGGACCCGTCAGTAGCCTATGGATTTGAAGAATTCGACCTGCAGGCTTACGCCGCCGGGGTAGTAGAAGCGAGCCTCGACGGACACCAGCCCCGGCCCTAGCTTTGGGCGACGGAGCGAGGGCAGAAACGCGGATGCCTCCTGCCCTCGCTGTGGATTAAGCCAGCGTGCCCACTACTTCTTCCGCGGCGGTGAGTAGTTCACCGGAGACTACGAGTTCGGTGGTGCTGGCGATTTCTGGAGCGAGGAATCGGTCCGTGCCCGGACCCGGAACAGTGTCGCGGAGCTTGGCGATTACCGCAGAAATCGCAGGTGAAGGCTCCTTTTCGCGCATGTCGATGGCGCGGGCGGCAGTCAGGATTTCCACTGCGAGTACTCGTCCGAGGCCGTCGACAGACTTGCGCAGTTTGCGTGCTGCGGACCAGCCCATAGACACATGGTCTTCCTGCATCGCTGAGGACGGAATGGAATCGACCGAGGCAGGCGAAGCCAGACGCTTGAGCTCCGAAACAATCGCTGCCTGCGTGTATTGCGCGATCATGTGTCCGGAATCGACGCCTGGATCATCGGCCAAGAATGCCGACAGGCCACGGTTGCGAGCAACGTCGAGGAAGCGGTCGGTACGGCGTTCGGAAATCGAAGCGAGATCGGCAGCCACGATCGCCAGGAAATCCAGCACATAGGCCACGGGTGCGCCGTGGAAGTTGCCGTTCGAACGCACACGGCCGTCCTTGGTGACCACCGGATTATCCACCGCCGAGCCGAGCTCAGCCTCTGCGACATGCGTGGCGTGACTCAACGTATCGCGGAAACCGCCCGCGACCTGTGGCGCACACCGGATCGAGTATGCGTCCTGGACTTGGGTGGCTTTGAAGTCTGCCTGGGCAGCGTCCAGGATCGGGGAGTCCGAGGCCAGCTTCAGGATATTGGCGGCGGACGCGGCTTGGCCAGCGTGCGGGCGAAGCTCATGCAGGTCTGGCTCGTACACGCCCGTGGTGCCGCGCAGCCCCTGAACGGTCATCGCGGTGGCTAGGTCGGCATACTTGCCCAGCTGGGTGAGGTCATGCAACGCCAGGCACAACATTCCCAGCATCCCGTCGGTGCCGTTGATCAGAGCAAGGCCTTCCTTTTCCCGCAAAGTCACTGGCTGGATGTTGGCGTCGGCAAGCGCCTGAGCAGCCGGCTTAACCTCGCCGTTGGCGGTGCGGACGTCGCCCTCGCCCATTACGGCCAGCGCGCAGTGGGCCAGCGGTGCCAGGTCACCGGAACAGCCCAATGAGCCGTATTCGTAGACCACTGGGGTGATGTCGGCGTTGAGCAGAGCGGCGTAGGTCTCGGCGACCTCGGCCCGGACGCCGGTTCGGCCGGTGGCCAGGGTAGAAAGGCGCAGGAGCATGAGGGCACGAATAACTTCCTTTTCCACCTCAGGCCCCGTGCCCGCAGCATGCGAGCGCACCAGGCTCCGCTGCAGTTGTGCGCGCAGGTCGTGCGGAATATGACGTTGGGCTAGGGCGCCGAAGCCAGTGGAAACGCCGTACACGGGATCTGGAGCTTCCGCTAGCGCCTCGATATGCTCTCGGGTTTTGGTGATTTCCGCCAGTGCTTCCGCAGAGAGCTCTACCTGCGCGCCGTGGCGTGCTACTGCGACTACATCAGCGATGCTCAGTGCACCGATGCCAACGGAGATAGCCATGTTATGTTCCTTTTTTAGTTCGGTGAAATTTTGGTGTTAATGCGGGCAAGCGCTGCTCGGCCACGCGAGAGCAGCCGGGCAGCGCCGTAATTAATTGACTGCTTTGCCGGCCACGAAGGTGCGGTAGCTCAAGGGCATGCCTGGACGATAGGCAAGGTCAACTGCATTATGGGTATTCAAAACATGCAGGTCAGCGGCCGCTCCCACCACGAGGGAGCCTTTGGCGGGGCGTCCCTTGGCATCCTTGCCACCTCCGACGTCCTCGCGACGAAGCGCCCGAGCCCCACCCCACGTGGCGGCTTTGATCGCCTCGTCCAGGGTGAGGTGCTGTTGCAGTACCGCGGTGCCAACGCAAAAGTTCATCGCAGAGGTGTATGAGGTGCCCGGATTGAGATTCGAAGCGATCGCCACCGTGACACCGGCGTCAATAAGGCGACGCAGTGGGGCAAGAGGCTGCCTAGTGGATAGGTCGCAGGCCGGAAGTCCGGTGGCAACTGTGTTTGAGGCAGCCAGTAGTTCAATGTCCGCGTCGCTGACGTAGTTGACGTGGTCGACGCTGGCCGCGCCCACCTCGACGGCCAGCGCAATGCCCGGTCCCGTGCCTAGCTGGTTGCCGTGGACGCGGGGTAGGAGGCCCGCTGTCTGACCTGCGGTGAGCACTCGGCGGGACTGTTCTTCGGTGAAAGCGCCACGTTCACAGAAGACATCGATCCACGTGCAAAACGGCGCGACTGCTGCCAGCATTTCGCCGCAGACGAGATCAACGTATTCTTCCGCGTCTGCTCCCGGTGGCACCAGGTGCGCACCTAGGAACGTGACATCCTCGATGTGGCTCGCAGCGATCCGGGCGGCTTCGGCCTCGGAAGCCACATTGAGGCCATAGCCGGTTTTGGTTTCCATCGTGGTGGTGCCACCGGCCTGGGCGGCGGCAATGCGCTGATCCAGGAGCTGGGTGAGGCGCTGTTCCCCGGCTTGACGCGTGGCGTTCATCGTCACGGCAATTCCGCCAGCTGCGTAGCTTTCACCAGCCATGCGGGCTTCGAATTCGGCGGAGCGATCGCCGTCAAAAATCATGTGCGTGTGGGAATCCACCCAGCCTGGCAGCACAGCTCGTCCGCCGAGGTCAACGTGCTCGTCAGCAGCGGTAGCTTCGCTGGCGGGTCCGATCCACTCGATGATGCCGTCGGTGGCTACCAAGGCAGCATCCCGCAAGGTGCCGAGCTCCGAGACAGTGCGCAGCTCGGAAATGCCAGTGAACAGCGTAGACATTAATTTTCCTCTCTCGACTTGAAAGCCATCGGAACTCGGACGCCGCGTTCGACGGCCACTTCGTTGGCGCGCTCGTAACCGGCATCAACATGGCGGATCACGCCCATCCCTGGATCATTGGTGAGGACTCGGGCGAGTTTTTGGGCGGCGAGCTCCGTGCCGTCCGCCACGGACACCTGGCCGGCGTGAATGGAACGGCCGATTCCTACGCCACCACCATGGTGGATGGACACCCAGGTCGCGCCGGAGGAGGTGGCCGTCAGGGCATTGAGCAGCGGCCAGTCGGCGATGGCGTCGGAACCGTCGAGCATCGCTTCGGTTTCGCGGTACGGGGAAGCGACGGACCCGGAGTCCAGGTGGTCGCGGCCGATCACGATAGGAGCCTTGACCTTACCCTCGCGAACAAGCTCGTTGAACAGCAAGCCAGCCTTATGGCGTTCGCCGTATCCCAGCCAGCAAATCCGGGCTGGCAGTCCCTCGAATTCCACATATTCCTCGGCTGCATCGAGCCAGCGGTGCAGGTGTTCGTTGTCTGGGAAGAGCTCCTTGAGGGCCTGATCGGTGACGCGGATGTCCTCTGGATCGCCGGAAAGCGCTGCCCAGCGGAAGGGGCCGTTGCCTTCGCAGAAAAGCGGGCGGATGTAGGCGGGCACGAAGCCTGGGAATTCGAAGGCACGGCCGTAGCCTGCCTGACGTGCTTCGTCGCGGATGGAGTTGCCGTAGTCAAAGACTTCCGCGCCTTCGTCCTGGAATTCCACCATGGCTTGGACCTGCGTGGCCATGGATTCGCGGGCCTTCTTGGTGAAGGTCTCTGGATCTTGGCGAGCCTCGGCCTGCCAATCTACGAAGCGGACTTCAGTGGGCAGGTAGGACAGCGGATCGTGTGCCGAGGTTTGGTCGGTGACAATATCGACGCTGATCTCGCCAGCGCGGTGGCGACGCAACATCTCCGGGAAGATCTCAGCAGCGTTGCCTTCCACACCGATGGAGAGTGCGCGCTTCTCCGACTTGGCAGCGTTGGCTTGTGCGATAGCGTCGTCTAGGTCAGATGCGATGGTATCCAGGTAACGCTTAGCTTGTCGACGCTCCAACCGGCTGCGATCGACGTCGGCAATAATGCACACGCCACCGTTGAGAGTGACCGCGAGTGGCTGCGCGCCGCCCATGCCACCGCAGCCACCGGTGAGGGTGATGGTTCCGGCGAGAGTGTTGTTGAAGCGCTTGCGACCAATGGCAGCAAAAGTTTCGAAAGTTCCCTGGAGGATGCCCTGCGTGGCGATGTAAATCCAAGAGCCCGCGGTCATTTGGCCGTACATGATGAGGCCCTCTGCCTCGAGTTCACGGAACTTCGGCCAGGTGGCCCAGTCGCCTACGAGGTTGGAGTTGGCGATCAGCACGCGGGGCGCCCAGGGATTCGTTTTGAAAATACCCACTGGCTTACCGGATTGGACGAGCAGAGTTTCGTCTTCTTCTAGGTCTTTCAATGATGCAACGATCGCGTCAAAGGCCTCCCAGTTTCGGGCTGCTTTGCCGGTGCCTCCGTAGACCACCAGGTCTTCGGGACGTTCCGCAACCTCGGGATCGAGGTTGTTCATCAGCATCCGCAGGGGTGCCTCAGTTTGCCAGGATTTTGCGTTGAGTTCGGTGCCGCGAGGGGCACGGACTTCCCGAGGGCCTGAGGTGGTCATGGCAACTCCTAGAAATCTTGAAATCGGGGGCACTTGGAACGGGGAATGAGCGAACCGTGAACCTCTGGAAAGTCACGTGGGCTAGGGAGGCTATCACACACTTCACCGCAAGTGCTGTGGATCACTGTCAGTCCCAGTGTATGGAGCCTGAGGTGACCTGACCAGCATTATTCGATCCGGCCTGTCTGGTATATCAGACTTTGCAGGTGATTGCCCGCCCGTGATCCATACACTGTGCCAGCAATTGAACTAGCCCTGTTCATGATCTCCTGGCATAGCTCACCCAGCTGTTCAGGGGTAAGTGAACCAGACGGGAAAGTCACAGCAAGCGAGGCGGTTGGCCTGCCAACATGGTCAAAAATAGGGGCAGCTACTGTTCGCTGCCCAGCGGTGACGATTCCGTCCTCCTCCGCCCAACCCCGCCCGCGAATCTGCAGACACTCCGCGCGAAACTGCCGGTCCATCGCGTCGTCGCCAAGCGCTGCGCGAACTTGCTTTTCTGCGAGGAACGCCAGCATGCACAAGCCACTGGCCGTCTCGACGGCCGGAAGTCGCACACCAACATCAGTAACCAAGCTGGGAGCGTGTAAGGCGCGTTCCTCCAGGATGTAGAGCACATCGGATCCCGCGAGCTTAGCCATGTGGGCGGAGCCATGCACGCCCGACGTCAAGGCACGGGCATGGCGTGCGCCCACTCGCACGAGTGGCTGTTGGCTCGTGTAGGCGTTGGCCATCGAATAGGCAGCTACGCCAAGACCATAGGTCTTTTCTTCCGGCAGTCGGACTACAAAACCAGCTTCGATCATTACGGTGAGAAGATGGTAGACCGTGCTTCTGGGTAGGTCGAGCTCGGCTTGGATACGGGCTGCGGAAATTGGCACGTCGATACTGGTGAGCAGCGAAAGAATACGAAGCGTGTGCGAGGCGGCGGGGACCTTTGACGAATGTGCCCGCGAAGAGGGTGACATGGCGCTATCCTACGAAAATATGAAAGAAAATATGTCTGCTTGGGCCGGCCGTGTTGATGGATCCGGAAAGGAACACGCCCGCTGGAACTCTGTCATCCAGCCGATTGGCTTCGATGCGCGGTACCCCGGCGTAGCGGTTTTAGGCTTTGCCTCCGACGAAGGAGTTCGGCGCAATCACGGCCGCGTAGGGGCAGCCACCGCGCCCGACGTTATTCGTTCGGCGCTGGGCGGACTGGCAATTCATCACGAATTCCCGCTTTACGACGTCGGTACGGTGACCGTGCGCGGCGAAGACCTCGAAGGAGGCCACGCCTTTTTAAGTGATGCGGTTCAAGAGATTCTTGGCGGCGGGCACGTCGCGGTCGTGCTTGGTGGCGGGCATGAAACCGCTTTCGGCACTCACATGGGATTGCGGGCCGCGCTGCCTGATGCCGAGATCGGCATCATTAATCTGGACGCGCATTTTGATTTGCGCACCGCCGACCGACCCTCGTCCGGAACGCCTTTCAAGCAGATTGCCGACGCTGTGGGGCGCGACCTGAACTACAGTGTGTTTGGAATTTCCCGGCCTAACAACACCCGCATCCTCTTCGATACCGCGGACTACCTCGGCGTGCGCTACACCCTCGATGACGAATTGGCGGAGCTGAAGCCAGCCGAAGCCGCCGAGCTCATCCGCGAGACGGCCGAAAAGGTTGATTACTTGCACCTTTCCATTGACTTGGATGTTTTGCCCGCTGCCGTCGCCCCCGGTGTGAGCGCGCCCGCAGCCGTGGGTGTGGAGCTAGCGACTATTCGTGCGATGGCGCGAGCCGCGGCTGCAACCGGAAAGCTCAAGCTTGTCGACGTAGTAGAGCTCAACCCGAAGTACGACATCGACAATCGAACCGCCAAGGTCGCCGCCCGGCTCGTTGATGACATCGTGGCTGAGCTCGCGAAACGCGCGTCCTAGAGACCTGCCTTCTTTGCAGCGAAAGCCGCCACGGCGAGATCTTGCCAGGACATTCCCGTGCCCTTGAATACTGCTGGGCGCTGGAAATCGCGGATGAAAGAGCCGTCGAAAAGCTGCTTGATCGTGGTGAGGTCACTGTCGGCGAGGGCGCCTTCGTTTATCGGGATGATGACGTCGCCACCCTCTGCCAAGGTGGTGGCGCGGGATTCAATGACCACCTGAGAGCGGGTGATGACGCTGGTCGGCACCTCGCGGGCAACGGGGGAATGGGAACCCATCGCGACAACACACGCCCCATCCTTAACTTCCTCATCCGCGATGACGGGGTCGGAAGCAGAGGTACAACAGGCGATGATGTCCGGCTGCTCGCCCTCCCGGGCCGCGGTAACCGGCAGCCCCTCCTCCCGCAGTGACTTAATGGCGCGTTCGGCCGAGTCGGTATCGCGTGAGCGCAGCGCAATATGGGTCAGAGGCCTAATGGCAGCCAGGGCATGGACATGGGCGACAGCCTGCGGCCCACTGCCAATCACCAGCAAACTGCTGGCCTCCGGGTGCGCCAGCTTATCGACGGCAACTGCTGACATCGCTGGCGTGCGCAGTTCGGTCAACGCAGAGGCCTCGATGACGCACTGTGGAGACATCGTATTGGCATCGAACAATACATAAACGCCTTGGATGCGAGGTAGTCCTAACTCGGCGTTATTGGGAGCAACAGTAGCCAGCTTCGTGCCGATCCAGCCGCCTAAAGTCGAAGGCATCGACAGCAGCTCTCCGGCTCCGGTGCTTGCAGTCAGACTGCTGCGTAGCGGATCGGTTTCGGGGTCGAATGGGCCGGCTAGGGCGGCTGCGAGTGCTTCGCGGGCGTCGCTAGGAGCGATGAGTCGACGAAACTCATCTGCGCCGATGAAACTCGGGTTCACTGGGGACATAATGGTGCCTTTCTGCATCCGGTTAGCAGTAGTGAATCACCAGACTAGTGGAACCGACTTTCGTGTGCTAGCTCAAGTTTTCGAAGCGCCGCAGGATATATCCACCCCTTTGACTAGCGTTCAGGGTGACAGCGGAACACGAATAAAGAATGCGAGGAGTGTGGACATGAGCGTGCGCAGTTTTCTGGTTGGCTCTGATACGCCCGGTCTGGGCGGTGTTGACACCGGGCTGAGCGGTTTTCCGGTGCATGACTGCTCAGACTCAGCAGCTGTGCTGGAACAGTTGGCGAGGCTACCGGAGAATCTCGGCGTATCGGTACGTCCAGGGGTGTATTTCCTCCAGACTGACGCGCAGACCAGTTGTGGGTTCCCGGTGGATTTCGATCCCGAACACACCCACCTGCGAACTGCGGACTTTCACGAAACAACCCCTGGATATGTTCGGGCCTGGCAATCTGGGGGAGAAGCGCTCTGCGTCGGGGAGCGGGACAATGAATATGCAGTTCAGTGTCCTTTTAGCTTCAACCCCGATTATTGGGGGCTTGGGCTTGCGGTTCGCGCTTGCTTCCTATTCGAGAGCGAGCAAGGCGCCACCGAATTCTTCGACCAAGACCTCTCCCGCACCGTTTCTTTGAAGGAACCCCAGCACTACGGGCAAGGCACTATGTTCTTCGGCCATATTGCGGATGAATGCGCTGTGCGAAATGGCTTTACCGATGCTGCAGTGACGGTGCTGGGGCTAGACATCGAAGACGGCTTTACTGAGGTGGCGCTTCCCACCAACTTGCTAGCCGACCTCGACTTTGCACTTCCAGGGGGCGGTGATTGTGGGACTTGGAGTGCGATTGATGACTTCTGATTACCTATCCGAGGTGAGCACGAAGGAAAGTGGAATGCACTCAGCGAAGCCTAGACGGCGCGACGAAATCCCCATCTATGCCCATTCCACCTCAACCTGGGAGCGCTTTTGCCTGTATTCCCGGCAACTACAGAAGGGTTGATTCTGAAAAAACACGTGGGTCCGGATGCGTTAACGATTGGGTAACACCTCCCCGCAATCCTGGCGTGATGCAGAACACCGTCG
This sequence comes from Corynebacterium epidermidicanis, assembly GCF_001021025.1. Classification (NCBI taxonomy): domain Bacteria; kingdom Bacillati; phylum Actinomycetota; class Actinomycetes; order Mycobacteriales; family Corynebacteriaceae; genus Corynebacterium; species Corynebacterium epidermidicanis. The sequence goes on along the minus strand of NZ_CP011541.1, from coordinate 1,904,937 downwards.
GTAGTGTGGTGGCTCACTATTGATTTTTGTAGTCCGGCAAGAGCAAAGGGGCAATAGCGATGAGCGACCGAACACCGAAAACTTTGGCTTCTGGCTCGGATCGGCCGTCGAAGACCGCGCGGACGTCGCCAAGCAGCTCAAGCTGGGGCGAAAAGGTGTTGAACGGCATCGAGACGGTTGGTAACAAGCTGCCCGAGCCGTTTACCTTGTTTCTGGGTCTGTTCCTGATCACCGGTGTGGCGTCGACAGTGATGGCGCTGCAGGGCATCTCCGTCTCGGTTCCCGGCTCCGACAAGCAGGTAGCCATTAAGGGACTGTTTACCGGCGAGGGCATGACCTGGTTGACGGTGAACCTCGGCAAGAACTACGTCGGCTTCCCGCCGTTGGTGACGGTCCTGCCGATCCTGCTGGCCGTGGGAGTCGCGGAACGCTCCGGCATGCTCAGCGCCCTGATTCGGAGGGGTTTTAGCTCAGCTAAGAAATGGACGCTGCCTTATGCCGTGGGAATAGTAGGCGTCGGCGCCTCGGTCATGGCGGACTCAGCCTGGGTCGTCGTCCCACCGCTGGCGGCTCTGGTGTTCAAATCCGCCGGCAGGCATCCCGTGGCTGGGCTGCTGGGTGGTTTCGCGTCCGTCGGTGCTGGCTACTCGACGGCGTTCGTCCCCACCAGCCTCGACGCCCTTTTTGCTGGCATCACGAACGCCGTGATGGAGACCCTGCCTCATTCGGGAGCCACCGAGGTCAATCCGCTATCGAATTTCTATTTTAATTTCGTGTCCGCGGTGATCCTCGGCCTCGTGGCGGGTTTCATCACCGACCGGATCCTGGAACCGCGCATGTGGAAACAAGACGTGCCGGTAGATGAGACGATCGACCCAGAGGATGCGAAGACCCGCGGAGATCGTGACGAAAACGGCGAGGAACTTTCGCCTAACCTGAGCCGAGAAGAATCGCGGGGACTGTGGGCGTCGCTGTTTGCTTGCTTGGTGCTGACAGTGATAATTCTGGCCTCCACGCTGTACCCCGGGTCGCCGTGGCGTAACCCGGAAGGTGGGTTCCTACCTAAGTCGCCACTGCTTGACTCCATCGTGTTTATCGTGTTTGCGTATTTCATGGTGATGGGCATCGTTTATGGTGCGTTCGTAGGCACAGTGAAGAACATGGAAGACGCAGTGGAGATGATGGGGCACGCGCTGAAAGACATGCTCAGCTTCCTGATCTTGGCGTTCATCCTCGGACAGTTCGTGGCATTGTTCTCCTGGACCGGCATCGGCACCTACACCGCGGTGAAAGGGGCTGCGCTCCTGGAATCGATGCATCTGACTGGATTCCCAGCGATCCTGGCGTTCATCATTCTCGCTTCCTGCCTCAACCTGTTACTGATCTCGGGGTCCGCGATGTGGACGCTGATGGCATCCGTCTTCGTTCCGATGTTCGCGCTCTTGGGCTATGAGCCATCCTTCGTGCAAGCGGCGTTCCGCGTGGGGGACAGCGCTACTCAGGTCATGACCCCGCTAAACCCATACATGATCGTGGTGCTGGGCCTGTTGCGCCGCTATGAGCCCGAGGCAGGCCTGGGCACGTTGATGTCGCGCCTCGTTCCTTTCGTGGTGCCGTTCTGGCTGAGCTGGGTGTTGATCCTCTTTGCCTGGTACATCGCCGATCTGCCGCTCGGCCCGGGTTCCGGCATCTTTATCCCTTAGGGTCCGCTATTCGACCCCACCAAATTAAAAAAAATGTGTTAGGAGTGCAGCACACACCGATGGACTCTCGAGATCGATTGACCCCATCCACCGCGTTTATCGACGAACTCAACGCCTCGGTACACCGCGCGATGGCCGAGACCTCGCCAGCGCAACCCCCGCAACTGACCTCGTATCCCGAGCAAACACAGTTGTGGGCAGCTGCTACCACGGCAGTTGAATCTATGCACACCGAATTGGAACAGCTCAGCCTCGACATTCACGCTCATCCCGAAGTCGCATTTACGGAAAAGCACGCGGTTGCCGCGATCACTGAAGTGTTGCGTAACCACGGGGTCGTGGCCACCGCGCCTGCGTTCGGCCTTGACACCGCGATCCACGCCGAAGTAGGCACAGGCAAAGTTGCGGTGGCTTTCCTTTCTGAGTACGACGCGCTTCCCGAGATTGGTCACGCTTGTGGGCACAACCTCATCGCTAGTGCCGGGGTTGGCGCTTTCCTCGCCACGGTGGCTGCCGTGCGTGAGGTTGGTAGGGAAGACGATGTCCGGATTGTTTTCCTCGGAACTCCCGCCGAGGAAGGCCATTCCGGCAAGGAATATCTAATTAGGGGAGGGGCATTTGAAGGCCTCGATGCTGCCGTGATGGTTCACCCTTTTGACATGGATATTGCCAGCCATGCCTGGATTGGGCGTCGCAGTGCCACGGTGACTTTTCATGGCGTCTCGGCCCATGCATCGTCCCAGCCTTTCATGGGGAGAAACGCCCTCGACGCTGCGACATTGTTGTATCAGGGCCTCGGGCTGCTGCGACAGCAGATGCCCCCGAGTGACCGGTTGCATGCGGTGATCTCTGAGGGAGGCCAGCGCCCCTCAGTGATCCCGGATACCTCAACGGTAGAGCTCTATGTCCGCTCTTTGCACTCCGACACCCTGGTTGACTTGTCCGCGCGGGTGACCGACGTGTGCCGCGGGGCAGCGCTGATGACGGGGTGCAGCGTGGACATCGCCTGGGACCCGCACCCGCCCACGTTGCCGGTGCGCAATAATCAAGCCTTGGCGCAGCGGTGGCGCGAAAGCCAAGCGCAACAAGGCGTGGATGCCTTACCTGCAGGTGTTGTGCCAGAATCTATCGCTGCTTCAACCGATTTTGGTAACGTCTCTCAGCTCGTACCTGGAATTCATCCGCTCATCAAGATCGCGCCGGAAGGCGTTGCGCTGCACACTGAACAACTACGCGAGGCAGCCGCCTCACCTGAGGGTTTGGCTGCGATGCGCCGCGCCGCAACGAGTCTCGCGCATGTCGGCCTCGATGTGCTGTTCGACCGCGAGTTTCGCTCGGTCGTGCATGCGGAGTTTGTGGAAACCGGCCCTCAGATCCGCGTCAACGAGATCTTCCCTTGAACCCATCGCTATCGTTAAGTCATGTCTCATGCGTCGCACTCCGCCAAGCTCAATCCGCTACAGTTCCAATCTGCCAACTTCGCCCTCAAGTTTTATGACTCGGCCACGCCAGGCCCCGCTGTAGTGCTTCTGCATGGAACCTTCGGCAGCACGGCGAGTAATTTTGGACTGATCTACCAGGCCCTAGCCCAGCATTTCCGTGTGATCGGGCTGGATTTTCAGGAGCCTGACACCCCTGAGTTGAAGATCCAGCAACTCGTTGACCAAGTGATTGACCTGCTGGATGGGCTGGGCCTCGCTCGGGTTCATCTCATGGGTTATTCCCAAGGAGCGGTGGTCGCGGCTGCGTGTGCTGGGATGCACCCGGCGCGCGTCGATAAGCTGGTGCTGCTTGCGGGCTGGCAGCGCAGCGATGCTTATCTGCAGATGCGCAACGACCTCTGGTGGACGCTGCGCAAGGCGGAGGATGAAACGGCATTGCGGCAGTTCAGTACGCTGAGCGCGTTCAGCCCCGAGTTTGTTGCGCGCTTGTCGACGGCGCAGCTGCGAGCCACCCTCAACTCGGTACGGTTTTCGGCTTTTGGGGATAAGCAAATGGGGCTTAATCGGCGGGTCGATATCACGGAGGAGGTGGCTGCGATCGTCGCGCCAACTTTGGTGCTTTCGTGCGCGCAGGATGTGATGATCCCGCCTTACCTGCAACAACAATTAGCGGGGGCGATTTCAGATGCCCGGCTCGAGGAATTGCCCGGCGGGCATGGTGTTGTGTTTGAAGACCCTGACGCTGTGGTGGCAGCCGTCATGCGGTTTCTTGGCTAGGCGGGCTGATTAGTTTCGTCCGTGGCGTAGGGAGAGAGCGCGGACCCGGCTGGCGAGCTCGCCGATTTCTTCGAGGGTGAGTTCGCGGTCGGCATGCGCGTTGGCGTAGTCGAGCAGGTAGTAGCCGGTGGATTGGACATCAAGGTGTTCGGCCCAGTGTGCGCGGGCGGAGTGGCGAATGTCGGCGGCCAAAGACTGGATGGCTCGACGCTCGCCGAGTAGTTCATACTGGAGGTCGCGACGGTATTCGAGTGATTGTGCGGGAGTTTTCGTGGTGAGCGCGCCGATGAGATTACCCATCGCGCTGTAGCAGCGCCGGACGAGGTTGCGGTGCTGGATGCTCTCCGCATTCCTGAACAATAGCCAGAGCACAGCCACCGCGAAAAACGTGGCCAGCGCCGTCTCGGAGATTCGAGACACTAACGTCGGCCCTAACGCGCCATGGGTGGCACCCCCCATGAGTAGGGCCAATGGCGTGGTGAAAATGACGGTAATGGCGTAGTTGCGCACCACGAACACTTCGGCGTAAAACTGCGCGGTGGCCAGGCACAGCAGCAATACGCACGGGTTGGGTTGGGCGAGGTAAATGAGCGAGAATAACCCGATGCCGACGATGGATCCCACCATGCGGTGAACACCTCGAATCGTTCCCGGGATCAGTTCTGGACCCCACTGCAAGGTCATCACCACTGACACCACGGCCCAGTCCGGACGATCGAATCCAAGAGCGATGGAGGCTACACTTGCAGCTAGGGAGGCAATAACCACCCTCAACGTGGTGATCGTTGCGTGGCTGTGCCAATTACTGGAACGGTACAACCGGTAGGTCACGGTCGGCCGGGTGTGCGGGATAGCCAGGCGGGTGGAGTCCACGTAGGTGGGTTGATCACCAGCGGTATCGGCTTCGTTGCTGAGTTTGCGTTCCCGGTTAACTTGGACCAGCTCGGCCTGGGCTGCAAGTGCGCGCTGCACAAGTTCTGCGCCGCTCGGCTTGATAACGCGACCGCCGGAGACAATCCGCGCGTCGGCAAGGGCAAACCACGCGTTGGCCAGGGCGGTTTCGGCCTGGTGCCGCTTGGCGATGCTCCCGCCATCAGCTTCCTTGAAAGAACGAACTGCTTTTTCTAGTACGTCGACTGCGTTAGTTTCGGGCTTCGCCGGATGGATGAGTGCCGGAAACATCCCGACCGCGATGCCGGTCAGGGCACCACAGGCGCACCACATCGCCACCTCAAGCGGTTCTACACCCAGGCGGGGCGTCATAGTGGACGCGGAGGCGATCATCACGATGAAGAAGGCCCCTGGGGGAGAAAGCCGCAACGCGTTGGCGCAGAATACCAAAACAGCGGCGATGGCCGTGGCGAACACCGCGGTGAGCAGGAGCCACCAATTGGTCGCACCGGCACGGATGTGCCCCCACACGGTCTCACCAACGAAAGCGCCCATGCCGGAGCCGACGATTAGTAATGCAGCCACGACAGACATGATGGTGATGCGTGCACGGTAAGGGTGGCCCTCGCCGTAGATCACGGTGCAGGAACCGGCGGTGATCAGCACCATTTCCGCATCGAACCCAAGCAGGAGGGCGACCGCGCCGGGCAGCAACATCGATAATGCGGCGCGTAGAGCCCCCGGCCAGCGTGGGCCGGGGGTGTTGAACGCAGTAAAGAGCCGCCACGGGTTCGGGGCGGCGGGGAGGGGCTCGGGGAATTGTTGCTGTTGGTTGGTCGTTGTCACTGTTCCCCCTGATTCTCCCGGCACTGCGTTGAGCGCTTGTCTTGCGCCCGAGTAACGCATCTATTAAACGCCTTAGCCGAAGAATGCGCCAAATATTGTGAATCCGCACCAAAATATGTTCATGAGTGAGTACGGTGACAACCAAGCCCGCGCTTATCGACGCCGCCTTCCCCAGTTTGTACCGGCTAAATGAGTCGGAGCTCAGCGAGCGCGGATGCTAGTTGCGCCAGGTGGGCATCTTCGTGCTGGGCGGTAATGGTCACGCGCAGGATAGCCTGACCTCGAGCGACAGTCGGGTAGCGAATGGCTGGCACCCAAAGTCCTTGCCTTTTCAGTTGGGCAGATGCATTCATGGCGTCTGTTTCACTACCGACATGGATAGGCACGATCGGAGACGAGATAGACAACCCGGTTAAGGCCGCGAATTGTGCCTGCTTGCTACGTAGAGTGGGCAAATGCTGCGGAATGAGGGGAAGCGCTGCGCTGATGCTGGCGGGAACGCTTGGGGCAGCGGCCGTGGAAAACACGTAGGAACGAGCTCGATTTCTGAGCCACGTTGCGAGCTCAGTGGGACAGCAGACGAAGCCGCCTTCAGCACCAAGAGCTTTAGAGGCGGTGACGATGAGGATGTCTGGCAGTGAGCCTCCGGCAAGTTCGGCTGTGCCTCGGCCGCTGGGGCCGATGGTTCCGATGGCGTGGGCGTCGTCGATGTAGAGCCAGGCACGGTGCTGGTGGCACAGCTGCTGTAGGCGGGCGATGTCTGCTGTGTCACCGTCCATGGAGAAGAGGCCGTCGCTTACGATGAGTTTTGCCTCGGCGGTGCTTGCGCTCAGCATTTCGTCGAGCCGCACGTAATTCAGGTGCGGGTAGACCCTGACCGGCACGCGGGCCAAGCGGCAGCCGTCGATAATGCTGGCGTGATTGAGTTGGTCGGAGAACACGGTTAGACCAGGCACCATGCTGGCTAACGCCTGGATCGTGGAGACGTTCGCCTGATATCCGGTGGCGAAGAACACGGCGTCCTCAGAGCCGATGAAGCTGGCGATTGCTGCTTCTGCGGCCACGTGCGGGGCGGTAGTACCGGTGGTGAGTCGTGAGCCAGTGGAGCCTGCGCCAAAACGCCGGTGTGCTGCGATAGCGGCGGTGCAAAGCGCGGGGTGTTGCGATAGTCCTAGGTAGTCGGAGGAGGAAAACAACACGAAGTCGCACCCTTCGATGGTGGCATGTGCGCCACTAAGCTGCGAGATCGTGGCGGGTGTGCGCTCCAGCCCCAAGGCTCGCCACTGTGTATTGGCGTCGGCTGCACGTTCATTGAGGCTCATGAGTAGATTCCTTCTACCAAAACCGGGTGGTGTTCAAGGAATTCAATGGTGTCCGGCAGTGCGGCCAACTGGGAATCGAAGAGGAACACCCGGGTGCCGATAGAACTGCCGGGTTCCTTGCAGTGAAAAATGCGGTGGTAGATGCCGTCACAGGCGAGATACCCGGTGGTGTAATCGGGGTCGTCAGAAATGCATAACTCCGCGAGGATTCCTGGGGCCGCGGCCACTTTGGCGGCGAGCACCAGCGCTTCGGTGGCGTGATCTTTGGCATCGGGGGAGTGCGAGAGTCCAGCGGCATCCATAGTTGAGGCACGCACGCCTCGTTCGAAATGCGGATCGAGTCGCCGTCCAGTCCAGGCATCCACGATCATCGCGCCTCGCAGGCCGGTGACGGAGTAGAGGTGGTCCAGGGCGCTGGGGTGCCAGCCGTGGGCGTCGAAAAGCTTGGCGAAGTGGATGCTGGCCGGGACTGTAGGGTCGAGCTCGCGCACCTGCAGGGCTGGAACATGGGTGACCTGCCTGAGGGCTTCAGTGGTGATATGGATGCTGTCTGGGGTGCCGTTGGGGTGTGTGAGGGCACGGCGGTGCAGCTGGGCGCTGACTTGCGGCACGTGTTCGAATGTGCAGATGCGTTCGGCGCCGGAGATGTGGCGCCCGGCCTGGGATGCGCGCATGCGGACGCTGAATAGTTGTTCAGCCATGATCACTATCCTAAAGCGTAGTCTTAAACACCGTTCAAGTGGCTATGCTTTAGAGCATGATTAGGCGCTTTGGACATGACATCATCGAACACACCCTGCAACTTCCCTGGGATCATTTCGCCCCAGTGCCAGGAGAAACAATCGAAGTCTTCGCCCGCGAAATCCGGCCATCTGGTGGGGCGGAGCTGCCGGTGGTGGTCTATCTCCAAGGCGGACCGGGGTTTCCCGCACCGCGACCGACTGCAGCCGACGGCGTGATCGGTGAATTCCTCAAGACTCACCGGGTGCTGCTCTTGGACCAGCGCGGGACTGGCCGCTCGAACAGAATTGACCAGCATTCGAAAGTAAGCTCCCGCCAGCTCGCCCTGCTACGCGCTGACCAGATCTGCGCCGATGCCGAAGCGTTCCGCGAGCATTTGGGCCTCAAGCGCTGGGACCTATTCGGGCAGAGCTTCGGCGGGTTTTGTATCACTGCCTATCTCTCGCGCTATCCGTCCTCGGTGGGCAGGGCTTTTCTCACGGGCGGGTTGCCGGCAGTAGGTGTGGACATCGATGACATCTACCGTGCCACCTATCGGGCGCTACAACGCCGTCACGACGCCTTCTACCACCAAATCCCCTTCGCCGAATCCCGGATCCGCGAGGTGTGCGCTCACCTGGACACCACGGCAGAAGTCTTGCCGACCGGCGAGCGCCTCACCTCACGCCGCTTCCGGACCATCGGCATTGAGCTGGGGCGCGGACATGGTTTTGACACCCTAGCCTACCTTTTGGAAGAACCATTCCGGACGCTGCGCGGGGAAAAGCGCCTGCGCAGCGACTTTCTCGCCGAAGTTGGCCGACGCGTAAGCTTTGCCGACGGCCCCCTTTACGCCACAATCCACGAATCCATTTACGCCTACCCCGGGGCAGCAACGCGCTGGTCAGCGCACCGGATCCGCGAGGAGATTCCGGGGTTCGAAGAAGATGCCGCCCCCCAAACAGCCGACAAGTTCTATCTCACCGGCGAGCACATTTTCCCCTGGCAGTTCGATGAAGATCCAGCGCTGCACGGGCTCAGCGAAGCGGCGAAGGAGCTCGCGGAACGTACAGATTTCCCGGAGCTCTACTCGCCGTCCGGGTTGGCCAGCGCCGAGACCGTGGCGGCAGCTGCCATCTATGCTGACGACATCTTCGTGCCATTTGGCTATTCTCGCAACACTGCCGAAATGTATCGTGACCTGCGCCCATATCTAACCAATCTCTTCCAACACGATGGAATTCGCCACGATGGCGCAGGCATCGTCCGCACGCTCAAAGGGCTTATCGACGACCACTAGGTGCCGGGTTTTCATTGTTGCTAGAACGTGCGCGAGGCCGACAATGCGGTGGCTTCGCGCAGTCTTTAGTAGTGGGGGTAATGAGGGCAAAGTCCTGGACAACGCCGTGAACGCTCCCTAGAGTAGTGACTTGTATCACGCCATCTCGTGAGGAACCCTAGTTTCGGCAATGACGCACGGCCCACCCTTAGCTGTGTTGAGTGATCGCCGCTAAAACGAAACGTCCCGACCGACCTGAGAAAGCTTCGGTGCTATCGCCATGCGTGACAATAGCCACATCACTCCCGGCCCTGCCCAATCTGCAGATGCATCTTCTGAAGATCGTTCCGCCACGCTTGCCGTGGCTGCTTTTCCACTAATTATTCTCGTGGGCGCAGTGGTCGCCTTCTTCTTCCCCGCGCCATTTGTTCCCATGGCGCAATACATCACTTACATGCTGATGGTGATTATGTTCACGATGGGGCTGACCTTGACGGTGCCCGATTTTCAAGAAATCCTTCGGCGACCAATACCGATTGTTATCGGTGTTCTCGCTCAGTTCATTGTCATGCCACTCGGGGCCGTCGCGGTAGCTAAGGCCTTCAACTTCAATCCCCAGCTCGCGGTCGGTCTCTTGATGTTGGGTTCCGTGCCCGGGGGAACGGCTTCAAACGTGATTGCGTATCTAGCTAAAGGCGATGTTGCGCTTTCCGTCGCGATGACCTCCGTGTCCACGATGCTTGCGCCCTTTGTCACCCCTCTGCTGATGCTGGGGCTCGCTGGAGCAGAAACCGATGTCAACGCCAGCGCCATGGCAATCAGCCTGATGAAATCCGTGCTGATTCCTGTCACCGCCGGTCTGGTGATCAACTTCTTCGCGGAACGCTGGGTGGCAAAAATCCTGCCTATCTTGCCGTGGCTGTCCATCTTCGCAATCCTGATGGTGGTGCTGCCCAATGTGGCAAAGAATTCCGCGAAGCTGGCGACCGTCGGATTGCTCGTCGTACTGGCCGTGATCCTGCATAACATGCTGGGCTACCTACTCGGATATGTCGCTGCTCGGGTGACTCGTCAGCCAGTGGAAGCGTGTCGCACCACCGCGATCGAGGTGGGAACCCAAAACTCAGGCCTGGCCACAGGCATGGCCGCCCAGTTCTTCTCAGCCGAAGCAGCGCTACCTTCGGCGGTGGCCAGTGTGCTGCACAATGTCAACGGGGCCATTTATGCTGCGCTGGTGCGCTGGCGGGCGAAGAGTGTCGAGCAGCAAGCGAAGGTGTCCCGACAGGAAACGGAGCGTGTCGCGGTGGACGTCTAGAAGTACGGCGCCTAAGCTGACAAGGAAAGAGATGCTGCTACCGGAGGAAAGGCCAAGCCATGGAGCGAGGGGAATTCCGCTTGTCTATTGCCGAGCTGGAACAATTTGAAGCTCTCACCGCAGAATTCGAAGTTAGCGAAGAGCGCGTCCTGGTAGCTAGCTCGCTTCGTAGGGTGTACGTCAGCTAGTACCCGCTTTTCCGCTCTCAACGACCGTTGTTTGCCTTTGAGATTGTTCAGTTTTGCGACTTTTGAGCAATCTCAAAGGAACTCGGTGTGGGTAAATAGGCGCCTCTAACTTTTAGGTAACGGCCTTCCCCGCAGGTTTTAGCGTGGGGATCGCCGCCAGCAGTTTCTTGGTGTAAGGATCCTTTGGCGCGCCATAAACGTCTCTAATCGACCCGCTCTCCACGATTTTCCCCTGCGACATCACCAGCACTTCGGTGCAGATTTCGCGGACGACGGACAGGTCGTGTGAGACAAAAATCATCGACAGTCCATAGGAATTGGCGAGGTCTTCCAGCAAATTCAGGATGACCGCGCGGGCGGACACGTCGAGGGCCGAAACAGGTTCGTCGGCAAGCAGGATGTCCGGGCGTACTGACAGAGCGCGGGCGATGGAAATGCGCTGGCGCTGACCGCCGGAGAATTCGTGTGGGTAGCGTTCCAAGCTGGACTCGGGGAGTCCAACCTCAACGAGTACTTCCCGGACGCGCTCCACCCGCTGAGCTGCAGATAACCCGGCGCGAGTGAGTGGTTCGGCGACGATATCGGCAATCCGCATCCGCGGATCAAGGGAAGAAAACGGATCTTGGAACACTATCGCGGTGGAGCCACTAACAGAGACCGTGCCTGAGCTCGGCTGGTCAAGCCCAGCGATCATACGCAGCAACGTAGTTTTTCCTGACCCGGAACCCCCCACGATGCCGAGGCGGGCGCGTTCGCGCAGCTCAAAAGACACCCCGTCTACAGCGACTGTGGCGGAGCGTCGGAAGAACCGCGAGTGGGAGTATTCCCGACGCAGATCGCTGCCAGACGCGATGACCCCACCCACTGCTGGTCGTTTCGGCTGCGCTAGCGCCACCCCCGGCGAATAAGTTCCGCTCGACGCTGATTTCACAGTGTAGAGCTGGGCGTTTTCATCACGAGCACGCAGATCAGAAGCCGCCATCAAGCCACGGGTATATTCGTGCTCCGGCGCATGCAATACTTTGTCCAACGGGCCGCGCTCAACGATGCGGCCGTCCTTCATCACCAGAATCTCTTCGCACACCTGGCTGACCAGAGCTAGGTCGTGGGTAATGAACAGTAGCGCAGCGTGGTGTTTGGCGGCGAGTTCGAGAATGAGTTCCACGATTTGCGCCTGTACCGTCACATCTAGCGCGGTGGTAGGTTCGTCGCATAGTAGCAGGTCTGGTTCGTTGGCCAGTGCCATTGCGATCAGCACGCGCTGGCGTTGCCCGCCGGAGAGTTGGTGCGGAAACTTGTCGAAGGTCGCCCCTGGATCCGGTAGTTGCACGTCCGCGAACAATTCCAAGACGCGTTCCCGCACGGCGTTTTTCGACGCATCGCTGTGAATCGTCACGGCCTCGGCAACTTGTTTGCCGACCGTCATGAGGGGATTTAGCGCCGTCATCGGTTCCTGGAAGATCATCGAGATCCGTCGGCCTCGGATACTAGCGAGTTGGCGCTCGGAAGCACCCAGCAGGGCGGTGCCATCAAAGGAAATGGTGCCGGTGGCGCTCAGGTTTGGCGGTAGCAAACCCATGATCGACAAGGCGGTCAATGACTTCCCGGACCCGGATTCCCCAATCAGGCCGACCCGCTGTCCAGGGGCAATGTCAAAGCAGATGTCTTGTACCACAGTCCGGCCCGAGTGGGTGGAAACGCGCAGGTTTTCAATGGTGAGCATGGTTATACCTCCAGCTCAGAGACGTTCACGGCGCGTTGCGCCTTCGGATCGAAGATGTCGCGGAGGCCGTCACCGGCAACATTGAAGCCAAACACCGTGATAGCGATAGTAAGACCTGGCCAGACCGCGAGCATCGGAGCCGAAGCAAGTGATGCTTGGGCGTTTTGGAGGAGTCGCCCCCACGACGGCTCGGGTGGGGGAGTGCCGAGGCCCAGGAAAGACAACGCAGCTTCCGCAAGGATGGCCAGCGCGAATGCCACGCTTGACTGCACAATGAGCATGCCCATGATGTTCGGCAGTACGTGCTTGATAGCGATGCGCCAGCCGGGCAGCCGGGCGCTGGTGGCGGCCAAGATGAAATCCTTACTCATCACTTGCCGGGTGCCGGCGCGGGCGACCCGAGCAAAGGAAGGGATGGAGGCAACCCCGATGGCCACCATCGCGGTGGTCGTCGACGTGCCAAACATCGCGCCAGTGATAATTGCTAGTAGGAGGGCAGGAAACGCCAACATGACGTCGGAAATGCGCATGATAAGCCGGTCAGCCCAGCCGCCCTTCATGCCCGCGAACACTCCGAGTGGGGTGCCCAACGTGGCCGCGATTCCCACTGCCACCACCCCGACCAACAGCGTGATACGCGACCCAGCCATCATTTGGGAAAAAACGTCTCGCCCGTAGCGATCGGTGCCCATCAAATGACGAAACGAGGAGCCTTGCAAGCGGTCGGCGGGGATGGCGTGGATTGGGTCGTAAGGGGTCCACACGAAGGAAACCAGCGCCGCGATGATGACGGTTGCGACGATAACCAGCCCGATCAGTCCGGTGGTGGAAATGTTCTTTGCCTTCTGCATCACAAGCTAAGCCTTCTTTCGCAACCGGGGATCGATGATGAGCGTGGCCACATCGACGAGCATATTGACCAACAAAGTAAACAAAACAAGCAGCATGACGATGGTTTGCACCGCGATGATGTCTCGGTTGACCACCGAATCCAGCAGCAGGGAGCCGAGGCCTGGGATCGTGAACACGCGCTCGATCACCACGGCACCGACGACCAGGGTGGATAGTTGCATCCCCAGCACGGTGAGGACCGGGATCGCGGCATTGCGCATACCATGACGAACCAGTGCTTGAGTCGTCGTGAGCCCCTTCGCCCGAGCGGTGCGGAGGAAGTCGTCGCTGATGATCTCGAGTACCGCCGAGCGTACGTAGCGCGTCGATATTGCTGCCTGTACGGCTGCGAGGGCGCCCACGGGGAGCACCAGGCGTTTAAAGAATCCACCGAAGTCATATCCCGGCGGCACCCAGCCGTTGGCAGGTAGCCAGCCCAGGTTCACCGAAAACACCGAGACCAGCAGGATAGCCGCCAAGAAGGATGGCACGGCGATACCAACTTGGACCACTGCTGAGATGATGATGCCGTCGGCGTGGCGGTTGCGTAGGGCCGCCCACATCCCCAAAGGTATCGCGACGATCACAGCTACCAGCATGGATAGGCTGACCACGATGAGGGATACCTGCATGCGGTCGGTGATGATGGGGGAAAGTTGAGCGCCGGAGGTGAGGGAGATCCCGAAGTCACCGCGCAAGAGTCCGAGGATCCAGTCCCAGTATTGGTTCCATAGTGGTTGGTCGGTGCCGAGCTGGGCGCGCTTGGCCGCAAGTGTTTCGGGGGTGGCTGTTACGCCAAGGGCAATTTCTGCGGGGTCACCAGGGATGATGCGGAGCAAAGTGAATACCACCACCGAAGCTGCCCAGACTGTCAGCACGTAACGAAACAGCGTCTTCAGCATTAGTGCTGTGGTCCTTTCTTGGCGATGACCTTCAGGTTTAGGCCGTCGGTACGCACATTCGGGTCGATCCCGGCGATGTTGTCGCGGGCCACGACGATGTTCGGGAAATTGAACAGGGTATCCGCGGCTGCGTCGGCCATGATGGTGTCGACAGCCTCCGCCATGAACTTCTCATAGTCTTCAGGGGAACCGCTGTCAGCTGCCTGGAGCGCTGCCACAACCTCGGGAGAGTTGTAGCCCAGGTAGTAGTCCGGGTTGCCGAACAGCGTTGGTATGTCGCGGGGCTCGACATGCGCGATGATCGACATGTCGTAGTCCTTGCCTTTGAGGACCTTGGACAACCAGACCGCCGGGAATTCAGTGGACTCGATCGTGACATCGAGGCCGACGTCGCGAAGCTGCGAGACCACAATCTCGGAAATTGCCGAGGTGTACGGCAGCGAGGGCACGGAGAAGACTATCTTATTGTTTGTCTCGTTGATCCCGGCTTCTTTGAGCAGTTGACGTGCCTTTTCCGGGTCGAAAGGATAAGCGGTGGACGGCTCAAACCAAGGATCGGTTGGAGGTACCGGCACACCGCCGGTGTCGGTGCCGTAGCCGTCCCACGCCGTGTCGATCACAGCCTGCCGGTCAATCGCGTACATCACGGCTTGGCGAACGCGCGGGTCCGTAAACGGAGCGCGCTTGTTATTCATCGACAACAAAACTTCGCCGTTCGAGGTACCCACTTGTACGTGGTAACCCCCGCGCGCGGTCAACGGGCGGATGAGCTCTGGCGACTGCATCGCCCACACGACGTCGACATCACCCGATTGCAGGGCGTTGGTGGCGCCGACGGCGTCGGAAAAGTATCGAATTGCCGCAGTGCGATTCTCCGGCGCAGCCCCCCAATAATCCTCGCGAGCGCTAAAAGTCAGCGACTGTCCAATCGCCCATTGCTCCACCACGTAGGGGCCGGTCCCGACCGGGTCCGTGGCCAGCTTATCGACGCCGTTTGGCGTCATCATCGCGCCGACGAACGTAGCCATCGAAAACAACCACTGGTTACTCGGCTTGCTCAGCGTCACCTTAAGGGTGTGTTCGTCGATAGCTTCTGTGGCTGCTACCGGCTTCATCTGGGCCTTAAGTCCGTTCGTCCAGGCGTCACCTTTCACCCGGTCGATGGAGAATTTCGCGGTCTCCGCAGTGAAAGCATCGCCGTTGGAGAACTTCACTCCGGGGCGGAGATGGAAGGTGTATTCGGTGCGTTCGGGGTTGGTTTCCCACGATTCCGCCAGCCACGGCTGGATCTCGCCGTGCTCGTCAACGCGGACCAACGATTCATAGACATTGATCATCAGTGCGCCAGGAATTGCTGCGCCTGCAGTGCGCGTGAAGTCGAGGGAGGCCGGCGGGCCGAAGCTTGCTACCACCACGGCGTCGGAATCAGCAATGCGTCCCACCCGGGTGGCGGTCGACCCTGCGGAGCACGCAGTGACAGTAAGCAGCCCGACACACGTGATCAGAGCACTGATTTTGGTTCGCTGAGGAAACTTTTCCCACATGCCCTGCAAATATAGTGGGTGAAGCTACCTGGATAACAATTTTAGGAAAACTATATCCTTTGGCGAGCTTTCGGTTCGTACAACTCGAATTTCCACATCCGTGCTTTAGACTAATGCGCTGTGACCGAAATCCGCATCAAATCTCAGTTGAAAGCTTTGCTGACCTCGAAAGTAGCAAAGGCCTGCCTGATCGTGGTTGCGATTTTGGTGCCGCTGGCTTGGGTTTTGTATTCCGCTCGACAATCTGCGACTTCTGAGCTGATGAGCACCCTCTTTACGGTGGGCCTGGCTGCGCCGGGGGCTGGGATTGCCACAGCAATTTTTGGTCTCGCCCGTTACGTGCTGCGGGGGAGAAAAGTGCGGTTGCGGATTGGCGAGCGAGTGCGTATTCCGCGCTCCGGGATCGATTTCCGGGTGGAGGATCTGGGCGTGGTCCAGCTTTTTACCTATCGCTCACGTGCCTTCATGGCCCTCATACCGGCCCATATTTCGGAGCAGTTGAGCGCGGCGAGTCTCGGCGACGGCTCTCACTCGCTTGGCCCCTATGTAGTGGAATTTCCTGTTGGGTCGAATATGAAGACGTTCGAGGTAGCGGAAAAACTACAGGAAACTTACCCATCTGTGAAGGTGGAAAAGATTGGGGCAGTGGCAGCCATGCAGGAAATCTGGTGACGCCACACGCTGCCGAAAGCCCTGATTTGCATACCTAGGCCTTAAATCACAAATGTATAACACGTTGATTAAAAACTTGTTAGCTTCCCATTCTCCGTAGCAGTAATGCAGCCCAGTTTCCGTAATCTTAAATAGTTCATGTCCAACGAATAGGAAGAACTTAACTGTTATGGCTGCAGAAAGTACTGCACAGCCTGTTAGTACCACGATTGTGGACGACCAGGAACCCGTTAATCCCAACGAAAAGCGTTTCCTAGGGTTAAAGACGGATCCCGTCATTTTTCTCGTTTCCGCTGGCTTCATTTTGGCCTTCGTCCTCGCAACTATCATTTTGGGTGAAACCGCGAAGAACTTCTTCACTGGTGTCGCAGGCTGGTTGCTGACCAACCTGGGCTGGATGTATATCGGTGGTGTCTCCCTCGCATTCATTTTCTTGATCGCCGTTTTCGTCTCGCGTTATGGTTCAGTTCGCTTGGGTGACGACGACGATGAACCGGAATACTCCCTCCCGGTATGGTTCGCCATGCTCTTTGCTGGCGGCACTGGGGCGGTACTGATGTTCTGGGGAGTCGCAGAGCCGATCAACCATTACTACAACGTCCCCCGCAAGGACGCAGACTCGATGACACAGGAAGCAGCCCGCGAGGCGATGGCTTTCACCTTCTATCACTTCGGTCTGCACATGTGGGTCATCATGGTGGTCCCCGGTTTGGCGCTGGGATACTTCATTTACAAGCGCAAGCTTCCCGCGCGACTGTCGTCGGTATTTGCCCCGCTGCTCGGCGCGAAAATCTACTCGACCCCAGGCAAACTCATTGATGCCCTCGCCATCATTGGTACGGTATTCGGCATCGCTGTTTCCGTCGGTTTGGGTGTGCTGCAGATTAACGCTGGTATGCACAAGCTCTGGGGTGTTCCTGAGATCTCCTGGATTCAAATGGCCATCCTGATGCTCATTACCGTTGTGGCGTGCATCTCGGTGGCATCGGGCCTGGATAAAGGCATTAAAATTTTGTCCAATACCAACATCGCGATGGCCGTCTTGTTCATGATCTTTGTGCTGGTCACCGGACCGACCTTGTCGTTGCTGCGCGCGACTGTCGAAGCCTTTGGCATTTACGCTGACGAGCTGCCATCGTTGATGTTCTGGACGGATTCTTTCGACCAAAACCCAGGCTGGCAGGGCAAGTGGACCGCCTTCTACTGGGCTTGGACGATGTGCTGGTCGCCTTTTGTGGGGCTGTTTGTCGCGCGTATTTCCCGTGGCCGCACGGTCCGCGAGTTCATCGCCGGTGTGCTTGCCTTGCCGACGATCTTCGCGATCATCTGGTTCGCAATCTTTGGCCGTGCCGGCCTGGAGTTGGAACTTAATGAGCCCGGATTCTTGACTCAACCGGTAGTGGTGGAAGGCGACGTGCCAGCGGCGCTATTTAAGTTCCTCGAGGCATATCCGCTTACTGCGATTATGGGGCCATTCGCCTTGGCGATCGTGATCATCTTCTTTATCACTTCCATCGACTCCGCGGCGATGGTCAACGACATGATTGCCACGGGCGAAGAAAACAAGGCGCCGACCAGCTACCGCATCTTGTGGGCGGTGCTCATCGGTGCGGTTGCCGGCGCGCTGTTGCTGATCTCCCCTAATGCTGGCATCGCCACACTGCAAGAGGTGGTCATCATTGTCGCGCTGCCGTTCTTTGTCATGCAGTTTTTGATGATGTTTTCGCTCGTGAAAGGCATGAGCGATGATTCTGCCGCGCGCCGTCGCACCCGCACCCGTCAGTGGCAAAAGACTGATACTCCAGAAAAGCTCGAGGCTCACGAGTCCCAACCCGCGCCGGGTTACGACGAAGACGGTAACGAGCTGCCAGTCCTGGAAGTCACCTATGACGAGGAAGGCCGCATTGTTATCCCTGGTGATGTCGTGATTGACGGCAACCTTGGGGTGGTAGGCGATGTCGATGAAGATCCCCTGAACGAAGTCGGACAACCGCCACACCGAGTGATTGAATCCTCGGTACCGAAGGGGCAAAACGACTAGGTAGCCACAACTCAAGTACCAGCACGAAATCGGGGTCGAGTATTGCTCCCTGCAGAGCGATCGCCGACCCCGCCACGTTTACTACCGTGTTTTACCCTCGTGGCGGGGTGGGTTGGTGTTCGAAACCGCCCCACCTGCCCAGTGTGTGCTGGGCAGGTGAAGAAATGCTTGCGGTGGAGCGGTGAAACCTATAGCTCTGTTTCCCGTCGCCTCAACGAACGCGCCGGCATTCCGCTAGGTCTACGACTGGAATTTAGCTATGTCGTTTGCTGCGATCTCGGCGAGAGCTGGTGTCACCGCGAGGGAAACGACGCGCTCAGATCAGTCGCCGTCTTGCCCCAAGCCACAGGAGCTGGTTGACCAGCTTGCTTGTGGCCGCGCTTTGCCGACTGGGCGCACACTTGTTTACTTATCCCTGTTTTCCGAGGGCTCTCCTAGCTGCTTCCGGGGCTGCACAGGTGCTAGTCAGTACTTCCGTGGTAGTACTCCTACCTAGATCAGAGAATTTGGACGAAAAAACGCCCACAGAGGTAGTACTCCTATTTTGGAAGTACGACCTAGCACGTGTGCAGCAAATCCGCACCGCACAGCCGACAACACATCGAAACCGAACACACATTTCTTTACTTAAACCTCGAAACCCGCTACCGCTGGTGCTCAAACCAGCGGTAGCGGGTAAATTCTTAGCTGGGGCAGAAGTCTTAAGCGGAGGTGTCAACAGTCATTTCAGTGGCACCAGCTCGGGCAACAACCTCTTGCTTGGGGCGTGCGAAATCGATTGCCAGGCCGATGATGAAAGCCACGAAAGTAGGCAACGCCCAACCCAGATCAAGTTTGTGCATTGGCGACCAGCTGATGAGCGGCTCGATCACGTCGGAACCCCAGCCTAGCGAGTTGAAGCTCATCAACGCAGCCCAAATCAGGGCCACGTGCAGGCTGAGCATGAATGACATGTTGATGCGGCGACCAAACAGCGGCTCGATCAAGGTCAACGCGATGAGGGTGATCGCAGCAGGGTAAAGGAAGCCGATGATCGGACCAGCAATCGACAGCACCGTCTGGAGCCCCATCGTAGAAATCACCATAGCGATGAGGGAAAAGACCACAGCCCACGTGCGGTAGGAGATACCTGGCATCAGGTGGTTGAAGAACTCAGAGGTAGCACCGATCAAGCCGACCGAGGTGGTGATGCAGGCTAGCAAAACGATGGCGCCGAAGACGATCATGCCTGGTTCGCCCATCGTTAGCCGGGCGGCGTCGGTAAGCAAGTCGGCGCCGTTGGCGTACTTGCTTGGCTCCGGGATGACCTGTCCGACCATGCCTAGACCGACGTAAATCAGCGCCAACAGAACACCGGCCACGATGCCCGCCATGCTCACGCCTCGCACAAGGGACCCGCCCTCCTTGAAGCCCTTGTACTTCAGGGAGTTCACCACGACGATGCCGAATGCTAGTGCAGCCAGGGAGTCCATGGTGAGGTAGCCCTCGACCAAGCCGGTAGCCAATGGGTTGCCAGCGTACTTTTCCGAGGCAGCCCCTGGGGTGCCACCCAGATTAAAGAAGGACAGCGTGATCAACAGGATCAGCAGGATAACCAGCATTGGGGTCAGGATCTTGCCCAAGCGGTCCACCAGACCGTCCGGGTTGAAAGCCAACCACAACGATACGCCGAAGAACACCGCAGAGAAGATCACCTTGGCCATGGTGGAATCCCAACCGGTGATCGGGGTTATTGCAGTGGAAAAGCTCACCACACCTGTGCGGGGCAGGGCGTAGAAACAGCCGATGGATAGGTAGACAGCTACCGGAAACAGCAGGCCGAAGGCCGGTCCACCACGACGGGCGAGGTCTTG
Organism: Corynebacterium epidermidicanis; assembly: GCF_001021025.1. Lineage (NCBI taxonomy): Bacteria > Bacillati > Actinomycetota > Actinomycetes > Mycobacteriales > Corynebacteriaceae > Corynebacterium > Corynebacterium epidermidicanis. The sequence goes on along the minus strand of NZ_CP011541.1, from coordinate 1,884,828 downwards.
GACATTGTTTCCGGTGATTGCCACTGCAATGACCGCGACCACTGGGATCGCAGCGCCAGTAATGAGGAATCCGATGATGGCAGGTCCATAGCCGTGGCCAGCTTGCACGCCGAGCATCGGTGGGAAAATGAGGTTACCGGCTCCGAAGAACATCGAAAACAGCATCAGGCTGGCTGCGATAACAGTGGAGATTCGTTGATTCTTATTCGGGGATACCGAAGTTTCGGCTGCGGTCATGAGTAAACCTTTCACGAGGTGTTCGCGCTTAAATTGCTAGTCGCGCCCACCGGGTGAGTGTGCGATAGCTGGAGAGAGATGTGGTGAAGCCAAGCCAGTCAGCCGGTGGTGGTGGCTAAGTCAGCGTGGACCCTAGTTATGTGGTTTGTTCTCATAGTGTAAGACGAACGAGGCAATTTTGGGAAATCGTTTCCCAAAAAAATTCACTGTTGGAATCCGAAAGCCTGCAGGCGCTTGCGATTCTCCGCCGAATCACTGGCCGTCAATGCCAGCAACTCGGCGTAAATTCCACCGGACTGTGCCAGCTCGGCAGGCGTACCGACCTCATCGACCCGACCGTCGCGCAGCGTGACGATGGTGTCCACCGAGGCGATCGTCGACAAGCGGTGCGCAATGATCAGTGTGGTGCGGTTGTGCATCAGTTCGTCAAGCCCCTTTTGCACTGCGCGCTCCGCCTTCGTATCGAGTGCCGAGGTCGCCTCATCGAGAACGAGCACAGGCGCATCCTTCAAAATCGCGCGCGCAACTGCCACGCGCTGCTTCTGGCCCCCGGACAGCCGAAGGCCGCGTTCACCAATCAACGTGTCGTATCCATCAGGGAACTTTGTAATGAACTCGTGGGCATTTGCGCGGCGGGCTGCCTCTTCGATTTCGGCATCGCTTGCCGACGGCCGGGCGTAGGCAATGTTTTCGCGAATGGTGCCCGAAAACAGCGCAGCTTCCTGGAAGACCACACCTACTGAAGCTCGCAGCTTGGCATTATCCAAGGAATCCACATCATGTCCACAGACCAGCATGCTGCCCGAACCTGGACGGTACAGGCCGAGTAGCAGATTCACCAGAGTTGACTTACCACCGCCGGATTCACCAACGAGAGCCACACGTTGTCCCTGCTGCGCAGCGAACGTGACCCCATGGATAACCTGCTCGTTATCCGAGTAGGAGAAACTGACATTGTCAAAGGCAATCACGGGCTTGCCAGGCAACGGCTGAAGTGGAACTACTTCGGTGTCATCTAGCTGTGGGGTCGTGGGGGCGGTTGCTGCCGTGACTAGTTGTGGGTTCGCAGTATGCTCAGGTATTTCGGCCATCACTGCGAAGAATTCTTTCGAGCCCGTCACGGCCCGCTGGGCGGTATCCACCAAGTAGCTCATCATGAAAACTGGTTGCTTTGCCATATTCACCAGTTGGAGCAACATCACCATGTCGCCGAGCGAGAAGTGGCCGTGCAGGGTGCGGAAGAACAACAGAGCGTAGATGCCGAAGAAAATCACATTTAGTGCGCCGCCGCGCGCGAAGTCCATCCAGTGCCAATAGCGAGATTGAACTCGGGTGGTAGCTACGCCAGAGTTATAGCGGGTGCCGAACCCCAACAATTCGCGAACTTCTGCCACGAAAGACTTCACTACCTTGACCTGGCTGACTACTTCGGCAAAGCGTCCACCGGCTGCGTCGATTTGCTCATTCTTGTCCTTTTCCCACACCTGCCACCGCTTGGAAGTGATGGCTGTCAGCCACATATAGAGCGGGAAGATCACCGCTAACAACAGCGCTAGTGGCCAGTAATACCAGGCAGAAATCACCAAAACGGCGGTGGTGGTGATCAGCATGGAGAAGAAGTTATTGGAAAACGCCTGCACAAACTGGGTAATGGAGGTGATGGACCGCTCCAACCTGGAGATGATCGTGCCGGTGACTTGGTTGTCGAAATAGCGTTGGGGCAGTGAGAGTAATTTGGCAAAATAGCGGGTGGACAAAATCTGTCGCATCCGGAAGGACATGACATCTCCCACATATCCACCAATGTTATGGACGGCGGTGTGCGAGATCTCGGCGACGAGCAATCCAACTGCGAGCCAAATCAAGGTCTTTGAAACCGCGGCGGCGGTGGTTTCCCCACTGACGGTGTCCACGATGAGGTTGGTCGCACTACGCAAAATGAACGGTGTGACCAGTGCTAATGCCGCGACCGTCGTCGAGGTAACCACGACCAGTAGATAGTACGGCCACAATGCCTTGGTCGTTTTGAGGATGCGGGCAAAGGAATTCATCGATGTCCTAACCGAAGTGGGTTGAGTTGACGTAGCTACAATAAGGGACAACGCCAAAGTTTTCCCAGCCGGAGGTCACTGAAGGGACCAACTGGGAAAACTCGGAACCGAGAAAACGACCTATCCGCTTGCTTTTTAAAAAAGATTCGATGACGGTGACTGACGTGAAGACCACCCCAAAACGTGCCACGACTAGCTGGGCAGTGCTTGCAGCCTTAATCCTGCTACCCACATTGAGTGGCTGTTCTCAGATCGGCCATCTGATTGCTGGGGAGGATCCGACCAACGCTACCAAGCAGGAAAAAGTGGAAGTCACCGAAACTCCGAAGCCTAGTTTCGTTGCCCAGCAAGTGCCACAAAAGACTGGCCAAAAGCCGGGGAGCGTGGCCAAGGACGATGGTCTCAATGTGGAATGGAAAATTCTTGCCGCCAACAACGGTCCTACCGGAGGCACGCAGTTTAAGGTCCTGGTGAAAAATCTGGATCTCAATGTTGCGGTTCCAGCAGAGGAGATCAACAAGTTCCACCTGGCTATCCCAGGTAATGGTGATGTCCCGCGCCAAAAGGCCGAAGATGAGGGCCTGGACCTTCCGCTTGGCCCGGGAGCTTCGACAGTTATCAATGTCAGCTTCAACACCAGCCCGTACAATCTTTCGAACTCCAAGCTAACCCTGGGCAACGTTGTTTTTGAAGGTTACCTGAACCTCTAGACCTTTTTCCCAGCGTGGCAAGCTAGTCGCGTCGTAGCTTGCCTTCCTCTTTCAGCCGAGTGACTACATTTTCCGCTGAGATCAGGCACATGGGGAGGCCAACCCCGGGGACAGTCGTCGCGCCCGCAAAATAGAGGCCATCGACTTTTTTGGATGCGTTGCGCCCGCGCAGAAACGCCGACTGCCACAGCGTGTGGGCAAGCCCAATGGCATTGCCACGCCAGGCGTGATATTCGCGATGAAAATCCGTGGGGCCCAAGGTGTGCCGAACCATGATGTTGTCCGCAAGCGCAGCACCGGTGCGCTCCTCGATGAGCGAAATGACCGCATCGACGATTGTCTCCACTTGCGGGCTTCCTCCCGACCCAAAGTGCTCATCGGCCTGCACCGGGATCAGAATGAAGATGTTGGAACAGCCTTCAGGGGCAACCGAGGGGTCCGTGGCAGAATTCTTACACACATAAACCGAGCGTGAAAAGTCATGCGCGGTACCAGACGCTGTCGGCGCGATAGCGGCAAAGTCTCGCTCCCAATCTGCGCTCAAAATCAACTGGTGATGCACTAATTCCGGCAGCTCGCCTTGCACCCCAAGACAGGCAACGATGCAAGAAATGCCCGGGTCTTTGCGACGCCAACTGCGTACGCTCCACAGTTGCTTCGGCAAGAGGTCGCGCTCGGTATGATGCAGGTCCGCACCGGAGACAACAATGTCTGCCGGGATGTGTCCATCCGGAGTACGCACCCCGGTGACCTGGGTTCGACCCTTGGGGCCAGGTTGAGTGCTAATTCCCAGCGCGGGCGTATTCGTGCGGATGTGGACCCCTTGTTCGACGGCGAGTTGGGTGAGGGCGTCGACAAGCTTGCGGAAGCCCCCGCGCGGGTATCGCACTTGGTCAACCAGGTCCGTTGCGGAGAGCAAGTGATACATCGCTGGAGTGCGACGCGGTGTGGAGGACAAAAATACCGCCGGGTACTGCAGAATTTGCCGGATTCGCCTATCTGAAAAATCACGTTCCACCCAGGACTGCAACGATCGTGCCAGCAAACTAATCAGCGGTCCAAACTGGGGCAGCACTTCGCGGTTAATAAACGGGGCGGGGGTGCGGAACGTGGTGTAGAGAAAGCGTCGTAACGCGATGTCATAGGTGTGCTGCGCGGAGGCGAGGTACTTGCGGGTAGTTGCCGCGCTGCCCGGCTCAAGCTGGGCAAACAGCTTTTCGACGTTTTCGATTCCCGATTCCACATCAACCGGAGCGAATCCTTCGCTAAAGACTCGGTAGGCCGGGCTGAGTGGCACCAGGTCGAGGTGTTCTTCGGTGCTGGTGCCCAATTGCGCGAAGAAGCGATCAAAGGCATCGGGCATGAGGTACCAGCTTGGGCCGGTATCGAAGTGAAATCCGTCTTGGTCGTGCATGCCGACGCGTCCGCCGAGAAGATCATTCTTTTCAATGAGCGTGACTTCAAGGCCAGCCCGTCCTAGGAGAGCTGCGGTGGCGAGGCCGGCGACCCCACCTCCGATGACAACTGCGGTGGTCATTATTGTTCCTTCAAACGTGGTGCTAGGGTAGCGGCGCGAGCGGTGAGGAGTAACTTGCGGGAGGCGGAAACACGCACTCGGGTGTGCTCGATTTCGCTGATCGAGGCCGCGTCCAGAAGATCGGTCAGCTCTGAAAACAGCAGGTAGGCCGAGAGTACGCCGGTGCGGGCGCTCAGCGGTAAGTTGCCCAAGCTGCGGTACGCCACCGAAAGATCCCGCCGGATCCCAGCAATAAAAGTTGCTTTGGATTCTGGGGTGAGCGAAATGTATTGGCGGCCAAGTGCGGTGGAATCGATGTGGTAATCGCGCAAGAAATTGATCTTTTGAAAAGCACGCCCTAGGGCTTTCGCCCCGAGGTCGCAATTGGCGTGCACACGTGGCGAGAGTGGATGGTCCGCCGTGAAGATAGCCAGGCACATGAGGCCAATGACTTCGGCGGATCCGTAGATGTATTTCGATAATGATTCTTCGGTGTGTTGGGCTGGGGAGATATCGGCGCGCATGGATGCGAAGAAGGCGTCGATATGCTCTGGGTTGAGCTGGCAGTGCCGTGCAGTGGTAGCGAATGAATGTAGCACGGGGTTGGTGGAAAAGCCGGTGCGGATCGCTTCGTGGACCTCAGCGTGGAACCGCGTGAGAATCTCCTCGGCCTGGCGCGGGCTGAGACCGGCCCCCTCCGCCACACCATCAACGATCTCATCGGCGATGCGGACCATAGCGTAGAGGTTGCGGATATCTGTGCGCATCCGGGGTGGAAGCGCATGGGAGGCCAACGCAAAAGAGGTGGAATAGTGCTCGATAATCTGTGCCGAGGCAGCGGCTGTCGCGTACCGGAATTCTTCTAGTGCTGACCGTGAGGTCTGCCAGGATTGGGCACGAAGAAATTTCATACACTCCATAATCTCATGACCACCTGTGCTGCCACGAACTTTGTGCAGCTATGGTGGGAAGTATTATGACGACGACCCCAGAGTTAGTCGTGCTCGCAGATCAGCACGGCAATCCCATCGGGACCGCCCCGAAGTCAACGGTGCACACCACAAACACCCCATACCACCTAGCCTTTTCTTGCTACGTCCACAATGCTGCGGGCGAGATTCTCCTCACCAGACGAGCATTGTCAAAGTTGACGTGGCCTGGGGTGTGGACAAATTCAGTCTGTGGACACCCAGGACCGGGCGAGTCCTACGTTGACACCGTGCAACGACGCGGGCGAGAAGAACTCGGCGCCACCCTGGTGGACATCTCCGAAGTGCTACCTGATTTCAGCTACCGCGCCATTGACTCTTCCGGAATCGTGGAGTGGGAAGCTTGCCCGGTTTTCAGCGCGCTTCTCGACGGCGAGTTGCACCCGAACCCGCAGGAAGTTGATTCCTTCGCTTGGGTTTCGGCGCAACAGTTGTGCGCTGCAGTGGATGCCACTCCGTTTGCTTTTAGTCCCTGGCTAGTCGAACAGCTAAGCCATGAACGGCTGCGTCAGGCGCTCCACTGCTCCTAGCGGAATAGGGACCCAATCGGGGCGATTGTTTGCTTCGTAGGCCACTTCGTACAGTGCCTTGTCCAGGACGAAGGCTGCGAGCAGCGGATCTTTCGCAGAGATTCCGGCCGAGGTGAGGAATGGCTCGCTGAGGTCCACTTTCGTCCCGGCAACCTGGCTCGCATAGTCGAAAGACCGCAGCATGCCAGCGATATCCTGCAGCGGGGACATCAGTTCGCGTCGCTCCGCGAGTGGGCGGGCTGGTTCACCTTCGAAGTCAATGAGTAGGTAGCGGTCTGTGGTTCGCAAGATCTGTCCCAGGTGGAGGTCGCCATGGATACGTTGGACCTCGGTATTTCCTTCTGCTGCCCGCGCATAGAGTTTTTGGGCCGCCTCAGCATAATCGGATAGGACAGGCGCCTGCGCCACCAGCGTATCCACCCGCTGCGCTAGGCCGGCGACTATCGATTCATTTGAAACCATCTCGGACCCAAAAGCGGCTTTCAAATCTCGATGCACCGCCGCTACCGCTTCACCCATCAGGGTGGCTTCTCCCGTAAGTTCTGCTCCGGCTTGCGCGCGGGCGAGCGTGAGCTCCCAACCTTCCCGGGCATCGGCCACGAAATCTTGGAGCATCGCGGTGACATATTCGACACCGTCCACATCGACGGTGGTGTAGCCACGCAGCCTTGGGGCGTAGCTACAGTTCACTCGGGCTAGACCAGCAAGTAATTCGACATCGGGGTTAATCCCAGGTTCCAGCTTTCGGAAGAATTTCACCATTACTTCACCGAAGATGATGGAGGTATTTGATTGCTCTGCACCCGATACCTTTGGCGTGGGGTGGGGTGGGAGGAGGTCGTCGACAAGCGCGTGCATGTGACCGGCGCCGAAGGCGTTGCCCTGGGAGAATGCCGTGGCCATCTCCGCAGTTGTTGCTTCGGTGGTGAGGATGTCGCGCTCCCCGTCGAGGACGAGTTGGTAGAGGTCCCCGTCGATGTCGGCAATAACCCAGTTGCCCGCACGTTTTACCTCGCTGAAGCTACTGATGCCGCTGGATTTGGCCCGGAAGAACCGGGCGTTTGCGATGTCGTCATACATGAGTGCGGGCTCCTAACGCGTCAGGTCGAACCAGAAAAAGCCGTGCGGTGCGAGTGTGACTGTCCACTCCCGATCACCGATTTCTGGGAAGAGCTCGCCACCAGTCAACTCGCGGGGAACAATGCGGACGAACTCCGAAAGATCCAGGGAGGCGGCCTGCGGACGCTTGGACAAATTGTTGATGCACAAGATCACCTGGCCGCGGTATTCGCGGAAGTAGGAGAACACGGCGTCGTTGTTTGACTCGATTTCCCGGAAGGTGCCCAGACCGAAAGCGTCATACTGCTTGCGGATATGGATCAGCGCGCGACACCACTTCAGCAGGGAGTTCTCCTGGTTCATTTGCGTTTCCACATTCACCGCCGCGTAGCCGTACTGCGCGTTCTGGATCGCCGGCAAATAGAGCCGCTCTGGCTCAGCCTTGGAAAATCCTCCATTGCGGTCGGCATTCCACTGCATCGGGGTGCGTACGCCGTCGCGATCATGCAGCCAAATGTTGTCCCCCATGCCGATCTCGTCACCGTAGTAAAGCACCGGGGAACCGGGCAGGGACAGCAGCATCGCGTGGAAGAGCTCCAGCTGGTTTCGGTCGCCCTCCAGCAACGGCGCTAATCGACGCCTAATGCCCACATTCGCGCGCATCCGAGGCTCTTTCGCATACTGAGAATACATGTAGGCGCGTTCGTCGTCGGTGACCATCTCCAAGGTCAATTCGTCGTGGTTGCGCAGGAAGATGCCCCATTGCGCTGAACTCGGGATCGGCGGGGTGTCCCGCAAGATGTTCGAAATCGGCTTGCGGGATTCTTTCCGTACGGCCATGAACATGCGGGGCATGAGCGGGAAGTGGAAGGCCATGTGGCATTCGTCGCCGACCTCTGGTTCGCCGAAGTATTCCACCACGTCTTGTGGCCATTGATTTGCTTCTGCCAGTAATACGCGACCCGGGTATTCCTTTTCGATGACCTCGCGACACAGCTTGAGGAATTGATGGGTCTCAGGAAGGTTTTCGCCGTTGGTTCCCACGCGCTCGTAGAGGTAGGGCACGGCGTCCAAGCGGAAACCGTCAAGGCCGAGGTCCAGCCAGAAACGCATTGCGTCCAGCATCGCTTCCTGGACAGCTGGGTTGTCATAGTTCAGGTCGGGTTGGTGGCTAAAGAAGCGGTGCCAGTAGTACTGCCCGCGCACCGGGTCAAAGGTCCAGTTCGATTCTTCGGTGTCGATGAAGATGATGCGGGCTTCCTGGTAGAGCTCAGGAGTGTCGTTCCACACGTAGAAGTCGCCGTACGGCCCCTCTGGATCGCGCCGGGACTCTACGAACCACGGGTGCTGGTCGGAGGTGTGGTTCATAACCAGGTCAGTAATGATTCGGATGCCACGTTGGTGTGCTTGGTCGACGAGTTCGACGAAGTCATCTACGGTGCCGAACTCCGGCAGGATCTCGCGGAAGTTGCGGATGTCGTAGCCGCCATCTTTGAGAGGGGAGTCGTAGAAGGGTGGGATCCACAAGCAATCGACGCCCAACCATTGCAAATAGTCTAGTTTTCCGGTCAGTCCGCGGAGGTCGCCGACACCGTCGTTGTTTTCGTCGGCAAAGGCACGTACTAGTACTTCGTAAAAAACGGCTTGCTTATACCATTCCGGCTGGGAACGCTCCCAAGGTTGTTCGCCTGGCGCGGGCGCGGGGGTACGGAAGTCCTCCGAATTCGGCTCTACGACGAAGCCCAGTTCATCAACAATTGGGGTGGTGGAATAAGTTTCGTTCATAGCCACCAGGTTATAGAAAAGTGGTGACTATGCGGGGGAAGTACGTGATAACCTGCGGAAAGTTCCTGGCTCGGGTTGGGTGTGAAACTTATGTCGAGGCGATGGTAATCACGAGTGAGCAACATGACATAAAGTCTTAGCTAACCCCATTGCCTACAGGAGATTACCCCAAGTGAAAAAGACCAAGATCGGTGCTCTCACGATCGCAGCAGGCGCATCTGCCGTGGCTGTGTTTGACTTCTTCCAAACTAAGCATTCGATTCGACGGAACTTCCCGCTCGTCGGCCGTGGCCGCTGGGCTGCCGAAGCGTTGCGACCACCAGTGCAGCAATACTTCATCGAGTCCGACACGGATGGCGCACCGTTTGACCGCGAAACCCGCACGATGATTTACCAGCAGGCTAAGAATCTGGGTGCGGAGGAGGCGTTCGGTACTGAGCGTGACCTGCTCAAGCCTGGGCGTGACCACATCATGCACTCGGCTAACCCGGCACCGGTACTCATTCAGGCGCCTAAGGTTCGCCTGGGTGGTCCGGACTGCACCAAGCCTTATGACATTTCGCTGTTCAATGTCTCCTCGATGTCGTTTGGGTCCTTGTCCAAGAACGCCGTCTTGGCGATGAACAAGGGCGCCGCGATGGGCGGGTTCGCGCACGAGACCGGCGAGGGTGGGCTCACCAAGTACCACCTCAGGTACGGCGCGGACCTGGTGTGGGAAATAGGCTCCGGCTACTTCGGGTGTCGGAACGCTGATGGCACGTTCTCCCCGGAGAAGTTTACCGAAAAGGCGACGTTGCCACAGGTAAAGGCGATTTTGATCAAGCTCAGCCAAGGCGCCAAGCCGGGCATGGGTGGCATGCTGCCGGGCGAAAAAGTGTCGGCGGAGATTGCAGAAGCACGTGGTATTCCGGAAGGCGTGGACTGCTTGTCCCCAGCCTCCCACTCCGCGTTTAGCAACCCGACGGAAATGATGGAGTTTGTTAAGAAGCTCCGCGAACTGTCGGGTGGCAAGCCAGTTGGCATCAAGTTCTGCGTGGGTACCCGACACGAGGTGCTGTGCATGATGAAGGCCATGCTCGAGACTGGAATCACCCCAGACTTCATCACTGTTGACGGTGCGGAAGGTGGCACCGGTGCAGCACCACTGGAGTTCTTGGACCGCGTGGGCTCTCCGCTGTCTGAAGGCCTGATGATCGTGCACAACGCGCTGGTTGGCTGCAATCTTCGTCACCGCGTTGCCATTGGTGCAGCAGGCAAGATCGTCGGTGGGGCGGACATTATCCGTCGTCTAGCGATCGGCGCAGACTTCACCAACTCCGCGCGCGGCATGATGATGGCCGTGGGCTGCATTCAGGCTAAGACCTGCCACTCGAACACCTGCCCAGCGGGTGTCGCCACCCAGGACGCGCGTTTGATGCGTGGTTTGGATGTAGACGACAAAGCTGAGCGCGTGAAGAATTACCAGGCCAACACCCTGAAGTCCGCTATGCGTATTCTCTCCGCGATGGGACTCACTGATTTCTCGCAGCTGGGACCAGCCCACGTCGTGCGTCGTATTGACCCCACCCAAGCGCGTCCTTACGAGGACATTTTCGACTGGCTCAACCCGGGCGCACTTGTCGACGGCGAAGCGCCCTACGATTGGCAGCGTGACTTCGACCGCGCCGACGCGAGCTCCTACACCAGCCCGCCATCGCGTATCGGTCTGATTCGTAACCAAGGAATGCGTTAGTCACTACTAACTAAGAAAGAGGTCTCATGAACCCGTTGCTTCAACCCAGCGAACTGCCGTACCAGCTGCCGCCGTTTGCCGAGATCAAGTCTGAGCACTACCTCCCGGCATTCGATACTGCTCTTGATGATCACGACGCGGAAATCTCCGCGATCGTCACCAACCCAGAGGAACCTAGCTGGGAAAATACGGTAGAGGCACTGGAGAAATCGGGCCAGGCACTAGCTCGGGTTGCCAACGTGTTCTTCAACCTCAACGGCACTGACGCGTCCGAAGAATTCGACAAGATTTCGGCCGCCATCCTGCCTAAGCTGTCGGCGCACGAGGATGCCGTTTATCAGAACGAGCAGCTCTACGCCCGCATCAAGTCGGTGACCCCACCGGCCGATGAGGAAAGCCAGCGTTTGCATGAGCAGCTGCTGCGTGCTTTCCGACGCCGCGGTGCGGACCTTACCGCTACCGAAAAGCAACAGCTTTCGGAGTACAACCAGCGCCTGGCGGTTTTGGGGGAGGAATTCCGCAAGAATCTCCTCAGTGACACCACCAAGTTGGCGGTGTCCTTGTCGGAGGACGAACTCGCTGGATTTAGCGACTCTCGCAAGGCAGCAGCTGCCGATGCTGCGAACGCCTTGGGCCGTGAAGGTTATGTTATTCCGCTGGAGTTGCCTACCGTCCAGTCGGAGCAGGCTTCTTTGGACAACCCGGAGGCTCGTGCGAAGCTCTACGAGGCTTCCTTGGCTCGGGGCACTGCGAATGCTGAAGTGGCGTTGGAGATGGTTCGCTTGCGCGCGCAGCGGGCCGAACTCTTGGGATACGCCAACCACGCAGAGTATGTGCTGGAGGAGGAGACGGCGAAGACTCCAGAGGCAGTCCGCAAGCTGCTTCACGGGCTCGCCCCCGCTGCCGCCACGAACGCGCAACAGGAATACAAGCTGATCTCCGAGGACAATGAAGTCGAAGCCGCCGACTGGAGCTACTACGAGTCGAAGATCCGCGCCCGCGACTACGCACTCGACGAAGACCAGCTGCGCCAGTACTTCCCGCTGGAATCCGTGCTGGTCAACGGCGTGTTTTATGCCGCGAATCTGCTGTATGGCATCACGGTAGAACCCCGCGATGATCTGGCCGGATACCACGAGGACGTCAAGGTTTGGGAAGTCAAAGAATCCGACGGCACCGGAATCGGCCTATTCCTCACCGACTACTTCGGCCGACCATCCAAGCGCGGTGGTGCGTGGATGAGCTCCTTCGTGGACCAATCCCGACTCCTCGGCACCAAGCCCGTAATCATCAATGTCATGGGCATTACCAAAACCGAGAACCCGCTGCTCACCCTCGACGAAGTGACCACTTTGTTCCACGAGTTTGGCCACGCACTCCACGGCCTGCTCTCCGACGTCCGCTACCCAACCTTCTCCGGCACCAACGTGCCACGCGACTACGTCGAATTCCCCTCCCAAATCAATGAGAACTGGGCCTTCGAACCACAGATCCTCGCCAACTATGCCCGAAATGCACAGGGCGAGGTCATCCCTACTGATCTCGTAGCGGCCATCGAAGCTGCGAAGCAATTCGGCCAAGGCTTTGGGACCAGCGAATACCTAGGAGCCGCAATCATCGACTTCGCCTGGCATTCCTTGTCCGCCGCGCAGGCAGCCGACGTTACCGATGTTGAGGCTTTCGAATCTGCCGCGTTGGAGGATGCTGGACTGGTCGTCGATAAGCTGGCCCCTCGCTACAAGACCTGCTACTTCAACCACATCTTCGGCGGCGGCTACTCTGCGGGCTACTACTCCTACCTGTGGGCGGAAGCCCTGGATGCGGACGGTTTCGATTGGTTCAAGGAGCAGTCAGACATGCGGGCGGCAGGCCAGCGCTTTAGGGAGCTGGTGCTCTCGAAGGGAGCTTCGAAAGACTTCGATGCCGCTTACGAACAACTCCGAGGCCGAGCCCGCGACCTGACTCCACTACTCACGCGCCGTGGCCTTGCTGGCACTGAGGTGTAGTATCAACAACCAATGCATATTTTGGATTGGCTAACATCCGCGCCGTTGTGGCTGCAGGCCCCGCTGGTGGTAGGCACCGCGGCGGCACTCTGCGCCGCTATCGCATTCGGCTTCTTGCGCCTTATCGACGTTGCGGATGGAAAGCTCACGCGCTGGTTGAAGGGGAAGAATGAAAAATAAATACCCGCAGTCCCGAGTCAAACTCGCGCTCTATGTGCTTCTAGCACTCGTGATTATCGCAGGCTTTGTCGGATATTTCTGAGCTGGTTGATAGCTGAACTGGCGTCGACCGAGGATTGCTTTCGGCGGGCGTTGCTGGCGCCAGCGCCTCCGCAATCCGCGAACCCAGCACGCCCCGGGACAGCAAGAACCAGCGCTTCCAACGCTAGCGCTTGCTTGCCTCCGCGACGGCTTTGAAAAGCTCGTTGTCGGCGAGATCCTCAATGAGCACTGCCTGACCTTCGCCGGTGCAGAGTGGAATACACCAGTTCGGGTACATGTCCCGGGTGGTGCCTGGCTGATTCTGTGCGCGGATGTCGCCCACCATGTCCACCAATGCCGCGCAGGTGAGCAAGGAAGGTGTCGCAGCTACAAAGCGGTGCAGGCCGATGAGAAGATCGGTGAAATCGCCCTGGTAGCGGCCGGATTCGAAGGTTGCGTCGGCAGCTGAGGTGCCCTCGAAGCTGCCTTGCTTGGCCACTTCCCGGAACACTTGGTTTTGCCAAGCGGCGTCTTCGGCGTCTTCCTCCTCGGCGTCTCGGGTGAGTACGCCGAGGTTTTCGCGCAGGGTGATGTGGGAGCCTTGTACGTAGCCGGCGGTTGGTGGCAAATCGTGGGTCGTAACTGACGTCAGGGCGAGTTCGCGGTAACTTTCCAGGGACTTCGGAGCGTCAGCTTCGTTTTCGAACCAAAGGATTGAGGTCCCCAGCACACCACGTGCTGCCAGTGCTTCTTGGACCCACGGCTCAAAGGTGCCGAGGTCTTCGCCGATAACCACCGCTCCCGCCCGCTCTGCCTCGAGCGCCAAGATACCGATGAGGGCTTGGTAGTCGTAGGAAACATAGGTGCCGGTTGTTGGTGATTGCATCCTTGGGATCCAGAACAGGCGGAACAGCCCCAGGACGTGGTCGATGCGGATACCGCCGGAGTGGCGCAGCACGGTACGCAGCATGTCTCGCCAGGGCTTGTACCCGGCTTCGGCGAGCTTTACCGGGTGCCATGGCGGCTGGGACCAGTCTTGGCCCTGTTGGCTGTAGCCGTCAGGTGGCGCCCCGACTGACGCGGCTGGTGCGAGGACAGATGCGAGGATTTCTGCGTCGGCACCTCCGGGGTGCACGCCCACAGCCAGATCGGCCATGATTCCTAGCTGCATTCCAGCGGCTTTGGCTTTGGCTTGGGCGGCACCGAGCTGTTGGTCGCAAATCCACTGGAGCCAACGGTAGAACTCGGCAGTCTCTTCCACTGAAGGGGCGATTCCGTGGGCATTCTCATCCGGGTTGTGCAGTAGTTCACGCGCGGCGCACCAACGTGCGAACTTATCGAGTCCGGCCCCTTCGAGTTTGCAGTACTCCTTGAACGCACGCTGTCGGGCATCGGAACGCTCGAGGTGGAAAATCTCCCGCAGCACCTGCAGCTTTGCTGCGTAGATAGGGTTGCGCTCGATTGTCTGGGAGGTGGTGTTGAGCTCCTGGAACTCGGTGGCGAGTTCCCGGACGTCGGCAAGCAAATCGCTGTCGAGCTGAGTGATTTCTTCGATGTCTTCCACCCGGATGTAGATCGGGTTGATGAATCGGCGGGTCGTGGGAAGGTAAGGGGAGTCTTCGATGGGTGGGAACGGCTCCGCGGCGTGCAGAGGGTTGATGAGGAGGAAGTCGGCGTCAGCGTGGCGGGCGACTACCTCACAGAGTTCACCGAGGTCATGAAAGTCGCCCATCGCCCAAGATCCCTTGGATCGCACTGAGTAGAGTTGCGCCATCACACCGGTGATCTTGTGTTCCGGCACTGTAATTCGCTCTGGGGTGACCACCAGGTCACAGGTGGCTACCAGGCTGTTCGATTCCAAACGCAGGGTATGCCAGCCGAGTTCGAGGTCTGCGGGGATCGCGAAGGAAGCCTCACCCCAGCGCACGCCGTTGACGTCGGTGGGTGGGGTCCAGTTTTCCCGCTGTTCAGCATCGACAGTGCGGCCGGATTCGGTGGTGATGGTGACGCGTGCGGGAGCGCCATCGTGGACGTGGACATTGACGATGTATTCGTAGCCGTGGGTAGACACCACACACGGAGGGAGCGGGCGTGAGGCCGCGCGATCGTGGAATTCCTTGATGGCCCGGGTGACAGAATCGCCACTGATTTCAACGTCGATACCCAAGGCATGCAAGGTCTTGAGCAGCGTATCTGCGCTTACTTCAATATATTCGCCCTCGGCGGACCAATAGCTGGTGGCGATACCGTGGAGATCGGCCAATTCTTTCAAGGATTCGTAGCTCACACCGATTTATCTTGCCATCTATCGCGCATTGCTGCTGCCAAAGTGTAGCGTGAACATGAACTATCCCTCATGAAAAGGAAGATTATGCAGGAATTTGCCACTCAAGCTAACTTCGAGCTCGAACCTCATGAGACACCGTTGAAGGCGTTGATTGCCACGGCGACGGCGCGTCCCTACGGAGTGATGTTCACCCGCCCGCGAAACTTCGAGTGGGTCAATGTCACGGCAAAAGAATTCATTGCAGAAGTATTTGAGGTCGCCAAGGGCTTGATTGCTAATGGCGTTCGCGAGGGCGATCGGGTGGCTTTGCTGTCGGAGACTCGCTATGAGTGGTCCCTGCTGGACTTCGCCATCTGGGCTGCGGGGGCAGCCTCGGTGCCGATCTATGGATCGTCCTCCCAATCCCAAATCCAGTGGATTATTGAGGACTCCGGCGCAGTCTTCGCAATCACCGAGTCGCGCGAGCACACCGAGTTGATGAAGCACCTCGAGCTGCAAGACAACGGCGAACCACGCCTCCAGGGTTCGCCGTCACAGCTGCGGCGCATTTTAGAAATTAACTCCTCCGCTGTGACCACCCTCAAATTTGAAGGGCGCGGCATCACTGACGAGGAAGTTCAGCAGCGTATCGACGCCACCATGGGCGCCGACCTCGCCTCCCTGGTGTATACCTCCGGCACCACCGGGCGGCCAAAGGGCTGCATGCTAACCCACGCCAATTGGCTGTCGGAGGTCCGCGCGCTGCTCACTCACCCTATTGGGGCTATCGCCGTCCCTGGCACCCGGGTGTTGACATTCCTGCCGATGGCGCACGTTTTGGCGCGCGCGGTGTCGCTTGCAGTCGCAGTAGGCGGCGCCACCCAGTCGCACTGGTCCGATTTTTCCTCTCTAACGGTGGAATTCCAACGCTCACGCCCGAATCTGATCCTGGGTGTGCCACGAGTCTTTGAAAAAGTTCGTAATGGTGCAGCTCAGAAAGCTGCGGATAAGTCTGCTGTGTCGGGGGCGATGTTCCTTGAGGCAGAAAAGGTTGCTATCGAATACTCGAAGTCTTTGGATAACGGCGGGCCTAGCCGGAGTCTGAAACTTAAGCATCGCGCATTTGACCGCCTTGTATTCGCCAAGATACGTTCTGCGATGGGTGATGAGGTGCGTTACTGCATCTCTGGTGGCTCCGCGATGAGCCACGACCTGCTGCACTTCTTCCGGGGCATTGGGGTCCCGGTGTACGAAGGTTATGGATTGACGGAAACCTCCGCTGCAGCCGCGGTCGATTTTCAGCCACAGCGCATCGGGACTGTTGGTCGACCAGTTGGCGGCATGGCAGCGCGGGTCAATGAAGAGGGAGAGATCCTGCTTAAGGGGCTGCAGCTGTTTACCGGCTATTGGAACAATGAGGAGGCTACTCGCGAGGCGATCGTCGACGGCTGGTTCAACACTGGTGACCTGGGCGAGATCAACGATGAGGGCTACCTGCAGATTTCCGGCCGAAAGAAGGACTTGATTGTCACCGCCGGTGGCAAGAACATCTCGCCGGGGCCGATGGAAGATTTGTTGCGCTCGCATCCACTCATTTCCCAGGCCCTGGTGGTTGGCGACGGCAAGCCGTTCGTCGGAGTGCTGCTCACCTTGGACGAGGATGCGTTCCGTCGCTGGAAGCTGGTGCACAACTTCCCAGAAAAGACCTCGGTGACCGAATTGGCGCTGAATCCGCAGCTGCGTGCCGATATCCAGGACGCGATCAACAACACCAACGCCACCGTTTCCCACACTGAGGCCATTAAGAAGTTCTACATCTTGGACCGGGACCTGTCTGAGGAGGCGGATGAGCTCACGCCAACCATGAAGGTTAAGCGCAACGTGGTGGTGCGTCGGTTCACCAAGGAAATCAATCACATCTACAAGCGCAATTAGTCCGACACTCCCAGCCTCTCCCGGCGGGCCTACCCGATTTTCTGCCAGCAAACCTTTAAGGTAGAAAACGTCCAAAAGGAGGGGCTGTGCAACTAATTGACGCCAAGCTACGTCACCGTGAGTTGACCCAAGCGGTCTACGACATCGGTGACGAAGTCGTTGATTACATCGAGCACCTCATTGAGGCAATCAACGACTGGGACACTGAACTCGTCGTTGATTGCAAAGCAGAGTTCGATGACATTGTCGAAGACGCACGTGTCGATGCGCGACGGGCAGTCGCTGAGCTCGCTGGCGTGCGACAAGCGCTGACGTCTGGCCTGCGTAGTGGCACCGTGTCCGTCCGGCAGCGGCGGGACGTGGTCGTCGCTAAGCCGGCAGTGCTTACCGATGTCACGGAGGTTGCGCCGCTGAGTTCTCCCGCGGGGGTCGAAAAGGTCGCGCGGGCGATGAAAGCCAGGAGCCGGGCAGTGGTGCGCAACCTGGAAGCTACGGTTGAGTGGGTGCTGGATCGGACTGCGGTGGCTGCCGACGACCTCGGCGCGCTGAGCCTGCCAGTGTTGTACTCGCAAACCCAGCGCATTGTCGACGTCGCCGTGGAGACTTGGATGCGCGACGTTGCACAGCTGCATCCCGAATTTGTGCGTGGAATGCGCGGAAGTAAGCCTCCTCGGTTCCTCGGCGAGCGGGCGCGGATCGACGCAGTGGTGGCGCGCGTTATCGCGAAGCGAAAGGTCCAGGCTTCGTGACGTACGGCCTGTACATTCACGTCCCCTTTTGTGCTTCTCGGTGCGGATACTGCGATTTCAACACATATACGCCCGGCGAGGCAGGCATGTCTCCGGAGACGTATCTTGAATCCTTGTTTCGGGAACTGGAGCTGGCGGAAAAGCGACCACTCGACACCATTTTCTTTGGGGGTGGGACCCCGTCAATGCTGGGGGCGAGAGGGCTGACTCAGATTCTCGATGTGGTTCGTGACAACTTCGACCTCAACGGCCCGGAAATCACCACCGAATCCAACCCGGAATCCACCTCTCCGGAATTCTTTGCCGGTTTGAAAGAAGCAGGCTTTACCCGGATCTCCTTGGGCATGCAAAGTGCAGCGTCGCATGTGCTGCGCATTTTGGAGCGGACGCACACCCCGGGCAGGGCGGTGGCAGCAGCCCGCGAAGCGAAGGCCGCTGGATTTGAGCACGTCAACTTGGACATGATCTATGGCACGCCCTCAGAAACCGATGACGATGTCCGTCGCACCCTCGACGCGGTGTTATCTGCTGACGTAGACCACGTTTCGGCGTATTCGCTCATCGTTGAGGACGGTACTCGCATGGCTCGCAAGGTCGCCCGAGGGGAACTTCCTGCTCCTGACGAAGACGTCTTGGCGGATCGCTACCAGATCATCGATGAGGCACTTTCTGCCCACGGATTTAGCTGGTATGAAGTTTCCAATTGGGCGAAGCCAGGCGGTGAGTGCCAGCATAACCTCGGTTATTGGCGGGATGGGGACTGGTGGGGAGCTGGCCCAGGGGCGCATTCGCACTTGGGCGATAAGCGGTTCTATAACGTGAAGCATCCACGTCGCTACGCGGAATTGTTGCGCACCGGCCTGCCTATTGCTGAGACTGAGGAGCTCACAGCAGAGGATCGGCACGTCGAAAAGCTGATGCTTGGTTTGCGGTTGCGGGAGGGAATTGAGGCGCACCACATCACTGCTTGGGAGGCGGCGCGTCGACACGAGGCTGCGGGGCTGCTGCAGATTTCCGATCGGGTGGCGCTCACTGACGAAGGAAGGCTGCTCGCAGACGGTATTATTGCCGATATCCTAGCTGAGGAGTGAGATGGCATCGTCAACTGAGAAGCGACGTCGGCAGGTTTTGGGCGCCATCGTCGCTGACTACATAGCGTCTCAGGAGCCCGTCGGCTCGAAGGCGTTGGTAGAGCGACACCAATTGGGTGTTTCGAGTGCCACCGTGCGCAACGACATGGCCGTGCTGGAGGCCGAGGGGTACATCGCTCAACAACATGCCAGCTCGGGCCGCATTCCTACTGAAAAGGGCTATCGGCTGTTCGTGGATTCGATTCACGAGATCAAGCCAATGTCTTTGCCCGAGCGGCGTGCCATTCTGAACTTCCTCGAGGGCGGGGTGGACATGGAGGATGTGCTGCGGCGCAGCGTGCAGCTGCTTTCACAGCTCACCCGCCAGGCCGCCGTGGTTCAGCTACCGACCTTGAAGGTCTCGCGGGTCAAGCACTGCGAAGTGGTTGCGCTGACCCCGTCTCGGCTGCTCCTGGTCCTCATCACTGACGTGGGGCGCGTAGAGCAGCGCAACGTGGAGCTCGATGAGGCTATCGATGACGTGAGCACCCTGCGCAACCTGCTTAATCAGGCGATGGGCGGGAAGACCATGCCAGAGGCATCGGTTGCGCTGGCTGATCTGGCGGAGTCCGCGCCGCGAGACCTGCGCAACATCGTGATCCGCTGTGCGACCGTATTGATCGAAACCTTGGTAGAGGCGCCTTCTGACCGCCTGATTTTGGCGGGGGCATCGAATCTCACCCGGATCAACACTTCGCTACTCGACGCTCTCGAAGAGCAAGTGACGGTATTGCGCCTGCTCAGCCACGTGCAAGAGGGTGAGGTCAACGTCACGATCGGCTCCGAAATCCAGGAAAAGGACCTGCATAGCACCTCCATCGTGTCCACCGGCTACGGTGATGAGGAAGCTACATTTGGAGCTTTGGGGGTCATTGGGCCAACATTTATGGATTACACCGGAACTATTTCGAAGGTGTCCGCCGTTGCACAATATGTCAGTCGAGTTCTCGGCGGGCGCTAATCGACGGCATTAGCACCAACACAGTTGCTGAAGAAAGGTACAACACACATCGTGGCACGCGATTATTATGGCATTCTTGGATTGGATAGGGACGCCACCGACCAGGAGATCAAGAAAGCTTACCGACGCCTCGCCAGGAAGTACCACCCGGACGTCAACGACACCGAGGAAGCCGCGGAGAAATTCCGCGAAATCTCCCTCGCCAATGAAGTGCTGTTGGATCCGCAGAAGCGCCGCATCGTGGATGCTGGTGGCGACCCAATGGAAGGCCCGGCGGCTGGCGGTGGCTTCGGCGGTGGCTTCGGCGGTGGCGGTTTCGGAGACATCTTTGAAGCCTTCTTTGGTGGTGCCGCTGGGGGCAGTCGCGGTCCGCGCTCGCGTGTCCAACCGGGCAACGATGCGCTGTTGCGTACCCAAATCACCCTGGAAGAGGCATTTTCCGGTGTGGCAAAGGAGATCACGGTAGACACCGCAATCCTGTGTGACCGCTGCGAAGGTACAGGTTCCAATTCCAAGTCAAAGCCGGTCACCTGTAACAATTGCCACGGTTCGGGTGAAATCCAGGAAGTCCAGCGTTCGTTCCTGGGCAATGTGATGACCTCGCGGCCATGTCACGTGTGCCAAGGCACAGGCGAGGTTATCCAGGATCCGTGTGACAAGTGTGGTGGCGACGGCCGAGTGAAGTCCCGCAAGCATATGACGGTATCCGTACCAGCAGGAATTAACGACGGCATGCGAATCCGCATGGCAGGACGTGGCGAAGTCGGCCGTGGCGGCGGCCCAGCCGGCGACCTGTACGTGGAGATCTCTGTGGCACCGCACCCAGTGTTCACTCGCAATGGTGATGACCTGCACGTTTCGGTGGAGGTTCCCATGGTTGATGCCGCTCTGGGAAGCTCTCTCGACATCGAGGGGCTTGACGGCAACAAGGTCACCATCACCGTGCCGGCTGGTTCCCAGCCTGCCGAACAGGTGCGCGTCGAGGGCGCGGGTATGCCGGTGCTGCGAGGTGATCAGGTAGGTAATCTCTATGCTCACCTTGATGTCAAGATCCCTACCGAGCTCGATAAGCGTTCCCGAGACATGCTGGAAAAGCTGCGGGATCACCGGGATGACGAAACCAAACTATTCTCCGAAGCCGGTTCGGAATCCGTCTTCTCCCGACTACGAAACCGTTTTCGCATATGAGTCTGCCCGTCTTCCTCGCTGATTTGGATGCCTACCTCGCCGGCGATACCCCGGTTTTGCCCGAGATCGGCGCGCAGTTCGTACTCGACGGAGCAGAAGGCAAGCATGCCGCGACCGTGAAACGACTGCAGGTCGGTGAAGTGCTCATTCTTATCGACGGCTGCGGGGCAGGTGTCGAGGCGCGAGTCGAAGGCGTCGATAAGGCTGCGTTGGCGCTGCAGGTGCTGGCCAGGCATGAGTTCCCGCGCCCCGCGGTGACCGTCGTGCAGGCGTTGCCGAAGGCGGAGCGCTCCGAGTTGGCAGTGGACCTCATGACCCAGGGCGGGGTGGGGACGATTGTGCCGTGGCAGGCGTCGCGCAGTATCGCTAAGTGGGCCAACAAGGCGGAGAAGGGGAGGGCTAAGTGGCGTTCGGCGGCGGTTGCGGCGGCCAAGCAATCGCGCCGGCTGTCGGTTCCGGAGATCGGGCAGCTCGCACAGAGTAGCGCTGATGTCGTGGAATTGATCCAGCAGTGTCGCATGGCAGGTGGCACCGCGGTGATGCTCCACGAGGAGGCGTCGGTGCCCTTTGCCAGCGTCGCACTGGCTGAACCGTTGCTCATCATCGTTGGCCCCGAAGGGGGATTGGCTCCGGAGGAAGTCGAAGAGTTTCGGGCTGCGGGGGCAGCGGCTACCGTGCTAGGGCCTGAGGTTCTTCGTACCGCGAGCGCCGGATTGGTGGCACTTGCCGCCTATGGTGCGCTCCGGCGCTGGTAAAGTTCGAGTCATAACTTGTCACCACAGTTCCGACAGGCAGGCGAGCCCAGTTTGGCTATCTATCAAAAGACCAGCATTATTTCCGAGGATTACTCCTTGTGCGAAGCACACGTTCATACGGTCCTCGGGATCAATGACGAAAACCTTAAAGTGCTGGAAAACCTGATTCCCGTGGACGTTTTCGTGCGTGGAACCCAGGCGAAGATTTCCGGTCCGGACTACGAGGTAGCGCGCACAATCAAGGTGCTCGATGAGCTGCAGGCCATCGCACAGCGTGGGCACGTCATTTCGCCGGATTCGGTGAAGAATGCCGTCAAGATCATCACCGATGAAGCACCTCAAAGCGTTCGTGCGGTGTTGGCCAGCGACATCATCGCCCGCAAGGGCAAAGCCGTGCGACCCAAGACATTGGGCCAAAAAGAGTATGTGGACGCCATCGACACCAACACTGTTGTTTTTGGTTTGGGGCCTGCAGGTTCCGGCAAGACCTACCTCGCGGTGGCCAAGGCAGTGCAGGCTTTGCATTCGCGGCAGGTCAGTCGCATTATTTTGACGCGCCCCGCAGTGGAGGCAGGGGAGAAGCTGGGATTTCTGCCCGGCACGCTCAACGAGAAAATCGACCCCTACCTACGTCCGCTCTATGACGCTCTGCGAGACATGATCGACCCCGAAATCATCCCGAAGCTGATGGAATCTGGGGTGATCGAGGTAGCACCACTGGCGTACATGCGTGGACGCACACTCAACGATGCTTTCGTGATTCTGGACGAGGCCCAAAACACCACTCCAGCCCAGATGAAGATGTTCCTCACTCGCCTGGGGTTTGGTGCAAAAATGGTGGTGACCGGTGACATCACCCAGGTAGACCTTCCGAGCGGCCAAAAATCGGGTTTGCGCTTGGTCCGGCACATTTTGCGCGGAGTGGAAGACGTCCACTTTGCGGAACTACACAGTGAAGATGTGGTGCGGCATGCGCTGGTAAGCCGTATCGTGGACGCCTACGACGCATTTGAAGAGGAAAACAGTTGAGCATCGAAGTTTTTAACGAATCTGGATTTGCAGGCGATGGTGTCGACGAGACCCAGCTCATCGACGTAGCTGCGTTCGCTCTGCGCGCGATGGATGTGCATTCCGCCGCGGAGCTCAGCATCCACATTGTGGACCTGGATACGATCGCTGACCTGCACGTTCGATGGCTCGATCTGGAAGGTCCCACCGACGTGATGAGTTTCCCGATGGATGAGCTCACTCCCGGGTCAGGACGCCCCGACGCTGCCGATCCATCGCCAGCAATGCTGGGTGACATCGTGTTATGTCCGGAATTTGCGCAGCGCCAGGCGGAGAAAGCCGGCCACGGTCTCGCCCACGAGTTGGCGCTGCTCACCGTCCATGGTTGCCTGCACTTGTTGGGCTATGACCATGTGACGCCGGCCGAGGAACAAGAGATGTTCGCGCTGCAAAACGAGATCTTGAGTGAGTGGTACGAGAACTCCGAGCAAGATAAGCCCCAGGGTGCCCAAGCCTTCCCGAGTGCTGCGGATCGTGAGTTCAGTTGATTCTGCAGGGCTTATGCCTTCTCTTGGCTCTGCTGGCCTCTGGGGCATTATCGACGGTCGAATCTGCGGTTTCTTCGATCTCACGCGCTCGAGTTGAGGAGCTAGTCAAGGAAGAACGCCCAGGCGCGCCAGCGCTGCTCAAAGTGGTCACGAAACGCGCGGATCACATTAATCTTTTGGTGCTCATCCGCACGATTTTGGACGCCGTGGCGGCCGTCTTTGCGGTCTCGCTGTCCTTGGAACTGTTCGAGGTGCGTTCCACGGCGATCACGGTGGCCGTGTTGAGCCTGTCGTTGGTTACCTTCGCTGTGGTCGGCGTGCTCTCGCGCACCGTAGGACGCCAAAATCCTTATACGGTTTCCCTTAACAGTGCGTTGATCCTAAATTCTGCAGCCTTTGTACTCGGTCCCATTCCCAAGGTGTTGATCTGGCTGGGCAATCTGCTGGCCCCCGGCTCGGGCTTCCGTGATGGTCCTTATGCCACGGAAATTGAGCTCCGTGAGATGGTGGACATCGCGCAAGAACACGGCATTGTGGAGATCGAAGAACGACGTATGATTCAAAACGTCTTCGATTTGGCTTCCACTACAGCCCGGTCTGTTATGGTGCCGCGCACCGAGATGATTTGGATTGAGCGCGATAAAACGGCCGGCCAGGCCACCGCCCTGTGTGTTCGTTCGGGGCATTCTCGCATACCCGTGATCGGGGAAACTGTCGATGACATCGTGGGCATTGTCTACCTGAAAGACCTCGTGCAAAAGACCTACCACGCCACCGACGGTGGTACGAGCGTGCGGGTAGACGAGGTCATGCGCGAAGCGACCTTCGTTCCGGATTCCAAGAATTTGGATGGGTTGTTGCACGAGATGCAGCTGCATCGCAACCACATCGCCATGCTGGTCGACGAATATGGTGGTATCGCCGGTCTGATCTCCATCGAGGACATCTTGGAAGAAATCGTCGGCGAAATTGCTGATGAGTACGATGCTTCGGAGGCCGCGCCCGTCGAGAAGCTGGACGAGACTACCTTGCGCGTCGTCTCCCGCCTGAGCCTGGATGACCTGGAAAGTTTGTTGTCGGAAGAGCTGGATGTGTCGGTGGAATTCGATAAGGAACAGGTCGATACGGTGGGCGGGCTGATCGCTTATGAGTTGGGGCGTGTGCCGTTGCCCGGGGCTGAAGTGGAGGTCGCTGGATTGCGGTTGACCACGGAAGGGAAGCGGGATCGGCGCGGCCGGATGCGAGTGACCTCAGCAATTGTGGAAGTCATTGGTAGGATCGACTCATGACACTTGGATATACCGAAGATAATTTTCGTTCCGGTTTCGTTAGTTTTGTTGGCCGGCCGAATACTGGTAAGTCCACACTGACAAACGCCCTGGTTGGCGAGAAGATTGCGATTACTGCCAACCAGCCGGAGACGACGCGTCACCCGATCCGTGGTTTGGTGCACCGCGAAAACTGCCAGATTGTCGTCGTCGATACGCCTGGCCTGCACCGCCCGCGGACGTTGCTGGGCGAGCGGCTGAATGAGATTGTGAAAGAGACGTATTCTGACGTCGACTTGATTGTGTTGACGATTCCGGCCGATGAAAAGATTGGGCCGGGCGACCGGTGGATTTTAGACGCAGTCCGAAACGCTGCGCCGAAAACACAGGTCATTGGGGTGGTCACCAAGATCGACAAGGTTTCCCGCGATGAAGTGGGTGCGCAGCTGATCGCGGTCCACGAATTGCTTGGCACCGATGTGGTGCCGGTCTCTGCGGTGAAAGATGAGCAGATCGATGTGCTGGTCGACGTCATGGCGTCCTACCTGCCGCTCGGGCCAAAGTACTACCCAGACGATCACATCACCGACGATGACACCGAAAAGCGCATCTCCGAGCTGATCCGAGAAGCTGCCCTGTCCGGCCTCAAAGATGAACTGCCGCACTCGGTTGCGGTCGAAGTCGATGAGATGCTCGAGGATGAGGAAACCGGCCGGTTGACGGTGCACGCAGTAATCTACGTGGAGCGGCCTGGCCAAAAGACCATTCTTATCGGTAAAGATGGTCGGCGCATGTCGCGGATCACCCACAACGCGCGCCTGGAAATCTGTAAGCTGCTCGACCGCAACGTCTACCTGGATCTGCGGATCAAGGTGCTCAAAAACTGGCAGTCCGACCCGAAGTCCCTGGGACGCCTGGGCTTCTAGCGTGGTGACACACTTCTAGTGGCCAGAGCACACAGTTATTCCACCCGCGCATTAGTGGTGCGGACCTACGACTTCGGCGAAGCCGACCGCATCATCGTGCTGCTGACCCCGGCCGGTCTCGTGCGGGCAGTGGCAAAAGGGGTGCGTCGGTTGCGTTCCCGGTTTGGCTCTCGGCTTGAACCTTTTGTTTTGGTACAGGCGCAGCTCTATCCTGGCCGAAATTTAGACACCATCACCGGCGCCGACACCGTCGCGTATTTCGGTACGGGCATCATCGATCGCTACGAGCATTACACTGCCGCCTGCGCGGTGTTGGAGGCCACGGAGCGGCTCAGCATCGACGGAGGCGAGCTTTTCGACGCCGCTGTGGAAGCCCTCAAAAACATTCAAGTAGCCACGCGTCCCACCCTCGCGCTAGACGCGTTCTTGCTGCAAGCGATGGAGACCGCAGGCTGGGCGCCACAGCTCTTCGACTGTGCCCATTGCAATGCCCCCGGGCCCCATCAGCTTTTCCACCCAGGTGCCGGTGGGGCACTCTGCCGAAACTGTCACTATTCCGGCTGTGCTGAGGTGGACCCGGAAGTACTTCACGTGATGTGGCTGCTTGCCCATGTTGGTGGTGAAGGTGCCGAAGTTGCGCCGGAGAGTGTGTGCAATAGCGCGCATCAATTGGTGCGCGCGCATCTGCAGTGGCATCTGGAGCGCAAATTGGGTTCCCTAGACTTCGTCGACGCTGGCTGGACACACTAAGATAGTCGGGGTGACTGTACCGAACATCCCGAAAGAGTTTCGCCCGAACCACATCGCTCTGGTCATGGACGGCAATGGCCGTTGGGCCCAGGAGCGAGGCTGGAAACGCACCGAAGGCCACAAGCGAGGCGAGGCGGTCTTGATGGATGTCATCGATGCCTGCCTCGAATTGGAAATCCCGTACCTATCCGCCTACGCCTTTTCGACGGAAAATTGGCGACGCTCCGCGGAGGAAGTGCGTTTCCTCATGGGATTCAACCGGGACGTGTTGCGTCGCCAGCGCGATCAGCTCAACGAAAAGGGAGTTCGGGTGCGCTGGGTGGGACGCAAACCAAGGCTGTGGCGTGCGGTGATCAAGGAATTGGAAGCCGCCGAAGAGCTGACCAAAAACAACACCCGGATGACGCTGGGCATGTGCGTGAACTACGGCGGCCGGGCTGAAATCGTTGATGCAGCTCGCGAAATCGCCCGCCAGGCGGCTGCAGGTCAGTTGCGTCCCGAAGACATCACGGAAAAGAGCTTCGCGCAGTTCCTCGATGAACCCGATATGCCTGACGTAGATCTTTTCCTCCGACCCTCGGGTGAAAAGCGCACCTCCAACTTCCTAATCTGGCAGTCGGCCTACGCGGAAATGGTGTACCAGGACAAACTGTTCCCGGATTTCACCCCGGAGGACCTCTACGCTGCTGTCCTCGAATATGCCCAGCGTGATCGGCGTTTCGGTGGGGTGAAATAGTGTGAGTTCCGATTGGGAACAACCCACCAAAGCTCAGATCAAGCGCTGGCGCAAGCACCTAGCCAATGAGCGCGCCGAGGCGGACGTGTATCGGGCGCTCGCTTCCCGCAAAGAAGGTGAAGAACGCGAGATCTTGTTAGCGATTGCTGAGGCCGAGTCCCGCCACGAGCAACACTGGTTGCGGCTCCTCGGCCCGGAAGCACGCAGTATTGCACCCGATATTTCCACACAGGTTAAGGGCTTTTTTGCCCGTCACTTTGGTTCGGTGTTCGCCCTGGCGTTGATGCAGTCCGCGGAATCACGTTCCCCGTATTTGTCGGATGCCGATGCCACTGCGCAGATGTCCGCCGACGAACGGATCCATGCCGAGGTTGTTCGCGGCCTGGCTGCCCGCGGGCGTGAGCAAATGTCCGGCAATTTCCGCGCAGCGGTGTTCGGCATGAACGACGGCTTGGTTTCGAATCTCGCCCTGGTCTTGGGCATCGCCGGGTCCGGAGTTTCTAACCACTTCATTTTGCTCACTGGATTTTCTGGTTTGCTCGCCGGCGCGCTTTCCATGGGAGCAGGGGAGTATGTTTCGGTTTCCTCCCAGCGCGAGCTTCTCGACGCCTCTACCCCCAACCCCGACACCGCAGCGGCGATTCCGCAGCTTGATGTCAACGCCAACGAGCTCGAGTTGGTCTACCGCGCGCGGGGAATGTCTGCGGAGGAGGCAAGGTCTCGTGCCCGAACTGTGCTGAGCCACTTTGAACATCCTGCAGCTCAAGATAGCTTTGGGGGCGCTAACAATGAAGTGGTGGGTTCCGGTTTTGCTGCGGCGTGGTCATCGTTTCTCTTTTTTGCCTCCGGCGCCCTGATCCCAATTTTGCCGTTCTTGTGGCTTTCTACTTCGGCTGCCACCATCCTTGCTTGCGTGTTGGTAGGTATTGCCTTAATGCTTACGGGCGGCATTGTGGGCGTTCTTTCAGGTGCCCCGCCGCTGCGTAGGGCACTTCGTCAGCTGGCGATTGGTTTGGGGGCAGCCGGGGTGACGTATGCGTTAGGCATGCTTTTTGGGACCTCAGTGAGTTGATCGCCTTCGGGATCAGCAACGAGATGTGTCTTGTTTGCATGTTGTCGGCGGCGGTGCGAATCTGCTACACAAGTGCTAGGTCGTACTTCCGTGGTAGTACTCCTACTTCGGAAGTACTGAACAGCACTTGTGCAGCCTCAGACAGAACCACAAGAACCACGAAGCACCACCCGAAAACTGGGATACATAAAGCAACCTGCGCCCAGCCAGCAAAGCGTGGTCGCGAGTGAGCTGGTCAACCTGTTCCTGCGGTTTGGTTAAAACGGCGACTCATCTAATCGCGCCGTATCCCCAGAAGTGACACCTGCTCCTGAGGAGATCGCAGCACGTGGTACAAGCGGGCATTCTTTGAGTCGACTGGTAGAAGCGCCACAAGTCTCATCGCTGCAACACAAACTTTTCTTCACCGGTCCAGCGCACACTGCGCAGGAGGGGCGGTTTCGAACACCAACACCCCGTCGCGAGCACAAGACGCGGTATCAAACGTAACCTGCAGGAACAACACAACCCGGATCTAGTGTGCTTGAACTGGGGTATCACGACTTCGGGACACACTTTCATTTACTTAACTAGATTTCCGAGATGTACAAAGCCACCTTGCAAAGGAGCAAGGTGGCCGAGGGCTTTGGTGTCTATTCGTGGCAGTTGGAGCACAAGCCAAAGATTTCGGCGGTGTGACCGGAGATCTGGAAGTTGTGTTCCTTCGCGGTGTTATCAGCCCAGGTTTCTACGACCTTGCCACTAATTTCGACGGTGTTACCGCAATTGGTGCAGACCAAGTGGTGGTGGTGCTCACTAGATTCACAGCGACGGTATAGGGATTCACCGTTCGCCATGTGTAGTACGTCCACCGCGTTGATGTCCACTAAAGATTGCAGCGTGCGGTACACCGTGGTGAGGCCAACCTTGTACTTGCGCTCAACCAGCTCGTGGTGGATCATTTTTGCCGAGGAAAATGTGTCAATATCGCGCAGCACTTCTACTACGGCGGCACGTTGACGGGTCGAGCGTTGTCCGAGCTTAGGCATGGTATCTTTAGTCATTTTTCACCTGGTTTCGTGGTAATGGATTTTCATTAACAAAATACCACGATTAGACAAGTGTTTTCGTATTCGCCTGCATGAGGGCTATTGCTGCGTCCAAAATAGGGATGACATCGGTCCGTGAAAGGGAGTAGTACATCTCGCGGCCGCGCCTATCGGCGTCGACAAGCCCGGCGTTTTTGAGCACGCGCAGGTGTTGGCTGACTAGGGGTTGGCTCGAATCCAGAAGTTCGACGAGCTCATGCACGCAGCGGGTCCGCTCCTGAAGCAGGTGCAATATGCGCATTCTGACTTTTGAATCGAGGGCGCGCATGAGGATTGCGGCCCCGTCATAGTTTGGGGGTTGTGCCATGATGACTCCTTTTATTCAAAGCCGCTAATGATTACGTTATGTCTGGGTGATGTTGCTGGTCAATGGCTATGAAAGGGGCGTTGGACACAGTTAGCTAAACTAAGGGGATAAGTACGCCCGGCAGCCAGTCGGGAAACATCTTTCTTGCGTCAAGCTGCGAGAAGTGGAGCGTGATCCGCCCGTTCATTGCCGGAATGTGGCTGGGGCGCACACTCGGCAGGTGACTTGGTGCGATAACTGCAAGGAGAGCTGTGGCTTCCGTCATTGATCAAGTAGTAAACCTCGCGAAGCGTCGCGGACTGGTCTACCCATGTGGAGAAATCTACGGTGGTACGCGTTCGGCCTGGGACTACGGTCCCTTGGGCGTGGAACTGAAGGAGAACATCAAACGCCAGTGGTGGCGCACCTTCGTCCAAGGTCGCGACGATGTCGTGGGCCTGGATTCCTCCGTCATTCTCCCTCGTCAGGTGTGGGAAGCCTCTGGACACGTGGAAACTTTTACGGATCCACTTGTGGAATCGTTGCATACGCACAAGCGCTACCGCGCTGACCACCTCATCGAAGCTTACGAAGCTAAGCACGGACACCCGCCGGCAAACGGTCTGGCAGACATCCCCGATCCAGAAACCGGCCAGCCTGGCAACTGGACCGAACCAAAGATGTTCTCCGGACTGATGAAGACCTATCTCGGGGCCGTGGACGATAAGGAAGGCCTGGCCTACCTGCGCCCGGAGACCGCGCAAGGTATTTTCATCAACTTCAAAAACGTGATGAACTCCGCGCGCATGAAGCCTCCATTCGGCATTGGTCAGCTGGGCAAGGCGTTCCGCAACGAGATCACCCCAGGTAACTTCATCTTCCGCACCCGCGAGTTCGAACAGATGGAAATCGAGTACTTCGTGCACCCATCGGAGGTGGAGGCAAAGTTCGACGAGTGGGTCACCGACTGCTGGAACTGGTTCATTGACCTTGGCATTAAGCCGGAGAACCTGCGCCAGTTCGACGTCCCTGCCGATGACCGCGCACACTACTCGGACCGCACCATCGACTTCGAATACCGTTTCGGTTTCACCGGCAACGAGTGGGGCGAGCTGATGGGTGTGGCCAACCGCACCGATTACGACCTCTCTCAGCACACTGAGCATTCGGTGGAGGAAATGAAGTACTTCGACCAGGTCACTGGTGAAAAGTACCATCCATACGTGATCGAGCCTTCCTTTGGTCTGACCCGCTCCATGATGGCGTTCCTGATTGATGCCTACACCGAGGACGAAGCTCCGAACGCTAAGGGTGGGGTGGATAAGCGCGTGGTGCTTAAGCTGGACCGACGCCTGGCGCCGGTTAAGGTTGCGGTGCTGCCGTTGTCTAAGAAGCCTGAGCTCACCGAGCCGGCACAGAAGCTGGCTCGCGAACTGCGTCAGCTGTGGAACGTCGATTTCGATACCTCCGGTGCCATCGGTCGCCGCTACCGCCGTCAAGATGAGATCGGTACTCCGTTCTGTGTCACCTTCGACTTCGATTCGCTCGAAGACCAGGCCGTCACCGTGCGCGAACGCGACACGATGGAGCAGGAGCGCGTGCCACTGGCCGAGCTACAGGCATACCTCGCCCAGCGACTCATCGGGGCATAGTTGTGACACTGAGCTGGTCAACCCGACAAAAGACCGACGCGGGCGTCGTTATGCAGGTGCTTGACGACGCCCGGGTGCTCACCGACTTTGTGGAAAAGGAAGACGGTAGCGCACGAGCGGTCATCGGCGACGAGGAATGGAGATTCGAGCGGGAAGCTGACTGTGCGCGCGCGAGCAATGCGCACGTGACTTACGAGGCTCGTTCAGCAAAGCCGTTCAAACAGTCCAAGGAAATCAACACCAACGTCAACCTGCGCGATATTGATCTGATCAACGAGCAAAAGACTGACTGGATCCTGGATGAAAACGACGTCAAGCTGGGCCAATTCACCGGGGCGAACCATGGGGTACGCCGGGTGAGCGTCGAACTGGAGCCGGACGCGGAGTTGGAAGATTCCGAAAAGGTATTCTTGGCCTGGGTTGCACGGATCGCGTTGGAGGAGAAGATGGTCGCCACCAACTGGATCCTATCGATCTCCCTACTGATTTTGTCCGTGTTTTCGCTGCTGGTGTTCCTGTTTTAGTGCTGTATGGGAGAACGCACGATGGCCACGATCTGGACTTGGACGGGCAACGAGCTTCGTGACGAATTGGGTGGGCTCATCGCCCAAGTGCGTTCCGACGTTATTCACACGAATGGGGAAAGGCTCCTCATAGAGTCCACGCCCGGAACAATGGTGTTTCGGGCGCGGGCGACTTCCTCAGATGGAAGGGTATTTACCGTCCATCAGCGAGGGATGACAGTGGGCAGATTGGTTGCGCAATGTGGCAGCGCCGCCTATGACCTGCCACGACTATCGCTGTGGCGCAAAGAACGCATGATCTATGGTGCCCAGGGGCCTATGGCAAGGATCCGCCCGCTGATCTCAGGGAAAGTACAAGTTGTCGGCGAACAATACGCCGAAGAACTCCCAGACCTAGACGCGGTTTTCCTATCTTGGGCCTGTGTGTTGGTAGATTCACCAGTTCGCAGACCCAAGTTTTAGCCTAGCCACGGCCCCAGGTGGGGCGGGGGTCGCTAGAACTTTCCGCCGGAGACCCCGCCACCGCCTCCACCACCGAAGCCTCCGCCGCCGAAACCACCGAAGCCTCCGCCGCCGAAACCACCCCGCAGCCCGGAATTGATGATCTCGTTGATCAACATGCCGGTGACAATGCCACCGCTGCCACCACCGGAGTAGTTTTGGCGACGCTGGTAATCCTCGATGTCATGCTGCGCAGATGCAGCCGCGCGTTGCGCCGCAGTGAGAGCTTGTCGGGCTGCCTCGATTCCACCGCGGGTGTCCGAGGTGCGCGCTAGCTGCGCTTGAGCGTAGAGACGCTTAGCATCCGCCAACTGGGTACGAGCCTGGGCACCCACTACTCGCCCGCGAGTGGCGATGAGGTCTTCGGCGCCTTGAATTGCAGCGAAGGCCGATTGCAAGGTGTTGTCGAAGACACTCAGCGCGCGATCTTGATCGGCCGCACGTTGGCGCAGCTTGTCAAGCTGTTCATCGAGCGCAGCATCGACCTCCGTGAGCATCGAAAACGCACCGAGCGGATCTGATTCCGCGGTTTGTTGTGCCTGGGCTAGTGCTGCCTGCCCCTTTGTTACGGCTGCGTCGAGCGCGTTCCAGTCAGTGGCTACTCCGGAGCTCTGCCCGTGAGCTTTCAAGGTGGTAGATTCGTTGATCTCCTGCTTGATTTCCTCGATCAGCGCGTCCAAGCGGGCCTTGGCGGTCGCAATGTTGTCATCGGCATGTTCGACGCCGCTAAGAAGCTTGTCGGCTTTTTGTACTGCGATTTCGGTGCGCCGAAGGTCGTCGATGAGTGAACCTTGCTGGCCGGCCGGAAGTTGCGACACCGAGCGCGCGGCCTCGAGGGACTTTTCGGCTTCGTCGATACTAGCGGTCGCAAGTGCGATATTGTCCGCAATTGAGGTGAGCACGTCGGCAGAATGACGAGTGTGCAGCTCGCTCAAGGTGATTTCAGCCTGAGGCAGGCGGGTGCGCAGATCGATGAGGGAACGTGTGAGTTCATCGATCTTGGTGGAGGCGTTGATGAGCAGGTCGCGCATCTGCGCGAACGCAGCCGATTCTTTGGTGATTTCCTCTTGCGCAACACCACAGCTGGAGATGATCTCCAAGAGCATCGCGCGACGTTCCTGTTCGCTTTCCGGGATGGAGTCGTCCAAGCGCTGACGCAGTGCAAATGCCTTTTGCATAGTGGAGTTGGCATTATTCATTGCGCGTGTAAAGGAGCGAGTGCGCTCGGCGCCGAACTCCGCGATAGCCACATCGAGTTCCTCCCGGCCACGGCGGATAGATTCATCCACTTCGACCAGCTGTTCATGGGCGCGGGTATACAGCACGTCGGTAGGAAGACGAAGCAGACTATTGGTATCGGCCGGATCGATTGCCTTGGCGTCTGCTGTCATCGTTTTCTTGCGACGTCGAGAAGCAACCCACGCGCCTCCACCTACCGCGGCAATTCCGGCGGCACCAGCGCCCAGCCAGCCCAAGGAGGAGCCACTGGGCGCACTTGGCGAGCTCGTGGAACCACCTCCGCTGGACTTCCCACCGGCAGCAGCAATGACAGCGCTGGCAGCGCCTGCAAAATCACGGTCCACCAGCTTGTCGTAGGCGGCCTTATCGATGCGCTTTTGATCTGACTGTTGAATGTTTGAGCCGTAGGAAATGCCGTAGTCACTGGTCGCGGGCGACACGCCGAACACGATCACGTTGGGGCCGCTGTTCTTCGCCCGAGCTTGCTGCGCCCAGGTAGGGCCGTCGAGTCCGGAGAAGTCCTGGGCAAAGACCACGTAAACCTTGATCTGCTTTTCCTTTTGCAGCGTCTTGATCTTGTCTTCCAAATCAGAGCGCTGATCTGCAGTGAGCACCCCAGCATTGTCTGTCACGGTCTGCTGGTATTGCTGCGGGGCTTCTGCCAGGAGCAACGGCTGTGTTCCTGCTGTTGGCGAGGCGGGCGTCGAAAAGGCGCTTGCGGCATAGGCTGTTGGAAGGAGCGTCGGCATGGTCGAGCTCAAGCCGAAGACGCACAGGGACGCGATAATTCCAGTTGACCGATTCATATCTACCCAGAATAGTGCGCGCCAGTGAAATCTGTGGGTTGAAATAGGGCAAGATGAATGCGTACCTATAACGAACCAACAAGAAATGATGCAAGTGACCCAGTTCGCGTATTCAGCTGCAGACTTCGAGCGACGATTTACCGAGCCCGAAAAAGGCAGCCAGCTGGTCAACACTGAGGAACATCGCGGTGCTTTTGCCCGCGATCGAGCACGGGTGCTGCATTCTGCAGCTTTGCGACGACTCGCCGACAAAACTCAAGTCGTCGGACCTCGAGATGGTGACACTCCCCGCACTCGCCTAACTCACTCCCTGGAAGTTGCCCAGATTGCGCGGGGCATTGGGGAAGGACTGGGGTTAGACAAGGACCTGTGCGAGCTGGCTGCGCTGTCCCATGACATTGGACACCCGCCATATGGACACAATGGGGAGGTTGCTCTCAACGCACTTGCAGATCAATGCGGTGGTTTTGAAGGAAATGCCCAAACCTTACGCATCTTAACGAGACTGGAACCTAAGGTGTTGGGACCGGGCCAGGAGAGCTTTGGGCTCAACCTCACCCGAGCTGCCCTCGACGCGGCCTGCAAGTACCCCTGGACGGCAGCAACCAATCCTCGCAAGTATGGGGCATATGAAGAAGACCAGGAGATCCTTGACTGGCTGCGAGAAGGGCACCCGGATCAGCGTAAACCGGTAGAGGCCCAAGTTATGGACTGGTCCGACGATATCGCCTACTCCGTGCATGACGTCGAAGACGGCGTACTATCGGGCCGGATTTCACTGGCTGTCTTGTGGGATTTGGTGGAGCTTGCCGCGTTGGCCGAAAAAGGAGCCCGCGCGTTTGGTGGCGAGCCTGAGGCACTGCTAGACGCTGCCGACCGGCTCCGCCAACTGCCCATCGTGCGCGCTGCCGCGGAATTTGATGGATCGCTGCGTGCCCTGGTGGCGCTCAAAGCTATGACTTCGGAGTTGGTGGGGCGTTACGTAGGAGTCACGATTTCTGCTACCCGGGCTGAAAACGATGTCCTAGGCCGCAGCTTCGGTGATCTCGTCGTGCCGGAAAAGGCCGCGAATGAGGTCAAGTTGCTCAAGACGATTGCCGTGCTCTACGTCATGGACGAACCTTCGCACCTTATGCGTCAAGATCGCCAGCGAGAGCGCATCACCAGAGTGTATGACTACCTGTGGCTGGGCGCTCCCGGCACGCTGGACCCGATGTTCCAATTCTGGTTCGACCGGGCCGAGTCAGATGCCCAGCGCCAACGGGTAGTTATCGACCAAATCGCATCGATGACGGAATCTCGCCTGGAACGAACGGCGAAATCAGCGGTCGAAATCGCCGGCTTCTATGGTTAGGCAATAGTCGTCAGCTTCAATCCGAGTTCTCGTGCGACATCGGCGAGGCGCTGATACTCCGGAATACTCAGGCGACAACCTCGCAACACAAGTCCACCTAGGCGTGTTTCGCGGACATAGTCAGCGAAGCCGTCGAGGTTGGTCGCCACGGGGCGGCCGGGGAGTGCTGCAGCGCTGAATTGCGCGAAGAACTCGTCGAGGGTGAAGGCGCGGCGGGCGTCGAGAAGCAGCGTTTTTGAGGTGTGGGTGTTATTCGGCATCGGGAATCTCGCAGAAGTTTTCGTAGTGGTCAGAGGTAAAGAACCACGTGTCAGGGTTACGGTCAGAGCCGCCACCCGTGACGATGCGCTTGGCGCCGCGGTGGCCTAAGCCGGGCGTTTCGACGGTGTACTCCCGGTAGTTGTTTCGGGGGAGCTTGTTTTCAAAGTTGCCGAAATGCACCCCGTCATTGTCCGGGTATTGGAAAGGTCCGCCGGCTTTGATGTCGCCGATGACGTCGCGAGCTTGGTCTGGCAGGGTTGCGACGGGGCACGTAGGCAGACCAGATGTGCCCTGCTTGGAGGCGTTCTGTTTCGGGGTGTTGCTGGCACTGGTGCTTCGAGCGGTGCTAGTGGCGCGGCTGCCTTGAGCGGTGGCCGAGGGCTGGGCGGTGTGGGTGGCAGCCTGCTTGTTCGAGTCGGAAGAATTGGAGGTGAGGTCAAAACCAAAGAAGGAGGCGGCGATGACAAGTGCCAACCCACCAATGCTTGCTAACGCTGTTTTCCGTGCGGCCATGGGAGTTATTGTGTCAGATTGCCGGGCAGCAACGCGATTTTAGCACCTTTGCCAGCCAATAGTTCGCAGCTAGGAGTACGACTTGCCAGGCACGCTATGGTTAGAACATGGCAAAAGGCAGGATTCCGGAAAGTGATATTCAAGCGATCCGTGAGCGTACCCCGATCGAGGAGATCGTCGGCGAGTATGTCCAGCTCAAGCCTGCCGGGGCGGACTCCCTCAAGGGGCTGTCGCCGTTTAAGGACGAAAAGACCCCCTCTTTCCACGTCCGACCCAACCGTGGCTACTTCCACTGCTTTTCCACTGGTGAAGGTGGCGATGTCTTCTCCTTCTTAATGAAGATGGAGCACATCTCGTTCCCGGAAGCGGTGGAGGTGTGCGCTGACAAAATCGGCTATCACATTAATTACGAGGGCGGGGGACCTGGGCGTCGAGAAGAGCCCGGCACCCGCCAGCGCCTGATCCTCGCCAACCGGCATGCCCATGAGTTTTATGTGCAGCAGCTGGAAACTCCGGAAGCGCAGCCGGCGCGGGAATTCCTCACCCAGCGCGGCTTCTCTGCAGAACACGCGCACCAGTTCGGTTGCGGATACGCCCCCGCGGGTTGGGACACTCTGACCAAACACCTCCTCCGCAAGGGCTTTAGCTATGAGGAACTGGAAGCCGCCGGCTTGTCGAAAATGGGCAAGCGTGGCCCCATAGATCAGTTCCACCGACGCCTGTTGTGGCCGATTAAGAACCTCGCTGGCGATGTGATTGGCTTCGGCGCCCGCAAGCTTTTCGACGACGACAAGATGGGCAAATACCTCAACACCCGCGACACCTTGCTGTACAACAAATCCAAGGTGCTTTTCGGGCTCGATATGGCCAAGAAAGACATCGCGGCCGGGCACCAAGCCGTGGTGGTAGAAGGCTACACCGATGTCATGGCGATGCACGCTGCGGGAATTACTACCGCGGTGGCATCCTGTGGCACTGCCTTCGGCGAGGACCACCTGCAGATGCTGCGTCGCCTCATGCTCGACGACAACTTCTTCCGTGGCGAACTGATCTATACCTTCGACGGCGATGAAGCGGGACAAAAGGCTGCGATGCGTGCATTCGAGGGCGACCAGCAGTTTACGGGTAAGTCCTATGTGGCGGTGGCGCCCGATGGCATGGATCCTTGTGACTTGCGACTGGCGCGGGGCGATGGCGCTGTTCGGGATCTCGTGGCGCGCCGGCTCCCGATGTTTGAGTTCGTCCTGCGCGCGATTATCGCGGAGTTCCCGCTGGATAGCGTTGAGGGCCGCCTGCAGGCGTTGCAGCGGGCAGTGCCCGTGCTTGCGGACATCCGCGATGAAACTCTCCGCAACGAATATGCGCGACAGTTGGCTGGGTGGATTGGCTGGGCGGATCCAGGTGAGGTGATTGCTCAGGTCCGGGCGGCGCTACGGATGCCGAAGCAGGAGAAGTTTAAGCGAGGTGCGCGTCGACAAGCTACGCCAGCGGCGCCGGTGGCTCCGATGGTGCAGCTGCCGGACCGGAAGAACCCGCGGCTGTGGCCGGAGCGGGAGTCCCTCAAGCTCGCCCTGCAATACCCGTGGATCGCTGGGGACTACTTCGACGGCCTAGTCGAGGACTGCTTCACACAGCCAGCTTATCGACGCCTCCGGCTGGCCATCGCTGGCGCTGACGGGACTGTCGGCGCTTGGGATGGCCAACAGTGGAATGTTGGGGCATGGCTGCCACGAGTGGCGGATTCTTTGAGCGACCTCACCGAACGATCGCTGCTCTCAGAACTGACCGTTGAGCCCATCAACTGCGACGAGGCCGACTTGCCTCGCTATTGTGATTCGGTGTTGTCGCGTCTACAGGAAATTCGGGTCGGCAATCAGATTGCGCTGCTCAAAGGGCAATTGCAGCGGATGCGGCCTTCCGACGACGAACAGGCCTACAACTCGCTGTTCGCAGATCTGATCGCTCTGGAGCAAGCACGACGAGAGTTGCTGAACCGGGCGCTGAACTAGTCGTGATCAGGCTCGAGGATCTGTGAACCGTCCGGGCGATGCAGGTTTTTGACTTCTTTCATGCGGGGTTCCGGATCGAGCCGATTCGCGATAGCTTTACGGGTCGCCCGCACGGCTGCCTGGGAGGCGGGGGAGTTGACGGCGAGTTCGTAGCCCTTTTTGATTTGCTCAAACCGGCGTCGACCAGCTTTGGTTCCGAATACGTATCCGGCTGCGGCACCTACAACGAACTGAATCATGGGTAAAGAATTATCCTCGCTAGTGGGGTGGATTGTGGCAACCTGCACGGCAGGCGCTGCTCACCGCCACTTTACCCAAAACGTGCGATACGGTGGGCCACATGGTTTCAGTCGGGATCTTCGGGGCGTTTTTGGGTGGCGTCCTGTCTTTACTTAGCCCCTGTTCAGCGTTGCTCTTACCGGCATTTTTCGCCTACGCTTTCCAATCGGCGCGACAGCTTCTCCTGCGGACTTCCGTGTTCTTCGCCGGATTGTCCCTCGTCCTCGTGCCGATTGGGATGGGGCTCGGCTGGGCAGGCTCTCTGCTTGCGGGGCAACGCAGCACCCTCATTACTGCGGGCGGCTGGCTGGTCATCGCCCTTGGCGTGCTGACATTCTTCGGCGGCGGGTTCCGAATTCCCTTCCTCTCCTCTCTCAATTCTCGAGTGAGCGGGGTCAGCTGGCTCTCGGTGTTTCTCCTGGGGGCGGTGTACGGCTTCGCCGGTTTCTGCGCTGGGCCTTTACTGGGGGCAGTCTTAACGACGGCCACCGTCACCGGATCCGCCATCATCGGGGCACTCGTCATGCTTTCCTATGCCTTCGGTATGGCGCTTCCGCTTTTCCTCTTGGCTTGGCTGTGGGACAGCCGCCGGTTGGGATCGGTTACCTGGCTGCGAGGACGAGTGTTTCACTTCGGTCCGCTACGTTTGCATACGACATCCGCGATTGCTGGCGCGTTGTTCGTGTTGATTGGTTGGATGTTCCTCGCGACGCACGGCACGTCCGGGCTGCCTAGCTTGGTTTCAGTGGACCAACAACTTTGTGCACAAGCCGCTGTGTTGGGATTTGTGCGAGGCAAAGAACTCTTGCTTGCCATTGTGACGTTGGCGATTTTGTTAGTGATGGCGATGAGTGCGCTGATACGGAGCACGCGGGAGCGTGATGAGGCGTGAAAACCCTGCACATAGTGAGAATGTGCAGGGTTTTGCAGGGTTTTGCAGGTTTATTGTGGGGCCAGCGGGGCTCGAACCCGCGACCAATGGATTATGAGTCCACGGCTCTAACCGACTGAGCTATAGCCCCTGCATCGGTGCGAAACACAACGATGGAATTTAGTATAGCTTTAGCGGGTATCGAAGCCGAAAAAACGGTCTTGAACTGGCGATTTGATTTGAAACGGCACCCGACTATATAGTTAATTCTCGTTGGAAGCGCCCGGAAGGGTGAGGGAAAACATATTCCTCCATAGCTCAGTTGGCAGAGCATTCGACTGTTAATCGAAGGGTCACTGGTTCGAGCCCAGTTGGAGGAGCAAGTAATAAGCCCGCTACCTGTGGAAACAGGAGCGGGTTTTGTTGTTTCTTCGGTTTGCGGATCTGGGGTTAAGTAAAGAAAAGTGTGTCCGGTTGGGGTGTCGTCGGCGGTGCGGGTTTGCTGCATAAGTGCTATGTCGTCGCTTCGGCGTAGTCTGACTACGTAGAGCAGCGTTGTTTAATGAATATAATCCCGCAGCGGTAGTCCGACTACACCGAAGTGACGACATCGAGCGGCTACGGCCCCCCAGACAACAGTAAATACTGGCTTCGGGCCTACAACGTCGCGGAAAACACGCATCAGAGACACCCGTTTCTTTACTTAACCCCCGATTGCCTTTCAGGTTGTAAGAAATTTGCGGCGCATTCTCGAAGGTATTCGGCGCGCTGAGGGCGCGCTGAGGGCGCGCTGAGGGCGCGTTGAGGGCTCACGGATGGAGCACGCATGACGCACTGACGATGGTGCGTCGGCGCACCGGTCCACCCTGCCACGAGCGCTAGTGCGTCGACTGAACCGCAACCTCAGCACCACCGCAGAAGTAGACTAGTTAGTCTACATTTAATCAATTATGACACGACGGGAATAAGCGCTAAAATTCCGACGTTAAGCAAAATGAAACAAAGTCAAGATAGACTAATCGGTCTACTTTAGGGATGGGAATGAGATGGCAAAGACTTCATCGGGTGCCAATAGGTTTACCAGCTTCGGTGCCCAGATCATTTATGGTCTGATTATCGGTATAGCCTTAGGGCTAGCTGCCCGTGGAATGGCGGAGGGTAACTGGCTGACCCAGGGGTTGACTCAAGTTGGTAGCGCGTACGTCAGCTTGTTGAAGGTGCTCATTCCGCCCCTGGTAGTAACAGCTGTGCTGACCAGCATCTCAAACCTGCGTCAGGTCTCCAATGCAGCTAAGCTCGCCTGGCAAACTTTGGTGTGGTTCGCAATCACGGCTTTCGCGTCGGTTGTGGTGGGTATCCTCGTCGCGTTGGTTTTGCAGCCAGGTACGCACACGACTGTCTCCGAGGCTGCTGCGAAGGCACCGTCGAGCACTGGGTCCTGGTGGGCATTCCTGCAGGGGCTGGTCCCAAGCAATATCCTGGGCCTGAGCGTCTCGGTGAAGGGCGACAGTGCGTCGACAAGCTTTAGCGTTTTGCAGCTGCTGCTGTTGTCGATTGCTTTTGGTGTGGCTGCGCTGCAGGTCGGTAAGAAGGCGGAGCCGGTGCTGGAGCTGGCGGAGTCGGTGTTGGCGATCGTGCAGAAGGTGCTGTGGTGGATTATTCGCCTTGCGCCGATCGGTACCGCAGCGCTGATTGGTAAGGCAGTTGCCGTTTATGGCTGGCAGGCGATTGGTTCATTGGGGCACTTTGTTCTGGCGATCTACATTGGTTTGGCGCTGGTCATCGGTGTGATTTACCCAGTTATCTTGAAGATGCATGGCCTGAGCGTTGCGCAGTTCTTCCGCAAGGTGTGGCCACTTACTTCCCTCGGTTTTGTTACGCGCTCGTCGATGGGCGTGCTGCCAGTGACGGAGCGCACCACCTCGCAGGCGCTGGGTGTCCCTCGGGCCTACGCGTCCTTTGCTGCTCCGCTAGGTGCCACCACAAAGATGGATGGCTGCGCCTCGATTTACCCAGCGATCGCTGCGATTTTCGTCTCCGAGTTCTACCACGTGCCGCTGCAACTGACTGACTACATCCTGATCGCCTTCGTCTCGGTGATCGGCTCTGCAGCCACCGCGGGCACCACCGGTGCTACCGTGATGCT
Organism: Corynebacterium epidermidicanis; assembly: GCF_001021025.1. NCBI lineage: Bacteria > Bacillati > Actinomycetota > Actinomycetes > Mycobacteriales > Corynebacteriaceae > Corynebacterium > Corynebacterium epidermidicanis. Next base: position 1,843,191 of record NZ_CP011541.1, on the reverse strand, counting down.
CACCTTGACCCTGTCCACACTCGGGTTGCCACTCGAAGGCGTGGGGCTGCTGTTGGCGATTGACCCAATCATCGATATGGGCCGCACCGCCGTCAACGTCACAGGTCAGGCGCTCGTGCCAATGATCGTGGCTAAGCGCGAAGGGCTTCTCGACGAATCCGTCTTCCTTGACGACACCAAGACCGCAGAAGCCGCGCTGGAAAAGCAAGAGGCTCTGGAAAAGCAGGAAGTGCGCGTGGGTAGCTAGGCCACACTCATTACACTTGGGGGCATGACTGAAACGCTCGATCGCATTCAATCTTGGCCCGTCGATAACGCCGCTGGCGCATTGCTTACGCCGGCTAGCATCAACACCAGTGGGGATACCTCCCGGGTGTTTGAACTAGCCAGTGTGACCAAGCTGCTGGCGGCATACGGCTTTCTGGTGGCGATTGAGGAAGGAGTTTTTGAGCTGGATTCGCCCGCGGGGCCAGCAGGAGCCACCGTGCGGCACCTCCTCGCACACGCCTCCGGGGTAGGGTTTTCCAACCCGGAACCGGAACGTCCGGTGGGCGAGCGCAGGCTGTATTCTTCTGCAGGGTTCGACATTCTCGCAGACTATGTCGCCACAGAGGCAGGAATGTCGTTTGCGGACTACCTTTCTGAAGCCGTGTTCCAGCCGCTCGGCATGGAATCAGCTCGCTTGCTCGGGTCGGCTGGGCACGGCGCGCAGGCAAGCGTCGCTGATTTAGTGAAGTTTGCGGCCGAGGTGCTCGACCCGCGCCTAATTTCCCCGGAAACCTTGGGCGAGGCTACTACGGTACAGTTCCCCGATCTGGCAGGTATTGTGCCTGGTTATGGCCGGTTTAACCCGTGTTCGTGGGGCTTGGGCTTCGAGATCAAAGGGGAGAAGAATCCGCATTGGACTGGTTCTCACCAACCCCCAGCAACTGTTGGGCATTTCGGGCAGTCCGGGACATTTCTGTGGTTGGACTTGGCTGCTTCCTGTGCCGGGATCGTGCTCACAGATCGCGCCTTCGGGGAGTGGGCCAAGCCTCGCTGGGGCGACTTCAACGACGACCTCTGGGCCAGCGCCACCCGCTAGTCAGCTACTGCCATTAACCTCAACTTGAACTTCAATAAACGGGGGAATGAAGTGTTAGTTGAGGGTTGCCCTTGTGGATGGTGTTGCGCACAATGGCGGGTGTTGCACACGAGGACGTTGGGGAAGACGATGCTCGTCTTGCAAACAAGCGCTCGCTGTTTGCCCGCAACAATTCATAAAGGACACCACTCGTGACCACCTTTTCACCACAGCGGACGCACCACGAGGTGTGCACCGCCAGCACCGCTGTGCTCGCAATCGATCGGATGCCCCGATCTTTGCGACGAACAGTGGAAGACCTCATGGTGGACTGCTTAACCAGCCCATCTCAGCTCTATGTCCCTGGTGCAGACCCGCTCACAGCTGCCTGGTGCACGCAGTGGCACCGTAGTCAGTCAGCGCCGGGCACCATCGCGTGTCGGCAAGTCTTGACCGGTTCTCTGGCCGAACTGGAGCTTTTCGACGCCGCCGTCGCCAAGCTGGCGCTAGCGCACGGCTTTATCGTGGACTTGCGAATCGTCGATTAGTCTTTGAGGCGAGCTTCGAGGTAGTCGGCGGCATCGCCGACGGTGTGGAAGGAATTGACTGCGTCATCGTCGATACGCACGCCGAAGGTGTCCTCCGCGCGAACGGCAATTTCCACCAGTGACAGCGAATCGATGGCTAGTTCATCATTGATGCGTGATTCTCGGCGGATCTCGTCGGGATCAAATCCGGTGCACTTGACGATGAGATCGCTCAGCGCCGCGAAGATGCTTTTGGCGTCGCGTCCGGACTCACTCATGGGAAATCTCCTTACTGCAACCACGCAGGACGAAAAATAGTGTCCCTACAACATTACTCGGTTGTTCGATAAGCTAGGGCATCAGCTTCCAGCCTTAAGAAAGATACTTGTCGCTCCATGGACTTCTCCCCATTGTTCAACCGCCTCGCTAGGCTCACCAACCCGCCGACCAAACAAGTCCCTGGGCTGGGGAATTTGTGCACCATTGGGCACATTGACGGCCCGGCTGGTCCCATTACCACCTACACCCTGGGTCCCGATGATGCGGAGACCACAGTCGTTTTTATACACGGCTTCACCCTTGCCGCGGATTCTTTCTTCCAGCAGGCCCGCTTCCTGCGAGATAATTACCCGCGCGTGCGCTGCTTGATGCTTGACTTGCGTGGGCACGGCCGCACCGGGGAGTATGACCCCGAGCTGCTGACCGTGGACGGAGCTGCGGACGACGTCCGGGCTGCTATCGATGCGTTAGCCCCGGCAGGGCCACTCATCGTCGTTGGGCATTCCTTGGGTGGTTTGATCGCTTTGAGCCTGCTGCGTCGCGCACCGGAGGCAGTGTATCGACGCATTCGGGGCTTAATGCTCATTGCAACGTCCATCGAATCGCTTTCAGCACAAGGGTTGCCACAGGTACTGGCAATGCCGATCGCTGACCGGGCCTATCGAATTCTCGAGTCTTCCCCGGAACGCATTGACAAGTTTCGCGAAGAAATGGCAGATTTACTGGCGCCAGCGCTAGCGGCCACAGTTTTCAAACGGCACTCGACGCCGTATGACCTGGTCAAGTTCCATGCCGACATGATCCACAAAACGCCGCTATCAACATTTGCCGGTTACTTCCATGACTTGCAGGAGCATGATGAAGTGGCCGCAGCTGACCGTCTGGCAGGCCTCCCCGGGTTCGTTATCGTCGGCCGAGATGATCACGTCACTCCGCTATCGCAGTCCAAGCACATTGTCGATCGTTGGCCTGATGCCACTCTGATCGAAACCAAGGGGGTGGGACACATGATCATTTTGGAAGCCCCTGAAGTGGTCAACGGTGCACTCGCAGAACTGCTCTCTCGCTGTTGACTCTTGGAATACAGAGCATGAAAAGGTGGCTATCTGAGCAGGAAGACCTGCCCAAATAGCCACCTTTTGTGTTAGCGAAGTACTACACGGAGGTTGGATCCGTGAGGTTGTACTTCTTGGCTGCGGCGTCTGCCACGGCCATCTCAATCTTTCCTTCGCGAGCCAAGCCCATCAGCACAGCAACCACGATGGATTCTGCGTCGATGTTGAAGTAGCGGCGAGCTGCTGCGCGAGTATCGGAGAAACCGAAACCGTCGGCGCCGAGCACGGTGTAGTCGCCTGGGACCCACTTGCGGATCTGCTCAGGGACGGCTGTGGCGAAGTCCGACACGCCGACGAATGGGCCGGAGACGTGGGACAGCTGCTTGGTGACAAACGCGTCTTCCAGCTCAGCGGCTGGGTTACGCAGTTGTTCCAAGTCGCGGGCTGCGCCCTCGCGGGCCAACTCGTTCCATGAGGTCACGGAGAAGATATTGGCCTTCACGCTGTAGTCTTCGCGGAGCATATCTGCCGCGCGCAGTGCCTGGGACATGCCGATGCCAGAAGCGAGGATGTTGGCCTCGTGGCCGGTGCCCTCGCCGACGGCATATTGGTAGATGCCGCGGTGTAGGCCTTCGACGTCCAGGTTTTCTGGCTCAGCGGGCTGCGATACTGGCTCGTTGTAGATCGTCAGGTAGTAGATGACGTTCTCGCCACGGCCCGGGCCGTACATCCGGTCGATGCCTTCGCGGACCAGGTGTGCGATTTCGTAAGCGAATGCTGGGTCGTAGGAGACGACAGCTGGGTTGGTGGCAGCCAAAACTGGGGAGTGGCCATCCATGTGCTGTAGGCCCTCACCGGTAAGGGTGGTTCGGCCAGCGGTGGCACCAAGCAGGAAGCCACGAGCCATCTGGTCACCAGCAGCCCAGATCGAGTCACCGGTGCGCTGGAAACCAAACATCGAGTAGAAGATATACAGCGGGATCATCGCTTCTCCGTGTGTGGCATACGACGTACCAGCAGCAATGAAGGAAGCGGTAGAGCCTGCTTCGTTGATGCCTTCATGCAGGATGTGGCCGTCGACAGCCTCGCGGTAGGACAGCATCAGATCGTGGTCAACCGGGGTGTAGTTCTGGCCGTGCGGGTTGTAAATTTTCAGCGTTGGGAACCAGGAGTCCATACCGAAGGTACGAGCCTCGTCCGGGATGATCGGCACCAGCCGCTTGGCCAGCTCCTTATCCCGCATGAGCTCCTTGAAGGTACGCACCACAGCCATGGTGGTAGCCACTTGTTGCTTACCGGAGCCCTTACGCAGGGACTTCAACGAATCCACATCAGGGACCTCGATCGGGGTGTAGGTTTCCCGACGTTCCGGCAGGAATCCGCCGAGTTCCTTACGACGCTCGAGCAGGTACTTGATTTCTGGGGAATCTGGACCTGGGTTGTAGTACGGAGGCAGGTATGGATCCTTCTCCAGCTCAGCATCAGAGATTGGAATCTCTTGCTTATCGCGGAAGAGCTTGAGATCCTCCAGGGTCAGCTTCTTCATCTGGTGGGTGGCATTTCGGCCTTCGAAGTTGTGGCCGAGGCCGTAGCCCTTAATGGTGTGCGCCAGGATGACGGTTGGACGGTCCTTGGTCTCCATCGCACGCTTGTAAGCTGCGTAGATCTTGCGGTAGTCGTGGCCGCCACGACGCAGGTTCCAGATTTCCTCATCGGTCATGTCTTCAACGAGCTTCGCGGTGCGTGGGTCACGACCGAAGAAGTGTTCGCGGACGTATGCGCCGTCGTTAGCCTTGAAGGTTTGGAAGTCACCGTCTGGGGTGTTGTTCATCAGGTCGACGAGAGCGCCCTCCTTATCCTTGGCAAACAGCTCGTCCCATTCGCGACCCCAGACCACCTTGATGACGGACCAGCCGGCACCGCGGAAGAAGGACTCGAGTTCCTGGATGATCTGCGTGTTGCCGCGCACCGGGCCGTCGAGACGCTGCAGGTTACAGTTGATCACAAAAGTGAGGTTGTCCAGGTTGTTCAGGGCAGCTAGCTGGAGCACGCCACGAGATTCTGGCTCGTCCATCTCGCCATCGCCGAGGAACGCCCACACGTGCTGCTGAGAGGTGTCCTTGATGCCGCGGTTGTGTAGGTAACGGTTGAAGCGCGCCTGGTAGACGGCATCCATTGGGCCCAGGCCCATCGAAACAGTCGGGAATTCCCAGAAGTCGCGCATACCGTGTGGGTGCGGGTAGGACGGAATTCCGCCCTGTGGGCGCGAGACTTCCTGGCGGAAGCCGTCCAGGTCGTCCTCGGAGAGACGGCCTTCGAGGAAAGCGCGGGCGTACATGCCGGGGGAGGCGTGGCCCTGGAAGAAGATGTGGTCACCGCCACCTGGGTGATCCTTACCGCGGAAGAAGTGGTTGAAACCGACTTCGTACAGCGGGGCAGCGCCCGCGTAGGTGGAGATGTGGCCACCAACCCCGATGCCCGGGCGCTGGGCGCGGTGCACCATGATGGCAGCGTTCCAGCGCATCCAGCGGCGGTAGCGCTTTTCGACGGCCTCGTCGCCAGGGAATTCTGGTTCCTGTGTCGTCGGGATCGTATTAACGTAGTCGGTCGATGTCATTGGAGGCAGCGGTACACGACGAGCAGATGCTCGCTCGAGCAAGCGCAGCATCAGGTAGCGGGCGCGTTCTGGGCTGGATTCCGCAAGCAGCCCGTCGAGGGACTGCATCCACTCGGCGGTTTCCTCGGGGTCGGAATCGTTGAGGTAGGAAGCGACACCGTCGCGAATCAGGGCGAAGTTTGACCCGTCTTCTGGTGCGCCACCGAGCTTGTCGTCAGCCATGGATTCTCCTTTAGGGTTGTTTGACGTACATGACTTAAGCACCCACCGGAAATCAGTGAGCCGGTTTGCAGTCACGTATATAGGCTCAAGGATACGGGGTAATGCAACATCTCGTTGCTACAGGTTGCAAAGTGAAGTTTGGAAATTGACAAGTTTGCAAGGTTTGCGGTGTTGAGAAGTTATTTATGCAGGTAGCATAGTGTGACAAACCTGCATGGCGGGCCATATCGTGGCGTAAACAACCCTGGAAGCGTGCGAAGTCCTGCCGATGCGGACACGTCTGGACAGTAGTTCAGGCAGTGCAAGGGCGTAAAAAATCGTTCATTGTTCGGTGGGAATGCAATAGAGCTGGTATTTTGAGCACAAACAGCACTAAATACGCCTGCGCTCACACGGCCAGGCCCCAATAAGGAGGAAATTCACAGTGGTCGACACTCCGGGTGCCGCAACTAAAAGCGCCCAGGACTATGCACAATTGCTCGGCATTGAGCCGGATCATATCGTCCAAGAAGTGGGCTGGGATGAAGATTGTGACTCTGCAATCAGCGAGGCCGTGGAGGATCGCATCGGCGAGGCCCTTTTGGATGAAGATACCGATGAAGTATGCGATGTCGTACTGCTGTGGTGGCGCGAGGAAGACGGCGACTTGGTTGACGGATTGGTAGATTCCATCCGCTCTCTCGCTGATAACGGTCGCATCTGGCTCCTCACCCCTGGTGCTGGCAAGCCGGGCCATATCGTCGCAGGTGAAATCGCGGAATCTGCAAAGCTCTCTGGCCTGGTCCAAACTAAAGCAACTCGCGTCGGCGCATGGCAGGGGTCCTGCCTGGTGCAGTCCGGGGTAAAAAAGTAGCCCCTGACCAGTGGGTTTTGTGCACTAGTTTTTGCGTGATATTGTTTTTCGAGTCGCTAAGAACAACAGCGACTTGCAAGACATGCGCCTTTAGCTCAGCTGGAAGAGCAGCTGGTTTACACCCAGCAGGTCGGCGGTTCGAGCCCGTCAGGGCGCACAGCTAAAACCCCTTCTCACGCATCGTGAGGAGGGGTTTTTCATTTCTGAGGAGTGCAGCCATGCGTGCTTTAGCAATCGGAACCGGACTCGTAGCCGACCGTGTGTTCGCTGATCCCGAGCAGCATCACCCAGTTGCCTACTTCGGGACTTGGGCCACCGTCACCGAGCGGCTGCTCTATCGCGACAGCACAGCTGCTGGTGTAACTCATCTCCTGGTGACCGTGGCACCAGTTGCATTGGCCGCGCAGTGGCTCCACTCTAAAGCTCCGACGCTGACCACCGCAGCCACTTTGTGGATTGCACTTGGTGGCAGCAGCCTCACTCGCGTCGGCGAACAGGTGGCAACAGAACTTAGCGCAGGCCATATCGAACGAGCTCGCACGTGGGTTCCGTGGTTGTGTTCGAGGGACCCACAGCAGCTTGATGACGCTGGCATTGCCCGCGCAGCTACCGAGTCCATCGCCGAAAACACCTCCGATGCAGCGATCGCGCCACTGTTTTGGGCGGCGGTCGGGGGTGCACCTACGGTGGTCGTGCATCGCTGCGTGAACACTCTGGATGCGATGGTGGGGTATCGAAACGAAAGATACAACAACTTCGGCTGGGCAGCAGCGAACTTGGACGATCTGCTGGCCTATGTCCCCGCCCGACTCACCGCCGGAATCCACACTCTCTGCGCTGCGATTTCAGGTCGCGGGAGCGAGGCGGTGCGTGCATGGAAAGAAGACGCCTCGGCACACCCAAGCCCGAACGCTGGCCCGGTTGAGGCGACTGCCGCCGCTGCTCTGGGCGTGCAACTAGGCGGGCCCACCATCTATCCGCACGGAACGGAGCAGCGGCCGAGGTTGAGTCGAGGACCGAAACCGACTGCCGACACCGTCCGTGCCGCCGTGCGCCTTGCCCGCCGCACTCAGCTCATCGCGGGAGTTCTGGCGGTCCTGTTCAGCGCTCAACGAGGCTAAAACCGTTCCTCACGATCACGTGCCCACAAGTTCCGCGAGCTGGCTTGCTCGCCATAGCGAGAGCGTGTCCGAGCCGCCTGCGACACCTGAGTTTCGCTTTGTTCTTCCTCGACCACCGCAGCGACATCAAGGCCCGCAAGTTCTGCCAATTCTGCTGCTTCTCGACGCCGTTCGCGCAGTTCCGCGAAGATGAAATATCCCAATCCGATGGGGGCGAGAATGCCGAAGGCGATCCATTGGATTCCATAGGACAAATGGGGTCCAGTTTCGAGCTTGGGTAGGGGGAACGCGGTGAGTACGCCCGGTTGGCCGTCGGCAAGCTGTAGATAGTCCTGTGAAAGGCTCAGACTGGTAAGTTCGCTGATTTGGGAAGTCGAGATCCCGTGTACTTGGGTGCGGCCTTGCTCCTTGATCGGTGGGTTCGCAGGAGTTGGCTCGGTGAGCCTAGCGTAGCCGATGATGGTGACTTCCCCGAGCGGTGCGGTGGTGAAGCTAGGGGGGATCTTGCCGTCGGCCGGTCGCTGCCAACCTCGGTTGACCAGGATGATTGGTCCGCCGTCGACTTGGAAAGGGGTGAGCGCATGGAAGGCCGGGCCGGCGTCTACGGGGCGCAGGCGCATGACGACTTCTGAATCGGGAAGAAAGTGGCCGCGCACCTCGACGCGTCGGTACTCGTGGTTGGCAGGCAACGTGCCATCGGGGTTAAACACTTCACTCAATGGGGCCGGGTCGACCTGGAAAGAATTCTCTATGAGGTGATTACGTTCCGTAAGTGCGGTGTTTTTATGGAGTTGCCACGGCGCGAGAACCGTAAAGGCCACGTAGGTAAACGCAAGGATGAGCAAAACTGTGACCACCCAGCCCGGCTTCAGAAAAGTTGCCAAAATGCCAGTACGCTGAGGTTTCTTCATTGGGGTGCTCACAATCAACCAAGCTTAGTGCGCTAAGGTAACCAACCCCAAGTAGGTGCCTGCGAGCCACAGCCTGCCTGGGCGCGGGGCCCTAACGGCTCGAAGTCGTAGCCAGCGTGGCCGTGACCCAGTTCAACATGCCGGGCACTGCTTGTTCAATGTGCTCCCTAGTGGTGGCGAAATCAGAATCATCACCGTAATAGGGATCTGCGAGGTCAACGTCCTCGCCGGAAGTAGGGTCAAACGAGCGAAGCAAGCGGATTTTTTCGGCGGGTATGCCTCTCGCGATGAGGTCCTGAACGTGGCCACGGTCGGCAGCAATGAAGAGATTCGCGGAGCGATGCGCGTCGCCAAGCTGGGCGGCGCGGTGCTGGGAGCCGTCGAGACCAGCGTTACGGAGTGCTGCCACCGCACGTTTGTCGGCGCCTTGGCCGACGTGCCAACCTCCAATACCGCAGGAGCGGACACGCACGAATCGGGTGAGTTTTGCCTGTTCAACGGCGTCGCGGAACATGACTTCGGCCATGGGGGAACGACAAATGTTACCCGTGCAGACAAAAACTACGTAGAGAGTTTCGGTCCGTTCGGTCTCGAAGTCACTACTGCTGAGTCCGCCGGTGCGCTGACCACTCATGAACAATACTCTCCAACTCGATTGCGTCGTGTGCTCGGAAGCGAGCCAAGTTTCTTTCTTCTTCGGTGCCGTAGCCCCAGTCAACGACCACTGTATCGATACCGAACTGGCCTGCGCCTTCGATGTCGTGAATACGGTCGCCGATCATGAGGATACTGTGTGTTTGATCTCGCAGCTGCATCGTGTCCAATACGTGCGCGATCACAGCCGCCTTGCTACGACGCGTGCCATCTTCCTCCGCTGCGCCAATGAAGTCAAAAAACTCCAGGTAGCCGTGCATCTCGAGGGCTTGTCGGGCGAATTGTTCCCCCTTAGATGTCGCGGTACAAAGCAAGAAACCGGCGTCGGAAAATGTGCGCAGGAATTCGTGCATGCCAGGGTAGGGCGTGCTCATGGCATAGCCGACCTCGCCATAGTGCTTGAGATAAACACCTAGGGCCTCGCGAGCTTGCTCGGGGCTCATGCCCAGGGCACGCATCGAGTCTTCCATCGGAGGGCCGGGAATTGCGGCGATCACGTCTTCGCTTGGTGTAGGCCACTGGAGCTGATCAAGGGTGTGTAAATATGAGGCTCGGATACCTGGGAAGGAGTCGATCAGCGTTCCGTCAACGTCTACAAAGAGGATATGCACACCTCATAGTGTGGCAGACAATAGAGTTAGTTGGGTGAGTGCCTTTGATCCCTACCGATTTCACGGCGATATTGATGCCGCCCATGCCAAGGTTGATTTCGCGGTGAATGTCCGTGGCAATCGTCCGCCTGAATGGCTGCAGCGAGTACTTATTGATGCCGTGGGTGACCTGGCGGCATACCCCAGCGCAGCAGATGTTGCAACGGCGGAAAGCGCCGTCGCTAAGCTGCATGGTGTGCCCACGCAGTCGGTGTTGTTGCTGGCTGGGGCATCTGAGGGTTTTGCCCTGCTGCCTAAGCTTGCGCCAAAGCAAGTAGCGATTATCCACCCTGGTTTCACCGAGCCGAATGCGGTTTTCCAGGAGGCGGGTATCGCGGTACGCAACGTAGTTTTGCCGCCGCCGTTTGAATTAACTGGCGTGGAGGACCTAGGTGATGCTGACCTAGTGGTGATCGGCAACCCGACGAACCCCACCGGGGTAGTACACGATCCCGCTGATCTCCTGCAGCTCGGCAAAGGACGCACGCTCGTCGTCGACGAGGCGTTTTTGGACGTCTCCTCCGAATCGGATTCTCTAGCTACCGAAGCGGCGTCTCGAAGGGATGTGATCGTCCTGCGTAGTTTCACCAAGACCTGGGCGATAGCTGGGTTGCGCTGCGGGTATCTTATTGCTCATCCAGACACGATTTCCCTCCTTCGTCGAGGTAGGGCACAGTGGCCACTTGGCACGTTGCAGCTGCGTGCAATAGCAGCCATTGCCGAAAGGGGCGCCCGTGAAGTGGAGATTATGGGTGGGGTAATCGCCGCCGAGCGGATCGCCATGACGGAAGCCTTGGGACGTGCCGGTTTTGAAATCGCCTCCGCCACCCAGGCACCTTATGTCCTAGTGCGCCCACCGACGGCCGATCCAGAAGCTACTCGACGCCGATTGTTGGCTGGCGGAATTGCGGTGCGCAGGTGCGATACTTTCCCCGGGCTAGACTCGAGTTACTGGCGGCTGGCAGTCCGGCCTGCAGATCAAGTAGCAAAACTACTAAGGGAGCTCTAAATGACTACGGTTGGAGACATCCGCGCGGTCCTTGAACGCGCCTACCCACCACAACTCGCCGAGTCTTGGGATACGGTTGGCCTCATCTGCGGGGATCCCGAAGCTCCGGTCACGAAGGTCGCGGTGGCGCTCGACTGTACGCAAGAAGTAGCCGAAGCTGCAGTAGCGGCAGGCGCAGACTTTTTGCTCGTGCATCATCCGTTGTTGCTGCGCGGGGTCACGAGTGTTGCTGCAGATACGCCAAAGGGCAAGGTGATTCACACCCTGCTGAGCAATGGAGTAGCGCTGTTCGCGGCTCATACCAACGCAGACTCGGCCCGACCGGGTGTTAATGATCGCTTGGCTGAACTGGTGGGTATCGTACCTGGTCGGCCAATCGTGCCGGCTCAGCAACCAGGCACGGACAAATGGGGTGTGATGGTCCCAGAAACAGACATTGAAGCAGTGAAACAAGCTGTCTTTAGCGCAGGTGGTGGGGCAATCGGAGACTACACCGAATGCGTTTTCCAGTGGCAGGGACAGGGACAGTTTCGACCACAACAGGGTGCGCAACCCACCTTGGGTAGCGTCGGTGAACTGCACCACGAGGCGGAAACCCGCATCGAGTTTGTGGCACCGACCCGAGCCCGGTCAGCGATCGAAGCAGCAATTCGCAGCGCGCACTCCTATGAGGAGCCCGCATTCGACTGTGTTGAGCTTGACGTCCCGCAGCAGCTTGACGACGCCCCCGGCCTGGGGCGCATCGGGTACTTGCCAGAGCCAATAACCCTGGCTGCCTTCACCCAGCAGGTGGCCGACGCCCTGCCAACCACTGTGTGGGGAGTTCGCGCTGCCGGGGATCCAGACAAAATGGTGCACAAGGTGGCGGTCTCCTCCGGGTCCGGAGATAGTTTCCTCGACGCGGTACGACACCTCGACGTGGATGTTTATGTCACCTCCGACTTGCGCCACCACCCCGTCGATGAGCATCTGCGAGCTGGGGGACCTGCGATCGTCGATACGGCGCACTGGGCGTCGGAGTTTCCGTGGTGTGCCCAGGCTGCTGAGGTGATCAGCACGCAGACGGGGGTAGAAACGCAGGTACTGGACATCCGTACGGATCCTTGGACCATCACCGCTGACCCCACCAAGTAAGACACCCAAAAGCAAGGACGCACAATGAAAATTACCCCCACTGAACAAAAGAAGTTGTTGGAGCTCGCCAACCTTGAGCGCACCTTGGATGCCGGTTTGCGAAAGCAACTACCGGAGGATGCTGAGGTCACAAAGCTTCGGGAACAAGCCGATCGGAAGCGATCCCTCGCGGCGTCCGCGCAGCTCAACGTAGCTGACCTCGAACTGGAGATCCGACGGATCCAGTCCGATATGACCAAGTTGAACCGTCGTATCAGCGCGGACAAGCAAGGGCTCGGGGCAGCAACCGATGCAGATCAGCGCCGGGATCTCGAACATGATTTGGTATCTGCCCAACGACGCTTGTCGGACATGCAGCAAGAGCTCAAAGAGGCACATGATGAGATTCATGCACTGCGCGCGAATGTAGACCGCAACGGAGCCGAATTAGACGAAATCGAGCGCAAGCTGGCCGCCGCGCAGCGCGCTGCCGAGTCCGCACAGGATGCCGAGGACAGCAAGGACCGTTCCGGTCAGGCAGCCGAACTTCGCGTGCATATCTCCGCCGAGGCTCTAGCCGCGTACGACGAACAGCGCGCCATCTTCGGAGTGGGCGCCGCCGAATTCACCGGCCGAACCTGCGGTGGCTGCCATCTAGTGTTGCCACCGGCAGCGCTCGCTGAGATCCGCGCGACTCCAGCAGACGAAATGCCGCGCTGCCCGGACTGCGGAACCTACTTGGTACGCCGATGAAGGTCATCATCGAAGCTGACGGAGGTTCCCGCGGAAACCCTGGGATCGCCGGGGCGGGGGCAGTGGTTTATGACGCTGATCGGCACATTCTCCGCGAAATCGCTTATGTGGTGGGCAAAGCCAGCAACAACGTAGCTGAGTATCACGGGTTGGTCGAAGGGCTGTCCGCAGCTGCCGAACTCGGTGCCACCGAGGTTGCGGTGTTTATGGATTCGAAACTCGTCGTCGAGCAGATGTCAGGGAATTGGAAAATTAAGCACCCGGACATGAAAGCCCTGGCGACCCAGGCCCAGCGCATCGCGCGGACCTTCGACAAGGTGACCTATAGCTGGGTACCGCGGGAGAAGAACAAGAAGGCCGATGAGCTGTCCAATGTCGCGATGGATGCCTGCGCTGCGGGGCATCAGGTAGGAATTGTCGGCGGGAGTTCCCCTAGCAAGCTGGAGTCCGGCACGCCAGGGGAAACATCGAAGGAAGACTCCTTGGTAGCGGGAGGGGGAGCAGACGGCGTCGCAAAGCCGGCCAGCGTTTCGACGCCCGATGCTGCCTGGCACGGCGCAACAATGCGACCTACCCGGCTGATTTTGTTGCGGCACGGGGAGACCGCGATGAGTGTGGCCAAGCAGTACTCGGGATCGTCGGATCCGGAACTGAGCGAGAATGGTCGTGCGCAAGCGGAGGCGACGGCGACTCGGTTGGCGTCCCATGGCGGCATTGATCTCATTGTGGCGTCGCCCGCGCGTCGCGCGCAGCAGACGGCTCAGGCGGTAGCGGACAAGATCGGGCTGCCGGTGGAAACGATCGAGGATCTTCGTGAATTGGATTTCGGCGACTGGGAAGGCAAGACTTTCGGGCAGGTGCAGCAGCAGGACCCCGAGTTTTACCGGGAGTGGCTTGCGGATACCAAGCTAGCCGTGCCGGGTGGGGAGTCTGTACAGCAGGTGATGCGCCGGACGAAGAAGGTTGTTGATGCGCTGGAAAAGCAACATCGGGGCAAGAACATCCTGGTGGTTAGCCATGTCACGCCGATTAAGAGCATCCTGAAGTTGGCGCTGGGCGCTCCTCCTGGGGTGGTGCACCGGTTGCAGTTGAATCTTGCGTCGGTGTCGATCGCGGAGTTCTACGCTGACGGCCCAACCCTCGTGCGGTTGTTCAACGACACTGCCCATCTCTGATCTGCGTGGTCTGCAACACCAACCCTTAATGCAAAACTGCTTCATTTGTCCTGCTCCGGTAGGGTGGCAGTGTTTCAATAAGAGTTTCTTGTTGTGGAAAAGGAGCAGAACATGGCCGAGGTTGTTGCCGGAATTATCGCGCGGGAAAAGGGGGCGCCCGTCGAACGCGTCAACGTGGTCATCCCAGAACCTGGGGCGCACGATGTCGTGGTAAAAGTCCAGGCCTGCGGGGTGTGTCACACCGACTTGGCTTACCGCGACGGCGACATCGAAGACGCTTTCCCATTCCTGCTCGGCCACGAAGCTGCCGGCATTGTCGATGCCGTCGGCAGCGAGGTCAGCCACGTGGAAGTAGGGGACTTTGTTGTCCTTAACTGGCGAGCAGTGTGCGGTGAATGTCGTGCCTGCAAAAAGGGCGAGCCTAAATACTGTTTCAACACCCACAATGCTTCTCAGCCGATGACCCTGGAGGACGGCACTGAGCTTAAACCCGCCTTGGGAATCGGAGCGTTCGCGGAAAAGACGCTGGTCCATGAAGGCCAGTGCACCAAGGTCAATCCTGAAGAAGACCCAGCGGTAGCGGGCTTGCTTGGCTGCGGTGTGATGGCGGGGCTAGGCGCGGCCGTGAACACTGGAAACGTCGGGCGAGGCGATAGTGTCGCTGTGTTCGGGGTGGGTGGTGTTGGCATGGCAGCCATCGCAGGTGCCAAATTAGCGGGCGCCACGAAAATCATCGCCATTGACATCTCTGACGACAAACTTGAGCTGGCGAAGCAGTTCGGTGCTACCCACACAATCAATTCCATCAACGGCACCGGCAGCGGGGACACTGACTCCACAGTGGCTAAAATCCGCGAGTTCACCAGCGGTTTCGGCGTCGACGTTGCCATCGACGCCGTAGGACGTCCCGAGACCTGGACCCAAGCCTTCTACGCCCGCGACCTCGCCGGAACCGTCGTCATGGTCGGGGTGCCGAACCCAACTGCCCGCATCGACGTGCCCGCAATTGACGTTTTCGGACGCGGCGGGGCGCTGAAATCCTCCTGGTACGGCGATTGCCTTCCAGAACGCGACTTCCCCATGTATGTCGACCTGCACCTGCAGGGGCAGTTCCCGCTCGGAGACTTTGTCTCGGAGCGCGTCGGGCTTGACGACATCGAGCAGGCTTTTGACACCATGAAGACCGGCAAAGTGTTGCGTTCGGTGGTAGTGCTGTAGCTATGACACTCCGCATAGATCACGTAGTAACCCATGGAATCTTTGCCCTCGATGGTGGCGAATGGGAAGTAGATAACAACATTTGGGTCGTCGGCGACGACTCCGAATGCTTTGTCATCGATGCAGCTCATTCCGCTCAGCCGATCATCGACGCAGTGGCTGGGCGCAAGGTGAAGGGCATCATCTGTACACATGCGCACAATGACCACATCACGGTGGCGCCCGAGCTTTCAGAGAAGCTCGACGCCCCGATTCTTGTTCACCCCGGCGACCAAATGCTGTGGGAGGAAACCCACGGTGAACTCGCCCATGAGGATCTGGAAAACCTGCAGAAATTCCAGATTGCCGGCACGGACATGCAGGTGCTTAACACGCCAGGACACAGCCCAGGATCATGCTGCCTGTATCTTCCGGAGGCCGGCGAGCTGTTTTCTGGCGATACCCTTTTCCAGGGTGGGCCCGGCGCTACCGGTCGGTCCTACAGCTCTTTCGACACAATTATCGAGTCGTTGCAGACATCTGTGCTGACGCTTCCCGCCAATACCATCGTGCGCACAGGACACGGTGATCACACCACTGTGGGCGCGGAGGCGCCTCATTTGGAGGAGTGGATTAAGCGGGGCTACTAGGCCAAATATGGTGCCCCGAGACGTAGTGTTGGGGCAACTACCAACATGAGTTACTTCTAGAAGTCGATTGTGGAAAGGGCAAACCTCACGCCAATCACTCGAGTGGATGACCACGCTGCGGTGCTCCCCGTCGATATGCAAGATGGCCTGGTGCCATCTTTGCCAGCGGAAGTCGCCGAGCACATTATCGCTAACATCAACGAGATTGTCAGTGCGGTTCGCGAACGCGGTGGCTTCGCGGTGTGGGCAAATGCCGGCGCACTGCCCTACGGTCGCTGCGCGGGAGAGATGCCTCCGCGTGGCCAGATGCCGCCGGAGTTTTCCGTCACGGATTCCCGTCTAGAGCAACGTGACGAGGATTTGTCCTCCGTCAAGATTGCAACCAGCGCGTTTAGTGACCCAAACCTTGCCCAGTAACTGCGCGACCGCGGCATCACGCAGCTGTTCATCGGTGGAATCGTAGCCGGCATCGGTGTGGAATCGACCGTGCGTGGCGCCTTCGACGCCGGGTTTAATGTCGTGGTGATCTCCGATGCCATCACTGATCACGCTGTTCAGCGACTTAGCTGGTCGCTTGAGCGCTCACTGCCGATGTTTGCGGAAGTTGCCACGACCGCAGAAATCATCGATGCTCAGAGCTAGCTTTGCGCGCTCAGTTCAGCGCATCTATCTTTCCCACCGGTGCGCCGTGGAGAGTTTATGTTTCGCATTCGACCGAGTAGACTCACCACTTGCGAACGAGCCGACCGGGTGATCGCGGCAGTGGTATCGGCCTGTTAGGGTGCTGACCGGTGTCGAGGAAAGTCCGGACTCCGCAGAGCACGGTGGTTGCTAACAGCAACCCAGGGTGACCTGAGGGAAAGTGCAACAGAGAGTAGACCGCCTGGGGCTTCGGCCATCAGGTAAGGGTGAAAGGGTGCGGTAAGAGCGCACCGGCATGCTAGGTGACTAGCGTGGCCAGGTAAACCCCACTGGGAGCAAGGCAAGAGGCTGCACCCGAGTTTAACTCGGGTGTGGCTGCGCGGACGACTGAGGGCTGCTCGCCCGAGTCCGCGGGTAGCTGCTTGAGGCCACCAGTGATGGCTGGTCCAGATGGATGATCGCCACCCGCGCGCTCTTCGGGGCGGGCGGGGACATAATCCGGCTCATAGGTCGACTCGTTCGCCACCTTCTTCTGCGTCGTCAACCGAGCAGATGTGGCAAGATGGGCACCCATGAAGCTATATGCCGCCGCGCTTAACTTCCGGCCAATTGCAGAGGAATTCTCGGTTCCCACTAGTTTCTCCGACTCACTGCATCAGGCCGCTGCCCACACCACGGACGCTTTCGCTGATCAGCGCACCGATTATCGAGCAATCGAGTTCGTCACCATCGACCCTGTGGGCTCCATGGACCTCGACCAAGCCGTGGCCATCACAGCGCTTACCGACGGCTACCGGGTCTACTACGCGATCGCAGATGTCGCGGCTTTTATCCACCCAGGTTCAGAACTGGAAGCTGAATCTATTCGTCGTGGCCAAACGATCTACCTGCCGGACGAGCCAGCGCGCCTACACCCCGAGGAGATCTCCGAAGGAGCGGCAAGCCTATTGCCGAACGTCGACCGGCCGGCCGTAGTGTGGACGATCGACCTCGATGCACAGGGCGAAGTGCGCACGTATGCCGTCGAACGCGCGCTTGTGCGCAGTCGAGCTCGACTGGACTATGAAGGGGTGCAGCGTGATGTCGACAATGGCACATTGCACCCATCTATCGCGCTGCTGCCAAAGGTTGGGCGGCGTCGTCAGGCAAGTGCCCTTCGTCGCTCCGCCGTCAACTTGCGGCTGCCTGCGCAGCGCGTCGAGCGACTTGAAGATGGCACCTATGAACTCGAACTCGAACCCCGGCTGCCCGTCATGGAGTGGAACTCGGAGATTTCCCTGCTCACCGGCATGATAGCGGGGCAGATGATGGCGAAGGCTCAGCGAGGTATCTTGCGTACCCTTGGACCGGCGGACGAAAAGTCGATGCGGGCCTTCGTGACGGAAGCCCAGGCCTTTGGGTATCGCTACGACGGCCGAACCCCAGTGGGTGAGTTCTTGGCCAGCGTCGATGTCACCGAGGTTCGCGGGATGGCCATCATGCGCGAAGCTCAAAAGCTGCTGCGAGGGTCCGGCTATGTCTACTTCGGCCCCGGGGCCACCGCACCCTCGGAGCAGGATACCCACGCCGGAGTTGGCGGCTACTATGCCCACGTCACCGCGCCTTTGCGACGACTGGCTGATCGCTACGCCACCGAAGTATGCCTGGCATTGCACAGTGGGCGCGAAATCCCGACGTGGGTGGATACCAAAGGCGCCGAGATCGTGGCCGCGATGGAACGCACCACCACACTCGCCAGCAACGTAGATCGCGCGTGTCTCCGCCTTACCGAAGCCACCGTCTTGGCCCCGCATATCGGGAAGGCTTTCGATGCCCTCATCCTCAACACCGAGGTGGAAAAGGACTCCTGCCGAATTTTCGTAACTGCGCCACCACTGCTGTGCGGTTGCTCAGGAGCGCCACAAGAGGGGACCAAACAACCCGTGCGTTTGGTCGATACGGACGTCGATAAGCGCACGGTGTCTTTCGCCTGGCCGGCCTAGTTTAGCGAAAGTGGCTCCGCGCACTCGCCGGATTCCAGGGCGACAACCACGAAACCGTCATCGGCCAGGTCGGCCTGGAAATTGCGCGCTTTCGCTTGCGCTACGTGTGCGATCACCCCGGAGGAATAGCCGGAGGCCGCAGCGCGGGCCGCTAGTGCGCCGCGCGACAGCGCTAGCTGGACGACCGCCTGGCAAGTTGGGGCTTGAAGCCCGAATTCAGTGGTCTGCCCATTCTCAGACTCGTTGACGGCTAGCATCACGTCGGTGGTCTTGCGCGCTCGCAACGCTGCGGCCGCACGTTGTGCTCGCTGCAATTCGGCATCATAAAACGTCAGCCATTGTTCCGCCTCCGAAGCTGTCGGCAGGGGACCACGAGCGTCTTCCTCCAGCTGGTACATGGCCATCAGCCACTGCAGGACACGTTCCTTCGCATCGGGCAATCGTCGCAGGCAATCAACACCGAAGGCCTTCTCGGCGCGTCGGGCGAAGTGTTGGCGACGCAAAATTTCATCCACCTGCTCGCTGCATTCGGCGGGAGGTATTGCGAGGAATGTTTGAAGGTCGGTGCACTTCGGTGCTGAGGTTACCGAACCGTCGGAATAGTCCACGATGGTAAACGCGTCATGATGCCCACGCAAAGCAGTCGCGTATTGAGCAGACACTGGTGGGTTTTCTGAGAATATGGCTGCGGCGGCTGCGCAGTACTCGGACAAACGAGCACGGGTCGGTGGGTCGATTTTGTGTTCGGTGAGCTGCGCTAAGGCGATCGCAAACGCGGTTTCGCACGCCACGTCCGCCCCCAGGCCAGCCAGAGACGGGATGTCAGAGACGACGGTGATGTTGAAACCAGCGGTATCCCGACTAAGGAATTGACGGTGCACCAGCATCCAGGCGACCCCACCGAGTCGCGTCGCCAGGCCACCCAGTGGGCGCGTCGGTGCGTGATCGTCCTGAGGTTGGTTGGCTGCTTGGGTAGCGAGCTGGCTTAACGTCACTGACTCGGTGAAGCTTTCTTCGCTTAAGTCCAGGCCACGCTGGTGTGCGGTGACCATGATGGTGTCATCGTTGCGTTTGCTCGCTACCACGGCCACATGGAGGTTAGCGATGGCGCAGACCACCAAACCACCAATGTGATCGATATGATCGCCGATGAGTTTCCAGGTAGCGGGGGCGATACCGGCGAACTCGGCAGACTCGCCGTAGGCACGAGCATGCAGCTGGAGTGCGCGTTCGGACACATTCTGCTCAGGAATAGGCCACTCGGGCATGTGCTTAGGAACTCCTTCAACCGGAAGCAAACTTTTATCTCCCTAGCTTAGCGGCACGAGGTAGCTTGGGCTTGCTGCGTTCGCCGTCGCGCTTATACTTGCTGCGCGCCCTGCACAACGCAACTAGCGTAGAAATAGTACGAAGCATTTACCAAAAATCATTAGGAGCACAATCATGGCTAATGACGACACCCAGTGGTACTACAATCCGGCCAGCGGGCAGGTCGCGCAGGGCAAAGAACTAGCGTGGGATGAACGCATGGGCCCCTACGAATCCGAGGAAGCCGCCCGCCACGCCCTGGAGACAGCAGCTCAGCGCACTCAAGCAGCCGATGCAGCGGACGAAGCGGACGACAATTGGGGTGTGCCCCCGAAGTGGGAAAACTAGCCGCTAGTTATTACTTACGGTTTTTGACTTTGGCCGTCGCAGCCTTCTCGACGGCCTTTTCCAGCTTTCGGTAGGCCTTTTCAATTTCTCGCGCCGCATCCGCGTACTCCTCTAGCGCACGCAAGCCGATGTGGCGTTCCCGCTGGTACAGCACGCCGTAAGCGAAAGTGTCTTCCCCCGCCGCGCGGGCGCGTTTGGCGAGGTGGAGGAGCTCGTCACGAGAGGTGACTGAATCTTGGAAGTCACCCAAAACAGACTGCATCTTTTTGCACGCGGCGTACAAGTCTTTCGTCTGTACGCTCGTGGCTCGCCCGACTGCATCAGCGGAATAGCGCAGCTTCTTGGCTGCTTTGCGCATGTTGTGGAAGTTTTCTTCCCGCTCCCGCAACGCAAGGGAGTCATCTTCCCATTCTTTGAGTGCCTTGTTGTGCCGCTTCATGAGCTTGCGGTAGGCAGCTTCCAAGTGGCCGAATAGCACCACCTGCTCGTCGATATGCACCTTTTCGGGAGTGGCCTCATCGACGTCGAGGTCTTCTTCAACCTCGGCCAGTGGCGGATGGGCGATCAAGTTGTCCAAGCTGTCCAGCATGCGGAAGTAGCGCTCCGAGTTTAGCGATGCCAGGATGTAGCGGTGCGCGCGATCGTATTTGTGCTGCATATCTTGGCTCAAGTGTGCGGTGGCGTCTGCGTCGATGAGGTGATCGTCATCGAGGGAGAGCAGCATGAGGAAGCGTTCGTGGACAACCTCAGCATCGCGTGCCACGCCGAGGACCTGGGCCAATACCTTCAATTCTTCTGCGACGCGGGCGTACTCTTCGCCGACCAGGATGCCTTCAAAGGTCTGCATCAGCGAGCGCAACTCGCGCGTGGCCACGCGCATCTGGTGCACCGAATCCCACTCATTGCGGCGCACCTGCGGGTCCATTTCAATGAGGCGATCCCGGTTGGCCCGCAGCGCATTGATGACGGCATATGCGGCGCTCGTCTCGTCCAATGCAGCCATCCCGGGCGGGGTGGGTGCATTGTTGATTGATTCTCCCAGCGCTGTCTTCAACTTGGATGGGGAATCTGAAGGGGTAGCACCGGCTGCGCTGAGCACTTCCGCAGCGGAAGCTAGGAGGTTGTGTGGTGCGTGTTCGCCGGACAGCTCGACTTCCCATTCGCGCCATTGGGTCTTTGCCCCGCCCGAAAGCAACGACCACGCAGTGACGTGGTCGTCGCAAAACTCAGCGACAACTTCACCCGTACCATCAGCCAGCAGTGATTCGTGGCGCTCGTTGTCTACCTGCGCGATGGGAGCTAGCGGAAAGTCGCGCACGAGCGCACGGACCAGGTCGAGGAGTTCGGCGGGAGGGGTGGTTTCATCGCCATCGTTTAGGGGCACGCCGATCTCAAGCCGCCCGGATTCGGCAGGTAGTTTTAGGTGCCAACCAGCGTCTTTGCCGCCAGTACGACGTCGCAAAGTAATTTTCGCCCGGGTGAGCCGTAGATCCGCGGTATCGTAGTAGCGCGCGGACAGCTGGTGGATAGTGGTCTCGAGCACGGAGTCCACACCGTCGATGGTCGTGAGCTCTGGCACCTGGGAATCTGGGGCTGCAGAAAACTTAGCTTCTACCTCTATTGATGTTGTTGCATTCATGTGGAAACCAACCTTCCTGTTGTTTGCCGAGCTTCAGTAATTTCCATCTTCGCATGTTTTGCCTGAGTAGTGGCATACCCGGGCACACAGCTGGGTTCCGGGCAGGCACTTTTTGGGACGAAGATGTGGAAGTTAAAGGCCTCCGTTTGCCATTGCGGCTCAACTAAGGTGGGTGCTATGAATAGTCAACAGGAATTCGTGTTGCGTGCGCTCGAGGAACGCGACATCCGCTACATCCGACTCTGGTTCACCGACATCCTGGGCTACCTGAAATCGGTTGCCGTTGTTCCCGCGGAAATCGAAGCTGCCTTCGAAGGGGGTATCGGTTTCGACGGCTCTGCAATCGAGGGCTTTTCCCGCGTGAGCGAATCCGACACTATTGCGCGCCCCGACCCGTCCACCTTCCAGGTTATGCCCTTTGAACACGATGACGACGAACCGCATACCGCACGCATGTTCTGTGACATTATGATGCCCGATGGCGAGCCGAGCTGGGCCGACCCCCGCCAAGTGCTGCGTCGGCAAACCGCAGCCGCCGCGAAAGAAGGCTTTACCTGCTTTGTCCACCCAGAGATCGAGTTCTACCTAACTAAGAATCTCCCCAACGATGGCACCTCGCCGATCCCTACAGATTCCGGAAGTTACTTTGATCAGGCGGTACATGAGGATGCCCCGCATTTTCGCCGCGACGCCATTGCTGCCTTGGAAGCGATGGGAATCTCGGTGGAATTCTCCCATCATGAAATCGGCCCGGGCCAGCAGGAAATCGACCTGCGGTATGCCGATGCCCTGACGATGGCTGACAACGTGATGACGTTTCGCTACTTGATCAAGGACGTCGCGCGTCGCAACGGCGTGTACGCCACATTCATGCCCAAGCCTTATCAAGAGCACGCGGGCTCGGCGATGCACTCGCACATGTCCCTGTTTGAAGGCGACACCAACGCCTTCCACGACCCCGACGATGAATACAACCTGTCGACCACCGCAAAGCAGTTCATCGCCGGCATCTTGCAGCACGCCCCCGAGATTTCTGCGGTGACAAATCAGTGGGTGAACTCCTATAAGCGCCTCATGTTCGGCAATGAAGCGCCCACTGCAGCGACCTGGGGCTTGTCCAACCGATCTGCGCTCGTGCGCGTCCCCACCTACAGCCCCGGAAAGGTCAACTCCCGACGGATCGAGATCCGCAGCCTTGACTCGGCAGCCAACCCTTACTTGGCCTATTCCGTGCTGTTAGCTGCGGGGCTGAAGGGCATCAAGGAGGGCTACGAGCTTCCCGACCCCGCAGAAGACGATATTTCCTCGCTGACGCGCCGGGAACGCCTGGCAATGGGATACGTCGACTTGCCATCCAGCCTCGACCACGCCCTGCGGCTGATGGAGAAGTCCGAACTGGTCGCGGACGCTTTGGGAGAGCACGTCTTTGAGGTCTTTCTTCGCAACAAGTGGCGCGAATGGCAGTCCTACCAGGAACAAGTCACTCCGTGGGAGCTGCGAACCGACTTGGGCTACTAATCGCTTATCGACGCCCCGTGCCAACCAACCTGATGAGGAACCACCACTATGACCACCCCGCGTAGCTCCCGATCGTTGATCCCAACCCCGGGTGCGCTGAGTCTGACCAGTTCGACCGCCCGCGCCGATTTGGAGATGCTCGGGTGGGATAACGCCGAGTCGCTGGATCTGCTGTGGGCCCTATCCGGGGCGGGCGATGCTGATCTTGCCCTCAACCAATTCATCAGGTTGACTCAGACTCTGGTGAAGCTGCCCGCGGAGGAGGCTTCGTTCAATGCGACGTTGCGGGAGGACGTGGCGTTCCGAGTCCGATTGATGTCTTTGCTGGGTGCGTCATCCGCGCTCGGGGATCACCTGGTGGCCCACCCCGAGTTATGGTCTCAGCTGTGTCAGCCGCTGCCTGACCGCCAGGAAATGATGCGGGAAATGCTGGGCTGTGTGGAGGCCGTCCCCGCGGGGCTGGAGGGTGATAGCGCGGTGACGGAGTGCGACACGGAGGGCACCTACCGGGCAGGGATCGTTGGATTGGAGGCCGAACGGTCTCTTCAGCAGCACTATCGGACGCTGCTCATGCGGATCGCCGCGCATGATTTAGCGGGAACTTACCCGGAAAATGACCGTCGACCGGGCCAGCCTCAAGTGCCGTTTCCGGCAGTGTCGGCTGCATTGGCTGATTTGGCGGATGCGGCGTTGACCGCAGCACTGGCTGTGGCCGTAACGTCGGTTTATGGCGAACAGCAACCGGGCCAGTTGGCAGTGATCGCGATGGGTAAGTGTGGGGCGCGAGAGCTCAATTACATCTCGGACGTGGACGTCATCTTCGTTGGCGATCAGATCGATGCGAAGCTATTACGCCTGGCTGGTGAGATGATGCGCATTGGTTCTAAGTGCTTCTTTGAGGTTGATGCGGCGCTGCGTCCGGAAGGCAAGGCGGGCGCTTTGGTTCGCACGCTTGAGTCCCATGTGACCTACTACGAGCGGTGGGCGGAGACGTGGGAATTCCAGGCATTACTGAAGGCTCGCCCAATGACGGGGTACACGCCGCTGGGCCTAAGTTATCGCCAAGCGCTGGAGAGCAAGATTTGGGAGGCATCCACCCGCGATAGCTTTGTTGCGGATGTCCAAGCTATGCGCAGGAGAGTGATCGACAATGTGCCGGAAGACCTGCGGGAACGTGAGCTGAAGCTCGGCGTTGGCGGCTTGCGTGACGTCGAATTCGCCGTTCAGCTGCTGCAAATGGTGCACGGGCGTAGCGACGAAACCCTTCGCGTCTTATCCACAGTTGATGCCCTTGCTGCGCTGATCGCCGGTGGCTACATCGGGCGAGAAGACGGGCAGGCGCTCATCGCGGATTACGAGTTCCTCCGGCTGCTAGAGCACCGGCTGCAGTTGCAACGCCTCAAGCGCACCCACACCATGCCGGCCCAAGCCGACGAACATATGCTGCGTTGGTTGGCGCGTTCCACCGGGATAGTAGGGGCAGGCGCGCAGAAGTCCGCGGAGATCTTGGCGGAGGAATTCCGTCGGGTCAGGCTCGATATCTCGAGTTTGCATTCCAAGTTGTTCTACCGGCCGCTGCTGGAATCTATCACCAATATGTCGGTTGATACGCTGCGGCTCTCCCCAGAAGCGGCTAAGCGCCAGCTCGCGGCCTTGAATTATCAATTCCCCGATCGCGCCTATGAGCACCTCTCGGCGTTGGCGGCCGGCAGCAGCAGGAAAGCTAAACTGCAAGCGATTTTGCTTCCCACTCTGATGGGCTGGTTGGCAGATACGGCTGATCCGGATGCTGGCCTATTGAATTATCGCAAGCTCTCCGACGTAGCTTATGACCGCCAGTGGTTCTTGCGGATGCTGCGCGATGAAGGCGTGGTTGGACAGCGACTGATGCACATTCTGGGCACCTCGCCGTATATTTCTGATCTGCTGTTAGCCACTCCTGATGCAGTCAAGCTGCTGCGCGATGGCGCCAACGGCCCAATGCTGCTGGAAACCGACCCTGAGGCGGTGTCTACTGCGCTGGTGTCGTCGGTGCGTCGGCATGCTGACCCAGATAAAGCCGTGAAGGTCGCCCGCGGGCTCCGACGCGTGGAACTGACCCGCATCGCTGCTGCTGATTTGCTCGGGCTCATGGACGTCAAAGAGGTGTGCGCGGGATTGTCCCGAGTGTGGGATGCCGTTCTCGATGCTGCGTTTGCGGCGGAAATTGCCTCCGCCACTGCGGAAGGTGCCCAGGCGCCTGCCCGGATCGCGGTGATCGGCATGGGCCGGCTCGGCGGCCAAGAATTAGGCTATGGCTCGGACGCCGATGTGATGTTTGTCTGCGCTCCACACGCAAACGTCACCGAAAACGATGCGGTGAAGTGGGCTACCGGGGTGTGCGATCGGGTGCGGGCGAGGTTGTCCAAGCCTTCGCAAGACCCGTCCCTCGAGGTGGATTTGGGGCTGCGTCCGGAGGGGCGTTCGGGCGCAGTAGTACGCACGATGGAGTCTTACGAACGCTACTACCGCCAATGGGGTGAGGTGTGGGAAATCCAAGCCTTGCTGCGGGCTGCTCCCATCGCCGGGGACCAGCTGCTTGGTGAGCAGTTCATCAAGATGATTGACCAATTCCGCTATCCGCCTTCGGGCGCTAGCCAGAAAACGGTCCAGGAAGTGCGCCGGATGAAGGCGCGTGTCGACAATGAGCGGCTGCCCCGGGGTGCGGATCGAAACATGCACACCAAGCTGGGGCGTGGTGGCCTGACAGATATCGAATGGACTGTCCAGCTGTTGACGATGCTGCACTCCCACGAGGTCCCCGAGTTGCACACCCCGTCAACATTGGTGGCTTTGGACGTGATCGAGGAACACAAATTAATCCCGCCCGCCCAGGTCGAGACCCTTCGGGTCGCCTGGCTGACGGCCACGCGTGCGCGCAATGCGCTGGTGCTCGTGCGCGGAAAGCGCACCGATGAACTGCCTCCGTCGGGTCCGCACTTGGGTTCGGTGGCAGCCGCGGCGGGGTGGAACCGCAACCAAACCCAGGAGTTCCTGGACTTCTACCTTAAGGTCACCCGTCGCGCCCGCAGCGTGGTCGATGAAGTGTTTTGGGGAGAGCCCACCCCAACACACTAAACGGGGGTGGGGATCGCCCCTAAGGATCTAGCTGACGTGGCCCAGCTGCCTTAACGTAGGCAACACAACCACCGCACGACCTAGGGAGCACCATGATTTCGTTGTCACTTGATTTGCAGGATGCGGACGTCGAAAAGCTAGCCACGCTTATCGACGCAGCGCTGGCCGCCGGCGCTGACGGCAGCACCCCAATCACAGTGGAAGGCAGTACGCTGCGTATCGAGGTGGCCTCGCCGAGCAAGCAGCCACAGGAAACGAAGGGGGACGAGCCAGAAGTGGAGCAGTCTATCGCCGTTGAGAGTCCATTAGGGGAAGCTGTGCGGCAAGTTGTTACCGATGAAGCCGTCAGGGGTTTGGTAGAAAACTTGCTCGGAAACAAGAATAATCGCAGGTTTTAGGTTTATTGCGAGCATCAACAGTGTCTTGGTAGCTAATCATGGCTATTTTGCACTTATTTTCCACCGATTTGTGGGTATGGGTGG
This sequence comes from Corynebacterium epidermidicanis, assembly GCF_001021025.1. Lineage (NCBI taxonomy): Bacteria > Bacillati > Actinomycetota > Actinomycetes > Mycobacteriales > Corynebacteriaceae > Corynebacterium > Corynebacterium epidermidicanis. The sequence continues at coordinate 1,816,306 of NZ_CP011541.1, read as the reverse complement.
CTTTAGTGGAGACATCGGACAAGGAAATCCTCACCAGGAGGGTTTCGACCCCCAAGCTAGCAGCGTTCATCCGCTTGTCCGTGGAATATGACCTTTTTGGAGTTTCCATGTCTTACCGCATCAAGCCGAACATGATGGTGGCAACCTCTATGGCTGCCCTCGCACTGATCGGTGGCGCTGGCCTTGCGATGGCGCAAGATGGCGACCAGAACCAATCCAGCACCGCAACCCAAGCACAGGACCGCGGGCAGCACTGCGGAATGCGCGACGGTTCTCAAACTCGCTTGGCCGATTTGGCTACGAAGCTCGGGGGCACACAAGACCAGTTGCAGCAAGCATTCGATTCAATCAAGCCGACGGACGGACAACAGCAAGATCCGCAGACGAAGCACGATGAAATGGCCCAGAAACTGGCCGATGCTCTTGGCAAGGATGTTGTCGATGTGAAAGCCGTTTTTGACGCTGAGCATCAAGCAGAACAAACTCAGCACCGTGACGAGTTGGGGCAGCGCCTGGATCAAGCCGTCACCGATGGGAAAATCACTTCCAGCGACAAGGACGCCATTTTGAAGGCCTTTGATGCGGGCGTGCTCTTTGACGGTGCTGGCCGTGGCGGACACGGCGGCCGGGTCGGCCTCGAAGGTCGCGGCGGACACGGAATGGGCGAGCCTGGCACCGCAAAAGGCGGACGCTTCGGTAAGCAGGACAGCCAGCAATCGGATCAAAGCTCCACGAACAGCCCATCCACCACTACCGCTAGCTAACACCTAGCCCTGGCGGCGGTGCGCTCCCGGATACCGCTTGGTAAAAGCGCGCCGGGAGAGCACCAAGCCCAACATCGCGAAGGCCCATACCGCGTACACTGCGAACCACGCGGCTGCGAAGTCCTGCCAGTTAGGTATCGATTCTGCGTGGTGGTCGAGGAGCAGGCCGATTCCTTGGGCAGCAAGCATCGCTGCGGTGAATCCACCCATGTTTGATAGCCCAGTACCGGTGGTCACCACCGAATGCGGCAGGTTTTCCCGGACCGAGTCGAAGCCATAGTTAGCGGCAGGCCCCAGCGCTCCGAGCAGTCCACTGATGATCGCGATGGATAAGAAACCGCGCGGGGTAGGGGAGGCGAAGAACCACAGGAAGCTCAGGAGAATGACGGTGGCAAGCGCCATGGTGAGAAACTCTCGGTTTCGTCCGCTTCGCGCCGAGAGCACGCCGTGGAAGGGCCCGATGATCACGTTGCAGATCGTGTTGATCACCAAAACGCTGGCTGCGACGGATTCATCGAGTCCCATCCCGAGGGTCATCAACGGCATGCCCCATAGCAGCGTGAACACGATCAAGGGCATGAGCATGAGGCCGTGATTGAACAGTCCCATCCAGCACACAGGATTGCGCAAAACTTCGCCCAAACGGCTCGGCGTCGTCGCAGGCGGAGTGGGCGCAGATAATGGGGAATCGGTGACCAACACGAGGGCGGACAAACCGATCAGAATGCCGGCTGCGCCCAAGCTGACAAACGCTGTTTGCCAACCAGTAGCACCCAAGAGCGCCAGGAAGGGCACTGCCGAAATGAACTGCCCGGCCTGGCCCATCGCCGAGGTGAGCTGGGTAAATAGCGGGGTCAGTCGCATTGGGAACCAGGTGGGAAGGATCCGCATCACGGACAAGAATGCGGTGGCATCGCCGGCCCCCACAAGGATGCGGGCGAGGATCGCCACCCAGAAAGAAGATGTCGAGCCCAGCAGAACCTGGCCGAGCCCCATGACGATCGCACCTACGACGAGTACTCGGCGTGCGCCGAATTTATCGATCGCCATACCCATCGGAATCTGCGCGAGCGCGTACACCCCCAGCTGAACAGCAGTAAACACTGCCAACTTGCTGTTGTTGATGTGGAAGTGCTCGAGGGCTTCCACTCCGGCTACCCCGAGCGAGGTGCGACCGGCGATCGCCACCACGTAGACCAGCATGGCACCGGTCCAAACCAGAAGCGCTTGGGTGGTCAGCTGCTCTCTTGGGTTATGTGGCATTGTGGTTTTTCAATCCTCCATTGGTGGTGCGGTTAGGCGAGATGCCCGGTAACGATCACGTTGTACCCCAGGTCATCGGTGCCGGACACGGAGCACGCAATGAGCACGATTCGCCCGGGAGCATGCTCATCGACGAGTTCCTTGTCCTCGATCGCATCGTATTTATCCACGAGGTACGCATTATCGACGATCCACTCGCGAGCCAGACCGGCGTCGTCACGCATGGTGATGCGGGAGCCATTGAGCACGGGAGTGGCATGGCGACCAACGGTGTCACCGGAAACAGCCGGCACCTGCTGTGGGGGTTCGCTGAGGTTGACCGCGGCGGTGACTTTTTCCGAGATGGGGTTAAACACGAGCTTCTGCTGGCCCCAGGCATGTCCGAGCACGTACATGGTGCCCGTTTCAGCGTGCTTTGGGTCGACTCCCCAGCCTTCCACCCACCGCACCATGGTTTCTTGCGGGCCGGCAGGGTTCAGTGGAAGTACATAAGGCATCGACGCATAGGTAGCATCGGGCACGGGTGCAGGGCCATCCATCGCGAAACTACCGGTCAGCGCGGGGGCTGGGGCATCGTTGACCGTCGGGGTCCGGGTGGGCGTGCTTGTCGACGTCACCGTGGGTGTCGGCGCCTCGCTTGGGCTTTCTTCCTTCTTGCCACACGCGGTGAGGCCGAAAACTAGTGTGGCAGCAACAATCAACCCGGTGACTTTTCTCATAGTCAGTTAGACTACCGAATACTCCCAGCCAAGTGCGGTATATTGTAGGGTCTCGCCCGGGCGTGGATCCACGAAGAAGGTGCGGGCACCGTGCAATCGCGGAAGCAATTCGGTGGCCTGTCGCACCTCAAAATTGTCAGGATCATCGAAGTAGTCCTCTGGTTCCTCGCAAGTCAGCGCCACGAATTTGCCAAATTGTTTGAACTCAAGGCATCGCAGTGGCGCGGTGTGCGCTAGCTTCGAAGTCAGTACGCCAACCGACGCAAGTGCCTCATCTGACAACGCGGCGCGATCCCAGTGGTCTTCCCGCAGTGGATCCGCGAACGCCAGCGGGTCTCTTGCCAACGCAATGTCGAGCGCGCTGATCGAGTTTTCCGCCACCACTAGCGCTTCGTTTTCGGTGAGCGCGTAAAACTCGTCGACATCGTGGTTCCGAGCGACAATAGCCTGGATGAGCGTCCCACCCAAAATGGGTTGGTCGTTTAGCCACACCCGACCATCCGGCCAAGGGCCCTGCAGCTCCTGCTCAGCTCGTGCCGCCGCGATATGCAGGACGGCCACGGCCGCCCCGAGGTCTGCCTCCAACATGGTGCACGCCAATTCCCGTGGTTGAAATCCACTGGTCACCGCAGTGACCACGGAAGTAGTGGCGACGGTGCGTCGAAAAGCGAGGCCAGAGGCTGGCCCAAAAGTCTCGGCGAGGTGGACATATTCCGGGCCAAAGTGGCTGATGAGGGCTTCCATGAGGCTTTAGCCTAGCTCAACGCTAGAATCACCGAATATGACAGACCTAGAAATTCGTCGCCTGACCCGCACCGCACTGGTTTTGGCCATATTCACCATTTGCTACAACCTCGTGGAGGGTGTGCTGTCTGTGTGGTCGGGGCGTGGCGCTGGGCTCGAGGTCATGGTGGGGTTCGGGCTGGACTCTTTCATTGAGTCTTTGGTGGCGATACTGGTGGCGCTCCGGCTGCGTGGCCGTCTCAGTGGCGAACCCGAAGGAGTGGGCGAAGATAAGGAGCGCATCACGTTGCGGCTGGTGGCGGTGAGTTTCGTCCTCCTCGCCGGCTACCTGATCGTGGAGGGGATTTTGGGATTGCGCTCCGGGGAGGTGGCACAGCGTTCTTGGTTGGGGATCGCGGTTTTGGTGGCATCGTTGGTGGTGATGCCGCTGTTGTGGTGGCAAAAGAACCGTGTAGGTAAGGCGCTGGGCGACCAGCTCATTCTCTCCGACGCGGCCGAGACGAAAATTTGCCTCATGATGACGGCGTCGGCGTTGATCGGCATCGTTTTGCTGGAAGCCACCGGATGGGGTGGTTTCGACGCGCTGGCTTCCTTCGTTATCGCGGGGTTTGCGCTGGCGGAAGCGAAAGAAGCGTGGGAGGGGGAGCTCGAAGAAGATTGCGACTGCCATTAGGGAGATCCAGCTGGTGGCAATCAAAGGAAATGGGCTGGCCCCGGGGATCGGAGCCAGCCCATTGAGCTAGGTGCGGATCAGTTAGATCTTGTCGCGACCATTGAAGTTGCGATCGGTCTCGACGCCGTCGACGTCGATACGCTCCTTGCGCACATCCTCGGTCACACGCTCAGTGTCGTGGACGCGCTCCTTCTGAAGGGAAACTTCCTCGACCGGAACGGTTTCCTTGTTGACAGTGACGCGCTCCTCGTGGAGGGTAACGGATGCCTCGTCCTCGCCGATGCCAGCGCGGTGCAGGACACCTTCTCGTGCTTCGCCATCGATTGGGGTGCGCTCAACGCGAACTTCCTCACGGGTCACTGGGACCTCGACAGTCTCGGTGTCATGAACGACGTACTTGCGCAGGCGAGCCTCGCCAGCTTCCACGCGCTCGGTGTCGACGTTCAGGCGCTCCTCGGAGCGAACCAAGGTGTTGTCGTCGGTGAGGTCGTGACGGTCGGTGTGGTCCACGTGGTCGGTGCGGTGGCCGGTCTCAGTTGCATCCATACCAGCGCCGGTTCCGGCTGCGCCTCCAGCGACACGTCCACGGTGGTCGTCGTAACGCTCGGTGTCTTCAATGTCTGCGACACCGTAGTGGCGGTAGATCTCATTCTGATCAGCCGGCGTCAGTGCGTTGTTAACGTCCATGTCCGGCGCATCCTTGATGCGATCCTTGGAGAATGCGAGCTGCAGATCGTCGCCAGCCAGCTTGTGTCCACGCAGTGGAACGATGGAGGAGCTCATGCCGAACAGCCCGTGGCCGACCTCAACGAAGGTTGGCTGGCCGGTGCGGTCATCGACGAAGATTTCCTTCACGCCACCGAGCTTGTCGCCTGTGTTGTCGTAAGCAGTAGCGTTGAACAGGTCCTGGATGTTACGAGTGGTGTTCATTGTCTAGATCCTTTCTCAGCGTTTGCTTTTCCTAACTAACCTGCCGTCGTTGGCAGTGATTCCACGCTAAGTCTGGTTCGTCCGCCCCCGCACCTTTGCGCAACCTGCTGGACCCGCTTTTCGACGCCCTGATGGCCCTTTGTTACAGCGTTGTGATCTGCAGTGCTTAGGTGTTTGATTGATCGCCTCTTAAAGTGTCAGCTGGTGTTTGTGAGTTGAACGCCCCGCCGCGCTTGGTGATGCGGTGAGGTGGAGGAGTCGAAGGTCACAGAAATTTAACGAAACGAAGATTTGGCGAAAATCCCTATGCTGTTGGCCGTTGTTCGGCGGCCACATGTCGCGTTGAATGCCTTTGAGGTTGTTCAGTTTGGGAGGCGGCTTCAGGCGGTCAGCGCATCATTTTGAGCCGTTTGAAAGGCAATCGGCGGGTGGTGAGGCGGCCCTGAGGCGAGTTGAGAGACGGGCTGGCTGGGGCAGCCCTGAGAGGCGAGCTGGCTGGGGCAGTCCGGGCAGGGGTCAAGTGAAGAAGCATGTGTCCGGTCGGTGTGTCGTCGGCCTGCTGAATGTGCTGCACAAGTACTGACTAGCACTTGTGCAGCCCCGGAAAGAATTGGAAAGATCCATTCGCTCAAAACACAAAAGGTTCGGCCAGCGACACACAGACCGGACACACTTTTCTTTACCTAACCCCAAGACAGCTTGCCCACGCATTGAAAAACCCCTTTGGGCCAGTTCAATGAACTGGCCCAAAGGGGACTGTTTTAAGCGTCGCCGCCTAGGGACATTTGCGTTTCTCTTTGACCAGCGCGAACACACACCCACCTAGTGGCCCTTCACGACGAAACCCCCTCTGATTTCACGGCGCCGGAGCTTTACGCAGGTCAACCAGGTTAAGTTCACGCAGTTACCCCAACCGAAAGTGCTCACGCTGCAAGCGTCAGAAGGGCGAGTCAGGTTAGTGTCGCACGGTGTCGCTGCGTTTCTATTTGGCGTGCAAGCGAACGGGGCATCAAGGAAAACCTTCCCGAAAGACCGCGTGGCTTTCCCGCTGAAACTGATTAGATGGGAAATGTGGAACATCTACCATTCGATACTCTTTCATTACTCGTCGCAGCCGCGGCGCTGTTTGTTTCGCTTGTTGCGCTGCTTCTGTCCTGGCGCCAGCTTCACGAAGCGACAACTTCCAACGGCGGTCGTGGAATGAATATCAGTGTTAAGCACATCTCTCGTGAAGATGTCAGCCCAGAAGATGCCGTGAAAATAGACAAGGCGCTCGCAGGAATGAAGCACGAGTACGTTCCGTTCATGGTGTCCTTTGAGGTTACGGGGCCAGCCGAGTACTACCAGGTGATCCCATACACTTGGGGGAAGGACGGAGTGAGTGATCGGACTGGATTTGAAGAGCCCATCCCTAAGCTCACATGTGAAGATGGGAGGGTCAGTGTAGTTTCAATGATCCAGAAGGAACTCATTGATGGGATCAGATTTGGTGTGGCGTGGCTTCAACCTGATGGGGTCGGTCTGAAACCTGGAGCCATCCGCTTCGACTTGAACGGGGACTTAGAGGAGTGGGTGTGGAGGAATCGTTTTGTTTCCAAACTGCCGTTCGTCAATCCAGGGCGATGGAAACCACGCAAAACCCCAAGACCATCCGTTGGCCCGCTGACTCAGCCATGGGAACTTCGACAAGTTCGTAGGCTAGGTTTCATCGGCAAGAAGCGACTGCAATGACAGAAAAGCTGAACACGGACCCCGCTGGGCATTTATAAATAGCTTCCTGAACTGTGCTAATGCAGGCCCCGAGCCTCAGTTTCCCACGAAAATGTTCCACTAATTCCCATTGCGAAACTGGCTGTGCTCGTGGCTAAGCTCTTAAAGTAGCGTCGTCGAGGCGCCGGTGAACATACGACAGCAGCGACAATGCCTCGTAGAGTTCCGTTTCTGTCACTATTCGGTTCAGTCTCGGGTCGTGTGCGGTCGGGTTTCGATACAAGCCACCAATCGACTTCACGAGATTACACAGCCCATTTTGTTCGTTTTGCTCAGTCTCGGTGTTAAGACTGTTGATGGCTAAGATGCCACTCTTTGTAGACAGTGCCGCGTCTGCTAATGCCGAACCGTCGATGCCCAAACCCGTCATGTCCCGCAAGCGCTGAAACACGGACTTTGAGGCTTCCAAGACCGCGTGAAGGTAACCGTGGCGCAGAATCTCTTCCTCGCAGTAGGCCAGGACCTCCTTGTGAGTACCACGTCGGTTTAGCTCCTCCCGCACTGTGTTGGTGAGTCGCTGGACTTCCATTAGGGTCGACGCGCCCTTTGTCCGTGCTATTCCACCCTCATCGTTTACCTTGAGACCGTGGAGCACAAGAACTGGGTTGATGAGGCGTCGCCTGATGTCAAACAGTTCTGGGTTGTGGACGTAGCGGGCCGGAGCGAAGGCGCGTACGAGGAACGTGATTACGCGGTCGGCGTTGCCGCGGGTGCGTTGGGAGTGGTCAAAAGCGGCTACCAGTCGCCTCCACTTTGTAATTTCGCCAGGGTCGTACATGTTGAGCTGGTGAAGGAGTTGCTCGATCTCGCCGCCGGTGAGACCATTTTCCGTGTCGCCGATAGCTTTGGCTAGTGAGGTAAGCGTTGCAGATGGGAATGACGGTGTGCTCATAGACTTAGAGTCTATTTCCTTGATTGCGTTGGCAAGGCACCTCACGGGAGGACGGCACAACCCCTGCTGCACGAGTGCCTGAGTGGGCGCTCATGCAGCAGGGGCCGATACCTAGGCGACTTGATTCTTAACTCGGCAGCATCCTCTCCACGCAGCCAATACTAATGAGCTCTGCAAACGAGTCGCTGTTGCGAATGTCGCTCTCGAACGCAATCAGGTACGCCCAGGTGGCGTCCTGGTAGTCCGGGTGAGCCACCAGGGAACGTAATAGACGCTCGGTGGCTTCACGCTTGCGTACAACGATCTCGTCCTCGCGCTTGTCGTCAGCCTTACCTTCAACAATCCAATAGGTTCCGTCTGTGCCCAACACGACGAAATCAGGAATATAGTCGTTGCGCGTGGTGTAGGCGACCTTCGCCCCGCTGTCCTCATAGATACGCGTCCACCACGTCACGTTCGGGTCGAAGTTGAGTAGCCGGGCGAGTTGGTACTCAGCAGTAAACGAGTCGAAGGCGGCGGCATCGAACAAGCCTTTGTCCCACGGTCCGTAGTACTGCTTGGCTGCAAACCCAGCGTCCTTGGTGCGCGTCTTCTGGTTCACGTTCTCCAGCGGTTTCTGTACCGTCCGGCCAACGGGAAGGATGTACGAGGTCTGCACCGGCAGAGTTACTGGGTGGACAGTGACCTCAGTGAACGTGTTCTTCGCAACCGCAGCCTTCGCTTCCTGCTTCACCATGTCCAGCAGACTCACCACTGCGGACTCCTTGGCCTTGACAGTCCACTTCTCAACCCCAGAGGCTTTCATAAACGTTGGGACAATGCTCCGGCGCAGCACCGCGTCATTTTCTTTCGTCGCCTGGAAAAGCCCCGTTCGCATGAGCCTATTCGTCAGCTCACTCTCCACCTTGCTCGTCGACTCCCTGAAACTCGGCACAGACTGGCGTTCCATGTGCTTCACGCCCAATTTGTCGGCGGCTTCTTCGACGATGATCTTTGCGCGGTCAAGAAGTTCCCCGTGGTCAGTGACTTTCTTCGCGGCCTCGACGATCACCGAGGTGGGAATATCCACCAAGCTGAACGGGCGCTGTGTCTCAGTCATTGTCGAGGAGGGGAACGTAAATGTCTGCCCCTCAAACGCCTCGTTCACTTTTACGACAACCGGCGCGACAATCTCAACACCAGTGGTGATCTCCTCGTCATCGCCCACGTTTCGCGCCCCGATAGGAAGACCCGAACCGGCAGACGGTACGCCAGTTGCTGAATGGTCCTGATCTCCGGTGGTCGCGCCGGCTCCATTGCCATCTCCAGTATTGTCGTCAGCTTCGGTACCCGTCCCAATCTCGTCGCCGGTCACACCAGGATCAACAACAGGGGACACGCTGCCGCCGCTCGGTGGCAAGACCAATTCCGGCTTGACGCCTGGAATGTCTTCCTCGATACCGAACTCACGCAGCACGTTCTCCGACGTCAATAAGTCAACGAATGACTTGTGGGAGATAATATCAAGCTCGTCGATGGCAGGAACTTTCGTGAGCTTGCCAAAGGGCAAGCGAAGGCCACGGCCCATTACCTGCTGGGTGAGCACTTCCGAGCCCATTGCGCGCAGGGTACACATCACCGCGATACGCTTCGTGTCCCACCCTTCGCGCAGTTTATTTACGGACACGATGACCCGGACAGGGGAGTTCGGTTCGTCAAGGTTTCTTAGCAGGGTTTGCGTTGTCGCGTCATCGTGCTGGTTATCTACCTGGAGGACGGCATGGACGGCGTTCGGGTCTGGGAAGTACGTGTTGCGCAACGTCGTCGCGGTTTCCGTCGCGTGGTTGACATCGGTACACACGACGAAAAGAAGTGGCTTCGTTTGCTTGCCGTCAGGGTGTGCCTCTCGGTGCAGTCGGTATGCCTCCTCTTTCAAAGCCAAAAGAGACATAGCGTCCTGGAGCTGGCGCTCCGCCTCGCCCTTTTTGTAGCCCTTGTTGCGGTAGACCAAGACGGGTTGTTTGACGAACCCGTGGGAGATCGCCTTCCATAACGGGTAGCGGAAAACAACGTCATCGCCCTTAGACGATGACGCAGTAAGTCCCACTGTCGCAGCAGGATGGAAGGCCTTCAATGATTCTTGGAAACGCGCAGCAGTAGAACCAAACAGGTGAGCTTCGTCGACGATCACCACTAGGTCGTCCAGTTCAATAAGACGTTCTGCGAGGATGCCCGTCTCCTCCTGGAAACGCCACGTCTTGCGACGCTGGGCTTCCACACCAGTCGCCTCGTTCTTACCTCCGTCTTTTGGTGGGAACAGCTGCTGGACGTTAAAAATGTAGACCGTGGACGCACCCTCACCGGCGAACAGGTGGTACGACGACTCACCCAAGCGCAGCTTATGCACGTCGTCTGGAGTGACCAAGGCAGGTGGGATGTCAAAACCACCGATGTAGCGGTTCGAACCCTGCGAGAAGTCAGCTACCGTCTTGTCCTGCACCACAGTGTTCGGGGTAACTAGCATCACATTCATCACGCCTTGGCGGCGCAGGTATTCCACTAGCGACGCTATGATGTACGTCTTACCGACACCAGTGGCAAGGTCGAGGAGCAGCTGCTTCTGTGGGTCAAAATCGCCACTTTCCAGGCGTCGAACAATGGCCTTAAGCGCTTCAACATTCGGCTGACGCAAGTCGAACTTGGCCTTCATCTGCTCGATCAAATTCTCGTCGTAGGAGATATTCAGCGGCATGGTCTAGTTCTCCTCTTCTTCGCCAAATGGGAACAAGTCAAGTGGGACGTGGACTACACGGGAGCCATTCTTGTAGGAACGGACCACATCGCGCACTCCCTCATCCAGGTTGGTTGCAGCAAACAAAATCGAATGACCCTCCGGCAGGTGCGCCATAAGGTCGCCCACCTTAGCTTCGGTGAGTACACCCTCCACGACGGCTAGATGCTCGTTGTTACGGCGACCGGAGAAGTGTGGGTCACTTGCCGACAGATGGAACCCCAGGTTTGCCGCCACCGAAGCGATCAGCGTTTCGCCTGTCGCAGCGTCGGTTAGATGCGTGTATCCGGTCTCTGGGGTGTAGTCGTAGCATGAAGGGGCGAGCTTGGCGACGGTGAACCCACCTCCACCCAGCCAATTCACCACGTCACCAGAGTTTTTCGTCTTGACCAGCGCCTTGAGTGCTTTGATGTCAGCAGACTTCTTGAGGTCGTCGTGCTCCTTGATTGCCTTATTGAGCAAGCTAGTGAGCTTCTGCGCCTCGTCTGGGGTCATTCCTTCCGGCAGGCCATTGTCTGTGTCGTCGATACGCTCACTCTTGGACGTGGAGATTCCGCCCATGTCCTGGCCGTTTACCACTTTGGTCAAGCGTGGGAGGGTGAAGCGGTTAAACGTGTCCTCAAGGAGCTCGCAAGTGACCCAGCGGCGGCCCATTTTCTGGGCTACCGCAGCGGTAGTACCCGAACCGGCGAACACGTCGAGCACCACGTCGCCGGGATTAGTGGCGATGTGGATGATGCGTTCGAGGAGGCGCTCGGGCTTGGGGGTAGTGAACGGATTTTGCCCTGGGAACAGTGCGCGGATTTCTTTAATTGCTCCATCATTGTGTCCGACTTCTGAATGCGGTAAGAAGTTGGCGGCAATCCTCCCCGCTACTTCCGACAAATGAGCCTTTCGCCCAATTGACTTCTGCGAAAAGTACATCTCTGGCCAGTTACCTGATTCAATTCGATCCACTGCAGATCGGGATGGAAACGTTTCTGGGTCGGTTGCAAGGACCAGGTCGGGCATATCCGACCGGACTTCTTCGACAGGAATACCCATCAGCTGAGCTCTGCGAAATAGCGAATCTTCACTAGGAGGGACAGCGATATAATTTCCGTATTCTGAAATGGATGTGAGTATTCTAGAGTAGCTAAGAACCCAGTGCCTCGATCCCGGAGGGTAGATTAGCTCGCCGCTGATTGGGTGTTGAATTCCGCCAAAATAACCACGTTCCTGTGCCAGCGGTGCAGTTGTATCTGCCGATTTCCATGCTCCCTTAATATCTCCATCAGGGTTCTTGTATCGACCGTCCATCTCCGCCGTGCGCGGCAAACGATTCGGGGAGAACTGATCCGACTTTCGATAGACCAAAATCGTGTCCGTAACTGCGGGAATCCCTTTCGAGTCATTGCGTGGTGAGTAGGTTTTCTCCCAAACCACCTCAGTCACAAAATTCCCTGACCCGAACACCTCGTCCATAAGCATCCGCATCCGGTGGTTCTCCACGTCGTCGAGGTGAACCCAAATCGAGCCGTCCTCGCTCAACAAATCGCGGAGGTGAAGGAGTCGGTCACGCATCATCGTCAGCCACACCGAGTGTTCAAGATTGTCTTCATAGTGGGTGAATGTCTGAGCGGTGTTGAACGGCGGGTCAATGTACACACATTTAACCTTGCCGACATACTTGTCCCGCAACTCCGGCACGCGTGTCAGCGCCTCTAGAACATCCCCGGATTCTCCCTGAATGAGCAAGTTGTCGCTTTGAGGCTCCAAATCGGCACGTTCCCCGTATTGCACCCCGTCCCGCTTCTCGTTTCGCCGACCCGTCACCGTTTCGAGAACCGTCAAGGTGTGCGTTTCGCAGTACCGCGGGTCGCGGGGGTCGACCCAAGTGTACCCATATTTTCCGGTTTCTGTTGGAATGAGTGCTTTGTCTTTATTGAACCAGGTCAGCTCAAGTTTTTGTGGGGGCATGGTTCCTTCTGAAATTCGTGTCTGAATGTTTGCTGAAAAGTCTTTATCAATGGTAGCAATTAGGCGGATAGACCCCATTGCTTTTAGTGGCATAGGGTCGCAGTCGGAGGGGCTACTGCGTGCTGGTGAGGATGCCAAGCACCGCGGTGGCGAACTTCCCGTAGCTATCGAGCGCCGGACCAATGGCTGTGAACGCCTCCAGCAGTCGCCCAGGCTGTTTTCCGTTTTTAGTTGCTGCGAGCACCGTGTCGGCTTCCGCGACGTGGCCGTCGTGACGGAGCGCTTCGGCAAGGGCAAGGACCTGTGCTTCGGACACTGTGAGGGTGACATTCTGTGTGTTGCCGGAGCCGATAATTCCCGCGTTTACAGGGGCATTGAAGTTGAAGACTGGGGCCGGAGTTGGCGTTGGCTCGGGGCGAGTGGTGGCAAGACCCGCGGCGACTTCTTCACCGTCGGCGGTCAACATGCCGCACCATATGACGTGGTTCATGTCGGAATGGGATTGCTTGGTCATGTAGCCGTTGTCGATACACCAATGACCGACTTTGACAATGCTCTCGGCAGCAACGCCGTGGCGCTCGCCTAGGGCGGTGGCGTTGAGGTCGCGTAGTGGGTGCTGTCCAACTTCGCGGATCAGGTCGTCGGCGATGGTGTATTTATCGGACTGGGACATTAAGGGCATCTCCTTGGTTTATGGGGGATTGGTGTTATTGCTACCTTATTCCGTTGCCTGGACAACTCCACTGAAACTGTCGCATGAATGTTCGATCTTTGCATTTTGGTGGCTGTTTACTGTGGTTGCGTCAGTTGCTGTGTCCTAATCAGTGACAGAAGTAAATTTGCGGTGCTTAACCGGAGGATAGGGGATTCGGAAACCTCCCTTCCAGCACCTAGCCGCCTATAGAAAACCAGCTACCACGTCGTATCAAACTCGGTACCACGACCAGCTCGCAGTGACTAGATGTGTCGCTGTAGCCCACGAACTCTAGGTGCCACCAGGTCGCAGTCCCAGGCTGGAGCAACCCACCGCGACCCGTAAGGACTTCCGGGCTGCGCGACCGGGCTGCCCATTTGATAATGAATCTATGGCTGCGAAGACTCTCAACGAGCGTCAAAAGGAAGTCCTGCACTGGATCAACGACGGCTGCCCGGCGGACTCGGTACCACAAGGAAACTACAAGATTTTCGCTCGTACCCTAGAGGGCCACGGTCTCGTGAAAATCAAGGGCCATGGGCAGACCTGGAAAGCCTCGGTGACTGCTCGTGGTAAACGGGTCCTTGCTGGCACCGAACCGTTGGTGAAACAGCGCAAGCGCACCGCAGTCTTCCCACCCCGGCCAATCGAACGACCGGCGCCCGTTCCTCCGCCACCTCCAAAGCCCAGTGACGAAGTGGTCGAGGTGCTGTACAAGCGTCTGCGCGACCCGAAAGGTGTGGCGTACCGCGCCCTATGCTCCGAGGAAGCGTTCAAGACTGTCTGGGAGCCAAAGCTCAAAGCCCTTGCACTCCGCGAGGACCTTATCGGCGAAGACATGGTTTTGCACTACGAGTTTGCCCTCAGGCGATACCTGCGTGAACCGGCGTCGCACGTTTGGGTTGCTCTTGTGAAGAAGGTCATTTTTGAACCCCGCAATCTGGACATTGCTACAGGGGCGAAACGAGTCAACAAGTTTCACCCCATGGTCGGCAAGTTCTCCGAGGGCAAGCACTTCAAGGTTTCTCCCCAGACGCAACCCCGTGCCCGCCGTTTGCTGCACGTCCTGTTCAAAGAAGTCGAACGCCTTGGCTGGACAGTGGAGTACGAGAGAGATGAACGGTACTACAGCTATGCCCACAACGTTCCCAGCTATGTGAAAGTGAAGACGAAACACCGAAGCTATGAAGTCAAGGTGGTGGAGGCTCATGACTCCTTCCAGCGCGAGCCTACGGAACAGGAAATTGAAGAGCACAGGAGGTGGACTGGAAGCTCTGACATGCCCACTCGGAAGTTCTACGCCCAAGTCAAAAACGGGCGGCTGAGCATTGAAGTTGGGTTTCGGTCCGTTAGGGACACCAAGCGCAAGCCCGAACGGCTAGACACAGAGCTTTCTGACCTCCTTGACGCGCTAGTCGAGATCGAATTGGCCGACAGTGTCCGGGCGGAAATGAAGGAGATTCAAGAATCCGCTTGGCAGCGCCGTCTCGACACCGCAGCGAAGCTCGTAGCGCAGCGCGTTCAGGAAGACCATGAGTGGAAAACCCTGACCGAGCAGGTGTCTAGGTGGCATGAGTATGTCTCAGTGCAGCAGTTCTTGGCAGCGGCGCGGGAGGGTGGTGTGGACCCTGACTACCTAGCGTGGAGTGCTCGGGTCGCGGGGCGAGCGAAGCCCCTGTCGGATGTAGAGATTCCAGCTCCCGCAAAGTTCGACCGCTACGACCACCGAGCCGAGATCGAAGCGGTGGCGGGACGGCTGACGGACGACTTTCAGTGGTGGGACGAGTGACAGTAACCGCCGAGTCCTAAGAGTTCGTGGCCTCGGGTTATGGCTTCACCTGCGATTGCCTCTGGTTGCGCGGGAGTAGAGCCAATGTAAGTTTGGGCAGCCCAATGACGAAAGCACCCTCTCTGGGTGAGAGAGGGTGCTTGCCTGGCTCCCTGGATTGAGGCTAGGGCTTTAAGCTTTACGCCTCAGGTCAGGGAGAGTCCAGCGAGTGTGAACTGCTCCCCATTAGTTGGACTGAGAAATCAGTTTCTAACTAGTGGGGAGTATTTCTTTGAGGGCACGAAGTTCTCTGAGTGAGTTTCAGCGAGAGCAGTTGGTTGCATTGTTTGAACAGGGTCTGGGCTACACGGCGGCAGCTAATCGTTTAGGGGTTGGCCTGTATGCGGTGAAGCGATTTGAGCGTCGGTTCAAGCTTCATGGCAGGCTGTGTCTTGTGGAGAAACCAACTAAGCAGCAGTTTTCCTTCGAGGTGAAGAAGGAAGTCGTCGATCGCTTCATTGCTGGTGAGTCGAAGATGGATCTTGCCCGCGAGTTCGGGTTGTCCTCCGACCAGCTTGTCTCGAGTTGGGTCCGTGCCTGGCGTGCAGGTGGTGACGAAGCCTTGCGACCGAAGCCGAAGGGACGACCCAAGGGCAGTTCACCTACGAAGACAGTGACTGAGGAAGATCGGCTGCGCCGCGAGGTAGAGAAATTGCGGGCGGAAAACGCATACCTAAAAAAATTGCGGGACTTGAGGAACCAGCGACGAGGTTAAAGGTCGAGGCTATCGTCATCCTCAAGTCAGACCACCGGCTGGATGATCTGCTTGCTGCGGCAGGTCTTGCCCGGTCGACGTTTTACTATCACCAACAACGCCTCACTGCAGCTGATAAGCATGCCCAGCTTAAGCAGGCAATCCGTGACATCTTTCAGCGGATGAACCGTCGTTATGGTTACCGGCGGGTGCATGCTCAACTCCAACGGCAAGGGTGGGCGGTTAACCACAAGCTGGTCTACAAGCTCATGGACGAGTTGGGGCTGAAGTCCAAGGTCAGGGTGAAAAAGAAGTACAACTCGTACAAAGGCACTGTCAGCCACATCGCCAAGAACGTGCTGGATCGATGCTTCACACCGGATACACCAAATACGGTGTGGGTAAGTGATGTCACGGAGTTTCGGGTCGCTGGCACCAAGGTTTACTTGTCGCCGATCATGGACCTATATGATCGGGCGATCGTGTCGTATAGCGTGTCTACCTCACCGAATACAGCGTTTACGTCACAGTCTTTGCGTGATGCCATCGCACAACAATCGCCAGGAAAAGGTTTACTGGTGCATACGGATCAAGGGTTCCAGTACCAGCATTCCAGCTGGCGCGACCTCATTGACAGCATTGGTGGTGTGCAGTCAATGTCAAGGAAAGGTAACTGCTACGACAACGCGGTGATGGAAAACTTCTTCGGGCACCTCAAGACAGAGATGTACCACGGTGAGTCATTTACCAGTCAGGATGACTTCTACCACGCACTCGATGACTACATTCACTGGTACAACCACGAACGCATCCAACAACGACTCAAGGGCCTGACCCCGATGCACTATCGGAACCAGACCCTTGAAACCCAAACCGCCTAGAATTAAACCAGTCCAACTTTCGGGGGCCAGTTCAAGAGTAGACTGGGATTTCTTTTAAGTTTGGGAGATTCGCGAATAACTGCTGGTCAGAAACGCAAATGTCCCGCCTACATTAGCAATCGAAGTACATCTCGAATTCCTGCGGGGTTGGCCGCGTGCGGTTCGGGATGATCTCGTTGTCGTACTTGTACTTGATGTAGGTCTGGATGAGGTCGTCGGTGAAGACGCCACCTTCGGTGAGGAACTCGTGGTCTTCGGCGAGTGCTTCCAGGGATGCCTCGAGGGAAGTCGGGGCGGTTGGGATGGAGGCTGCTTCCTCAGGTGGGAGTTCGTAGAGGTCCTTGTCCACTGGTGCGTGTGGCTCGATGCGGTTCTTGATGCCGTCGAGACCAGCCATCATCATGGCAGCAAAGCCGAAGTATGGGTTGCCCGATGGGTCCGGCGCGCGGAACTCGATGCGCTTTGCCTTCGGGTTGGAGCCCGTAATCGGGATGCGCACTGCTGCGGAGCGGTTGCGCTGCGAGTACACCAGGTTGATTGGAGCTTCGTAGCCTGGGACCAAGCGGTGGTAGGAATTCAACGTCGCGTTGGTGAAGGACAGCACCGCACCTGCGTGGTGTAGGATGCCACCGATGTAGTAACGGGCGAGGTCGGAGAGACCCGCGTAGCCGTTATCGTCGTGGAACAGTGGCTGGCCGTCCTTCCACAGCGATTGGTGGGCGTGCATACCGGATCCGGCATCGCCCGCCAGTGGCTTAGGCATGAAGGTGGCGGTTTGACCGTGGTAGTGGGCGGTCTGCTTAACGATGTATTTGAACGTCTGCAGGTCGTCTGCTGCGTGCAGCAGAGTGTTGAACTTGTAGTTGATCTCCTGCTGGCCCTGGCCACATTCGTGGTGGAAGCGTTCTACGTCAAAACCAGCATCGCGCATGTGGCGGACCATGTCGTCGCGGATGTCCACTGCGCCGTCATAAGGCGCGTTAGGGAAGTAGCCCTTCTTGGTGCGGTTCTTGTAGCCGAGGTTTGGTCCACCGTTGAGGTTGGTTTCCGAACCGCGGTTCCACCAGCCTTCGTCGCTGTCTACTTCGTAGAAGGAGGCGTTGACATCGGTGTGGAAACGTACCGAGTCGAAGAGGTAGAACTCAGCTTCGGCACCAAAGAAGCAGGTGTCGGCGATGCCAGTGGAGGCCAAATATTCTTCAGCTTTGCGTGCGACGTTGCGTGGGTCACGGCTGAATGGTTCGCGGGTGAATGGGTCGTGGACGAAGAACTTCATGTTCAGCGTCTTTGCTGGTCGGAACGGGTCGATCATTGCCGTCTTTACGTCCGGCAGCAGGTTCATGTCGGATTCTTCGATGGTGGTGAACCCACGGATAGAGGAGCCGTCGAATGCCAGTCCGGCTTCTGCGGTTTCTTCATCGAACATCGATGCTGGGATCGAAAGGTGGTGTTCGGTGCCGGGGACGTCGGTAAAGCGGATGTCTAGGAATTCAACTTCTTCGTCCTTGATGTACTTGACGACATCAGCAACGCTTTCAAAAGCCACGTGGTGCTCCTCGCGGAAATAGTGTGTAAAAGTTCGGCGCATTCACTCGGCCTGTGGCAGGCCAGGCAAATCGCCACATGCGCACCAGTGTACAAACCTTCTGGTGTCAAACTGTAATTTTCCGCCCCTGTTTTCGGTGTTTGATTCACGGCTGGGATAAATTGCTAGGTATGTCTGAACAAAAACGCAGCTGGCTTGAAGGCCCGATGATTCCGGGCGACGCCGATGATCCCATGGCACCAGGTCGCTGGCCTGGGGAAAAGCTCGGGCTCCCGGAAAAAGGGGCAGGTGCGTTGGCCAGTGTCATGCGACGTGCAGTCGGAATTACGATCGACTGGTTTCTCTGCATGTTCATCGCGATCATTATTCGTAATTTCACCGATGCGCTCGGGGGAGTGTCGACACTCACCCTTATCCTGTTTTGCCTTATCTCCGTGGTGAGCGTGTGGTTGTTCGCCCGCACCCCGGGCCAGGCAATCCTCGGCATGGGTGTGGCGCGTGTCGACGCCGTCGGTCGCGTTGGATTCGTCCGTGCCCTCGTGCGTACCGTGCTGACGGTTTTCATTTTCCCGCCGATTATGGTGGACGCTGACGGGCGGGGACTCCACGACCGCGCTACTCAAACCGCGGTTATTTTCGGCTAAGCCTTCGCGGTTGCGCTAGCTAGAGCAAAACAAACAACAACACTTGAGCTGCCACGATTTTGGCCACCATGCTCAGCGGATACACGCTGGTATAGCCAAACGCGGGCAGCTCATTGTTTTGTTGGTCGCTAGCGTAGGAGAGCACGGCCGGGTGGGTTTGAATTCCGGCGAGGATGCCAGCTGTTTGACCGAATGGAATCCGGAGCACTTTGTGTCCCACAAGGAGGGTGAGGAAGCTCAACGCGCAGGTCAACAAAGCTCCTACGCCGATAACGGTCAGCGACGCAGGGTCGGCCAACGCCTTAGCAAAACCCGCACCAGCGGTGGTGCCGATGCCCGCCAAGAACAAAGTGATTCCCAGGCCCCGCAGCACCAAGTTCGCACCGTAGGGGACCTGCCACACCACTGGGCCGGTACGGCCGAGCGCGCCGAGCACCAGCGATACCAGCAGTGGCCCGCCGGCATTGCCCAACTTGAGCGAACTTCCTCCCGGCAGTGGGAATTCAATCATGCCCACCACAACGCCGAGGGTAAGCCCCACCAGAAGGGGCAGCAGATTGATATCGGAGATTTTCTTGTAGGAATCGCCGAAGAACCTTGTCGCTCGGTCGAGGCGTTCGCTGGGGCAGACTACGCGTACGCGATCCCCGAGTTGCAGGCTCATCTCGGGGGTGGCCACCATGTCGACGTCGCCACGCCGCACGCGGGTGACCAACATGTCGGACATTTGGGGGCGCAGTTTCGCGAGTGGAATTCCCACGATGGAGGGGTTCGAGACGAAGATGCGTCGATAGTCTAGCCCCTCGTCGTGCGTGGGATCTCCGGGCACGCTCTCACCCATCAACGCCGTTGCGCGCGCGACTTCGGATTCGGTGCCGACGACCGTCAAGATGTCGCCGATGCGTGCCCGATCGCCCAGCTCAGGGATATGCAGTTCGCCTGCGCGCTCCCGCCTGGAGATGATGATGTCTAGTTCCAAAATGTAGGGAATGTTGGTCAACGCAGGAAGATCGTCCTTGGTCACCCGCACCCGGGCGGTAAGAAGCTCGTGCACGGCCACGCCCGCGGCCTCCGCCTCGGCAGCCGGATTGACGCGAAACAGTGCGTGGCAAACCGCGATAGCCACGATCACACCCAGCACACCGATCGGGTAGGCCAATGAATAGGTAACGACCGGCAGTTCGGCGACGTCCGCGAGCTGGTCGGGGCTAACTAGACCTGGCAGAGAATCCACCACCGCGGCCATCGCAGGCGTGTTGGTGAGCGCTCCGGTGAACATACCCGCGCCGGTGGCGGCATCTAAATCAAAGGCTTTGATCAACACCCAAGCCAACAGCGTGGACACAGCTATGACCGCGAGTGCGAAGATATTTGCTTTCAATCCGGTGGTCCGCAAGGAACGGAAGAAGTCCGGCCCGGACTCTAAGCCGATCGTGTAGACGAACAGGGAAAGACCGATGATGAAGACGATGGGTGGCAGGGCGATAGCTGGGTTGAGCGTCGCAAAGCCTAGGCCCACAAATAAGACGGCGGCAACTCCTAGTTGGAAGCCGAAGACCCGGACGCGGCCAAGCAAAAGCCCCAGTGCCATGATGGTCACTAGGGCAAGTAGTTGATTTTCTACAAATACCTGCACGCTAAGCAGTGTGCATGATATTTGCGCCGTCATCAACTAGGACGAGCTAGGGCGCTAACAGCCGTGAGCTAGCGTCCCCCGCGCTCAGCTTGGCGGCGCGCCCGCCGATTCATACCGGAGACCTTCGCGCCCTTGGGCAGAGGGCCCTTCGGCAAGCCTGGCTGGCCTTGGCCGGAGATGTGGTCCATGGCTTCGATCTTGTTGGCCAACGCGTAGACTTCGTCCTTCTTGTAGTTGCGAGGGAGCTTCATCAGTTCGCGCTGCAGGTTGCGGATGCGGACCTGGTCCTCGCCTTCACCGGTGTAGATTTTGTAGATCGGTACTCCGCCGGAAACTCGGTTCAGACGCTTTTCGGCCTGCGCCATCAGCGGCTTTAGTCGATGCATTTCGCCTTCGCCAACCAGGACAATTCCGGGGTTGCCAATGACGCGGTGGACCGCGTCCATGTGGGTGTTGGCAGCGATCGCCGTCTTGGTGCGCCAAGCCATTCCGACACCCGACTTGAGGTTCTCCAGTGCCCAACCGGCAGCACCGGGCTGGTTTTCAGCCTGGTCGTAGACAGACTTTTCGACACGTCGGGTGAAGATAAACATCGCCAGCATGATGCCCAGCGCCAAACCAATCGGCAGCATCCACCATTGCGAATTGAAGAGCAAGCCCAGACCAAAGAACAGCACGGCCATGCCGACCACTGCGATAAGCATGAGCGGAACCAGCGCCTTGTCGTTCTTGCGCTGGATGTTAAACGCTTGCCACATTTGCGAGTAATTCTGCTTTCGCTGCGCGCGCTTAGCTGCCTTTGCTTCCTTTTCGGCTGCCTTCAACTGCGCCTTCTTTGCATCTGCCATGACCACTACTTTAGGACATTTGGGGGTGCTTTACGCTAATCGGCCCCCGACGCGTGCTTTTCGACGCCCAATTGAACGGAGGTAACGTGTATCTCATGTACGTGGACCGGTTGTACCTGAAGCCCATCAGCAATGGGGATTATTCCACATCGCTGCCGCTGGCCAGGCATCTAGGTGCCCTGGGGACTTTCCGATTCACGCGACCAGTCACGATCCTGACCGGCGAAAACGGTGCCGGAAAATCCACGCTCATCGAGGCGATGGCGTGCCGGTTGGGGTTTGACGCCGCCGGAGGCGTACAGGCTGAGTTCAATCGCGCAGCAGAATGGACCACCTCGAAGCTGCACCGCGCCCTCGTCATTCGAGGCTCATTGCCGCTGATCAATGGCTATTTTCTGCGCTCGGAAACTCAATTCAATGTGGCGAATGCTGGCGAGCCGGTGGCGCGTTCGCATAGCGAATCCATCATGGATGTGGTGGAGCGCCACTTCTTTTCCAAGGGACTGTTCATCCTCGATGAACCCGAAGTCGGGCTGAGTCCCATCCATCAAATGGCGCTATTGGGGTATATCGACATGATCGCTCGAGGTGGGGGACAATTCATTATCGCAACACACTCGCCGATCATTTTGGCGGTGCCAGGAGCGGATATTTGGCATCTGTCGTCGGAAAGGCTTGGTCAGGTGGCGTACGAGGACCACCCGATCTACCTGACTTATCGCGACTTCCTGCGGGACCCGCAGCAGCGGATCCTCGGAGAGCTAGGCAGGTTGCGATGACTTTTATCAGTGGGTTCGAGCTCTCGGAACTCGAACCAGGGGAAGATAACGCTTACCTGCGTCAGTTGCCGATCGTGAAGTCGCTGTTGGGCGCCGGCCGGATCGACTTCACGTCTTCCGTTACTTTTTTGGTGGGGGAAAACGGTGCTGGTAAGTCGACGCTGGTGGAAGCATTGGCCGTCGGCATGCGCTTCAATCCAGCCGGTGGCACTCGAAACAGCCTATTTTCTTCAGCGGATACCGTCTCCGAGCTGCACTATTGGCTGCGTATCTTCCGTTCGCGCAACCCTCGCGATGGCTACTTCTTGCGCGCGGAGGCCATGAACAAGGTCTTTAGCTATTATGATGCGCCTGGATTCTACGATCCGCGCTTTGGCCCGCGGATGCACACGATGTCACACGGCGAAAGCTCCTTGCACCTGCTGAAGAACCGCTTTCATGCGAATGGACTGTACCTCCTGGATGAGCCCGAATCTGGGCTGTCGCCCGACTCACAGATTGTTGCCGCTGCTCGTATCGCGGATCTGGCCAGGCGTGGTGCGCAGTTCATCATCGCTACCCATTCGCCGATCATTTTGGCCGTTCCAGGCGCGGAGATTCTCGAGATCCGCGACGGCGCATTGACCCGCGTGTCGTATGAGGAAACCTCCCTGGTCGAAGCCACGCGCGAGTTTATCGACGATCCCCTCGGCACCGCCGCCTACCTGTGCGAAGCAGACCCGATTCCCGAGGATTGATCCGGGCCACAGGCTTGGCGACGGCCGACGTGCCGCCCGCCCGTTTTCACACTCTCGCCGACTCCCAAACCAGGCGGGCACAAAAGCGAACGAAAACACGAAATCGACGCCTGCTTCTCCAGGAATCTAGAAAAGCTGGCGTCGATTAGGCGCACGAGCCCGCTGGGGCGAGACTATGCGCGGGTGGTCACGGGGGTGTCTTCGGATGCGCCGTACTTCGCCAGCAGGGAAGTGGCTTCCTGGGCGGTGGAACCAGCGGAGGTTTCAGCGAGGTGCTTCAAGTTCTCTGGCAGTTCCTCGCCGCGTGCGGCGATAGTCTGGGCGTAGAGGCGGCCGGCGCGGTAGGAGGAGCGCACCAACGGGCCGGACATAACGCCGGTAAAGCCCAGCTCGCGGGCATAATCTGCGTGCTCGACAAATTCTTCCGGCTTCACCCATCGTTCGATCGGGTGGAATTTCAGTCCTGGGCGCAGGTACTGGGTGATGGTGATGATGTCACAGCCAGCCGAACGCAGGTCGCGCAGGGCTTCCTGGATTTCTTCGACGGTTTCGCCCATGCCGAGGATCAGGTTGGACTTGGTCACCAGGCCGAAATCTCGAGCCTGGCGGATGACGTCCAGGGAGCGATCATAGCGGAACGCTGGGCGGATGCGCTTGAAGATACGTGGCACGGTTTCAATGTTGTGCGCGAACACCTCGGGGCGCGCCTCGAAAACTTGTTGAAGCAGGTCAGGCTTGCCGGAGAAGTCCGGAACCAGGTTTTCCACGCCCGTGTTGGGATTCAACGCGTGGATCTGGCGGACGACTTCCGCGTAGAGCCAGGCACCTTCGTCTTCCAAATCGTCACGGGTGACGCCGGTAATGGTGGCGTAGTTAAGCCCCATCTCGCGCACGGATTCCGCGACGCGACGCGGCTCGTCGCGATCGAGTGGGTCTGGCTTGCCGGTGTGGATTTGGCAGAAATCGCAGCGCCGCGAGCACTGGTCACCGCCGATGAGGAAAGTGGCCTCGCGGGATTCCCAACATTCGTGGATGTTGGGGCACCCTGCCTCTTGGCAAACAGTGTGTAGGGAAGCGCCGGAAACGCGCTGTTTCATATCTTGATATTCCGGACCCGTTTTCACCGAGGTGCGGATCCAGCGTGGTTTGCTCTCAATGGGAGTCTCGGAGTTACGAGCCTCAACGCGGAGCATTCTTCTTCCGTCAGGTGCAACAGTCACGCAGCCAACCCTACACCTTTCGCTTGCCTAACCCCTTACAGGGATCCGGAGCCGTGCCAAACGTATGGTCAGCCACGGTAAGACGCCCTTCGAGGGCATCAATCAGGGCCACCGAAATTGGCTCAATGCATTCATCCACCGTCACGTCTCGTCCGAGCTCGGCGGCGAGGGTGGTCACTCCGGCATCGTCGATGCCGCAGGGGACGATGTGGTCGTAGTACTCGAGGGTGTTGTTGCAGTTCAGCGCGAGCCCATGCATAGACACCCCGCGAGTGATTCGGATACCGAGCGCGGCAATTTTGCGGTCCGCCCGGCCGTCACTGGCCGGGACCCATACTCCGGAACGGCCGTCGATACGCCCGGCAGTGGTGACACCGAGTTGGCGCACCACCTGGATGAGTGCTTCCTCCACGCGGCGCACATAGTCGACCACGTCAACAGGGTCGTTGAGTTTGATGATCGGGTAGCAGACCAGTTGGCCGGGGCCATGCCAGGTGATGCGACCACCACGGTCCACGTCAATGACCGGCAGGCCGTTGGTGGGGCGATCCTCGGGCTGGGTGCGCTTGCCCGCGGTGTATATCGACGGGTGCTCGAGCATCAGCAGCTGGTCGTGGATCTCGTCATTGGCGCGCTGGGCCGCGATGTCGGCCTGACGATGCCACATCTGCTCATAATCCTGGAGCCCAAGCTTGACGACGTCAATCGGCTCGCCACTGCGTCGGATCGGGGCATCGGGTGCGGTAAAAGGGGCGCGAGGGGCTGTCATGAAACATTAGGATACGCCGATGCGACGCATCCGAAAACTAGGTGTACATTGGGGGAAAACCCTGATGTTCAAAAGGAGAAATTCGGGTTCAATGGGGTGTGCACAGACCTTTCAACTATGAGGAGCCCCGATGCCAATCCACGGATACCTGTTTCAAAACTCGGCTGAAATCCAGTCCAATGACCAGTTCGTCCAGCAGAACAAGAAAATGCTCAAGGTGAACTTGCAAGGTGCGCCGATCCAAGCGAAGGTCGGCTCGATGGTGGCCTACCAGGGCGATGTGAGGTTTGAAAACAAGGGGTCTGGTGGCCTGGGCAAAATGTTCAAGAAAGCCGTCACCGGCGAAGGCGTAGAAATGATGCACGTTTCCGGCGCTGGCCAGGTTTTCCTTGCCGACCAAGCCCAGGAAGTGCAAATCCTCTTCCTGGAAAATGACATGATCTCCGTCAACGGTAAGAACGTCCTCGCGTTCTCTTCCAGCATCGAATGGGACGTCCACCGCATCAAGGGCGGCGGAATGATGGCCGGCGGGCTTTTCAACGTTTCGCTGCGGGGCACTGGGTTCGTTGCCGTGCTTACCGACGGCGATCCAATCGCCCTCAACGTGGCCGAAGCCCCCACCTTCGCTGACCCGCAAGCAGCGGTGCTGTGGACCTCCGGCGTGCAGATGCAGGTCCGCACCGACTTCACTGGTGGCCTTCGTTCCTTGGTCCACGGCGGCACCGGCGAGTCTATCCAGCTGGGATTCGGTGGTCAGGGCATCGTGGTGGTGCAGCCGTCGGAGGGGCAGATTTTCGGTGGAGCGGGGGAATCCAGCTCGTCTGGTTCGGGCCTGAGTGATCTGTTTAGCTAGCCCCTGCCATTACGATCCTGTTACAGCGCTTGACGCTCTCTCCCTTGAGAGACTTATTTAAAGTAACAACCGTTAAGTTGTAGAGGAGAGAGTCAGTGATCAAGTTGCCGTGGCGAATAGTAGCTACCCTCGCTGCGCTAGTCATAGCGTTCAGCTACACGATGGACTTGCCGTACTACGTAATCATCGCACTGGCTGTGCTCGTCATGACGATCGTCTGGCTGCCCTGGTTCCACGAGCGCAAGCAACCGCAAATTCAATAGAAAAACGGCCTACCTCAATACTGAGGTGGGCCGTTTTTTTGGGGGTGAGGCGACCTAGATGCCGTTCTTTTCCGCGTATTCAGCGGCAGTCATGACTGGGCCGACCTCGGTGATTTCGACCTCGAAGAGCCAACCAGCTTCGAATGGATCGGAGTTGATGGTCTCGGGGGCGTCGGCAAGCTCGTCGTTGACGGCAACGACGGTGCCGTTGACCGGGGAGAACAGGTCGGAAACGGACTTGGTGGACTCAACTTCGCCACAGGTCTCGCCGATCTCAACGGTGTCACCCACTGCAGGCAGGTCAACGTAGACGATTTCACCGAGAGCGTTAGCAGCGAAGTCGGTGATGCCGAGCTTGACGGTAGCGCCGACCTCGGCGCCGGAGATCCACTCGTGGTCAGCAGAGTAGGAGTAAGACTCAGGAAGGTTAGACATGGTTAGCCTTTCGGGTGAGAAGTGTCAGATTAAATTTTAGCCACGCTTGTAGAAAGGCAGTTTGACAACACGGTAGGTGTGCTTCTTGCCACGGATATCTACGTCCAGCTCGCGGCCTTCCTCGGCGAAATCCACATCGAGGTAGGCCATCGCAACTGGGTAGCCAAGGGTTGGGGAGAGCTGGCCAGAAGTTACCTCGCCGATCTCTGCGCCTTCCGGGGAAAGGATCATCGAGTGGGCGCGCGCCGCCCGTCGACCTTCACCCTGCAAGCCGATGAGCTTGCGCTTCGGAGCTTCGGCGCCGAGGAGGGCATCCTTAGCCAGGAAGTCACCTTCCTTCTTCTT
The DNA here is from genome assembly GCF_001021025.1 of Corynebacterium epidermidicanis. Lineage (NCBI taxonomy): Bacteria > Bacillati > Actinomycetota > Actinomycetes > Mycobacteriales > Corynebacteriaceae > Corynebacterium > Corynebacterium epidermidicanis. Next base: position 1,789,650 of record NZ_CP011541.1, on the reverse strand, counting down.
GGACACCAGCACGCCGAGACCGGCATCGGCAGGGGTCAACGTGCGATTGAGTTCGTTGCCGTAGAGCGGCATACCTGCCTCAAGACGCAGGGAATCACGGGCTGCTAGCCCACATGGCAGCATCTCGAACGGCTTTCCAGCTGCAACGAGAGCTTCCCACAGTGTCGAGGCCTGTTCATTGGGCAGGAAAAGCTCAAAGCCGTCCTCGCCGGTGTACCCGGTGCGAGCGAGCAAGACATCAAAGCCAGCGATTTTTGCCGGTACCGTCGCGTAATACTTCAGCTCACGTACAGCAGCTGCATCTTCGGCGATGCCGGTGAGCAGCTCCTCGGCGCGGGGGCCTTGCACAGCGACGAGAGCCGTGGTGCGGGATTCGTTCGCCAAAGAAACATCGAAGCCCGCAGCGCGCGCGGAAAGCTCGTCCCAGACGACATCAGCGTTGCCAGCGTTAGGGACCACGAGGAATTCCGCGTCATCGAGCCGGTAGACGATCAGGTCGTCGATAATGCCCCCGTCTGGCTGCACGATCATGGTGTACTTCGCTTTGCCCACAGCGATCGTCGAGAGCTGGGAGATCAGCGCGTAGTCCAGGAATTCGCCGGCCTGGGCGCCGGTGACCCGGATTTCGCCCATGTGCGAGAGATCGAAAAGTCCGACGTTTTCGCGGACCGCCTTGTGCTCGGCGAGTTCGGAACCGTACTTCAGTGGCATCTGCCACGCGCCGAAGGCAGTGAAAGAGGCGCCTAGTGCTTCATGCTCGGTGTGCAGGGGGGAATACAACACATCGGACATTTAGGACTCCTCAGTGAAATCGAATGCGGATGGTGGCGGGCAGGAGCAGACGAGGTTGCGGTCGCCGTAGGCTTCGTCGATACGACGGACAGCCGGGTAGTACTTCGTGCGACGCAGACCCGGAACTGGGAAGGCCGCCTGCTGACGGGTGAACTTGTATTCCCACTCGTCGGCTGCGATAGCTGGGGCCGTGAACGGCGCATGGGAAAGCACGGAATCCTCGAGGCTGATCTTGCCGTCGATGATTTCCTGAATCTCCGCGCGGATCGAAAGCATCGCCTCAATGAATCGGTCCAGCTCAGCCAGGTCCTCGGACTCAGTTGGCTCGACCATGAGGGTGCCAGCGACAGGGAAGGACAGGGTCGGAGCGTGGAAACCGTAGTCAACCAGGCGCTTTGCGACGTCCGTCGCTGTCACACCGGACTGCTTGGTGAGCTCACGCAGGTCCAGAATGCACTCGTGGGCTACGAGCCCATTTTCGCCGGTGTAGAGCGTCGGGAAAGCATCTTTGAGCGCGTGGGAGACGTAGTTGGCGGCCAGAATTGCATAAGAGGTGGCGGCCTTGAGTCCTTCGGCGCCCATCATCGCGATGTAAGCCCAAGGAATTGGCAACACGCCAGCGGAGCCGAAAGCGGCACCTGCAACCGGCACGCCTTCGCCGACGGCGATTGGGGCGGTTGGATCAACGTCACGGGCATCACCTGGCAGGAATGGAACCAAGTGTTCGGCCACACAGACCGGGCCAACACCTGGTCCACCTCCACCGTGTGGGATGGTGAACGTCTTGTGCAGGTTCAGGTGGGAGACGTCGCCACCAAACTCGCCCGGGGCAGCCAGGCCGGTCAGGGCGTTCATGTTCGCGCCATCGATGTAGACCTGTCCGCCGGCGTCGTGCACCTTCTTGCAGACTTGACGGACGGTGTCTTCGAACACGCCGTGGGTCGATGGGTAGGTGATCATGATGCCAGCGACATGCTCGCCGTGCTTTTCGATCTTGGCGTCCAGGTCGTCCAAGTCGATCGAGCCGTCGGCTGCGGTGCCGACCACCACCACACGCAGGTTGGCCAGCGTTGCCGAGGCAGCGTTGGTGCCGTGTGCAGACTGTGGAATCAAAACGATGTCGCGGCCTTCGTCTCCGTTAGCTACGTGGTAGCGACGGATCGCGATGAGGCCGGCCAGCTCACCCATGGAACCCGCAGGCGGCTGGACGGAAACCTTGGCGTAGCCAGTGACCTTAGCTAGCCAGTCTTCCAGCTCCGCGATCAATTCGAGCCAGCCCTGAGCCTGGTCCGCAGGAGCGTAAGGGTGGATTCCCGCGAAGCCAGGGTAGGAGATAGCTTCCATACCTGCGGTTGGGTTGAGCTTCATCGTGCAGGAACCCAACGGAATCATGGTGCGGTCCAACGCGAGATCGCGGTCGCCCAAGGTGCGGATGTAACGCATCATCTGGGTTTCGGAGTGCACGGAGCTGAATACCTCGTGGGTCAGCGGGGCTTCCGTACGCACGAGATCTGCAGGGATAGCTAAGGAACCTTCAACCACCGAGGCGTCGAAAATGCCGGCGAGGGCTGCAACGTCTTGCTCGGTTGCGGATTCGCCGAAGGAAACGGATACCTTGTCTGTGCCGATGCCACGAACCAGGTAGCCCGCCTCGGCTGCGCGCGCAACGAGTTCCTCGGCCTTGCCTGGCACCGAAACGGTGACCGTGTCAAAGAAGTTCTCGTGCAGTACGTCGACGCCGGCTGCGGAAAGGCTCGCGGCCAACTGCGCAGCTAGCTGGTGGACACGTTCCGCGATGCGCTGCAAACCAGCAGCGCCGTGCCACACGGCGTACATCGAGGCGGTAACTGCTAGCAAGGCTTGGGCAGTACAGATGTTCGAGGTAGCCTTCTCGCGTCGAATATGCTGCTCACGGGTCTGCAGCGCGAGGCGATAAGCGGGGTGACCTTCGGCATCTACGGAGACACCGACGAGGCGACCAGGCATCTGACGCTTGAGCTTGTCGGTAACTGCCATGTATGCAGCGTGGGGGCCACCGTAGAACAGAGGCACACCGAAGCGCTGGGTGGAGCCGACGGCAATATCGGCACCCATCGAACCGGGGGACTTCAGTGCGACCAGACCAAGGATGTCTGCTGTGACCGTCGCCAATGCGCCGCGGTCGTGGAGATCGTTGATGATCGCCGTCGGATCGAGCAGGTCGCCTTCGGTGCCGGGGCAGGCGATAACTGCGCCCACCAGGTCTTCGCCGACGATCCCTTGTGTGAGGTCGACGATTTCAACTTCGAGGTCGATGGTGCGGGCGCGTTCCGCCGCGACGACGAGTATCTGTGGATGCAGGCGAGCATCCAACAAAATGCGACGTCCCTTCTTGACCGCGCGCGACATCAGGCCGACAGCTTCCGCGACGGCGGTCGCTTCATCAAGCAGGGAAGCATTGGCGATGTCCAGGCCGGTGAGTTCCTGCACCATCGTCTGGAAGTTCAGCAGGGCCTCGAGGCGTCCTTGGGAAATCTCCGGCTGGTATGGGGTGTAAGCGGTGTACCAGCCCGCGTCCTCCAAGACTCCGCGGCGGATAACCGGTGGGGTGATCGTGTCAGAGTAGCCCTGACCGTAGAAAACTCGCTTCTCGACGTTCTTCTCGGCATACTCGCGAAGTTTCGCTTGAGCTTCGTACTCGTTGAGGGGTGCGGGTAGCTCGGGAAGTTGAGAAAGTGCGATGTCAGCTGGCAGTGCTGCGGTGATCAGGTCATCAATCGTGGCGTAGCCAAGTTGATCCAGCATCACCCGTGCTTCGGAATCGTTGGGGCCGAGGTGGCGGCCTAGAAATTCCGAGGTGTTGTTTTCGGTCATTGTTGGTGTCTGCTCCTTGGTTTAGGTCAGGACGTGGAAAGGATTTTTCCGTTGCCCTTCAGTATAGAGTGGCGCACCTTAATCGATAAGAGCGGTGTGATTTAAGTCGATAACCAAGGCAACAACAAAAATGGCTGCCTCCCGCAGTGCGGTAAGCAGCCATTATGTCGTCGAAAAGCGCCTAGTTACTAGAGCTCAAGGTCGCCTTCGAAGTTGCCGGTCTCGAGACGGTCGCGGACGGTGGTCATGAAACGACCGGCGTCGGCACCGTCAACAACCTGGTGATCGTAGGTCATTGGCAAGTAAACCATCTGACGGATAGCGATCGCATCGTTGCCGTCCTCGGTGACCACGACAGGGCGCTTGACGATCGCTCCGGTGCCGACCATCGCAGCCTGTGGTGGCACGAGGATTGGGGTGTCAGAGAGCGCGCCTTCGGAACCAATGTTGGTGATGGTGAAGGTGCCGCCAGTCAGGTCATTTGGCTTGAGCTTGTTGTTGCGCGCGCGATCGGCGATGTCAACGATGGCCTTAGCCAGCTCAGGCAGCGACTTGTCTTGAGCGTTGTGGATGACAGGGGAGAGCAAACCAGCCGGAGTATCCACGGCGATACCCAAGTTGACCTGCGCGTGGTAGGTCATTTCCTTGGTCTCAGCGTTGTAGGAAGCGTTGACGTTCGGGTGGGAAACCAGAGCCTCAACGATTGCCTTCGCGAAGAATGGCAGGTAGGTCAGGTTCACGCCGTGCTTCTCGACGAACTTAGGCTTAGCCTGCTTGCGGAGCTCCGCAACCTTGGTCATATCCACTTCATGCAGCTGGGTCAGCTGAGCTGCAGAGTGGAGGGATTCCAAGGTCTTCTTCGCGGTGATCTCGCGAATACGGTTGACGCGCTGTGTGGTGCCACGCAGCTTTGCCTTCTCTGGATCGACGGACTTCGTCGAAATTGCAGAGCCCTTCGCCGCAGCGGTAGTCGCAGGTGCTTCGCCCTGGCCAGCAGCAGCCAAGACATCCTGCTTGCGGATACGTCCACCGACTCCGGTGCCCTCGACCTTGGAAAGGTCTACGCCGTGCTTGTCAGCTAGCTTGCGGACCAACGGGGTGACGTATGGGGCATTGGAATTATCGACCTTAGCGGCCTCTTCCTTTGGCGCCTCAACCTTGGCAGCAACCTCGACCTTTGGCTCTTCCTTGGCTGGTTCTGCCTTGGTTTCTTCCTTGGCTGGTTCTGCCTTGGTTTCTTCCTTTGCTGCTGGCTGTGCGTTGGCGTCGCCGATGCGGACGATGACTTCGCCGACATCAACGGTGTCGTCTTCGTCGAAGAGGATTTCGACGATGGTGCCTGCTACTGGGGAAGGTACTTCGGTGTCGACCTTGTCGGTGGAGACTTCTAGCAGTGCTTCGTCTACTTCGACGGTGTCGCCGACGGACTTCAGCCAGCGGGTGATGGTGCCTTCGGTGACGGATTCGCCGAGTTCTGGCATCTTCACGTCGGTAGCTTCGCCGGAGGCTGCGTTGTTGCTTGCCTGTGGCTCTTCCTTGGTTTCTTCCTTTGCTGGCTCAGCCTTTGGTTCTTCCTTGGCTGGTTCTGCCTTGGTTTCTTCCTTTGCTGCTGGCTGTGCGTTGGCGTCGCCGATGCGGACGATGACTTCGCCGACATCAACGGTGTCGTCTTCGTCGAAGAGGATTTCGACGATGGTGCCTGCTACTGGGGAAGGTACTTCGGTGTCGACCTTGTCGGTGGAGACTTCTAGCAGTGCTTCGTCTACTTCGACGGTGTCGCCGACGGACTTCAGCCAGCGGGTGATGGTGCCTTCGGTGACGGATTCGCCGAGTTCTGGCATCTTCACGTCGGTAGCTTCGCCGGAGGCTGCGTTGTTGCTTGCCTGTGGCTCTTCCTTGGTTTCTTCCTTTGCTGGCTCAGCCTTTGGTTCTTCCTTGGCTGGTTCAGCTGCTGCTGAATCGGCGGCTTCGCCTTCTTCACCGATTTCGGCGATGACTTCACCGACATCTACGGTGTCGTCTTCTTCGAACAGGATCTTGGTCAACACACCTGCGCGTGGAGCAGGGATTTCCGTGTCAACCTTATCCGTGGAAACCTCCAGCAACGGCTCGTCGGCAGCGACAGTGTCACCGACCTGCTTCAGCCAGCGGGTAATAGTGCCTTCGGTGACTGACTCACCGAGTTCGGGCATTTCAACGGAAAACGCCATTGTGAAAGACTCCTTGAAATTCTAGATCGACAAAAATGCGATTGATACCCTAAAGCGTACCGGTTCTGCTTCCTCAGCGTCACACATAGGGCTGATAGGTGAGTTGCGATGCTCGCCTAATATAGATATTTGTGTTCAAACTATTTGGTAATCGCAGGTCAAAACCAGGCATCAAGCCACCCCGAGGGCCAGGTGACACTATTCGGCCGGAAGATGCGGAATACCTGAAAGCATGGGTCGTCGGTAAGGCCTTTGTTGAAGGGTTTGTCGAACCAGAAACCTTAGTCAACGAAATGAGCATCGTGCTTGTCGACGAAACCGGCGACTTTACCCGCAGGCGAATCGGCGGACCAAAAGGCATCGATGCGTGCATCCGTTTGCTAGACATTCCGGTCTACGACGTCGAAGAAACGGGATACCCACAACGGATGCGCGAACGCATTGAACGCGATCGGATCCTGCGGAAACGGCAGGAACAACAACAACGCCGCGCCCGTTTCGAGCGCGGCGAAGATCCAGCAGGATAGTTTCTAGCCCTTGTCGGCGATATCCTGCAGCGTTGCTACCAGCGTGCGAACTGGGTTGCCCGTCGCACGCTTAGGGACATAGCCGAAAGCTCCACCCGTGTTGTATGCCGGGCCCGCGATGTCCAGGTGAGCCCACTCGATGTCATCGGAGACGAATTCCGAAAGGAAGTAGCCGGCCTGCATCATGCCACCGAAACGGCTGCCGCCGGAGTTGCGCAGATCCGCGACGTCAGACTTCATTTCCTCGGCCATTTCCTCTGGAATTGGCATTGCCCAGGCGGGTTCGCCGACTTCCCGGCCGATTTCCGCGATGCGATCGCGGAACAATTCAGTGCCCATAACACCGGTGGTGCGGGCACCCAAAGCGACGAGTTGTGCGCCGGTGAGGGTAGCGGTATCGATGAGGTAGTCCGGCTTATCCTCGCAGGCGCGCACCATGGCGTCGGCAAGCACGAGGCGCCCCTCGGCGTCGGTGTTGGTGATTTCCACCGTCTTTCCGCCGTATTGGGTGATGACATCTCCTGGTCGGTACGACAAGCCGTCTGGCATGTTCTCGGCCATAGGAACCGTCGCCGTCACAGTAACCTTCAAGCCGAGGCGAGCTGCTGCGATGGTAGCTGCGATGACCGAGGCGGAACCGCCCATGTCGGAGATCATTTGGTCCATATTTGCGCTTGGCTTGATCGAGATACCGCCAGTGTCGAAAGTAATGCCCTTACCGACGAGTGCGACATGCTTTTCCGCCTTCTTGGCCTCGTAGGTCAGACGCAACAGACGTGGCCCGCGAGCAGACCCTTGACCCACCGCCGTCAAGCCACCGAAGCCTTTCTTGGCCAGCTGCTTATCGTCCAGGATTTCCGTGGCTACGCCATACTTCTCTGCCAGATTGGCCGCGATGACAGCATAGGACTCCGGGTAAAGATGCGAAGATGCGGTGTTCACCAAATCGCGAGCGAATGCGACGGATTCGGCGATGATCTGAGCCTGCTCAAACTCATCATTCTTCTCGGAGATGAATACGATCTCCTGCACCGGACGCTGAGCTTTCGGCTGCTTCGTGGTCTTTTGGCCACGGAATGAGTATGCGCCCAGTGCGGCACCCACCACCGTGTCGCTCAGGCCAAATACACCGAGGGCAAATGCTGCGACCTTGATACCGGTGAGGCTACGCGCTGCAACGCCGGCACTGCGTCGCAAAGTTTCGGCGTCAAACTCAGCAGAATCGCCGAGCCCTACAGCCACGATGAGCTCCGCGTCAGCTACGGCGGTGAGCTTGGTAATCTCCTGAGCCTTGCCGGTAGCACCCAACGCGCCGAGTGCGCGGAGGATAGCAACTTCATCCTCGCTGGAAAACAGGCCCGTGGTCGCGATTTCCGGGCCGTCTTCGCCCTGGAAGACCGGAATGACAATCGCATCAGCCTTTTTAGGGAGCTTCTTGGCGATGCTGAGCTGCGGCATGTCGCCTACTGCAGGGAGAGAAAACTCTGTTGGCACGGTGGTACTCAACCTCCTGGATGTGGTGGTAACGAATAGCAACAACTAAACCTTAGTCCAGGCTGATGGATCTCCGTCACAGCACTGGTGCCCAATTGTGGAGGTAAGACAGTGAAAGTGCTGCGCAGTGGCCGGAATTGCGTGTATCTTTAGTGAGCATGAACGAACTTGAATTTGTGATCGATCGCACACAAAGCGCTACTCCTGCGACGCAGATCGCCGACATTCTTGCTCATCCTGGTTTTGGTAAGCACTTTACAGACCACATGGTGACCATTGAATGGAACACTGACCAAGGCTGGCATGATGCCCGAGTCCGCCCCTACGCCCCGCTGAGCTTCGACCCGGCATCCAGCGTCTTGCACTATGGGCAGGCAATCTTTGAAGGCTTGAAGGCATATCGTCAGCCTGATGGGTCTATTGCTGCTTTCCGCCCCGAAGCAAATGCAGCCCGACTCAACGCTTCTGCTCGCCGGATGGCAATGCCGGAGCTGCCGGAAGATGTGTTTGTGGAAGCAGTCCGCCAGCTCGTGGATATCGATCGCGAATGGGTCCCGGCCGCTGGTGGAGAAGAATCCCTCTACCTGCGCCCATTCATGATCTCGACGGAAATCGGACTTGGCGTTCACCCCGCAAATTCCTACACCTTCGCGATTATTGCCTCCCCAGCCGGCGCCTACTTCAGCGGCGGTATCAACCCGGTTTCGGTATGGCTGTGTGAAGACTACGTCCGCGCCGCCCCAGGTGGTACGGGTGCTGCAAAGTTCGCTGGTAACTATGCGGCATCGTTGCTTGCTCAGGCACAGGCTGCCGAAAAGGGTTGTGACCAGGTGGTCTGGTTGGACGCGATCAAGCACGAAAACATTGAAGAAATGGGCGGGATGAACCTCGGCTTTATCTTCGGTGGCGACGATCAACCAACCCTAGTTACCCCACAGTTGAGCGGTTCGCTCTTGCCCGGCATCACCCGCGATTCGCTCCTACAGGTAGCCCAGGATCTGGGCCTACGTGTGGAAGAACGTACTATCACCACTTCGGAGTGGCGAGAGGCTGCCACCAGCGGCGCGATGACTGAAGCTTTTGCCTGTGGCACCGCTGCCGTGATTACCCCGGTCGGGACTGTGAAGTCCAAGGATGGGGAATTCCAAATCAATGGCGGAAAAACCGGCGAGATCACCATGAAGCTCCGCGAAACCCTCACCGGCATCCAGCGTGGCGAGGTCGCGGATCAGCACGGATGGAAGCACATCCTGGTATCTGCCTAGTGCCCCGGTGCTAGGATGCGATTCCTAGCGCCAACGCCGTGGTGGTGGCTGCGGCTGTTGCTGCGCATTCAATACTTGCGCCGACGCAGTCCCCATTGAGGCCGGCAAAGCGTCGGGAGCAATGTCGCGCGAGCACGAAAGCAATTACTAGCGCCGTCGCGCATGCTGCAGCCAGGCTCACAGCCAAGTGCTTATCGACGCCTACGGCAAGGCCCACGAGACCCACCGACGCAACCGCTAGCCAGCCTACGATCCAACCGGGTCGCAGGGTACCCACAATCAAACTGCCGAAACCTGTCGACGAGAACGGTCTGAAACCGCGGGTGCAGCCAATCATTCCGGCAGTACGGCTGATGAAGCCCACGGCAAGAATCGCCAGTCCGAAAAAAATGGGGGAAAGGTACTGTGCGAGGGAGGCATACGCTGCGACCTGGGTGAGTAGCACCAGCAGCGCGGTACCCATCCCGAGCGCGCCAGTCGAGGAATCCGCCAGAATCTCTTGGGCGCGTCGAGCGGGTGCATAAGAACCAAGTGCGTCCCCGACGTCGGCGAGACCATCAAGGTGCATCATTCGGGTTAATAGCTGGAACCCAGCTACGGTGAGTGCGGCCGCGAGGAGGGGAGTCGCCACAGCGTCGACAAGCCCGCCGATGAGCCCCACAATCAGGCCGATGACGACCCCGGCCACTGGAAGTGACGCCATGGCGCGCCTGCCAGTGGTGCGATCGAACGTGGAGGCGCCGCGGACGGGAAGCACTGTTAGCCAACTGATGACAGTTGCCGGGCCATCGATGAGGGCTGGACCGTGTGTGGGTTCCTCGCTCGGGGTTTGACCCGCTTTGCCGGACATCTAGATCGTCTCCGAGACTCCTGCGGATTCAAAGGTAGCCATGCTGTTCATGATGTTCGCGGCTGCGTGCACGAGTGGCAGGGCGGCTGCTGCGCCCGAGCCTTCGCCCAGGCGGAGGTTGTATTCCAGGAGTGGTTCGAGCTCCAGAAGCTGTAGGGCCGCTTTGTGCGCTGGTTCGACTGATTGATGCCCAGCGAGCCACCAGTTGCGGGCGCCTGGAGCCAGGCGGGTCGCCCATAGGGCCGCAGAAGTGACCACGGCGCCGTCCAAAATGACTGGGGTCCGTCGCACGGCGGCTTGGGCGAGGAAACCGGCCATGGCGGTGAGGTCGGGGGAGGAAATCGCCTGGAGGACGCGAACAGGGTCGTTGTAGTCGTTCCGGACACGGAACATGGCATCCCGAATGGCGGTGACCTTTCGTTTCCAGGCTTCGTCGTTGATACCAGTGCCTCGACCGACTACGGCAACCGGTTCGGAGCGGGTAGCTACCCCGATGAGTGCCGCGGCCGGCGTGGTATTTCCGATACCGAGGTCTCCAGCGATGAGCAGATCAGCGCCGGAATCTACTTCCTGGTCGGCGATCATCTTGCCGACGTTGAGCGCCCGAACCGCCTGCTCCTCGGTCATCGCGTCCTCGACATCGATGGAGCCACAAGATCGCGAGACTCGCTCGTCGCCCCATGCGTCATGGTCAAGTGAAATATCGGCGACTCGCACGGTAGCACCAGCAGATTCCGCTAAGGCGTTAATGCCGGCTCCGCCCGCGCGGATATTGGCGGCCATCTGGAGGGAGACCGCGGGTGGGTAAGCGGAGACTCCCTTGGCGGCGATCCCGTGGTCACCTGCGAAAACCACCACCCGTGCACGGCTGATTGGTCGAGGTGGAACCACGCCTTGGCATGCGCTCAGCCAGATGCCAATTTCCTCCAGGCGTCCCAGGCTACCTGCTGGTTTGGTGAGCTGATCCTGGTACGCCTGCGCTTGTTCCCGGACCTGTGGGCTGGGAATCTCGACGCGAGAAAAAATTTCCGCAGGGTCTACCACAATTAGCTCCTTGAGTGTTGTGCGATCTTCGGCAATAGAACTAGGCGCGGCCGCTCGGCCAGCTACCTTGGCAAGCTATTCGGGTTTTAAGGTTAGCGCGCATCCCGCGACGACGAGGTGTACTTGGTCCGCGCATTCGGCCACAGCTGCGTTGAGAGCACCGATGGTGTCTCTAAAAACCCGGCCTACAGGAGTTTCAGGGATCAACCCCATCCCAACTTCAGGGGTAACCATCACGACATTGCGGGCTGTTGTGGCTTGCAATGCTGCAACGAATTCTGCACAGCGTCTCTCGACGTCCCGCAGCTGGTCTTCCTTTTTTCCAGCCGTGGCGTCTGGCCAGGCATCGTGGCTATCAAATTGCTCGGAAAGCCACGTGCCAAGGTCATCAATGATGAGGGTCGGGCTTTGGGGCGAACATAAGACGTCGATGGCGTCCCGGCAATCCTCGGTGTGCCACTGAGCGGGGCGCGAGGCTTGATGCTTGGCGATACGCTGCGCAAAGTCCGTGTCACCGGGCCACGGCCGAGCTGTGGCCACATAAGTGACTGCGCTGGACTCGAGGCTGCTGATACGTGTGGTGAGCATTTCAGCGAACGCGGACTTGCCACTGCGGGCGCCACCGAGAACCAGCGTGATCATGCCTATTACACCTGGTCGCCGACCTTGACGCGAGGCTTCGGCGTGCGTAGGTTACGCAGCTGGGTTGCGCGAGAATACGCGTAGAAACCCATGCCAAATCCAGTGTCGGTGGTGTGTGGGAACTTCTCCCGTACCCGTTTGTTGGCGCCACGGCCGATAAAGATACCTTCGATAAGGAAACCCAAGATGATGACCATGGTCACCATCGATAGGGTGCCGGCGACCGTGGGGTAGATTTGGCCGACGAACATAATCACAAGCAGCGCTAAGGCGACCGGCAACACTAGGTTGTTCAGGAATCGCTTCGAGTCCACCCAATCGCGTACAAACTTGCGTTCCTCGCCCTTATCGCGAGGCAGCAGGTACTTTTCATCGCCGCGGTCCATTGCTGCTTGGGTTTCGCGCGCGCGTCGCTGCCGCTCTTCGCGTTGTTTATTTTTGTAAGCCTTGTATTCCTCTTTGGACATCGACTCTTTCATGGCTTTTCGACGCGCCCGTGCTTCCTTCGCGGTTTCGGGTGCAGCTACGGGGCCTCGGCGAACGCCGCGAGCCCGTTCCACCTCGTCACGTTTTGGCGTCGGACGGCCCTTTTTGGGCGTGTATGCCCGGGGGCGTTCGTCGTTGAAGTCACTACCAGAATTGTTCGTTGTATCGCTCACGTACTTAAGGCTACTTCAGCAGACTGTCTGCTTGGTATTTAGCCCAGGTAAGATGGGGTGGGAACAAAACTAGTCGACGATGAGTTATAGCTTAAGACGCAACAGGTTAACTACCACCGAGACACTTTCTGTGTGCATGTCAGCAAGCAGTAGGAGTAACTTGGAGGAAAGTTGACTTTCGTTCCATGAGCTTATGAAGGGAAACGCACATGACTGCTCCAGCATCCGCCACGGGTGTCGTTCTCACCGAGGCTGCCGCCGTGAAGGCAAAGGCTCTCCTCGACCAGGAAGGCCGTGATGACCTCGCATTGCGCATTGCAGTTCAGCCAGGTGGCTGCGCTGGCCTGCGTTACCAGCTTTACTTCGATGACCGTTCGCTCGATGGCGACAAGGAAGATGTCATCGGTGGCGTGAAGTTGGTAGTGGACAAGATGAGCGCCCCATACCTCTCCGGTGCCCGCATCGACTTCGCAGACACTATCGAGTCTCAGGGCTTTACCATCGATAACCCTAACGCCACCGGCTCCTGCGCTTGTGGTGACTCGTTCAACTAAGAACAGTTATCGCGAAACCCCGTGCTTCTGAGTTGCTGAAGCACGGGGTTTCGTCTGTCTGCGGCTAAGCGTGGCGGGTTGATTTCGCGCCTCCGGCAACCTGGCGTCAAGTAATGACAAGAGCGTCTTGGATTCGTGGTTTCCACATCGTAGTGGTCCCAAAACCTGCATCTATTGTTTGTCGGGGAGCTTTACATTGCTCTATGTCGTCACTTCGAAGTAGTCGGACTACCGCCGTCGGGTTTTTTAGATCATAAAACGCAGCTTTACGTAGTCGGACTACGCCGAAGCGACGACATAGCACGTGTGCAGCAAACCCGCACGGCCGGGGGCAGGCTGACCGGACACACTTTGTCTCTACTTAAACCGAAACTTGACCACACGGTAGCGTCAAAACTCGACCCCAAAATGACGCTACGGTGTGGTCAAGTTACGGCAAACTACAGTGAAGCGGCCACTGCGCCCCCTTGAGCAGTTAGAGCTCGACCGGGTACTCGCGTTGCTCAATCTGCGGATCAATGCGCTTTTCCACGAAAATGCCGTGCCAAATCATGAATGCCAAAACAGTCCAGAGTCGGCGCGAGTGGTCGGAGACGCCCTCGCGGTGTTCGTTCAACATTTCGAGCACGGCCGGCTTGTTGAAGATGTCGTCCGTGCCAGATTCTTTGATGGTGTCCTGGGCCCATCCAAAGAGCTCATCTCCGGCCAGCCAGTGGCGCATCGGCACTGGGAAACCCAACTTCTTGCGGTTGAGTACGTGTTCCGGCACGATGCCTTCCATAGCGCGTCGTAAAGCGTACTTGGTGGTGCCGTGGGAGATTTTCATGTCGTGGGGGATTGATTCCGCGACATCAAAGACGACCTTGTCAAGGAACGGCACGCGCAGCTCGAGGGAGTTAGCCATGGTGATTTTGTCGGCCTTGACCAAGATGTCGCCACGCATCCAAGTAAACAGGTCGAGGTGCTGCATGCGGGCTACGGGATCCATGTGGCGGGACTTGGCGTAGATCGGCGCGGTCACTTCGCGGTGGTCCCATTCTTTGCGAGCCCAAGGAATCACACGCTGCATCTGTTCGAAATTGAAGGAGCGAGCATTACCGTAATAACGCTCTTCCATGGTCATGGACCCGCGCTGCAGCAGGGACTTGCCCTTCATGCCATCGGGCAACCGGTCGCCGAGCACGCCGAGGCCACGTCGCAACGGGATAGGGATCTTTTCAAACGGCGCAAGCGATAGTGGCTCTTTGTAAATCGTGTAGCCGCCGAAGAGCTCGTCGGACCCCTCACCGGAAAGCACCACCTTGACGTGCTTGCGGGCTTCCTGGGCCACGAAGTACAGCGGGACCAGGGAAGGATCAGCCACCGGATCGTCCAAGTACCACATGATCTTTGGCACCGCCGCTACGTATTCCTCTGGCGAAACAATCTTAACGATATGCTCCACACCGATAGCCGCGGCGGATTCAGCGGCTACATCAACCTCTGAGTAGCCTTCGCGCTCAAAGCCTGTGGTGAAGGTGAGCAGGTTAGGATTATGACGCTTAGCCAGCGTAGCAATCGCGGTCGAATCGATGCCGCCGGACAAGAAAGAACCCACGGTCACATCCGCACGCATATGCTTTTCGACGCTGTCTTCCAGCGCCCGCGCGATGCGGTCAAACAAGTCCTGTTCCTTGTCTTTGGTTACTGGCGAGGTGTGGAATTTCGGCTCGAAGTAGCGCTGAGCCTGAACCTCTCCGCCAGGGGTTACGACTGCGAAGCACCCCGATTCGAGGCGACGGATGTCCTGGTGAAGGCTTTCCGGTTCCGGGACGTACTGGAGATCTACGTAGTGCTCTATCGCGCGGCGATCCAGGGCATCGCTAAGTCCGAGCGCCTCGGCCATGTCGAGCAGCGTCTTCTTTTCGGACGAAAATGCGGTGCCGACTGGGGTAGTGGCGTAATACAGTGGCTTGATGCCGAATTGGTCGCGTGCGAGGAAGAGTTTGCGTTCGACCGAGTCCCAGATTGCGATACCAAACATGCCACGCAGGTGGTTGACGACATCCGTCCCCCAGTGGTGATAACCCACCACAATTGTCTCACCATCGCCAGATGTATTGAAGCTGTAGCCCAGCTCTTGCAGTTCTTGGCGAAGCTCCACGTAGTTGTAGATCTCGCCGTTAAACGTCATGGCATACCGGTTCGGTTGATGCTCCGGGCCCCACTGCAAAGGCTGGTGGGAGTGGGCGATATCGATGATCGACAACCGATTGAAACCAAAGACCGCGTCGGCATCGTGCCAGGTTCCGGCGTCGTCAGGCCCGCGGTGCCGCATACATGGCAGCGCGTGGCTGATCGCCGAGTCGAACTTTTCTGCATCGCCGTGGGCGGTGAGCATGCCAAGAAGGCCACACATACGTCTTAATTCCCCTTAAATTTAAGGACTCGAATACCTGCACTCAAGAATACGGTGTGTTTCAGGGTAGTCCCCGCAGGCGCGCGACTGAAACCAGCCCGCTTGTCGACGACCGTGGCTAGTGAAACGTCCATCAACCGATAGTTGTTCCCCCGATAGGGGCAACATAATTGTGAATTGGATAACATCACCTTCGCTTGTAGGCTGCGCGGCTCGGCTAAAGGTGCAGATAGGGGGAACAAAATGGAAAATCTGAAGAAGCGATATCTGTACATTTGATAACGGTGGGGAACCATTTGGCGTGGAATTACGGAAAGAATGCGATAGTCTGCACAGTTAGGAATGGGATCTTTAGGATTCTTATGGTTTGTGTGGAACAGGAAGGCAGACACACGTGGAACAGCGAAACAAGCGTGGTTTCCAGCGCAAGGCGCTGCTTGCTGGCGTTTTGAGCGTAGGTAGCTTTGCGCTCGCCGGCTGCGACGTAGCACCGCCGGAGAATGGATTCTTCGAGGCGCTTCGCATGGGCGTGCCGTACGGCGTTACCCCAGAAGCAACCGCAATTGGAAATTTCTGGGTGTGGGTCTGGGTGACCGCCTGGATTATCGGCATCGTTATGTGGGGCCTGATGATCTACTCCATGGTCGGCTTCTCTGCAAAGAAGGCTGCCAAGGCTGGCAAGGGTGAGTTCCCGAAGCAGCTTCAGTACAATGTGCCGCTGGAACTCGTACTGACTATCGTCCCAATTTTCATCGTGATGGCACTGTTCTTCTTCACCGTGCAAACCCAAGACAAGGTTACTGCTCTGGACAAGGACCCTCAGGTTAAGGTCGACGTCACGGCATTCCAGTGGAACTGGAAGTTTGGTTACGCGCAGGTTGGTTCTGAGCTTTCTCCAACGGGTGGTACCTACGAGGGTGTGCACCAAGCTCGCCAGGACCAGGCAGAGGCTTCCAAGATCGATGCCAACTACGCAGCCGATCCACACCATGGTGGCCTCGGTGGCCCAATCCACGGCAAGTCCAAGTCTGACATGTCGTACTTGCGCTACAACAAGATTGAGACCGTGGGCACCACCGACGAGATCCCGGTGCTGGTTCTCCCGACCAATACTCCGATCGAGTTCGACCTCGCATCTTCCGATGTTGGACACGCGTTCTGGGTTCCTGAGTTCCTTTTCAAGCGCGATGCCTACCCTCAGCCTGAGGCGAACAACTCTCAGCGTCGCTTCCAGATTGAAAAGATCGAGAAGGAAGGCGCCTTCGTCGGTCGCTGTGCAGAAATGTGTGGCACCTACCACGCTATGATGAACTTTGAAGTTCGCGCAGTGACGCCAGAGAAGTTTAAGCAATACATTAAGTTCCGCAATGAGAATCCAGAAGCCACCAATGCTGAGGCGCTGAACTCCATTGGGGAAGAGCCATACGCTACCTCGACTAAGCCTTTCGTCTCCGGACGTCTGGATACCCGTGACGGCGCGAACACTGTCGAAAACGCAGCGAAGTAATCAAAGGGGTACAGCACAATGAAGTCCAGCGCAAAAATCATGTATGGTCTTGCGACCTTCTTGTTGATCATGACAGTGATCTACTTCGTCGCTACCGCAAAGGTCGCCGATGCCGGCAGTATTCAAGGTATCGAGTGGGCGGGTGGTACGGGTCTTACTCTGGCCACTGGTCTCTGCCTGATGCTTGGTGGATACTTCCACTTCACCGAACGCCGCATGGATATTCTTCCTGAGGACTGGGAAGAAGCAGAGGTCGAAGACAAGACCGGTATGCTCGGTTTCTTTAGCCCAAGCTCCATCTGGCCAGCGGTTATGGCCGGTGCTATTGCCGTCCTTGGCTTTGGTATCGTCTACATGCACTACTGGTTGATTGCTTTTGGTGCCATGATTCTTATCTGGTCCGGCACTATGCTGAACCTGCAGTATGGCATTCCGAAGGAAAAGCACTAGTCATTAGCTGTTAAACATAAATCCTGCAGCCTTCCATGGGAGGGAGCAGGATTTTTTGTTTGGTTTAACGGGTAATCGGAATTGCCTTGGCGGGCTAGTTGCAGTCCAGCAGGGTTCTTTACGCTGCTATCCGTAGTTCGTCATTTATGTAGTGGCCGTCACTGTTAGTCGCATCGCGTCGTGTGGTGGACATTGTCCTTCATTCCGGCCGATCTTTGGTGGGAACTTTCCGTAGTCTGGGTGTGTTGATGGGCTAAAAGCGTGTCTAAGCACGTCTTTTTGGTGGGGTGCTTATGTAGCGGCGCCTAGCGAAGGGGGTAAACCTTTAGTTGTAGTAGTGGGTTATTCGGCCGTAATCCGGTGTGAGATGTATCTCAGGGTCAAGGCAAACAAGTGGGCAATTTTGTCCAACCGTTGCGCTAAAATTGCTTCCGGACGAGCCTCGGTGCCGATGGGGAAGGGCTGTAGTCGGCTAAACCGCGTTGTGACCAGCAGAAACCTTGGCGTCGGACACTGTGGGGGAATAGTTCCCGTGGGGGTGTCAGAAAATACTTTAAATTTTTCCGGCCAACCCACCTGGGAAAACAGACGCTACTTAAGTTCACTTCGGGGGGATACGAAGTGACTTAATCGTGACCAACCGGCATACTAGATTGCGTGACGAGCGCAGTTGGAAATAAAGGAATGGCAGCACCACAGCGTGTTGTGGCACTGAACCGGCCAAACATGGTCAGTGTCGGCACGATTGTGTTCCTGTCTCAGGAATTGATGTTCTTCGCTGGCCTCTTCGCGATTTACTTTGTATCTCGCGCAAATGGGCAGGGAGAAGCGTGGGATTGGGGTACTGGACACCTCAAGGTTCCTTACGCATTGTTGATCACCGTAATTCTGGTGTCGTCTTCTGTGACGGCCCAGGCTGGTGTTTTTGCCGCTGAACGAGGGGATGTGTTCAAGCTTCGGTTGTGGTATGCAATCACAATCTTGCTGGGTGCGATATTCCTGGTTGGCCAGGCTTACGAGTACTACAACCTCGTACATGAGGGTCTGACCATCCAGAGCTCCGTTTACGGTTCGGCCTTCTTCATTACGACCGGCTTCCACGCCGCTCACGTCCTCGCAGGCGTGCTCGGATTCGTTGTGGTGCTGCTCCGTATTGCGAAGTCGAAGTTCACCCCAGCGCAGGCAACCGCGGCGATGGCAGTGTCCTACTACTGGCACTTTGTCGACGTCGTGTGGATCGGCCTGTTCATCACCATTTACTTCATTCAGTAGGCCGTAGGGGCATGAAGCTTCCGGCCGGTAGCTTCGTTAAGGCCTACAGCCCTTCACTTTCCGCAACCGAGATTTAAGGGAAATGATGGAAACCAACCCAACAAAGCAGGAGGACGTTGTGAACGCATCGACTACTGCGAAGAAGGCCAAGAGCCGACGGAAGGCACGCCGCACTTTGGCTGGCGCTGCTGCACTGACTCTCGGCCTCACCAGCGCGGGGCTTTTGGCCTCCGCTTTCACGCCTGATGCGCAAGTTGTTACGGCATCGACTGATCAACAAGCTTTGGTAGCAGAGGGCAAGGCGCTGTACGACACTGCCTGCATCACCTGTCACGGAACCAACCTGCAAGGCGAAGAGGGCCGTGGCCCATCGCTCATCGGCGTTGGCGAAGGCGCAGTGTACTTCCAGGTTCACTCTGGGCGTATGCCTATGCTGCGCAATGAGGCTCAGGCTGCTCGTAAGCCACAGCGCTTCTCCGAGCAACAGACCCTGGCGATCGCAGCTTATGTGAACGCAAACGGTGGCGGCCCTGGCATCGTCAAGAATGAAGACGGCTCTGTGGCCATGGAGTCGTTGCGGGGTAAGAACTTCGACGGGCAGATCGACCCAGCCGACATTGCTCGTGGTTCTGAGCTCTTCCGTTTGAACTGTGCATCTTGCCACAACTTCACTGGTCGTGGTGGCGCACTTTCTTCCGGCAAGTACGCTCCATACCTCGATCCAGCTAACGAGCAAGAGATCTACCAGGCCATGCTCACTGGCCCGCAGAACATGCCTAAGTTCTCTGATCGTCAGCTCACTGAGGACGAGAAGAAGGACATCATTGCCTACATTAAGGCTGCCAAGGAAACCCCAAGCCCAGGCGGGTACGCACTGGGTGGCCTCGGCCCAGTCTCTGAAGGCATGTTTATGTGGCTAATCGGTATCGCGGCTCTGATCGCCGCTGCTCTGTGGATTGGATCTCGCTCATGAGCAACAACGTCAACAAGAACTACACGAGCCAAGAGCTCAAAGCCATGAGCAATGACGAACTTGCTCGTCTGGGCACCGAACTTGATGAAGTTACGGTCGCTTACCGCAAGGAACGTTTCCCAATTGCGAATGACCCCGCTGAAAAGCGTGCAGTCACCAACGTTGGCTTCTGGTTTGCCCTTGCTATTGTGATGGCGCTTGCCTTCATGGCGGTCTACCTGTTCTGGCCTTGGGAGTACAAGGGCCTCGGTGAAGACGGCAAGTGGGTCTACACTTTCTACACCCCGCTGCTGGGTGTCACGATGGGTCTGTCGATCCTTTCGATGGCCATCGGCGTCGTTCAGTACCAGAAGAAGTTCATCCCAGAGGAAATCTCGGTGCAGCGCCGTCACGACGGCGGGTCTGACGAAGTTGATCGCGCTACCTTGGTTGCGTTGCTCAATGACTCCTGGGAGACTTCGACCCTCGGTCGTCGTAAAGTGCTTATGGGCCTCATGGGTACCTCAGCAGTTCTCGCTGGCCTCGCGATCATCTTCCCACTTGGCGGCATGATCAAGAACCCTTGGAAGAAGAAGGAGGGTGCCCTCGACTACAACGGTGACGGTACTCTCTGGACTTCCGGTTGGACCCAGATTGAAGATGGTAAGAAGATCTACCTCGGTCGCGATACGTCTGCTATCGCTGAAAAGCACGGCGAGCACTACAGCACCACTGGTGTTACCCGCCTGGTTCGTATGCGTCCAGAGGATCTTTCCGCCGCAGCTATGGAGACCGTCTTCCCACTGTGTGAAGAAGACGTAAACGACGGCGACTCCTACGATCCGAAGCGCGATGTGTACACCATGCACATGCACTCCATCCATGGCCCTCGTAACGCAGTGATGCTCATCCGCCTGCGCTCCGAAGATGCTAAGAAGGTTATCGAGCGCGAAAACCAGGAAGACTTCCACTACGGCGACTACTACGCGTACTCGAAGATCTGCACCCACATCGGCTGTCCAACCTCGCTGTACGAAGCACAGACCAACCGAATTCTGTGCCCATGTCACCAGTCACAGTTCGATGCACTGCGCTACGGCAAGCCGTTGTTCGGTCCTGCCGCCCGCGCGCTGCCACAGCTGCCAATCACCGTCGACGAAGAGGGCTACCTCATCGCCAAGGGTAACTTCATTGAGCCGGTTGGCCCGGCATTCTGGGAGCGTAAGTCATGAGCAACAAACTAGATCAACTCGGAAATAACCTAGATTCGCGTTACCCATTTGCTGGCGTAGTACGCACGAACATCAACAAGGTCTTCCCAACGCACTGGTCCTTCATGCTTGGTGAGGTTGCTCTCTACAGCTTCATCATCTTGTTGCTGTCCGGTATCTACCTCACCCTGTTCTTTGACCCATCGATCACCAAGGTGATCTACGACGGTGCATATGCACCGCTTAACGGCGTCGAAATGTCTCGCGCGTACGAGACGGCGTTGAACCTTTCTTTCGAAGTTCGCGGTGGTCTGTTTATCCGTCAGCTGCACCACTGGGCAGCTCTCATGTTCGCCGTCTCCATCATGGTTCACATGATGCGCGTGTTCTTCACCGGTGCATTCCGTCGTCCACGTGAGGCCAACTGGATCATCGGCTGTGTCCTGCTGATCCTGTCCGTCGCTGAAGGCTTCATGGGATACTCTCTGCCGGACGACCTGCTCTCCGGCGTTGGTCTGCGAATCATGTCTGCGATCGTGGTGTCCCTGCCGATCATCGGTACCTGGATGCACTGGGCTGTTTTCGGTGGTGACTTCCCATCCGAAATCATGCTGGACCGCTTCTACATTCTGCACGTTCTGTTGATCCCGGGCATCATTCTCGCCCTGATCGCAGCTCACGTGGCAATCGTGTGGTTCCAGAAGCACACCCAGTTCCCTGGACCTGGTCGTGCAGAGAACAATGTTGTTGGTGTCCGAATCCTGCCAGTGTTCGCTGTAAAGGGTGTCGCCTTCGGTCTGTTCACCTTCGGTGTGCTGGCGCTGATGGCTGGTGTAACCACCATCAACGCAATTTGGAACCTTGGTCCATACAACCCAGCCCAGGTTTCCGCTGGTTCCCAGCCGGATATCTACATGCTGTGGACGGACGGTGCAGCTCGTGTGATGCCAGCCTGGGAACTCTACCTGGGCAACTACACGATCCCAGCAGTGTTCTGGGTAGCCGTCATGCTCGGTATCCTCGTGGTTCTGCTGTTTGCTTATCCATTCATCGAGAAGAAGATCACTGGCGACGACGCTCACCACAACCTGTTGCAGCGCCCGCGCGACGTGCCAGTTCGTACCGCTCTTGGTGCAATGGCCCTGATGTTCTACTTCTTGCTGACTCTGTCGGGTGGTAACGACCTCTTCGCCTACCACTTCCAGATTTCGTTGAACGCAATGACCTGGGTTGGTCGTATCGGTTTGATCGTGCTGCCGGCACTGACCTACTTCTTGACCTACCGAATTTGTGTGGGCCTGCAGCGCTCTGACCGTGAAGTTCTCGAGCATGGTATCGAGACCGGTGTCATCCACCAGCTCTCGAATGGTGCCTTCATCGAAGTACACCAGCCGCTTGGCCCGGTCGACGAGCATGGTCACCCAATCCCGCTGGAATACGCTGGCGCTAAGGTGCCAAAGCAGATGAACGAACTCGGCTTTGCCGATTCGCTCAGCCGCGGTTCTGCGTTCAAGGCTGATGATGAGGCAATCGCTGCCAAGGCAGCCGAGATCGCTCACGAGAATCACGAAGAAGAGCTTGAGATGTACCGCGCGCTCAATGAAGCTAATCGTGCGGAAGATATCGAGAACGGTCGTTCCCCTAAGTAAGGAAAACCTGACTGTCTAGCTCGTTTTAAGGGCCCAGGAGATACCTCCTGGGCCCTTTACTTTGCGTGGAGCACAGTGGCCATCAAAATGTCTATCGCTATTACATTCGTTGGCCAGGCGACAATCAGCTTTTGATGTCTTCTCGCTCGAGCTTGCCTTCAACCTGAACACATCTTGTATCGACCACTGATGGTGAGGGCGTTATTGATGTGGCTCATGCGAACCGTGAGGTTCGCCCGCTGTAAACGTGAGTTAAATCTCAAAGTTTCAGAAAATTGCCAAGAATGGATTTGTAGAAGGAGTGCCTTCTCGTGACACGAGCCGGCACTTGAGACAATTTGTCTGGACTGAACTGGGTAAACGATGGGTTGGCATTGCGGGCTGCTAGGGCTGGCGGTTTATTGGGGGAACCTGGCAGTCTTGTCCGACTTTTTGATAACGGCGCGATAACAAAAAAATAACGCGTGTCTTATTGGACAACGGCCGTGACCATTTCGTAATCTTGTCGAGACATTGCGGGATGGTCGAATTGGCCAAAACCTGGAATATAAATCAAATATGCCTAATCGGAGTGAAGTTCAAGAGTTCCCTCTTGAGTTGCGCTCTGAGCCGGGGAACCACAGTTTTCTGGGGTGAATCCACTGGAGAGCTTCGTTGTATGGCGAAGTGGTCAGTGGTAGGGAGCCTTCCGTTTCCGAATCCGACAGCTAACCCGGCCGGCTAAAAGGAAGATTTGGAGATTATTCGTGGGTAAACACACCCGTTCTACTGTTTCATTTGGTGCAAAGGCTTCTGCAACTGCTGTCGCCGTAGGCTCTGCTGTAGCTCTTGCCACGCCGGCAAACGCGGCTGAGGTAGTTGTTCCTAACACCAACCTGCGGATGGAACTCGCTGGTTTGGAAAATGTTCCAAACATTGCTTCCGTTCCTGGAATTCAGCAATGGGTACCGTCGCTGGCAGCTCAAGGTGAAGTAGTCAGCTACAACGCTAACGTTCAGCAAGCTGCTGTTCCGGCCGAGGCTGCACCACAGCAGACCGCTGGTCAGGCTATCGTCGACGCTGCACGTTCCAAGATTGGATCTCCATATGTTTATGGCGCTGCCGGCCCAAACGCCTTCGATTGCTCTGGTTTGACATCTTGGGCTTACGCTCAGGTGGGCAAGCAGATTCCGCGTACCTCTTATGCTCAGGCGGCGCAGGGCACTCCTGTCTCTCGTGATCAGTTGCAGGCTGGCGATATCGTTGCATTCTATGGTGGCGCATCCCACGTGGGTATCTACACCGGCCATGGGACTGTTATCCACGCTCTGACCGAAGGTACTCCACTGTCTGAGCACCCGCTCGACTACATGCCGTACCACTCTGCAGTGCGTTTCTAAGCGCCGTCCCTAGTGCTGCCATTAGCAGGCCTCCACCCAGTGGGTGTGACGCCTGCTTTTGCATTTGCTGGGCAGACTTTCACACTAGGGAGGGGCTAGTGGATACTCCGGGCCTATTCGTCAGTTTCGAGCTTCTAGTCACAGATCATTCGGTAGTAAAAGGGGGTATAGTGCTTCCGAGAAAGCTATCTAGCTGCCTTGCCGGTCGGACCGTGCTCGTTTGCTGTTCCTAATGGAGGGACCCAGTCGAAAAATCCGAGGCCTTGCGCTTGTTTTAAGCTTGCGTTAAGGGTAGTCTTAGATATCATTTGTGGCTGAAGTTCAGCATCAGGGTGGTACAACCGTCGCCACCTACATTCGCCTTTTGCTTCCTAGAAAGACCTTCGTGAACTCTCGTAACCTCACTACGCGTGCGCTAGGCCTCGCATTGGCCTGCGCTGTCCTCAGTAGCCCCTGTGCCGTCGCGGACCCTGTTTCCGCGCCCGCAGTTTCCGCTACACCAGCGCCTAACCTCGATTCGATCACTTCTGTGCCTGAACTCATGACAGCATTGGAGCAGGCTTCTAAGAAGGCAAGCGCCAAGAACGAAGAGTTCAAGCAAACGCAACAGGATATCCAAGCCAAGGAAAAAGAGGTGGCTTCGGCTAAGGAGAGCGTTGCCAAGGCCAAGAGCGAGATTGATTCCGCTCGAGCGGCGGAGTCGCTGGCGCGGGCGGACGTCGAAAAACTTGCGCAGTCCCGCTACCGCGGGGTGAACGTAGATCCGTTGACTGCGGTGATTAATGCGGATGGCCCTCAGAATGCGATTGATCGTTCTGCCTACATGACCGCTTACGCGCGCAAGGCAAAGGAAGCCCTTGCTCGTCAGGAG
Organism: Corynebacterium epidermidicanis; assembly: GCF_001021025.1. Lineage (NCBI taxonomy): Bacteria > Bacillati > Actinomycetota > Actinomycetes > Mycobacteriales > Corynebacteriaceae > Corynebacterium > Corynebacterium epidermidicanis. The sequence goes on along the minus strand of NZ_CP011541.1, from coordinate 1,765,071 downwards.
GAGGCGACTCGGGACGCTGGGGAAGCGCACAGCAAGGCCGCTCGTCTGGAAGCGAAGCTCAATTATCAAATGGCGGACTTGCAGTACAAGCGAAGCGTGCAGGAAAAGCAAGAAAGCGAACTCAAGGATCGGATCGAGAAGATCCAAAAGCGCGTTGACGGGTTGAATAAGGAAGAGCGCGCGGCTTGGGAAGCTAAAAATAACCCGGTCGCAGGCTATTCGCTTGCCGGGGTGAACGGAAGCAATCCGGAAGGCATGAAGGCGCTTGAGGCGGCCATGACCAAGCTTGGTTCGCCATACGGTTGGGGAGCCACCGGTCCGAACGTCTTTGACTGCTCCGGCCTGGTCGTGTGGTCCTATGCGCAACAAGGCAAGACGCTTCCTAGGACGTCGCAGGCCCAGATGGCCGGTGGAATCCCAGTGAGTCGCGCGGATCTGCAACCCGGCGACGTTGTTGGCTACTACCCAGGCGCAACCCACGTCGGCATTTATGCCGGAAACGGCAAGCTTGTGCACGCTTCCGACTACGGCATTCCCGTGCAGGTTGTCGACGTTGATTCAATGCCTTTCTATGGGGCACGTCGCTATTAACAGCGACCTCTCACCGCTATCGGCTGTCTGAGGGGCAATCTGGGGCTATGAGGTACCACTAGGCGACGGAAGGCTAACCTGATCCCATGAGTCGCGTGCTGCTGGTCACCAACGATTTCCCGCCTACCCTAGGGGGCATTCAGTCCTACCTTCGGGACTTCGTGGCGACCCTCGATCCCAGCGAGGTAGTCGTGTTGTGTTCTACCCAAGACGGCTCTGCCGCCGCAGCCTTCGATGCTCAGCTGCCTTACCGCGTGGTGCGGATGCCTCAGCGAGTACTCCTCCCTACGCCCTCGGTGGCAGCCAAAATGGCTGACATCATCGCTGAAGAACACATCGACGTAGTCTGGTTCGGCGCTGCCGCTCCGCTCGGATTGCTTGGCCCGGTAGCAAGACGTGCAGGGGTACGGCGAATCGTTGCCAGCACCCATGGGCACGAGGTGGGCTGGTCGATGCTTCCTATTGCTCGCCAGCTGTTACGCCGGATCGGAGATCACGCCGATGTCGTCACTTATATCTCTGCATATACCTTGCGTCGGCTACAGCCCGCGTTTGGCGCATCGCCACGGTTCATTCACTTGCCCTCTGGGGTCTCGGCAGCAGCTTTTCGACGCCCCGATCCACTTCCACTTCCACCACAGCTCAGCGGGATTCCAGCGGATGCTCCGATTGTGCTCTGTATGTCTCGGCTGGTCGCTCGAAAAGGTCAGGATAGCCTCATTCGGGTGTGGCCCGAGATCCTCAAGAAGCATCCAGAGGCATTCCTCGTAATAGTTGGCCAAGGTCGCTACGAATCCGTATTGCGCAGGCTAGCTTCCCGGACTCGTAATATTCGAATTACTGGTCGGGTATCGCAGTCTGACGCGGTCGCATTGCTGCACCACTGCGCACTATTCGCGATGCCTGCTCGGACGCGAGGACGTGGCTTGGACGTCGAAGGCCTGGGAATTGTTTATCTGGAGGCCCAAGCAGCCGGACGACCAGTCATTGCCGGCGACTCTGGTGGTGCGCCCGAAACCGTCACGGCTGCCACGGGTCGGGTGGTAGCTGGCCGAGATCGAGATCAGTTGCGACGGGAAATCCTAACGTTGCTTGGTGACGACAACCTCCGGGCCACCATGGGGAAGGCGGGACGCGAGCACGTCGAAAAGCAGTGGAATTGGGAACTATTGGGGCAGCGCCTGCGGCTCGCGCTTTTCAACTAAGCCCGCTCGGACGGCTATACTTACCGAAGTTTTATGCCTCAATAGACGGGAACGACAGCAGGATGAGCGATTCGGCACAACACGCCAGCCCAGTGTCCATAGGCTTTGATATTGGTGGTACTAACTTGCGGGCATCTGTGGTGGACCGTGCAGGCCGAGTCGTAGACACCCTGCAAGAGAAGTCTCGTAGAGATGCCGAATGCATGGAGCACCTAATTGTCGAAATGACACGGTCCTTGCAGAATAGACACCAAGTTGGGGCAGTGGGGGTAGCCGTGGCCGGGTTCCTCGACCCGACCTGTTCTATTGTGCAGTTCGCACCGCACTTGCCGTGGCGTGATGCTCCGTTGAAATCTCGGCTGCAGGAGCATCTCGACGTCCCCGTGGTGCTCGAACACGACGCTAATTCGGCTGCATATGGTGAGTTTCGTTACGGTGCCGCGGTGGGTGCCAAAACTTGGGCGTTGTGCGCTATCGGAACCGGAATTGGTGCCACCCTCATGCATAATGGCGAGATTTTCCGTGGTGCCTACGGTATTGCGCCAGAGCTCGGGCACTTGCCGGTGGTGCCCAATGGGCGGCCGTGTGCGTGTGGTAAGCGCGGGTGCTTAGAAAGGTATTGTTCCGGAACTGCCTTGGCGTTTGGGGCGCGAGAATTGTTGGAGTCTGATCCGGGAACTTCCTCACCGCTGAGGGACAAACCGGAATTTACCGGCGAAGATGTCATGCGAGCCGCTCGTGCGGGCGACGAGCTAGCTTTGCGAGCGATGGGTGATTTCAGCGATTGGCTCAGTATCGCGTTGTCGATGGTGGGCGATATTTTCGACCCAGAGCTGATAGTTGTTGGTGGTGGGGTTTCGGCGAATGCGGATCTCTTCCTTTCTGCTGCTACGCAAAAGGCACAAAAGCTGGTAGTTGGTGCCGGCCACCGCCCACAACCGCTTGTCAAAGTAGCTGAATTAGGTGGCGATGCGGGCATGATTGGCGTGGCTACGTTGGCAGCGTCTGCAGCCGGACTGTGGTAATCGTGCCTAATAGTGGGTAGTGGCGTGTGAATTCCCTCGCATGGGGACGTGGCCGTCTAAACTTATAGTTCGTATCTACAATTCATCAGCTGCGAAGAGAAAGCCATCAAAGACGTTGCAAAACAAGTGGTACTGGCTGTTCAAAAACGTACTATTCGGCCCTTTTCTGCGGCTGTATAACCGCCCGACCATATCGGGCAAAGACAATATTCCTAGCACCGGCGGAGTGATCCTAGCTTCCAACCATCAATCCGTGATGGATTCTTTTTATCTCCCGCTGCTGTGTAACCGCCAAATCCAGTTTCCGGCGAAGAAGGAATACTTCGAGGGGACTGGCGCCTGGGGTGCGATACAGCGTTGGTTCTTTAAGTCCGTGGGACAAATTCCGATCGATCGTTCCTCTGGTGATGCAGCGCAAGCAGCTCTTGATGCTGGTACTGCTGTGGTAACCAATGGGGGAGTCTTGGGCATCTATCCAGAGGGGACCCGTTCTCCAGATGGCCGCATCTACCGAGGTAAGACCGGTATGGCTCGAATTGCTATGGCTACTGGTGTCCCGGTTGTACCTGTTGCTATGTTGGGTACTCGTCAGGCAAATCCTATTGGGACATGGATTCCGCGTCCGGTAAAGGTCCGCGTCATTATTGGTGAGGCGATTGATCCGGTAGCTTGGGCTGAGCAGCGCGGACTGGATCCGCAGGAATATCAGACCCAACGCGCCTTCACTGATTTTGTGATTTATGAGCTTGCCCGCCTGACAAACGAAGAATACGTTGATGTTTACGCCGCGGATGTGAAGAAGTCCCTGGCCGCTGGCGCAGGCTACCCGGCGGGAACCGAACCGAAAGAATAGTTGGACAAGTGCGTTATTTCTATGACACCGAATTCATCGAAGATGGTGCCACGATCGAATTGGTGTCGATCGGAATCGTAAGCGAGGACGGTCGCGAATACTATGCAGTGTCCAGCGAATTCGATGGGTCGAAAGCATCGCCCTGGGTCTCGCGCAACGTGCTTGCTCTCCTACCAAACCCCTCTAGTCCGGAATGGAAATCGCTCGCGCGCATCCGTGCCGACCTAGTCGAATTCTTTGCAGCTGGAGGTTCTTCCCCCGAGCTTTGGGCTTGGGTGGGGTGCTATGACCACGTAGTCTTTGCGCAGCTGTGGGGGGATATGACTGGGTTGCCCAAGAACTTCCCGCGATTTACCCGCGAATTGAAGCAGTATTGGGAGTTTGCCGGCAAGCCCCCATTGCCGTCTTCGCCCCCGGGTAGCCATGACGCATTGGTTGATGCCCGCCATAATGTGCAAAAGTTCCGTGCCTGCATGGCTGCGCTACCACTGCATTCGGACAATAGCGTGGTCTAAGCTGACTTGTTTTAACCCCAGGGGCACTATGTGAGCGGGCTCCCCTCACGGAAGTGGTAGTTTGAGGGATGTGAGTTGGACAGTAGATATCCCAGTTAACGAGCTACCGAGCTTGCCACCACTACCTCCTGAGTTGGCGAGCACTTTTGACGACGTCGTTCGTCGTGACGCGAAACAGCAGCCTACCTGGGACGCCGGTCAGTCCATGGCCGTTCGCCGGATCCTGGAAACGGTGCCACCAATCGTGGTACCTCAAGAGGTGCGCGAACTCAAGAAGCTGCTTGCTGATGTCGCCCACGGCAAGGCCTTCCTATTGCAGGGTGGCGACTGCGCCGAGACCTTCGAGTCAAACACCGAACAGCACATTCGAGCTAACATTCGCACTCTGCTGCAGATGGCGGTCGTCTTGACTTACGGTGCGTCCACACCAGTGGTCAAGATGGCACGCATTGCCGGGCAATACGCAAAGCCACGGTCATCCGATCTCGACGCGAACGGGCTGCCAAACTACCGAGGCGACATTGTCAATGGCGTGGAGGCGACACCGGAGGCTCGACGTCACGACCCGGCACGCATGATTCGTGCCTACGCTAACTCTTCCGCAGCCATGAACTTGGTACGTGCGCTCACAAGCTCCGGAACAGCTGATTTGCGACGCCTGCACGAGTGGAACCGGGAGTTCGTACAGAATTCTCCGGCCGGGGCGCGCTACGAAGCACTCGCCCGGGAAATCGAGTCAGGGTTGCGGTTCATGGATGCATGCGGTGTTAACGACCCAGGCCTGCGCACCGCAAACATCTACGCATCCCACGAAGCGCTTTTGGTCGACTATGAACGTGCCATGCTTCGCCTAGCCGATAGTGCAGACGGAAGCGGCCAGGAGCTGTTTGACCTTTCCGCTCATCAGCTGTGGATCGGCGAGCGCACCCGAGGTCTAGAGGACTTCCACGTTAACTTCGCGGCGCTGATTTCCAACCCGATCGGGATTAAGCTCGGACCTGGCGTTACTCCGGAAGAAGCGGTCGCCTACGCAGACAAGCTCGACCCGAATTTTGAGGCCGGCCGGTTGACGATGGTTGTGCGCATGGGGCATGACAAAGTGCGCACGATTCTCCCGGGCATTGTCCAGGCAGTAGAGGCTTCCGGTCACAAGGTGATCTGGCAGTCTGATCCGATGCACGGCAACACGTACACCTCGTCCAATGGTTACAAGACGCGCCACTTCGACAAGGTGATCGACGAGGTCCAGGGCTTCTTCGAAGTTCACCGAGCCCTTGGTACACACCCAGGTGGCGTGCACATTGAGTTCACCGGCGAAAACGTCACCGAATGCCTCGGTGGTGCGGAAGACATCACGGATGTCGATCTTCCGGGACGCTACGAGTCGGCGTGTGACCCACGCCTCAACACCCAGCAGTCCTTGGAGCTTTCCTTCCTGGTTGCTGAAATGCTCCGCAACCAGCGTCGATAAGCCCAATTACATTGGGGGCCGGCCTGCGGTAGTTAACTGGCGGGCCGGCACGCAGATTGCCACCAGCACAGCGACGCCATAGGTTGCGTAGAGAGCACTGGTCCAAGCACCTAAATGAGGTGCGACGGAATGCAGTGCTCCTACCGTGCTCAAGATGAAACCCACCAATCCCAGGAAACGAAGCCGGGGAATCTGGTAGAGAGCTACTGCGACCAGCGGCAGCCACAGCCAGTGGTGAGACCAACTGATGGGGCTGATCAACAGGCCGACGAAACCGACTGCTGCCAGCGAAAGCGGGAAGGCGACACTGGGCGCGGTGCGGAGTACCGCCCGAGACCCGAGATAGGCAAGGACGATCGTCGCTGCCACTGCTAAAAGCCAAGCTTTGCTGGCGGCGCCTTCAGGTAGCTGTGACATTCGAGCTAAAACTCCCCGTAGAGCCAGGTTTTGGTAGTAGCTGAGATCGCCGACACGGTTAGTTTCAATGAGAAGCTTCGTGAAGAACTGCCACGAATCATGTGGTCGAATCAGCGCGGTGCTTAAGGTTGCGACAATGGCGCTTAACAACATGTTGACTGCCCCGCGCCAGTCCCTGCGGGCGATAAACCAGAGCACGAACACCGCTGGGGTGAGCTTAATTGCAGCAGCTAGACCAGAAAAGACCCCGCGGTATTTACTGCCACGTTGAGCGAGCGCAGCATCAGCGACAACGAGCCCAACGAGCACCGCGTTGATCTGGCCGTAGAACAGGGTAGCGGTCATGGGTTGGCTGAGCGCCAAGAGCCCAAAAATCCAACCGGCTGCGTGCGGGCGTGAAATCGCTCTGGACCACCAATAGCTCACGCCAGCGGTAATCAACAAAGAAACGACTGCCATGACTGGGCCAAGTAGCCACGGGGGTAGCAGTGCCATCGGCCCAAAGAGCAGTGCTGCAAAAGGTGGGTAGGTAAATTCCAGCGGACCATTGGCCGTGAGAACTGCACTGGAGTACACCCCGGTATTCGACCAAAATTTCGCCCCGCCACCGGCGTACACGGTGGCGTCGATAAAGTTTCTGGCGTGCAAAGTTGCTGCAGGCAGCTCAATGCGAAAAGTGGCGAGGAAACAAACGACAGCTGCAGCTACCGTGCCGCAGATCCATCCGAGGGTTGTTTTGTTGCTAGAGTGCGCTGAGCTCAATGACCTGATCCGCCGATACTTCCGATTTGCTACGTGGAGTTTGGCGAATAACTCGGTCACCGTCTCGTAGCACAGAAACCGCTAGGCCTTGTTCCTCTAGGATTCTCGTGGCATCAGGAATTGACTTGCCGAGTACATTTGCCACCTTAACCTTACTATTGAGGTGAATTGTCGCCTGAGCATGGTCTGGGTTGACGAGCGCTCCCGGCTCCGGGGCTTGTTTGACCACGAGGTTCTTCTTCTCCCTAGCTTCTGATGATTCCTGAATTGCAACGACGAACCCGGCTTCTTCCAAGACGCGCTTGGCCGCAGTTCGGTCGAGTCCGCTCACGTCCGGCACGGTGAGAGCGTTGGACACCTTCAGCTCTACGTCTGTGCCTCGTGCCACCTTGGTGTGGTTCGCCGGGGTGGAATCGATGACGGTGCCTGCTGCGGAGCGCTCTTGGAATACTCGGTCAACGCCGGATACTCGCAAACCAGCCTTTTCTAGCAACTGTCGTGCTTGCTGTTCGGTGAGGCCTGCCACGACTGGGACTTCGACTGGGGCAGGGCCTTTGCTCAGCGACGCTGTCACTGTGGCGCCTACCGTGACGAACGAGCCAACAGGAGGTGAGGTTGATACCACGCCGCCAACCGGAACATCGTCGGAAAAGGTGGCTTCGCCAAAGCTGAGGTGGAGTCCGCGTTCCTGGAGGAGCTCTCGAAATCGCTGCACATCTCCGTTTGTGGGAAGGACGGGGACCGTGGGACGGCCTTGAGATAGGAGCACCACGACCTGTTGGCTACGTGGTGCTCGTTGCCCAAAAGGGGGATCGGTGCCGATCACACTCCCAGCAGGCATGTCATCTGAGTACGTGGGGCGGATACTACTAACAAATCCCGCCTGTTCCACGGTGGCCGTTGCTGCGTGTTCATCAAGTCCGAGCACCTGGGGTATTTCCCCATATCGCCCAGAGCCAAACCACCAGCCCCCTACAGCGACGGAGGCCAACAGCATGCCGACGACGATCAGCCAGACAATGATCTTGATGGAAGACCGATTACTAATGGGCTTCGGCGGAGGTTCTGGGGCGAAAGAACGCGAAACCGCTGGAGTGCCTGGTTCCGGCGAAATCGCCGACTCCACCCGCGTGTGGAGCTGTTGAAATGATTCTTCAGCTGTCGAAGGCGACGGCGCGGCAGGAAACTGGGCGGTCTGATCAGCAACGCCGCGTGCGGGCGGACCTGATGGCTGAACAGGATGACTAGGGATAACTTTGGTCGAATCAGTGGTGTCGATGAGATCAGTGCGCGCGGCGTCATTGAGGGGTGGCAGCGACACAATTGCGGTGGCGCGGGCAGCGGCGGAGTTGCGCGGTACGGGCACCGTGAATGCGGGAAGATGTTCCGCTGCAGCGACGTCTTCTAGTGCCGCAAGGAAGTCCATAGCGGTAGCGAAACGATCTGCTGGATCTCGGTGGGTGGCGGCGGCCACTAGTTCGTCGAAAAGCGGGGGCACGCCGTCGATCCTGCTGCTCGGGGGAGGGACATCGCGACTCAGTCGTGCCATCGCGTGGCCGAGTTGCGTGTCACCAGAGAAGGGGAGCATACCGGTGAGGAGTTCGAAAAGGACGATGCCGGCCGAGTAGACATCGGTAGCAGCGCTGATGTGTCCGCCGTCGACTTGCTCGGGGGAAAGGTAAGACACCGTGCCGATGATGTGGTCGCTGGTGCGTTCCGATTCAGTAATTGCACGAACCAGCCCAAAATCCGCGAGTTTTACCTGGTGGCTAGAGCTAATTAAGACGTTGTCGGGCTTGATGTCGCGGTGTACGATCCCCAGTCTGTGGGCGGCGGCGAGCCCAGTCAGGATCTCTCGCAAAACCTGTGTTGCTGCGTGCGGTGGCATCGGGCCACGTTCAGCTAGCAGTTCGCGGAGAGTCCCTCCGGTGATGAGCTCCATGATCAAAAAAGCATGGCTGGATGAGGAGGAAAAGTCGTAGACGTTGACGAGGTTGGGATGGTTGAGCTGCGCCATCGAACGGGCTTCGCGTTCGAATCGAGTGCGGAAAATTGGGTCGTCGAGGTAGCGATCATCCATGACTTTGGCTGCCACTTGGCGGCCGAGCCGCAGGTCTACACAGCGATAGACCGTGGACATGCCACCGCGGGCGATCGGGGTGTCGATCCGATAGCGGTTGTCCAGAATGTCGCCTACCTGCACACTACTCATGCAATCAAGTATGGCTGAAAATATGTGGCGATTTCCAACTACCCGACTTGTGCCGTCAGTGTCGGCGAGTAGACAGGGTAAACTGACCGTTTGTGAGATCTCTTCCGAAGTCAACTGATGTATTGCAGCCAGATGAGCCGCTGCTGACTGTGCCCGAGTTCGCTGAAGCGATGGGGGTGGTGGTCACCCGCGTGTTCGACATGTTGGGCAACCATCAACTCATCGCGGTTGAGCACGAAGGTAAAAAGGCTATCCCAGCCCGTTTCCTAGCCGACGATGGGCATGTCATCAAGTTCGTCCCCGGGGTCATCGCATTGCTCTCCGACGGTGGCTTTACCGACGCCGAGATCTTCGACTACCTGTTCACCGAAGATGACACCCTGCCTGGTCGCCCGGTAGACGCGCTGCACGGTCACCTCGCTCGCGAGGTCATGCGTCGCGCCCAATCCATGGGATTCTAGCGTTATTTAGCCCGCCGAATCGTGCTGGGCTGTTGTCGTGAACTGTGGGTTGTTGGCAAAAATAAATCTTGTTAAGACCCAAGCAACGGCGGCTAGTATCAGCATCCATCCGATGTTGTACAGCTGGTGATTACCACTTCCGGTAAAAGAGCCAGCCACGATAATGGACAAGATCACGCTCAGCTTCAACACAGCGGGTGGCAGTCGCAGTGTGCCTATGAAATTGATCAGGCTGGTGTAGTACCAAGGCAAGGTCACGGCGTTGAAAATTACCGCTACGAGGTAAGCTGCCACAATGCCGGTGACTGCTTGTTGCTTTGTCCGCCGGAAAAGCCACCACACGGTCACCAGGCCAAGCAACATGAGTAGTTGGGACAACGGCCTGGTGATGGCGAGCACCTCGTTGTAGGCAAAGTCGTCGTCGAAAAGCTTGCCGATGGGGGTGATGAGGCTTGCGATCAGCGAGGGGAGTGCCAGCGGGTTAATCACCTTGGAATTGCCCGAGATTTGCGAAACCCAACCCCAGGACGCCCCGGAAAGCCAGGTGATCGCGCTGACCACAGTCAGTGAGAGTGCGCTCATCCAGGCACCGGTGAGCACGAAACGTCCGAAAGCACGCACATTACGCTCCGTGGCCGTGCGACCATGCCAGGCCCGTAGCCCCATCCAAACGATGAACGGGAGGGCAAAAACCGCCGTCGCCTTCAACGAGATCGACACCGCGACGGCACACACTGCTAGTACGAAGCGCCCTTTCAAAGCGGCGAGTACGCCCAGGCTCACGAGTCCTACCATGATCGATTCGTTGTGCATCCCGCCGATCAGGTGGAAAATCATTACCGGGTTGGCCACGCACAGCCACTGGGCAAAGGCTTGATCGCTGCCCATTTCGCGGGCGATTTTCGGCACAGACCAAGCGATCATCGCGAAACCAGCAAACGAGACCAGCTTGTAAAGAACAATTCCGAGAGTGATGTTGTCGCCGACGATGCTGGTGATGACATCGCCGATCCACAAGTGCAGCGGGCCGTAAGGCGTGGTGGTATTCCGCCAGTCGTGACTTACCTCTAGCAGCATCGGCCCGGGGTTTACCGCAGCTCCTTGCGAGTAAGGATCGAATCCATCGCGGAGCATAGCCCCCTGCATCAGGTACGAGTAGACGTCGCGAGAAAGCATGGGCGCAGCGAATAGCAGCGGCATCACCCAGCTCAGCAGGGCGCCGTTGACTGCGGTTAGGTCGGCCTGCTTATCTACGACTTTACGGCCCAGTAACACCCAGCAAGCCACTATCAGTGCCAAACCCAGCCAAAACAGAGCGTTCGACAGCCCCGCCCCGTGGCCGTAGGAGAGGAACTCCAAGTCTAAGGTCTTGAGCACGCCGCCACGATTGCGGACGGCACCGGCGCCAAATGATGAGAGCGCCAACACCACCGCAGCTGACGTCCCCAGCCAGGTGATTGTCGCGATTGTTACCCCGTTTTGGTTGGCGGCAGACGCGGGAATCTGCGACGGAGCAGAGTTTATGATTGTGGGCATGGTTGTTAAATCAAGCCCGTCGCTTGGTTGACCTGATTGCGAGGTCGCGCAGGCATTGGGCAATGGGCTGGGGGAGTTCGACATCATCAAGCCGGGCTAGGCCAGTGGTGGTGAGCTCGGTGATGCGCTTTTCCACCACATCTTCTGCGCCGGTGCTGCGAATAATAGCGGCGAGTTCCGTGAGTTCGTGCGGATCCTGGGCAACGCCAACGCCAGCGCGGAGCTGTTTGGCCGCTACTGGGTTGGTCGCGTCGGCGGCTGCAAGTGCTGCAGCGAGCAAGACGGTTCGTTTGCCTTCGCGGATGTCGTCGCCGGCTGGTTTGCCGGTAACTTCTGGGTCTCCGAAGACGCCCAAGAGGTCGTCGCGAAGCTGGTAGGCGATGCCGATGTCGTGGCCATAGGCACGGAAGGCGTCGATCATTGGCTGTGGCGCCTGGCCGATGGCAGCCCCGATGTGTAATGGGCGTTCAATCGTGTAGGCGGCGGTCTTGAAGCGATTGATTTTCTCGGCGATGTCAACGCGTTCGTCGCCGGAGCTTTCCACGCTGATGTCGAGTATCTGACCTGCGATAACCTCAGTCTTCATTGCGGACCATGGTCCGCGCACCCGTTGCAACGCCTCAAGTGAGAGCCCGGACGAGTAGAGCATGTCTTCCGCCCAGGCCAGTGCGATATCGCCAACCAAAATTGCGATTGCTTCGCCAAAATGCTCCGCGGAACCGTGCCATTGTCGCTCGCGGTGCTGAGCTTCGACCCGGCGATGAATGGTGGGGAAGCCGCGTCGGGTGTCAGAGGCATCGATGATGTCGTCGTGAATGAGCGCGCATGCTTGGATGAGCTCAAGTGCAGAAACCGTACGAAGTACCGCAGCTGGGTCTTCATTTGCGATACCAGCGCCGTGGTAGCCGACCCAGGCAAACATCGGGCGCAGGCGCTTGCCTCCGCTGAGGACCATATCTTCTAACAAGGTGATGGCCTGCGTGACCATGGGGTCGATGGCATCCACCGCAGCTCGTTGCTGAGCGAAGAATTCCTCGAGGCATTTTTCGACGGCCGTAGGGAAGGCGTCGAGATTGAGTGTCTCGCTATTTGGGCTGGTCAACTGATGTTTCCTACCTAGCTGTCTAAAAATAAATTAGTAAAACAAACAAAGCTGTCTATTTTTTCGGCGTTTTTGCCACGAAGGCGCACCCTCTATGAATAAGATACCCAGGCATGACAGATTCCCGAGTAATTCCGAACTATCAGCGTCATATCGTTGATGTCCTCTCCCAACCTACCCCCGGTCGGATTCCGTTTTCTGTCGAGTTCATGCCGCCGCGTGACGAAGCCGCAGAGAGGCGCCTGTTCGACGCAGCGCTGGTGTTTAAGGATCTTGGAGTCTCTTTCGTGTCGGTGACCTACGGCGCAGGTGGCTCCACTCGGGATCGCACTTTCCGGGTAGCGCAGCAGCTTGCCCAATACCCGCTGACCACGCTTGTGCACTTGACCCTCGTGGATCACCCTTGCCAGCAACTGCACGATATTCTCTCTACTTACGCCGACGCTGGTCTTACCAACGTGTTGGCGTTGCGTGGCGATCCACCCGGCGACCCGCTCGGCCCCTGGACAAAAACGGCCGACGGTTTGGAGTATGCATCTGAGCTCATCGAGCTCATTCAGCAGCACCCGTCGTGTAGCCGTTTTGAGGTGGGGATCGCTTCATTCCCAGAAGGGCATCACCGTGCAGACTGCCTCGAAACTGATACGTACAACACCCTCCGCAAACTTCGAGCCGGGGCAGCGTATTCTATTACGCAGATGTTTTTCGACGTGGAGCATTTTTTGCGCCTGCGTGACCGCCTGATCGCCGAAGATCCAGAACATGGCGCCAAGCCGATCATTCCCGGAATCATGCCGATCACCAGCGTGCGCGGCATGCAGCGCCAAGTAGATCTCTCTGGGGCATCGGTGCCCGCAGCTTTGCGACGACGCCTCCACGAGGCGGAACCTCATGGCGCGGACTATGTGCGCTCGGTCGGTATTGAATTGAGCACGGAGCTGGCGGAGCGTCTCATCGCGGAAGGGGTTCCCGGCATGCACTTTATGACCCTCAACAACGCACGAGCGACCCAGGAAGTCCTCCACAACTTAGGAATGGCTCCGGCCTGGGGTGTGGACAAGGGGCATGACGCCATCCGCTAGCGCTTATCGACGTGTTCAGTTGCCGATTCGACATGGGGGAAGGGGAGAGTGGCCTGTAGAATCGCGAACTCGCGAGCGTCCCCAGAAAAGACATGGTGGCGTAGCAAGTCCGTGAAACCCAGGCGTCGATAAAGCCCGAAGGCGGCATTGTTTTCTGCCGGGACTTCTGGAGTGGACAGCAGTATTGATGGGTGTCGGGTGGTTTCAGCTAGTCGCAAAAGCAGCTGTCGCCCAATGCCGACACCTTGAGCTTCTGGGTCGACGTGGATCTCGCTGAGTTCGAAATAGTTGCTCAGCGTGCGTCGGTTTTCCGGAGTGTAGGAATTTGCGGAATGAAGACCACGCTGGATTTGGGTATGCCACCAGTTCAGTGGAGTTCCAGAGTGTCCGTAGGCGATCCCAACGATTTCCCGGTTGTCGGTAATGGCAATGATGGCAGCGAAGCCGGGGAGCTGGGTATGTTGCCGCCAGGCGGTTACTCGGGTTTCGAGCAAATCTGGGTCGTAGTGCATGGCGCGAAGGTAGATCTCGACCAGCCGTGGGGCGAGAGTGATGAACTCTATTTTGCTCAGTCGTCGAAATTCAATCTGCACAAATATATCGAATCATGATTGAGGTTGTGGTGTGGGAGCTTTTTACTTTTGGCTGCAATTAAAGGCGGTTCTGATTTTGCCATTCGAACACCTGTTCTAGCTAGTGGGTGTTCGTGTCGACCCCTCCTTCTAGGGTTAAGGGCAACAAAACACATACATCGCACAGAGGACGTGATCCTGATGAATACCGTGGTATCCGCAACAACTCGTTTTGCTCGTCGACCACAAATTAAGCACATCCAGATGATTTCTCGAGCTAGCGTGCTGCTCCGAGATGCATCCTGGGCCTATCGGGCGGGAAACTATTCAGATGCGGTCGAATTTAGTTATCAAGCAGCGCTGCGCACAGCAGGTGCTTATGTTGCAGCCTCCCCCATAGCGAAGCGGAAACGGTTGCCCCGGAGTGCATGGGATCAATTATCGCTCGTTGATGGAGCAGGAAAAGGGTGGGCTCGACAGTTTGCTCGTTTTTCTCAACTGCGTTCTCGGCTGCTCACTGGGCTTGAGGTAGATTTTGAGCCCGTCGATGCCCTCCGATTGCTGAATTTGTCTGAGCAGTTTCTGGACTTCGTGGAGTCGGTTGGGCTTGAAACTACGGTGGCTGCATAGGTGTCTTTGGGGGCGGAGTTAGATTTTTCGAAAAACGGGAACTTTAGGATTAGTCTTGACGTTGAGATGAGTAGTACAAAGTTGAATCCGCGATAGATTCCCAGCTGGACTGAGACTTTCGCCGTAGGGGATGGAGGAAGTTGTGGCGCTTTCTGAACAGGAGCTGCGTGCGCTCAGGGAGATCGAGCAATCTCTCTTGGCTGACGACCCTAAGTTCGGCTCTGCTGTGTCAGGGGTGGAGCACCACGGTGGCGGTGGCTTCACTTTTTCCCTCCAGGCTATTGCGATTTTCGTTCTTGGCCTAGTGGTGTTGATCGGCGGAATTGCTCTGAGCCAAACAAATCTCTGGTTCGTAGCGCTCAGTGTGGTTGGCTTTTTGCTCATGTTTGGCGCAGGTCTGTGGATGATTCGCGCTAATGATGCCAAAACTCCGGCGATTCCTCGGCCTGCAACCCTTGGCTCGAGGCCAGGGCCATCCGCTCCATCAAGTGGCGGTGGATTTACCGACCGGATGGACGAGCGCTTTCGTGGCAGGTTTGATGATCGTTCCTAATTAGCGTTCGGCAACCGCTTAAGCATTCACTCCCGAAAAGAAGGGGTACTTCGCAACTGCGAGGTGCCCCTTCTTTTGTTTCGGGATCGTGTGGGGGCCTTGAAACAGGGGTTAAGTAGAGAAAAGTGTGTCCGGCCGGTGTGTCGCCGGCCGTGCGGGTTTGCTGCACAAGTGCTATGTCGTCGCTTCGGCGTAGTCCGACTACGTAGAGCAGCGTTTTTTAATGAATAAAATCCCACAGCGGTAGTCCGACTACACCGAAGGGACGACATCGAGCGGGCTACGACTCTCAGACAACAGTAAATACTGGCTTCAGGCCGACAACGTTGCGGAAATCATGAATGACAGAAGGTTAAGCAAAGAACAGTGTGACCGTTGATGCGGTCATCTCGCTCGTTATAGCCAGGCAAGCCCGCCAAGTCGTTTCGATTAAACCAGTCTCGGCAGCGGAACTGCGCGTCCGGGCTGCAAGGGTGCCCGGACGGTTGGGCTTCACTAGCGCGTCCCAGGGGTATGGCGCTGCGTTCAGTGGTGCGGAATGGAAGAAGTACTGCCGTTTGCAATCTTTGCCCCACTTCCCACCACCAGCACACCCCACTTTGCCCCACCAACTTAAATGATCTAAGTTGACTCGCGCACTTTACCTGCGGAAATGAAGCGTTCGGAACGTTGGGGCTGTGCTGTGCCTACGTATCACCCTGCTGACTATTGGGGTGGGTGTGCTTCAAAGTGGCCAAAGATGCAGGTTTGTCTTTAAAGTTTCCCCACTTAATTTTTACGTCTTGACCTGCAGATACTTGGACAGGATGTGGAAAAAGTTTATGTCTGGGGGTTGTAGGTGGGGGAAAGTGGGGTATTGTGGGTGTCGGTGGAAGGTATTGGTGTCTCGATGTGCGGATTGGCAGCCGAAAGGAGCTAAAACAAGCGTCGGGCGTCTATCGCTAGAAACCGACCAAAACCAAAAAAGAAACACTCAACGACTTTTTCCAAGTGATGGCTAGTGAAAGGTGGGTCCAGGAATGTTTCTTGGTACCTACACGCCAAAACTGGATGACAAGGGTCGATTGACTCTGCCGGCGAAATTTCGTGAGGAATTAGCTGGAGGGTTGATGATCACCAAGGGGCAAGACCACTCGTTGGCCGTGTACCCGAAGGCGGAGTTTGAGGAACGGGCTCGCAAAGCCGCATTGGTCTCTCGAACCAATCCGGAAGCGCGCGCATTTATTCGTAACTTGGCAGCAAGTGCGGATGAACAGCGTCCCGATGGACAAGGGCGAATTACCTTGTCTGCCCCTCATCGCACATACGCCGGGTTGACCAAAGAATGTGTCGTGATTGGTTCGGTCGATTTTCTAGAGATCTGGGACGCAGAGGCATGGGCCAACTACCAAGCGGAAACTGAAGCTGCTTACTCCGCCGGCGAAGACGACGTCTTGGGTGGATTGCTTTAGTCCAAACGCAACAGCGCTCAGCTGCGGAGTTTGTGTGTATAAGGACTCCGCTCGAGTGGTTGATTGTTCTGGTGTACTTCCCCGACATCAGAGCCGTCCCATTCGAGCGGAGCCCTATACACACTAGGTCGCAGGCACGCACTAGTCGGTAACGCAATGCAGGAAAAAGGGGGAGGTGCCCGCACATGACCACGAACGAACACGGACACATCCCAGTGATGCGTGACCGGATGGCGCAATTGCTCCAACCGGCCGTCGACAAGCTTGGCGAGCAAGCAGTCATCGTTGACGGGACGTTGGGTGCCGGTGGGCACACCGAATATTTCCTGCAGCAGTTCCCCAAGGCAAGTGTGATCGGTATTGATCGCGACGCGCAGGCGCTTGCCGATGCCACCCGCCGGTTGGCTGCTTTCCCGGGTCGATTCGTAGGAGTTCATACCCGGTTCGACGGACTGGGTGAGGCAATTGATGCTGGTGAAGGTGAGATTTTTGATAAGGTACGCGCAGCGGGAGTGGCCGGCGCGCTCTTTGACCTGGGTGTTTCCTCGATGCAACTTGATCAGGCCGAGCGCGGATTCGCCTACAAGGTAGACGCTCCATTGGATATGCGCATGGACCCGTCGCGGGGCATTACCGCAGCGGACGTGCTGAACACTTACTCCCACGGCGAGTTGGCACATGTGCTCAAAGCCTATGGCGACGAGCGCTTCGCGGGGAAAATCGCCTCGGCAGTGCTTCGGGAACGGGAAAAGGAACCGTTTAAGAATTCGGCGCGTCTGGTGGAGCTGCTATATGCAACTATTCCGGCCGCTACCCGTCGAACCGGCGGGCACCCAGCAAAGCGGACCTTCCAGGCCCTGCGTGTGGAAGTCAACGGTGAGCTCGACGCACTGGCCAACGTGATTCCAGTTATCTGCGATCGTTTGGCGCTTGGTGGTCGTGTGGTCTTCATGAGTTACCAGTCCTTGGAAGACAAGATCGTCAAGAAGGCATTGGCGCAGTTGACGACCTCAAAGACCCCGCAAGGACTACCGATGGACCTCCCGGGCACCGCAGCCGAATTCCGGCTGGTGACCCGTGGTGCCGAAACCGCTTCCGAACAAGAAATTGACGACAACCCCCGGGCCGCACCCGTGCGTGTGCGCGCGGCCGAACGAATCGCTACAGCGGACGGAGAGGAAAACTCATGAGCATCACCACCCCGCCACGAAACGAATCGCGACGCGCACACACCCTGCTGCTCGATCGCCCGCAACGCACACCGCGCCGGACGGAGCCAGTCCGCAGCGAACCATTCGCCCGCCCACAGCGCAGCACAGGCCTTGGTCAGCCGACCCGCAAGAACCGCCTGCAAAAAACCCTCGGGTCAAAGCAGGTCGTCTCCGTCCGCGGACGTCGCGTTGAGCAGCACAAAGCGGACCCGGAGCGCGTCAAGCTCGTTGTAGCGGTATCGATTTGTCTGGCGGCTATCGTCGCAGCCGCGATGCTCCTGTCCGGCCGGACCACGGAACAAGCCTTCGAGCTGCAGAAACTGACCGCGCAGGAAACTCAGTTGAACAACCAGCTGGAAACCTTGAATCGTGATGTGGAGGCCGCCAAGGCCTCAGCCGAGATCACCCGACGCGCCGCTGACAAGAAAATGGTAGTGCCAGATCAGCCGGGCGTACTCGTGGTGGAAAATAATGGCGAGATTACGGAGCAGCGTCCAAGTAAACCAGAAGCCACCCGGCCTATTATTGACGTCAACGGTGCGCAAGTTCGGCCCGACGTGGCCTCCAGCAATCCGAAGGAAACCAGGGAAGTAACCAACAACGTCAATTCCATCCCACAGCCTAGCGGCCCCGAGGTAGCGCCATATCAACCTCGAGTTCGCGCAAACCAAGCTAGTGGAATGGGGCAAGGAGCTCAATGACCCCGCCCCGTAAAGGCCGGTCACAAGGGGGACCACGCTCAGGTGCGAGAAGAGGCTACTCTTCTCGCGATTTGTCTTCCGCGCATCTCCTCGATGCACCTGGCAGCCCGACGCCAAGAAATGAACGTCGACAAGCGCCAGGGGCAGCACCCCAAGCTCGCAGCCAGGCACTTCGCCAACCAGGACCATCTATGCGTCCTGACGGCCCGGCAGTGCCAAAGACTTCCCGGGAAAAGAAGCGCTTCAAATTTGCCCGTGGTCTCGCTGTTGCAGCCTCAATTGCCCTTGTTGCCCGCTTAGGCTGGGTGCAAGTGGTGTGGGGGCCGGAGTTCTCGGCGAAAGCTCAAGAACAACGCGCCCGCGTGTACGTGGACCCCGCACGTCGCGGAGAGATCACGGATCGAAACGGTAGCCCTTTGGCATACACCATGCAGGCTCGATCGCTGACCGTGTCACCACAGCGGCTGCGCATGGAAATCAAAGAACGAGCTCGGCAACAGCTCGCGATCGACGGCAAGCTCGCGGCCATCCCACAGGAGCAACGCGACGCCGTGCTTGAACAAATGCTGCAGGACAAACTCGAGGAGATGGCGCAGGAGATCCCCAAGGCCATCGAAGCTGCCGGTGCGTCCCGAAGCAAAGTCAATTCAGACGACCTGAAAACAAAACTGCGAGCAGACACGCACTACGAGGTACTCGTGCGCAATGTCGACCCGGATGTGGCAGCGGACGTAGCCAAGCGATTCCCCGGGGTAGCAGCCGATCATCAAGATATAAGGCAGTACCCCAACGGTGCGGTCGGCGAAAATGTGGTTGGCAAGATCTCCATGGACGGCGAAGGCCAGTTTGGCCTCGAAGCTGCCCAAGACGCCCTGCTCGCAGGTGTCGACGGTCGAGTCACCCAAGACGTCTCCGCCAATGGTCAGGCTATCCCGGGCACGCTTCGCGACGACATCCCGGTCACCAACGGTGCTGGCATTGAACTCACCCTCGACCTCAATCTGCAGACTTATGTCCAGCAACAACTGGAGCAGGCAAAGGCAAATTCCAAAGCTAAGAGTGCTGCTGCAGTGGTGCTCGATGCTAAGACAGGAGAAGTCTTAGCGATGGCTAATACTGATACTGTCGACCCGACCGGGGATGTTTCAAAGCAAGTAGAACGAGGCAAGAGCTTTGATAACCCGGCTGTCACACACCCCTTCGAACCCGGTTCGGTAGCAAAGATTATCACCGCAGCTGCCGCGATTGAAGGGAAGCTGACCACCCCGGACGAAGTGCTACAAGTGCCTGGGTCTATCAACATGTCGGGCGTTAATGTTCGGGACGCCTGGAGCCACGGGACCGTCGGATACACCACCACCGGTGTATTCGGAAAATCCTCCAACGTGGGCACGTTGATGCTTGCCCAGCGCGTGGGAGAGGATACCTTCGCAAGCTATCTGGAAAAGTTTGGCATTGGCAAAGCCACTGGCATTGAGCTGCCAAGTGAGACCCAGGGGCTCTTGCCGGCTCGATCCCAATGGTCCGGAGGCACATTTGCCAACCTTCCGATCGGTCAAGGTATGTCGATGTCCTTGCTGCAAATGACGAGCATTTACCAAACGCTGGCCAACGGAGGTACCCGGATCGAACCACGCATCATCAAGAAGGTAACCGGTCCAGATGGTGGCGAACTACGCCAGCCTGAACCGCAGAAGACGCAGGTAGTGAGCCCCGAGACTGCGCGGACTGTCGTCGATATGTTCCGCAGTGTGACCCAAAAGGACCCAACCGGCGTGCAAAGTGGTACTGGTGCCGGAGCGGGCATCGAAGGCTACCAAGTTTCTGGAAAGACCGGTACCGCGCAAAAAGTGGATCCGGTTACTCAGGCGTACTCCAATGACAAGTATTGGATTACCTTCGCGGGCATCGCACCTGCCGACAACCCACGATTCGTCATTGGCATCGTCCTCGACGAACCGCAACGTGGCGTACACGGCGAGGGCGGACAGTCTGCCGCGCCGCTGTTCCACGACATTGGTGCTTGGCTGTTGAACCGTGACAATGTTCCGCTCTCACCGCCACAAGAGGGACAACTCGTACTCCAAGCTAACTAGTGGCTAGCCAACAAGAAAATTTCATACGCCATCGCAACAAGGCCAAAAATGGTTGCTATAACTGCAGGATTCACCACCCCAGCTTTCACACTAAGGAAGACACCATGACTCTTACCCTCAACGAACTTATCGACATTTCAGGTGGCACCTTGGTTGGGCAACCCCAAGAGCTCACCTTCGACCACATCACGCTCAATTCCAAAGAATTACGCCCAGGGTCACTGTTCGCAGCTCTTCCCGGGTTGCATGCTCACGGTGCACGCTTTGCCGCTGGTTCGCAAGCTGCGGCTATTCTCACCGATGAGGCGGGAGCTCAGCTGTTGGCGGAAGGCCATGAAGTCCGGCCTGTAGTCGTGGTGGAGGATATTCGGGCGATCCTCGGCAAAGTTTCTGCGGAAGTCTTCGGCAATCCCTCGAAGCAACTCACCATAATCGGGGTGACCGGTACATCGGGCAAAACGACCACCACCTACTTGCTTGAGGCAGGATTGATTGCTGAAGGGCACACAGTCGGTTTGATTGGAACCACCGGCACTCGCATCGACGGCGTCCCAGTACCAACGAGCCTCACCACCCCGGAAGCGCCGAAGCTTCAAGAGCTGTTCCAACTTATGGTGGAAAAAGGGGTCAGCCACGTTGTTATGGAAGTCTCTAGCCATGCAATTTCGCTCGGCCGAATCACTGGCACCCGGTTTGCCGCCGGAGGTTTCACCAACCTTTCCCAAGACCACCTAGATTTTCACGCGACCATGGAAGAGTACTTCCAAGCAAAAGCTGGTTTCTTCGCCACTGGTTCGCAGACACGCGCCGAAACGGCGGTCATCATGATCGACGACGACTGGGGTCAAAAAATGGCTGCGATCGCCGGTACCGATGCCATCACCGTTTCCACCACCGGTCAACCGGCAGCTATCACCGCAGGGGAAGTCAGCGTTGATGCAGCTGGGGTGCAGAACTTTACCGTGACCGTTCGTGGCGAGAGCTTCCCGGTCACCCTCACCCTTCCTGGCCAATTCAATGTAGCTAATGCGACGCTGGCTATCGCCCTGGCGGCTGAAACCGGCAGCGATCTCAGCCGATTCATCAGTGGGATCGCCAACGTTGGGGTCCCGGGGCGCATGGAGCGTATCGACGAAGGGCAGGGCTTTCTCGCAGTAGTGGACTATGCCCACAAGCCGGCTGCGGTCGCCGCCGTCCTTGATTCTGTGCGCAGCCAAATTAACGGGCGACTGGGCGTTGTCCTTGGTGCAGGTGGAGATCGCGACCCACTCAAGCGGCCCCTCATGGGAGCCGCTGCCGTGGAGCGGGCCGATTTTGTGGTGATTACCGATGACAACCCACGCTCGGAAGACCCTGCCACCATTCGCGCCGCCGTCATGGAAGGTGCCACTAAAGCTAGCGCAGATATGGCACATGCCCCCGAGCTTCATGAAATTGGCGATCGTGGTCAAGCAATTATCGCCGCTGTCGAGTGGGCACAACCAGGTGATGCCATAATTGTGGCAGGAAAAGGTCACGAGAACGGGCAATTGATTGCGGGCGTCAATCATCCTTTTGATGACCGTGAACATGTCCGGGCCGCTTTAAAGAATCGGCAATCCTAGCTCCAGACGCATCCTCCGGGGTGCTCGTTAATCCAGAAAGATCCTTAACACGTCATGATCCGGCTAACACTCACCGAAATTGCTCAGGCTGTCGACGGTCAGCTCATCGACGGTGCAGTTCCCGAGGCCACCGTTGACTCAACTGTCGAGTTTGACTCACGGAAAATTACGCCCGGGGCGCTTTTCGTGGCGTTGCCAGGACAACGCGTGGACGGACATGACTTCGTCGCCGGGGCAATTGAACAAGGCGCGGTTGCCGCGCTCGTCGCTCGCTCGGTAGGACAACCTGCGGTTCTGGTTCCGCCTGCAACTCCTACCGAGGCCCAAGCGCAGACCTATGCTTTCGCCCATGATGCGACCGGGGCGACGGCAGCCGTATTGCAGGCAATGAGTAAGTTGGCGCGGTATGTCGTCGATAAGTGCACGGCTGCTGGCCTGAAAGTGGTGGGGGTGACCGGTTCGGCGGGTAAAACCTCAACGAAGGACCTGCTGGCTACAACCCTGCGTGTGGCCGGGGAGACGGTTGCGCCTCCGGGATCGTTCAACAATGAGATCGGACACCCGTACACGGCGCTTCGATGCACCGAGGACACTGAGTTTTTGGTTGCGGAGATGTCGGCACGCGGCATTGGCCATATCGCTCATCTCGCCGAGATCGCTCCGCCGCATATCGGTGTGGTGCTCAACGTGGGATCGGCACACTTGGGTGAGTTCGGCTCGCGGGCCAATATCGCGCAAGCCAAGGGCGAGTTGGTGGCTGCCCTACCAGCCGAAGGTTTAGCGGTATTAAATGCTGACGACGACTTGGTGTCCGCGATGGCGGATCGCACGGCAGCTCGGGTGGTGACGTTTTCCACTCGCCGTCGCGCGGACTACTATGCCACCAACATTCGCTTGGATGAGGTGGCAAGGGCAAGTTTTGTGCTTCACACGCCTGGGGAAGAAGTCGGGCACCCGGTCAGCCTGCAAGTGTTCGGTGAACACCAGGTGTCTAATGCGCTGGCTGCTGCTGCGGTCGGCGTCGAAGCTGGCCTAACCCCAGCGCAAGTGGCTGCGGCAATCTCGTCGCATCGTAATGCTTCAGCCAACCGCATGGACGTGCAGACCAGGGCCGATGGAGTAACGGTCATTAACGACTCCTACAACGCTAATCCGGATTCCATGCGAGCGGGAATTGCGGCACTGAGCTTCACTGCGCACGGTCGGCCCGAAGTGAAAAGCTGGGCAGTGCTCGGGGCAATGGCTGAGCTTGGCGATGAGGCGATCGCCGAGCATGAAGCGCTGGCAGATGTACTGGTCACGATGCGTATCGACAATCTCGTGGTGGTCGGCTCGGATGTGAACAGCCATGCGCTGGCCACGGCTGCCGAGCGCTGCGGGATCGACACCATGGTGGCTGATTCGGCCGACGCCGCAATCAACATCGTGGACCAAGGTCTGGGTAGAGGCGATGTGGTGCTGGTGAAAGCTTCCAATTCAGCGGGGCTCTGGCGAGTCGCAGAGGGATTGCTTGCGCCAAAAGGCTGATGTCGAACCCAGCGCAAGCCCAAGCTGCGCATAGATTTGAACTGGTGCCTGATCGGCACGCATACTTAGATACTTATTAAAATTTTTCAGATGGCCAAGCGGTTGGCTAAGGAGAAGTAGGCTTTCGTGACTCAGATAATCATCGGCGGAGTGGTGAGCTTTATTGTCGCCATATTTCTGACGCCCTTGCTCATCCGTTTCTTCAGTGCGGAGGGGCTCGGCCAAGAAATCCGCGAAGACGGACCGCGGTCACACCTGCGCAAGCGAGGTACCCCAACTATGGGTGGCATCGCGATCATTGCTGGCATTGTGCTGGGGTATCTAGTCTCCGGGCTTTACGCGATCTCCTCCGGGAAGGAAGCTTTCACCGCTTCGGGGCTCATTGTCCTCGGCTTGACGGTCGCGCTAGGCGGGCTCGGTTTTGCCGATGACTACATCAAGCTCGCGATGGGAAGAAACCTGGGGCTGAACAAGAAAGCAAAGCTCATCGGCCAGTTAGCTGTCGCGTTGTTGTTCGGCTGGGCATTGCTGAGCTTCGAAGATGAAAACGGATTGAAGCCAGGCTCGACTCAACTATCTTTCGTGCGAGACTTTGACACATTCGACATCGCCGTGGGGGGAGGAGTGTTTGGCACGATCCTTTTCCTGATTTTTATCTACATTCTGCTTTCCGCATGGTCGAACGCCGTCAACCTCACCGATGGACTAGACGGCCTCGCAGCGGGATCTACCGCAATGGTGATGGGTGCGTACACCATGATCACTTTCTGGCAGTTTCGTAACTCCTGCGATGTCACCGTGGAGCCAGGCTGCTTCTCCGTCCGGGATCCATTGGAGCTGGCTGTTTTGGCCGCCACCGGTTTAGGTGCTTGCCTTGGCTTTTTGTGGTGGAATGCTGCTCCTGCGAAAATCTTCATGGGAGACACTGGTTCGCTTGCGTTGGGCGGAATGGTCGCGGGACTTTCGGTCGTATCGCGTACCGAGCTACTCATGATTGTCATCGGTGCGCTGTTCGTCATTGAGGCTGCTTCGGTGGTTATCCAAGTGGTTGTGTTCCGAACTCGTGGCACTCGCTTCTTCCGGATGGCCCCATTCCATCACCATTTCGAAAACGGCGGCTGGGCCGAGACGACGGTAGTGATCCGTTTCTGGTTGCTATCCGCTATGGCGTGCATCGCAGGTCTGGCGTTGTTTTACAATGACTGGCTCGGCTCAGCAGGGGTGTAACACACAATGACTTACAATTCTTCCCCCGAACTTCCCGTCGAGCTTCGAGGCACAGTGCTGGTCGCAGGGGCCGGAGTGTCCGGTCTGGGCTGCGTGCGAATGCTGTCCGACCTTGGAGTAGCTGTCGTCGTCGCCGATGATAATGACACCGCGCGGCTACGCATCGCCGAAGCCTTCGGCACAGCACACCTGAGCGTTTCCCGCGCGCGGCAGCAACTCCAAGACTTTAGTGCTGTTGTCACCTCTCCCGGTTGGCGCCCGGACTCCCCGCTGCTTGTCGACGCCTCCACGGCTGGTCTACCCGTCATCGGCGACGTCGAATTAGCTTGGAGGCTCGACCGGGCCGGCGTATTTGGCGAGCCACATACTTGGGTAGTGGTAACTGGCACGAACGGCAAAACCACAACAACCGCGATGACCACGGCAATGCTGCAGGCAGGTGGACTACGCGCTGCCTCAGTAGGCAACATCGGGGTGGCGGTAGGTGATGCATTGGCTGCAACTGAACGCATTGACATTTTGGTAGCTGAACTGTCGAGCTTCCAGCTGCATTGGTCGGATTCCCTGCGTCCAGCGGTAGGGGCGTTGCTCAACATCGCCGAGGATCACATTGACTGGCACGGGTCGATGCTGGAATACGCCGCGGCGAAAGCCAAGGCGCTGCTCGGCCACGTGGCTGTGGTCGGAGTCGATGATGCTTATGTCGTAGACCAACTCGATAGGTTGGTGGCTGAAGGCCACCTAGCAGAAACCAAGGTCGTCGGCTTCACCCTCAATGAGCCACAAGCTGGTCAGATCGGGATTTCCGAGGGACAGATCGTGGATAGGGCCTTCGCTGAAGGTCTTATTATTGCGCCTGCTACGGGGATTTCCCCAGCTGGCCCGGCTGGGCAGCTCGATGCGCTGGCAGCAACAGCGATGGCGCGCGCGTGTGGGGTCGACGCCGAAGAAATCGCTGCGGGGCTCAGTAAGTTCGAGGTGTCTGGGCATCGCGGTCAAGTGGTCCACACGTTCCGTGGCGCGCAGTTTGTGGATAACTCTAAGGCGACTAATCCGCATGCTGCAGAGGCTGCATTAAGCGGGCTGGAGTCGGTGATCTGGGTGGCCGGTGGCCAACTCAAAGGCGCGGAAGTGCACGAATTGGTGTGCAAGCACGCGGGGAATATGAAAGCAGCGGTGCTGTTGGGGGTCGATCGACAACAGTTCGCGGATGCGTTGCGCGAGGTTCGACCAAGTCTGCCTGTCTATCTCATCGATGCCACGGATCCAGCGGAAGCGATGGCAGCGGCTGTTTCGCAGGCGGGTCAGCACTTAACTGCGGGCGATGTCGTGTTGCTCGCCCCAGCTGCGGCTTCGCTCGATATGTTTAGTGGCATGGGGCAGCGAGGCGACATGTTCGCCGAAGCAGCTCGAGCACAGTTTGTCGAAGAATAGGGAGCCAATACATGTCGGAGCCTTCGCGTCCGAACCGCAATGCGCCCGCGAGCGGTGCTGCTCAGGCCACGAGGCCGGCACCGGCGAAGGCTCCAGCTCACCTCTGGCAACGAGCTGTCACGCTGTGGGATGACCTCCATTTGCGGCCATTGATCGACTACTACTTCATCATGATTTTCATCGTGTTCCTTGCAGCGCTCGGTGTAGTCATGGTGTTTAGTTCCTCGATGACGTGGTCAGTTGTTGACACTTCCTCGGTGTGGTCTACGGCAGTTCGTCAGGCCATTATGGTCGGAATTGGACTTTTCCTGATGTGGGTCGCGATGCGCATTAGACCTGTTACTTTGCGAGTCTTTGCCCCGTGGATCCTCGTTGTTGCTATCCTCCTGCTGGTCGCCGTGCTCATTCCAGGCATTGGCACAGGAAAGGAAGAAGTCGGCTCGCAATCCTGGATTAGTTTGGGTGTTTTTTCATTCCAGCCCTCCGAGATCGCAAAGGTGGCGATCGCAATTTGGGGAGCTAACTACCTGGGACAACGCGCTGAAGAACCTGGGATGGGCAAGTTCTATGTGTTCGGTGGTGTTTCCGGGCTTATGGTGCTGCTGATCGCGTTGCAAGGCGATGCGGGCATGGCCGTGACCTTCATGCTGATGGTGGCTGCAGTCGCGTTCTTCGCCGGCATTCACCTGAATTACGTGTTGGGGGCGTTGGCCTTCTGTGGCGCGGGTCTGGTTTGGCTCGCCATGAGCGGTGGCTTCCGTGGGAATCGCTTCACGGTGTATTTTGATGCTCTGTTCGGCCACTTTGAGGACACACGCGGCACCGCCTTCCAGTCCTACCAAGGTTTTCTTTCGCTTGCCGACGGCGCAGTGAGCGGAGTCGGCTTGGGTCAATCCCGCGCGAAGTGGTTCTACCTCCCGGAGGCAAAGAACGACTTTATCTTCGCCATCGTTGGTGAGGAGCTGGGCTTCATCGGTGGCATTTTTGTGATTTGTGCCTTCGGTGGTTTGGCTTTCTATGGTCTGCGCTGCGCGCTGAAGTCCCAAAACACGTTTATGTCCTTGCTGGCGGCGTCGCTTACCACGGGTGTGGTCGTGCAGGCATTCATTAACATCGGCTATGTGGTTGGGCTGTTCCCGGTCACTGGCATCCAGCTTCCGATGATCTCCGCTGGTGGTACGTCTGCGGTGATTACGCTGGCTTCGATGGGGTTGCTCCTAAGCTGTGCGCGCTATGAGCCAGAGGCGATTTCGGCGATGCAGTCATATGGAAAGCCTGCGCTCGACCACTTGTTGGGCTTGCGCGAACCTGATGCCTCCGACATTGACTCCCGTCGTCCGATGCCTCGCCGAGCTCACAAGGCTCCGGAACCGGTGCCAGTGACTCGGCAACGGCCACACACTGCAGCCTCACCGCGGTCTGGTGAGGCGCCGGGACAGCGGGTGCAGCGTCCTCCGGCACAGCGCTCGGTGGCGGACGGTGGGCGCCGACCAGTTCGGGGCACTGAGGCGGACCCACGACTTCGCCGGCAACAGCCCACCCAACCTCGACGACCACGGAAGGATTACTAATGGCAACACCAACCACGCAGCTTCGGGTTCTGGTCGCCGGTGGCGGCACTGCGGGACACATTGAACCTGCGCTTGCGGTGGCGGAAGCTTTGGTCCGAGATCATGGGGCGGAAGTCCTCGCACTGGGCACGCCCAAAGGTTTGGAAACCGACCTTGTTCCAGCCCGGGGATTCGACCTCAAACTGATTGATCCAGTGCCAGTGCCCCGGAAACCGAGCGTAGCTCTGCTGAAACTTCCTTACCGAGTGGTACGTGCGGTGCGGCAAACCCAGGCGATTATTCGGAAACACAACATCGACGTTGTGGCCGGTTTTGGTGGCTATGTTTCCGCACCCGCGTATATTGCGGCAAGACTTACCCGCACGCCCTTTGTGGTGCACGAAGCCAATGCGCGCGCGGGCATGGCCAATAAACTAGGCGTGCGCCTGGGCGGCGTGGGGCTCAACGCGGTTGCTGACTCGGGAATGCCCGGACAAGTGGTGGGGGTGCCTATTCGGGCGTCGCTAAGCCAGCAGCCAACCGCTGCGGACCGTGCCGCGGCCTGCGAGTTGTGGGGGCTGCGGCCAGAGCTGCCGACGCTGCTGGTCACCGGCGGTTCGCAAGGGGCACGCAGCATCAATAATGCTCTCGCAGTCGCGGCTCCAGCGATTGTCGCAGCCGGTTTCCAGATCCTACACGCTTATGGAAAGAAGAACGAGGCGCCGGATGCTGTGCCTGGTTACGTGGCAGTACCGTACATCGAGCGAATGGATTTGGCGTTGGCGGTAGCAGACCTCATTGTGAGTCGAGCTGGTGCGATGACGGTAGCTGAGGTCACTGCGGCCGCTGTGCCCGCCCTTTATGTGCCGCTGCCACATGGCAACGGGGAACAAGCTCTCAATGCCATGCCGATCGTTAACGCTGGTGGCGCGCAGTTGATACCTGATTCGGAATTGGATGGCACCAAGCTTGCGGAAGCTGTCATCGCTTTGCTTGGCGACGCCGACTTGCGCCAACACATGTCCCGTGTGGCATCGGAAACTGGTCTGGGCCATGCAGCTGAGGAAGTGGCTACAATCGTCGCTGGTCTGTCCCGACGGGCGTAGTGATTTTCTGCCCTGCTAACTGGCGCGTTGCTCAATAATCAAGACATCATAAACACAACGAAAAAGATTGAAAAAGAAGGTGTACTCGTGACTGCTTCCTCCGATATCCAAACCTCCGTGGTCGACCTGGCACGAGTCCACATGATCGGCATCGGCGGTGCCGGAATGTCAGGGCTAGCCCGAATTCTCGCTGATCGGGGCCATGTTGTCACGGGGTCGGATGCGAAAGACACACGAATTGTACTGGCTTTGCGGGCAGCTGGTGCCGTGGTTGCTATCGGTCACCGCAAAGAGAATTTGGAGCTTGCGGGGCAATTGCCGACGGTCGTCGTGACTTCTTTCGCTGCTATCCCACAGGACAATCCCGAGCTCGTTGCTGCCCGGGAGCACGGGATCCCAGTGATCCGGCGTAGCGATTTGCTAGCAGAGCTCATGGCGGGGCAGGACCAGGTGCTCTTAGCTGGTACGCACGGAAAGACTTCAACTACCTCCATGACAGTTGTTGCCATGCAAGCTGCGGGCATGGACCCAAGCTTTGCCATTGGGGGACAGCTAAGCAAGGCTGGTACGAATGCGCACAACGGAACTGGGTCTGCTTTTGTTGCAGAAGCTGATGAATCTGATGCCTCCCTGCTGCGCTACGAGCCCACCGTCGCTGTGGTGACCAATATCGAGCCCGATCATTTGGACTTCTTCAAGACTCGTGAAGCCTACTTCCAGGTCTTTGACGACTTTGCCGATCGGATTGGCGATGACGGCACTCTGGTGGTATGCCTTGACGATGACAACGCTGCGGCACTCGGAAAACGCACCGCTGAGCGCGGAATTCGTGTCTTGGGCTATGGCACCCAGGCTGCTGTTGATGCCCATCCTGAACTGACCGCAGGGGTCACCGTTACGTCCTTGCGCGCGCAAGACTTCGGCAGCGAAGTCACGTTCCTAATCGACGGCCGTGAGGTAGCGGTCGATCTGCACATTCCGGGGACGCACATGGTCCTCAATGCCGCGGCGGCGTTGCTGGCCGGGCATTTGCTCGGTGGCGACATCGACCTTCTGGCGAGTGGTTTGACGGATTTCAGTGGCGTGCGTCGTCGCTTTGAACATCGTGGCACGATCTCCGGCGGAAAGTATGCTGGCGCGCGAGTCTTTGATGATTACGCCCACCATCCCACCGAGGTTGCTGCGGTCATCACTGCTGCCCGAGAGAAGGTGACGGCTGAAGGTCGGGGTCGGGTAGTGGTGGCTTTCCAGCCGCACTTGTACTCACGAACGATCGAGTTCGCCCAAGAATTCGCCGAGGCCCTGTCCCTTGCCGATGAAGTCCTCGTACTGGACATTTACGGCGCCCGAGAACAACCAGTTGAGGGCGTAGATGGCCGCATCATCGCAGACAAGGTAACCAAACCGGTGCGCTTTGTTCCGGACTTTTCCCAGGTTGCCTCCGTGGTAGCGCAAGTCGCCCAGCCGGATGATCTAATCCTGACCATGGGCGCCGGTAGCGTGACGATGGCGGCCGACGAAATCCTTGCTGAGCTGTCCTAATGTTTATCGCAGCTCATTGGAAGAAGCTTGTCGCGTTAGTCGTAGCGTTGATCGTGGCTTCGGGGGCGTTGTGCTACTTCGTCCCAGTTTTCAAGATCAACAATGTCGAGGTCAATGGCAGCGTCCATGCTGCACCCTCTGACGTGGAGGCTACCTCCGGTATCGTTCGGGGCGCGAATATTTTGCGACTCAAAGAATCAGACGTGGCAGCCAACGTGGCCGCCCTTCCGTGGGTAGGCAAGGTCAGCGTGCATCGCAGTTTCCCCACCACCGTCACCATCAACATCGACGAACGCCAGGCGGTGCTCTACGCCAAGCGTAACGACGGCGAGCACCTCATTGATGCCGGCGGAAAGCCATTCGTGATTGATGTCCCACCTCCGGGGGTGGTGGAGATTTCCGGAACACGGGAAGACAATACCCGCCTCTATGCAACGGCAATCTCGATTGTGCAGTCGCTTGACCCCGATACTCGTGGGGCACTGGAACGTATCGATGCCAAATCGGAATATGAGTTCACCCTTTTCCTCGCCGGTGGAAAGGAAGTGTATTGGGGTTCCGCGGAACAGGCACACGATAAGGCACTGGCTACCCGGGCGGTAATGAAGCGCGAAGGCGCGCGATGGAATGTGTCTTCTCCGGGGCTAATTACCCTTCGTCCCTAGCGTGAAGGAATGCTTTGCCAGGGGATCACATCTGGCTGGGGTGGGGGTCGTCCGTGCACGTCAAAACCCTAAACCTCAAGTTTAGGGTACCGACACGCCGCAAAAATGTCCCGCAAAATCCAATGACTTTCGCACATGATGGAAGCAGTCTAAAAATGCTCGGTGCTTCAAAGAAAAACGCAATGTTTTTTAAGTATGGTGGCGGGCATGAGGGCGTCGATAAGCGTAGGCGAATTTTTTTAGCTGCAGGCTGGAACACACTTAACATTTGAAAGGCGAGACCACTGAAATGACCTCTCCAAACAATTACTTGGCCGTCATCAAGGTCGTCGGTGTCGGCGGCGGTGGCGTTAATGCCGTTAACCGCATGATTGAAGAGGGCTTGCAGGGGGTCGAGTTCATCGCCATCAATACCGACTCTCAGGCGCTGATGTTCTCGGACGCTGATGTCAAACTGGACATCGGTCGGGAGGCCACCCGCGGTCTCGGTGCGGGCGCTAACCCTGAGGTTGGTCGTGCCTCGGCCGAAGACCACAAGTCGGAGATCGAAGAGACGCTGAAAGGCGCAGACATGGTCTTCGTCACTGCTGGCGAGGGTGGCGGCACAGGTACCGGCGCTGCTCCAGTTGTGGCAAATATCGCAAAGAAGCAGGGTGCTTTGACTGTGGGCGTGGTGACGCGCCCGTTCAAGTTCGAAGGCCAGCGTCGTACGAAGCAGGCGATGGAAGGCATCGAGGCGATGCGTGAGGTGTGTGACACCTTGATCGTTATTCCGAACGACCGCCTCCTGCAGCTCGGCGACACGTCGCTATCGATGATGGACGCCTTCCGCTCTGCCGACGAGGTCCTCTACAACGGTGTCCAGGGCATTACCTCGCTGATCACTACCCCAGGCATGATTAACGTGGACTTCGCGGATGTCCGTTCCGTCATGGCCGACGCTGGTTCCGCTTTGATGGGCATCGGTTCTGCCCGTGGAGAAAACCGTGCCGTCAACGCCGCTCAGCAAGCGATCAACTCGCCACTGCTGGAATCCACCATGGAAGGCGCCAAGGGCGTGCTGTTGTCGTTTGCCGGTGGCTCCGACCTTGGCCTGCTCGAAGTCAACGAGGCAGCTGAGATGGTGCAGCAGCAGGCGGACCCCAACGTTAACCTGATCTTCGGCACAATTATCGACGACAACTTGGGCGATGAAGTTCGCGTCACCGTGGTCGCCGCTGGCTTCGATGGCAACGCCAACAACACTGCCAAGGCTCAGGAAGAAGCACAGCGCGCCGCCGCCCCGACTGAACCGGCAGCAACTCCGGCTCCAGCTGCCGGTGCTGGCTTGTTCGAACGTGCCGAGGTGCCACAGCCTGCTCAAGAGTCGCGGGAGCGTGTCTACGCTGATCGTGAGGATCTGGGACGCCACCGCCGGGAAGCGGATCGTGGCCTTTACACCGATGGGGAACGCTACCGCGAAAACCGTCGCGATGACCGGGATGTGCGCCGTCCCGAGCGTCCATCGACCCACGATGACTTGGACGTCCCACCATTCTTCTAAACGATTGTTCTTGGCAGCAAAAAGTAGGGTAAAAATGGGCGTATGTCCATGACTCAAGAATCCCGCCCCGTCCGCAAGGTGTTTACCACCCGTGCGGGCGGGGTTTCTGCTGCGCCATATTCATCTTTCAACCTAGCGCTCCATGTGGGCGATGACGCAGCGGCCGTGCACGCCAATCGTGCCCGCCTCGCCGAAAGTATCGGCCTGCCACTAGAGCGGCTCGTTTTCATGGAGCAACTCCATTCCAACACGGTCACCTATGTCAAGGACGCCACGATCAATCCCGTCCCCGCCACCGACGCCTTGGTCACGGACCAGCGTGACCTTGCGCTTGTGGTCCTTACTGCGGACTGTGTGCCGATGCTGCTGTCCGATCATGAAGCCGGTGTCGTGGCCGCAGTACATGCTGGGCGGATGGGCGCACGCAATGGCATCGTGGCAAAGACAGTGGAACGAATGGTGCAACTCGGTGCCCGCCCTAACCACATTCACGCGTTGATGGGGGCTGCTGCCTCGGGGAAGAACTACGAGGTCCCCGTGAACATGGCACAAGACGTCGAAGATAAGCTGCCTGGCTCACGTACCACGACCACCAAGGGAACCTGCGGCCTAGACATTCGTGCGGGGATCATACGACAACTGCTCAGCCTTGGGGTCGAAGCGATCGATGCCGACCCACGCTGCACAATCACCGACGAGGAATTCTTCTCCTACCGTCGTGAAGGCACCACCGGCCGTCAAGCAGGAGTGGTATGGCTGCCGAAACTCTAGCTCGCAAACAAGAACTTGCCGAGAATGTGCGTGCCGTGCGGAATCGAATTGCAGCTGCCACGGCCGCCGCTCATCGACCGGCCGACAGTGTCCAGCTCCTGCCTGTGACCAAGTTTCATCCTGCAAGTGATATTGCGTTGCTGGCAGAACTTGGGATCCGAGATGTGGCCGAAAACCGCGAGCAGGAAGCCCGCGCGAAAGCAGAGCAACTGCCTCAAGTCCGTTTTCACATGATCGGGCAGGTACAAACAAAGAAGGCGAACTCGGTGGCCCGCTGGGCCCACAGCGTGCATTCTGTAGACAGCATCAAGCTTGTCGACGCCCTGTCCCGCGGCATGGAGCTGGCCTTGGAGCGAGGGGACCGCGAGGATCCGTCGCTGGAATGTTTTGTTCAACTGAGCCTGGATGGCGACACCTCCCGGGGTGGGTGCACGTCACACGACGCTGACGCTGTTATCTACGCAATTGAGCAAGCGCCTCATCTGGCCTTTGCTGGTGTGATGTGCGTGCCCCCGTTAGCTAGTGATCCTGACCTCGCTTTTGCTGCGGCAGCTGACTATGTGCGTCGGTGGCAGAATCAGCTGGGCCGGCGCCTTAACTTTTCGGCAGGAATGAGCGGTGACATGGATCAAGCAATTGCGAACGGATCAACTTTGGTGCGTGTCGGAACGGCAATCATGGGGCCGAGACCAGTAGGTTAAAAACCACGAAAGCTGCCTCAGCTTAACCACCTAAAGACATTCACCGACACACACTAGGGGAAACACATGTCAAGTGTTCGCAAGGTTAAGGAATTCTTCGGTCTCGCACCTTACGAAGCCGAAATGGACGATGCTTACTACGCAGATGATGCTCGCTACAGCGCAGAACCGGCGTACGCTTCGGTGCCTGCATCTCACGGCTACCGCACAGAGCCACGCCCGTACAAAGTGACTGTCGTGCCCGTTCGTCTGACTGACTACAAGGATTCCCGTCGTCTTGC
This sequence comes from Corynebacterium epidermidicanis, assembly GCF_001021025.1. Classification (NCBI taxonomy): domain Bacteria; kingdom Bacillati; phylum Actinomycetota; class Actinomycetes; order Mycobacteriales; family Corynebacteriaceae; genus Corynebacterium; species Corynebacterium epidermidicanis. The sequence goes on along the minus strand of NZ_CP011541.1, from coordinate 1,730,674 downwards.
AGAGCCATTCCGCGATGGTGACGCCGTGGTGTTTGACATGTCTGACCTGCACACCGAAGATGCCCGCCGAGTTATCGACTTCGCCGCAGGGCTTTGCTTCGCGCTTCGTGGTGATATGAAGAAGATCGATGCGCGCGTTTTCGCCGTCATCCCAGAAAACGCAGACGTCGACGTCTACGACCTCAAGACCGCAGCTCGTATCCGTTAATCCTGTTCATTGGCTTTAGTGTCATGAGGCAGTGCGTCGACACTCACCAGTGTTTGCTCCCAGTAGTCTTAAGCGACTGCTGGGAGTTTTGGTTTATCTGGTGCCAGTCCTATTGAGGTCGCCGATTGTCTTTGAGATGGTACGGGACTGCGGACTAAGTGACGGAATGAGTGTCTAGTTTGCGTGTTGCCGGCTGGTGTGTTGCCTGCGGCTGTGCGGTGTGGGTTTGCTGCACAGGTGCTTGGTCGTACTTCCGTGGTAGTACTCCTACCTAGATCAGCGATTTTTGGCGAAAAACCCCATCGGGGTAGTACTCCTACTTCGGAGGTACTGACTAGCACTTGTGCAGCTCCAAGAAGAACCAACAAAAACAGGAAGAACAATCCGAGACCTGGGATTCCTAAAGAAACCCGCGCCCGGTCGGAAAAGCGCGGCAACAACCGAGCTGGTGGGTCAGTATCCTGGTCAACCTGTTTCCTGCGGTTGGGCCAAAACGTCGAGAATAGCAATTGCGTCGCGCACCTGGCGTTACCTTCTGCCGGTTTCTCCTGGATCGTCAGGCTGTTTGCGTTTTCGATGCCAGCCACAGGTTTGGCGGGTGCTGGCTGCTTTTGCTTCTAGCGCCGCGAGTCTCATTGCTGCACCGCACTCTTTTCTGCTCTTGCCCAGCACACGCTGGGCAGGAGGGGCGGTTTTCTGCCCCTATTCACCCCGCCACGAGCAACTACCGGAGCCTGAGTGCAAAACGCGGTGGGTAAACGTGTCAGGGTCGGTTAAGGCACTAGCGGAGCACCACAACCCCGATTCGGTGTGTTTGAGATGGGGGAATCACGATACCGGTACGCACTCTTCTTTACTTAACCTCGAAATCGCGAAAGCTGAGTAACCCCATAGGCATACCACGGCTCGGCTGGACTCTCCGCGTGTGTCCGGCGAAGCAAACTAGTATTCGCGAATGATAAGCTCGGTGGCTGTGTCAACAGTAGCAATGAGTGTGTATTGGGTCTTAGAGCTTTACCTGTATTTGGTCATCGCACGAATCATCATCGAAATGATCCAGTCCTTTTCGCGTCAATTTCGACCTCCGAAGTGGTTTGCCTTGATCGCTGAGCCGATCTTTGTGGTCACTGACCCTCCGGTCAAAGCTTTGCGACGCCTTATTCCGCCACTCCAGATGGGTGGGGTTGCTCTAGATGTGTCGATCCTGGTGTTGTTTGTCGCTATTTCGGTGCTGCAATTCGTAGCTCGAGCCTTTATTTATTGATCTATTTCCGTTAATGTCCGCCTGCGCTGATGCGGGTGGGGGTAATGTTAGCCCGGCATAAACATGTGATTTTTGTTGTCTGGTTGTGTTTAGTGACACGGCAAGCCAGAATTATTTGCAGGGTTGTTTCCGCCTAGGTCGCTACATTCGGTATCCTAGTTAGGAAATAATCAAAAAATCTTTTGTAAAGACCGCCTCAGGAACCTTTCCTGTGGCACGGCTCCTTGAAATTTTGGGGGCTGCATATTATCGCGAAGGGAACCGTCAATGCCGCTGACTCCAGCTGACGTGCACAATGTCGCTTTTAGCAAGCCTCCAATCGGCAAGCGTGGATACAATGAGGACGAGGTTGATCAGTTCCTCGACCTCGTTGAGGACACTTTGGCGCAGCTTCAGGAAGAAAACGAAGATCTCCGTGCCCAGGTAGCTAAGGCGGAAAAGGGCGGCGCTGTGGCTCCTGCTGCAGTATCTAACAACGCTCCTGCTGTAGACGAGGCCGCGATCCGTAAGCAGGCCGCTGCGGAAGTCGAGGCGAAGGTGCGCGCCGAATTCGAGAAGAAGTTGGCGGATGCCCAGGCTGCTACCAAGAAGGCTCAGGACGAGACCGTCGCTGCGCGCAACGAGGCGAATTCCGCCAAGCAGGCCGCGAAGAAGGCGGAGCAGGAAGCTAAGGCTGCTAAGGAGCAGGCCGCGAAGGCTGGCTCCGCGGAGCCTAAGGCTGCTGTTGCTCCCGCTGCCACGAACCAGGCAGCAGATGGCTTGGCGACGGCCGACACCCACATGCAGGCTGCTCGTGTCCTGGGTCTTGCACAGGAAATGTCGGACCGTCTGACCAACGATGCGCGCGCCGAGTCCAAGTCCATGTTGGACGAAGCTCGTGCTGCCGCCGAAAAGACGATCAACGACGCAAACTCTGCTTCGGCTGCGACGCTGTCCGAGGCTCGTGCCAAGGCTGACAAGTTGACCGCTGAGGCCGACGAGAAGGCAAAGGCAATGATCGCCGATGCTACCCAGCGCTCAGAGGCAATGCTCTCTGAAGCGACCACGAAGTCTGAGACTCAGATCAAGCAGGCCGAAGACAAGGCAAATGCTTTGCAGCAAGACGCAGAGCGCAAGCACACCGAGATCATGGCAACTGTGAAGCAGCAGCAGTCCGTACTTGAAGGCCGGATTTCCGAGCTGCGCACTTTCGAGCGTGAGTACCGTACCCGCTTGAAGACCTTGCTGGAAACCCAGCTGGAAGAGCTCGTTTCCCGTGGCCCAGCAGCACCTGCTGGCAACCCACAGTCCGGAAACAACTCCTAACAGTGTTTTCGTAGCAAGATAGCTGTAGTAGTTCCCCTCGCATACCCTAGAAACTCGCGGTGTGCGGGGGATTACTTCTTTCTAAATCTCTTACCCACTTGTTCAGTAAGAGGCACACGACATAATTGTGAAAAGGGTTGACTGATAGCCATGATGATCGCAGCTCTTGTTGCCGCTCTCGGTGCTTTTGCATGCTTTGTGTTAGGCGTTGCCACAGGCACCGGACAGTGGTATATAGGCACAATTGTTTGCGCGGGGATCGGTCTGGTGGTCTGGTTGTGGGATTGGTGGCGCAAGCACCGAAATTCCAAGTAAGTATGCTTGCTGCCGACTCTTGACAGGGTCGGCTATACTGACACACATAACTGGAGACAGTTAGGCTATGATCCGGCCATCACCGGGGAGTCTTTCCGGAAGAACAGTGCGGGCGCTAACGGGTCGCACTCATTAGAACCGGACGGGTAGGACCGTGATAGACCTTCAACACCAATAAAGTGGCGCATCGGCTCGTCGATAAGGCAGCTGTGCGCAAGCAGGGTGGTACCGCGTTGAGCTTTCGGCGTCCCGGCGGTTTCGAAGAAATTCAACTGTTTAGTTGTGACAATGCCAAAGTAGAACGGAAAACCGGTGAGATCATGAGCGAGAATTCGCAACGAGTTTACCCTCGCACCGACCTTAGTGGCGGTAGTAATCAATTCCCCAATATGGAACGTAACGTGCTTGATTTTTGGGCACAGGATAATACGTTTCAGGCCTCGCTCGACGGGCGCGATGGCAGCCCGGAATACGTTTTTTATGACGGGCCCCCGTTTGCAAACGGCCTGCCACACTATGGCCACCTGCTGACGGGTTACGTCAAGGACATCATCCCTCGCTACCAGACGATGCGTGGCAAGAAGGTTGCTCGCGTTTTCGGCTGGGATTGCCACGGACTTCCGGCAGAACTGGAAGCTGAAAAGCAGCTGGGTATCAAGACCGGCGAAATCGAAGGCATGGGACTGGCCAAATTCAATGAATACTGTGCGACCTCGGTGTTGAAGTACACGGAGGAGTGGAAAGAGTATGTGACTCGCCAAGCCCGGTGGGTAGATTTTGGCAACGGCTACAAGACAATGGACCTGGACTTCATGGAGTCCGTTATGTGGGCGTTTAAGCAGCTCTACGACAAGGGCCTGATCTACCAGGGCTTCCGCGTGCTGCCATACTCCTGGGCGGAGCAGACACCGCTGTCCAACCAGGAGACGCGCCTGGATGACTCGTACAAGATGCGTCAAGATCCGACGCTGACCGTTACCTTCCCAATCACCGGCGTGTTGCCAGGCACCACCGCAAATGAAGCTCTGGTGGGCGCGCGAGCCTTGGCCTGGACCACCACTCCATGGACGCTGCCGTCGAACCTGGCGCTCGCTGTTCACCCAGAGGTGACCTACGCACTGGTTGCCGTCGGCAGCAATGGGTTGGCAGAGTTCCAAGGGCAGAAATTCCTGCTGGCAGAGGCCCTCGTGGGTACTTTGGCAAAGGAACTTGGCGACGACCACGAGATCCTCTCCACTCACCTCGGCACTGAATTGGTAGGCCTGACCTACGAGCCGATCTTCAATTACTTCCGCGACCAGCCAAATGCCTTCCAAATCATCGCCGCCGACTACGTCACCACCGAGGACGGCACGGGTATTGTCCACCAGGCGCCAGCGTTTGGTGAAGACGACATGTTCGCCTGCGCCGAGTACGGCATCGACCCCGTCATCCCCGTGGGCATGGATGGCAAGTTCACCTCCCTCGTACCTGACTACGAAGGTCAGTTGATCTTTGATGCGAACAAGCAGATCATCAAGGATCTGAAGGCAGCCGGGCGCGTCGTGCGCCAGCAAACCATCGAGCACTCCTACCCGCACTCGTGGCGCTCCGGCGAACCGCTGATCTACATGGCATTGCCGTCATGGTTCGTGGCCGTCACCAAGTTCCGCGACCGCATGGTGGAGCTGAACAAGACTGAGATCGAATGGATGCCGGCGCACATCCGTGACGGTCAGTTCGGCAAGTGGCTCGAAGGCGCACGCGACTGGAACATCTCTCGCAACCGCTACTGGGGTTCCCCAATCCCGGTCTGGGTCTCCGACGATGACAACTACCCACGCGTGGACGTTTACGGCTCGTTGGATGAATTGGAGCGCGACTTCGGCGTGCGTCCGACCTCTCTGCACCGCCCATACATCGACGAACTGACCCGACCGAACCCCGACGATCCAACCGGCAAGTCCATGATGCGCCGCGTACCTGAAGTTCTCGACTGCTGGTTCGAATCCGGCTCGATGCCATTCGCGCAGAAGCATTACCCATTCGAGAATAAAGACTGGTTCGACACCCACTCTCCGGCGGACTTCATCGTGGAGTACTCCGGGCAGACCCGCGGTTGGTTCTACACCCTCCACGTGCTGGCAACCGCCCTGTTTGATCGCCCTGCGTTCAAGAAGGTCGTTGCCCACGGCATCGTGCTTGGCGACGACGGGCTGAAGATGTCCAAGTCGAAGGGCAATTACCCGAATGTCAACGAGGTGTTCGACCGCGACGGCTCCGATGCCATGCGTTGGTTCTTGATGTCTTCGCCGATCTTGCGCGGCGGCAACTTGATCGTCACCGAGCAGGGCATCCGCGAGGGCGTTCGCCACGCGCTGCTGCCAATGTGGAACGCGTACAGCTTCCTCCAGCTCTATGCTTCCAAGCCAGCGGAGTTCTCGGTTGCTTCCGAGGACGTGCTGGATCGCTACATCTTGGCTAAGACGCATGATCTCGTGGCGGATGTGCAGTCTAGCCTTGACAACACCGACATCGCCAGCGCCTGCGACCAAGTTCGGACGTTCTGCGACGTGCTGACCAACTGGTACGTACGTCGCTCTCGCGATCGATTCTGGGCGGGCGACGACGCACACCCAGAGGCCTTCAACACGCTATTTACCGTGTTGGAGACGCTGACCCGAGTTGCTGCGCCGTTGCTGCCGATGGCTACGGAAGTGATCTACAAGGGGCTCACGGGAAAACGTTCGGTCCACCTGACCGATTTCCCGAACCCCGCCGATTTCCCAGCAGATGATGACTTGGTGGAAGCCATGGACGGAATCCGCGGGGTGTGCTCGGCGGCTTCTTCGGTGCGCAAGGCCAACAAGCTGCGCAACCGTCTACCTTTGCCATCGTTGACGGTGGCATTGCCCGAATCGGCTCGATTGGCAGATTTCGCTGCAATCATCCGAGACGAAGTCAACGTCAAGTCCGTCGAGCTGTCCGATGATGTTGACGCTGTCGGCAAGTTCGAAGTGGTGGTCAACGCGAAGGTTGCCGGGCCACGCCTTGGCAAGGACGTCCAGCGCGTAATCAAGGCAGTGAAAGCCGGAAACTACACCCGTTCTGGAGACGTCGTTGTCGCTGATGGAATCGAATTGCAGCCGGGCGAGTACACCGAACGATTGGTGGCGGCTAATCCAGAGTCAACGGCTCAGGTCGATGGCTTTGGTGGGCTAGTGTCGCTGGACATGACGGTCACCGAGGAACTCGAGGCGGAGGGTTGGGCAGCCGACGTGGTTCGCGGACTCCAGGACGCCCGCAAGGCTGCAGGACTCGATGTGTCGGATCGGATCGTCGTGAAGCTGGGCGTTGGCGCTGACAAGGTCGAGTGGGCGCAGCGTCATGCTGACTTCATCGCTGGTGAGGTACTGGCGACGTCGTTCAGCGTGGCAGAGTCCACGGATGGCGTGGAAGTGATCAAGGGTGTGCATGCTGAGATCGCTCGTGCCTAATGCTTAGCGACGGAGTGCCGTCCTAACCAGGAGTCGCCCCGGCCCCCACCATCATTGGGAGGGGAGTCGGGGCGATTTTCCATATGCACCGGCGACTGGGAACGCTAAGTTAGTCCGGTTGGTCTCGGCTGTTGTCGCATAGACCATCGCACGAGATAAACGGCGAGAGCTCCCTGTACCAGGCCACCAAAGAGATTGATTGGCCAATCGAGATACGTTGTTTGTGGGCTAAATTGCCAAACAAGCACCAGAAGCAACCAGCTGGCGGAAAACGCCATGAAACCTAGCGCGAGTATCCTAGGGACAATTGGGGAATGCCAAATACACCAGGCTAGTGGAATGAGCGCAACGGCCATGCACGATTCGGCAGTGTAGAGCCCCTGCCAATATGCGTGCACGTCAGCATCCACAAGCAATAGTTTCGGAATCTTTGCTAGATGCCAGAGGATTCCTATCGTGTTGAGGAGAAAGTGCGTACGGGCAGCCACTGGAGTTTGTAGTTTGAACAAATTGAGATAGCCCAATGACATCGTGAAGAACGCAAACATGGCGCCCAAGTTGAACAAAACCGACTGGATTGCCTCGGGTGGGAAAACCAAGACTGCGCATTCCAACGCCAAGTAAACAAAAATTGCCAAAGCCGTAGAAATGGCGTGCCCTGGAACATCCCGCGCGGGATCTTCAGTTAACGAATAGGGCATATGTTTGTGGGCTTTCTTCATTCAGGCGGCGCGACATAGCTGGGAGCTATGGGGTTGATCTAGACACTTCAGTCGATTGTAAACTGTTGTGCTTAACCCGGCTTACCCGAGTGTGCTGCGCGAGTTGCGAAAAGTTGCTGTCGGCGATCGCACATTCCGTCAAAGCCTACGACGATGGAAAACAGTGCGGAAACAGCAGGCAACGATGGCACATTTTGTGGCTAAGCTCAATGCCATATTGACCGGTAGCGGGAAAGTGTATTCGGGGAAGAAGATATTTAACGTCCAGGTCACCGCATAAATGGCTTGCATGATTGCAATGAATCGCGGAAAGACGGGGCTACGCGCAAGTCCACACACCAAAGGAAACAGCGCCAGGACGAAAAGGTACTCGGCGAAGTTGTAAATGGTCTGATAGCGGCTTTCATCGGGTCGGATCTGTAATAGATAGGAGGTGCTAAACAGGTGGAGGATGACGCCAAGAAAATTACATATGATAAAGACGCTGCTTGCCAGCGGAGAATCTACTTTGATTACCTGATACATCAACCAGGAGTAGAAAGCATATGCCAGGCCGCTGGCGACCAAAAACACCGAGCCGATGACCGTGGAGGCATCGAAGAACAAACTCACGCATTCCAAGCAAATGTAAATCGAAAGACCGATAGCACAATTCATCACCGCGGTAAGACGTTCCGGGGTGAATAAATTAGCCTTGATCGTGGGGGCATGGTGTCTTTCTCGAGTTCGTCAGGTGCATACCCGACAACAAATCGTACGAGTGTGATTTCGTTCAACGGATGATTTGTGTACTGATTATGTACCAAATGTCGTTCGGGGGAACTCTTGTCCTAGGCTGATCATTATGCAACGTTGGGTACTTCATATTGATATGGACGCGTTCTTCGCATCCGTGGAACAGTTAACCCGACCAACGTTGAGAGGGCGACCAGTGTTGGTCGGAGGTCTGGCGGGACGAGGCGTGGTAGCCGGCGCATCTTACGAAGCACGTAAATTCGGGGCGCGCAGTGCTATGCCCATGTTTCAAGCTCGAGCTTTGATTGGGCCAAGGGCGACAACCGTTCGTCCTCGTTTTCCGGTGTACAGCGCCGCTTCCAAGCGCGTATTTGAAATTGTGCGAGCTCAGGCTGGTTTGGTCGAACAGCTGTCGATCGATGAGGCTTTCCTTGAACCATCCGTGTTGCAAGGGGCGGATCCCGAAAAGGTGGGGCAGTGGTGCCAACAGCTTCGGGAAAGCATAAGACGGGAGACTGGCCTCCCAGCCTCGCTCGGCGCGGGGCCGGGTAAGCAAGCCGCAAAAATCGGTTCGGGCCTTGCTAAGCCGGACGGAGTATTTGTCATTCCCGTCACCGATCAAGTGCGACTCCTTCATCCGCTGCCGGTCCGGCAGTTGTGGGGGATTGGCCCAATTTCCGAACAAAAGTTGAAGCGATTGGGTATCGATACCATCGGAGACTTTGCAGCGCTGGAGCAAAAGGAGGTCGAAGCAGCCCTCGGGAAAACTGTAGGTCCAGCGCTGTGGCAGATCGCCCAAGGTAACGACGATCGATCCGTGGCACCCCGAGCCGAAGCTAAACAAGTATCAGCTGAACATACCTATCCCAAGGATCTAACCACCAAAGCGGAGGTCGACGAGGCTGTGAGCCGCAGCATGACCGACGCTTATCGACGCCTGAAGAAAGACGGCCGCGCAGCAAGAACGATCAGCGTCAAATTGAAACTCGCGGACTTTACTACCGAGACTCGCTCGCTGACACTGTCTTACGCAAGTGATGATCTAGAAACTTTGACCGCGGCCACCCGGCGCTTAACACGCTATCCAGAGCAGATCGGGCCAATTCGATTGGTTGGGGTGTCTTTGAGCGGGCTGGAACTTGAACGGCAAGATGTAATGTTTCCTGAGCTTGACCAGCAAGTAACCGTGACCGAAGATGTCGCTGGTGACTTTGAAACCGGAGTTCGCTCCTCGAGCCATTCAGAAGTAATTAGCTTGGTGAATTCGCCTCAACTTGAAGAATCGCGTTCGGGAACGTGGTACAGCACCCAAGATGTTTTCCACCCGGAGTACGGGCACGGTTGGGTGCAAGGGTGTGGGCACGGCGTAGTAACGGTGAGATTTGAAACGCGTTCCACGGCTCACGGTAGAACCAAGAGTTTTGCGGACGACGATCCACTCCTCACCGAGGCTGACCCACTGGCCAGTCTCGATTGGGATGACTGGCTGTCGGAAAACTATGAACGCTAGAACAGTGTTGCCGGGTGCCTGCCGGTTGCTATTGCGATTGCCAAGAGAATGCGAGCTTGCCCAGCACGGAAATAGGTAGATCCCAGCGCACCAAGGGCAGCCAGGGTAGCTCCGCCCCCAGCACCGCCATAGCTGCCATGTACGTCACCGCGCGGGGTCCGCGTGCTGATGACGACCGGAATACCTTGCTCCAAGGCGTGGCTGAGTCCTTGAGCCAGATCGCGCCCGACGTTGCCCGCACCCATAGCTTCCACGACAATTCCTTGGCTCCCGGCTTCGAGCAATGCATCGACAGTGGTGCGCGGCGCGCCGGGATAAGCGTAGATGACGTCGATGCGGACGTCGGCAAGCAATGCGGGGGCGACAGGGTCAGGCCTCGTGGGTTCTTCCGGGCCGTTTGTGGCAAATGCGAGTTCGTCGGTGGTATGCCATTTCATCGCGCCCCGTGCCGGGAGTACGGCGTGGCCAAATACGATCAGTGCGCCAATGCCGCGCGCTGAGGCATCAGCAGCAACGAGGATTGCTTCAAAGAGATTGGCGGGGCCGTCCGCAGACGGGTGGTCGGCAGGTTTTTGAGCTCCGGTGAATACGACAGGCCGCGGATCTGTGTGGAACGTATCAACGGCAATCGCAGTTTCTTCCATCGAGTCGGTGCCGTGGGTAACCACGACTCCGGTGGTCTCGGCATCATCGAGGGCTTCGTGGACTGCAGAGACGATTTCGTCGATGTCTCCTAAAGTCATGGAGGCGGAATCGAGCCGTGTTAGCTCTCGCACTTCAATGACAACACTGCCGTTTGGGAAACGGCTTCGGATAGGGGCAATCAGATCTTCACCAGAAACGGTTGGCAGGAGTACGCCGTTGTGGTCTGTAGTGCACGCGATTGTGCCACCTGTGGTGATAACGATGATTTTCTTCACTGCTTCAGTCATAGTTGTTAAGGTTGCCACATAGGAAGAAATTGTGGGGGCAGCAGGCAACAAAAGCTCTTGCTGTGTCGATTGCACTTTGTAGCGCAAAAAGGATCAATATTCACCATTGCAGCGGTGAATCGGGGAGAGTCAAAACTATTCACTTCTGTAACTCGTGTTAAGATCGGCCTCACGTCAGCGGTAACCTACGCACAACTTGAAACATCTCAAGTTTTCGGAAAAATACACCGAGATATTCTGCGCTGGTGCCGACACCTGAACTCCCAAGGAGATTTCGTTGAAGTTTTCCAAGCCTGCAGCAGCCGCCTGTATTTTTGCAGCTGCATTGTCTTTGACCGCCTGTGGCGACAAGGGCTCTTCAGACACCACGACTAGCTCTGCTGCCAAGCCTGCAGCATCCAGCGCTGCCAAGGCTGATGCTGCTACTCCCACGGCTGCAGACCTCAACAAAATTCTCGCCGTAGCTACCGATCCTGCTGCGACGGTGGATCAAAAGATCAAGACGGTCCAAGGCGCAGAAACCGCGCCGGAACTGTTTGAAACCATGACTAAATCCAAGATCGATTCGGGCGCCGAATTCCAGGTTGTAGACCCAGTTCTACCTGGCTACACCCCGAATTCTGTCCTGGCCACTGTGAATTTCACCTTGCCAGAGCGCCCTTCCCAGGTTGCAGACAGCGTGGAGTTCGTCAATGAGGGTGGTAACTGGAAGCTTTCCAAGGGATGGGCCTGCACCCTCATCACCAATACGGTTTCTCCAGAAAAGGTCCCTGCCATGTGCCAATCTGAAGCACCTGCGGGCGAAGTTAAGTCGCAGTAGCGCACCCAACACGGACAAAGTGGTCGCTTTCCTAAATTCGCAGGGAAAGCGACCACTTTTTTCGGTCGAGTATCAGGCATGGCTCGCCACTTGTGTAGCCAACTCGGAGCCTGTGTGCCTTCACGGCATGGCAACACGCAGGTGGTCCGAATGTCTGGCCAGCCGCTACTTTCCGAAGTCCACCCCAGAAGTGAAGTCTTGATACACCGTGGTATCAGAGCCATCAGAGGCATAGCGTACGCGCGTACTTACCGCGAAGTGCCCGGAAGTTGGCAAAGGTTGGCCTAGGTTGATTCTCAGTGTTCCGGTGGAAAGTGACTGGGTAGAGTGCACTTTTAACTCGCTTCCAGCTGCTGTGTTCAACGGAAGTGAAGTCACTGCAGGGCGCTGGATGATGTCAGCCTGAAGTTCCACATTGTCGCCGTCGATGTGCTGCAGGGTGTAGGTCGTTGACCGAAGCAAGGTGGAATCACCCGCCACCCGGTTGTCCACGCTCCATCGGGCACCGATGCCGATTGGCTCAGTGGGGAAAATGATTGGTTGCGCGACCAGCTTCATCGCGTGCACTTCCGCGAGTTTACGGGCAGAATCTGAGGCCTGCGTCGGGGCGGCAACAGTTACGCTTGATGCGCGGCCGGTGGAATCTGCTGTCCATCCCAATCGAAATCCATCGATGCCTCGAGCGTCCTCCGCGCGATCTGGCTGGGAGTAAGTCGGTTGGGTGAGTACCACTGCAATGTCGCGTTGCCCGGTGGTTGTTGCATGAGCGTGTGCTCGCAGAACTTGAGGTTGCTGAGGTACCTCCGGCGTTTCCGAGACTTCTGCCAGCGTCCCGGTTCCTTGGGTGAAAGCATCGCTGAATGCGAGATCGATGTCTTGGGAAGAACCAGAGTCGTGGAATGCCATTACCTGTTGTGGTGCCGTCCCGGCGTCGATAAGCTGCACCCGCGGCGGGTCAACCGGAAGGGAAACGGCGGGCGCGTGGCTGGGCTGCTCAGAATCGGTTTCTTTGCTACAAGAGACCAACATAGGGCTGACGAGCAATAACAGCGAACAAACTGGAACGAGAATACGTCGAGCAGAAGACTTCATAGTGTCTTAGCGTAACCGAACGCCCTCCTGCGAAGACACACCGACGGGGGACAAATCGCCTGCAAAAGTCCACGGGCAAGGCACAATAGTTGCCGTGAACGAAACGGAAACCCACCAGGTCCCTTCGCCGATTCCATCTCGAAACTGGATGCCTACGATGTTTGCCATTGCCGTGGCTGCGGCCAGCATCGATCAGCTCACGAAGTTTCTTGTGTTGCGGACACTGACTCCTGGGGTGCCGCACCCTGTCATTGGGGATTGGTTCCGCTGGTACTTGTTGTTCAATTCCGGGGCAGCATTTTCGTTTGGTGAAGGCGCAACCTGGGTGTTTACCTGCATTCAGTTAGCATTCGTGGTGGGAATCGCGGTGTATTCGCGCAAAGTAGTTGGGGGGTGGAACGCCGTAGGGCTGGCGTTGATAGCCGGCGGGGCATTGGGCAATTTGATCGATCGGTTATTTCGGGCGCCAGCGTTTTTTGTTGGACATGTGGTGGACTTTATCTCCGTAGGGAACTTTGCTGTTTTTAATATCGCGGATTCCTGCATTACGGTGGGCGTAGTGTGTTTCATTGTGGGAGTGTTTTTAGAGGAAAAGCGGGCGATGCGTCATGCGTGAGTCCCGGCAGCTTCCTGTTCCAGAAGGGCTCGCGGGCATGCGTGTCGACGCCGCCCTGGCCAAATTACTGGGGTTGTCCCGAACCATGGTCGCCGAGCTCGCAGAAGCTGGCGATATTCGCGTAGACGGTCGCACCGTGGGGAAGTCCGACCGGTTGATCGCCGATACCTGGCTGGATGTCACGCTTCCTGAGCCACCAAAGTCGCTCGAACCCAAAGAAGAACTTATCGAAGGCATGGACATCCTCTATGCGGACGAAGATGTTATTGCGCTAAATAAGCCCGTCGGGGTGGCAGCGCACCCGACGGTGGGGTGGGAAGGCCCAACCGTGTTGGGTGGCCTCGCTGCGGCTGGCTTCCGCATTTCCACCTCCGGCCCGCCAGAGCGCAAGGGTATCGTGCAGCGCCTGGACGTTGGCACTTCGGGAGTGATGGTGGTTGCGGCGTCGGAACGCGGGTATAGCGTGCTCAAGCGCGCCTTTCGGGACCGAACCGTCACTAAGACTTATCACGCGCTGGTCCAGGGCCATCCGGACCCGTTAACCGGCACTATCGACGCTCCAATCGGCCGGCATCCCTCCGCAGGCTGGCGATTCGCGGTCACAACCGACGGCAAACCATCCATCACCCATTATGAAACCATTGAGGCATTCCGGGAAGCGACGCTTCTCGACGTCCACCTCGAAACCGGCCGAACGCACCAAATTAGAGTGCACTTTTCCTCCCTCCATCACCCCTGCTGCGGCGACCCGATGTATGGCTCCGACCCAAACCTTAACCAGCGACTGGGCCTTACCCGTCAGTGGCTGCACGCGGTGCGTCTGGGCTTTGAACACCCCGCCGATGGGCACTACATGGAAGTGGAATCGCCCTATCCGCCGGACCTACAGCATGCATTGGATGTCCTGCGGGCGTGAGCAACATGCGGAAAACGGTTGCGGGGCTAGCAGCACTTATCATCGTGGTGGCGATTGTGGGGGCCGGGTTTGACGACAACACCTCCAAGCCAATGTTGCGCAATGGCGATCAATTGGGGATGGAGCCGAACGAGTCGTTTTCGCAGTATCAACAGCGGGTGGTGGGATCGCTGGATCGAGATGGCGACGGTTGGGCGCTGGTCACATTTGACCACCCGCTGACTGTGGAAGAAGCGGGCCGGGTCACGGCAACCTGGAACATTCAGCGAGTGAGTTCGTTAACGCTCACTCAGGCGAAGCCGGTGGCAATTCCTGAGCCCATCGCTCCGGAAACCCGCGCAGATGTGGTGCGCCGCACGGCGGATAGCTCCCCGGAAGTAGCCGGAGGAATCTCCGGGGCCTTGGTGTTTGCTAGGTTGGCGCAATTGCGCACTCTGGCGCAGGAGCCAACAGTCGTGGCAATAGAGGTGCTGCCGAGGGATGCTGCTTTTGGTCGGTTTGGGGTGCGCCCCGTTGTCGTTGGCTGACTAGGCCCTGTGGCTGGCTAGGCCTTGGGTAACGGTCGGCGGGGGCCGGAGCCGCCGGGTTTGCGTTGCAGCCAAATATCCCAGACAAAAATGGCAACCGAAATCCAGATAACAATAAATCCGAACCACCGAATGGTCGGCATTTGTTCGTGCATGATGAGCACCGCCCACAGCATTTGCATGGTCGGGGTGAGGTACTGCAGCATTCCGATGGTGCCCAGCGGGATCAAGCGGGTGGCCTTGTTGAACAACAGCATCGGGATCGCGGTGATGAAACCAGTGCAGATCAGCAGCAATGCATGGCCGAGGCCGTGCTGAAAGAAGGTTAGCTCGCCGGTGCTGAAGAGGTATATCAGGTATCCCAATGATGCCGGTGCGAGCAGAAACGTCTCTGCTGCTAAGGATGTTTCGGCGGAGAGTTGAACTTGCTTCTTGAGGAGCCCGTAGACGCCAAAAGAAGCGGCTAGGACCAAACCCCCAAGAGGAGGCTGTCCGCTGAGGAATACGAGCACACTCACGGCAAAAATTGCGATACCTACGCTCAACTTTTGCAGGAGGCGTAGTTTTTCACCGAGGAACACCAAGCCCAACAGGACGTTCACCAGTGGATTGATGAAGTACCCCAAGGCTGCTTCGGCCACATGTCCGGAGTTGACGATGGTTACGTAGGTGAGCCAGTTCAGCGCGATGGCTAATGCGGCAAATACGAGGGTGCGCCAGGTGCGCTTGTCTGCTTGGCGTAGTTCCTTCCAACCTTTTGTGCCACTGAGCAGCAGTGCCATCAAGATGGACGTCCATACGATGCGGTGCGCAATAATTTCTAGTGGCTGTGCTGGTTGCAGTAACGGGAAGAACGCAGCAAAAGCGCCCCACAGCAAATAAGCGACGATGGCATAGAACACGTCGCACACTTTAGCGTGTTATAGCTGGTGGGGCGAACCTCTGGTGGATCACCCGGTGAGTGCTTGCGCGAACAAGACACCGGGTGGTGAAAAACGATCCCAGTATGAGTTAAGCGACCAAACGAAGATCTTGCTCAGCCATTGCGTCCAAGAGTTCATGGTCGGCGGCTTCGAAACGATCCTGCGGTAGTTCTGGAGCTGCAGCGCCAAAGAAGGAGAAAACACTGAACTGGGTGGCGGATTGACCAAAGGAGAACATGGGTGCGTCCTATCGAGTTGTCTAATGCTACTAGCGGGGGTAATCGCTGTATTTAGTGTAGCGCTTGTCAGATGATTTGTCCACCTTGTTCTTACAGGTAACAGGGTGTTTTGGTTAGGGTGTTGAACAATTTGTGAGCCGGGTCGCCCGGGGGTGATTCTTAGGTCACGTTCCTCCCGAACTGTGTTGTGGGTCGCGGCAGGGCTGGGCGCAGCACTCGTCGACAAGCAATTCTTGACAAGCTATCCTTGGCGATTTATCGCACATTGTCCCCATTAACCTGCATGGTCGCGTTGCCCTGCTGATGACGCTAGAATCTTCCAACTATGAGCAATTCTTCCTTCGTGCATCTGCATAACCACACTGAATATTCGATGCTCGACGGAATGGCAAAAATTGACATGCTTGCCGACGAGGTTTTGCGCCAAGGTATGCCGGCGGTAGGAATCACCGACCACGGCAACATGTTTGGCTCAGATGCCTTTTACCGCAAGATGACCGAGGTGGGGGTCAAGCCCATCATCGGTATTGAGGCCTACCTCGCGCCGGAATCACGCTTCAACAAGCAGCGCATCAAGTGGGGCGAGCCTCACCAGAAGTCGGACGACGTGTCTGCATCCGGCGCATATCTCCACCAGACGATGGTCGCTGAAAATGCCGAGGGGCTGCAAAATCTCTTTTACCTGTCCTCGATGGCCTCCTACGAGGGGCAGCTTGGCAAATGGCCACGCATGGATGCGGAAATCATTGCCGAGCGGGCCTCAGGCATCATCGCCACCACCGGCTGCCCCTCCGGAGACGTCCAGACTCGCCTGCGCCTGGGACAGTTCAATGAAGCGCTCGAAGCCGCTGCGATGTGGCAGGACATCTACGGTAAGGAAAACTACTTCCTGGAGTTGATGGATCACGGGCTTGATATTGAAAACCGCGTGCGTTCGGAGCTGCTCGAAATTGGTCGGAAACTCGACTTGCCACCACTAGTCACCAATGACTGCCACTATGTGCTCGAATCCCAAGCTCAGGCCCACGAAGCGATGCTGTGCGTGCAAACCGGTAAGACGCTACACGACGAAGATAGGTTCAAATTCGACGGCACCGGTTATTACATCAAGTCAGCTGCCGAGATGCGTGCCTCGTGGGACCATACCGTGCCAGGCGCGTGCGATAACACGCTGCTCATCGCCGAGCGAGTTCAAGACTACGGAGAGATCTGGGAACCACACACGCACGACCGCATGCCGATTGCGGATGTGCCGGAAGGCGAAACTCCAACATCTTGGCTGCACAAAGAAGTAATGCGTGGCCTGCAAGACCGATTCCCCGGCAAAGAGGTACCGCAGGAGTACATCGATCGCGCGAACTATGAGATCGAAGTCATCGATATGAAGGGCTATCCTTCTTACTTCCTCATCGTCGCTGAGCTCATCAAACACGCCCGTTCTGTAGGCATCCGCGTGGGGCCCGGGCGTGGTTCGGCAGCCGGCGCACTCGTCGCCTATGCATTGACGATTACAAATATTGACCCGATCGAGCATGACCTACTGTTCGAGCGATTCCTTAATCCGGAACGACCTTCGGCGCCCGATATCGATATTGACTTTGAGGATCGGCGCCGTGAAGAAATGATTCACTACGCCACCGAGCGTTGGGGCGAGGACAAAATCGCCCAGGTGATCACCTTCGGCACTGTGAAAACGAAACAGGCCATCAAGGACTCCGCCCGCGTGCAATTCGGTCAGCCGGGCTATCAGATCGCTGACCGCATCACCAAGGCGCTGCCACCTGCGATCATGGCCAAAGATATTCCGCTGTCCGGTATCACCGATCCCGAGCACCCCCGGTACGGGGAAGCTGGCGAGGTTCGACAGTTAATTGAAACTGACCCCGATGTGCGCAAGATTTATGACACTGCGCGCGGACTTGAGGGCGTTGTGCGGCAAGCTGGCGTCCACGCGTGTGCGGTGATTATGGCGTCGGTACCGCTGCTGGACTGCATCCCAATGTGGAAACGGCAACAGGACGGCGCACTGATTACCGGATGGCCTTATCCGGCGTGCGAAGCTATCGGCTTGCTGAAGATGGACTTTCTGGGGTTGCGTAACCTCACGGTGATCGGTGACGCGCTGGAAAACATCAAGCGCAACCGTGGCATTGACCTTGACCTGGAGAATCTGTCCACGGAAGATCCGGAAACCTACAAACTCCTTGCCCGCGGCGACACCCTGGGCGTGTTCCAGCTCGACGGTGGTGGCATGCGAGAGCTGCTGAAGCGAATGGAGCCAACCGGCTTCGACGACATCGTCGCCGCCCTGGCGCTTTACCGCCCAGGTCCGATGGGCGTGAACGCCCACCTGGACTACGCCGACCGCAAGAATGGACGCCAGGAAATCAAGCCGATTCACCCTGAACTGGAAGAGCCACTCAAGGAAATCCTGGGCGATACCTATGGTCTGATCGTGTATCAGGAGCAGATCATGCGTATTTCGCAAAAGGTCGCAAATTACACGGCTGGCCAAGCAGACGGCTTCCGCAAGGCCATGGGTAAGAAGAAACCCGAGGTGTTGGCGAAAGAGTTCGTCAACTTTGAAGCTGGGATGAAGTCCAATGGCTTCTCCGATGGGGCAATCAAGGCGCTGTGGGACACCATCGAACCATTTGCGGCCTACGCGTTTAACAAATCGCACGCCGCCGGCTATGGTTTGGTGTCCTTCTGGACCGGGTACCTGAAGGCCAACTACACTGCGGAATACATGGCTGCATTGTTGACGTCAGTGGCAGATAAAAAGGATAAATCTGCTATCTACCTCGCGGATTGTCGCCACCTTGGTCTGAAAGTCATGCCGCCTGACATCAACGAGTCAGTTCTCGACTTCGTGGCCGTGGGCGATGACATCCGCTTCGGTTTGGGTGCAGTGCGTAACGTCGGTGAAGACGTGGTCGAATCGATCGTTGCCACTCGCGCCGAAAAAGGCCACTTCAAGGACTTTTCGGACTACCTCGACAAGATTGACACCGTGCCGTGTAGCAAGCGCGTGACTGAGTCGCTCATCAAGGCGGGGGCTTTCGATTCCCTGGGGCATCCGCGTAAAGGGCTTGTGTTGGTCCATGAAGATGCCGTCGATTCGGTAATTGCCACCAAAAAGGCAGCGGACAAGGGCCAGTTCGATTTGTTTGCTGGTTTCGGAGCTGACGACGGCGGGGACACCACAAACTTCTTCGCTGTACAAGTCCCTGACGAGGAATGGGACCGCAAGCACGAACTGGCGTTGGAACGGGAAATGCTGGGCTTGTACGTGTCCGGACACCCGCTCGATGGCTTTGAAGAAGCATTGGCCGCGCAAACCGACACCGCCCTCACCACGATCTTGGGCGGCGAGCTCAAACATGGCACGGAAGTGACTATCGGCGGGATTATTGCGTCCGTCGACCGGCGCTTTTCCAAGCGGGACGGCTCGCCGTGGGCTATTGTCACGGTGGAAGACCACAACGGTGCTTCCGTTGAGTTGTTGGTGTTCAACAAGGTTTACGCCTTGGTGGCAACCCAGCTGGTGGAAGACAACATCATCTTGGCCAAGGCACACGTCTCGATCCGCGACGACCGCATGTCACTGTTCTGCGATGACCTCAAAGCACCTGAATTGGGCGCCGGAAATGGCCAGGGCCTGCCGCTCAAGCTCGTGATGCGTACCGACCAATGCACCATGGAAAACATCGCCAAGCTGAAGCAAGTGTTGCTATCCAACGCCGGAGAATCCGATGTCTACCTCAAACTTGTTGACGGCGAGCACTCCACGATGATGGTTCTCGGCGATCACTTGCGGGTCAATCGCACCGGCAGCCTCATGGGTGACCTCAAGGCCACCATGGGGCCGGGCATCTTGGGGTAGGGCGCGTCGGGCGTCGATGAGCCAGGCTGGCCTTATCGACGCCTGCTACTTATCGACGGATGTTGAGCATCGCTAGCAGCTGGTGAATCTGAGCCTGCAGCCCAGGAATGTGCGGTGCGATGCCCGCGATTGCAGCGAGGATTGCTGCGATCCCACCGATGACTCCAATCGAGGAGCCTAGGGTAGAGGAACCCGAGGATGTCATCGAGCTGCTGGTGCCACCAGGCTCCTTGACTGGGGTGGTCAGCGATGGGTCGGCGTTGACCTGGTAGATGGTCGTGGTGCCGGAAACTTCATTGCCCACGGCCAGGAGAGGCTTGCCGTTTGGCGACTGCTCGGCCGGGATAAATGTGAGACCTTCCGGACCAAGGTCACCCGCAGTTCCGCTGTCGGGAGCTGCGGCGAAGTCGCGGTTGTTGAGGTAGGTAACAAAGGCCGGAGCTTGGGGATCGGTGATGTCATAGACCATGATTCCCGAGGTGCGTTCCAGGCCGATGAAAGCAAACGTGTGGGAGCCGATGGTGCCCAAGGTGAGGCCTTCAGGTTCCGCGCCCTTGTCGTCGGAGCGATCGTCGGCGTCGTTGCTCGTGTGGTCTGGGTTGAACGGCTGCTCGGGCAACTCGGAGAGAATCTTTTCAAATTCGGAGCCCGAATCAAAGACCAGGTTACCGTTGGTGTCGAAGATGCTGAATCCACGCCCACCGAAGCCGTAGAGCTCATCGTAGGTGCCGTCGCTATTTTGACCGGCCGTGGTGGTGACTTTGAGTCGGCCCAGCTGCTCGTCGGACTGCAGCTGCTTGATCTGGTCGGCGTTCAGGCCAGCGAAATCCGGGCTGAGCTTGAGCTTTTTCACGCGTTCTTCTTCGGAGAACCCCTTCCAGTCTCGCGTGTCGCCTTCGTTGGCAGTGACAAAGTATCCCTTGCCAGCTGCGGTGTAAGCAGCGAGCGCGTCTGGGAGCCGGAAACTCTTTACCGGTGCAGTACGAAGCTTGGTAGCGCCATCCTTGTCGGAAGGATCAAATGGGACCACGGAATGGTCGATAGTTCCAAGTGGGTAAATGTCCGTAACCGTCGCGGTGGCAATGTCGACCACAGCAACCGCATTGTTTTCCTGGAGCGCCACATACGCCTTACCATCCAAGGTAGAGATGTACTCCGGTTCCAAGTTTTGCGCGTCGGTGCCTTCCGGACCAAATACTCGGACTCCTTGCGGCAGCTTGCCCTCGAAGGCCGTGAAAGTGGCGGTGCGTACTTCGGTGCCGGCCGCTACCTTCTTCGGCAGCGAGATCACGGACACGGACCCCTCCGGGTCAACCGAGTAATCTTCTGCAGGTTCCCCTTCGTTTGCAACCAGCGCAAATGCTCCATCTTCGGTAATAGTGACCATGTCGGGGAGGCTGCCTACCGGCACAGAACCAAACACGTCGCCGTTACCAGCGGCATCGAAGAAAATTACCGAGCCCGCAGCGGTTTTATCGGCAGGCTCAACCGTGGCAACAGCGAGTCCATCCGGGCGCACCGCAACCGAATTCACGGTGGTGCCGGCCCCAGCGGAGACCGTGTGCAGTTCGGTTGGCTGTTCCGGCTTAGATACGTCCAGCACGGTGATCTTCCCGGACAACGCATTCACAACCAACAGACGCTTCGAGGCGGCATGGTAGGCGACGATTTCGGCAGCAGACTTCTCAAATTCACCGGTCTCATGGGTGCCAATAGCTTCCAGATTGAGCAGTGCCCCCGGCGCGCTTACCGATACTGGTTTTGCCACGATGTTTGCGTGCGCAGGTGCGAGAACCGCTACCGAGGTGCACAGTGCCACGCAGGTAGCCAATACGCGATTTCGAATCGTCACGACGAAAATTCTCCTTTTGGGTTATGAAGGGCCGTTCAAACTGTGTTCATGGCATTTGATGAGGCCGGGGGACAGGATGTGCGCTGCCCGCGCAGGGCTCGGCACAGTGAATCTCTCGAAGTATGCCGGGGCGAAGTTGCAGAAGTGTAACGATTAGATGAATCCTTTATTAACCATGGTGGCTTGCCTGCTGGTGGAGCGTGAAACACCATGTGGCAAACCATTCGGGGGCGGAACAACCGCATGCCATTGTGGTGCCGATCGGGCGATTCGGTAAGTTTTAGGTCATGACTGATCGCACTCGTCCCGCAACCAGCCCCCACACTGACTTGCCCATGGTCAAAGCCAGTGACATTCAGGCAGCGCAGGCACGAATTTCCGCGATTATTGCTCCGACTCCGCTGCAGTACTGCCCGCGCCTGTCTCAGGCCACCGGAGCGCAGGTCTATCTGAAACGAGAAGACCTGCAAGATGTGCGTTCCTACAAGATCCGGGGCGCATACAACGCCATGATCCAGCTTGACCCTGCCCGTGTCGACGCTGGCATCGTAACCGCCTCGGCGGGTAACCACGCCCAAGGAGTTGCCTACGCATGCCGCACGCTGGGAATCCAAGGCCGAATCTTTGTGCCCAAGAAGACCCCAAAGCAAAAGCTTTCCCGCATTACCGTTCACGGTGGCGAGCATGTCGACGTCGAGTTGGTCGGCAATAATTTTGATGAGGCTGCTGCGGCCGCCCGCGCCTATGCCACAGAACACGGTGCCACCTTCATCCAACCTTTTGATGCCTGGGACACCGTCGCAGGTCAGGGAACCGTCGCCGCCGAAATTCTGGCACAGCTGGCCAGCATGGGTAAACACCCAGCTCGCGTGTATGTACCGGTTGGCGGCGGTGGGTTGCTGGGCGGGATCCTGAGCTATCTTCGGGATATTTCTCCGCAAACCCAGGTGGTGGCAGCAGAACCCGCGGGGGCCTCGTCCATGCAAGCGGCGCTAGCCGCTGGGCACCCCGTTGCTGTGCCACACCTGGATCCATTTGTGGATGGTGCAGCGGTGGGGAAGGTTGGTGAGTTCACCTACCAGATTGCCGACGCTAACCGAGACCGGTTGACTACCGTGAGCATCGACGAAGGCGCAGTGTGCACCGAAATGCTCGAGTTGTACCAAAACGAAGGGATCGTGGCCGAACCGGCAGGTGCCTTGTCCGTCGCCGCCCTAGTAGACAGTCCTCCCCAACCAGATGAAGTGGTGGTTTGCATCATCTCCGGTGGTAACAACGACGTTTTGCGCTACAACGAAATCGTGGAGCGCTCGCTCGTGCACCAAGGACTCAAGCACTATTTCCTGGTGAACTTTCCGCAGGAACCAGGGCAGCTGCGCTCGTTCCTCTCGGACGTGTTGGGGCCGGACGATGACATCACCTTGTTTGAATACCTCAAGCGCAACAACCGGGAAACTGGTGCTGCGCTGGTCGGCATCCAATTAGGGCAGGCAGGCGACCTCCCGGCGCTGCTGGCCAGAATGGAAGAGTCCCAAATTTCTTGCCAGCAACTGCAGCCAGGAACTCCCGAATACGAGTTCCTTACGTAATCGGCGCCGAACCTACACCAGTACTGCGAAGTCCCAAGGGGCGAGCTGCGTGGCATGCTCGCTCACCTTGCTGGCATCGAAGCAGTAGCGTAGTTCCCCGGTGAATGGCACTTCAATGGACTCATCGGAGAAGTTCGCGACTACCGTGACATCGTCGTATCCGAAGGCCAACCAGTTCTCGCCGTATTCCACCTGCAAGTGCTCGAGGTACGGGCGGGCCAGCTGCAGTTGCTTACGCAGCCTAATCAAGGTCTGATACGCCTCGAAGATCCGCTGTTGCTCGTCATCAAATGCCCACTGTAACCGAGAATTTTCAAACGCCTCAACCGACGTCGGGTCAGTGATCTCGGCGTTGTTCCAGCCCGCCCGAGCAAATTCGCGTTGCCGCCCCTCGGCCGTAAGCCGGAGCAATTCGGGGTCACTATGCGAGACAAAAAATGCAAATGGGGTTTTCGCCCCGAACTCTTCACCCATAAAAAGCATGGGTGTAAACGGCGCCAACAGTACCATCGCAGCCTTAAGAACCTGCTGCTCGGGGCTCAGATTCATCGAGGGACGATCGCCTGATGCCCGGTTGCCGACTTGGTCGTGCGTCGTCGTGTAGGCCACGAAGCTTGATGCCGGCACCAGGGTGGTGTCCAGCCGACGCCCATGCATGCGCCCCCGGAAGGTGGAAAAAGTCTCCGCATGGAAGAACACTTCCTTGAGCACATGTGCCAGGGTGTCTACGCCACCAAAATCAGCGAAGTAGCCGTGGTTCTCGCCGGAAACTAACGTGTGCAAGGCGTGGTGATAGTCGTCGATCCATTGGCCATCCAGCCCGTAGCCTCCTGCCTGCTGGGACGACACAATGCGGGGATCATTCTGGTCGGACTCCGCGATCAATGTGCGTGGAATGCCAGTGGTCGCCTCAATTTCCTTAGTGAGGTATGTCAATTGTTCGAGAACGTGGATCGCGCCGGGATCATACATCGCGTGGACAGCGTCGA
The DNA here is from genome assembly GCF_001021025.1 of Corynebacterium epidermidicanis. Taxonomy (NCBI): domain Bacteria; kingdom Bacillati; phylum Actinomycetota; class Actinomycetes; order Mycobacteriales; family Corynebacteriaceae; genus Corynebacterium; species Corynebacterium epidermidicanis. The sequence goes on along the minus strand of NZ_CP011541.1, from coordinate 1,706,758 downwards.
GACGCAAGCCATCGATGTGGAATTCCTCAAACCATCGTCGCGCAGCATCGAGCACGTAGGCGCGGACTTCGTCCGACCCCGGTCCGGAAAAGTTGATTACTTCACCCCAGCCGGTATTGCCGCCCGCGGTGTAGGGACCAAACATCCCGGTGTCGTTTCCTTCCGGGCCGAAGTGGTTGTACACCACGTCCAGAATCACCGCAATACGGTGGCGATGCGCAGCGTCGACAAGTTCTTTCAGCCCCACCTCTCCGCCATAACCAGCGTGGACCGCGTGCCAAAACACTCCGTCATAGCCCCAGTTGCGGTCACCTGCGAACGGCTGGACCGGCATCAATTCAATGGAGGTTACTCCAAGTTCACGCAGGTAGCCAAGCTTATCGACGACCCCAGCGAAATCTCCGCGCTCGCTAAACGTTCCGACGTGAAGCTCGTAGATCAGCTGACCCGGCAAGATCCTGCCGGTCCAGTCTTGGTCCGTCCATGCAAAGCTGTGGTCGGTGACCTCGGATAGTCCGTGCACGCCATCGGGTTGGGAAGTTGACCGTGGATCGGGAAGCAGCGAACTCCAGGTGTCGCCGGTGCGAAGACTAAATCCGTAGCGTTGGCCGGGGGTTGCAGCGAGGTCCGAATGCCACCAACCATTGTCTCCTGCGTAGAGGTCGTGTTCGGTGCCGTCGACGGTGACCCGCACCGCATCAGCTTTCGGGGCCCACACTTCATAAGTAGTCATGGACCCCAGGCTAGCTTTTTGCCCCAGCTCGTGCCGGATGAGCCGAGCCGCGCATTGCCCTGCATGGCGATAGAGGTGGTGGCAAGATGGCACATTATGAATTTTGCGCCGGAATTGCCTGACGACATCGATCAGGCTGAACTCACCCCTCGGGAAAAGTCATCGCTGCGGACGGCCTGGTATTCCTCTGGGGCCGCATTTGCTGCCGAATGCACCGCCCTGACCCAAGGTGAAGATGCGAGGGGAAGGCGCTCTCAACAGCTCAAGTCCATGTTGCAGGCGGCACTCGTTGCCGATTCGACGACGTATCAGCGCGATCGTCGTCGAGTAGCACTGCTTGTTGCCGGGCTAGCGCCGGAACCAGCAGTGACTATAGTCAGCTGCGAAAATCGTGATACTCGGATGTGGTTGGCAGCCAAGCTACGGGAAATCCTGGCGCCACAGTTACGCAATGATCCGGATCTTCGGAGCGCTATCAGCGTGGACCCTGCAGATCACACCCCGACCCGTGTAGGAATTGTGCATCCTGATCATCCACTGGCTCGGGGTGATTTTGCCCAGGTGCGTTATCCCACCGACTTGGACGCGATCACTAGCATGGAAGCATGAGTTTTGTAACTTCTGCCCCGGCTACCAGCATGCGTCGCGTGCAATTGCCGGAAACACACTTTGCCGTGGTGCGCGCTTTTGACGTGTCGTTGGGCGACATCGGCCAGCTATTCGATTCTGCGTTCCCAGCTTGCGCCCGGGCATTTGCTACCGGTATTTTGGTGCCGGATGGACCAGCCATATGCCGCTACCTGCGGATTGATGCGGAAACGGACAACTGCGACTTGGAAATTGGGTTTCCGGTTGCTAGCGCACTTAGCCAACCTGTGCAGCTGGACGGACAAGAATTCGTGCCCAGTTGCACTCCAGCCGCCGAATACGCCATGCAAACTTATTTCGGCTTCTACGACGGGCTCAACCAAGCATGGTCCGCATTCGTATCCACGATGGCTGCTAATGGTCTCCAACCAGCAGGCCCGTGCCTGGAATGCTATGTCACCGAGCCTGCCCCAGACCTCGATCCCGCGACTATGCGCACTGATCTCTACTGCCCGGTGGAAAGCATTGCTGACTGACTTCTATCTTCGTCCGGCAGCCGGTGAGATTGCCTCCAGTGAGTTAGAAATCAAGCGGTCTCGCTTCCTCGGATTCATTACCCGCGCAGAAACTGAAGAAGAAGCCAGGGACTTTATTCACCAGATCAAATCCACCTACCCGGACGCGCGCCACCACTGCAGTGCGTTTATTTGCCAGGTGGATCAGGCGGTGCCGATTGAGCGGTCCAGTGACGATGGCGAGCCCTCCGGTACCGCAGGAAAACCCATGTTGGAAGTACTTAAGGGTTCAGCATTACTCGACATTGTGGCGGTGAGCGTGCGCTACTTCGGTGGGGTCAAGCTGGGCACCGGTGGCCTGGTGCGTGCCTATTCGGATTCGGTGACGGAAACACTGCTCCAGGTCAATCGCACGCGTCGCAGCCTCCGCGAGCTTTACCGTTTTGATGTGGATTTTGCCCAGGCAGGCCGCCTCGAAGCCGAGTTGCGGGCACGAGACGTCGCGATCGTTGATCTTGCTTATGATTCTCGCGCGCGTTTTGTCGTCGGCACGGCGCCTGGCGGCGGTGAGAGGTTGGCTGCCGTTTTGGCTGAGCTGAGCTCGGGGGGAATCGCCCCAAAGGAAGCTGGGACGCAGTGGATAGGAGAGTGACTGCGCGTTCTGACTGCTAGAATTTCAGCTTATGACCTTGCAGAACTTCCCTCGTAACCCAATTGAACAGCGCAAAATGGCAGTTCGAAAGTACTCTCGCAACGGTGTGATCGCAGTTGCTGGTGGCGTGGCCGGCGGTGTAGCACTCGCGCTGCTGGCACATTCGTGGTTCTTCCTCGTCCTGGGCCTCGTGATCGCGGTCGTTGGCGGAGCAGTGAACTACGCCCGCGTCCAAAAGATCATCAATCACAAGGACCAGTACTAAATCAAACTATGGAGGTTACCAGCGAGGCAGTGCGTATCGACGCCTGGGTGTGGGCGGTCCGACTAATGAAAACCCGCTCCGCGGCCGGCGAGGCATGCAAAGCCGGGCATGTGAAACTCAACGGGGTGGCCGTGAAGCCTTCTCAAACAGTCGTGCCTGGCGACCGGGTCCGTGTGTGGGTGGATCACCGGGAGCATGACGTGGAAGTGGTATCAACCATCCGCAAGCGAGTGGGGGCGACGATCGCGCGAACCTGCTACGTGGACCATTCGCCACCGCCCCCGCCAAAAGAAATTCTGGCCTCGATACCACGACGAGACCGAGGCGCAGGTCGCCCCACAAAGCGGGAACGACGCGAAATCGATCGGCTGATGGGCCGACGCTAGGTTACAAGTTCAAACCCCAGTCGGCCGGTGGGAAATTGATGCCCATCGGGCGGAAGAAATCGGCGATTGCCAGGGCCCAGACGTGAATGAAGTCTGCCACCTGTGGGAAGTCTGCGAGGGAAGAACCCATAATTGCTCTGTCTCCTAAACCTGAAAAAAATTGTTGAGCTACGCCTATTAACTTACCTGTTTTCCGCAACGATGCCCGCACTTCGCATCGTTTCGAGACGTTTTTTCAATCGCTGTGCACGAAACTTCGCCCGGTGGCCAGAGTCTTTGGTGCGTGCGATGTGGTCCTCGCGGAATTGGCAGAGCAAAAGGTCGTCGATAAGGCGCACTTGGCCAGGAACAAACTGATAGTTGAGTGCCTTTTCGACGTCTGCGATAGTGTGGTCGTCGAGTAGTTTGCGCAATTCGGCGACGGTGGTGATGCCGTTGACAGCGAGGATTTCCTCCAGCCAGGCGTAGTATTCCGAGCGCGACATGGGGAAGCGATTACCGATGAGCATGGCCAACACGCCTGGCAGCGTTTCCGCTGAGAGTTCCACTTCGTCGGACTTGGATGGGGTTTCGCCGAGGATTTGGGCGATCTGGTCAAATTGCTGGTCAGCAAGCTCGATCAGGCCAGCTGCCAGGGTAAACGCGCGATCTACCCGCGGGTCTTGCTGGTCGGCTCCCTTGTAGCGAATGTCATGCTCAAACTCAGCCCACGCGTGCTGCAGCACGGTGCGGACTTGCACCTCGAAAACTAGGCCGACGTAGTCCTTGAGGTCGTCATCATTGGGGCGCACCTGTAAAATCAAGTGGTGCGAGCCATAGCCGAACCCGCCGGAAATTCGGGTCTCAGCGGCCTTATCCACCGACTTCTTCACTGCGAAAGACTTGCTCAGTAGATCCAGTACCACCGGAATATCGGCGGAATAGAAGGTAGTGATCCTAACGCCGAGGATGTCCTTGATGTCGTGCCAGGGATCGGCGTATACGAACGCGCCGGTTTCATCGCGCTTGAGCGCCTTGGCACGTAATGACCGCCACGTTTTCACTCGTGCAACCACCCGATCGTAGGACACACCGGCGTCGGCAAGCTGTTCCTCGATCACACCGCGCACATCTGATGCGATGGTTGGGTGATTGCGGTTGAACTCGTGGTAGGTAGCGCCAAGCTGCGCGATATGTTTGTGTCCCATAACGCCTACTTAGCCTATTGCACGCAGGCGCTAGACAGCGACTAGCAAGGCCGTCGGAAGGGTGGCAAAAATCTCGCTGGCAGCTACCACCCCCGCGTACCGACGACCCGTCAGCTGATCTTCCCACTGGCCCTCCGGAAGCGTTACCGAGGTATCATCCCAGCCACCGCGCCGGGCCAAAGTGATCGGGCGTCGCATTGCTAGGGCCACCACGCGAATATCGCGGATGGATGAGCCACGCGCTATGCCCACAACGTGGGATTCAGCCGGGCCTACCGCAAACACTGCCTGATAGGAGCCTCCGACAAAACATTCTGGGTGTTGTTGGCGCACCGCCAAGCTTTGCTTGGTAATAGCGAGCTTGGCCAGGTCGGGATTGCTAAAGACTTGCGGGTAGTCGGTCTCGGCGTTGTCCGGGGCGATGGGCGCCTGGGCCAGCGCCTCAGCGGGAAACGCAACCTCCTGTAACAGCGCCAGCGCCTGGGAGCGAGAGGTGTAGTCAACAAAGGCACGGTTATCGGGGTCTACCAGGTAATCAGTAAAGAATTCATTGCCCTGGTAAATATCCGGGACCCCGGGGGCGATCAGCTGCAAAAGCTTTCGTCCCAGTGTCAGGGTGATTCCGGCATGCGCTATGGTCGCCACAAACTCAGCGATGAGATTGGTTGCTGGCCCATTGAACAGTGCCGCCACCCAGTGCTCGATCGAGGATTCGAATTGTTCGTTTGGTTCGGTCCAGGTTGTGTGAACTCCGGCTTCGCGGATTGCTTTTTTCGCATAGGCCTGGAATCGGGCCAGGACACTTGCGCTTGGGCTGCCCACCGAAGGCCAAATACCGATGAGGTTCTGCAGCAGAAAGTGCCCGGTCGCACCGTCTGGTGGTGGCGTGATGGCGGTGACCCGGCGCACGAACTCGGTAAACTCGCTGGGTACCTCCGAGATCTCAATGATGCGGGCTCGCACGTCCTCGCCACGCTTGGTGTCGTGCGTAGATAGCGTGGTCATGCTGCTTGGCCACAGGATTGCGCGTTCATGCTGGAGTAAGTGGAACTCGGCAGCGGAGACACCAAACCTACCGGGAGCGCCACCGACTTCCTGGAGGGCCACCAGACGAGATGCCTGGTAAAACGTCGTGTCTTCGACGCCTTTCGCCATTACGGCGCCACACACTTGCGCGAATCGAGTCTTGGCTTCGCCGTCGGCAAGCAGGGCTGCGGCGACAATGTCGAGGGCATCGCGATGCGAAGGGAAGCGGTGCGCCATGTCGGCAATGACCCGGGCGGTAACCCGAGACAACGATATGTAATCGGCGCGGTAGACCGGCATGAATGCTACGAGCTCAACAATGGTGTCGATCAGTTGTTCTTCCGAAACATGTGGCCCGGCGGTAGAGAAGTTGTCTCGGCGCATGGCCCGGGCGAGGCGACGGACCTCAGCTGCCAGCTCGTTCGTTGCAACTTCGCGTTTCAGGGCATGTTCGGTGGCTTCGAGGCTATTGGCATCCCAAGGAGATCCCGTCTGCTCTAGGGAAAGCATACTGAGTGCATCTTCACTTTCCCGATGGACAAACACTCCGTCGAATTCCCGCAGGGCATCGTAGCCCGAGGTGCCGTCGACGCTCAGGCGCGGATCCAGCGGTTCGTCCACACCCAAAATCTTCTCGATGATCAACCACCGGTCCGGCCCCAACACATCCCGCAACCGAGTGAGGTAGCCGAACGGATCCGACAGCCCATCAGGGTGATCTACGCGGACCCCGTCGATCAAATCGAGCGCAACCAGTTCGCGCAACACAGTGTGGGTATGCTCGAAAACCAGCGGATCTTCCTGACGAAGCCCTGCCAAACCGTTGACCGAGAAGAACCGGCGGTAGCCGATTACTCCGTCGCGCCAATACATTAAGCGATAGCTCTGCTTTTGGTAGGTCCCGAGCGGGTCGTCATCAACGATGCTTCCTGGCGCCACAGGGAAAATGTGGTCGTAATACTTCAGAACTGGCTCGCCCTGAAACTCGTCGAACACGAGCTTATCCTCGTCGCCCTCTGCGCCAAGCACTGGAAGTCCCAACTTGCCATCGGCACCGTTGTCTTCGTGCCAGTCGATATCAAAGAAAGATTCGTACTGGGACTCCTTTCCCCGCTTGAGGACATCCCACCACCACTCGTTGAGCTGGGGCGTTTCGACGCCCACATGGTTTGGCACAATGTCGATGATTATCCCCAGCCCAGCTGCATGTGCTTTGTCTGCGAGTTGCTTGAATCCGTCCATCCCGCCTAGCTCGGGATTGATTTCGGTGGGGTTGATGACGTCGTAGGAGTGATTTGAGGACGGCACCGAGGTAAGAATCGGCGACAAATAAAGATGTGAAATGCCAAGCTGGGCTAGGTACTCCACCTGATCGGCAGCCTCTTTGAAACCAAAAGCGCGACCCTGCGGATCAGCCTGCGGTCCGCGTAGCTGTAGGCGGTAGGTGGCAGAAATGGGGTGGCGCATGGTGCAATCATCCTTAGGTAGGTAACTGGATTTTAGGTGGTTTGTCCGAAATCCAGCATAGGTAGAATCACTCAATCGTGCTGGAATGCGAAGGTCAACTACCAATCGGTCAGGACGTGTGGATAGCCCGAGTGGCATCGTATTGGAGCGACCGTAATGAGCGCCGGAGAATTTGCCCAGTGAGCAGCTACGGACTGCGCAGCAGGCAGGGTGTCGCGCGCTGGAACGGCAAACAGCAGTTCGGGCTCCGGACAAAAATAGCTGAGTTGATTAGTGCCAAGCCGAGCAGAAAGATCGCTATGAATGGCGGAAAACAGCCGAGGATGAGTGAGCCAGGCCGACGTAGGCGAGACCAAAGAATGTAGCTGAAATCCTTGACTTGTTATGTCCAGAAGCACGCGCGCCGGGCGGAGGCGAAAGTGTGCACCTTGGCCGCGACCAAGAAATGATGGCGTGGCCGATGCTGTGGCCGGGGATGTGCAAGCGGCTTCTACGACATTATTTTGGCTGTGTTGCCACAACTGCCGACAGGTCAGCTGGTGGACCCGAACCTCTTGGAAGGAAAGCAACCCCGAATCCATGGCAGCGTGGGGCGAGGTAAAACAGACCCGAAAGTCTGCGGAGAGCGCGATGTTTGCAGGCTGGGCGGGGAAGTGCTCGCTGCTTAAGGTTTGAGCATCGAGCGCGGCGGTAGTGCGAAGCACTGGCCGGATTGCGCCAAGCTCAAGCTTGCCCTCGGGCGCTACCCAGGTGTTAGGCGTACTAGTAGGCGATGGCAGGTGGACAGTAGAAGTCGGCGTAACAATTGTCATGTTTCCCCCAAAACATGCAGTGGTTGAGTCTGGAACTAAAAAAGCTTCTACTTAGTTAGACTGCGCCAAGCCATGGAATCGTTCCCACCCGGGGCGAAAAACTGCACAGAAAACTCAGAATGGGGGTTCTTCATCTTCGAGGGGCTGGGTTGGGTCCAGGCCAAGTGCCGTATAAAGTTCGGCCGCCTGCCACAGCGCAATTTTTTGGCCCTTGGCTATGAGTTCCTCAGCGCGTTTTTGCTTTGAAGTTTTGGTAGCCCAGTCTCCGCACACCACAATCGTGGTCTTTTTGGTGACATTCTTCCCGATCGTGCCACCAAGGTCGGCGATGGCCTGCCACAGCTGACCTTTGTCGAAGGGTTCAAAATCACCGCTGAGTGTCACATTTTGCTGATAGAAGGGGCTTTTCTGATCTGCATTAGGGTTCGGTTCTGGAACCTCTTCCGGGGTAGCGACCCTCGACCACGGGGCGCGTTGGGTTTTCTTAGGGCTCGCAAGCTCCGGTTCATTGCTGGCGGCGCTAGTGAACAAGTCTGGTTCTTGGCCTGCGCTCGAAGGGGAAGCGACCGAGGTATCTAGCCCCCACTTTCGGCGCTGCAGGGCAACATTGGCTCCGCTGCGGTCGCGAAGGACGGGATAGACCCGATCAGACTCTAAAGTGCCCAGAGTAAAGGATTCGCCGTGGTAGAAGTCGATCAGTGAACCCCGGTGGTTAGTGCGTCGGGCCAGGGCGGCCATGATCTCGCCGCATGCTACCGCATCAGCGGTAGCATCGTGATGCTTAGTGAGCTCCACTTTGAAGCCCTCCGCAAGCGTGTTTAGCCGATTGTTGGCAAACCCAAGGCGCAGTTTGCGGGCAAGCAGCAGAGTGCAGGTAAACCGGAACTCTGGTGAGGCAACATCGCTTAAGAGCGCGGCGCGGTGCAACGCAGTGAAATCAAACTGGGCATTGTGCGCCACCATGACATCGTCGCCAACGAATTCGACCAGTTCGGTGAATGTTTCGCCGACCCGTGGGCAATCAGCGACGTCGGCTGCGGTGATGTGGTGAATCGCAATATTGTCGGGATGAAACTCTTCAATTCCTGCCGGAGGGCGGACATTCCAGGATTTGGTTTCCACCAACCGGCCGTCGCGAAAGCGAGCCACTCCCATTTGGCAGATCGAACCCCAATCGGCATTTGCAGTCTCCACATCAAACGCCACGAAGTTCAGGCCAGTCACCGCCGCGGTATCCTGTGGAATTTCGCCCGAGCGCGCCGCAGCGACCGCATCGGAAAAAGCTTTCGCCTGGTCCTGTTGATTAGGGGAGAAGGCGATTTCCGTAGTACCAGAAGACGTAGCGATTCGAGCCTTTCCACGCAAAAATTCCGTGGGGAAGTCAAGGTCGAAATCAGTGATGTCCGCGATGCGAATCGTGTCCTGGTCGCGTTTCGCGGGAGCGTGGCGTCGCAAAGCAGCGAGCAGCGGGGTGTAGGTCACCTCGATGCTTTCGGCGGTGACGGTTAGGCGTGCTCCATGCGCAGCGATCACGGGAATTCGATCCTTGGGGTGTTGAAGGTGGGACAAATATGCTCGCCCCAGCTTAGCCGACGGGCATCGACGAGCGGGACGAGCAGTGGAGGTTAAGCTGGGGCAACGCTTGGCTCGACGCTGCTAGTGTCGACGTCGTCGCCTCGGGCCTTCGTTTGGATGAGCAGAATGGTCGATCGGCCGGGGACTGTGAGGTGGCCGTCGGCGGCGATGTGCTCGTCAGAGTGTGGCTTGCCGGTCGGTTCAGTAGTGTCTACCAGGACTTGCCACTCGAGTCCGAACTCTTCGGACGGCAACGTGAAGTCGATGTCCTCGTGGTAGGCGTTGAAGCACAAGAGGAAAGACTCGTCTTCAACGCGTTGTCCGCGCTGGTCAGGCTCCAAAATAGCGTCACCGTTCAGGTAGACCTGGATGGACTTGCCGGAGGTGAAGCCCCAGTCATCCTGGGTCATGACTTCGCCGCTTGGGTTCAGCCAAGCGATGTCGCGCTTCGGCAGATCTGTGGCGCCCAACGGGCCACCTGCAAGGAAGCGGCGGCGACGGAAAACGGGATGCTTCCGGCGGATCTCTAGTAGCCGGGAGGTGAAATTGAGCAGGTCCGCATTGGCTTCCGCCTGTGTCCAGTCCATCCACGACAATTCCGAGTCTTGGCAGTAGACGTTGTTGTTGCCGTCTTGAGTGCGACCCATCTCGTCACCGTGGGCGATCATGGGGGTGCCTTGGGAGAGCAGCAGGGTCGTGAGGAAGTTGCGTCGTTGCTGGGCGCGCAATTCATTGATTGCTGGATCGTCGGTAGGACCTTCGACGCCACAGTTCCAGGAGCGGTTGTGTGATTCGCCGTCCCGACCGTCTTCACCGTTGGCCTCGTTGTGCTTTTCGTTGTAGCTCACCAGGTCATTCAGGGTGAACCCGTCGTGAGCAGTCACGAAGTTGATCGAAGCGGTGGGGCGACGGCCGTTGTTTGCGTAAAGGTCGGAGGAACCGGTGATCCGGGAGGCAAATTCGCCGAGGGTGGCTGGCTCGCCGCGCCAGAAATCTCGCACCGTGTCACGGTACTTTCCGTTCCACTCCGTCCACAGCGGTGGGAAGTTGCCCACCTGGTAGCCACCTTCGCCAATATCCCACGGCTCGGCGATCAGCTTCACTTGAGAGACGATCGGGTCCTGTTGCACCAGGTCAAAGAATGCCGAGAGCCGGTCTACGTCATGCAGCTCGCGAGCTAGCGTTGAGGCGAGGTCGAAGCGGAAGCCGTCGACGTGCATCTCGGATACCCAGTAGCGCAGGGAATCCATGATGAGCTGCAAGGAATGCGGGTGGCGGACATTGAGCGAGTTACCAGTGCCGGTGTAGTCCATGTAGTGGCGCTTGTCGGAATCCACTAAGCGGTAATAAGCAGCGTTGTCGATGCCACGGAACGCAATCGTTGGGCCCATGTGGTTACCCTCGGCAGTGTGGTTATACACCACGTCGAGGATCACTTCGATGCCTGCCTCGTGGAATGCGCGCACCATCCCCTTGAATTCCGACACCACCCCACCAGGCTTGGTAGCGGCCGCGTAATCATGATGCGGGGCGAAGAAGCCAAAGGTATTGTATCCCCAGTAGTTGCGCAGTCCGAGTTCGCGAAGGCGATCATCTTGCAGGAACTGGTGGACCGGCATCAACTCGATAGCGGTGATGCCGAGGTCCTTGAGATAGCTGATGATCGCAGGGTGCGCCAGGCCGGCATAGGTGCCGCGGAGGTTTTCCGGCACATCTGGGTGCGTCATCGTCATGCCCTTGACGTGTGCTTCGTAGATGACCGTCTCGTGATATGGAGTTTTTGGAGCGCGGTCATTGGCCCAATCGAAGAAGGGGTTGATCACAACCGAACGCATCGTGTGCAGCAAAGAGTCTTCTTCGTTGCGTGCGTTGGGATCTTCGGGGTTGTTGATGTCGTAGCTAAATAGCGACGGGTGCCCGTCGAATTCGCCGTCGAAGGCCTTGGCGTATGGATCGACCAAAAGCTTGTTGGGGTCACAACGATGCCCGTTTGCCGGGTCGTAGGGGCCGTACACTCGGTAGCCATAGCGCTGGCCGGGCTGGACTCCTGGCAGGTAGCAGTGCCAAATGTGTGCGTCTACTTCTTCCAGGACGATGCGCTCTTCATTTTGCTCGCGGTCAATGAGGCAGAGTTCCACCTTTTCGGCGATGTCAGAAAAGAGTGCGAAATTGGTTCCCGCGCCGTCATAGGTGGATCCGAGCGGGTATGCCTCGCCTGGCCACACCTGGCGATCAACGTTGAGTGAAGAAGTCATGGGTTTTACTGTAGTGGGGATTGTTGAGAAACACCCGCCAGGAGCAAATCGAGGCCAGCGGAAAACCGTTCCTGAGCTCGCAGTTCCATTGCGGATTCTGGGGTGAATGCTTCCTCGGTGGCTTGGGCAAGTTGCACCGTCGCCTGCTCAGAAAGTGTGTGCCCCAAGATGAAATCAAGCAGGGTGTGCGCGAGGAGTTCTTGCTGCTGCTCAGATAAACCACTTTCTGCAAGTCCGGAGGAAAGCGCGGAAATGAGGCGGTCGCGGAGGTCGCCAACCGGAAGTGCCGCCACTAAAACTTCGGCACCGTCGCGGTTGGAAAGGATTGTTTGACGCAACTGCATCGCCCTGCTGGTTAGCGCTGTGCGCCAGTGTGGCGCTGCCGTTTTGGCCTCAAAATCGCGGACTTCTGAATTTGGGAGCACTGGTGCGACAATGCGTTCGGCAATGGCTTCCAGCAGCGATTGTTTGTTTGGAACATGCCAATATAACGCGCCTGGCACCACCTCAAGTTGGCGGGCGAGCCTACGCATGGTGAGGTCGCCGAGGCCAAACTCCCCGAGGATGGACATCGCCTCATCCACAATTACTTCTCTGGTCAATTGCACAACTCCTCAGGATAGTCACCAACGCTGGCGACCGGCGCTGAGGGAGGCGAATATTCTGATTTACTGCGCTTTTCGACGCCCAGTTGACATTCCTGATGCGAACTAGTGGGCGACTGTTTAGACTGGACCCTATTCGCGTTCACGCTAAGTTGGATTCAGATTTAGTAGGAAGTGAACCCGACCGGCAGAACGCCGCTTGTGCGGGAAAACCCAATTATGAGGAGAATTTCAGTGTCTTTGTCTCGGAGTATGCGCGCCTCGACTGTGGCAGTGGTCGCGATTGCAACTACCTTGTCACTTTCTGCATGCGGAAAGGATGAAGCCAAGAATTCTGCGGCTCCGTCACCGGCGCCAACCAGCACGAGCAACGCGACCACTTCTTCGACTCCGAGTGCTAGTCCTACGTCGTCGCCAAGCTCCGCGGTAGCTTCAGAGACTCCGAGCCCTTCTACCCAAGAGAAGTCGGTAGCTGGGGCTACGCCGGATAATCAGGGCTCGCCGGCGGGTCCAGCTGGTGAGCAAGGGTTGCAGCCTGTTATGCCTCAGCAGCCGGAAGTTCAGCCACTCGAAAAGGGGCGTCCTGGTAGCCCGGAGGAAATCGCCGGAATTACTGCGATGCTGCGTAAGCCCGAGCAGCAAACAACGATGCGGGGGTACATGAACACTGTGGTGGATAGCATGTGCCAGGAGCTGATCGATAGTAATGGTGGCCGGGAGGCGTTCAATTTCAATGATTTCCCGGATTTCCGTCTGCAGGATATGCCGGAATATGAAGCAACCAGGACGACAGTGACTGGCGTCGATGGGGTCAAGGTAGACGGCGCGGATGCGTCTGCCCAGGTGACTACCGCCAAGACGAACGGTGAGGCATCCACGGTTACCATGCGTTTCCGCAACGAAGGCGGCGCGTGGAAGATGTGTGGCTAACCGGTTGCTTGTGGGGTTGGTGCAGTCATTTTCGCCCGAATGAGGGGATGGGGTGACACAGGATTGAACAGTGTTCACGGCGCAGTGTAGTGTGATCTGTGCAATTGTTCATGCTTGGGCGCGATCCGGGACACCTGACTAATCGGACTTGTCTGGTTAGTTGGCGTATGGTCGCGTTCCACTGCCTACCGAGGACGTGACTGCTCCAATGACTGCCACCGATATTTTGGAAATTGCCCGCGAAAAGGTTCTTGAGCGCGGCGAAGGCCTCAACAAAGAAGAAACCCTTGCGGTACTGGAGCTCAGCGACGAGCGAATCCCTGAGCTACTCGACCTAGCCCACCAGGTCCGATTGAAGTGGTGCGGTGAAGAGGTCGAGATGGAGGGCATCATTTCGCTCAAGACCGGAGGTTGCCCGGAAGACTGCCATTTCTGTTCGCAGTCAGGGCTGTTTGACTCCCCAGTTCGTTCCGCGTGGCTAGACATTCCCGCGCTGGTGGACGCTGCGAAGCAAACCGCAAAGTCTGGCGCAACCGAGTTTTGCATCGTAGCTGCCGTCAAGGGACCGGATGAGAAGCTTATCCAGCAACTTGAGGAAGCCGTCGCTGCCATTAAGAGCGAAGTTGACATCGAAGTCGCCGCCTCCATCGGCATTCTGACTCAGGAGCAAGTCGATCGCCTCGCTGCTGCCGGGGTACACCGCTACAACCACAACCTAGAAACCGCCCGTTCCTTCTTCCCTCAAGTAGTGACCACTCACTCGTGGGAGGACCGCCGGGCCACCTTGGAAATGGTGGCAAAGGCCGGCATGGAAGTCTGTTCCGGTGGCATCCTCGGCATGGGCGAGAGCCTCGAGCAACGCGCGGAGTTCGCTCAAGACCTCGCGGCGCTTAACCCCACGGAGGTGCCCATGAACTTCCTCGATCCTCGCCCGGGTACTCCATTCGCTGACCGCGAAGTCATGCCAGCTCAGGACGCGCTTCGCGCTATTGGTGCTTTCCGACTCGCTCTCCCCAAGACCATCCTGCGTTTTGCGGGTGGCCGCGAGCTCACCTTGGGTGACCTCGGTGTTGAACAGGGCCTACTTGGCGGTATCAACGCGATTATCGTCGGCAACTACCTCACCACGCTGGGGCGCCCAATGGAACAAGACATGGACATGATGGGCAAGCTCCGGCTGCCCATCAAGGCTCTCAACACCACGGTCTAAGTACGGCATGAAAACTACCGAGAACACCGAGCTGCTCGAAGCCCTGCTTACCGACGCCAAGCCGGTCTACCACCCGAACACCGGGGAAAAGATCCCGGAGAATGGCGACCTGATTATTGAGTTGTCGCCAAGCGCCCGTGCTGGGTTGGAGGCGCCACGGTATTGCCAGATTTGTGGTCGTCGTATTGTCGTGCAGATCCGCCCGGATGGTTGGGACGCAAGGTGTTCCCGGCATGGCAGCGTCGACTCGAAATACCTGCACCGCTAGACTAATTCACCATTATGATTGCCACCCCGCCCATCCAACGCAGCCTTGTCCCGCCGATCCTTGGTTTCTACTCTCGCTTGTTCCTCGTGACGATGCTGGTGTTTGGTCTGGGTGGAGTGGCTTGGGGGTGGTGGCGGCCGACTGTCACTGGGGTGATCAGTGATCAGGATGGAATCGAATTCACTGATCCGGAACAGGTCAACGCCAGTGTCGAGTTTGTGAGCTTTGCAGGGTTGGCTGGGCTGTGTTTGTTCCTGGGGATCGCCGTAGCTAGCTACGCTGTGGTTCGAGGACAACGATTTGTCGGACCACTAACGATGCTGGTCACCGCAGCGATGTGTTGGATTGGTAGCCTATTGAGCTACAGCGCGGGGACATTTCTGGCCAATCAGTTAGTCACATTGCCGGACACAGAATCTTTGGCGGTCGGCACCGCGGTGACCTTCGTGCCGTCGATAAGCCCAGGGATGGCGATGTTGGTCGCCCCCGCGGTAGCCATCGTGAGTTATTGGGTCATCGTGTTGCTGAGTCGGGAGGCTTAGTCGCACCTAAGCGAAGCCACTTTTTAATCCCCGTTCAGTGCAGGTAGATGCGTGGGTCAAGCATGAAGGACATAACGAAAGGTGTGGAGATGAGCGTGGAGACTTCGGCAAGTTCGCGGCTAGCAAAGCTGGATTCGCCGTTGCGGGCTGCTGTGATCGAGCGTCCGGAAGGATGTGCTGGGGTTGAGGCAAACGAACACTGGCGTTCCGAGATTCTTCGGCTCAAACAGCAACGCGAGGCCGTGATCCTGGCGCACAACTATCAGTTGCCGGAAATTCAGGACATCGCAGACTTTACCGGCGACTCCCTCGCATTGTCCAGGATCGCCGCACAAACCTCGGCGAAAGTTATCGTGTTTTGCGGGGTGCATTTTATGGCCGAGACCGCAAAAATCCTGTCACCCGAGAAAACTGTGTTGATCCCTGATGCAGAGGCCGGTTGTTCGCTGGCCGATTCCATCACAGCTGAACAGTTGGCGGAGTGGAAAGCCGATTACCCCGATGCCGTTGTGGTGTCGTATGTCAACACCACTGCAGCAGTCAAAGCGCTTACCGACGTCTGCTGTACTTCTTCCAATGCCGTCGACGTCGTGGCGTCTATTGACCCCGACAGAGACATTTTGTTTTGCCCCGACCAGTTCCTAGGTGCCCATGTGATTCGTGAGACGGGGCGGAGCAACATCCGCACTTGGGCCGGGGAATGCCATGTCCACGCCGGTATCAGCGCCAAGCAACTAGAAGCTGCCGCGCGGCGTCATTCCTCGGCCGAACTCTTTATCCACCCGGAATGTGGTTGTGCGAACTCCGCCATCTACTTGGCCGGCGAAGGCGAGATCGACCCGCAGCGCGTGCACATGCTTTCCACCGGCGAAATGATCACCAGTGCCCGCGCCAC
Source organism: Corynebacterium epidermidicanis (assembly GCF_001021025.1). Lineage (NCBI taxonomy): Bacteria > Bacillati > Actinomycetota > Actinomycetes > Mycobacteriales > Corynebacteriaceae > Corynebacterium > Corynebacterium epidermidicanis. The sequence continues at coordinate 1,690,847 of NZ_CP011541.1, read as the reverse complement.
CAAAGCTGGCACAACAGTCCTAGTCGCCACTGAACTAGGGATGTTGCACCAGCTGAAGAAGTCCGCACCAGAGGTTGACTTCACCCCTGTTAACAGCCGCGCCGAGTGTGGATACATGAAGCGGATTACCCCAGCAGCGCTACTGAAATGCCTTGTCGACGGCACGGACGAGGTCAATATCGAAGAAGAAGTCCGCACCAAAGCGCACGAAAGCGTGCGCCGAATGATCGCTATTGGCACCCCAGGAGGTGGCGAATAATGACTGCGCTACAAATCGACCTGGAGGCAGCTAGGCCAATCATCACGATGGCCATCGCGGAAGACTTAGCATACGGTCCGGACATCACGACCCTTGCGACGGTGGCAGCCACCCATCGGTGTACTGCGCGGGTGATTAGTCGCGAAGCGGGCATCGTCGCAGGCACGCCACTAATTGACTTCACGCTGCGTCTCGTCGCCGAAGCTGTCAACCATGATGATTCCTTCTCGGTCGATGTGCTGATAGCCGACGGTGAGCCGGTACGGCCTGGGGATTGTGTGGCAGTAATTGAGAGCAACACTTCCTTGTTGCTCACGGCTGAGCGGACTCTACTCAATTTGGTGTGTCATCTCAGTGGGGTCGCTAGCGAAACTGCCCGCTGGGTTGCGGCTGTCGACGGCACTGGGGCGAAAATCCGGGATTCCCGCAAAACCATGCCTGGCCTGCGGGCACTGCAGAAGTATGCGGTCCGGGCCGGCGGGGGAGTAAACCATCGGATGGGGCTCGGCGATCAAGCGATGGTAAAGGATAATCATGTAGTCGCCGCCGGGTCTGTTCTCAACGCGCTGCGCCTTGTGCGCGAGCAATACCCAGAGATCCCCTGCGAAGTGGAAGTTGATACCCTCAAGCAACTAGACGAAGTCTTGCTCGCTGCACCAGAGGAAATCTTGATTGATAATTTCGAGACGTGGGAAACTCAGGTCGCAGTGCAGCGACGTAACGCGCTGTCACCACAAACCAAGTTGGAAGCCTCCGGCGGCCTCACCCTGGATCGCGCCCGTGAAGTGGCTGCATGTGGTGTGGAATACCTAGCGGTGGGTTCACTGACACATTCAGTTCGGGCCCTGGACCTGGGGTTGGATTTCTAGCCGGGTGTGCAAGCCCTGAACGTCGATCATCGCGCCAAACAACTATTCGGGCCAGCGCACCGCTGAGGTGCCGCTGAGCTCGAGGCTGAGGCCGTCGATAGCTTTCAAGATATCGTGCATAGCGATGACCAGGTTTTCCTCTAATTGGGCATCGGTGAGCCCCGTTTCAACGCTTACCGCGTACTCTACGCGCAGCTGTAGGCCGTTGTCGTCTTCCTGCCACAGCGCCCGCGTCGTGGCGGCGGCGTAATTCCAGTCATTGGTGGCCAGGAATGCGCGCAGCCGGTCCACTTCAGGATCCAAGTTCGCGTCCCAGTGTCCACGGATGAGCAGCGACGGGCCGTTGTCAATGAAGGCGGCAAGGAAGATTTCATTGATGGCGGTGACTAGGAAGTCGCCTTCGGCATCCGAGTTTTCGATGCCCACTTCTGCGAAGATTTCCTGTACCCGGGAAATCGTCACGGGTTGCGGCACAACGTCATCAGTTTCTGCGGGCAGGGCTAGGCCATCAAGGACGTGTGCATAGAAATCGGGATGAAGCGGAAGGCTACGGAGCTTGTCGTCTGAGTCGATGGCGTAGCGATGTACGAGTTCGGTGCGCAGTGCCCGGTCGTCCTCAAAGGCCATGGCTATGTCATTGATTTCGTAGACCGCTTCGCCGAAGTTGTCGCGTAGTTCATCGATGGCCATATGCGAAGTGTCTGTGGCTTTCAGGAAGAATTCCGAAAGCTGCTGCATAGAAATTCCGGCCCCGACCGCCAGGTGGCTGCGGAACTGCACGCTCAAGTCGCCCTCGTCGGTGAGATGGAACATCCCAGTGGGATTAATGCGCTCGGCATTCCAGGTAGAAAGAAAATCAACCAGTGAATTGACCTCGGCTAAAGAAAGCCGACAGCGCAGCTGCGCCACCGAAAGAAGGTAGGCCCGCGGGGCGGTCGTAAAAGCTAGGAGATGGCGGTGGAGTTCCCACGGCAGCAAGAGCCGGTCGGCGCCTTCTGAAAAGTGCATTCCGTGGATGCGGGCGACATCGACCAGCATGTCAAGTGTCGGTGTGACTACTGTGGGGTCGTCAGCGCGGGCAATATTGTCACCGGCATCATGGCCGTTGGAGTTGTCGGGGGCATTGCGCTGCGGGGAGTCGTCATCAGGCGTGGACATGATTGCAACTACCCCCTTTTTTTCTTCTTTGATCGTGGTTGAGGGTGTGGGATACAGAACCTCAAGTTCAGTGCAGGTCCTTGCCTCATCCGAAAAGCTAATGGTGAACAAAACCCAAATTTACGCGCTGGTCGACACGATATTCAACTACCCCAGTTCGAGGCTAAGGATTCGGTGAGATACTCGCTGCAGCCAAGCAAGGGGCGGGTGCGACGCTACGATGGTGACATACTATGCTTTAGAGTGCGTATTATGCACGGCTCGGTGAACATCATTGTTCACTTGTGCGTGCCAGGCCGGAAAAATAAGTAGCCCGCCGACGTGGGACGACGGTACCGCTACCCACATTGGGGCCTGACAATGGTTGAAAAACGACTCTCGGAAAGGAGTGACGCTCATGCTAAATATCATCGACATGCGTGGACAGGAGGCGACGTACGCCCATCTGCGCCGGACATTGCCCCGTGGCCAGGTTGATATCACCTCGACGCAAGAGCTTGTTGCTCCGATCGTGGCGGATATTCGCCAGCGTGGGGCAGCGGCCGCCTTGGAGTACGGCGAAAAGTTCGACCACGTACGGCCTTCCGCACTGAAGGTCCCGCAAGAGGTCGTCGATAAGGCACTTGCGGACCTCAAGCCCGAGGTGGAAGCTGCGCTCAAAGCTGCCATTAGTCGCGTGCGCACCGTACACGCCGCCCAGAAGCCACAGGCGACCTCCGTGAAACTAGCTGATGGCGCAGTGGTGCGTGAGGAGTTCCTCCCGGTCAAGCGGGTGGGACTCTATGTGCCTGGCGGCAATGCGGTCTATCCGTCCAGTGTCATCATGAATGTGGTGCCCGCGCAGGAAGCGGGAGTGGAGAAGCTGGTCGTCGCTTCGCCTCCGCAGGCTGATTGCGGTGGCTGGCCGCATCCGACTATTTTGGCTGCGTGTGCTCTCCTCGGTGTCGACGAAGTGTGGGCTGTCGGCGGAGCCCAAGCCGTCGCGCTGTTGGCCTACGGCGATGACGAAGCCGATTGCGAGCCGGTAGACATGATCACTGGTCCGGGCAATGTTTTTGTCACCGCAGCCAAACGCTTGGTCCGCGGAGTCGTGGGAATCGACGCGGAAGCGGGCCCGACTGAAATCGCTATCATCGCTGATGACACCGCTAATCCGGTGTTTGTGGCCTATGACTTGATCTCGCAAGCAGAACACGATGTTATGGCGGCCTCCGTACTGATCACCGATTCCCCTGACCTCGCCGAGGCGGTCAATCGAGAGATTGCCGCCAGGTTTTCCGTGACCCTCAACGCAGATCGTGTCGCTGAGGCGCTCACCGGGCAGCAGTCAGGGATTGTGCTGGTCGATTCGCTTTCGCAAGCCATTGACGTCGCTAATGCTTATGCCGCGGAGCACCTCGAGATCCACACGGCGAACGCCAACGCGGTAGCCGCTCAAATCCATAACGCAGGCGCAGTGTTCGTCGGCGAACATGCCCCGGTGCCCCTGGGCGACTACGCCGCGGGTTCCAACCATGTCCTGCCCACCTCAGGCTCAGCGGCGTATGCTGCTGGCTTATCGACGCACACCTTCCTCAAGCCCGTGCACTTTATTGAGTACGATGCGCAGGCACTCGCGGACATCGCTGAGGCTGTCATCACCTTGGCGGATGAAGAACGCCTGCCGGCCCACGGAGAAGCGATCAAAGCACGACTGGAGAATCGATAGTCATGGCTCTACAAGATTTGCCCTTGCGCGAAGAACTACGCGGAAAGTCGGCTTATGGGGCGCCACAGCTCGACGTAGCGGTGCGCCTGAACACCAACGAAAATCCGTATGCGCCGTCAGCAGCGCTCATCGATGACCTTGTCGCAGAGGTGGCCCGCCAGGCCACGTCACTCAACCGCTATCCGGATCGCGATGCCGTCCAACTACGGGAAGCGCTGGCGGCATACCTCACGAAGCAGACCGGGGTGCAGGTCAGCACAGAGAACGTGTGGGCTGCCAATGGCTCCAATGAAGTGCTGCAACAGCTCCTCCAAGCCTTCGGTGGGCCAGGTCGCACCGCGATGGGGTTCAGCCCAAGCTATTCGATGCACCCAATCCTTGCTCAGGGCACTTACACCGAATTTCTGGCCGTGCCTCGAGGTGCCGACTTCCGGATCGATATGGATCGGGCGCTGGCCAAGATCACGGAATTTTCGCCCGATGTCGTGTTTGTGACGACTCCAAACAACCCCACCGGAGATGTCACTTCCTTGGCGGATATCGAAAAGTTGCTGCACGCAGCCACGGGGATTGTCATCGTTGACGAAGCTTATGCCGAGTTTTCTGCCTCGCCATCGGCAATCGAGCTGCTACAGAAATACCCGAACAAGCTGGTCGTCTCTCGGACAATGAGCAAAGCCTTTGACTTTGCTGGCGGCAGGTTGGGCTACTTCGTAGCCGACCCAGCGTTCATCGAAGCGGTGATGTTGGTGCGTTTGCCCTACCACCTTTCCACTTTGTCGCAGGCAGCTGCGATCGTGGCGCTGCGCCACCAAGACGACACACTGGCAACGGTCGCACAGCTGGCTGCGGAACGCGACCGCGTTATCACCGAGTTGCTTGAGATGGGCTACGAGGTGGTGCCCAGCGAGGCCAACTTCGTCTTCTTTGGTAGTTTCGCAGATCAGGCTCGCGCGTGGCGGGAATTCCTAGACCAAGGGGTGTTGATCCGAGATGTGGGCGTCGATAAGCATTTGCGCGCTACCATCGGACTACCTGAGGAAAACGATGCGCTGCTGGCAGCAGCGAAGAAAGTGAAACAGTCATGCGCATAGGATCGGCACGTCGCACGACCAGTGAATCGGACATCGAGGTCGATATCAATCTCGATGGCACCGGTCAGGTCAGTGTGGATACCGGGGTACCATTCTTCGACCACATGCTCACGGCATTCGGAGTGCATGGAGCTTTTGATCTCACGGTGCGGGCCAACGGGGACACGCACATCGATGCGCACCACACCGTTGAAGACACCGCCATCGTGCTGGGCCAGGCACTATTGCAGGCAGTGGGAGACAAACAGGGCATCCGCCGATTTGGCTCCGCCCAACTTCCCATGGATGAGACGCTGTGCGAAGCGATCGTGGATATTTCCGGGCGCCCATACTTCGTGATTACAGGCGAACCAGAACATATGCTGCACCAGGTCATCGGCGGCCACTACGCCACCGTGATCAACGAGCACTTCTTTGAAACCCTTGCCCTCAACTCCCGCATCACCCTGCACATTCGCTGCCACTACGGCCGCGATCCGCACCACATCACCGAGGCGGAATTCAAGGCGGTCGCGCGCGCCCTACGCATGGCGTGCGAAGCAGACCCCCGCCTCACGGGAATTCCTTCCACCAAGGGGTCGCTGTAAAAAGCAACCACAATTGCTAAAGTGGCCAGGATGACACACTTCAGTGCGTCGGCAGGGGGCTTTTCGACGCCCGCTGCCACAGTACTCGCTCAAGCTCAACAATCGACCGACCGCTATTGGCTGGTTTACCTGTTATTTATCGTGGCAGGTTTGCTCGTCGGCGGCGCGTATTCGGCTTATCAAGCTCGATCGAAGAAGTTGACCTACCTGTTGGCAGTGCTAGCTGCAGTGGCTCTGGCTGCTGGGTTGGCGTGGATGATTGGAGAGATGACCTAAATTGGTACGCCAGGCGCTCACTCGTGCTGAACTAGAACAGCTGGAGAGCATGTGGAAGGCGCCAGGCTATCTTGCCACGATCGTCGCAGTAGCAGCAGCGTTTGGTGGCTGGTCGCTCCTGTTGCCTGTTGTGCCGCTTGCGGTCATCAACAATGGCGGTTCCGAAACACTGGCTGGCGCCACCACCGGTGTCTTCATGGCAACGACCGTAATCACTCAGGTGATCACACCACGGCTGTTGCGACGCTTTGGCTATTTCCCGGTCATGGTTGTCTCCGCGACATTGCTAGGCCTTCCCGCGCTGGGTTACCTGCTCGGCATGGACCCGGCAACGGTATTGACGGTGTCCGCGATCCGCGGAGTCGGCTTCGGGGCGCTGACGGTGGCCGAGTCAGCACTCATCGCCGAGCTGGTGCCCATGCGATTCCTCGGTAAGGCATCCGGCACCCTCGGCTTGGCGGTTGGATCTTCTCAGCTCGTGTTTTTGCCACTGGGCCTCTACCTCGCCGACCAGGTCAGCTTCACTTCTGTGTACGTGAGCGGGGCAATCGTTGCGCTCATCGCTGTGGCGATGTGTCTGCTCATCCCACGACTCAAGCCCGATTCCCCGCAAACAGAGTCCACGTCCCAAGACCCAGCGACACAGGTGGCCACCTGGAAACTCGTAGCGGTGCCCGCCGTGGGGATTTCGGTGACCTCGATGGGATTCGGTGCGGTCTCATCTTTTCTTCCAGCCGCGGTTCGGCAGGCTGATCCGTTGCATGGAGCACTCGCGGCCGGGGTAGTGCTGTCAATTGTTGGCGGGGCTCAAATGATTCTGCGTTATGTCTCTGGCATGATCGCTGATCGACGCGGTGCCCCCGGAAGCACCATGGCTCCGGCGCTGCTGTGCGCGGCCAGCGGACTTGCACTCATGAGTTTCTCGATCACCCACCACCTTCCAGTGTGGTGGCTGTTTATCGCCGCTTGTCTGTACGGCGGTGGCTTTGGCGCGGTCCAAAACGAGGCACTGCTCACCATGTTCATGCGGATGCCTCGGTCTCGCGTCTCGGAGGCTTCGGCGTTGTGGAACATCTCCTTCGATTCCGGAACCGGAATCGGTTCTTTTGCCCTGGGGATGGTGGCTGCTTCCCTCGGGTTCGCTGGTGCATTCCGGACTGCCGCGATTCTCGTACTGGTGGGCTTAATTGCCACGGTGCTCGATAGTTTCGCAGGCAAGCACCGGATTGCTGAGCACCACAACACCCGCGCTCGAATCCAACAGGTCACCCGAGTTACTCGGCGGGCGCGGCTACCACGACGGTTCCGGGGGCCGAAACCGGGAGCAATCGGTTCCGTACGCACGGCGGTTCGGGGCGGTCGATCCTCTGCTGGGAGTGTCCCAGAATCGGCGGGGGAGGCGCGCGAACCGAACGCTTCCGAACGTGGGTAGCTGCACCACCCAATCCTGGACTAATGCTTCCAGACTTGAGCACATAAAGATAAAGTTATGAGAGTTTCACCGGCCCTGCTGTGGGCACCATCAGCAGATGTGCCCTCCAGCGGAGCCGGCTGCGGAATTCCACTCGCGAGAAAGTAGAACAACACCACATGAGCCCACAGGTAGCCCTGCTTGACTATGGTTCCGGCAATATTCGCTCTGCCCAGCGCGCCTTGGAGCAAGTCGGCGCGGATGTGATCGTAACTTCAGAACCCGAGATCGCATTGGCAGCAGATGGATTGCTCGTGCCAGGAGTGGGGGCGTTCGCGGCGTGTATGGCCGGATTGACCGCGATCAATGGTCACCGCATCATCGGCCAACGTCTGGCTGGCGGTCGCCCAGTACTTGGCATCTGCGTGGGGATGCAGATCCTGTTTGAACGTGGGGTCGAACACGGAGTGCAAGCTGCCGGATGCGAGCAGTGGCCGGGGACCGTCGAAAAGCTGCAGGCGAAGGTGCTGCCCCACATGGGGTGGAACACTGTCGCTGCTCCAGAGGGGTCGCAAATGTTTGCGGGGATCGCGCCACAAGATCGGTTCTATTTTGTGCACAGCTACGGCGTACGGAAATGGGAGTTTGAGGGCGATGGGCTGACCACTGCACCCCAGGTGACGTGGGGTGAACATGGTGGTGATCGCTTCGTGGCGGCCGTCGAAAATGGTCCGCTGTGGGCGACCCAATTCCACCCGGAGAAGTCTGGCGAAGTGGGTTTGGCACTACTGAAGAATTGGTTGCAAAGCTTCGATTCCTGATTGACACGTTTGTTTAGGGCTAAGTAGCTAAACTTTACAATTATGACTTTCACACTCCTTCCCGCAGTTGACGTAATCAATGGCAATGCCGTGCGCCTTCATCAAGGCGTCGCTGGTAGTGAAAAGGTTTATGGCACTGCTGTCGAGCAGGCCCTACGTTGGCAGGACCAGGGTGCGCAGTGGCTGCACTTTGTGGACCTGGACGCCGCATTCGGACGTGGATCGAACCACGAACTGATGGCTGAGGTAGTGCGCTCACTCGATATCGCGGTCGAGCTCACTGGAGGCATCCGCGATGACGCTTCCCTCAAGCGAGCGCTCGATACTGGTGCGCAGCGGGTCAACATCGGTACCGCGGCATTGGAAAACCCAGAATGGGCGGAACATGCGATTGCAGAGTACGGATCTCGCATCGCAATCGGCCTTGACGTGCAGCTTATCGACGGCGAATGGCGGGCAAAAGGCAACGGCTGGGTCACGGACGGGGGAGACCTGTGGGAAATCCTCGAGCGTTTCACTGAGGCGGGTTGTAGCCGTTTCGTGGTCACGGACGTGTCCAAGGATGGCACCCTGACCGGCCCCAATATCGGGCTGTTGCGCGATGTAGCAGCCGCGACAGACGGCAAAATCGTCGCATCAGGTGGCATCTCCACTGTGCAGGATCTGATAAACCTGGCTCAGTTCGCGGAGGAAGGAATCGATGCGGCGATCGTCGGCACGGCGTTGTACGAGGGCAAGTTCACTTTGGCGGAAGCGTTAACAGCGGTGAGTGCTCCGAATGCTTGATGCCCGAATGCTGCTCGCCATCGCTGAGGCGACCATTGATGATGCGGAGAAGGTTTTTCTGGCAAATATCGGGGTCGCTGAGCGGATAGCGAAAGGCGGAAACGACTTCGCCACCACGGCTGACCTTGACATCGAGCGAATGCTTCGTCGGACACTCACCACGATGACCGGCTTGCCGGTCTATGGCGAAGAAGGCGGCGGGGTACTCAGCGACGAAGCGATCTGGGTGGTAGACCCAATTGATGGGACCTCGAATTTCGCGGTAGGCAACCCCATGTGCGCGATTCTGGTCAGCTTGCTGGTGGAATCGAAACCAGTACTGGCGGTGTGCTCGATGCCGGCGCTGGGCAAGCGGCTTTCAGTATGTGAAGGTGGTCCCATCTTGCTGAATGGACAGCCTCAATCACCGTTACCGGAGCCAGACTTGAGCTATTCCCACATCGGGTTCGGCTCCATTGTTGCGAACCATGGGCACGAGTTTCATACCCGCCTGCGTCGCGCTCTTTTGGCAGAGCTCAGCGACGATCACGCCCGACTGCGAGTGACGGGATCCGTGGGTGTCGATTTGGCCTTTGCCGCCCTAGGGGTGTTTTCATCCGTCGTGACTTTCAGCCCCTTTGCCTGGGACAACGCCGTCGGGGTGATGCTAACCGAAACCGCGGGGCTAACGGTCACGGACTTGCATGGCAACCCCTGGACGCCGCAATCCACGGGGGTGATTGCCGGAACACCAGTCCAGCACGCACACATTCTCGGCACCATCAATGACATTCGTGCTTGAACCCCGCGTCAGCCCGAACCACTAAGCAGCAAACGATTGCGGTGTGCAGGGCACCACAGTGGTAGCAACTTCAGGAAGTTCATGCACGCCGCCTCAAACCAAGGAATAGATGTAGAAAATGGCACTTGCAGTTCGCGTTATCGCTTGTCTCGACGTCGACAATGGCCGAGTCGTCAAAGGGGTGAACTTTGCTAACCTCGCCGATGCTGGCGATCCGGTGGAATTGGCAGCTCGATATGACGCTGAAGGTATCGACGAATTGACCTTTCTCGATGTCAGCGCCTCGAAAGAGGGACGTGGCACGATGCTTGATGTCGTGCGTCGTACCGCTGATCAGGTGTTTATCCCGCTCACAGTAGGCGGCGGGGTACGCAGCGAAGACGACGTCGATGAGCTCCTTCGGGCCGGGGCGGACAAGGTCAGCATCAATACCTCAGCGATCGCTCGACCTGAGTTGATCCGGGAGCTTTCCGAGCGCTTCGGTGCCCAATGCATCGTGCTGAGCGTGGATGCACGGCGTGCGGCGCAACAGCCGTCCGGCTTCGAGGTCACCACCCACGGTGGTACCAGGTCCGCTGAATTGGATGCAATGGAATGGGCACGCTTGGGAGCCGAATTGGGCGCGGGAGAAATTCTGCTGAACTCCATGGATGGCGACGGTACTAAGGCAGGCTTTGACACGGAACTCATCGAGAAAGTCCGCGCTGTGGTTGATGTGCCAGTTATCGCTTCAGGAGGCGCCGGAAGCGCAGCGCATTTTCCACCAGCGGTAGCTGCCGGAGCGGACGCAGTTTTGGCTGCCAGCGTGTTCCACTTCGGCACGGTGGCGGTCGCTGAAGTCAAAAACGCCTTGTCCGACGCGGGATTTGAGGTACGCTGATGACTTCCGAAAACCCAGCCGACTACGTGCTTGACCCTGCTATCGCCGATAAGCTGACCTTCACTGATGCCGGCCTGATCCCGGTGATTGTGCAGGCCGAAGCTTCGCATGAAGTTTTGATGATGGCCTGGATGGACAGCCATGCCTTGGCCTACACCTTGGCGAGCAGGCGCGGAACGTACTTTTCCAGGTCACGCAACGAATATTGGATCAAAGGCCTGACGTCTGGACACGTCCAGGAGGTAGTCTCGGTCCAACACGATTGTGATGGCGACAGCTTGCTGATGATCGTTCGCCAGACCGGGGCGGCTTGCCACACCGGATCCCGCACCTGTTTTGACGACCGGGTGCTGTTGGATGTGCAAACCCCGGGGCTAAGCTAGCGGTGTGAAAGGACCAGTGATGATGGCTGAACCAAAAAATCGCAACCGTCGCGCCCGCTTCGCCACTGCGTTGTTGGCGCTGGCAGCGGTACTGCTGTGGGGAGCCTCGCGACTGACGTGGCTGACCGTAGAGATCTTTGACGACAAATCCGGTGCCGCCACCCATTCCTTGGTGGGAGCGACGTGGTCTACCGAGCAGTCGGCGATTGCGTTGCTGCTGGTGGCAAGCGTAGTGGCTGCCCTAGCTTTAAGACGTGTCGGTCGTCGCCTCATCGGATTGGTCTCGACCATCGGCGCAGTCATTGCTAGCTGGGCACCGATGCAACTTCTGGCGCAAGGGGGAGATCCAGCCCGAGCCAAAACTATCTTGACCTCGGGAGCTGCCTCGCAGCGTTCTTCCGCCCCGGTGACCGTGGCCCAGTGGGCAGAGATTACCAACATGAAAGTTTCCGTCCTCGGACCGACTCTCGCGCTGGTCGCCTGCGCCGGTGCGTTATTTGCCGCGATCGTTTTGCTCGTGCGACCCGGAGCTGATTCGCCACGGAAGAATCGATATGAAACGAAACGAACGCGGGAGGAAAAGATCTCTGCTGATCTTGCTGCTGAGCCCAATTCGCAACGTGTGCTGTGGGACGCCATCGACGCAGATATTGATCCCACCGAAAAATAGCAGCGTGGTTTCGCACCGCGGTCCGGGGGTGGGTGACGTGCTGTTATGGCCAAGTCAACCGCCTTCGATGCACTGTGATTTCTTACGCAGGGGGGTAGGCGATTAGCCTGGAAGTGGTTAAGCAATCCTGGCTGAAGATTTTTGACACGGTGATGGGGGTGACGCTGATATGGCGACGGTCTTCGATCAAATCGTGCAGGGCGTCATCGAAGACGTTGCTGCGCGGGAAGCCAGGTTGCCATTCAAAGAGATCAAAGCGATGTCTCGAGCCGCCGAACCGCCCCGCGATGCCGTTGCGGCCCTGCTGCAAAACGGGTGTGGCGTGATAGCGGAAATCAAGCGTGCTACCCCGCTCAAAGGCCAAATCGCTGAAATTGCAGCGCCAGCCGACCTTGCCCTGCAATTTGAGGCCGGCGGGGCGAGAATTATTGGTTGTCAGACGGAACGACGCCGGTTCCAGGGATCGCTGGACGATTTGCGCGCGGTGAAGAGTGCAGTCAGTGTGCCAGTGATGAGTAAAGATTTCATCGTGGATCCGTACCAAATCCATGAGGCCCGATTCTATGGGGCCGACATGGTCCCGCTCGTGGTGTCCGCCCTAGACCAAGCGCGGTTGTCCTCGCTGTTGGATCGGGTAGAGTCCTTAGGCATGACTGCGCTCGTAGAGGTGCACACCCCGGAAGAAGCCTCGCGGGCGATCGAGGCGGGCGCGACGGTGGTTGGGGTCAATGCGCGAGATTTCCGTTCGATGACGGTGGACGTTGGGGTGTTCGGCGAGATCGCGCCGGGTCTGCCTCGGGAAACCATCCGCGTCGCTATGTCCGGGGTGCGTACGCCCACGGACTTGATGCGTTATGCCAGCAGTGGGGCGGATGCCGTCGTCGTCGGCGAAACTTTGGTCACGGCAAGCGAGCCTGCCCAGTTGGTGCGGACTTTGGTGGCCGTGGGGCAGCACCCGGCGACCCCGACCACGCGCTAGGGCACACTCTTAAGTATTGCTACCCATTTCTGGCTTTGTTCAGGCAAACTGGTTGGGTACGTGCGCAAGTTTGGTCTATGGTTTTTGATATTTAACCGAAAAGTAGAGGCAGTTCTTCCGTGATTTCTCATACTCAGGCGTTCATTCCGTCACCGCCTCAAGGGGTGTGGCAGGTGGGGCCGGTGCCGATTCGTGCTTATGCGTTGTGCATCGTTGCAGGGATTATTGTTGCGGTTGTCGTGGCGCAACGGCGATACCGAGCGAGAGGGGGAAACCCGGAGGTAGTGCTTGATGCAGCTTTGGTTGCCGTCCCTGCCGGGATCGTTGGCGGACGCCTTTATCACGTTGCCACTGACTACAATCAGTACTTTTGCTCGGATTGCAATCCGGTGGACGCGCTCAAGATCACAAACGGTGGTCTAGGAATTTGGGGTGCAGTACTCCTCGGTGTGTTGGCCGTGTGGGTGATGATGCGTATGCGTGGGCTTCCGCTCGCGCCGCTTGCCGACGCCGCCGCGCCAGGAGTCATCTTGGCACAGGCGATTGGGCGACTCGGCAACTGGTTCAACCAGGAGTTGTATGGCGGGCCTACCTCACTGCCGTGGGGACTAGAGATCTACTATCGTGTTGATCCCAATGGCTCTTTGGCGCCGTTGACCGGCCATTCCACCGGCGAGGTCATTGATGTGGTGCATCCAACCTTCCTTTACGAGTTGCTGTGGAACGTTGCTGTTTTCGTTTTCTTGGTACTCGTAGATAGGTGGCGCAAGTTGGGCCGTGGCCGAGTGTTCTGGCTCTATGTAGCTGGTTACACCTTGGGCCGATTTTGGATTGAGTTGATGCGCTCGGATCATGCCACCCTGGTCTTTGGTCTGCGAATTAACACCATTACATCTTCTGTGCTGTTCGTCATTGCTTTAGTGATGGTTTATCTACTTCGCGGGCCTAGGGAGACCCCAAGTGAGGTAAATCCCACCCAATCGGAAGTAAACAAAAGTATTCAAAATTAGCGTTGCTGTGGCTGCCAACGCCTTTGCGTACTAGGGTGGTGGGCGTGAAGAGACGAACAAAGATTGTATGTACGCTTGGTCCAGCTGTGGCAAGCAAAGAGGGCATCCTCGGTCTAGCCCAGGCTGGAATGGACGTGGCCCGCATGAACTTCTCCCACGGAGATCATGCCGACCACGAGCAAAACTACCGCTGGGTCCGTGAAGCCACCGATGAAACCGGGCATGCAATTGGCGTGCTCGCCGACCTGCAAGGGCCGAAAATTCGCCTGGGTCGGTTTATCGAAGGCGCTACCGTGTGGGAAACCGGAGAAACCGTCCGCATCACTGTCGACGACATCCAGGGCACCCACGACCGAGTTTCCACCACCTATAAGAACCTCGCGAAGGACGCTAAGCCCGGCGATCGCCTGCTTGTCGACGACGGCAAGGTTGGCCTCGTCTGCATCGCAGTAGAAGGCAACGACGTGGTGTGTGAGGTCGTCGAAGGTGGTCCGGTTTCCAACAACAAGGGCGTGTCCTTGCCCGGGATGGATATTTCGGTCCCTGCACTCTCCGAAAAAGACATCCGTGACCTACGATTTGCCCTCAAGCTAGGCGTTGACTTCGTAGCGCTGTCCTTCGTGCGTTCGCCCGCCGATGTGGAACTCGTTCATCAGGTGATGGATGAGGAAGGGCGTCGCGTGCCGGTTATTGCAAAGCTGGAGAAGCCCGAGGCGGTTGACGCCCTGGAATCTATTATCCTGGCGTTCGACGCTGTCATGGTCGCCCGTGGCGACCTCGGTGTCGAAGTTCCGCTTGAGGAAGTCCCACTAGTGCAAAAGCGCGCAATCCAGATCGCCCGCGAAAATGCGAAGCCAGTCATTGTGGCTACCCAGATGCTGGATTCGATGATTGAAAATTCCCGGCCGACGCGTGCGGAAGCTTCGGACGTCGCAAATGCTGTGCTAGACGGTGCTGATGCCGTCATGCTCTCTGGCGAGACGTCCGTTGGTAAGGATCCGCAAAATGTGGTGCGGACGATGTCGCGCATCGTCACTGCTGCTGAGGCTGATGCGCAGACTCCACCGTTGTCGCACATTCCGCGCACCAAGCGTGGCGTGATCTCATATTCTGCCCGAGACATCGCCGAGCGTTTGAATGCGAAGGCGCTGGTGGCGTTCACAACTTCGGGTGATACCGCCAAGCGACTGGCTCGTTTGCACAGCCGCCTGCCACTATTAGTTTTCACCCCAAACGTGGCGGTGCGTTCGCAGTTGGCACTGACGTGGGGCGTTGAGACGTTCCTGTGCCCAACGGTGCGTTCGACCGATGACATGATGGTCGAACTAGACCGCGCCTTGCTGGTGCTGGACGAATACCAAGAAAATGACATGATGGTGGTTGTTGCGGGTACCCCTCCGGGTGTGTCTGGAAACACCAACATGATTCACGTTCATATGCTGGGTGAAGACGTTAACCAAATGTAACTGATAGTCGCCCTTTGTCCCGGTGAGGCGTGCTTTTAGAAAGCAGTTCTCACCGGGATTGTCCATTTTGGCCCAAGGCTGATCGATTGAAGGAATCAGGATTGTCGATAGGTGATATCACCTGGAAAGTGGGGTTCAAGTAGCGGAATCATCAGGCTGTGGCAAAGTGGATAGGGTGAAACCAACTAATACTGTGAACGTTGTCCAGTCCATCCCTACTGAGTTGACTCCGCTGTGGCGGATTGCAATGAATTTGCGCTGGTCGTGGCGTCGGGAAGCCCGCGAGCTGTTCAGCGAAATCGCACCGGAGCAGTGGAGCGCTTTCGATGAAAACCCGCGTCGCATCTTGATGAATGCTCCCGCTGCTCGCCTCCAGGAACTGGCAGCAGATAACGAATACGTCGCCCGGGTGCGTGCAGAGGAGGCAAACCTCAACGAGTACCTGCAAGGTTCTTGCTGGTACCAGCACACCCATGCTGAGCACCAAATCGAAGACCAAGCTACGGTCGGCGAATCAGACCTGGGCTCCAACGATCCAATCGCGGCCTATTTCTCCATGGAATTCGGTATCCACCCTTCGCTTCCTATCTACTCAGGTGGCCTGGGTGTTTTGTCCGGCGACCACATGAAATCCGCCTCAGATCTCGGTGTGCCACTGATCGGTGTGGGCCTGTTGTACTCCTACGGCTACTTCACCCAGTCGCTGTCGGGTGATGGCTGGCAGGAAGAGCACTACGAATACCACGATCCGGCACTGTTGCCGGTGGAACCGGTACTCGATGAGAAGGGGCAGCAAATTAAGGTCACCGTGGCCTTCCCTGAGGGTCGTGACATTGTGATCGCCCTATGGGAAGCGGCCGTGGGCCGCATTCCACTCCTGCTGCTGGATACCAACATTGAAGAAAACTCCGCAGACATGCGGGAAGTAACCGACCGCCTGTACGGTGGCGATTCGGAACACCGCGTGAAGCAAGAACTCGTTCTGGGCGTCGGTGGCGTGCGTGCCGTGAATGCGTTCTGTGATGCACGGGGACTCGCACGTCCACGGGTCGCTCACCTGAACGAAGGCCATGCCGGTTTCTTGGGGCTCGAGCGCATCCGAGAGCGCATGGCCGAAGGCTTGAGCTTCGATGCTGCGCTCGCCCAGGTTCGCGCTGCGAATATCTTCACCACCCACACGCCAGTTCCTGCTGGTATCGACCGCTTTGATATGAGCCTGGTGCGTCGCTACCTGGGCGAAGGACAGCCAGAGGACAAGCAGCTGTTCCGCGGAGTGCCGCTGGATCGCGCGTTGGCCCTTGGCGCGGAGGCT
Organism: Corynebacterium epidermidicanis; assembly: GCF_001021025.1. Classification (NCBI taxonomy): domain Bacteria; kingdom Bacillati; phylum Actinomycetota; class Actinomycetes; order Mycobacteriales; family Corynebacteriaceae; genus Corynebacterium; species Corynebacterium epidermidicanis. The sequence continues at coordinate 1,674,397 of NZ_CP011541.1, read as the reverse complement.
GATCCGCAGCGATTCAACATGGCGCACATGGGCTTGCGCCTTTCGCAGAATGCTAACGGTGTGGCGAAGCTGCACGGTGTGGTGTCTCGGGAGATGTTCCAGGGCCTCTACCCGGGCTATGAGCCTGATGAAGTCCCTATTGGCTCTGTCACCAACGGCGTCCACCTTCCCACTTGGACGAAGCCGGAAATGCGTGATGTCATTGAGCGTTTCGCCGGACACGGAGACCTCGCCGAACTCGATGAGTGGACACATGCGGATGCTGTGAGCAACGAAGAACTCTGGCAGATCCGAAATAAGCTCCGCGCGGACCTGGTCCAGGTTGCACGCGAATCGGTAAAGAAATCCGGTCTGAACCGTGGCCAGCACGAAGCCCAACTGGCTTGGACGAAGCGCGTGCTTGATCCAAACGTGCTCACCGTCGGTTTCGCCCGCCGGGTGTCCACCTACAAGCGATTGACGCTGATGCTGAAGAACCCTGAGCGCCTGCGTAGCATTCTGCTTAATCCAGAGCGACCAGTACAGTTCGTCATCGCAGGTAAGGCTCACCCACATGACATGGGTGGCAAGAAGCTCATGCAGGAAATCGTGCGTTTCGCCGATGAAGCCGGCGTTCGAGACCGATTCATTTTCCTGCCGGATTACGACATCGGACTTGCAAGTTACCTCATCTCGGGCTCGGATATCTGGCTCAACAACCCGGTTCGCCCGCAGGAAGCCTCTGGCACCTCCGGCATGAAGGCGGTAATGAATGGCTGCCTAACGCTTTCCATCTCGGATGGCTGGTGGGATGAAATGCCACAGGAAGACTATGGATGGACCATCCCTACCGTGGAGACCGAGGATCAGGCATTCCGCGACTACCTCGAGGCCGAAGCTTTATACGATCTCCTCGAGCAACAAATTGCTCCGATGTTCTACGACCGTGATCAGGACGGCCTGCCAACCAAGTGGCTTGACATGGTGCGACGTTCCATGGTGACCCTTTCACCAATGGTCACCTGCACCCGCATGGTCCGCGACTACACCGAGCAGTACTACCGGCCAGCTAACCACGCCGCCCGCCTAATGATGCGCGACAACGACGCTGCTCAGCAGTTTGTGAACTGGTGCAACCGAGTTCAGCAAGGCTGGCAAAACATAGGCTTGAGCGATGTGCGCGTGGAAAACGCGCTCGACGCCCACCGCGTGATCACCTCCGGAGAACGAGCTCGAATTTCGGTTGATGTAGACCTTGGCGTGCTTACCGACGGCGATGTTCTAGTCCAGGCTGTGGTCGGCGACGTGGACGGACACGGAGACTTGGCTAACAAGACGATCCTGCCGATGACCGACAATGGTGAAGGCCGCTATGTCGTCGAGGTTGACCTCGCGCGCCCAGGCGCATTGGGGTACACCATCCGGGTTATCCCACGTCACCAACTGCTGGCAAGCCCAGCCGAGCTGGGCTTGATCAAGTACCTGTAAGTTAGTTTGCGAGATAGGTCAGCACCGCAGCAACTGCTGCTTCGGTGCTGGCCTTTACTGTTGGCTTATAATCCGGCAGGAAGTTGCCCATGTGATTGCTTGGGATGTCTTCCAACACGCGGTCCTCTGCAACTGCCTTTTCCCATTGGGCCGCTGGGGTGGCACCAACCATCCAGAATAAGTACGGCGTGTCGAAGTGACGTGGAATTTGGGAAAAGTCTTCCGATGCGGTCCAGGGAGTTCCGTCGACAGAATATGCCCCAAAAACATCGTCAAACACTGGGCGCACACGTTCGTAGACCTCTGGCGAATTGTCGGTGAGCGGGGCGTGGGAGAAATAGGTGATGTCTGCCGGTGCCGGGCATCCGGAGGCCTGGCATTCGGCCTGTACGACGCGTTCGATGGCTTCGTAGAGGTTCTTTTTGATCTCGTCATTGTAGGTTCGGCAGTTCAGCACCAGTCGAGCTTTAGCTGGAATGGTGTTATTGGTGTTGCCGGATGCAAGCGTGCCCACCGTGACCACGGCAAACTCGGATGGTGGTATTTCGCGTCCCACTATGCCTTGGAGTCGAACCACGATCATCGCGGCAACAAAGGTGGGGTCAACGGAAAGGTGCGGCATTGATCCGTGGGAGGACTTGCCATGAATCACGATGTCAATTGAGTCTGCTGCGGCAAGTGCTGGTCCGGGCATCGACATGATTTCTCCCGCGCGACCTGGACCGACGTGCTGGGCAAAAGCAACATCGGGGCGGGGAATGTGGTTGGCGAGTCCGTCGTTGACCATTGCCATCGCACCCATACCGTTTTCCTCAGAGGGCTGGAAAAGCGCGATGAAGGTGCCGGACCAGGAGCTCCGAGCGGCGTCGATAAACGCGCAAGCCCCAAGGAGTGCGGTGGTGTGCATGTCATGGCCACAGGCGTGCATGAGTTTGGTGACTAGCCCTTCCTCTGTCGTGCCGGTGGCCGTGGAGGCAAAGGGCACTCCGGTGGTTTCTTCGACAGGGAGGGCATCGAAATCCGCGCGCATCAGCGCGGTAGGCCCCTCGCCGTTGCGGAAGATCGCGACGATTCCGTTGCCACCAATGCCGGTGGTGACCTCACAATCGAACTCGGTGAGCTTCTCTGCGATACGGGCAGCGGTGCGTTCTTCTTGGAAAGACAGCTCAGGGTGGGTGTGCAAGTCCTCGTAGAAGGCCCGCTGCCAGCTCACATCGACATTGAGATCCCGGATAATGTTCGCGACGTTATGCATGGTGAGGCCCTCCTTGAGTTATGTGGTTTAGCCCTACCTTAGTGTGTGGAAGGGCACAGTAGAAACCAGGCACCGTAACGAGCAATTACTGCAGGAGCGGATTGTATTTCAAACTGTTGCGCTCTACCCGGGCTTCGGAGGCGATTCGGATGCCAGGGGCGAGCAGGTTGTCCTCACGCAACCGGTAGAGCGCAGTAACCACGCGGTCACGGATGTCGTATGGGGAAAGTGTGTTGAGGTAGATCTTGGTGCCACCTTCAAAACCCGCGAGAGTGGATACTCGCCATTTGATCATCACTCGCCAAGGCATGGGGATATCGAGGTCAACTGGCTTGTAATGCCATTCTTCGTTGCACGGCACTTCGGGGCCGGCGGCGGCGTGGCAAGCGTGGATAAGATCGCTCATCGCGTTCGTCTCTTCGCTGGTCTGTAGCCAAGGCTGCGCGGTAGCAGATTTGGAGTAAATTTCCAGGGTGGGGTAGCGGTGGCCGAAACCCGCGAAACATACTGCGTGATCATTTTCAGCAATCACGAGGTTGCGGGCATGCGCGTAGTCAACCGCCCATTCGTTGTACATGTTCGGATTGGTGCGCAGTCGGGCGATTTCCTCTTCGGCATGCACGCCGCGTTCGTCGATAGCAACGAGTTGTTTATGCAGGTGATCGAAGGACGCTCCGGCGGGCTTGAGCCAGTTTTGAAACACAGCAACGTAAGGCGTGTAGCGGTTATGGGCATAGAGATCTTCGACCGAGCGGATAGTAAAACTGATGAGCGCGCGGTGTTCATCTGGGGTCAGGGTGCCGGAGGAGGCTAACTGGTTGTCATGGGTGGCCCCGTCGACGAAGTGGCGACGACCAATGATGAGGTCATGTCCGCCCGCAAAATACCCAGGGGCGTGGGTGAGAAGTTCATCTTCGGACAGCGCATCGACGTCGGCCGCTGCCTGTCCGGACGCCTTGAGCCGGGTGCGAATAATTGCGCACACGTGTGCCTTTCCGGCCTCGTCGTCAAGGTAATTCTGCATGCGACTTTCAGTCTCGCTATCCATGGTGAATCCGTAGTTGCGGTACCAATAGTCGTAAGAGACGATCTCAAAGAGGTTGGGTACTCGACGAAACTCCGCGGTCGTTGCGTTCAACTCGCCCGGAAGAACTCCCCGCAGCATGTCCCACTGGCCATCTTTGCGCACTATTCTGGCCTTTTCTGGTGGGGTGTGCAGCAGTCGGTCGCTGCAGAAAGCGCAGGCATTTCGGTGCTGCTCTGGGCTGAGCTCTACTGGATTGGGGCTGGCGATCCCCAGCGGCCGATTCCCGCGACCTGGCACGGTCCACACTTCGGTGCCGGTCATGGGGTTGACTTGCTTGAGCGTGCCATCCGCCATGGTATGCATGGGGATTGGACGAGAATGCATCGGTAATGTCATGAAACCCAAGGGTATTAGCTAACCTGTTTTCATGCCTGCAATTGTTTTCGACGTACTAGTTCCAGAAGCGGAATTCGACGGACTGCTCGCGCGGTTTAGTCGCCTCGCGAACCGCATGAGTGAAGTCGAGGGGGCTGAAGTTACCGTCAGAGGACAACAGCCAGTGGCGATGGATGCGGACGTCGAAAAGCAGCTGCGCGCCCAAGGCGACGGAGTACCGAGCCGATTCTATGTGGATATCGACGGTTCCGTGCGGTCACTCAATCAAACGGCGATGCTCTTTTCGCGATTCCTCACGCCTCAGGCTGACCTCCCCGCGGAGCCCGTTGCGCTGCACAACGAGGAGGCCTTTGAAGTCGACGCAGTGTTTCCGTGGACAGTAGCTATTGAGCCTTAAGCGCAGCGCCAATCCGCTCGCCAGCCTCAACTAGCTGCTTTTCGACGTCCGGGTCGTTGATGAGCTCGATCCCTAACACCTCTGCTGGTGGCTTGTCCTGCAACGCTCCGGCCACCACGATGGCCCGTTTCCCTGCGCGTTGAGCGCGACTGAGGACCATACCGGTGACCTTGCCAAGCAGGGATTGGTGGTCAAAGCTGCCTTCGCCTGTGATCACCACGTCGGCGTCGGCAATCAAGGCATCGAGGCCCACCGATTCAGCGACGATGTCCGCGCCGGGCAAGATGTGCACGTGGTCAGCGGTCCCGTGAACAATCGTGGAGAGAGCGGTGATGGCGATGGGCAGACCTCCGGCGGCACCGAAGCCAGGTTGATGGGGGTCAACGCCGGTTTTTTCGCATAAGGTGGCCAGTGCGCGATCGAGGAGCTCGACGTCTGTTTCGGAAGCGCCCTTTTGTGGCCCAAAAACGGCGGCTGCTCCCTGAGGGCCCGTGGCAGGGGCGCTGACATCGGTCAGCAGCACCCACTCGGCTGCAGCAGCCGGGATATTGAGTTGGGCGGTGTCAAAGTGATCGAAGTCAACGAGAGCAGCGCCGCCCTGGCGGAGGGGATGTCCCGCAGCGTTCATCGCGGGAGCTCCGAGTGCGACGAGGATGCCGGTGCCGCCGTCGATGGTGGCGGTGCCACCCAAGCCCAGGGTAATGCGCTGGGCTCCATTGGCGATAGCATCTGCGATGAGGACCCCGGTGCCGTAGGTGTCTCCGGTGAGGGGAACCGGGTTGTCGGCTACGGCGGGAAGTCCGGAAGCGGCTGCGACATCGATAAAGGCTTGGGTCAGCCCGGAGGTGGTTCCGTCGTCGAAGACGTAGCTTGCTTCGGTGAGTCTTCCGGCAGCGTCAGTGGTGGGCAAAGTAATTGTGACACCGTCGAAGCAAGCAGCGGTGCCTTCCCCGCCGTCCGCAAGAGGCACGACTGTTATCTGAGCTTCCGGCCAAACACGTTGAATACCTGTGGCGAGGTGTCGCGCGACCTCAGGGGCGGAGGCGGTTGACTTGAAGGAATCCGGCGCGATGATAATATTCATGTTAGTGCATAACTTTCAATGTGTGAATGAAATTCCCGGACGGGAAATCTTTGTTGAACAATGTTAAATTTTCAAAGGTTAGCGATAATTTCCGTACCGAGAGCTTTGTTTATGCAGCGTACCGCGGGTAGTGTTTCTGCTTGTGATGTACCTTACAAAACTTGGCAAAATTGGCTGAAAGCGCAGGTTGGTAGAGAATTTCATGCAAATTATTTGGTAGAGTGCAAATATCGCCGGTTAGTTCTTGCAGGGCCGACAGGGAGCAAACCTAGAGTCTGGCAAACTGTTGAATCTGCAAAAGTGACCAGTGGTCAAATAACCACTTTGCAGTGTCGCAGAACGGGTATGGGAGTTTGTGACGCCACAGTTGCGAACATAGTGTAGCGGGTCTTAAGGCCCGCGGTCGAGCAGTCTCTCGACTAACTTTCGGGTAGCGCTACACTTCATATCCGAACCGCGAAGCTGTTATCTCGCTGTTCCAGGAAGGGTGAAACATGTCTATTGAGACCCAAGTTTCCGAATACTATGACAAGTTGCTCCAGCGCAATGCGGGTGAGCCAGAGTTTCACCAAGCAGTTGCCGAAGTTCTCGACTCACTCAAAATTGTCCTGGAAAAGGATCCTCACTACGCCGACTACAGCCTGATCCAGCGGCTGTGCGAACCAGAACGCCAGCTGATCTTCCGCGTACCTTGGGTTGATGATGAAGGTCAAGTCCAGGTCAATCGCGGTTTCCGTGTCCAGTTCAACTCCGCGCTCGGCCCATACAAGGGTGGTTTGCGCTTCCACCCATCGGTCAACCTGGGCATCGTTAAGTTCCTCGGCTTTGAGCAGATCTTCAAGAACTCGCTGACCGGCCTGCCAATCGGTGGCGGCAAGGGTGGCTCCGATTTCGATCCAAAGGGCAAGTCTGACGCGGAAATCATGCGGTTCTGCCAATCATTTATGACCGAGTTGTACCGCCACATCGGTGAGTACCGCGATGTTCCAGCAGGTGATATTGGCGTGGGAGGCCGTGAGATCGGTTTCCTGTTCGGTCAGTACCGTCGCCTCGCCAACCAGCACGAATCCGGCGTATTAACCGGTAAGGGCCTTACCTGGGGCGGTTCCCTCGTGCGTACCGAAGCTACCGGCTACGGCGCGGTGTACTTCACCAAGGAAATGATGGCCGCCCGCGGAGCTTCTTTGGAAGGTGCCAAGGTCATCGTCTCCGGTTCCGGCAATGTCGCAATCTACGCGATCGAAAAGGCTCAGCAAATGGGCGCTACCGTCATCGCGTTCTCGGATTCCTCCGGCTGGGTACACACCCCGAACGGCGTGGACGTCGAAAAGCTCAAAGACATCAAGGAAGTGCGTCGCGAACGTGTCTCTGCGTACGCGGATGAAGTCGAGGGGGCGAGTTATCACACCGACGGTTCCATCTGGGATCTGCCATGTGACGTTGCGTTGCCATGTGCTACGCAGAACGAGCTCAACGGTGAGCATGCCGCCACCCTGGCAGATAACGGCTGCAAGTTCGTCGCAGAAGGCGCCAACATGCCGTCGACGGCCGAGGCTATCGAGGTTTACCGCGAACGGGGTATCCACTTTGGTCCGGGTAAGGCAGCCAACGCTGGTGGCGTTGCGACGTCCGCGCTGGAAATGCAGCAGAATGCCTCTCGCGACTCGTGGAGCTTCGAGTACACCGATGATCGTCTGCAGAAGATCATGTCGGGCATCTTCAAGAACGTGGCTAAGACCGCTAAGGAATATGGTCACGAAGGTGACTACGTGATCGGCGCAAACATCGCCGGTTTCAAGAAGGTTGCCGATGCAATGCTTGCCCAGGGCGTAATCTAAGTCGCTCTCGGACCTTGAGCACCTCAGCACGCTGGTTCAGATGACCAGTGGCCTGCTGGGGTGCTTTTGTTTGCGCGGGGTGGTGCCTGGCCTCTTGCGATACTTGGTAGGGGCCCTGGGTAAAAAGTGCTTCATGTAGGCGCGTGGTAGCCGGTGCTGAGGCGAATCCACAGGTACGCTTGGGAACCATGTACCGCGTTTTTGAAGCCCTGGATGAAATGGTTCAAACCGTCGAGCAAGCTTACGGCGTTCCAATGACTGCTAACTGTATGGTTCCTCGCAACGAAATGCTTGCTTTGCTGGATGATCTGCGAAATGCATTGCCGGTAGAGGTCGATGACGCGCAGGATGTCCTCGACCAGCGCGACGAGATTATTCGCGGAGCTGAGGATCGTGCCCGACTCATCGTCGAGGATGCAAATGCCGAGGCACATGAAACCGTGACACGTGCTCGTGAAGATGCCGATGCCATGGTCGCTGATGCCGAAAACCGCGCGCACACGTTAGTCGCAAAGGCTGAGGACGAGGCAGCTCACCTGGTGGACACCGCTCACCGCGATGCCACCGCTATGGTTGATCGAGCTTCCGCAGAAGCTGCCCGTCTGGAAGCAAAGGGCAACGAGTCTTACCAGCGTGCTGTGGATGAAGGTCTTGCTGAGCAGCACCGCTTGGTCTCTGAATCCGAAGTGGTGCGCCGCGCGAACGAAGAAGCACATCGGGTCGTTGACGCAGCTCATACTGATTCCAACCGCTTGCGCAGCGAATGTGACGCTTATGTAGACGGCAAATTGGCTGAATTTGAGGAGTCGCTGTCGGCAACGTTGCGGGCAGTGTCGCGAGACCGTTCTGCCATTCGTCGTGGGGCAGGTGCGACCGGGGCGTCGAGCGGCGGTCGCACGCACACTCCCGCTGACTCCCACGATTACGGCGAATAACAGTTTCGGCCCCCGGCAAGAGTAGGCTAACTAGCGCTATGACATCTCCTTTTATTTTTGACTGTGCAGCCCTGCTGCGCGGTGGCTTAATGCCGGAAACCCGTACTCAGACCGGTCCGAGCCCGGCTCGCATTGGTATCGCGATGATGGCCATCGACGAAGGCGAAGAAGTCAGTGTGGCTGCCACGCTGACCCCGCTTGGCGAAGGCATTATGGTGGACGCCGATGTTACCGCCAAACTGACTGGGCAATGCGCTCGCTGCCTAGATGCACTGCACCCCGAACGTACTTTTCACATCAATGAAGTGTTTGCAGCCTCGGCGGATTTCATCCAGGGTGACGATCCTGATTCGGAAGAAGATGAGCTACCGATGGTCGTCGATAACCGCATTGACCTGCTGCAATCTGTGATCGACGTGGTTGGTCTGGAGCTGCCATTCAATCCTACTTGCCAGGACTTCGGGCTCGAATGTTCTGATGACGAGGTGCCCGCTCCGGATGGCGTTTCGGGCGAAGAAAACGACCTCATCGATCCGCGCTGGGCAGGTCTGGAGAAGTTCAAGTGAGCCGCAAAAAACACCGCGAAACAGGACTTCCCGCTTTAGAGAAGGCCTTCGCTGCGGTCGATCACGCCCCCTTGCTGACCGCTCTCGGCGTGCAGCTTAGCGACGACAGCTTGCGACTAGCACTCACGCACCGGTCTTTCGCAAACGAAAACGGGAACTTGCCGAACAATGAGCGACTTGAGTTCCTGGGCGACGCGGTGCTTGGACTTTCTGTCGCAAATCAGCTCTACGTGCAGTATCCGACTCGCCCAGAGTCGGATATTTCCAAGATGCGCGCAGGGATCGTGAGCCGCTACGGCTTGGCGGACATCGCTCGAGAAATCGGACTTGGTGAGCACATCTTGCTCGGGAAAGGTGAGGCACTCAGCGACGGTCGCACCAAGGACTCCATTCTTGCCGACACAACGGAAGCTCTGCTCGGAGCCATTTACCTGGAGCATGGCTTTGAGATAGCGCGCGAGGTAGTGCTGAGGCTATTCCAGCGCAAGATTGATACGGCATCGTCCAAGGCGATGAACCAGGACTGGAAGACGATGCTGCAAGAGCGGGTCGCCGAGCGCAAATTGGCAATGCCAGAATATAGCGCTGAAGTTTCCGGCCCGGACCACGACACCACCTTCGTGGCAACCGTAACCATCGAAGGTGTTGAGCTGGGGCAGGGCAGCGGGCAGAACAAGAAGCTGGCCGAACAGCATGCGGCCCACGTTGCATACCTTGCGCTTCTGGATCTCACGGTGGCGGAGTTTGAATCGAAGCGGGCACAAGCAGCCCAGGCGGCTGAACTCGGCTAGTTCTCGCCGAGCGCTTTGGCGAGCAACGCATCGAGCTGCGCCTTTTCCGCAGCGCTAAGGCGCGGGAAGGCTGAGGCGCAGGTCTCGAGGTGGCTGGGCAGGGTGGCATCGATAAGTTCCCGGCCGGCGGGGGTGAGGTTGATGAGGGTGCGACGTCTGCTGTGGGGGTCAGTGTCGCGGGTAACGAGCCCTTGCGCGATCAGTCGGTCGATACGGTTGGTGAGTGCCGAGGCGGAGATTAGCGCGGATTCTGCTAGGTCAGAGGCGCAGAGGGGGCCACTTCGCCTCAGGGTGGCTAGGACGTCGAATTGCCAAGGTTGTAGATCAAAACGCTTGATGTTTCCGGTGATCTTCCCATCCACCTCGTGAAATAGTCGGCTCAGTCGCATGGTCGTTTGCATCGGCGTCGGGTCGATTCCATCTAAGGCATCGTGCCATTGTGTGATCGCGCTGTTGACGGGTAGTGACATAGGGGTTATTCTAACTTGGCCAAAACACTTTGACGTCAAACTATTGGGAATGTCATGGAATTTTTGAAAGCTGCTATTGTGCCGGTGATCTGGGGAACCACCTATGTGGTCACCTCAGAAGTATTGCCCCCGGGTCGACCGATTCTTGCCGCAGTTTTGCGTGCGCTTCCTGCAGGGCTGCTGCTGTTGCTCTGGCAACGACGCCTGCCCCAAGGTCGCTGGTGGGCAAAAGCAACCACGTTGGCCCTGTTCAATTTCACCGGCTTCTTCGGCTTCCTTTTCCTCGCGGCCTACATGCTGCCCAATGGGGTCGCATCCGTGCTGACCAATACCTCGCCACTGGTGGTCATGGCGCTAGCTCCAGCCCTGCTTGGCACCCGGCTGCAGCTATCACAAGTCGTGGCGGGCCTGTTAGCTGTGTGCGGCGTTGCAGCGTTGACCTTGACACCAGGGGCGCACCTCACGCTGCCGGGTGTCGTTGCGGGGCTGGCGGCGAGCGTGTGCATGGGCACCGGCACGGTCTTGGCCAAGAAGTGGGGTCGGCCCGAGGGTGTTTCGCAGCTTGCGGTGACCTCCTGGCAACTTACGCTTGGTGGCTTGATGCTCACGCCATTTCTCGCGTGGGAAGGCCTTCCCGAACGCCTCACCGGCAGCCAGATCGCCGGATATGCGTACCTGTGTATTTTCGGGGCGCTCATCGCCTACATGATCTGGTTTAAGGCCCTGGCGGCTTTGGATGCGGTACGCATCTCGCTGCTCGCTCCGATCGCGCCCCTGGTGGCCACTCTTATCGGGGTGTTCTACGTGGGCGAATCCCTCAGCGTTGTGCAAGCGTTGGGCGGGCTCGCAATACTTGCCGCGTTGGTGCTGGCCCAAGGGGTGCCACGGCGACGTTCGCGGATCTAAGCTGGAGCAATGCCTGAACTTCCCGAAGTCGAGGTTGTCCGTCGGGGTCTCGAATCCCATCTCATCGGTCGCCGAATTGTCCGTGCCGAGGTCATCCACCCGCGCGTGGCGCGTCGGCAAGCCGGCGGGGCGACCGAGCAAGTAAGTCGTCTCTCCGGGCAGCTTATCGACGCCGTCCGTCGCCGCGGCAAGTACCTGTGGCTCGAACTTTCCGACGACCAGTTCCTGCTCATACACCTCGGTATGAGCGGTCAAATGCTGATTAAGGACCCGGGTGTGCGCATGCACAAGCACTTGCGCGCTCGGCTGTTTTTGGACACAGGTTCCGAGGCCTGGTTCGTCGACCAACGCACCTTCGGCGCCTGGGAATTCGGCACCCTGAACAGCGACAATATCCCGCCATCCATTGCGCACATCGCCCGGGATGTCTTCGACCCGATCTTCGATGACGAGGCGGTTGCGGCCCAGACCGTTGCGAAGCGCAGCGACATCAAGCGCGTCCTGCTCGACCAAACCGTCCTATCCGGGGTGGGCAACATCTACGCCGACGAAATGCTCTGGGCTGCGCAGATCCACCCGCGCACCCCAGCGTGTGAGCTGTCGTTGTCGCAGGTGCGCATGCTTATCGACGCCGGCCGGGAAGTCATGGGCGCGGCTTTGGAATTGGGAGGGACGTCTTTTGACGCCTTGTACGTGAATGTGAATGGCGAATCAGGCTATTTTTCGAGGTCATTACATGCGTATGGGCAGGTGGGTCAGCCGTGCTTTGCGTGTGGGACGTTGATCATTCGAGAGAAATTCATGAACCGGAGCTCGTATTATTGTCCGAAGTGTCAAGTTTTGGGATGAACCGATCTATTCTGATTACGATGCCCAGCTGGATTTGAGACAGGAAAACGCGTTTTTCTGGCTCGGATTGTGCACTTGGCCACGCATCGGGCTGGCCCTTGCTAGGTAGTACTTCCGCAGTAGTACTCCTACGCAGCAGCCCAATGTTCGCCCGATTTTCCACGATCTAGGTAGGAGTACTACTCCGGAGGTACGACCTAGCGCACTGAGGACATACCAGGTTATGTGCGTGTATGCGTTTTGTTCGATGCCTAGGTGTTCACGTGCGAATCGTTCCTTGGTGGTGCAACATTTCCCATTGTCCGTCGTCACGCTTGCGCCAAAGAGAAGACCTGTTAGTGCTGCGGTGGACTTCGTCCAGGTTGTAGGTAAGTAGAACGGTGTCGTCGCTGATGCGTGTGGCCCGTATGTCTTGCGGAATCAATTCGGGGTCGGAGGATTTGGTGTATTTTGCCACGCGCTCCGCCGTGTGCTTTTGAAAATTTCTGCCCCTGATGCGCCCAACTCATGGAAGTCTTCGGCTAGATAGCGGTCCAACCGATCGGGCTGAGATCGAACTTCATAAGAAAGCGTAGCTAGTTCAGCTTGGATCGCTTCCCGGCAAAGATTATCGAGCATGGCATTACTTAAGCGGAGAAAACAAAGGTCGGAGTGTCCGGCTAGGAGCTCTGGCGATGGGCAGATTCACGGCCAGTTGCTTCCGGGGGCGGGGCGTCAAACCCTCTATGTCGTCCCTTCGGTGCAGTCGGACTACACAGAAGGGCCAAAAATCGTGAATAAAACCACGTTTAGGTAGTCTGACTTCGCCGAAGGGACGACATAGAGCCTTTGCAGCCTCCATGTTTTGGCGGGCGGTAGTGGAGCCCAAAACTCGAATCGTCGCCCTACCGCGTCCGTAAATCACCCAGCACGCAGGTCTATGAGCCTTAGCCTGGCACCTCGCCACTCGACCCTAATCACGAGGCACCTCAAAGAACTAAAAGGCAACCAGGCGATTTTGAATTGTTCAGCCTGTCACAGTCTCGATATAGTTTCACGCATGGACAAACTTGTGGAATACATAGGTGTATTCAACGAAAAGTATTGGTTGCTGGTCATCGCGTTGCTGGTTATCGCGGGTGTGTGGTTCGGCATTACGACGTTGCTCGTGCAGATCCGCTACATCCCGGATATGTTCAAGGTGATCGTCGAGAAGCCGTCGGACATTGCTGAAGGCCAAAAGGGCATTTCGGCGTTTAAGGCATTCACGATTTCGGCAGCTTCGCGCGTCGGCACGGGCAATGTTGCAGGAGTGGCGATTGCCATTTCGACGGGTGGCCCCGGCGCTGTGTTCTGGATGTGGATGTTGGCGTTGATGGGTGGCGCGACGTCGTTCGTCGAGTCCACGCTGGCCCAGGCATTCAAGGTCAAAGATCACGCCTCGTACCGAGGTGGCCCGGCGTACTACATCACCAAGGTGTGGAAGCTCAAGTGGGCGGCGATGTTGTTTGTCCTGCTCATCACTGTCACCTATGGTTTCGTGTTCAATGCGGTGCAGTCGAACTCGATTTCGGCAGCTGTCGTGACCTCGTTCGATTCCGACCCGCTGATCACCAACATCATCGTCGGCCTGATCTTGGCGGCGCTGACCGCGATGATCGTGTTCGGTGGCGTCCAGCGCATCGCCAACTTTACGCAGGTCATCGTGCCGGTCATGGCAGTGATGTATATCGTGATCGGCGTTATTGTGATCGCGATCAACATCGATAAGGTGCCGGGCATGGTGTGGTCGATTTGGACACACGCGTTCGGGATCCGTGAGTTCGCGGGAGCCACGTTGGGCACGGTCATCATGAAGGGCGTGCAGCGTGGCCTGTTCTCCAACGAAGCCGGTATGGGCTCAGTGCCGAACGCCGCTGCGACCGCTTCGGTGTCCCACCCCGTCAAGCAGGGTTTGATTCAAACCTTGGGTGTTTACTTCGACACGATCGTCGTCTGTTCCATCACCGCCTTTATCATTTTGCTGGCGCGTGGCGACGTCGATAGCAACCTCACAGGCATGGAAATGACCCAGAACGCCCTGGCCTCTAACGTGGGCAGCTGGGGAATCCACTTCCTCACGGTCGTCATCATCTTCCTGGCGTTTTCCTCCGTGATTGGTAACTACTACTACGGGGAAAGCAACATTGAGTTTGCCTCCAACTCAAAGGGCCTGCTGAACGGCTACCGGGTGCTCGTGGTGCTGTGCGTGTTTGGTGGTGCGCTTGGGTCCGTCCCGCTCGTCTGGGCTCTTGCTGACGTCTTTTCCGGTCTGATGGCCACCGTGAACCTCATCGCTATCCTTCCGATGGGTGGCATCGCGGTAGCACTGTTGAAGAACTTCGCAGAGCAGCGCAAACAGGGATTAAATCCCGTGTTCCACCGTGATGACGTCCCCGGCATCCGCGGTTGGGACGGCATGGAATGCTGGGATGGTTCAGACCCGCTGACCCACCGCTAGTTTTCAGCCAGCATGAAGGCACCGCAGCACGTCGACGAAGGCGTGGTGCGGTGTTTTCGTTCTTCAACCCGGTACCTTCGAGGAAGAGGAGGAGGCGATGGAAAACAAGAGACTGATCGCATTCGTGCATGGAACCGTGCAAGGTGTTGGCTTTCGCTGGTGGACAAAGTCCCAAGCGCTAGAGCTCGGACTCGCCGGCAGCGCAACGAACCTTGCTGACGGTCGCGTGTACGTGGTGGCCGAGGGACCAGCCGCCCGCTGCGAGGATCTCCTCACGCGGCTAAAAGAAATACCAACGAACCATCGACGCCCCGGAGAAGTCACCCTTGTCGTTGAGCAGTGGGGACAACCACAGGGGGAGCAGGGCTTTCGCGAACGCTAGCGGGTGCTCCTGCGCCGCGAGTCAAAGACAATAGGCCCACTTGTTATTATCAAGCGGTGCACTTGAAATCGCTGACGCTCAAAGGATTTAAGTCTTTCGCGTCATCGACGACCCTAAAATTTGAACCCGGAATCTGTGCGGTCGTTGGCCCCAACGGCTCGGGTAAGTCAAACGTTGTGGATGCCTTGGCGTGGGTGATGGGCGAACACAGTGCGAAGACACTGCGCGGTGGCAAAATGGAAGACGTCATTTTCGCAGGTGCCGGGCAGCGTCAGGCGCTCGGACGCGCAGAGGTGACGCTTACCATCGACAACTCGGAAGGTGCGTTGCCTATCGAGTATTCCGAGGTTTCCGTCACCCGCCGGATGTTTCGCGACGGTGCCAGCGAGTACGAAATTAATGGGGCGAAAGCCCGACTCATGGACATCCAAGAGTTGTTGTCGGACTCCGGTATTGGCCGTGAGATGCATGTGATTGTAGGGCAGGGACGCCTCGCGCAAATCTTGGAATCAAAGCCCGAGGACCGCAGGGCGTTCATCGAGGAAGCGGCTGGTGTGCTTAAACACCGGCGGCGCAAAGAAAAGGCCCAGCGCAAGCTCATCAACATGCAGGCCAATCTTGATCGCCTGCAGGACCTCACTGCCGAACTGAAGCGACAGCTCAAGCCTCTTGCTCGCCAGGCGGAAGCCGCGCAACGGGCAGCGACCGTACAGGCCGACCTCAGGGACGCGCGCTTGAGACTCGCCGCGGCCAACCTCACGGAGCTGAAAGAAAAACTCGATGCCTCTGAGTCACAGGCGAAAATCCTTGCCGAGCAGGTAGAAAGCCTCACGGAACAGCTAGAAGAACACTCCGAGCAGCAGCTTCAGCTCGATACGGAATTTCAAGCAGCTACCGCTGCTGCCGAAGAAGCCCAACAGTTGTGGTTCCAACTTTCCGCTCTCGCAGAGCGCGTCGCGGCAACCGTGCGTATCGCCAAAGATCGTTCCAATGCCCAAGTCGGCGACATCGCCTACTCCGGTCCAGATCCTGATGAACTGGAAGCACGCGCGAAGCAAGCTGACGAGCAGCAACAAGAACTCGATGAAACTGTGGAGATCAGCCGGGAACGGCTGGAGACGATCCGCGAACAGGTCGAGGAACAAGAAGCAATCATGCGCGAGGCGGATCGCGAACACCTAGCTCAGGTGCGAGCGATCGCGGACCGTCGCGAAGGCGTCGTGCGCTTGTTGGCCGCGGAAGAATCCCAGCGCAGCGCCTTAGAGCGCGCTCAGGAAGATGCCGAACGCTTAACTGAACAGCTTGAGGAAACACTATCTCGAGTTCAAGCAGCAGCCAGCGAACAAGCAACGCTGCGCGAAGACAACCAGCAGCGCGCCCGCGACCGGCAGCCTCTGCAAGAAGCTGTCGATAGAACTGGAGCGGAATCCGCGGCCGCGCACTCCCGACTCGAACAGGTCCGAGCCACACAACGCAACCTGGAACGCAGCGTTTCCGGGTTAGAAGCGCGCATCGCCACCTTGCAGCAAACCGCACCGAAATCAGCCGCGGCCGAATTACTGCCCGAATACGAGCAGCTAGCCAGCCAGATTCAGGTGCCAAAGGAAAATGCACCCGCCCTTGCCGCAGCGTTGGGAAGTGCTACCGAAGCGCTGGTCGGCGAGAAATTGGGACAGTCGGCCGTCGACAAGCTCGCTGGCGCCCACCGCACAGTGGTTATTGAGACCGCTGTGACGGGCACCTGGCGGCTCGACGCCGATCTACCCGCCGACGCTCGCTGGCTCCTTGACGTAGTTAGCTTGCAACCGCAGGTTTCCGGGACCGTGACCCGCTTGCTTGCCGACGCCGTCCTGGTCCCTGACCTCGATGCCGCCCGCGAACTCGTCGCCAGCGACCCCCGACTGCGTGCGATCACGCCCGAAGGCACGGTCGTGGGAGAGGGCTGGGTCGCGGTAGGTTCGGGGTCCGGTTCAACAGTTGAAGTCGCTACCCACATCGCCGAGGCAAGCAGCGAGCTTGCCCAAACCAAAGAGCAGCTCAAAGAGATCTCCGGAACCTTCGCCGGTGCTCAGTCTGCCTATGATGAAGCCCAAATCGCCTCAGCCGCAGCCAAGGCGGCGCTTCGAGACCACGACACCGCAACCCAGAGCCTGCAGCGCGACGCCGATCGCCTCGCGAAACAGACGGAGGCATCCAAAAACGAACACGAACGCATGGCCGCGCGTGTTACCGCAGCGGAAGTGCGTGTCGCAGAGCTCGAACAACAACTAGCGGAAACCCTCGACCGACTTTCCCGCGTCGAGGACACCGACGAACCAACAGAGCCATCGACACAAGCACGCGACGAAGCTGCAACTGCGCTCGCCCAGGTCAAAGCGATGGAGATGGAAGCACGACTGTCACTGCGGACCGCCGAGGAGCGCGCCGGGCAACAACGCGGTCGGGGAGATCAGCTGCGTCGACAAGCAACGCACGAGCGCCAAGCCAAAATTCGGCACGAAGCTGCCATGGCCACACGTAAGGCCAAGGTCGAGCTCGCCCGTGCGGTGGCTCGCAACGCTGAGCTCATTCATGACCGCGTATCCGATGCCACTGCGCGGGCCGCGACGCGACGGGAAGAAACCGCTCTCGTCAAGTCACAACTCAATGCCAAACTGGCCCAGGTCAAAGACAGCGCCCACGCCATCCAGGTACAGCTGAACCGGCTCTCGGACAACAAACATGCCTCCGACATCGCCCGTTCGCAGGCACAAGTCAGGATTGAGGAAGCCCAAGCGCAAGCCGAAGGGCAGTTGGGGGTACCGATCGAAGTGCTGCTGGCGGAATACGCGCCGGGCGAAGACTTCGACAAGGCGGCGGAGCAGGAGCGTCTTAAGAAGGCGGAAAAGGCGCTGAACTCGCTGGGTAAGGTCAATCCACTGGCCTTGGAAGAATTCAAAGCGCTGGAGGAGCGCTATGAGTTCCTAGCCGGCCAGCTCGCGGACGTGCAGCGGGCGCGCAAGGACCTGACAGACGTGATCACCGATGTCGACGCAAAGATCCTGCAGCTGTTCACCGATGCGTGGCATGACGTCGAGCGTGAATTCCCCGCAGTCTTTGAGACGCTGTTTCCGGGCGGCCAAGGGCGACTGGTACTCACAGACCCGGAGGACATGCTCGCTACCGGCATCGAAGTCGAGGCCCGACCGCCAGGCAAAAAAGTCAAGCGACTGACCTTGCTTTCGGGTGGCGAGAAATCACTGACAGCACTTGCCATGTTGGTTGCTATTTTCAAGGCTCGCCCCAGCCCGTTCTATGTCATGGACGAGGTCGAAGCTGCCCTCGATGACACGAACTTGCGACGGTTGATTGCCCTGTTTGAAAAGCTGCGGGAGTCTAGTCAGCTCATCGTGATTACCCACCAAAAGCCAACCATGGATGTGGCAAATGTGCTCTACGGCGTGACCATGCGTGGCGACGGGGTGACCCGCGTCATCAGCCAACGTATGAGTCCTGCTACCTAGGTTGCCCGCTATGCTGGAAAGGCAACTCTGCCACCGAAGTAATCTGGCCATTTTATGAATTGAAAAGGTAGGAAAAAACCCGATGAGCGCCTCTGGAGCACATCCCATCGCCGATCCCATGGACTCGCTGCTGGGCTGGGCCTCACAAACAGAACTTCAACTTTCCCAAACACTAAGCGACATCGACTTTTTCCCAAACTCTGGCCTCTCCCGCGACGAGCTCCAACGCATCGAGCGCTTCTTTGGCACTTTCGTGCGCCGTCAGCTCTCTGCAGGTGCGGACTTCGGTGCCCTCATCGACGTCATGCCGGCCCTCACCGCGACCACACTCATCAAACGCGCCTCCCGGATGGTCGCTCCGGAAAACTTTCCGGTGGAATACCTCGGCGGGCTGGAAATTACCCCCTCGCCAGCGCTAATCGACGCCGTCACCTCCCGCATCCTCCCTTTGCTCAGCCAACTCGGGTTGGAGGTGTTTTCCGATGATCCCGTAGAGAGCTTGGAGCTGCACACCGGCGTCACCTCGGCGAAAATCCCAGCGGTGCTGGAGGCGATGGATGCCCCTGATTTCGACCACCGCACCCTCGACCTTCCACAGGGGAGCCACCACGACAAAGTGTTTGCAGGCATCGAGCAGCTGCGTGACTTCTCGTTGCAGCACCCCACCTCGTGGTTGGACCGCGACCGCTCTCACTTGCAACTGGCCCCGCTGATCGCAGACTCGGTGATCGAAGAGCTCAAGGAACGTCCTGCCGGCACCGTGGATCGGCGCAACGCGGTGGGCGTAGCTACTCGCGAAATGCGTCCGCGGATCATTTTGGACGCAGAGCGCCAGAAGGTGTGCCTGCGGCTGCCCGAACAGCGCATTGCTGCCGGCGCCGAGATTCTGTGGCGCGTCAGCCAGGAAGGCACCACGCGCATCTTCCGAACGGGCCGTCCGTGGGGTGACACCTCGGAGTATTCCGAGCTACTGGACATCACCCTTGACCATGCCATTCGCGAGCTGACCGTCGTCGACTCCACGAACGGGATCACCTGGAACGTCCCCGTGATCAATTCCGATGACCCGATTGTGGTGTTCAATCCGAAGGGCCGTGACATTTCCGCTAAGGCTTCGGTGCACTACTCATCGCTGCAGGTGTTGTGCCCGGCGGACACCGAGCTTGTCGACGTCGTAACGTCCAAGCCACTGCCAATCGTGAAAGAATTCCCAGTCGAGGGCTGGGACTCCTGGGTGTGTCGAGTGCTCGACACCTCTCGCGCTGATTCGCTCCAGGCGGTTCGCCCCGGGCAGCAGATTTCTCCGGTCCGCCCGGTGCGGGCAATCAGCCCGCGTCAACGCGTCACTTTCCGGGATCCAGGCCCGGCCGTGGAGAATCTCCGCACTCTCGCGGGGCTGCCCGTGCATACGGCTAGCCTCATTGTGGACTTCCCTCCGACTCTTTCTGGCGCTGATGAAACCTGGTATCTGTCTATCTCTAGCTTCGCCGGGGTAGGTGCAGCTGGTGTTGAGGTCTCCTCGGAGGAGCCTGTTGAAGTCCCTGCGGAGGGTGGCAGCTTCGACATTTTTGACCCCGAGGCCTACGACGATCCGTGGATTGGCGAGTATCTAGTGCGCTTACGTGGCCCGCGCAATGAGTCTTTCCGCCACGAGTTCGCCATCGTCGAAGGGATGGCTGCCGCCACTGATTTCGCTGGCCTGGTCCGATCCGTTCGAATTCCAGCTGCAGGTGGGCTTTCGGAAGCAGTGTTGCTGGTCAAGCCCACGACGAAGCCATTTGAGGTGCAGCCACGCACTATTGAAGTCGCCCCGGATGCAGCGGACGCGACATTCGCGGTGACCAACGATCCTGGCGACCAGTTGCCGATCAGGTTTATTCCGCCACGTCTGCAGTTTGAGCTTCCGCTCGTCGGAAAGCCTGCATTGTGGCGTACGACCCGGATTAGCTGCCGGGCGGCGGACCTGGACGCCGAGGGGACGCTGCGGCTCCGGGCGGGTGCGAATTTGGGCCGGCCAATGGTGAGCCTGCGTAACCAGCATGGTGCGCCGGTGCGTACGGTGAAGCTCACCACGCAGGATGGGGTGACGTACACAGCACCGATGGCTCAGTTGGCCACGACGATGATGACTGGGCGCCTCGAGTTGGAATGGACGGATCCGCGTAGCAAAAAGCGGGCGTCGGTAAACCTCGCTGATATTGACACGCTGCAGCATTTTGAGGCGATGAGCATCGAGGACGGTGACCTCGTCCTGACTGGTCTCGCCACGGATCGGCCGCTGGCCGCTTGGCTGTGGTCGGCAACAGCGCCGTGGATGCCTGCGGTTTCCCTTGACATTGCGGGTGTGCGCACACCGCTGCCAGCGAATTTGGTTGCGGCAGGCGACCTCATCATTGATGTGCATTCCTCGGACCCGTTTAATGTGTTGCGAGCTCCGTACGCGCCAACTGCGGCCGCTCAGCGAGTGGTACAGCCGGGATTCTTCGCAGATCAAGAGGAAGTTTTTTCCCAGTTGTCGGCTTTCCTAGCTGGGGAGAGCGAAGTGGCCCCGGATGACGCCGCCGTCATGCCGGTGCTGTGGGACTATTTGGCCAGCTGGAAGGGCGAACACCACAACCGGGAAGCAGTGTTGGCGGCGCTGTCTTCGAACCCGGCTGCAGCGCTTGATGGCTTGTCAGCCTCGCTCGTTCCTGCAGAAAAGCAGCCTGGTCGTATTATCGCCTCCGGATTGATTCTAGGCCAGTTCGCATCCGTGGGTACTTCGGAGACACACCGAAGCCCGTGGATGGGAGCCTTAGAGCTCATGGGGCAGCTGCCTGCCTTGATCGAAGCCGAGGAAAGCACCCGAGATGTAGTCAAAGCGCTTGAGGCTATCGCAGGTAAAAGATTGGTGGAGGCACTGGCAACAGGTCGAGACAACACCCTGGATACTGCGTGCATTGACCGCGGCACCGTCCAACTTGCACTCATGGACGAGGCCCAGCAAAAGGCACTGTTGGAAGTTCTTTTTGCGCAGGGCGATATCGTACCAGGCGCGATCATGGATGACTCGGCCCGTCTGCTCGCGGTGATGGAAGCCTTCCACAAGCGGGCCGAACTCACCCGGCTGCTTTCCGACGAGACCGTGATCCAGACGATGGTCAGCACCTTGAGAGCGCTCAAAGGCAATAATCGTTCGATCTATGCCTCGGCGCGCGTGCGTTTCGACAAGCTCGATGGGGTAGACACGAATGCTCGGGAAAACCACTGGGCTTTGGCTCCCGTTGCCTCGTTGGTTTTCGCGTTGGCTGCGCGCATGCATGCGCACGGCTTGATGGGTAAGCCGAAACTGCTGATGAAGGCCTCGTCTTATTGGGCGGAGTTGGCCGAGATCGTCCCGGACCTGGTGACTGGCGACCTGATTGCTGCCGACGCGATGGTGTTGGCGGTCAAGTACCCCGGTATCTAGCTCCGCTCGCGATTCTCCCCATTTTTGGGGAAAGTGATGCACGATTGGGCACCGCAAGCTCTGTTGGCTCGGTTCAAGTGGCAGGACGGTGCCTCAACCTGACAGTATGGACAGCATGAATACCACTTATCTCATTATTGGTGCGGTTGTTGTCCTGCTGCTTTTGGTTGTGCTCCTCGTGGTGCTCGGAAACCAACGCAAAAAGGCAAAGACAATTTCGTTCTCCAAGGACAACGAGAAGACAAAAGAACTTACCCAGCAAGAAAAGAGCGGTAATTACACGGCTCAGAGTGGGTTCAACTTTGCGCCCGCGAAGCAGAAACAAGAACTGCTTCCTAATCAGCAGTTGGCAGAAACGACGCCAATTCAAGCTCAACAGGCACCGCAGGTTAAGGATCCGGTGCAACCAGTAGCTCCTTCCGGGCCAGCAGCGCCTGCCGAACCTGCACATCAGCCACAACCAGTGGAACCAGAGCCGATGACCTTGCGCAAAGTCGAACGCGAAGATAAATCCGATGAGGTCGAGGCTGTGGCGGAGGTCGAACCGGTGCATACTGAACCGGCTGCAGCGTCTCTGATGCCTGAGGAAGATGTGGAAGAGGCCGTCGATAAGCCCGCGGAAGCGGACATCGCAGCGGAGGCTGAGGAAGCCGCCGTAGCTGCGAGCGCTACCGCTGAGGGTGCCGAGGCTGCGCTAGCACAGACCCCGGCCCCTGATACCGAGCCTGTGCCGGCACCGCAGCCGTTGGACGAGATTGAACCCGCAGCGGGGCGCCTGGGTAAGCTGCGTGGCAAGCTCGCTAAGTCGAACAACTTCCTGGGGCAGTCAGTGCTGGGCATGCTTTCCGCAGGTGACCTTGACGAGGATGCGTGGGAAGAAATCGAAGATCAGCTCATCATGGCTGACCTTGGTGCTAACACCTCGGTGAAAGCAGTTGAGATGCTGCGCGAAAAGATCGCCGAGCGAGGCGTGTCTTCCGAGGCAGAGGCGAAGGCCATGCTGCGCGAGACGCTGATTGAGATTGGGCGCCCAGAGCTGGATCGTTCGATCAAGGCGATGCCTTATGAAGGCAAGCCTGCGGTGGTCTTGGTGGTCGGTGTGAACGGCACCGGTAAGACCACTACTACCGGCAAGCTTGCCCGTGTGCTCGTGTCGATGGGGCATAAGGTTCTTCTTGGCGCGGCTGATACCTTCCGTGCGGCTGCCGCTGACCAGCTTGAGACGTGGGGGCGTCGCGTAGGTGCGGAGACTGTCCGCGGCGCCGAGGGCGCAGATCCGGCTTCCGTGGCGTTCGATGCCGTGGCGAAGGGCGTGGAAACCCAAGCCGACGTGGTGCTGATTGATACCGCCGGCCGCCTGCACACCTCGGTTGGCCTGATGGATCAGCTGGGCAAGGTCAAGCGCGTGGTGGAGAAAAAGGCCAAGGTCGATGAGGTTCTGCTGGTCCTCGACGCAACCGTCGGGCAGAACGGCCTCATCCAGGCCCGCACGTTCCGCGACGTCGTGGACATTACCGGCGTGGTGTTGACCAAGCTGGACGGCACCGCGAAGGGCGGCATTGTCTTCCAGGTCCAAGAAGAGCTGGGTGTGCCGGTGAAGCTCGTGGGTCTCGGTGAAGGTGCAGACCACCTGGCTCCATTCGAGGTAGAAAGCTTTGTCGACGCCCTGTTGGCATAGCCATGAGGCATTGAAAAGCTGAAGAACCTGCCTGCGGAAATCCGTAGGCAGGGGGGTAAGTAAAGAAACGTGTGTCCGGTCGGCGTGTCGCCGGCGGTGCGGGTGTGCTGCATAAGTGCTATGTCGTCGCTTCGGCGTAGTCCGACTACGTAGAGCAGCGTTTTTTCATGAATATAATCCCGCAGCGGTAGTCCGACTACACCGAAGGGACGACATCGAGCGGGCTACGGCTCCCAGACCACAGTAAATACTGGCTTCAGGCCAACAACACTGCGGAAAACGCACATCAGAGACACACTTTTCTTTACTTAACCCTAGGCAGGTTCTTTGCGTAAGCAGCTGCTATTGAAAGACCGTGAATAAAACCCGGATTAGAAATTCTTATGCAGGAACAGGAGTCCTAAATTAGATGTATTAGTTTCAGAGTCGATGGGCCCTTTGTGGGTTAAGAGAGAAAAGGGAGCCCGTCGTGAATGCGGAGAATCTAGCAAACATCCCGTGGATGTTAATTTCGACAGCGTTGGTGCTCTTCATGACACCGGCGCTCGCGCTGTTTTATGGTGGCATGTCCCGCCAAAAATCGGTGCTCAACATGATGATGATGTCTTTCGGTTCGCTGGGTGTTGTCACTGTGGTGTACGTGTTGTGGGGCTGGTCAATGTCCTACGGTGATCAATCAGTATTGGGCATTTTTGGCAATCCCTTCGAATATTTTGGGTTGCGCAACACTATTGGTACGGCCGATGCGCCGATCATGTCCTCGTTCGGTTATCCAAAGGTGATCGAGGTGGGCTACCAGCTCACCTTCGCGGTGATCGCCTGCGCCTTGATTTCTGGAGCGTTGGCTGACCGCGTGAAGTTCGGTACCTGGCTTGTCTTCACTGGTTTGTGGTCCACTTTTGTGTATTTCCCGCTTGTACACATGGTGTGGGGAGGTGGATTTCTATCGGAGAAGGCCGAATCTCTCTCGGGGTGGATGTTCGGGCGTGATGGTGAAGAAGCAGCGGTGCCACCGGTTGATTTCGCAGGTGGTATTGCAATTCACATTTCCGCCGGTACAGCAGCGCTTTTATTGGCTATTTGTGTAGGCCGCCGGCACACCTTCTTGAAGACGGCGCACCGACCGCACAACCTTCCCTTCGTGATGTTGGGTGCGGCGTTGCTGTGGTTTGGTTGGTTCGGATTCAATGGCGGATCGGCGCACAGTGCGAGCTGGCTCGCAGGACTAGCAACACTCAACACCACCTGCGCGGCGGCAGCGGGTATCCTCGGCTGGTTGCTTGCTGAGAAGCTCCGAGACGGTCACGCGACATCACTCGGCGCTGCCTCCGGCATTGTTGCTGGACTGGTATCCATCACACCCGCGGCAGGCGTCTTAAACCCGGTAACCTCTCTGGTGCTTGGATTCATCGGTGGGATTCTCGCGGCACTTGGCGTTGCTTTGAAGTTTCGGTTTAAGTTTGATGACTCCCTCGATGTTGTCGGCGTGCACCTCGTCGCCGGTATCTGGGGCACAATTGGCCTTGCGCTGCTCGCCGATCACATCGGCCTGTTTATGGGCGGCGGCTGGTACGGCCTCAAGCTGTTAATCGTGCAGATTGTCGTGGCAGCTGCGACGATGCTCTACACGGGTGTACTCACCGCGATTATTGGTTGGATCCTCGAAAAGGTAATGGGCTGGCGTGTTGATCGGGCTATCGAACACGGCGGTATTGATGCTCACGTGCACGGCGAAACCGCCTACGACGCCCTTGGAATGGAAGGTAAGTAATGCTCCTCATCAGTGCTGTAATCCAGCCCTTTATGCTTGACGACGTCCGCGCGGCACTCACTGACCTGGGGTGCCACGGCATGACTGTTTCCGAAGTCCAGGGGTTCGGAATGCAAAAGAGCCATAGTGAGGTCTACCGTGGGGCGACCTACACGCCGGACTATGTGGCGAAATCCAAAATCGAGGTGCTCATTCACGAGCAGTTCGTCGAGCAGGTCATCGATGCCATTGTGAAATCAGCCCGGACCGGCAAAGTCGGCGATGGAAAAATCTGGGTGACCCGGGTGGAAGATGCCGTGCGAATCCGCACTGGTGAACGAGGAGATCAAGCCCTCTAGCCGAGCTACTTTCCGTCCCAAGATTGACTGTGCTTGAGTTCGCTCACCGTCACCAGCGTGAAGCCTCGCTGCTGGAGCCCCTCAATTACGCAAGGAGTGGCATCCGCAGTGGTGTTGTGCATGTCGTGCATCAGGATGATTGATCCGGGCTGAGCGCTGTCGACCGCGCGGGAACAAACTATTTGTGGGTCGCGGTTCAACCAGTCCTTGGAGTCGATGGTCCACATCACTACTGATTGGCCAAAGCTTTCGGCTACGGCGGCGACAGTGCTATTGGTTGCTCCATAAGGTGGGCGCATTACTTTGGGAGTGGTACCGATTGCTTTGTTGATGGCGTTGTTTGTATCTGAGAGCTGATAAGAGATCTGTCCGGCAGTAAGCGTGTTTAGTTTTGGGTGGCTCCAGGAATGGTTGCCAACCTCGTTGCCCTCGGCAACGATGCGTTGGACCATTTCGGGGCGAAGCGCGACCTTTTGACCGATGGTGAAGAAGGTTGCGTGGGCGCCTCGCTTCTGCAGGGCATCAAGGACCCGGGGAGTCGCGTCTTCCGGACCATCATCGTAGGTGATTGCCACGCAGTTGTGTGGGCACTGACTCAGGTCGCGGGCAGGGGCCTGTTCCGGCAAGCCCAAAAGCCCAAATGCGCTCTCTGCAGTTAGGTAGGGGCGCAGGTTTTCCGCAGGTAAGGTGAAGTCGGTTGTTGTGCCTGCGATTGGCTCGGGAATTTGGAAAACTAGCTTATTGCCATCTGTGATCCCGAAGTTGTCGAACTCATGGTGCTGGATTAGCTGGCGTTGTTGTTCTGACAGTGGCCTTTGAGATTGTGCCCAATTCAGCAGCTGCCCCCGCGCGTACGCATGGAAGGCTTGGATCGATTCACTGTCATGCATGAGGCCTGCCACTGTTAGGGCTTTGCCGTCCACTCGCGAGAAGGTCGTTGGGGGGAGTGCGCTGCGGGCTGCCGTCGTCTAGCTTTGCTACCACGACCACCGAAAGTAACTGGTCATTGAGGTAGGACAGTTCGTAGCCTTTTTTATTCCCGGGAGTGGCGTCGATGTAGGCTTCTAGCTCCGCGTTTAGTGTGGCATTCGAGGTGACCGGGTATTGGGTTTCGATCTGGGCAGTTTTGTCGATTATATGCTTCGTCTGGATGTCTGGGTACCCTGAATCGCTCACGTATTCGCTAGTCGATGGCCCAGCTGCCGAAAGGACGCCAAAACTTGGGTGCAGAACTAGAAGTCCCGTCCCAAGAAAAATTCCGAAAGCCAGCAGAAAAGTCAGCGTATTTTTGCGGGCGAACTTGCGAAGATGTGAGCTGTGCACCGTAAGTTGCTTCCAGGTATTCGTAAGCTGTTTTCCATGCAATGACAATACCCTTAACGTGTAGATGCGCTTGACAGCAATTCAAAATGTGATGCATTTAACTCATGCTCCCGCTTTTCGACGGCCGTTAGCGAACAATCCGTAGGAAATAGTGGTTCGCTTGGTCGGTCTACTAACATAGGTACGAATCCATCCAAGACTAGGGAGCAATAGACGTGTTTGAATCTTTGTCCGACCGCCTCCAATCAGCCCTGACCGGTCTGCGTGGCAAGGGCAAGCTTTCGGAGGCCGACATCAACGCCACCGCGCGTGAGATTCGCCTAGCTCTCTTGGAAGCCGACGTCTCGCTGACCGTCGTCCGTGGCTTCATCAAGCGCATCAAGGAGCGCGCCGCTGGTGCGGAGGTTTCCGAGGCGCTGAACCCTGCGCAGCAGGTCATCAAGATTGTCAACGAGGAACTGGTGGAAATCCTCGGCGGTGAAACCCGGCGGCTTTCTTATGCGAAGAACCCACCCACGGTCATCATGCTCGCGGGTCTGCAGGGTGCAGGTAAGACCACTTTGGCTGGTAAGCTCGCGAAGCACCTGGTCAAGCAGGGGCACACCCCTATGCTGGTAGCTTGTGACTTGCAGCGTCCCGGCGCAGTCCAACAGCTGCAGATCGTCGGTGAGCGCGCAGGCGTACCGACGTTCGCACCTGATCCCGGCACTGCCATTGACACCCTCGAACACGAGATGGGCACTTCGCACGGCGACCCGGTTGCGGTGGCTCGCGAAGGCATTGAGGAAGCTAAGCGACAGCAGCGCGACGTCGTGATCGTGGACACCGCCGGTCGCTTGGGTATCGACGAAACCCTAATGCAGCAGGCCCGCAACATTCGCGACGCCGTGAACCCTGATGAAGTTCTGTTCGTCATCGACGCGATGATCGGTCAGGACGCCGTGCAGACCGCTCAGGCGTTCCGCGATGGCGTGGACTTCACCGGTGTGGTTTTGACCAAGCTTGATGGCGACGCCCGCGGTGGTGCCGCGCTATCGATCCGTGAGGTGACTGGCAAGCCAATCATGTTTGCCTCCACGGGCGAAAAACTTGAAGACTTCGACGTCTTCCACCCAGAACGCATGGCCAGCCGGATCCTCGGTATGGGCGATATGCTCACCCTGATCGAACAGGCAGAGGCCCACCTGGATCAAGAAAAGGCCATGCAAGCGGCCCAGAAGATGGGCACTGGCGAACTGACGCTGGAAGACTTCCTCGATCAAATGCTGATGATCCGCCGCATGGGGCCCATCGGCAACATCTTGAAAATGCTGCCTGGTGGCAAACAGATGTCCCAAATGGCCGACATGGTCGATGAAAAGCATCTGGACCGCATCCAGGCCATCATTCGGGGCATGACCCCTGCAGAACGACAGGATCCATCCATTCTGAATGCGTCCCGGCGCAAGCGCATCGCCAACGGTTCTGGTGTCGCCGTGGCTGACGTAAACAATCTTGTCGAGCGCTTCTTCGAAGCGAAGAAGATGATGGGCAAGATGGCTGGTCAGATGGGTATGGGTGGCATGGGTGGCTCGGCCACGAAGAAGCAGCGCAAGACCCGCAAGGGCAAGAACGGTAAGAAGAAGCCGATCAAGAACCGCGGCCCAAAGATGCCGGGCGGAATGCCGGGCATGAGTGGTATGCCTGGTGGTATGCCAGACATGGCCGAGCTGCAGAAGCTCCAGGAACAAATGGGCGGCGCAGGTGGCGGTATGCCAGGAATGCCAGGCATGCCCAAGATGCCAAAGGGTATGGAGAACATCGACCTCAGCAAGTTGAAGTTTGACAAATAGCTAGCGCTGGAAGGAACGCGCCGTCGACAAGCTAGGCGGCGTTGTGCTCCAGGATCTTTATCGCTACCTGCACTCGATTAGTGCAGTCGAGCTTTTCCATTATTCGTGCGATGTGTGTCTTTACGGTTGACAACGATAGGTACAGTTCCGCGGAAATCTCTTGGTTGGTCTTACCAGAGGCGATCAGTTGGCCAACCTCCAGTTCCCGTTCGCTCAACGCGGACATGCGTGGATCCCTGGCGCGCGGCCTAGCACGGTCAAGCAGTTCTTGCAACACGGAAGGTGAGAGAAGGGTTTGGCTGGCAGCTGCGGCCCGGATCGCTGCGATGAGTTGGAGGGGCGGTGTCGTTTTGAGCAAGAAGCCGATTGCGCCGTTATTCAGCGCTGCTAGGACGTTTGATTGGGTGTCGAACGCCGTGAGCACCAACACTTCAGGCCCACTACCCAATGCCTTGATACGTTCGAGGGCTTCGAGGCCATCCATCAGTGGCATGCGCAAGTCGAGTAGTAGCACGTCGCACTGAGGAGCCAAGGCGAGGGCTTCTTTTCCGTTGCTAGCTTCCCCGATGCATTTCAGGTCCGGCGCTGAATCCACCAGCATGCGCAGGCCGTGACGCATGAGCGCTTCGTCGTCGGCGATGGCAACTCGAATCATGGAAGATCCAAAGACACGGTAAAGGGATCGGTGGTGACGGTGAGGCTGCCACCGCTGAGTTCGGCGCGCTCGCGGAGCCCGATGAGACCGACTCCGCTGGGGCCCGGCGCTGCTGGACCGGGATTACTCACCGAGACTCGGAGACCTTCTGCCCCGGAAACACGAATGTGTACCGGAGCACCATGAGCGTGTTTGCGGGCGTTGGTGAGACTTTCCTGCAGCATACGATGCACAGTGTGTTGAGCAGTGGTGCTGAGCTTGGCCAACTTTCCCGCGCCCTTGGGATCGATGTCGAGCGTGAGGTCCATGCCCGCGTTGCGTGCCTGAGCCACCATTTCAGTCACGCTTTGCCGTGGATCCACAGACTCCGGCTCGGTCCGCAGCACAGACAGCACGTCCTGCAAATCCGCCACTGCTTCTGCGGCTTGTTGCCTGATGGTGGCTGCCTCTCTCGCCCGCGCTTCAGCATCCAGGTCCTGCCTCAGCTCGAGGACTCCCGCGTGCACCGAGATCAAGCTGAGTCGGTGGGTGAGGGAGTCATGCATGTCCCGCGCCACCCGCAGGCGTTCGTCGTGACGTGCGCTCAGTTGTGCTTCTTGCCAAGCAGCGGCCGCTGCTTCTCGACGCTTTCCCTTGTTGATCCCAATTAATAGGCATATCACGATCACCACGCACGATAACCCGAAAGCCGGAATGATGCTGGATTTATCCGGGTCGGCGGACAGGCTAAGAGCGGTCCCGCAGATTCCTGCTGCCGAGGCGAGGGCGGCCCACCGGATGGAACGTCGAGAAGCTAGCTCGATGATGGCAAGCAAACCGGCGTAGACGCCCAGGCAGCCGAAGGTGCCCAGGGAGATGGTTACTGTTGCCACGACGTATTGAGATGGGCGTTCGTTGCGAGTGCCTCGTAGTACAAACGGTAGGCCGGCGATGCTAACAATCCCGGCGGGGAGCTGCATGAGCAGATACGCCGTGCGGGGGAGGACATATGAATCAGGCAGCAT
Source organism: Corynebacterium epidermidicanis (assembly GCF_001021025.1). NCBI lineage: Bacteria > Bacillati > Actinomycetota > Actinomycetes > Mycobacteriales > Corynebacteriaceae > Corynebacterium > Corynebacterium epidermidicanis. The sequence goes on along the minus strand of NZ_CP011541.1, from coordinate 1,644,003 downwards.
TTCGATGTCTTGAAAGTCGAAGGTCAGAGGCCAAAACATGATGTAGGTGATGAACCCGAAGAAAGCGCACGTTAGGGTCGCCGTCACCCACGACGGGCGGAGTGCAGGGGCGGTCATAGGGCCTAACTCTAGCCGGTCGTGGTGTTCGTGCGGTGTCGGCCGAAAGTATGAAAAGGTCCGGCCGCTCGCCCGATGTGGCTGCTTCCCCGTGGTGCGAGCCTTGAACCCATGTCATATTTCATTCAAGCCCACCGGCGTTGGTGGCAACCGTTGTTGGAAATCCTTCTCGTGCTTTTATTCTGGCCGATCTTTGTTGGGCTCAGTCTCGGTGGAGTGGAGCTAGTCGCGTGGACAGTGGGGCAGGGCGGTTTTGTGGACCGTGGCTTAGTGGAGCCGATGGACATGAACCAGGTCGAAAGCAGCATGGCGCTGCTGCTGATGTTGGCGGCAGGAGTACCCGCCGTGTTGCTGGCTGCGCGGATCGTTAGGGGCCGGAACTGGCGAAGCGTCCTAGGTGTGCATGGATTTAGTTGGCGTCACTTTGGACTCGGTATTGCCGTAGTGCTGCCAATGGCGTTGTGCTTCGTGAGTACCATGTACCTGATAGGTCCACCGCGCTCCGTGGCAGTAAATTGGCCACTGCTACTGGTCTGCTCTTTGTTTGTGCCGCTGCAGTCAATAGCCGAAGAGTTGGTGTTCCGCGGGGTACTGGCGCAGGCAGTGGGGAAATGGACAAGGTCGTGGATTGTGGCGCTGATAGCTCCCATGCCACTCTTTGTCCTTGGCCATGACTATTCGTGGGCCGGGCTGATGTCCATCGCCTGGTTTGCCTTGTGCGCCGGATATCTAGCCCATCGAACCGGCGGGTTGGCAGCACCTATGGCCTTCCACGTTGCCAATAATCTCGGCTACTTCTGGTTCGGTGCCATTGGCTTGATGGATCTTAATGCGGTGGATGTGTCTGTGCCGGAGGCCCTGATCGACGTCCTATTCTGCACGCTTGCAACCTGGGCGGTGCTCTCGATCGAGCGTAGGCTGCAACCTAAGACGGTCGTGCGTAGTACTTTAGATGGGAGATAGCTAGGGGGCTATTTGGATTCAGCGTAGTGACTGATCTAAACTAGTCGAGTCCTGCGTAATTTTCGCCTCCGGCTCCGGCCGAACGAAGACGTCACACGCAGACCAAAACAAGGGTTGAACCGGCTTGCTCGCCCTGAGCAGGTGACTGTACTGCCCAGTGACTAGAAGGAAAAACACATGGCTGTTAAGTTCAAGCTGCAGCGTATGGGCAAGATCCGTACGCCTCACTACCGCGTAGTTATCGCTGACTCCCGCACCAAGCGCGACGGCAAGGTTATCGAGAACATCGGTATCTACGAGCCAAAGGCTGAGCCATCTGTCATCAAGATCGACTCCGAGCGCGCTCAGTACTGGCTGTCCGTTGGTGCACAGCCAACCGAGGCAGTTCTCGCTCTGCTGAAGGTCACCGGTGACTGGCAGAAGTTCAAGGGCCTCCCAGGTGCAGAAGGCACCTTGAAGGTCGCTGAAGAGAAGCCATCCAAGCTCGACCTGTTCAACCAGGCTCTTGCTGAGGCTGCCGACGCCCCGACCGCTGAGGCAATCACCGAGAAGAAGCGCAAGGCTAAGGAAGAAGCTGAAGCTAAGGCTGCTGCAGAGAAGGCCGCTGCTGAGAAGGCTGCTGCCGAGGAAGCTGAGAAGGCTGCTGCAGAAGAAGCTCCTGCCGAGGAAGCTGCTGCCGAAGAGTCCGCAGAGTAATTCTTCTTACTCATTAGGCCACCGGGACGCGCATGTGAATGCGCTCCGGTGGCCTTTTGCATGGGTGACTTTTGATGTCAGCGATGTGTTTGGCCGGTTTGGTCGTGGCCGCGGTTCTTTGAGAGCTCGCTTTATGGTTGTGTAATTGGCTGGGTGGATTTTGTTTCGTTCGTATGGAGCTGCACACCTGCCTTGGCAACGCTACAGTTCGCAACTGCGGTTACATCCCATAGCCTCGTGTTCGTTGCCGGGGGAGCGTCAAGTCTCTGCTGGCCGGGCTCCGCGGGACTGATTGAAGCACCACATCCGCAGCATCGTTTTGCCACGGATAGACCACGGCCAGGATCGACGCCTGATTTATGGAAGATGCTCGGCGAAGAGTCCGCTTCCGCCAGCATGCGTGTCATCAGATAGGTGAGGGCCAAACTTCACCACACCATATGGCTCATTACTGCCACGATTGGGGCGCTATCGTGTGGTGAAGTTTCAAAGCACCGTTCGAAAAAGCGATCGCAAACCAAAACCCCACGATGAGAGTACTCTTCAAAAGCATTCTCATCGTGGGGCGACGGATGGGACACAGCTCTTAAGCTACTTCTTCCAGCCTACGGTCTCAACAGCGTTAACCTGGAAGCCGGTGGATACAGCATTGGCCAGGCCATTCTTAGTGATAGCCATCGTTGGGCCGTTGTACATCGGGATAACACCGAAGCGCTTGAATGCTTCTACTTCGAGCTCGTTGCCGCGGTCAATCTGCTCCTTTTGGGTAGGCAGCTTGCGCATTTCCTGGATCTTGGCATCGAGTTCTGGGGTGCCGGTGTCCGACTTGTTCAGCTGAGAGTCAGAAAGGTAGGTCTGACCGAAGTACGCCATGCCGTAGGGATCGCTAGCAGCGAAGCCCATTGGGAAGAGATCAAAGTCGCGCTGCTTGGCCACCTGGGAGAACTCGGAAGATGGGCGCTGCTGGATCTGGCAGTCAATTCCGACGTCCTTGAGCATCTTCTGGGTGGCTTGCGCCATAGCGCGGGAGACTTCGGCGTCGCCCAGCAAAACGTAGCGGATGGTCAGCTTCTGGCCATTCTTCTCGTAGACACCATCGGCGCCCTTGGTGTAGCCAGCCTCTTCGAGCAGCTTCTTCGCCTTCTCCGGGTCGGCCTTAGGGATTACCTGGGCGTAGTTGTCCTTGTACACATCAGTTTGGAACTGGAAGATCTGCAGGGAACCAGGGGTCTTCTCCTCGTATGGGATGCCATTGAAGCGGATCTTGCCGATCTGCTCGCGGTCGATGGCGGTGGCAACAGCTTCGCGGACCTTGATGTCGCTGAGCACTGGGGACTTACCGTTGAGGGTGAACAGCGAGGTCGATGGGATCGGGCCAGTGATCTGCTGGGTGTTCGGCATGTCCTTCGTCGCGGAGTAGCGTTCCTTGTTGCCATTGAGGGTGACATCGATTTCGCCGTTCTTGAAGGCGTTCAAAGATGCGCTGGATTCCATCTGGCGGAAGACGCGCTTGTCCAGCTTACCTGGGCGGCCCCACCACTTTTCATTCTTGACGAAGGTCGCTTCACCCTTGTTGAAGTCTACATTTTCCACCTTGTACGGACCAGCGCCCCATTCTGGGTGCACCTTCTTCAGGTAGTCGTTGTAGTTTGCCGGATCGGTGACTGCAGGGTGGACGACGAGGTTGAACAGGCCTTGCCACCATGGGTAGGTGCCTTCGAACTCGACGACGGCGTCGCGGTCAGTTGCGCCCTTGGTCACCGACTTGATCTGCTCGTAACCGTCGGTGGAGTCCGGAGAGTAAGCAGGATCTTTGCCGTTGGAGATCTTCCAGGTGGCTTCGATGGTGCGCCAGTCAATCGGGGTGCCATCATTGAAGGTCGCCTTGTCGTTGAATGAAAACGTCACCTTGGTGTTCTCACCGGACTTTTCTTCTTTGACGTCCTTCAGGTACTCCTTGTTGAAGGAGTAGTTGCCCTTTTCGTCGAAAAGCGCGAGCTGTGGGTTGTACCAAGCCCAGAGGTCACGGGTGTAGCGGGTGCCGTCGGCGTGGAAAGTGTTTTGCTGTGGCGAGATTTCTTCAATTGCGGTGGTGACGGTGCCACCGTCCTTTAGGTCCTCGTAGGCCACTGCGGAGATGTTGGACTTGGAGATGTCCACCTTTGGCTCATTCTGGGTACCACCTCCTCCGCCACAGGCGGAGAGAGTGAGGGCGCCTACGGCGATGAGGGCCGCCAATGGGCGGGTGTATAAGCGTCGCATGTGCGTCTTCCTTTCTTAAGGGTTGAAAAATTACCGGTGGTGGCACGCCACGAACTGGTCTTGATCTTGCACTTGGTGCATCGGCACCGGGCGCTGGCAGACTGCCTGTTCATCAGGCGCCAGCGTTTGATGCAGCGGGCACCTGGAGATGAACGGGCAACCTGCCTCGGTGTCGGTAGCCGCACCGGTTGCCTTAACTGTGGTTTCGGTCAAGATGATGCGTTCCCGGGACCGCTCCAGTGCTGGGTCAGCCAACGGGATGGCGGAGAGCAGCGCCTGGGTGTATGGGTGACGGGGGTCGTCGAAAAGCGCTTGGGTAGTGCCCTGTTCGACGAAGCTTCCGCGGTACATGACCGCGACCCGGTCAGAGATATGGCGGATGACGGAAAGATCGTGGGCCACGAAAAGGTAGCTGACACCGAGCTTTGCTTTCAGGTCGGCCAGCAGGTTAAGCAGGCCAGCCTGAATGGAGACGTCCAGGGCGGATACCGGCTCGTCGAGCACAATGAGTTTTGGTTTGGCAGCAAGCGCGCGAGCGACGTTGATGCGTTGCCGCTGACCGCCGGAGAAGTGGCCGGGGAAGCGGTCGATGTGCGCGGGGTTGAGGCCTACGAGTTCCATAAGTTCCGAGACGCGGTCGTCGTGGTTGCCTTTATAGCCAAGCGCGACTAGCGGTTCCTTGAGGATTTCCGAGATCGTCATGCGCGGGTCGAGGGCGCCCATCGGATCCTGGAAGACGATCTGGATGTCCTTGCGGGCGGCTTTGCGGGCAGCACGAGAAAACTCCGCAGTGTTCTTCCCGCCGAGGATCACCGTTGACCCGTCGGAAGGGGCAAGCTCCATGATCTCCAACAACGTGGTGGTCTTGCCGGACCCGGATTCGCCGACGATCGCGAAGCACTCACCGGCTTTGATGTCAAAGCTCACCTTGTTTACGGCCTGCACGTTGCCCACTTGGCGCTTGAGCAGCGATCCCTTGAACACTGGGAATTGCTTGCTCAGGTCCCGAACTTCCAGCACAGTCTCGCGCTGGTCTCGGGGGAGCTTTTCCAAGGTGGAGCTGGCGACCTCTGGGACTGGGTAGATATTGCGGTCGGTGAGATCGTGGACGCAGGCGATGTGGTGGTCGTTCGTACCTGGTACTGGGCGCAGCACAGGTTCTTTCGCGAGGCATTCTGGCCCGGCGATCGGGCAGCGCGGAGCGAAAGCGCACTCATCGGGCAAATTAACGACAATCGGTGGGTTGCCCTTGATAGTGGTCAACACCTCAGATGGTCGATCGAGCTTCGGGATCGACTCCAGCAGACCAATCGTGTACGGCATCATAGGCGAGGCGAAAAGTTTGTCTACCTGCGCGTACTCCACGGGACGGCCGGCATACATCACCATGACGTCGTCGGCCACGCCGGCCACGACCCCCATGTCGTGCGTAATCATGATCGTGGCAGCATTGGTCTCTTTCTGCGCCACTTTGATCAGGTCGAGGATCTGAGCCTGGATCGTCACATCGAGTGCCGTGGTCGGCTCGTCGGCGATCAAGACAGACGGGTTGTTGGCAATTGCGATAGCGATCACCACACGCTGGCGCATACCGCCAGAGAACTCGTGGGGGAAAGACTTGACCCGGCGCTGTGGCTCGGGAATTCCCACCAGATCCAGCAGCTCTATTGCCTGTTTCCACGCCTGCTGTCGCGAGACCTTTTGGTGAGCCAAGATCGCCTCCACGATTTGGTCACCGACCGTAAATACCGGGGTCAGTGCGGACAGCGGGTCCTGGAAGATCATGCCGATTTCGCGGCCACGAACTTTGGACATCTCGGCGTCGGAAAGCCCAATGAGCTCGCGACCGTTGAGTTGGACGGAGCCAGTCACGTCGGCGTAGCCGGGCAACAAACCCATGATTGCCATCGAGGTTACGGACTTGCCCGATCCGGACTCGCCCACGATCGCGAGGGTGCGGCCTGGCTGCAGTTCGAAGTTAACTCCGCGCACGGCATTAACGACGCCCGCCTCGGAAGGGAATGAGACGCGAAGGTCAGTTATGCTCAGCATTTAGGCTCGTCCTCCTGCGTTGGAGTTTGGATCAAGGGCATCGCGCAGACCGTCGGCGATGAATGCCATGGAGACGGTGAGCAAGGTCAGCACACCGGCTGGGAAGTAGAACTCCCACGGCGATGACTGCAAGGAATTGGCTCCGGAGGAAAGAAGGGTGCCGAGGGAGACATCGGGGATTTTCACGCCGAGCCCCAGGAAGGACAGGCCAGTCTCGCTCATCACCGTGGAAACCACGCCTAGGGTGAGGTTGATGATCAGCAACGAACCGATGTTCGGGATCATGTGGCGGACGATGGTGGTAAACGAGGACACACCCATGTAGCGTGCCGCGCGGATGTACTCACGTTCGCGCAGGGAAATCGACATCGACCAAATCACGCGGGCGTAGTACACCCAGCCGAAGAGGATGAGCACGCCGGTGAGCATCTTCCAGTCACCGCCCGAACCCGAGACCATCAGGGCGATCAACAGGAAGGATGGGATCACGAGTAAGAAGTGGATGATGCCGAGGATCACTCGTTCGGGGCGGCCACCGAGCAAGGCAGCTGCCGAGCCGACCACCGCAGCGATTATTGTGGTTGCTGCAGACACCAAAATTGCGATAACTAGGGATCGCCCCAAGCCGTGGACGACCATGGCAAAGAGATCCGTGCCAGAGGAGCTGGTTCCGAACCAGTGTTCGCTGCTCGGTGGTTCTGACAACGCCATGAAGTCCGGGTCAGTGTAGTCCCACTTGGCTAAGAACCCGCCGAAAATCGCGAAGAACACCAACACAATGAAGATCACCGCGCCGATGACGGCCATCTTGTTGCGCATGAAGCGCTTGAAGTACAGCTGGTACTTCTTCATGGGGCGTTTGGTCTTGAGCCGGTTGTGCTCTTCGAATTCTTGCGCTTGGACGATCTCGTCTTCGCGCGCATTGATCAAGCCCGTGGTAGCGAGTGGTGCGCCGCTGGCGGAGTAGTCACCAGTTGCGGAAATTCCTTCCGCGAGGTTCTCAACGCGGTCATCGCCGCTGTTGCGGTATTCCTTTTGCATGGTGATTCTCCTAGTTCACGCGGACGCGTGGGTCGAGGAACACTACGAAAATGTCACTGAGCAGCGCGCCGATGGCCGTCATGAGGGCGCCGAAGGCAGCCACTGCGACGACGCCATGGATGTCATTTTTCGCGATGGTCTGAATGAAGTATTGACCCATGCCCTGCCAGCCGAAGATGGTTTCCGTCATCACCGCGCCCGTAAAGATACCGGGGATGGAGAACGCAACCGAGGTAGCAACCGGGATGATTGACGTGCGCAGCGCGTGTCGACGAATTGCCTGTTGGCGAGTCAACCCCTTGGCCCGGGCGGTACGAACATAGTCTGCGTCGATGTTGTCGAGCAAAATCGACCGCTGCATGAAGTGGTAACCCGCATAGGAGATGATGACCAGGGAAACTGTCGGCAACACGAGGTGCTGGGCTGCGTCGACAAGCTGTGGGAAGAAGCCCGTCACACCCGAACTTGAGGCGCCCGTGACGTAGAAGACGTTGGTTCCTGCGGCCTTGTTGATTTCGATGGCAGCCCACACGACGGCAATGCTTGCGACGACGACGTGGATGTTCATCGTAAAGATGGAGAGAGTCTGGAAAACGCGGTCGCCCGTCTTGTACTGACGGGATGCGGTGTACACGCCGATCCCGACGCCGATGACAACGGACAAGATGGTGGCCAGAAGCAGCAACTGTGCAGAGACCCAGATGCGGTAGGAAATTTGCTCGTTGACGGAGTCACCAATCGGGGAGGTGCCCCAATTCCAGTGGAGAAGAATGTCAGTGAGCCAGGTCCACCAACGATCGAGTAAGGGTTCCTTGTCGTTGAGGTTGAGTGGTTGCAGGATCTGATCGACGCGTTCCTCAGGGATCGGAGGCCGACGACCTTCGTAATTAGATCGAGGATCGAGAAAAGCATTTGCCAGCAAGTAAGTGATGTTCACCGCGACAAATATCATGACTACCCAGCCAGCAGTCTTTTTGATCAGGAACTTGATCATGGTCTACTTTCCAAAATCAAACAAAGAGTGTGTGTTGACACACAACTTAATCACATTGTGAGGGTACATACTGTCATTTTGAAAAAAATTCTAGGCAGCGAAGAGAAATTTTCGCCAGTTTGCTGTTTGCGCAGGTGAATAGGGGGTGTGGGGTTTAGCGTGGGGGTTGTGGGGTGGGTGTGGGGTGGGGATAAATCGGTGCCCGGTGGCTTGGGGTTTGGGGGTGTATGCACACTTGACCACGCGGTAGCGTCGTTTTTGGGGTATGAATGTGCGTTGCGGTGTGGTGAAGTTTAGGGGGCGGAGACCCGAGTCAAGATCACCAAAATGGGAGGGGTCCGTGTTCGCTTGACCTGCGCAGATATTCTCGCATACCGGGGATCGCGAAGCGGACTAGCCCGTGGCCAGTGGCGACGATGATATAGCGGTCAAGCAGCCGCCTTCGGTATTGGCTGACGGTGTCAGGGCTCTTTTCGAGCCGGGTAATGAGGTCTGCGAGGCGGGAATCGCCGTCGTCTAGCGCCATGGCCTCGAGGAATGCTCGTTCGAGGGCGGTGCACCGAGCTAGGGTAGGTTCGATGACAAGGTTGCCGAGCTCGACCGCGGCCCTTTCGATGGCGTTGCCCGCGGCAGCTCCATCAATTGCAACCGCGTCACCATCACTAACGCCACCAGCAGCATTCCAAGCATGATAGCCAATGAGCTGGATGAGGAAAGGGTACCCGTGGGTGGCTTCGACCGCGGCCCGCAGCGCGCTGTCTTCCCAGTGTGCGCCGGCAGTAGTGACGGGGTCGGCGAGGCCACGTTCGGCATCTTCCCTGCGTACGGCACCGAGGATGCGTCGGTTTGCGCGTCGAAGGAAGGTGATCCCGGGGTGGTCGAGTAGCGCTGCGACTTCCTCGGGCAGGCCAGCGGCGGCAATTGCGACGTTGGCGCGTTCTCGGAAAAGGTGTTGGATCACCGCCATGAGTTCGGCAAGTTCTTCGACTGTGGCACGTCCGATTTCATCCACGGTGATTAGGATGCCGTGGTTGACGAGCCCGGCTGCTGTAGTCAATTGGCCGCGTATGCCGCGCTTGGGTTCGTGTTTGGGGCTCACCTCGGAGCGAATCCCGCCAAGGCCCGCGGGTGCGGTGATGCCAGTGATTCTCCGGGTAGTGGGGTGTGGGTCCAGGGACGCGAGGAGGGCGGGGAGGTGTTCGTCGTTAAGCCTGGTGGTTAAGCCGGGCAATGCGGTTTCGGAGACCACGAGCCAGCCTTCTTCGCGGGCGGTGTCTTCTAGCTCATTGAGTAGCACGGTTTTGCCGACTCCGCGAGTGCCCACCAGCAGCATGGCGCGGCTGGGTGCTCCGGGGCCTTGGTGGAGGGAGGTTCGGAAGTCGGCGATGATTTCCTCACGACCAACGGGATGAGATGGCGAGGTGCCAAACGTTGGTGTAAAAGGATTAAAGTTCATTACTCTCCGTGTCACTCAGTTTACTCAGTTTGCGAATTTCTACTCAGTTTACTCAGTTTTACAGGCGAGTGTGAACGCATTCTAACTTCCCGTTCCGGGCTGAAACTGTCGGTTTAGCTCCCTACGCTAGACTTACCGGCATGGATGTGATGATTGGGCGAGTGGTGAAATCCCACGGTATCCGAGGCGAAGTCGTGGTCGAACCCACTACTGATGATCCCGAGTTGCGTTATGCCGTCGGCGAGACGCTACGTGGCACGCAGGGCAAGAAGGAACACTCGCTGACTATCACGGCGGTGCGCGCCCACCAAGGCCGATTGTTGATCAAGTTTGAGGAAGTTCCGGATCGCAACGCCGCTGACTCACTTCGTGGCACCAAGTTCTTCGCCGCCCCCATCTACGACGAAGACGAGGGCTACTACGACCACGAGCTTGAAGGCCTGACCGTGCTTCTCGACGGCACGCCGATCGGCACTGTCACCGGCATTTCGCACGGTCCAGCGCAGTCGCTACTCGAAGTGCGTATCGACGACCGCGAAGTCCTCATCCCATTCGTAGAGGAAATTGTCCCCGACATCGACCTGGACGAGGGAACCTGCACCATCACCCCGCCGGAAGGACTCTTGGAACTCTAATGCGCCTCGATGTCATCACCATCTTCCCCGAGTATCTCGAACCATTGCGCCACGCGCTGCTCGGTAAAGCTATCGAAAAGGGCATTCTCGAAGTAGGCGTGCATAACCTGCGCGATTGGGCCACCGACGTACACAAATCCGTCGATGACACCCCGTACGGCGGCGGTCCGGGCATGGTCATGAAGCCCACCGTGTGGGGGCCAGCGCTTGACGACGTCGCCGAGGGCAAGTCTGTCGGTTGGCAACTAGATTCTGCGCAACCGCACGTCGATAAGCCCCGGCGCGACGACCTGACCGGTCGTTCCTTCGAGGGGTATGAAGGCGAAGCTGGTGACAAGCCCCTGCTCATCGTGCCTACTCCGGCGGGGCGCCCCTTTACCCAGGAGATGGCGCGGCGCTGGTCCAACGAAGATCACATTGTCTTCGCGTGTGGCCGTTATGAGGGCATCGACCAACGCGTCGTGGAGGACGCGGCGAATCGCTACCGCGTGGAGGAAGTCTCCATTGGCGATTACGTGCTGATCGGGGGAGAAGTTGCGGTGCTCGTCATGGCCGAAGCGATCACTCGGTTGATCCCTGGTGTGCTGGGCAACGCGTCCTCCCATGAGGAGGACTCGTTCTCCGATGGGTTGCTGGAAGGCCCGTCCTACACTAAGCCCCGCGAGTGGCGCGGGTTGGAGGTCCCGGACGTGCTGCTGTCCGGAAACCACAAGTTGGTGGAAGAGTGGCGCCGAGAACAGTCTTTGCAGAGGACGCGTGAGCGTCGGCCGGATCTTCTTAGGCAGGAGTAGCGGGCTCCAAATGTCCCGGAGACATCACTAAATCACGATGCCTCAGGAAAAAGCTCCTTCACGTCGGTGCCGGTTGCGAGCGCAGCAACAACGAGAATTCGGGATTGTCCAGGGCGGAGGATGCCTGAACCAATCACGCCTTTTTCGGCCAGCGTGGCACCGCCGCCAGCACCGCCGTACGTACCTTCAACCAGGCCCTTATCGACGCGCGTCGACATGACCACCGGGATGCCCTTGCCGGCAACCTCGACGATGGCATCCGCAATAGCGCCACCGACATTGCCGGAGCCCATCCCCTCGATGACGAGCCCCTTCGCCCCGGAATCGACGGCGGCCTTGACGAGTTCGCCAGGCGCGCCAGGGTAGGCGGCGATGATGTCGACGCGGGTACCGTCGAGTTTCGACAGCGGCAATGGCTTTGGACGCTTCATGTCCTCCGTGGCGTTGGTGTCAAAGCCGTCCTTGCTGGAAGCATCCTTCTTGTAGGCGCCACGTGCACGCAGGATCTTGCCACCGAAGGCGATGAATGCGCCCTTGCCCTTGTTGGCTGGGTCGGTGGCAGCGGTGACCGCGAGGGTGAGGTTATCTGGACCGTCGGTGTCAGGATCGTCGAATGGGAACATCGAGCCGGTGAGAACGACAGGCTGCTCGGCATCGAGGAAAGTATCAATAGCGATGGCAGTTTCCTCCATCGAGTCGGTGCCGTGGGAGACGATGATGCCGGTAACACCAGGTTCTTTGAGCGTTTCGTGGACCTTTTGCAGAATTCCGTCGGTGTCCTTGAGCGTCATGGCCGAGGAATCGAGCTGGCTGACTTGGCGTACCTCAATGGACAGCTTCGTCTTGTCGAACTTCTCGTACACTTTCTTCAGCAGCTCTTCGCCTGTGACAGTTGGTACCAGCGCGCCGGTAGCGTCTTTTTGGCTAGCGATGGTGCCGCCGGTAGCCAGCATGACTAACTTGCCGCTGATCGCTTTGTAATCGACCTTCTTTGCTTCGGTGGTAGCTGCTGGGGTCGCTGCGGTGCTTGAAGATCCAGAATTACACGCAACCAAAGCACTACTGGCCGCAAGGGCAGCGCCTCCGACGAGGAAGTTGCGACGCGAAAAACCGCGGGTAGACATAAAAGTCCTCTCTATAAATGGAAACTACCTCCATGTGTAGTCCGCTTATTGGCGTTATGAAAGCAGTTGAGAGAACAGTCATGTCGGGGAACTCTTTCAAGTGCGTCTAAGCAGCTCGGCTAAACTAACCCAAATGATCAAGGTCATTGCAAGCGAACTCGGAATCTCCGAAAACCAAGTCTTAGCCGTCCAAAAACTTCTCGATGAAGGCAACACCGTCCCCTTCATCGCGCGCTACCGCAAGGAAGTCACCGGTGGCCTCGACGACACCCAACTGCGTACCATTGAAGAACGCCTGACCTACCTGCGCGAACTCGAAGATCGCAAAGCCGCCATCATCAAGGCAATTGACGAGCAGGGCAAGCTTAGCGACGACCTTCGCGCCCTTATCCTGGAGACGACTACGAAAGCGCGTCTTGAGGATCTCTATTTGCCATTCAAGAAGCGACGCAAGACGAAGGCCGATATTGCCCGCGAAGCTGGGCTTGAGCCGCTGGTAGATCTGCTGCTTGAGGCCGAAGAACCAGATTTGAGCGCCTTTTACACTGAAGGTTTCGCTGATGACAAGGCCGTCTTGGAAGGCGCCCGCGCAATCTTCGTCGACCGAATGGCAACGGACGCTGACCTCGTCGGCGAAGTCCGCGAGGAGATGTACAAGCGTGGCACCATGACTGCGGCTGTCGTGGAAGGCAAAGAGCAGGTGGGCGCGAAATTCAAGGATTACTTTGAATTCTCGGAAGGGTTCCACTCGCTGCCATCGCACCGGATTCTCGCGCTGCTGCGCGGCGAGAACGAGGGTGTGCTGCATCTCAATCTTGACGCCGACGATGAATTCTTTGAGGGTCTGATCAAGCACCGCATGGAGCTGAAGGAATCGCCATGGATCGACGACGCCGTGCACTGGGGCTGGAAAACGAAGCTTTATATCTCCGCTGGTCTCGATACCCGCATGCGTCTGAAGGAAAAGGCCGAAGAAGGCGCACTCGAGGTTTTTAAGAAGAACCTTCGTGACGTGCTTCTCGCAGCACCGGCCGGACAACGCGCGACCCTGGGGCTCGACCCCGGATACCGCAACGGCGTGAAATGTGCCGTGGTGGACCCGACTGGCAAGGTGTTAGACACCGCGATCGTGTACCCGCACCAACCACAAAACCAATGGTCGCAGGCAGTGCAGACGCTTGCTGGTCTGGTGGCCCAACACGGCGTCGACCTGCTCGCTATTGGCAACGGCACTGCCTCGCGTGAGACCGAAAAACTTGCGGGAGAGATCGCTGACCTCATCAAACAGGCGGGTGGAAAGAAACCAACCCCGGTGGTTGTCTCCGAAGCTGGTGCCTCGGTCTATTCGGCATCCAAGCTCGCCGCTGAGGAATTCCCCGACATGGATGTGTCGTTGCGTGGTGCCGTGTCCATCGCACGGCGCTTGCAGGATCCGCTGGCGGAGCTGGTTAAAGTTGATCCGAAATCTATCGGCGTGGGACAGTACCAGCACGACGTGAACCAGACGGCCCTGGCAAAGGCCCTGGATAACGTCGTAGAAGATGCCGTGAACGCCGTGGGTGTGGATCTCAACTCGGCGTCCGTGCCACTGCTGACCCGCGTGGCAGGCGTCAACGAAACGATCGCGAACAATATTGTGGCCTTCCGTGACGAAAACGGAGCCTTTGCCTCACGCGCAGCGCTGAAGAAGGTGCCCCGGCTCGGTCCGAAGGCATTCGAACAGTGCGCTGGATTCCTGCGTATCCAAGGTGGCAAGGATCCACTCGATGCCTCCGCCGTACACCCAGAGGCATACCCGGTGGTCAAGCGGATTTCAGAGCAAACTGGGCTGGGGGTGCAGGAACTCATTGGCAACACCGCGGTGCTCACAAAGCTGCGGCCTTCCGACTTCGCCGATGAAAAATTCGGCGTCCCCACCATTACCGACATCATTGCCGAGCTCGACAAGCCGGGCCGTGACCCGCGCCCAGAATTCAAAACCGCCACCTTCAAAGACGGGGTGGAGAAGGTTTCCGACCTAAAACCAGGCATGATTCTGGAGGGCACGGTCACTAACGTCGCCGCTTTCGGGGCATTTGTCGACGTCGGAGTCCACCAAGACGGTCTGGTCCACGTCTCCGCCCTCTCTGACACGTTCGTATCCGACCCGCATGAGGTCGTGCGATCAGGTCAAGTGGTGAAGGTGAAAGTGCTGGAGGTTGACGTCGACCGGAAGCGGATTTCGCTCACTTTGCGGCTCAATGATGAACCTGGCCAGCCACGAAAGGCCACGAAGAAACCGCAGGTTAGGGGAGGGAAGCCAAGTGGGCGTCGACAAGCCCCAGCGGGTGGTTCGATGGCGGATGCGTTGAAGAAAGCGGGATTTGGTCGCTAAACCGGGCGTGTGGCATACTGTTTCAGTTCTATGTTTCGGGCATGAACCAGCACGAGCGTCCACCTGGTGGAAAATGCCGCTCGGTTCCTCTGTTCCTTAAAAAAAGAAGGATTCTCAATGAACCTCATCGACAAGTTTGACGCAGCATCCCTGCGTGACGACGTCCCTGCATTCCGCCCAGGCGATACCCTTAACGTTCACGTAAAGGTTATCGAAGGTAACAAGACCCGTACCCAGCTGTTCAAGGGTGTTGTTATCCGTCGCCAGGGTGCAGGCATCCGCGAGACCTTTACCGTGCGTAAGGTTTCCTTCGGTATCGGCGTCGAGCGTACCTTCCCAGTACACTCTCCAAACCTGGAGAAGATCGAGGTCGTTACCCGCGGTGACGTCCGTCGTGCAAAGCTGTACTACCTGCGCAACCTGCGTGGCAAGGCTGCCAAGATCAAGGAAAAGCGCTAGTCGCAACGGCTTTCCGGTCCTACCCCGGCAATCATTTCAAAAATGGTTGTCGGGGGTTTCCTTTTTGGGGCCGAAGTGGGCTGTTGGCGGGGACTGGGTGCGGGGCGGGGCTGAGCTGTGGGTGCAGCGTGGTTGCTGGGCCGGTGCTGTTGGTGCGGGGTGGTGCAAAATTCACCACACCGTATGGCACAAAAGGGGCCCTTTGGAGGCGTTTCGGTGTGGTGAAGTTTCGAGAAGGCAAAAGAAGCCCGACCAGGCTGTCGGTGTGGGGTCCACCAACAGTTTCCCGGCCAACCGCTCCGAGCGCAGCGAGGTTTTAACTCAGAGCCTGGTAATGTAGTCCGGCGTGAGTAAGAACGCTAAGAAGGCTGAAGAAAACAAGCGCGAAACCCCGTGGTACATCGAGATCCCGGTGGTCATCATCGTGACCTTTGCGATCATGTTCGTGCTGCAGACGTTTGTTGGCCGACTTTATGTGATCCCAAGTGCGTCGATGGAGCCAACGCTGCACGGTTGCCCTGGGTGTACTGGGGACCGGATTTACGTCGATAAGATTGCCTACCGCATGGGCGAGCCGGAGCCTGGCGACGTTGTGGTGTTCAAAGCTCCCGAGTCGTGGAATAACCGGTTCACCCAGCAGGAAGCCAAGGGACCGCTGTCCGGTCTACAGAACTTGGGCTCCTACATCGGTTTGTCCTCTCCGGACGAAAATGACATGGTCAAGCGTATCGTCGCTACGGGTGGGCAGACGATTCAGTGTCAGGCTGGCGACCCAGGCATCATGGTGGACGGCAAGCCGATTGATTCTTCCTACAAGCTCCAGCCTCCAACGTATCCGGTAGCTGATCAGAGTCGCGGGTCCGATGCCTGCGATGGCGCCTATTTCGGGCCGATTAAGGTCCCGGAAGGAAATTACTTCGTGATGGGCGACAACCGCACCAATTCTGCAGACTCGCGATACCACCTGGGTGATGAAAACCAGGGCACCGTGCCTGGCGAAAATATCGTCGGCAAGGTGCAGGCCATCGTTTTGCCTTTTAACCGCATCGGTGGTGTTGAGGACTATGACATTCAGTCTGCTCAATAAGGCATGCGCAAGCTAAAGCAACTTCGCACATATGAGGTTGGCTTGAGCAAAGCGGGTTTGGGTCCGGTTGCGGGCGTCGATGAGGCAGGCCGAGGCGCGTGCGCCGGACCCATCGTTATCGCTGCGTGCATCCTCCCGGACCGCACTATTCCAGCCCTTGATCAGCTTCAGGACTCCAAAAAGCTTTCACCCGCGCGTCGAGCCCAGCTCTTTCCGCTTATAAAGAAGTATGCAGTGAGCTGGTCAATTGTGGAATTTTCCGCCGCGGAGATCGACACGCTTGGTATTCAGTATTCGAATATCGCGGGCATGCGCCGGGCGATTGCCGGACTGGATCAGCAACCGAGCTACGTACTTATCGACGGGTTCGCGGTGCCTGGTCTGACCGTGCCGTCACTACCTATTGTTG
The DNA here is from genome assembly GCF_001021025.1 of Corynebacterium epidermidicanis. Lineage (NCBI taxonomy): Bacteria > Bacillati > Actinomycetota > Actinomycetes > Mycobacteriales > Corynebacteriaceae > Corynebacterium > Corynebacterium epidermidicanis. The sequence goes on along the minus strand of NZ_CP011541.1, from coordinate 1,627,543 downwards.
GCGGTGATGATGCCGCCCGATGCATCGCGGCTGCCAGCGTTCTTGCAAAACACCACCGAGATGAGGTCATGGCGTTTATGGATGCGCGCTGGCCGGATTATGGCTTTGCGGCGCACAAGGGCTATGGCACAAAGGTGCATATGGACGCGGTGCGTCGTCATGGAGGCAGTGCGATTCATCGATATAGTTATGCCAATGTGGCAGCTGCGCATGGTCAATGGTTAGTAGATAAGGGGCAACGGTGAGCGCTGAAGAACTGGAGAATTACGAGTCCGAGGTCGAGCTTTCCCTGTATCGGGAATATCGCGATGTCGTGAGCCAGTTCTCCTATGTGGTGGAGACGGAGCGTCGATTTTATCTGGCCAACGCGGTCGAATTGATCCCACACACCTCGGGTGCAGATGTGTACTACGAAGTCCGTATGTCTGACTGCTGGGTGTGGGACATGTACCGCTCGGCGCGTTTCGTGCGCTTCGTGCGTGTGATCACCTTTAAGGACGTCAATATTGAAGAGCTTGACAAGCCAGAGATGATTATTCCGGAGTAAGTCAAGCGTTAAGCTTTCGAGGCCTGTGGATAACTGGGTTATCCACAGGCCTTTTCGCTACCCGTGGGGTTCCGTTTTCGTGCTGTGGTGTAGTCGGCCAAGAACTACACGACAACGATTGGGGAGTTTTGCAATGAAACGTGAATTGGGGGCACGCGGGGAAGCATTGGCAGCGCAGTACTTTGTGTCCCGCGGCGGAGTGATCCTGGGGCGCAATGTTCGCTACACATGTGGCGAGTTGGACCTGATCGTCCAGCTTGGGGGAATAATCGTATTCGTCGAGGTAAAGACCCGGAGCACTCTGGATTTCGGGGGTGCGGAATCGATCACCAGGGCTAAGTTTGCCCGGATGCGTCGGGCAGCTGCGTTGTGGCTTGAGGGTCAACCCTACCGGGAAGTGCGTTTCGACGCCCTGGTGTTGGACTTCAGCGCCGATGACCCATTCTTCCACTATGAAGGGATTGTGGCCGGTGCTCGCTAAAACATACTCGGCGGCGCTCGTCGGAGTCGACGCCACGCTAGTAGAGGTCGAAGCGCACATCGGAGCTGGACTGCCTGGGGTATACATCGTCGGGCTTGCGGACGCGTCGATTAGTGAGTCCCGCGACCGGATGAAAACAGCCATGTTGAACTCGCAGCTACCTTGGCCGAAAACTAAGGTGGTGGTGAACTTGTCGCCGGCCGGCTTACGGAAATCTGGTAGTCATTTCGACTTGAGTATCATTTGTGCGATTCTCATCGGTTCCCTTCGCGAGGACATGGTGCGCGCCCATTTGCAAGACACGATGTTTCTTGGCGAAGTCGGGCTGGACGGCAGCATCAAACCGGTGCGTGGCGTGTTGCCGGCGCTCCGGGCAGCCAAGGCCTTCGGGGTGACCCAATGCATCATTCCGAATCAAAACGCTGCTGAAGCAGCTCTTTTGGACGGTCTGGATGTGATGACCGCCGGGCACGTTCTGGACATTGTCTCTTGGGCTAGGGGAGAAAACCCCCTGCCCAACGCGGGCCATCAACTGCCGAATGCAACAACGCCGATGCTGGATATGGCTGATGTTGCAGGACAAGACGAGGCTCGTTATGCAGCCGAAATCGCCGCGGCCGGCGGACATCACATGATGATGGTTGGACCACCAGGTTCCGGCAAATCCATGATCGCAGCGCGGATTCCTGGTCTCTTGCCACCTTTGCAGGCCGAGGAATGTGTTGCTGTTACTTCTATTCATTCGGTCGTCGGTACGAGCTTTACTTCGCCGGTGGTCAGCGCTCCTTTTGTTGCTCCGCACCACAGTGTGTCCCGAGCGGGTCTCTTGGGCGGCGGTTCGGGGCACCCTCTTCCTGGTGCGGTAAGTCTCGCGCATCATGGGGTGTTATTCCTTGACGAAGTATCCGAAATTCCAGCAGCGGTCTTAGATAGTTTGCGGCTCCCGTTGGAAAATGGCTTGGTCCGGATGGTACGCCGCCAGCAGGAAATCACCTTCCCCGCGCAGTTTCAGCTGGTGATGGCGGCCAACACCTGCCGATGTGGGGCGGACACACCTTCGAAATGTACGTGCAGTGCAGCTTTGAGGCAGCGCTTTCTGGGTAATGTCTCAGGTCCGTTGCGCGATCGCGTTGACCTGTTTGTCCGTACCCATGCACATGGTGCAGTACTTGGTGTTGGATCCTCGGAGAGTTCGCCGCAGATCGCCGAGCGGGTGGCGGTCGCTCGCGAGCGGGCTGCTCAGAGGTGGGCACGAGCCGGACTTGAGGGGACAAATAACGCCCGGATGAATCCACATCGCTTGCGTCGCGAGTTTCCTGCCGACGAAGCAGCAATGGCCTATCTTGCCGCATTGCTTGCCGACGGCGCCCTGTCGCAGCGCGGCGTCGATCGATCGCTGAAGGTGGCCTGGACTATTGCTGACCTGCAGGGAAGCCAGATCCCAACCCTTGACCACGTCGCGCAGGCAATTGACCTGCATGCGACTTCCGAGCAGCTTGGGGTGGCGGTATGAGTGACAGCAGACAGCTAGCGTGGGCGTACTTGTCCCGCTGCATAGAGGGCCCAGACCGGGAGCTGCAGCGGCTGTTGAGTGCGGGGGAGGACGTTGAGAAGATCGTGCACGGGATCAAAAACCGTGAGTCCTGGCTAGGTCCGCTGCTGAAGACCACGCAGACTCGGGCCAGCGTTGATTACGCCCGGGAAGATCTGGAAGCGATCAAAGCCATTGGCGGACGACTGCTCACCCCGGACTCGCCAGAATGGCCTACGGAGCAATTCGACGCCGCATTTGGTTTCGCAGCATCGGGGCAATCGGACTGTATCCGTTCGATGCAAGATGACGCAGTTGCGCCACATGCGCTGTGGGTGAAGGGTATACCGTTGTCGGAGTTGTTGGCGCAGGCCGTAGCGATCGTGGGCACTCGAGCGGTCAGCAATTACGGCCGGGAAGCGACGCGCCAGTTGGTGCAGGAGCTGGTGGCGCATCAATGGACCATTGTTTCCGGTGGGGCGCTAGGCGTTGATGCCGTCGCTCATTCGGTAGCGCTGGAAACCGGTGGGCGGTCAATTGCAGTGGCAGCTTGCGGATTGGATAAGACGTACCCAGCTGCGCATCGAGGGCTTTTCCGACAGATCAGCCAGCACGGCGCTTTAGTGTCCGAGTATCCGCCGGGAATTTCTCCGGCGAGACATCGATTTCTCACGCGAAACCGGCTGGTTGCAGCCCTCACATCCGGCACCGTTGTGGTTGAGGCGGCGTGGCGCTCGGGGGCGCTCAATACGCTTACCTGGGCGGAGGGACTCGGTCGTGTTGCGATGGCGGTCCCCGGTCCTATCACTGGGGTGGGGTCATTGGGTTGCCATGAAAGAATTCGCACCGGTCGCGCCCAACTTGTGGTGAGTGCTGATGAAATTCGCGAATTGCTCAGTGCAATAGGCGAACTAGATGTCGCGGGGCAGTATGAATTCGATTTCGCGCCTTCCCCAGTACAGTCTCTATCGCGCAACGAGATGCGGGTCTACGATGCGACCTCAGCCCAAGCTCGGCTCACCGCGGACATTGCGGCCGACGCTGGTCTCAGTGTTGCGCTAACCGTGCACTTGCTGGTTGAACTGCAAAAACGGCAGCTGATTTGCCGAGAGGGCGATGGGTGGAAGCGGATTGAGTCGGAAGCGGAGGACTAGTCGGAAAATATTGAAACAAAACTATTGCGTAAATTGCTTTGTTTCGCTACTGTGAGTTAGGCAAGCCTAAGTCGTGAGTGTGTTTCGGGCTGGATCCGCACTCAATGCATTCGTTGCACGATAGGGTTTCGCTTTAATGGGTGAGTAGAGTAAAGCAGGGTGACGGCACATTGTGCCGCCCCCTGCTTTACGTTTTCCTAGTTACTGCTTCTATTTGGCGGTGCCACCAGCAAGAAAGTGAGTGACCAAACGTGAGTCAACTGGCCGAGGCTATCGACGACTTCGCGGAGCACCTGCTGCTCGTCGAAGGGAAATCGGAAGCGACGGTCCGTGGCTATGTTTCGGATTTGCGCACGCTGAGCGCTAGGATCTCCAGCTTTGACAAATTCACTCTTGCTGAACTGCGTCTTTGGTTAGCGGAAGGGGTTCAGCAGGGTAAGAGTCGCGCCACATTATCGCGGCGAACGGCGTCGGTAAGAGCGTTTTCAAGGTGGGCACAAAAGCGAGGACTTCTGGCCCGGGACTATGCGGCTAGATTGGTCACGCCCAAGACTGATCGGCCACTGCCTGGGGTATTGAACAAAGATGATGCCACCCAATTGGTCACTCAACCAGCTTCCGCCACTGAGCCCGAGTTTCTGCGTGATGTCGCGATGCTTGAGTTGTTGTATGCCACCGGGATTCGGGTGTCGGAGCTTTGTAAGATCGATGTTGCAGATGTTGGTTCGGATGCTGGTCGCGGCCAGCTCGTGGTGACTGGTAAAGGTAATAAGCAGCGGGTTGTGCCTTATGGCTCGAAGGCGTCCGATGCGTTGCGTGCCTGGCTGTCAGAGGGGAGAGGACACCTCGCTGATTCTCAGGAAAAGGCGTTGTTTGTTGGTAAGCGGGGTGCGCGAATCGACCCCCGACAAGTTCGACGAGTGGTGGACCGCGCAGCTCAAGAAAACGGTCTACCTCATACAAAGCCACACGACTTGCGTCATTCGGCTGCCACCCACATGTTGGAAGGTGGGGCTGACCTGCGCATAGTTCAAGAGCTTCTCGGGCATTCGTCTTTGCAGACCACGCAGATTTATACCCACGTGTCGGCGGAACGGCTGAAGCAAGCTTTCAATCAGGCTCATCCACGGGCTTGAGCCGAATGACAGGGCTGTCGAGTAACGACAACGGATTGATGTAGTCGTCCTTGCTGACAAGCGCTCCCCAGTGCAACCCAACATCGGTGGCTGTGGGATGGCCTAACGTGCCGATTATTTGACCTTCGCGCACATCGTCACCTTGCGAGACGTAAGCGTGAACCGGCTGGTACGTTGTCCGGATGCCATCGGGATGGTCGATAGAGATCACGGGAACGCCTGCAATGACCCCGACAAATGCGACTTTCCCTGTCTCTGCGGCATGTATTGCTGACCCAGGCTCGGCCGCTAGGTTCACGCCACGGTGGCCCCGATGCCAATTCTTCGCTGGTTTATCAAAAGCATCAGTAACCCGCGAAGCATAGGGGGTCGCGCGAACCGGGTCGACATATGCCCAGGCTGACGGGTTCAATGAAAAGCTCATGAATGCCACGAGAAGTGCAATAAAAATGCGGAAACTCATGTCGGCGAAGTTAATCTTCGCCGAGGGAATTGTGTCAACCACCTTGTGGATAACCGCACCCCCAAATGCACCCTGTGTATAGCTAAGGAGGTGGATTTGATAGTGAGGTCCGCTGTGGACTAGAATTTTGGTTAGCAGTCTGTCTCGATCTGAGTTGGCTGACTACGCGCGACCAGAATTTTCGCGCCCAACGCGGTCCCAGTTCCACTACAAAGGTACAGGGTGTTGGTGCGGGAATGGTTGCTAGGAGCAGGAGAAAAACCTGCATAACTTGTAAAAACCGAAACTTCTACTTGAAAGGGAGCACCCATGGCAGTCGTAACCATGCGCGAGCTTCTCGACGCGGGCGTCCACTTCGGACACCAGACCCGTCGTTGGAACCCAAAGATGCGTCGCTTCATCTTCACCGATCGCAACGGCATCTACATCATTGACCTGCAGCAGACCCTGACCTACATTGACGAAGCTTTCGAGTTCGTGAAGGAGACCGTTGCACACGGTGGCTCCATCCTGTTCGTCGGCACCAAGAAACAGGCTCAGGAAGCAGTGGCAACTGAGGCAGAGCGCGTTGGCATGCCATACGTTAACCACCGCTGGCTCGGCGGTATGCTGACCAACTTCCAGACCGTTTCCAAGCGTCTGTCCCGCATGAAGGAACTCCAGGCAATGGATGCAGCTGAGGACGGCTACGCAGGTCGCACCAAGAAGGAAATCCTCATGCTCACCCGTGAGCGAACCAAGCTGGAGCGCGTCTTGGGTGGTATCGCTGACATGCACAAGGTTCCTTCTGCAATGTTCGTGATTGACACGAACAAGGAGCACATCGCGATCTCCGAAGCTCACAAGCTGAACATCCCGGTCGTGGCTATCCTGGACACCAACTGTGACCCAGACGTCGTGAACTTCCCAATCCCAGGCAACGACGACGCTATTCGCGCGACCGCTCTGCTGTCTCGCGTCATCTCCACCGCTGTGGAAGAAGGCAAGAAGGCTCGCGAAGAGCGTCAGCTCGCCGCAGCTAAGGAAGCTGCTGGCGATGCTGAGAAGCCTGCAGCTGACGCTGACAAGGTCGAGGTTGCGGCCAAGGTTGAAGCAACCGAAGAGGTTGCTGCTGAGGCTACCGAAGCTCCAGCTGCTGAGTAAATTCTCGCAACTCTGGAGCCCCACAGGATTGACTGTGGGGCTCCAACTGTTTCAAGGTGAGACTCAACCTTTTACACAGTCCTATCTTCGCCGCTTTTCTTTTAACGTCGGGAGCAAAAAGGCTGTTGTTGCGATGACATAAACAACTGCGAAGGCGCTTGCAACTCGGCTAATTTGAGAGCTTGGATTGACAATGGCAAAAAGGCATAGACCAAGCGAAACAATTCCAAGTAGTACCAGGATCTTAATTCTCATTTTTCCTCTCGGTTTTTACTGTGACCAACACATTCCGTTGGAGAACAGCCGAATGCCATTTCCCCAAGAACCGCAAACCCCCATGAGTGACGCCTGTGCGGCAAGTCCGATAGCTATCGGTGTCGCAACAGCAAGAGAGATTCCCGTGTAGGACGAAAGCAAGCCGGCAAGTTCGACTACCGTGGCTCCCGCTGCGATCGAATTCTGCAATGCGCTGGAGGCGCAACTGTCTAATAGAGCCGCGGGTGGCATAGGTTGGAAACCATTTCGACCATTGCAATTTGAGAATGGCTGAATAGTGCTTGTGCGTGTTGCGGCTCGCGTTGAGACGCGGCTGAGTTGTTCTTCGTTCGCGGTAGTGATGCTCCATCCAAAGCCGTGATACACAGATGCGAGTTCTATGGCGTCATGTTCAAGGCTGCGATCTTTTGCAATAGCATCTTTCAGATTGAATACCTTTTCGTCAGGATGGACGTAGGGGTCAAGGAGCTTTAGGTGTTCGGTTTGAGCATCGGTATTCGCTTTAGCAGATTGGTTCTGATTGTTAGCTGAATCCTTGGCAAAAGGGCTAGCGGAGGCAACGGGGGATATTGCAACTGACAATGCCATTGTGAGAACAATGGTGCAGAGTTTCCTCATGGATCAGATACCCTTCGTTGAAAGAGGTGAAGTCGTAGCCTTCAGTGCTACGTTAACCATTCTAAACGACTTTGATACGCATTACATTTAAAAGTCATGGTTTTTCGATAATGAATTTGCAGAACTATGTGATCGATACTTTGGCTAGCGTTTTGTGGAAACGACAACGATTGCTTTGTGGATCTGTCTTAAAGACTGTTTTTCGATGCGGAAAGTCGGGAATGTAGGATGGACTCTTGCCGCGAGTTGGGTAACGCTACCCGCTGCGCGCGCGTTGCGAAACTCTAAGCTAAGCTTCACTAGGAAAACTCTTTCTATATACAAGGAGGATCGCCCCGTTATGGCGAACTACACTGCTGCAGACGTCAAAAAGCTGCGTGAAATGACCGGCGCCGGAATGATGGCCAGCAAGAAGGCTCTCGAAGAGTCCAATGGTGACTTCGAGAAGGCCGTCGAAATCTTGCGTATTAAGGGTGCTAAGGACGTCGGAAAGCGCGCTGAGCGCACCGCTGCTGAAGGCCTGATCGCAGTGTCTGGCAACACGATGGTTGAGATCAACTCTGAGACCGACTTCGTTGCTAAGAACGCTGAGTTCAAGGATTTCGCAGCCAAGATCGCTGACGCTGCAGCTGCTGTCAAGGCAAACACCCCAGAAGAGCTCGCAGCTGCTGAGGTTGATGGCAAGACTGCTGCTGAGGCTATCCAGGAGCTGTCCGCAAAGATCGGCGAGAAGCTCGAGCTGCGTCGCGCCGTCACCCTCGACGGTGACAAGGTTGCTGTGTACCTGCACCACCGTGCAGCTGACCTGCCACCAGCAGTGGGCGTTCTCGTTGCTTACGAAGGCGACGACGAAGCTGCTGCCAAGGCTGCTGCTATGCAGGTTGCCGCTATGAAGGCTCAGTACCTCTCCCGCGAAGATGTTCCTGCTGAGGCTGTCGAAAAGGAGCGCGCAACCCAGGAGAAGATCACCCGCGAAGAGGGCAAGCCAGAGGCTGCTATCACTAAGATCGTCGAAGGTCGCATGAATGGCTTCTACAAGGATGTTGTGCTGCTTGAGCAGGCTTCCGTTTCCGACAACAAGAAGTCTGTCAAGGAAATGATGGACGAAGCTGGCGTCAAGCTGACTTCCTTCGCTCGTTTCGAGGTTGGCCAGCACTAATTCAGTGCCCGCCATCCTGCTTATCGACGCCCCTTGATGGTTTACCATCGGGCGTCGATAAGCCTAAAACTGCCTCCACGGACCATACGGTCCCTGGGGGCATTTTTGATTGGTGGATTAAGGGTAAGCTGTAAGGGACTTTTATGTGTCGGCACGCTCGAGGCCCGAGTTGTGCGGAAATAGCAGTGGAAAACCAGAGGAAGGTGCGTCACCCGAATGTCGCCACAGACGGAACAGGCAAATACCAAGCGCAAGGGTTTCAAGCGAGTCATGCTCAAGCTCGGCGGGGAAATGTTCGGCGGTGGCAACGTCGGGATCGACCCGGACGTGGTGCAAAACGTTGCCCGACAGATCGCTGAGATCGCACAAAACGGGACAGAGGTGTGTGTTGTAATCGGTGGTGGCAACTTCTTCCGTGGCGCACAGCTGCAGCAGCGCGGCATGGACCGTGACCGCTCGGACTACATGGGCATGCTGGGCACCGTCATGAATTGCCTCGCGCTGCAGGACTTCCTGGAAAAGCAAGGCGTTGAGACCCGCGTCCAAACCGCCATCAACATGGCCCAGGTCGCCGAACCATACCTGCCCCTGCGCGCAAAGCGTCACCTGGAGAAGGGACGCGTCGTTATCTTCGGCGCAGGCATGGGCATGCCTTACTTCTCCACTGACACCACCGCAGCCCAACGCGCACTCGAAATCGACTGCGAAGTGCTACTCATGGCCAAGGCCGTCGACGGCGTTTACGACGACGACCCCCGCACCAACCCCAATGCCAAGCTTTTCGACGAGATCACCCCGCAAGAGGTCATTGAAAAGGGATTGAAAGTGGCCGATTCCACGGCGTTTTCCCTCTGCAAAGACAACGACATGCCAATTTTGGTCTTCAACCTGCTCACCGAAGGAAACATTGCGCGCGCCGTAGCCGGTGAGCCAATCGGTACGCTGGTCAAGTCCTGATAAATTGAGTACCGATACTTCTATTCACCACCGAACAACAAGGGAAAACGAATCCGCATGATTGACGAGATCCTGTTTGAAGCCGAAGAACGCATGGCTGCCTCCGTAGAACACACCCGCGAAGACCTGACTACAATCCGTACCGGTCGGGCTAACCCAGCGATGTTCAACGGCGTTATGGCTGAGTACTACGGCACCCTCACCCCAATCACCCAGATGGCGACCATCTCGGTCCCCGAGCCTCGCATGCTCATCATCAAGCCTTACGAGATGTCGGTCATGAACGACATCGAGAACGCCATCCGCAACTCCGACTTGGGTGTGAACCCAACCAATGACGGCCAGGTCTTGCGTGTCACCGTCCCACAGCTGACTGAGGAGCGTCGTAAAGACATGGTGAAGATGGCCAAATCCAAGGGCGAGGACGGCAAGATCGCGATCCGCAACGTGCGTCGTAAAGGCATGGACCAGCTGAAGAAGCTGCAAAAAGACGGCGACGCCGGTGAGGACGAAGTCCAAGCAGCAGAAAAGGACCTGGACAAGGTTACCCAGAAGTACGTGGCGCAGATGGATGAACTGGTTGCCGCTAAAGAAAAGGAACTGATGGAAGTTTAGGCCACAGTGAATCAACCTGAGCCGAAATCCCGCATCGAGCACCATTTGCCCCGACCGAAGAACTCCGCCGGACGAGACCTCAAATCTGCAGTTGGAGTTGGCGTTGGTCTGGGAGCCCTGGTGCTCGTCGCCATTTTCTTAATACCGCATGGTTGGTATCCGCTCGTAGCCATCGCTATTGGCCTGGCTACCTGGGAAGTCCACCGACGACTGATTGAGCACGGTTATGTGCTACCACGTTGGATCTTGTTGATCGGCGGACAGGCGATGGTGTGGTTGTCATGGCCATACGGGACGAAAGGACTGGTCGCCGCGTTCGTGACCAGTGTGCTTGCGCTCATGTTTGGTCGGCTTTTCCACCATGGACGGCATACCGCGCCCCAGAACTACCTGCGCGACATGTCCATTGGCATTTTCGTGCTGACGTGGATCCCGCTGTTCGGTAGTTTCGCCGCCATGCTTTCTCTCATCGAACGGGAAGGGGTGGCGTATGGAATGTTCATCGTCACCTTCATGGTGTGCGTGATTGCTTCAGATGTAGGTGGCTACATATTCGGGGTGATGTTCGGCTCGCACCCCATGGCACCCGCAGTGAGCCCAAAGAAATCCTGGGAAGGATTCGCGGGATCAGTAATTCTGGGATCCATCGTTGGAGCTCTTGCCGTGCACTTCCTGCTTGGTGACCGGTTCTGGGTTGGGATCTTGCTGGGAGTCGGGCTCGTAGTCTGCGCCACTCTTGGAGACCTCGTCGAATCGCAGTTCAAACGCGAAATCGGCATCAAAGACATGTCGCGAATGCTGCCGGGACATGGCGGCCTGATGGATCGCCTCGACGGGATGCTGCCGTCAGCGATGGTCACCTGGCTGATTTTGAGCTTGGTTGGTTCTTAACAGTTACTTCACTGGGGGTTCGTCTTGCGGTCGCCGATTGCCTTTGCAGTGGTACAGATTTGCGGGCGCATTCAAGGCTGCCAAGCAGTGCTTCAGGCGCCAAGCAGCTTTCGCAATGCCAGCCACCCCAAAAAAGCGGCGCCCCGATCCGAAAGCGGGGATCTCGGGGCGCCAGCTCTGTGCTTCAGCCTAAAGCTTTATCGTAGAGCCTTGCGAGCGCGTCGAACCTGGCGGCGCAGCTCCAACATGCGTACACCACCGACAATCGCCATGATCAGCGCGCCAGTGATGGCTGCTAGCAAGAAACCGACACCCACCGGAACGGTGAACGACCAGGCAAAAAGATCGAGCTCGACATTCGTTTGATTTTGCATGATAAAGATCAACAGCAGGATAAGTAGCAACGTGCCGAAGATCAAAGCTACCCACGTTCCTCCGGCCAGCGAGCCCTTGACCTTTGGCTTTGGTTCCTCGCGGACGTCGTCACTTGGTGCGGCCGGCTCAGTGGTTTCGCCTGGAACAGCTAAATCACGGGTTTCTGGGGAGGAAGGCGCAGGGGAGGGGGAGTTCGTCTCGATCGGGCCGGTGGATTCGTATGGATTAGTCATAGTTACTATTCAACGGGAAAATTTAAGGTATTGCCAACTTGTGAGCCTCGACGTCAGTTAGTGACGAGTGCGCAATTCGTGCAATGATGGTGGGTATTATGACTGCACTTCCTCTTGTTTTCAAGGCGCCTAAGCACGGCATGCCTCCCTTGCACTTCGCGGATCTCACCCAGGAAGAACGCATCGAGGCAGTCGGTGAGCTCGGGCTGCCGAAGTTCCGCGTAGACCAGATCGCGCGTCATTACTATGGTCGCCTCGAGGCTGATCCGCTCACAATGACTGATCTGCCCGAGGCTGCGCGCATCAAAGTTAAGGACGCGCTCTTTCCTACGCTGCTGACCCCGATAAAGCAATACGCTACCGACGATGGCGAAACCACCAAGACGCTTTGGCGGCTTCACGACGGCAAGCTGCTCGAGTCTGTGCTGATGCGTTATTCAGACCGCGCGACTCTCTGCATTTCTTCGCAGGCGGGTTGTGGCATGGCCTGTCCGTTCTGTGCGACCGGGCAGGGCGGCCTGGACCGTAATTTGTCCATCGGCGAAATCGTCGATCAGGTGCGCGCGGCTGCTGCTCTCATGCAGTCAGATGGCAGCCGTCTGTCGAACATCGTGTTTATGGGGATGGGGGAGCCGCTCGCGAACTACAAGCGCGTCTTAAGCGCAGTGAAGCAGATCACGCTTCCAGCTCCGCAGGGTTTCGGCATTTCGATGCGCAATGTCACCGTGTCCACCGTCGGCTTGGCGCCAGCTATCCGCAAGCTTGCCGACGAAGACCTCTCGGTCACTCTGGCAGTCTCCCTGCACACTCCCGACGATGAGCTACGCGATACCCTCGTGCCCGTCAATAATCGTTGGAAAGTGGAAGAGGTGCTGGACGCTGCTCGCTACTATGCGGATAAAACTGGCCGTCGCGTGTCGATCGAGTATGCGTTGATTCGGGACATTAACGATCACGGCTGGCGGGCAGACATGCTCGGCAAGAAGCTTCATAAGGCGCTAGGCTCGAAAGTACATGTGAATCTCATTCCGCTTAACCCGACGCCGGGTTCGAAGTGGGATGCGTCGCCTAAGGATCGTCAAGATGAGTTCGTCCGCCGGGTCATTGCGCAGGGTGTTCCGTGTACCGTGCGGGATACTCGCGGTCAGGAGATCGCAGCTGCTTGTGGCCAGCTAGCCGCGGAGGAACGCTAAACAGAAGGAGCCAGTCGTTCAATGACAGTACCCGCGTTAAGTATCAAAAACCTTTCAAAACGGTTTGGCCCGCGGGTCGTCGTTGACAACGTCTCTCTGGATGTTGAGCCTGGCAGCATCTATGGCATCGTCGGCCCCAACGGCGCTGGAAAAACAACGATGCTTTCTATGGCAACTGGGCTAATCCAGCCTGATAATGGAACGTCGGAAGTGTGCGGGCACGACGTCTGGCACGATGATTCGGCGGCCAAGAATGCGATGGGGCTCCTCGTCGACGGCTACGCTGCTTTCAACCGGCTCAGCGGGCTGGAATTGTTGCAGTTTTCAGGTGCTCTGCGTTCCATGCCGGCCGCTGAAATTGATCAACGCGCACGTGAACTGCTCGAAGCCCTCGGTTTGACTTCCGCGGGGAACAAGCGGATCGTCGACTATTCCGCAGGTATGACCAAGAAAATCTACCTCGCTAACGCGCTGTTGCATAGCCCTCGACTCGTGGTCCTCGATGAGCCTCTCGAAGCAGTTGATCCCGCTTCAGGACAGGTGATTCAGCAAATCTTGCGTCGATACGCTGCCGGAGGCGGGACAGTGGTGCTGTCTTCCCACGTCATGGGATTGGTTGAGGGGTTGTGTACCCATGTGGCCATTATGAACGAGGGGCGAATCCACATCGCAGGGCATGTCGACGACGTTCGTGCAGGACGCAGCCTGACCGAGATTTTCGTGGAGATTGCCGGCGGTGGACAGCTGGCGGAAGGTTCGCTCGGCTGGCTGCAGGGGGAGCCTGGGAATGCTTAAATCCATGCTCCGAGTGCAACGCACCTTGTGGTTGCGAGGACTCAAAGAAAACGTCTCTGTCGTGTTCATGATGGTGATGTTCCTGATTTATGGTGCGGGAGGAGCCGTCGCTCTCGACATGATGATGTGGAGCGAAATTCGTTCAGGCCATCCAGAAGCGATTGCCAGCGCGCTCACCGTCGGGTTGGTGGCCTATTTGATGATGGTTGTGATGGTGCCGGCAGGCGAAAACCACCTACAGCCCGAAGACTTCATCGGCCATTCAATATCACCACGAACGCTGTTTCGCGCGCACGCGTTGACTGCGCTCATGACCAGTCGAGGTCTCACAGCGTTACTGGTAACAGTGATTACGACGGTGTTTATCTCGCTGGCGATCCCACCGATGTGGATACCCTTGGTGCTCGTCATGATGGCGCTGCAGCTCGCGTTGGTGCTTGCGTCGGGTGAGCTGCTCGGCAGTGTGTTCGCCACCCAGAAGTCGCGCACGAGCAAAGAACGAAATGTGATTATCTCTTCGTTGGCAGTGTTTGCGATGCTAATTATCTACAACCGGGTGATCTCGCAGGGCACCAACCAGACCGAGTTGTGGCCAATGGGCGGAGTGCTGCAATGGACACCGCTGGCGTCAGCTGGCGGGGTGATTGCTGGTGCAGTAGGTGGGCTTTGGCTCGAGGTCGTGGCACAAATAGTGATCAGTGTGCTCGCGCTGGGGCTGGTGTGTTGGGCCTGGCAGCGGAGCTTGGCAAGGCGGTTGCGGGCACCACTGGAACGCTCCGGCACCAACGAAAAGGACGAAATCCAGGCCGACGGCGCATCAATCTTCCTTCGGTTCGTTCCGAAAACCCCGGCCGGCGCCATCTACAGCCGAGCCTTCCGATACTTTCGACGTGATCCCAGACTGCTGAACTCCATGATTGGTGCCCCTCTCATAGTAACGTTCTTTACCTATCAGTCCTTCACCACAGATTCTGATTTCCAGCTTTACCTGGCGCTGTGGATGCTGAGTTTCTTGAGCTGCACAATCGCCTCAAACGACTTCGGCTTCGACGGCCCCGCCTGCTGGATGTATATCGCCAGCGGACTGCGCCCCAGGACGATTGCGCTGGCCAGGCATTGGGCATCCATGACAATTCCGACCGTTATGACACTGTTGTACGCAGTCATGGCTTTCTTCCTCGCACGCGACAAGTCAATCGCTGTCTTCGTTATCCCAGCTGGCGTATTGATGTTGGTCGTAGCTTCCGCTTTATCGCAAGTCGCCAGTGTTTTTAACGCTTACCCTACGGCGAAACCTGGAACGAACCCATGGCAGGACAAATCCGGCTATTCCGCTGGCGCTTTCCTCACAGTATTCGCCGCGATGTTCTGCTGTTGGATTCCGCTCGTTCCCGGCGTCGGACTGCTCGCTTGGGCGCACCACTCCGGGGCCGTGTGGGCAAGCGTTTCCGGTTGGGCTTTGATGTTCATCCTGCCCGCCGCCTGTTGGGTTCTTGCGCGCCACATAGCTGCCAGGCATATCGACGCCCACCTGCTGCAAATCTTCGCGAAAGTTAAATCACACGTCTAGTCCGACCAGGCGCAAGGTGGCAATGTGCGGGCCTTCTCTGATGAAACTGTCAGAAGCCGGCACGCTCAAACGAAAACGGCCGATACTGCGCTTGGCTGGTGGGGCGGAAGTGCTTCAGAAGTGCTAGGTCGTACCTCCGCGGAAGTACGACCTAGCATGTTTGCAGCCCCAACGTACTCAGCACTCAGCACTCAGCACGGGTTAAGTAAAGATAAGTGTGTCTCGTGGGCGTGTCGCCGGCGGTGCGGGTTTGCTGCATAAGTGCTATGTCGTCGCTTCGGCGTAGTCCGACTACGTAGAGCAGCGTTTTTTCATGAATAAAATCCCGCAGCGGTAGTCCGACTACACCGAAGTGACGACATCGAGCGGGTTTCGGCTCCCAGCGAACAATAAAAACCGATTTTAGGACCACAACACTGCGGAAAACGCACAGCAGAGACACACTTTTCCTTACTTAAACCCTCAGCACTCAGCAGCGCTTGACACAAAAAGACCACCCGCTCAATGCAGCGGGTGGTCTTGCGTAAAAAAGGGGGGAGGCTAGTTCAGCTCGCCCTTGACCGAAGCTGGGTCAACATTTAGCGCACGCAGCTGGGAATCGCTGAGGTTTGCGTGGGTTCCCTGCAGGGTGTGCTGGTTGTAGTTCCAGTGTGGCTCTACGTGGCCTTCTGGCTTGTTGTGAGCGGTCACGGTGCGTACCTGGGAAAGCTTTGGCTGGAAGAGCTGGAGCAGCAGGCCGATCGCGATCAGCGCTGCCAGAGTGAGCAACCAAATGGTTTCAACGTGGCCGTGGTGGTTACCGAAGTTGAAGCCGAGGAGGAACAGAACGGAGATCCAACCGGCGATCTGGATAGGACCGCGTCCGATGTCGTGCCAACCCCAAGCTGCTGATGGCTCATCAAGTGTGGAGACACCGTTGTGAACTTCAGGCACGATCTTGTGAGAACCAGCCACGTTTATAGCTCCTTAAAGTGTGGTCGCAAACGCTGTTCGCAGGATTGTCTCGTCTGTGAGACGAATTGCTCACTGCGCCCAGATGTTGTCATTATCTTCGCACATTCTATTACGTGGAGAGTCAAAACACGACATTGACCAGAAAGAACTCGTCGTTAAGCCGGAGCAGTTAACCCCGTTTGAGGTAGCTCCGGCTGGTGTCACGTGCGGGGGTGGCGGGGAAAAGGTGCGACAATGGTCGTCGTGACTCAACGAATTCTCATTTTGGGCTCGACTGGTTCTATCGGTACGCAGGCGTTGGAGGTGATCGCTGCGCAACCAGCGCGATTTAAGCTCGTTGGTATTGCAGCGGCCGGTAGTGATCCGGCGCTCGTCGTGAAGCAGGCGCAGCAGTTTGGTCTGAGTGCGGAGCAGGTAGCGGTCGCAAATCCGGTTGCTGCCGAGCAGGTCGGTCAGGCATTGGGTGGCACCGTGCTCACCGGTGCGGACGCTGCGGAGCGCCTCGTGGAAATGCAGCCTGCGGACACGGTGCTCAATGCCCTGGTGGGGTCTATGGGGCTTGGCGCGACCTTGGCTTCGCTGGAGTCCGGCGCGACTTTGGCGCTGGCAAACAAGGAGTCCCTGGTCGCCGGTGGTGAAATCGTGCTGAGAGCTGCCAAGCCAGGGCAATTAGTACCGGTCGATTCGGAGCACTCGGCGATGGCGCAGTGCTTGATGTCCGGTCGACGTGGAGAGGTGGCTAGGTTCGTGCTGACCGCCTCTGGTGGGCCGTTCCGTGGGTGGACGCGCGAGCAGATGCTGGAGGTGACCCCAGAACAGGCCGCCAACCATCCGACCTGGTCGATGGGGCAGATGAATACCTTGAATTCGGCGACCCTTGTGAACAAGGGGCTCGAGCTCATTGAAGCCAGCCTGCTTTTCGACGTCGATCCGCAGCTCATCGATGTGAGCGTGCACCCACAGTCGATCGTGCACTCCATGATTACGTTCCACGACGGTGCAACAATCGCGCAAGCATCGCCGCCTTCGATGAAGCTGCCCATCTCCTTGGCGTTGGATTGGCCGAATCGGGTACCAGAAGCCCAGCCAGCGCTCGATTTCCGCCAGCAGATGAGCTGGACCTTTGAGCCGGTGGATAATGTGGCTTTCCCAGCGGTGGAGTTGGCGCGGGAGGCCGTCGCTAAGCGGGGCACGTTCCCTGCTGTCTTCAATGCCGCAAACGAGGAAGCTGCTGCGGCCTTCTTAGCGGGGCGGATTAGGTTCCCTGAAATCGTGGATACGGTGGCAGAAACATTGGAGCTCGCGCACAGTTTCGCGGGAGTTCCACGCGATGTTCAGGACGTATACGAGACGGAGCGAGTTGCGCGTGCTCGGGCCAACGAGTTTGTTGATAAGATCGCCCGCTAGCAATTGAAACCGGCAATGGCTGGTTGCCAACTAAAAGAGGGAAGAAGCCTGTGAGCTATCTATTGGGTGTAGTGCTGTTCGCCGTGGGCATTGCGCTGACCATCGGACTGCACGAACTCGGCCACATGCAGGTAGCTCGCTGGTGTGGCATGCGAGTGCGCCGTTTCTTCATCGGATTCGGACCCACCGTTTTTCAAGTCACCAAAGGACACACGGTATACGGACTAAAGGCCGTGCCCCTCGGCGGGTTTTGCGACATCGCCGGGATGACTGCCTTGGATGAGGTGACTCCCGAGGAACGTCCTTACGCGATGGTCGACCGGCCGTGGTGGCAGCGGATCGCGGTGCTGCTCGGCGGGGTGACGATGAACATTCTGGTCACCCTCATCGTTTTGTATGGCGTTGCGGTGAGCTCAGGACTGCCCAACCTCCACGCCGATTACACCCCAGAAATCGGCCAAACTGGCTGCGTCAAGGTTGATCCGAACCAACAATGCTCCGGGGACGGTCCAGCAGCGGCAGCCGGAATCAAGCCTGGAGACCGGATTTTGGCCGTAGATGGGCAGCCGGTGGCATCGTTTATGCAGCTGCGCGAGGAACTTGCCAAGCGCCCCGGACAAACCGTGACCTTGCAGGTGGAGCGGGGCAGTGAGCGCTCGGATGTGCGTGTCGACGTCACTTCCGTTACGCGCACCACCGCCGAAGGCAAAGAAGTCACCGTCGGCATGATCGGGGTCGGTGCTGCACCGATTAAGGATGCGATCAAGAAGTACGATCCGGTGTCCGCGATTCCGGCAACTGGCGAATTCTTCGGCAACATGGTCCAAGCTACCTGGCAAGGACTGGCATCTTTCCCCGCTAAAATTCCGGGGGTAGTCGCTTCGATTTTCGGACATACCCGCGATGAGGAAAGCCCAATGAGCGTCGTCGGTGCCTCGCGGATCGGTGGTGAAATGGCCGAGCGCAGCCAGTGGGCCATGTTCATGATGATGCTGGCAAGCCTGAACCTATTTCTAGCCCTGTTCAACCTGATTCCGCTGCCGCCCCTAGACGGCGGCCACATCGCAGTCGTTGTGTGGGAAAAGATTCGCGACTTCTTCCGCAAGCGTCGCGGATTGCCGCCGGCTGGTCCTGCCGATTACGAAAAGCTCATGCCGCTGACCTATGCGATGTCTGCATTGCTGTTAAGCGTAGGCGTGTTGGTAATTATCGCGGACGTGGTTAACCCGATCCGATTGTTCTAATCGGTCAGGTCAAGCTCTGTCAGTTGCGTACCTGGATCCGCCGACTTCGGCGGGCCATGCAGGGTAATCCCTGCACCGCGGAGTGTTATAGGGCAACGGTCAGCGAAACCGGCGGTGGTAGGGTAAATAAAGCAAAGAATCCTGTCTTGATTGTGCTTTGTAAAGGAGCAACCTACTGTGACAACCTCAATCGGCCTTGGCATGCCAGAAGCTCCCGTTCCAACTCTGGCGCCGCGTCGTAAGACACGCCAGTTGATGGTGGGCAAGGTCGGGGTGGGCTCGGATCACCCGATCTCAGTTCAGTCGATGACGACGACCAAAACCCACGACATCAACGCCACGTTGCAGCAGATTGCCCAGCTGACCGCGTCAGGCTGCGACATCATTCGTGTGGCCTGCCCGAAGACGGTAGATGCCGAAGCACTGCCAATTATCGCGAAGAAGTCTCCGATCCCGGTGATCGCCGACATCCATTTCCAGCCTAAGTACATTTTCGCAGCTATCGACGCCGGTTGCGCTGCAGTGCGCGTCAACCCGGGAAACATCAAGGAATTCGATGGCCGTGTGAAGGAAGTAGCCAAAGCTGCTGGAGATGCTGGAATTCCGATCCGCATTGGCGTTAACGCCGGCTCCTTGGATAAGCGCATCATGGATAAGTACGGCAAGGCCACGCCGGAGGCCTTGGTTGAGTCCGCGCTGTGGGAGGCCGGTCTGTTTGAAGAGCACGGTTTCGGTGATATTGCCATCTCGGTGAAGCACAACGACCCAGTCATCATGGTGGAGGCATACCGTCAGCTGGCAGCGCAATCGGACTACCCGCTGCACCTTGGCGTGACCGAGGCGGGCCCGGCATTCCAAGGCACGATTAAGTCCGCGGTGGCTTTCGGCGCTCTGCTGGCGGAAGGAATCGGCGACACCATCCGCGTGTCCCTTTCGGCAGACCCGGTGGAGGAAATCAAGGTCGGCGATCAGATCCTGCAGTCGCTGAACCTTCGTCCGCGCAAGCTGGAAATTGTCTCTTGCCCTTCGTGCGGACGCGCTCAGGTGGATGTCTACAAGCTGGCGGAAGAAGTCACCGCTGGCCTGGAAGGCATGGATGTGCCACTGCGCGTGGCCGTCATGGGCTGCGTCGTGAACGGCCCAGGCGAAGCACGAGATGCTGACCTGGGTGTGGCGTCCGGCAATGGCAAGGGCCAGATCTTCGTCAAGGGTGAAGTCATCAAGACGGTGCCGGAATCCCAGATCGTGGAAACCCTCATCGAGGAAGCAATGAAGATCGCCGAGACGATGGAAGACACCACCGTCACCGGCGCGCCTACGGTCTCGATTACGAAGTAACGAGCACGCCGTCTACCAACTCAATGGTGTCCGGTAGCTCGGCTAGTTGATTGGCGTCGTGACTGACATATAAGGTCGCGGCGCCAAATTCTTGTGCCATATCGACGATCAGACGGGTCACAGTTGCCGCTGTCGCTTGGTCGAGGGCAGCCGTCGGTTCGTCGACAAGCAGCAGCTCGGGGGAGTTCATGAGCGCGCGCGCAATGTTGACTCGGGCTTGCTGACCGCCGGAGAGCTCTGAGATGCGACGATTGTCCATGCCGGAGAGCTCGACGGCCTCGAGGAGAGAAGCCGCGCGCTGCTCGGCGGCGATTTTTTGTTGGCGGGGCAGCGGTAGCACCCGGCCCAGGCGCGGCATGAGGAGCAGTTGTTCGCGCACGCTGAGCGACGGCAATAGGTTGGGCTGCTGGAAGACAATTCCGATGTGGTTGCGTCGAATGCGGGCAGCTTCGGGACCTTTGGCAGAGGCAAGGTCGAGTTCGCCGCTTGCTGTCTGCAGGGTGATGGTGCCCGAGGTGGGGGGTTGGAGGCATCCGATTGCGGACAACAGGGTGGATTTTCCGGAGCCGGAGGGGCCGGATACTCCAAGGACACTGCCTGGCGCTACGTGGAGAGAGACGTTGTCTAGAAGATTGCGTTGCTCCGTGCCGTCTTGGATTGTGATGGAGAGATTGTTAACGCTAAGGCCTTGCTGGGACATGGGGAACCTTTCGGAGTGTTTAGGCAACGCTGAGCGCGGAGCGTGGATCGATGGTGAGTACTGGTCGCAAGGAAAATGCTGCGCCAACTAGACCGAAGGCGATAATCAGAAGTCCAGGGAAGATGGTGGTACTCGGCGAGATGATGATCGGCATTGCGTCGCCGAGAACTTGACTGAATCCCACGGTGACAGCCACACCAACGGTCACTCCGAGTAGGAGAAGGAAGATGGCTTGGGTGAGGGCATCGGCCACGATCACCTTCCGGGCGCCGCCGAGGGCGGCTGTGATGGCCACACCGCGGAGGCGTTGCATCGTCCACACCGCGAAGAAGGCACCCACAACCAGAGCCGAAATGACGAACAACAGGTAAGTCATTGTCGAAAGCGACATGTTTTCACCGGTGTAGGAAGCGGAGACTTTGTAGATGTCCTTGCCCGTCAACACCTGGGTGTCCTTGGCTGTGAAGTTGGTTTCCGACGGGAGCAGCACGGCGGAAGGACCACCGGTTACTGGGCTGATATCTGCTGGGTTGGCTTCGACGATGGGTTGATGGTCAAGCCATACGTCGCCCATGGTGGCGGTCACGTTGAGCTGGGCGGATCCTAAAGTTACCGTGTTTTCACCGGCGAGTTTGTCGCTGACCAGGGCAGAACCGCGTGGCACCTCAGGGTTGGACACGACCATCGCCGGAGTGGAGCCCACTTTGGTGCGGGCGGTGTAGAGCGCATCGCCCCCCAAATCGCGTACTTGCTGTTCGGTGAGCGTGGATGCAGCCAAGTTGGTGGTGCCATTGTCCGAGAGAACCAGTTGAGTATGGCTCAAACCACCGGTGCGCTCGGCTAACCGGTCGAGCTCAGAAATTGATTGGTGAGCCAGGCCACCGGTCAGGGCAGTCAGAAAGCTCACCAGCACGGCGATCATCGCTACCGTGCCCGTAATCAACAATGTGCGGCCAAGTGCGGTACGAAGTTCTTTGAATGCTTGAAACATAATTCAAGTGTCGTTGACTTCATGCGCCGCAACATCGGCCACCAGTTGAGTCTTTGATTCATACTTTTGTCTAGGGTGGTCCTCCTGCTTTGGGCATAAGCTTGAGAGCTGTGACTGAACTTTTGCCGTGGGAAGACCCCAAGCGCGAAACGCCTCGCGCGCCGAATCCGCAGGTCATTGCTAATATGTGGCAGTGGCTCCACCTGGTGTTGGGCGTGCTTGTCTTCGCGTTGTGGGTATTGGCGATCGTCGAAAAGCACACGCTGATAGCACTTGCCGCTGGGATTGCATTCTGCGCAGTGTTTGCGATTGGTGAATGGGCCTTGGCTGGCACAAGGGGACGGCGGTGGG
Source organism: Corynebacterium epidermidicanis (assembly GCF_001021025.1). NCBI lineage: Bacteria > Bacillati > Actinomycetota > Actinomycetes > Mycobacteriales > Corynebacteriaceae > Corynebacterium > Corynebacterium epidermidicanis. The sequence goes on along the minus strand of NZ_CP011541.1, from coordinate 1,605,421 downwards.
CGTTGATTTGGCTAGGTTTTCTCGCCACCAGTTTCCTGATCTTCGTGCTGGCAAACCCAGCTGCGGCCTACCTGGCCTTCCCATTGTTCTTCGTCGTATTACATGTCTGCGGCGGCTGGCGAGCGGGAGCTTGGATCGCTTGCTTTATTGCTATCGCAGTCATGGGGCAGGCCTGGCATGGTGGCTTGCAACTGGGCGCGGTCATCGGACCGGTGATAGCTGGCGTGGTGGTATGGCTGCTGGGTTCGGGTTTCCAATTGCTCATCGAAGAAACTCGCGCCCGAGAACAAGCGATGGCAGACCTCATTGCAGCCCGGGCGGAAGCCACCCGCCTGGCGCGTCAAGCCGGAGAAGCTAGCGAGAGGTCAAGGCTGGCCGCTGACATTCATGACACCGTCGCCCAAGGCCTATCCTCGATCCAGCTCTTATTGCACTCTGCGGAGCAACGCACCCAGGACCCTGACCTTAAGGCCACACTGCATCTAGCGAGACAAACCGCCAAGGACAATCTGCAAGAAACCCGACGGATCATCGCCGCTCTTCAACCCGCACCGCTCACCGGCGCCAGCTTGCCTGTGGCGCTCGCACGGGTAGCGTCAACCACCCCAATGGGGTCAGCGGTGGACTTTCATATCGATGGGACCCCGCGACCTCTCGACGATGCCACCGAAGCCTCCATCGTGCGCCTAGCGCAATCAATGCTGTCCAACGTCGTCAGGCATGCGCACGCTACCCAAGCAGCTGTGACGCTCACCTACGGAGACAATGAGGTTGCTCTTGATGTCGTCGATAATGGCGTAGGGTTCGACCCAGCTACTATCGGAAACAGCTTTGGGCTACATGCCGCGTCGCAACGCGTTGCTGAACTTGGCGGAAAGCTCATCATCGAGTCGACGACCGAAGGCACCACCGGCACCGGAATCCGCATCGAACTACCCACGAAAGAGCAGCAATGATTCGCCTCCTCCTCGCCGACGACCATCCCGTTATTCGCGCGGGACTCACCGCTGTGCTCGAAGCGGAGCCGGACTTCGAGGTAGTTGCAGAAGCTGCCACGGCCGACGACGCCGTTGCCCTCGTGAAGAAACACGCAATTTTAGGCACCCCCATTGACCTGGTTCTGATGGACCTTCGCTTCAATGAAACCCCCGGCGCAAACACCCAAGCCGAAGGTGTCCGCGCGACCGCCGAGATCCGCGCCCTGAAACCGGCGCCCGAAGTACTCGTCATCACCAACTATTCCTCCGATGCCGAAGTCATCGGCGCCGTAAGCGCCGGAGCCGTGGGTTACCTCCTCAAAGACTCCGACCCCGACGTGCTTATCGACGGCGTGCGGGCCGCCTCCCGCGGAGAATCAGTATTATCCAACCAGGTCGCCACACGGCTCATGGGACGCATGCGGCAACCGGAAACCAACCTCACCGCCCGGGAACACGAAGTGCTCACTCTCGTCGCGGAAGGCATGTCCAACCGTGAGATCGCCCGGAAGTTGGTGCTCACCGAAGCCACCGTAAAAAGTCACCTCGGCCACGTTTTTAGCAAACTCGGGGTAGCCTCCCGCACGGCAGCGGTAGTTGAGGCACGCAAGCGAGCAATCCTCTAAAACCAGCAGCTTGGTTGCTAGTGTTGGCAATCATGAGACGCATCACTGGTTTTCTAGCCACCGTCGGATTCGTGGCTGCGACCGTCACCGCTTGCACCCCGAAACCTGATGTAGCCGACCCAGTGATTCGTGAATTTCTGCAGGCTTTGGAACAAGGGGACGTCGAAAAGGCAGCGCAGCTCACCGACAACCCGGACGCGACACGCACGGCCGTGCAGGAAAGCATCGACGGCATGCAAGCCGAGGGCCTGCGCGCTGAGCTATTAAGGGTCGATAATCAAGACACGTTGGCAACGGCAACCTACCGGCTCGATTGGCGGCTACCCCGAGAGCGAAACTTTGATTACGAAGCACAAGTCGCTGCAACGAAAATTAAAGATCAATGGAAAGTCCGGTACGCGCCCGCGATGGTCCACCCGCAACTGGGTGCCCATCAGCATCTAGAACTCCGAGCGATTCCTGCCCAAAAATCAAGAGTGATCAGTGCAGACGGTGCGGACGTGCTCGCGCCGGGCAGTGTGTACCGCATTCTCATTAACCCAGCTGAGGCTGGCAACACGAGTGGAGTTGCGGCACGGGTGGCGATGGCGCTTGGCCAGGCACATGAGCGAGATGCAGCTGTTCCCGTGATCGATCAGCAAGCGTTGGCGAAAGAACTCGCCGGTCGCACTGGGAATTATTCCGTCACAGTGGTCTCCGGCCCGAACGGAAAGATCGTTGCTGACGAACTCCGGGGTGTTCCGGGGGTGATTGTCAACGAAGAAGCTGCCATGGTGCGCACCGATCCCACCTTTGCGCCGGAGATCATGTCGCGGGTGGAAAAGATTGTGCGCGACGACCTTGATGGTGCGAATGGCTGGCAAATAGCCAAGGTCAACAACAACGGTGCAGAAATGGCCTCCCTGTACCGTAAGGAGCCCGAACTACGCCCTGCAGTGCAGGTCAGTCTCGATCACCAGATGCAAAACGCCGCTCAGCAAGCGGTAGACCTCAGGAAAGAAATGAAGGCCATGATGGTGGCTATCCGACCGTCCACAGGCGAAATCCTAGCCGTGGCGCAGACCAAGCGTGCCGATGAAGACGGTGATCCTGCCTTGATGGGACAGTACCCGCCGGGATCGACGTTCAAGATGATCACAGCCGCAGCTGGGTTAGCGCATCAAGGGCTCAACACGGGATCCACGGTGCCGTGCCCAGGAACGATGGAAGTTGGACCCCGTATCGTCACCAACTACAACTCCTTTTCACGCGGCAACACCTCACTTGACGATGCCTTCGCGCAATCGTGCAACACCACCTTCGCGGATATTTCCGCACGGTTAGCCCCAGGACAACTCCAGGACATGGCCAAAAGCTTCGGCTTAGGTGTTGACTATGCCATCCCAGGACTCGACACGATGACCGGCCAAGTGCCGCATGGTGACGAGTTCATGGAACGCGTCGACGAAGGCTATGGACAGGGACGGGACCTTGCCAGCCCTTTCGGGCTTGCGCTCGTAGCTGCCACCGCAGCAGCGGGGAAAACACCCACTCCCGTGTTGGTCTCCGGGCACCCTGGGACTGCTGACCAGCACGTCTCCCCGCCACCTGCCGAAGTCGTTAATCAATTGCGCACCATGATGCGTTCAGTGGTCACCAGTGGTACCGCTAGGGGAATGCGCCAGAAAGGGGGTGCGGTGTCCGGTAAGACCGGTGAAGCTGAATTTTCGGGTGGTTCCCACGCGTGGTTTGCGGGCTTCCGGGAAGATGACATCGCTTTCGCGACCTTGATCGTCGGTGGCGGCGGCTCGGAATCCGCCGTGGCGATTACGGATTACTTCTTTGTGCAGCTTGATGCCGCGCGCCACCCCGAAGCAAGCGAGGCTGGCTAGGGCGCTAGCATGTTGTTATGAGTTCACGCGCAAAGCTAACCCCAGGCACTCCAACTCCTATCCGAACCGTCCCAGCACACATCGCCCGCCCAGAGTATGCATGGAAAGAAGACGTACAAGAGGGCATGGGGGAGCCGCTAGTGCAAACCCCGGAAGTCATTGAAGCGATGCGCGAGGCATCGCAGATTGCGGCGAACGCCCTAGTTGTCGCCGGACGGGCGGTTCAGCCAGGTGTGACCACTGACGAGATCGACCGCATTGCGCACGAGTACATGTGTGATCACGGCGCCTACCCATCGACGTTGGGCTACCGTGGCTTTGCTAAGTCTTGCTGTGTTTCTTTGAACGAGATCGTGTGCCACGGCATTCCGGATACCACCGTGATCGAAGATGGCGATATCGTCAACATCGACGTCACGGCCTTTAAGAACGGTGTCCACGGGGATACCAACGCCACTTTCCTCGCTGGCAATGTTTCCGAAGAACACCGCCTCCTGGTCGAGCGGACGAAGGAAGCGACCATGCGTGGCATCAAGGCTGCAAAGCCTGGTCGCGAGATCAATGTGATCGGCCGGGTCATCGAGTCCTACGCCAAGCGTTTTGGGTACAACGTGGTCCGCGACTTTACCGGCCATGGCGTGGGGCCTACATTCCATAATGGGCTGATAGTCCTGCATTATGATTCCGACGTCTACCGGGACATACTGGAGCCCGGCATGACGCTAACGATCGAGCCGATGATCAACCTTGGCTCTTTGGATTATGACATCTGGGACGATGGCTGGACCGTGCAGAACCGCGACGGCAAGTTCACCGCCCAGTTCGAGCACACCATCGTCATCACCGACGACGGCAACGAAATCCTCACCATCCCAACCGAACAATAACTGACCCGCCATGAATGCAGTCCTCCTTGCCGGGACGACGTCCGATGCCGGAAAGTCGATCATTGTCGCTGGTCTTTGTCGCGCCCTAGCGCGTAGGGGCTGGTCGGTGGCGCCTTTCAAGGCGCAAAATATGTCGAACAATTCGGCGGTGTGTGCCGATGGTGGCGAAATCGGCCGGGCGCAAGCGCTGCAGGCAGTAGCTTGCGGATTAGAGCCCCGGGTAGAGTTCAATCCCATCCTGCTCAAACCGGGTTCGGACCGTAGCTCCCAGTTGGTCGTCAACGGCCAGGTCACCGGCACGGTGTCAGCAAAAAACTACGTGGCGCATCGCCAGCACCTGCGCCAGGTAGCGGCTGAGTCTTTGGCTCGTCTGCGCGCCGACTATGACATTGTCGTATGTGAGGGGGCGGGTTCACCAGCGGAAATTAATTTACGCGAAACCGATGTGGCCAATTTTGGACTGGCCGAGGCAGCCGACTTGCCGGTTTATGTGGTCGGAGACATCGACCGTGGCGGTGTGCTGGCGCATCTCTTTGGCACTCACCAGATTGTCTCCGATGCGGACCGGGCTCGCATCAAGGGCTTTATCATTAACAAGTTCCGAGGTGATCAGAGCATTTTGGGTCCAGGACTCACGGAATTGGAACGACTTACTGGAGTCCCGACGGTAGCCGTGCTGCCCTTCATTGAGGGGCTTTGGGTGGACGCGGAGGATTCGCTGCAGTCGTCGATAGGCTCGGCGGTGGGCCCGGCCACGGCAGCTCTAGGTACCCAACGCCTTCGGGTGGCTGCGGTGCGGCTGCCGCGAATTTCGAATGCAACAGATGTCGAGGCGCTGGCCTGCGAACCGGGAGTAAGCGTGACCTGGACAGTAGACCCGGATTTCGTAGCTGAAGCCGATCTCGTGGTGCTGCCAGGGTCCAAGGCGACCGTCCACGACTTGAATTGGCTGCGCCGTACAGGGCTTGCCGACGCCATCAAGCAGCGCACCGCCCCGACCCTCGGGATCTGTGGTGGCTTTCAGATGCTGTGCTCGCACATCAATGATCCAGTCGAGTCTGGGGAAACGGTGGCGGGGCTCGGCCTATTTGATGCCGATGTGGAATTTGCCCCGACCAAGACGTTGCTCCGCCACGACAACGGCGCCTATGAAATCCATCATGGCGTGATTACTCGCAGTGCCGAGGTGCCGTGGATCGGTGAGGAAGGCGCAGCTCGTGGTGTGTTCCGGGGCACGCACCGGCACGGTCAACTGGAAGATAATGCGTTCCGACGCAGCTTCCTTGACTGGGCGGCTGGCACCGTTGGCAAGACCGGATTCATTACTTCACCGGATACGGATTTTCACCAAGTACGGCTTGGGCAGCTCGATGTGATCGCTGATGTTATTGAGGCTCATTGGGATCTTTCACAGTTGCTGGGGCAGCTGAGGGTGCAAAAGTAAAACCGGCGAGGATGCCACTTGCCGCAGCGATGGCATAGCCGTAGGCGAGGATGTGCGGGGAGGCGAAGTCTCGCCACCAATCGGTGGGTGTGAAGGCCACAAACGTGCCGTAGACCATGATGGATCCGATAGATGTGAGGGCAATCAGCGCGCAGACCACGCTGATGGAAAGTGGCTGCGTGGCGGTGCGTCGGCACACAACTGCAGCGACGATAGCTGTACACAGGGCTACGAGGCCCGCCGCGATACGAGTGGGCAGATCGTTGGTCTGTACGCTGAGCCAACCCACGGCACTCGGCCCGAGGATGAGCGTACTGGTCGCAGCGGTCCAGCGCGCGGGCAACTGCATGATTCCACCGATGAGACAGCTGATCAACGCCAATCCGACGGCGTAACGCGAACCCGTCAGGACGATCTTGAAGCCTCGATCGAGTGCCACGGCGTACGCCGTGGCATGTGCTAGTCCGGTGATGAGGCACATTGTTCCGCCGACTGCCGAAAGTATCGGAGCAGACCGAATCCGCCAATTGCCTTGGCCTGTCCTGTTACCCATGAGGGCCAGGAGAGTAATCCCGCTGGCCGCTGCAATCATTAGTGCCGCCAGAGTCGCAGTGTATGAAGTAGCTCGCACAAACCGAGAACCGAGCAGTACCAGCAGTAACGTGGTGGACACCGCCAAGCTGGCGGTGGCGGAGGTAATTCGTGAAAGCAAGACTTTACTAGGAAAAATCTAGGCCTAGGAGTGCATTTTCGATCACCTCAGGCAGCGCCGGGTGAATCCAGTACTGCTTGGTAGCTACCTCGCGGCAGTCCAGATCAAAAGCCATCACCGTGATGAGCTGCTGGATCAGGGTGGCAGCCTCTGGCCCGATCAAGTGGGCGCCCAGCAGCTTGCCGGTTTGGCGGTCGGCGATGAGCTTAACGAAGTGGTCTTTGTCTTCCATTGCCCAGCCGTAGGCGACATCACCGTAGTTTTGGATCTTGATCGTGAGGTCATAGCCGGCCTCGCGGGCCTGCTGTTCTGTGAGACCCACTGCTGCAATCTGGGGGTGGGTGAACACCGCTGCCGGAACATGGTCATGAGGCATCTTTTGCAGGTCGTTCGGGTGCAAAAGGTTGTGTCGCACCGCGCGCATCTCGGCGTTGGCCACGTGCTTGAGCAGGTATGGAGAGGAAACATCGCCCAAAGCCCACACGCCGTCAACGTTGGTACGCCCGAATTCGTCGACCTTGATTGATTCGCCATCCATTTCGATTCCCGCTCGGTCCAGCTGGAGCAGATCACCGTTCGGGGTTCGTCCGGTGGCAACCAGAAGGATCTCGGCAGAATACTCCTCGCCGGCTGTGGTTGTTACGGTGATCTCGCGGCCATCCTGGCTGAGCTTTTCGACGTCCGCGTCGAGCACCAGATTCCAATTGCGGGCGGCGATCTCGGTGAAGCGTGCTGCGATGTCATTGTCTTGGCCTCGCAGGAGACGCTGGCTGCGGTTGAGTTGGGTGACCTCAACGCCTAACCCAGAGAAAACGTGGGCAAACTCGCTCGCGATGTAGCCACCGCCCACAATGATCATCGAAGCCGGAAGTTCTGGCATTCGCATGATGTCGTTATTGGTGTAGTAGCGCACGCCGGAATCGGCGATGACCTGCGGGATCATCGGACGCGAACCGGCGGCGATGACGATTTGATCACCAGTGATTTCGCACTCAACGCCACCTTTACCTGTTTTAATGGTTTTGGGTCCGGTAAACACCGCGTGATGGTCGTAGACGTCGATGTTTGGGGTCTCGGGGCCACGTCGATAAGCCTCGCCGCCTTGGGCGATGAGGTCAATGCGCTGGGCAAAGACTCGATCGACGATGGACGGCCAATCAATGCCGGTGCGCTGCGCAGCAATGCCATAGGTGTGGGCATGGTCGATCGCGCGTGCGATGTCGGCGGCGTAAACGTACATCTTCGTGGGGATGCAGCCGACATTCAAGCAGGTGCCGCCGAATGTGCCTTCTTCGATGATGGCGATGGACTTATCATCAAATTCAGGACCCGGAATGGAGTTTCCTGAGCCGGTTCCAATGATGATGAGATCGTAATGCTTGGTCACGGCCGTGCGTCTCCTTCGCCTTAAAGTTGGTTAAAAGCCACTATCCTATAGAGATTACCGAACTTAGGTTTAGGGGTTGTGCCGGACGGCAGTTTGGCAGTGTCGCGGAGCCAGTCGATGCACGTGTGCAACGCTTGAGCGCGAGGCCGCTGCTGGGAGAGAAAGACATCGTGCGTGGCATCCTTGATGGGGATATAGGTGACGTCGCTACCAAGCAGGCTGGCGTAGTTGATGATTCTGTCAACATTGAGAACCAAGTCGGTGGTGTGGGTGTCATCGCCGAAGACTCGGGCGCTGCTGGACCGTAGCGAGCACATCACGAGGACGGGAACACCACAGTTGACCGCGCCACTCTGGACGCGATCGATGAGTTTGATAGCTTCATTGACCCATCCCCAATACTTTGTGTGCCCTCCGCGGGGCTTGTAAGTAAGGTCGAAGTCCCATTCGCCGTGATAGTCCTTGTGTAAGGACTCGACATATGTGGCGAGCTTCTTTTGATACAGTCGCATCTCAGGAGACCAGGTTGCCAGAATCGGGGCCACCACTCGAGCTATACGTACGCACCAATCGGGGTAGGTGAGTTCGATCCACGGGTTGTTGAAACTGGAGCCAGAGATTGCGGGACGGATGTGTTGGTCATCGGTGCGTCGCAGGTGATCAAGCCAGTGAGCCAGCACCTGGCCACTGAAAGAATAACCCATCGCGATGAGTTGGGGATGACCTTGCGCCAAGATGAATTCCGAGACGATTTTTAGGTCTTTGAAGTATAAGACAGCATCGGAGACGTAATGCCGCAGCTGGCCTTTGCGGTGGGATCTGCCACATTTTCTGAGGTCCACTACATACACGGCAAAGCCTTGCTGGTGGAGGTACTCGGCGACATGGCGGTGGAAGAAGTAATCCCTGGTTCCGGGTACATACATGATTGCCGGGCGACTATGAAACTCAGATTTCCCGGCGTGTTGTTCTTTTAATTGTTGTAGGGTACTCGGATTCCCACTATTGAAGTTGAGTGCGGAGGAAGGGAAGTAGCGCACGACGGTAGCCACGATAGGTGGCTCCACGTCAGGGTCTGGTCCAAGCTCGAAGGTGCGACGCTGAAATCCGTCGCCGAGGACATCCTCATCCCAGTCCTCGGAAAATGGAAGGTCTTCCATGCCTTTCCTTCCGATGTGGCTAGGTGTTAGAAAGTCTTAAGAAAGCGTCATTGTTTGAAGCGGGGCTTTAAGAGTTCGTGGAAAAGTCCCCGGCGATTTTCACTAAACTTAATTCATTGCAAGGTTTACCGAATAATTTCTTAAGTTGCTTTAGTAAAATTGTGTAGCAACAAACAGGCGTGCTGACATTCAGATGCAGAAGCGGGTCGCGACATGGCTAAGATCACCGCAGCAAGGACGTCGTGTGCTGCGACGATCGCAACCGGGGCGGGTGGTGGAAAGCCCAGGTAGTCAGCACGTGCAGAGTGCATTTTCGGCAGAAACTTTAGCGCAATTGTGGGGGGAGTATTGGCCATGTCACAAAAGTTGGGCGTAAGGTGGATGGGCAACGGACATTACCTGTCCACAGTCAGAAATGAGCCAGAGTGTTAGTGCATCCGGCTAAGAGCAGAGACATAAAATACGAAAGAAGTTGAGTTAGCTGTGTCCGACGCAAAGGTAAAAGCACAATCCGTGACTGAGGAAGCCGATGTAGTACTCGTCGGCGCCGGCATCATGAGCGCAACCCTTGGTGCGATGCTTCGGCAATTGGAGCCACAGTGGTCGCAAGTAGTTTTTGAGCGTCTCGACGTTCCCGCCGCCGAATCGTCTTCCCCGTGGAACAATGCGGGCACCGGGCACTCCGCTCTGTGCGAGTTGAACTACACGCCACTGCGCGACGGCCAGGTCGATATTTCCAAGGCCATCAGCATCAATGAAAAGTTCCAGGTATCTCGTCAATTCTGGGCACACCAGGTAGAGCACGGCGTTCTGACGAATCCGGAAGAGTTCATTCAGCCAGTGCCTCACGTATCATTCGGCCGTGGCGATGAGCAGGTCAACTACATCCAGATGCGCTACGAAAAGCTCTCGAAGCACCCGCTTTTCCCGGGGATGCAGTTCTCCGATGATGAAGCCAAGTTTGCAGAATTCCTGCCACTCATGGCCAAGGGCCGTGACTTCGATGCAGAGAAGGTAGCAATCTCTTGGTTCGAATCTGGCACCGACATTAACTATGGCGCTCAGGCCCGCCAGTTCCTTAACGCTGCCGAAAAGGGTGGCACTGAGGTCAAGTACGGCCACGAAGTTAAGGACATCAAAAAGGATGGCGCTAAGTGGAAGGTGGTAGTCAAGAACGTTCACACTGGTGACCTGCAGACCTACCGTGCCAAGTTCGTCTTCGTTGGCGCAGGTGGCATGGCCTTGCCACTGCTGCAAAAGTCCGGCATCGCTGAGGTGAAGGGCTTCGGCGGTTTCCCGGTCTCCGGCGCTTGGCTGCGCTGCACCAATGATGAACTCATCGGGCAGCACGCGGCAAAGGTCTATGGCCAAGCATCTGTGGGCACCCCACCGATGTCCGTGCCTCACCTGGACACTCGTGTTATTGATGGCAAGAAGGGCCTGCTGTTCGGCCCTTATGCCGGTTGGACCCCTAAGTTCCTCAAGCAGGGTTCGATGCTGGACCTGTTCAAGTCCATCCGCGTAGGTAACATTCCTTCTTACCTCGGCGTCGCTGCCCAGGAAATGGGCTTGACCAAGTACCTGGTCACTGAGGTGCTCAAGGATGAAGGCGCACGCCTCGAAGCGCTGCGTTCCTACATGCCTACCGCGAAGGCCGAAGACTGGGAGCTGGTCATCGCTGGCCAGCGCGTCCAGGTGATCAAGCCGACCGCAGCTCCACGCTTCGGTTCCTTGGAGTTCGGCACCGCACTGATTAACAACCCAGAGGGCACCATCGCTGGTCTGCTTGGCGCATCCCCTGGCGCTTCGATTGCTCCGGCCGCCATGATTGAGGTGCTTGAGCGCTGCTTCGGCCACCGAATGATCGAGTGGGGACCAAAGCTGAAGGAAATGGTCCCTTCGTACGGACAAAAGCTCGCCGTTAACCCTGGCCTGTTTGACGAAGTCTGGAACCACACCCAAAAGACCCTCAAGCTGGAGAAGTAAGAACCCTTGACAGCCCCCGCTCCTAGTTTTCCGTTCGCGGCCATTGTCGGCCATGAGCAGTTGCAGTTGGCGCTCATCCTCAACGCCATCAACCCTAGGATCGGGGGTGTTGTTATTCGTGGGGAAAAGGGCACGGCCAAGACCACCACGGTGCGGGCATTTGCGCAGCTTATCGACGGCGCACCGTTGGTTAATTTACCAATTGGCGCCACGGAAGACCGAGTCGTGGGCTCGCTGGACGTGGAGACGGTGCTGACCACCGGACGGGCAGAGTTCCGCCCTGGGCTGCTTTCCCAAGCTGATGGTGGCGTGCTGTATGTCGATGAAGTCAACCTCTTGGCGGACCACCTCATTGATGCGCTGTTAGATGCTGCTGCCACCGGTTCGGTCACGGTAGAACGCGATGGTATCTCCCACTCGTCACCTGCGTCGTTCGTGCTGGTAGGAACGATGAATCCCGAAGAGGGAGAGCTTCGTCCACAGCTGCTGGATCGTTTCGGTCTGGCGGTGGAAGTAGTGGCGTCGCGCGATGTTGAGGTCCGTGCGGAAATCATGCGGCGTCGATTAGCTTTTGAGGCTGATCCCAGGGCCTTTGTTGAGGCGTGGGCTGAACAAACGGCGTCGGTAGCTCAGCAGATTCGCGACGCTCGTAGCCTGCTTGCCGAAGTCACACTCGATGACATCGCGCTGCAGCGCATTGCGCATTTATGTGCGGCGTTCGACGTTGATGGCATGCGAGCTGACCTGGTCATTGCCCGCGCCGCCACCGCACACGCAGCATGGCGCGGAGTTACTAAAGTTACTGATGAGGATATTCGCGCGGCTGCCGCGCTCGCGCTGCCACACCGTAAGCGACGCAATCCCTTCGATGACACAGGCCTGGACGAAGGCGAACTTGATGATGCGATGGAGAACGCTCGGGACGATATTCCTGATGACAACCCATCGCAGGACTCCGGTGACGCTGCCACTGAAGAAGCGGAATCCCCAGTGGCTCCGGAGCCTGGAGCTGGGAACGCAGGATCTGAGAAAGTAGGTAGCGCCGACAACGGCGCGCAGTTTCGCAGCTAGGAAGCTTCAGCTTCTCAAAACTGGTAACGATGGTGTGCCTGGGCGTCGTTCGGCTACCTTTGCTAGGCATGGCGCGAGCGTGCGTGGGATTCGTGATGGCCACGGGCTGCACCTCATGGGGTCGATTCTGGCGGCTGCAGACCGTGGCGCCCGTATCGAAAACAACATTCTTGCCTTTGAACCCAGCGACCTGCGAGGGCAGTTGCGTCGCGGTAAAGAAGCAAATCTCATCGTCTTTGTCGTCGACGCATCCGGATCCATGTCCGCGCGCGATCGGCTTTCTGCCGTGACCGGCGCCGTGCAATCCCTGCTTGTCGACGCCTACCAGCGCCGCGACAAAGTGACAGTCATCTCCGTTCGGGGCACGCAGCCGGAACTCATCTTGCCTCCGACTGGTTCGATCGACATCGCCATGAAACGGCTCGCTGATGTGCGCACCGGCGGTCGCACGCCATTGGGAGAGGGGTTGCTCATGGCCCAAGAACTGGTGGATCGCGAACTCCGGCGCGAGCCCGGTCGACGCCCGTTGCTCGTCGTACTTTCCGACGGCCGAGCGACCTCATCGAGCGGATTGGCCGGGGTACAACAGGCAGCGAACGCGATTGCGCTTCGAGGTGTGATGACTTCCGTGGTCATAGATTGCGAGTCCGGCCGGACGCGCTTGGGTCTAGCGGTCAGCTTAGCGCAGCAGCTTGGTGGCACCTGCTTGCAGTTGACCGAGCTCAACGCCGAGTCTGTGGTGAGCTCGATACAGGTGTTTTGATTAGTTACTTTCGTCAACTCCCCGTCGACAAGCTATGCAAATGAGCGAATAATATGTAGTTGTCGCGGTCTGGCTGGGGTAGTTTGTAAGGTGTGCAAAAAATAACCCCAAGCATTTGGTGCAATCAGAACGCTCGTGAAGTAGCTGACTTCTATGTATCAACTTTTCGCGACGCGCAGATTGTCGGGAACCAGACCTATCCTGAGTCAGGGCTTCCTGATTGGCAGCAGGACATGGCCGGGAAAGAGCTGATGATTGATCTCGAGATCGCAGGCCTGCGCATTTCACTTATTAACGCCGATGGTCATTATCACCCCAATGGCGCGGTGAACTTCATGGTGAATTTCGATCCAGCTGCTCACCCCGATGCAGTTGATTATCTGGACAGTGTGTGGGCGCGGCTTATCGACGGCGGTCAGATCCGCATGGAACTCGGTGAGTATCCATTTTCGCAAAGGTATGGCTGGGTTGAAGACCGCTTCGGCGTGAACTGGCAACTCATTGTCACTCGTCCGGAAAACGATCCGCGCCCGCACGTCATCCCGAGCTTCATGTTTTGCGGCAAAGCCCAAGACCGGTGCGCCGAAGCTGTGGACTACTGGTGTGATGTTATTGACAATTCACAGGTTGGCCGGCGGGTGGAATATCCGAACAAGCCAGGCAGCGTGATGTTTTCCGAGTTCCAATTAGGCGGCCAGTGGTTTACCGCTATGGACTCGGCAGTGCCCCAAGATTTCACTTTCGATGGAGGGGTTTCCTTCGTCATTTCGGCGCACGAGCAGGACGAAGTTGATTACCTTTGGGAAAAACTCGCGGACACGGAGCAACCGTGTGGCTGGTGCTTGGATCAATTCGGTGCGGTGTGGCAGATCATCCCCGATAACTTCGGTGAGCTGATGAGTCGCCCTGGCTCTTATGAAACGATGCTGACCATGACCAAGATCGAGATTGATAAGTTTTAGGCGCGGCGCACCGCGCGACGTTCGACGGTGACGGCTCCCAGCAATGCGAGTCCTTGCACTCGGATGGTAGGAGCTCCGGCCGGGGCGACTCCGGCATTCTTGGCGGTGAATTCTCCCAGCAGGGCGAAGCCTGGGGCAGTGAGGTGAACATCATCCGGCACGATTATTTTTACTTCGCCAAGCACTGCGCAGACGTTGATTGTTAGGTCGCGGTCCGCGAACCGTGCGGCGGTGAGGTCAAGCACGTTGTCGCCAAGGACTGCAATGGAGGTGTGGGACTTGGCGATCGTCCAGATGCCTTCGCGCTTGTGCTCGGAAAGAATGCCGATGCTCATTGATTCCCCATCAGCACCAGGGACTACTTGACTGATCGCTGAGTTCGAAGGGGCGTCCACTGGGACCACTGCCTGGTGCGGATTCACTACGAGATCGGCGAGTGGTGCCACGAGCTCGTCACGATAGACGGCGGCGGTGACCGCCTGGGATCGTTCATCGAACTCGACGAAGTTGAGCTGACCTCGAGACAATGCTTGGCTGACAATTTCGAGGGCTTGGGAGCGTTCAGTATCGGTAGCGCGAATCCGGTTTTCCATGCAGATGAGTCTAGCTGTGGGCAGCAGAAAACGCGGGGCAGCTAGTCTAGAAGCAATTGAGTTTGATTTCGAAAGGAAGCCGACCATGCCTCAAGGCCAGGTAGACCCCAAGAACATCCCCGATGATGGTTTGACCACGAAACAGCGCCGTCTTCTGCCGATCACCGCGGTGCATACCGGTCCGGGGAAGGGGAAGTCCACGGCGGCATTCGGGATGGCATTGCGCGCCTGGAATCAGGGGATGCGCGTCGGCGTGTTTCAGTTTGTGAAGTCGGCAAAGTGGAAGGTCGGGGAGGAGGCTGTGTTCAAGCGCTTGGGTGAGCTCGAGCCAGGATCCGTCGAATGGCACAAGATGGGCGAAGGCTGGTCGTGGGCCAAAAAGCAAGGATCGGAAGAAGATCACGCCCAGGACGCCCGCGATGGCTGGGAAGAAGTCAAGCGTCGACTGTTGGCCGAGGAACACGATTTCTACGTGCTTGATGAATTCACCTACCCAATCAAGTGGGGTTGGGTTGATGTCGAGGACGTGGTGGAGACTTTGGTCGAGCGCCCTGGAACACAACATGTCGTGATTACTGGTAGGGACGCCGATCCACGACTCATCGAAGTGGCGGACCTGGTCACCGAGATGACGAAAGTCAAGCATCCGATGGATGTCGGCCGCAAGGGGCAGAAGGGTATCGAGTGGTAACTCCGGGCATCCTCATCGCCGCTACCGGGTCGGGGACGGGGAAAACCACGATTGCCACGGGCCTAATGGCTGCATTTGCGCGCAGTCGTACGGTGGCACCATTCAAAGTGGGCCCGGATTACATTGATCCGAGTTATCACGCGCTGGCTACTGGAATGCCCGGCCGGAATTTGGATGCGGTGATGTGTCCGGGGCTCATTGGGCCGCTGTATGCCCATGGCTCTGCTGGTGCGGACATCGCCATCGTCGAAGGTGTCATGGGGCTTTTCGACGGCCGGATCGGTGGACAGCCCACCGGATCATCAGCGGATATCGCTGCCGAGCTTAGATTGCCGGTGTTGCTGATCGTAGATGTTCGGGGCATGAGCCAGTCTGTTGGTGCACTCGTCCGAGGGTTTGTCTTAGAGCGCCCTGACATTGCGATTCGTGGCGTGATCTTGAACCAGGTTGGGTCTGAGCGGCATAGCGCCGTATGCCGGGAAGCGGTCGAAGCGATTGGGGTGCCTGTTGTCGGCGCGATCCCTCGGGTGGAAAAAGTCTCGGTCCCATCGCGGCACCTCGGGTTGGTGACTGCGGAGGAGCATGGTGGCGCAGCCCGGGATGCTGTTGAACGGATGGCAGATCTGGTCACCGAATACTGTGACCTGTCGTTGATCGCGGAGCTTGCGAGCTGTGGGTATGACGGCCCGGCCTGGCAGCCTCTCGTGAGCCACGGGCCTCATGTGCGCGTCGCATTCGCTGGGGGCCCGGCGTTTACTTTCGCTTACGCTGAGCATCGCGAGCTTCTGGAGGCCTGTGGAGCCGAGGTAATTTACTTCGATCCGCTTGTCGACGACTTCCCGGAATGCGATGGCCTGATCATCCCGGGTGGGTTCCCAGAGGAACACGTCGAAAAGCTCAGCGGACGCGTCGACCTCCGGGACGCGGTACGCGCTCACGTGGCGGCCGGGAAGCCCGTGCACGCGGAATGTGCTGGTTTACTGTGGTTGGTCGAGACGCTGGATGCCCACCCGATGCTTGGTCTCATCCCGACTCATGCGGCGATGCGTCGGCGGTTGACGCTGGGGTATCGCGAGGCAGTCTCGCTTACAGATAGCGTGCTGTACCGCGCGGGGGAGCGGGTGATGGGGCACGAGTTCCATCACACGGCTTTGGCTTTAGAAGAAGTTTCCGGATGGGACGAGGCGTGGGCGTGGCGAGCTTGGGATGGCTCGGCCGTGACCGAAGGTTTCGTTGGAGGCTCGGTACATGCCTCTTACCTGCATGTTCACCCGGCCGCGGTTCCGGGTGCGGTAGCGAGATTTGTGGAAGCATGCGCCCGGGCGCATTGAGGTGTAGCTTGTGGCTGGTTTTATGCACTCAGCCCACGGCAATGACCTGCGGAGTAGGCGACTAAACTAAGTGACCATGACATTGGGCAAAGTTGTATTAGTAGGTGGCGGACCAGGCGCATGGGATCTCATAACTGTCCGTGGCATGCACGCGTTGCAGGCATCCGATGTCATTTTGGCCGATCACCTGGGCCCGACGGCAGAGCTTGAGAAGCTGTGCGACCTTTCGGCGAAGGAAGTCGTCGATTGCTCTAAGTTGCCCTATGGTAAGCAGGTGGCGCAAGAGCGGATCAACGAGATGTTGGTCGAGTATGCGCAGGCCGGGCGCATGGTGGTGCGTCTTAAGGGTGGGGATCCTTATGTGTTTGGACGTGGTTTCGAGGAGCTGCAAGCCTGCACTGCCGCTGGTATCCCTGTGGATGTTGTGCCGGGAGTAACCTCTGCTATTTCGGTGCCCGCCGTCTTCGGGGTTCCGGTCACCCAGCGGGGGATGGTGCACTCGTTTTCAGTCATCTCGGGGCACCTCCCACCCGAGCACCCAGGTTCGCTCAACGATTGGTCTGCGCTTGCCCACACGGGTGGCACCCTGGTAGTCATCATGGGAGTTAAGAACGGCCCCGCAATCGCCGCCGCGCTTATCGACGCCGGCCGCCCTGCCACCACGCCCGTCGCCGTGATCCAGGAAGGAACCACCGCAGCTCAAGCAGGTTTTCGAGCAACTTTGGGCACATTGGGGGATGAGCTGATTCGGCACGAGGTAAAGCCACCTGCTGTGATTGTTATCGGTGAAGTGGCGGGCCTGGATTCAACAAGCTAAGTTTTCAACTGTTATTCAACCGTTGAAAACTTCGCTGAAATTGGAGTGCCCCCAATGTGCCATCGTTGCGCCCCCACTCCAACCAAAGGCAGCCTCAGTAGGCGTGGCGTTCTCTCGCTTGCGGTTGCTGCCATGGGGGTGGGAGCCTACGAGGTTTCCACGCGAGGAAGATCCGTCCCCGCACCTACTGGCCCGTTGTTCGAGGAGGCCCAGGCCGTTCAGGTGGCCGCCCCTGTGGAGTCTTTGTTGCGACCGTTGCGGCCACAAGATTTCGCTGGTCGGCAACCTCAAAACTGGGGGCTGAGCTTTCCCGGCATCGTGTCAACGGTGCCACCACTTCCAGGCAAGCGCACCCTCGCGTTGACTTTCGATGCCTGTGGCGGACCAAAAGGGATCCGGGGTGGATCGGGCCTTGCTGGACATGTTGCGTGAGTTCGGCGCCCCCGCTACCTTATTTTTGAATCGGCGCTGGATCGACACCCACCCCGACCTCACCAGGGAACTCATCGAAGACTCCCTCTTCCGCGTCCACAACCACGGAACCGCCCATGTGCCACTCAGCAGCACCGGCAGGTCGGCCTACGAGATCGGAGGTACTGCTTCGCTTGCTGAGGCCGCCGCCGAAGTTGAGACCAACATGCAGCATGTGCGGGACAAATTCGGAACAGAAATGACGAAGTTTCGCTCCGGCACCGCACATTACGACGACGTCTGCGTCGACATGCTGACGCAGGGTGGATACCAAGTAATTGGCTTCACCACCAATGTCGATGCCGGGGCAACAGCGCCTGCCGGAACCGTCACCCGCGAACTGTTGAACGCGCCCAATGGGGCAATTTGCATCGGACACATGAACCAGCCGTCGTCCGGGACGGCAGCTGGAGTGCGGGCAGCCCTGATCGAGCTGAGGCGACGAGGAGACACCGCGTTCGTGTGGCCGTAAGCATGGAGTTGGGGGTCTTGTGGGCGCGGGTTGGCCACACCGTGTGGGAGTTTGTGGGGATGTTTTTGGCATTTCGGTGTGGTGAAGTTTGGCACCACCCCCGTACGCCATGGCAGGCTGGGACCCCCTAAACCACTAAGCAAATCTCCGTCTCGCTCCGTTGTTCCACTGTCATTCCCGCTTCACGGAGCACGTCCAAGACCTCGGACACAGAGGCACAAGAAACCTCCGAAAGAGCCAATTCCCGAGCCACCAGCCCGCGGTAGTGCTTGTTGAAGTGGCTAACCACTTTGCCGTCTTTTTCCACCCGCACGGTGACAGCGCCCGGAACACGACCGAGCTGCTGGTACGTGCCGGAGCGGAGGTCAACGACAAAATCAACAGAAGCCAACTCAGAAGAAATCAACGATCCCCAGCGGGCTTTCATGGTTGGCACCTCGCCACGCGATCGGGGCAGCTTCGTGCCCCCGGAGAGCCGGTAATGCGGGATCCAGTCCGACGCACTGACCAGACCAAACAAAGCCGAGCACACCACCAAGCGTTCCAAAGCAAGAACAGGAAGGGATCCTGCGGATAGGGCATCGTACAGCACGCCAGTGTAGCGCTCGAGCGCGGGCATGGTGGGAGCTTCAAAAAGCGCGCGATTGGCGACGGCTTCCTCGCGCTGTTTGTCAGACAAGCCGAGCACTTCCATCGCGCGCTTCTCAGACAAACGTGCGAGGTCGCGGGCGTTCTTCAGCCGGACCTGACCCAGGGCTGGGAAGCTTAAAGATGAGAGGTCAAGCGGGGCTCCGGTGCCTCCCCAGGCTTTGGTTTCGGACGGTGGCAGCACGATCAGCATGCTGTTTAGGATACTGCTAGTTCAGAAGTGCTCGGCTTTGAGTCGCGTGTGGGAAGCTATGGTCGTCGAGAAGCGTGCGGGTGCGGTAGATATACTAATCAACCATGATCACTCGCATGTCCTCACTGTTTCTTCGCACCTTGCGCGAAGACCCGGCTGACGCCGAAGTCCCAAGTCATAAATTGCTGGTCCGGGCAGGTTACATCCGACGCGTCGCCCCAGGTGTGTACTCCTGGCTGCCACTGGGTTTGAAGGTGCTGCGCAACATTGAGCGCGTCGTGCGTGAAGAAATGAACGCGATCGGCGCGCAGGAGCTGGCGTTCCCAGCGCTGCTGCCACGCGAACCTTACGAGACGACGAACCGTTGGACCGAGTACGGTGACTCCCTCTTCCGCCTCAAAGACCGCAAAGACGCGGACATGCTGCTCGGCCCAACCCACGAAGAAATGTTCACGGGGGCCGTCAAGGACCTCTACAGCTCCTACAAGGACTTCCCGGTCACCCTGTACCAAATCCAGACCAAGTACCGCGACGAAGAGCGACCACGAGCAGGCATTCTGCGCGGCCGCGAGTTCGTGATGAAGGACTCCTACTCCTTCGACATGGACGACGCAGGCCTGGAAGAGTCCTACCAGGCGCACCGTCGCGCCTACCAGGCCGTTTTTGATCGCCTCGGAGTTGAATACGCCATCTGTGCCGCTACCTCAGGCGCGATGGGCGGGTCTGCTTCCGAGGAATTCCTGGCTATCTCGCCAAATGGCGAAGACGCCTTCGTGCGGGCGACCGATGGTGACTACGCCGCCAATGTGGAAGCTGTGGTGACGCAGCCGGGCGTCGAAAAGCCAATCGAGGGCCAGCCAGCCGCCGAAGTCCATGACACCCCGGATGCCGTCACCATCGACGCGCTCGTGGAGTGGGCTCGCAGTATCGGTATCACCGTTGACGGTCGCGAAGTCCAAGCCGCAGACACTCTGAAGTGCCTGGCGGTGAAGGTTCGCCAGCCGGGCGGGGAGTGGGAGCTCACAGGAATCTTGCTTCCAGGTGACCGCGAAGCGGATATGAAGCGCCTCGAGGCCTCGTTCGAGCCAGCGGAAGTCGAACTCATTTCTGACGAGGACTTCAAGAAGTACCCATTCCTGGTCAAGGGCTACATCGGCCCGCGCGGGCTGGCTGAAAATGGCGTGCGCGTACTCGCGGATCCACGCGTCGTCTCGGGCACTTCGTGGATCACGGGCGCTGACCACAAGAACCAGCATGTCGTCGGTATGGTCTGCGGCCGCGACTTCACCCCTGACGGCTTCATCGAGGTCGCTGAAATCCGCGAGGGCGACCCAGCTCCCGAGGGCATGGGTACGCTGACCTTGGAACGTGGCATCGAGATCGGCCACATCTTCCAGCTGGGACGCAAGTACACCAAGGCCTTCGACGTGCAAATCCTCGACCAAAATGGCAAAACTGCCGTCCCTACCATGGGGTCCTACGGCATCGGCGTATCCCGCCTCATCGCCGTGCTCGCGGAGCAGCGCCACGACGACAAGGGTCTGAACTGGCCCATCGAGGTCGCGCCGTTCCAGGTACATGTCGCGGTCGCTAACAAGGACGCCGCCGTTACCGATGCTGCCGAATCCCTCGTCCAGGAGCTTTCCGCGGCCGGCATCGAAGTGCTTTTCGACGACCGCCCTAAGGTCTCCCCAGGCGTGAAGTTCAAGGACGCCGAACTGCTGGGTATGCCACTAGCGGTAATCCTGGGCCGTTCCTTCGCCGACGGAAACGTCGAGCTGCGCATTCGCGGCGGCGAAACCCTTGAGCTGCCATTTGAGTCCGTGGTCGCCAAGGTCCAAGAACTCCTCGGTTAAAACCGAAGATGTGAAGAAAGGGTGAGCCTCGCTGTAGTTTCCAGGCTCACCCTTTTTGCTGCTTCTACTGCGCAAACTCAGCTTGAAGCGGATCTTTGCCCTGCGCGGTAAGCATCTCGGCAGCAATCCGCGCTGACTCCGCCGAGACCGACAACCCGTACGCCCGCCACGCGGCATCGGCAGACTGGGAGGCCGCAATATTCCACTGCGAGACGGTGTCGGATTCCAAAGCTGTGAGTAACACTTTCACCGAGGCCGCATCTTTCGGCTGCGGGTAATCCCGGAGAGAATAAGCGGGTGCGGCTGCGGGGGCATTCGGGATGCTGGCGCGCAGCGCCTCAACTCGAGCTTCGTGACGTTCGATTGCAGATTCGATGTCCGGGGTAGCGGAACCAGCGTAGGCCAATGCCACGTGTAGACCGTAGACTACAGAGTTTTCCCATTCTAAGAGCTTCCGAGCGGGTTCACCACCATTGCCTGGAGCGGAATCAGTGATCGATGGGTGTGCCCCAAGAACCGCCAACTGGGTATGGATTCGCGCTATCAGGGGCATCGACTCCGCGGGAATATCACCCACAGTGGCCAGTATTTGCTCCGCGGCACGCTGTGGTGTGTTCGCGGGGTCAGTGCTCGGTTGAGCATCCGCCGTAGGCACGAGGCATGACTCCGGGGTCTGCCCCTCTTTCGTGGTGCCGCACAGACGCCGGACCTCGGCGAACAACTGTTCGGCTTGTTGCGCGCGCAGGTCCGCGATGTTTGAAGAGGTGGAGGTTCGGTTCGCGGCGTCGTTAAGCGCGCTGTGCCCTAAATTATTCAGCGTCGGGTTGGGGGTGGGCGCTGGGGTCAGCGAGCAAGCACCGAGGAAGAAAACGGGGAGAAGAATGAGGCTGCAGCGGTTCACAACGAAATAGTGTACGCACTGGCGCTATGCTGATCGGCATGGCATTTCCAAGTTCTGAGAAAATTTCCGAGCTCATCGCGCACATCCTGGACTCCCACCACCTCGACGAAGAGTCCATCAAAGTCAACCGCGCTGGGGCGAAATCCGCGGTCATCATCGCTGTTGACGCCGATGATCGGCCAGACTTGGACAAACTCGAGGTAGTTTCCGGCGACATCTCCGACGCCCTCGACGCCGCCGAAGCAAACGGCGAAGTCAACTTTGGCGCAGGTTATACCCTCGAACTCAGCACTCCAGGCGTGGACACCCCGCTGACCGCCACGCGCCACTGGCGACGCAACCGTGGCCGCAAGGTCGCCGTGACCGTAGCTGACCGCACCAGCTTCTACCGCATCGGCGCGCTTAACGACGCAGAGACTTCCGCCATTCTTATCACCCGAGAGGGAAAGAAACTGCAGGTCGTCGAGCACGAATTGGCTTCCGAGGCCAAGGCAGTGGTAGAAATTGAATTCGCCAATGTGCCAGCCGATGAGCAAGCCTTGGCGGAATTGACCTATGACGAAGCCATTACATGGCGAGAGGAAAACAAGTGAATATTGACCTAAAAGCGCTGGAAGCGATCGAAAAAGACAAGGGTATTGAGGTTCGGGAACTACTCCTCACCATTGCTGGAGCGCTGCGCGAGACCTACCTTTCCGCAAACAAGCTGGAAAGCTCCACAGCTCGGGTTGATATTGACACCCTGACCGGTGCCGTTTCTGTCGTCGTGACTGAACGCGACGAAGATGGCAATGTCATTTCCGAGTACGACGACACCCCCAAAGATTTCGGACGCGTGGGCGCTTTGGCGGTACGCGACGCAATCATCCAGCGCATGCGCGAAGCCGAAGCTGCGCAGACCTATGACCAGTACCAAGGCGTTGAAGGACGCGTCGTGTCGGGTATCGTCGAAGCCGATTCCCGGCTGAACGAACGCGGCATTGTCGTTGTAAACCTGGGCACCGAAGTAGCAGGCCAGGACGGTCTGTTGCTGCCGGCTGAGCAAATCCCAGGCGAAAAGCTCGCGCATGGTGACCGCGTTAAGGTCTACGTCGTTGAGGTAAACCGGCAGCCACGAAACGTTGTCATCAACGTTTCCCGCACCCACCCCGAGTTGGTCCGACGACTCTTTGAACTGGAAATCCCTGAGGTTGCTGACGGCTCAGTGGAAATCATGGGTATCGCCCGTGAAGCCGGACACCGCTCTAAGGTGGCAGTGCGAGCGAAAATTAAGGGCCTCAACGCCAAGGGCGCCTGTATTGGTCCGCGAGGACAGCGCGTAACCAACATCATGAACGATCTCGGCGGAGAAAAGATCGACATCATCGACTACGACGAAGATCCAGCAAAATTCGTCGGTAATGCACTCGCTCCTTCCAAGGTTGTGAGCGTTGAGGTAATTGATCATGAAACGCAGCACGCTCAAGTCGTAGTACCTGATTACCAGCTGTCCCTGGCCATCGGTAAGGAAGGTCAAAACGCGCGTCTGGCAGCACGTTTGACCGGCTGGAAGATCGACATCCGCTCGGACGCTGAACCTGCCGAATAGGCTGTCGCAAAACCAAACGACGAAGCGGAATACAACCTGGGGTACGCCACGCGGTAAACCCCAGGTTAACTTTTTGCCCAAATAGGCGTACACTCAAATACGGCTCCTGCGCGAGCTGGCGATTTTTTATTGCCTTTTGCCACTAGTGGTCTCGATATTTGTTAGGACGTACATGCAGTTGACTTCGGCACCTCGCTCCGGCGGGCACCACCGAATTCGCACCTGCATAGCAACAAAGCGTCCCCAACCAGAGTCCACCTTGTTGCGGGTAGTAGCTCAAGGAGAAAACCCCGTAATCGTGGTGCCGGACCCGAAGCGCAAGCTTGGCGGCCGGGGCGCATGGATCACACCGACGCTCGACGCGTTGGACATTGCTGAGCAACGCAAAGCCTTTGGCCGAGCGTTGCGGGTGTCTGGAAACCTAGATACCGGTCCAGTGCGGGCATATGTGTCCGCATTACATGCTGGGCCCGCCACCGAAGAAGAAAGACATTAAACACTGATGAGCACACGATGAAGCATCAGCGATGAACGTCAACGAACATCGCTAGAAGCTGAAACAACGAGCACGCCCGCCGGCGCACTCCTTGTGGGCTTCTAGCAACAACACAAGGAGAAAAGTGCCCGGAAAGCTACGTGTACATGAGCTCGCAAAGCAGCTCGGTATTACCAGCAAGGAACTGCTCGGCACCCTGAAAGATCAGGGCGAGTTCGTCAAAACTGCATCTTCCACCATCGAACCACCAGTGGTGAAGAAGATGACCGAATTTTACGCATCACAAAACGGTGGTAGTGACGCCGCTGCACAGCCTGCCGCCTCCAAGCCAGCCGCTAAGCCTGCCTCGACGTCCGGTGCAAAACCAGGAGCGCCGAAGCCAGGTGCCAAGCCAGCCGCTCCAGCTGCTCCTAAGCCAGCTGCCGCTGCTGCGAAGCCAGCACAACCTGCCGCGAAGCCAGCTGCTGCGAAGCCAACCCCGGCACAGCCTGCGACCTCGGCACAGCCAGAGTTTCGTGCACCGACCCCTGGTGCAAAACCTGGGGCAGCAAAGCCAGGAGCTCCAAAGCCAGGTCAAGCTAGCGCTGCCACACCAGCTGCAGACAAGCCAGCTGAGGGCGAGAACCGCATCCCACGGCCCATGGCAAAGCCAGGTCCTAAGCCAGGCGCACGCGCTCCACGCGTAGCGAACAACCCGTTTTCCACTGGATCTTCGGAGCGCCCAGCTCCGCGCCCAGGTGGGGGAGCACCTCGACCAGGTCAGGGTGGACCACGCCCGGGTGGCGGCGCCCCTCGTCCAGGCCAAGGTGGCCCTCGTCCAGGTGGACGCCCAGGTCAAGGTGCGCCTCGTCCGGGTGGACGCCCGGGGCAAGGTGCCCCACGTCCAGCGCAGGGCGGATCTCCAGAGCGTCAAGGCGGTGGACGTCGTCCGTCTCCAGCCATGATGCCAAATAACGCTCCGACACCAGGTCAGATGCCATCGCGCGCTGCCGGTGGTGGACGTGGTCGTGGGGGTTCAGGTGGCCCAGGTGGCGCACCAGGTGGATTCAACCGTCCTGGTGGCGGAGGCGGCGGTGCTGGTCGCGGCGGACGTCGCGGTGGCACGGCAGGTGCATTCGGGCGTCCTGGTGGCGCGCCACGCAAGGGACGTAAGTCGAAGCGTCAGAAGCGCAGTGAATACGAAGCAATGCAGGCGCCAAACGTCATTGGTGGCGTGCGGCTGCCTGACGGCGGTGGCGCAACGCTGCGTCTCGCCCGTGGCGCATCCCTTTCCGATTTCGCCGAGAAGATCGGCGCAGACGCAGCTGCACTCGTGCAGGCACTGTTCAACCTGGGTGAAATGGTCACTGCTACGGCATCGGTTTCCGAAGAAACCTTGATGCTGCTCGGTGAAGAAATGAACTACAAGGTTCAGGTCGTCTCCCCAGAGGACGAAGACCGTGAACTTCTGGAAAGCTTCGACCTCACCTTCGGCGAAGACGAGGGTGGCGAAGAAGACCTCGCCCAGCGCCCACCAGTTGTCACCGTCATGGGTCACGTTGACCACGGTAAGACCCGCTTGCTCGACACGATCCGTAAGGCAAACGTCGGCAAGGGCGAAGCCGGTGGCATCACCCAGGGCATTGGTGCATACCAGGTCGAGGTGCACCTCGAAGACCAGGATCGCACGATCACCTTCCTGGATACCCCAGGCCACGAAGCCTTCACCGCTATGCGTGCCCGTGGCGCGAAGTCTACGGACATCGCCATCTTGGTGGTCGCAGCTGACGACGGCGTCATGCCACAGACCGTGGAAGCAATCAACCACGCGCAGGCCGCTGACGTGCCGATCGTGGTTGCCGTGAACAAGATCGATAAGGAAGGCGCCGCCCCGGACAAGATCCGTGGCCAGCTGACCGAATACGGACTTGTTCCGGAAGAATATGGTGGCGAAACCATGTTCGTTGACATCTCGGCAAAGCAAGGCACGAATATCGACGCCCTGCTGGAAGCCGTGCTGTTGACCGCGGATGCCTCTCTCGATCTGCGCGCAAACCCAGAAATGGACGCACAGGGTGTAGCTATCGAAGCTCACCTGGACCGTGGACGCGGTCCAGTTGCCACCATCCTGGTTCAGCGCGGCACCCTGCGCGTCGGCGATTCGATCGTCGTTGGCGATGCTTATGGTCGCGTTCGTCGTATGGTCGACGAGTACGGCGAGGACGTTGAAGAAGCAGGACCATCCCGCCCCGTGCAGGTTCAGGGTCTCAACTCGGTGCCTGGCGCCGGCGACAACATCCTGGTGGTCGAAGACGACCGCGTGGCACGACAGATCGCCAACCAACGCAATGCTCGTAAGCGCAACGCAATGGCGGCTAAGGCACGCAAGCGCGTGTCCCTGGAAGATCTCGATGCAGTGCTCAAGGAAACCTCGACCCTCAACCTCATCATCAAGGGCGACAATGCCGGTTCGGTCGAAGCGCTGGAAGAAGCGTTGCTCAAGATCGAGGTTGACGACGAAGTTCAGCTCAACATCATCGACCGTGGTGTCGGTGCTGTGACGCAGACCAACGTCTCGCTGGCTGCAGCCTCCGACGCTGTCATTATCGGCTTCAACGTTCGCGCTGAAGGCAAGGCGACGGAAGAAGCTAACGCCGAGGGCGTCGAGATCCGCTACTACTCGATCATCTACCGCGTGATCGAGGAAATCGAGCAGGCTCTCAAGGGCATGCTCAAGCCGATCTACGAAGAGCGCGAAGTGGGCAAGGCCGAGATCCGTGCGATCTTCAAGGCATCCGCTGTCGGCCTCATCGCAGGTTGTATGGTCGAATCCGGTAAGGTGCGTCGCAACGCTCAGGCTCGCCTTATCCGTGACGGTAACGTCGTGGTGGAAAAGACCAACATCGACTCGCTGCGTCGTGAAAAGGACGACGTTGTGGAAGTCACCGCAGGTTACGAATGCGGTATGGTGCTGTCCTACCCAGACATCCAGGTGGGCGACATCATCGAATGCTACGAGATGGTAGAAGTCCCACGCGACTAGTACCACACTGAGTTAGCTCAACACGCAGCCCCGAAGCCCGTCTGGGTGGAAGGGCTGCGTGTTTTTCTCCCATGAAATGGATTCCAGGTGGGCGTCGATAAGCCTGCCTGCTTTCACTGCAGGGGAGTCGGATATGCTGTAAACGAAGAAAACGACGACGAAGTTGAGGATTGAAAACAATGGTTGATCACGCACGCGCCGCCCGGTTAGCAAAACGGATACTTACGATAGTTGCCACCGCGATTGAACGCGAAGTCAAAGATCGCCGCCTGGAACTCGTCACCATCACCGACTGCAAGGTCAGCGGAGACCTGCACGACGCCGTCGTTTACTACACCGTCCGTGGGGCAACGATAGATAAGGACCCGGACACCGACGCCGCCGCTGAGGCACTCCACCGCGCTCGTGGTCAGCTACGCAAGATCGTAGGCGACCAGCTTGGCGTCCGATTCACCCCAACCCTGTCGTTCCAGCTAGATACGGTGCCGGAGACGTCGGCACACATGGAGGAGCTACTCGCTCGGGCCAGGAAACGAGATGAGGAATTGCGCGCGCTGGCAGAAAATGCCCAGCCCGCCGGTGACGCGAACCCATACAAGGAGGACTAGAATGCCCAGTGTTTCCGAGTATCGCGCTGCGGCCACACTCCTGGAAAAGCCCAGCGCCTTCGCAGTAATCGGACATATCCGCCCTGATGCCGACGCCATTGGCTCAGTGACTGCCGTGGTGCAGATTCTGGAGAAGCTCGGCAAGACGGCGCAAGGTTGGATCGGGCAGCCAGAGACATTCGCACCTAATCTCACCACGATTCCGGGAGGCGAAAAAGTCCTGGTGAGTACTGAATTCCCCCTGGCAGATGCGTACATCGTGTGCGACTGCGGATCTATCGACCGCACTGGTGCCTTTGCCGAGGATCTAGCAGTGACCGACGCTCCGGTGCTGCTCATCGACCATCACGATTCCAACCCAGGGTTCGGCACCGTGAATTTGCTTGACTTCGCGGCGGAATCCACCACCACGATTGTGTGGCAGTGGTTAGAATATCTCGATGTTGACCTGGATCAACCGCTAGCCCAATCCTTATACTCCGGGCTCGTTACCGACACTGGTAGCTTCCGCTGGGGCCGACCGTTGATGCATGACATGGCTGCTCAATTGCTCACCTTCGGGATCAATACTCGCGAGATCGCAGCTGACCTGATCGACAACACCTCGATTGAAGGCCTGCGCATGGTGGGCCAAGCGCTGGCAGCTATCGAGGTGCGCCAGGTCGGGAGACTCAAGCTCGCGGTGCTGCATGCGAAGAACGAAGCAGTCCAGGGCCTGGAGACTTCTGAAGTCGAGTCACTGGTGGATTTCGTCCGCGGTGTACACGGCGCTGATGTTGGCGCGGTGTTCAAGGGCTACCACCCGAATTGGTACGCGGTTTCATTGCGGGCGATCACCGATGTAAACGTTTCCGCACTGGCCACCAAGATGGGTGGTGGCGGACACCTTCGCGCCGCTGGTTACACCACTGCGGGCAGCTTCGCGGACAACTTGGCAGCACTGGAAGCTGAGATTGAGAAGCTGTAGCAGGAACCCGCGCACTCCATGAGCACAAGTTTTTCCAGCCCAAGCCACCCCGTAGAAGTAAGTACTGCCAAGGTGTTGAGGTTGGCACTGCCCGCACTGGGCGTTCTGGCCGCCGCGCCACTGTATTTGCTGCTTGATACGGCGGTGGTGGGACGGCTGGGTGCCACCGATCTCGCAGCCTTGGGGGCGGCGACCACAATCCAAGCCCAAGTCACCACGCAGCTCACTTTCTTGTCGTATGGCACGACAGCGCGCTCAGCCCAGCACCACGGAGCAGGGCGCCACGACGACGCCGTCGGTGAAGGGGTACAAGCCTCCTGGCTCGCGCTAGGCGTCGGTCTGCTCCTGATGACTCTGATCATAACCGCCGCGCCGACCCTCACGCGGTGGCTCGCCGGCGACGCAACCGTCGCAGGCGAAGCCACCCAATGGCTGCGTGTAGCTGCCTGTGGCATCCCACTCATTTTGCTCACAATGGCCGGAAATGGCTGGCTTCGAGGAATCCAAAATACCCGACTACCGTTAATTTTTACGCTACTTGGTGTCGGCCCGAGCGCTGCATTGGTTCCCGTGCTCGTCGGCCGTTACGGTATCGTCGGCTCAGCCTGGGCGAACCTGATCGGGGAAACCATTACTTCTTTGTGCTTTATTGGGGCGTTGGTGGCTATGCATCGAGGATCCTGGATGCCACAACGAAAAGTGATGGTCGCGCAGCTGCAGCTGGGCAAGAACCTCATCGCGCGCTCATTGCTTTTCCAGGTGTCTTTCGTGTCCGCTGCCGCGGTGGCTGGCAGGTTCGGGGCATCCTCGCTGGCGGCCCACCAGGTCATGCTGCAGCTATGGAGCTTCCTCACCTTAGTGTTGGATTCGTTGGCTATTGCCGCACAGGCACTTATCGGCGCGATCGTTGGTGGCACGCGGGCTGGTACTGCGACCGGTGACCAAGCGCGGCGTGCCGGATCGAAAATTGTTCGGATTTCAGTTCTGCTCGCTGTCGGGCTGTGCGTGATCCTGGCGTGCGGCTACCAAGCGATCCCGCGTATCTTCACCCAGGACGCGACCGTGCTCGCCACCATGGCACCGCTTTGGTGGCTGCTCGTAGGCATGGTGGCTATGGGCGGCGTGGTGTTTGCTTTCGACGGCGTACTCATGGGAGCGTCCGATATGAAATTCCTGCGCAACGCCACCGCATTGTCAGCTCTGGTGGGCTTTTTGCCTGCTATTTGGTTGTCGCTGTTATGTGATTGGTCGTTAACGGGAGTGTGGTGCGGACTAGCGCTGTTCATCTTTTTGCGCATGATCGCGGTGGTGTGGCGATTCAAATCCATGGCGTGGCTTGGAACCTCGGCAGGCACATAAGGCATAATCTTTAACGGTATTGGGATGACTGTGTCGTCCAGCCGGGAAATGCTGAGCGATGAGGATTAAGGAGCGGTGCAATGGGTAGCTACACGCAAACCTTGTGGGCCGTGTCTGACCTACATGCGGCTGTGAAGGCTAACGGCGCGGTGATCGACACGATTCGTCCGCGCCACCCGTCCGACTGGCTAATCGTGGCCGGCGATGTGGCCGAGCGTAGCGAGCTCGTCATCGAAGTCTTGGCTGCTTTACGACGACGTTTCGCCTGCGTGATCTGGGTCCCAGGCAACCACGAACTCTTCTCTCGGTCCGCGGATTTCTACAAAGGACGCGCGAAGTACGAGGACCTGGTGGAAAGCTGTCGCCGTATCGACGTGTTGACCCCAGAAGATCCTTTCCCCAAGTTCGGCGACGTAACCATCATCCCGCTTTTTACCCTCTATGACTACAGTTTCCGACGCCCGGGCACTACGGTCGAACAGGCAGTGCAGGCCGCTCACGACGCCCAGGTGGTCATGACTGATGAGTTCGCCATCGCTCCGTTTGTGGATATCCGTGCCTGGTGCTGGGATCGCTTGGCGTATTCCATTAAACGCCTAGGCAAGGTGGAGGGGCCAACAGTTTTGATTAACCATTGGCCGTTGGTGTACGAGCCCGTCGAAAAGCTGCGCTGGCCCGAGTTGGGGTTGTGGTGTGGCACTCGGCATACTCGCACGTGGGCACAGCGTTATGATGCC
Organism: Corynebacterium epidermidicanis; assembly: GCF_001021025.1. NCBI lineage: Bacteria > Bacillati > Actinomycetota > Actinomycetes > Mycobacteriales > Corynebacteriaceae > Corynebacterium > Corynebacterium epidermidicanis. The sequence continues at coordinate 1,574,825 of NZ_CP011541.1, read as the reverse complement.
CAAGCGGTCATTTATGGGCATCTGCATACCCCCGGCATCGTGAAGGTTGGGGGAGTGCCTCACATCGAGGTTTCGCTGGGGTATCCCCGGGAATGGCAGTCGTACCCGAGTGATCGGCCCTGGCCATATGCAGTGCTGGAGGTGGAACATGCTGAATAGTGAGCTATTTCCACCCAGCGCAAAGTTCAGTTTTTTCACTACGTCCTCCAACGATGACCTGACCAATTTTCACGCGCTGCACCCGTTGGAGCAGGCTTTGGTTGCGCACTCGGTGCCCGTACGTAAAGCCGAGTTTGGCGATGCCCGCTGGTGCGCGCATCAAGCGCTGAAACAACTGGGCCGAGACGCCGGCCAGCCCATTCTTCGCGGCGAGCGGGGTATGCCGTTGTGGCCGGCCTCCGTGTCTGGCTCCTTGACGCATACCGACGGCCTGCGCGCCGCGGTAGTCGCGCCACGTCTTTTAGTGCGGTCCATGGGCCTTGACGCGGAGCCTGCGCTTCCGTTGCCGGGAGATGTGTTGAGCTCGGTAGCGCGTGAAGGCGAATTGGCGCAGCTCGATCGCCTGAAAGGCAACAGCGTGGATTGCGCGGATCGCCTGCTCTTTTGCGCCAAGGAAGCTACATACAAGGCGTGGTTCCCGTTGACGCATCGTTTCCTTGGTTTTGACCAGGCAGAAATCGATTTGCGGGACGACGGCACCTTCGTTTCCTACCTGTTGGTGCGCCCGACCCCGGTGCCGTTCATCAGCGGTAAATGGCAGTTGAGCGACGGTTATATTTTCGCAGCCACGGCTATTACGTAGCGCTCGGAGTAGTTAGAGAGTTGAGGGGCGGGCCACGAAGACCGTCGCTAAGCGCTTGCCTTTCTCTTTGACCAGAGCCACGGCTGTGCCATCAGCCGTGACGGCCGCGTGCACCCCTTTGAGGCCGCGGGGTTCGAGCCATTTGCCCATCGCCAAGGCGGCTGCGTCTTCGTCGTTGACGTTAAGGGTTGGGAAACTCGCAGCCAGCGCTTGGTCGAGGGTGAGCGAAAAAGTCGGGTTCGTGTTTAGTTCCTCGAGGGTGCGGGCATGCTCAAGGGTGAAGGGGCCGACGGTGGTGCGTCGTAATGCGGTGAGATGACCACCCACACCCAAGCTGGCCCCAAGGTCGCGCGCGAGCGAGCGGATATAGGTGCCTGAGGAGCAGAAGACCTCGACGTCGAGGTCGATGAATTCTGGGGTTCTTCGTCGGGCGAGCACATCGAATCGATGGACGGTGACAGGCCGGGCTGGGATGTCGACGGTCTCGCCAGCTCGCACTAACTCATGCGCGCGCTTGCCATTGATCTTGATCGCAGACACCGAGGAAGGCTTTTGCATGATTTCACCGGTTAGCTTTGTGATCTCAGCGTCGATGTCTTCGTCGGCGAGGTGACCTGCTGCGGTGACCTGCAGGGTTTCGCCCTCTGCGTCGTCGGTGGTGGTACTTGCGCCGAGCCGAATCGTGGCCTGATAGGTTTTGGTCTCAGCGATCAGGTGCGCGAGAAATTTCGTCCCGCGTTCGATGCCCACCACCAACACACCAGTGGCCATGGGGTCCAAGGTGCCCGCGTGCCCAACCTTCCGGGTATGAAAAGCACGTCGCAGCTTGGCGACGACATCATGAGAGGACATGCCCGCAGGCTTATCAACGATCACGAGGCCAGAATTAGCGAGCACATCAGTCATGCTTACCAAGTCTATGACGTACCATGAACCGGTGGATATTTGGCATGGACTTTCCGAGGTCCCACAGGACCTCACCGGCAGCGTAGTGACAATCGGTGTTTTTGACGGCGTTCACCGCGGACACCAACAACTCATCAAAACCGCAGTCGATCGCGCGCACTCCCAGACCCTGCCAGCAATCTTATTGACCTTCGATCCCCACCCAGCCGCGGTGATTCGCCCGGAAGCCATGCCGCCGCTACTTAGCAGCATGGTTGGCCGTGCCTCACTGGTGTCTAAGCTTGGCATCGATCATTTGTTGGCGCTCAAATTCACCCGTGACCTGGCGGCGCTCGAACCGGAGCAGTTCTTCCGCGAGGTGCTCTTGGACACGTTGCACGCGCGCACGATAGTCGTCGGCAAGAACTTCCGCTTTGGGCACCGCGCGGCCGGAACCACGGACTTGATGCGCGAACTCGGCGAGAAGTATAGGGTCGAAGTCATCGTCCATGACCTATTTGAGCTTGGCGACGACCGCTGCTCCTCAACTCGGGTGCGCGCCCTGCTCAGCGAAGGCAAGGTTGCCGAGGCCGCCACGATCCTTGGGCGTCCGTTTTCGGTGTTTGAGATCGTCACCCGTGGTGCCGGGCGGGGTGGGGCTGAACTGGGATACCCGACCGCGAATATGTATATTTCGGAAAAGTACGCGCTGCCGGCCGACGGTGTTTATGCCGGGTGGTTCATCGTTCGCTCGGCATCTCCGATCGTTGGCGACATGGAGCGCGATGTACGTTATCCAGCAGCAATTTCCGTTGGAACGAACCCGACCTTTGGAGATACGCGCCGAAGCGTGGAGACATTCGTCCTCGATCGTCATGCTGACCTGTATGGGCATGCGTGCGAGGTGGAATTCGTTGATTTTGTGAGAGGAATGGAAAAATTCCACTCGGTTGACGAACTCCTGGTGGCCATGGAACGAGACGTGAAAAAGATACGGGAAATTTTGGCCTAACCAGCTGGTGTGGTAATCTTCTTCGAGGTCTTACTGCGGTTCGCAGCAGTGGGCCACCCGCTAATAAACCAGCGGGCTTTTTCATGCGGACTGAAATAATAATTTGAGGAGAAATCCCATGGCTCTTACCACTGAGCAGAAGAAAGAAATCCTGGCCGAGTACGGTCTGCACGAGACGGACACCGGTTCGCCAGAGGCACAGGTTGCCCTTCTGACCTCCCGTATTCGTACCCTGACGGAGCACCTGAAGTTCCACAAGCACGATCACCACTCCCGTCGTGGCCTGTTGCTACTCGTTGGTCGTCGTAAGGGCCTGCTGCAGTACCTGGCTGACAACAACATTGAGCGTTACCGTGACCTGATCGCTCGTTTGGGTCTGCGCCGATAATCGGTAGCCGACTGCAAGTCGCTGAGACTTACAACTTTGGCCCCTTCCCATGGTCTTGTGACCTGGGAAGGGGCTTTTGGGTTAAGTAGAGAAAAGTGTGTCCGGTCGGTGTGTCGTCGGCGGTGCGGGTGTGCTGCATAAGTGCTATGTCGTCGCTTCGGCGTAGTCCGACTACGTAGAGCAGCGTTTTTTAATGAATAAAATCCCACAGCGGTAGTCCGACTACACCGAAGGGACGACATCGAGCGAGCTAAAGCACCCAAACAACAAATACTGGCTTCAGGCCCACAACGCTGCGGAAAACACGCATCAGAGACACACTTTTCTTTACTTAACCCGGGCTTTTGTTGCCTTGGGGCGGTTGTTCTTTGCCTTCGAGATTGCTCACTTTTTGCGGCTACCGACTAGCTGCCGCATCGGGTTGGCAAACTTCACCACACGGTAGCGCTCGAAAACTGGCGTTTTAGTCCGTTTCGGTGTGGTCACGTTTGCGTTTACTTACGCGCAGCGGGCGGGAAAAGTCTTCGCCTCAGTTCCAGCAGCACCTGTACTCGTCAGGCAAAACATTCACCCGTAGCCAGCCAGCACGCTGCCGCTGCGCCACGACAGGCAGGAAAACCCTGCTAGGCTAGTGAGGATTGCATTTGCATCGACAAGACAACAGGGTCGGCACCGATGACCGCCCGCAGCAGTAATGAAGAAGTTGTAAAGAGGAGAACTCGCCTAATGAGCGATGTCGCGTACTATCACGATGAAGAATTCGGCACCTATGGTGTCACCGCAACAATCGATAATGGGGATTTCGGCAAGCGCACGATCCGCCTGGAAACCGGCCAACTCGCCCGCCAGGCCGACGGCGCCGTTACCGCCTACCTGGACGAAGACACGATGCTGCTGGCCACGACCACCGCGTCCAATCAGCCACGCGAAGGTTTTGACTTCTTCCCACTGACCGTGGACGTGGAGGAGCGGATGTATGCTGCTGGACGCATTCCGGGGTCATTCTTCCGTCGTGAAGGCCGTCCTTCCACTGAAGCAATTTTGGCGTGTCGCCTGATTGACCGCCCGCTGCGCCCGACCTTCGTGAAGGGGCTACGCAACGAGGTCCAGGTTGTCATCACTGTGCTGTCGATGAACCCGCAGGATATGTACGATGTCCTCGCCATTAACGGCGCGTCTGCTGCCACTCAGCTGTCGGGGCTGCCGGTTTCCGGTGCCGTCGGTGGCGTGCGCATGGCGTTGATCGCGGACGAGAAGCACCCGAAGGGTCAATGGATCGCGTTCCCGACCCACGAGCAGCACGAGCAGGCGCTCTTTGAGATCGTCGTCGCCGGCCGCATCGTGCGCAAGGGCAAGAAGGAAGACGTCGCGATCATGATGGTTGAAGCGGGCGCCACTGAGACCGTCGTGCCACGCATCAAGGCCGGCGCGCCAGCACCAACGGAAGAAGTCGTTGCCGAGGGGCTTGAAGCTGCGAAGCCATTCATTGAGATCCTCTGCCGTGCGCAGCAAAAGCTTGCCGACGAAGCGGCGAAAGAAACGCAACAGTTCCCACTCTTCCCGCCATACACCGACGAGGTTTTGGAAAAGGTCGAGCGCGTTGCTGGCAAGAACATCGAGAAGTTCATGCAGATTGCGGGCAAGCATGAGCGTGAAGATGCCACTAACTCTCATATGGAGCAGGTCGTCGAGAAGCTGAAGGGCGACTTTGAGGATGAGGAGAAGGCAGCCAAGGAAATTCGAGCAGCGTACAACTCCGTGATGAAGTCTGTGGTGCGTCGTCGGATCCTGACCGACCACTTCCGCATCGACGGCCGTGGCATCACCGATATCCGCGACCTCGGCGTCGAAGTTGACCTCATCCCGCGTGCGCATGGTTCCTCTCTGTTCGAGCGTGGTGAAACCCAAATCATGGGTGTGACCACACTGGACATGCTCAAGATGGAACAGCAGATTGACTCCCTCGCGCCGGAGAAGTCCAAGCGCTACATCCACCACTACAACTTCCCGCCATACTCCACCGGCGAGACCGGTCGGGTTGGCTCGCCAAAGCGACGTGAAATCGGCCACGGAGCACTCGCAGAGCGTGCGCTTCTGCCGGTGATCCCAACTCGTGAGGAATTCCCATACGCGATCCGCCAGGTTTCCGAGGCGCTGGGCTCCAACGGTTCGACCTCGATGGGTTCGGTATGTGCGTCGACGCTGTCGCTGTACAACGCTGGTGTTCCACTGAAGTCCCCGGTTGCAGGCATCGCCATGGGTTTGGTCTCCGACGAGGTTGATGGCGAAACCCGCTACGTTGCCCTGACGGACATCCTGGGCGCCGAGGATGCGTTCGGCGATATGGACTTCAAGGTGGCCGGCACCCGACAGTTCATCACCGCACTGCAGCTAGACACCAAGCTCGACGGCATCCCGTCACAGGTGCTGGCAGACGCTCTAGCGCAGGCCCGGGAGGCGCGCATCGCGATTCTAGACACGATGGCCGAGGTCATCGACGCCCCAGACGAGATGAGCAACTACGCGCCACGCATCACGTCGGTGTCCATTCCGGCCTCCAAGATCGGTGAACTGATCGGACCGAAGGGCAAGAACATCAACGCCATTACCGAGGAGACCGGCGCAGATATCTCCATCGAGGATGACGGCACGGTGTACGTGTCCGCAACCTCGGGTGAAGCTGCTGAAGCTGCGATTGAGAAGATCAACTCTATCGCCAACCCACAGCTGCCCAAGGTCGGCGAGCGCTACCTGGGCACCGTGGTCAAGACCACGGCGTTCGGTGCTTTCGTCTCCTTGCTCCCAGGCCGTGACGGTTTGGTGCACATCTCCAAGCTGGGCGGTTCCACCCGCGTAGAAAAGGTCGAAGACGTGGTCAACGTTGGCGACAAGATCCAGGTAGAAATTGCCGACATCGATAACCGCGGCAAGATTTCCCTCGTCCCAGTCGACGGTGCGGACGATTCGGAAGCAGACGCCTAAAGAACATGCCGCGTGCATGAGCAAGACTAAGAAGGGCTCCATAACTTGTGGGGCCCTTTTTCTTGGCGAGTAGCCTGGTAGCCAGAACCGATAACAAGGAGAAAACCATGACAACATTCAAGGTGGGCGTGATTGGTGCCCGCGGACGAGTTGGCCAAGCAGTCTGCGCCGGAGTATCCGAAGCAGCAGATATGGACTTGGTAGCCACGATCGACCGCACTGATCCGCTGCAGAATCTCGTAGACCAAGGCGCCGAGGTCATCGTGGACTTCACCAACCCCAACGTGGTGATGGACAACCTGGAGTTCTGCATCAACCACGGTATTCACTGTGTGGTGGGCACCACCGGTTTTACTGAAGATCGAATCGCGCAGGTCAAACAGTGGCTCGAAGCGAACCCTGGAGTGGGTGTTCTCATTGCACCAAACTTCGCGATCTCCGCAGTACTCACCATGCATTTCTCTCAGCTCGCGGCGCGTTTCTTCGAATCCGCCGAAGTGATCGAGATGCACCATCCAAATAAACTAGATGCTCCTTCGGGAACCGCGATCCACACGGCGAAAGCTATTGCCGAGGGGCGTCGACAAGCACAGTTGGGTGCCCAGCCCGACGCCACCGAGACTGCCCTCGACGGTTCGCGGGGCGCGCTTGTCGACGACATCCCGGTCCACGCGGTCCGCATGCAGGGGACCGTCGCGCACGAAACCGTCATCTTCGGCACTTTGGGCCAGACCTTGACCATCCGCCAGGATTCTTACGACCGGACGTCGTTTGTTCCCGGCGTGTTGCTCGGCGTCCGCGAAATTTCACAGCATTCGGGGCTTACTATTGGTCTAGAGAATTACCTCGAGCTTTAGGAAAGTTGGCAGGAACCCGCAGTGGCAAGAAATGTAGAGTTATCCGTTGATCTCATCGCGTGCACGCACTTCACGCAGCCCAGCGATGTCGCGTGGACGACGGATGCTACCGGCGGTCAAGCATTAATCGAATTCGCAGGCCGGGCCTGCTATGAGAGCTTTGATAAGCCAAACCCCCACACTGCGGATAACGCTTCGTATCTGCGGCATGTAATGGAAGTGGGCCATACCGCGCTGCTAGAACATGCCACGGCAACCTTGTACCTGCGGGGCCTTTCCCGGGCGGCCAGCCACGAGTTTGTTCGCCATCGTCACTTTTCCTTCTCGGAGCTTTCCCAACGCTACGTTGATCCCGAGGAACTCAACGTGGTGATTCCGCGGCTCATCGCCGATGACGAGGCGTTACTTCGGCTATACCATCGCGCAATGGATGAATCGCGGTTCGCGTTTGACGAGCTTCTGGCTGCGCTGGAAGAAAAGCTGGGCGCGCAAGCCAATGGGATTTTGCGCAACAAGCAGGCTCGGCAAGCGGCGCGTTCAGTACTGCCCAATTCCACCGAGACGCGCATAGTGGTCACCGGCAATTTCCGCACATGGCGGCACTTCCTAGCGATGCGCGCAACGGAGCATGCCGACGCAGAGATCCGAACAGTGGCTGTGAAGTGCTTGAAGGTTTTGCAGCCCTTGGCGCCAGTCGTATTCGGGGACTTCGAGATTGCCACGTTAAGCGACGGGAGCGAAATGGCGACGAGCCCCTATGTGACAGATTTCTAGATTTTGAACTAGAGTCGGCAGTAACGCTTAATTAAGAAGAATTGAACCCACATTAGCAAAGGTAATTTCGCGGATATGTCTAGCAACCAAGTCAACATCACTGGCAAAGAAACTTTCGGTACCGTCTCAGTGGCGATGGTAACTCCTTTTGATACCAATGGCGATCTCGACCGAGGTGCAACCGAGGCTTTGGCGGTTCATCTCGTAGACAGGGGGGTAGATTCCCTAGTCCTATCCGGGACGACTGGCGAGTCCCCAACTACCACGGTGGCAGAAAAAACGGAACTAATTAAGATTGTGCGCTCAGCGGTGGGAGATCGAGCGAAAATTATCGCCGGGACGAGCACCAATTGCACCCGAAATTCGGTTGAGCTGGCCAAACTCAACGCTGAAGCCGGCGCAGATGCGCTGCTTGCCGTGACTCCTTATTACTCGAAACCTAGCCAAGAAGGTGTTTTTCAGCACTTCATTTCTATTGCTAATGCGACAGATCTACCTATATGCCTGTACGATATTCCTGGTAGGTCGTCAATCGAAATCGCTACGGATACGATTCGACGTCTAGCCGAACACCAGAATATTCAGGGCATGAAGGACGCCAAAGGCAATTTGTGCGCCGCCACCGAGCTCATTCAGTCGACTGGTCTGGCCTGGTATTCGGGAGATGACCCGCTGAACCTGCCTTGGCTCAGCCTTGGCGCAACGGGCTTCATCTCAGTGGTAGGCCATGCAGCTCCGCAGGCATTGCGTGAGCTCTACACAAGTTTCGAGGAAGGCGACCTCGCCCGTGCGCGGGAAGTCAACGCCAAGCTGTTCCCGCTGTTTCAAGCGCAAGCGCGACTCGGTGGGGTCAGCATGAGTAAGGCTGCTCTGCGACTGCAGGGCATTGAAGTAGGAGACCCACGACTGCCACAGGTACCAGCTACCGAGGCGGAACTGGCGCAGCTCCGTGAAGACTTAATAATGGCTGGAGCCCTTTAAACATGACTGAATCTCGTAATCGCGCCCGGAAGGTAACCCGGAAAGCCGGACCACCTGAGGTAGAGGCTGTAGTTTTCCAAGCCCCTGAGGCAGCAGTACAAAGTGCTGAGCCTGCAACTCAAGATGGGGAACAGGCGTCGGAAAGCGCCGGCAACGGTCGTGGCCGAGGAGCAGGCAATTCTGCTGGCAACAACTCCGGCAACCGTCGCGGTGGCCGAGGACGCGGCCGAAACGGCAACGGCAACGGCGGCAACGGCAACGCAGGAAACAACGGTGGTGGGAACAACCGTGGGCGTCGTAACGTGGTGAAGTCGATGCAGGGCGCTGACCTGACCGAGCGCCTCCCCGAGCCGCCGCAGGCTCCGAAGGATGGCCTTCGGATTGTCGCTCTGGGTGGTATCTCGGAGATTGGCCGCAACATGACGGTCTTTGAGTACAAAGGCCGACTGCTGATCGTCGACTGTGGCGTCTTGTTCCCATCTTCTGGTGAACCTGGTGTGGACTTGATCCTTCCCGACTTCTCCTACATGGAGGGCAAGTGGGACAAGGTGGAAGCTCTTGTGGTTACCCACGGGCATGAAGATCACATCGGCGCCATCCCATGGCTGCTCAAGCAACGCCATGACATCCCGATCCTGGCTTCGCGTTTCACCCTCGCGTTGATTGCTGCGAAAACTAAGGAACACCGCCAGCGACCAAAGCTCATCGAGGTCAACGAGCAGTCTAACGTGAACCGTGGCCCATTCAACCTGCGCTTTTTCGCGGTCAACCACTCAATCCCAGAGTGCCTCGGCATTGCCATCAAGACGGGTGCTGGCCTGGTGGTTCACACCGGTGATATCAAGCTCGACCAGACCCCAACTGATGGCCGGCCAACCGACCTCCCAGCAATGTCTCGCCTTGGTGACGAGGGCGTGGACCTCTTCCTCTGTGACTCCACCAACGCCACCACTCCTGGCGTATCAGGTTCGGAGTCCGAAATCGGACCTACCCTCAAGCGCCTGGTCGTTGACGCCAAGCAACGCGTGATCATCGCCTGCTTCGCATCCAACGTGTACCGGGTGCAAGCCGCCATCGACGCCGCTGTCGCTTCTGGTCGCAAGGTTGCCTTCAACGGTCGTTCCATGATTCGCAACATGGAGATCGCTGAGAAGATGGGCCTGCTAAAAGCCCCACGTGGCACCATCATTCAAATGGACGAAGCTGCCAAGCTCGCTCCACATAAGGTGCTGCTGGTCACCACTGGTACCCAAGGTGAGCCGATGGCTGCTCTTTCGCGCATGGCTCGTCGTGAGCACCGCCAAATCACGGTTCGTGATGGCGACCTCATCATCCTGTCTTCCTCGCTGGTGCCAGGCAATGAGGAAGCCGTTTTCGGTGTGATCAACATGCTCGCCCAAATCGGCGCCACTGTGATCACGGGTCGCGATGCTAAGGTGCACACCTCCGGCCATGGCTACTCTGGTGAGCTGCTGTTCCTCTACAATGCGGTTCGTCCGCGCAATGCCATGCCGGTGCATGGCGAATGGCGCCACCTGCGTGCCAACAAGGAATTGGCAATTTCCACTGGTGTGCAGCGTGATCGCGTCGTCTTGGCGCAAAACGGCGTTGTTGTTGACCTGGTTGGTGGACGTGCCCAGGTAGTGGGCCAGATTCCAGTCGGTAACCTTTACGTCGACGGCGTCACCATGGGCGATATTGACGCGAAGGTGCTCGAAGACCGCACGTCGATGGGCGAAGGTGGTGTTATCGACATCACTGCCGTTATCGACAACCGCACCGGCCGATTGCTGGAACGTCCAACCGCCCGCGCCCTCGGCTTCTCCGAAGACGCAGTGGCAATGATGCCGGAGATCGCCGACTTGGTCGAGACCATCATGATCGAGCAAGCGGGCGAAGGCGAAAACGATCCTTACCGCATCGCCCAGCAGGTACGACGCAAGGTCGCCCGCTTCGTTGAGCAGAAGTGGCGTCGTAAGCCGTTCGTCATGCCAACCGTCGTGCCTATGGCATCGGACACCGCGGTCGTCGACGATGCCGACCTGCATAACGCTCGCCCGAGCCTGTAGGAAAACTTCGTCTGATTCGACGATGAGCCCCAGTAACTACACTGGGGCTCATGTCATTTTCCAAGCAAGAACGTATCCAGCTAACCCGTCTGCTTCTCGACGTCGGTCCCGATGCTCCCACCTGCTGCGAAGGATGGAACACCAGGGACTTGGCCGTCCATTTGTTCGTACGCGAACACAGGCCGCTGGCAGCGGCTGGAATGTTCTTCCCGCCATTGGCGAGCCGCCTCGAAGCAGTTTCTAACGAAGTGGCCCAATGGGAGTTCTCGGACTTCGTTAATCGATGGGGGAGTGGGCCACCACGGGGGATTAAGCCAGTAGACCAACTGATGAATCGAGCGGAGAATTTCGTTCATCACGAGGATGTCCGCCGTGCCACTAACTACACCCCACGGCAATTCGATGTCGCGACCCAGCGTGAGCTATACAGTGCGTTGAAGATGGCGAAGTCGATGCTCAAAGGTTCGACCCAGCGGGTTGTCTTGAACCCGTCCGGGGAGGTTGCCTTTCCACAACTGTTTGCCGGCAATCGCCGTGCTGCTGAAACAGTCGAGGTCAGCGGTCCCGTTGCCGAGCTTCTATTGTGGGTATTTGGCCGCCCGGCTAAAGATGTGGAGTTCACCGGGGATCCCGCTGCGTTGCGACTAATCCAGTTGTAATCAGGCTGATCTGGCCGCTGCGGCTCTCACCCTAAGGTTCAATTTCCGATTGGGTCGCACGACCAGAAAGCTGTGCGGAAACCCGACCTAGCACAGTTGCGAAAAAAGTTCGCTGTTTCCGGTGTGGCAGATGTGACTAGAGGGGTGTGGGCGATTAGGGTTGGGTGCATGTCTGCCTCCAATAGCACCCGGTCGCCCCAGTCGAGAACGAACCGCAGTAAAACGCGGCCCTCAGCTCGCACCACCAGACGTGCCTCGACCAGCTCTTCAGTAGTAAGCCGGCCGTCGACGCGCGCTGCGGAGACTTCGAGTGAACGGACTGGCAGCGCTTTCCGTGCTGTCGGTGGCGGCCTGGGCGCGATGTTTAGAGGTACAGCGCGAGCCGTCGGCGGTGCCACCCGGGGGCTTTCGCGTAGCAAAGCGGACCCGGAAGACACCGATGGCGTCATCAACGACTTCGACCAGGATTGGGATGACTCAGCCGAGCCGACGAAGCCTGCCAGGTCGACGTCTTTTGGCATGCAGGAGCATGCGGACGGGATTGGCTTGCTGCTCATCGGCCTGAGCGTAGTTCTTGGCGCCACCGTGTGGTTTGACATTGCCGGTCCAATTGGTGCTGCGATCGCAGACGGTGCCCATTGGGTAGTCGGGGCGGGCGCTTTGGTGCTGCCGTTGGCTCTGTTTGCCCTTGCGTTGGCCCTGATGTTGGGATACGCGCCCCGACCAGAGCGCAGCGGTCCGGTTACGTTGGGCACCGCGCTCATTGTGTTGGCCATGTTGGGTATGGTCCACATTTTCGCAGGTAATCCAGTTGATTGGGGCGGGCGTAAGCAAGCCGGTGGCGTGCTTGGCTACCTCGTCGGCGGGCCGTTGGCAGCCGGCTTTAGCGCTTATCTCGCGGTACCGATTTTGATTCTGGTCATCGTCTATGGCGCGCTCAAGGTCACCGGTGTTGCGACCCGCGACTTGGTTTCCTACCTCGTGGAAGTCCTGGGTTTCCACGATGCTCGTCGGCTGGACGAGACAGACTCTTCCGCTGAAGACGATTTGTATCATGATGTCGATCAGGAAATCGAAGACATTGCGGCCGATCGGCCTCGTTCGCGTGAGCGACGACCAGCCCCGGCAACTCCTGAGCGAACCCGAGCCATTGCTCGTCCAACCCCGATGGAAGCCTATCCACTGGACGAGGTCGACGATGAGCAACCCTCGCTGTTTTCTGGCCTGAAGAATCGAGTACAAAAGGCTGCCAAAACCGATCCTCGAGGTGCAGATAGCGACGAAGCGGTGACCCAGGCTGAAGGGCGAAAGCCTGCCTCTGCTGCAGGAACAGCATCTTCTTTGGCAGGAGCCGCCGCTTCAGCAGCCTGGGCTGCCTCAAGAGCTACCGCGGCTACCACTGAGGCAAAGGCGCAGCTGGCTAGCGAGACAGCTCGAACCGCTGCGTCTGCCGCCGGTAGGCTTTTTGAATCCGGATCGGGACCTGATACCGATGAATTTCCGGCGTCGCCTCAAGCCGCTGATACCGCAGAACCGACGGTGGTGGTGGAACGGCCGTCGCCAAGCAGCAGCAACGATGCAGTTGCCGCCAGCCGGGCAGCGATGCGTGAGGCAATCATTGCGCGATCCGGAATCGACCCCACCGCGGTTAGCTCTGCTGGCGCAGTGGAAGAGAAGACATCCGAAGCGCCGAAAGTGGGAAGCGCTGATTATGTGTTGCCAAGTGCGGACCTGCTGATCCCGGGCGAGCCACCCAAGCAGCGCAGCGCCGCAAATGATCGGATGATCGACGCGATCACGGAAGTCTTCCGCGAATTCAACGTGGATGCGATGGTTACCGGCTTTTCTCGTGGACCGACAGTGACCCGTTACGAGGTAGAGCTGGGCCCTGGCGTGAAAGTCTCTAAGATTACGAACTTGCAGTCCAACATTGCCTACGCTGTGGCAACCGACAACGTGCGTATTCTGGCGCCAATCCCAGGGAAGTCTGCGGTGGGCATCGAGGTGCCTAATGCGGACCGAGAGATGGTGCGTCTAGCGGATGTTTTGAATGCGCCACAGACGGTGAGCAATCATGACCCGATGCTGATTGGCCTCGGTAAAGATATCGAAGGTGACTTTATTTCGCATTCGATTCAAACGATGCCACACCTGCTGGTGGCTGGTTCAACCGGCTCGGGTAAATCCGCGTTTGTTAACTCCATGCTGGTGTCTTTGCTGACGCGCGCCACCCCGGAGGAAGTTCGGTTGATCCTGGTCGACCCGAAGATGGTGGAACTTACGCCTTACGAGGGCATTCCGCACCTGATCACGCCTATCATCACACAGCCGAAGAAGGCAGCAGCTGCGTTGAACTGGCTGGTTGAGGAGATGGAGCAGCGCTACATGGACATGAAGTCCGCTCGGGTGCGTCACATCAAGGATTACAACCGCAAGATCCAGTCTGGAGAGTTGACAGCTCCGCCGGGATCGCAGCGTGAGTATCGCGCCTACCCTTACATCGTTTGTATCGTCGACGAGCTCGCCGACCTGATGATGACCGCTCCGAAGGAAATCGAAGATTCCATCGTGCGCATCACCCAAAAGGCGCGCGCCGCAGGTATTCACTTGGTGCTGGCCACTCAGCGCCCGTCTGTCGACGTTGTTACGGGTCTGATCAAGACAAACGTGCCTTCTCGCCTCGCTTTCGCGACGTCCTCGCTCACCGACTCCCGCGTCATTTTGGACCAGGGTGGCGCGGAAAAGTTGATCGGCATGGGCGATGGCTTGTTCATTCCACAGGGTGGGCGTCCGGTACGTATGCAGGGCGCATTCGTTACCGACGAAGAGGTCCAAGCTGTCGTGGATGCCGCGAAGGATCAAGCCGAACCAAACTACACCGAGGGTGTGACCGAGGACAAGGCCGCCGAAGCGAAGAAGAACATCGACGCCGACATCGGAAATGATCTGGAAGATCTGCTGCAGGCGGTCGAGCTGGTGGTGACTTCGCAGCTGGGTTCGACATCTATGTTGCAGCGCAAGCTGCGCATTGGCTTCGCCAAAGCTGGTCGATTGATGGACTTGATGGAAACCCGTGGCGTGGTTGGGCCGTCGGAGGGCTCGAAGGCTCGCGAGGTCCTGGTCAAGCCGGAGGAACTCGAAACTATCCTATGGATGATCAAGGGCGCTGACCCTGCCGAGGCCCCCAAAGAAGACGCTGCCTCTGTCGACGAGACGGGTGAGGACGTGCACGTCGTCAAGGCCCAGGCAAACCCCAGTGCCGGCGCGTTCTAGCCAGCTTATCGACGCGCCGATGGTCGCAGGAATGTGACGCGGAGCCTATTCATCGGCTACAGTAGGCAGTTGTCTTGGAGGGGAGTACCCCAGTCTTTTGGCATTGATCGTCAACACGGTGGTTGCGTTGTGAGTGACCCCCGGTCATGCCAGCCCGTTTCTTCGCGCAACGGGCGGGGGAGACCTCCGGTCATTTCGTGAACCGATCAGACCGGAGGTCTTTTGCTATGGAAGTAAATCTTATGACGTGGCTCGTGACGGGTGCCGTCGTATTGGCGTTGTTCATTTTCGACTTCTACTCCCACGTTCGTAAGCCACACGAGCCCTCCATGAAAGAATCCGCGTATTGGATGCTGTTCTACATGGGTTTATCCGTTGTTTTTGGCGGATTTCTCTGGATGACGTGGAGTGAACCGGGCAGCCCACATCAGCACGGCATGGAGTTCTTTACGGGCTATGTCACCGAGTTGGCCTTGAGCGTGGACAACCTGTTCATGTTTGCCCTGATCATGGGCTCGTTTAAGGTCCCACGCAAGTATCAGCAAAAGGTTTTGTTGATCGGCATTGTGCTCGCGCTGATCTTCCGATTGGTCTTCATTTTGCTGGGTGCGGCGGTTATCAACGCCTGGTCGGACGTGTTCTACCTCTTCGGCCTGTTCATCCTCTACACGGCGGTCAAGCTGATTATCGACGAGATGTCGGACCAGCCCGAGCAAGATCCTTCGGATATGTGGATCATCAAGACGTTACGCAAGGTCATTCACGTGACGCCGACGTATGAGGGCGATAAGCTCTGGGTCCGCAAAGCAGGCAAGAAGGCGTTGACGCCGCTGTTCGTGTGCTTGGTTGCGATCGGCATGATCGACGTGATGTTTGCCCTCGATTCCATCCCTGCTATTTACGGCATCACGCAGGAACCATACATCGTGTTCACCGCGAACGCCTTTGCCCTGCTGGGCCTTCGCCAAATGTACTTCCTTCTCGATGGTCTCATTGACCGCTTGGTCTACCTGCCATACGGATTGGCAGTCATCCTTGGCTTCATCGGCGTCAAACTGGTGCTGCATGCGTTGCATGAGAACAACCTGCCGTTCATTAACGGCGGGGAAAACGTGCACGTGCTTGAGATCCCGACAGTTGTGTCCCTGCTCGTCATCGTCGGTGTTTTGGCGATCACCACTCTGGCTTCGGTGATTAAGACAAAGCGTGATGAGGCCCAAGGCGCGATCGCACCAAAGTGGAATCCCGCCAAGGACATCACCGAGCAGGAAAACGAAACCGCTAACTAAAGATATTCAGCACGGGGTTCCATTTGCGGATAACCCGGCCTGCAAGAATGCCGAGCCGGTGGAATGGATCCGCGTTCATCAGCTGCTCGGCATCGGCTACGGTGGCGTTCTCATTCAGACGAATAATGATGAGAGCGCCACCGTTTTCGTCTAGAAATGGGCCCGAGCCGACGAGGATTCCTTCCTCTTTAAGCTTTGCCAAAAACTCACGGTGCACGGGTCGGTTCTCGGCAATCAGGTGCGAATCAGCAGGGTAGTCGTAGAAAATAGCGAAGAAACTCATGGCGCAAAGTCTAGTCGAATCTGGCCTGTAGATTGCCCATTCGGCGGCTCAGGATCATATGAAGTCTTGAATTGTGAACAGGATCGATCGGCCCCCAATTGGCGACTTCCCAAAATTCTCTTACAGGTCGGGTCTCGTCCACCGTTGAACCTGTAGCGGGTAGGGTAGTTGATTGTGACTGGTGACCAACAAAGCGGAGCTTCTGTCCCTTCGGCTTGGAATGTGCCGAATGCCTTGACGAGCATGCGCATTATTGCCGTGCCACTTTTCGTATGGCTGGTTCTTAAAGGCAATCATGTCGATCACCGCTGGATGTGGTGGTCATTCGTTTGTTTCGTCGGGCTCATGATCACGGACAAACTTGACGGTGACATCGCCCGCAAGCACAACTTGGTGACCAACTTCGGCAAGATCGCAGATCCGATCGCGGACAAAGCGCTGATGATTTCGGCCTTCGTATCGTTGAATATTGTGGTTGACCTGCCGGTATGGATTACAGTCGTTGTGGTCGTGCGCGAATTGGGCATCACTTTATGGCGCATGGTCCAATTGCGAAGTGGCCGGGTGGTTCCGGCATCGAAGGGCGGCAAACTAAAGACAGCTTTGCAGTCCTTGGCGATTGCGTTGTTCCTGATTCCGGCTCCCAGCTGGGCTCATTGGCCGATCTATGCAGTGATGTACGCAGCGGTTTTGGTAACTGTTGTCACCGGCGTTCAATACGTGTGGGATTCTAGAAAGGCCAACAATGTCTGAAAATTCGGCGGAGCTACTGGTTAATTTTTTGCGCGAACGTGGGGAAACCATTGGCACCTGCGAGTCATTAACTGCGGGTCTACTCGCCGCGACAATCGCGCAGGTGCCCGGAGCTAGCGAGGTCCTCCGCGGTGGCATCGTCACTTATGCCACTGATTTGAAGTCCAGCTTGGCGGATGTCCCCGCCGAGCTTATCGACGAGTATGGGGTGGTCTCTGCGCCTGTCGCGGCAGCGATGGCGGCTGGTGCTCAACAGCGACTGGGCGTCGATTGGGCAGTTGGGCTGACCGGCGTCGCTGGTCCTGATGATCAAGAAGGGCATCCGCCGGGAGTGGTGTTCCTGGGAATTGCAGGACCTGGTGGAGTTTCTAGTGAGCGTGTGTTGCCGACCCAACACCTGCGGTGGGCTATTCGTCCAGGTGCTGCAGAGCCCGAACAAGTCGTCGACGGCTCACGAAATGAGATTCGCTGCTGTTGTGTTGAGTATGCGCTGGGACGAGTCGTCGAGCTTGGGAACAAAACCTAATCGCGAGACGTTAAGAGGTGTGATGGCTACTCAAACTGCACTTTTGGAAAAACCTGGTTACCTTCGTGTTCCGGCGCATGGTGTCGTGCGCCAACCGGAGCCTCTGCTCCGAGAGGCTCTTGGTGCTGCCTTGCGAGCATTTCGAGCGGATAGGGGAGTTACACTGCGTGAACTTGCAGAAGCTTCCTCGGTATCGCCGGGGTATCTCTCTGAACTGGAGCGGGGCCGTAAAGAAGTATCTTCTGAGCTGTTAGCTTCGGTGTGCCACGCATTGGGCGCTAGCGTTTCGGATGTTTTGATCGAGGCCGCCGGCTCTATGGCCATGCGTGACGCTAATCCAGATTTGGCAACAATTTAGCTCTCACCCAACACTGAACAACGAGCCTCAGTACACTTAGCGATATCAGGTCATCGCAGCTTTGGCGTCGATGGCAGCACACGGACTGTTTTCTTAGGAAGGTAAACTCTCACACTATGGCGAATCCATTTGTAAAGGCTTGGAAGTACTTGATGGCGTTGTTCGACAACAAAATCGAGGAAAACGCTGATCCTAAGGTACAGATCCAACAGGCGATCGAAGACGCACAACGGCAACACCAGGAGCTTTCGCAGCAGGCAGCGGCTGTTATTGGCAATCAGCGCCAGCTGGAAATGCAGCTAAACCGTCGCCTCGCGGAGATTGAAAAGCTTCAGGCAAACACCCGCCAGGCGTTGCAGCTCGCGGAAAAGGAACGCGCGGCTGGTAATGCCACCAAAGCTGTCGAATACGAAAACGCTGCCGAGGCGTTCGCAGCTCAGCTCGTTACCGCGGAACAGTCCATCGAAGACACCAAACAACTGCACGACCAGGCGCTTCAGCAGGCGGCACAAGCGAAGCAAGCCGTTGAACGCAACGCGATGCAACTACAGCAGAAGGTGTCCGAGCGCACCAAACTGCTGTCCCAGTTGGAGCAGGCGAAGATGCAGGAGAAGGTTTCCGAGTCTATCAAGTCGATGAACTCACTGACCGCATCCGGCAATACACCTAACCTGGATCAGGTTCGCGAAAAGATTGAGCGTCGCTACGCGAACGCGCTAGGCCAGGCAGAATTGGCGCAGAACTCCGTCGAAGGCCGGATGGCTGAGGTCGAGCAGGCAGGTATCCAGATGGCTGGGCATTCTCGTCTCGAGCAGATTCGCGCAGAAATGCAAGGAATTGAGTCCTCGAAACCACAAAGTGCCATTGAAGGTGGCACTGGTGCCGTAGCAGACCCAGCCGTGGAGCAGAAACTGCGCGAACTCCGTGGCGAGTAATCAAGCTTAGGACACGAAACTCCTTTAAGAACACCCCGCTGGCAGCACCCAAGTCTTGAGGGTTGCCAGCGGGGGATTTGTTTGTGAGGCTTGGTTTGTTTGACACCGTTTAGGCGGCTCAGTTGGTGACGATCGTTTCCACAGGGTTACGTGGGTAGGGGTGTTCCTTGAGGCTCGTTTACGAGGAGATCGTTGAGTGCCGTTGATATTTGCACACTTTTCGAGTTTTGTGCCATTTGAAAAGCGATCGGCACTCGGCGCCCGAGTCCGCCCGGAGCCAAGCGGCACCCGAAAGGTCGGCTAACTAGTCAGCGGCGCCACGCGCAAGGAGTGCATCGCCGATGGCTTCAGCTCGGCGAATTGAGCGCACCAACACAGGCAGAATTACGGCGCGAATAGAATGGTCGGCTCCGCGGGCTTTGCGGGCCGATATGGCGTCGGCAAGTGCCTGGGCTTGCAGAGGGATGAGTCGGATTGTGAGGCTCATCGCCAGGCTGATTGCCGGTACCGGCACGCCGAAGCGCGCTAGGGGTGCCAGTAGGTGCTCGAATGCATCCATGAGTTCGGACATGTGTGTGGTGAGCGTCAGCAAGGTTGCGGCGGTAATTGCTGCGTACAGGGTGAAGAAAAGCCCCAGGGCTGCATCCCATCCAAGTTGCCACCACTGAAAGACCACGATGACAACCAAGATTGGTAGGGGTGGCAATAGTTGACCTCGAGCGATACGCATTGGGATGTGTGCGATTCCGTAGCAAGTCAGTGTCACTAGGAAGCAAGCTAGTCCGGGGAGCGCGGACTGCGCCCAGATTGATGTGGCGATGATAAACGTAACAAGTCCAAGGAACTTCCACCCGGCACGCATGCGGTGGAAGAATGTGTCACCTGGCACATACACGCCCAACGGGACATTCAGCATCAGCCTTGTCCCATCAAACGCCGGTAGAAGGCGATAACCTCGTTTGGATGCCCATCGGCGGCAACCTGCTGGTCGTCGATGCAGACGACGCGGTCGAAATCTCCGAGGAAGTCGAGGTCGTGGCTCACCACGATGAGCTGCTGCGTCAACGCGTGAAATGTCTCTTGAAGCCCGTTGCGGTTGCGCAGATCAAGAAGCGTGGTCGGTTCGTCGGCAATAACTAGCTCCGGTGACAAAATAAGCACTGCAGCCAAGGCCAGGAGCTGTTTTTGTCCGCCGGATAGCGTGTGCGGCGAGTCTGACGCATGGTCGGCTAGTCCAAACCGTTCGAGCATTGCCAGCGCTGCTTCTCGACGCTCCGACTTGCTCAAACCCTTTCTGCGCAGTGAAAACTCGATGTCTTCGATCACGGTGGGCATGATGATTTGATTATCTGCGTCGGAAAACACGAACCCAACCCGCTTTCGTACTTCTTTGCCGTGAGAGGCTACGGAGAGATCGTCGACAAGCACGGACCCGGAGGTAGGCTCGGCGAGTCCGTTGATGAGCCGAACGAGGCTCGATTTGCCTCCTCCGTTGGCACCGATGATGCCGATGCGTCGCTCCGAGAGTGTGAGGTTAATGTCGCGCAGTACGGTGCGATCGCCGAACTGTACGGAAACATGATCAAATGTGATCGTGGGCATGGTTAGCTAGTGTGCGCTCGTGGATCGGGAGGTGCGCAGCCCCGGCAGGGCGTTGATGAGAGCAACAGCGATAATGACCATAACGATAACCTTGATGAGGTCGGGAATGATGAATGGCGACTGGGCCACGATTGCAGCCTTAGCATCCATATGTGCGCGCAGGATCAGACCACACACGCCACAGCCGTATTGGACGAAGAGAGCCAGGATTGCACCCACACTCAGGGTGACGATCTGGCCCACTTTGGCGCGGGGTGCCTTTGCAGCGAACGAGCCGGCCACTGCAGCGGAAATTGGATAGCCGATGAGGTAGCCGGCCGCTGGACCTGCAAGGGCCGTCAAAACATTTCGGCCACCGGCGAGCACGGGAAGGCCAATCAACCCCAAGATCAGGAAGAGCAACACGGCGAGGAAACCCCGTCGACCGCCCAGCACCAATCCAGCCAGGATGATGACGGCGTTTTGCAGCACGATGGGTACGCCCGATGCCGTCGGCAAAGAAACGAATGCGAAAACGATAATCAGGGCGGCAAATACAGCGACATATGCGATGTCGCGTACTTGGTTTGCGCTGGAAGCAGCCATGGGAGCCTTTCGGAGGAGGTTGCAGCGGGCCAGACCTTGCTTACCTGGTCTAAACACTGTTCAATAAGTCGTTTTACGATGGTAACTTTAGCATCCTGCTGCCGAAGCTTTGGATATAGCGGCTGCTCCGCTCCTGGGCTGTGTCAACGGTTGTGGTTCATTCGCGGGCGATAATGTGGCGGGGATACGGCGACGTTGACGGTGTGGGAGAAAGTGCTGGGCTATTGTGCAGGTATGCGTTTGGCGGAGTTTCATCGTTTGGTGGCGGATGAGTTTGGTGCGGATACGGGCAAGTTTTATCTCAGCTCGCACATCGTGAGCGGGGGCGATCAAACTCCGTTGGAAATGATCGAAAATGGCGTCGACCTACGCGAGATTTGGTGGGCGCTATGTCGTGACTTTGAAGTGCCTAAAGAGCGCTGGTTAGGCGAAGATATCTAGCCACATCTGCCAGGCGGACACGCCCAGCGCTTCGAAGTGCTTTCGAACAACTGTGCGTGTATACTTTCGAGGTGTCGACCCTGCGCGCTAGGTTAGTCCTCAGTGCGCTCGCGAAGAATTTCCGGCAAGGATGGATCGTTTCGCTGGGCTCAAACAGTCTAACTAAGTGTGACTGAAAAATTTCTGCAACCATTAAAGGACGAAGACATGGCAACGAAGAAGACCAAGACGACAGCAGCGACCGGCGGCGACAAGCAAAAAGCACTCGACGCCGCGATGGCATTAATCGAAAAGGACTTTGGCAAAGGCGCAGTGATGCGTCTTGGCGATGAAAATCGCCCGCCAATCCAGGCTATTTCTTCGGGAAACACCGCGATCGACATTGCTCTCGGCATTGGCGGTTTCCCAAGGGGACGTATTGTCGAGGTTTACGGCCCTGAATCTTCCGGTAAGACCACGGTCGCCCTGCATGCAATTGCACAAGCGCAGCGTGCCGGGGGTATCGCTGCATTTATCGACGCCGAGCACGCTCTCGACCCTGATTATGCGCGCAAGTTGGGTGTTGATACTGATCAGCTGCTCGTGTCGCAGCCCGACACCGGTGAACAAGCCCTAGAAATTGCCGACATGCTCGTTCGTTCTGGCGCTATCGATATTATCGTTATCGACTCTGTGGCTGCGCTGACTCCGAAGGCCGAAATCGAAGGCGAAATGGGCGATTCCCACGTCGGCCTCCAAGCTCGCCTCATGTCCCAAGCGCTTCGCAAGATGACCGGTGCTCTCTACAACTCCGGTACGACAGCGATCTTTATCAACCAGCTGCGTGAAAAGATTGGCGTGATGTTCGGTTCGCCAGAAACCACCACCGGTGGTAAAGCGTTGAAGTTCTATGCCTCGGTGCGCTGCGATGTCCGTCGCATCCAAACTTTGAAAGACGGCCAAGATGCTATCGGTAACCGGACGCGCCTGAAGGTGGTTAAGAACAAGGTCTCGCCTCCGTTCAAGATTGCTGAATTCGACATTATGTACGGTGAAGGTATCTCTCGCGAATCCTCGATCATCGATTTGGCCGTTGAAAACGGTGTCATCAAGAAGTCGGGTTCTTGGTTCACCTACGAGGGAGAGCAGCTCGGGCAGGGCAAAGAGAAAGTCCGCCTGAACCTCAAAGAAAACCCAGAGTTGGCGGACGAACTGGAAGACAAGATCTACCAGAAGATCGGTTTCGGCAAGTACGCCGACAGTGCCGATTCGCTCAGCGATGAACCCATTGACGTCATCCCAAGCGTCGACTTCGACGATGACGATGATGAGTAGGCCCAGCTAAGCAACAAATGACCCCATCTGGAGACAAGGCGGAAAAGCTGGCGCAGCTTTCGGAAGCTCTGGCCAACTTTTCCGCCAATGGCGGCGAACCCCTTTTTGACCGCGAGTTCGAAGCAAACAAAGCTACCGTTCGAAATCGCGCACTTCGTCTGCTTGATGTCCGGTCACGTTCGCACGCCGAGCTGAGGCAACGGCTTATCGACGCCGAATTCGAAGCAGCTCTCGTCGACAGTGTCATTGAAGACCTTGACAATGCTGGGCTGCTCAACGATGCGCAGTTCGCTATTGATTGGGTTAGGCAACGCCACCAACGACGGGGGAAATCCCGGCTCGCATTAGACAACGAGCTGCGACAAAAAGGCGTCGGGGACCGCGAGCGAGCACAGGCTCTGGCACAAATCAGTATTGACGATGAACGTGTCAAAGCAATAGAACTCGCCGCGAAGAAGGCCCGAACGATCCGGGAAGCGCCAGTGGACTACCGGCAACATGAACGCGCATTGGCAAAAATAGTCGGTGTGCTCGCTCGCAGAGGATACCCACAGTCCATGAGCCTAGACATCGCTCGAAATGCGCTAGAGCAACGCATCGCCGAGCTCACAGAAGACGAGCAACTAGCCGGCACTGCCGCAAACGATGAAACCGGCCCGGACACTGCGTAAGGCGGTGTCCGGGCCGGAAGCGTAGAAAAACAACTCAGCGAAAGCTGCTACTCCACAGTCGACCGTAGATCGTGGTAGTCAGGATCGTGCCAGTCGGCGTTGACATTATCCTTGGTTTCCAGGCCCTGGTTCGGATGCTCAGGAACCTTCGCCAGAATATTGCGACGTGCACGACCAGCACGAAGCTGGCGTTCGATACGCTCGGCAAGGATCGTCAGCGCGTAGTTAATGATGATCATGACGACGGCAGTGACCGCCAAAGCAGCCAGGAAGTTGCGGTAGTAAGAAGCCGACTGCATACCGGAGCGAACCAACTCGATGTAACCAATCTGGTAGCCGAGTGCCGAGTCCTTCAGCGCAATAACCATTTGAGAGATCAGGGCTGGCAGCATTGCCGCCACAGACTGCGGCAGCAAGATCGACCACATGGTCTGGCGGTGCGACATTCCCAACGCCCGGGCTGCTTCCACCTGGCCCTTCGGCAGGGAACGGATACCCGAACGCAAGATTTCGGCGATAACCGAACCGTTATACATGGTCAGACCGAACACGACCGCAGCGAAGGCGAGTTGAGACGACGGGAACAACGCATACTTAGCGAAGAGCTGGTAAGCGAAAATCATCAGTAACAACACCGGAATTGCGCGGAAGAACTCCACGATGATTCCGCAAATCCAGCGCAAGAAGGCGTTCTCGGAGAGACGGCCGAGCCCGAGGACGACACCCATGATGAGCGCGAAAACCACCGAGACAACTGCAGATTTCAGAGTGCCGAACAACCCAGGTAGGAGATAGGTAGTCCACGTCGTTGACTCGAGGAATGGCGACCACTTGCGGCCTTCTAATTGCCCATTCACATACAAAATGTTGAGTGCCCAGGCTCCAACAGCCAAAGCGAGCAACACGGTAACCACCGTGATGATGGTATTGAGGCGACGTCCGTTAGGTCCAGGAGCGTCGTAAAGTACTGTAGCGCGAACTGACATTACTTCTTCACCGCCAATCGGGTAGAAGCTCGTCCGACGGCCAATCCCATCGGCAAGGTGAGAACGATGAAGCCGAGCGCGAAGATGCCGAAGACCGTAAAGAGCTGGTCTGCGTGGTTCTCAATCGTCGATTTCATCAACAGGGATGCTTCGGCCACACCAATCACCGAGGCAATAGTGGTGTTCTTGGTTAAAGCGATGAGGGTGTTACCTAGCGGCACAATGGCAGCGCGTAGCGCCTGCGGGAAAATGATCGTGCTGAAAATCTGGCCGAAGCTCAAACCGAGTGATCGGGCAGCTTCTGCTTGCCCGAAGTGAACGGTATTGATGCCTGAGCGAAGTGACTCAGCCACGAATGTTGACGTGTAGAGTGTGAAGCCCAAAACGGCGATCCAGAAGTTGTTGTTCTTGATGAAGTTCTCGTTCTCCCGAGCCAAGGTAAGGCCCAGGTTCTGGTAGAGACCAACGGAACAGAACAGGACAATCAGCGTCAGTGGCGTGTTACGCACGATGTTGATGTACCAGGTGGAAATGGTACGTAGGAAAGCAACCGGAGAAACGCGCATCGCCGTCAAGATCGTGCCTAGGATCATGGAAAAGATCGCCGAATAGAATGTCAGCTTGATCGTGATCCAATAGGCGAGGACAAACTTCGGTTCTAGGTCAGTCCATAGAGCATTCATGAGTAGTCTCCTTTCTTATTCTCGTTGGGGTTACTTCGCATCCAAGAAGGACAAATCGCCAGGCTTGCCCTTTTCGACGACCTTGGCGTCATCGCCCAGGTTCTCCTTCAAGAACCGTTCGAAGCTGCCATCGGAGTACATTTGATTGAGTGCCTTGTTAATCGCCTCAGTTGACGCAGTATCGCCCTTAGCGTGGCCGATGCCATAGCGCTCGTTGGTAAATGGTTTGCCGTCTTCTTTGTTCATCTCAACGACCTTGAACTCGCCTTCGTATTGCGAGGCGAAGCCGTAAAGAATCGTGGCGTCGGTGGTCATGGCGTCCACTTTCTTCTGGTGCAACGCTTCCACGCAGGATGAGTAGGAGTCGTATTCCTGCAACTGCACCGTCGGCAGCGCGTCCTTGATCTTCTGCGCTGGGGTGGAGCCGGTGACCGAACAGAGCTTGCGTCCACTAGCCAAGTCAGTCAGGGCGTTCAGCGAGTTGTCATCTTGCCGGACCAAAAGTGCTTGGTGGGTGATGAGGTAGGGGCCACCGAAATCGACGGCTTTAGCACGCCCCTTGTTGATGGAATAGGTAGCAGTAATCATGTCTACCTCGCCGTTCTTAATTAGCGTCTCACGCTGAGCAGAAGGGGTTTCCCGCCACTTGATCTTGGGGTGCGCCACTCCTTGATCATCGGCGATGGCGTTGACCACGTAGGTGGCAACATCGACGTCAAGACCAGACATGGATTTGTCAGGGTGACGGAGCCCAAGACCTGGCTGGTCATATTTAGTGCCGAGGATAACCTCGCCGGCGGCAATGCTCTTGACCAAGCTGCGTGGCTCGGTACTGCCGCAGGCGCTGAGGCTAACAACAGCGGCGGCTGCTAGCACGGATGCAGCAATAGTGCGTAATGGTTTTTTCATGGTAGTCCTTGAGTTCGCGTGGAAAGTCACTAACAGTAGCCAGGAGATTCAGCGCGAATTAGTGGCCGAGGATCTTGCCGAGGAAGTCCTTGGCACGATCGGACTGAGGATTGTCGAAGAAGTTTTCCGGATCGGTGTCCTCAAGAATCTCGCCGTCGGCCATGAAGAGGATACGGTCGGCAGCCTTGCGAGCAAATCCCATTTCGTGCGTGACACACACCATCGTCATACCTTCCTTGGCGAGCGACGTCATGACATCCAGGACTTCGTTAACCATTTCCGGGTCGAGGGCAGAGGTCGGCTCGTCGAAAAGCATGACCTTAGGATTCATGGCGAGGGCGCGGGCGATCGCTACGCGCTGCTGCTGACCACCAGAGAGTTGAGCTGGGTACTTATCGGCCTGGGAGGCGATGCCGACGCGCTCGAGGAGCTTCAATGCTTGACGGTCGGCCTCTACCTTGTCGAGCTTGCGGACCTTCACGGGAGCGAGGGAGACGTTTTGCTTGATCGTCAGGTGCGGGAAGAGGTTGAAAGATTGGAAGCACATGCCCACGTCAGCGCGGAGCTTGGCGAGTTCCTTTCCTTCTTCAGGCAGCAGCTTGCCGCCGATGTGGATGGTGCCTTCATCTATGGTCTCGAGGCGGTTGATGGTGCGGCACAGGGTCGACTTGCCTGAGCCGGAGGGGCCCAAAACGACAACGACCTGGCCCTTTGGGATATCGAGGTTGATGTTCTTGAGGGCGTGGAAGTCGTCAAAATATTTGTTAACTCCGCGAAGGGAGATCATGGAGTGGTTTGCGTCACTGGTCATGGGCTTATCGTAATGTAAGTTTCGACACAGTCCAACCGTAGGCGCCGCCACTTTTGCAAATTTTGTGAACGAAGACACCTTTGTGGCTGGTGGATGCCGTTTCGACTTGTCGCACAGGTCTCAGCAACCACGCTGCAATTGCAGAATAAAATATGATACTTATCCAAACAGCAATGCAGCACCCGGCGACCAGGTCTTAGCATGCAATTTTCCGACGACTAATCGCATTAGGCCCCAGGACGCTTCCCGGTTAGAATTGCTTGCTGTGTTAGAACAAGCGCCAGATACAGCAACCAAGACTTATGAAGTGCGCACCTTTGGGTGCCAGATGAACGTGCACGACTCTGAGCGCCTCTCCGGACTTTTAGAGGAAGCTGGTTACGTGCCAGTTGCCGACGATGCACAGCCTGACCTCGTTGTTTTCAACACCTGCGCGGTGCGGGAGAACGCCGACAAGCGACTATACGGCACGCTCGGCGCATTAAAGAACGACAAGGAAAGTCGCCCTCGAATGCAGATCGCCGTAGGCGGCTGCTTGGCCCAGAAAGATAAAGACACGGTTATTCAGAAGGCGCCGTGGGTCGATGTGGTCTTTGGCACCCACAACATCGGCTCCCTGCCAGCCCTGCTCGACCGAGCTGCCCATAATAACCAGGCGCAAGTTGAAATCGTAGATGCGCTGGAGCAGTTTCCATCCGTGCTCCCAGCAAAACGTGAGTCAGCCTACGCCGGCTGGGTGAGTGTCTCAGTCGGTTGCAACAACACCTGT
This sequence comes from Corynebacterium epidermidicanis, assembly GCF_001021025.1. Lineage (NCBI taxonomy): Bacteria > Bacillati > Actinomycetota > Actinomycetes > Mycobacteriales > Corynebacteriaceae > Corynebacterium > Corynebacterium epidermidicanis. Next base: position 1,547,228 of record NZ_CP011541.1, on the reverse strand, counting down.
ACTTTTTGCATCGTGCCGTCGCTACGCGGCAAAGAAGTGGACCGCCGCCCTGGAGACATCCTTGCCGAGGTCCAAGCACTGGTTGATCAGGGAGTTTCCGAGGTAACTCTGCTGGGGCAAAACGTCAACGCCTATGGCGTGAACTTTGCGGATGAATCGCTCGAACGGGATAGGTCGGCGTTTTCCAAGCTGCTGCGGGCATGTGGGGAGATCTCCGGGTTGGAGCGGCTGCGTTTCACCAGTCCGCACCCTGCCGAGTTTACTTCGGATGTAATCGACGCGATGGCGGAAACGCCGAACATTTGCCCCCAGCTGCACATGCCTTTGCAGTCCGGTTCGGACAAAGTACTCAAGGAGATGAAGCGTTCCTACCGTTCGGCTAAGTTCTTGGCCATTTTGGATGAAGTGCGCGCCAAACTACCCAATGCGGCCATTACGACTGACATTATCGTTGGTTTCCCCGGCGAGACAGAAGAGGATTTCCAGGCGACTCTCGACGTCGTAAAAAAGGCACGTTTCACCAGCGCATACACCTTCCAGTACAGCCCGCGTCCAGGAACTCCGGCAGCGGAGTATGACAACCAGGTCCCCAAGGCTGTGGTGCAAGAACGCTATGAGCGCCTGTTGGCTGTGCAGGAGCGCATTAGTCGGGAGGAAAATGAGAAGCTCATCGGCACTGAAGTTGAACTGTTAGTGCAGGCTGATGGTGGGCGGAAGAACGACCAGACTCACCGCATGACCGGCCGGGCACGCGATGGCCGACTCGTACACTTTGCTCCGACCCCCGCAGCTGATGGGGCTATCGACGGAGAGATTCGGGCCGGTGACGTGATCACCACGACAATTACCGGTGCAGCGCCGTTCTTCTTGCTGGCTGATTCGGGAGTTCATTCTCATCGTCGCACCAAGGCTGGCGATATGTCCGCGGCGGGTAAGGTACCAACTACGGAACCAGTTGGCGTCGGTCTCGGATTGCCTCGGATTGGTCAGCCTGCAGCAGCACCAGCCACTAGTGGCTGTGGCGACTGTGCTTAACCATCAGCTGGATTAACTCACAACGATAGAAAGCGTAACCAAGGTGAACCACACGTCTACGGACAAGGAATACGAAGATCTCGCAGCTCGCGAGCGCAGTATTGCGGCCAGGCTCGACATGTCGGGTCACCGAGTTGCGCTGCTGGGTGGCCCCCTGCTCATCGTACTGAGCTGGTTCCTTCCCTACACTGGCCCAATCACGGGAATTGACCTTGCGTTTTCTACCCAAAGGTCTATTGACTACGGCATCGCACCCCAGGAACGAATGTTCGTGTGGCTCTCAGCGCTAGGCCCTGTGTTGCTCACGCTCGGCGCTTACTTCCTGCGATCAACCAAACTGGCCCAGATCGGTTGGATCATCAGTGGCATCGCGATGTTCTTTTCCATCTTCGCCATCTGGATGCGCCAAACCCGCGATTCCGGACTAGGTCCCGGTCCCGGAATGATTCTGGGTGCCTTGGCCATTCTGGTCGTAGTCTATGGACTCTACAACGTGGTCACCTTGCGCAGTGCGGAGCAAGAAGACATCGCTGAGGCCCGCCGGAGAAGCGAATCCCTTGACCCGGTGGCCAAAGTCCAAAAAGAACTTCTCGACGGCAACCGGCTCGCCACTGCGTCCGGAGCAGCCGAAAACCTTGTTGACGAACGTCGTCAGCGAGCAGCACAGAGTCGAAAAGCGTCTCAGACACCAGATCAACCGGACGAAGATGCCTAGTGAGAACGTAGCCAAGCGGTGGTCACCGAAATCGGGTGGCCACCGCATTTCTGTGCCAGGGCTAGTGCGGCTTGGTTTTCTTCGGCGATGGACAAGTAGCCACGCTGGACCGTGGGTAGGTGTTCGGCAATCGCGGTGGCTAGGGCCGCACTCGCTTGGGTTGCTAGGCCCTGCCTGCGGGCTTGCGGGGCGACGTAGACCAGGCCGATATCAATAATGTCGACGTTGCCTTCCGGAAGGAACGCTTCCGCGAGGGCGAGGATTTCGCCCGCTTCGTCGAGTCCGAGGACATGCAGATTTGTGGTGCCCATCGCGCGCATGTGTTCAGTGTTGGCCTGCAGCCGTTCGCTATTCCATGCTTCGGGTTGAAGCGGAAGGTCACCGTGCGGAATGTCGGTACTTGCGTGGGCATACACCTCGGCCACCTTGGGTACCAACTGATCGGGGAAGTTCGCATTGTGGAAAACCTCCCACTTGGGCTGAGCAGATGCCATTGAATGGTTCACTGGCGCGTCAACCACCAAGGTGCGTTCCGAGTATCCGAGCGAAAATCCTTGGTCTCGCAGTAGTTGTGCCATGGATTCGGTCGCAACGGTGGGGGAGGCTGCCTGCTGTTGCCAGAGCACGAAATGTGGGCGGCCCAGCTTGTGCGCGATCGAATTGCCAAGCTCCAGCAGATGCGTTACTGCAGCTTCGGCGGCTGCGGTGAGCGTCTTGTCGGGCAGTGGCTGGAGGTAGGCGTCAAGAATGAGCTCCGCTTCTACTAGCTCAAGGTGATCCTTCTTAGGCACGGTCAGCACCAGCCAACCTAGGATGTTGTCGCAAGAAAAGTCGGCAAACAGTGGCAAGACGGGCAAACCGAATCGACGCTTGGTGGGATTCGCGGTATCGGAAGTCGTTAGGTCGGGAAGGATAGGCTCGTCGCCGTCGAAGAGCGCCAGGATGATCGTTTCGTGATCTGGGTGGGGGAGCGCTAGCTCTGTGGCGAGCTGCTCGGCGTTGCGGGAAGCATCCATCGAGCCGGTAGCTTCTTGGGCTGACAGGTTGGCCATGAATACCAGCGTGCGAATCACCTCCGATGGCGCTGGGGTGGCACCCGATTGGGCTAGCGGGGCGGTCGCATTAGACGAGGGACGGTCGGCAGTATCAGCGAGAACAGCAACGTGCATGAGGGTAGTCTAGCCCGGGATAGCAAAACCCCCGAGGAAACGCCAGTAAAACAGCGCTTCTTCAGGGGCCAAAAGAGGGCAAAAACTAGAGGTCTTCGACCGCGTTCATAGCGGCGTCAGCCCACTCTTGCCACTGCGCAGCTTGCTCACGAAGCTTAGCCGCCTTGTCCGCCTTGCCGGCCTTCTCCGCAGCCTCGGCTTGGGCGTTGAAGTCTTCTACCTTAGCAATAAACTGCGCAGCACGAGCTTGAGCTGCAGGATCAGTGCGGCGCCATTCTGCATCAGCAGCCTCAGTCACCCGGTGCTCGAGGGCAGCGATCTTGTCTTCAAATTCGCGCACTCGGTTCTTCGGAACGAAGCCGATCTCTTCCCACTTTTCCTGCAGCTCGCGCAGCTTGGCACGCGCGCCGTCTAGGTCCTTTTCTGGGGTGATTTGGGAGTCATAGGTGTCGAGCAATTCCTGCTTCGCGGCGGCGTTTTCTTGGAATTCCTTTTCACGCTCGTCGTGCTCGGCGTTGCGGGCGGAGAAGAAGAAATCTTGAGCGGCCTTGAACGCGTCCCAGAGCTTATCGTCGACTTCTCGAGGCGCACGGCCGGCAGCTTTCCATTCCGTCATCAGATCGCGGAAAGCCCGGGCAGTTTCTGCCCAGTCGGTGGATACCTTGAGTTCTTCAGCTCGAGCTACGAGTGCTTCTTTAGCCTTCTTGGCAGCAGCCCGGCCACGATCAAGTTCAGCGAAATGCGATCCGCGGCGGCGGTTGAACGCATCGCGCGCGCGAGAGTAGCGCTTCCACAGCGCGTCGTCGGTCTTGCGGTCGATGCCACGAATCCCTTTCCACTCTTCGAGGATGTCCCGAAGGCGGTCGCCAGCAACTTTCCACTCCACGGAGCTTTCGCCGATTTCCTCAGCCTCAGTTGCGAGAGCTTCTTTCCGGGCAATCGCATCTTCGCGTTGCTTGGCTTTCGCCTGCTTGGCGGCCACACCAGCAGCTTCGGCTGCGGAAATTAACTCTGCCAACCGCTTGTCGACGGTCGCGAGATCCCCGATCACGGTCGCCGTGGGCAAGCTCTCTTTGAGGTCTTGGGCTTGTTTGGAGATGTTGACGGATTCCTCTGGATGCTGTTGCAAGCGGGTTTCCAGCAACTCGAGTTCGGTCACGAGGTCGTCGAAACGCGTGCCGTAGTGAGCAAGGCCCTCCGCTGCGGTGCCAGCCTGCCAGGAGCCAATCAAGCGTTCGCCGTCGGCGGTGGTCACAAAGACGTCGCCGTTTTCTGCTACCCGTCCCCAATCAGCCGGATTATTGACGATGTGAGCTGGGGCAACAAATCCACCAGTCGATGCCTGGGGGCTAGCTGCTACAGCTGGCTTCTTGGCGGACACACCGGCTCCTGGGCGCGGGCCTGGGCGCGGGCCTGGACGTGGAGCTGGCTTTGGAGTTGGGGTAGTCATGGGAGCGTCCTTCAATTACCTCGAGTGCTCGCCGCGCGACACGGCTGCCTGAACAATTCACACGCAAACCAAGCAGGGTTGCGCTAGCTGTTAAGTGTAGCGCGCAAGCCAAGCCTGCGTTTACAAATGGGCGCACGTAGCGCTGGCTATCGTAGGCGAACGAAAGCTGTGGAACTCAGGCTTAGCCGGCATCATCCCAGAATTGATTAACCGTGGGGCGCATTGTCACAATGTAAGCATGTCTACCCCGCGCCCCATTGCCGTCTTAGGACCAACTGCTTCAGGAAAGTCAGCTCTGAGCTTGGCGTTGGCGCGTGAATTTGGTGGCGAGGTGGTCAACGTTGATTCGATGCAGCTTTATCGTGGCATGGACATCGGCACTGCGAAACTCAGCGTGGCAGAGCGTGGATCCATCGTGCATCATCAACTCGACGTCCTCGATGTAACCACCCCGGCCTCTGTCGCTCGCTACCAGCAAGAAGCGGTCGCAACCACAGACGAGATCTTGCAGCGAGGAGTACGTCCGATTTTGGTCGGCGGGTCCATGCTGTACGTGCAATCGCTTATCGACGACTGGCAATTCCCGCCCACCGACGCGCAAGTGCGCGCGAAATACGAAGCCCGGCAGCGAGAAATTGGGCAGGAAGCGCTGCATGATGAGTTGGCAAAGGTAGATCCAGATGCCGCGGCGATCATCGAAAGGCTTGATCCCAGGCGGACAGTACGTGCTTTGGAAGTCATTGAACTTACCGGACGCCCGTTTGCTGCGTCGCAGCCACCAATTAATCAGCCGCCGCGGTGGAATACTGTGCTCGTCGGGTTGCGCACTACCGCTGAATGGCTTAATCCGCGCATCGAACAGCGCACCAAGTTGATGTTTGAGCAAGGTTTTGTAGGGGAAGTTGAGGCGTTGGTCCAGCAGGGGTTGGTGGCTGATTCGACGGCTGGACGGGCAATCGGTTATGCGCAGGTCTTGCGCTATCTTGCTGGCGAGCTGACCCTAGAAGAAGCAATCGAGCAAACCATTTTGGGGACGCGTCGTTATGTGCGACGACAGCGCAGTTGGTTCAACCGGGATCCGCGCATCCACTGGATTGATGCGAGTGGCGACACCTTTAGTCAGGCGATGGACGTGGTGAAGTCTCTAGAGGTAGCCCACTAGGCCGCTGGTCCGTGCCTGAAGGCTGCCCGTCGGGCTGCTACCCATGATTCCTGGATTTCTTGGGCCCGCTGATCGGTGATGTCCAGCAAGTGTTGTGCCTGGCCGAAGGTGAGGTTTTGCGCTAGGCGGGCTTGGAGGCGGTTCAAGAAGCGCACATTCGTCGAATAGAGGTAGTAGAACTTCTCAATTTCTGGCACGAAGGAATCCGCATTGGCGAGTTCGGGGCGATGCAAGGTGCGATCAGCAAGGGAGTCAGCATCTTGACCAGTGAGGAAGCGATCGAAGTCCTTGAGCACCTCGTCAATCTCCTCAGCCGATAGTCGCACCGAAGCCTTCACTGCCTCGGCTTCCGGATCATTGCGTCGAGAGACAAACGCTAATGAAACGGCAGCAACGATAACGAAAGCTAGGAGTACCCCCAAGGTCTTTAGTAGCGTCACCAACACGATGCACACTGCCACGACAGCAAGGATTAGCGCTGGGTTGCGCCATGCGGGCGGGTCCGGGTAGATGTCACGATCTGGCATGTGCCCTTACCCACCTCGCTTTCCCACTCGTTTCCAAACACCTGCAGTTAAGGCTAGCTGATCACCAAATACTTTAGTGTCCGCCACACCCACCAGATCCGCAGCCACACCCACCAGATCCGCAGCCGTCATCGCCGCCACAGCCAGCTGGAGGGATGATGCGTCCGGCGAGCAAGAATTGGCCGGTGATGATATCGCCCTCTTGGAACGAGCCAGCTTCCGCCGGCAGGCAGATATCCAGTGGGAAGGGGCTCGAAGCGGTCGCATGAATGAAGTTCACGCCGGTCGTAGAGTTGGTTGCCACGTTTACGTTTTCCAGCTTCAGGGTTGCCTCGAACGTGGCATCTGGGGTGGCTGCGCTCCCCGAATTGACTACCTCAGCGCCGGCGGAGTAGAAGGTGCCGGGCGTGGTGGCATCTGTGGCGCGGGAGACGTTTATGGCCAAGGCGGAGAGATTCAGCTGCTGCCATTGCTGGGTCGGTTCGTCGACAAGCAGCGGTCCCTGGGCCAAGGTGCTGACGACGGAAGCAAGATGATAGCCCTCATCGTTGACTAGGTCATTGAGTGCGAGGACATCGTTGATCATGGAAACATGCGCGTCGTTACGGGTGCTACCGGTAAAGCCGGAAAAGGTGGTGAAGGGCTCGGCTGCCAGGATGGTGAGGGTAGCGCCGGACTCATCGAGGAAGTCAATGAGCTGTCCACCCCGAACTTCCCCGGTGACCTCAAGTTTTTCGGAAGCGATAGCGGCCTCAACCGCGTCCTGCCACCGCGTAAAATTCATGCCGATGCTTGCCAATTCACGAGTCATAGCCAAAAGTGTAACCCTAATTAGATGGTGGTTAAAAAACCGGTTTTAACTGTTGGTCGCGGTTCATGAGACAATGGCACACAATGACTAATCGCGATTTTGACGAACTGCTTTCTGACGCGTTCAAAGACCACCGCCCAACCACCGAGCCCGCAGAGTCTGCTGGGACCGACCTCTCCGGGGTGATCCGGAGTAGCCAGCGCAGCGTGTTGCCTTCCTATGCTGCGGAAAACGTAGCCGAGACCGCTTCGGATGACATCCCCACTGTGGGTGATCTTGACCTGGAAGAGCGTTCCTCCTTACGCAAGCTTTCTCGCGGTGGCACCGTCCGTGACACTGAGCACCGTGAAGGCTACGAGGTTGAATATCGTAAGTTGCGCCTCGAGCGAGTCGTCCTGGTTGGGGTCTGGACTGAAGGTACCACGGCCGAGATCGAAGCCAACATGGCAGAGCTTAAGGCGTTGGCAGAGACGGCAGGCTCCGAAGTTACTGAGATGCTCTACCAAAAGCGTGACAAGCCGGATCCGGGTACGTTTATTGGCTCCGGCAAAGTGAAGGAAGTCAAAGAGATAGTTTCCGCCACCGACTCGGACACCGTTATCTGCGATGGTGAACTCAGCCCCTCGCAACTTATCGCGCTGGAGCAGGCGCTTAATGTCAAGGTCATTGACCGCACGATGCTCATTTTGGACATCTTCGCGCAACATGCAAAGAGCAAAGAGGGTAAAGCTCAGGTGGCATTGGCACAGATGGAATACCTCTTCAACCGCGTGCGTGGTTGGGGTGGCAACTTGTCCCGTCAGGCTGGTGGTCGTGCCGGTTCCAATGGCGGCGTGGGTCTGCGTGGCCCGGGTGAAACGAAGATCGAGGCGGATCGTCGGCGCCTGCGGGCTGACATGGCTAGGTTACGCAAAGAGATCGCGGGCATGAAGACCACCCGCGAAACCAAACGTGCACGGCGCAAAGCGTCGACGACGCCACAAATCGCTATCGCGGGGTACACGAACGCAGGAAAGTCCTCCCTGATCAACGCCATGACCGGGGCTGGTGTGTTGGTAGAAAACGCGTTGTTCGCCACCTTGGACCCGACGACCCGGCGCGCCGAACTAGCCGATGGTCGTGCGGTGACGTTTACGGACACCGTTGGCTTCGTCCGACATTTGCCGACGTCCTTCGTTGAAGCGTTCCGTTCCACGTTGGAAGAGGTCGTTGAGGCGGATTTGGTTCTCCACGTCGTGGACGGCTCGGATCCGTTTCCGCTCAAGCAGATCGATGCGGTTCGGACTGTCATTTTGGATATTGTCCGCGAAACTGGGGTGGAAGCGCCTCCAGAACTAATCGTCGTCAACAAGATTGACCAGGCTGATCCCTTAACGCTCGCGGAGCTTCGCCACGCACTCGACGATGCCGTGTTTGTTTCGGCCCGAACGGGCGAGGGAATTGCTGAACTGCAAGCGCGCATCGAGCTTTTCCTGAATACCCTGGACGCACACGTCAAACTTTTGGTCCCGTTTACCAGGGGAGATGTGATTGCTCGTCTTCATGAACAAGCGACCGTGCTCAGTGAAAACTATGGCGAGAACGGCACGCTTATCGACGTTCGTTTGCCGCAATCCTTGGCGGCGGAATTGAGTCAGTTCGCCGTCGATTAGCCCGCTTTTGGGGGTCGGTGGGCCTGCTGGTATGGGCTCGAGAATGTGGACGTATCAACATGCCCACACTTTTTTGTTTGTGCCCGATCTGCTTTGACTTTTCGAGCTGAGTTGTTGGATTATCAATGTGTAAGTTCTTAAATCCGGGTCAGCGTCACCGCGACGAGGATAGGTGGCCAGCCCCTCTCAGAGTGGAAGGGCCACCGTCATGAAAAAGCCGATTTACCAAGCGCTTAGTCAGATTTTTGCGGTGCTGTTTCTCATCGTCGGCTGTGGTGCAATGTTTGGCGGCAACTACGCGCACTCTTTTGTGACGGAGCAGTTGACCCAAGAAAAGATTACGATGCCTGAAGGCGCTGCGATTACTTCGTTGAAGAATCCGGATGCCCAGGCAGCACTGCAGCCTTTTGCCGGTCAGCCATTGACCACAGGGGAGCAAGCCAAAGCGTATGCAGACAATTTCATTTGGGAACACATGATGGCCTCGGCCAACGGTCGAACCTATCAAGAGCTTGGCGATGACATTAAAAAGGCCAAGGCTGATGGGAAGTCCGAAGAAGAAATCAAGAAGCTCAATGATGCTCGCGAAACTTCTTTCAAAGGCGACACCTTGCGTGGCATTCTGCTCTCTGCCTATGGCTGGTGGTTGGTCGGCACCATTGCGCTCTACGCTGGTGTGGCCATGATCGTAGTTGCCGTGCTGTTGGCACTGGCTGCTGCCACAGTGCTTCGCACCAAGCGCGCCTAGCCTGATTGTTCTCCAGAGACCCGGTAGCACAACGCTCCGGGTCCCTGGGGCCTTTGTGTGATGAACGGCTGTCCTTTGGGAAAGCACAGGTGGGCAACGGTTTCTTAGCAGTGCCGCCGGTATGCGATAATAACGATTCGTGAGTATTATGAGCTGGACCGTCCACGGCGACGGCAAGACTATTCAACCTGGTGCAGTCGTCGCTCCTGAAGAGCGCCTCAGTTGGGGTCGAACCATCGGGATTGGCATGCAACATGTCATCGCGATGTTCGGTGCGACCCTCCTAGTGCCAACGCTTACCGGGTTCCCGGTGAACACAACTTTGTTGTTCTCCGGCATTGGCACAATGCTCTTCTTGCTTATCACTCGCAACCGGCTGCCAAGCTATCTTGGCAGCTCTTTTGCATTTATTGCGCCATTGATGGCTACGCATGGCGAGGGGATTGGCGTACAAATCGGTGGCGTGTTGGTTGCTGGTCTGGTGCTCATTGGGATCGGACTTGCCGTCAAAGCCGCTGGAGCGCGGATCATTGACATTGTCATGCCTCCGACGGTCACGGGTGCCATCGTGGCACTCATCGGCCTGAACCTGGCGCCAACCGCAGCCAAGAATTTCGCCACGCAGCCGCTGGTGGCTGGTGTGACCCTCGCGGTCATCCTGTTAGCCACGGTCGGTGGGCGGGGCATGATCGCCCGGCTCGGAATCCTGATTGGTGTGGTTGTGGGCTGGGTATTCGCAGCTCTGACCGGAAACCTCAGCGAGGGTGCCGCGGAAGCTGTGTCGCAAGCCGCCTGGATTGGTTTGCCGACATTCCACAGTCCAGAATTCAAACTGTCCGCAATCCTGGTGACCCTTCCAGTAATAATCGTGTTGATCGCCGAAAATGTCGGCCACGTCAAAGCAGTCTCCGCTATGACCGGCCGTGATATGGACGACCTGGCCGGCGATGCCCTCATCGCTGATGGCTTGGCGACGACGCTCGCCGGTGGCTTCGGCGGTTCGGGAACTACTACCTACGCGGAAAACATCGGAGTGATGGCCGCGACGAAGGTGTATTCAACGGCCGCCTATTGGGTGGCAGCGCTAACCGCTGTTGCTCTGGCTTTCATCCCTAAGTTTGGCGCGCTCATTTTTACCATCCCAACCGGGGTGCTCGGTGGCGCCACCCTCGTGCTGTATGGCTTGATCGGCATGCTGGGCGTGCGGATTTGGCAAGACAACAACGTGAACTTCAATAACCCGGTCAACCTGACTGCAGCTGCAGTGGCCTTGGTCGCGGGCATCGGCAATTTGACGCTGACTGTTGCCGGCATTGAGCTAGAGGGTATCGCCTGGGGATCGATTGGCGTGATGATCGGCTACCCGATTCTGAATTCGATCTACCGCACACTCGGGGAAGGTAATCGGTAGTCGGTGACCTTAGCTTAAGCCATGGCCAAAGGGCCTGCGCCACCTCTGGGTATCACACCCCCACAGATGTTGCGCAGGCCCTTAAACGTTGTCGCGCTCACCTTGGGGCGGCGACAATCGGAGGAATAGATGAATTAGGCGTCGAGGTCGCTTGCGATGAGCTCAGCAATCTTTTCCGCAGCGGCATCGTCTTCGCTAGTGACGATGACTTCGTCATCTTTTTCGGCACCAAGCGCCATGATCATCAGCGACGAGGAAGCATCTGCTGGTTCGTCATCGTCAGGGTTGTCGACGAGCGCGATAAAGATGTCTTCGTCGAACTCGGCAGCGGCTTCAGCGATAACAGTTGCGGGGCGGGCATGCAGACCAGTTGCAGCAGCTACCTTCACCTTGATGGACTTCATAACTTTTCCTTTCCGGATGTTCTTCTAGCTCTAATGGAGAGTCTAGTGAATTACCTTGGCTACTTATCGATGCGCCTAGCTAAAGTACGGTTCTTTCCGATACAACTCGGCTGAATTTCTTTTTGAAACCACGGGCTGGACAAACTGTTTTAGGGCGATGACCAGCAGTGCAGACACCACTGTCCCAGCCAGAATCGCCACCAAGAAGCCCCAAACGGGTTGGATGGCGAAGATGACGAAAATACCTCCGTGTGGCGCGCTGGAACGGACGTCGAGAAGCATGCAGAGCGCCCCCGTGAGTGCGCCTCCCGCCATCAAGGACGGCAGAACACAAATGGGGTCGGCGGCGGCAAAAGGGATCGCTCCTTCAGACACGAACGACAGCCCCATTAACCAAGCTGATTTGCCGTTGTCGCGCTCAGCCGGCGTAAATAGCTGGCCACGCATGGCCGTTGCTAGCGACAATGCTAGCGGCGGCACCATTCCTGAGGCCATGACGGTAGCCATGATCGCTAAGCTGCTGGGCTCTTGAGTGGACAAACCAGCGGTTGCAAACAAGTAGACAGACTTATTAATTGGGCCGCCGAGGTCTGAGCACATCATCAAACCGAGGAGAGCGCCGATTGTGATAGAGGAAACGCCGTCGAGAGTTGAAAGCCAATGCTCCATGGCGGCCAAAACACGAGCCAGAGGAACACCCAACAACAAAAACATCGCAAGCCCCACAACTGCGCTGGTCAATAGCGGGATTACCACCACTGGCATTATTGAGGAAATCCAGTGTGGGGCCCGAAGCCTCGTCAATCCGTAGGCGACGGTGCCGGCGATGATTCCAGTTACGAGACCTCCCAAAAACCCGGCCCCCAGCGTGACTGAGATCACCCCGCCGATAAATCCGGGGGCAATACCTGGACGCCCAGCCATGGCAAAAGCAATATAACCTGACAGCGCCGCGACCACCAGGCTCATCGCAGCTTGTCCGGTGGCATAGAACACCGAACCGAGATAAAGACCCAAACCGGACTTGGTGGTGCTCAGCATCCCCTCCGGGGTGACAATCTCATGCCCCGGCAGTGTACTTAGCGAGTGATGCGCCAGCACCGCCTGATACACCATCCCTACGTCGTAGCCACCCACCGCAAAGCCCAATGCCAAGAGCAGGCCACCCGCGGCGACAAAAGGCACCATGTAAGACACCCCCGTCATAATGGCTCTGCGGATTGAATTCAGCAGCTCGGGGGACTGCACACCGCCCGAACTTTGCGACGCCCCCTTGGCCGTCACGCGAGCCGGATGAGGGGAGTGAGCTGCGGCTACTGCGTGGTCGAGCAGCTCGTTCGGGGTGTCGATCGCGCGTTTCACCCCAGTGCGAACAACCGGCAGGCCATGGAAACGCTCCTCATTGCGTACCGCGACCTCAGTAGCAAAGATGACTGAGTCAGCGGTGCTGGCTATTTCCTCAGGAATCGGCTCCACCGAGGACGCTCCTTGGGCTTCCACGATGAGGTTAAGGTCGCTGCGCTTCCGCGCGGCCTCCTTGAGGGCATCGGCAGCCATGTACGTATGGGCAATCCCCGTCGGACACGATGTGACGGCGAGGATTGTTAAGCGTTCGTGGTGCGCTGCAGCTGGATTGGACGCTAGGGCAGTTCGTAAGACCCTAACGGCTGAAGGAGGATCGGGGACCGTACGCAGGGATCGCAGAAACTCGGCGTCAATGAATTTTCGAGCTAGGCGGGAAAGGATCTTTAGGTGAGCTTTTCCACCGCTTGCGGGAGTGGCAATAGCCAAAATGAGATCAGCGGGTCCGTCGGGGCCACCAAAATCGATCTCCTCGGTGAGCCGCAAGAAGACGACGGCAGGAGAAGAAATCGCGTCCGTCTTGCAGTGCGGAATTGCCACACCCCCACGGAAACCTGTGCTGGACTGTTGCTCTCGGGCCAGGAATGCCGACCGCAGCGCTTCGAGATCAACATTGTGGTCACATCGGCCGATGATCTCGGCGATCGTGTCAATAACATCTGTGCTGGATTTGAGCCCCGAGACATCCAGTCGAATTAGCTGTTCGGCAATGAGTTCTTCGGTCACCGCGATCCCCGAGGTAGTTGATCGGAAATATCAGACAAGTGGACGAGCTCCGGGTGGACAATAGCCGGGAAAGGTATCTGGGTTCCCGGCAACGTGGTAGCTGCCGTCCCGTAGGCGACAGCAGTGGACAGTGCCTGGCCCTCATCAAAATTGTGCGACAGACCCAATAAGAAACCGGCTAGCGCACTATCGCCTGCTCCCACAGTAGACAACACATCAATCTCGGGTGGGCGGGCGTGAAGCGCCCGCTGGTGAGTCACCAGCACCGCGCCTGCCTGGCCCAAAGTCACCAAAACATAGCGAACCCCGCGCTTGACCAAACCGTCCGCCGCGGCGACAACGTCGGTGAAGATTCCAGCGGTGGCCTGCTCCTCGAGCCAATGGCCGTCGATACCAGCCAGCACTCCCAACTCAAACGCGTTGGGTTTCAGTAACGCAGGCGCGACAGTTTCCAGATTGTCTGCCACCGATTGCAATGGCGCATCGGAAGCATCGATCGCGACGTGAGCAGCTGGGTTATGATCACGCACCAATGCTGTGAGCTGTGTGTACCAATCCAGGGGAGCATCTGGCGGCAAAGAGCCTGCTAGCACCACCCAATCGGCAGCCACGCACAGTGCGCCCAACCGAGTCTCACAACGTTTGCGGGCGACCGCAGACAGTGACGCTCCGGGACCATTCAATTTAGTAGTGGTGCCATCAATCTCCATGATCGTGGTATTGGTTCGTACTGTCCCCTCGTTGTGGATGTGCTCGAATGGGGCACCGGAGTGGCTCATGAGGCGCAAGAATGCATCATCAGTGGGGGCGGGGAAAACCGCGAGTGTCTTCAATCCCGCGCGGTGGGTAGCGACAGCGACATTGACGCCTTTCCCACCCGCTACCCGGGACACTGCGGATGCACGTTGCACGGCACCGCGGTCCAGTGGCTGTGCCAAAGACAACGTGGAGTCAATGCTTGGGTTGGGAGTAAAAGTGAGAATCATGTTGCTTGTTCCACCTGGATTTGGTGCTCATGAAGAAAATGAGCGAACTCTGCCGGAATACCGGTATCGGTGACAAAAACGTCAATATCGGAAAATCTAGCAAAAGTGACAAGGAAATCCTTGTTGATTTTGGCAGAATCGCACAGCGCGACGGAGGTGCGAGCCCGCGAAATCATGGTGCTTTTGACGGCAGCTTCAGCTGGGTCGGGCGTCGAAAAGCCATGATTGCAACTGACCCCATTTGCACTGAAAACAGCGTAGTCGGCGCGGAGTTGACTGAGTTCGGTGATCGTTTGGTCTCCCACCAGCACGCGCGAGTGCGGCCGAAGTCGCCCGGCCACTACGTGGATGTGGCTAAACCCGGTGTCTGCGCAGAGTGAGGCTATGGATATTGAGCTAGTGACAATTGTCACTTGGGAGAGCGCAGAAGGGCGATGTTCCGCCATGCCGCGGATGAATTCGGAAGTGGTACTGCCAGAGTCAACAAACAAGCTGATTTCCGCATCGGGAAGAATGCGGACTGCGGCAGTGGCAATGCCACGTTTCTGGCGCATATTCTGCACAGGATTGGTACCGAAAGGCCGTTGCGTCAGGCCTGGTTCTTGCACGTCGGACTGGGTGGCGACCGCCCCGCCATGCACCCGCGACACCGCCCCTTGGCGCTCCAATGTTTTCAAGTCCCGGCGAATCGTCTCCGGGGTAACCCCAAACTGTTGGGCCAAGGTGGTGACCGAGACGTGGCCAGTCTTAGTGGCGTGGGCGACAATATCTGCTTGTCGCTCTCTAGAAGTGAGCATGACGCGCATCCTAACGACGCCTTAGGCGCGTGAGTGCCGATGCTTTTCGGCACTGGGCACGCAAGTTCGGGCGGGCTTATCGGTAATTGAAGTGTGCAAGTATGAAGTTGTGGACGGCACTCGCAAGGGGCGAGCGGGTGTTCGTGGACTTTGCTTTCGGCCTATGTTTGAGACGATGTTGGGAAAGCTCTAGCTATTTATGGTTTTACGCCTGGTTGTGTGGGAATGTCAACACTTTTGACAGATGAATATTGTTCGTTTGTTTCTTCTTTGTGCTGTTAGCATTGACTTTAGTAACCCAATCGTTGAAAGAGGTTCGCTTTGTCCGAGAACACATCGCTCACCCACAATGTGCTGCAGGGCACCGGAGTTGTGGAGGGGGTTATCTACGCTGATGCAGTGTGGCATGCCTCGGCGCCGGAGCGCCCCCAAGCACCGCGGGAGATCCCTGAAGACCTTCGACCTGCTGAACTCGAACGCTTTACGAACGCGGTAGCCGCCGTAGCGCAGCGTCTGGATAAATTGGCTGCGTCGGCAGATGCTGACGCTCAAGCAATTTTGACTGCGACTGCCGCTATGGCCCGCGACAAAGGCCTGGCCAAGGCCGTGCGCAAGCAAATCAACGGGGGAATCGACGCAGAATGGGCTATCGACGTCGCCGTGGAGTCCTTCATCGCGCAATTTGAAAAAGCAGGTGGCGTGTTTGCCGGACGTGTTACGGACCTCAATGACATCCGTAGCCGCATTCTCAGCGAATTGCGGGGCGAAGCACCACCGAGCCCACCTCGCGCCGACACCTCGCATTCCGGAGCGCTCGTGCTGCTTGCCGACGACCTAGCGCCGGCAGATACCCTCACCTTGGACTTGAGTACATTTGCGGGGCTCGTGACCAAAGGTGGTGGACCAACGAGCCATACAGCGATTGTGGCCCGTCAGCGCGGCTTGCCATGCGTGGTGGCCGTGGGCGATGGTCTGCGTGCGATTGAGGCGGGTACCCCGTTGCTGGTCAATGCCACCGCGGGCACGATCACTGTCGGAGCAGATCCTGAGCTGGCCCAAGCTGCGGCAGATCAGTTTGCTCGTCAGCAGGAAGCTGCGAAGATGTGGCGCGGCCCCGTCTCGATGACCGACGGAAATTCTGTGGCACTGCTAGCCAATGTGCATGACCCCGCCAGCGCTCGAGATGCAGCCCAGGCTCCTGCGGAAGGCATCGGATTGTTCCGTACCGAATTCGCGTTGCTCTCGGCAGAAGTCGAACCATCAACTGCGGAGCAAGCTGCTAGCTACCGCGAAGTTTTTGAAGCCTTTGCCGGGAAGAAGGTGGTCATCCGCACGGTCGATGCCGGTTCGGATAAGCCCGTCAAGTTCCTCAACCAGGATCCAGAGGAAAACCCCGCCTTGGGTGTGCGAGGCCTGCGTATTGAGCGGAAACATGCTGGCGTGATCGACCGCCAGCTGGAAGCAATTAAGCAGGCAAGTGAGCTCGCCGGTCGCACGCCGGAATCGGTATGGGTGATGGCTCCGATGGTGGATACAGTCGCGGAGGCGCAGTGGTTTGTCTCGCGCGCCCGCGCACATGGTTTCACAGCTGGGATCATGATTGAAACGCCAGCTGTGGCGCTCATGGCTGATGCGGTGCTTCGCGAGGTGGATTTTGTATCGATCGGCACCAATGACCTCACGCAGTACACCATGGCTGCCGACCGGCAGATCTCCGAGCTGGGTGATCTGTGTGATCCTTGGCAGCCTGCTGTCCTGCGACTCATCCGGATGGTCTGTGCGGCTGGCGAAACACACAATGTGCCGGTAGGGGTGTGTGGCGAATCAGCAGCCGATCCTTACCTGGCTTGCGTTCTCGTGGGCCTCGGCGTTAAGTCTTTGTCGATGGCGAGCCCATCCATCGTGCAAGTTGGCTCACGCTTGGATACACACAGCGTGGCCGACTATCAGGCGGCCGCGCAGGCGGCGTGCGCAGCGCCGGATGCCGAGGCTGCTCGGGCTGCAGTACTCGAACTGCTTACCTAGTTCGTCCCCTAGGCCTAGTTGTCATGGGACGGCTAGGCCTTCATGCGGACTAGGTTCAGCATGAGAGAATCCGGTGTTGGGGCGTGGTCCGCTTGAGTGGCAAGGGGAGAGTTTGCGTAAGCCAAGCTATGGCGAAGCGCTCCTGCTGGGTCGTGATCCGGGTCGACGAGAAGCAACCCTGCAAGAGCGGTATCGATCCACGGCAACCTGTCTGTGCCTTTCGAATCAATTGTCGCCTCAAAACTGGTGCCACCACTAATCAGTTCAAAATGATTGCGTCGCTTACACAAAAGTATGTGCTGGACTTCGGCGTCGATTAGCGTGGCGACGACCTCTCTCACGTCCTGGTTGATGCTGATATGTTCCGCATCCAGTGCGATCACGTCGGGTTTCGTGGTGAACACTTGCCGCAGCACCGCACTCAAGGCCTGGCCCGCGGTGGCGACTGCAATTTTCGTACCTGGGTGATAGAGCCGAATGGCGCGCATGACGTCGACAAACCAGGCGGAATTTGCCACTGATGGCAATTGGCCTGCGAGAACGACCCAGCTGGCGTTTTCCGCGTGGGTGACGGCGTGATCGCGCAACATCGTGAGCTGAGCGACATCGAGCGGCATGGGAGGATCGCGAAACTCCAATAACTGTCCACTTGGAGTGTGCACCTTGAAATGCACGGGGATCGGGCCGGGAACATCGATATTGTCGCAGGGGATCCCGAACATACCGACCATGCGCATGTACTGGCTGACATCGGGGGCGGGGACAATAGCCAGTGTTTCTTGCCCCGCCAAATAAAGGACGCGTGAGATGTTCATTCCGCCACCTGCTGGCGCGATGTAGACATCGGTGAGCTGGTGGTAATCGTCGCTGTGTGTGATGCCGTCGCTGTGTGCGGTCCGGTCAAGAGATGGCGTCGGAGTTATGGTTACGATCATGAGGCCACGATGACTTGGATTTCGCGGTCACGCAAGGCATCAACCATGGATTGTGGGGCTCCGCTATCTGTGATGACAACATCAATATCATCAATGCCTGCAAAACTAACCAGGTAATCGTTGCCCATCTTTGTAGAATCGCACAGGACGACGACTTTCTGAGCATTGGTGATCATAGCGCGCTTCACAGCTGCCTCCTGGGAATCCGCCGTCGAAAGTCCGTGGTCTAGGGTCAGCGCGTTGGTACCGATGAATGCCACATCGGCGCGCATCAGCGCTAACGTCCGCAAAGCAGTGTCGCCGACGACAGCCTGGGTAATTGCACGTACCGTGCCGCCTAGCAACTGAACTTCGTCCAAGCCGGAATTCGCCAAGCTCAAAGCGATAGAAAGACTGTTGGTGACTAATGACCAGCGGTGGGCATTGGGGTGGGCAACAAGAACGTCAGCGAAGGACGCCAAGGATGTTCCTGCGTCGAGGAAGATACCTCCGTGTGAATCCGGTACAAATGCTATGGCCTCGCGGGCGATAGCGTTCTTCGCACCCGAGGCCGAACGCGCGCGAGTATCAATGCTGAATTCGGTGGTTTGGAAACTTTGGGTAGCCACCGCGCCACCGTGCACGCGATGCACGATGCCTTCCTGGTCGAGCACCGCCAAATCTCGACGGATGGTCTCGGCAGTAACCTCGAAACGTTGGGACAGCTCGGTGACGTTGACGCGCCCCTCTACGGCTGTCAATGAAGCAATTTGTCGACGTCTTTCTTCCGCGTACATGAGCATCTCCTTACATGGCAGTAACCGGAGTTGATAGCGGTTAAGCGAGTGGGTTGTCGCCGAATCAACCGGGTTTACAAAAGCGGGTGAGCTAGCCGAAACCTCCGCAGTCATCGACACGCGCTCGAGCGAACCGGCTCAGAGTATTGGGTGGGCATCGGGGCGCGGCCGAACAACATGCGTGGGTTTTTCCAAACTTGTACCTACATTTTGGCACGGAATAATGCCCGTTCGGTCAGAGTAGGGCGATATCACAGAGAAACTCACAAAGCTACCCCGATATTGGGGGTAGCTCTCGGGTGTAGCGACTGCGGGAATGTTTTGGGAGTAGTACTGCAGAAATGCACGTCGCTCCCTGCCATCCTTAGTCCCGGTTGGGGGAAGTCTTCGAGCGTTGTTCGTAAAAGACCTAGAGCTTGCGAAGTACTGATACTACCTTGCCCATAATTTGTGCCTCTTCGCCTGGGATCGGCGAAAAAGACTCGTTATGTGGCAAGAGCCAAATGCCGGTGGAATCTTTGTGAAATTCCTTGACCGTTGCCTCTCCGTCGAGCATCGCAGCGACAAACTCACCTTGTTCTGCCACCGGTTGTGAGCGAACTACAACCCAGTCGCCATCCAAAATGCCGACATCGCGCATGGACTCGCCTACGACCTGCAGCATGAATAGCTCACCATCGCCGACGATCTCCGCGGGCATGGGGAAATAGTCCTCAATGTGCTGCTCTGCCAGGATCGGATTGCCAGCTGCAATGTTGCCGACGATGGGGATGAAGTTAGCTGGGCTCGCCCCCTCCGGCGCTGCATGCTTCTTTGCTTCTTTCCAACCCACCTTGGGGCCTGACTTCTTTTTGTTGGCATCGGGGATGACCCTGACATCTACCGCTCGTGGTTTATTCGGATCCCGGCGGAGGTATCCCTTTTCTTCGAGCTGACGAAGCTGATATGCCACAGAAGACGTGGATTGTAGCCCCGCGGCATCACCAATCTCGCGGATGCTTGGCGGGTAACCGCGCAGGACAACTGCATCGCGGATTACTTCTAGGATACGGCGCTGGCGATCGGTCAACTTGGCCAGATCTGGCTGATTCTTTTTGGGCGCGTTCATCGACATCTCTTTCTCGTTGACAGTGGTGGGGCTGTGCTTAGTGTTTGTTGGTGAGGGGGTTGTGTGGTGGACCTAGGGGCGTGCATACGGCTTGGCAAGAGCGGCGAGAAGAAAAAACTATTGGGTGGGATTCTTGCTTCTTCTTTAGTTCTATTCGATCGAACGCACTTTAGCAATGCAACGCGCCTAAGACTTCGAAAATAGTGGGCCGAAAAGTCGAACAAGTGAGTTGTGTGAGAAGGAGTAAAGGCGCCGATAGAAGGAAAATACCTGGTAATCCAAGTAGTTTCAGTGTAGGTTAAGAGATTTTTCGAAAATGTTCGAAAATGGGCTTGCGGTGTTCGAATTTACAGTGCTATAACTTGGGTACAACAAAAAGTTCGAACAGGTGCGCGACGTCTTGTCTGTCCTTGTCTAGGGGTGCGGTTAAGGTCAGCGGCGTAAATACATAAACCTAATTTGAGGAGAAGTCATGACCACCGTTATTAATCGCAATCGCCAAGTCCCGACCGTTCGTACCGAAACGGTAGCCATCGTGCAACCCGCTTCAGTATGGGATGGCGGGGCATTGGCCACACACCCGAGCCGTGACCACCGAGTTCGCAGTACCCACGTTGACTTTCGGAGAGATCGTCCGGCGGATGAGCGAGCGATTGAAACAAGATCGAACTACTGGGGCAACCTCGGTAATGGAATAAAGCAACTCATTCTTGGCGGAATCTTTGGTAGTGCGATCGTTATCGGTCTATTGCTCGCGGGCCCAGAGAAGACGGACAGCGCTTCGACTTTGGAATTCGGTGCGACAGCTACGGCGGGTGCCCCGGCAGGTGCCGGACATGCTACTAACGGGGTAGTGCCCGCAGCCGTACTCGCAAAATAGGTATTGAACAGTCACCGAAGAATTGGTCTACAACGCAATCGGATCGCTGCGATTAGCAGATTTGCAGAACACGATAGAATGTGGGGCGACATTCGCTTTGTCGTTTGTGCACTAAACCCCAAATTCGAAAGAGCGTGCCGTGTATTGCCCCTTCTGCCATCATGACTCATCTCGTGTCATCGATTCCCGAGTGATCGACGCAGGTGCCGCAATCCGTCGACGTCGCGAGTGCACCAACTGCGAAGGGCGCTTCACTACTGTGGAGAAGGCAGTTCTTCTTGTGATCAAGAGGAACGGGGTAACTGAACCCTTCAGTCGTGAGAAAGTCATCGTTGGTGTTCGTCGAGCTTGTCAAGGACGAGACGTCAGTGACGACGCGCTGAAGCGACTTGCCCAAGAGGTCGAGGAAGCTGTGCGTAGCCACGGAAGCAGCCAAGTTCAAGCCAATGATATTGGCCTTGCAATTCTGGAGCCTCTCCGCGAGCTGGACGAGGTCGCCTATTTGCGCTTCGCTTCGGTGTACAAGTCTTTCGAGAGCGCAGACGACTTTGAGTCAGAAATCCGCCTCATGCGTCGGCGCGCACGACAAAGCTCGTAGCTTGGTGCCAGCCACGACTCTTCAGGTTATCGACCCAGCTTATCGATCGCTTTCTCGATTCTGCGTGCCGACACCGGATGGGCTGTTCCGAGTTGCTGGGCAAACAAACTCACCCGCAGTTCCTGGATCATCCACAAAATGTCCTTAACCGGCTTCGTCTTAGCAGCCGAAGAATGCAACCGTTCCAATCGAAGATCTAAGTAATGGGTGACTTGAGCAATTTCTTCTTGGATATCAGCATCTCGGTCAGGATCTCGGTCCATATTTTCCAGGCGAACGGCCATCGCGCGTAGATACCTGGGTAGATGTCGCAAACGCTCAATTCCATGAATACTTACCGCATGCGCAGGTAATAGAAATTCCAATTGGGCCTTCATGTCGTCGATTGCGGGACCGGTCCACGCTGCGAGTTCTTGTCGCACAGCGAGGTAGTCGACCAAACCAGGCGCGAGTGCGACCACAATCTGGCGTACCGCCCCCGGAACTTGTGGCTTGACCACAGACACTAATTGAGCAAACTGTTCCGGATTGCGTACCTTTTCGGGATATTTGATCAGCAGATCTCGCGTTGCGGCCGCCGTCGCATCTGCCACTAAGCCAGAAACACCACCATGCGGATAATTCTCTACTGCGACACGCTGCCGCAACGCAAGCCCATTTACCATCTGCTTTTCATTGACCTGTACCTCGCGAAGCAGCAACGTGAGCACCGAAGTCAGCATGGCATTTTCGGCATCCTGCTCCGTGGGCATAGCTTGAACACTAAGTCCCTCGGGCCCTACGACCAATGCCGGGTAGGCGATCACCCGCTGACCATCGACAGTCGTCACCACCTCTTTTTCAATGGCGCCCAAACTGTCATCCCAAGTGGTGGCCCGCGCCAGCACTTTCTTGCCCGCAACCTTTGCCACCGAAGATTTCACGCGCGAACTATTACGCTGCTGAAGTGCGCGCAATGACTTGTCAGCATCAACAATCTTGCCACGCTTGTCGACAGCCGCGAAGGTGAGCAGTAGGTGAGCAGGCAACTTAGCTGTCTGGAAATCCTCTGCTGAAATCCCCGAAGCCCCGAAGGAACGCAACACATCAGCAAGCTGCGCAGTGAGTGCACCGTGATACGGGTTCAGCAACGGTAGCGCCCTGGCCGCAAAATCGGGTGCTGGGATAATATTGCGACGCAACGGTTTCGGGAGGCTGCGAATCAGTTCCGTAACCAATTCTAATCTCAACCCCGGCACGAGCCAGTCGAAGTCCTGATCCGTGACTGTGGCCAACAGGGGCATTGGAATTCTTAAGGTAACTCCATCCAGCGGATCGGTGGGATCGAATTGGTAGGATAAGTCGAATTCCAAGTCCCCCTGCCGCCAGACATTCGGGAATTCAACCGCGGTAATTTCGCTGGCTTCATCCGTGACGAGTTTGTCGGGGTCGAAGTCCAACAAAGTGGGTTGTTGAGCTCGCTGTTTCTTCCACCACTTATCAAAGTTTCGGGAAGTAGTGGCATCCGCAGGCAACTTCGCGTCGTAAAAGGCGTACAAGGTGTCTTCATCGACGACGATCCCTCGTTTGCGAGCCTTTTCCTCGAGGTGGGCCGCGTTTTCGAGAAGCTCACGATTGTGATGGAAGAACTTGTGGTGAGTGTTCCATTGGCCGTCGATAAGTGCGTTTCGGATGAACATGTCTCGGGCGGCCACGGCATCGACATGGTGATAGGGGACCAGTTTGTCGGCGATCACGGGAACACCAAACAGGGTCGAGCGTTGGTGTACCATCGCGGCGCCGCGTTTCGCCGACCAGATCGGTTCGGAAAACTGGTGTTTCAACAGGTCTCCCGCCAGTTTCTCTACCCAAATCGGATCGATCGCGGCGACATCGCGGGCCCAGAGACGCGAGGTGTCCACCAGCTCGGCGGCCATCACGAATTGAGGGGGCTTCTTCGCTAACGCTGACCCCGGGAAAATCATGAACTTTGCGTTTCGAGCGCCGAGGAACTCCTTGGAATCGCCCTCGCGAAGCCCGATGTGAGACAGGAGCCCAGCCAGCAACGACTGGTGTAGAGCATCAGGATTATCTCCAGTGGATTCCTTTGCGTTCCACCCAAGGTCTTTTGCAACTTGGGTCAGCTGGCGGACAAGATCTTGCCATTCCCGGGCACGCATATAGTGCAAAAACTCAGCCTTGAGCCTCTTGCGGAACTGATTGCCGGATAACGACCCGGCAAGTTCATTGAGATACTCCCACAGCTTAAGGTATGACAAGAAGTCGCTGGTGGTGTCCTTGAACCGGGCGTGCTGTTGATCCGCTTGGGCCTGAAATTCGAGGGGGCGTTCGCGGACATCCTGGATTGTCAATGCAGCGACGACAACAATGACTTCACTTAGGCATCCGTTTCTTTGTGCTTCGACGAGCATGCGGGCCAAGCGCGGATCGACGGGGATCCGGGCAAGTTGCTTCCCGACGTCGGTGAGCTCGATGGTGTCACCGGTCTTGTTGCTCCGCAGTGCGCCTAGTTCATGGAGTAGGAGGAGACCGTCGCGAATCGCCCGAAGGTCCGGCGCTTGCAAAAACGGAAACTCAGCGATATCGCCCAGGCCGAGCGCTGCCATATGGAGGATGACGCTCGCCAGGTTGGTGCGGAGGATTTCCGGGTCGGTAAATTCTGGACGCGAAAGGAAATCTTCCTTTGAATAAAGGCGAATTGCGATACCGTCTGCCACGCGACCGCATCGACCTGACCGCTGATTGGCGCTTGCCTGCGAGATCGGTTCGATGGGCAGGCGCTGCACCTTCGTCCGGTTTGAAAACCGAGAAATTCGAGCCAGGCCCGTATCGACGACATAGTGGATTCCCGGCACAGTCAAGGAGGTTTCGGCGATGTTTGTCGCGAGCACAACACGACGTCGCGAATGCGGCGCGAACACCCGATGCTGCTCCTCATTGGACAATCGGCCAAAGAGTGGAACTACCTCCACACCTTTCCATCTCCGTGTCGCAATCGCTTCCATGCAGTCGCGAATATCTCGCTCACCTGCAAAGAAGCACAAGATGTCGCCGGATCCTTCGCCCATCAGTTCTTCGACTGCATCGCAGACGCCATCGTTGACATCTTGATCGACGAGCTTGCCGGCAGCCTCAAATTGGAGGGAGCGATACCGTACTTCGACGGGGTAGGTGCGCCCCGAAACTTCAATGATCGGCGCTGGTTGCCCGTTCTCGTCGGCAAAATGTGTCGCGAAACGCTCTGGATCAATCGTGGCCGAAGTAATAATTACCTTCAGGTCAGGTCGTTTTGGCAGCAGTTGCTTGAGATAGCCCAGGAGAAAGTCGATATTGAGGGAGCGTTCGTGGGCTTCGTCGATAATGATGGTGTCATACGCATTGAGGTATCTGTCGCGCTGCATCTCCGCCAATAGGATGCCATCTGTCATCAGTTTGACGGCGGTCGATTCCGACACCCTGTCGTCGTAGCGGATCGCGTAGCCAACTGATTCCCCGATATCCTGGCCCAGTTCGCTGGCGATTCTCTCCGCTACCGTGCGGGCCGCCAAACGCCGTGGCTGGGTATGCCCAATGAGTCCTCGCCGTCCCCTTCCCAGCTCCAGGCACATTTTCGGAATCTGGGTGGTCTTTCCGGACCCCGTCTCCCCGGCGATGATTACTACTTGATGCCCCGCGATTGCGGTCAAAATATCGTCCCGGCGTCCAGAAACTGGCAAAGCAGATGGATAGTTAATCTCGGGGACAGTGGCCTCGATCCGGGCCACTTTTTCTGCAGCTTTGTCCATATCGCTTGAGATCGCGACTAGCGCGTGCGGGGCGCGGGCTTTTGCTACGCGACGTCGGAACCGGCGCGCGTCGGAAAGGCTCAGATCATCGAGTCGGCGATAGAGCTGCTGTTTGGAAATCTCAGGCGGGGTAGTCATAGCTAACGAACTATCTTATCCGCGCCTGGACTTTTTGGGTAAAACGGACGACGGTGTTACCCAAAGAAGTTAGCGTGCAGCCTCACCAGTGACGAGGCTGAACGCGCGTTTGACGACCTCGCCAAACTTGTTGAACTCTTCGGCCCGGCTTGACGACGTGCGGTAGGCGATGCCGATCGTGCGGTATGCATTGACTCCAGGGGCAAACCGAGCGGTCGCGATTCCGGGGCGCATAGTTTCTGCATCGATCGCAGACAAAGGTATCAAAGTCGCGCCTAGGCCACCGGCTACGCACTGCATAACCGTGGCGAGACTGGATGCTTGGGCGATCGCCGACCGTGTCATAGTGGGGTGAACACTGACCATGCGGCAGAGGTCGATGATCTGATCCCGGAGGCAATGGCCGTCGTCAAGCAATAGCAATTCGAGGTCGCGCAACGACTCGAGGGTGAGGTCGGTGCGACCAGCAAAAGGATGGTCTTCTTGCACCACGACGACGAACTCTTCGTCGTACAGTGGGATTTCTACCAGGCTGTGGGAACCAGATGGAATCGCGAGCAGAGCAACGTCGATATTGCCGTCCCGGAGACGATCGATGAGAGGTTGCGTTTGGGCCTCGACGATGCGGGGTTGAAGCTCTTTGAATTCGGCGTCGAAAATCTTCAGCAAGCTGGGGAGGATATATGGTGCCGCCGTAGGAATCATCCCGATAGTCAGCGGGCCACCGAGGGCACCTTCGACGCCCTGAGCATGCGCGAGAAACTTATCGGCAGCGTCAAGGGTGGCCTTGGCAAATGGTAATAAGGATTCACCGACGGGGGTTACGATGACGCGACGGGTCGAACGCTCAATGAGTTGGACTCCAAGGCCAGTCTCTAATGCGACCAGCGCTTGCGAAAGCGAAGGTTGCGAGATGGAGAGCTTCGTTGCTGCGGTACCAAAGTGCTTGGTGTCGGCAATGGTGACGAAGGTGCGAATCTGTGCCAACGTCGGGCGGTAGCCTCGGCTTGCCATGTTTGTTAGTCCTCTAAACGTTCGGGCGTATATCTCAATTTGTTTTATGTGGCGGCGTGAAAGTGACCTGCATCTTGCTGATGAGATTGCGTGAGCTGGGTTGTTTAAATCGCCAGGTATTACATCTTACTATTAGCATTACTATTAATAGTTGCCAAATCGAAGTAAATTTTCACTCACCCCGTTTTATCCCTTCTGACCTTTGATTATTGCTCGCTGCAACAGGGTGTTTAAGTGTCTGACGATGGATGAATTAATTCTTTTCTAAGGTTAGTGAAGCGAAACGAACCTCTCCCGCAGCATCGGTCGCGTCAAGATCTACCACTCCACTGAAGGCGAAAGAATTGTCTCCTTCCGGGTCCTTGATAATCTGGCGGACTTGCCACATTCGGCCAGTAGTTTCCAGCGAAAAGTAGTCGGCGCCACGGGCTGCCATGGAGGTATCGAGGTCCGCGTAGTCAGCGAAGTAGTCGTCCATCCCGGCGCCGAAGTCCGGTGCGTCAGCAAGATATTCGGTCAGTGCTGCGAGTTCATCTTCCTTTTCGTAGGCAAAGAGCTCGACAAGGCGGAACATGGCGTTGCGTACCATGATGGTCAGGGCGCGGCGGTTGGCAGACAGGGCAGTAGGGTCTTCCACACCAAAGGCCAGTTCGCGTTCCACCACGTCCTTGGAAATTGGTGAATCCTCGTTGCCCATCTGCGCCCATTCGTCCACCAAAGAACTATCGACCTGGCGTACCAATTCACCCAACCAGACGATGATGTCTTCGAGCTCGGGGGTGGAGTATTCGGCTGGCAGGGAGTGTTGGAGCGTGCGCCACGCGTCGGTGAGGTACCGCAGAACCACGCCTTCTGAACGACCGACACCGTAGGTGGCGACCAAATCCGAAAACG
This sequence comes from Corynebacterium epidermidicanis, assembly GCF_001021025.1. Taxonomy (NCBI): domain Bacteria; kingdom Bacillati; phylum Actinomycetota; class Actinomycetes; order Mycobacteriales; family Corynebacteriaceae; genus Corynebacterium; species Corynebacterium epidermidicanis. Next base: position 1,520,120 of record NZ_CP011541.1, on the reverse strand, counting down.
TCATGGCGTGTTCAATCATGTCTCGAACGACCGACTTCGGCGACAATGCGAACTCTTTTACCCAAGGCTGAGTTTCGGAGTACGTGTCGTAGGCTTGTTCCAGCAGGTCTGCCAAGGGCATCGGCCAGGTGATGTCTTCCACGATCGCCATGCGCTCGGTGTAATCCACACCTTCTGCCTTCAAAGCAGCGATTTCTTCCCCGCGGGCCACCTTTTGTTGGGCGATCAAGATTTGGCGCGGGTCGTCCAAAATTGCCTCGAATACGGACAATACGTCCAGCGAGTACGTCTCCGATTCTTTATCTAGCAAGGCCAACGCTGCCAAAGCAAAAGGCGCAAGTGGTTGGTTCAGGGCGAAATCTCGCTGCAGCTCGGCCGTCAAGTGGTAGGTGCGCCCCGCCTCATCGGTGCCTTCCGCCTGCTTCTCGACGATCCCAGCTGCCAGTAGCCCACGGAAAAGCTCAATCGCGGTGATGATGTCCTTGTTCTGTTTGGTGCGACTGTCATGGTTGTCTCGCAGCAGCGATTTCATGTGCGTGAAGCCATCGCCTGGCCGGGCGATGACGTTGAGCAGCATGGAGGTACTTACCTTGAATTGGCTGCTAAGGTTTTCCGGCTCTGCGTTGATCAGGCGTTCATAGGTCTTTTCTGTCCAGCTCACCACGCCCAGTTGGGCGGTCTTTTTCTTGATCTTCTTTAGCTTCGCCGGATCAGTGCCGGCTTTTTGACGAAGACGATAGTTCTCGATTTCGTGCTCCGGGGCCTCGATGACGACTGTTCCGACCGTGTCAAAACCGGCTCGCCCTGCGCGTCCTGCGATCTGGTGGAACTCCCTTGATTTCAGCAGTCGGTGCTTTGCGCCGTCGAACTTCGTCAGTCCGGTCAAGAGCACGGTCCGGATTGGAACGTTAATCCCAACCCCCAACGTATCCGTGCCGCAGATAACCTTGAGCAACCCGGTCTGGGCAAGCTTTTCGACGAGGCGGCGGTATTTCGGCAGCATGCCGGCATGGTGGACGCCGATACCTCGTCGTAGTAGCGACGACAGGGTCTTGCCGAAAGTGGTGGTAAAGCGAAAATCCCCGATAGCAGTTGCGATGAGCGCCTTTTCCTCCGCGGTAACGATCGTCATGGACGTCATCGATTGGGCGCGTTCAATGGCTTCTCGCTGCGTGAAATGAACAACATAAATGGGTGCTTTCTTGGCATCCAAAAGCTGCTCGATCGTTTCGTGGATCGGAGTGTAGACGTAGGAAAACTCCAGCGGAACAGGGCGTTCAGCACCACTGACTACATTGGTGGTGCGCCCGGTACGACGGGTGAGGTCGGCCTCAAGGAAAGAGGTGTTTCCGAGAGTGGCCGACATGAGTAGAAATTGTGCTTTGGGGAGTTCGAGGAGGGGGACCTGCCATGCCCAGCCACGATCTGGCTCCGAGTAATAATGGAACTCATCCATGACAATTTGATCTAGGTCGGAGTCAGCGCCTTCCCTTAAGGCGATGTTGGCCACGACTTCGGCTGTGGCACAAATGATAGGAGCGCGCCCGTTAACGGTGGCATCACCAGTCATCATCCCTACGTTTTCAGGCCCGAAGATCTCGCACAGCGCGAAAAACTTTTCGCTCACAAGAGCTTTGATCGGCGCAGTGTAAAAACTGCGTTGTCTACGTGCCATAGCGATGAAATGCGCGGCGATTGCCACCATTGACTTACCCGAACCGGTTGGAGTGGCGAGGATGACATTGTCGCCCGCGAGAATACCCAACGCAGCTTCCTCCTGGGCGGGGTATAACGAAATACCCCGCTGCTGAGTCCAAGCGAGAAAAGAATCAAAAATTGATTCGTCGAATAGGGACTCAGGTACTTCGGATAGATCAGGCAACATCGCGGATAGGTTCACGACATCTAGCCTAGCCGTTAGCGTTCAGGCTAAGGGGTATCTTCCTCCGCGTTCGGTCCAGAACCATTGTCACCGTGATAGGGGTCTTCGCCTTGTTCAAGTTCTGCTAGGAATTTTTCAAACTCTTGGCCTAGTTCCTCGCCGCTAGGTACGTCAGTGACTCCAGGGAGCAACTGCTGAGGGTGTTCCTGCTGGTAACGGGCGAGCTCTTCGTCGTACTGGGATTCAAGTGCGTGCACAACAGCTTGGATCTCCTGCGATTCCGCAACTTGTTCTTGAACCAACCCCATGACACGTTCGGCATCGGCTTGCAAGGAACGCAATGGCAGGTCCAGCTCCGCGATACTCGCGGCCGCGTTGAGCAGCTGCCACGTAGCTTCGGGATAGTCCGAGGCGGAGAGGTAGTGTGGCACGTGCGCGGTTAGGCCGGAGACGTCTCGCCCCTTCTTGGTCAGCATCCGTTCAATCTGCAAGGATGCGGAACCTGGGATGGTTATTTTAGTGTCCATCTTGAAGAAATTCGACGTGGTTTCTGGGTTGGAACCGTGTGCGGTGATGACCAAAGGACGAGTGTGTGGCACCGCCATCGGTGCTGCGTAGAGGCACACGGTTTTGTCAACATTAAACCTATCCGCGAGTTCGGAAACAGAGCGGGAGAACGCTTCCCAGCGAAGGTCTGGTTCTGGGCCCGACAACAGTAAGAACGACTTTCCCTGGGAGTCGCGGATGACATCAAGGCCGAGGTTGAGGTCGTCGGAACGCACGACCTCGTTGTGGTCGATGGTCACCACCGGGCGTCGGGAGCGGTAATCGATGAGCTCATCGCTATTAAACGATGCCAAGGTCCGGTGGTCGAGGGCAGCACGAAGGTGCTTTGCCCCGGCCTCTACGGCTTGGCCGGCATCAGCGTAGCCGTGGAGGGCGATAATGAGCGTCGGCCCGCTGTTTTCGGGCGTGGAAACCTCAGGAGCCGGGTATTCCAGCTCGTACATGGAAGGCTTGTGATCAGCCATCGATTTCCTCCTGTATCAGACGCAGTAAAAGGTGCGCACTCTATCGAATCCGGGTAAATCTGAGCCGTGCCAGACTGGATAGCTTCGGGTTAGTCTATCCGCATCTCCATCGGTTTTGTGGCACATCCCTAGTTTGGCGGAAACGCCACTGCCCAAGCTGCCTCTAGCGACGCCAGCTAACCCATTTTGATCGCACGGATTCACTGTGTTTGTGAACCTACCACCATAACGCAGCTAAGCCTTGAAGTATTCCATCCCGGGGGTCGAAACTCCCAGTCGAAACCTCCAAGTTATCCACAGGGTGTAGCTGAGGGGAGTGTTGTCCACTGCTGTCCTCACGACGTGGTGGGCGCATGGGCAATGCTGTCGGCATGACAACAACATCACCTGATCAATACATCGTCACTCCAGGAAATCTTTTAGCAAACATTCCCGGCATCTTGGGCTACTACCCGCACGAATCCTTCGTGCTGTTTGTATTCCAGGCACATCGCACTACAGGGAGACTCTATGAACTAGGCCCGGTGCTTAGGGCCGATATTGACGACCCGGAGGCAATTGTCGAGCTTTGTCGGGCTGCGCAACTTCACGATCCAAGTTTGATCCTCGGGGCGATCATCTCAACCGGGACGGACGCCGATACGGCAACTGATGTGGCAGAGGAAACAATCCTAGCGTTTCGCGATCTGGGCCTGGACATCGCTGCGATTTGGCTGGTTCCAGAACTGCTATCGGGAGCGCCGTATCTACGAGTAGCGGGGGAATCGGCAAGCGAACTCGGGGAGAATACCACCGGTCGGGAGTTTTGGGATGCCGGCGAAGTGGGGAACATCCTGGATGCGGCCTCCATGGCCAATTATCGACGAACGGGTACTTTGCCAGCGTTAAACAGGCAGGAAACCGTCGAGTTTTGCTCGGGTCCGAACCCCTACATGACCCCCGCGGAAATCACATCGGCGACGTCGTTTGCACATCAGCATGCAGAATCAATGCTTGCTGCACTCATGCGCTGTCCGGAGGAGGACGAGTATCGTCTGGCCGAGGCGATCCTCTGTGACTGGGGAGAGCTGCTTTCGTACGTCTTGAACTCGGAACTGACTGTGGAGGACATCATGGCCGATGCAGACATAATCGCCCAGGCGGCTCCCTACTTTACAAACCATCAGTTCCGTGACTGCATTCTTGACTCCACGTTCACGTCGCTAGGGCAAGCCGCATTTCTCGTCGCGATCGCGGTTGCCCGGTCCACTGAAAAGACCGTGCGGGCAAATGCACTAGCCGTAGCGGCCTTGGCGGCGGGCCCGATAGGAATGGAGCACTATGTGGCGCCTGCGTTGCAGGTGGCGCTGGAGACGGTACCCGATCATGGCTTGGCCAACTTGCTTAGCCAAGCCCATGTTGCAGGTGGGCTGTACCTAGTGGCTCAGGCATGCGTGAAAGGCTCTGAACAAGCTCGTGCACAGCTCTTCGGCCTGCTGTAGTTACCCAACCCAAGCTGGGCGGGCATCATTCGAGGCAACAATGCTAGCCCAGCCGATCAGCTACCCCTGTTGAGCGGAGTGGGCTGCCTCACCGAGCTGTGAGGTAAAAGCCCAGGCATCTTCCACAATCGTGCGCAAGTCGGTACGCTGCGGTTGCCAGCCGAGTTCCGTTTTTGCCTTTTCCGAGGAAGCGATGAGTGTAGCTGGATCGCCAGCGCGCCGGGGCGCCACCTCGGCAGGAATCGGGTGACCGGTGACCTCTCGGCACATGTCGATGACTTCACGCACCGAGAAACCGTCACCTGAACCCAAGTTGAAAATGCGGTGGTTGCCTGGCTGGTTTGACTCCATCGCAAGCACATGGGCATCTGCGAGATCTCGGATGTGGATATAGTCGCGGACAGCAGTTCCGTCGGCTGTCGGCCAGTCGTCCCCGAAAATGTAGATCTTGTCGCGATGCCCCATCGCAACCTGCAAAACCAATGGAATCAAGTGAGTTTCCACCTCGCGGTTTTCCCCCACTGAGCCGTAGGCGCCAGCGACATTGAAATAACGAAGGCTGGTGGCGCCGATGCCATAAGCGTTGGCATATGAGGTAATGGCATGGTCGATGGCTAGTTTCGTGGCGCCATATGGGTTGGTTGGTGCGGTGGGCATGTCCTCAGTAATCGGAACCTGTGCGGGTTCACCGTAGGTTGCAGCTGTGGAAGAAAATACCAAATTCTGAACCCCGTTCGCTCGCATCGCATCGAGCAGCTCGAGAGTGGTGACAAAGTTGTGATGCCAGTATTCATCTGGCTTCTCTACTGATTCTCCCACCAGGGAACGCGCTGCAAAATGCAGGACAGCGTCAAATTTTCCAGCGGCAAGCGTGTCTTCGATGAGATCGTAGACATCGCCTTCGATAAGGGTAGCGCCTGGAGCGAGTGCGTCCCGGTTACCGGTGGAAAAATCATCGATGACTGTAACCTCGTGGCCTTGTTCCACCAGCACGTGTGTACACACGCTGCCAACATAACCTGCGCCACCGGTAACCAAAACCTTCATGAATATTCCTTTACTTGAAACAAAAAGACGAAACTACTTCTTGATGGGGGCAATCCGCACCGCGTGGGCAAGATCTTCTGGGATGGAGACGCACTTTTCGCCACACAATAGGAGCGTGTGTCCCTGGTTGGCCGAAACCGTGATCGTGCTACCCAAGCGAACTCCGGCGTCGCGAAGAGCGCAGACTAAGTCCTCATCAACCTGGATGATCTCGTTGATCTGGGTGACCACACCGGTGATTTCTTGCCCGGCCGGCAAATCGACGAGTCGACTGCCAAAATCAGCCTCGGGCTTCTCGACGCCTAGTTCATTCAGCCCAGGAATTGGGTTGCCAAACGGGGAGGTTTGAAAATTATCGAGTACGTCGACGAGCCGCTTTTCAACCTCATCACTCATCACGTGCTCCCAGCGACAAGCTTCCGCGTGGACCTTGGAGATATCAAGGCCAATGACATCCGTGAGCAGGCGTTCTGCCAAACGGTGCTTGCGCATGACAGCAATCGCCAGGGTTCTTCCGGTGGGAGTCATCTTGAGGCTGCGATCACCTGCGACAGTTACGAGACCATCTCGTTCCATGCGGGCAACGGTTTGGCTGACCGTCGGGCCGGATTGTTCTAGACGTTCCGCGATGCGTGCACGCAGTGGGGTAATGCCTTCTTCTTCAAGCTCATAGATGGTACGAAGGTACATCTCGGTGGTATCGACTAGGTCCTTCACGAACGCGCAGCCCTTTCAATAAAATGAAAAATCTTTAACCAACCCTATAAATGGGGTGGTGCAATGCACTTCAGTTTAGCGCACCTACGGAAAACCTCAGGGGCAACGGCGCTACACTCGGCCCACAACAAACGCGATGTGGCGCTGAGAAAATTCAATCAGCGCCACATAAAAATGAGTGAGTTCTCGGGGAGATTTAGAGAGCGTATTCACGGAGTTTGTCGGCGCGTTCGCCGTCGCGAAGCTTTGCCATTACTTCGCGCTCAATCTGGCGTACCCGCTCGCGAGAAAGGCCGAATTTGCGGCCGATCTGATCCAAGGTGCGGGGGACGCCGTCGTCGAGGCCGTAACGCAGCCGAATGACGTCTTGTTCACGCTGCTCCAGAGTGTCGAGCACGTAGGTGATGTCGCTATGCCGAAGGGATGCAACAACAGCGGTCTCGGCATCAGTTGCTTCGGAGTCTTCGATGAAATCCCCCAACGGGGCTTCTTCGTCCGCGCCGACGGGCATATCCAAGCTCACTGGGTCGCGGGATTGGCGCAACAACATCTCAATCTTGGACTCATCAATGCCAGACTCGTCCGCGAGCTCTTCGTTAGTAGCCTCACGGCCAAGGTGTTGGTACAGCTCGCGCTTGATGCGAGAAAGCTTATTGACCTGTTCCACTAGGTGGACTGGGAGGCGGATCGTACGCGACTGGTCGGCCATGCCTCGGGTAATCGCTTGACGAATCCACCATGTGGCATACGTAGAGAACTTAAAGCCCTTGGAATAATCAAACTTCTCCATGGCACGAATCAGGCCCAGGTTGCCCTCTTGGATGAGGTCCAATAGCGGCATCCCGCGTCCGGTGTAGCGCTTGGCCAGCGATACCACCAAGCGGAGGTTTGCTTCTAGGAGGTGGGAACGGGCTTTCTTGCCCTCCTTGACCAGTACCTTTAGGTCCCGCTTCTTGGCGCGAGTCAACGTCTCCGGCTCATTTTCTAACAGGTACTCGGCATACAGCCCGACCTCGATGGTCTGGGCGAGACGCACCTCATCCTCGGCCGTCAGCAGGGCAGTCTTACCGATGCCGTTCAAGTAAACACGGACCAGGTCCGCTGCAGGATTATCGTTGGTATGGCCACGACGACTGCCGCGGTCAACTTCCTCTCCGTCAAAATCTAAAGCGGACGGTTGAGTCATGGTTGCCTCCTGCTCGTCGTTGGTCTTAATCTGCCTAACGGCGCACCGTGCCCAATAGTTCCCCAACACCCCAATCACATGCTTGAAATGTGAATAAAAACGCATCTAGCTGGGGAAATCTTCAGATGTTAAGCTTCGACGAGTACCGTAAACGGGCCCATGTTCACACTCGAGACCTCCATCATCGCGCCAAATTGACCCTGCTCCACGGTGATTCCCAGTTCACGCAGTCCAACAGCAATCTTCTCGATCACAGGCTGGGCGACATCGCCAGGCGCCGCATCAGACCACGACGGCCGGCGCCCCTTCGCAGTCCGGCCAAGCAAAGTGAACTGACTGACGAGAAGGACCGGTGCGCCGACTTCCAGGACGGAACGTTCACCTTCGAGAATGCGCAGCTCAGAAATCTTGCGCACCATGACTTCCCAAGCTTCCGGCGCGTCATCACGGCCAACACCGACGAGAGCCAAAATGCCACCGGTTTCGGGACAGGAAATCTCGCCGACCGTTTCGCCCGCGACGGTAACCTTAGCGGAACTAACCCGAGTCAAAACAGCCTTCATTTCGCTCCTCTCACATTTTTCCGGCACTAGTCAGCAATCAATTCAGCGGGCAAAACGAGGCCGTGTCGAATCAAGTCGACCATGATACCGATCATTTCCACTAACACCTCATCACTATCGAAACCGTGGGCTTGACAGTACAATTCAACGATTTCTGCCAGCGACAGCCCATTTGGGTGCAAACCTTTGAGCATGGCAAGAACGTGCTCATCGATATCATGGCTGAACCGAGGACCATCAAGACGAACAATGCGTTTGGCCGCCGGCACTACTCCCTGGCCGGTGCTTTCGTCGGCCACCGAAACTTCCTCTACCGCAACGCCAGGGCGCAATTGGTAAGTAGCAAGCGCAAACGACACCTGAGTCTGCTCGCGTAACCACCCTGCCCGCAGAAAATATTCCGCTACTTCGTCGCCAAGCGGATCAGTAAACTGCTGCGAAAGCTCCTCAACCACAATGTCGGATGGTTCGTCGTCAGCTAGGCGCTGGATCGCCACAAAGCCAAAACCAATTCCCGAGACCTTATGCGTGGCAAAGTGATCCAGCCACAAGGTCGTGCGTTCCTGACCCGCAGGGGAGCGCGGATCTACAGACTCGTCACTCAGCCAGGTGCTCACGTAGAGCTCTGGATCCGCGACATCGCGTTGCAAGACCCACGCGCACACGCCGTTATCTGGCAGCCACGACGCTATACGCTGCTGCCAGCGGGCGCCGTCCTCATGGATCCACGCGGCGAGCAAATGGGCAGTGCCGCCCTCCGTTAGATAATCTGCGACCTGCGAGACCATTAATTCGCTTGCGCCGTCCAAATTAAAGCCCGAGTCTCGATAGACATGGCCTACCTCCGGCAACCCGACCACAAACGGCGGGTTAGCAACAATCCGGTCAAACTTCATCCCCGCGACCGGTTCAAACCAGGATCCTTGAACCAACTCAACATCGACTAACCCAGCGCCAAGCACCGTCGCCTCCGCGAAATCCAGCGCCCGCCGGTGAATGTCGGTACCTGTTAGGTGTGCGGCGTAGGGTGCCTGGGCCAGCAGTTGCACCCCCGAGCCAGTACCCACATCCAATAAAGAATCCACAGAAGAACGTGGCACACTATCCAACAACGAAAGCGAAGCCGCCCCGACGCCCAACACATGCTCCGCGCCAGCCACCTTTTGCACCATCGAGGCGTCTTTATCCGAGAACACCCAATGATCAGCGCCTGCGATGACATGCGGGATGATATCGCAGGTGATTCGAACCTCAGCCGCATTGGCAGAACCCGGGCACAACGTTGCAACCACTGACTCGCCGAGAATGTCAGCCAGCGTGGCCCGCGAGACGGCATCACCAAGAATGAATACACGGATGAGAACCCCCAAAGCCGAGTCTTCAGGGGCCTGCCGACGCACCGCGGCGGGCTCGCCACGACGCCACGCAGCAGTGGCCTGCGGACCCAACAGCTCAGACACACCGGCTACCGTGAAATTTTCGCGCCGGAAAACTGCAACCAACTGCCTGGAAATTTCGGGAAGTTTCGCAGGCAACAGGGAAGAACTCATAGCAAAGGCATCCTTACACACAAATTTGGGGCTCACGCAGGCTTAGCAAGAAAGCTTAGTCATCATGATCAATAATCCGAGGATCTTTTGCTGGAAGCAATGCGGCAGAAGAATCGTTGCCTACCGCCTCCTGCTGCTGCCGGGCAACTTGGCGCGCTGCCTGAGGCTTATATGTTTGTTGCGTGCGTCGATCCTTTGCCTCACCGTGCCCATTAGCGATCACCACGGCAATCCAGGGCATAGGGATCGACACCACAAATAACAGCACGGACAGCCACACCAAGTGCAGCCACATGTATGTTCCCGCGGAAGCTAGAAGAAACGGGATACGTGTGCTCTGCAAGAAGTAGTACACACGCTTGCGATGCTCGAGGTCATCGAGCGGTGAACGCTTGGCGTCCGTGATGAGAGCGGGCGAAGGGCGTCGTAAAGCCCGGCCAAAACGACCAGAGCCGCGCCGGGTGCCACCCGCCCCAGACTGGGGATTTGGGATGTCCTGCGCTTCGGTCATGACTTAAGCCTAATCCTGGTGTGTCATTGGTTGGCGTTATGGGGCATGATAGATCGGGTGAGTACGTCAACGAAGACCATCGAAAGGCCAAAGGTTCAGGAAAACCTGGACACGAGCAACGACACACCGAAGTTCTTTCACTACGTCAAAAAAGACCAGATCATTGACTCAGCCGTCAACGGTCGTGTGGTGGTTGCCCTCTGCGGAGAGACCTTCCCCGTGACTAAGCAAGCCAAGCCAGGCTCGCCGGTATGCCCTGATTGCGAGCGGATTTACCGAGGCTTGCGCAAAAAGTGAGTGACAACCTTCGCGCCTGGCAGCGTGCAGCACTAACCAAATACCTCACCGAAAAGCCGCAAGACTTCTTGGCGGTTGCTACGCCTGGTGCTGGTAAGACGACTTTTGCGCTGCGAGTTGCTACGGAATTGACGGGTAATCGTACCGTTGACCGGGTGATTGTGGTCGTGCCTACTGAGCATCTCAAAGTGCAGTGGGCCGAATCAGCTGCCCGGGTGGGGCTGTCCCTCGACCACGAGTTTTCTAACTCCAGCGGGGTAGTGCACCCGAAATACCACGGGATTGTGGTGACCTACGCTCAGGTCGCGATGCATCCTTACAAGCATTATTCCATTGCTACGGCCAAACGAACCCTGGTGATCCTTGACGAGATTCACCATGGTGGCGATGCCAAGAGCTGGGGCGATGGCATTCGTACTGCCTACTGTGACGCGGAGCGTCGACTTGCCCTGACAGGAACTCCGTTCCGCTCTGACGATGCCGCGATCCCGTTCGTCCGCTATGACGAGGACGGGGAGGGACACCTCGTTTCGCAATCCGACCATACCTATGGGTACTCGGATGCCTTACGTGACGGCGTGGTGCGCCCAGTGGTCTTCCTCGCGTACAGTGGCGAGGCGCGTTGGCGTACGTCGGCTGGAGAGGAGTTCGCGGCGCGTCTCGGTGAACCCCTGAACGCGGAACAAACCACGCGCGCCTGGCAGACTGCACTCGACCCCCGCGGTGAGTGGATTCCTGCAGTGCTCCAAGCAGCACACATCCGTCTGCGCCAGCTGCGGGAGTCGATTCCTGATGCCGGTGGGCTAGTGATAGCTACGAACAAGACCACCGCCAGGGCCTATGCCAAAATCCTCGAAAGCCTGTCTTCCACCCCGGTGGCGGTTATTCTCTCCGATGAACCCGGTGCCTCCGAACGCATCGCTGAGTTTTCTGCCTCTGCTGACGAGTGGATGGTCGCGGTGCGTATGGTCTCCGAAGGTGTGGACGTTCCCAGGCTCGCAGTCGGGGTATACGCTACTTCGTCGTCAACGCCGCTGTTCTTTGCACAGGCCATTGGCCGATTCGTACGTAAACGGGCGGAAGGGGAGACCGCATCGGTCTTCCTCCCATCGGTGCCCGTGCTGCTGGACTTGGCTGCCAAGCTAGAAACCTCCCGCGACCATGTGCTCGGCAAGCCGGACCGACCGAAGGAAGGCTGGGACGACGAACTTCTTGCCGACGCCAACAAACGCAAGGATGAGAAGGACGAATTAAAGACCTTCGAATCCCTGGGGGCCGAAGCTGAGCTCGATTCCCTCATTTACGACGGTTCCACCTATGGCACGGGTGCGTTTACGGGTTCCGCCGAGGAGGCGGATTACCTAGGATTGCCAGGATTACTTGATGCCGAGCAAATGCGTGCCCTGCTGCGTCAACGCCAAGCGGAGCAAGTGGAAGCACGAGCTGAAGAAGACCGCAAGCGGAAAGAAGCCGAAGAACAGGCACGACAATCTGCTGGTAATCAACAAGCGACAGCCCGGGTGGCCAGCCAGGAAATTCCCCAATTACGTAAGGAACTCAACGCGCTGGTCTCCATCATGGCATCGCGCACCGGGCGTCCTCACGGTGCCATTCACACCGAGGCACGCAAGGCCTGTGGCGGACCACCGACCGCTATGTGTACCGCGGAGCAATTGCGCGACCGCATTGCTTATCTGCGTCAGTGGTAGCGGCCGCGAGGGGACGGCCTCGCGAGTGCGTTACAACGCCTTTTCGCAACGATCGTTAGTATAGGGGAGGTTATAGAAAATGGATTCTGAATTGGCCGCCATTTTCCCGAAATCATTCCCGAAAGTGTTTCCACCCACAACCAGACCTGCGCTTTAAGGAGTTGCTGCATTCCTATGCATCCGCACGTCTCGAGCCCACACGCTCCAAGCCCTACAACTGCCACAGGTTCACGCACCGCTGTCGACGGCGCCCGGCTCATCGCTCCCGATGCTGCCCGAGGATTGACATTGTTAGGAATCGCGGGAGCTAACGTCACCACGGCATGGGTTCAGGCACCCGATGCCCCACTGGCTTGGCTACTGGGTGGAGTCTATGAAAACAGCCTCTGGGACAAGATCGCGGTCATTTTTGCCTGCATTTTCTTCCACGTTCGTGGCCTGCCAATGTTTTCTACACTGTTGGGGTTTGGTATAGGACTGATCGCTGCCAGCTTGTATCGTCGCCACTATCCACTAGCTCAAGCCCGGAGGGTGATCGTCAAACGCTATGGCTGGTTGGCGGTCTTCGGGCTCATACATACTGTGTTCATCTTCTATGGCGACATCATGCTTTTCTACGGTTTGGCGGGGATGCTGCTGGCCACGATGATCACAATGTCTGACAAACTGCTCCTAATACTCGCAGGAGTGATGTTTGCAGCGAACACGCTCATGTATCTCGGAATTGCTGGGTTGACGCTGTTCGCCGGAAACCTTGGTACTGCAGAGGCAGTTGGACTAGAAAGCAACACTCTTACAGGCCCGATCAAAAACTATCTCGATCAGCTCACTGAGGGCGCGGTGTTAGCAGCGATGTCTCCGATGCTTTTCGTGGCTGAGGGACTCATGCTACTGCCCTTGATGCTCGTTGGCATGGTCGCAGCTCGGCGTGGGGTATTCAAAAACCCCGCTGCTTTTCGACGCCATCTGCTCCTCGCCATGTGGATTGCCGTAGCGGTTATGCTGGGTATCGGCTTGCCAACTGGGCTGGCAATGGTGGGCGTTTTGCCTACCGCTCTTGCCATGCCGCTCTTCATGGTGAACAACGCTCTTGGCGTGCTCACCGGCCCAGGCATTATCGCTGCGATCATCTTGGCAACAATGCCGGCGCAGCGCCGAGCTGCAGCCGGCCAGCGCCCTGGGGTGTTGCTGCGAATGGTCTTGGCTTTGGGAAAACGATCTATGACCGGATACCTGCTCCAATCGGTGTTCTTCGGGATTTTGGTAGCACCGTGGGGATTGGGGCTATCTCAAGGCCAGGGTGCAGCGGAATCGACGTTGATGGCAGTGGTCGTTTGGGTGCTCACACTGGTGTGTTGTGGCGCGCTGGAACTTGCGAACAAACCAGGCCCATTTGAATGGGCCCACCGTCGGCTTTCCTATGGCAAAACTGGACTAGCCACAGACTATCGGGCTTCGCACCCGGTGGGCATCCAAGGCGGGAACCAGCCGCAAGATAGCTAGTCGCAACAAAGTTTGACCCCTAACCTGCATTGGTTAGGGGTCAAACTCATTAATCGAGGTAGTCGCGCAATACCTGGGAACGCGAAGGGTGGCGCAGCTTCGACATTGTCTTCGACTCGATCTGGCGAATGCGCTCACGGGTGACACCGTAGACTTGGCCGATCTCGTCTAAAGTGCGCGGCATGCCGTCGGTAAGCCCGAAGCGGAGCTTCACCACGCCGGCCTCGCGCTCGGACAGCGTTTGCAGCACATCTTGGAGCTGGTCCTGGAGGAGAGTGAAGGAGACCGCGTCCACAGCGACCACGGCTTCGGAGTCTTCGATGAAGTCACCGAGCTGGGAGTCGCCTTCGTCGCCGATGGTCTGGTCCAGAGAGATTGGCTCCCGGGCGTATTGCTGGATTTCCAAGACCTTTTCCTCGGTGATGTCCATTTCCTTCGCGAGCTCCTGTGGCGTCGGCTCGCGACCAAGATCCTGCAGCAGTTCGCGCTGGATGCGACCAAGCTTGTTGATCACTTCCACCATGTGGACCGGAATACGGATAGTGCGGGCTTGGTCGGCCATCGCACGAGTAATCGCCTGCCGGATCCACCAGGTGGCATAGGTAGAGAACTTGTAACCCTTGGTGTAGTCGAACTTCTCCACGGCGCGAATCAGACCGAGGTTACCTTCCTGGATCAGGTCCAGGAAGGCCATGCCACGTCCGGTGTAGCGCTTGGCCAGAGAAACCACCAGGCGCAAGTTTGCTTCCAGAAGGTGGTTCTTGGCCTTGCGGCCGTCGCGAGCAATTGCGCGCAGGTCACGCTTGACAGCGGGGGTGAGCTTCGCGTCCTTGTCTCCGGCGGCGAATGCTTCCTCAAGCTCTTCCATCTTGTGGGTGGCGTATAGGCCGGCCTCGATACGCTTGGCAAGGGAGACCTCCTGCTCAGCATTCAGCAGCGCGACCTTACCGATCTGCTTGAGGTACGCGCGGACGGAGTCGGCGGAAGCGGAAAGCTCGGCGTCCTTGCGGGCTTGGCGCAGCGCTGCGGATTCGTCTTCGTCCCATACGGAGGAACCGTCGTCTTCTTCATCGTCGTCGGTTTCGGCGAGGCCATCTTCGTCATCAGTGACATCGCCGTCGAGTTCGTCTTCGTCGAGCTCGTCGTCTTCATCGATGCCGAGTGGGAAGTCCGTGTCAAGGTCGTCATGCTCGGCGCTGAATTCGTCATCGAGTCCATCATCGACGGACTCCGCGATCTCATCCTCTGGGAGCTCGGACTGCGCAGCAACTGCACCAGCAGACGCCTTTTTGGCGGTCTTCTTGGCGGTCTTCTTGGCGGCCTTCTTCGCAGCTTTCTTAGCGGTCTTCTTGGCTACCTTCTTCGCGGTCTTCTTGGCAGCCCGCTTGATAGGAGTTTCGGTGGCGGAGTCGTCGGAGGACGCAGCTGGTTCCGCAGCCACTGCGCTGAGATCGGCAGCAACAGGTACTGCGGTGTCTGGCGTGGTGCTCACGCCAGTGTCTGCAGCGGACTTAGCTACCCGAGGGCTTGCCTTGCGGACAGCTTTCTTAGCTACCTTTTTGACTGCGGTCTTCTTCACAGTCTTAGTCTCGACGGCACCTTCAGGTTGTGCCTGATCAGGAGAGTCAGTGGCTGCCACGTACGCCCTTTCACCTTGCTTGTTCGTGTATCCGTGCTACTCGCGTCGACGAGCGGCGTGCTTCTCGACGCGTGGGCTGATTGCATTGGGCAATCAGCTGCGCAAAGTAGCCAGAGGTAGAAATCAAGCGCGTCCGATGTCATCACCCGAATTGTCATCTGTATGTGTGCATCATCGTGATGCGTTGGGGATTATCGGACGCTCACCTGAAGTCAACGGTCAACACGCCAGTATAGCTAAAACTTTCCAGAAGCAAGATTTCGCCCTGGTTTTTTGGAGAGAAATTTGTCACACTTCACTAGTCGGGTTAAGGGCGAAGCTGTTTTGCCACTGCCATCGCCGCCCCGACGATCCCGGCATTGTTGCGCAGTTGAGCTGGGATAACTGGGGTAGAGACCGTGAGTAACGGAACCCATTTCTCGTGCTTTCGGGAAATGCCGCCACCCACAATGAATGCAGTTGGCCGGAAAAGGCGTTCGTACTCGTGGAGGACCTTGTCCACCCGCTTAGCCCACTGCGCGTAGCTCAGGCCCTTGTTGTCCTTGATCGCGGCGCTGGCACGGTGTTCTGCCTCTTTGCCATCCACCAAGAGATGACCAATTTCGGTGTTGGGGAAGAGCTCGCCCTCCAGCAGAAAAGCCGAGCCGATTCCGGTACCGAAGGTCAGTAGGATACAGGCACCACTGCGAGCTTCGGTGACTCCGAAAGTTGCCTCCGCTAAGCCGGCGGCGTCGGCATCGTTTAGAACGGTGAGGTCCCGTGCGGGCAGTGCCGAACTAAACAGTTCATGAACATCAAGATCGACCCAGGCTGGATCAATATTCGCAGCGGTGAGGGCCCGTTGAGCGAGCACGACGGAGGGCAGGGTGATGCCCACTGGTCCTTCCCATTCGGCAAGCGAGACAAGTTGCGCAACGGTGGCCGCCACAGCGTCTGGGGTAGCGGGTTGGGGAGTCGGTATCCTGATCCGCTCAGTTGCCAACTCGCCGGTGTCCAGGTCAACTACCGCACCCTTGATGCCGGATCCGCCGATGTCGATGCCGAAGCCAAGTGAAGTCATGCTGCTCATCTTAAATGCTGAAGCGCATTGGCTGCTCGTCAGCAAATGAATCGGGGCACAATAGGGGTATGACTAACTATGAGGAATTGAAGGACATTGCGGTGGAGATCGCGGTACTTACCGCGACAGAAATTGCGCGCAAGCGGGCCGAATTGGGCGACGTGCGAGCCTATACCCAAACCAAGAGTTCTCCAGTTGACCCCGTGACAGTCGTAGACACCTTTGCTGAGGAACTCATTTCCGGCGAGCTCGAACGCCTTCGACCGGCCGATGGGCTCATCGGCGAGGAAGGCAGTTCGCGTGTTGCTACCTCCGAGGTGACCTGGATTGTCGACCCCATCGACGGCACGGTGAATTTCCTCTACGGTTTGCCGCAATATGCGGTCTCGATCGCAGCGGCGGTCGATGGGCAGGTCGTAGCCGGCGCGGTTATCAACGTGGCCACGGGTGAATTGTTCAGCGCTGCGGCCGGTCGGGGCGCAACCCGCAGGCTCAATGGAGTGGAAACGGTGCTGCAGGCGTCCCAGGAGACCCAGGTCCGGCAGTCTTTGGTTGCTACCGGCTTCGGTTACAGCGCCACGCGTCGACAAGCCCAAAGTGCATTGGTTGCTCGGTTGCTGCCACAAATCCGCGACATTAGGCGCCTGGGCAGTGCTGCGCTGGATCTTTGCATGGTCGCTGCCGGCGAAGTCGATGCGCATTTTGAACACGGGCTTAATGCCTGGGACTTCGCGGCGGGCGCGCTCATCGCCGCCGAGGCGGGGGCTAAAGTGCGTACGCCCAGCTTGTCGACGCCCGGAGATGCCGGCGAGATCATGTTGGTCACTGCCCCTGGGATTTGGGACGAATTTCACGGCGTGTTGGATGAAATTGGTGCCTGCAACCCGGTTGCTCGCTAGTCGTTCTACCTGGGGTTTTGCCTAAATTTTCTGCTCCGGGTGTGCCACGGGTGGAAAATTTGCGTGTCGGAATGTGACAACGACGCAATTGTGGCCTAATATCCGCGTCGATATGTTCCACAAAAGTGGCCGCGCAGCGGTTGCTTTGAACCCACTAATCTCGTTTAAGGAACCCCAGGCATGGCCACTGATTACGATGCCCCACGACGTCGCGTAGAAGACGAACTGGAAACCGACTCGCTGGAAGGTTTGAAGGCCGCCGAGCACACCGTCAGCGACATGGACGATGACGGCGATATCGTCGAGCCGTTTGACTTGCCAGCGCTCGACCTCTCTGGCGAAGAACTCAACGTCACTGTCGTTCCGCGACGCGAAGATGAATTCACCTGCGGAAGCTGCTTCCTGGTACAGCGTCGCAACCGAATCTCGCACGAGGAACCAGACGGCACCCTCATCTGCCTCGACTGCGCATAGCCACATAACGCCGAAGGTGCCCTCAGAAAATTTCTGTTTTTGAGGGCGCCTTCGGCACATTTGTATGTCTTTACGCAATTATCTAGAGAACAACTCCGGCACGAACGCAGCCAAAACCGCTTCAGGATCCTTGGTCGACACCAACCAATAGGGGGTTGGGTCTTCTGGATCGTCCAGCACGATCATCGCCATTTGCTTCATCCAGCTTTTCGACGCCACGAAGGCTGCCGGATCAAGCTGTCTACCCATTGCATTGCGCTTGGCGCTTTCTGGAACTGCCAAAACTTTCTCAACCACGGTATTAGGCAATTGAGCGGTACCCACCCGCAACCAACGCGTCCCATCTGGATCAACCTCGACAGTCAGTCGTGTAGTTGACAGTTGCCACAACCCCCAAAGGGCGAACACCGAGAAGAGAACCAGGGGTGCTACAAACCACGCCATGGAACGGTTCATCCCCAGCTGCGTTGCCGTGAGAATAGCCGCGATAATGGCGAGCCCCCACCAATACCACGGAACCCATTGGCGTTCGGCATAGAGCACCTGAGCATTGTTTCCCTGATTTTTTGCAGATGAGCCAGTCACAAGAGCTAACTCTACTTCACTGGCCACAGGCCCTGACACTGAGAGGTTGACCAGAGGCGGGAGACGCCCAGATTCGCGTCGCCTCCGCGTTGTTTCCAACTAACTACTAGGGTGGTTGAGGTGAACGAATCTTACGAGGCAGAATTTCCCCGCACGATCCAACTGAAGCGACTTGACCCTGAGCTTCCGATGCCAACTCGGGCGCACCGTGGCGATGCAGGCGCCGATCTCTATGCAGCAGAGAGCGTGACTATCGCCCCAGGAGAGCGCGTATTGGTAAGCACTGGGGTGGCCATCGCATTACCGTTGGGCATGGTGGGGTTGATTCACCCACGCTCGGGATTGGCCGCGAAGCAGGGGCTGAGCATCGTCAACACCCCAGGCACGATCGACGCTGATTATCGGGGCGAGTTGAAGGTCTGTCTCATCAATCTCGACTCTCGTACTCCCATCGAGATCACCCGGGGCGATCGCATCGCACAGCTAGTAATTCAGCGGGTCGAGCTGGTGGAATTCACCGAAGTAGCAGAACTTGATGAGACGGTCCGCGGAACGGGCGGGTACGGTTCAACCGGAGTTTAGGAGCAACTAACATGTGGCCATTTTCTAAAAAGAACGACGAAGAACAGCCAAACACCGAACCGACTGCGACTCATGTCGTAGCTAACCCGGCGGACGCAGCGCGGGAGGATGCTTCGACTCAGCCGGACGTCGACAAGGCCCCAGAGATCCACGATGGTCAAGAGCGTGGGCCTTTCGACGGCGACAGCATCAACTACGATGACTTTGATTTCAGCGATTTTTCGGTCGGCACCCTGGATTTAGGGTCCATGAAGATCGCGATGCCGAACCCCTCCGAGGTGCAGGTGGAGATGGGTGAGGAAGGACCTCGCATGCTGCACATTGTCACGCAATTTGGGCGGATTACCCCGGTGGCCTTCGCTGCACCACGTTCGGGCGGCGTTTGGGCGGAATCAGTGCCAGAAATCGTCGCTGGAATGTCAGCCGATGGGCTAGCAGTTACCACGGAGCAGGGGCCATGGGGCGAGGAGGTGGTAGGAAGTGCGGAGCACGCGACCATCCGGATTTTCGGCGTTGATGGACCCCGCTGGACACTTCGTTTCACCCTAGCTGCGCCCAATGACCGTGCAACGGATCTGGCGCAGCTTGGTCGCGAAGTTGCTGCACGAAGCTTCGTATATCGTGGAGAAACCCCAATGCTCTCAGGCGCAGTATTGCCGGTGACAATGCCGTCCCAACTCGTTGCCCAAGTACAAGAGGCGATGATGCAGCGGGCAGACGCACCAGCGCCAACCACCTCTGAAACCCCACAGCCTAATCTCGATGCGGAACGCCAGTCACCAGTTGCACAGACGCCTGCGGTTGACTCGGATGTGCCCGGGCGAGATAGCGGAAGCGCAGTCGAACAAATGCGACAACGCCAGGCCGTCGACGACCAAAGTGAGCAGAAATGACTGAAATCCAGGCAATGGAGGAAGACAGCGCGGCCGTTTCCGAGCCGAACACCGAAACCAGCGCACACAACAAAGCGGAACCCACCATGTGGGAGCAAATGGGCGGAATCTCCGGTCTCGTATCTTCCACGCTGCCTATTTTGGTGCTGGTACCGGTCAACAATCGGTTCGGCTTAAGCACCGCACTTCTTGCAGCACTAGGTGTGGCGATAGCACTTTTTGCCTGGCGCATTGTGCGCAAGGAGAACCTGCAGCCAGCGGTGTCTGGTTTGATCGGGGTCGGGATCGGCGCTGGGATTGCTTATTTCACGGGAAGCGCCAAGGGCTACTTCCTCTATGGCATTTGGGTAAGTCTGCTGCTCGGAATCGCTTTTCTCGCTTCAATTGTGGTCCGTTGGCCAGCAGTGGGCGTCATTTGGCGAGGCATCAATGGTGAGAGCATGGATTGGCGTAACCATAAATCGGTGCTGCGCTGGTACGATATGGCTACCGCAGCGTGGGCCGTGGTTTTCTTTGCGCGATTCATCGTGCAAAACAACTTCTATAATGCCGATTCCACGGATGCCCTAGCTATCGCGCGTATCGCGATGGGCTGGCCTCTAACCGGACTAGTCACGCTGCTCACTATCGTTTTGGTGCGCAAAGCTAACGCACAGCAAGAACAACTCGAGGCTGAAGACGTTCATTCGTAGCGTCGCTCGGCCGGGCGAACACCGCCGGAAAGACATCATCATGGAAAACCCAAGCGTGGGGCAGCAGCTCCAGGTCACATTAGAATCCCCAGCCCACGGCGGTGAAAGCGTGGCACGTACCGACGGCCTCGTCATCTTCGTTCCACGTACTGTGCCTGGCGACGTCGCTCTGGTCGAGTTGACCGAAGTGAAGAAACGCTTCGCTCGTGCGCGCGTCGTAGAAATCCTGGAACCAGGTCCCGGGCGCGTCGCGGACACTTGTGCCGCCGCGGCTCATGGAGCTGGCTGTTGCGACTATTCTTTTGTTTCTGCAGAGGCGGAGCTTGAGCTGAAAGCTCAGGTGCTGCGGGAGCAACTGGAGCGCATCGGCAAGTTGACGGACATCCCAGAAATCGAGACTGTTTCCATGGCGCCGGCTAGTGGTTGGCGGACTCGGTTCCGGCTGGGCGTCGATAAGGCTGGTCGCGCAGGCATCCGGGCCGCGCAGTCCAATGAATTAGTGACAGATTTTGACTGTCGGCAGGCCGCGGAGGGCGCTTTGAGTGGAATTCTTGGCTCTGATGCCCAGCGTTTTACACCAGGCGCGGAAATTGTGGTCGCGCTCGATTCCAATGGCGATCGCCATGTGGTGGAAACCTCCAAGGCGGGTCGCGGGAAGACGGCACGTCGCACCACAAAAGTCATTGATGGCTCAGGTTCGCCGGTCCAGCGCGTAGGAGAGTACCAGTTCACCTTGCCTGCAGTGAGCTTCTGGCAGGCGCACAAGGCCGCGCCTGAGGTCTATAGCGAAATCGTTAGCTCCTGGATTGAACAGGCTCTCGACGAGCGTGATGTGGATGTCAATTACCTGAAACATGCTTGGGATCTTTATGGCGGGGTGGGATTCTTCATTCCGGCGATGAAGAAAGTGTTGCCCAAGGCCACCGTGCATTCAGTCGAATTGGCTCCTCAGGCGGCCAAGGTTGGACGCGAGACTTTTGGAAACAACAAAGTAGATTTTGTGTCCAAAGATGTCTTTGCTGCTCTGCCACACCTGCCAAAGCCTGGGGTTGTGGTTCTGGATCCGCCACGCAAGGGTGCGGGAGCAGACACAGTAGCGCGCATAGCTGCAGCTCAGCCCGAGGTAGTCATTCACGTGGGCTGTGATCCAGCGACCTTCGCACGAGATCTGAACGCATGGTACGAAAATGGCTACTACCTCGAAAAGCTAAGCTTGTGCAACGCATTTCCGGGTACGCACCACAGCGAAAGCTTCGGCCTGCTCCTACCCGTCGCCGAAAATTCACAGGAAGATTCAGCGTAGCCTGGTTCCTAAGGAAGATAGTCCGATAGTGCAGGTTTCTGCGTGAGACCTCGCGGTATTGCGGAACTATCCTCGTGCCTGGGTGCCTCGAAAGTGCCGAAGTTTCCGAACGCGGGCCCTCGAGGATTTTGCGCTGGCACCGCGCACGTCGTGACTAGATTGGGCATAGTGCTAGTAAGATTCTTACGAAAACGTAGTTACTGCTAGCTGCCCGCACCACTGTGGTGTGGGCAGTGCAACACAGAGAAGGTGTTCGATTAAGTGGCAAAAGGAATTCTCTCCGGTATTTCTTCCCCAGCTGACGTCAAGGGGCTAACCCCCCAGCAGTTGGAGTTTCTTGCCACTGAGATCCGAGACTTCTTGGTGGAGAAAGTCTCTGCGACAGGCGGACATCTAGGCCCTAACCTTGGGGTTGTTGAACTTTCGATCGGAATTCACCGGGTTTTTGATTCGCCAAGTGACCCAGTGGTCTTTGATACTTCGCACCAGTCCTACGTCCACAAGATCTTGACCGGTCGATGGGACCGGTTTGATACTTTGCGGCAAAAGGGTGGCTTGTCGGGCTACACCTGCTTGTCCGAAAGCGAACACGACTGGACTGAGTCCAGTCACGCCTCCGCTGCGCTGTCTGTTGCCGATGGCTTGTCTAAAGCAATGGTCAGGCAAGGCAAGACGGACAATAAGGTAGTTGCCGTGGTAGGCGATGGAGCCTTGACCGGCGGTATGTGCTGGGAAGCGCTCAACAACATCGCTGCGGATGCTCAGAGCAGGGTAGTGATCGTGGTCAACGACAACGGTCGCTCCTATTCGCCGACCATCGGCGGTCTTGCGGAAAATCTCGCGGAATTGCGAATGCAGCCCTTCTACGACCGGGTTATGGAGCAAGGCAAGTCCACGCTGAACTCGATGGGCTGGGTGGGACGTCGTACCTTCGACGTCATGCATGCCTTCAAGGAAGGCGTGAAGAACACCGTGATCCCTACTGAGATGTTCCCCGAGCTCGGCATGAAGTATGTTGGCCCGATTGATGGCCACAACCTGCGTCACGTCGAGCATGCGCTGGAATACGCACGTGACTACGACGGCCCGATCATTTTGCACGTCGTCACTGAAAAGGGGCGTGGTTATGGTCCTGCTGAGGCTAATGAAGCAGACCTAATGCATTCAACCGGAGTTATTGATCCGCGGACCGGGGATCCGTTGTCGAAGTCCGGTCCATCGTGGACTGGGGTGTTTTCACAAGCAATTGTGGAGGCCGCTCAGCGCCGCGAAGACATAACCGCAACGACTGCCGCCATGGCAGGCCCCACTGGGCTGGCGCCTTTTGGCGCGCAATTCCCGGACCGGTTCTTTGATGTTGGTATTGCAGAGCAGCACGCCGTTGCTTCCGCTGCGGGTATGGCGTTGGGGGGGTTGCATCCAGTTATCGCGCTCTATGCGACCTTCATGAACCGAGCTTTCGATCAATTGCTGATGGATGCCGCCCTGCTCAAGCTCCCAATCACGTTGGTGCTTGACCGCGCTGGTATCACTGGCTCCGATGGCGCCAGCCACAATGGAGTTTGGGATCTCTCCCTGCTCGGCATCATCCCAGGTATGCGGGTGGCTGCACCGCGAGATGGTCAACAGTTGCGCGAGCTTTTCGACGAAGCCATCGAAATTTCCGACGGCCCCTCCGCAGTGCGCTTCCCGAAAGGGAGCCTGCCAGAGGAATTGCCAGCGGTTGATTCGTTGTCCGATGGTGTTGAGATCCTCGGTTTGTTCGAAGCAGATGGCGAAGATGATGGCACAGCGAGGAAAGTCGACGTCTTGCTGGTCACCGTCGGGGCCATGGCCCATGCGACCCTCGCGGCGGCGCACCGGCTGGTGGACGATGGTTGCAATGTCACCGTAGTGGATCCTCGATGGGTCATACCTGTCGCCCCGTCATTGGTTGCCTTGGCAGCCGACCATGACATCGTCGTAGTGATTGAAGACGGCGTCATCCATGGCGGAATAGGCTCACTCCTTGACGAATCTCTGACGGCAGCCGAAATTGACACGCCATTGCGTCGAATTGCTGTACCAGAGAAATTCCTGGACCATGCTTCCCGTGGAGAGTTGCTGGCTGAACTCGGCATGGACGCCGATGGGATTTATGCCTCGGTGGGCACGTGGGTGGATAACTTAATTGCTGAGGACGCAGAGGACGTCACCTAGAATAGCGCGCGCTCTAGCAGCGGGGCAGTGAGCTGGATTTGCCAGCGGCGCACCCCGATGCGTTGCATGTGCTCAAGCAACTCTATTCTGCTGCTGATGGTGTGGGTCACGGTGGCATGCCAGATCAGCTCTCGCAATGCGGCAGGCTGGAGCAGGTTTTCTGCAGGCGTCCCGACCTCCTGGGCGAGGTCGTCGATAAGCGCGCGCACAGCATTGAGCGCTGCATGGGCTTCGGGGAATTCTCGTGCCCAAGAAGACCGCGGGGCTGGGGTGTCGGCCTCAGGGCGAAGCGTTTTTGGCCAGGTGTGGGCTGGTTCCGCGAGAGCTGAGACGATGAGGTTGTGCCACTGTGGTGCTGAGAGCTTGGTTTCGCGAGCAATGGGTACTTGCTGGTGGCGTCGGGAACGCGTAGTTCGCAAGATCTTGGAAACGTTAGCGATTGTGTACTCTCCGGCGCTAGCCAACTCCACCAAGCCGCGGTTGCTGAGGATTCTTCCGGGGGCAGTGTCATATGCGCGCCCCAAATCCTCCCGGTGCTGCCACAGCACGTGGGCGACTTGAAGTTGAGCGGGAGTGCGCAGCTTCCCAATTCCTTTGAGGTTGCGCCAGTCGCTATGCGAGAGGGAATACTGTTGTTGGGCGATGTATTCGAATTCTTCTTCAGCCCAGCCCAGCTTGCCTTGATCGTCGAGGATCTCGACCAGCGCTTGTGCAAGATCGTTCAAGAACTCGACATCCAGGGCAGCGTAGGCGATCCAATCATCGGGGAGGGGCCATTGGGACCAGTTTTCATCGGAGTGGCCCTTGGCCAAGTCGACGTGGAGAAGCTCACGCACCAGCGCACCCAGGTTCACATGGGAAAAGCCAGCCAAGCGTGCTGCGAGCTCAGTGTCGAACAGGTGATTGGGCACCAGTCCGAGGTCGGTAAGGGCTGGGAGGTCACTGGCGGCTGCGTGGAGGACCCATTCACATTCATTGAGAACGGGCACCACATGAAGCTCAAACGCCTTTCGATCATGCTCGGGGGACAGCAGGATCGTTCCGGTATCTTGGCGGCGCATCTGCACCAGGAAAGCGCGGTCATCAAAACGAAACTCCGAAGCGCGTTCCGTGTCGAGGGCTATTGGGCCACGTCCCGCGCCTAACCGATGCGCCGCAGCTCTGAAGTCATTTGCGGTGTGCCCGACGCTCGGAAGCCCATCTCGAGGCAGATCTAGGCGTACAGGCTCAGGTGAAGCTTCATCGTGTGCATCCACGGCAACTATTCCGGATCTTTTGGCAGCTAAGCGGTCGGCATTAAGCGTTAGGGTAGGCTACCCGCGACGCAATTCAGCCACGCCTTCTGGCGGCAATCCAGCGACGTTGGCCAGGACCCGCGCAAAGGCTTCCACATGCGGGGTGAGGTTATTGTTTTGTGCGGTCCAGGAGGCACGCAGTTCGAGTTGGAAAGCGCGTGGGGGGCCACCGATGTCTCCGAATCGTGACGAAGACGTAGAGGTCACAGTTCCGCCCAAATTGGTGAAGTAGGCATCGGCTTCGGCCAGCCCTTCCTGCAGCCATTCCCATGCAACTTCCGGCAACAATGGATCGCCGGCGACCGAATCATCCATATCTGCCTGGATGTAGGCGACCAAGCGCATGTCGCCGTCCCAGGAGTCATCAGCACCTGGATCGTGGAGGAGGATGAGACGCCCAAAGGCATCGCCGTCTGAATCGACGCCAATGATGTCGGTGTCCGCGTGCTCCACTTCGAGGCCGATCGCATAGCTGTATGGCGCGAGGCGTTGTGGCGGGCGAATTGTTCCCAGCGAGATTTCCGGGCGCAGGGTCGCACGCTGCATCGATTCAACAGCCTCGGTAAAGGCCGGCGGCGTCGATGCCTCGCGAGTTGCCGCGGAAGGTGCGGACGTCGTGGGCACGAAAGATTGGGAATCGGTCACAGTGGATAAAACTAATGTTCCCGGTGCCTCCAGTGGTGAAGGCGCGCCGTGACTCCGTCAAGCAGGTTTGCGGGCCTGCCTTGGCGACGGCAACGTCGGCATCAATCGAAAGGTTGATATAGTCAGTGACATACCTCTTCACTAACTGAAAGGACACCCTTTTCGATGGCCGAAAAGTTGGATTTTGACGCGCTCAACCAGATTCAGCGCTACTCGATGTTCGCAACCTTCAAGGTGCTCACCGGTGCGTTAGGCACCGAGCGTGAGGAGATCGTCACGCAAACGCGCGATTTCTTCGCCGGGCTTGCCGACGCCGGAGTGGTAACCGTACGTGGTATCTACGACATTAGCGGCCTGCGCGCCGAGGCTGACTACATGATCTGGTTTATCGCTGAAGAAATCGAAGACATTCAGCGAGCTTACAACGACTTCCGTCGGGAAACCACCCTGGGGCAGGTTTCCGAGGTCTTTTGGACGGGTACGTCGCTGCATCGTCCGGCCGAATTCAACCGTTCGCACCTGCCATCGTTCATCATGGGCGAAGAACCGGGCGCTTGGATTTGTGTCTACCCATTCGTGCGTTCGTACGACTGGTACTTGCTTGACCCTAAGGAACGTCGTCGTATCCTCGCCGAGCACGGCCAAGCTGCGCGCAACTTCCCCGATGTGCGCGCAAACACCGTCCCTGCTTTCGCCCTCGGCGACTATGAGTGGATGCTCGCTTTCGAAGCGCCAGAAATGCACCGGATCGTCGACCTCATGCACAAGATGCGCTACACCGAGGCACGCCTACACGTGCGCGAAGAGGTGCCATTCTTCTCCGGTCGTCGGGTAGCTGACGTAGCTGAGCTGGTTAACGTCCTGCCTTAAACCGCAAAAAATGACTAAGCGCGTGCCAGGTGATTTCTGGCACGCGCTTACTGCTTACTGAAGGCAGTTTACTGCTCTGGCTCAAAAGTCATTGAGATGGAGTTGATGCAGTAGCGCAGGTCAGTTGGGGTGTTGTAGCCCTCACCTTCAAAAACGTGCCCGAGGTGAGAATTGCAGTTTGCACACAATACTTCTGTACGACGCATTCCAAGCGAGTTATCTTCGCGCTCGATGATTTTGTCGCCTGCCAATGGCGAGAAAAATGACGGCCAGCCGCAGTGCGAATCGAATTTTTCCGTGGAGCGAAACAGTTCTGCCCCGCAGGCACGACAGGAATAGACACCGGCAGTAGTGGTGTTGGTGTACTCGCCGACGTGTGGGGCTTCAGTGCCAGCCTCTCGAAGCACGTGAAATTCTTCCGGGGTGAGGCGCGCTCGCCATTGGTCGTCGCTAAGCATTTTGAAGTCGGTCATGATTGTCGCTCCTTACTGTGAAGTTCGGATAATACCCACATTGTTGCGCTGACAGCAATACAAAGCAAAATCAGACCCCAACCGATAGTCGGTTTCAGATAAGTAATCCAGCGACCAGCGTCGATCCACTCATCTGAGCGCCACTCGTCGGCGGAAAGGAAACCGTACGCCGCCAACCATGCGACCCAGGTATGCATAGGGGAGCGGGCTAGCGTAGTGGTGAACAGCAACGGGAAGAGCAGCATCGAGTAGTACATCTGTCCGAGCGAGGAGAGGAAGAAAACCCCAGCCAGTAACAGGGAACCGGTGCACACCATCCACAGGAGCGGGTCGGAGTAGCGATAACGCAGTAGCGCTACCAATCCCACGATGACGACCGCAGCGAAGAAGAAGAACCAGAACTTCTCCTGCCACGTCGGCATGCCGAAGTAAACCGCAATGCCAGGCAGCGATGAATTCGCAAAATCGCGAGTTTCACCTAGGTAAGGGATGGTACGGCTGAGGTATTCGTGCGAGGTGGGAATTGTGGCCCAAGCGACGGCATTAAAACCTACCGGAATGACGAAAGCGCTCGCTATCGTCTGCCAATTTGCCTTGACGAAAGGTAAGAACAACAGTGGGGCGAAAATTGGCTTAATCAGAATGGCGCAGCCCAGTAGCAGTCCGGCAGACCAGCGACGATCTGAAAGCAGCAAGGCATAAAAACCAACCAAGGCAAGGAGCAGTAGCCCGTTGATGTTGGAAAACACCAGCGTGTTTCGCACCGACTCGGTTGCAAAAGCGCCCGCGATCGACACCGGCCACACCATGCTGTGCAGGCTAAATCCAAAAAGCCGGGTCAAGATGCCAAGCGCGACGACGACCGAAGCTGCATTGGCTATAATGAAGCACAACCGAGCGGCGTCAAAGTCAGTGAGCATGCCCAAAGGCGATAGGAAGAGCGTCGCCCCCGGTGAATAGAGATAGTGCGGGTCGACGAAGTAGTACACCTCGTTGTAAATGCGCTCCCCGTCGAGAAAGCGACGAAGCGCGTAGTACACGGTGGAAAAGTCGTCGGTGATGTTGCCGTTTATCGCGAGAACGAAAACTCGATGAATGATGAGTAAGACAGCCAGCGGCCAAAAAACTGCGTTGCCCACATGATCATAGGGAGTGCGTCGGGCACGGTCGGTGATGTCGGTACCCAAGGGTCGTTGAGAGACCCACACGGTGCTAAGTTTCGTGGCCAGCGCATTCATCACCCAGCGATCCTAACGAGTGAATAGGTAAAACTGTGGATAGACACACAGCTGAAGGGGTAAAACCTTGAGCAGAACCGACGCGCTAGTACCGGATGGACCTCACTCAACGAAGATTTCAAATCGTGGGGTATAGACTCCGGCTTTCTCGTGTTTGTGCTGATGTTGTTTTGCTGGCGTCGTTTTGCTGACTTTTCGGACTGAGCGGGTCGCGGGGGTGGCAGGGTGGGGTCCTGGAAAAACAACCTGGTGCTTAGCACGCATTTCGGATGGTTGTCCTGGTCTTTTCTGGTTCTCCCTGCCTGTTCCTGGTCCTCTGGCTGTTCCAGGGGGTTCGTGGGGCTGCAGAGGTGCTAGTCAGTACTTCCGAAGTAGGAGTACTACCTCTGTGGGCTATTTTTGTCAAAAACGCCGATCTGGGTAGGAGTACTACCACGGAAGTACGACCTAGCACTTGTGCAGCAAAAACGGACCGCACGGCCGGCGACACGCCAACCGGGGTTAAGTAAAGAAAAGTGTGTCTCTGATGCGTGTTTTCCGCAGCGTTGTGGGCCTGAAGCCAGTTTTTACTATTGTCTGGGGGCCGTAGCCCGCTCGATGTCGTCCCTTCGGTGTAGTCGGACTACCGCTGTGGGATTTTATTCATTAAAAAACGCTGTTCTACGTAGTCGGACTACGCCGAAGCGACGACATAGCACTTGTGCAGCACACCCGCACGACCGACGACACACCGACCGGACACACTCTTCTTTACTTAACACGCCAACTGGACGCACAAGTCTTTACGTAACCCTCGTTACGTAACCCCTTAACGAAACGACGAACCGCCACGCATTTCTACGTGGCGGCGACTTGAGCGGATGACGAGACTCGAACTCGCGACCCTCACCTTGGCAAGGTGATGCGCTACCAACTGCGCTACATCCGCATGCACTTTGTTTTAAGAGTCTGTGCAGACTCCGTGCGCGATACTGGGATTGAACCAGTGACCTCTTCCGTGTCAGGGAAGCGCTCTCCCGCTGAGCTAAACGCGCTAGCGACGGCTCAATAACAGAACCTGAGCGGATGACGAGACTCGAACTCGCGACCCTCACCTTGGCAAGGTGATGCGCTACCAACTGCGCTACATCCGCATGCACTTTGTTTTAAGAGTCTGTGCAGACTCCGTGCGCGATACTGGGATTGAACCAGTGACCTCTTCCGTGTCAGGGAAGCGCTCTCCCGCTGAGCTAAACGCGCTGGGTGTGAGGTGGAAACGGGAATCGAACCCGTGTGCACGGTTTTGCAGACCGTTGCCTCACCACTCGGCCATTCCACCGTGGCAGGGAAACCCGCCAAAGATACCTTTAGTAAAAGTACCAGAGCGGATGACGAGACTCGAACTCGCGACCCTCACCTTGGCAAGGTGATGCGCTACCAACTGCGCTACATCCGCATGCACTAACAATCCACTTGTTTGGTGCGTTCACAAACATTAGCGCGATCGTGGAAGAAATAACAAATCGCCAGCTAGTTCGCGCAATCAAGTGTCTGAACACCAGTCATAAATGAGCGACGAAAACTACAGCTATGTAATTAGCGAATCTTTTGTGAAGCAAAGAGGTCAGTGAGAATTCCCGCGTGCAAGCTGCACGATTATGGAAATTGTACTTTGCGGTGTTAACTTTAGTTTCAGTGCGTCACTGCACAATGGTCCTATGGCTCAGTGGAAGAGCGTTCCGTTCACACCGGAAAGGTCGCTGGTTCGATCCCAGCTAGGACCACTTTTTTATGCCCAAAAGTCGATTGCATGTGCCTGGGGTGTCGGGCTGGGGCGTGTTTCAACTGGTTGATATGCAAGATTGGGTGTCTACGGGGCTAGAGTGAGGGAAACATCTCGGAACTATTTGGCACTCGTAGCCGACTAGTAGTTGCCCCGCGATGAGGTCTTGGAGTTTTGACCCTGGCCGATTGTGCGGGACAATATCGAGCACAGTCAATATGAAAGGCGTCGATAATTTGCCAGTTTCACTAAAACGCGTCGCAAGTTTGGTGGCTTCCGCTCTGATTGTGGGGTCACTTGCCGCTGCTCCCACTGCCGCGGCCCACGATGTGGTGATGAAGGCACAGCCTGCAGATAAATCTGTGGTTTCAGAGTTTCCTCGAGAAGTGGTTTTGGAGTTTTCCGGTGTGCCGAAGGATTCTTTCAACACTGTCGCTCTGAGTAATGAAACTACTGGTGAGGTGCTATTTTCTGCAACCCCGCAGTTGGATCAGCAAGTAGTGAAACTCCCAGTACCCGAAGGTCTTAATCCGGGTCCTGGACGCTACAAGATTGGTTTCCAGCTCACGTCGTCGGATGGGCACGCTACGCGTGGCATGACCACTTTCGAAGTCGCCGGCGCGGCTGGAGGCTCGGGAGCGCCTGCCGTATCGACGAACGGTAGCGCTGCAGCTGCGACGTCGCAACGCGTGGGTCCCGCAGACGCGGTGTCTTCTAGTGAGTCGCCGATCTCGCCTGGTACTTACCTCGCAATCGGTATTGGGCTGATTGTTATTGTGCTTGCTGCCATCATCGGCGGCATTGTTTTGATTGCCAAGAAAAGGAAGTAATCATCATGAAGAAAATTAATTCGTTTGCTGCGGTAGCACTGGCGGCGTTGAGTCTGGCCGGCTGTGCCAACTCCCAGAAGGATTCGGACATCAAAACCGACACCGCGGCCACGGTTGCGGCCCCAACCGCAAGTAAGAGCGCTACCGCGAAGAACTCGCAGCATTCCCATGGTGATTCGGTGGCCTTTGAAGAAGGCTACGTCAAGGCGAAGCCAGCAGACAAAGACATGACCGGTATCTTTGGCACCATCCACAATGGCACCAAGCAGCCCGTGCACTTGGTTTCTTTCACCACGGACACCGGGGCGGCCAAGCATGAGATCCATGAGGTCGTCAATGGCGTCATGCAGATGAAGCAGGGGGGTGTGGAAATCCCAGCCGGTGGTACCTACGAGCTCAAGCCTGGTGGTGACCACCTCATGATCATGGACCTCGCAGCACCGATTAACGCAGGTGACACCGTGAAGGTAACTCTTAACTTCGACGGTGGCGTCGCTCCAGTGGTGATGGACGTACCCGTCCGCACCATCGCTTCCGGACAGGAAAACTATGGCGCGAATGGTGGTGTGCAGGGCAACTCCGGGATGACCGAGACGCCAGTAGCCCACAACCATGGCTAAGCAGCTTTCGCGACGCGCTTTTCTCACTGCCTCCACCACGACGGTGGCGGCAGGCACTCTTGCAGCCTGCGCATCCGAACAGCCGTCGAGACAGCCGGGCCCAGGGACGTCGATTAGCCCAATTCGGGTACTCCACGAGGAAAAGGTGGAGTTCTTTGGAACTCACCAAGCGGGAGTGGTCACGCCAGCGCAGGCAAATCTCAATCTCATTGCGTTTACCGTGCGGGCGGGCGTGGACAAAGCCGGGATCCGCCGACTGTTACGACTGTGGACCGCTGATGCGTCCAGACTGTGTGCTGGCCAAACACCGCTGGGAGACTTGGAGCCGGAGCTCACCGATACCCCCGCGAATCTCACGATTACTTGCGGGTTCGGCCCTCGGCTTTTCGACATTATTGGTGCTCAAGACCAGCGCCCGGATTGGCTAGCGCCGATCAAGCAATATAGTCGGGACAAACTCGACCCCAAGTGGGGCGAAGCAGATCTTGTCGTGCAGCTATGCTGCGATGACCCACTCATGCTCGCACATGCCACCCGACACATGGTTCGAGCTGGTGCGGATTACGTGGCTACCAAATGGGTACAGCGTGGCTTCCTCCATGCCTACGGCGCCAAAGATGAGGGGCAAACCCCGCGGAATCTGTTTGGTCAGGTGGATGGCACGGTGAACCCGCGCACTCCGGAGGAGCAACTCGATCAGGTCTGGATTGATGAGGGACCCGACTGGGCGCGCAATGGTTCGTGCATGGTAGTTCGTCGTATTGCAATGAACCTGGATACCTGGGAGATCCTTGACCGAGAATCGCGGGAGGTCTCCATGGGGCGGAAGCTTTCCAACGGCGCTCCCTTGACCGGAGACGAAGAGTTTGACCAAGCTGACTTTGCTAAAACTGACTCTTTCGGACTACCGGTCATCGACCCCATGAGCCACATGGCGCGCTCGCATCCGCCAGCGGACCATCCAGAACAGCGCATCCTGCGCCGCGCCTACAACTATGACCTGCCACCTGAGCCAGGTTCGGAACAGCTGAGCAATTCTGGGCTTGTTTTCATTTGCTTCCAGAAGAATCCTAAGCTCCAATTTGAAGCGATCCAGCAGCGACTTGACGAAGGCGATCGGCTCAACCAGTGGATTACTCACATCGGTTCCGCGGTATTCTTTATCCCGCCAGGAGTCCAGTCCGAGAGCGACTACTGGGGTGCCGAGCTGCTAGGGGAACACCAATAGGGGTAATATCCTAAGCACACAGCAACTCAGGCGTTGCCCTGTAGCGATCATGCCAGTGCGCTTTTCGACGTCAATGCGGTAGTCGTTTTACCGATGGCGTCGATAAGCGCATGTGCCTTGTTTTGATGTCGTCGCTGCGGGCGAGCGTGAGTGGTTGGGATACTAGGACACTGCAATCGGCCAGGTTTGCCGCGTTGCATCGAGCGCAAGAAGGAGCGCCTCTACCCATGACCACCCCCCACATTGCCCATGAGGCATTTCTAGTTCCTGCAGGCGTTGCCGTTGGTGCGGCCATGCGAGAGCTGGATCTGCCCAATAAAGGGCCGGAAGCAATCGTCGCCGTGAAAGCGGCTGATGGCACCATTAAGGACCTCTCATTCGTGCCAAGCACCGAGGGGGAGTTCACCCCAATCCCAGCCAACACTGAGGAAGGCCGAGGGGTTATTCGCCACTCCACAGCCCACGTATTGGCCCAGGCGGTGCAGCAGCTATTCCCAGGAACCAAGTTAGGTATCGGACCTGCGATCGAAAATGGCTTCTACTATGACTTCGATGTCGAAGAGCCGTTTACTCCGGAAGATTTGGCCAACATCGAAAAGGCCATGAAGAAGATCATTAAGTCTGGCCAGAAGTTTGAGCGCAAAGCATACGCAGATGTGGCCGAGGCGCAAGCAGAGTATGCAAATGAGCCATACAAACTGGAGCTCATCCAGGACAAGGGCAATGTTGACGCCGATTCCGACGAAGCCATGGAAGTCGGCAGTGGCGAACTCACGGCATACTCGAACGTTAATCCACGTACTGGCGAGGTTGAGTGGTATGACCTCTGCCGTGGTCCACACGTGCCGACCACCAAGTACATTCCTGCTTTTGCGCTGACGCGTTCGTCAGCCGCTTACTGGCGCGGCGATCAGTCCAAGGCTGGCCTGCAACGCATCTACGGCACCGCGTGGGAGTCCAAAGAAGCCCTGGACGAGTACCAAGACATGCTGGCAGAGGCAGAAAAGCGCGACCACCGACGTCTCGGCAGCGAACTTGACCTGTTCAGTTTCCCCGACGAAATCGGATCTGGTTTCCCAGTGTTCCACCCAAAGGGTGGCATCATCCGCCTGGAAATGGAAGAACACTCACGTCGCCGACACATTGCGTCTGGCTATTCTTTCGTCAACACGCCTCACATCACCAAGGGTGATCTGTTTGAGAAGTCGGGTCACCTGGATTTCTATGCGGACGGCATGTTCCCTCCGATGCAGCTCGACGGCGAATATGATGAGCATGGCAACTGCACGAAGCAGCCGCAGGATTACTACGCGAAGCCGATGAACTGCCCGATGCACAATCTGATTTTTGCTTCGCGTGGCCGTTCTTACCGTGAACTGCCACTGCGCTTGTTCGAGTTCGGCACTGTGTATCGCTACGAAAAGTCGGGTGTAATCCACGGACTCACCCGCGCCCGTGGTTTTACCCAGGACGATGCCCACATCTACTGCACCGAAGATCAGCTCGAAGCCGAACTCACCTCGGTACTCGAATTCATCATCTCGCTGCTCAAAGACTACGGTCTCGACGACTTCTACCTCGAGTTGTCCACCAAGGACCCGAACAAGTTCGTCGGATCCGATGAAATTTGGGAGAAGTCCACTACTATCCTCGAGCGAGTTGCTACGCGCTCGGGCCTCGAATTGGTCCCAGATCCAGCTGGCGCAGCATTCTACGGGCCGAAGATTTCCGTGCAAGCCCGCGATGCCATTGGCCGTACCTGGCAGATGTCGACGGTCCAGCTGGACTTCAACCTGCCGGAACGCTTTAACCTGGAATACACCGCACCGGACGGTACCAAGCAGCGCCCAATCATGATCCACCGCGCCCTGTTTGGTTCTATTGAACGCTTCTTTGGCGTGCTCCTGGAACACTACGCAGGTGCATTCCCAGCATGGTTGGCGCCACATCAAGTCGTGGGTATTCCTGTCGCCGGTGACTTCTCAGAGCACCTCGAGGGTGTCGCACAGCAGCTGCGTTCTCGCGGGTTGCGTGCGGACGTAGACACCTCAGATGACCGCATGCAGAAGAAGATTCGCAACCACACTCAGGCACGCGTGCCATTCATGTTGTTGGCTGGTGCGCGCGACGTTGAATCCAATGCGGTGTCGTTCCGCTTCCTCGATGGCACCCAAATCAATGGGGTGCCGGTTGAAGAAGCCGTGCGCTTGATTGAGAATTGGGTGCGTGAGCGAAACAACGAGCAGCCAAACGAGGAGCGTCTTGCCGCACGACGCTGACGTCCCGGAACCAGCTCCGTCAAACAATCCGGCTCACGGCGCCACATCCTACACCGATAGCGGTGCAGGTCAGCCGGATCGTCTGCAGCGCTTATGGGCTCCGTATCGGATGGACTACATCGCTTCATCCGCCCGGAAATCGGGTGAGAGGTCGAACCCGTTCGTGGAGATCCCGAGCCTGCCCGACGAAGACGGACTTGTCGTTGCTCGTGGCAATGAGGTGTATTGCGTGCTCAATCTCTTCCCCTACAACTCTGGGCACTGCATGGTCGTGCCCTACCGACAAGTCGCGAATTTGGAAGAACTCACCCCGACAGAAATGGCGGAGCTGATGCTTTTCGCGCAAACTGCCGTAAAGGTCATCAAAGAAGTCTCTGCTCCGGACGCTTTCAACGTCGGATTTAACCTGGGGAAAGCGTCCGGTGGTTCAGTTGCCGAGCACATCCACCTGCATATTGTTCCCCGCTGGAGCGGAGATGCAAACTTCATGACTGTGCTTGGCG
This sequence comes from Corynebacterium epidermidicanis, assembly GCF_001021025.1. NCBI lineage: Bacteria > Bacillati > Actinomycetota > Actinomycetes > Mycobacteriales > Corynebacteriaceae > Corynebacterium > Corynebacterium epidermidicanis. The sequence continues at coordinate 1,484,574 of NZ_CP011541.1, read as the reverse complement.
GAACAAAAGTGCTGCCGCAGCTGCTCAAGGATACTCGGTCACTGCTGGCTCAGGTGTGGTCAGCACACCCGGACTTTCCAGGACGGGCGCATGCTTAGCGTGCATGGCCGAAAACCGGCTGCTGCGGTCGTCGAGCCGGTAGCCCAGGCTTTCTTGAAAATCGGGTGGACGCCCAATGGCGTGACGGTGGCCGGCACGCTGATCGCATCATTGATCTGCGTGGTGCTCATCCCGATGGATCAGCTGGTGTGGGCAGCAGTGCTTTCGGGTCTCTTTACAGCGTTTGACATGATTGACGGCACAATGGCCCGCATGCGGGGCGGTGGCACCGTCTATGGAGCCACCTTGGATGCTACCTGTGACCGTGTCACCGACGGAGCGCTCTTTGCTGCCATTATTTGGTGGCTGATCTACACCTATGAGGCGCCAAAGGCCCTCGTGTGCGCAGCGCTGATCGTGCTGGTGTCTTCGCAGGTTATTTCGTATGTAAAAGCACGAGCTGAGGCTGGTGGCATCAAAGTCGTCGGAGGGCTCGTTGAACGCCCTGAACGCTTGATTCTTGGCTTGGCTGGGATTGGCCTGACCGGCCTCGGCGTGCCTTATGCAATCGATGTGGCTCTCTGGATTCTAGCGGTCGGGTCGGTTGCCACGATTGTCCAACGGCTGCTGATCGCAAAGAAAGACCCGGTGGGCTCGCGTCATATCGCGGCGCCTGCCGGCGCTACTGAACATCCGAAGGCCCCGCGCAACGAAGGCGATAATGGACCGGCTTAGGCAGTTGTGGCAGAACCCCGTCGCCATCGGCTATCTCGCCGGGTGGCGGGTGATCGGTAGGTTACCTCGACCGGTTGCGCTAAAGCTCGCTTATTGTGCTGCGGATATTGCTTGCGGGGATGGCAAAGGCATGGAGCAGCTTCGACGGAACCTGACCAGGGTGGTCGGCGCTGAGCATGTCAGCAAGAAGCTGGTGCAGGCATCAATGCGATCGTATGCCCGTTACTGGATCGAGGCTTTTCAACTGCCCAGGATGGCCACAGATCCCTCATTGTTGCGTGCTCTCAATGACAGCATCGAAGGTGCCGAGCACCTCGCTGCAGCACAGACAGCAGGCAAAGGAGTCGTCCTGACCTTGCCACACAGTGGTAACTGGGACATGGCGGGGTTATGGCTGGCACAGCAGGGGGGATTCACCACGGTTGCTGAAAAGCTCAAACCGGAAGTTTTGTACGAGGCTTTTGTAGACTTCCGTACTTCCTTAGGGTTTAGCGTCCTAGCTCATCCCACAGATCCTGCGGAGTCGGGCCCATTCGCTCAGTTGAAAGCTGTCCTCGAAGCTGGTGGCACGATCGCACTGCTCGGGGAGCGCGACCTCAAACAGCATGGGGTAGAGGTGGACTTCTTCGGCGAGCCTGCACGTTTCCCAGCAGGACCAGCACTGCTAGCGATCGAAACTGGGGCGTCCTTGCACGTCGTTGATTGCCACTTTCGGGACAATGGCTGGGGCTTGAGGATTTCTGAGCCGTTGAAAGTGACGACAGTGCCAGCCACGACTCAAGACATCGCCAACCGCTTTGCCGACAATATCAAGGCGCATCCGGAGGATTGGCACATGTTGCAGCGGATCTGGCTCGCGGATGTTTAAGCGATAGACGTCGAAAAGGCGAGGTGTTATGCGAATTGGGTTGGTTTGTCCGTACTCGTTTGACGAGCCCGGCGGGGTTCAAGCCCACATCCTTGACTTAGCGCGCTATCTATTGGGGCAAGGGCATGAGGTGCGGGTTATTGGTCCCGCGACGGATGCCGCGACGCTTCCGGACTTCGTCGTGCCGGGCGGGGCGTCATTCGCGGTGCCCTATAACGGGTCGGTGGCGCGTCTGGCCGTAGGTCCACGAGTGACCAGGCTGCTGCGGCGCTTTATCGACGACGGACGCTTCGACATCTTGCACATCCACGAACCCAACGCGCCGAGTTTTTCGATGCAAGCGCTGCGAATCGCTGAGGGCGCCATTGTGGCGACCTATCATGCTTCGGCTACGGAATCTCGGCTACTGAAATTAGCTACGCCGGGGCTTAGACCGATGCTCGAAAAAATCCGTGGTGGCATCGCCGTGTCCGAGATGGCGCGCCGGTGGCAGGTGGAAAACCTGGGCGGAGACCCGGTTCTTATTCCAAACGGCGTCGACACGGGCGCTTTTCGCGCGGATCCGCGGCCTGTTCGCAAGGCAAAGCCACAAGTGGTGTTTTTGGGGCGCACCGACGAACCGCGCAAAGGACTCGACGTGTTGTGCCAGGCTAGGCAGCTGATGAAGCACGAGTGCGAGTTTGTGGTCGTCGGGAGCGGGCAGCCGCGCCCAGACTGCGAGGCGACGTTCCTGGGGCGTGTCGACGACGCAGAGAAGATCCGCGTGCTCCAACAATCAGACATCTACGTGGCACCAAACTTGGGCGGGGAGAGCTTTGGGATCGTACTCGTGGAGGCGATGGCAGCCGGCTGCGCTGTGGTGGCTAGTGACCTCGAGGCGTTTCGGGATGTGCTGGCGTCAAATTCGGAGCAACCTGCTGGTCGAGTGTTTCGAACTGGTGATCCGCTCGCTCTGGCTCGCGTGTTGGACGAGCTTTTGGCCGATCCGACGGCGGTCGCGAGCTTGCAGGCGGCTGGACAACTGCGATGTCGTCGATTCGACTGGGAAGTCGTCGGACAGGAGATCCTGAGAGTATATGACGCAGTTGCGGACGGCCAACCGGTGACCGCGAAGGGAAGAGCATGACACTTTGCTACCTTGCGATTGCCGTCTGTTTGACGTTCTTTCTGGCGTGGGCATACTTCACCGCCCAGCGCTTAAATCGCCTCCATATTCGCGTCGATACTGCTCGCAATAATTTAGGGGCGGCTCTGGATCGACGAGCAGTAGTGGCACAGGCATTGGTCCCGCAGGCGGCGCGCGAGGCGGAAACAGCCCTGGCGCGACCCTTGGAAGTAAACAATTTCGAGCAGCGTTCTCAGGCCGAACGGGCATTGCTTGCGGCGATCTCAGGACAGACGCACCCGTTGTTGGTTGATGCTTCCGCCCGCGTCCAGCTGGCGCACCGCTTTTACAATGACGCAGTAACTGACACTAGGGCATTGCGCACCCGTCCATTGGTACGGATTTTTCGCTTGGGTGGCACTGCTAGGTTGCCGGAATATTACGAGCTGCCGAGCTAGCGCGCCGGTACTTTCCTAGCTTAGAACAGCCATTGTTTTTCTAGTTAACACCGACACATTGAACAGTTGCTGTACGAGAACGTCTAACATAGAAAACATTGTTGACGGCATCTGGCGCAAGCTGGGAGAGGAATCTAATCGTGACTAATACTGAACCTGCAGTGGGTACCGCGCGCGTCAAGCGTGGTTTGGCAGAAATGCTGAAGGGCGGAGTGATCATGGACGTGGTCACCCCAGAACAAGCAAAGATCGCGGAAGATGCCGGGGCCACCGCAGTTATGGCTCTGGAACGAGTGCCAGCTGACATTCGCGCCCAGGGTGGCATCTCCCGTATGTCTGACCCAGACATGATCGAAGGTATCATCAATGCGGTTTCTATCCCCGTGATGGCAAAGGCGCGTATCGGACACTTCGTGGAGGCGCAGGTCCTGCAATCTCTTGGGGTTGACTTCATTGACGAGTCTGAGGTCCTTTCGCCAGCAGATTACGCTAACCACATCGACAAGTTCGATTTCACCGTGCCTTTCGTGTGTGGTGCGACCAACCTTGGGGAGGCCCTGCGCCGCATCAACGAAGGTGCTGCGATGATCCGTTCCAAGGGCGAGGCAGGCACCGGCGACGTGTCCAACGCGGTGACTCACATGCGCACGATCCGTGCCGAGATCAACCGGTTGAAGTCCATGGCCGAAGACGAGCTGTACGTAGCAGCCAAGGAGCTCCAGGCGCCATACGAGCTGGTGCGCGAGGTAGCCCGTGAAGGCAAGCTGCCGGTAGTGTTGTTCACCGCTGGTGGCATTGCTACCCCTGCTGATGCGGCGATGATGATGCAGCTCGGCGCAGAGGGCGTGTTTGTCGGTTCCGGTATCTTTAAGTCCGGCAACCCAGAGGCTCGCGCGAAGGCAATCGTCCAGGCTACTCAGAACTTCGATGATCCAGCTACCATCGCTCGTGTCTCCCGAGGCCTAGGCGAAGCCATGGTCGGCATCAACGTTGATGACGAACCAGTGCCACATCGCCTCGCAGAACGCGGTTGGTAAACCGAGCTAAGTAGTCAGGTCTCAAAGGATATCCCGGTCAGCCCTCGAAAATGATGAGGTGCTGATCGGGATTTTCGCTACCGTTGATCTAACCAACCGGGTGCTTAGTCAAGGAGAGTGGGTTCGGTCGACGGGTAGCCGACCAGGCCGATTTGCTGCACATGTGCTATGTCGTCGTTTCGGTGTAGTCCGACTCCGAAGATCTGCCTGTTTGGTTGAATAACACTCCACGAAGGTAGTCCGACTACACCGAGGGGACGGCGATCGGCCTATAGCTCTCCGGAAACAACGCATACTGGGTTTAGGACTCCTTCGGTGCGGAAAACACGAATCTGAGACGCGCTTTGCATTACTTAACCTTTAACTGCGCAGCGCTTCCAGCGGGGAGCCCAAGGAAAGCAAGACGGTAAAGACGATCACTACGGCCACGAGAATGATTACTGCGGCCAGTAGCGGCTTACGAACTATGAAAGCCAGGAGCTGATCGAGAAGACCGTTAGGCTGTTCGGCGGGGTCTTGGAACCGCCAGCGGCCGTCGAGAAGCCCGGCCTTTTCGGTGTTCTTTTCGAAGGGCACGGTGGCGAATGGGACGATAGTTGACAGCAGCCCAAGGACGCCTCGGACTGCTGGCCAGCGATTATTCATCCAGATCAACAGGGTGGTGGCACCAAAACCCAAAAAGGTGAAGCCGTGAATTGGCCCGGCGATGCGGACGCCGACGGGGGTGACCCCGGAATATTTCAAGGCAATGCCGAGAAGCAGCAGAGCCCAGGTCACCATCTCAGCGAAGGCCAGCGAAGAATACAGTTTGCGTGGTGTCATGGCTAATAACGATATCTAACTGCCGGCGAGTACGGCCTATCGCACAGGTAGCCAGCGGGTTATGGAAACATAGTGTACGACGATAACTCCATCGACGAAGAACAAGGCGAGTAATGGCAAAGATTGAGCAGATCCTTGACCTCGAGCGAATCGATAAGGACATTTTCAGAGGCCGAGCCATTGAGTCGGCACTTACGCGCACGTTTGGTGGCCAGGTAGCGGGCCAGGCGTTGGTCGCCGCTGTCAACACGGTCAGTGATGAGTTCCTGGTCCATTCACTCCACGGCTATTTCATCGCGCCAGGACAGTCTAGCGATCCTGCCATTTACATCGTAGATCGTGTGCGTGACGGTGGAAGTTTTTGTTCCCGTCAGGTCAAGGCTGTTCAGGAAGGTCGCACCATCTTCATCATGCAAGCCAGCTTTCATCGCCGCGGGCAAGTGGGACTCGAACACATGGACCGGATGCGCGACGTCCCCCGGCCGGAAGATATTCACATGGACACTACCACCATGCGCCGCACCACGCTGGCGCTGCTGGACGAATGGAACGAATGGGATATTCGGTATGTTCCAGAGGACCAATTCGAACATAATCCAGACACTCCAAGCCAGCAGGTGGTGTGGTTCAAGAGCAAAAACCGCCTGCCTGACGACGACATGTTCCACATCTGCACTTTGGCTTATATGTCTGACATGACCTTGTTGCAGTCGGCACTCGTTCCCCATCCTGGAATCGAAGTGCAGGAAGCATCTTTGGACCACGCCATGTGGTTCTTGCGACCATTTCGCGCGGACGAATGGCTGCTCTATGATCAAGTTTCGCCTTCCGCCTCAGATGGCCGCGCACTGACCCATGGACGGATTTTCGATGCATCCGGGAACCTTGTCGCGGTGGTAACACAGGAAGGTTTGACTCGGTCCTTGCCTCCAGGGCAGCAACCCATCCCGTTGAACACACTGAAGGAAAAGTAATGATTATTGGCGTTCTTGCAGTACAGGGCGGAGTAGCAGAGCACCAACGCACTTTGGATGCGTTGGGAATCGAGCACCGCGCGGTGCGTCGAATCGAGCATTTGGAAGGCATCGACGGCATCATTTTGCCCGGTGGTGAATCCACTACGATGTCCAAATTGCTGACAATCGGGGGACTCTATGAGCCACTTCGTGCCGCGCTTGCCGACGGCTTACCGGCCTACGGCACCTGCGCTGGCATGATCTTGCTCTCAAGCAAAGTCTTGGATACCCGTCCTGATGCCGTGAGTTTTGGAGCGTTGGACGCGACGGTGCGTCGTAACGCTTTTGGCCGACAGGTGGATTCTTTTGAAGCCGACTTGGCTTTCGAGGGGATTGAGGAGTCTGTTCACGCCGTATTTATCCGGGCTCCGTGGATCGAGGAAGTAGGTCCAGGGGTAAAGGTTTTGGCTCGTGTGCCCGATGGGCCCAATGCGAATGCGATCGTGGCTGTTACCCAGGGAAATATCTTGGCTACGTCTTTCCATCCAGAGGTCACGGGAGATACCCGTGTGCATGAGTACTTCTTGCAGATGGTGCGGGACGCAAAGAAGGCTAAATAAAATCCCGCGAAGCGGGAGCGTATAATTGCAAGCCGATACGCTCCCGGGAGTTCTTCATGCGTTGCGCAGGTCGGGTTTCCGGAGCTTGAGGAATACATGAACTGTCGGGCGTCGCAATATGGGCGTACGGCGCGACGAAAGGTAAGTGTCACATGGCAGGCCACTCCAAATGGGCTACTACTAAGCACAAGAAAGCAGCCAACGATGCCAAGCGAGGTAAAGAATTTGCCAAGCTTATTAAGAACATCGAGGTTGCAGCACGCACCGGTGGTGGCGATCCAACCGCAAACCCAACGTTGGATGACATGATCAAGAAGGCCAAGAAGGCCTCGGTTCCTAATGACAACATCGAGCGCGCCCGCAAGCGCGGTTCGGGCGAAGAAGCCGGTGGCGCTGACTGGGAAACGATCATGTACGAAGGTTATGGCCCCAATGGTGTCGCCATCCTGGTCGAATGTCTGACCGACAACCGTAATCGCGCGGCCACCGAAGTACGTACCGCCTTTAACAAAAACAACGGCAACCTGGCCGAGTCCGGCTCCGTGGCCTACATGTTCACCCGCAAGGGTGTGGTGTTCGTACCGAAGGGCGAGCTCAGCGAAGACGATGTCCTCATGGCTGTGCTCGATGCAGGGGCTGAAGAAGTCAATGACGCCAACGATCGCTTCGAGGTTGTTTCCGAGGCCGCCGACATGACCGCGGTGAAAGAGGCCCTGACTGCTGAAGGCATCGACATCGACGATTTCGACTCTGACTTCCGCGCCTCCGTGCTCGTACCGCTGGACGCAAACGGTGCCCGCCAAATCATCCGGCTTGTCGACGCACTCGAAGATTCCGACGACGTCCAAAACGTCTACACCAACATGGAGCTTTCCGACGAAGTTTTGGCTGAACTCGACGCTAGCTAGCAAGTCGCCTTCTGGCCCGGTTGGCATTTTGCCGACCGGGTTTGGGGTTTGGCTTTTGTTGGGTCAAATTTCGCGTCTAATTACTACTACGATGCCGATTGCCTTTGAGGTTGCACATATTTACAGGCGCAATTTCAAAGGCAGTTAGCAAAGGTAGCTCGTTGGGTGATACTCGTGCCGCATTCGATTCGGCGCCTACACAATTTGGAGATCGTTTTAGGGCCTTGGCACTAGAAAACGCCCCGCACCTTCCAGAGCCTCAAACTCTGCTTTGTCATTGGCAAACGGCTCGCCGTCCGCAGTGATCGGTTGCCCTCGCTTTTCCAGCGAGATGTGCGCTGCCTGCGCGAAGGACACGTTGGGCAGATCTTTGATGCCTCGGACGTATCCACGAGCGAGATCGCGAAATGCCTGCAGCCTAGGCGCTGGCCGCACCATCGTGATGTCCAGCAAGCCATCGTGGTGGTTTGCGTCGGGGCACATCCGCATTCCTTGACCGTAATATGGTGTGTTTCCAATCCTGATCTGCGCAAATTCGCCCTCAATTACGCGTTCAAGGTCAAGGACGATCTTGGCCCGGTGTCCGCGGAAATGAGGCAGTGAATTAGCTGCAGCTAAGGGGTAGCGCAATGACTCTAGCCGTGGGTTTAGTTGGCGGGCCTTTTGGGCAGCATGTGCATCGGTGCCGATAGCAGCGATCGTGGAGGACCACATGGAAGTGCCCTTACCGTCGTGGACCTTGCCCAAGTCGGTAGTGGTGTAAAAACCTCGCATGATAACGTCGGCGGCGCGCTCAGGGTGTTCTGGAATATTGAGAGATCGAGCTAGGTCACTTCCGGTATCGGCAGGGATCAAGCCCAATGGCTTGAGGGAGTTGGCTTGGGTTTCCAGGGCAACAGTTGGCCAATCCATCGCCACCACATAGAACGAGGGCATCGATGTCCGGATGTGCAATCATCTCAGCTGCCAGCTGCTTCGAACTTTCGACATCTTTACCTTGGATACTTAGGACGTCGATCCCGGCGTCGTTAAAGCGCTGGCGTGCGATCGCAGCCCGATGGACGGCGCCGTGCGAGCCGACGGCGGTAGGGTTGGTGAGAAGCGCGATGCGCTGAATATCGACCAGTCCCATGTCGTAGATGCGTCCCAAGGATTTCACCCCAATCAGTTCGGCATTAGTTTACAGTTTTGGTTACTTCATTCGACTCTATGGCAGTCTCATTGGTGGAGAATCGTAATGGTGCTTCGCGAAGGCGAGCGACTCGAAAAGTTGTGCTAAATTAGCCCTGGATCATGTTTTAATTCAATGCCTAGCTTTGTCTTGCCAAAGGGAAAGCAGGGCAGACGTGGTGAAAGTTGAGAGCGTTAGTGGCTGGTGCTGGACTACGAGTGATGGGTATTGACCCTGGTCTTACTAGGTGTGGCCTCTCGGTGGTGCAAACTGGCACCGGTCGGGCGATTTACCCAATCGCCGTTGGCGTCGTGCGCACCCCGGCGACAGCTGAACTTACGGAGCGGCTTCTGCGGCTGAGCACCGCAGTTCGGGAGTGGCTCGATGACTACCAACCGGACGTCGTTGCAATCGAGCGGATTTTTGAGCGTGGCAACGTCTCTACGGTCATGCATACCGCTCATGCAGTGGGAGTCCTGGTTCTCGCGGCAGCTGAGCGGGGGATTAGCGTGCATATGTACACTCCTAGTGAAGTGAAGAAGGCAATTTCCGGCAACGGTAGAGCCGATAAGAAACAGATGACGGTGATGATTACCAGGATTCTGGGTCTTTCCGAGCCTCCCAAGCCAGCGGACGCCGCTGACGCGCTCGCCTTGGCGGTATGTCATTGCTGGCGGGCACCAATGCTGGAGCGTCAGCGTGTCTCCGCAACGGAACTCGCTCAACATGCGCGATCACAGCAACGGAAACTGGGCCAAGCTAAAGCAAGCTTTAATGAACAGCGTCGTTCTCGCACCGCCCACACACCGGTGATTAGCCATTCGATTACCAAGCCATCAAGGAGCAAATAAGTGATTGCATCGCTGAACGGAGAAGTCGTAGCTATTGAGCTATCCGGCGCCGTGATCGAGTGCGGCGGGGTGGGCTATTTCTTCGCCGCCACCCCGCGGACATTGGGCACTTTGAAGCGTGGGGAGCAGGCACGAATTCTCACCACCATGGTTGTGCGTGAAGATGCAATGTTGCTCTACGGGTTTTCAGATGCCACCTCTCGTGAACTATTCAGTGTCTTGCAGAGCGTTTCTGGGCTGGGTCCCAAGCTAGCGATGGCTGCGTTGGCGATGCTCACCCCTGAGGAACTAGCCAATGCTATTACGCATTCGGATGCCAAGGCGCTGCAGCGGATCCCGGGCGTCGGCAAGCGGATGGCAGATCGTATGGTCGTCGAACTAAAGGACAAGGTCACAGCGTTTGCTACGGCTACGCCGACCCCAACTGCTGAACGACCAGCCGGGAGTGGGGATATCGATAACGAGCAGGTGGTTGCTGCGCTGGTCGGGCTTGGATTCAACGAAAAGGCAGCCGTAGATGCGCTGAATGCAGTGCTTGACGACGCGCCGGTGGCCAATACCTCGCAGGCGCTCAGAGCCGCATTGGCTTATCTAGGAAAGAAGTAACCTGCTATGTCAGATGTAGAAAAAACTGTATTCGACATTCCTGGAGGGCTGCCACCACGCGCGACGGATGCGGGTTCGGTGCGCGATCCAGACTCAGCTATTCAGGCGCACGCGTTGGCAGGCGAACAAGACGTTGAAACCAGTCTGCGTCCGAAAAGCCTCGATGAATTTATCGGGCAACCGAAGGTTCGAAGCCAGTTGGACCTGGTGCTTACCGGTGCCCGCAAGCGCGGGGTAGTGCCCGACCATGTGCTGCTTTCCGGGCCCCCCGGGTTGGGTAAGACCACTATGGCAATGATCGTCGCGCAGGAAATGGGGGCTAGCCTGCGGATGACCTCCGGACCAGCTCTGGAACGAGCGGGAGATTTGGCGGCGATGTTGTCCAATCTCATTGAAGGCGACGTGCTGTTTATCGATGAGATCCACCGCATCGCTCGGCCTGCCGAAGAAATGCTCTACATGGCGATGGAGGACTTTCGAATTGACGTGATCGTGGGTAAGGGGCCAGGGGCGACCTCGATCCCACTAGAAATTGCGCCTTTTACCTTGGTCGGGGCTACTACGCGCTCTGGAATGCTCACCGGACCATTACGGGATCGCTTCGGATTCGTGGCGCAGATGGAGTTCTACAATGATGAAGATTTGACCGAGGTCGTGCTACGGGCCGCCCGTATCTTAGGCGTTACGATCGACGGCGATGCAGCCTACGAGATCGCCTCTCGTTCTCGTGGCACCCCGCGAATTGCGAACCGACTCCTGCGTCGAGTGCGCGACTTCGCCGAGGTTCACGCGGATGGCCACATCGATCTAGGTGCCGCCAAAGCCGCGCTCATCGTTTTTGATGTAGACGATTTGGGACTTGACCGGCTTGATCGAATGGTCCTCAATGCACTGATCAAAGGGCATGGGGGCGGACCGGTCGGGCTGACAACCTTGGCCGTCGCAGTCGGCGAGGAGCCTGCGACGGTGGAAGAAGTGTGTGAGCCATTCTTGGTGCGCGCCGGCCTGATTGCTCGCACAGGGCGTGGGCGAGTGGCGACGTCCGCCGCTTGGAACCACTTGGGGCTCCAGGCGCCACCGGAGGCCCCAGGGGCTTACACCGAAATACACCAGTTAGAGTTCTAGCAAGAGATTTTCCATCGAAACCATTGTGGGAGTTGAGCTATACATGAACCAATCCGTGCTATTGCTGGTGATGCTGATTATATTGGCGATCCCAGTAGTGCTTAATTCGCTTCGGAGCAGCAAACAAATCAAGGAAATCAACGCCATTCAAGCTAGCCTTGCTGTCGGAGATCAAGTGGTCACCGCGTCCGGATTACACGGAAAGGTAGTGACCTTGACTGAGGAAGTTGTCGGACTGGAAGTCGCTCCTGGAGTTGCCACTACGTGGGAACGACGCGCAATTATTAAGAAAACGTCCTGACACTAATCCGCACCGTAACCGTGGCCGGGTGTGCATAGTGAAGTAGCATGAAAATTTGGCAACTTTCCCGAACAGCTTTTCCGACCATGTTCACCGATCATGTTCGCTGATCGTGCGGGAAGCGGCGCAGCAACACTTACCAATGTGAACACACAAGGAGAAAACCGACGTGTCAGCAAGTTCCGGAAGTATTTCCAGCCGGAGGTCGTGGCCGAAGCAGGCCATTGGGCTTTTCATCCTAGTGCTCCTCACGGTGTACGGGTTAATTTTCTTAACGGGTGACCACAGCATCAAGCCTAAACTGGGTATTGACCTGCAAGGAGGCACTCGCGTGACCCTTGTGCCTCAAGGAGCTGAGCCCACCAAGGAGCAGCTTGCTCAAGCGCGAATGATCCTGGAAAACCGCGTCAATGGCATGGGGGTCACGGGCGCAAGCGTGGTCACTGACGGCAACACCTTGGTGATTACCGTGCCTGGTGAAGACACGTCTCAAGCCCGGGCCCTGGGACAGACATCGCAGCTGCTGTTTCGTCCCGTAGCACAGCCAGGTAATCCGGAACCAAAGGCAGTCCTCGACACGACGCTCGATATGGCTAATCGTTGGATCGCCAAAGGCGTGATCACCCCTGAACAGGCCAAGGCGAGCCTGACCACTACCGTCGAGGCCCTGAACAGCGGGACTGAGGAAGGGGCCGAAAAATTCACTGCAGGCGAGATCACCGCGACCCCTCCGGCAGAACCAGCCAACTCGGTAGAAGCCACACAGCGGCGCCAAGAAGTTACCGCAATGCTTCGCGACGACCGTCAAAGTGATGACCCCGCGAAACAATACGCCGCGGCAGGCCTGCTGCAGTGCACCGATGAACTCGATCCCATCGCCGGAACTGACGACCCTGCCAAACCATTGGTGACCTGTGACGGCCAGGGAGGCAAGTATGTGCTAGAGCCTGCCCCGCTACTCGTCGGGCAGACTGATCCGGTGACCGGCAAACGTTTAACGGGTAACGAGATTGACTCTAATCGCCAAATTGCTGGTGGCCTGAATTCTCAAACCGGCCAGATGGAAATCAACTTCTCCTTCAAATCCGAAGGCGGTGAGCAGGGCGCGTCTACGTGGGCCAAGGTCACCCAGGAATACTTGCAGCGTCAGATAGCGATTACCCTGGACTCCCAGATCATCTCGGCCCCAGTTATTCAAAGCGCTACTCCTGCAGGCTCTGCCACCTCGATTACAGGTGACTTCACACAGCAAGAGGCCCAGGATTTGGCAAATAACCTTAAGTACGGTGCGTTGCCATTGAGCTTCGCCGGTGAGAACGGCGAGCGCGGCGGCACTGCCACCACAATCCCGGCTTCCCTAGGCTCGGCATCTTTGAAAGCCGGCTTGATCGCCGGGTTGGTAGGTCTGATCGCAGTGGCGCTCTATGCCTTGGCGTACTACCGCGTATTCGGCCTGTTAGCGATGTTTACTTTGGTGGCTTCCGGCGCACTGGTTTATGGCACATTGGTGTTGCTAGGCCGATGGATTGGCTATTCGCTAGACTTGGCGGGCGTCGCAGGTTTGATCATCGGTATTGGTACTACTGCAGACTCCTTTGTCGTGTTCTACGAACGCATCAAGGACGAGATCCGCGACGGCCGCACCTTCCGATCTTCAGTGCCACGTGCGTGGGATAGCGCGAAGCGTACCGTGGTGACGGGTAACATGGTGTCGCTCATCGCAGCCGTGGTGCTTTACATCCTGGCGGTGGGGGAGGTCAAGGGCTTCGCCTTCACGCTCGGCCTAACCACTGTTTATGACTTGCTTATTACCTTCCTCCTCACTGGTCCGTTGGTTATCCTCGCCTCTCGAAATCCTTGGTTCGCCCGCCCGGGTGTCAATGGTTTAGCGTCGGTGATGAAGGTGGCTGATCGTCGACGTGCCGACGGCGAGCTCGACCATGATGAACATAAACCGGCTGAGCAAGCAAAGACAAGCGTCAACACCCACGCTGAGAATGAGGAGGCCTAACATGGCACAGTCAACAATGAATCGCCTCTACACTGGCGAGGGTGGAATCGACTTCATCGGTCGCACCAAGCTTTGGTACTCCATCACGATCGCTTTGCTTGTAGGCTCGATTTTGGTTATCGCGTTACGTGGGTTCACCATGGGCATCGACTTTGAGGGCGGAACCAAGATGAACATGCCAGCAGCGAACCTTACTACTGAGCAAGTCGAGGAAGCTTTTACCGAGGCAACTAATGTTAGCCCTCAGTTAGTTCAAATCGTCGGTGCCGGTGACACACGCACGTTGGAAATCCACACCCCGCGTTTGAGCGACGAACAAATCGCCACCGCACGTAACGCTCTCTACGAGAAGTTCACGCCAGCTGATGCCACCGGCAAACCCACGCCGGACGCTATCGGCGACTCGACAGTCTCCGAGTCCTGGGGCTCGACGATTACCAACCGAATGATTATTTCGATGCTGGTCTTCTTTGGCTTGGTCTTCATCTACATCATGTTCCGCTTCGAGCGGGACATGGCTGTGGCAGCTATCGCGGCTCTCGTCGTCGACATCGTCGTCATCTCCGGCACGTATTCGCTCGTCGGTTTCGAAGTGACCCCAGCGACTATCATCGGCCTTCTCACGGTCCTCTCGTTCTCCCTTTACGACACCGTCGTTGTCTTCGACAAAGTAAAGGAAAATACCGCTGGGTATGAGGCGTCAACTCGCAGAACCTATGCCGAACAGGCGAACTTGGCGGTTAACCAAACAGTGATGCGTTCGATCTCCACGACCGTGATTTCGGCACTGCCGATCCTGGCACTGATGGTGGTCGCGGTGTGGATGATGGGCGTCGGCACGCTGAAAGACTTGGCGTTGGTCCAGCTCATCGGCATCATCGAAGGTGCGTTCTCCTCCGTCTTGTTGGCGACACCGCTGTTGGTGACATTTAAGCGTCGCCAGAAGAAGGTACGTGCGCACGACGCTGCGGTGGCCGCAGCACGCGCCGGAACGCCTGATGCAACTGTTGCAGTGGCGCCTATCGACGGCGTGTCGCCGGCAAAGCGCGTGGTAACTACCCCGGTCGTTCCCGCGAAACCGGTGGACACGTCTGGAGGTCTGGACAAGACCGGCAATGGTCGAACCTGGCGCCCGAATCAGGGTTCCTAGTTCGATTTCGGATTGATACCCGGCTGCGATCGTGCAGCCGGGTTTCGTTGTTCTCTAAGCTGTTCGCTTCTAACACGTGGAGGCGCATTTTCTCCCCGATGGCTGAAAAACCTATACTCGATACGTGTGCCTTGATCCAGTTAGTCTTAACTGGCCGGGCGCGTAGCTTGTACCCATTTCTTGTTAAAGGACGCGATGTTTTCAACTGTCAAGGGTTCACTCACCAACAAGGCCGCAAAAATAGCTGTGGCGCTGGTGGCAGTTGTCACGTTGAGCAGCTGTGGTGGAGGGAAATTAAGTCAACCACCGATAGACCACTTTGGGTATGCCGTTGGCACTCCGCTGCTTACTACCAATGCGGCGACGACATTGGGGGCGTCGACAAATGCGGATATCATCGGCGGTCGGATGTTTCCTGCGGTGTTTGTCAAGGGCCCGTCTGGGCAGTTCATCCCGAATCGCGATATTGCAACTGCCCAGGTAATTCCAGCTCCGCAACAGCGGGTGGAGTACACCATTAACAGCACTGCTAGCTATTCAGATGGGGTCCCAGTGACCTGTACTGATTTCCTTCTTGCTTATAAAGCGGGAAGCCTGCGCGGGCTGTTTAATTCGCTCGTTCCGTTAATGGAGCAGGTCGATCGCTTAGAATGTGCGCCGGGGGAAAAGAAATTCTCGGTGGTGTTCAAGACAGATGTTGGTTCGAGGTGGCGTAGCTTGTTTGGGCCCGGAACTGTGGTTCCCTCACATGCAATCGCGCACCGAGTGGGGATGAGTGAGGAGCAGCTGGTAGCCGCATTGCAGTCTGAGAACTCCGGGGCTCTTATGCCGGTCGCTAAAGTATGGCGGGAAGGATTCGACCTCAAACACTTCGACCCTGAACTGCAAGTTTCTGCAGGGCCGTACAAGATTGCATCAGTCGCGGATAATGGCGCGTTACAGTTGGTGCGCAATGAGTCTTTCAACGGTGACGTTGCCTCCATTGAAAAGGTCATGATGTGGCCACGGTCCGCCAACTTGGCTGAGGTTAACCAGGCTAATTCGGTGGAAGTAGCGGATCTCATCGGGGTCGGCGAAGTCAGCTGGGTCAACCGAGATGATCCGAACAACCGCTTCACGATTGAGCGCACCCCGGGGCACCTAACCGAGCAGTTGACGCTTGGGAATGCTGGTGTTTTCGCCAGTGCGCCTGCCCGCCAGGCGTTTGCCGCCTGTGTCGATCAGAATGCGGTGGCAGCTGCGTCGTCCAAGGCTGCTGGGGTGGAGGTGCCTCCGGTTTGGACGCACCTGACTTCTGTGGCGGATTCGATTAATCCACAGTTGGAGGGCGTGATCGCCAAGCATCGCCATACCGATCTGGCCGTTGCGGAGAGACTACGTGGCGTCACCATCCGAGTTGGGTACTTGGGGCCGGATGAGCGAAAAAAGGAAATGGTCGCCGCCATCGCGGCGTCGTGCGCCCCCGCTGGTATCACCGTGGTGGATGCCAGTGTGGAGAACCAATCGTTTGAAGACATTCACCGCATTCAGCAAACCCCGTCGGGTGTGGAAGTTGAGGTGCCAGGAACGATCGACGCGCTGTTACATGCGGCGGATCCAAACGTTGGCTTCGGTCATATCAACGGCGACATCGGGGACGTCGAGAAGCTGCGCGCTGAGGAACAGCGACTGTGGGACGAGTCGGATGTGATCCCATTGGCTTCGCAACCGCGCACCCTGATCTACGATAAAAATGTTGCAAATATTGTTGTCAATACCGCTCAATCTGGCATCGGCTGGAACATGGAGCGATGGCAGGAAGGCAAAAAGCCATGAGCGAACCCACCTACAACTCGGCTTCGGAAGCGTTGCGCGCGCTGGTACGTCTCGTGCCGGACTTCCCAGCACCCGGCGTGCTATTTGAAGACCTAACTCCAGTTTTGGCTGATCCCGCAGGTTTCCGGATCTTGGTTGATGATCTCGCCGCTGCGTCGGAAAGTCTGGGGGCAGAGATGATCGGTGGTTTGGACGCTCGTGGATTCTTGCTGGGATCTGCAGTCTCGTACAAACTGGGCCAGGGCATCTTGGCAATTCGCAAGAAAGGGAAGTTGCCACCACCAGTTCATACCCGCGCGTACGCCCTGGAATATGGGTCGGCGGCGCTGGAAATCCCAGCGAGCGGAATCGATGTCTCTGGCAAGCGGATCGTGTTGGTGGATGATGTGTTGGCCACCGGAGGTACCTTGCGAGCCGCGGCCGAGCTTTTGCGTGAGTGCGGAGCCATCGTAGCCGGTTATGTGGTCGTGCTCGAGGTCCCGGGGCTCGGTGGCCGGGAAAAGCTCGGCGATGCGCCCATAATCGTGCTCAATGAAGATAACTAAGTTGCAGGATTCAAGTAGCATCGTAGCAATCACCTAGGTGAACACGATGTGAACAACTAACGAGGGAACTCATGGCAGATCGCAAGCAGCAGAAGCAGCAAGTTAACATGCGTAGCGTTTCTGCACGGCTGGCTCGCAGCCTCACCGGCGGTGGCAAACCAAAAGTCGACCCGGTTTTGAGCCCGTTGCTCTCGATTCACCGCCAGTTCCACCCCAAAGCCGACGGCGCCGTGTTGCAGCGTGCCTACAACACGGCTGAGCGCCTGCATGAGGGCGTGTTTCGCAAGTCCGGCGATCCGTACATTACTCACCCGCTCGCTGTGGCGACCATCGCTGCGGAAATTGGTATGGACACCACTACTTTGGTGGCCGCGTTGCTGCACGACACCGTCGAAGACACGGACTATTCAGTTGAGCAGCTGTCTGAGGAATTTGGCACCGAGGTTGCTCGGCTTGTCGACGGCGTGACGAAGCTCGACAAGGTCGCGCTAGGAGCTGCGGCGGAGGCCGAGACGATCCGCAAGATGATTGTGGCGATGTCCCAAGACCCTAGGGTGTTGGTGATCAAGGTGGCCGACCGCCTACACAACATGCGTACTATGCGTTTCCTGCCGCCTGAAAAGCAAGCAAAGAAAGCGCGCCAAACTCTCGAAGTGATCGCTCCGCTGGCGCACCGATTGGGTATGGCTTCGGTGAAGTGGGAGCTTGAAGACCTCTCTTTTGCTATCTTGTACCCTAAGAAGTATGACGAGATCGTGCGCCTGGTGGCGGACCGTTCCCCATCGCGCGACCGCTACCTGCAGGAAATCATCCAAGCGGTATCCGCGACGCTGAAAGAAAACCACATTGAGGCCGAAGTGATGGGCCGGCCGAAGCACTACTGGTCGATCTATCAAAAGATGATCGTGCGCGGTCGTGACTTTGATGAGATTTTCGACCTCGTCGGCATCCGAATTCTGGTGGATAATATCCATAACTGCTACGCCGCCATTGGTGCTGTTCACGCGTTGTATAACGCCATGCCAGGTCGCTTCAAGGATTACATTTCGGCCCCAAGGTTCGGCGTGTATAAATCGCTGCACACCACCGTGATGGGGCCGGGTGGTAAACCGCTGGAAGTCCAAGTACGCACGCACGAGATGCACTACAACGCAGAGTACGGCATCGCCGCGCACTGGCGTTATAAGGAAACCAAGGGCTCGCATTCCGGTGATCAGCAGGAAGTGGATCAAATTGCGTGGATGCGGCAGTTGCTGGACTGGCAAAAAGAGGCCGCAGATCCGAACGAATTCCTTGACTCGTTGCGCTATGACCTTTCCGCGAAGCAGATTTTCGCGTTTACCCCCAAGGGTGACGTTATCAATTTGCCGGTGAATTCGACGCCGGTGGACTTTGCCTATGCCGTGCATACCGAGGTCGGCCACCGCTGCATCGGTGCGAAGGTCAACGGCAAGTTGGTCGCGTTGGAATCCCAGCTGAAGAACGGCGACCGCGTGGAGATCTTTACTTCCAAGGACCTTAACGCCGGCCCGAGCCAAGATTGGCAAAAGTTCGTGGTATCGCCCCGGGCCAAGGCCAAAATTCGCCAGTGGTTTGCCAAGGAACGTAGAGAAGAGTCCCTGGAGGTGGGGCGCGACGCGTTGGCTGCGGAAATCCAGCGCGGAGGCTTGCCAAAACACCGCTTGTTGAACGCACATTCCATGAAGGAACTTGCAGCGCTGCTCAATTATGCGGATGTTGATGCCCTGTATACGGCGATTGGCGAGGGGCAGATTTCTGCGAAGCACGTCGTCGAACAGCTCACGTCTCTGTTTGGTTCCGAGGACGATGCCCAAGACGCACTTGTCGCGCGTGCTCCATTTTCCGAAATCGTGCAAGCCAAGAGTGCCGCTCGGAGCCAGGCCAGTGAAGGCAGCGGGATTTTGGTGCAGGGCAGCCCCGATGTCATGGCGAAACTGGCCAAGTGTTGCATGCCGGTGCCTGGTGATGAAATTTTCGGTTTCGTTACTCGCGGTGGAGGCGTCTCAGTGCACAGGGCGGATTGCACCAACGCCACCAAGTTGCGCGAGGAGCCGCAGCGCCTAATCGACGTCGCGTGGGGAGTCGAAGGCAGCTCGGTATTCTCGGCAAATCTCCAGCTGGAGGCGTTGGATCGACAAGGTCTGTTGCTGGAAATCACTCGGGTTATCAATGAGGAGCGTTTGACGACGACCGCCTTGAATATTCATACTGCGGACGACCGAGTTGCGATTGCGAAGTTTACCTTTGAGGTATCTGATACTAAGCAGCTGGGAGCTTTGATGACGCGTTTGCGAAATATTGAAGGTGTGTTCGACGTGTATCGGCTGACCTCAGGTGGTTAACCAGGAATGAACTTTTTGTAGCGCTTGGGGAAAATCCCCAAGCGAAGTGTCAAAGAGGAAAAAGTTGCAGGGCGCACAGCGACCGATTGAGATACAACAATTTGGTAACTATTAGCTTTCCTGAGCAAGGAGCCCTTGTGTCTTGACGCATTTTCCAGCGGTTGACCCGCACTTCAACTGCTGCCGCCGCAGCTCTCGCTGTTGGCGTGGCGATGACTCCCGCCGCACACGCACAGTCCGCACCGGTGGAGTTCAACATCGCTGGTATCACTGATTTCCACGGTCACATCTCTAAGCAAGCTGCTAAAGACGGAAAAGTACTAGAGCCTGGTGCCGCGATGCTGGCTTGTATGCTGCCAAAGGCTGCCGATGGCAAGCCTCAGCTTTTCGTTTCTTCGGGTGACAACATCGGTGGATCCGCGTTCAACTCGGCACTGCTCAAGGACGAGCCAACATTGCGAGCCCTCAACGCTATGGGCTTGGTTGCTTCCGCGGTAGGCAACCATGAGTTCGATGCTGGCTACGCAGATCTCGCTGGTCGTGTAACCGACATCGCAGAGTTCCCATACCTTGGCGCAAACGTCTATGGCGAGAGCCCAGATCTCCCTGCTTACTCCATCCAGGAAGTCAATGACGTAAAGGTCGCTTTCGTCGGTACCGTAACCGAAACCACGAAGGACAAGGTTTCTCCTGCCGGGATCGTGGGCATCGACTTTGGTGAGCCAAACGCTGCCACCAACGAAGCTGCGAAAAAGCTCAAGGAATCCGGCGAGGCTGACGTGGTAGTTGCACTGATCCACGAGGGCTTCCGTACCCCAGAGATGTTCAATGAATTCGTGGACATCGCCATGGCTGGCGACTCTCACTTGATTGACAACCAGGTGATCACTCGTAAGGACGGCTCCAAGTTCGCGCTGGTACAGGCCGGTCACTACGGCAAGGGCCTAGCCGACCTGGATATCACTTTTGATCCGACTTCCAAGAAGATCACCAACATCGCTTCCAAGGTCTACAGCACCGACGAAATCGCAGCAGCCTGTGCTGCGACACCGGATGCTCAGGTCGCAGCTCTCGTAGCAGATGCCGAGAGCAAGGCAGCCGAA
This sequence comes from Corynebacterium epidermidicanis, assembly GCF_001021025.1. Classification (NCBI taxonomy): domain Bacteria; kingdom Bacillati; phylum Actinomycetota; class Actinomycetes; order Mycobacteriales; family Corynebacteriaceae; genus Corynebacterium; species Corynebacterium epidermidicanis. The sequence goes on along the minus strand of NZ_CP011541.1, from coordinate 1,463,985 downwards.
GAAGGCAACAAGGAAGTAGCGCAACTGACCAGCGACTTCTACCGCGGATCGAATAACGGTACCGTCAAGGAAGCTGGCAGCAACCGCGGTGTCGAATCGACGATTTCCAACATGATCGCCGAAGCCGCGAAGCAGGGTATCGCCAACACCACGAGCGTCAAACCTGACCTGGGTGTAATGAACCCAGGTGGTGTTCGTGCTGACCTGCTTAAGGGTGCAGTCACTTACGCAGAGGCCTTTGCCGCCCAGCCTTTCGGCAACGAGATTTCCTACACCACCCTCACCGGTGCCGACATTGTCCAGGTCTTGGAGCAGCAGTGGAGGCCAGATAATGCTGAACGCCCAATGTTGGCACTAGGCTGGTCCGATAACTTAACCTACACCTACGATCCGGACGCCCCACAGGGCAAGCGCGTCACCAGCGTGCTTATCGACGGCAAGCCAATCGACCTCACCAAGAACTACATCGTTGCGGGTTCGACCTTCCTGCTCCAGGGCGGCGATGGCTTCAGCGCACTCGGCAACGAAAAAACCGTCTTGCCAAACACCGGACAGATGGATGTCCAGGTACTCATCGATTACCTCGAAGCCAACAAGGACCTTGCGCCACGTGCTAGCCAGAACGGCGTCGGTGTGCACCTTGAAAGCACCCCAACTGCTGGCAAGCCTTTGAAGATCGACCTTTCTTCCCTGATTTACACCGTGGGTGATCCAGCAAAGACTGTGACGGTCAAGCTGGGCGATGTGGAAGAAACCGCAAACATCGACCCGGCTTACGAGGCAGGTTTGCCTGGAGCTGGCAAGGCCACTGTCGAGCTGACGGTTCCTCAGGACATCGAAAGCCCAGCTACGCTGGTCATCACCACCGATGCTGGCACCAAGGTTGAGCTTCCTATCGAAATCGAAGCGGCAGTGAAGAAGCCTGCTGGCTCGACCTCAGGCAGCACTACGGGCAGCACCGGTTCTTCGACCTCCTCTGCGGGATCTTCTTTGGGCGGTGGCATTCTGGCTCTGTTCGGCCTCACCGCAGTAATCGTTGGTATGTTCCATCACCTCAACCCGGCGTTGATCGCTAACTTCATGAACCACGCTGCCTGCGCCAGTTCGCGATGCCTTGAAGCCGTTAATTCGCTTCTAATGCTGGACTGGGTGTATTAACCACCTTTTGAATGGTTGGGCTTGGAGAAAACCAAACCTAACTGCGCAGCTGTGCGCATGAATTGCACCCCACCAGGGGAGAAGCTGTAGGACACCTCCTGCAAGCGCTCCCAGGGTGGGGTGTTTTTTGTTGACCTATCTACGGGAGCTCCACTCGCGTGTTGAGGACAGTGGTGAGCCAGCCGATTATCGCTGGTGCCCCGTGCTCTCAGAGCGGCGTGGCTGTCATGCCTAAGGGTGATTTTCCGCGCCTACGAATTTTCGGGTCAAGTATAGAAAAGTGTGTCTCTGCTGCGTGTTTTCCGCAGTGTTGTGGGTCTGAAGCTAGTATTTACGGTTGTCTGGGAGCCGTAGCCCGCTCGATGTCGTCCCTTCGGTGTAGTCGGACTACCGCTGTGGGTTTTTATTCATTAAAAATCGCTGTTCTACGTAGTCGGACTACGCCGAAGGGACGACATAGCACTTGTGCAGCACACCCGCACGGCCGGCGACACGCCGACCGGACACACTCTTTTTTACTTAACCCGAGCTTTCGCTCTTGGGACATTAGATACACAAAACCCGCCTCCAGCTCGTGAGCTTTGGGGCGGGTGGAAACTAAGGCTTCTTCTTGCACTTAGTTGTGTGCGACTGCGCGAGGCAGTTTAGCGAGGCATGAAAGCCTTTGCAAAGCGATCAAAGTTGTTGGAGATCGAAACCAGAGCGGTGAACACGGAAGCAATACCGGTCAGGATGCCGACGATGACCTTGATCTTGCCTGCTGCGTCGAGCTCTTTGCCGTCCTTGTCCTTGAAGATGTCAGAGTCAGAAGAACCGGAAGCGGAGGAGCCGTTTTCCTTGGTAGGAGTAGTGGTCGTGGTATCTGCAGGAGCAGGAGCAGGCTGAGAGGTGGTGGTTGCAGGCGTGGAAGCGACCGAGGTGGTGGTCTGAGCCATTGCAGGTGCGGTCAGCGTTGCGGTGGAGATAGCAGCTGCTGCGATCGTCGCGGTCAGGGCCTTGCGGGAGATGAGCTTCATATTAAGAAATCCTTTGTGTAGAAGAAGCGGTAAACCTTCCAACAGCGTAATGCCCAGTAGGGTGTTGTGCAACAGTTTTGGGTTGGGGTGTTCAGGTGTTGTTCATGTTTGGTGCGACGATTGCCCCTTAGTTTTGTGGCGCAATGTATGTCCGAAAAGTAGGAGTTGCCTGCAGTTTCATTGGCGTCTGGCACGCATACGTCGCCTGTGGGGTCGAAGCCTTTGGTCGAGTAAATTTATCGTTTTGTAATTTTCAGCTTGTTACTGTTGTTACAAGAGTTAACCAAAGAAAAGAGGGACGAAGAAGATTCGTCCCTCATTTTTGTGCAGTCCTGCTATTTCTTAGCCTAATTTGGCCGAATTGATCTTAACTTCGGTGGCAGGCGCACCATCGCCGCCACCGTTCTTGGTGCCGGCTGCGGCGACCTTGTCCAAGGTGGCTAATCCAGCATCCGAGATCTTGCCGAAGTAGGTGTAGTTAGCCGCCAGTGGGGAGTCCTGGTAGTTCAGGAAGAACTGAGACCCGTTTGTGTCTGCACCGGCGTTTGCCATGGCGATAGAGCCACGTGGGTAGACGACCTGGGAGGTGCCTCCCATTTCATCGGTGGGGTACTCGTTCTTGAATTGGAACCCGGGGCCACCAGAACCTGTGCCGGATGGATCGCCACATTGCAGAACGTAGATTCCCTGCGTCGTTATGCGGTGGCAGACCGTGTTGTCGTAGTAGCCGTTGTACGCCAGGTGCTCGATGGCATTGACGGTGCAAGGGGAGGCCGAACGATCGAGCGTGAGGTCGATTGGGCCAGCAGTGGTGTCAAGGGAGACTTTCACTTCGCCGGTCGTCGAAACGCCTTCGGTCTTCGTTGGTTTCGTGACTGCTTTTGCTGCGGTACCTGCGTCTTGGTATTCACAAGAAACGGTCTCTGGCAGGGCAGTTGTGCGCTTCATAGCCAGGGGTTTGACTTCTGGAGCCTTCGTAGAGCTGGCCTCGGTTGATTGTGCCTGAGGCGCATCTGGTTCGTTGGTGCGGGTGGCCGCAAACCAGATTCCGCCCACCAGGGCGAGGATGACTACCGCTGCCATCGCTACCACGCCGAGAGGCTTGGCTTTCTCTGCCCGGTCCCGGCTCTTCAGCTCACGGTCGAGCGCCCGCATCGCCTCTTGGCGACGTTCCTTGTTTGAAGACATCACGGTCCTTCATTCGTTGACGTACATTTCGTTGGCATCCGCGCACGTTGCGCTTGATACATAGTAATTGATATCCAGCGCTAAAGATTACTTGCTCGGTACTCGCCGGACTTCCGCAAGGTAGCAAAACTGCTTAGACTGGGCACCATGGAATTGATGGGTTTTGCCTCCGGACCGTACCAAACTAACTGTTATGTGCTCGCCGACAACGGCGCCTGCGTGGTCATCGACCCGGGCATGAACACCGTGCATCCGCTGCTGACGATGTTTGAGGACAAACAATTGCGTCTGGAGTCCATCGTGCTCACCCACGGACACATCGACCACACGCGCGACGCCGGCGAACTCGCCCAGCGGTTTGGCGTCAACGTCTACATCCACCCAGCCGACGAATTCATGCTCAGCGACGGCAAGGGAGTAAGCCTGCAGACCCAAGAGCTTTTCGACGCCAAGAACATGACCGCCATCCCGAACCCACAACACTTGAACCATGGCGAAACAGTGACCCTGCTGGGGGTAGAGTTCGAAATCCGGCACGCCCCCGGGCATTCTCCAGGTTGTGTGCTGCTGGTAGCGCCTACGCTGCAGCTGTGCTTCTCGGGTGACGTATTGTTTAAGGGATCGATCGGCCGAACGGATCTGGCCGACTCAAATCACGACGACATGCTGGAATCGCTGCGCAGCCAAGTTCTCACTCTTCCGGACGAGCTGGCTGTGCTACCAGGTCACGGCCCCGACACCACCATCCGGGCGGAGCGGATGACTAACCCGTTCCTGCAGTCATTGCGGTAGGGGACAGCGGGTCGTCGACAAGCCAGCGGGAACGACCGGGTATATTTTCTTAACTGTGACTACCTCTCGAAAGTTTCAGCCGTTCCAGGCGCCCAAAGGCGTACCTGACTATGTGCCACCAGTGTCTCCAGAGTTCCTAGCTGTGCGCGATGGCTTTGCGCATCAGGCCCACCTGGCGGGCTACGAGCATATCGAGCTGCCGATCTTCGAGGAAACCGGCTTGTTTGCCCGAGGAGTCGGGGAGTCTACCGACGTGGTGAGCAAAGAGATGTACACCTTCGCCGATCGTGGAGACCGCAGCGTCACCTTGCGTCCAGAGGGCACCGCTGGCGTTATGCGTGCGGTGATCGAACACGGGCTGGATCGTGGTCAGCTGCCGGTAAAGCTCACCTACGCTGGTCCGTTCTTCCGTTACGAACGACCTCAGGCAGGGCGCTATCGCCAGCTCCAGCAAGTTGGTGTCGAAGCCATCGGCATCGATGATCCAGCCTTGGACGCCGAGGTGATCGCCCTAGCTGACCGGTGCTTTAGCAGCATTGGACTCACCGGCTACCGGCTGGAGCTCACCAGCCTTGGCGACGACACCTGCCGCCCCGCCTACCGTGAAAAGCTGCAGGAGTTCCTCTTCAAGCTGCCGTTGGACGAGGAAACGCGCCGTCGCGCAGATATCAACCCGCTGCGCGTTCTCGATGACAAGCGCCCAGAAATGAAAGAGCTCCTCGTTGATGCTCCCCTGATGCTCGATCATCTCTCCGACGCCGCTCGCGCCCACTTTGACACCGTGCTCGCGCACCTCGACGACATGGGCGTTGCCTACGAGATCAACCCTCGCATGGTGCGTGGCCTGGACTACTACAACAAGACCACCTTTGAGTTTGTTCACGACGGGCTCGGTGCCCAGTCCGGCATCGGTGGCGGCGGCCGCTACGACGGCCTCATGGCGCAACTCGGTGGCCAAGAGCTCTCTGGAGTCGGGTTCGGGCTCGGCGTTGACCGCGCCTTGTTGGCTCTGCAAGCCGAACAGAAGCAGGCTGCCAGTGGCGCGCGCGTCTCAGTGTACGGCGTGGCGATGGGAGCTGCGGCGAAACGACGCATGGTGACGATCATCAACGAACTTCGCCAAGCTGGGATCTCCGCCGACATGGCCTACGGCGAACGAGGTCTGAAGGGCGCAATGAAGGGCGCTGACCGCGCTGGGGCGCGTTTCGCATTGGTTCTCGGCGACCGGGAATTGGAAGCTAATTCGATCGCTTGCAAGGATCTCTCCGCGCATGAGCAGCGAGACGTAGCACTTGATGAGGTCGTCGCTGAGCTGCGGCGGGCACTAGATTAGTAGCTCTACCTGAAGTGAACGAAGGCCGGGTGCCATCCTGAATCTTTAGGATGGCACCGGGTTAAGTAAAGAAAAGTGTGTCCGGTCGGGGTGTCGCCGGTCGTGCGGGTGTGCTGCACAAGTGCTATGTCGTCGCTTCGGCGTAGTCCGACTACGTAGAGCAGCGTTTTTTAATGAATAAAAGCCCACAGCGGTAGTCCGACTACACCGAAGTGACGACATCGAGCGGGCTACGGCCCCCAATAAACAATAACAACCGATTTTAGGGCCGCTACGCTGCGGAAACCACGCATCAGAGACACACTTTTCTCTACTTAACCCATGGCACCCGGCCTCAATTATTGGTTGAGCTGCTAGCAGAACGTGTGGTTCATCGGTAGTCCGATGTTTACAGCGAGGCCACCAGTAGAGGTCTCTTTGTACTTGTCCAGCATGTCCCGGCCGGTGGCCGCCATGGTGCGCACACAGTCATCCAACGAGACGTGGTGAATACCTGTGCCTAGTCGAGCCAAGCGGGCCGAGTTGATCGCTTGCACTGCGGCGATGGCGTTGCGCTCGATACATGGGATCTGCACCAGGCCCGCTACCGGGTCGCACGTGAGGCCCAGGTTGTGTTCCAGCGCGATCTCCGCAGCATTGGCAACCTGCTCCGGAGTGCCACCCAAAACCTCACATAGGCCGGCAGCTGCCATCGAGGCGGCGGAGCCAACCTCGCCCTGGCAACCGACCTCAGCGCCGGAAATAGAGGCGTTTTCCTTGATGATGACACCAACAGCAGCTGCTGCCAGCAGGAATTTACGCGCCTGGGCATCGTCGAAGCCTTCGACGAAATCACGGCAATAATGCAGCACAGCCGGAATGATTCCGGCCGCACCATTGGTGGGAGCGGTGACAACTCGTCCACCAGCTGCGTTTTCCTCGTTGACTGCCAGTGCATAGAGGTTGACCCACTCCATGGCGCGAAGGGCATCGCCTTCCTGGAGCGACTTGTGATCCATGAGATGCTGGTAAATGTGCGGGGCGCGTCGCGCGACATTCAGGCCACCTGGCAGAATCCCGGTGGTCTTAATGCCGTTTTCCGCACATTCCTTCATCGTGTGCCACACGTTATCTAGATGCTCGTTGATCTTGGCTTCGTCGTGCAGCGCAATCTCGTTGGCGAGCATGATTTCCGAGACTGACTTGTCGTACTTGTGGCACAGTGAGATGAGTCGGGCACCGGTGGTGAAGTAGTAGGGGACGTCGTCGCCACGCTTGGTGGTGGCTGCGCCCGAGCCCAGTCCACCATCCTTTTCTTGCTCCGCGAGTTCCTCGGCGGACAGAATAAAGCCGCCACCTACCGAGAAGAACTGCACCTCATTGGCGGGTTCGCCGGGTGTCGTGTCGCGGAAAATCATGCCGTTGGGGTGCTGAGGCAGGGCTTTCGAATCGAAGATGATCTCTAGCTCGATACCGTTTTCCAGGGTGGAATGGGTAGGAATGTCTGCGCCAGGCGCAGGCTCGGCCTGCGGATCAACGTTGTGGGGCTCGTAGCCGAGCAACCCTAGGACCACGGCGCGGTCGGTGCCGTGGCCTTTACCGGTTGCTGCGAGCGAACCACGCAGTTCTACGTGCAGCTTCTTGGTCGGATGTTCCAAGATGTAGCGTCGTGCAGCCCGCATAGGGCCGACGGTGTGCGAGGAGGAGGGGCCAATGCCAATACTAAACAGGTCAATCGCGCTAATCGTCATAGCCAAATTCTAACGAAAAGCGCGATTGCCGGTGGCTTGCGTCGCTAGGCGACGCGCTATGCAGGACCTACCCCATATGTTGGGAGAGCAATGCTTCGAAACCGCCCGAGGAAGCTGTCGCTTTGCGATCCGCGAGTACTCCACCCAAGCCGCCTACAGACGTGCGTTCAGCAAGCACAGCCGGAGCGAATTCAGCAGCGGCACGCTGAATTCGACCCTGGAGTTCACGGCTATGCTCGCCACCGAAATCCTCCGTAGCAGCGAAGACAGCCGTCGGCATGACGTTGGCCTTTAGGTAGGAAAACAGTGGGCGCATCGCAAAATCCAACACCAGGGAATGGCGTGCCGTGCCGGCAGTGGCTGCCAGCAGCGTCGGCTTGCCGACGAGCGCCTCTCGATCCAACACGTCGAAGAACATCTTGAACAGGCCGGAGTAGCTGGCGGAGAACACCGGGGTTACGGCAACCAGGCCATCGGCCTCCACCACAGCATCCAACGCAGCGCTGAGGTTCGGCGACAAGGTGCCTCCGGTGACGAGTGCGGTGGCTAGATCAGTTGCGAGCAGTCGCAGTTCGACATGCGTGATCTCCACTGCTTCACCGCGGGCAGATACCGCCGCCCGAATGGTGTTGCCAAGCTGATCTGCCAGCGACTTAGTCGTCGATGGGTTCGATAATCCGGCAGAAACAATTACAACCTGACGCATTTAGCTCTCCTTGCCTGGCATTACTTGAAAGTGAGGGTGCTCTGGGTGTGACTTGAGGAAGGAGTGGGTCGGTGGATCAGATGGCACGTGCTCTGGGCGGCGTGCTTCCATCCGGCGACGCAGTTCTGGGACCACGTCCTTGCCCAGGATCTCGATCTGGTTCAAGACTACTTCGAGTGGCAGACCAGCGTGATCGATGAGGAAGAGTTGGCGCTGGTAATCGCCAACCCAGTCAGCGAACTGCATGGTGCGTTCGATGACCTGTTCGCGGGTGCCCACGGTCAGTGGGGTGAGCTCGGTGAATTCCTCCAAGCTTGGTCCATGGCCATAAACCGGTGCATTGTCGAAGTATGGACGGAAGAACTTCTTGGCTTCCGCCTCAGAGTCGCCAATGAACACCTGGCCACCCAGGCCAACGATGGCCTGATCTGGCTGCCCATGGCCGTACTTGGCAAAGCGGTTTCGGTAGATGTTGACCATCTTGGCCGTGTGCTCTTTATTCCAGAAGATGTTGTTGTGGAAGAAGCCGTCGCCGTAGAAACCAGCTTGTTCTGCGATTTCCACCGAGCGGATCGAGCCATGCCACACGAACGGTGCGACTCCATCGAGTGGAGCAGGGGTAGACGTGTAGCCCTGCAGTGGCGTGCGGTACTTGCCACTCCAGTTGACCACTTCCTCGCGCCACAAGCGACGCAGCAAGTGGTAGTTTTCCACGGCCAGTGGAATGCCATCGCGGATATCTTTGCCGAACCATGGGTAAACCGGGCCGGTGTTGCCGCGACCCATCATCAAGTCAACACGACCGCCGGAGAGGTGCTGCAAGAAAGCGAAGTCCTCGGCAATCTTTACTGGATCGTTCGTGGTGATCAGCGTGGTAGACGTCGAAAGGATGAGGTTTTCGGTCTTAGCCGCGATGTAGCCCAAGTGTGTGGTCGGGGAGGAAGGAACGAATGGTGGGTTGTGGTGCTCGCCGGTGGCAAAAACATCCAGCCCAACTTCCTCGGCCTTCAACGCAATAGCGGTCATCGCTTGGATGCGCTCGGCTTCGGTGGGGGTCTTTCCGGTGGTTGGATCGGTGGTGACGTCACCGATGGTGAAAACTCCGAATTGCATTGCTAAACCTTTCGCTAGTTGTTGATATGTCAACAATGATAGCGCTTAGTGGAAGTTTATGCAAGGGGATTAGCTCTTAAAGTTCTTAAGCCCGCACAAAAAGACGCCGACCAGCGTGTTTGTGAACTCATCGTCGAGATGGAATACCGACTTGTGGTGCGGGCGGGCAACTGAGAGAAGTCCGCGAATAAAGAACGCGCCAGTGACATGTTCGGAAACTTGGCCCGACTTTTGCGCAAGGGTAATGATCTCGTCGTTCGCGGACAATACTGCGTCGCGAAGCCGGACCATGTCTGGGTGGAAATTGGCTACCATTTCCGCGGTATAAGACGAGGCGAGAGGGGCTAGGCCCAGGTCGATAAGCCCGCGCGCGTAATGCTCCCAGGCGGCGGCTGGCTCGGTGGGCATGTTGGCTAGGGTTTCAGTCTGTAGAGCCGAAATTTGCCCGAAAAGCTCCTCGACAATGGTGGAGAGGAGCGAGGTGCGATCGGGGAAGTTGCGGTACAAAGTGGCTATGCCCACGCCGGCTCGCTTAGCCACGGCCTCCAAGCTGGCCATGTCCGGCATGGTGGTTAATAGTTCGCGGGCTGCAGAGATGATGCGTTGGCGACGGGCTAGAGCATCGGCGCGCATGCGGAACTCCTAGCGATTTTAGTTGGGATGTGCAGGGCTTTTGGCAAGTGTACGCGGTGCAATTTGCAAATTGGGGAATATGCGCGCACTATTGTTTCGTTACAAGTGATAGTATACCCTCCACTTAAATCTTGGAAATCGAAGGAACCAGTGTCCACTAACGAAGAAGCTGTAAGCCCTGAGTCACCCCGGGCCAGCCTCGCAGTGCGAAACCTGCAGTTGAAAACGGGTATGACCCTCAGGGATTTTGAGATCACCCGACCGTACACTTTGATCTGTACCGGGCGTGAATCCTCGGCCACCACCACAATGCTGACGCTCGCCGGTCGAATGCGACCAGCGCAAGGAGATATTATTCTGACGTCGAATCAGGGCGAGGAAATTCTCAATCCGCGGGCTCGGTCAAAACATATTGCGCTGGCTGGCGTCAACGAAATTGACACCCTAGATCGCAATGTCACTGTCCGGAGCTTGGTGCGGGAATCCGCCGCTTGGTCAAATCCCTGGTATGCGCGTACGCCGCATGATATCGACAAGATTGCACGCTGGCACGAGCTGCGCGAGCTGTTGAACTTTACCGGCGAGCCCTCTGCGCAAGCTGGCGAACTGACACCCTCGCAACGATTCAATCTGCGAATCATTCTGGCGCTCATGACTCGAGTTGAGCCGCAAATGCTGTTCATTGACGACATCGATCAAGTCCACAGTCTGGATATCCGCAAAGAAATTGTCGGACACTTGCGCGACGTGGCTGAAGAACTGCCCATCGTAGTGGCTTCGTCAAACCCCGATGTCGACCATGTTTTTGACGAGACAATCGCCATCTCGGATCTCAAGGAGCAAGCATGAACCTCTTCCATTTCGGCACGGAGATTCGCCGCTTTGCCCACGGAAAACTCCCGAAAGCCGCATTCGCCGTCCTTGTGTTACTACCGCTGATCTTCGGCGGGCTGTTCCCTTGGGCCTATTGGGACCCGATCGGTGGCATGAAAGATATGCCAGTTGCCATTGTTAACTCGGACGAAGGTGCCGACATTCTAGGTCAGCACATCAACGCCGGTGCGGAAATCCAGTCCGAGCTGTTGAAGAATGATCGGGTGAACTTCATTTCGGCAACCGCTGAAGAAGCAAGTCGTGGCGTCGCGGACGGAACCTTCTACTTCGCGTTAGAACTGCCAACGGACTTCTCTCGCTCTGTGGCCTCGGTACAGTCTGACAATCCGCATCCGGCGAAGCTCAATACCATCTACAACAACACAAATGGGTTGATCGCAACCGCCCTGGGTAACCAGGTGACTAACCAAGTGGTGTCCACGGTGGATGCCGAGCTCGGTTCACAAGTTACCGATAAGCTGCTGGTGGGATTCAACACCATCGGTGCCGGGATGCAGCAAGCCGCGGAAGGATCCGGAAAGCTGCACGATGGGGTAGGCACTGCACGCGAAGGTGCCGACAAGCTGGCGACGGGCAGCGGAGAACTCGCCAAAGGTGCCAACGAGCTCGATCAAGGAGCAGCCAAGCTGGCGACTGGTGCCGCCGAGCTAGACCAAGGCATCAAGAAGGCATCCGCCGGGGCAACTCAATTGAACACGGGCATGACCAAGCTGGGCGGAGCAACCGACCAACTGGGCAACGGCGCGAGCCAAATTTCTGCCGGTGTGGATCAGATCGTCTCGCTCGCACAAAACGCGGGCACAGCACAGGCACAGCTCACCGCGCCACTAGTCAACATATCCACCCAGCTCAAAACACTGGACGTCCCAGCGGCTCTGGATCTCGCAGCGCAAGTTGATGGACTTATCGCCCAAGCCAATTCCCAAGGCGTCGGTCCGGACTCTGATATTCAAGCGAAGTTGACCCAGCTCAAGAACGGTGCAGCCACGTTGGCATTCCAACTTTCCGACCCCACCGCGGAATACCGCGCCGGTCTAGCGCAAGCCACGGACGCCTCTGCGCAACTGGCCCAAGGTCTCACTCAGCTTTCCGACGGCTCCGGGAAACTCGTCGTCGGTACGCAAACGCTTAACGACGGCACCACGAAACTCGCGGGTGGCGCATCGCAGCTCACTGTCGGCGCTAATGCCTTGCGTGATGGCTTGGTGCAGCTCGACGAAGGCAGTGGCGAGCTCAGCCTCAAGCTTTCCGACGGCGCCCAGAAGGTCCCTGAACTCAGCGACACTCGACGGGCGGAAACGTCACAGGTCATCGGCAAATCGGTTATCACGTCGAACACCGGTCAGGAACTGACCAAGTTCGGTGTCGGCCTCACGCCATTCTTCGCGTCCTTGGCGATGTTCATGGGGGGCACCATCATGTTCCTGGTGTTGCGACCGTTCCAACGACGTGCGGTTGACTCCGGTATGTTCCCAGTCCGCGCAGCGCTCGCGTCCTGGTTCCCGGCGATTACGATTGGTTGCTTGCAGGCCACAGCAGTGTGGGCAGTCCTCACGTTCCTACTAGGGGTCAACGCCGCTCATTCGCTGGGCTTATGGATCGCGCTTTGCGGCATCTCGATCTCTTTCGTCTCGCTAACCCAGTCGATCAATGCCTTGCTCGGCCCTTCGGCCGGACGCGTGGTGTGTTTGGTGCTGATGGCCTTGCAGCTTGTGTCTTCCGGTGGCCTGTACCCGCCCGAGACTCAGCCTAAGTTCCTGCAGTGGTTCCATACTTTTGATCCGATTACATATTCGGTGAACTTGATTCGACAGATGATTATCGGCTCGAATTCCGCGCTTGACCATCGCTTGGGACAATCGATAACTGTGCTGGTAGCAGTGTTTGTAGCCGGGCTCACAATTTCTTCCCTGTGCGCGTACCGGGACCGCTTGATCCCGCAGCGAAAGCTTCACCCAGAGCTAAAGATCTAGTCCTGTAGCTTAAACAGACGTTAAGGGGTGTGGCTGATGAGCCAGACCCCTTTTCCAACCCTCAGAACCAGCCGATTGCTTTGCACCGCCACAATCAACGCCCCGGTGGGCCTGCGCTTTTTCGAAATTGCAGTCCCACCGGGGCGTTGATTTAGTTCTTAGCTAGTTCTAGCGGTATTGCTTCTTGCCGAGGGTGTCGCACGACTTCATCGTGCCTTCGCGGTAACCAGTCAGGAAGGCATTCATGCGTTGTTCTGAGGAACCATGCGTCCACAGGTCGGGGCGTACCTCGCCACCCGAGCGCTTTTGAATGTTGTCGTCGCCAACCGCGCGGGCGGTGTTCATGGCGTCCTGAACTTGCTGGTCGGTGATTGGTTCGATCAGAGCATCTGCTCCGTCGTCGGCGTGGTGAGCCCAGATGCCCGCGTAGCAGTCGGCCTGCAGCTCGATCTTAACCGCGTTGGAGTCCTGGCCAGGGTCGTTGTAATTGGAGAGACCGAGCGTGCCTTCCAGGTTTTGGATGTGGTGCCCGTACTCATGGGCCACGATGTATTCCTGCGCCAGTGGAGCGTTTTTGCCGCCGAATTTCTCAAGCATGTCAAAGAAGGAGACGTCGAAGTAGGCCTTTTGGTCACCAGGGCAGTAGAAGGGGCCCGTTTTCGCCGAGGCCATGCCACAGCCGGACAGCGTGGTGTCCTTGAAGACAACGACGTGTTCTGGGGCGCGGTATTCAATCCCAGCTTGCTCAGGAAGTACCTTGCTCCAAATGCGATCAACTGAGAGCTGGGTGGCCGCGACGCGACATTCCGCACGGTTATTGGCGTCTGCTCCTGTGTTGCAGCCTTCTAGCTGCTGGGCAGGTTGTTGTTCCTGTTGTTGTGGCGACCCCAGGATACTGCCGATGTCGGCAGGGTTGCCGCCTAGGAGCAAGAAGATGCCGACGAGTACCAGCGACCCAATACCGCCACCAGCAATCATGCCACCCCGGCCACCGCCACCAGTGCTGGCGCTGTGTCCGCTGATATCTGCGTCATTACGAAAAGTCATGGCTTAAATATAGCCAAACAGCGTTGGGTGCATCACTATTGCAGGAAATTGTTGCGCAGCTGAGACCAGATATTTATTGAGGCCGAGTGACAATGCGCAAGCCAGTCAGAGTAGGATATCCAAAGACAAAATAAGTACCTTTGCTGGAAGGACACGACTGCAAGTGTTGCGAACTCACCTCGCGGGAGAACTGCGTAAGGAATCCATTGGCCAATCGGTGACATTGACGGGCTGGGTTGCTCGTCGACGTGACCATGGTGGCGTTATCTTTATTGATATGCGTGACCGTTCTGGAATCGCACAGGTGGTTTTCCGGGAAAGCGCCGTCGCCGAGCTCGCGCACTCCCTGCGCAGCGAGTACTGCGTTAAGGTCACCGGTGTCGTGGAGGCTCGACCTGCTGGCTCGGAGAACCCGAACCTTGCTTCCGGCGATATCGAGGTCAACGTTAGCGAGTTGGAGATCTTGAACGAAGCAGCTGCGTTGCCGTTCCAGATCAACGATCAGTCCAACTCCGGCGAAGTCGGCGAGGAAACTCGTTTGCGCTACCGCTACCTCGACCTGCGGCGAGAATCCCAGGGCAACGCACTTCGCTTGCGTTCGGAAGTGAACAAGGCTGCGCGTCGCGTGCTCGATGAGAACGGCTTCACCGAAATTGAGACTCCAACGCTTACTCGCTCTACCCCAGAAGGTGCGCGCGACTTCCTCGTTCCAGCACGTCTGAAGCCAGGGTCATGGTATGCGTTGCCGCAGTCTCCGCAGCTCTTTAAGCAGCTGCTGATGGTCGCGGGAATGGAGCGCTACTATCAAATCGCTCGCTGCTACCGTGACGAAGACTTCCGTGCCGACCGCCAGCCAGAGTTCACTCAGCTCGACGTCGAGATGTCGTTCGTAGACCAAGATGACGTGATCGCGCTCGCTGAACAGGTCATTTCCGAAATCTGGAAGCTCATCGGCTATGAAATTTCCACGCCGATCCCACGGATGACGTATGCAGACGCCATGAAGTTCTACGGCTCCGACAAGCCTGACCTGCGCTTTGACATCAAGATCGTCGAATGTACCGACTTCTTCAAGGACACCACTTTCCGGGTGTTCCAAAACGACTACGTTGGTGCGGTCGTCATGGAAGGTGGCGCATCCCAGCCACGCCGCCAATTCGATGCGTGGCAGGAATGGGCAAAGCAGCGCGGTGCCAAGGGACTGGCGTACATCACCGTTGGTGAAGACGGCGAGCTAGGTGGCCCAGTAGCCAAGAACATCACCGATACAGAGCGCACCGGCATCGCAGCTCACGTGGGCGCAAAGCCCGGCGACGCGATCTTCTTTGCCGCCGGCGACGTTAAGTCTTCCCGCGCTCTGCTCGGTGCGGCTCGTGGTGAAATCGCCAACAAGCTCGGTCTTATCAAGGAAGGCGACTGGGCCTTTACGTGGGTTGTCGACGCACCGCTTTTCGAACCATCCGCCGATGCCACCGCGTCCGGCGACGTCGCGCTCGGCAATTCTAAGTGGACGGCCGTGCACCACGCCTTCACCTCTCCAAAACCGGAGTGGCTGGATTCCTTTGACCAGAACCCAGGGGACGCAACCGCATACGCCTACGACATCGTTTGCAATGGCAATGAAATCGGTGGCGGTTCGATCCGTATTCACCGTCGCGAAGTGCAAGAGCGCGTTTTCGCGGTCATGGGCATCACCGAAGAAGAAGCTCGGGAAAAGTTTGGCTTCCTGCTCGATGCATTTTCTTACGGTGCGCCTCCACACGGTGGCATCGCATTCGGCTGGGACCGCATCGTGTCCCTACTTGGTGGATTTGATTCAATCCGTGACGTCATTGCCTTCCCGAAGTCCGGTGGCGGCGTAGATCCGCTCACCGATGCGCCGGCGCCGATTACCGCGGCCCAGCGCAAGGAAGCTGGGGTAGACGCGAAGCCGAAGAAGGCAGCGGAGTAGTCCGAGAGGATTCTTCTTAGCCGAGAGCTGCGGTGAGATGGGGCGTCGATAAGCACAATGCTTGTGGCGCCCCGTCGTTGTGCTGGTGTATCCCGACACTATTCGGGTGGAGCGTGAGCTAGAGCACTTTGGTTTTCGGTGATAGTCAGGCAGAATAAGTCGTGCAAGAAGGCATAAGCCGGAAAGCGCAACAAGTTGGGAGAATGATGAAGCCGAGTGCAGACGAAATCGTCAGGCTTTCCGCCGAGTTACTCACGCGGAGGTTTGGGGGCACTCAAGCGTTATCCGAGGTCGAGGAACTGGGCGGTTCCGGCAACGCCGTGGTACTTCGGGCACGCGTGGCACCAAACCCGTTCCTGCAGCAGCGCTCTGTAGTCATGAAATACATCCCTGCTACCGGCGAGGGCATTGACGACGTCGCATTGGTGCGTGAAGTGGTGGCCTATCAGTTCACCAACTCCCTATCTGAGGACGTGCGGCCAAGTCCAGTGCTGTTGGCATACGACATTGACAAGCGCCTGATCGTGCTCACCGACGCCGGGCACAGCGACACCTACGAAGAACTGCTGGCCCATTCCGAACCAGAGTTTCGTCGTCAGCTCGTGCGTGACCTAGGTCAAGCAATCGGGAAGATGCATGCGGGCACTGCTGGGCGCGAAGATGACTTCAACGTTTTGCTCGGCCGAATGGTGAAAGCGCATCCGGACACCGCTGACCTGCAGGACCTGCGGGATATGTCGCTATTGGCGTCGATCGACATCGGGATGGACTTGTTGCGCTCATCTGGGGTGGCTATTCCGGAAGTCGTCGAAGAACTCGCCGGCCAAGCGAAACGCCGCCTCAGCTCTGGCCACCACCGTGCCTTCACCCCATTCGACCTTTCCCCGGACAATATCCTGCGCGCTGAACGCACACTGTTCCTGGATTACGAATGGGCGGGCTTCCGCGACGCTACCTTTGACGTGGCCTGCGTGATCGCTGGTTTCCCACAGTTCGTCTCGTCGCAGACCATTTCCGATCAAGAAACCGATGCCTTCGTTGAGGCGTGGAGCCGCGAAGTTCGCGAGATTTGGCCTCGGGTTGCCGAGACTGAACGGCTGCATAGCCGAATCGTGGCCGCTCTTATTGGCTGGGCCTTGGCGAGCGTCGCCTACCTGTACCACGGGTCGATGAACCAGGCGGTCTCGGTTGTCAGTGCGGTAGATAGTCTGGATGACTTCCCCGAGGTCGAGGTGGAAGCTGCCCTCACCGCCGAGGTGGAGGAAGACTTCAATCTGTTTACCGCCTCCTTCCTCAGCACGGGCACCGAGAGTGGCGTCTTGGCGCGTCGTGACCTTTTCGAAACCTTTGAGGCGCTGGCTCGTTTTGCGCAGCGGGGAGGGCAGTCAGAAATGACCGCGGTGCGCGATTTCGCACGGTCGGTGAGCGACCAGCTTGCAATTGCTGAGTTCTAGCTCCAGTCTTGACTGGAGATTCACACGTCGTGATTGGTAGGTGTTGGTTGTGAACCAAGATTCGCTGTTTCCTTCCGCGGAAACCCCTGGTCCGAACAGCCATAACGACGCCGCAGCGGGTCGCACGCACAGCTCTCACAGCCAGGACTATTTCCACCCCAGCCACGATGCCCCTTTGGCGGTGCGCATGCGCCCACGGAGCCTCGAAGAAGTGGTGGGCCAGGACCATATTTTGGGCCCGGGCAAGCCTTTGCGACGTCTGGTGGAAGGCTCCGGGGAAGCATCGGTCATCCTCTATGGGCCTCCTGGCACTGGTAAGACTACGATTGCATCCTTGGTCAGTGCTGCTACCGGTCACAATTTTGTGGGTCTGTCGGCGCTTAACTCTGGGGTCAAGGAAGTACGCAGTGTGATCGCGGATGCTCGCCGCGATCTCATTCACGGCATCAGAACCGTGCTCTTCATCGATGAGGTGCACCGGTTTTCCAAGACTCAACAAGATGCGTTGCTGGCCGCGGTGGAAAATCGAACCGTGCTTTTGGTGGCAGCGACCACGGAAAACCCGTCCTTTTCCGTGGTGGCCCCACTGCTATCACGTTCTCTACTCATCGAGCTGCATTCCTTGGACACTGAGGCATTGACTGAGGTGCTGCGGCGGGCGCTTGTGGATGAACGGGGGCTGGCCAATCGTATCCGCGCAACCGACGAAGCCATCGCCAACCTGGTCCAGCTTGCCGGCGGGGATGCCCGCCGAGCATTGACGTACCTTGATGCCGCCTCGGAGGCCGTGCCGGACGGCGGGAAGCTTACCGCAGCACTAGTTGCTGAAAACATCAACCGCGCCGTGACTCGCTATGACCGGGACGGCGACGAGCATTACGACGTAACCAGCGCATTCATCAAATCGATCCGTGGCTCGGACGTCGATGCGGCGTTGCACTATTTGGCCCGCATGATCGACGCCGGCGAGGACCCGCGGTTCATCGCGCGAAGACTAGTGATTTTGGCCAGCGAGGACATAGGGCTGGCCGATAACACCGCGCTGTCTACGGCCGTTGCTGCGCATCAAGCAGTGCAATTCATCGGCATGCCCGAAGCTCAATTGACGCTCGCGCACGCAACAATTCACTTGGCCACCGCGGCGAAATCCAACGCCGTTACTACTGCGATTTTCTCCGCGCTTGCCGACGTACGCCAGGGGAAAGCCTATCCGGTGCCAGCTCATTTGCGGGACGGGCATTATGAAGGAGCCAAGAAGATGGGCCGCGCGGTGGGCTATAAGTACCCACACGATGATCCTCGCGGGGTCGTCGCTCAGCGCTACATCCCCGAAGGGCTAGATACGGCGGTGTATTACCACCCCACCACACATGGGGCAGAGCAGCGACTGCATGACTTTTTGGGGCGCCTGCGTAGGATCGTTCGCGGCGACAGTTAAGCCAACGCAGTTTGGCATGTGTGTGTTAAGCCCGGCGACTAGACCGGGTAAAGTAGGCAATCGACTATTCGCAAATCGGAAAAGAGGACGCCCTCGTGCAGACCCATGAAATTCGGGAACGCTTCACTCAGCACTTCGTCAACGCCGGGCACACCGCGGTACCTAGCGCATCGTTGATCCTGGATGACCCCAACCTGCTGTTTGTTAACGCCGGTATGGTTCCTTTTAAGCCTTACTTCCTTGGGCAACAAAACCCACCGTTTCCGAACGGCACGGCGACGTCGATTCAAAAGTGCGTGCGTACCCTCGACATCGAAGAAGTGGGTATCACGACCCGACACAACACCTTCTTCCAGATGGCAGGTAACTTTTCCTTCGGCCAGTACTTCAAAGAAGGCGCCATCAAGCACGCATGGAGCCTGTTGACGAACCCCATCTCCGAGGGTGGTTACGGTTTCGACCCAGAGCGACTGTGGGTCACCGTCTACCTCGATGACGATGAAGCTGCCGAGATCTGGGAAAAGCAAGTCGGCGTCCCAGCTGAGCGCATTCAGCGCCTAGGCATGGCCGATAACTATTGGTCGATGGGCGTGCCAGGGCCGTGCGGACCCTGCTCCGAAATCTATTACGACCGTGGCCCGGAGTACGGAAAAGACGGCGGTCCGATTGCCGATGACAACCGCTACCTCGAAGTGTGGAACCTGGTGTTCATGGAGAATGAACGAGGCGAAGGCATCGGCAAAGACAACTTCGAGATCATCGGCCCGCTGCCGAAGAAGAACATCGACACCGGCATGGGCGTGGAGCGCATCGCCTGCCTGCTCCAAGGCGTAGATAATGTCTACGAGACCGATTTGTTGCGCCCAGTCATCGACATCGCTGAACAGCTCACTGGTGCAACCTACGGCACTGACGCACAAAACAACATTCGATTCCGCGTCATCGCCGATCACTCCCGCACCGCAATGATGCTCATCCTCGACGGCGTTACCCCCGGCAATGAAGGACGTGGCTACATCTTGCGACGACTGCTGCGCCGCATCATCCGCTCCGCGCGTCTCCTCGGAGCACAGGGGGAGACGATGGCCCAGTTCATGAACACGATCATGGACACGATGACCCCGTCTTACCCAGAGATCGCTGGGTCCCGCGAACGCATCCTCAACGTTGCGATCAACGAAGAAAAGGCCTTCCTGCGTACCCTCGAGTCCGGCACCAAGCTTTTCGACGACGCCGCGGCAGCAGTGAAAGCTGCCGGAGGCACTGAGCTCAACGGCGCAGAAGCGTTTGCGCTGCACGATACTTACGGATTCCCCATCGACCTCACTCTCGAAATGGCCGCCGAGGCCGGACTTAAGGTCGATGAAGCCGGCTTCCACTCCCTGATGGCCGAACAAAAGGCACGCGCTAAGGCAGACTCCCAAGCGAAGAAGCATGGCCACACCGACCTCAGCATCTACCGTGAATGGGTGGACGAGCACCCCACAGACTTTGTTGGTTACGACAACCTAGAAAGCGAAGCCAAGGTCTTGGGCATGGTTGCAGGTGGCGAAAAGCTCTCTGTGGCCACTGCCGGCCAAGAAGTCGAAGTGATTTTGGATGTCACCCCGATGTATGCAGAGGCAGGTGGCCAGCTCGGCGACCGTGGCTTGATCGTCGCAGGTGACGCCCGCCTGGTCGTCAACGACGTGCAGAAAATCGGCAAGAAGCTTTGGGTGCATAAGGCGGTTGTCGAAGGGGGCGACCTCGCCATCGGACACAGTGTCACCGCTAGCGTCGATAAGCAGTGGCGACACGCGGCTCGCCAAGCGCACACCGGAACGCACCTGATCCATGCAGCCTTGCGTCAGGTTCTCGGCCCAACGGCCGTGCAGGCCGGTTCGATGAACAAGCCGGGATACCT
This sequence comes from Corynebacterium epidermidicanis, assembly GCF_001021025.1. Classification (NCBI taxonomy): domain Bacteria; kingdom Bacillati; phylum Actinomycetota; class Actinomycetes; order Mycobacteriales; family Corynebacteriaceae; genus Corynebacterium; species Corynebacterium epidermidicanis. The sequence goes on along the minus strand of NZ_CP011541.1, from coordinate 1,443,656 downwards.
GCGATTCGACTTCAACTACACAGAGGCGCTGACCCCGGAGCAGCTGAAGGAAATCGAATACATTGCGAACCAGGCGGTCGATACCGACTGGCAAGTAAATACGATCGAGACGTCGCTTGATGAGGCCAAGGCCATGGGTGCGATGGCTCTCTTTGGTGAAAACTACGGCTCCCGCGTGCGCCTCGTCGAAATTGGTGGCCCGTTCTCCATGGAACTGTGTGGCGGCACGCACGTCGATCATGCCGCGCAGGTCGGTCCGATCGCGGTTCTGGGCGAGTCCTCTGTGGGTTCGGGTGTGCGTCGCATTGAGGCGTACTCGGGCTTGGATAGTTTCCAATACCTCTCGAAGGAGCGGGCTTTGGCAGCTGGACTAGCGGCGAGCATGAAGGCACCGACCGAGGAACTTCCAGAACGCATCGCGCAGCTGAGTGAGAAGCTTAAGCAAGCGGAGAAGGAACTGTCAGATTTGCGTCGTCGCGAATTGGCTGCGAAGTCCATGAAATATGTGGAAGCCGCGCACGACGTGAATGGATTCCGCGTCGTGGCCGCGCAACTGCCCGCAGGTGTAGCAGCGTCTGACCTGCGCACGATTGCTACCGAGATGAAAGACAAGCTTGCGGGTTCGGCGGCTGTTATCGTCCTCGGCGTCCAAGACGGCGAAAAGGCACCATATATCGTTGCTGCTACGCCTGCTGCGGTGAGCCGAGGAGTGAAGTCCGGTGACCTAGTCAAGGTCGTTGGCGAGTTCGTGAATGGCCGTGGCGGTGGAAAGCCAGATATGGCTCAAGGTTCCGGTACTAACGCGAACGGTCTCGCTGCAGGTTTCGAGGCAGTCAAGTCCGAGCTGGAAAAGCTGTAACTCTAGCGCCTAAGGGCATTGTCTACCCCGGCTCGCCATTCTTGGTGGGTCGGGGTCTTGTTTTGTTGCGATAAGTGCCTTTGCGGGTTAAGCCAATAACAGTGTGTCCGGTCGGTGTGTCGTCGGCGGTGCGGGTGTGCTGCATAAGTGCTATGTCGTCGCTTCGGCGTAGTCCGACTACGTAGAGCAGCGTTTTTTAATGAATAAAATCCCACAGCGGTAGTCCGACTACACCGAAGGGACGACATCGAGCGGGCTACGGCTCCCAGACAACAGTAAACACTGGCTTCAGGCCCACAACGCTGCGGAAATCACGCAGCAGAGACACACTTTTCTTTACTTACCCCAAGTAGCCACGGAATGCGCCTCATTTTGGGCAATCTCAAGGCAATCGGCGAAAGTTGGGTGGTGCCACCAAGAGGGTTGCCGTCGGCGCGGAGTCACGGAAGTCCCTGCGGCGAATTTCACCGCACTCAAGGGCCACTTTTGGGTAAGTTAGTGCTGCTTTGGTGTGGCCAAGTATCACGAGCTAATGGCACCGACCTCAACTTCGCGGTATCAATTCCCGCACAATTCGACGATATAGCTGTCATTGCGTTCAACAGCTCGTATTAATTCGCGTAGTGGCTCCGAGATCTTCAAAAAGTCCATGACACGCGGGGCGTAGTCTCCCCGAAGCCCTGGAAAAACAGTTAGGTTGAATAAAGCGATGAGGGAGAGGACAGCGTGACGTGGTAGAACCCGACATTCCCGGCGAGAACGACCCAGGCCCTGGGCGTCGTCTTGGTGTGGACGTAGGTACCGCCCGCATTGGTGTGGCCTATTCCGATCGCATGGCTACGCTGGCGATGCCCCTTGAGACTGTGTGTCGCGAAACTGGTTTAAAGGACCGGGATAAGGGTGATATTGACAGGCTCATCGAACTCATTGAGGAAAACGAGATCGTTGAGGTAGTCGTCGGTTTGCCGCGCGACCTTAAAGGAAACGGCTCGGTGAGCGTAAAACATGCTAAAGAAATCGCGTTCCGCATCAACCGTCGTATGGGTGGCAATTTCCCGGTCCGGATGGCAGATGAACGCCTGACCACGGTCGCCGCGATGAACTCGCTGCATGCGGCGGGGCGGACGACGAAGAATTCCAGACACATCATTGACCAAGTGGCTGCCGTAGAAATTCTGCAAACCTGGCTAGACACACGAAATACCAATCTCGCGAAAGGCTAAGCAATGCAGCGTCGAATGGAACCTAAGTACCGCAAGCGCCGGGAGCGCGGCCTGGCGGTACTTGTAGCAGCATTGTTGCTGATGATTGGCTCCGTCATTACGGTGGGCTACATGCGCGCGAACCCTCCAGGACCAGGCGACTATTCGGGTGCTGGCAACGGCAATTCGGTGATGGTGGAGATTTCGGAAGGCTCTACAGTTTCCGAGCTGGGCCCAACCCTGGTGGACAAAGGCGTGGTCAAGTCCAATGCGGCTTTCCAAAAGGCAGCGGGAGCGAACTCCAAGGCGGCGTCGGTAAAGCCCGGCTTCTATCGCTTACAAGAAGGCATGAGCGCCGAGTCCGCGGTTGCTGCGCTGGTGGATCCAAAGAACGCAGTTGAATTGCTGCAGATCCCAGGCGGGCAAACGCTTTCCGACGTCCGCGTGATCGGTGGCCAAACCCGGAAGGGAATTTACTCCTCGATTGAGCAGGTTACCTGCAAGAACGGCAGTAAGTGCGTTAAAGTAGCAGATCTTGAACGTGTGGCGTCCACAGCGGATCCGGTAAGCCTGGGTGTTCCACAGTGGGCATTGGAAGCAGTCAATAAGCGCGGAAATGATCCGAAGCGCCTGGAAGGCTTAATTGCACCGGGTCAGTACGTGATCAATCCGGAGCACGATGCGCAGAGCATCCTCAAGGATTTGGTGACTCGTTCTGCGGAGCAATACGCCAAGACTGACATTGTTGCTCGTGCACAGGCTGTGGGTTTGACCCCGTACGAGGTGCTCACCGCAGCTTCCCTGGTGGAACGGGAAGCACCAGCTGGCGACTTCGACAAGGTTGCGCGCGTGATCCTGAACCGCTTGAAGGAACCTATGCGGCTGGAATTCGATTCCACGGTCAACTACGGCCTGCCCGAGCAGGAGGTTGCCACCCGCGATGAGGATCGCAAGCGCGTTACCCCGTGGAACACCTACGCCAAGGACGGACTGCCGGAGACTCCCATTGCCTCTGCCTCGGAGAAGGCCCTCAAGTCCATGGAGAATCCAGCCGCTGGCGACTGGCTATTCTTTGTGACAATCGACAAGCAAGGGACGACGGTGTTTAACCGCGATTTCGAGGCGCATCAGCGTGACACCCAGCGTTCCATTGACAACGGTGTGCTTGATAGCGCTCGTTAGGCCGACCTCGCTCCAAAAGGAAGAACCAATGACGCAGCTCGCGGCAGTCCTCGGCAGTCCCATCAGCCATTCGTTGTCACCCGTTTTGCATAACGCAGGCTACGCTGCTCTTGGACTCGACTGGCGATATCACGCAATTGAATGCACCGCGGAGGAGTTGCCGGGGCTCGTTGCAAAGCACGCAGATCACGCGGGTTTTTCTGTCACGATGCCAGGCAAGTTCGCCGCCCTCGCGTTTGCAGATCGGGCCACAGATCGGGCGCGTGCGATCGGTTCGGCGAACACCCTGGTGCGCCTTGACGACGGCTGGCTGGCTGACAACACCGATGGCCTCGGCGTCTTGGGTGCATTGGCGGAGCTTGGCGGGGAGTTTCGCGAAGTGACGCTGTTGGGTGCAGGTGGCACGGCGCGAGCAGTGGTTTGGGCCCTGTCGCAGTTAGGTGTCAGCAAGATCAACGTGCATAACCGTACTGATCGCGCTGCCGAACTAGCTGAGGTCGCTGATGTCGAGATTACTTGGCAGCCGCTGGACGCTGGCGACCTGGACGGTGACCTCATCATCAACACTGTGCCGTCTCGGTCGCTACCGGATTTAATTCCGCATGCGCCAGTGTTCGATGTGATCTACGACCCCTGGCCCACCGAATTGGTCCGTCGGGCCCCCCAGGCCGTGGGTGGGCACATCATGCTGGCGCATCAAGCTTTCGCTCAGTTCGAGTTGTTTACTGGCAAGAGGGCCCCACAGGCGGAGATGTTCGCTGCGTTGGAGGAGGCGTTGCGGATACACTAACCAGCGTGGGGGAGACACTTTTATTTTCGGGGATCATTGTCTGGGCCACGGCACTGTGTGGCTATGACGTTTGCTTTCAGCGCCTGCCCAACTGGCTGACTGTACCAGCCGCGATGATAACAATTGCCCTAGCTGCAGTGAATTGTCCGTGGACGGTGGCCGGAGGTGTGGGGTGGGCGGCTCTCTACTTGCTGGGGCGCACCGGTGGTGGGGATGTAAAACTTGCGTTGAGCTTGGGGGTGGTCGCTGCCTCGCACGGTTTGGTGGTCTGGTGGTGCGCGGTCACATTGGCGAGCGTGACGACAGTGCTCATAGGCGTGGTTACTCGTCGGAGGCGTTTGCCCCATGGGCCCTCGATGCTCGTCGCTACCTTTCTGGCGCCTAGTTTTGTGGGTGATCTTGAGTCGGGGGCCTACCTAAAGGGGGTTTTTGTGTCTTTGGCTTAGCCACTTATGCGACAATGACCACATGCTTCAATGGACAACAGCAGGGGAATCGCACGGTCAAGCACTCATCGCCATGGTGGAAAACATGCCGGCGGGTGTATCACTGTCCAGCGTTGAGGTCGCCAAACAATTGGCACGTCGCCGTCTTGGCTATGGTCGTGGTGCCCGAATGAAGTTTGAGGCCGACGAAGTCACGCTGCTCAGCGGCGTGCGTCTGGGTAAGACACTCGGCAGTCCCGTGGCCATCATGATCGGCAATACCGAATGGCCAAAGTGGACCACGATCATGTCCGCGGACCCTGTTGATCAGGCGGACCCAGAGATTGAGGCTGCATTTGCTTCTGGCCGTGGCGCTCGCTTGACGCGCCCTCGGCCGGGACATGCTGACTATTCCGGCATGTTGAAGTACGACTTTGATGATGCCCGCAATGTGCTCGAGCGCGCTTCCGCTCGTGAAACTGCAGCTCGGGTGGCCGCGGCAACTTTGGCCCGCAATTTCCTCGTCGAGGCATTGGGAGTCCATGTGGTCTCTCATGTCATCTCGATTGGTGCCTCAGAGCCATACGCGGGGCCGTTGCCTACTATCGACGACGCAGAAGCGATTGATGCTTCACCCGTTCGGGCGTTTGGCAAGGATGCTGAGGCTGCCATGGTGGCAGAGATCGATGCTGCGAAGAAGGCTGGCGATACCCTTGGTGGTGTCGTAGAAATCGTGGTCCACGGGCTACCAGTCGGCTTGGGTACGCATGTGGCTGGGGACCTAAGACTCGACGCCCAACTAGCGTCCGCGTTGATGGGTATCCAAGCTATCAAGGGTGTAGAGATCGGCGATGGTTTCGCGCAAGCGCGCCTGCGTGGTTCCCAGGCACACGATCAGATCATGCGAGAAGACGGCCAAGTCAAGCGTTTGAGCAATCGTGCTGGTGGCTTGGAAGGTGGCATGACGAATGGGGAAGCTTTGGTAGTCCGCGCCGCGATGAAGCCCATCTCTACTGTGCCGCGCGCATTGCGCACCATCGACATGGCATCGGGAGATGCTGCTAACGCAATTCATCAACGCAGCGATGTATGTGCAGTACCCGCAGCCGGAGTGGTCGCAGAAGCCATGGTCGCATTGGTATTAGCCCGCGCAGTGCTGGCGAAATTTGGCGGCGATAGCCTCGAAGAAACAAAGCGAAACATCGCAGGATATCTTGCTGCCGTGGAACAACGGTTGGAGTTTTAGATGACGGAACCTGCACAGAGCCCAGTGGCCGTGTTGGTGGGCCCTCCCGGGGCAGGAAAAACGACGATTGCTCGTCGATTAGCGCGAGCGCTAGCCGTAGAAGTGGTGGATTCAGACGACTTGATCGCGCAACAATTTGGCGAGCCCTGTGGCGACGTTTTTGCGCATCTCGGCGAGCAGAAGTTTCGCGAGGTCGAGGCGGCTTGTGTGGAACAGGCGCTGGCCAGCCCCGGTGTCGTCAGCTTGGGTGGCGGTGCGGTTTTGACCGAGCACACTAGAGAGCTCCTAGACGATCACCAGGTCATTTGGCTGGATGTATCGGCGGAAGATGGGGTGCAGCGGACGTCGGGAAGCAATCGCCCGGTGTTGGATAGTGATGATCGCCAAGCGCATTACCTGCAGCTGTTGCAGGACCGGAACCCCCTTTATCGGGAGGTAGCGAGCTTCCGGGCAAAAACAAGTAACCGAACTCCACAACAAGTGGTCGCTGAGGTTCTATCCTATTTGGAAACGCATAACTAATTGGGAAAAGGAAAACGATGCAGATCTCGGTGACCGCCGCCAGCCCGTACGAGGTGCACATAGGACGCGACCTGACCGAACGCATCGTGACGCAGATCGGTGATCGCAAGGCACTTCTGGTCCGCCAACCACAGTTGCCCGGCATGGCTGATCTTCCGGAGTTCGTGGTGCCGGATGCCGAGGAAGGCAAGTCCGTTCAGGTGCTTTCCGCTGTCTGGGATCGGCTCGCCGAGCTGGAGTTTGGGCGCAGGGACGTCATCGTCTCTCTGGGCGGGGGAGCTGCCACCGATCTCGCTGGCTTCGCTGCTGCTACGTGGATGCGGGGGATCCCGGTCATTCACGTGCCTACCTCGTTGCTCGGCATGGTTGATGCTGCAGTTGGGGGAAAGACGGGCATTAACACTCCTGCTGGGAAGAATCTCGTTGGCAGCTTCCATGAGCCAGAGGCAGTTTTCGTTGAGCTGAACTATTTGGATACCCTGCCGGAAGCCGAGTACATCTCGGGTATGGCTGAGATCATCAAGGCTGGTTTCATCGCGGATCCGGAAATCCTTCGGGTGTTTGCTGCTCAGGGTACTGATGCAATCGAGGAACTTATCGCCCGCGCGATCTCAGTCAAAGCCAAGGTCGTCTCGGCGGATTTGAAAGAGGCCGGAGAGCGGGAAGTCCTCAACTACGGCCACACCTTCGGCCACGCCATCGAAAAGGTCGAAAACTACTCCTGGCGCCACGGCAACGCAGTCGCGGTGGGCATGATGTTCGAAGCTGAGCTAGCCCACGCACGCGGAATATTGGCCAGCGAGGTAGTCGACCTGCAACGTGAGTTACTCACCAAAGCTGGACTACCAGTGACCTACCGGCTTGGGCTTTTCGACGACCTATTGGCCGCCATGCAGCTGGATAAGAAGAACCGCGACGGCCACATCCGCTTTGTCGCACTCACGGCCGTGGGTGAGACCACCCGGATCTCCGGACCCAGCATAGCCGAGCTACAGGCGGCCTACGCAGCGATTTCGAGAGAGGGGAATGGACGATGATTCTGGTACTCAATGGCCCGAATTTGAACCGCCTGGGCAAGCGCGAGCCGGAGATCTATGGTGCCACCACCCTCGAAGATGTCTGTACTGGTATCGAACGGCTGGCCACCGAGCTGGGTGTGGACATCGAGTGCCGCCAAAGCAACCACGAGGGCCAGCTGATCGATTGGGTTCATGAGGCTGCCGACGCCGGGTGGCCGATCATTATTAACCCGGGCGGGTTCACACACACCTCGGTCGCGTTACGTGACGCGTTGGCCGAGGTAGCTGGGGGTGCTGGGTTCATCGAGGTCCATATTTCCAATGTGCATGCTCGTGAACCGTTCCGAGCACACAGCTATCTCAGCCCGCTGGCGCGGGGGGTCATCGTAGGCTTAGGGATTCAAGGGTACGAACTTGCGCTGCGGGCGACCGTAGCACGTGAAGGAGCATAACAATGACAAGCTTTGCAGACACTCGCTTTAGCAACCGCCGCCGTGCCTTAGCGTCCGCCATCGCAGCGCAACGTCTCGACGCTATTTTGGTCACGCACCTCACTCACGTGCGCTATCTGTCGAACTTTTCCGGGTCCAATGCGGCCTTGTTAGTAAATAAGGATCTCACAGCGCGAATCTGCACGGATGGTCGTTACACTACACAGATCGCTACCGAAGTGCCTGATATCGAGGCTCTGATCGAGCGAAACAGCGCAGTTGCCCTCTTGGGGACTGTCCAGGGGCCACGTCGAGTGGGGTTTGAAGCAGACTACCTCTCCGTCACTCAACTTGAGAAGCTGCAGGCCGCCGCGCCGGAAGACGTACAGTTGGTGCCCGTCAGTGGTGTCATTGAGAAACTTCGGTTGGTCAAGGACAACCTGAGCCAGCAGCGTTTGCGCGATGTGGCAGCTCTGGCAACAACGGCGCTAGACGATCTGTTGACCGCTGGTGAACTAGCTGTTGGGCGACGCGAGATCGACGTGGCTGCCGACTTGGAATACCGGATGCGCAAGCTCGGAGCGGAACGGCCGAGCTTTGACACCATCGTGGCTTCCGGCCCTAATTCCGCTAAGCCACACCATGGGGCTTCAGATCGAGTGATAACCGCAGGTGACCTCGTAACCATTGACTTCGGTGCACATGATCGTGGTTTCAACTCTGACATGACGCGTACCTTCGTCATGGGGCACGCCGATGAATTCGCCGCCGAGATTTACCAAGTGGTGCTGGAGGCCCAGCTGGCTGGCGTGGCCGCGGCAACACCAGGCACGCAGCTCGTTGACGTCGATAAGGCCTGCCGAGACATCATCGAGGCGGCCGGCTACGGCGAGTACTTCGTGCATTCTACCGGCCATGGGTTGGGTTTGGATGTCCACGAGGCACCGTATGCGGCGCAGACCGGAACTGGCGTGCTGGCTGCGGGCATGACGTTGACGATCGAGCCGGGGATTTATGTTCCTGGTCGGGGTGGCGTGCGCATCGAAGATTCGTTACTGATTACTGACGGCGCGCCTGAGATCATTACCATTATGAGCAAGGAATTGACCATAGTGTAGTATGAAACGGCTAAGTTCAAGTTCGGTAAGTAGGGAGAAACACAAGCGTGGCAACCACCGCTGATTTCAAAAACGGTCTCGTGCTGAAGATGGAAGGTAAGCTTCAGCAAATCATCGAGTTCCAGCACGTCAAGCCGGGCAAGGGCCCTGCATTCGTCCGCACCAAGCTCAAGGATGTGGTCTCGGGCAAGATCATCGATAAGACCTTCAACGCAGGTGTGAAGGTTGAGACCGCTACCGTTGACCGTCGCGACATGACCTACCTGTACTTTGACGGCACCTCCTACGTTCTCATGGATGCCAAGACCTTCGACCAGGTCGAGCTTGCTCCGCACCTCATGGGTGACGGTGCTAAGTTCCTGCTCGAAAACATGGTTGTTCAGGTGTCCTTCCACGAGGGCGAGCCACTATTCGCTGAACTGCCAATCTCCGTTGACCTGAAGATCGAACACACCGATCCAGGCCTGCAGGGCGACCGTTCCACCGGTGGCACCAAGCCGGCAACCCTGGAAACCGGCGCTGAGATCCAGGTGCCACTGTTCATCGAGACCGGCAATGTGGTCAAGGTAGATACCCGCGACGGTTCCTACCTGTCTCGCGTCAACGGCTAACCGTGGGCAATCGAGATTCATTAAAGCGACACGGCTCGCGCTTCAAGGCGCGTCGCCGTGCTGTGGACATCCTGTTTGAAGCCGAAGTCCGGGATGTTGATCCCGTAGCAGTGGTAGCTGATCGAGTAGAGCTTGCCCGGCTTCCCGAACCTCCCGTAGCCCCGGTTGCTCCCTACACCCGTGAAATCGTGTCTGGTGTAGCCGAACATCTCGACGAGATCGACGAAGCCATCTCCGCGAAGCTCGCCGAAGACTGGACGCTCGAGCGGATCCCGGCTGTCGACCGCGCGATCCTGCGACTTTCCGTCTGGGAACTGCTCTACAATGACGACGTGCCACCAAAGACCGCCGTCGTCGAAGGTGTGGAGCTTGCCGCGCAATACTCGACGGATGTTGCACCGCCATACATCAACGCCGTGCTTGACGACGTCCTCTCGCAGCGCGACGAGCTGAAAAAGGCCGTAGCCAGCAATGAACCCGCAGCTGGCGAAGAAGCGGCACACAGCGAGGAGGTAGAAGGCTAGCTCGTAACAACACGGCTACTTCAAGGCGCCATCGGATCCAGAATTGCTGGCCGATGGCGTCTTTTTTGTTGGCCTTCGAAGAATCAGTTAGCTATATCACTACAATGGTCCCATGAGCCATTTTAGTATTGCAGAAGCACGCGCCCTCGCTGTCGGCCCCGAGGTTGACTTGGCAGCTATCGATCCGGCTTCCACGCCTGGAATAAGTGGCAGTAGCAAAGATATTGAAAAAGCCACCGCGAAGATCGAAGACGAGGTTGCTGATCTTCAAGAGCTGTTGTACGCCAACAAGCGCGCGGGCAATGATCCGGGCAATGTCCTGATCGTATTGCAGGGAATGGATACCTCTGGCAAGGGTGGCGCTGTCAAGCACACCCTGGCTGGCTTGGATCCGCAAGGCATCCATATTGCGTCCTTCGGGGTGCCAACCGAAGAAGAAAAGAGTCATGATTTCCTGTGGCGGGTGGAAAAAGCGTTGCCGGAGGCAGGAGTGGTCGGTATCTTCGACCGCTCGCATTATGAGGACGTGCTGGTCCATCGCGTGCACCAGCTCTCCAGCGCGGAGGAGATCGAACGTCGCTATCAAGCGATTGTCGATTTTGAGCAGCGTCTCGTCGAAAGCGGTACGCGGATAATCAAGGTCATGCTACATATCAGCAAGGAATTCCAGAAGGAAAACCTCATCGAGCGGTTGGAGAATCCCGAAAAGCACTGGAAATACAACCCCGGTGACGTCAATGAACGACAGCTGTGGGATGACTACCAAACGGCATACGAAATCGCGATTCAGCGGACGACCACCGACCAAGCCCCCTGGTATGTAGTGCCAAGTGATAACAAGCCCTATGCCCGCATGGTAGTGAAGTATCTGTTGCTTGACGCGCTTCGTTCCATGGACCTGCACTGGCCCGAGGCAGATTTTGATGTGGCTGCAGAACTGGAACGCGTCCGAAACTCCTAGACCTTTTCGAGTAGTTCTTCGCCGCCGAGTTCGTGAGCGAGTGCCGGGGTGAGTTCCGGGTAACGGAAATTAAATCCGGCATTGGCGAGAAAACTCGGGCTGATTATTTGATCGGCCAGCACCAATTCGCGGGTGCCTTCGCTTCCTAACAAGATGCGAGGGCCCAGCGTGGGGATTGGGATAAAAGATGGCCGGCGCAGTTGTCCGGCGATTATTTTGCTGAATTCCGCGTTCGTAACTGGATGTGGTGCGACAGCGTTGATTGGACCACGCCAGGATGGGTCCAGCAAGGCACGGGTGTAGATCCCCACCAGGTCGTCGATTGCAATCCAGGACAAGTTCTGGGTGCCGGAACCCAGGGTTCCGCCCAACCCGGCTGAAAAAAGTGTCTTAAAGACGGGGAGCAGACCACCTCTGCCACTGAGCACGACACCGGTGCGCACGTGCACCACCCGTGCCTGTACCTCGGCTGCTGCTGCTTCCCAGTCGGCAACCACTTCAGCCAAGAACCCACTGCCCTTGGGGTGGTCTTCGGCGGCGGGAGCAGTTGCTGTAACTGTTGGGCCGTAATAGCCAATTGCGGAAGCGACGATGAAACTCTTGCAGGTCGGCGACTGTGACACCAGCCGGGCGAGCTCGGAGGTAGGCCGCACCCGAGATTCATATATTGCCTGCTTGTGGCTCTCACTAAATCGGCCAAAGATCGGCTCCCCGGCGAGGTGGATCAGCGCGTCCACCCCGGCGAGCAAATCGCGGTCGGGACGATGTGGATCCCACAGTCGCTGGCCAGGCTTCGGCTTGCTGCGAACGAGTTGAATTACTGTTATCCCCATCGTCTGCAGGAAGGCCATGAGTGAGCGGCCAACGAGGCCACGGGAGCCGGTAAGAGCTACTACCGGGGGTGTTGATTCGGCACCTAGCAGGGGAGTAAGTGAATCAATTGTGGCCAGGTCGCCTAGAAGTTGGTGCTGACGATAGGCGAACAGCGATCGTACTGTAGCCGAAGGGACACGAGTGGTGACGGTGTCGGTAATGAGTGTGCCTCCGGGGGCGTCGCTAAAGCTGTGTTGGTGACGCCAGCCAGCAAACTTCTTGATGGGTGCGCTGACACAGACGTCGACAAAGTTGTGCCCTTCGCGGTAGCCGGTCAGGTCGTGGCGTGCCACCCAGCGCAACCCGCCGGGGAGAGCGAAAGTGGTGGTGCCCCTGGCCAAGGAGTCGGTCACGCTGACCGGGTACATGTGCGCAAACGGGGGTGTTAGACGAGTAACCGCGCCCGCGCGAGTGTGCCACTCCCAGACGTCCTCGCGGGGGAATGGGACAAAATGCGTGGTGCTGAAGCTCATATGCGATGCGCCTTGAGTGAGAAGGTTTCGTGGTCTGAAGCGATCCTATCGGTTGTGTCCTAAAGTTTGCTAGCATAGGGGTGTTCACATTGTTCGACATCCTTTAATGGTCCGCACAGAGAGGCGGGGAAGGAGGTCACGATGAGCGAAAACGATACGTCAACCGAGATCGAACTGCTTTCGGCAGCCGATGTTGGGCGCACTATCGCGCGCATCGCGCACCAGATTATTGAAAAGACTGCCCTGGATGCCCCAGGAAATAGTTCCGTGATTCTGCTCGGAATTCCGTCAGGCGGCGTCCCCCTAGCTGAGCGTCTCAGCGCAAAAATCCACGACTTTTCCGGCGTCAATGTTCCGACGGGTTCGCTCGACATCACGCTATACCGTGATGACCTGCGTTCCGGCGGGCACCGCGCCCTCAAACCCACTGTCCTACCCGACGTCCCGCTCGACGGTGCCACGGTCGTGCTTGTCGACGACGTGTTGTTCTCCGGCCGCACTATCCGAGCCGCGCTCGATGCTTTGCGCGATGAGGGACGCCCCGAGATGATTCAACTGGCTGCCTTGGTGGATCGCGGACATCGTCAGTTGCCGATTCGCGCTGACTATGTCGGTAAGAACATTCCTACCTCCCGTGGCGAAGACGTACGGGTTTATCTGCAGGAAATCGACGGTCGCGATGCCGTGACCATCACTCGAGAGAACTAACCGTAAAGGCGAAGAAACAGACAATGAAACATCTCTTGTCAATCGCAGATCTCAGCAAAGACGAGATTATCGGGCTGATGGATGAGGCGGACAAATTCCGCGACACACTAACCGGTCGCGAACTGAAGAAGCTGCCGACCCTTCGCGGCCGCACGATCTTCACCATGTTCTATGAAAACTCCACCCGAACGCGCTCTTCGTTTGAAACCGCGGGAAAGTGGATGAGCGCAGACGTAATCAACGTCTCGGCGTCGAGTTCCTCCGTGAAGAAGGGAGAGTCGCTCAAAGACACCGCCGCAACACTGGCCGCTATTGGTGCGGACGCGATTGTGATGCGACACCCGAGCTCCGGCGCAGCAAAGCAGGTTGCGCAGTGGTTGGGACCGGATGGACCTTCCATCATCAATGCCGGTGATGGTGCCCACCAACACCCGACCCAAGCACTACTCGACGCCGTAACCATGCGTCAGCGCCTGGGACGCGTCGAAGGGCTGAAGGTAGCCATCGTGGGTGACTGCTTGCACTCCCGTGTGGTGCGATCCAACGTAGACTTGCTCACCACCTTGGGTGCGCAAGTCACGCTCGTGGCGCCCCCAACACTGTTGCCGTTCGGCGTGGAAAACTGGCCGGTCACATACACCTACGACATGGATTCTGCCATCGTCAACGCCGATGTAGTGATGATGCTGCGCGTGCAACAGGAACGCATGAAGGGCGGTTTCTTCCCGTCCCACCGCGAATACGCGACGCTCTATGGCCTTTCAAAGCAACGACTAGCTTCCCTGCAGGAGCACACCATCGTGATGCACCCGGGACCGATGTTGCGTGGCATGGAAATCAACTACCACGTAGCCGACGCACCACAGACAGCAGTGTTGCAGCAGGTGAGCAATGGTGTGCACGTGCGAATGGCCGTTTTGTTTACCACCTTGATCGGAGCCTAGAAGAACATGAGTCAAACACCAGCTTTCCCCGCTACCGGTCAGCTTTCCCCAGCAAGCGCTGAGTCATTGTTGCTGACCAACGTCCGGCCTTACGGTGAAGGTGAGCCAACGAGCCTATTTATCGAAAATGGCGTCATCTCGGCAATAGGATCGGACTGCCCCGAGACCGCCGATCAAGTTATTGACGCAGCTGGAAAGGTATTGCTACCAGGGCTCGTCGATATGCACGTCCACCTACGCGAACCCGGCCGAGAAGACACGGAAACCATTGCTACCGGTTCCGCGGCAGCCGCGAAGGGCGGCTTCACCGCTGTGTTTACCATGGCTAACACGAACCCCGTATTGGACCAGCCGACGATTGCCGAATCCGTGTGGGCGAAAGGCCAAAGCATTGGGTTGTGTGATGTCCACCCGGTGGGCTCCATTACGAAAGGCCTGGAGGGTAAGGAACTCACGGAGTTCGGCATGATGGCCCGTTCCGGTGCCAAAGTGCGCATGTTCTCAGATGACGGAAAGTGCGTGCACAACGCACAAATTATGCGTCGCGCCATCGAATACGCCAAGGGAATCGATGTTCTCCTAGCACAGCACTGCGAAGACATTGACCTCACCGATGGGGCAGTGGCCCACGAAGGCGAAGTCGCCGGACGTCTCGGCCTTCGTGGCTGGCCTCGGGCTGCTGAAGAAGCTGTCGTCGCTCGCGATGCGCTGCTCACGCGGGACTATGGTGCGCGTCTCCACATCTGTCACACGTCCACCGAAGGCTCCGTCGAACTTATTAAGATCGCCAAGGAAAAAGGTATTCCGCTTACCGCCGAGGTCACCCCACACCACCTCGTGCTTACCGACGAGCTGTTGGAATCCTACGATGGCGTACTGCGAGTCAACCCGCCGCTACGCGAACAACGCGACACGATGGCTCTGCGCCAAGCCCTCCTCGACGGCATCATCGACTGCGTAGCCACCGACCACGCCCCGCACGGCTCCGAAGAAAAGTGCGTTGAATTCGACCGAGCACGCCCTGGCATGCTTGGCCTGGAAACATCGTTGGCGGTTATCGCCGACACCTTTGTGCGAAGTGGCTTGGCTTCGTGGCGCTGGGTAGCCAAAGTAATGTCGGAGCGCCCGGCGGACATCGTCCGGCTTCCTGGCCACGGCCGGCCGATTGCAGTCGGAGAGCCCGCGAACCTGACGTTGATCGATCCAGACTACACGTGGACAGCGCAGGCTGCTCAGTTCGATTCGAAGTCGGAAAACAACCCCTATGAAGGTATGGAGTTCCATACCAAGGTCACGCACACAATATTGCGCGGACACCTCACTTGTGTCGATGGCGTAGCTGCCAGCCCACGTAATTAGGCATACACATTTAAGCTCGACCTTAAACATCTTGTAGATTTCTCCCGAAAGGCAATACCCACAGTGCACAACAGTGACCAACTCTCCACCGGCCGAGTCCCGGCGATTCTTGTCCTCGCTGATGGTCGCACCTTCCGCGGCTTCGGCTTCGGAGCCACCGGTTCCAACCTGGGTGAAGCAGTCTTCACCACGGCAATGACCGGCTACCAGGAAACCATGACGGATCCGTCCTACCACCGCCAGATTGTCGTGGCGGCAGCTCCACAAATCGGCAATACCGGTTGGAACACCGAAGACAACGAGAACGCCGCCGACAAGATTTGGGTAGCTGGTCTGGTAATTCGGGATCTATCCCACACCGTCTCCAACTGGCGCGCCAGCTCCAGCTTGGCCGCCGAAATGGAAAAGCAGGGCATCATCGGTATCTCAGGCGTAGACACCCGTAGCTTGGTCCGTCACCTGCGCAACCACGGTTCAATTTCCGCGGGTATTTTTGCCGGTGATGATGCGCTCAAGCCAAAGGAAGAACTGGTGGAGATCGTCAAGGCGCAGCCATCGATGGCCGGCGCTGACTTGGCCAGCGAGGTAAGCGTCGATAAGCCCTATGTCATTGAGGCGGATGGCGACACTAAATTCACCGTCGTCGCTTACGACATGGGAATTAAGTCAAACACCCCACGCAATTTTGCGAAGCGTGGCATTAAGACCGTCGTGGTGCCAGCTAACACCCCGCTGGCGGAGATCGAGCAATTCAACCCGGATGGAGTATTCATCTCCAATGGTCCGGGAGACCCAGCAACAGCTGATGAAATGGTCGCGGTAGTTAAGGACATTCTGCGCGCTGACCTGCCGCTTTTCGGTATTTGCTTCGGCAACCAGATCCTCGGCCGTGCGCTGGGGCTGAATACGTACAAGATGAAGTTCGGCCACCGTGGCATCAACATCCCAGTACTGGATCACACTACCAATACGATCTACATCACCTCCCAAAACCACGGCTTCGCCCTGGAAGGGGAGGCCGGCATGGAATTCGACACCGAGTTTGGCGCAGCACACGTCACACACACCTGTCTGAACGACGGCACCGTAGAAGGTGTTGCTCTCAAGAACGGCCGGGCATTCTCCGTGCAGTACCATCCTGAGTCTGCTGCTGGACCGCACGATGCGAACGACCTGTTCGATCAATTCTTCAACCTGCTTAACTCCGCCAAGTAACCGAGTGACCCGGAAAGGTACCTAGAACATGCCAAAGCGCAACGATATTAAGCACGTCCTGGTCATCGGCTCTGGCCCGATTGTTATCGGTCAGGCGTGTGAGTTTGACTACTCCGGCACCCAGGCGTGCCGTGTGCTGAAAGAGGAGGGTCTGCGTGTGACCCTCATTAACTCGAATCCGGCCACCATCATGACCGACCCTGAGTTCGCTGACCACACCTACGTGGAGCCGATTCAGCCGGAATACATCGAGAAGATTTTTGAAAAGGAAATTGCTCAGGGGCACCCCATCGATGCGGTACTGGCTACCCTCGGTGGCCAAACCGCTCTCAACGCAGCGATTCAACTTGACCGTCGCGGTTCGTTGGAAAAGTACGGCGTTGAGCTGATCGGCGCGGATATTCCAGCTATTCAGCGTGGTGAAGACCGCCAGATGTTCAAGGACATCGTGGCCAAGATCGGCGGCGAGTCCGCTCGTTCTCGGGTCTGCCACAACATGGAGGAAGTTCACGAGACCGTCGCAGAGCTCGGTTTGCCCGTTGTCGTTCGTCCCTCCTTCACGATGGGTGGCCTGGGCTCCGGTCTGGCTTACAATAACGAAGACCTCGAGCGCATCGCGGGTGGTGGTCTTGCCGCGTCCCCTGAGGCAAATGTGCTCATCGAAGAATCAATCCTCGGCTGGAAAGAGTTTGAGCTCGAACTCATGCGTGATGGCAACGACAACGTCGTGGTCGTCTGTTCCATCGAGAACGTGGACGCACTCGGCGTGCATACCGGTGACTCTGTGACTGTGGCGCCGTCGATGACGCTGACCGACCGCGAATTCCAAACGATGCGTGACCAGGGCATTGCCATTATCCGCGAGGTCGGTGTGGACACCGGTGGTTGCAATATTCAGTTCGCCATCAACCCGAAAGATGGGCGCATCATCACCATCGAGATGAACCCGCGCGTCTCCCGTTCCTCCGCTTTGGCGTCGAAGGCCACTGGTTTCCCTATCGCTAAGATTGCCGCGAAACTGGCCATCGGTTACACCTTGGACGAGATCACCAACGACATCACCGGGGTCACCCCGGCCGCGTTCGAACCGACCCTGGACTACGTGGTAGTCAAGGCTCCGCGCTTTGCTTTCGAAAAGTTTGTCGGCGCCGATGACACGCTGACCACCACCATGAAATCCGTCGGTGAAGCTATGGCGCTTGGCCGTAACTACATCGCAGCGCTCGGAAAGGTCATGCGCTCGCTCGAGAACAAGCAGGCCGGCTTCTGGACCGTGCCTGATGAGGCCTTCGCCGGGGAGCGCGCCACCGACGTCAAGGCTGTGCTCGAAGACCTGCGACGCCCCACAGAAGGGCGCCTGTACGACGCCGAGTTGGCTCTCCGCCTCGGCGCTTCGGTAGATGAGGTATATGAAGCCTCCGGTATTGACCCATGGTTCCTCTATGAGCTTAAGGCTCTCGTCGACTTCCGCCAGACCCTGATCGATGCGCCGGTGCTTTCCGAAGAGCTGCTGCGCGAAGCGAAGTTCATGGGGTTGTCCGACCGCCAGATTGCCGCGCTCCGGCCAGAATTCGCCGGCGAAGACGGCATCCGCCGGTTGCGTTGGTCACTGGGTATCCGCCCGGTGTTTAAGACGGTGGACACGTGTGCCGCGGAGTTTGAAGCTAAGACGCCTTACCACTACTCGGCTTATGAGCTCGACCCAGATGCAGAATCTGAGGTGGCGCCACAAACCGAACGCGAGAAGGTCATCATCCTGGGCTCCGGCCCAAACCGTATTGGCCAGGGCATCGAGTTCGACTACTCCTGTGTACACGCAGCTCTCGAGCTGTCTCGTGTTGGCTACGAAACCGTCATGGTGAACTGCAACCCAGAGACTGTGTCTACTGACTACGACACAGCTGACCGCCTGTACTTTGAGCCACTAACCTTTGAAGACGTCATGGAGGTCTACCATGCCGAGTCTCAGTCCGGCACGGTAGCTGGTGTCATCGTGCAGCTGGGTGGCCAGACCCCACTCGGTTTGGCTGCTAAGCTGCGCGATGCTGGGGTTCCGGTCGTCGGCACCAGCCCTGAAGCAATTGACCTGGCTGAAGATCGTGGTGAGTTCGGTGAGGTGCTCCGCAAGGCGCAGCTCCCGGCACCTGCGTTCGGTACGGCCACCTCCTTTGAGGAAGCACGCGCGGTAGCTAATTCGATCGGCTACCCAGTTCTCGTGCGGCCGTCCTATGTCTTGGGCGGCCGAGGGATGGAGATTGTCTACGACGAGACGTCGCTGAAGTCCTACATCGAGCGAGCCACCGAGATCACTTCCGACCACCCAGTGCTGGTGGACCGCTTCCTGGACAACGCAATCGAAATTGATGTTGACGTCCTGTGCGACGGCGACGATGTCTACCTCGCTGGTGTCATGGAGCACATTGAGGAGGCTGGTATCCACTCCGGCGACTCGGCTTGTGCGCTGCCTCCGATGACATTGGGCGCCGAAGATATCGACAAGGTGCGCTCATCCGCTGAAGCACTGGCCCACGGTATCGGCGTGCAGGGCTTGATGAACGTTCAGTTTGCTCTCAAAGACGATATTCTCTACGTCATTGAAGCGAACCCACGCGCCTCCCGCACCGTGCCATTCGTCTCCAAGGCAACTGGCGTCCCACTGGCGAAGGCGGCCGCTCGCATCGCGCTCGGGGCAACCATTGCTGAACTGCGAGCAGAAGGCATGATTCCTTCGGACCACGACGGTGGCTCCTTGCCTCTCGACGCTCCGATCGCCGTGAAAGAGGCTGTGTTGCCGTTTAACCGCTTCCGCCGTCCGGACGGAAGCATGCTCGATTCTCTGCTCGGCCCAGAAATGAAGTCTACGGGTGAAGTGATGGGCCTCGCGGACAACTTTGGCGCGGCTTACAACAAGGCAGAAGCTGCTGCTTTCGGCGAATTGCCTACCGACGGCACCATCTTCGTGTCCGTGGCAAACCGCGACAAGCGGACCCTGATCTTCCCAATTCAGCGCCTGGCTTCCTTGGGATTCAAAATCCTGGCCACCTCTGGTACTGCCGGCATGCTGCGACGCAATGGCGTGTCGTGTGAGACAGTGCTCAAGCGTTCTGAGGCAGCCGAGCTGGATGGCGCAACCTCGATCGTTGACCTCATCAACGCCGGTAAAGTGGACATGATTCTCAACACTCCAGCGGGTGACTCTGGTGCAATCGCTGATGGTTACGAGATCCGCGCTGCAGCGATCAACGCAGGTATCGCGCTGGTCACTACCGTCCAGGGAGCTACTGCCGCGGTGCAAGGCATTGAAGCGCTTCGAGCCGGTGAGCTTGGGGTTCGTGCGCTACAGGAGCTTGACCACGGAGTGAAGGGCTAGATCCGAAATGACCACGACTTTCGGCGAACGCCTTCTGGAGCTCACTGCCACTCGCGGTAGGCTCTGCGTCGGTATTGATCCGCACCCGTCTTTGCTCAAAGCCTGGGGTTTGGCGCTCACTGCGGATGGTTTGCGGAGCTTCTCCCAGATTTGTGTGGAGGCCTTCAGCGATATTGCAGCGCTGGTGAAGCCTCAGGTTGCCTTTTACGAGGCATTTGGAGCAGCCGGTTATCAAATACTGGAGGAGACGCAGGCTGCGCTTCGCGAGCGTGGCACCCTGGTCCTGGCCGATGCCAAGCGAGGCGACATTGGCTCCACCATGGCGGCGTACGCGATGGCGTGGCTTGATCCCGATTCTCCGTTGGCAGCTGATGCAGTTACGGTGTCGCCGTACCTCGGTTTCGGCTCATTACAGGCGGCTTTCGAACTGGGGAATCGCTACGCCAAGGGTGTGTATGTGCTAGCGGCAACCTCGAACCCGGAAGGGGTAGAAGTACAGTCAAACACTAATGCATCCGGCGTGAGCCTAGCTCAACAGATCGTCGATCAGGCAGCCCGGGTCAACGCCACGCATGCTCAGCATGGACGTGCTGGAAACATTGGTGTCGTGGTGGGCGCAACACTCGAGTCCGCGCCTGATCTAAGTCAGCTCAATGGTTCCGTACTCATGCCCGGCGTGGGGGCACAGGGCGCGGGGCCGGAGGACGTATTGAGGCTAGCCGACGGCGTCCAGCACCTAGCTATCGCCAATATCTCCCGCGGGATCCTGAAGGCCGGGCCAGAAATTTCTCAGCTTCGGAAGGCGACTCTGGCTGCGGCGCAGCAGTTCCCGCCGGTAGTTGCCTAGGGGTTTTTACTCGCCTTTTTTGGACAACACGTACGTCACCAACGCGAGCATTTTCCCAGGTCACCCAACTTGACCTTGTTCAGGATGACATGCGGATATGCACCTGCCACCACGGTTTTTGCCGTGGTGGTGTTAAACTAGCTGGAGTTCATGGTGTCACCTCGATTTTCTTCGAGGGATTCTGGCGCTGTGGCTTAGATAAATCGGTACTGTTGGTACCAAACCTAAATGATCACCCACACGAATCGGAGGAACCGAAGTGGCCCTTCCAAAGTTGACCGACGAGCAGCGCAAGGAAGCCCTTGCTAAGGCAGCTGAGGCACGCAAGGCACGCGCAGAGCTGAAGGAAAGCCTGAAGCGCGGCGGCACGAACCTGAAGGAAGTTCTGGCTAAGGCTCAGGACGACGAAATCATCGGCAAGACCAAGGTCTCCGCTCTTCTGGAGGCAATGCCGAAGGTGGGTAAGGTCAAGGCTAAGGAAATCATGGACGAGCTCGAGATTGCACAGACCCGTCGTCTGCGTGGCCTGGGCGAGCGTCAGCGCAAGGCTCTGCTCGAGCGTTTCGGCTTTTCCGAGGACTAAATTCTTATGAGTGGCGCGAATCAGGGCAATCTAGTTGTACTAGCTGGCCCTTCCGCCGTGGGCAAATCCACGGTGGTACGTCGCCTTCGGGAAGAAGTTCCTAATCTTTACTTCAGTGTCTCGATGACCACCCGAGATCCTCGCCCCGGTGAGGAACATGGACGAGACTACTTTTATGTCACCAAAGAAGAGTTCCAATGCAAGATCGACGCGGGGGAAATGCTGGAATGGGCGGACATCCACGGAGGTTTGCAGCGTTCCGGAACTCCTGCCGAACCCGTCACCGAAGCTCTTGCAGATGGCCGTCCAGTGCTCGTCGAAGTCGACCTCGTTGGGGCGCGCAACGTTGCTAAGGCAAAGCCGGAGGCGATCACCGTATTCCTGGCCCCGCCGTCTTGGGATGTACTTGTAGAACGGCTGACTGGTCGAGGTACGGAAACCGCCGAGGTCATCGAACGTCGGCTCGCAACTGCGAAGGAAGAACTCGCGGCACAAAGCGAATTCCAGCACGTAGTGGTCAACGATGACGTCGATAAGGCCGTGCAGGCCATCCGAGAACTGCTGCTGAAGTAAAGCTAGTGAGCTCGCTTTACGACGGCGATTAGCTAAAACCCCAGCGGGGTGGGTAGAGTAGGACCCCGCACCATTTTCCTTTTCGATAATTTCAACCTGATGAAGGTGTTTGTGACCCAAGTGAGCAACGATATTGCTGGCACCGCTGCCGTATTTGACCAGCCAGTAGGCATTACCGATCCACCGATCGACGAATTGCTGGACAAGGTTTCCTCGAAGTACGCGCTTGTCATTTTCGCGGCTAAGCGCGCCCGCCAAATCAACAGCTACAACCAACAGGTTGACGAGGGTGTCTTCGAGTTCGTCGGGCCATTGGTAACTCCAGAACCAGGGGAGAAGCCACTGTCGATCGCATTGCGCGAGATCAACCGCGGAATGTTGGACCACGAAGAAGGCTAATTGCGCCTCAGGTCACAATAGTGCCCCATATTCGCATTGAACTGCGGATATGGGGTCTTTTTATGCCCAGGTGATGGTGTGCGGTGAGTCACTTTTTAGCGAAACAGCAGGTCAATGCATAACAATTCTTATAATAATAAAACCTTTCTTACTGAACCAATTGGCAAAATAGCTGGTCATGGGCCATATAAGCAGCTACCGAGAAAGTTGCAATGTGATAAATGTCTAGCGGAAATGAGAAGAAATTATTTGACGCAAAGTTTCTCGCACCATAAAGTAAAAATTGCATCACCGAGAACAACGGGATTTCAAAGGTTGACACACTTCTTGCCGAAGAGTTGTTGCTAAGAGTTCAATCGGCATCGAAGAGATCTGCTGAAAAAGAATTTCCCAAGCTTCTTGGTTCACCCCCTGTTTCAAGGATTTGGAGAAAACAATGTCTCAGCAGACGCAGTCCGTACGGACCGACGTGGCGGACTCATCCCGCGCCCCAAAGTGGGGCAAATCAGACACCCTGTGGACGCTCAGCCTCTTTGGTACCGCAATCGGTGCCGGCGTGTTGTTCCTGCCTATCAATGCTGGTATCGGTGGCATTATCCCGTTGCTGATCATGACGGCTATCGCTTTTCCGATGACCTTCTGGGCACACCGCGGTCTTACTCGCTTCGTGCTCTCCGGCAAGAACGAAGATTCTGACCTCACCGCCGTCGTGACCGAACACTTCGGTTTGGGTGCCGGTTCGTTCATGACCATTCTGTACTTCCTGTCCGTGTATCCGATCCTGCTGGTCTACTCCGTGACTATTACCAACACGGTCAACTCCTTCATGAGCCACCAGCTCGGAATCAACCCGCCACCACGCGCGTTGATGTCGTTCATCTTGGTCGCCGCGCTGATCTTCATCGTCCGCTTGGGACAAGATGTCGTGGTGAAGGTCATGTCCCTCCTGGTGTTCCCGTTCATCGCTGTGTTGGTCGCCCTGTCGCTTTACTTGATTCCAAACTGGAATACCGCGCTATTTAAGACGTTTGACCTCGAGACCGCATCGCAAGCATCCGGCCACGGCTTGATCGTCACCCTGCTCCTGCTGGTCCCCGTGATGGTCTTCTCCTTCAACCACTCGCCAATCATTTCTTCCTTCGCAGTTGAGAAGAAGAAGGAATACGGCGTGCATGCAGACAAAAAGACGGGCCAGATCTTGATGGCTGCCGAAGGCCTCATGGTTGTCGTCGTCATGTTCTTCGTGTTCTCTTGCGCCCTGTCACTGACCCCAGAAAACCTGGCTGACGCCAAGGCACAGAACATCACCATCCTGTCCTACCTGGCAAATCACTTCGATAACCCGGTCATCGCTTGGGCTGCGCCAATCATCGCTATGGTTGCTGTTGCCAAGTCCTTCCTCGGCCACTACCTGGGCGCCGCTGAAGGTTTCGAGGGTCTGGTAATCGAAGCGGCTCACGCTCGTGGCAAGGAACTCAAGCGCACCAAGTCGCTGTCTACCATCACCCTGATCTTCATGTTGATCACCGCTTGGCTGACCGCTTGGAGCAACCCTTCAATCCTCGGCATGATCGAAACGCTCTGCGGCCCAACGATCGCCATCCTGCTCTTCCTGATGCCAATGTATGCCATCCACAAGGTCCCAGCTCTGCAGAAGTACAAGGGCAAGGCTTCCAACTACTTCATCTTCTTCATGGGCCTGATCGCCTTCGGAACCATCTTCTACAACGTCCTCCAGGCCTTCTAAGCCCGTCGGCATCCATCATTGCGCTAGGAGCAAGAAAATGTTCATCAGCACCTTCGACATGTTCAAGATCGGTATCGGCCCCTCAAGCTCACATACGCTTGGCCCAATGAAGGCCGGCAAGGCGTTCGTCGACGAGCTTTCTGAGAGCGGCCTGATCAACAGCGTGACCCGAGTCCAGGCAGATGTCTACGGTTCGTTGTCTCTGACCGGCAAAGGCCACGCCACGGACAGTGCCATCATCCTCGGCCTCGCCGGGAACATTCCGCAGACTGTCGACGTCGACAGCATGCCAATCTTCCTGGAGCGGGTCCGTAACACAGAGAAGCTTTGTCTGAACTGCGGTGATAAGGAAGTTGATTTCCCCAAGGATCAGGGCGTGGTATTCCACTCCACCAATCTGCCACTGCACGAAAACGGCATGACGCTGACCGCGTTTCAGGACGACGAAGTCTTGGCGAAGAAAACCTACTATTCAATCGGCGGCGGTTTCATCGTCGACGAGGAGCACTTCGGGCAACCAAGCTCCGAGGACATCAAGGTGCCTTTTGAGTTTTCCTCAGCCGAAGAGTTGCTCGAGCACTGCAAGCGACAGGGAATGTCGATTCCAGAGATCGCTTGGCAAAACGAGTTAGCCGTGCGTTCTCGTAACGAGATCGACCATCACCTAGTCAAGGTGTGGGACGTAATGCGCACCGGTATCGAACGTGGCTCCAGCAGCGACGGCGTCCTGCCAGGTGCACTGCATGTGCCACGCCGGGCCGCAGCTTTACGACGCCGGTTGGAAGCAGGCGACTTCAATGACCCGCTCGTCATCATGAGCTGGATCAACATGTTCGCCCTGGCAGTCAACGAAGAAAACGCTTTGGGGGGTCGCGTCGTAACCGCGCCAACGAATGGTGCCTGTGGCGTAATTCCCGCGGTGCTGTCCTACTACGACAAGTTCGTCCAACCTGTGGATCGGGACACCTTTGAAGCCTTCTTCTTGGCCTGCACTCAGATCGGCGCACTGTACAAGATGAATGCCTCGATCTCGGGCGCCGAGGTCGGCTGCCAAGGCGAGGTCGGTGTGGCTTGTTCTATGGCAGCAGCTGGACTAGCTCAGTTGCTGGGTGGAACACCAGAGCAAGTTTGTTCCGCCGCGGAAATTGGCATGGAGCACAATCTCGGACTCACCTGTGACCCAGTCTGTGGGCAAGTCCAGGTTCCGTGCATTGAACGCAACGCGGTCGCCGCAGTCACCGCGGTCAACTCTGCGCGCATGGCGCTGCAACGCGAATCAATGCCAACCGTGTCCTTGGACAAGGTCATCACGACGATGTACCAGACCGGCAAGGACATGAACGCAAAGTACCGCGAAACCTCGCAGGGTGGTCTGGCACGAGTTGTTATGCCAGAGATGCTGCCTTGCTCCTAGCTCTTAGCACGTGCGCCTAGGGTTGGCGCGCCAGGAGCACAGGTCACAAGCGAGGATTTCGCTCAGTGAAGAAGGGGTACGCGGTGCTGGAAGTGCCGGGTACCCCTTTTCCAGCGAAAAAATTCTCAATTCAACTACGGAAGAATCTTATTTCTTCTACGATTGGTCTACCATGCAAAATCTCCAGCTAAATGAGTCGAATGACAACGACGACGAGGCACCCGGCCTCCTCGATCGTTATATCCCTTTGGTCGAGTTCCTGGGCGATGCTATCGGGCCGAACTGCGAGTTAGTTCTCCACGACCTCGACGTCCCGGACCGTTCCATCGTTGCCATCGCCAACGGACATATCAGTGGCCGCGAAATTGGTGGCCCGGTGACTGACTTCGCGCTGCGTTTCATGCGCCAGGGCGCGAGCTCGCAAGCTACTTCACTGTCGGGGTATCGTGCGATCAACAGCTCCGGCCGGATATGCAGGTCATCGAGCTACTTCATTCGTGACGAAAACGGTGAGCTGCGCGGCATGCTGTGCATCAACGTTGACATCACGGAGATGGTGAACGTTCGGGACGCCGTAGAGCGGTTGCTCGGCGAGGGGGAGGAGCCAAAGCAGCGTATCTACCCGGACAAGGCTACTGCCATGGCAGAGTTGGCGTCTGCCACCAACCCGAATGCATCTGCTAGCTCGAGCAGTAAGCACACCATGACGACACCTGCGCCAAAGCTTGCGCCCGTGCCGTCTGTCGTCGCAAAGCCCCAGCCCAGTGCACAAACCCGGCAGGAAGGTGAGGCCCTGGAGAGCCTGCGTTCCAGCCTGGAGAATCTGTTGGAGTCGATGCTGGATACGGCGATCGCAAAGCAGCATGTGGCTCCGGATCGAATGCAGGTTGCTGAGCGCATCGAAGTGGTGTCGGACCTTGATGAAGCTGGGTTCTTCCTGCTCAAGGGTGGCATTGCGGCCGCGGCCCAGCGCTTGAAGGTTTCCGAGCCAACGGTGTACCGCTACCTCGTTCGTACGCGCAATTAATTAGGCCATCCTGCGGGTATAACCAGCATAGTTCGCGAACAGGCGGCAGTAGAATCTACTTGCTGCCGCCTGAAGTCGTGGTACTGACGTAGGCTATAACACTGTGAACACAGACGAGCAGTTGAACATCGTGGTTGGAGTCACTGGTGGTATCGCGGCATACAAGGCGTGTCACCTGGTGCGTTATTTCAAAGAGCTGGGTCACGACGTCCGCGTCGTCCCCACCCCCAACGCCCTCAATTTCGTGGGCAAAGCCACCTTCGAGGCGCTCAGTGGCAACCGCGTGTCCACCACGGTTTTCGACGCTGTGGAGGAAGTCCAGCATGTCCGTATCGGGCAGGAAGCCGACCTTATCGTCATCGCGCCAGCAACTGCGGACTTCTTGGCCCGCATGGTTGCCGGGCGTGGCGACGATCTATTGAGCGCCACAGTACTCGTCGCCACCTGTCCCGTGGTGGTAGCCCCAGCAATGCATACGGAGATGTGGATGCATCCGGCCACTGTATCTAATGTCTCCACCCTGCGGGACCGTGGGACGATCGTGCTGGAACCCGCATCAGGGCGACTTACCGGAGTAGATTCTGGACCAGGGCGGTTGCCCGAACCCGAACAAATTGGCTCGGTGGCCCTAGCCATCGCCAAGGCGGGTGCCCTGCCTCGCGACTTCGAAGGCGCACGAATGCTCATTACCGCCGGTGGGACACAAGAAAACATCGATCCGGTGCGATTCATCGGCAATCGATCTTCAGGGCGTCAGGGTTTCGCTTTGGCTGAAGTTGCGGTGCAGCGAGGCGCAAAGGTTACTATCGTGGCTGGTGCCACCGATGATTTGCCGACCCCGCCTCAAGCGAAAGTTGTGCGCGTCACCTCGGCAATAGAAATGGCGGACGCGGTGGCGCAACGTGCCGGGGACCATGACGTATTCATCATGGCCGCCGCCGTCGCAGACTTCCGACCGGCTACCCAGGCTGATGCCAAACTGAAAAAGGGCAACGATGACGATGCCTTGGCGAGTGTCGTACTTGTAGAAAACCCAGACATTCTCGCCAGCACAGTCGAGCAGCGTGTCCGCGGAGAAGTATCGCCTCAGAGCGTGATCATGGGTTTTGCAGCGGAGACCGGCTCTGCAGAGCACACCCCGCTGGAGCTGGCGGAGGCGAAGCTCCAGCGCAAGGGCTGTGACCTGCTCATGCTCAACGAGGTTGGGCACGGAAAGGTGTTTGGTCAGCTCGACAACCAAGGAGTTTTGTTGAGTGCGTCAGGGGAGCGGGAAGTGGTCCCAGCTGGCACCAAATTCGATTGCGCCGTGACCATCCTGGACAGAGTGGCGGAAGTCTGGACCGCCAAGGCTTGCCGATCGCAATAGTCGGTTAACCAGGTGCCGTGGTTGCCGCTGCCTCCTGTTAGCATCTTTGGGCTGCAAACCTGCTAGTCAGTACCTCTGCAGCCAGCTCGGCTTCAAAAAGTGCAGCCCGAGCCAACCGAAACCAGCCAACCGAAACTTGCCAATACAGACAGCTTGGTCTATAGTTGGTCTTACCAGAAACTAATTCATTGTCGTGCCAGCGCAGATGCAGCACGAAACATCGCAAAACTCAGTGAAAGAAGTGTGTTGTGGGACAAACCCCAGCGGCCGTACGGCTCTTTACCAGTGAGTCTGTTACTGAAGGTCATCCGGACAAAATCTGTGACGCAATTTCAGACACCATTCTCGATGCCATCTTGACTATCGATCCCCAAGCTCGAGTCGCGGTGGAAACGATGGTCACTACCGGCTTAGTTAATGTCGTGGGCGAAGTACGCACTGATGGCTACGTGGAGATCCCAATCCTGGTGCGTAACAAGCTGCGCGAAATTGGTTTTGTAAGCTCTGAGGTCGGTTTTGACGGCACGACCTGTGGCGTGATGGTCGCTATTGGCGAGCAGTCGCAAGAGATCGGCGCCGGTGTGGACAATTCTCAGGAAGTTCGCAGCGGGGCAGAGGTCGAAGACGAAGACCGGAATGGCGCCGGCGACCAAGGTTTGATGTTCGGCTATGCCACCGACGAGACCACTGAGTACATGCCATTGCCGATCGCGCTTGCTCATCGTTTCGCTCGTCGACTCACCGAGGTGCGAAAGCAGGGCATCGTGCCCAACTTGCGCCCGGACGGTAAGACTCAGGTGACTTTCGCTTATGACGCAGACAATAAGCCCACTCACCTCGATACCGTCGTCATTTCTACCCAGCACGATCCATCGGTGACGCAGGCATGGCTGGAGGAACAGCTGCGGGAACACGTTGTTGAGTGGGTCATTAAGGATGCCGGCCTGGAGCATTTTGTTAGCGATGACCTCAATTTGCTGGTCAATCCGTCTGGATCCTTCATCCTTGGTGGTCCAATGGGCGATGCCGGACTCACGGGACGCAAGATTATTGTCGATACCTACGGTGGCATGGCCCGCCATGGTGGTGGCGCTTTCTCGGGTAAGGACCCAAGCAAGGTTGACCGTTCCGCTGCCTACGCCATGCGTTGGGTGGCGAAGAACGTCGTTGCTGCTGGGCTTGCGAAGCGTGCGGAGGTGCAGGTCGCGTACGCCATCGGTCGAGCAAAGCCCGTTGGCTTGTACGTGGAGACCTTCGGGACCGCCCGACATGGCCTAAGTGATGCCCAAATCCAGGCAGCTGTGATGGAAGTCTTCGACCTGCGCCCCGCAGCAATTATCAAGGAATTGGACCTGCTTCGTCCGATCTACGCACAAACCGCAGCCTACGGACATTTCGGTCGCTCCGACCTCAACCTCCCGTGGGAGCAGCTCAATCGCGTCGACGAACTGCGCGCAGCAGCCGGAATTCAGTAAAGCAACCGGGTGACAACTCACCCCGGTAGTTTTCGAACTCGATCCGTCGAAATCGCCTAGAATTCTAAAACATGCCAAAGACCCGTGAACCTGCTGACGTCCTGCCGGTGGCACGGGTCTTACCATTGCTCGGATTGGCGCATCTAGACCGGGAATTCGACTACCTAGTTACCAAGGACCAGGATGCCGACGCCCAACCCGGGGTCCGGGTGCGCATTAGGTTTGCAGGCAGGCTTGTCGACGCCCTCCTGTTATCTCGTCACGCCGACAGTGATCACGACGGGAAGTTGAGCTGGATTGACCGCGTGATTTCCCCGGAAGTTGTATATCCGGAGCACACCGCGCGGCTGGTCGAGGCGCTATGCGCCCGCTATGCCGGCACTCGCTCCGACCTGATCCGAACCGCAATCCCGGCGCGCCATGCCAGCGCAGAAAGCAGCGATTTCACCACTGATTGGCCTGAGCTTGGAAAAGCCAGTGAGCCGGATTTGTCCGACTGGGCCTTATATGAACACGGGCAGAGCTTTGTCGACGCAGTACTTGAGGGGAAGATTGCGCGGGCGGCTTGGCAGTTTGTTCCTGGTCGCAGCCATATTCGTGCGGTTGCTGCGTTGGCGGCAAAGACGGCGATGCAAGGGGATGGGGTACTGATTGTCGTCCCGGATCAGCGAGCAGTCGATGACGTCGAAAAGGCCCTGCGGGAGTGGGTGAGTGCGAAGCAAGTAACTGTGTTGGGTGCTGGTATTGGACCGCAAGCGAGGTATCGGCGGTTTTTGGCTATTGTGCATGGCCAGGCGCGGATCGTGGTTGGTACCAGGAGTGCTGCGTTTGCCCCGGTGCAGAATCTAAAGCTCATGGTTTTGCTTGAAGATCAAGATGAAAGCCTGAGTGATCCACGTGCACCTTATGCGCATGCGCGGGAGGTGCTCACTACCCGGAGTGTAATCGAAGGCGCTGCGTTGGTGCTCGGTGGCTATACGCGTAGTGCCGAGGTGCAGTTGCTCGTCGAAACGGGCTGGGCTCATGACCTGGTGGCGCCCCGGGACACGGTGCGCAGGTTGAGTCCCCGTATCCGTGGTGTTGGCGACACAGACTTTGAGCTGGCGCGGGATCCGATGGCTAAGCAGGCACGAATTCCCAGACTGGCTTTCGAGGCTGCTCGCGCGAGTTTGGACCGAGGCCAACCGGTGCTCTTTCAGACGCCTCGCAAGGGATATGTCCCCACGCTGGCCTGCGGAAACTGCCGTACCCCGGCCCGGTGCCGTCAATGTAATGGTCCGCTGGGGTTGCCTCAGGGGGAGGGAGCTTCACCGGGTGTGGTTACTTGTCGCTGGTGTGGTCGGCCCGAATTGAATTTTCGTTGCGGTGAATGCGGGTCGCCTAAGCTGCGCGCGATCGTCATCGGGGCGCAGCGAACGGCCGAAGAATTGGGCCGAGCTTTTAGTGGCGTGCGCATTTACACGTCCGGTGGCTCCAGAGTATTGGACGAGGTACCCGCCGAACCTGCTGTGATTGTGGCTACCCCAGGGGCTGAGCCGGTTGTTGCTGGTCATGCCTATGGTGCCGCCGTGTTGTTGGACTCGTGGGCCTTGTTGGGCCGGGCAGACTTGCGAGCCAGCGAGGAAACCTTGACCAAATGGGCGCACGCAGCTGCCCTGGTCTCGCCCCAGGCACAAGGCGGAGAGGTCATCGTAGTCGCTGATCCCGGTTTGGCCACAGTGCAGTCTTTGATCAGGTGGGATATGGTAGGTGCCGCGCGGACAGAGCTCTATCAGCGCAAAGAGGTCGCCTTCCCGCCGACGGTGCACATGGCTGTGGTTGACGGCCCCCTGCGCACTGTCGACGACTTTCTGGTTAGCCTTCGGTTGCCACCAGGTGCGGAGGTTCTGGGACCGGTGGACCTTCCTCCGGGGGTGAGTCTGCCGGGGGAAATCGATGAAGCTCGCTTCGGCCCCGTGCAACGCTACCTGATCCGAGTGCCGCTAGGTCCGCGCAATGAACTCGGGTTGGCGCTACGCAAAGGGCTGATCGCGCGGTCAGCTGGTAAAGACCAGGTGCCGCTGCGGGTGCAGGTCGATCCGATACATATTGGCTAGCCGTCTGAGGTGGTGGCCTGATGGCGTCGCTAAGCCCAGGGCACAGGCAGTAGCTCCGAACAGCTAAGATGAAATTGTTTGCGTGTGCGCTGGGAGCGTGCGCGACTATTGCCATCGGTCTAGTCCTTAAGGAGAATTGCTTAACTCATGACGATCCAGGAAATTCGACTGTTTGGTGACCCTGTGCTGCTCACTCCGGCGTCGGAAGTGACAACGTTTGATGAAAACCTCGCCAAGCTTGTCGACGACATGCTGGAAACCATGGATCACTACCAGGGGGTAGGACTGGCAGCGAACCAAATCGGGGTGTTGCGTCGGGTTTTCGTCTACGACTGCTCAACCGAGGAAGAAACACTGCGGGGCCACGTGATCAATCCGGTGTGGGAGCCGATCGGCGAGGAGACCCAGACGGGTAATGAGGGGTGTTTGTCTATCCCGGATGTTAACAAGGAGACGACTCGGTTTGCGAAGGTGCGCTGCACAGGAAGTGATGTTAACGGTAACCCGGTCGTTTTTGAGGCGGAAGGCCTGCTCGCTCGGTGTGTGCAGCACGAGACCGACCACTTGGATGGCGTGTTGTTCCTGAAGCGTTTGGCTCCCGAACTACGCAAAGAAGCCATGGCCGAAATCCGTAATTCCTCCTGGTTCTAGCCGAACCGATTCATCGCAGAGAAAGCGTCTTATCAAACCCATGAGAATTCTTTTCGCTGGTACCCCGGATGTTGCCGCAATGGCGTTGCGTCGCCTCATTGTCTCCGAGCACGAGGTGATTGGGGTATTGACGCGGCCAGACGCACGCAAGGGGCGCGGTAGGACATTGCATCCCTCACCCGTAGCTGAGGTGGCGATGGAGTATGACATTCCGACGTTCAAGCCGTCGACATTAAAACTCGACACTGAGGATGGCGACCGTTTTCGAGAAGATCTGCACTCGTTGGCCCCGGACTGCGTCCCCGTCGTGGCTTACGGCAACCTTATTCCGGAAGATCTCCTCGCCGCGGTACCTCAAGGATGGATTAACCTGCACTTCTCCCTCCTACCGCAGTGGCGCGGGGCTGCACCGGTGCAAGCAGCGATTTACCACGGTGATGACATCACCGGTGCCACTACGTTCCGCATTGACCGCGGCCTTGATACCGGCGATGTTTTGGGGACCATCACAACCGAAATCGGAGCTAACGAAACCGCAGCACAGCTACTTCATCGCTTGGCTGAAAGCGGTGGAGATTTGTTGGTGGCCACAATGGACGGCCTGGCAGGTGGTGCATTGGTGGCCAGGCCTCAGGTAGGGGAGCCGACCTACGCGGCGAAAATTGAAAAGGAAGACGCGCAGATCAATTGGCAGGCCCCGGCATTGCAGATTGATCGCCAAATCAGAGCTCACACTCCAGCTCCGGGCGCCTGGACCATGCTCGCCGATCAGCGAATGAAGGTCGGACCGGTGGTTTTGTCCGAACGTGAAGGACTACGTCCGGGACACATCGAGGTCACTAAGCAAGGTGTGTATGTCGGTACTGGCTCGACCGCGGTCATGTTGGGCGAAATCCAACCTCCAGGAAAGAAGATGATGAACGCGGCCGATTGGGCTCGAGGCGTGACGATGGCGGAAGGCACGGTGTTTCAGTAATGACGCTCAACAATAGTGGCGGATTCCGCTCCCGGAGCAAGAAGAATCCCGAACAGCAAGGCAACCGGCAGCAAACCAGCGGTGCGTCGGGCAACCGGGGCGGGAATCGAACGTCGTCGCAAAGCCACCAGCAGGGGCAAGGTCGGCGCACCCGTTCGGCATCCGACGTGTATAGCCGTGCAGGGGTAGACCCTGCGCGCGCAGCAGCCTTGCATGTGCTCCAGGCAGTGCGCAGTGATGATGCGTATGCCAACTTGGTGCTTCCTGGGTTGTTGCGGGAGCGCAAAATTGCTGGCCGAGATGCCGCTTTTGCTACGGAGATTACCTACGGCACGCTGCGTAACCTCCGGATAGTTGACGCCGTCATTGATGCGGCCAGTACTCGGGAGCTCTCCTCAATCGCTCCGCAGTTGCTCGATATTCTGCGCCTCGGCACCTACCAATTGCTGTTTACCCGAGTGGAAGCGCACGCCGCCGTTGACCAATCTGTGCGCGCGGTGGAGGCGATTGGGCAGGAACGCGCCAAAGGCTTTGTCAATGGTATTTTGCGTACGGTTTCTCGCACCAAACCAGAGACGTGGCTAACCCGGCTCACACCTGCGGATGAGCTCAGCGCCCTCGCATTCAAGCATTCCCACCCGGACTGGATTGCTCGTAGTTTCGCGGAAGTCGTCGGTATGGAAGAACTCGGAGCCGCCCTGGAGGCAGATTCCGAGCGCCCAATTGTGCATTTGGTCGCCCGTCCTGGTGAGATCTCTGCCGAGGAGTTGGCGCTGATTTCCGGTGGTTCGGAGGCACAGTTTTCGCCGTATGGGGTGTATCTCGAAGCCGGGGATCCGGGCAAATTGGAGCCCGTCCGGGAGGGACTCGCGGCCGTGCAGGACGAAGGTTCGCAGCTGATAGCTCGGGCGTTGACTCAGGTGGAGCTGAACGGGGAAGATCAAGGCCGCTGGCTTGATCTTTGCGCGGGTCCCGGCGGGAAGTCAGCACTCATCGGTGCTCTGGCTCGCATCGATGGCGCGCACGTGGACGCGGTGGAGATCGCGCCACACCGCGCAAAGCTGGTTTCGCAGGCCGTGCAGGGGCTTCCCGTCACCGTCCATGTTGCCGACGGCCGAGACCCGGACTTGCAGCCAGGCTACGACCGCATCCTGGTCGACGCCCCGTGCTCTGGCCTGGGCGCTTTGCGACGCCGTCCTGAAGCGCGCTGGCGTAAGCAGGAAAGCGATCTCGAAGATCTGAGTCACCTGCAGTTCGAGCTTTTGGAGTCCGCCACGAAGCTTGTTCGTCCCGGAGGTGCGATCGTGTATTCGACGTGTTCGCCAGACCTGCGGGAAACCCGGGCCATTGTGACGCGTGCTAAGGAAGAATTGGGCATGGTCGAATTAGACGCGCACCCGCTAGCGGGCGGGATGGTAAACGTCGGCACTGAGCAGTCAGTGCAGATGTGGCCACACCGGCACGGTACGGACGCGATGTTCTTCGCAGTGCTCCGAAAGCCGGAGTAGGTCCTGCCGTGGTGCTGCACGCTGGTTTCAGTGGGCAGCACGTATGATGGCGCTATGAGTGACTTCCAATCTTTCCCTATAATCGCGCCGTCGATACTTGCAGCTGATTTCGGAAAGCTGGGTGCGGAGATCGCATCGGTTGCCTCGGCGGATTGGATCCACGTCGACATCATGGACGGGCATTTCGTTCCTAATCTTTCCTTCGGGCCCTCGATAACAGCCGCTGCGCGCGCAGCGACCGACTTGCCTCTCGATGTCCACCTGATGATCGAAGACCCAGGTCGCTGGATCAAAGATTACGCTGCTGCCGGAGCGCACACGATCATCTTCCATGTGGAGGCAACCGAAGACCCCGCTCAAGTCGCAGCAGACATCCGCGCTCTGGGGGTACGGGCAGGTTTTTCGATCAAGCCAGGAACTCCCATCGAACCCTATCTTGATCTCCTGCCACACGTAGATGAGGTGCTGGTAATGAGCGTCGAGCCCGGATTCGGAGGTCAAGCCTTCATGCCGGACCAAGTGGAAAAGGTCGCTACGCTCAGGCGGGCTATCGACGAGGCCAAGCTACCCGTACTCATTGAAATCGATGGCGGAATCAATGCAGAAACCATTGCATCTGCAGCAGCTGCAGGTTGCGATGCCTTCGTGGCGGGATCAGCCGTGTTTGGGAAAGACGATCGGGCGGCAGCTATCAACCAATTACGCAGTCTCGCCATCGCGGCGCACCCGGCGTCCAACTCGGCTGACGATCTCTCCCCGGAAGTCAACCGACAGTGAATCCGGACTTTCTCAATCGTGCGATCCAGGCGGCGGTAGCTGCCGGGGACAGCGTCCGCGGATGGACGAGCCCAAACCCTCCCGTAGGAGCTGCAATTATCGACGAACACGGCGATATCGTCGGTATCGGCGCCACGCAACCGCCGACGGCGACGGATAACGCCCATGCTGAGATCATGGCCCTACGCGCGGCTGGAGATCGCGCCCGAGGTGCCACAGCCGTAGTCACTCTCGAGCCGTGCAATCATATTGGGCGAACCGGACCGTGTTCGCATGCGTTGGTCGAGGCAGGCATTTCGCGGGTGTACTTTGCAACGTCCGATCCAAATGTCGCCGCCAGCGGTGGGGCGGACTACTTAAATGCTCACGGCGTGCCCGCTACGAATCTGCAATTGGATGTCGCCGCGCTGTGGCCGTGGTTGACGTCGCTGCGCCACAACCGCCCAGCTGTTACCGCGAAAATGGCCCACACTCTCGACGGTTTTTCCGCCGCTCAGGACGGGTCTTCCCAGTGGATTACCGGAACTGCTGCCCGCACACACGCGCATGTAGACCGAGCGCATCGCGACGCGATCATCGTCGGTACCGGCACGGTGCTCGCTGATAACCCTCGGTTGACGGCTCGGTCGGCAGACGGGGCTTTGCTCGACAAGCAGCCGTTGCGGGTGGTCGTCGGTAAGCGCCAGGTGCCCGATGAGTATCATCTCGCTGCTCCGGACGTCTGGCGGGAGGCAGATCTTAAGGTGGCATTGGAGCGGCTTTTTGCTGCTGGATATCGGGACGTTTTGTTGGAGGGCGGGCCGACGCTCATCGCCGGCGCACTAGCTGCTGGGCTTGTCGACCGGGTGCATAGCTACCTCAGCCCGAGCTTGTTGGGTCGGGGATTGCCCGCGGTGAACTTCCCTGATTCGACCAAACTGAACAACATAGCCGATATTCAGCGCTTTTCTCTGGTGGATGTCCAGTGCGTAGGGGAGGACGTCCTGATAGTCGCAGATGTGCTAGCCCGGGAATAGCGCTCGGGCTCTACTGTGTTTGATCAAAGAGTATTCGAAAACTAGAAAGGCGTGAACTAGTTGTTTACCGGCATCATTGAGGAATTAGGGCAGGTTCGCAAGGTTGAAGATTTGGGTGATGCCATCCGCTTGGAGATCGCAGCCACGAAGGTGCTGGAAGGCACGGATTTCGGTGATTCGATCGCGGTCAACGGCGTGTGTTTGACGGTTGCAGAGCTGGGCGAGAATTCCTTTTTCGCCGACTGTATGCAAGAAACCTTAGACCGTTCCAACCTGGGAAAACTGCAGGTTGGCGATGCGGTCAACTTGGAACGTGCTGCCTTGTTGAGCTCGCGTCTCGACGGCCATATTGTGCAGGGCCACGTCGATGCAACCACGGAGCTGTTATCTCGCACCGCATCTGAGCATTGGGAAGTCCTGCGCTTTTCCCTCCCGGAAGATCTTGCTCGTTATGTCGTGGCCAAAGGTTCGATCTGCCTGAATGGCACCTCGCTAACGGTCTCGTCATTGGGGGAAGATTTCTTCGAAGTCTCGCTCATTCCGGTGACGTTGCGTGACACTATTTTCGGGAAGCTGCCAGTTGGCGCGCTCGTCAACATTGAAGTTGATGTCGTCGCCAAATACGTCGAACGCATGATGCAAGTTCGTGGTCGCTAGGGCATCGAGGGTAGGCGAGCGTTCCTGCTCAGGTTGATGGAGACTAGGCTAAGACACTGTGAGTAATGAATTGAGGGACGAACCAGTGACTGTGCAGTTAGACACTGTCGAGGAAGCCATCGCGGACATTGCAGCGGGTAAAGCCGTTGTGGTGGTCGATGATGAAGACCGGGAAAATGAGGGCGACATCATTTTTGCCGCGGAGAAGGCTACCCCTGAGCTGGTTGCATTCATGGTTCGCTATTCCTCGGGCTACATCTGTGCGCCCATCACGGAGGAAGATGCTGATCGTCTGCAGTTGCCGCCGATGATCGCCGTCAATGAGGATGCGCGCGGGACCGCCTACACCGTTACCGTGGACGCTGCTACGGGCACCACCGGTATTTCGGCAATTTCGCGGGCGGAGACACTGCGTCGTCTCGCGGACCCGAACAGGGGTCCAGCGGATTTCACCCGTCCTGGTCACGTGGTGCCGCTGCGTGCCCGCACTGGTGGCGTGCTGGTCCGCGCGGGCCATACGGAGGCATCTGTTGATTTGGCCCGACTCGCTGGCCTGCGCCCTGCAGCAGTGCTGTGTGAAGTGGTTAGTGAGGACAACCCCGTCGAGATGGCCCGGCTTCCGGAGCTGCGTCGTTTCGCGGACACCCATGGGCTGAAGCTGATTTCCATCGAGCAGCTCATCGAATGGCGCCGCGCGAACGAAACTCAAATTGAGCGTGTCGTAGAGACTCGTCTACCAACCGACTTCGGTGAGTTCACCGCGGTGGGATACCGCAGCACGATCACCGACGTGGAACATGTCGCGCTTACCGTTGGCGATATTTCTGCCAACAATGGCGAGAAAGTGCTGGTGCGGGTGCATTCGGAGTGCTTGACCGGTGATGTCTTTGGCTCCCGTCGGTGCGATTGTGGGCAGCAGCTGCACGCTTCGATGAAGATGGTGCAAGACGCCGGTCGAGGGGTGATTTTGTACATGCGTGGCCATGAGGGGCGTGGCATTGGTTTGTTGGCAAAGCTCAAGGCGTACCAGCTGCAAGATGCGGGTGCTGATACCGTCGATGCGAATTTGGCACTTGGGTTGCCCGCCGATGCCCGCGAGTTCGGCACTGGTGCGCAGATCCTGCACGACCTTGGTGTTCGCACCATCAACCTGATTTCCAACAACCCTGACAAGCGCGCTGGACTAACGGGCCATGGTATTTCCATCTGCGAGCGCACCGCCATCGATGTTGAAGTGACCAAGGACAACCTCAACTACCTGCGCACCAAGCGCGATAGGATGGGCCATATCCTTCCTGGCCTGGAAGCTTTTGAACAACTGGAGGAGCAGTAAATGAGCGGCGCTGGACGACCATCACTGCAGCTTGTCGACGCCCGTGGCTTATCTGTCGCGGTGGTGACTGCAACGTGGAACGCGGAGATCTGCGATCAATTGCACCGTCGTGCGGTAGAAACCGCACAGCAGTGTGGCGCGCAGGTGAGTGAGTACCGCGTGGTTGGAGCCTTGGAACTCGGAGTTGTTGTGCAAGAACTAGCGTCCGCCCATGACGCCGTTGTGGCGCTTGGATGCGTGATTAAAGGTGGCACCCCACACTTTGACTACGTGTGCGACTCGGTGACCTCTGCGTTGACGCGGATCGCGTTGGATACCCGCACCCCCATTGGCAACGGTGTGCTGAC
The DNA here is from genome assembly GCF_001021025.1 of Corynebacterium epidermidicanis. Classification (NCBI taxonomy): domain Bacteria; kingdom Bacillati; phylum Actinomycetota; class Actinomycetes; order Mycobacteriales; family Corynebacteriaceae; genus Corynebacterium; species Corynebacterium epidermidicanis. The sequence continues at coordinate 1,405,032 of NZ_CP011541.1, read as the reverse complement.
GACTTTGACCCAGGAACAAGCAGTGGAACGAGCAGGTGGTGAGGGCGCAACCGAAGATAAGGGCGCTGAATCCATGGTCGCTGCCTTGCACACTGCGCTGCAGCTTTCCGCGATTAGGGCAGCTAAGGATTAGACTAGCTCCGAAGTGTCGAAAGCCGCCCGGCGTCTTAGCGCTGTGGCTCGACTTTCGTCGCCCGCAGAACCCGCTAGCGGCGCTGAGTCGCGCACGAGCACGAAACTAAAGATGTAAAGGATAATTGACGTGACTGATTCACCCCGCGAATTAGAAGCACTGGCCGCCATTGATTCGGTGACCACCACGTCGAAGCCATGGGAACTGACGGTCACCTCGCGTTATTTAGTCAAGGTTTCTTGGTTTGCTGTCGCGGTGGTTCTCGCGGTGCATATTTTTATGGCGGTGGTAGTTGACATCGGTGATACTGGGGCTGCTGTCACCCCGATCGACAAGTTTGCTTTCATTGGCATTGGCTTGATCATTGCTTTCTTCGCCTATCACCTACGACGTCCTCGGGTTCGGGCCAATGCTGACGGGGTAGAGGTCCGTAATTTTATTGGTACTCGGTTCTACCCTTGGTCCGTGATCTATGGGCTGAGTTTTCCGAAGGGCGATCGGATGGCTCGACTTGAGCTCCCTGAATTCGAGTACGTACCGATGTGGGCTTTCCAAAGCGGGGACGGCCAGGAAGTTGTAGCCAAGGTCAACGCATTCCGTGACCTCGAAGACAAGTACATGCCGGAGGACTAGCGGACACCCGCCGCGTATCTTATGGCTGATCCAGCAACCTATCGCCCGCCGGCTGGCACGATTCCGACTGAACCCGGGGTATATCGCTTTCGCGACGACAATCGCCGAGTCATCTACGTCGGCAAGGCAAAGAGCCTACGTGCTCGCCTGTCCAACTACTTCCAGGACGTCACCGGCCTACATCCGCGGACGCGCCAAATGGTGTTTACCGCTGCCTCAGTGGAATGGACCGTGGTCAGCAGCGAGGTCGAGGCGCTCCAGCTGGAATACACCTGGATTAAGAAGTATGACCCGCGGTTTAACGTCAAATACAAGGACGACAAGTCCTATCCAATGTTGGCAGTGAGCCTCAATGAACAATTTCCACGGGCGTTCGTCTATCGCGGGCCGATGCGCCGTGGGGTGCGCTACTTCGGTCCATACTCTCATGCTTGGGCCATTCGAGAAACACTCGACTTGCTGATCCGCGTCTTTCCAATGCGTACCTGTACCAAGGGTGTCTTTAACCGTCATCACCAGCTGGGTCGCCCCTGTCTGCTCGGGTACATCGACAAATGTGCAGCCCCGTGTGTCGGCAAGGTTTCCAGGGACGAACACCTGGAGATTGTGCGTGGGTTCGTCTCCTTCATGAACGGCCACACCGATCCGGTGACCAAAATGCTGCAGGCAGCGATGAACGAGGCTGCGGAAGAGCTCGATTTTGAAAAGGCTGCCCGGCTCCGCGACGACCTCGAGGCCATCAATAAGGTCATGGAAAAGCAAACTGTGGTCCTCGGGGACGGCACAGATGCCGATTTCATTAGTTTCCACCTCGATGAACTGGAAGCCGCAGTCCAGATTTTTAACATCCGTGCCGGCCGGGTCAAGGGGCAGCGGGGTTGGGTCGTGGAGCGTCCACCCGCTGTCGATGATCTAGAAGCAAACGATGCCTTGGCTGTGATGCTGGGTGAATTCTTGTTGCAGTTCTATTCGGATATGGCGGAGCGATGGGCAGAAGACCGGAAGAATAGTGCTGCGGTGGCCGTAGAAACTCCTGGCCGCCTGGCAGCGATTCCTCGAGACATTTTTGTGCAAGCGCTACCCATCGATCACGTGGAATTGGAATCAGTCCTTGCTTCGCTGCGGGGTGGCCCCGTGCGGCTGCATGTTCCGCAACGTGGAGATAAAAAAGCATTGCTCGACACTGTCGAGAAAAACGCAAACGAAGCATTGCGGCAGCACAAGCTCAAACGTCACGGGGACCTCACGGCGCGTTCAGCGGCGTTGCAGGAGCTCCAAAGTGCGTTGGACATGGACCAAGCCCCGTTGCGTATTGAATGTACGGACATTTCCCATATTCAGGGTACGGATGTCGTGGCTTCGCTCGTCGTGTTCGAGGATGGGCTGCCGAAGAAGTCCGACTATCGACGATACAAAATCAAAGAGGCCGCCGGTGACGGCCATTCCAACGACGTCGCCTCAATCGCCGAAGTTACCCGACGACGCTTCCTGCGCCATAACAGCGACAAATCAGCAGTTCCTACCGAAGACGAATTTGATGGCACCCGCTTTGTCGACGAAGATGTTGAAGAATTCTCGGTAGACCCCAAACGCTTCGCCTATCCGCCCCAGCTGTTCATCGTGGACGGTGGCTTGCCTCAGGTCAACGCCGCACAGGAAATGTTTGATGAGCTGGGTGTACATGATGTCATGCTCATCGGCCTTGCCAAGCGGCTCGAAGAGGTGTGGCTACCAGGGGAAGAGGACCCACTGATTCTCTCCCGCAACTCACCGGCATTGTTCCTTTTGCAGCAAATTCGCGATGAAGCACACCGGTTTGCCATCACTTTTCACCGCCAGCAGCGCTCCAAGCGACTTCGGTATTCCGAGCTGGACCAAATCAAGGGTTTGGGACAACAGCGCAAGGCGGATCTGGTCAAGCACTTTGGTTCGGTCAAGCGGCTGAAGTCAGCCACGATCGATGAAATCCAAGAAGTGCCTGGAATTGGGCCGAAGTTGGCAGAGACAATTTTTGCCAGTTTGCGTAGCAGAGGCGAAGCATAAGCGGGAACCGGTCGGTATGCTGGTCTCCATGACCAAGGACGCAATTAGTGATCAGCCAACCGGTAGCGCATCGGAGCCGGTGGTCATCACCGAAGCAGTCGACGAAGCCGTTACCCGTGGGGCGGTAACGGAAAAGCGCGACCCAGCCGGGCTGCTTAACGACGGCACGGCCCCGGTATTGATTACTGGCATGTCTGGTGCCGGGTTGAATACCGCCGCCCGCGTCCTCGAAGATATGGGCTGGTACGTAGCGCAAAACCTCCCCGGGGAATTGATCCTGGAAATGGTTGAGCTGTGCGCGCAACAGGACAGCCCAATCAAGAAGCTCGCCTTGGTTTCTGACGTTCGCTCCCGTCCGTTTAACGGCAACTTAACGCAGGTGATCAATGAGTTGGATGCCCGCGGACAGCGCCCCGTAGTGCTCTATATGGAAGCCCGCGATGATGTGTTGATCAGCCGATTCGATTCGGTTCGGCGCACCCATCCGATGCAGGGCACCGACACTTTGTTGCACGGCATCGCCCGGGAACGCCAAACGATGTTCGAGATTAAAGAAAGCGCGGACATCGTCATCGACACGTCAGACCTTTCGGTGCATGACTTGCGCCGGGCCATCGAGTCCTCTTTTGAATCCGTGGCCCAACAGCGACAGCATGTGACGCTGCAATCATTCGGCTTCAAACGAGGCACCCCAAGTGACTCTGACCTGATCCTAGATGTTCGGTTCCTGCCGAATCCCTATTGGGTTGGGGAGCTGCGGAAGTATCGGGGCGTCGATAAGCCGGTGGCTGATTACGTGCTGGCGCAACCAGCGGCGAAAGAATTCATTGCGAGCTTCATTGCGATGTTCCGCACGATGGTGGATGGCTACAAACGTGAGGGCAAGCGCTTTGTCACGGTGAGCATTGGTTGTACTGGTGGGCATCACCGGTCAGTGGCTATCGCTGAGGAGATTGGTCGGCAGCTGGCGCAAGATAGCAAACTTGATGTCTCTGTTATCCACCGTGACATTAAGCGTGCCTAGGCCTTGCGGGTAGAATTATTAAGTTAACTCATTGTATCCAGCCGAAAGTGTTGTAATGACCTCCTCAGCCGACCCCCAATCGATCGCAGTGCCAGCCAATTTGCAGTCGATGGCCTGTTTGGGCGGTGGACATGGTCTATTCCAGACGCTGCGGGCGGCCCGACTCTTGGCTGTCCCAGACATCACGGCAATCGTCACGGTGGCAGACGACGGCGGATCTTCAGGACGAATTCGCCGAGAGCTTGGACACATTCCTCCAGGAGATTTGCGCATGGCTTTGGCCGCTCTCTCGCGCGAGGATGACCGCGGGCGGATGTGGGAAGAGTTGCTCCAACATCGATTTGGTGGCAGTGGCGCGCTGGCTGGCCATGCGGTCGGAAACTTGTTGATTGCCGGTCTCACCGACATTTTAGGTTCGCAGGTTCGGGCGCTGGACGTTGTCGCTGAATTGACCAACTCTCATGGCAGGGTGGTGCCAATGTGCGAGCAGCCATTGGACATCGAAGCAGAGGTCGCGGGGCTTGCCGACGACCCACGCATCATGCGCATGCTGCGTGGCCAAGTGGCGGTTGCGACAACTCCAGGCGAGGTGCGCCGAGTGCGGTTGATGCCTGAACATCCTGAGGCTGGCCCAGATGCACTAGATGCTGTCCAGCGCGCTGATCTCATCACTTTGGGTCCGGGATCATGGTTTAGCAGTGTCATCCCGCACTTGTTGGTGCCTCAACTCGTGGAGGCGATTAGTGCCGCCGAGGCGCGTCGGGTGGTCATCATGAATTTGAGCAATACTCAGCTTGAGACCACGGGTTTTAGTCCGGAACGCCACGTACACATGCTGCTGCAGCATGCGCCTGCTTTGCGCGTGGATCAGTTGCTCGTGGATTCAGCTGCCCAAATTGATTCCACGGAGCGGCGCCACCTAGAGCGGGCTGCTCAACAATTGGGCGCTGAAGTGGTGTACGCGGACGTGCGGTATGTTGACCAGGACGGTAGGTCAACTGATCGACATTGTCCTGCTAAGCTCGCTCATGCGCTGTCGGCGTTGTTGTCGTGAAATTCCGAGCTGTTGCTGGCGGAAGAACCCGTCGGCACAGTGCGTTTGCGTTCCGAATTGGTCTGTTGTTTAGAGAAAGCCCGAGGTGATTGGCTGTGACGCTGTCAACCAAAATTAAGGATGAACTCGCCAGCGTAGCCAGCAATCGCCAACATGCCCGCGCTACTGAGATTGCCACGATCATTCGGTTCGCCGGCACCATCGACATCATCGCAGGTCGCACCGTCATTGAAATCGAGGTCGACAATGCCGCGGTCGCGCATCGCCTTAAAGATGAAATCGGCGAACTCTATCATAAGGATGTCGTCGTCCACACCATTGGACCGGGTGGAACGTCTAAAACCACCAGGTTTGTGCTTAGGCTCAGCGATGGCGCCGACGACCTCATTCGCCGGCTCGGACTCATCACCCGTTCTGGACACTTGGTACGGGGGTTGCCGACCAATATTGTGTCGGGAACCGTGACCGATGCTGAGGCGGCTTGGCGTGGAGCTTTTTTGGCGCAAGGTACCTTGGTTGAATCCGGACGTAGCAGCACACTTGAGGTGAGCTGTCCGTGTCAAGAAGCTGCGTTGGCGTTGGTAGGTTGTGCTCGTCGGTTGGGTATTACTGCCAAAACTAAGGAGGCCCGCGGTTCCGAACGCGTCTTCATTCGGGACACCGATGGTATCGGGGCCTTGCTCACGCGAATGGGGGCGATTTCTACCCGCTTGCAGTGGGAACAGCAGCAACAGCGACGCCAATCGCAGCATGACGGCGGACGGTTAGCCAATTTTGACGACGCCAACTTGCGTCGTTCTGCACGTGCCGCGGTGGCGGCTGCCGCGCGGGTCGAGCGCGCCCTGGAGATTCTCGGTGATGATATTCCCGCGCACTTGGCGGAAGCCGGTCAGTTGCGCGTCACGCACCGACAGGCGTCGCTGGAGGAGCTTGGTCGTCTGGCCGATCCGCAGATGACGAAGGATGCGGTGGCGGGACGGATTCGACGGCTGCTCTCGATGGCTGACAAGCGTGCAGCGGAACTACGGATCCCGAATACACAGTCTGCGGTCACCGAAGATCTCCTAGAGGAAATCTAGGGTTCAAAATTCGGCTGAATGTGACGAAGTTTGCATTCGCAAGCTAGGTGAAACACGATGGCCTGGAAGTCCCCCCGGAACCTGGTTTCACTGCACTTAGCCCGCCTTAGGTAGCTAGTCTGCAGCTAAGAAATTGTGGCTTTTTGCCCCCAAACTTGGGATTTCGCCCACTTCGATGCCCGTTCGGGCATTTTCACCCCATGACATTCCCTGCAGAATGTTCTTGCCGTGGGTACGCTTGGAACCAAGGCGCGGATGATACAAGGCACATGCTCACCGAAAATGCACTGCGCACCTATTCAGTGAGCCGCCTGGCATCCACGGTGAAATAAGCGTTTCAACCCTTTAAGGAGAACCCTGTGACTGTTCGCGTAGGTATCAATGGCTTTGGTCGCATTGGCCGCAACTTCTTCCGCGCCGTCCTCGAGACCGGCGCCGACATCGAAATCGTGGCAATCAACGACCTTACCGACAACGAGACGTTGGCTAACCTGCTCAAGTACGACTCCGTCCTGGGACGTCTGAGCAAAGAAGTTACGTTTGACGAAGAATCCATCACCGTGGACGGCAAGAAGATCGTTGCCTCTGCGGAACGCGATCCAAAGGCCCTGAAGTGGGGCGAGTGGGGCGTAGATGTCGTAGTAGAATCCACTGGTTTCTTCACCAAGAAGGAAGATGCCGCCGCTCACTTGGAGGCTGGCGCGAAGAAGGTCATCATCTCCGCACCAGCTAAGGGGGTTGATGGCACCTTCGTCATCGGTGTCAACCACACCACCTATGACCCAGAGACGATGCACATCATTTCCAACGCTTCGTGCACCACTAACTGCTTGGCACCTCTGGCAAAGGTCCTCAACGACAAGTTCGGTATCGAAAAGGGCCTGATGACCACCATCCACGCTTACACTGGTGACCAGCGACTGCACGATGCACCGCACCGTGATCTCCGTCGCGCACGTGCAGCTGCCGTGAACATCGTTCCTACGTCCACTGGTGCAGCTAAGGCTGTCTCCCTGGTACTCCCAGAGCTCGAGGGCAAGCTCGACGGCTTCGCCATGCGCGTACCAGTCATCACCGGTTCCGCTACCGACCTCACCTTCGAAGCATCTCGCGACGTAACGGTTGAAGAAATCAACGCTGCAATGAAGGAAGCTGCCGAAGGCGAGCTCAAGGGTGTGCTGGACTACTCTGAGGACCCCCTGGTCTCCACCGACATCGTCACCGATCCACACGCTTCCATCTTTGATGCTGGCCTCACCAAGGTGATGGGCAACCAGGTCAAGGTCGTTTCTTGGTACGACAACGAGTGGGGCTACACCAACCAGCTGGTCAAGATGACCGAATACGTTGGCGAGCGCATCTAATTGCCCACTACGCTCCGGTGAGGTTGGCGGAAATCACCCCCGATTGTTGCGCCTCACCGGGCAACACCGTAGCTAACTTGGCTAAACTTTTTTGATAGTGGCCCGTCAGCCGACCAGGCTCGACGGGCCGTTATTTTTGCGCGATCCACTAGGAGAAACAGCACTATGAAGAACCTAAATGATCTACTCCAAGAGGGTGTGGCTGGCCGCACCGTTCTCGTTCGATCGGACCTCAATGTCCCACTCAACGACGAAGGTGACATTACCGATCCAGGCCGTATCAACGCGTCCCTGCCAACCATCAAGGCGCTTGTTGATGCTGACGCCCGCGTTATTGTCATGGCTCACCTCGGTCGCCCCAAGGGCGAGGCGAACCCAAAGTTCTCCCTGGCGCCATGTGCTGAGGCGCTCTCCGAAGCTCTCGGACAATACGTGGCTTTGGCCGGGGATGTCGTAGGCGAGGACGCACACGAACGCGCCAATGGCCTCAACGACGGAGATGTGCTCCTGCTGGAAAATGTTCGCTTCGATGCACGGGAAACGTCCAAGGACGAAGCCGAGCGTGGTGTTTTCGCAGATCAACTTGTGGCGCTAACCGGTGACAATGGCGCATTTGTTTCCGACGGATTCGGCGTAGTGCACCGGGCGCAGGCATCGGTTTACGACGTCGCAAAGCGCCTGCCTGCTTACGCTGGCGGCCTGGTCGAGAAGGAAACTGAAGTTTTGCGTACCATCGCGGAAGCACCAACCCAGCCGTACGTTGTGGTGCTGGGTGGCTCTAAGGTGTCCGATAAACTGGGCGTGATTGAGGCACTCGCGCCCAAGACTGACGCGCTGATTATCGGTGGCGGCATGTGCTACACGTTCCTTGCCGCGCAGGGATACAACGTGCAGAAGTCAATGTTGCAGGAAGAGATGATCGATACCTGCAAGGATCTGCTTGCGCGCTACGGCGATAAGATCAACCTGCCGATTGATCTCGCCTGGGCTCCGGAGTTCTCCGCAGACGCCGAAAAGACCATCTCCGGTCTGGAAGATACTCCAGAAGGGCAACTCTCTCTGGACATCGGCCCTGAGTCGGTAAAGAAGTTCGCGGAAGTGCTCAGCACTGCTAAGACCATCTTCTGGAATGGTCCGATGGGTGTCTTTGAGTTCGACAAGTTTGCCGACGGAACCCGTGGCGTCGCACAAGCGATCATCGATGCGACCGCACACGGCGCGTTCTCCGTTGTCGGCGGTGGCGACTCCGCTGCCTCCGTGCGCGTTCTCGGGCTCGACGAAGACGGCTTCAGCCACATCTCCACCGGCGGTGGCGCGTCGCTGGAATACCTCGAAGGCAAGGAACTGCCTGGCGTGGCAGTTTTGTCCTCATAATTCAAGCTGACCCCAAGGAAGTGATCTCACATGGCTCGTAAGCCACTCATCGCCGGCAACTGGAAGATGAACCTCAATCATCTTGAGGCAGTGCACAGCGCGCAACAACTTGCGTTCAAACTGCCAAAAGAAAGCTACGAGGCCGTCGACGTTGCCCTCATGGTTCCGTTCACCGACATCCGCTCCGTGCAAACGCTGGTCGACGCCGATAAGCTGCAATTTACCTATGGCGCACAGGATGTATCTCGCTACGAATCCGGCGCCTACACCGGTGAAATCTCCGCCGCTATGCTGCAGGCATTGGGCTGCACTTGGGTGGTTGTTGGGCACTCTGAGCGTCGCGAGTACCACGGTGAAACCGACGAGATTGTTGCAGCGAAGGCAAAAATTGCGCTGGCCCACGAATTGACTCCGATCGTGTGTGTAGGGGAGAAGCTCGATATCCGCGAGGCTGGCGAGCACGTGGAATTCGTGGTCAACCAAACCAAGCAGTCTCTGGCGGGGCTTTCTGCTGCCGACCTCGAGCACACAGTCATTGCCTATGAGCCAGTATGGGCCATCGGTACCGGCAAGGTTGCTTTGGCTGCAGATGCTCAAGAGGTGTGCCATGCCATCCGTGCCACCGTAGCTGAACTGGCTGGCGACGAAGTCGCCACTGGTATTCGCATCCTCTACGGCGGCTCCGTTAAGACGGAGACGGTCGGTGAGCTGGTTACTCAGCCAGATATCGATGGTGGACTTGTCGGTGGCGCATCGCTCGATGGTGTCGATTTTGGACGGCTTTGCGCGGCGGCAGCTCAGGCTGTTTCCTAAATGTGCACCGGTTCCGAGTGTGCCTTCGCAACACGCTGGGCGGGCCCGCCTTTCGCAGACGTGTTCAGCGTGTATAATCGTCCAAGTTAACCAATTTTAGGAATTTTAAGGATCACCCAACCATGGCTCTAGCACTACAGATTATCCTCGTCGCAGCCAGCGTCCTCATGACTGTCTTGGTCTTGCTGCACAAGGGCAAGGGTGGTGGCTTGTCGAGCTTGTTCGGTGGCGGTATGCAGTCGAACCTTGCTGGCTCGACCGTTGTGGAAAAGAACCTCGACCGTTTCACAATCATCACGGCCGTGATTTGGATTGCCTGCATCGTTGGACTGAACCTGATTCAGGCATACTCTTAATCCCGCTGCACCTTGAGGGCCGGTGACCACCTTGTGTGATCACCGGCCCTCAAGTTTTGCCGAAGTTTCGGCTGCTATATGCCGCGCACGTGCGTCACTTCGCACCTGCGCGGATTGCTTTGAGATGGTTCATTATTGCCCATTCGGGAGCAATCTCAAAAGCAAAGAACGTAGGCCTAGTTGACTGCCAAGTACAGCCTGGTGGATAGCGCCCCGTGGGCTCCGGCAGCAGGCCAGTCCTCTGCGGGGGAACCAGCAATAATATGGCTCGCAGCTGTGGCCTTTTCGGCACCGGCCACCAGCAGCCATACGTGTTGGGCGCGAGCAATCGCAGGAAGCGTTAAGCTGACTCGCTCAGCTGGTGGCTTTGGTGAGTCCGTCACCGCTACCACAAGCTTTTCTTGTTCGGCGACCGCAGCGGAGTGCGGGAAGATTGAGTTGATGTGCCCTTCTCCGCCCATACCGAGTAGGTGCACGTCGAAACCCTTGGGTGCCCAAGATTCCAATTCCTGCGCGTAATGCTGAGCTGACTCTGTGAGGGACAATGACCCCAGTTCGTAGCTGTGGATGGCGGTTTCGGGAACCTTGACGGCGTCGAGAAGCGCTGCGCGGGCCTGGCCCTCGTTGGAATCCGGGTGGCTGACAGCAACGGCGCGTTCGTCGCCGAAGAAGACGTGGACGCGGGACCAGTCGATGCGCTGCACAGGGAAGTCTTCAGCCTGCGCCTCTGCGACTCGATGGTGTTCGGCCAGTGCCCCGAGGAGTTTGATCCCGGCTCCACCGCCAGTAAGCACGACTCGGGCTACGCCATCGCCGTGTAGTCCACCGGCAGCCTGGACGCCTGCGATAAGTGTGACCAAATCCTGGGCTGCTTGTGCTACGAGGCTGTCTTGGTCGGCAAAGTTGAGTACGTCAACCATGTGGGCTCCTTATAGCTGGTCGGTTGTGGCGTCGCCGTAGATGAAGTGGACTCGGGAAAGACCACGCAAGGCACGGGCATACGCATTGTCGGGGTCGAGGTGGCGGAGCTCTTCGGAAAGGCAATCAGAATCGCTACGCAGGCCCTGTGCCACGAGAGACTGTGGACGCTCGGGTAAGGACACCGCCATCGTCTCAGCGTCAACGACGGAAACGCTGACGGTGCCGTTTTCACGATGAATGTCTACACGGGATACCGGGTGGCAGCTGGTGCCGTTGTGGTCCACAAAGTCCATGCCGTGTGCCTCGATAGTGTGCCGACTGATAGGAATGGACAGCCGATCCGCTAGCCATCCAGCTGCGAGGTCAACGGAGGGGTTGCCGGCTGGTCCGTAGATGTCCACGCCAGTAATCTCGGTGTGCGGGGGCTGATCAAGTGCCGAGGCCAGCACACCACGCCACGGGGTGAGCCGAGACCAAGACAAATCTGAGTCGCCTGGGGTGTAGTGGGTGCGTCGGCGGTAGATTGCGTCCTGTGCTGGGTCACCGAGGGCATCGGTAATCCGACGTTGGGCGATAATTCCGATCTCGTCGGTGGAGGGGTTGAAAGGAGCGGCGTACGGCCACCAAGCCACGATCGGGGTGTCTGGCAGCAGCAGGGGAGTCACCAGCGACGCGAGGTGGCCGGCGACCTCGCCGTCGACATGCATGATGATGATTTCGGAGGCCCCGGCGTCGCCACCAATTCGAATTTCTGCGTTGAGATTGGTGGGTTGGGCATAGTCGCCCTTGATCATGATGAGAACGCGTGATGGGTGTTCCCGCGACGAATTGTGAATTGACTCCAGAACGGGGGCTAGCGGCTTGTGTACATCGACAACGACGATGAGGGTGAGCACCCGACCTGTGGTGACTTGGTTGCCCTTCTCCCGGATGGAGACCAATTGCTTCGAAATCTCGCGGGTGCTGGTGTTTTCAAGAGTAAAAATCATGAGAGTGCTTTCGGAGGTAGTAGCCGAGGTGCCAGGAGCAAAATGTTGCCGAGGGAAGGTGATTCGGGGACGATGCGTGGCGAGCTTAGGGGCGACGCCACGTACGTCCGGAACGCGCCATCATCTTATCTGCCGATTCTGGACCCCACGTGCCTGCCGGATAATCGTCTGGCCGACCGCGGCTAGCCCAATACTCCAAGATAGGGTCCAGGATTGCCCAGCTCAGCTCCACCTCTTCATTGGTTGGGAAAAGTGAGTTTTCGTCGAGCAGGGCATCCAGAATGAGGCGTTCATAGGCTTCTGGGGACTGTTCGGTGAACGCTTCGGAGTAGGAGAAATCCATATTTACATCGCGGACTTCCATGGTGGAACCTGGGACCTTGGAGCCAAAACGCATCAATACGCCTTCATCCGGTTGCACGCGGATCACCAGAGCGTTGGGTCCTTGCGCCGCGGTAGTGGATTCGGCAAAGGTCAGATGCGGAGCTTGTTTGAACACGATGGCGATCTCGGTGACTCGTCGGCCCAGGCGCTTGCCCGAACGCAGGTAGAACGGAACGCCTGCCCATCGTCGCGAATTGATGTTCAGGGTGCAAGCAGCGAACGTCTCGGTATTCGATTCTGGGTCAAAGCCTTCCTCTTCACGCAGACCCACGACAGCCTGGGAGCCTTGCCACCCAGCGGTGTACTGGCCACGTGCCGTGGTTTTCGCCAAGGGGTACACCGGCGCGGTAGCGCGCAGCACCTTAATTTTCTCCGCCCTTAATTCTTGGGGAGTGTAGGTAATCGGCTCTTCCATTGCCACCAATGCCAGCAGCTGCAGCAAGTGGTTTTGGATCACGTCACGAGCGGCACCAATGCCGTCGTAGTAGCCCGCGCGGCCGCCCAGACCGATGTCTTCGGCCATCGTGATTTGGACGTGGTCGACAAAGTTCGCATTCCAGAGCGGGTCAAAGAGTTGGTTAGCAAAGCGGAGCGCCAGAATGTTTTGGACCGTCTCTTTGCCTAGGTAATGGTCGATGCGGAAGACTGAATCTTCCGGGAAGACGCGGTTTACGGCGACGTTTAGCTTGCGGGCGCTTTCTTGATCGTGTCCGAAGGGCTTCTCAATAATCACCCGACGCCAGGAATGCTGCGTCGCGTGTGCCATTCCGGAACGGTCCAGTTGGTTGACTACGTCGTCGAAAAAGTCTGGCGGAACCGACAGGTAGAAGGCCCAGTTTCCGGCGGTGCCTCGGCTGGCATCTAGGCTAGCTAGGGTTTCGGCGAGGGTATCAAAAGCCTGGTCGTCGTCGAAGTTGCCGGAGACGAAATGCATGCCCTCGGCCAGTCGCTTAAACACATGCTCGCGGATGTCAGTGCGGGCACCGGCTAGAACAGCTTCGTGGACATAGTCCTCGAAATCCTGCTTCGACCAGTCACGGCGACCAAAACCGACCAGCGCAAACCCAGCGGGAAGTAGACCTCGGTTTGCGAGGTCGTAAATGGCTGGCAGCAACTTCTTTCGGGCAAGGTCGCCGGTGACACCGAAGATCACCATGCCGGAAGGGCCGGCGATGCGAGGTAGGCGCTTGTCATGCGGGTCTTTCAACGGGTTGACCCATTGCTCGCTGTTGCCAGATCCGGTTGCGACAGGGGAGGAAACCACGGTGCTCCTTGGTTGCGGGTGTAAGGCATGAAGTGCACCGGAGCCTAGCAACTTGCAGATTGCCAGACCATGGGTGCACTTTGTTCGACGGTAACCGATCTTAATTCAGGCGTTGTGCTACTGAGGACAACAGGTCGCGCCAACTAGCCTCAAACTTCTCGATTCCTTCATTCTCCAGCTTCGCAAAGACATCTTCAAAGTCAATGCCACACTCATGCAGCGCAGCAAAAACCTCGCGAGATTCCTCCGCTTTCCCTTGTAGTGAGTTCTCGGGAGTGCTTGCGGTGTCCAAAGTGGCACGCAGAGTCTGCTCCGGCATGGTGTTCACCGTACGCGGCCCAATCAATTCAACGACGTACATATCGGCAGGGTAATTGGGGTTCTTCACGCTTGTCGACGCCCACAGTGGTCGCTGCACGTGCGCACCAGCGGGAAGCTCATGGGTGGCAAAGAAGTCTTCGAACGCGGCGTAAGCCAAGCGTGCGTTCGCGATCGCTGCTTTGCCCCGAAGCTCCAATGCAGTTGGGGTTCCAATTGCTTCGAGCCGTCCATCAATTTCGGCATCGACGCGAGAAACGAAGAATGATGCCACTGAGCGGATGGCGGAAACGTTGTGGCCCTGCGTCGCTGCTTGCTGCAATCCAGCGGCAAAGGCATCCATCACGGCACGGTAGCGGACTTCGGAGAAGATGAGCGTTACGTTCACGCTAATGCCTGCGGCCAGCGTCGCGGTGATGGCGGGCAATGCTTCCTCGGTGGCAGGGATCTTGATCATGATGTTGTCACGGTCGATCCGATCCCGCAGCGTTTTGGCTTGGGCTAATGTGGCGTCGGCGTCACGTGCGAGTCGGGGGTCGACCTCGATGGACACCCAGCCGTCTTCACCGTTGGTTTTGCGATGGGTTTCGGCGAATGCATCGCAAGCACGTTGGACGTCTTGGATGGCAAGCTCATACACCGCGTCGTCGGCGGAAAGTCCACGAGAACCGAGCTGAGCGAGCTGGGCATCGTAGGCGGAGCCGGTGGTCATCGCGGCCTGGAAGATGGATGGATTGGTGGTGACTCCGAGGATCCCGGTCTCGGCGATGAGTTGGCTCAGGTTGCCGGAATCGAGGCGGTCTCGAGAGAGGTCGTCGAGCCACACCGAGGTCCCGGCAGAGTGCAATTGAGCGAGAGTAGACATTACTTCCTTTAGCGGTTGAGGGTGCGATGGGCTGCGGACAAAACATGCTCGGTGGTCATACCGAACTCACGGTAAAGCGTTTGGTAGTCAGCGGAAGCACCAAAGTGTTCCAAGGAAACTGCTTCACCCTGGCTGCCGAGGAGCTGGTACCACGGCATAGCCACGCCAGCTTCGACGGAAACTCGTGCAGTGACCGCTGGCGGAAGCACTTCGTCGCGGTAGGCGCTGTCTTGTCCAAGGAACCAATCGAGGCAAGGCATAGAAACGACTCGGGTAGGCGTTCCTTCGGCTTCCAGCGCCTCGGCGGCCTCGATAGCGATTTGAACTTCGGAGCCGGTGGCAATCAAGATCAACTCGGGGGTGCCTGTTGATGCTTCAACCAGGACGTAGCCACCCCGGCGTACGCCTTCGGTGGCCTTTTCCTTGGTCCCGGCTAGTACTGGCACATCCTGTCGCGTTAACGCCAGACCCTTTGGCCCAGGTTGAGCTTCGATGCACGCCTGCCATGCAGCGGCCGTCTCGTTGGCGTCTGCTGGTCGCAGAACTGCCAAACCTGGAATAGCGCGCAGTGCTGCGAGCTGTTCGATTGGTTGGTGTGTCGGGCCATCTTCGCCGAGGCCAATGGAATCATGGGTCCATACGTAGGTGACGTCAATGCCCATGAGCGCGGCGAGGCGGACAGCTGGGCGCATGTACTCGGAGAAAATCAGGAAGGTACCGCCGTATGGACGGTTACGACCATGGAGGGCCATCCCGTTGAGGATCGCACCCATCGCATGTTCGCGGATACCAAAATGCAAATTGCGACCGTAGGGCTGCGCAGTCCAAGTGTCCGTAGTAATTTCGGTCGGTCCGAAGGAGTCCGCGCCCTTGATTACGGTGTTGTTCGATCCGGCCAAGTCTGCCGAGCCACCCCAGAACTCTGGGAGCTGTGCTGCGATGGCCTGGATAACCTCGGCGGAAGCCTTACGCGTGGCTACGCCCTTGGCATCTGGTTCCCAAGTAGGCAAGGCAGCTGTCCAGTTTTCGGGCAGCTCCCGAGCTTGGGTGCGTCGGAAATGTTCGTGGGCGTCAGGGTGCGCCTCGGCCCAGGCGTCGAAACGCTCCTGCCACTTCGCTTGAAGAGCAGTGCCACGCTCGACCGCCTTGCGGGTGTGTGCGAGGACCTCGTCGTCAATGTGGAAGTGCTGCTCTGGATCGAAACCGAGCACCTTCTTAGTCTCGGCAACTTCTTTTTCACCCAGGGCTGCTCCGTGCACGCCCCCGGTATTCATTAGCGTGGGGGCGGGGTAGCCAATGATGGTGCGCACGCGGATGAAAGTCGGGCGAGGATCTGCCTTGGCTTGGGCAACGGCCTCCTCGATGGCAACGACATCTTCACCGCCTTCGACCTCGAGCACCTGCCAGCCATAAGCCCGGTAGCGTGCTGCAACATCTTCGGTGAATGCGATTTGGGTGTTGTCTTCGATCGAGATGCGGTTATCGTCCCAGAAGACGATCAAGTTGCCCAGCTGCTGGGTGCCTGCCAACGAGCTCGCTTCTGCGGTCACGCCCTCTTGAATGTCACCATCTGAGGCGATGACGTAAATGTAGTGATCCCAAATGGATTCACCCGCCGGAGCATCAGGATCAAGCAGACCACGTTCGCGTCGAGCGGCCATTGCCATGCCCACAGCGGAGGCCAAGCCCTGTCCAAGTGGGCCCGTGGTGATTTCCACGCCCCTGGTGTGTCCGTATTCTGGGTGTCCTGGGGTAAGGGCACCCCAGGTGCGCAGGGCCTGCAAATCGGCCATTTCGAGCCCGAAACCTGCGAGGTAGAGCTGGATGTACTGCGTGAGTGAGGTGTGGCCACAGGAAAGCACGAAACGATCACGGCCGACCCATTCAGGGTCAGCCGGGTTGTGCTGCATAATCCGCTGGTAAAGCGTGTAGGCGAGAGGAGCAAGGCTCATCGCGGTGCCAGGGTGACCCGATCCAACTTTTTGCACTGCGTCTGCGGCCAGGACACGGGTGGTGTCAACCGCCAAAGTGTCGAGGTCCGTCCAGTCCGCCGGGTAGTTCCGCGTAACAATCTTCTCCAGCTCAGGTGACAATCCCACAACAGCTCCTCAAATAGTTCAAAACACTAACGATTACCCAGCATAATGAAAGATCGCGCGAGCGGGGGCTGGTTTTTTCATGGTTGGGGCCCTTGGGCTTGTCGACGCCCACGCTGCAATACCCCCAATCTAAGGAAGGATTCATTCTTTAGTCGGAGGTGTCGATTTAAGTTCCTGCCCCAGGAAGGGCTAACATTGATCGATCGGAGGTCCGTTACTTTGGTGAGTTTTCCCATAGAGGGAACTTTTCGGCCTCGCCTTACGACTAGTAGGGACACGGTTAGATAGTTGGCATATCAACTTCTATCTTTTTATTCGACTTTAACGTTGCTGGAGGCTAATCCTTGGAGACGATCAAGGCATACATTGCGCTGACGAAGCCTAGGGTTATCGAACTTTTGCTGGTAGCAACGATTCCCGCGATGCTACAGGCCGACCGTGGACACAACCACATGGTGCTAATCTTGCTCACGGTCATTGGCGGATGGATGGGTGCCGCGGCGGCGAACACCTTTAATATGGTCGCCGATTCAGATATCGACAAGCTGATGGGACGTACACAGAAGCGTCCGCTGGCTAAAGCTACGGTGAGCAACCGCAATGCGACGATCTTTGCCTGGACCCTCACCATTGTGAGCTTCCTGTGGCTGTGGTTGCTTTGTCACTCTTTGCTGGCTGCGGTTTTCGTGATGGCAACCATCGCGTTCTACATTTTCATTTACACCAAGTGGTTGAAACGTTCGACCCCCATGAACATCGTCTGGGGTGGCGCTGCCGGATGCATGCCGGTCGTGGTTGGTTGGGCTGTCATCACATCTAATACGCCTGCAGGCACTCCCGCACAGTGGTGGCAGGCAATCGTGCTGTTCTTGATCATCTTCTTCTGGACCCCGCCACACACCTGGGCGCTAGCCATGAAATACCGCGATGACTACGCGGCCGCCGGCGTACCGATGCTCCCAGTGGTCAAGCCAGCAGCTGAAGTTACCCGTCAGATCGTGGTGTACACCTGGATTACGGTGCTGGTCACCTTCCTGCTTATCCCGGCCGCCGGCTGGGTTTATGCCACTGCCGCGGTGATCGCTGGCATCTGGTTTATCATCATGGCCACCTCGCTGCATCACAAAGTTTCCCGAGGCCAGGAGACTAAACCATTGGCACTATTTATTCTGTCCAACAACTACCTAGCCCTGGTCTTCGTCGCCTTGTCCGTCGACGCCCTCCTCGGCCTCACCACTGTGGGTAGCCATTTGGGTTGGAACCTCACGCTGTTCTAGTAGCCGTAGAGCTTCCGCGGAACTTAGCCCTCTCGATCACACTACGGGAGGGCATTTTGCTGCTTGTCGACGTCTGTCGTTTGCGCGTCATGTAAAGAGGTAGGGCTGGTTGGCGTCTCGTCAGCGGTGCAGTCCCAGGTAGATCCACAAAGAACAATCCGAAGACCGGGATACACAAACACGCGCGCCCCGGTCGGCTAAGCGTGGTCACAAGCGAGCTGGTCAACCAGTTCCTACGCTTAGATCAAAACGGCGATTCATCTGAGCACAACGAGTCCTCAGGATTGACGTCTGCTCATCCGGCGATCGCAGCACGTGAGGCGTGTTCTTCATCTGCCTAGCAGTGGTTCGACGGGGAGTCTGTAATTGCTCTCGGAAAGCGACAAAACCCGCGGCGCATTCTAGGAGCATTGCGATGCCTGGGCACACTTTTGCTACTTAACGCGTCAGTGTTCTAGCAGGCCACGTCTTCATAAGAGTCGTCCACGGCACGATTGAGGCTGATGGCTGATTGTGCCGGGGCTTCTGGCGTCGGCAAGCTTTTGCATGCCATGGAGGACATCGGGGAACCGGTGAAATGACAACCGCCCCCACGCCGGAAACCAGCTTGGGGGCAGCGGAGGAACTTAAGACTAACGTCGTTGTTTCCCGACTGCGTAGAGCAAACCGCTGTACGCCGTGACCACGCCGGACAGTCCCACGTGGAAGGGCACTGTCCAGCGCGGAATGTGGAACCAATATTGGATGATGCCGACAGCACCCTGGATCACGATGAAAGCAACCAAATACCAACCGAGCTTTCGCGCGCGTTGGGATGCTTTGGTAGCAATGAGAGCTGTTACTAAGCCAAGGGTTAACCCGAGGTAGAGGTACATGAAGTGAGCGTGGATGTGGGCCATCTCGGCGATGTCGACTTCCAGGCGCCCTTCCATGCCAACTCCACTATCGCCAGAGTGGACCCCTGCGCCGGTGACCATCGTGCCGGTTACGAGCACCACGGCCAAAGCAGCGGCGGAGCCAATCGCTAAGAGCCGAAGTGGGCGGAGGTAGGTCCATTCGTAAGTTCCTTCGTCAACTTCACGGATTCGAACATAAAGCTGGGACGCCAGCCACACCAGCACCATCGACGGCAAGAAGTGGATCGCAACCGCCCACCAACGTAGGTCGAGGTGTACAGAAATACCACCGATGACTGCTTGCAGCACAACACCGAGGAACTGTGCCCACGCGTGATACTTGATGAGGGGACGTCGGCGGCCCAGATAGACAGAAACGATCAGAGCGACCGTGAGCAGGCCGAGCAAGATAGCCAAACCACGGTTGCCGAACTCAATGATCTGATGGATCCAGGGTGCCGCACCTTGAACGGGAACAAGGGAGCCTTGGTGGCAGTTAGGCCAGGTGTCGCAACCCAAGCCTGATCCGGTCACTCGGACAATTGAGCCGGTCACCAGGATCGCTATTTGGCTAATGAGAACAGCCATTGCCAAGCGGGCCTGGTTCTTCATTGACCCAATTCCTTGGGGTTGAGCAGTTGATTCACCAGCAGAATAAGTAGTCACGCTGATCAATCTTAGCCCGCTTAGCACCTAAAGCCTGCATCCGCTACCGCTGAAGCTTGGTGAGGCCGACCACACCGATCAAAGCTACATCGTGAAGCGGAACAGCTTCGTCGCAACAGTTGATGCCAGGGCGGTCCAGACCGCGAGGGAGAAGATATCTGCCCAGGCGACATCGCCAGATAATGCGGCTTTGACAGCTTCGGCGAAGGCTACTGATGGGATAATGCTGAGCATTGGGTGCGGGTCGCCTCCCGTTCGAAACATTGCATAGGCTGCCGCGCCCAAGAGCAAGAACCACGCCAAATTTGCTGTTGCCAGCACCATTTCCGAGCTGAGTCGACCGCCGAGTGCTAAGCCGAGCGCGGTAAAAGCCATGACACCCAGAATAAGAATGGGGATTGCGCCGAGGAAGTATAGGGGGTTGGTTCGCCAGCCAAGAACTAGGGCCAGGGTGAGCAGAATGAGGGTTTGAATCGCAGCGACGCCCAACACTGCCACGACCTTGCCGAAGATTATCGTCCACGAGGGAACGCCAGAGGCTCCGATGCGTTTCAAAGCTCCGTAGCGGCGGTCGAAAGCTACTGCGATTGCCTGTCCGGTAAACCCTGCGCTCATGCCTGCCAACGCCAACGAAAATGGGAATACTTCCGACACTGGGTCGGAAACCCCCAAGATGTCGATAAACGTTAGGCCGATGAGAAAACCGGCCGGAATAATCAACGAGAGCAGCTGTTGTTCCCCGTGGCGCAAGAAGAGCTTGGCTTCGATTAATGCTTGTGCACAAATCATGCGCGCGATGGACGCACGCTGCGGCCAGGGAGCGAAAGTGCCTGGAGAAAACTGGCTATGGGAAATCTGAGACATGTTAACTCCGCATCTCGTGTCCGGTGAGGTCAAGGAAAACATCCTCGAGTGAGGAGGAATCGACGCTAATGTGGCGCAGCAAAACATTTTGGTTGCATGCCGCCGTCGTAATTGCCTGCAAAAGCTCGGGCGAGGCGGCAGCCTGCAAACGGTAGTGCAATGGTCGGAGCGCAGTGAAGGCGGCAGCGTCAAGCGTAAAACCGGCGTCACCGAGGTCAGCTAAGAAACTAGCTGAGGCAAGCTCGGCCGCTGTCTCGAGCTGAATGTGAGCTCGCTCGGCGGAGGACAGTGCCATGAGTTGGGCTGGCGTGCCCTGCGCGATAATTTCGCCTTTATCGATGATGATGACGTTGTCAGCAAGTGCTTCCGCCTCATCCATGAGGTGCGTGGTGAGGATGACAGTCACGCCGTCGGTACGCAGCTGGCGCACGATGTCCCATACCCGGAGCCGGGACTGGGCGTCCATCCCTGCGGTGGGTTCGTCTAGGAAGACAAGCTCTGGGCGTCCGATGAGCGCGGCAGCCAGGGAAAGGCGCTGCTGCTGCCCACCGGAGAGGCGTCGGTAGGACGTCTTGGCATGCTCGCCCAAACCGACTAACTCCAAAAGCCACTCGGGATCGTGCGGGTCTGCGCTATAGGAAGCGATGAGCTTCAGCATTTCCAGGACTCGGATACCTGGGTAGGCGCCGCTACCTTGCAGCATGATGCCGATCCGAGAACGTACCTGTTCAGACTGAGTTGCTGGATCAAGACCTAGCACGGAGATGCGTCCCGACGTTGGGCGCTGAAAGCCTTCACACATCTCGATGGTTGTGGTTTTCCCGGCGCCGTTGGGGCCTAGGAGTGCCAGAACTGAGCCAGCTGGCACTTCGAATGAAAGCTGATTGACAGCTACTTTCTCCCCAAATCGCTTGGTGACTCGTTCCAACACCAGCGCAGGGGCATTCGCCGTGGGGACGGTATTCTTAGCTTCCACAAATTTTCAGTGTAGGCCACCACGAAAGCGTTTCCTCAACAGCCACCACATACACAGCAAGAGCACGGCGAAAATACTTGCCGCTCCAATGTAGATACTCGCCACAGTCAATGGTGGTAGCGCCAATCCACGCGGGAGAACGAAGAAGCTGACCAAGGCGGAATAGCCGACCACGCTCATCCGGAAGGCGGAGCGGTTAGCCCAGGCGGCAAGGGGGAGAATCGCCCACAACATGTACCACGGGTGGAGGACAGGGAAGAGGACGACCAAGATAAACGTCGACATGCCTAAGCCGCCAACTGGGTGGATTGTCCCGCGGTAGGTGGCTAAGAGCATGCGGATCATGAAAGCGCCTGCGACAAGTACTCCAGCTCCCCGGGTTATGCTGAGCATGGCGTCTGTGTGATCTCCTAGGTCGAGCAACATGCCAAGCGCCCCGGCAATTACTCCGATGTCGGTAGTGATTGACATCCAGCTGCGGATCGTCGCGGCACCGCCCTGGCCTGTGACCCAGCCCATGCCGATTCCAGTGAGCATAGTCACCACGGCGGTCGTGACTACCAGCGCAAGCAGTTGGGATAGCCCGCCCACCAGCCAAGCGAAGACATGGGAGCGTCCGCGCTCGCGCATACAACGCGCGATTGCCATACCCAAGAATCCCAGGGGAATAAACCCGGTGACCTTTACCAGGCCAGCGCAAGTCACCAAAGCCGCCCCGATGAAAATCAGTGTCCATCCACTAACCGGCGATTGCGCTAGCTTATCGACGCCCCGAAGTCCTACTTCCAAACCGACCAAGAGGAACCCTAACAACATGGCCTCGTTGTGAATTCCGCCGATTAGATGGAGCATGCTGAGCGGATTGAGGATACCCAGCCACATAGCGGCCTGTGGGTTAACGTGGCATCGCTGTGCCAAACGAACCACCGCCCAGGCGGATACGGATAACCCTGCGACAGCGAGCACGCGATGTGCGAACACTCCGGCGACAATACTGTCCGAGGTGAGCCGACTAATCACGGAAGCGAACCCGAGAGCAACCGGGCCATATGGAGAAGGAGAGTGTGCCCAAATGAATGGTACTGAGCGGGCAATGTCAACATTTGCCCCCAGTAAATCAATGGGGCCACCTGAATATGGATCCATTCCTTGACGCACGATGGACCCCTGCGCAAGGTAGGAATAAATGTCTTGGGTAAAAAGTGGCGCGGAGAGTGCGATGGGGAAAACCCAAGCGATATAAGTGCGTCGCAACATGGTCATGCTCACACGAGCTTGGTGTGGTTTCGGCACGCGCGTGGTGACGAACGGACCCATGAGCACCCAGGCCAAAACAAGAAAACCTACCCCGATCAGCGTGATTATCGAAGAAGTTGTGAGCATACGCGCCATTACTGACCCAAGCGGAAATGACCGGTAGGGATTGCCCACCACTGGGAAAGCTCCAGCGCCCAGCGCCCCAAGTCCCATCATGAATGTCCCTAGCGTGCCCATCCATCGCACATAAGCAAAGCGCTGTTCTTCGAGATAACTGAGGCCGCGGGAGGTGTCTGCGCGGTCTTCATGGAGTTCTGCGGAGCGCGAGCCAGGGGCGCCAACTCTAGGCAGTGCACTTACTGGCCAACGTGCTGCCTGAGTTGATCGGTCGTTGTGCGGGGAGGGGCTCACGCCTGACAATCCTAATTGCAGGCGAGGCGTCAACCTGGAAAATGGTCTTGATTCGGTGTGTCTATTGGACAAGTGGAATGAATTACGGAACACTTGTGTTGTCTAATATGGACGTTGGACAAACAGATTCCACGAAGGAGGTTCGCGAGGCATGACGAGAGCTGACTCACAGTCGTCACAACAGCCCCAAGATCCGCCTAGGGAGCAATTCGAAGGACGCACTCGCAGCGACATCCTCGTCGCCTTGCTGCATCACGGCCCATCAAGTGCGTCATTCCTTGGCGAACACTTGGGACTGGCCGCAGCCGGTGTGCGCAGGCACTTAGACATCTTGCAGGCCGAAGGCCTTATCGAAGTCACCGGTCCACGCAATGGCAGCCAGCGGGGACGAGGCCGGCCGGCCAAAGCATTTGCGCTTACCGACGCCGGTCGCAGCCAATTCGGCCACGACTACGACACTCTGGCAGCTTTGGCACTCACGGCTCTGCGCGAGACCGGCGGTGACGCGGCAGTTCGAGAGTTCGCCCGCAAACGCATCGAGTCGATCGTTGCGGATATTCAGCCAGCCGGGGCAACAGAAGAGTCGATCAAGAAGACAGCGAATGATTTGGTTGCGGCGTTTTCGCGTAGCGGCTATGCGGCGTCGGCAAGCGAGGCGGGCACAGGGGTGCAGATTTGTCAGCATCACTGCCCAATTTCGCATGTTGCCTCCGAATTCCCCGAGCTGTGCGAGGCGGAGCACCGTGCGATTTCCGAATTGATTGGCCAACATGTGCAGCCGTTGGCGACCATCGTCGACGGCCACGGAATCTGTACCACCAACATCCCACTGACACCCATTAAGCGACAACACCCACAAGATCCAGGACAGGGAAGGAGCGGTTCATGACTCAGGCGGCAACTCCACAAGAAGTCAATACCCAGCTCACCGACGAAGAGATCATCGATTCCATCGGCGCGTACCAATTCGGTTGGCATGATCCCGATGTAGCCGGTGCTTCGGCTAAGCGTGGCCTCAGCAATGCTGTGGTGGCGGACATTTCGCGCCTTAAGAACGAGCCCGAATGGATGCTCGAGCGCCGGTTGAAGGCGCTGGAGATCTTTGACAAGAAGCCGATGCCGACGTGGGGTGCAGACCTTTCCGGCATTGATTTCGATAACATCAAGTACTTCGTGCGCTCGACTGAAAAGCAGGCAACGTCCTGGGAAGATCTGCCTGAAGACATCAAGAACACCTACGACAAGCTGGGTATTCCTGAGGCGGAAAAGCAGCGCCTGGTCGCCGGTGTGGCCGCGCAGTATGAGTCTGAGGTTGTCTACCATCAGATCCGCGAGGACCTGGAGGAAAAGGGTGTCATCTTTGTCGATACGGACACCGCGTTGCGCGAGCACGAAGAACTGTTTAAGGAGTACTTCGGCACCGTCATCCCTGCGGGCGATAACAAGTTTTCTGCACTGAACACTGCCGTGTGGTCCGGTGGCTCCTTCATCTACGTGCCGAAGGGTGTCCACGTGGACATCCCGCTGCAGGCCTACTTCCGCATCAACACCGAGAACATGGGTCAATTTGAGCGCACCCTGATCATCGTTGATGAAGATGCCTACGTCCACTACGTGGAAGGCTGTACCGCGCCGATTTACAAGTCGGACTCCCTGCACTCAGCAGTAGTGGAGATCATCGTGAAGAAGGGCGGCCGTTGCCGCTACACCACGATCCAGAACTGGTCGAACAACGTCTACAACCTGGTGACTAAGCGCACCAAGTGTGAAGAAGGCGCGACCATGGAATGGGTCGACGGCAACATCGGCTCCAAGGTCACCATGAAGTACCCAGCCGTGTGGATGACCGGCCCATACGCCAAGGGCGAGGTGCTTTCCGTGGCTTTTGCGGGAGAGGGCCAATTCCAGGACACTGGCGCGAAGATGGTGCACATGGCGCCACATACCTCCTCGAACATTGTCTCCAAGTCGGTGGCTCGCGCCGGCGGTCGCGCCGCCTACCGCGGTTTGGTACAGATCAACAAGGAAGCTCACCACTCCACCTCCAACGTGGAATGTGATGCCCTGCTGGTGGACAACATTTCCCGTTCGGACACCTACCCGTACAACGACATTCGCAATGACCACGTCTCCCTCGGCCATGAGGCAAAGGTTTCCCAGGTCTCTGAAGATCAGCTGTTCTACCTAATGTCTCGCGGTGTGGCTGAAGATGAGGCCATGGCGATGATTGTTCGCGGGTTCGTTGAGCCGATCGCCAAGGAGCTGCCAATGGAGTACGCGCTGGAGCTCAACCGCCTGATTGAACTGCAAATGGAAGGATCGGTGGGCTAACCGCAATGACCGCACCTGAACAAACCGTAAAGGCCGCCACGTACCACAACAACAAGGGCGACCTGTTTTCCTCCTTCGATGTCACTGACTTCGAAGTACCAAAGGGTCGCGACGAGGTGTGGCGCTTCGTGCCCCTGCGTCGACTGCGTGGCCTGCACGACGGCTCCTTCTTGCCAGCTACCAGCCCAGATATTTCGGTAGACGTTCCCGAAGGCGCCAAGGGTGTTACCGTCGAGACTGTTGCATGCGACGACGCTCGCCTGGGACAAGCCGGTGCTCCAGTTGACCGTGTAGCTGCCCAAGCCTGGACCTCCATGACGGAAGCTACCGTGGTGACTTTCGCCAAGGATTCTGTCAACAACGATGCCGTCACGATTACTATCCGTGGCAAGGGCCTGGACTCCACCACCTTTGGTGCAGTCGCGGTCATCGTTGAGCCGGGCGCGCAAGCCCGCGTCAACTTCGAGCTCGTAGGAACGGGCACTCATGCAGATAACCACGAGTTCGTGGTTGGCGACAATGCCAAGCTCGACGTAGTCGTCCACGCGAACTGGAATGACGACACCGTCCATGTCGGCGCTCAGCGCGCAGTACTTGGCCGCGATGCGACCCTGCGTCACGCAGCAGCCGTATTCGGTGGGGAAGTAGTGCGACTGGTTCCGCAGGTAAAATTCACTGCTCCTGGCGGTGACGCCGAAATGCTCGGTGTGTACTTCGCCGACGACGGCCAGTTCTTCGAGCAGCGACTGCTGGTCGACCACGCAGAACCGAACTGCAAGTCCAACGTGCTCTACAAGGGTGCGCTGCAGGGAGATCCCAGCTCGGAGCGTACGGAGGCTCGCACTGCATGGGTCGGCGATGTGCTGATTCGCGCAAACGCGCAAGGCACCGATACTTACGAGGCGAACCGAAACTTGGTGCTCACCGAGGGCGCACGCGCAGATGCCGTTCCGAACCTGGAGATCGAAACCGGCGAGATCGTGGGCGCTGGCCACGCAGCTACGGTGGGTCGTTTCGACGATGAGCAATTGTTCTACCTGCTGTCGCGTGGTATTCCAGCTGAAGACGCCCGCCGCCTGATCGTCCGTGGCTTCTTCTCGGAAGTAATCAACCGAATCCCGGGCGCTGAACTGCGCGAACTCCTGGAATCGAAGATCGCCGACGAACTTGAGGGCGCCGAATTCTAGTTGGCGCGCTAGCCATTTCTCCCCAAAGAACCACCAGACTTTATACTCCCATTGAAGGAAACTCATGAGCACCCTTGAAATTCGTAACCTGACGGCTCAGGTTTTGCCTGCCGACGAATCCGCCGAGCCGAAAGAAATCCTCCACGGCGTTAACTTGACCATCAACTCGGGCGAGACCCATGCCATCATGGGACCGAACGGATCCGGTAAGTCAACCCTCGCCTACACGCTTGCCGGCCACCCTCGCTACGAGGTCACCGGTGGCGAAGTGCTTCTCGACGGCGTGAACCTCCTCGATCTCGAAGTTGATGAGCGCGCTCGCGCTGGCCTGTTCCTGGCAATGCAGTACCCAGTCGAGGTCCCTGGCGTATCGATGGCTAACTTCCTGCGGACCGCTGCCACCGCTGTTCGCGGTGAGGCTCCTAAGCTGCGCGACTGGGTCAAGGAAGTTCGCGAGGCCCAGGATGAGCTTTCCATCGGCAAGGAGTTTGCCGAGCGCTCGGTGAACGAAGGCTTCTCTGGTGGCGAAAAGAAGCGCCACGAAGTGCTGCAGCTTGGTCTGTTGCGCCCTAAGTTCGCGGTGCTGGACGAGACGGACTCTGGCCTGGACGTCGACGCGCTGCGCGTTGTTTCCGAGGGCATCAACCGTTACCAGGAGCGCGAAAACGGCGGCGTGTTGATGATCACCCACTACAAGCGCATCCTGAACTACGTTAAGCCAGATTTCGTACATGTTTTCGCTGGTGGCAAGATCGTTACCACCGGTGGTCCGGAGCTCGCTGACGAGCTCGAAGCAAACGGTTACGACCAATACCTGTGATGACTTCTCTCACCAATACTGACGGAACCTTAAACATCGACGCGGTGCGCGCGCAGTTCCCAATTCTGCAGCGCACCGTGCGAAACAACCAGCCGTTGGCATACCTGGATTCCGGTGCGACCTCGCAACGCCCTGAACGAGTGTGGCGCACCGAGGAACAGTTTGTCCTCCACACCAACGCCCCGGTTCACCGTGGCGCCTACTTGCTCGCTGAAGAATCAACCGATGCCTACGAAGAAGCCAGGGACAAGATCGCTGCCTTCGTCGGCGCAGACTCCGACGAGTTAGCTTTTACCAAGAATGCAACCGAGGCCCTGAACCTCGTGGCCTATGTGCTTGGTGATCCGCGCGCCGGCGACCTGGCGGTTGGTCCTGGGGACACTGTCGTAGTCACCGAGCTGGAGCACCATGCCAACTTGGTGCCGTGGCAGGAACTCTGCCAGCGCACTGGCGCTACCCTGCGGTGGTACCACGTGACGCAGGACGGGCGCATCGACATGGACTCACTCGAACTCGACCACAGCGTCAAGGTCGTAGCTTTTACCCATCAGTCCAACGTGACTGGTGCCGTTGCTGATGTCGCCGAGCTGGTACGACGTGCACGCGAGGTGGGCGCGTTGACGGTACTTGATGCCTGCCAATCTGTGCCACACATGGCCGTAGACTTCCATGCTTTGGGCGTTGACTTCGCTGCATTTTCCGGGCACAAGATGTGCGGACCTTCTGGCGTGGGTGCGTTGTACGGACGTCGCGAATTGCTCGCTCAATTGCCGCCATTCCTCACGGGTGGATCGATGATTGAAAAGGTCACGATGGAAGGGACTACCTTCACGGCACCGCCACAACGTTTCGAGGCGGGCACGCAGATGACCTCCCAGGTTGTCGGTCTGGGTGCAGCGGTCGATTTCTTGACCGAAATCGGGATGGAAAACATCGCCAAGCACGAGCATGCTCTCACCGCGTATGCGTTGGAGCAGCTGCAGCTTATCGACGGCCTGACGGTGTTCGGACCGACGACCGCGGAGCGACGCGGCGGCGCGATTTCTTTCGCCGTCGAGGGGATTCACCCGCACGACCTCGGCCAGGTGCTCGATGATGCCGGCGTGTCCATCCGGGTTGGCCACCATTGTGCTTGGCCGGTGCATCGTGCTGCCGGGATTCAGGCGTCGGCACGCGCGTCGTTTTACCTCTACAACACGTTTGCTGAGGTAGATCGGCTCGTGGCGGCGATCAAGCAGGCTCAGGACTTCTTTGGAGTGAGCAAATGAGACTAGAGCAGATGTATCAAGAGGTGATCCTCGATCACTACAAGAATCCCCAGCATGCTGGGCTGCGCGACCCTTATTCCGCTGAGGTGCACCACGTCAATACTTCCTGCGGGGATGAGCTAACGCTTCGGGTTCACCTGTCGGAAGATGGCTCAACCGTGGAGGACATCTCCTATGACGCTGAGGGCTGTTCGATCAGCCAGGCCTCGACGTCGGTGATGGCCGAAGAGATCG
Organism: Corynebacterium epidermidicanis; assembly: GCF_001021025.1. NCBI lineage: Bacteria > Bacillati > Actinomycetota > Actinomycetes > Mycobacteriales > Corynebacteriaceae > Corynebacterium > Corynebacterium epidermidicanis. The sequence continues at coordinate 1,376,132 of NZ_CP011541.1, read as the reverse complement.
TCGGTTTGCCGGTTGCGGAAGCGATGGCGAAGCTGCAGGCTTTTGAGCACATGGTTACCTCGCGTGGCTCGGATGAAGGCGATCCAGAGGTGATTGGCGATGGCGTGGCGTTCGCCGGAGTTTCGAAGTACCCAGCACGGGTAAAGTGCGCACTTTTAGGCTGGAAAGCCTTCCAAGCTGCAACCGCGGAAGCGCTGGAAAATTAGTCCCGAGAGGAAATCATGACCGAAGAAAACGTAAGCAGCGAGGAAACCTTCGACGAGAAGCCACCGGTGCCTGAGAAGCCGGAGCAGTCGGAGGCCGACCTGGCCAAGGCCAGCGATGTAGAGGAATACCTCCACGATGTCATCGACCCGGAACTCGGGATCAACGTGGTGGATCTTGGTTTGGTCTACGACACCTACATCGTCGATGGCAACCATGCGGTCGTCAACATGACGTTGACGTCCCCCGCCTGCCCGCTCACCGATGTGCTTGAAGAACAGGCTGAAGCTGCGGTGGTGGGTAGCGGTGTTGTCGAAAAGCTCACTCTGAACTGGGTGTGGATGCCACCGTGGGGTCCAGATATGATCACCGAGGACGGTCGCGAGCAGCTACGCGCACTGGGATTCTCCGTGTAACAGCTTCACCTGAACTCCTCCCGCGTCTTGTGTGGGAGGAGTTTTGCTATGTCACCGAGGCCAGCAGCACGATCGCCACAAACATCGCGGAGACAGCAAAGATAAGAATGAACAATCGAGCTGGCAGACCAGCAGTTGGCTTTGACTGCGCCGGAGGCGTTCGATGAGTGATAACCGGTACTGCCGGTGCTGCAGGTCTCATTGGCATGGGCTGCCCCTGTGGCTGAATCGCCTGCAGGGGTGGCATCTGCTGGTCGACGGCCGGATCCACAATGCGCTGGAAGGCCTGGGATTGCCTGACCGAAGGCACTGGCTGCCACTGTGCGTCTTTCACGTCTGCCGGATCAAGACCATACTTAGCTAACTCTCCGCGCAATAACCGAAGCGACGGGTGTGCTGGGGTGCGCAGCACAATATGGCCTTGCTGACCACTCCGCAAGGTGTAGGTGACGTAGTGGTCCCATTCCTTCACTTCAGCAGACATACCATCAACCTATCGTGCTCGCCTGATTTGTGCAGCAAGTACGCGCAGAATGGAAACTTTGGTTCCCAGTGGCACGCTAACAAACACCCGCATCATGCCCCATAAGGTTCCGATGGGATCTCCCAGTCCAAGGAAACCGCGCTGCGTTTTGATCGATGCACCCAGGATCACATCGAGAACCTCGGCCAGCCTAGCCGGGGACAGCTCGAGCAGCACCGATTGGATGAGCGTGCACAGCGCCCGGTCGACTCGGAACTGCCAGGTTCGAAACGGCAACTGGTTTGGGTGGTCGCCCTGTTTTGGCCATAGCGCGTCCAAGGTGGGGTCCACCATTCGAAATGAGGTGGCAAGGCTGAAACCAGTTATGGGGTTGATGAATCCTGCCCGCGCCCCGAACGGCAACGCACTAAGCGTTGGCTGGGGCGGGCTGAGGGGGATAACGACCTTCTCGACGGCACGTGGCTTCTCATCCAGGTCAGCCTCCAACTGCGCTGCTAGGCAGTCCCAGTCCACGACCTCGCGGGTGGCGAGCAATGTTTGTTCGACGAGGGTGCCGTGTTTCGTCGGAAAGCTATAGCGAAATTGTCCCGTGCGGGGATCAAAATCAAGCCAGTTCGGTGCTATCGGCTCAGTCACGAACCAGCCCAGAGCCTGCTGCGCCACCATTCCCTCTTCCATCCGTGCGCCGCGGGCATCGACCACAACATCGGCGGTAAATGAGTTCGGCCCGACCTGCACGCGGGTAGAGTTCTGAATTTCCGCGTGACCTTGGATTACTTCGAAAGTGAGTAGGCGTCGGCGTAGGGCATCATTGTCGAGGATCACGTATTCCCTGGCCAGTTGGTGGGTGCGGAGCGCTCGGGCCGTCGGAAAGCTGCGAGAACTCACCGGGATGTCGGAGAGCCAATCGGGGAGTTCGTCTCGAAACAGCCCAAAGGTGTTGACCCAGCGGGTTTGGGGGTCGATGCCTAAGACCTTGAGCCCACGGGCCTGGGCTCGGTGCCCTAGTGCCGCCCCTGCGGGGCCGAGTCCCACGATGATCAAGTCATAAGTCGTAGCCAACGTGCGCGCTCCCTCCAGGTCCGGTTTCTACCCAGTCAGTGTAGTGGCTGTCTGCCGTGACCAGACCGTAGCCTAAGCGCTTATCGACGCCCACTTCCAGTCCCGCAGTCGAGCCAGCGACAACGCGATGGGTAGCACACTGTAGACTGTCCAGCTGTGATTGTCTCGGAAGATTTGGAAGTGCGCGTCGGCGCGCGCACCCTGCTCAACGCCCCTGGTCAGCACCTGCGGGTGCAGCCCGGCGACCGCATCGGTTTGGTCGGCCGCAATGGTGCCGGCAAGACCACAACCATGCGTATTTTGGCAGGTGAGAGCGAGCCTTACGCGGGCAAGGTGGTGCGTTCCGGTGACATCGGATATCTGCCGCAGGATTCCCGCGAGGGCAACATTGACCAAACCGCGCGCGACCGAGTGCTATCAGCACGCGGTCTGGATCGCATCAAGGCGTCAATGGAGCGTCAGCAGGAGCTCATCGAAACGGGCACGGATGCCGAGCGCAACAAAGCTGTGAACAAATACTCCCGGCTGGAGGAGCAATACTACGCCCTCGGTGGGTACGAGGCCGACTCCGAAGCCGCCCGCATTTGCGACGCGCTGGGACTGCCCGCCCGCATCCTCGACCAGCAATTGGGGACGCTGTCGGGTGGCCAGCGCCGTCGCGTCGAGCTCGCTCAGATCCTGTTCGCCGCGACCGCCGGTTCGGGTCGTTCGCAGACCACCCTCCTTCTCGACGAACCCACCAACCACCTCGACGCCGACTCAATTACGTGGCTGCGCGACTTCTTGTCCAAGCATGAGGGCGGGCTCATCATGATCTCGCACGACGTGGAGCTTCTCGACGCCGTCTGCAACAAAATCTGGTTCCTCGACGCGGTGCGAGGCGAGGCTGATGTGTACAACATGGGTTGGAAGAAGTACCTGGATGCGCGGGCCACGGACGAGCAGCGTCGCCGTCGCGAGCGAGCCAACGCCGAGAAGAAAGCATCGGCACTGAAGCAACAGGCCGCAAAGCTCGGCGCGAAGGCCACCAAGGCTGCCGCTGCCAAGCAGATGCTGGCGCGCGCGGAAAAGATGGTGGCTGCTACCGACGAGATTCGCCAGGCAGACCGCGTCGCGCACATCCAGTTCCCAGAACCCGCGCCGTGTGGCAAGACTCCACTGAATGCGACGGGTTTGACAAAGATGTATGGCTCACTGGAGGTTTTCGCGGGCGTAGACTTGGCGATTGATAAGGGCTCCCGCGTGGTGGTTTTGGGCTTCAACGGTGCTGGCAAGACCACGCTGCTGAAGTTGCTCGCTGGCGTCGAGCGTACCGACGGCGAAGGCGGCATTGTGACCGGTCACGGCCTGAAAATCGGCTACTTTGCGCAGGAGCACGACACTATTGACCCTGCGAAGTCCGTTTGGCAGAACACCATCGACGCTTGCCCAGAAGCAGGGGAGCAGGACCTACGTTCCCTGCTCGGCGCGTTCATGTTCTCCGGGGAGCAACTCGACCAGCCAGCAGGCACCTTGTCCGGTGGTGAGAAGACCCGCCTGGCGTTGGCCTCCCTCGTATCTTCCCGCGCCAACGTGCTGCTGCTCGACGAGCCGACAAACAACCTCGATCCGATTTCCCGCGAACAGGTCCTCGACGCCCTACGCACCTATACAGGTGCCGTCGTCCTGGTCACCCACGACCCGGGCGCCGTTCGCGCTTTGGAGCCGGAGCGCGTCATCGTACTGCCGGACGGCACCGAAGACCTGTGGAATGACGAATATATGGAGATCGTGGAGCTCGCTTAGAAGTGACAAATTACCGGTTTTGAATGGTTGCTTTTCGCTATTTTTTGACTTTTTGGGTGAGCTAATTACGCACCTCTATACGGTTCCTACAAATCTTTCCAAAAGTGTCGCTCGGGCGGTTTATTATGAGGGGTAAAGTTTCAGAGGAGTCGTCAAGATCCAAATCAAGAAAACAAATACTGCTGAATTGGTTGTTCACGAACAAGAACTGACTAAGCGGCTCATGGATGCCTGTTCTGCGATCGAAGGGGCGCCGATCTCACGTCGTGACCTGAGAGATCTTAACCTGATGCGTTGTCTTTCGATCGAAAAAGAGATCTCTACGATGAAGTGCGTCTCGTAGAAGTGCTGCTTTCGAACGATGATTGAATTTCCGAGTCCTCGCCAATTTAATGAAACTAGTGTCCAGGACTTTCACCAATTAGTCCTGGACATCATCTTGTCCGCAATGCCTGTTACTTCTGACCAGGTTTTAACTGAAGTCACTGAGAACACGGACAACGGTGCATATCCGATGTGGTTTAAGGTGCCACTGCACTATGGTCCAGGTCCAATTGCCCTTGAGGATGCCGACGCTGTTACACGCAGTGACCTTTTGCAGCGTGTTCATCGAATACAAGTTGACCTCCGACGGAGAAAGCAATCATTTGACGGTCAAGGACAGCTCGTTCGAAGTTCGTGTTCATACCCAGCCTGCGATTAGATTCGAGTACGAGCGTCTTCAGCGTAAGGCTCCGGCTGCACATGTTTATTTCACGGAAATTGGTGGCCTACTTAGCCCGGCACTCATGAACAACGCAGCTACGAAGAAGGGGTGGGGGAAAATCTCCGAGCATCGCGGGAAAAGTTGTTCGATATTCAACTTCGATCTGCAGTGCGGGACAATCCGAGCGCAGCTGCCAAAGCGCTGAGAGACCTTGGTTTTGGTGTTACTGGTCCGGAAAGTGGTGTTTCGCCTGTAGCACGTCACGATTCTTGGTAAACCTGGAGATATGTGGATTTCACCGACCCTCACCCTGGCCAATGATCACGTCGTTCTCGAGCCACTCGCCGTTGCGCATAGTCGCGAACTGGAAGAAGCGGTCCGCGAGGGCGAGATTTATCGTCATTTCTGGACATCAACACCCAGCCCGCAAAACATGCGCGCGGACATTGAAGGAAAGCTCGCGCGCCGCGACGCCGGGGACATGATTCCCTTCGCCGTCCGTTCGGCATTCACTCAGCAAATTGTCGGAGTGACCACCTATTATGCCTTGCAGCAAGAGGTTCCGCACCTGGAAATTGGCTATACGTGGCTTGCACAATCAGCACAAGGCTGTGGAATTAATCCTGCCATGAAGCTCCTCATGTTGAAGTACGCTTTTGAGGAGCTCGGGTGCGCGGCTGTCGGCATTAGAACGAAGTGGAGCAATCAGCAATCACGTCGCGCTATTGAAAAGATTGGCTTCAAGCTAGACGGCATCTTGCGCGCGAGCGCCCGGCACAAGAATGGTGCGCTTGACGACGCAGTAGTGTATTCAATGCTTAGTTCCGAGTGGCCCGCGGTGAAGGCACTTCTACATCATCGGCTCGCCTCCTCGTCCCAGTGAAAAAGCTATCGGTAGGGTGGCTGTCATGACTAGAAAAGTATTGATTATTGGCGGTCATGGAAAGGTGGCTCTGTTAGCTGCCCTGTTGCTGAAAGATGCGGGTTTTGACGTCACTTCGATGATACGAAACCCTGACCATGAATCCGACGTTATAGCCACCGGCGCACAGCCCCTGGTTCAGGACCTCACCACGTTAAGTGTCGAGAGGTGGCAGGACGTGTTGGGTGGCTTTGACTCAGTTGTGTGGTCAGCTGGCGCAGGCGGAAAGGGCACCTCCGCAGACACGTACGCGATTGACCGTGATGGCGCGATGCGCATGATTGATGCCCTAGAGCAACTAGGAGACTCCGCGCCTCACCTGGTCATGGTGTCCTATTTCGGATCGGTGGGGCACTCGGTTCCGGAACACCACGGGTTCTACCCGTATGCCGATGCCAAAGAAACAGTCGATGTGCGCCTTGCCCACAGCACCATCAAGCACGTGATTTTGGCTCCAGCAACTCTTACTGACGATCCGACCGCAAGCATCACGGTGCACGAACAAGAAAACGCTGCGGGAGATCTGAAGACCTCGCGCAGCGCAGTTGCACAGATGATTGTGCAGGCAGTTAACGAGGGCAAAGAGTCTGGTCGAATCGCCTTCACCGACGCGTAGCGCTGCCCAAGAGTGCTAGTTCCTAAACCCATGCACCGGTGCTGGGATGAAGCCACCACGCTGGACGAACTGCGCGTTGCCGACCATGTTCACCGGAATCACTGGTGCATATCCGAGCAGGCCGCCGAAGTTCACCTCGTCGCCAGGCTTGGTGCCCGGAACTGGGATGACTCGCACGGCGGTGGTCTTATGGTTCATGATGCCGATGGCGGCTTCGTCGGCGATCATGCCGGCGATGAGCTCAGCGGAAGTATCACCTGGGATGGCAACCATGTCGAGGCCTACCGAGCAGATGGCGGTCATGGCTTCGAGCTTGTCGATCGATATCGAGCCAGTGCGCACCGCGTCGATCATGCCCTTGTCTTCTGACACCGGGATAAAGGAACCGGAGAGCCCACCGACGCGGGAGCATGCCATCATGCCCCCCTTCTTCACGGCGTCGTTGAGTAGCGCGAGTGCTGCGGTCGTGCCGTGGGTGCCTACCTGGTCTAGGCCCATGGCCTCGAGGATGTTGGCCACCGAGTCGCCGATCTCGGCGGTGGGGGCAAGCGAGAGATCTACGATGCCGAATGGCACGCCGAGGCGTTCCGACGCCAAGTTGCCCACCAGCTGGCCCGCACGCGTGATCTTGAAGGCGGCCTTCTTGATTTCCTCGGCTATTTCGTTCAAGGTGGCGTCGGCAGGCATGCGCTCGAGGGCGCGGGCAACCACGCCCGGGCCGGAGACGCCAACCGAGACCACGCAGTCTGGCTCCTCGATGCCGTGGAAGGCGCCAGCCATGAATGGGTTGTCACCGACAGAATTGGCAAACACCACGAGCTTGGCGCAGGCGATAGCGCTGCGATCAGCGGTGAGCGCGGCGGCTTCCTTGATCACTCGGCCCATTTCGGCAACTGCGGTCATGTTGATACCCGCGCGCGAGGTGCCGATATTGACGGAGGAGCACACGATGTCGGTGTCAGATAGCGCTTCGGGGATCGAGGCGATGAGGCGCTTATCACCAGAGGTGGCACCCTTTTCCACCAAAGCGGAGTAGCCGCCGACGAAGTTTACGCCAACCTCCTTGGCGGCACGGTCCAGAGCGCGGGCAATTTCGACGGGGTTGCCTTCGACCGAAGCTGCAAGAAGCGCGATCGGGGTGACTGAGATGCGCTTGTTGACAATCGGGATGCCGAGCTCAGCTTCGATTCCTTCGCAGACCTCGACTAGGCGTGCAGCTTGGGCGGTCAGGCGATCGTAGACTGCGTCGCAGGTTTCGGCCATGGTGCCTCGGATGCAGTCGAGCAAGGAAATTCCCATGGTGACGGTGCGGATGTCGAGGCGGTATTGCTCGATCATCTCGATGGTGTCCCAGATGGCCGCGCTTCGTGATTCAAAGTTCATGGGGGAGACCGCCTAGATCTCGTTCATTGCGGTAAACAAAGCTTCAGATTGCACCCGGATTGAGAGCTTTTGTTCCTCACCGACTCGCGCCAGACCTTCTTGGATTTGCACCAAGGAATGCTGGGACTCATCCCAGGCCACGTGGAGAATCATGGTGAAGAAGCCGTCCATGATGGTCTGCGAGACGTTGTGGATGTTGACATCCATGCTTGCCAATTCGGTGGCAACCGCGGCGATAATGCCGGAATGATCAGGGCCTGCAACTGAAATGATCGCGTACATTCTATACACACTATCGCAAGATATGCGCAGGCAACAGTGGCATAGCCCCGCCTGGGGCCCACCCACAAGAAGCGGACTAAGCTGGGCAATTATGAAGAGTGAAATTCACAAGACTAAGGGAATGAAGTGGTCGGATCTGGACCCGGCTGCACAGGCATGCGTCGTCGGTTTGGCTGCTGCCGAAGTAATTGAAAAGCTCACGACCTGGCACTTCATTTACCATCGCCCGGCGGAGAAAACTCGGGGACCAAAGTGGATGTGGTACTTGCTGAGCTTCATCAATGTCATCGGCCCAGCAGCCTATTTCTTATGCGGACGCAAGAAGTAGCTTGCTGCTGCGCTGCCGACAATATGTGACGAAGTTCTGCAGGATCTGGTTGGCGAAGCGGGTCTCCACCAACCGGACTGCAGCGGCCACGGCTTCGAACTCCTCCGGGTCAAAATAGCCATTGTCCCGGTAGAATTCCATGCGGATGAGCATGGCTTCGATATCCATGTCGGCATGGAACTGGCAGGACCAAACGTCGTCGCTGAGCCGAAACATCTGCACCGGGCAGCTGGGGCCGGTCGCCAGCAAGGTCGCTCCCGTGGGGAGCTCAACAACTGATTCCGTGTGGCCGGTCAACGAACTAAAGCGCAGAGGTAGCCCACGGAGCAGGGGATCCTGACGCGCAGCGGATGTCAGTTCCACCCAAGTAATCCCTGCTTCCTCGGCGAACTTCTTTTCGACGCGCCCACCGCAGTGCTTACCGAGCAGACTATTGCCGAAACAAACAAACAGCGCTGGGGTAGCAGACTTCGCGGCCTTCAACAGCTCGGATTCGACATGGAGTTGAACATCACTGGGATTTTCGGTGGTGACGTTAAAAGGGCTACCGCCAAGCAAAATTCCGGCGTAGTTGTCTAACTCAGGCATCATGCTGGTCTCGCTGTCCAGACAGACGTGGTCAAGCTGCGCGCGGTTCAGTCCCGTGTTAACTAGAAAGTCGCGATACTCCGCAGCTTGTTGAGCGGCTCCCGGCCGAGCTGAGACAAGCAGAAATTTTTGCATACCGCTTAGTCTAGTATGTTTCTGTAGTGCGTGGGGTGAACTTGCAAAACCGCCTGGTTGTCCGCATGTTAGGTAGTCGAATGGTTGCGCACAGTGGACTCAACCACATCCAAAACCCGATCGAGATTATCGGTGGCTGCCCCCGATGCCAGTCGCGAGATGAAACCATCCAAGACAATTTCGAGGTAAGCGTGCAGCGTATCGACGTCCACGTCGGTACGCATGCGCCCTGCTTGGGCATTTGCTTCGAGCCGATCCCGCACAGCCTTGTCGAGGACCGCTTGTTCCTTATGCCAGCGGGCACGGAAGTTCTCATCGGTGCGCAGTAAGCGAGCGATTTCCAGCCTGGTTGCCAGCCAGTCATAGCGCTGTGGAGTTCGCAGCATTTGGCGCATTACTTCGACAAGGCCCTCGGTGGATACCGTTTCGGCCATGCGGGCTGCATCCTCGCGGGCTAGTGCAAGGAAGAGGTTTTCTTTGTCGCCAAAGTGGTGAAAGATTGCGCCTCGCGATTTACCGGTGGCAGTTTCCAATTTTCGCACGGTTGCGCCTTCGTAACCATGTTCGGCGAAAGCTTTGCGGGCTCCTTCGAGGATGTCGGCGCGCCGTTCTGCGAGGTCCGCGGAGCTGACTTTTGGCATGGAAAACCTTCCTTGATGGCGAGGTAGCGAAAACTACAGCGGGGGCGTACAGCTGACTCTCGTAGAGGTCAGCTCGCACAGCCCCCGCTGGGAGTGTCAAGGTTTAGACTGCTGGCCTAGGCCAACAGCAGTGGTACTTAAGCCTTGATCATGTTGCGCAGCACGTACTGCAGGATGCCACCGTTGCGGTAGTAGTCAGCTTCACCCGGGGTGTCGATGCGGACAACGGCGTCGAATTCAACCTTGTCGCCGGACTCCTTGGTAGCGGTGACGTGAACCGTCTTAGGGGTAACACCGTTGTTCAGTTCCTCGATGCCTTCGATATCGAAGGTCTCGGTCCCGTCCAGCCCCAGAGACTCGTGGGACTCGCCGGCTGGGAACTGAAGTGGGATAACGCCCATGCCGATGAGATTCGAGCGGTGGATACGCTCGAAGGACTCGGTGATAACAGCCTTGACGCCGAGCAGGTTGGTGCCCTTTGCGGCCCAGTCACGGGAAGAACCGGTGCCGTATTCCTTACCAGCAAGAACAACCAGTGGGATACCGGCTGCCTTGTAGTTCTGGCAAGCATCGAAGATGAAGGCCTGCTCGCCGCCCTTGGTGAAGTCACGGGTGTAGCCACCGGCGATGTCTACCAGCTGATTCTGGAGGCGGATGTTGGCGAAGGTGCCACGCATCATGACCTCGTGGTTACCACGACGGGAACCGAGGGAGTTGTAGTCCTTGCGCTCAACACCGTTTTCGTCCAGGTACTGAGCCGCTGGGGTGCCTGGCTTGATGGAGGACGCAGGGGAGATGTGGTCGGTGGTGACCGAGTCGCCCAGCTTGGCCAGAACGCGGGCGCCCTTGATGTCGGTGACGGGGGCTGGCTCGAGCTCCATGCCGTCGAAGTAAGGAGCCTTGCGGATGTAGGTGGACTTCTCATCCCACTCGAAGGTCTTGCCCTCTGGGGTTGGGAGGTTCTGCCACTGCTCGTCGCCCTTGAAGACGTCTGCGTAGTCAGCTTCGTAGAGCTCGCGGGAGATAGCCTGCTCGATGGTGGCTTCGATTTCCTCGGTGGATGGCCAGATGTCCTTCAGGAAGACGTCGTTGCCGTCCTGGTCCTGACCCAGTGGCTGGGTCTCGAAGTCGAAGTCCATGGTGCCGGCGATAGCGTAAGCGATGACCATGATTGGCGAAGCCAAGTAGTTCATCTTTACGTCAGGGGAGATGCGGCCTTCGAAGTTACGGTTACCGGAGAGAACTGCGGTGGCTGCCAGGTCATTTTCGTTGATGGCCTTGGAAACCTCGTCTGGCAGTGGGCCAGAGTTACCGATACAGGTGGTGCAGCCAAAGCCGGAGAGGTAGAAGCCGAGAGCCTCGAGGTCCTTCCAGAGATCAGCGCGCTTGTAGTAGCCGTCGACAACCTGGGAACCTGGAGCACAGATGGTCTTGACCCAAGGCTTGGACTTCAGGCCCTTTTCTGCTGCCTTACGTGCGATCAGGCCAGCGCCGATCATCACGGATGGGTTAGAGGTGTTGGTGCAAGAGGTGATGGAAGCGATTGCAACCATGCCGTGGTCGAGGGTGTATTCGCCACCCTTCGGGGAAGTCACGGTAATTGGGTTGGATGGGCGACCAAGACGACCGAGAGCAGCAGATTCACCGTTGCCGGCCTGGGAGACGTTGAGGTCGGTGACCTGGTTAGTTCCGCTGTTAACGTCGCCTTCAGCTTCCATGCGCTTTGCTGGCTCGGACTCGTCGAAGCACACCTCGTCGGTGGTGTAGGTTGGCAGGTCCTTACGGAACTGATCCTTTGCCTCGGAGAGCAGGATACGGTCCTGCGGACGCTTCGGACCAGCGATGGATGGTACGACGGTGGACAGGTCCAGCTCGAGGTACTCAGAGTACTCAGCTTCCGGGGTGTCCGCATCGAGCCACATGCCCTGAGCCTTTGCGTAAGCCTCGACGAGAGCGACCTGCTCCTCGGAGCGACCGGTGAGACGCATGTACTTGGTGGTCTCTTCGTCGATTGGGAACATGGCACAGGTGGAGCCGAATTCTGGGGACATGTTGCCGATGGTTGCGCGGTTAGCCAGTGGCACAGCCTTCACGCCGGAGCCATAGAACTCGACGAACTTCTGCACTACGCCGTGCTCACGCAGCATCTGGGTGATGGTCAAGACGACGTCGGTAGCGGTAACGCCTACAGGGATCTCGCCGGTCAGCTTGAAGCCGACGACGCGAGGGATCAGCATGGATACTGGCTGGCCAAGCATTGCAGCCTCAGCTTCGATGCCGCCAACGCCCCAGCCGAGGATGCCGAGGCCGTTTTCCATGGTGGTGTGGGAGTCAGTACCGATACAAGTGTCTGGGTATGCCAGACCCTCGTTATCGAATACGACGCGAGCCAGGTTCTCAATGTTGACCTGGTGGACGATGCCGGTTCCTGGAGGAACAACGCGGAAGTTCGAGAAGGCCTTAGAGCCCCAACGCAGGAACTGGTAACGCTCTTCGTTGCGCTCGTATTCGATAGCAACGTTGGTCTTCAGTGCCTCACGGGAGGCAAATGCCTCGACGATGACGGAGTGGTCAATAACCATCTCGGCAGGGTTGAGCGGGTTAACCTTGTCTGGGTCGCCACCCAAGGTCTTCACAGCCTCGCGCATGGTAGCCAGGTCGACTACACAAGGAACGCCGGTGAAGTCCTGCATGAGGACACGTGCAGGGGTGAACTGGATCTCGATGCTTGGCTCGGCCGATGCATCCCAGTTCGCGATTGCCTTGATGTGTTCTTCAGTAATGTTGGCGCCGTCTTCGGTACGCAACAGGTTTTCACCGAGGACCTTGAGCGAGTATGGCAGCTTGTCCATGCCTTCGACTGCGTTGAGTGCGAAGTAGTCGTAGGACTTATCGCCAACAGTCAAAGTCTGCTTGGCACCAAAGGAGTTCTTGCTTGTCGTCACAGTGTGCTCCGCTTCCTATATATGTGGGTAAGTTTCTGTGGCTGACGAGCGGTACCTGTGGTCTTGCGGTCGAAGATTCAGGCCGTCCAATGTCCCCGGGCTGGGGGTGGGCTGCCATTGTCGTCGACAAGCACCGTCGTAGTCTGCGTCCAGCTTAACAGTACGGTCGTTCTGTTGGGAAGTGTGACACGCAGAGGGACCCATTTTGGGGCCATGCCGCCACACCCGACCAGGGCTGGCACTGCCTCAAAGTCTACGTGAGTTTCGAAGGTTTCGACGGCTAAGGAAACCGCACCCATCGCGGCGAGGCACAGCCAACCAGACGGGTACGCGGACTATATTGACTCGACGAATAGATCCCCCACTGACGATCGGAAATCGAGCTCATGATCCCTGCAGATGTTGACGTCGACACGCTTCGGGCGGAACTTGCCGTCGATAATGTGGCGATCAATGATCTTGGTCGCCAATACCCCCAAATGGAAGCCGAGCTAATCGACGTCAGTCGGCACGCTGCGGATTCAGGATTTGGGAAAACGGGGATTGTGATCTTAGACGAGACTCCGAAGATGCCGACGGATGTGCGAGACATCGCGCAGGAGTTGCTTAACACTACGGACTATTCAGCCATCATTGTTCGCACTCCAGCCACGGGCTCCGTGGTGAGTCGGAACCATTCCAGGGCCGTATTGGAATCAGCGCAATGGCACTTCCTTGACGATCCAAGCTTTTCACGTGGCGCCCGCACCATGATCGACATGGTCAATGAGACGTCCTATTCCTGGGCGGGCATCAATCTCATCATCGCGGCGATAGTTCTGTTGGCTATAGCGGCTGTGATCTTTTCGTTTATGCAGGGGCGCCCGGAGGCGACCCAAACAGGCGGCCGTCATTTGCGCCCGTCCAGGTAGGTAGCGCTTGCACTGGTTCGCTACCGCCCATAGATCGAAGTATTCGACCTGAAGTCGATACGTCTCCCAACCCTAAAGTCAGGAGTTAAACCTTGACTTTAGGGTTGAGACTTTGCGGGGTAGTCCGTTTCTCAAAATGGGTCAAGACACGCCGACTAATGTCAAAGTGTGACGAAGATCACCAAATGTGTTTCATTTTGATAACCTGCAGGCCACAGCTAGTTTCCGCCGGAAGTAATGGAATGCTACGCATGTGATTACTGCGAAAAGAGTTACCGAAGGGGAGTGGTGTGGCCTAATGTTCAATTGTCAGCTCACGAGATAACTGAAGTCACACCAGCAACCTTGACCATGTCGATCATGTGGGGAAGCATGTTTGATTGTCCGGGTGTTATTCGACCATGGCCTTTGAGGTTTGGTCAGGTGCACACACTTGACTTTCAGAATCGGCCCAGGTGCCAGCGGCTTTCAGTTTTCACCGTGAGGAAACACGACAGCATCGAATGTTAATTTCGGTCGCCCTAGCATCACGTGCCGATTCTTCATTCCCGAGGGATCGACTGGCGATGCTTGGCGGTGGAATGGAGTCTTTACGTGGCAACGCAACACACGTCGACCGAGCGTCGACAGCGCACCCGCAGCATCATCGCGGCAGCAACCGCTGTCGCCTCTTTTTCTACCCTGTCGAGCGTCGCGCTTCCGGCAGCTCACGCCCAACCGGCAGGTGCACCGCAAGCTCCAAACAACCCCACTGATGGCGAATTGAACGCCGCACAGCAAGATGTGCTGACGAGCTCCGAAAGCGTCTCCAAGTTGGCGCTTGAACTAACCCAGGCGCAATCCGAGCTTGCTCAGCTGGAATCCCTGATGGGTGGGTTGCGTGAAGCCGTTAACAAGGCGATCGTCGATTTGCAGGCAGCGCAGGCCGAGGCAGACAATGCTCGTTCTGAGGTTGACAAGGCAAAGTCCGAGCTCGACACAAACCAACGCGAAATTGACGACGCTCAGCAAAAACTGAACGAGATTTCTCGGACAGCATACCGCCAGGGTGCAGCAAACAACGCGGTGGCAGGCGCTGCGGGCACCGCAAACACCGCGGATGCGCTAGCTCGGCAAAGCTACCTGCGGCTTAATGCCCAGAAGCAACGTGCCACCATCGAGGAGATTGATCGGCTGCGCGCGGAATCCGCCAACAAGGAATCCACGTTGCGGGAAGCTCGTATCGTTGCGGAAGCACGCGAACAGGACGCAAAAACTGCGGAGGGAGCTGCGCAACAAGCTGTCCGTAGCAATGCCGCTGCCCTGCAAGAGCAGTCAGCGAAGCATGCTGAACTGAAAACCAAGCAAGTCGCAGCCCAGGTGAAACTCGACGCCGCAAAGAACACGTCCTCGCGCTTGCAACAAGAACGCAAGGAATACCAGGACTTCCTCAAAGCGGAGCAGGAGCGAAAAGAGGCCGAGCGGCGCGCCGCCGAAGCAGCCGCTGCGAAGGCCAAGGCCGAGGCGGAAGCCCGAGCTCGCGCAGAAGCAGAGGCAGAAGCAAAGCGTCAAGCCGAAGCAGCCGCCGCTGCCGAACGCGCCGAGAAGCAACGCCAGGCAGAACAAGCACGCGCTGCCGCAGCCGAGGCTGCTGCTGAAGCAGCAAAGCAGGCGCAAGAAGCCTCAGCTCGGGAACAAGCTCGCAAAGAAGCTGCTCAAGCAGCGGCAGCTGCCGCAACCGCCCTCGGCGCAGCTACTGCGGCCGGGGCAGCTGCTAATGGTGCTGCCGCAGCAGGCACTGCCGAAAGTGCTGCTAATGGTGCTTCTGAAGTAGCTGACACAGTGAGCAACGGAATCTTCGCTGCAGAAGACTATTTGGTGCTACAAGATGAGCAGGCTGCTGCGACTGCAGTGGCTGCAGCCGCTAAGTCCGGAGCTGCTACTGCTCAGGCGTCTACCGCCAAGGTCACTGGCGATCGCGCCGAGATGATTGAAGCCGTCATCGCACGCGCGCAATCCCAGATTGGCATGCCCTATGCCTGGGGTGGCGGTAATGCTAGTGGCCCTACTCGCGGCATCCGGGATGGCGGCGTGGCCGATAGCTACGGCGACTACAACAAGATCGGTTTCGACTGCTCGGGACTGACGCTGTACGCCTTTGCTGCCGCCGGTATTTCGCTGCCACACTACACCGGCTACCAGTACAACCAAGGTCAAAAGATCGACCCAAGCAATATGCAGCGAGGCGATCTCATTTTCTGGGGACCAAACGCCGAGCATCACGTCGCGATTTATTTGGGAAATGGCCAAATGATCGAAGCTCCGCAATCCGGCTCCACGGTGCAAATCAGCCCGGTGCGCTGGGCGGGCATGAGTCCTTATGCGGTTCGCCTCATTTAGAATCTCCTGGGACTCTGTTTCCTTTGGATTCTTCCTGGATAACTGAGCATTGAAGGAATTGCCCTTGCACATTGCAGGGGCAATTTTAGTTCTGGGAAGGGTCAAGTGGGTTAGGTGAAGGAAAGCGCCACCGGTCGGCGTGCCGCCGGCGTGCGGCCCCGATGCAGATGTGCTATGTCGTCGTTTCGGCGTAGTCTGACGACGTAGAGCAGCATTTTTCGATGAATAAAATCCCACGGCGTTAGTCCGACTACTCCGAAGGGACGACCACCTCCGGTCTATAGCTCTCAGAAATCCTTAGGACCACTACCGTGCGGACATCACGAATGAGAGACACACTCTTCTTTACGTAACCCGCTCGGATCGCTCCTGGTGGCCACGGGTTGTTGCGGTGCGATATTTGACTGTCGCGTGGGGCTGCATGTCTACTAAGTCTTACTTCCGGGGTAGCGCTCGTTAAGCACGGCATCCGGAAAATGTCTGAAGCGGACAGACCTGGTTGCGTCGATAACCTTTGGGCAAGCACCGCCAGGGCTGAGCTTTGTAGAGGGCTTAGTCTCTTTTCGCGTTTTGCTGAACTGCAAGGTCGATATTCATACCCCGTCGGGAAAGCGTCATCGAAAAGCCACGGGGGAGCATAGCCACATGATTAAGCGGCCACGACAGTCACCCAGTTTGCTGCCTACGTCGACTCCCAACTGTCAAGGCAACTCACCCAAAATCCAGGCGCAATGCTGTGCTGCATTCGTTCCCGCCCCGCCTGCAGGTACATAGTGTCAATCTTTTGACTGCCCCCGAGTAACCTAGGGGCATGACTGTTTCCGCAAGCCCATTCGACGCACTGCTCGTGCTTTCCTTCGGCGGTCCTGAAGGTCCCGATGATGTCCGGCCCTTTCTAGAAAATGTAACCGCTGGTCGCGGAATACCCCCGGAGCGGCTCGACGAGGTGGGAGCTCACTATTTTCATTTCGGTGGGGTCAGCCCGCTCAACGCGCTAAACCGCGAGATCATTGCCAACCTGGAGCAAGCCATAGCTGAACGAGGATGGCAACTACCGATCTATTTCGGCAACCGCAACTGGCACCCATTTGGCACCGAAACAGCTGAGCGTATTGCGCGCGACGGGCATCGAAAGGTGGCCGTCTTTGCTACATCGGCGTGGGGTGGGTATTCAGGCTGTAAGCAGTACAACGAGGATATCGCCCAGCTCCGTGCTCATCTGGCAGAACAAGGGCTGCCAGAGGTGGAATTTGTGAAACTGCGACAGTTCTACGACCATCCGCTTTTCATCAAGGCCTTCGCTGAAGCAACTCGAGCTGCCTTCGATAGCCTTAGCTCGCAGCAGCGCGAGCATTCCCGACTGGTCTTTACTGCCCATTCCATTCCAACCGCCGCAGATGAAGCCTCTGGACTTCCTGCGGACGGCCCCCTCTATTCGAGCCAGGTCGGTGAGGCCAGCAGATTGGTGGCCGCCGAACTAGGCATCACCGATTACGACTTGGTCTGGCAATCTCGTTCTGGGGCACCTCACATCCCTTGGCTGGAGCCAGACATTGTCGACCATGCTCATGAGCTGCATGAAGCGGGCGTGACCACACTAATTGTCTGCCCAATTGGCTTCATCTCCGATCATATTGAGGTCATTTGGGACCTCGACTCCGAACTACAGACCGCTGCCACTGCGGATGGACAGCACGTGGTTCGGGTAGGCACGCCCGGTCCGACCGCGGAGTTTACTTCGATGGTGCTTAGCCTTATCGACGAATATGCGGCTGGTCTGCGCCCTGGAAACTATGAGCTGGCGGCTCGCCTCGGAACGACTCCATTGCGAGGTTGCACCCGTAACGGGGCTCCTTGCGCCGAGGGGTGTTGCCCCACCAGACCACGTCGATAAGCCCAGGAACAGGCCCTAGCCGCGTTGAAATTCTTGCAGTGCGTACGTTACGCCAGCGACTCGCGCGGCCCTGATATGGCGCCAGAGGGAAATGAGTTGGGGATCGAGGCTATGGTCCCCAACATGCGACTGCACAGTTTCGATGATGGCCGCCACCCGGTCGGCGCGTGCAAAGAGCTTGGCAGCGCGTGGTGGCGTGATGAGGGGGAGGCCGGGCACATCGTAGAAGTCAGAGAGATGGCCGACAGTTAGGCGTGGATCAGGAATACTCTTGTTCCGCGTAAGATTATTGTCGCCCATCGCTTCAATAAGATCCGCGGCCGCTCGAGTGGCTTCTGCGAGTGACCTGTCCGCGTCGCCAGGGCTGAGGTAGTCCACCGGTGGCAGTGGCTCGTCGATGGTGAAGCGTTGCCACCTCAGGCCAGCAGAATAGGGTTGTGGGACGAGGATATGACTACCGGCATGTCTTTGCGGCATTACCAGCGCACCCAATCCGCCCTCAATTGTAGCTGCATAGGCTGCCGATCCTACTGGCAGCCGCGGCGCATCGCCGGGGCCACACAGCACCAAGCTCAATGGTGGGGTGGGAGGCGCCGGCTCGTCCACGAGGTTACGAACCAGTTTGAGGAAATCAACATTGCTGCCCACCTCCGGATGCTCCCCTTCAAGGAGGTGCGCGCCGCCAAGCTCGGTGACGGCACCAAGACATTCGTCCGTCGCGACATAATCAGCTAGCCACGCACCCAGCCAGATCGCGAGGTTTTGCAGCGGAGAATAAACTTGGGCGCGGTAATCCATAGCCTGCAAAGCTTAGCGGATATGCTCAATAAACATGAATTTCCGTGACCCCTACGCCGGTGACATCTTTAGTGGACATTCTCGAAAACAGCGCGTGGAGTATCCCCGCGTTCCCGCTGAGCCGGGGCTTGTAGTCGAGGTCCTGGTAGATGGCTTCGTCGGCGCAGTCACGGGCTTCGAGCGCACTTACGATGGCGACTTCGTCCGGTTAGAGGACCGCTACCGCACAGAGCGCCTCTTCAAGCTTGTCGACGGCGCCTTCCTCGTCGAAGGGCAGCGAGTATCACTTACCCGATATGTGCCGAAACAGGCGCCACAGCGCTCAAACTCCGGCTCGCGCAAAGTAGCAAACGTGGAAGCCAAAGTAGCGGCCCCTTCACGGATCTGGGTGGAGGGCATTCACGACGCCGCAATCGTGGAGAAGGTGTGGGGCCATGACCTGCGCGTTGAGGGAGTCGTGGTGGAGTATCTGGAGGGACTCGACAACTTGCCAGAACGGCTGGCAGAGTTTCAACCGGGGCCAGGGCGCCGAGTCGGCGTTCTCGCTGATCACCTCGTGCAAGGCTCAAAAGAAACCCGAATTACCGAGACTGTCGGTCCGCATGTGCTAGTTACTGGGCATCCATACATCGACATTTGGGCTGCCGTGAAACCGGAACGGTTAGGACTAAAAGCCTGGCCGGAAATCCCGCGTGGCGAAGATTGGAAAACTGGCGTCTGCCAGCGAGTTGGCTGGTCGGATCCGAAAGAGGGATGGAACCGAGTATTCAATGCCGTGACCAGTTTTAGGGACATTGATTCCACATTGATCGGGGCCGTCGAAAAGCTCGTCGATTGGGTTACCGTTCCCGAGCTAACTAAAGAAGATTTCCGTTAACTGGTGCTATTTCCTGCGAGCCACCCATCTATTAGGTAGCGTTATCGCTGTGGAAGCACTCATCTGGTTCATAGCGGGGCTGGTCTTTGCTGGCCTTGAGCTGGTTGGCGGAGAGTTTTCGCTGTTGCTCATCGGAACCGCGGCACTCATGACCGCTGGCGTGGCCCTCACGGGCGTACCAATGTGGGTCCAAGTCGCGGTTTTTGCGGTGTGCGCGGTAGCCAACCTCATGTTCGTTCGTCCGATCCTGCATCGACATTTGCACCGAAAGCCTGCATTGGATACTTCCGTGCAGGCGCTCGTCGGTAAGGCAGCGGAGGTGTTGGAACCCGTGAGCGAAAGCGGTGGACTGGTGCGTATTGATGGCGAGATTTGGTCTGCTAAATCCATGCTTCCCACAGAGCTGTTCGAGGAAGATGATCGCGTCTATGTAGCCCGAATTGATGGCTCAACAGCCATCGTATGGAAGGACATTTCATGATAGAGCTAGCGGTACTGCTGATATTTTTAGTGCTCATTCTGCTGCTCGTTGTCAAGTCAATTGCCTTGATTCCACAAGGTGAGGCAGCTGTCATCGAGCGTCTCGGTAAATACACCCGCACGGTGTCGGGTGGCATTACCATCCTGGTTCCGTTTATCGACCGCGTGCGCGCGAAGGTCGATACCCGTGAGCGAGTGGTTTCCTTCCCGCCGCAGGCAGTGATTACCCAGGATAACCTCACCGTCGCGATCGACACGGTAGTAACTTTCCAAATCAACGACCCGGCTCGCGCCATCTACGGCGTGGACAACTACATCGTGGGTGTCGAGCAGATTTCCACCGCTACGCTGCGTGACGTCGTCGGTGGCATGACACTCGAAGAAACGCTTACCTCCCGTGAAGTTATCAACCGACGCCTGCGGGGCGAGCTGGATGCCGCCACCACCAAATGGGGCCTGCGCATTTCCCGCGTGGAGCTAAAGGCCATCGATCCACCACCATCGATTCAGCAGTCGATGGAAAAGCAAATGAAGGCCGACCGCGAAAAGCGCGCCACCATTCTCGCAGCTGAAGGTCAGCGCGAAGCTGACATCAAGACCGCCGAAGGTGAAAAGCAAGCGAAGATTCTGGCTGCCGAGGGTGAAAAGCACGCTGCTATCTTGGCCGCAGAGGCCGAGCGTCAGGCAATGATTTTGCGCGCTGAGGGTGAACGTGCCGCTAAGTACCTCAAGGCCCAAGGTGAAGCCCGCTCGATTCAGAAGGTTAATGCCGCTATCAAGTCTGCACAGCTCACGCCTGAGGTGCTGGCTTACCAATACCTAGAGAAGTTGCCAAAGATGGCCGAAGGTAGTGCAAACAAGATGTGGCTCGTCCCAAGCCAATTTGGGGACTCCCTCGAGCAGTTCGCTCGTTCGATGGCCAACAAGGACGAAGACGGTGTGTTCCGTTATGAGCCAGCCACAGTCACCGAGGAGACTAAGGAAATGGCCGCTCAGGAGAACGTCGACGAGTGGTTCAACACCGAATCAGACCCAGAAATTGCAGCTGCGGTCGCCGCAGCCAACGCGGTAGCTAATAAACCGGTGGAAGAAGATCCCGGGGCTGCGCTAGCAGCGAAGACCGCTGCCGCGCGAGATAATTCGTCCGACATTCCGTCGCTGGAAAGCCCGCACGCATCAGTGCCTGCACAATTCCCCGTGCCCCAGTTCGACCAAGCCCCGCCGACTGAACCTCAGCAGTAGCGAATAGGGCTAGCACACCCCTAACTCAGCCTTTTGCAACAGATCAACCGCCAGCTGCCAGCCGGCGGTTTCTGCTTGCCAGCCCGCAGCTTGCAACCGCTGTGACATCGCTTGCTTCGTAATACCCAACTCCTCAGCGGCCTCCACCTGAGTGAGACCGCGACGCATGAAGGCGGTGGCCTCACGTCCCTCAGCCGTACGTTTTGCAAGCACGGCTGAAAGCAAGGTAAACGCAGCCGAAATATCGAACGCCCAGGTGTTGGCCTGCTGTTTAAGCTCTCTCAGCCCCGCCGTGGCAGCTGAACTTGATCGAGGTGCGACCCGGACCTTGACAGTGCCACTGCGGCCACTAGTTCCTAGCGCGTTGCCAGCCATCACCCGCGCCACTTCCTCGTCTTCGTTGCTGTCTGTAGGCAGCACCGCGATACCTACTGCCCAATCGCCTGCGGAAAGCAGTGCCATAGTTACATCCGCGATTGCCACCGCAGCATCCTCGCCCTGCGCTGTGGCGCAGATGTCTTCCACGTCAATAACATCAAAATTGCCGATTCCGGGGAGCGTCGACAATGCTTCGGCTGAACGACGAACCAGTTCAGCACGGCGGACATCGCGTCCTCGGTAGCGGGCGTAGATGGCAAACATGCCGTCGAGTCTACGCCTTAGGCTTGACTGGCAGCAAAAAGTCGATGAAAAGGCCGGAGAGACCAACAACCAATAGGACTGCGAAAACCCACAACATGCGGGTGTCGTGGGAACCGGTGAGGGCGTCCCCTAAAACCACACCGGCGATGGTTGAAGGCGCAGAGCCGAAAAAGGTTGCCACGACAAACGAGCGCAACGGGATGGGGGTGAGCACGCAGGCGTAATTGAGCACGGAGAAGGGTATCCCGGCGATCATCCGGAGAAAGAATACGGCGATGCCTCCGCGCTGCTCAAGGCGGGTGTTTATGCGGGCGAATGCGGGATGATCGCGCTGTTTGCTGGCCATTTGTTGCAGCCAGGAATCGTGTGGTTGGGCTACTTCTTGCGGATCAGCCAGCAATGCGCGCAACATTGTCAGCGACAGCGCAGCCGAGATCGTGGTGGCACTCAGCGCCAACGCGCTTCCCAAAATTGGGCCAAACAGCACTCCAGCCGCCACGGTAAAGGTTGTCCGAGGAACCGGGAACTGCGTGAGCACAACATAGGCGAAGAAGAAGGCGAGCCACGACCAAACCCCGAACTTTTCAAAGAACTGACGCAGTTGCGCAGGGGATTCAATGTCTACTAAGGCCACCACCAATACACCAATGAGCACGAGCACGCCCAAGGCGATGAACTTCTTTGTTCGAGTCATCCGCACATCAGCTAGGTTAGTGCACACCTTAACTGGGGGAGTTTGCCACCCTGATAATAGCGAAGGGCGCTTGTCGACGCCCCGCTGAGCTGACGATAGTGTTACCGTGTAACACTCCCAATGAGCTGGGTATTTTCGATTGCGTTTTCCCGCTGCTGCCCGCAGCTTGAGGGTCGGCGAAAGCATGGATCGAATACTGGTGCACGAATTGACCCGTACGCCGAAGTTTCAATGACTACAGTGGAAGATAAGTGTGAGCTTTGGCTCTGCGGTAGTTCGACTGTGCTTTGGATTCCAGGATTGGGTAGCCAGGTGTGGCCGTTACCCGGAGGCGAAACCCGCAGGTTTGGTAGCCGCCGCCTTATCGCCGAAAAGCGAATTGGGTTCGGTTTCCATTCAGCAATTGCATGACCACTCGACCCAAGGGGAGAAGATCCGTTGTGACTGATCGCCAGTCTGACGCGGCAACCACTTCTTTGCCTGCGGAATTCGCCGCCAATCAACAAGATTGGTATCGAGCCGTAGCCAAGGTGTTTGCGCGTGTGCAAAAGAAAGATATCGCTGACGTTCCCGCCGACGTGTGGACCAAGCTCATCCGCACCACTAACGATGGCATCGACGTCAACCCGCTGTACACCCGAGCGGATGAGGGCGCAGAAGTCGCCGCTCCGGGCGCTTTCCCTTTCGTCCGCGGCGGGGTTGCTCCCTCCGACGGCCGTATCGGCTGGGGGGTCACGGAAAGCTTCGACACCGCTGACGCTGCCGCTGCGAACAAAGAAATCCTAGCTGCGTTGAACAACGGTACCTCGCAGATCGTGCTTCGTGCTGAAGCTGATGTTGATCTAAAGGCCGTATTGAATAATGTCGTTCTCTCCGCAATGCCAGTTCGGCTTGCCGCTGGCGGTGCCACCGCTGCGGTAGCGGACCAGCTGCTTCAGCTCACCGAAGGTGAGTCTGGAATTCAGCTCGAACTTGGCGCAGCACCGCTGACCGCGCAGATTGATGGCTCCGCCTCCGCTTCACTCGCCGAGACCATCGCACTCGCCGAGGCGGCCGCACAGCGCCCAGGGGTCCGCGCCGTGCTTGTCGACGCCGTATCCTTCGCCAACCAAGGCGCTACGGATGCGGAAGAAATCGGTTTTGCCCTAGCCGCCGGTGTTGAGTACTTGCGCGAGCTCACTACAGCCGGTTTAAGCGTGGAACAGGCTCTCGGACAACTTTCCTTCCGTTTTGCCACCACTGACGATCAGTTCGGGCAAATCGCGAAGTTCCGCGCAGCCCGATCACTGTGGGCACGAGTCGCTGAAGAACTTGGTTTCCCCGAGGCTGGACTGGCACCACAGCATGCGCTCACCGCACCGGAGATGTTCTCGCAGCGCGATCCTTGGGTCAACATGCTGCGAGTAACCGTCGCCGCATTCGCGGCCGGTGTCGGCGGTGCCTCTGATGTGGAAGTTCTGCCGTTCGATTACGCAGTTGCTGGCGGAATGCCCGGAGTTTCCCGAGCCTTCGCCAAGCGCATCGCTCGCAACACCAACCTGCTGCTGCTAGAAGAGTCCCACTTGGGATATGTCGTAGACCCCGCAGGTGGTTCCTTCTATGTCGAACGACTCACCGATGATCTCGCAGACCGATCTTGGCAGGTATTTACCGAAGTGGAAGCTGCTGGCGGCTTCACCGCTGCGCAACACACGATCGTCGAAAAGCTCGCAGCATCGCATGAGAAGGTGCGTGCTGACATCGCCTCGCGACGCAAGCAGCTAACCGGCATCAATGAGTTCCCGAACCTGGGCGAGAAGGCTTTGCCGGCTGAGCTCCGCGTGGAACCAGCCGGCGTGCGTCGTTGGGCTGCGGAATTTGAGGCGCTACGCAACCGTTCGGACGCGTACCTTGAGGAGCACGGCACGCGCCCGATCATCGGATTGGTTCCGATCGGTCCGCTGGCCAAGCACAACATCCGTACTGGATTCACCACCAACCTCTTGGCCTCCGGCGGAATTGAAGTCCTCAACCCTGGACAAGTCGCTCCTGGCACCGAGGAATTTGCTGCAGCGGCCAAGGCCTCAGACATCGTCGTGATCTGTGGCACTGATCAGGAATACGCTGCGACGGGTGAAAGCGTGGTCAAGGCGCTTCGCGATGCCGGCGCTGGCGAAATTCTGCTCGCTGGAGCTCCACAGACCTTCGCGGAAGCCGCTGATCAACCAGACGGATACCTCAACCTCAAGATCGACGCAGCGGCCACTTTGGCTGAGCTGCTGACCAAGTTGGGAGCGTAAGAGCAACTATGACTACCATCCCTAATTTTGCACACACCCCACGGACGTCTGCGAAAGCCCCAGCTACCCAGCCACCGGCAGCATCCTCCGCCGATCAGGTGTGGGAGACACCAGAAGGCATCGAAGTAAAACGCGTGTACACCCGCGCAGACCGCGACGCTGCCGCAGCCGCCGGGCATCCACTTGATTCCTTCCCAGGTATCGCACCGTTCATGCGCGGGCCGTACCCGACGATGTACACCAACCAGCCGTGGACGATTCGTCAGTACGCGGGCTTTTCGACGGCCGCCGAATCCAACGCGTTTTACCGTCGCAACCTCGCCGCAGGTCAGAAGGGCCTTTCGGTTGCCTTCGACTTGGCGACTCACCGCGGCTACGACTCCGATAACGAGCGAGTGATCGGTGACGTCGGTATGGCCGGTGTGGCCATCGACTCGATCCTGGATATGCGCCAGCTGTTCGAGGGCATCGACCTCGGCAACGTCTCCGTTTCCATGACGATGAACGGCGCCGTCCTGCCGATTCTTGCGCTTTACATCGTGGCCGCTGAGGAGCAAGGCGTAGCGCCGGAACAGCTCGCTGGAACCATTCAGAACGACATTCTGAAAGAGTTCATGGTCCGCAACACCTACATTTACCCGCCGAAGCCATCGATGCGCATTATCTCGAATATCTTCGAGTACACGTCGCTGAAGATGCCTCGCTTCAACTCGATTTCGATTTCTGGCTACCACATCCAGGAAGCTGGCGCGACGGCCGATCTCGAGCTCGCTTACACGCTTGCTGATGGTATCGAATACATTCGCGCTGGTAAGGACGTTGGCCTGGACGTCGACAAGTTCGCGCCTCGCCTGTCCTTCTTCTGGGGTATTTCCATGAACACCCTTATGGAGATCGCGAAGCTGCGCGCTGGTCGCCTGCTCTGGAGTGAGCTAGTGGCAAAGTTCGACCCGAAGAATCCGAAGTCTCAATCGTTGCGTACCCACTCCCAGACCTCCGGCTGGTCTCTTACTGCGCAGGACGTGTACAACAACGTCGCACGCACCGCGATTGAAGCGATGGCCGCAACGCAGGGGCATACTCAATCGCTGCACACCAACGCGCTGGATGAGGCGCTGGCGCTGCCTACCGACTTCTCTGCCCGCATTGCGCGCAACACCCAGTTGCTGCTGCAGCAGGAATCCGGCACGGTGCGCCCGGTCGACCCATGGGCTGGCTCTTACTACGTCGAGTGGCTCACCAACGAGCTGGCAAACCGCGCCCGCAAGCACATCGAAGAAGTCGAAGCTGCCGGTGGCATGGCACAGGCCACCATCGAAGGTATTCCTAAGCTGCGCATTGAGGAATCGGCCGCACGTACCCAGGCCCGCATCGACTCGGGTCGCCAAGCTCTCATCGGTGTCAACAAGTACATCGTGGCAGAGGATGAAGCCATTGAAGTGCTCAAGGTCGAAAACTCCAAGGTACGTGCTGAGCAGCTCGAAAAGCTGGATCGTCTGCGCGCCGAGCGCGACGAAGCTGAAGTTCAGCGCACTCTTGAGGCCCTGACCGCAGCTGCTGCTACCGAAGAACGTGAAGCTGGGGACCTTGAATCCAATCTGCTGAAGCTGGCTGTCGACGCAGCTCGCGCAAAGGCCACGGTTGGGGAGATTTCGCTAGCCTTGGAGAAGGTTTTTGGCCGCCACGAAGCGGAAATCAAGACGCTGTCGGGTGTGTACAAAGACGAAGTAGGAAAGGATGGCGCAGTGTCGAACGTCGAAAAGGCAATTGCGCTGGCCGATGCCTTTGAGGCAGAAGAAGGTCGCCGTCCACGTATCTTCATCGCGAAGATGGGCCAGGACGGCCATGACCGCGGTCAAAAGGTGGTGGCTTCCGCATATGCCGACCTCGGCATGGATGTGGACGTCGGACCGCTCTTCCAAACCCCGGCAGAAGCAGCTCGCAGTGCTGTCGATGCCGACGTCCACGTCGTGGGCGTGTCCTCCCTGGCGGCTGGTCACCTTACTTTGGTACCCGCGCTCAAGGAGGAATTGGCGAAGCTGGGCCGCGAGGACATCATGATTGTCGTCGGCGGCGTGATCCCTCCGGGTGATTTCCAGGAGCTCTACGATATGGGCGCTGCGGCGATTTACCCACCGGGCACAGTCATCGCGGAGTCGGCTATCGATATGCTGACCAAGCTTGCTGCCAACCTCGGCTTCGAGCTGCCTGCTTAGGTGATTCGCCCCTAGCTCGCGTTACCCAGGGCCGATGTCGGCAGGATGCTTCCCGTATCCCGGCATCGGCCCTCGGCATATCTCGAGCGTGCCAAACCCAAGAAAAGGAAGATCAAGTGGACAACGGATTTCTGGAGCACAGCCTCGGTTCGCTAACCACCACCGCCGGCACAGACCTCGGTAGTGCAACTGCGGTCGCCCCCGAGGTGGTGCAGCGGGCCCGCCGGCGCATTGACGTTGACGCCCTCTACGAGGCGGTCATCAACAATGATCGCACGAATCTCTCGCGGGCTATCACCTTGCTGGAATCGACCGCTCCGGCGCACCGGGTTCTGGCCCAAGAGCTTTTGGTTAAATTGCTGCCGCACTCCGGCGGTGCATTGCGCGTTGGCATGACTGGCGTGCCTGGGGTCGGGAAATCCACCACTATCGAAGCCCTCGGTATGAAGCTTCTCGCTGAAGGGCACCGGGTGGCCGTGCTGGCAATCGATCCTTCGTCCACCCGCACCCGTGGCTCCATCCTGGGGGATAAGACTCGCATGACCAAGCTTTCCGCGGAGGACAACGCGTTTATTCGGCCGTCGCCTTCCGCCGGAACGCTCGGCGGGGTGGCCAAGGCAACCCGCGAATCGATGGTGGTCTTCGAAGCTGCTGGCTACGACGTGCTGATCGTAGAAACCGTCGGCGTAGGACAATCTGAGGTTGCGGTCTCACAGATGGTCGATGTCTTCGCGTTTCTCGCGCTGGCGGGAGCGGGCGACCAACTGCAAGGAATCAAAAAAGGCGTGTTGGAAATGGCCGAGATCGTGGCGATCAACAAAGCTGACGGCCCGAACCTCAAGCAGGCAAAGCGCGCCGCACGCGAACTAGCAGCCGCGATGCGCATGGTGCGCAGCGAACACGACCTGTGGCATCCGCCGACACTTACGATGTCAGCAGTTGACGGAACTGGAATTGACGAATTCTGGCAGTACATCCTTGAGCACCACGAGGTCATGAAACAATCCGGCGCATTTGACCGCCGGCGACGCGAGCAGCAGGTGGGGTGGATGTGGTCGATGGTGCACGAAACAATCTTGCAGCGACTCAACACCAATAAAGAAGTTGTCTCCGCCCGTACCGACGTCGAGCATTTGCTTCGCGACGGCAAAATCACCCCAACTCTGGCTGCCGAAAGAATCCTCCAAGCGTTCGATGGACTCACCGAATCTGCCTAGCTTTTCGAGATGTCATTGCTGTTAACTGAGCAATTCGGTAAAATGGAATCGAATCTATATTCGTTTTCTTGCTCCGGCCCGGCCTGATCGAGGCTAGACTGGGGGCCGGATACGACGACAACGAAGGAGACATCATGTCTGATCTTATGAAGGACCACGGCCCGCACCCATACGTACTGGATATTGAGAAGGCCACCCTGGACAACGAGAACTTCCGCGACACGTTGTGGACCGGAAAATTCCTCCAAATGACCGTGATGAATATCCCGGCTGGTGGCGAAATCGGCGCAGAGGTGCACGAGGATCACGACCAGTTCCTTCGCATCGAGGCTGGTAAAGGCCACGTCATGATTGGCGATTCCGCAGACAAGCTGGACATCGATCGAGTTGTTGAGGACGATTGGGCGATTTTCGTCCCCGCCGGTAAGTGGCATAACGTGGTCAACGAAGGCGACGAACCACTCAAGGTTTACTCGATTTACGCAGCTCCTGACCACGTTGCGGGCACGATCCACAAGACTAAAGAAGACGCCGACAACGACCCGAACGAGCAACACTAGCTTCCTCGACCCATGGCACCCCTTGCATCTGCTCCTATGCGGATGCGAGGGGTGTTTTGAACTGATGCGCCAACCAGCAGGACTTCACCAGGCGTGTGGGCGGTAATCCTTCAGGAAACATCCGTACAGGTCAACACCGTTCTCACCCTGCACGATCGGATCGTAGACCCTGGCCGCGCCATCAACGAGGTCAAGCGGCGCGTGGAAGCCCTCTTCAGCAAGCCGTGCCTTTGCCGTGTGCGGGCGCTCATCGGTGATCCATCCCGTGTCCACGGCGGTCATCAATATTCCGTGTTCAAAAAGCTCACCGGCTGCAGTCCGAGTGAGCATATTCAGCGCCGCCTTCGACATGTTTGTGTGTGGGTGCCCCGGCCCTTTGTAGCCGCGACCAAAGACTCCTTCCATGGCGGAGACGTTGACAACATACTTGCGTCGGGCAGGTGCAGCTTCCAAAGCCGGCCGAAGTCGGTTCACCAGAATGAATGGCGCAGTTTGATTGCATAATTGCACCTCCAACAGCTCCACAGGGTCAACCTCCCCAACTGTGGCGACCCATGAGTTATGCGAAACCAAGTCAGGGATGAGGCCCCCGGCGTCAACGGCGGTGCCGTCTGCGATACGTGCGAGCGAGGCTGAGCCGCCAAGCATCGCCTGGCTAACCAGGGCATCGGCCGCCGACGGGGAAGAACCCGACACGAGCGCTGCCGGATGAAGATCCGAGGTCGCACCGATCGCGCGTAGATCGACCTTATTCTCCACCCCCGTCAGCGGGGCCTGCTCGCCATCGATGAGCCCGGAGTAAGACCCAGGGGAGCGCCTCACAGTCTGGGCAGCATTATTGATCAGAATGTCTAGCGGGCCGGCGGCTGCTACCTCGTCAGCAAACGTTGCCACCGCCGCTGGGTCGCGGAGATCGATTCCCACTATGTGGAGCCGCGACAACCAATCCGCACTATCGCCCACAGCAGCAAACCTACGCGCAGCATCACGTGGGAAGCGCGTGGTGATGGTAAGATCAGCGCCGTCGCGAAGCAGCTTCAAGGCGATATACATGCCGATCTTGGCCCGTCCGCCGGTCAACACCGCACGCCGTCCGGTGAGATCTACGCGAGCATTGCGACGCACCCGGTTGTCCGCAGCGCACTCGGGACAGAGCTGGTGGTGAAAGGAATCGACTAGCGTGTACGGCCGCTTGCACACATAGCAATTTTGCGCACGGTATAGTTTGCCCGCCCATCCATGTGGAGTAGCAACTGCACCTTTCTCTAAAGACACCGGGGCCGCACCGGCCGGACGCACCAGGATCCCGGCCGTCTCGTCGTCGATGCGGGCCGGATTAGCAGTGGCCGTAGCCGAAAGCACAGCCTCATCCGCTGCGCGACGAGCTTGCTTCGCAGACTGTCGCCGCTGTCGCTTCACTTCCTTAAACAGCTTGGCGACGGCGCGCTGTAGCGTCACCGAGTCAGCAGATTGGGGATCGAGTGTGCCAGCTTCATCGAGGACCCGCAGGCAGGTGGCTAAATCTTGTGGATCGAGCGTCATAGGTAGTAGTCAACCATGTTGTGAGAAGAAAACGAATTAGGCCGCATCGGTTGTGGGTTAAGTAAAGAGAAGTGTGTCTCTGATGCGTGATTTCCGCGGCGCAGTGGCCCTAAACTCGGTTGTTATTGTTCGTTGGGGCCGTAGCTCGCTCGATGTCGTCCCTTCGGTGTAGTCGGACTACCGCTGTGGGATTTAATTCATTAAAAAAACGCTGTTCTACGTAGTCGGACTACGCCGAAGCGACGACATAGCACTTGTGCAGCAAACCCGCACGGCCGGCGACACGCCGATGAGACGCACTTTTCTTTACTTAACCCTCGATTGTAAGGGGCTGCGCTAGCGATAATGAACCATCTGAAAGGCAATCCGCGGTGGTGGTAAGCAATGACAAAAGCCTCGAGCCACTGATCTAAGTCAGCGGCTCGAGACTTCACATTGTGCCCGAGGGGGGACTTGAACCCCCACGTCCATTAGTAGGACACTAGCACCTCAAGCTAGCGCGTCTGCCATTCCGCCACCCGGGCTGGGTGTTTCCGAGCTCGTGCTCGGTACTTGGAATACAATAGCCTGAATTGTTCAGTTTCCACAAATCTGCAGCTCAAAACCTAGTTTCGTCGTTGTGATTTTAGGGTAGATTATTTCCACATGACTGATTTTTCTCTCGAGCCAACTCCCACAGCACGGTGGTGGGAACGGCCGTGGCCGCGAATGAAAACCTGGTCATGGTTTGTCCCGGTGGAGCCGGGCGTAGAGAAGCCTTTTTCTGTGCCAGCGCCTGGATCCAAGTCGCGGTTCATCGTGTGGCGGGCGCTTCGTACTCATGCGCTGGCTGCGGGGATCGTCGTCGGAGCGATGGTGCTTTCGGCGATCGCGGGTGTGGTGCTGTCCACCACTGTTGGTAACGCCACCGATCGAGTGTTCGGCAACGGATTGCTTTCAGATGCGATCGCTCCGCTAGTTACTGTCGCTGTCTGTACGATCCTAGTCTTCTTGCTTGACTCCACCGCTGATTCCCTCACCGACCTTGGTGTTGTGCGCACCGTGCATAGTATTCGGATGCGGCTGACGGATTCGTTGTTGCATCGGCCCGAAATACAGCGTTCGCCAGGCGAGTTAATGAATACCATCGACGAGGATTCTGATCAGCTCGGGCAAGTAAAACAAGTGTTGAATTTCCCACTGGTCATGCTCGCGTACCTGGTTTCTACGGCCGTGTCTTTCTACCAGTTCAGCTGGGTTATCGGCACCGCCACTCTGCTGGGAGGGGTAGCGACCGCAATCGTTTCCTTCTTCACGGGTAAGGCTATCTCAAAGATTTCCGCTACTCGTCGCGCCGCGGAATCAACATCGATTTCTCTGGCTACGGACTTCGCTCAAGGTGCCCGGGTACTCAAGGGGCTTGGCGCCACTGATCTCGCCGAGCAACGCTTCGCTACGGCAGCCAACACGGCCCTCGATGCGATGCTTACCGACGCCAAAGTCTCTGCCGTCACCACTTTCATCCGACAGTCCATACCTTTGGTGACCATCGCCGGCATCATGTCCTTAGCTGCTTGGCAAACAACCAGCGGCGAGCTGGCCCCAGGTCACTTCGTGTCTGTCGCGCTGCTGCTACCACCTGCACTCACCGTGACGGGCTATGCCCTCGGGTTCTTTACGGAGTATTGGGCTCGCGCCAACGCCTCGGGCAAACGCGTCCAAGACCTCGACAACGAACTCAACACGAGTGCAGAACGTGTGAGCAATCAAGAAACATGTGCTGAAAACTCAGCAAAACCCGGGTTGCATGTCTGGGCAGCGCAGAGTTCGAAGGCCTGGGCTATCGCCCAGCAATACAGCCGGCAACAGTGGCCGGAGGCGGCGTTTCCGCCACACTATCCGGCAATTTTTGAAGGAAGTTTGTTGGACAACATTGACCCGTTGCGCAGGCTCAGCCCAAACCAGCACCGAGAAGTGCTGGCGGCAGCGTGCTGTGATGATGTCGTCGATAGGCTGGGCGGTTACGGCCCGGATGGTCAGCTTCCGCTGTTGCCACTGGGTGAATCGGGATTGAATCTCTCCGGCGGGCAGCGACAGCGAGTGTGTATCGCCCGAGCGCTGGCTAATGCAGGGGAGGTGCTGGTACTCGATGATCCTTCGACCGGCCTCGACGCGGTGACTGCCGCTGCTGTTGCTCGAGGTGTCCACGACTACCGAGGCCATCGCACCACGATCGTCATTTCGTCTTCCCGCGCCTGGCGCGCCGTCGCCGATCACTTCATCACCGATGAGGAGTTGCGTAAATATGCGTTCTGATGCCCTGGCCCCGGCGCCCATCAAAGAAACCCTTGCATACGTTGCGAGTTTGCCCGCCCGGCCGTCCAAGCGGTGGTGGTGGACGGTCAGTCTGATCTTCCTCATCACAATGACGTCGCTGGTTACCGGCTCAAGCGCTATCGGCTGGCTTGTCGACGCCGCCCGCGGTGAATCCAACACGCCGGTGCCCCTTCTCATCGGCGTGTTGATAGTTGTCCTTTTCGTGGAAGTGGTGGGGCGATCCAGCGCGCAGTTCTATCTGATCTCCGCCGTACGCAAACTGAGCGTCTCCCTGCGGTCTCAAGCGCTCCGCTCAGCGTTGCGTGCGCCCACACCAGACTCGCTGGCGCTTGGCACGGGCAACATTATTACTCGATTGACCAAAGACATCGACACCACAGTGCGCGTTGCCAACGCAATCGGGGTGCGCCTAGTGATCACAGGGCTGATGTTCCCGTTCACTTTTATCGCATTGACACTGGTCCACCCGATATTCGGCATCACCCTCGTAGCCCTGCTCGTGGTCATTTTCCCATTTGCCCGCGCAAACTTGCGCCTCTTTCCAGCCACGGCGAATGCCGTGAGTGTCGCGGAAGCCAAGCGCAATAACCTTTTGCTGGATTCCATCCGCGGAGCACAAACACTCACGACCTTTGGTTTCCAACAGTGGGGACTCAACCGGATGCGGGCAGCCTCATGGGATACCGTCGATGCCGCAGCGGACCGGATGCCACTGATCAACCGGCTGACCTGGCAAGGCAGCCTGATCTACGGAGCCCTGGTGATCCTCGGCTTCGTTGAGGCAGCGGTCCTATCCCAACGCGGCGACATCACGGTGGGTGCGGCAGCTGCATCCGTGGTGTTGATCTCCCGGATGGAAGTGCACATCTTCAACCTGATGTTCTTCGCCGGTGAAATCCAGCACGCGTTAACCGCCCTGGGACGTGCGGTGGCCCTCGCGCAGTTCCACGCCACCACAAGTAGCTCCACTGATCCCACTGACATCGCTGGTGCGCCCGATGTAGAAATCCGAAACCTCTCGTTTTCCTACGGCGACGGTCCGGCGGTGTTGCACGACATCAATCTTGAGCTGCCGGCTGGTTCCACCACCGCTCTGGTGGGCGCTTCGGGGGCGGGCAAATCGACGCTAGCAGCCATTCTTGCCGGCGGACTTCGTCCAACGGATGGGCAAGTAAGCGTCGACGGAATTAACACAGCGGATGTTTCCGCGGAGTGGCTTTCGCGCAATGTAGTGCTTGCTACCCAGGAGGTCCATTTGTTCTCCGGCACTGTCCGCGATGACCTTTTGCTGGCCGCTCCACACGCTAGTGATATTGAGCTCGATACAGCTCTTGCTGCAGTAGGCCTGAAGCCAAACAGCATTACTTACCAGCGTTGGCTGCCAGAAGGACTGGATACGCTGATCGGATCGGGCGCCACTGAATTGAGCCCAGAGGTTGCCCAGCAAATTAGCCTGGCTCGACTGTTCCTCAGTGATCCGCCAGTGTTGATCTTGGACGAGGCAACTGCAGACGCAGGTAGTGACAATGCTCGAGATTTGGAGGCAGCGGCCGGGAAAGTAACTCAAGGCCGTACTGCGCTGGTCGTTGCCCACCGCCTAGATCAAGCAAAAGACGCGGACAACATCGTCTTCATGGAACAGGGGAGGATCGTCGAATCCGGCACCCATGAACAACTCATGAAGTTCGATGGAAAGTACGCACATTTATTCCGAACTTGGCAACGGTAGGGGCGAGTTTTCGGTATAAGGGAGACATGACTGATTACCTTGATCCACGTTTCCCTGGCCCCGATCCCTACGCACCCCTGGGCGAACACCCTTCGTTTGACCTGACCTCGGACGACTTTGCCAACGGCGGCACGTTTAAAGAACCGCAACTCGGTGGCAACGACGTCTCACCGCAGCTTTCTTGGTCTGGTTTCCCGGCAGAGACGAAGTCATTCGCAATCACGTGTTTTGATCCGGACGCTCCCACGGCAGCCGGCTTTTGGCACTGGGCAGTTTTCAATATCCCTGCCGACGTCACCGAGCTGCCTTCTGGTGCCGGTGATGAAACCCTAGGGGGAATCGCTCAGGCGGTTACTCTGGTCGGTGACTCCGGCAAACGTGGCTACTACGGGCCAAACCCACCAGCAGGCCACGCTCCGCACCGCTACCTGTTCGCCGTCCACGCACTCGACGTGGCAGAACTCGACGTTCCGGCCGATGCCACCCCCACCGTTCTAGGCTTTAACCTGTACTTCCATACTCTGGCACGGTCGATCTACTGGGGTTGGCACGAAAACAAGTAGTGCTAGTCTTTCCATTCCAGGCCACAGCCAATGGCCTGGGAGATGCTAGCGAAGCCATAATGGCGTAGCTGATCCAGAATTCCGAGGTGGATGTCACGAATCCAGTCCGGTCCTCCATAAATCATCGCAGTATAGCCCTGGAGGAGCGTCGCGCCGGCGGCGATTCGTTCCCACGCAATTTGGGGACTCGTGATACCACCCGAAGAAATAATAACGAGTTCGTCACCCACGTGGGAATACAGCAGTTTCAATACTTCGAGCGCGCGTTCGTTCAGGGGCGCACCGGAGATACCCCCGGCTCCCATATCCGCGACATCTTCAGCTGGAGTACGTAGGTTTTGGCGGGAGATCGTAGTGTTGGTGGCCACGATGCCAGCCAAGCCAAGTTCCTTCGCAAGGTCAGCGATCTCCACGATGTCTTCGTCGCTGAGATCAGGGGCAATCTTCACCAGCACCGGTGCAGACGTTGATTCCACCACTGCAGCCAAGATGGGACGTAGGGAGGACACTGCTTGCAGATCCCGCAACCCTGGCGTGTTAGGCGAGGACACGTTTACCACCAGGTAATCCGCCAAATCGCCCAGGAGCGAGGCAGAGGCACGGTAGTCGGCTACTGCATCCTCCGCAGCCACCACCTTCGTTTTCCCAATGTTAATACCAATCACATCATCGGATTTGCGGCGCCGAAGGTTTTCGGCCGCGACAGCTGCGCCACGGTTATTGAACCCCATCCGGTTGAGGATGGCCTTGTCAGCCGGCAAGCGGAACAGTCGGGGAGTAGGGTTTCCTGGCTGCGCCTGGGCGGTAACTGTGCCGAGTTCGGCATAACCAAAACCTAAGGGGGACCAAGCGTCTGCAGCCGAAGCATTCTTATCGAAGCCGGCGGCGAGCCCGAGCGGGCGAGGGAAAGTCACTCCGAATACTTCTTGTTCCAACGCCACATCATGTACTGGCAAGACACGTTCTAGCGCACGGTTGATCGGGGTGGCGCGGTGCAATGCGGTCAAGGCTCGCATCATCAGCACGTGGATCCGCTCGGCGCGCAGGTGAAACATCATGCTCAGCGCGCGTTGGTAGGCAGCGGTACGTAGTGGGTGGGGGCGCAGCTGCTTGGACAATGTGGTTTCCCTTATCTCTAGTTTTGCTTTGCGACGGCCTGTTGGACTGCCACGTCCGAAATTACTTGAACCCCGGGCCCGGAATCAGACACGAGAACCAACGAGCCTGTTTCAGTCATCGCCATGGAACGCACATCGGCGATGGTGTCGAGTTTCCCATGGCCTACCGGCACCCCCGTGTTGTAGGTAAATGCCTGCACAGTGTTGTGCGCATTGGAAGCTACCCAGACCGCTTCGTGCTTGCTATCAGCTACGATTGCCCAGGGCGAGGCATCGGTAGGCAATGTTTGATGCAAACGCAGCACGTCGGTGTCGGTATAGAGACCGAACTGATGACCGAGGGTGTCGGCGGCGAAGACGAGGCCTTCAGTGCCTGGGGCGATGCTTCCCACACCGACTCCCATGCGCAAGGCTGCTCCGGGCGCATTGTTGGGGTAGTCGACTCCCTGAATCACGGTCGCGTTGCGGTCGATGAAGACGACAGCGTCTCGGCTTCCCGGGATTGGGCTGGCGACGATCTGATCTGCTTTGCGATCAGTTCGGATACGCTTGGCATTGCCCGAGTCGTTGCCACGGAAGGCATAGACATCATTTTCTTCGCTTGATCCCGCAATAACGACGCCATTACTAGTCAACGCGGCACTGGTGAACTTCATGGGCGCCGATCGGACATTGCGCAAGTCCGGATTCTGGGCATCGATGATCGCGACTTGTCCGCCGCCACCGCCTCCGTTGAGTGCGGTTGGACATGCCAGCACGAACGCGTTTGACGTGGCACTGAGCTCGCCGCAGCTCTTATTGATCGTCAGAGTCTTGAACTCCTTTGCCTTGAGCTGCTCAATTGTGCCGATAGCTATTGAGTATTCAGAACGCAGCGCCAATACGTCTCCCGCGGCCTCGACGTCTTGTAGAGCGGCGAAGTCCGGGCCTAGGTCCAGCAGCTCACCAGCTGGCTGCTTCGCAGTGGGGGACTTGACCGGAGTGGCCTTGCCGACGGCATTCGACAACGTCTCCGCCCCCGAAGGTTGCTGCTCAGCCTGCTGTTCTTGCGGGACGCCGGGAATGCAGGCAGTCGCCGCAAAGCTCACGGTGCAGGCAGCGAGAAAAAGGGCGGCGGTGCGTTTGTGGGCTGTTAAGCGTCGAAAAGTTTCGGACTTCTTCACAGCACCTAAGAGTAGCAGAGCGACTAATTTCGCTGGTCGAGGCGTACAGCTAACTAATTCGCAGCGGATTCCTAGTCTGTGCGCAAGGCCGGATGGGCTCCTTATGTTCCAACGGAGGGTAACCTATGACAAGTGATTAACGAGACTTTGCTAGCAGCTGCTCCCGCGCACGATTCGCTGACCTGGTCGCAGACGATTGTGCTGTCCATTGTTCAGGGACTGACCGAATTTTTGCCGGTTAGTTCGTCCGGACACTTGCGGATTATTTCTGATCTATTGTGGGGCAGAGATGCTGGGGCGTCGTTTACCGCAGTGATCCAGTTGGGCACCGAGGCTGCGGTTTTGGTCTACTTCTTCAAAGACATCGTCAAGATTGCCACCGGCTGGCTCAAAGGCCTTGTGAACAAGAGCGAACGGGGCTTTGATTATGCGATGGGGTGGATGGTTATCGTCGGCACACTGCCGGTGGCAGTGCTGGGTTATCTGGGCAAGGACTTCATTCGCGACGCACTGCGCAACATGTGGATTACCGCTTCAGTGCTGATCTTGTTTTCATTCGTATTCATTGCAGCGGAAAAGTATGGCACCAAAAAGCGCAGCTTTGACCAGTTGACCATGCGCGACGCAATCTTGATGGGTCTCGCACAGTGCCTGGCTTTGATTCCTGGCGTCTCGCGTTCCGGCGGCACGATTTCAGCAGGGCTTTTCCTTGGTTTGGATCGAGAAGTCGCTGCGCGCTTTTCCTTCTTGCTTGCTATACCCGCGGTACTTGCATCCGGCATTTTCTCCCTGCCAGATGCCTTCGCTCCATCTTCCGGGCAGGCGGCTAGTGGCGTGCAGCTATTGGTGGGTACAGGAATCGCGTTCGTGGTGGGATATGCCTCCATTGCTTGGTTGCTCAAGTTTGTCTCGAACAACTCATTTTCCTGGTTCGCGGCATATCGCATTCCAGCCGGACTGGCAGTCATGGGTTTACTTGCCGCCGGGGTGTTGACCCCTTAGTACACAGCTCAGCGCCCCAGTTTGGTGGCGCGGTCGATAGCAATTTCCAACCACGCCTAAATGTAAGGTAGATAACATGTACTCTTGGTCGCAGCCGCAGGTCCCATTTCTGCCAGCTGAATTTGGCGCCCCCGTTCCGTTGAAATTGTATGATTCTGCAGACCAAAAGCTCAAGCAAGTTGTGGCACCGAAGACCGGGGACACCGGCATGTACGTGTGCGGTATTACGCCCTACGACGCGACCCACCTAGGACACGCCGCCACATATGTTGCCTTCGACCTGGCGCAACGAGTCCTCCTCGACAATGGGCACACAGTGCACTACGTGCAAAACATCACCGATGTCGATGATCCCCTGTTCGAGCGTGCTTCCCGAGACGGTGTGGATTGGCGCGAGCTGGGGCAATCACAGATTGAACTGTTCCGCTCAGACATGACGGCGTTAAGCGTGATCCCACCTCGGGATTATGTCGGGGTGATGGACATCGTCGACGAAGTCATCGATCTGGTCCAACGACTCTTGGATTGCGGCGCTGCCTATGTTGTCGACGACCAACAATTCCCCGACATCTATGCCAGTGTCTCAGCCACCGAAACATTTGGCTACGAGTCAAATTACGACCGCGAACAGATGATGGCACTGTTCGCCGAGCGCGGAGGTGACCCAGACAGACCGGGGAAGCGCGACCCATTGGATGCACTGGTCTGGCGCGCACATCGAGAAAGAGAACCCGCCTGGGATGCGCCTTTCGGGGCAGGACGCCCTGGTTGGCATATCGAATGTTCTGCCATCGCCACTAACCGCCTGGGCCCGCACTTCGCGATCCAGGGTGGTGGTTCGGATCTCAAGTTCCCGCACCATGAATTTTCCGCAGCCCATGCGGAAGCCGCGTACCCAGAGGCTGGTCGCATGGCGGATATTTATGCCCACGCGGGCATGATCGCCCTCGACGGTGTGAAGATGTCAAAATCCTTAGGCAACCTGGTATTTGTCTCCAAGCTGACCGCTGCCGGGCACGACCCCGCGGCCATCCGCCTTGGGCTCTACGCTGGTCACTACCGCAGCGATCGCGATTGGTCTGATGAGGTCCTCACCGAGGCCGAGCACCGGCTTGCCACCTGGCGGGAAGCCACCGCTTCCGCGTCATCTGTGGCCGACGCCCTCGCCCTTATAACTGAGGTACGCAGCGCGCTTGCCGACGACCTCGACACGCCACGTGCCATCCGCAGTATCGACGCCTGGGCCGAACAAATCCTCTCCGGTACGCAAGAAAGTAAGGAAGTGGGAAACTCACGCGCAGCCGGCGACATGGTCAGCCTAGCGTTGGATAGTTTGCTGGGGCTCAAGCTCTAACCGAAAAATTATTCGGTGGGGCTAAATAATGTGACATCAGCCTGCAGATCCACAGCGAATAGGGGAGAATATTCAACTATGACGATCCGTGCCTCTTTTCAACCCGCTGTAGACGAGTTCATCGCCAATCTTGAAGAATTTGCCACTGGTTCGTACTTGCGTGCCGATGAGCGCGAATTCTGGGATCAGCCATTCGACCCTGCTGTCTTGCCTAAGCTTCGGGCAATCCTCGAGGGCTTTCTAGACACCCTTGATGCTTTGGAGGCGCCGGTGGTTCCGGAGGCAATCAACGAAGCTGTCACAGCAGTGATTAATGATATCGATGCCTTCAACTCTAAGAATGCGGATGCCGTTGTCGAGCCCGAGGAAAAGGCTGAATTGAACGAGCTTATCCGCAATGCGGTGGCCCGTGTGGACTCCGAATCTGACGTGCTTGACAACATACCTGAACTCGAATAGTCAGCTCGGTTCGTTTTTGTTGGGGGTTGGTGCCACAAACTCAACCAACAATATACTAAGCTGTCTATTCTATGAACAGTATTTGCCCGAAAACATCCCCTTTTCTCACTGCCCTCGCTGATCGCGTCCTCTTGGGCGACGGGGCGATGGGCACCCAGCTACAAGCAATTGAGCTGGATTTGACCACGGACTTTCTCGAACTTGAGGGTTGCAACGAGATCCTCAATGTCACCAGGCCGGACGTGATCGCACAGATCCATCGGGACTACTTTCGTGCCGGTGCCGATTTTGTAGAAACCAACACTTTCGGCTGCAACCTGCCGAACTTAGCCGACTACGGCATAGCCGAACGTTGCGAAGAGCTAGCCGAGGCTGGGGCTCGCATTGCTAGGGAAGTAGCTGACGAATTCCCAGGCACCTTCGTGGCTGGAGCATTGGGCCCTGGCACCAAGTTGCCGTCGTTAAGGCATGCTCGCTATTCGGAATTAAGCTCCCATTATCGTCTTGCTGCTTTGGGCCTGATCAGGGGCGGCGCTGATTTCATTTTGATCGAGACAGCACAGGACCTGCTCCAGGTCAAGGCGGCCGTCCTTGGGGTCCGCGCAGCTTTTGCCGAGGCCAATCGCGAATTGCCAATCGTCGTGCACGTGACGGTGGAAACCACGGGCACGATGCTCTTAGGTTCCGAAATTGGCGCAGCTTTGACAGCGTTGGAGCGGCTGGGTATCGACATGATCGGTCTCAACTGCGCCACTGGCCCCACCGAGATGAGCGAACACCTGCGCTACCTCAGCCAGCATTCGTCGATCCCTGTCTCCGTCATGCCCAATGCGGGTCTGCCAGTCCTCGGACCGAATGGGGCGCATTACCCGCTTAGTCCTGAAGATTTGGGCACGGCACTCGAGGGATTCATTAGTGAATTCGGCTTGCGCATGGTCGGCGGATGCTGTGGCACGACTCCGGAGCATATCCACCAACTTCGCCGCCGTATTGACCAACTCGCAATTTCCGGCACGGACACCGGCAACGAGACAAAGCGTCGGCCTGCAGACGCGGTGAGTTCTCTCTACCAGTCGGTACCCTTGACGCAAGATACCGGCATCACGATCATCGGTGAACGCACCAACGCAAACGGCTCCAAGGCGTTTCGGGAGGCGATGCTCGCAGGGGACTGGGAAAAGTGCATCGATATCGCCAAAGGGCAAACGCGAGACGGGGCGCACCTACTGGACGTCTGCGTCGACTATGTCGGACGCGACGGCCGGGACGACATGGCTGAATTGGCAGCACGATTGGCCACCGCGACGACGCTGCCGATCATGCTGGACTCCACGGAACCGGCCGTTCTGGAGGCAGGCTTGCAGCAGCTCGGGGGACGATGTGTGCTGAACTCCGTCAATTTTGAAGATGGCGATGGCCCGGATTCTCGCTTTCAACGGATCATGCGGCTCGCTCAGCAGCACGGCGCCGCTGTCGTTGCGCTCACCATCGATGAGGAAGGGCAAGCGCGCACCGCCGAGCACAAGGTAGCTGTGGCCAGCCGACTCATCGACACGATCACCACCGAGTGGGGGCTGGACTATCAAGACATCATCGTCGACTGTCTCACTTTCCCCATTTCTACCGGTCAGGAGGAAACTCGACGCGACGGCATCGAAACCATCGAGGCCATTCGCCAGCTCAAGGCGGCCTACCCCGAGATCCACACCACCTTGGGACTGTCTAACATCTCATTCGGCCTCAACCCAGCTGCCCGGCAAGTGCTGAACTCGGTCTTCCTCAACGAATGCATCGAAGCAGGCCTCGACACCGCCATCGCTCATTCGTCGAAGCTCATTCCGATGAACCGCATCGATGACCGTCAGCGGTTGGTCGCGCTAGATATGGTCTACGACCGGCGTCGCGAAGGCTATGACCCGTTGCAGGTGTTCATGGAGCTGTTCGAAGGAGTTGACGCCAGCACCGCCAAGGATGCCCGGGCCGAAGCACTCGCCGCGCTGCCTTTATTTGAGCGACTTGCGCAGCGCATTATCGACGGCGAGAAGAACGGCCTCGAGACGGACCTCGATGAAGCACTCCAGACCAAATCTGCGATCGAAATCATCAACCAGGATTTGCTCAACGGCATGAAGACCGTCGGGGAGCTGTTTGGCTCTGGACAAATGCAGCTACCGTTTGTGCTGCAATCGGCAGAAACCATGAAGGCAGCGGTGGCCTACCTCGAGCAGTTCATGACCGCGACTGATTCCACGGGGCAAAAGGGCACCATGGTGATCGCGACGGTTAAAGGCGACGTGCATGATATTGGCAAGAACTTAGTGGACATTATCTTGTCGAATAATGGCTACCAAGTCATCAACCTGGGCATCAAGCAGCCCATCTCCGAGATAGCTCGAGCCGCGCAAGAGCACCAGGCTGACGTGATCGGCATGTCGGGGCTGTTGGTGAAGTCGACGGTGGTGATGAAAGACAACCTCGTCGAACTCAACGCAAGTGATCTGTCGGACTATCCGGTGATGCTCGGCGGTGCCGCACTGACCAGGTCTTATGTCGAACATGACTTGGACGAGATCTACGACGGCGACGTCTACTACGCCAAAGACGCCTTCGAGGGCTTGAGCTTGATGGACCACATCATGGCCCTCAAACGCGGCGACGCTACCGAAGAACAACGCGCACAAGCGGCGATCGCTGAGGAAAAGAAGGCGGAGCGTAAGCGACGCAGACAACGCTCGCTCCGAATCGCCGAGGAGCGTCGACAAGCAGCACCCGAGCCGGAGGTGCCTGCTCGCTCGGAGGTATCAGAAAGCCACGAGATTGCCGAGCCTCCGTTTTGGGGGACGCGCGTGGTCAAGGGGATCGCAC
Organism: Corynebacterium epidermidicanis; assembly: GCF_001021025.1. Lineage (NCBI taxonomy): Bacteria > Bacillati > Actinomycetota > Actinomycetes > Mycobacteriales > Corynebacteriaceae > Corynebacterium > Corynebacterium epidermidicanis. The sequence goes on along the minus strand of NZ_CP011541.1, from coordinate 1,333,335 downwards.
TGTCTGAATACCTCCCAATGCTTGACGAGCGCGCGTTGTTCATGGGGCAGTGGGGACTCAAACCTACCAAAGGTTCCTCACAAACTTTCGAGGACCTGGTGGAATCCGAAGGCCGTCCTCGCCTGCGTTTTCTGCTGGACCAGCTCAAACAGCGCCGGATTCTTGATCACGCGGCGGCAGTCTACGGCTATTTCCCCGTCGTGTCGGAAGGGCAGGACTTGCTGGTGCTGACTGAGCCACGTCCAAACGCACCGGTTCGCACGCGTTTTAGCTTCCCGAGGCAGCAGCGCGGGAAATTCCTGTGCATTGCGGACTTCGTGGCCAGTCGCAAACGTGCCCGCGAACTTGGCAAAGTTGATGTGCTGCCGTTCCAGCTGGTGACGATGGGGCAACCGATCGCAGATCTAGCGCAAGAACTCTTCGCCGAAAACAGCTACCGGGACTACCTCGAACTGCACGGAGTTGGGGTGCAGCTGACTGAAGCGCTAGCGGAGTATCTGCACTCCCGCGTTCGCGCCGAACTGCGGTTGTCCGGCGACCGGAAGGTCTCAGATGCCGATGCCACCGATCCTCGTCGGTTCTTCGACCTGGACTATTCCGGAGCTCGATACTCATTCGGCTACGGTTCCTGCCCGGACCTGCATTCCCGCAAAGCGCTGGTCGAGTTGCTGGATGCCGGCCGCATCGGCGTACAGCTTTCTGAAGAACTACAGCTGCACCCAGAGCAGTCCACCGATGCCTTCGTGCTGTATCACCCGGAAGCGTCGTACTTTAACGTTTAAGATAGGTAGACGTGTATGAAGCGATCTTGTGGGACATGGACGGAACCCTCGTGGACTCGGAGCCACTGTGGGGTATTGCAACCTACGAGATGAGCGAGGCGATCGGTCGCCGGCTCACCCCAGCGATTCGGGAGCTCACCGTCGGCGGCACCTTTGCCAACACCATCCGGATCTGCGAGGAATTCGCCGGAGTGGTACTCACTCCACAACAGCGAGAGATGCACCGGCAACAGATGTACCGGCGGGTCAGTGAGCTTTTCGCCACAGACCTCACTTTGGTCCCTGGGGTCGCCGAGCTTCTCGACGCATTGGTGGCGCACAAAGTCCCCATGATGGTGGTCACCAACACGCCGCGTGAGCTGGCCGACCCGGCCATCGATGCGATTGGCCGGCAACGCTTCGTCGATACGCTGTGCGGTGATGAAGTGACCCGTGGCAAGCCCGACCCGGAGATTTACGCCACGGCTGCTTCCCGGCTTGGGGTGGCACCCGCGAAATGCCTTGTGTTTGAGGACTCGGCCACCGGCATGGCAGCCGCGGCGTCGGCGGGGTGCCGGGTTGTTGGTCTGCCAGCTTCCGAGGAGATAGTGGTACCTCCAGAAGTGCTCCCGCTAGCCCAGCTGCACGGTAGTTCCTCCTTTTTGGGGGTCACCCCGGTGGATTTAATGCAGTGGTATGCAAAAATTAACGCGCATATCGTGGAAATTATGCAACAATAGTTTGGGTGAAGAACTTTGACTCCCTCTTTGTAGAACTTGCCCATCGTGCTGAGACCCGTCCAGAAGGTTCCGGCACCGTTGCTGCCTTGGATAAGGGCGTGCATCATCTGGGCAAGAAAGTCATCGAAGAGGCAGGCGAAGTGTGGATCGCTGCTGAATACCAATCCGACGACGAGCTCGCGGAGGAAATCTCCCAGTTGCTCTACTGGACCCAAACCGTGATGATCGCCCGGGGGCTTTCTCCGGAAGATGTCTACAAATATCTGTAGGAAGCAGTGAATAAACATGCTCAAAGTTGCAGTCCCAAATAAGGGCGCTCTGTCCGACGCCACGGTAGAAATCCTCAAGGAAGCCGGCTATGCCCAGCGTGGAGATACGAAAGCGCTAACCGTTCTCGACGAGGCAAACGGCGTGGAGTTTTTCTTCCTACGCCCGAAAGATATCGCCATCTACGTCGCCAAAGGTCACCTGGATTTAGGGATCACCGGTCGGGATCTGGCTGGCGACGCGAAGGCAAAAGTCTCCGAAGTGATGAAGCTGGGGTTTGGGGCATCGAAGTTTCGCTATGCCGCGCCGCAGTCAGCTCAATTTACTATCGACAGCTTATCCGGCCTGCGCATTGCCACCTCGTACCCCAATTTGGTCCGCGATGACCTCGCTGCTCGAGGCATTGAGGCCGAAGTCATCCGGCTCGATGGGGCAGTAGAGATTTCAATCCGACTCGGAGTTGCCGACGCAATCGCTGACGTCGTCTCCACCGGCCGCACACTGCGCAAGCAAGGCCTGGTCCCGTTCGGTCCAGTCATCTGCGACTCGGAAGCAATCGTCGTGGGCCGGGAGGGAATCGAACTCACCGACGCCCACCGCGTTTTCTTAGGCCGCATCGAAGGAATTTTGCACGCACAAAACTTCCTCATGCTCGACTACAACGTCACCCGCACGCTTCTCGACGAAGCGGTGGCAGTCACTCCAGGCATCAATGGGCCAACCGTGTCCCCATTAGCAGACCCGGAGTGGGTAGCAGTCCGCGCGATGGTCCCACGCAAGCAAGCAAATGCAGTCATGGATGAGCTCGCCGGTATTGGAGCGCGTGCCATCTTGGCGTCCGAAATCCGAATTGCCCGGATGTAACCCCCACATATGTGCCCCAATAGAGGGGTAGATACGACAGTGGCCCGACACTTTGGTTCCGCCAAAGGGTCGGGCCTGTTCTTTAGGCGCGGCTTGCAGCTTGGGGTTCCACCCTGAGCACGCAGGGGTGTTGAACAATTTGATTGGCACGTTTGGCGATTCTGGTTGGTTTTCCCACATTCAACTTCTAGTTCCTGTCTGAAATGTCACATCACGACGACCCGATTTTGCCCGGTTGGACGTGGCTTTATCCAAAAACGTACGTAGACTGAGAATTGGAACTTAAAAAGCATTAAGCTCTGCCCACCGTTCGCAGACAGCGGTTCACCGACGGCTAGACCTTATACCCCGGCAGTTCCGGGACCAGCAGGGTGTTGATAGTCGGTCTCTGAACACAATCGCGCGAACAGATACACGATACTGATACCCCCAGAGGGTAGAAGGAGATCAGAGAACAATGACTGAGACTAACTTTGCTGCGGGCACCCGCGTCGAAGAGGACCTGCTGGGTACCAAAGAAGTATCCAACGAACACTACTACGGCATCCATACGCTGCGTGCCGTAGAAAACTTTGCCATCTCTGGCAAGACCCACAATGACGTCCCTGACTTCATTCGCGGCATGGTCCAGGTAAAGAAGGCCACCGCGATGGCTAATCGCGCTTGCAAAACCCTGCCAAAGGACAAGTACGAGGCAATCGTGTGGGCCTGCGATCAGATCCTTGAACAGGGCCGCTGCATGGACCAGTTCCCAACCGATGCCTTCCAGGGTGGCGCTGGCACCTCGATGAACATGAACACCAACGAGGTTGTGGCCAACCTGGCGCTGGAACACATGGGCAAACCAAAGGGTTCTTACCATGATCTGAACCCCAATGACGATGTCAACATGGCGCAGTCCACCAACGACGCCTACCCAACAGGACTCAAGCTCGGAATCTTCCACGCATCTCAGGGCCTGATTAAAGAACTGAATTTCCTCTCTGAGGCGTTCCTTGCCAAGGGCGAAGAATTCAAAGACGTGCTTAAGATGGGTCGCACCCAGCTGCAAGACGCAGTGCCCATGACGCTCGGTGGCGAATTCGCTGCCTTCGGGCACGGCATTAAGGAGGAGGCCGATTTCCTTGAGCAGGCAGTGCAGATTTTGCTGACCACGAACCTTGGTGCCACAGCAATCGGCACTGGGCTCAACACCCCAGAAGGCTTCCAGGATGCCATCGTCAAGGCGTTGGCTGAGGTGACTGGCCTTGAGATCAAGGGCGCTCCTGATCTTCTGGTTGCTACCTATGACAACTCCTGCTACATGCACGCACACGCGGCGATTAAGCAAGCTGCCATGAATATCTCGAAGATCTGCAACGACCTTCGTCTGTTGGCTTCTGGCCCACGTGCTGGTCTCAAGGAAATCAACCTGCCAGAAATGCAGGCTGGCTCCTCGATCATGCCGGCGAAGGTCAACCCGGTTATCCCTGAAGTTGTTAACCAGGTGTGCTTCAAGGTCTTCGGCAATGACATCACTGTCCTGATGGCAGCAGAAGCAGGCCAGCTTCAGCTCAACGTGATGGAACCAGCGCTGGCACAGGCGATTTTCGAGTCGATCAACCTGCTGACCAACGCTGTCAAAACCCTGCGCGAAAAGTGCATCGTTGGCATCACCGCAAACGAAGACATCTGCCGCGCTTTCGTGGACAACTCCATCGGAATCATCACCTACCTCAACCCATTCATTGGCCACCTGGCTGGCGACAAGATTGGCAAGGAAGCTGCGGCCACCGGTCGTAGTGTTCGTGAGCTCGTTCTCGAGAAGGGGCTGATGGACGAGGCTAAGCTCGACGAAGTCCTCTCCAAGGAAAACCTGATGGCGCCTCGCTACTCAGGCAAGCTCTACGAGGATTAAACAACTAGCAGAATCGGGCGCAATGTGGGCAGTTTACCGTAGTTGCGCCCGATTGTTTGCGGTTGGTTGGGTTCAACTCTAGAGGAATCGCAGGTGGCTGGCGTCGATAAGGCAGAGCGGCCAACTACCCAGCCATGCTTTGTGGGAATACCCACACTCATTGGACACAATCGGACAGTTGATTCATAATTAGTATTAGTAAGTTTTCATAAGTGAATAGTCCTGGTTGAGCGGGATACTTGAGACACGATCGCAACGACGTGCGCGGCTAAGAGTGAAACGAGCCGAAGACATCCACCACTTCGTGCCACATCGACCTTCCCGGCCAGGCTACCCCGTAGTGCAGTGCCGGTTCAGTGATCTGGCCTGGTCCACTGCGACCGACCCAAGGGAAGTTTCAAAGTGTTACTCGCACTTCAAATCATCATCGTTCTCGCCGCGATCTTTCTAGGCGCGCGCCTCGGCTCCATCGCAATCGGTTTCGCGGGTGGCGCTGGCGTTCTGCTCCTAGGACTGACCGGCGTGCCCGTGACCATCAAAGATATTCCATTCGATGTTATCGGCATCATCATGGCTGTCATCGCAGCTATCGCCGCCATGCAGAAAGCTGGTGGTCTCGACTACCTCGTTTACCTCGCCGAGAAAGCACTCAGGAAGAACCCCAAGCAGATTACGATTTGGGCGCCAATCGTCACCTGGCTTATGACCGTGTTCTGCGGAACCGGCCACACAGCCTTTTCGACGCTCCCCGTTATCGCTGAAGTGGCGAAAGAAGGAGGCGTGCGCCCATCCCGTCCACTTTCAATCGCTGTCGTCGCTTCTCAGATGGCTATTACGGCATCACCAATTTCCGCAGCCGTAGTGTTCATGGCCTCCCTCATGGAGCCACTCGGCGTTGGCTACCTGTCGATGCTGGCAGTGTTCCTGCTGTCTACTTTCATCGCCGTTATCCTCGCCGCGTTCATCACGAACTTCCTCGGCAAGGACCTCAAAGACGATCCTGTGTACCAGGAGCGCCTCGCCAACGGCACCGTTCAACCGCCGAGCGGTAAAAACGACTACACCCCAGTAAAGGGCGCCAAGGCTTCCGTCATGATCTTCTTGGTTGCCATCTTGGTAGTCATGGCTTACGCCACCGCCATCTCCGACCAGGTAGGACTAATTAAGAATCCAAGCATCCCACGCAACGAAGCCATCATGGCCATCATGCTGGCCGCAGCAACGGCAATCACCCTCATCTGCAAGCTCAAGGCTGACACCATCCTGCAAACCTCAGTGTTCCGCTCTGGGATGTCTGCCTGCATCTGCGTGCTCGGTGTCGCCTGGTTGGGCACCACGCTGATTAACCACTACATCGAAGACATCAAGCGCCTGTCCGGAAACGTGCTCAAGGATTACCCTTGGATGCTCGCTGTGGTGCTCTTCTTCGCCGCCGCACTGCTGTACTCCCAGGCGGCGACCGCTAAGGCTCTGCTTCCGGCAGCTCTTGCCGTCGGGGTTTCCCCACTCACAGCTGTCGCCTCCTTCGCAGCAGTGTCCGCACTGTTTATCCTGCCTACTTACCCAACGCTACTGGCAGCGGTCGAAATGGACGACACCGGTTCTACGCGAATCGGCAAATACGTCTTCAACCACTCCTTCATCATCCCAGGTACGCTGGCCATCACTTTTGCAGTGATTCTCGGTTTCCTCTTCGGGTCTGTGATGATCTAGTTCAACTGCCCCGATAGATGCGGCCTTCGAGCTAGCACCGGCGACGCTTGCTGGTGCTAGCTCGAAGGCGTTTTCGTGCGTGGTCGCGCCGATCAACTAGCGGCGCGCCGAGTGCCTTTCAGATGGTACAAAATGTTGCACTGACCGCCTGAAGCCGCCGCCAAATCTGAGCAACCTCGAAGGCAATCAACGCTTATATTCCATTCCCCAACTCGCCACAACTGGATAGAGTAATAGTCATGACATTTAAGCAGCCTGCCGAACCAACTGTGCAGCCCCAGCCATCCGATGCCGAAATCGCGCTTACACACTCACTTCTTCCCATCTCCGACATAGCCGAGCGCGCAGGCCTGCCGGTGTCTGCGGTAATTGGATACGGCCGTAACAAGGCGAAAATCGACGTCGCTTCTTTGGGTGAGAAGGCACATTGCGCTCGCTTGGTTTTGGTGACCGCAATGTCACCAACTCCAGCAGGGGAGGGCAAGTCGACCGTGTTGATCGGTCTGTCTGACGCGGTGCGTGCCGCTGGGCAGCGAACTATCGTAGCGATTCGGGAACCATCGCAAGGCCCTGTCATGGGTATCAAAGGCGGCGCCGCCGGAGGTGGCTACAGCCAGATCGTGCCGATGGATGACATCAACCTGCACTTCACCGGCGATTTGCATGCCATCGCTGCAGCGAACAATACCCTGGCCGCCCTGATTGATAATCACATTCAGCAGGGCAACGAGCTGCGGATCGACCCTCGTCGCATTACGTGGCGTCGCTGCCTCGATGTCAACGATCGCTCCCTACGCAATATCGTCACTGGGCTCGGTGGCCCTGCCCATGGCACGCCAATTGAAACTGGCTTTGACATCACCGCCGCTTCAGAGATCATGGCAGTGTTGTGCCTCGCCAAGGATTTCGCGGATTTGAAGACGCGGATCGGCAATATCGTCGTCGGCCAAAACTACGACCAGCAACCGGTTTTCGTCAAAGATCTACAGGTAGCTGGCTCGCTGGCTGCCCAACTGCGCGATGCAATCAACCCCAACTTGGTGCAAACCCTGGGTGGAACCCCAGCTTTCGTACACGGTGGTCCATTTGCCAACATCGCGCACGGCTGCAACTCGCTCATCGCTACCAATACGGCTATGCAGTATGCGGACATTGTGCTCACCGAGGCTGGTTTCGGTTCTGACCTTGGCGCGGAGAAGTTTTTCGACATAAAGGCCCGTGCCGGTGGTTTTGATTACTCAGCCGTTGTCGTGGTCGCGACGATTCGCTCATTGAAATTCAATGGTGGCCTCTCCCGCGAGGAACTCAATCAGGAAAACTTGGTCGCGCTCGAGCAAGGTCTGGCAAACCTTACCCGACACTGCACCAACATTGCCAAGTTTGGCCAAACACCGATCGTAGCTTTGAACCGATTCACCGCTGACACTTCCGAGGAAGTTGCCCTCGTTAAGACGTGGGGTGCTCAGCTGGGCTTCCGAGTGGTGGAAACCGAGGTGTGGTCCCAAGGTGGGGAAGGGGCCCGCGAGCTTGCCGACGCCGTCCTGGAATACCTCGAGTCACACGAGCCCACCAACCAGCCACTCTACGATCCAGCACTCGGCATTGAAGCAAGCTTGAACACCATCGCCCGCGAAATCTATGGCGCAGCCGGTGTTCAGCTCAGTGGCCAGGCTCTGAAGGACTTGGCTTACTTGAAGGCTAATGGCTGGGACACGCTCCCCGTCTGTGTTTCAAAAACCCAGTACAGCTTTTCCGACGACCCGAGCGCTCTCGGCGCTCCGACGGGCCATACTCTGCACGTTCGCGCATTACGACCTCGCACGGGCGCAGGCTTCGTCGTTGCTCTCACTGGCGATGTGATGACGATGCCGGGCCTGCCGAAACTACCGGCCGCGCTCAACATTGATGTAGATGATGAAGGCCAAATTTCCGGGCTGTTTTAGGTGCTAGAGTTGGGGACAGGTGTGCGTCGATAAGCGCTGTGCACCTGCCTCATCACTCGGATCGTTCGGCACGTACCTGCCGATGGAGGAAATTCTCATGGCAACTGTTAGTTTTGACCGCGCCACCCGGATTTATCCTGGCGCCACCACCCCTTCGGTGGATAGCTTCACCCTCGATGTCGCAGATGGCGAGTTCCTCGTACTCGTCGGACCCTCGGGCTGCGGCAAGTCAACCACCCTGCGTATGCTTGCTGGCTTGGAAGAAGTCAACGATGGGCGCGTGCTTATCGACGGCAAAGACGTCACGAAAGAGGCGCCCAAAGACCGTGATATTGCGATGGTCTTCCAGAACTATGCGCTATACCCACACATGAGTGTGCGCGAGAACATGGGGTTCGCGCTGAAAATCGCGGGCCAGTCGAAAGAAGAAATCAATCGCCGAGTAGAGGAAGTCGCTCGCACGCTGGGCCTCACCGAATACCTCGACCGGAAGCCGAAGGCGCTGTCTGGTGGCCAGCGTCAGCGCGTGGCGATGGGCCGGGCAATCGTCCGCAAGCCGAAGGTGTTCTTGATGGACGAACCATTGTCCAACTTGGATGCCAAGCTGCGCGTGCAGACCCGTACGCAGATCGCTGCTCTGCAACGAGAACTAGGCGTGACCACCCTGTACGTTACCCACGACCAAACCGAGGCCCTAACGATGGGTGACCGCATCGCCGTACTTAACCGAGGTATCCTGCAGCAGGTCGGCACTCCACGCGAGCTTTATGAAACGCCCGTCAATGAGTTCGTTGCAGGTTTCATTGGCTCACCGGCTATGAACCTCGGCACTTTTGATGTCCAGGATGGCATTGGTGTCACGGGCAAGGCCCGCATCCCGCTGTCGGCCGCTACCCAGGAAGCACTTGCTTCCGTTGGTGAAAAGCAAGTCGTCATCGGATTCCGACCTGAAAGCCTCGACCTGGTAGCAGAAAGCACTCCTGGGGCATTCCCAGTTCGAGTTACGCTCGTCGAGGAGCTTGGCTCCGATGCCTACATTTACGGCGTGCTCGAAGGCGGCGGCTCTATCAGCTCCGGTACGGACTCCAACCCGGATCACAACTCCGCCGACAACCAGATCGTGATCCGCACGGCACCACACACAGCTCCGGGGGCTGGCGCGATCGTGTGGGTGAAAATCAAGGAAGGCGAGCAGCACAACTTCCTCGCCAGCACAGGGGAGCGGCTGCCTAACTAGGCGGTTGGAACTGTGCAGCCCGGTTGTACCACATGCGTGGGGCAGCCGGGTTCTTTTTTTGCCCACGTCCCCTTGGGACGTTGGGGAAGTTTACAACCGAGACAAGGAGAGAGGTCCCCACAGGTCACCAGGCCGGTAATAACCATTGGCCTGCCCACGGTAGCGGTTGTGGGCGACATCTCGTTTTATACGGCAACGAGCTCTTGCTCCCGCTGACCACCGGGAAATACGCTGATAATTCCCAAATGCGCCTCAGGGCACACCGTGATGCAAATTATATGAATCTTTTTATTAGTTGAGATGTCACATGAGCTAACCTTAAGGGGAACGATCAATTGATCGAAAAACGATGCGAGTTGCAGCAAGATTTCTTCGGAATTCCGTGGATTTAACTCCGATTGGTTATGTCCAGTCCGTGCAGTGCAACCTCGCTTACCTCGATAGGGAGATTTGACCTATGAAGTCAATCAAACGCATTTCGGCAGTCCTTGCTGCTGCAGCAATTGCTGCTAGCGGATTGGTAGCTTGCTCCAGCGGAGGCGGCGATTCCGACAAGGGATCGGTATATTTCCTGAATTTCAAGCCGGAACAGGATGCCGCGTACCAGAAGATCGCCAAGGACTACACCGCTAAGACCGGCGTCCAGGTCAAGGTGGTTACGGCTGCGTCCAACAGCTATGAACAAACCCTTAAGGCAGAAATCGGCAAGAAGGATGCTCCTACGATCTTCCAGGTCAACGGCCCAACCGGACTGAAAACCTGGCAGCCATACATGGCGGACATGACCGACGCACAAATCACCAAGAACCTCAACCCGGACGTCCCGGCACTCAAGGGGTCCGATGGCAAAGTTTACGGCGTACCATTCGCTGTCGAAGGATACGGTCTGATCTACAACGCCGCTATCTTTGACAAGTACTTCGCTCTGCCTGATGCGAAGGCTAAGAGTGCAGCTGACGTCAAGGATTACGCAACCCTCAAGGCTGTCTCCGAGGATATGCAGGCCAAGAAGGCCGAGCTCGGCATTGAAGGCGTCTTTGCGTCAACGTCCCTTGCTTCTGGCGAGGATTGGCGTTGGCAGACCCACCTGGCAAACCTGCCAGTACACCAAGAATTCAAGGACCTGGGCACCAAAGAAACCAAGGACCTTAAGTTCAAGTACAACGAAGACTTCAAGAACATTTTCGACCTGTACTTGAACAACTCCACCGTCGATAAGAAGCTAGCTCCTTCCAAGGCGGTGACTGACTCGATGGCTGAGTTCGCCCTCGGCAAGGCCGCCATGGTACAAAACGGCAACTGGGCTTGGAGCCAGATCGACAAGGTAAACGGCAATGTGGTTAAGCCGGAAAACGTCAAGTACCTGCCTATTTACATGGGGCTGCCGGACGAGCAGAAGACCGGCATTGCCGTCGGCACCGAGAATTACCTAGGCGTCAACGCCAAGGCCCCTGAGGCGAACCGCAAGGCTTCTGTGGACTTCATCAACTGGTTGTTCACCACCGATGAAGGCAAGAAGTACGTCATCAATGACCTTGGATTCAACGCTCCGTTCAACAACTTCAGCAAGACGGATACGCCTAACGATCCGCTGGCTAAGGAAGTTGCCGCCGCGATCGACAACAAGGATCTGACTACCATCCCTTGGGACTTCCAGTACTTCCCATCTCAGAAGTTTAAGAACGACTTCGGCCAAGCTCTGGCACAATACGCTGCCGGCAAGATGCCATGGGACGAAGTAGTTAAGGTCTTCGTTGATGGCTGGGCTGCTGAGAGCGCAGGCAAGTAGTCTCCAGCAGTTCCGCTCGCGTTGGCTGCAAGGGAAGAAATAGCAGGCTAGCTTCCCCGACGGCCAACGCGAGCTCCGCCGGTGTCCGTATGCGCACTGGTTTCCTTTGATTCATTACCTAAAGATGGTGACGTTATGCAGGGATCATTAAAAAAATATTTCCCTATCTTCGTGCTTCCCACACTCATCGCCTTCGCGATCGCATTCCTAGTCCCTTTCGTGATGGGCTTCTTCCTCTCCTTCACCGACTTCACCACCATCACCGATGCGACGTGGGTGGGCCTGGACAATTACCAGAAAGCTTTTAGCCAGCGCGAGGGGTTCCTGAACTCATTCGTGTTTACTGGCCTCGTTGTGGTGGCTTCGATCATCACGGTGAATATCTTCGCCTTCTCGATCGCGTGGATCCTGACTCGAAAGCTACGGGGCACGAATTTCTTCCGCACCATCTTCTTCATGCCCAACCTCATCGGTGGCATCGTGTTGGGATACACCTGGCAATCGATGATCAATGCGGTGCTCTCTCACTACGGCACCACGATCGTGGCCGATTGGAAGTACGGCTACCTTGGCCTCGTGGTATTGATTAACTGGCAGCTCATCGGTTATATGATGATCATCTACATCGCTGGCCTGCAAAATGTCCCACCTGAGCTCATCGAAGCGGCTCAACTCGATGGCGCCGGGAAGTGGGAGATCTTGCGCAACGTCACCATTCCGATGGTCATGCCATCCATCACCATCTGCCTCTTCCTGACACTGTCGAACACCTTCAAGCTCTTCGACCAGAATCTCGCGCTCACCAACGGTGCACCAGCGGCCAAGACGGAAATGGTCGCGCTGAACATCGTCAACACCATGTTCACGCGCATCGGAGTTGAGGGCGTCGGCCAGGCAAAAGCAGTGATTTTCGTCGTCGTAGTAGTGGTGTTTGCGCTGTTCCAGCTGCAAACTACCCGCAGCAGGGAAGTAGAGGCCTAGTTATGTCCGCACCAGTTTCAAAAAAGAACCCGGCGTCCACCGGCGTGATTTATGCGGTGTTAGTGTTTCTAACTATCGTGTTCCTCGGTCCAATTTTCTTCATCTTCCAGAACTCGTTCAAACAGAAGTTCGCCATTTCCGACAATCCCTTTGCCCTCCCTCTGGGCGACATGTGGGCCGGTTTCGAAAACTACACTGTGGGTCTGATGAAAGAAGGGTTCCTCTCGGCGATCCTGTGGTCTTTCGTCATCACCATTTTGTCGGTAGCTGCGATCGTCTTCTTCTCTAGCCTCACCGCCTATTACATCACCCGCGTCAAGACGTGGTGGACCACCGGCTTGTACTTCCTCTTCGTGTTCTCCATGGTGATTCCGTTCCAGATGGTGATGTTCCCAACCGTGAAAATCGCCGACATGCTCGGTCTATCGAACCCGCTGGGCATCGTAGTCTTGTACTTGGGATTCGGCTCAGGCCTGTCGGTATTCATGTTCGCCGGTTTTGTTAAGTCCATTCCGATGGAGATCGAGGAAGCCGCGCTTATCGACGGCTGTGGCCCACTCCAAAACTACTTCCGAGTAGTATTCCCAATGCTCAAGCCAACCTCCGTCACCGTTGCGATCCTCAACGCGATGTGGGTGTGGAACGATTACCTGCTGCCATACCTAGTGATCGGTTTGTCGACCGAATACAAGACGATCCCCGTCGTGGTGCAAAGTTTCGTGGGCTCCAATGGTAACCGAGACATGGGTGCCATGATGGCTATGCTCGTACTCGCTATCATTCCTATCGTCATTTTCTACCTGGCCACCCAAAAGCACATCATCGAAGGTGTCGCTGCTGGTGCAGTGAAGGGCTAAACATCCACTGTGTTCGACCCCAACGGCAGACTCTACGCAGCGCTCGACTTGGCTGCTGACCTGGTGATTCTAAACTTCTGTTTCCTCATCAGCAGTCTGCCATTGGTAAGCATCGGGCCAGCCACTAAAGCGCTAGCCACCCAAACCCAACGCCTGAGCCGGGAAGAAGCCGTCCGCCCGGTTCGAGACTTCTTTCATGAGTTTCGTCGCGACATACCCCGTGGATTGCTTGCTTCGGCTGTGCTACTTATTTTTTTCCTGGTCTGCAGCTATGAATACTTGATCATCAACCGGGCCAATGTGTCGCGGGAAGCCTACACGGTAGTCATGGGATCGCTTGGCTCCGGAGTCTTACTACTGACCGCGCTAATCGCGTGGTACTTCGTGTTGTGGGGGCGCGGGATGGCGTCGATAAGGCAAGCAGTGTGGGCCGCAGTCCGTTTTCTGCCGAGATCCATCCTGGCCGCTGTTGCACTATTGACCGTGCCTGCGCTCGTACTCGCGCTGCCTGGGCAGTGGGCAGCGATCGCGCTATTTAGCGTTCTCATCGGCCCCGCGCTGGCGTGGTACCTGGTGGCGCTATTGCTCGGCGGGCTCGACTAGATCAGCGACACTACCAGGCCAACCAGGATATTCGGGTGGGGTGCCACCAAACGCTGGGCACATCTTCTGGAAAGAACACCAATCGCACAGCTTGGAGGTCTTCGGCCGGAAAGTGCCAGCCTTGCCGTCCTGCTCGATCTTGCCCCAAAGATCTCCCAGATCACGCTCGAAGAACTCTAGCTCTTCCCGGGACGGTTGCAGCACTAAATGGTCCATGACCTTGAGGTACATCAGCCGCAGCTGGGCTGGAATGGTGTCGAACAATCGCCAGTAGACGAGAGCGTAGAAACGCATCTGAAATTTTGCTTGCTGGCTGTATTGCGGTTTGGGCTTCTTGCCCGTCTTATAATCAACGACGCGAACTTCGCCGGTCGGGGCGATGTCAACGCGATCGATGAAGCCACGCACGGGGACACCATTCGGCAGGACGGTATCTACATACATCTCGCACTCGTGGGCGTCGAAACCCTGTGGGTTTTCCATGTGGAAGTAGCCCCGCAGCAACGTGCGCGCCTCCACGAGGAAATCGTACAAATCTGCTTCAGGAACAAGTTCATCTAGCGATGGGTCTGCAGCCGTCAAGAGCGCCCAATGTGGCTTTAGCCTTTTTACCGCTGCCGGATACGTTCGCTGCTCCCGCGGGAGCTTATGCATCTCTTCCAACACCGCATGCACGAGAGTGCCCTTGACCTGGGCGATCGTGGTTGGCTCCGGGATCCGGTCGATCGCGCGGAGACGGTAAAGCAGCGGGCATTGTTCATAGTCACTGGCCCGCGAAGGAGACAGCGCAAGAAGTTTTGGTTTGCTAGCCATAATGACCACCCAGTCTAGCCTTTCTTTCAGCGTCTGTACGGACCGGGATGCACCCCGATGAGGCAATTTTCCAATCGTGGCTTTTCCAGCCAACGGTAGCCAGAAGTGGCAAGCTATAAGGTATGTCTGAATCCTTCCTCGATTTCATCGCTGCTAGTCCAAGCTCTTTCCACGCTGCAGAAGAAGTAGCCCATCGGCTTGAACGCATCGGATTTGTCCGCCAAGAAGAAAACGAACAGTGGGATGCCAGCCCCGGTGGTCATGTCATGGTTCGGGGAGGCGCCGTCGTGGCATGGTGGGTGCCGGAGGATGCCTCGCCTCGTTCCGGGTTCCGCATCATCGGCTCCCACACCGATTCACCCGGTTTCAAAGCAAAGCCGCTTCCAGAACTGCAGGGCAGTGGCTTCCAGCAAATTGGCGTCGAGATCTACGGCGGGCCAATCCTGGCATCGTGGTTCGATCGCGAGCTCCAGCTTGCCGGCCGCATTGAGCTTGCCGACGGCTCCCAGCGCCTCGTCACTACGGAAGCGATGCTGCGGATTCCGCACCTGGCTATCCACCTCGACCGCGGGGCGAACGACGCGCTACACGTCGATAAGCAGGCCCACACCCAGCCAATCTTTGCGGTGGACGATCCCGAACTGAAGATCATGGACATCATCGCGGCCTCGGCCGGGGTGAACGCCGAGGATATCGTCGGGCACGATCTGATTACCGTTGATGGGGCGCGCGGTGTGATCTTCGGCCCATCAAAGCTGATTGCCGCTGGACGGATGGACAATCTTTCCAGCGTGTACGCGTCGTTGCAGGCACTTATCAACGCAATCGAATCTGGGGATGCCGGCGAGGACATTTTGGTGCTCGCGGCTTTTGACCACGAGGAAGTGGGTTCCGCAACGATGTACGGGGCAGCCGGCCCAATCCTAGAGGACGTGTTGGTGCGCACTGGCACCGCTCTGGGTGCCGATACGGAAGGCTTGCATCAGATGTACGCCCGTTCCACCTGCGTGTCTGCCGACGCAGCGCACTCGATCCATCCCAACTATGCAGCCCGCCACGACGCCGTGAACTATCCAGTACTTGGCCAGGGACCAGTTTTGAAGGTCAACGCCAACCAGCGCTATGCCACCGATGCCCGCTCGGCCGGAATGTGGCAGCGTGCCTGCGCCGCGGCCGGGGTACCCAGCCAGGTATTCGCAGGCAATAACAATAGCCCGTGCGGATCGACCATCGGGCCGATCACCGCCACCCGTTTGGGCGTATCGACCGTAGACGTAGGAATCCCACTGCTGTCGATGCACTCCGCGCGCGAGCTCGCCAGCGCCGCAGACATGGCGTGGATGACGATGGCCCTGGAAAGCTACTTGGTGTACACGCTGTAAGGTAGTAACCCTGCACGCGCGGGTATATGCCGCGCGTGCCTGAAGTTTCGATTCGATTTCCCTTCCAGCAGAAAGGCCGCGCATGGCTAACTCCGGCCCATTTCAATACGGCGACCGCGTCCAGCTCACCGACGCCAAACGCCGTCACTTCACGATCATCCTGGAACCCGGAGGTGCACTTCATACCCACAAGGGCATCATCCCCCACGATGAGATCGCCGGAAAGCACGAAGGCACCGTGTACAAAACTGCGATGGGTGGGGAGTACCTGTGCTTCCGCCACCTGCTGGTAGACCATATCCTCTCCATGCCGCGAGGCGCTGCCGTTATTTACCCCAAGGACACCGCACAAATCTTGGTCGAGGGCGATATCTTCCCAGGTGCCCGCGTCCTGGAAGCCGGAGCGGGCTCCGGAGCGCTATCGATGGCCTTGTTGCGTGCGATCGGACCGACCGGCGAGCTGATTTCTTACGAAATCCGTGAGGATCACCTGGAATACGCCGAATCCAATGTCGATGGTTGGTTTGGTGGTCGCCCTGATACCTGGAGCCCGCGTTTGGGTGACCTGAAGGAGGTCACCTTGGATGATGTTGGCGGCCAACCGGTCGACCGCATCATCTTGGACATGCTCGAGCCATGGGAATGCCTGGAGACCTGCTCAAAGCTGCTGGTGCCGGGCGGGGTATTCATGACCTACGTGGCCACGGTGCCGCAGCTGATGAAAGTCATGGAAGGGCTGCGTGAACTCAAGTGCTTTACCGAGCCGAAGGCGTGGGAATCGCTTGTGCGTGAATGGAAAGTGGAGGGGTTGGCAACCCGTCCAGAGCACCGGATGAATGCCCACACGGCCTTCCTAATCTGGGCTCGTCGGCTAGCAGATGGCACCGTAGCGCCACGCCCACAGCGTCGCGCCCGTCGCTAGGTTTCGCTATCCTGGAGAATTGCAATAAGCAATTACTATCGAAAGGGTAGAAAACATGTCCTCTGAAGCTATTTACATTGGTACCGCCATTCTGATTCTGATTGTTCTCATTCTGGGGACAATTTGGATTAGGAAGTGGGCCAAGGATCGTAAGAACCCCGGCGAGCGTGATTTGTAGTGCGGGGTGGGGCCCGGAGAGGGAACGGGCGGCACCCACATTCCCTCTCCAGTTAGCATCCTTGCAGCAAGCGGACCTTTGTACCAGCTACATTGGAGGGTATGACTTCTTCCAGTCCCACTGTGACGGAGTTGCGGGCCGAGCTGCGCGCGCTCCAAAACAAAAATCATGAGCTTGGCACCCGCAATGCCAAGCTCGCCGAGTTGCTCAAAGCCTCGCGCGACAAGCTGCAAGTGCTGTACGAGGAACTCGAAGGGCTCAACACCCCGCCATCCACCTACGGCACTTACCTGGGCACCGAAGATAACGGCCGCTCAGCCGAGGTTTTCACCGGCAACCGACACATGCGGCTGATGATCGACCCCACCTTGGATCGTGCTTCGTTGGTTCCGGGCATACGGGTGCGACTCGGGGAGGGAAGCGTTGTAGTGGAAGCCTGTGGCCACACTGATTCTGGCCAATTAGCCACCCTCACGGAGACCATCGATGGCAACCGTGCGTTGGTCCAGGACCATTCAGGCGAAGAGGTCGTCGTCAAGCTTGCCGGCGCGCTGCAGACTGGTGATCGTGCGCCCCGCCCCGGGGACACGTTGCTGGTGGACACCAAGGCCGGCTATGCCTTTGAGGTGATTCCAAAGACGGAAGTCAACCGCCTGGCGCTGGAGATCGTCCCAGATGTGACGTACGCGGACGTCGGTGGCTTGCACAACCAGATCGAGCAGATTCAGGACGCCGTCGAGTTGCCTTTTGCCCACCCCGAGCTTTTCCAAGCCTATGAACTACACCCGCCGAAGGGCGTGCTACTTTACGGCCCGCCCGGCTGTGGCAAGACGATGATTGCCCAGGCAGTGGCCCATTCGCTGGCGGTGCGTATGGGCAGCGAATCTGGCTCGTACTTCCTCAACATTAAGGGCCCGGAGCTGCTCAATAAGTATGTGGGCGAAACGGAGCGCCAAATCCGTCTCATTTTCGAGCGTGCCCGCGAGCTGGCCAGCGACGGCAAGCCCGTCATCATCTTCTTCGATGAGATGGAATCAATCTTCCGCACCCGTGGCTCCGGTGTGAGCTCAGACATGGAAACCACCGTGGTGCCACAGCTGCTGGCAGAACTCGACGGCGTGGAAAAGCTCAGCAACGTGATCGTTATCGGTGCAACCAACCGCGAGGAACTCATCGACCCCGCGATCCTGCGCCCTGGGCGCCTCGACGTCAAGATCCGCGTGGATCGGCCGTCGCAAAGCGCTGCCGCCGACATTTTTGCCAAGCACATCCGCTCCGACCTACCGCTCGCCGCGCCCGCCGAATTGCTTATCGACGCCGCAGTGACCCACATTTACGCCGATCGCCCTTTCGTAGAACTGACGTATTCGACGGGCGAGCAGGAAATTTTGCATTACCGCGACTTCGTCTCCGGTGCGATGATCGCGAATGTGGTGAGCCGAGCGAAGAAGCTCGCCATCAAAGACCACTTGGCCGGGTGTGGCTCCGGCATCACCGTGGACCACTTGATCAGCGCAATTGACGCGGAAAACCGCGAGAACGAAGACCTACCGAACACGTCCAGCCCGGATGAATGGGCGCGGATTGCAGCCACCGGGGTTTCGCGGCACGCAGGCACGATTACCAACGTGCGGATCATCGGTTAGGAGATACAGATTATGTCGCGATTTTTGGGCACCGAAACTGAATACGGCATCGCCAGCCCGACGATGCCAACACTCAGCCCGATCATTACCTCCACGCATCTGGTGGTGAGCTACGCCGCGAAAGTCTCCGCACGACGATCCCACTGGGACTTCGCCAGCGAGCACCCCTTGCGCGACCAGCGCGGATTCGACCTCAAGCGCTATCACACCGTGCCGGTGATCGATCCGAACGCTGTCGGGGTAGCAAACATGGTGACCAGCAATGGCGCCCGCTTTTATGTCGACCACGCCCACCCGGAGTATTCCGCCCCAGAGACCACCAACGCGTGGGACGCGTTCATCTACGACGCGGCTGGCGACCTCATCGTCTCTCGCGCGGTAGCCGCCACGACGGAGCTTGCTGCCCAGGGTAAGTCTGCGGTGGCAGGACATGAACCCTGCCCGCCACTGCAGATCTATAAGCACAACGTGGATGGCAAAGGCGCCAGTTTCGGCAGTCACGAAAACTATCTCTATTCAAGGTCTACCGACTTCGATGTGCTGGCACAGTCCCTCATCCCGTTCTTCGTGGCACGGCAAGTCATCACCGGTGCCGGCCGAGTCGGCCTGGGGGTACGCGGCGAAATTCCCGGCTTCCAGATCTCTCAACGCGCCGATTACATCGAGCAGGAAATCTCCCTGGAGACCACCCTCAACCGGGGCATCATCAACACCCGGGACGAACCCCACGCCTCAGAAGGTGAATTCGGCCGACTGCACGTCATCATCGGCGATGCGAACATGTCGCATACGTCAAACTTCCTCAAGCTCGGTATGACCAGCTTGGTCCTCGATGCCATCGAACAGGGGGTAGAATTCCGCGACCTGCAGCTTGTCGACGCCGTCCGCGAAGTCCAGCGCGTCTCCCGGGACCTCACCCTCACGCACCGCTTAGATGTACGCGACGGGCGCAGCATAACTGCGCTCGACATTCTGCGCGAATACCATCGACGGTGCACCCCAGTCACCGAAGTTGATCTCAAAGTCCATCAGCTGTGGGGCGAGGTCATGGATCTGCTCGAAAGTGATCCCTTACAGACGGCGCACCTGTTGGATTGGACCGCAAAACTCGCGTTGATGCGCGGTTTTATCGATCGTGGTCTCACGTGGTCCGACCCCAAGATCGCCCTGATTGACCTGCAGTATTGCTCGATCGATCCGGAAAAATCGCTCTACCATGCCTTAGTTCGCAAACAGCGAATGCGCACCCTAGTCGATGCCAGCGCCATCGCCGCCGCAGCGGATGAACCGCCTGCTGATTCTCGGGCTTATTTCCGCGGGATGGTCATGCAACGCTGGGGATCAGAGGTATTGGCGGCATCCTGGGACACGATTCAACTCGCGACCAGCGCCACCGCCGCCGCCCGAATCTATCTCCCGCGCTTGGATTTGTTGACGCGAACGGACGTCGAAAAGCTGGCGTCAGCGGGCACCACCGCGCCCGAGCTAGTCGATGCCCTCGAGCACCACGCCCCGGCACTTGTCCAACGCATTGCGCACCCGAGCGCGTAATCTGTTTAGAAGTCCAGCCAGTTGAAAGGTAACCCATGACGAATCCACAGACTTATTCCACCGGCGGCCGGGACCATGATGCCGATGACGCCACCACCAGCGCCGGTCAGGTTCAGCTCAATACGACCGGCACTGACGATCTGTTGGATGAAATCGATGGCCTCCTAGAGAACAACGCAGAGGAATTCGTAAAGTCCTACGTCCAAAAAGGCGGGGAGTAACCACTCGTGGGTGAGGCGCTTCTTCGACGCATCAAAGGCATCGAAACCGAATACGGCATCAGCTGCCTTTTCGACGACCCCAGCCGCAAACCGTGGGGCCCGGACGACATCGCTCGTTACGTGTTTCGCCCGGTGGTAGCGGAATATGCTTCCTCAAATGTCTTCACGCGCAATGCCGCGCGCCTCTACCTCGACGTAGGCTCTCACCCGGAATACGCCACCGCGGAATGCGACTCCATTACGCAACTGCTCAACTACGAGCGCTCGGGAGACGTGATCCTGAATGACTTAGCGGTTCAGGCGGAGCAGCAGCTAGCCAAGCAGGGTATGCCGGCGAAGGTGTTCCTGTTCAAAAACAACGTGGACTCGCAAGGAAACTCCTACGGTTGCCACGAAAACTATCTGGTCTCCCGTAGCGCAGTGTTGCGAACGCTGGGGCGCCAACTCATGCCGTTTTTGATCACCCGGCAACTGATCGTGGGCGCTGGGTTGGTTTACCGCCCGTTCCTTGGTTCGGCCAGCACGAAGTATGGCGCGGGTTACTGCGTTTCACAACGTGCGGATCACGTGTGGGAAGGGGTGTCCTCGGCAACCACTCGGTCCCGCCCCATCATCAATACCCGTGACGAGCCGCACGCGGATTCCAACTTGTATCGGCGCCTGCATGTCATCGTCGGCGACTCCAATATGGCCGAGCCCACCTTCGCGTTGAAAATCGGCGCGACGGAACTGGTCTTGGAGATGATCGAGGCCGATGTCGCACTGCCAGACCTCGAATTGGCAGACGATATCGAGTCGATCCGCGAGATCGCTAGGGATACCACCGGCGGCACCGTTGTGCGACTGCGCGACGGCCGCACGATCACTGCGCTCGAGATCCAGCGCACTTTCCATACCGCAGCCAAGGACTGGCTAGGACAGCGTCAAGATCGTTTGGTCAGCCGGACTGACCTAGTTTCCGCAACCCCGCAGCGGGAATTCGAACGCGTTGTTGAGCTGTGGGGTCGGGTGTTGGACGCAATTGAAACCGGCGACTTCAGTGCGGTGGACAAGGACATCGACTGGATTATCAAAAGGCAGTTGTTGCAGCGCTATCAGGATCGCTTTGGTTTTGAAATCGACCACCCCAAGCTCGCGCAGATCGACCTCGCTTACCATGACATTAGGCCAGGCAGAGGCCTTTATTCCGTGCTGTTGAACCGCGGGCTGATCAATCGGTGGACCACGGACGAGGCGATCGCGGAGAGCGTCGATACGCCCCCTGCGAGCACGCGGGCGCACCTGCGGGGGCGGTTCTTATCCGCCGCGCTGGAGCATCAAGCGCCCACGACCGTGGATTGGACGCGGCTAAAAGTTAATCGGCCCGAGCCCAAGGTGGTGGAACTCGTCGATCCCTTTGCGGCTGTGGACGAGCGGGTGGACGAACTCATCGCCTATCTGGCTGCGCACCCACGAGGGGAGATGCCATGACCGAAAAGGACCCCCGGCTTGAACGCTTGATGAATCTCACGTTCGCGTTTCTTAACGCCGATCGGCTGGGCAAGAAATACCTAACTGGCAAATGGATCCACAGCAACGTCGATGGCTATCAAAACCTTGGCGAGACGGCCTTTAAAAAGCTCTTTGCGCGGGATCGCAGGGATCTCCTGCTCGTGGGTGTCCCCATCGAAACGATTGCCGAGTTTCGCACTCCCGACGGCGTAGTACAACCAGCCCATCGCCTCGCCGCCGACGACTATGCGCTCCCGGAAATCAACTTCACCCCGGCTGAGGCTACCGTCCTGGGGTTGGCAGGGGACATGGGGATGAACCAAGAACTCGCGGCCTTCGCCCGTTCAGGTTGGACAAAAATCGCAGCCGCCGGTGCACACCGCGAGCTCGGCGGCGCTGAATTTACCACCGTCGGCGACATCGCTTCCATCACCGCCATCGATCTCGACCGGATTCTGCGTGCCTGCAGCAAAGGGCTAGCAATCAGCTTTTCTTACCAAGCTGCGGCCGACAGCGAGACGCAAACCCGCCACATGGACCCATGGGGCCTGGTCCCACTACGCAATCGCCTCTACCTGGTCGGATTCGATCTCGACCGTGATGAACCACGAAGTTTCCGCATCAACCGAATCTCAGACATTACCCAGTCCGGCACAGCCACCCACCCAAAACCGCCGGCCGAGGACTTGCAGGCACTAGTGACAAACTCATTGCGCCGGGGGCACCAGCTTATCGACGCCACCGTGGCCATCCAACCGGGGCGTGCCCGGGAACTCACCGAGGTCGGCACGCTTGTTGCTCGCGACGATATCCCGGGTTATGACACTTACGAGCTAGCCAATGTCGATCAGGGTTGGTTGGTTCGGTCCGCCGCGGCTCATGCTCCCTTTGCCCTGGTCTTGGCCCCACAGACCGCGCGCGAAGCAGTCATCGGGCATTTGCGAGCGGTCGCTGAGGCACACAAGGATGCATGCGAGGAACAGGCGACTGCCAATACTGAGGAGAAGAGCTAATGGCTGCGCGTGGACACGAATACCTTCCGGGCTTAGTCCGGATGCTCAATCTGTTGCCCTATTTTGCCTCCCACCCAGATCATTCCCTGATGGAGGCGGCAGCGGACCTTGGCATGTCTCCTGAACAGATCAAAGATGACCTCAACCGGTTGTGGTGCTGCGGGCTTCCAGGTCTCTACCCGGGTGACCTCGTGGACCTCGAGATTGATTACTCTGGGGTGCGAGTGCTAGAAACTCAGGGTTTGGACAAGCCGTTACGCTTGACCCACCGGGAAGCCGGTGCATTGCTGCTCGCGTTGGAAAATTTAGAGCAATCGCCCGGGCTCATAAACCGGGACGCAGTCCTCAGTGCAGCGGCCAAGCTGCGCGGGTTGATGGGACGTTCAGTTGAAGCTGTCGTCGACGCAATTGCAGAGGCCGATACCTCTCAATCAGAAGTGGAGACAGCCATTGAGTCGGTGCGCCGAGCGGTAGATGAACGCCGCCGCATTAGCTTTAGCTACCATTCACTTAATGAGGAGCACCTTAGCCAACGAGTGATTTCCATCACCCGCATCTTCAGCGCCCAGACTGGCACGTACTTAGTGGGGTGGGACCACGACAAGGCTGCCCATCGCAACTTTCGGCTGGATCGAATGAGCGACATCGTCGTTCTGGACGAACCTGCCGAACCGCACGCAAGACAACTGGTATTCGATGCCAGGGACCCATTTTCCTTGTCCAAGAACAGCCGTGACGTCCTGATAAAGGTCGCGCGCGAGGCTTTGTGGCTGGCCGATTACGTTCCCATGGAACTCAAAGACTGGCACGACGCGAGATGGCGTTACGCCACCTTGCGGGTTGCCTCAGACGCTTGGCTGCAGCGGTTCATTTTGAGCCAGGGCGGGTCCATCGTCATAGCGGACAATCATTCCGCCGCGCAGGCCCTCACCCAACGCGCACTCGCTGGACTGGCAGCGTATGATAGCGCGATAGGCACCATGCGTTCCTAACACTGCATTTATCCGATCGTCTCCATCAAACGAGGTAACTCATGCCAAATCTTGGCCCTACCGAGCTCATCATCATCGCCGTCCTGGTCATCCTGCTCTTCGGCGCGAAGAAGCTGCCGGACGCTGCTCGTTCCCTCGGTCGCTCCATGCGCATCTTCAAGTCTGAAGTGAAGGAAATGCAGAATGACGACCAGCAACCAGCGCAGCCACAGTTGCCACAGGGCTACCCGCAACAGCAAGCTCAGGGCTACGCACAGCCAGTTCAGCAGCCATACCCTCAACAGCTGGTTGAGCAGGCGTACCCTCAGCAGCCGGCTCCGGGCAATCAGCAGTACCCACAGAATCCAGCTCAGTAGTCGGTTGCCGTCGATAGTTAACCAAGGCTCATCTGTGCACTCATGCTCGGTGGTATCTCACTTTTGGTGAGATCACGCCGGGCATTTTCACCGTGCACGAGGTGGGCTGCAAACCACCACCTTTCCCGGTGATGGATTCTTTTGTGGAAAGTGATTGTTACGCACCATGAGCACCCCAAGTGCCAACGCAGGAGCGCAGGCTATGCCTCCAGGGTCCAACAGCTCGTCGATAAAGCAGAAACGACGGGCTACTCGACGCCCAAAGAACCCAGACGGCTCAATGTCACTGGTTGAGCACATCCAGGAGCTGCGTCGTCGGCTGATCATCTCCTTGTTGGCGTTGGCGGTAGGTACCGTCGCGGGCTTCCTGTGGTACCAACACTCATTTTTCGGGGTGACGTCCTTGGGCGAAATCCTGCGCGGGCCGTACTGTTCCTTGCCGATTGAACGACGCGCCGACTTCTCCCACGATGGCAGCTGTAAATTGCTGGCAACCGCCCCATTTGAAATGTTCATGTTGCGTCTAAAAGTGGGCGCACTAGCGGGGACCGTCTTCGCCTCACCGGTGTGGCTGGCGCAGATCTGGGGTTTTATCACGCCAGGATTAATGAAGAATGAGCGTCGGTGGACCTTTGCCTTCGTGTCCATCGCGGTGCTACTGTTCGTCTCCGGCGCGTTCTTGGCTTACTTTGTGGTGTCTTACGGCTTGGATGTCTTGCTTTCCATTGGCGATAACGCACAGGTGGCTGCTCTAAATGGCCAGCAGTACTACAGCTTCCTGCTCGCTTTGCTGTTGATCTTCGGCGTGAGCTTTGAAGTGCCACTGGTTATCGCGATGCTGAACATCGCAGGGGTGCTTGAATACGAAGCCGTCAAAGACAAGCGCCGGATTATCATCCTTGCGTTGTTTGCCTTCGCTGCATTCATGACTCCGGGTCAGGACCCCGTATCGATGGTGGCGCTCGCAGTGGCATTGTCCTTACTCGTCGAATTAGCATTGCAATTCACCCGAATTAATGACAAGCGCCGAGCAAAGAATCGCCCTGATTGGCTCGATGTCGATGATGACGCAGCAACGCCATTATCCACCGTTCCGGGCGGTGCCGATGCGCCGGCCCCAGTGGAGCGCCCAGCACCGATCAATCCCACACCGGAACCTTTTGGCAGTTCTGCAGTTCAGCCATCCGGCCCAGTAGCGCCGACGCCGAGTTCGTTCATCCGTGGCAACGCGGAGTTGGGTGACTTAGGCGAAAAGCCCACCTCTGCTTTCGACGACGTGCTCTAAGTACCCCGCATTCGGCTCACAGGTAGGTTGGAGGGCATGACTGTTTCTGGCGTCTCGCATTTTGACACCTTCGTCGCCAACCTCGGCTTCCCACTCGACGACTTCCAAATAGAAGGCTGCGAAGCCGTAGAGGCTGGCCACGGCGTGTTGGTATGCGCTCCAACCGGCGCGGGCAAGACGATCGTCGGCGAGTTCGCCGTGTCCCTGGCACTCAGCCAGGGCACAAAGTGCTTCTATACGACGCCGATCAAGGCGCTCAGCAATCAGAAGTTCCATGACTTGCGAAAAGTCCATGGGGATGACGCCGTCGGATTGCTCACCGGTGACGTGTCCATCAATGGCGATGCCGAGATCGTCGTGATGACCACCGAAGTCTTGCGCAACATGATCTATGCCGAATCCTCCGCACTGGATCGGCTTACGCATGTGGTGATGGACGAGATTCACTTCCTCGCCGATGCCTCTCGAGGTGCGGTGTGGGAAGAAGTCATCCTCAATCTTGATGACAGCGTGAACATCATCGGCCTTTCGGCCACAGTATCCAACTCGGAGGAATTCGGCGCCTGGCTGACTGCGGTTCGGGGTGATACCACCGTCATTGTCTCGGAGCGTCGCCCCGTCCCCCTGGACCAATGGATGCTGGTGGGACGGAAAATTTTCCCGCTTTTCGATGGCTCCGGCACCGGGAAAGTCAATCGAGACCTCGAGCACTACATCCAGCGCTTGGAATCCGGCGACGACGGATCCTCGCGCGGCTACGAACGCAAAGATGGGTTCCGATCGCGTAGCCGACGCGGGGAGCAGTGGGACAACCGTCGTGGGCGCTCAGGAGAAGCCCGACCACAGGATCGTTTCCGTCCGCTGGGGCGCCCAGAGGTTTTACGCATCCTGCAAGCCCAAAACATGCTGCCTGCGATCACGTTTATCTTCTCACGCGCGGGTTGCGACGGCGCGCTGTATCAATGCATGCGTTCCCAACTTGTATTGACCGACCAGGACGAAGCCAACCGCATCGCCGAGATCGTCGATAAGGGCGTGGCCGACATTCCGGTTGAAGACCTTGAGGTGCTGGATTTCAAGCGTTGGAAACAGGCGCTGATGCGCGGGTTTGCAGCGCACCACGCCGGTATGCTGCCCGCGTTTCGACACATCGTCGAGGAGCTGTTCACCTTAGGCTTGGTGCGCGCCGTCTTCGCTACAGAAACGCTCGCGTTGGGAATCAACATGCCCGCCCGCAGCGTCGTGCTAGAAAAGCTCGTCAAGTACAACGGGGAAGCGCATGTTGACCTCACGCCCGGGCAATACACGCAGCTGACGGGCCGTGCGGGACGGCGAGGCATCGATACCTTGGGCAACGCGGTGGTGCAGTGGGCGCCAGCCATGGATCCCCGCGGAGTAGCTGGTCTTGCGTCCACCCGCACCTACCCGCTGATCTCGACGTTCGCTCCCGGCTACAACATGAGCGTGAACCTGCTGGCCACCATCGGCTTCGATTCGGCGCACCGGCTGATCGAGAAGTCCTTCGCACAATATCAGGCTGACGGTTCGGTGGTCACCGAGGTCGCCGAGCTGGACCGCGCGGAACACCAGGTCAATAAGCTCAAAGCCGAGCTTGCCGACGCCATTGCGGCGACCAATCCGCCGTCGACAGGCGACCCGGTGGCGGAATTCATGGAATATGCTCGTATCCGCCGCGAGCTCAAGGATGCGGAAAAGGATGCCAAGCGGCACGCTTTAGAGTCACGCTTTGACGAGGCCACCGCGGTGCTGCGCTCGCTGCAGAACGGGGACGTGATCGCGATGCCAGGCAAGAAACACCCGCTGTTGGCAGTGGTAGTGTCCGCGGCGTCCAACAAGTATGACCCGAAGCCCTGGATCACCATGGAAACTGGCTGGTCGGGCAGGGTCGACGCTGAGTCCTTTGGGGTGCCACCGGTCGTCGTGGGCAGCATGTCGCTGCCTCGTGATGTCACGCATCATCCGCGACGAGGGGCGAAGTATGTCGTGCAGAAGTTCCAGCGCGGGAACTACCCGCGGCCGAAGCGGATGCGCTTGGAACCGCGGGTGCGTGGCAATAGCAAAGTTAACGAACTCCGGGCGGAGCTTCGTGCCCACCCCGCACACCATTGGCCCGACCGGGAGCAACTGAGTCGAATCGCGGAACGGTTGGCCCGCCGCCAACGCGATTTCGATCGACTGGATTCAAAGGTCTCGGCAGCCACCGATACGTTGGGACGCACCTTCGATCGAATCCTCAACTTGTTGGCTGAGCTGGATTATGTAGAGTTCCAGGAGGTCGAAGGCCGGGACATCCCCGTCATCACCGATGAAGGGGAGCGGCTTGCCCAGATCCACAACGAGTCAGACCTGCTCGTTGCCCAATGCCTGCGGAGGGGAATTTGGAATGAGCTAGACCCCGCAGAGCTGGCGGGGGTGGTATCACTGTGCACCTTCGAAAACCGCAAAGAAAGCGGCGGGGAACCCGAGGCAGCCACAGATGAGATGGCCACCGCGATGACCGCCACCTACAGCATCTGGACCGAACTGGAATCCGATGAGCGCAGGCATCGCCTACCGGTGACCCGGATGCCCGATCCCGGTTTCGCATTGGCGATGCACCAATGGACCGCTGGCGCGCCACTCGATTATTGCCTGCAGGCTGCGAATGCTTCCGGCGCGGAGCTCACCCCAGGCGACTTCGTACGGCAATGCCGCCAGGTGGTAGACGTACTAGAGCAGGTCAAAAAGACTGGCTATACCGATGAGATCTGTCGGACGGCCCGGCAGGCGGTGGATGCTATTCGTCGTGGCGTGGTCGCGATCGGAGCCTAACCCGCGCTCGAGTCGCCCCAGCTCCTACACTGGAAAACTATGAGCAATTTTCCTGTGTCTGTGTATGCCCGCCGAATCCGTCATGCCGCCGAACTGGCCAACGCAGCCGGCCTGGATGGTTTAGTGTTTGGCACCGGTGCTGAACTTGCCTACTTGACGGGCTCCTGGCTCAGCACCCACGAACGCTTGACCGCGCTGGTTATTCCGGCACAGGGGACACCGTCTTTCTTGCTTCCAGCGGTTGACCGCGGCGAATTGGCCCGCAGCGCATTGGGGGAGCTAGACGTCGAGATCGTGGGCTGGGAGGACGGCGCAGATCCACATGCTTTGGCCATCGAGGCTTTGCGACTCTCGGAAACCGCCCCCTCGGAACGCGGAGCGCGGGTGGGGCTTGGTGCGACGCTCACCGCCGATCATATTTTCCCGCTGCAAGAGATTCTGCGCGCTGCCGGACGGGAGACGGTCTTGGCTTCCTCGCTGCTCAAGGAGCTGTTCATGCGTAAAGATGAGGAAGAAATCGACCAGCTGCGGGCAGCAGGAAAGGCAATCGACCAGGTCCACGCCCAGGTTCCCAATTTACTGCGCGCAGGTATAACCGAGCGGGCTGTGGCCCAACAACTGGAGCAACTTATTCTTGACGTTGGCCACACCGCGGTTGATTTCGTCATCGTAGGTTCGGGGCCAAACGGGGCAAACGCCCACCACGATTTTTCTGATCGCCAGCTAACCGACGGTGACGTTGTCGTGGTAGACATCGGCGGGACCTGGGGTGCTGGCTACCATTCAGACTGCACTCGCACGTATGTGGTCGGCGGGCCAGGCGCCGCGGTCGATCCGGAGTATGCACGTCTTTACCAGGTGCTTTACCAGGCCCAGCGTGCAGCGGTGGCAGCGGTCCGCCCGGGAGTGACCGCCGCAAGCATTGACGATGTGGCTCGGGATGTCATCAGCAAGGCTGGTTATGGCGCGGAGTTTATCCATCGCACGCGCCATGGCATCGGGCTGTCCACCCACGAAGAACCGTTCATTATGGCTGGTAACGACCTCGTGCTGGAGCCAGGGATGGCCTTTTCCATCGAGCCAGGCATCTACGTGCCTGGAAAGTTCGGGGCTCGCATTGAAGACATCGTGGTGGTCACCGAAACCGGCTGCGAATCCCTGAACAATAACACCCACCAGCTGGCCTAGTCGCCCGCGCACTCCGAAAGGTCCGGCTAAAGCCATGAACGATTCCGTAGTACTCATCCTCGGCGCCACCAGTGACATTGGTGGCGAGATCGCGCGTCGATTAGCGCCAGGGCAGCAGGTGGTTCTCGCCGCGCGTCGCCCCCAGGCCTGTGAGCAGCTCAAAGAGCAGTTGCTTGCCGACGGCGCTTCGACAGTGAACACGATGTGCTTTGAGGCCACGGACTTTTCTAGCATCGAAACGGTGATCAACCAGGCCAGCGAGCTGGGCGAGATTGCACATGCCGTTGTTTGCTTCGGAATTCTAGGCGAGCACGAGCGTGCTCTGCGCAACCCGGATCACGCGTGGGACATCGCTACGGTTGACTACACTGCGCAAATCAGCACGCTGCTGGCGTTGGCAGCGCGCATGCGTACCCAGAAAACAACGAGCCGGATCTATGCATTTTCATCGATTGCGGGCTGGCGAGCTCGTCGAGCGAACTTTGTCTACGGTTCCACCAAGTCCGGGCTAGATGCATTCTGCCAGGGATTGATGGATGAGCTGCACGGCAGCAAGGTTGCAGTGACGTTGGCACGCCCTGGTTTTGTCATCGGTTCGATGACGGCGGGAATGAAACCGGCGCCGATGTCTGTCACTCCAGCCGACGTGGCGGACGCAGTTCTCGCTCCGCGTCGCGGCAGCGCTACCGTGTGGATTCCCGGGCGGTTGCGGGCGCTGGCCTATGTGATGTCGATCGTGCCTCGTCCGGTGTGGCGCCTCATGCCTAGGTAGCGTGACCAGCTAGGATATTCACATGACTAGCCCTGCGCACCGTCCTGCGGATCCACCGAATGACCCGAACGCGTCGCATGCAGACGGTGCTTCTCATCCGCCGCATTTGGCAATCGTGGATGGCGACGCCGACCCTGATTTCAGCGTTTCCGTGCCCTACCACGGGGTGTACGTGATTGGTATCAATCCGGGAGGTTTCGATGACCTGTCTGCCACCGCTCGTAGCATCATCGAAGACGCCGATCTCATCATTGGCTCCACCCGACAATTGGGCCTCATTCCGGAACACGTAGGCGCTCAGATGAAGGCATGGCCTTCGCCGTTGGTGCCGGCGATCAAGGAGTATTTGAAGAATTGGCGGCACCAAAACATCGTTGTGCTGGGGTCTGGTGACCCGATGTTTCATGGAATCGGTCAGACATTGGCGCGCGAGTTCGGCGCCGAGAATTTCCGGGTTCTACCAGCTCCATCTTCGGTGTCCTTGGCGTGTGCTGAGCTGAAGTGGCCCCTTCACGGCACTCCGGTGGTGTCCTTGGTGCGCGCTGGGGTTGAGGAAATCGTTCCTTATCTGGACGCCGGACAGCCTTTCCTCGTTCTCGGCCGGGATCGGTTTACCCCACAGGCCGTAGCTTCGCTGCTCATCGATCAGGGTCATTTAGCCGCTCAGCTCGTCGTGCTCAGCGATCTGGGTGGCCCGCAGGCCGAGGTCGTCTATGCTACTCCGGAAGCCGTCGAACAGCCAGCTAGCGGATTGAATGTGATCGCGGTGGTGCCTGATCTTAGCAGGCAACGCAGTGTCCTCCCGGGCCTGCCGGACGATGCCTATGAGCACGACGGGCAAATCACCAAGTCACATATTCGCGCGCTGACCGTCTGCGCGCTGGAAGGGGTTCCGGGGGACCTCTTGTGGGACATCGGGGGTGGTAGTGGTTCGGTGGCGATCGAGTTTCTGCGCGCGACTCCAGGTGCCCAAGCCGTGTCTTTTGAACGCTCCGAGCTGCGACGCGCGCGCATCCGCAACAACGCCCACCGCCTAGGCGTACCCGGCCTGGAGGTAGCGGAAAGCTTCCCAACAGCACGTCCTGAGCGACCCACCTGCGTATTTATCGGCGGAGGGTTGACTGTGGCCGGGGTTTTCGAGGCCGCGTGGGCCGCGCTTATCGACGGCGGATTGCTGGTAGCCAACGCGGTGACCATTCAATCTCAGGCTCTCTTGGTTGACCTACGTGCCGCCTACGGTGGCACCCTGACCAGGATTGATGTATCTCATGAGCATGCCATTGGGAGCTTTACTGCGCTGCAACCAGCCTTGCCGGTGTGGCAGTGGAAAGTTCGCAAAGACTCAACACGCTAGGTTAGATAATTATGACTGTTTACTTCATCGGTGCCGGCCCAGGTGCCGCGGATTTGCTCACGTTGCGAGCGGATCGCCTGATTCGTTCCTGTCCAGTGTGCCTGTACGCGGGCAGCATCGTGCCGGAGGAAGTGCTGGCCGGGGTCCCTGAGGGAGCGGAGGTTATCAATACCGCCCGGATGCCGTTGGACGAGATCACGACCATCATCGCCCGCGCCGACGCGGAAGGCAAGGACGTCGCGAGGTTGCAGTCTGGTGATCCTTCGGTCTATTCCGCCTTGGCCGAGCAGGCACGCCGTCTCACTGAGCTCGGAATTTCCTATGAAGTCGTTCCTGGGGTGCCGTCTTTCGCGGCTACGGCAGCTGCCTTGGGGCACGAATTGACGGTGCCGACGGTGGGGCAGACAGTGATCCTGACGCGGGTTTCTGGGCGCGCCTCTGCCATGCCAGCAGGCGAAGACCTTGCTACGCTGGGCGCTTCTCGAGCTACCTTGTGCATTCACCTAGCGGCGCACGATATTGAGCGAGTTGTGTCCGAATTGGTGCCAAATTATGGCTCAGACTGTCCAGTCGCCGTGGTCGCTTTCGCCTCTCGCCCCGAGGAGACCATCATCCGTGGCACACTCAATGACATTGCGGCTGCGGTGCAGCAGGCCGGAATCACCCGAACCGCAATGATCGTGGTAGGTCGCGTCCTTGGTGCTGAGGGCTTCCCGGACTCGTACCTGTACTCCGACGATCGTCCGCGCGATGAACACGGTAGGACAATCCCATGCATGCACTAATTTTAGGCGGAACCGCGGAGGCACGAGAACTAGCCCGGCTCATGATGGGCCAGGGCTGGTGGGTGACATCTTCGCTGGCAGGCCGCGTAGCAAACCCGCATTTGCCAGTAGGAGAGGTGCGCATCGGCGGGTTTGGTGGCCCAGCAGGGCTCGCACGCTGGATTTTTGACAACGACATCGAGGTCATCATCGATGCTACGCATCCGTTCGCGGAAAAGATCTCGACGTCGGCAGCCGAGGCTGCATTGGCAACTGGTGTGCCCTTGATTAGCTTGCACCGCAAACCCTGGGAGCCGGTTCCAGGGGACCGTTGGCTACCAGTGGCGTCAATGGACGAGGCGGCGAGCATTGCGGCTCGCGATTATCACCATATTTTCCTGACCATCGGTCGCCAGCAATTGGCGCCTTTTGCTCGGGATCCGCATAACTTGTATGTGATCCGGTGCGTCGAGAAGCCCACAGCTCCGCTACCAGCGCGCCATCGCCTCATTTTGTCCCGCGGGCCGTTCGATGTGGCGGGGGAGAAGGAGTTGATGGTCGGCAATCAGATCGACTGCCTGGTTACCAAGAATTCCGGCGGACAACTTACCGCAGCCAAACTGGAAGCCGCCCGATCCCTAGGGATCCCCGTCGTAATGGTCGAGCGGCCACCGTTACCGGGCGGTTCGCGGGCAGTGGTGGCCCATACCCCAGTCGAAGTGCTGCGACTGTTGCGGGAAATGTAGTGCGTCAGATTCGGTGCGGCTCACCAGCCATTAATGGAGTGCGATACAGCACGCGTTCTTTTATTTCCCCTTGCAACGAGCGCCAATGCCGTCGTAATGCTGACATGTTTAGATCTAATTGACTTAATCGTTCAGCCCGTCTTGCTCTTCGGAACAAGAGCGGGCTGGATCTCTTTTGAGAAGTTCGTACATGGCACGTCGGCAGAAACGGGGAGTCTCCACCGCCGAGCACCTTGTGTATTGCCGCGACAGCGTGGCATGGATGTTGGGTTAAGTAAAGAAGAGTGTGTCCGGTCGGCGTGTCGCCGGCCGTGCGGGTTTGCTGCACAAGTGCTATGTCGTCGCTTCGGCGTAGTCCGACTACGTAGAGCAGCGTTTTTTAGTGAAATAAAGCCCACAGCGGTAGTCCGACTACACCGAAGGGACGACATCGAGCGGGCTACGGCTCCCAGACAACAGTAAATACTGGCTTCAGGCCCACAACGCTGCGGAAACCACGCATCAGAGACACACTTTTCTTTACTTAACCCTGGATGTTGTTGAAAGCAATGCCCGTCTCTGGCCCAGCAAGGTCTCTTATTACCGATTTTCAGGGTATTGGTACCCCTGCAGAATCCGTGCGGGAAATGACACATTTGTGCCTGGCACCTCGTTTGCGGATGTCACCGCTCTCTATGAAGCAGACCGGTAACTGCGCACTCTCATTCACTATGCTATCGAACGGATCGAGATCGGTATCCGAACTCGGCTCGTCAATGCCCTCGGGATCCACAAGCTTTTCGTTCCACATTCGACCACCAACAATGGTTGAGCGTGGCTAAATAACTAATGACATAGTTTGGCGGGAGGGGTCCGGCATTGCCATATGTATCGTCACGCGATGCACTCGTTCTGTGATCGTCAGTTTCCAACGCAAAGGGTTAAAACTCTATTTTCACACCGGGTCTAAGCGTGGCATCCAAGTTGCTCATGCTGCCAAATTGCGAAGGATTCTCTCCGTCCTTGATGCTGCTACTGAAATCACGCCGATCACAGCAATTCCGGGCTTCCGAACACATGACTTAGATGGCTTCTGGGCTGTGAAAGTGTCAGGAAACTGGAGAATTATTTTTCGATTCATAGGTGAGGACGTCGAGCTAGTTGATTATCTCTACTACCACTAGGAACGGTGAGGAAGGTGAGATTGATGATGCATAACCTAGTACACCCAGGCGAAGTGATTTACGAAGACGTACTGAGTGAGCTTGAGATCAGTGTGGCCGAAGCTGCTCGCAGCCTAGGCGTTTCACGAGTCGCGTTGAGCAGGGTACCGCATGGTCACGCGGCCGTTTCACCGAACTTTGCGATTCGTTTCGAGCTCGCCGGGATCGGCACAGCAAAGCTCTGGCTTGACATGCAGACAGCCTACGACCTAGCCCAGATTCGCGAAGATGGCTTGCCGGACGTGAAAAAACTGGTTCAGCTATAGCGCCGCGAAGTGAACACCCGGGTACCATCCACACCTTCGTACACCGTGGTGGTGGAGGCGCCAATGATCACCATGGTGCGCATATCGACGATCTCCGGGTCAAAATCCTTGAGCGAGGTCACGACCACGTTTTCCACATCTGACCCCACCGCACGGGCCACAATCACCGGGGTTTCCGGCTTCTGATACTCGGCCACGATGTCCCGCAGGTGGGCGACCTGCTCCCGGCGCGTCTTCGATGCCGGGTTGTACACCGCAAAGGCCATATCGGCGCTGGCCAGCGCCCTAATGCGCTTTTCGATGATCTCCCACGGCTTCAATCGATCCGACAGCGAAATCATGCCGAAGTCATGTCCCAGGGGCGCGCCCACACGCGAGGCCACCGCCTGAGCTGCCGTCATGCCAGGTACAATGCGCACTGGCACGTCGCGCCACAAGTCATCGTCCGCAGTTTCCAACACCGCAGCCGCCATGGCAAACACGCCCGGATCACCGGAGGACACCACCGCTACGCGGGCACCGCGCTTGGCCATATCCAGTGCCATCGCTGCGCGCTCGGCTTCGACCTTGTTGTCGGACAGGTGGCGCTGTTGGCCAGGGCGATGCGGCACCCGATTGACGTACGTGGAGTAGCCGACGATGTCGGTGGCCTGGGCTAATTCCGCCATGACCTCAGGGGTGGTCCAGCGGTCGGCACCCGGGCCGAGGCCGACGACGACGACCTCGCCAAGCTGATCGGTAGGAGAGCTCACCACCCGGGATGGGACGACCACGCAAGCGAAATAAGGCACCTCGGTGGTTTCCAGAAGCGGCGAAACCTGCTGGCCAGCCATAGTGGCCCGAGCAACGACATAGGCGCGTTCGGCAAGCCCAACCTCGATGAGTGCGTCGCGCACCTTGTCGAAAGTCCGCCCGAGCTTCATGATCACCGCTGTATCGGTGGCCGCGAGCCGGGCTTTCAGCTCAGCTGATGGCAAAGTCCCGGGGATAATGGTGAGGACTTCGTCGTCTTCTGCAAGAGGTAACCCAAGCACATCAGCAGCTGCCGTGATTGATGGGATGCCGGGGATGATTTCGGTCTTCGTGGCAAATTCTGCCAGGGCGCGATGTAAGTGCTGGTAGGAGGAGTACAGCATCGGATCCCCAAGAGAGATCACCGCTACCGACTTGCCTGCGGTTAGGTGAGCAGCCAGACGAGCAACCGCCTCGGTGTAAAAATCTGCCAGTGCCCCGGCGTAGCCACCGGGGTGATCGGTCGCGCCGACGGTCACTGGGTATTCCAGCAGCTCTTCCTGTAGCCCTTCCCGGAAATGTGGTCGCGCAATCGTGGCTGCTGTGGAAGTTTTGCCCGGCGCGGCGTGGTAGGCCACGACGTCGACTTGTTCGAGGGCGCGGATTGCCTTCAAAGTGAGAAGTTCAGGATCTCCGGGACCGACGCCAATGCCGAATAGCGTGCTCATGGCAGGATCTCCTGGGCGGTGGCCAGCGCATTGATGGCAGCACAGGTGATGGCGGAACCACCACGGCGGCCGTGAACAGTGAGGAATTCAATGCCAAGATCAGCCGCAACATTTGCCAGATCAGCCTTGGATTCGGCAGCGCCGACGAACCCGACCGGAATACCTAGTACCGCAGCTGGGCGCGGCCGTGAGTTGTCCGCGGCGAGCCATTGCAGCAGGTGGACGAGTGCCGTGGGGGCATTGCCGACGGCGACCACGGCGCCGTCGATAAGCGGTGCCCACAGTTCGACGGCTGCGGCGGAACGGGTGGTGCCCAGTTGTTGTGCGAGTTCCGGCACGCGCGCGTCGCGGAGGAAGCACAGCACGTCGTTGTCGGCGGGGAGTCGCTTACGAGTGACACCCGAAGCAACCATGTTGACGTCAGTGATGATCGGTTTGCCAGCCTGCAGTGCACCGCGAGCTGCGGGAACGAGTCCGTCGGAGAACTCGATGTCTTCAGCGAGGTCCGTTTGGCCTGCCGCGTGAATCATGCGGACCGCAACTTGCGCCTGTAAGTCGTCGAAGCGCGAGAGGTCTGATTCTTCCCGGATCATGGCGAAGGATTGGCGGTAGATCTCGTTACCGTCGGTGATGTAGCTGTGCATAGCCTCTAGGTTAGCGAGTGGTTACTTCATATTCGCTATCAGACAACGCCAGATAGTCGGTGTAGGCCACGCGGGGGTGCCCACAGCGGCGCTCGCAACCGGAGAAGTGCGCTCTGCTTTGGTTTCCCTGCACCATGAGCTGAAGAGCGTCCCGACGCACGTCCGAGCGCGATTTCGCGCACCCCGGCAGCCCGGTGCAGGCGGTGACCTGGAGTTTTGGCGAGTGCGCATCGAAAATGAGCCCCATGGGAGCTAGCACTTTGGCTACAGCTTCGGCTTCGCCTTCGTCAAGATCGTGAATGAGCACGCTGTGCCACGGTGTAACTTGCACTGGCTTGCCGACGGCCACGAGCAGCTCATTCACCTTGGCGGGCAGGATTCCGAAGATGAGCCCAGCGCCGAGGGAGACGCTGCCGTCTTCCCGATCAAACCAACCAATATGGGTGGGTTCGGAAGTAGTGAACGCGTTGTTACTTGGGGTGACTGAGACAGCACGAATGAGTTCTTGGTGGAGTTCGGGCTTTTCCGCGACGCGCCAGGCGTCGCCCCGATGTTCTTGCCAAGTATGTGCGAGCGTGGCGATGGTAGCGATGGGGTCGCGGTTTACTTGGCCGATGATTCGTCCACCGAGGATGATATGGGTGCCGGTTTCGTCGAAAAGTGCGCCGAAGTCTGGTTGTTGGGCGAGGATGGCGCCGTCGCCCCCGTCGAGGCCAAAGAGGGTTCGGCCGGAAAGCCCCGCGAGTGCTGGGGAGCTCAACAGAGCTCGATCCAGTTTTGCTACGTGTTCTTCAAGCTCAGCAAGGGGAGAGGCGATGATGTTGCGAACCTTGTCGTGCGCCACGCTCGGGACGAGCCCCGCGTCCTGTACCGCAAAGGAGAAGCCGTCGGTGTCGGTGATGGCCCGAACTTGGACGTTGCCGCGGGTGGTGAGGTGGATGTCGCCGTCGCCGAATTGGCTGGCGATTGCAACGAAGCTCTCCAAGTCAGCGGGGGAGAGGAGTCCGCCGGGGAAGCGGACCCGTCCGATGGCGCCGTCAGCTGCGTGGTGGAATGAAAGGGCGCCTGGGCAGCCATCTACTCGGGAACGATCACCAAGGCCAAGGTCGCAGGCAACTTTTTCAGCGGAGGCATGCTTGGGTGAAGTCATGAGTTCTGATTCTAGATCGCCGTTCGGACATTTCCGCGCTCCTGTGAGCAGTTTTACGTTGAGGGAATCGGCTCGGTAGCGGCGGGCAGATTGCTACTAAGGTCGTGACTATGAGCTTTGGGCGCACTTTCCGGACCGCGATCATGTTGTCGCGCATGGCCACGCCGTTACGCAAGGATTACTTGCGTCGGCTTTTACGTCGCCAGCCAGTGGAGCGCACTTTGACCACTGAGGTGAAGGTGCCCCATTTCGGTGGTTCCGAACGATTGTATGGCCTTGCGCCGGGAACGGTGTTGGATAGCGGGCCGTTGGACATGCTGGGCCTTCATTCGCGATTAAACCCGGGGAAGGCTACGCGTTTTGAATACGTGACCACCGACTCTAACGGCCGGGGACTCACGGCAACTGCCTCTTTCGTGCAGTCCCGGTCTCCCTGGGAAGTAGCGGGACCGCGGCCGGTCATTGCGTATGCTCCATCGACCCAGGGCGTGGCTCAGCATTGCGATCCTTCGCACACCGCAGCGATCGGTTTCAAGCTCTTTCTGAGCAAGCCCTACGATGCCATCATGGCCTACGAGTTGCCGGTGATTTTGCACTTATTGCAGCGGGGTTGCGACGTCGTTTTCATCGACTACCCACGTGACCCCGATGCCGGCATCCAATACTACGTTGACCACATCACCGCAGGCCAATCGCTTTTCGACGCCGTTCGCGCCGCCCAATCTCTCGGCCTGCCGACCAACGCTCCCGTCATTGTCTGGGGCTTTTCCCAGGGCGGGGGCGCTGCCGGATGGTGTGTGGAAAACACCGACTATGCCCCCGAGCTGCGGGTGGAGGCCGCAGTTGTAGGCGCACCCCCCTCCACGCTGCAAGACGTAATGGAGCATGTTGATGGGTCTCTCGTGGTTGGCACCCTCGCATATTCCATCGCGGGCCTGATGATCCAATCCCAGGACATGTGGGAGGAACTCTGGCCACTATTCAACGAGCACGGCAAACAACAGATCATGGCCAACATCACCACCTGTGCTGGCGGCACCGTGCTGGCCAGTGGCTTCGAGGAGACGCGCAGCTGGACGGTGGACGGTCGCTCACTCAGCGAGATAGCCAGCCATTCGGCGTCGATAAGCGCGGCCCTGGGGCGGCAGGAACTTGGAGCGAAGGCCCCGCGGGTGCCGGTGTTGCTCTGGGGCTCGCGTAACGACGACGTGATTCCGGTCCGCCAGGTGCGCAAGCTACGCGATCGGTGGCGAGCGTACCGCACAGTGTCGGTGGAGTACCGGGAGTCGAAGCTGTGGCGGATCCCGGGGAGGCTGTCAATCAATCATTTCTTGCCGTACTACCTGCATATTGACGGCCAGCTCGATTGGGCTTTCGGAAAGATACTTCCGACATAGGGTCTGAGAGCCTGCTGACCACACCACTTGGGGGTCGATGCGTCAAAGGGATTTTCGCCTCCGCACGCAGCATCAGTGATGCGGATTGAGCCAGGATTTCAGATCGGACGCCGCGCGACATTGCGGATGGCGCCGGGAGTCCGAGCCGTTGGGCAGTACTGAAACTTCTTGCAACACTGGGGTGATCCGTGGAGGTGTGACAATGAAATTGATCGGGCAATCGCGGTTTATTCATCGGGCCAATGGCTCTCGGTGGGGTTTCCAACCCCGGAAAATCCCAGTGCCGTAACATAGCTCTCACATATCCATCTCGTGTGACCAGGCTTCTCTGACGGCGGAACTTTCGGTGAAACTCCGGGCGGTCGCGCCACTGTTACAGCCAGACCTGCGCAGAGAAATCGGCACGCGAGGCCACTGCACACACCTTGGGGCGCGCACCCCGGAAGGACGATTACCTTGATTGCCCTCCTGTCCACTTCGGATACTGACCTGCTTTCCGCAAAGGCCGCAAATAGCGCCGAGAACGTCGAGTTCAAGTTCGCCAACCCGATGTCGATAAAGCCTGAACAAGTCGGGGAGTGGCTTGCCGACGCGCGGGTGGTAGTTGTCCGCCTCCTGGGCGGCAGGCGAGCCTGGGAAACCGGCCTCGATGCGGTACTGAAGACCGGGATCCCGACTGTCATCGTCTCCGGCGAGTTGGCCGTCGACGCTGAGCTCACCGAGCTGTCCACCGTGCCAGCAGGCGTAGCGACAACCGCGCACACCTACCTGGCGGAAGGCTCAGCCAAGAACCTCGAGCACCTCTACCGCTTCCTCTCGGACACGATCCTGCTCACCGGCTACGGCTTCGACGAGCCGGAACACATGCCGATGTGGGGTCATCTTGATCGCAACGAATGGGCTAACACCGAAGGTCCAGCAGGCCCTAAAATTGCCGTGCTTTACTACCGCGCACAACACTTGGCTGGTAACACCGAGTACATCAAGGCGCTGTCCCGTGCGATTGAGGCCACGGGCGCACAGGCGATTCCGATTTTCACCGCGTCGCTCCGCCAGGCACCCGCCGAGCTGCTCGCAGAGCTCTCCCAGACTGATGCTGCTATCACCACGGTTCTAGCGGCTGGCGGCACCAAGCCGGCCACGGCGCAGGCCGGTGGCGACGACGAAGCTTGGGATGTCGCGCACCTCGCAGCCCTGAATATCCCGATCATTCAGGGGCTGGCGCTGACCACCCCTCGGGAGGCCTGGGACGACAACGACGACGGTTTGACCCCGTTGGACGTTGCAACGCAGGTTGCCGTACCTGAATTCGACGGGCGCATCATCACCGTGCCGTTCTCGTTCAAGGAATACGACGCGGACGGCCTGATCGCTTATGTGCCGGACCACGAGCGTTGCGAACGCCTGGCTGGCATCGCGGTTAAGCACGCTCGACTGCGACACCTGGACAATTCCGAGAAGAAGATCGCGGTCATGCTCTCGGCATACCCGACCAAGCACGCTCGCATCGGTAATGCCGTCGGTCTTGATACCCCGGCCTCTACGCTCCGCGTGCTGCACGCTCTGGCCAACGCGGGCTACGATCTGGGCGACACCAGCTCAATCCCTGGCTATGACGACATGGATGGCGACGCCTTCATGCACGCCATCATCGAGGCCGGAGGCCACGATCCCGAATGGCTCACCGAAGAAGTGCTGGCCAATAATCCGCTGAAGCTGTCCCGTGCGCAGTACCAGGAATACTTTGCCACGCTGCCGGAAGCCACCCAAGCAGAAATGCAAGAATATTGGGGCGAGGCCCCGGGCACGCACTACGTGAACCCGGAAACGCAAGAGATTTACATCGCCGGCCTGCAGTTCGGCAACGTGGTGGTGATGGTCCAGCCACCGCGTGGCTTCGGCGAGAATCCAGTCGGTATCTACCATGACCCTGACTTGCCTGCGAACCACCACTACCTGGGCACCTACTATTGGTTGCGTCGCGTTTTCGGCGCCGATGCGATTGTTCATATGGGCAAGCACGGCAACATGGAGTGGCTGCCCGGCAAGACCGTCGGCATGTCTGCCGAGTGCTACACCGACCAAGCCATCGCCGACATCCCGCTCATCTACCCGTTCCTGGTCAACGACCCGGGTGAGGGCACCCAGGCCAAGCGCCGCGCTCACGCCGTGCTGGTCGACCACATGATCCCGCCCATGTCGCGAGCAGAGTCGTACGGCGACATTACCCGCCTTGAGCAGCTCTTGGATGAGCACCAGAACATTTCCGCCATGGACCCATCCAAGCTCCCGGCCATCCGCCAGGAAATCTGGACGTTGCTCACGGCAGCAAAAATGGACCAAGACCTGGGTTGGGAACAGCGCCCCGACGAGGAAGTCTTCGACGACATGCTCATGCATATCG
Source organism: Corynebacterium epidermidicanis (assembly GCF_001021025.1). Taxonomy (NCBI): domain Bacteria; kingdom Bacillati; phylum Actinomycetota; class Actinomycetes; order Mycobacteriales; family Corynebacteriaceae; genus Corynebacterium; species Corynebacterium epidermidicanis. The sequence goes on along the minus strand of NZ_CP011541.1, from coordinate 1,291,654 downwards.
ACGGCTGGCTCTGCGAAATCAAGGACGTGGCCATCCGTGGTGGCCTGCATATCCTGGGTGAGCCGATCGAAGAAGAAATGCTCATCGACCTCGTGCTGGCCATGCTGCGTGCCCGCCAACTCTGGGGTGGAGAACGCTCCGTGGTTGGCTTGCGCGAAGCCTTCGGGCTCTCGGAAGCCGGAGATGAATCCCGCGCTCGCGTCGACGAAATTGAAGGCACAGCGAAAGCGCTGCTAGCACAACTCAGCGCCGCCGGATGGGCCCCAGAGGCAGTAGCTGCACTCGACGCCCCTGAGCAAGCCCGCGACATCCTGCGCTTCGCCGCCAGCGAAATCGTGCCCCGCCTGCGACAAACACCACGCGAAATCACCCAAATTCTGCGCGCGCTCAACGGCGAATTCATCGAAGCGGGCCCATCAGGAAGCCCGATGCGTGGTCTCGTCAACGTGCTGCCTACTGGCCGAAACTTCTACTCCGTGGACCCGAAGTCCATCCCTTCGCGCCTGGCGTGGGAAACCGGTCAATTGCTCGCAGACTCCCTCATCCAGCGCTACCAGCAGGAACATGACCACTACCCGAAGAGTGTTGGCCTGTCTGTCTGGGGAACCTCCGCCATGCGTACCTCGGGTGACGACATCGCCGAAGTCTTCGCGCTGCTCGGCATCCGGCCTATCTGGGATGAAGCCTCGCGACGCGTGGTGGACCTCCAAGTCATTCCGCTTGAAGAGCTCGGCCGCCCACGCATCGACGTCACCGTCCGCATCTCCGGATTCTTCCGCGATGCGTTCCCGCACGTGGTAGCGCTGCTTGACGACGCCGTCCAGCTGGTAGCCCACCTTGATGAATCTCCAGAAGACAACTACGTGCGTGCTCATGCGGACGTCGATAAGCCCGTGCGACGCATTTTCGGCTCCAAGCCAGGCACGTATGGGGCTGGGCTGCTGCAGCTCATCGAGTCTGGTAATTGGCGTGATGACCAGGACTTGGCCGAGGTCTATACGAACTGGGGTGGCTACGCCTATGGTCGGGGCCTGAACGGCATCGAGGCGAAAGAGGAGATGCGCGCGGCCTACCAGCGAATTTCCGTGGCGGCTAAGAACGTGGACTCGCAAGAGCACGACATCGCAGATTCCGACGACTACTTCCAATTCCATGGCGGCATGGTCGCCACCGTACGCGCCCTCACTGGCAAGGACCCCGAGGCATTCATCGGGGATTCAACACGTCAAGAAACCGTGAGGACCCGCACCTTGCACGAGGAATCCCGCCGCGTATTCCGCGCCCGTGTGGTCAATCCACGCTGGTTGGAAGCCATGCGCAAGCACGGCTACAAGGGAGCCTTTGAGATGTCAGCGACCGTGGATTATTTGTTCGGCTACGACGCCACCACCGGGCTGATGGATGATTGGATGTACTCGACCTTGACACAGGAGTACGTCCGCAACGACACCATGCGGGAATTCTTCAAGCAATCCAACCCTTGGGCGCTACGCGATATTTCCGAACGCCTCCTAGAGGCCGCCGACCGGGGAATGTGGGCTGAGCCATCAGCCGAGGACCTGGAGACACTGCGTTCTACCTTCCTGGAGATGGAAGGCGACCTGGAGGATCGCTAAGGGCCTAGCTAAATGCATAGGCCCGTTACCGACTTAACCCAAAGCAATTGCGTCAATGACTTGCACATTCGAGGGAAGATTCAACTCGGATTGCGAGACTACTTTTCCTTGCTCGTGGTCGATATACAGAATGTCCTGGCTCTTGTTGGCAGTCATAGTTGCAATTGCCGTAATGTCACCTTGGATATCAAATGCCTGTATAGGACTACTGCCTTCAGCGCTCTCAATAGAAGGTCGCCAAATCTCTTCCATGGCATCAGAATTCAGTTTGTACCGTCGGATTGCATCGTGATCGACGGTGATTATTGACCCATCAGGTTCGCTTTTCGCAAACCCATTTGCGCGCACGACTCGCGTACTTCGGTCAGCGCCCACTTCCCGTAATGGATACTGACCCATCAAGCTACCATCATCTGGACTAATCTCAAAAATCATCAATCTCGGCGTGGATCCGTCATACGGACGACTTTGAAAAACCTGTTTCACTACTGGTTTCCCATCCCTTGTGTTTGAACAAACCGCAATTCCGGGGAGCGCACTCCACGCACTGTTATCCGGAAGGTCCATGAGGACTCCTGTTCCGGATTCTTCGCCCAAAGCTAGCTTCGAAAGATACATGGGTTCTGGGGCTTCCCCGGCCACGATTTCGCTCAACAGGCCATATTTTTCATTTTCGCAAATGATCACGTTGTCAAGCCTTCCGGGAACGCTGGTCGTTTCCAGTTGCCCTTGGGAGTCAAATTGTGCTACGTGTGTCCGCCAACCGACATTGGTGCTTTGAGCAATAGAGGAAAAGAAGTATAACTCCTCGTTTTTCGATACGGGCCGAAAATCCAACCCATCCCAAGGGATTCTAGTTTCATTACTATCGAATATGGTAATGAATTCGCCTGCGCTAAAAACTTTTGCACGTTCTGATCGAGCGAGCCCAACAAAGTCACCAGCCTTATTAAACTCTCCGTCCTTCTGAACCCCGTCTTGAGAAAACTGGAAAAGGAAAACCTTTCCGCCTCGCCCAGATGCGGCGACCTCGATAGGGCTGTGTACCTCCACGGATTGAGGCAATGGCAATTTATTTGACGCGCAGGCCGAACCCATAAACAACAGCGCCACCAGCAGAGTTAGGAGTCGTAGTCTAGCCATAGCTCTTTAGATATCCGCTATTGACAATGTCCTTAGGCCATACCCCGGGTCCACCATTTGAGTCTAAGTCAATTCCTGAATATGCGTGATACGCTCTCCAAACTAGTTCTGAGCAGTTGAGCTTTGCATAGTCATCAGATGATGAACCCTTGTTAACAAATGGATTTGCGTCGTAAGGCGTCTGACGATTTGCAGCCTGTTCGGCGAAAGAAGCAGCAGCTTGAATGGTCCTCGGATCTATTGCAGAATCCACATGAAACCGCTGAACATCTGGGCGAATCGGTGACTGATCGATTCCAAAAGACCTGGCAGTCTTTCCGAGTCCCTCTGCTTCGACAATCGTGTCTGGTCGAATAAATATGCCAACGTGATCGTAATTAACATAGGAATCAAATTGAATGTCCATCAGGATATTCGTGCTCCCTTTCCCCGCCCAGTTCTTATAAACATCGCCCACTCTATGGGGCTCCGGATCTGAATAGATTATTCTTTGGTTAGAACCCGATGGGCCATCAGTTCCAATTGCACGAATCCCAGCTTGGTTTCGTTGGTGTCCTGGTGATACGTCCTGAAATGCCAATAGAGCAACCTCTTGAGCAGATTCTCGTAAGACCTCCTTCGTGGGTTTCCTAGATATCTCGGCGAATCTAATCGCCCGCGAGACCACTTCTGGAATAATTTGCCTATTTGAATACTGACAAATTACCCAAAGCGTCGGCGACATTCCGCTTTTCTGACCGCCTTGGAACACTTGGGTCTCATACGCCCCATCCGCATCCATCACCGGGTCCGCTGTCGGGTAACCCCAAACACCACGTTCATACCCCTGCTCTCCCCACTGGCGAAACATATCCATACCTACCGGGTGCGCACCATGCTGCGGATGCCAATAGATCCAACCATGTTCGAAGCGTGACATTCGCCCAGCGCCATCAGGAAGCCCCACCTCTTCAGCAACTGGGTAACCAAGCCAGGAAGTTTCAGCCCCCATCGAGACATACTTCTCGTTGATCTTTCCGTAAACTGCTGCGCCGCGCCCCAACTTCCAATACGCACCACCACCGGCGAACAACTGCTTTTGACCGATACGGTCACCACCCGCAAAACTATCCGTCACCGGATAGCTGAGAACCCCTCGCTCATATCCAGTACGACCCCAAATCTCCATCATCAATGGCTGAACCGACCACGCCCCATGATTGGGGTGCCAATAGATCAAGCCATTCTGGAATTGAGACCGCGCGCCAACTCCATCCGGATTCAGTAACTCACCACTAGTTGGCCACAACAACCAGCTTGTCGGCCCGCCCATTGACAAGTACTTAGCAAGAATTGCCCCACAAACCTGGTGATTGAATGGAAGAAAAGCTTGACAATTCCGTGTCACAAAAGCCCGTGCACCACCTTCAAAGTCCTGTTTAACACGCATGTCAGTTACTAGACCAAGTGTCTCCATAGAAATGTTCTCATCCACGGTTGTTGCTTGCGCATCGTTTGTGGCTAGCTCCTCAGACACCATAGAATCCGTATTGACCGCTTGGGCCATCGTTTCGTCCGCAAGGACCTCTGCGTACCACTTGTTTGTCTCGTCTAAGTTCAAATCGGTCTGCGCAGCAGCAATACCCGAGAATATGACGAAACTAGAAGCAACGGAAGCTACTATTTTTTTTCCAAACATAGAAATCCGTTCGAGCGAGGAATACTGACCTATACACTGTAGGCATTGAACAACGATTCCGTCTTCGTTTTCGCACCAAAATCCTAAGCCAGATAATGCTCAATCAGAACGATAGGTAGGGTAGGTGAGGTGCCAATAGTAATTTTCCTCGCTTACTTAGTCCTGGAAGCTCTTGCTTTCTGGGCTGTCAGCCAGCTCATCGGTGTCGGCTGGGCTTTTGTAGCCTTGTTCTTGCTGCTCGTGGGTGGCATCGTGCTAGCCGGCATCGAAATGAAACAGGTCGCTCGCGCCGCCTTGTCCGGTCAGCGTTCTGCCGGGGGATCGGCGGTTGACTACGGCCTCATCACCGCCGGCAGTATCGGTGTTGCTGTCCCGGGTTTCCTCACATCGATCATGGGTATCTTCCTCATCATCGCTCCCACCCGCGCGCTCGTCCGCGCAGCTCTCGCCCGCAAGGCAAAGCGCTTCGTGGAGGAGCTTGGTATGCGCGGATTTGAAGCAGCGGGGAAGTACCGTGCGTCCACTTCCTATGGCAGCTTCGGTAGCTCTGAAACGACAACTCCAGGAAACCGGCCGAACAACGATCAGGTTATCGATGAAGAGCCACAACCGAGCGACGAAGACATCAGCTCTTGGGCCGAAAACATCGACCCCGACGACTTCACCGGCCCTGGTTCGGACAAGCCAAGTTCGGACGGTCCCGGAAAGAACCACAAGTGATCCAGCTCGGCAGAATTGCGCTTAGCTTCGCATCGGGATTCCTACTCTATTGCTCCTACGAACCCTTGGGCTGGTGGTGGGCTGCGATCCTCGGTATCGGGGTTCTTTTTGTCGCGCTGTGTCCGTGGCGGGGAAATTCCGTGTCCTGGCGTTTCGGCGCCCTCCTTGGTGGTGTCCATGCGTTGGGCAACTACTTGTTCTTGCTGCCTTGGGTCGGCGAGTTTGTCGGCAAGCTGCCTTATGTGGCGTTGTCAGTTATGGAAGCTACCTACAGTGTCGCGTTTGGGGCGCTGGCCACGCTCATCATCAGGCACACCCGGCTGTCCGCACTGTGGTTCGCTGCGTGGTATGTCACCGTAGAGTATGTGCGAAGTTCCTGGCCTTTCAACGGTTTCGCCTGGGTGCGGCTCGCGTGGGGACAGGTGGAAGGCCCCCTAGCCCACTTAGCTGCGATCGGTGGCCCCGCTTTAGTGACCTTCGTGGTGGCGCTGCTAGGTGCAACCCTTGCATCCCTCAGCTTCCGACGCTCGCACCAGTTCACACCGCATATCGGCCTTGGGGTGGTCGGCGTCGCAGCCGTCATCGTCGGCCTCGTTGCTACCCCCAATGCTGCACCGGTTGGTGAGGTGACTGTGGCAGCCGTGCAGGGCAACGTCCCACGACTTGGCTTGGATTTCAATGCGCAGCGCCGTGCGGTACTTGCCAACCATGCGCGCGAAACCAGCAGCATCCAGCAACCCGTCGACCTGGTCATCTGGCCCGAAAACTCCTCCGACGTCAATCCGTTTGCCGACGCCCAAGCCGCCAAGCTTATCGACGACGCCATCCGCAACGTCCGCGCCCCAATCTTGGTCGGCACCATCCTCAGCGACGAGGTGGGGGACCGCAACACCATGCAAGTGTTCCGAGCCGATGGCAGCCCAGGAGATTATCACTACAAGAAGTACCTCCAGCCCTTCGGCGAATACATGCCGTACCGGGATTTCTTCCGGCAGTTCTCCGACTATGTGGACCTGGCCGGCGACTTCAAACCAGGCTCCGGAAATGGCACTGTCCATATGACGGCGGCGCAATCGGATCGGGATGTCACCGTAGGCATCGCCACGTGTTACGAGGTTGCCTTCGACGCCGCATACCGCAGCGCCGTGCGCAGTGGCGCCCAGATCCTGGCCACCCCAACCAACAATGCAACCTTTGGTTTCACCGACATGACGTATCAGCAGCTCGCGATGAGCCGGATGCGAGCCATCGAGTTGGACCGAGCGGTGGTCATCGCCGCGACCTCCGGCGCTTCCGCGATCGTGTTGCCTGATGGTTCCGTGACGCAGCAATCGGAGATTTTTACCCACGCGACGTTGATTGACACCCTCCCGCTGCGCGACACCGTCACCGTGGCCGCCAGGTTTGGCCAATACATCGAGTTGACCCTGGTCGCGCTCGGCGTGCTTGGGGTAGCGATTGCGCTGGTGGCGGCCAAGCGGGAGCCAGGGGCCCGGCGTCGACAAGCCCGGCAGGAACGTACTACCCAGCGGCGACGCGCGGGCGTTCGCTAAACTAGAACATCAGACTTTTAACTCACCCACATCAAGGAGCTTTCAGCCCACATGAGCAAGCCTAGCGACCTCACCCTCGTCATCATCCCTACCTACAACGAGTTGGAAAACTTGCCACTGATCACGGGCCGCCTCCGCAAGGCAGCTCCGGAGGTAGATATCCTCATCGTCGACGATAATTCGCCAGACGGAACCGGTGAGGCAGCCGACAAGCTCGCAGCTGAGGACTCCAACATCAAGGTGCTGCATCGTGAGGGCAAGGGTGGCTTGCTCGGCGCTTACCTCGCTGGTTTCGAGTGGGGACTGGAGCAGGGTTACACCGTGCTGTGTGAGATGGATGCGGACGGCTCTCACGCGCCCGAGCAGCTGCACCTACTGCTGGAGAAGATCGACGCAGGCGCCGACCTCGTCATCGGCTCTCGCTACGTCAAGGGCGGCAAGGTTGTCAACTGGCCCAAGAAGCGCTGGGCGCTGTCTAAGGGCGGCAACCTCTACATCGGTCTCGCCCTCGGTTCCGGCCTCACCGACATGACCGCAGGCTACCGCGCTTTCCGACGCGAGCTCCTGGAATCCCTCAACTTCGACGAACTCTCCGCCGCAGGCTACATCTTCCAGGTAGACATCGCCCGCCGCGCAGTAACAGCCGGTTGGGATGTGGTCGAGGTGCCTATCACCTTCACCGAGCGTGAGATTGGCGAGTCGAAGCTGGATGGCTCCTTCGTCAAAGACTCCCTGCTAGAGGTGACTAAGTGGGGAATTGCCCACCGTGGGCAGCAGCTGAAGGAAATCGCTGACATCGCAGTCGGCATGGCCAAGTTCGAGATCGACAACCGCAGCAAGAAGCGGAAGTTCTAAGCCACGATCCTGGGGTGGCGGCCCGCCACCACTGGTTATACGAGGAAAAACTCCCCGCGATCCAGCCAGGATTGCGGGGAGTAGTTCTTAAGCATTGCTAGTCTTCGGAGTTAGCAGCCTCAGCAGCTTGCTCATCCTGCTGTTGCTTCAGCAAGCGTGCAGCGTTGCGACGGCGCTTGCGGAGCAATTCGATGCGCTCCTCCAAAAGCACGTCCAACTCCTCGATAGAGCGACGTTCCCGCAGCATATCCCAGTGGGTACGTGGTGGCTTGGCAGGCTTAGATTCAATACCTTCGCCTTCCATCAACACGCCAACTTGGCCATTTTTGCAGAGCCAGGTGCCCGGGATTTCAGCATCGTCGGCGAATGGGACCTCATACACTTCGCCGGTTTCGGTCTTGTATTTGACCAATTGGCGCGGCGCGAGGTCGTGATCTCGGTCCGTCTCGTAGGAAACGGCGCCCATTCGGCTACCACGAAGTACGCGATCTGCCATGTCGGTATCAGTCCTTAAAATGCTTGGGGGTAGGGGAGAAGTGCTACGCTCAACGGAAGGACGGGTGATTGCCTCACGCGAGCGTCGATAAGCATAGAAGGCCATTATAGCGCAAAAGTTAGCCCCGTTTTTCCTCCCTTTAGGAAGATGTCCCGCGGATCGGCTAGTGTATTGGGCGTGAATGCGTTTTCCGCCTCTGCAAAGATGAATCCCGAAGTGACGTGCGCGTGGTGTGGAAACCCCATCGAGACGACGGGTCGGGGTCGGCCGAAGAAGTACTGCAGTCATTCGTGTCGCCAGCGTGCATACGAACAACGCAACAACGTCTCCGGCACCTCAATCCCAGCCGACGCAGTGATTTTGCATCCACAACGCTACGCCGAGCTCAAAGATTCCCTCTTTGAGCTGCGCTGCGCCGCCGAAGACATCGCGACCGCCGCCACCGAGAACGCCTCAGCAGCGGAAATGCGTCAATTGTGTGACGAGCTAGTTACGCTAGCCCGTTCAGTTGAGAAGATACGATAGGCCACAAAAATGCAGAAGACTCCCAATAAGGCGCTCATCATCGGAGCAATCATTGCTATTGTTGCCATCGCGCTCGTGAGCGTAGCCCCGGTAGCCTACAAGGCATACATGACACCTGGCGTGAAAACTAACGGCATCGCCACCGAAAACGCTAAGAAGGCATCGACCGACATCAACGGCCAGTGGCATGTCATCAAAGCTGTACCAGGAAACCCAACGTCAGTCGGCTACACCTTCCACGAAATCCTGCCAGGCGAACGCCGCGAAACCTCTGGTTCCACCAAAAACGTCGAAGGAACCATCAACGTCCAAAACACGAAACTCACCGGCGCCAACATCTCCGTGGACATGACAGCAATCACCACAGATCGGGAAAAGCGCGACATCAACGTCCGCTCCAAGCTGCTACACACCGACAAGTTTCCAACGGCCACCTTCACGCTTGCCGACGGCGCAAACGTCGACCTCGCAGAGCTACCAGACAACGCCACGACCGGACGCGTGAGTGTACCAGGCATCCTGACCATTCATGGCGTGGCAAAACCTGCCACCGCCGATATGGAAATCCTACGCACTGGCGACCAAATCGTCGCCGCAGCCACGATTCCGATCAACCGTCTCGACTACGGCGTAGAGACTCCAGAATTCGTCGCCGCAAAGATCGATACCGAGGGCGAGATCAACATTCGGTTGGCCTTGGAGAAGTAAGCCGGTTCTCGGGCGGTTTGACGAATGAAGCGTCCGCCGAGCGCCTTTGAGGTTGTACAAAACTTGCGGCGCAATCTCAAAGGCAATCAACGTCGTTACGGATCGTCTCGCAGGCAGCCAGCACTCAATGAATGCCGAAGACGCCGTCAATACGATGAAGCTCGACAGGCAAGTACACGTCTTATTTTCGTACCGGTGACATAAAAGCCGGCAATTTACCACGCACATGATTGTCCGATAATGTACATTATGTCAAATTGGACTTCCCTGAGACGGGGACCCGCGTCGATAAGCGTGGGCGGCTGCTTAGTCGTCTTTGAGTGGATCCAACTTCACTGCCCCTGACCCCAGCTCGGCAAGTTCATCATCCGGATTGTAGAGTGCGCAGCTGTCTAGGCTTAGGCATCCGCAGCCGATGCAGCCATCGAGATTGTCTTTGAGACGTCGGAGGATTTCGATTTGCAGTTCTAGACGGGGGCGCCACGCTTCACTGAGGCGTTGCCAGTCCGCTTTAGTAGGCGCCGCCTCGCCATGTGGCAAAGTTTCGAGCGCCGCGGCGATCTCCCCAAGACTGAGCCCTACGCGTTGCGCTACCAGAATGAATGACACTCGCCTTAAGACACTGCGATCAAATCGACGCTGGTTGCCCGAGTTGCGATGCGAGGTGATCAACCCCTTGGCCTCATAAAACCGGATCGCCGAAGGATTGACTCCAGCACGTTGCGCAACTTCTCCAACCGACAGCTCCAAAACTCCTCCTTGACTTAAAGTTAAGTTTAACTTGCACTATGAATGCATGTCCAATTTTTCCCGAGAAGACGTCCTCCGCTTGATGCAACTAACGGACTACGACGAAAAGCACTCCCCATCAGCTCATTCCACACTCAACACCATCGTGACGCTTTACCGCGAGATCCTCGATCACGACACTGACAAATTCTTGCTTTCCAAGGGGCACGGCCCCCTCGCCTACTACGCGACGCTCGCCGCAGCCGGATTCTTCCCTACTAGCTGGATCGCTACCTACGGACAATTCGACAGCCCATTGGGCCCGCACCCGGATCGCATGCTCATTCCAGGTGTCGAGCTCAGCTCAGGCTCTCTTGGCCAAGGCCTGCCCATCGCCTGCGGGGTCGCCATTTCGCACAAGGCCCAGGCAAAACCCGGCCGAATTTTCGTGCTGGTTGGCGACGGCGAAATGGACGAAGGCTCCAATCACGAAGCCTTAGCCTTAGCGACGGCACGCAACCTAAATAACCTCACATTGCTCGTCATAGACAACCGGTCCCGCTCGTACCCGCAGGCAGTCTCATTATCCGGAATTGTCCGCGCTCACGGCTGGCAATGCGTTTCGGTCGCCGACGAACCTCGCGAAATCCGCGCCGCACTCGCAACCTCAAACACCACCCCAAAAGCAATCATTGTGGAGACGAATAATGAATGAAAACCGAGAACTAGCAATCCAAACTGTAACGAAGCTTCTAGCTGCCAATGACAAACTAGCACTGGTCTGGGCTGAGATTTCCGGGCGCTACCTGGGCAATGCGCTCGCGCAATGGCCGGAACGTGTCATCAACGTCGGTATTCGAGAGCAGCTGTTAATCAGCGTCGGAGCAGGACTAGCCCTTGATGGCATGCGTCCCATCATGCACACGTTTTCTTCGTTCCTTTTGGAACGGGCGTTTGAACAAATCAAGATTGGATTCGGACACCAGGATCTTGGCGGTGTGCTGCTGGGCATCGGCGGGTCTTTTGACTACGCCTCATCAGGGCGGACCCATCAATGCCCCGAGGACATTGCCCTCATGCTCACGCTCCCAGGAATCGAGATTCACACCCCTTCTAGCAAGGCAGAGACGACGGCAGCCATCGAGAAAGCAACTGGCGACGTCGGTTTGCATTACGTTCGCATTGCCGACCAGCGAAACTCACTTAGCCCCGCACACCCCTTGGTTCATGACGGTAATGGCCCCACCATTGTGGCGTGTGCCGAGATGCTTGATCCTGTTCTCGCGGTCGCCGAACTATTTAATGCCCGGGTGGTTCACTTCAAGTCATCCCACAAGACGGAACTCGACCAAATCTTGAAACTGTGCAGTGGTCACGCCACGATTGTCGTCGAGCCCTGGCTCGACGGATCCCTTTCACCACTGCTTCGACCGCTGTTTGCCCAACCCGAATCAACAGTGAGCTTCCTAGGAATCACCGACCCTGAGCTGCGGAGATATGGTACCGCCGCCGAGCATACTCGCGCGCACGGCCTGGACGCTATCAACCTGTCGGCCAGAATTTCGGAACTACTTTCCCAAAAACTATTGTGATCAAGAACACAGCAAGATAGGATAGGGAACAATATGTACGCGACACGCCATCTTCCTACATTGTGAAATGATTTGTCCACACATTGAGAATTGTGCTAGCTTAATCTCACACAATGAAATTGCAGTCCCAATAAAGAGGTGATCCCATGACGCAAACAGTCGCAACGACTACTCCAGCCCGGGTGGCCGGTGCCCCGCTCGATCGACAAACCAAGCGGCGCATTATCATCGCCTCAACCGTCGGCACGACCATCGAATTCTACGACTTCTACGCTTACGCAACTGCAGCGGTTGCGGTCTTCCCATACCTGTTCTTCCCGAAGAACCAGGATCCAACGGTTGGCCTGTTGGCATCCTTTGCCACCTTCGGCCTGGCGTTCGTTGCGCGCCCACTGGGCTCGGTACTGTTTGGACACTTCGGCGATAGGATTGGCCGCAAGGCCACTCTGGTGGGCTCCCTGCTGACCATGGGTATCGCTACCTTCCTGATTGGCTTGCTGCCAACCTACGCTCAAGCCGGCGTAGCAGCCCCAGCCATGCTGGCACTGATGCGCTTCGGCCAGGGCCTGGGCCTCGGCGGCGAATGGTCGGGAGCTGCGTTGCTGGCTACGGAAACCGCCGAAAAGGGCAAGCGCGCGTGGGCAGCAATGTGGCCTCAGCTGGGCGCTCCTTTCGGATTCCTGGCTGCGAACGGCCTGTTCTTGGTGTTGGTAACCATCCTGGGCCACAAGAACGGTGAAACCACCGGCGATTTCATGACCTGGGGCTGGCGTATCCCATTCTTGTTGTCTGCCGTCATGGTGTTGGTCGGTCTGTATGTCCGCTTCAAACTGGAAGAAACCCCAGTGTTTGCTCACGCCGTCGACACCGGCAAAAAGGTTTCCACGCCGCTGACTGAAGTTTTCAAGACTTCCTGGAAGCCACTGATCATCGGCACGTTCGTGATGGTTGCCTGCTACACCTTGTTCTACCTGGTCACCACCTGGATCCTGTCTTACGGAATCGGAAAACGCGAAAATGGCGGACTGGGAATCGCCTACATTCAGTTCTTGAAGCTGCAGCTGATCTCCATCTTTGCCTTCATCGCCGGTATCCCACTGTCGGGGTGGTTGGCCGACAAGTTTGGCCGTCGTCGCATCCTGCTGGTCGTTTCCATCATCATGATCGGCTTTGGTTTCACCTTCCCAATCTTCCTGGCCCCATCCACTGCTACCACCAACACTGTTTTGGCCTTCTTGACCATCGGCATGTTCATCATGGGTCTGATCTTCGGCCCGATGTCCGCGGTCCTGCCAGAGCTCTACCCGACCAACGTCCGTTACACCGGCTCCGGCATTGCGTACAACGTCTCCTCCATCCTCGGCGCCGCTATCGCCCCGTTCGTGGCAACGTGGCTGGTTAAGCACCACGGAGTTGGTTCGGTTGGCATCTACCTGGTCACGGTCACCATCATTTCCTTGCTGGCAATCCTGGCAATGCCAGAAACGAAAGACCACGACATGACGCAGATCTAGGGTTCCCCTAGGTAACAACACCCCCAAGCCTTATCTAGCTTCCGAACCGTGGGCGCTAGATAAGGCTTTTCGCGTCGCAGAACAGGCGTCTGACATTTACACTTGGCCCCATGTCTAAGTCGCGGAAAGGCCACACGATTGGCGATATCTGGGAGATAGCCCGAACCTTCACTCGGCTCGGACTCACGTCGTTTGGAGGCCCCACTGCGCATTTGGGATATTTCAAAGACACGTTCGTCGACAAGCTCCGCTGGATGAGCGAAGCAGAATACGCCCGCACTGTCGCGTTGTGCCAATTCCTGCCCGGTCCAGCGTCCTCGCAGGTAGGCATGGCAATTGGCTATCGGAAGGCAGGGCTAGGAGGCTTGTTCGCAGCCTGGCTCGCTTTTACAGCACCTTCTGCGTTAGCGCTTGGGATCTTCGGTTTGGGCGTGGACTCGGTTGATCTCGACCAGCATCGTGGCCTACTTGCCGGCCTCCTGGCTGCTGCAGTTGCCGTGGTGTTTCACGCTGTGTCCACGATGGCACGCAGCCTGGCATCCACCCCTTTCACCGCGACGATCAGTGTCACCAGTGCGCTTGCCGTTCTCTTGGTTCCGTCAGCAATCACCCAAGTGGCGATAATCGTGGGGGCAGCCACAATCGGCGTGTTCCTGTCTTCGCCTCGCGCCCAGGACACTTACCCCAATGATCCCACGACCGGACATCAGGTAGGCTCCCGAACTGCCTGGTTAGCGCTGGTGATCCTGGTCGGCTTGCTGCTCATCCTGCCAGTTGCCACCCGGCTTACCCCCTCCCATGTTCTAGCTCAGTGGGCTGCCTTCTTTCAGTCCGGAGCACTCGTTTTCGGAGGAGGACATGTAGTTCTACCGCTACTCGAACAGCACACTGTCCAGCAGGAATGGGTAACTGCGCAAGAGTTCCTCGCCGGATATTCGGCCGCACAGGCTGTGCCAGGCCCGCTGTTTACCTTCGCGTCTTACTTGGGTGCGGTCGATAGTGGAGTGGTCGGAGCGATCATCGCAACGCTTGCGATCTTCGCCCCATCGGTACTGTTAGTCCTGGTTGGCATGCATTGGTGGGACCGACTGCAGCGTTTTCCTCGGGTATCGCAGGGCGTAGCTGCGGTAAATGCCGCAGTAGTCGGCTTGCTGGCAGCAGCACTTTATGATCCGGTGTTCACGCATGGTGTCACCGGCCCCGCCAGCCTCTGCGTGGCTGCCCTGAGCTGGTTGGGACTCACCCAATGGCATCTGCCAGCCTGGGCGGTCGCGGTGGGTGCGGCACTCGTGGGAGCGGTCGTCCTTTAGCTTATCGACGCCCCGGTCGCGCCCTAGCCGTTGCGCGGAGCTGGACCGCATCGAGACAACCCAAGCGGAAGAGTGCCTCAAGGAGCGCGAACCTAAACACCCACAGCCGCCGGAAAACTGGATCGAAACCAGCGGCGGCAGCTTCCCGCAGTCGGCCTTCAAAAATCTCGCGCTGCAGGCGCAGAGTTTCTTGGTAATGCGCCCCGAAGTGGGTTTCTGCCGTGATGCGCAGCCCGGTTTCCCTATCGAAAAGTCGATGCAAATCCTCCATCCGCGGATACTCCAAATTCGGCCAAACATATTCTCGGAACACGTCTATGGCCTGCTGCGCGGTACGAGTAAATGCCGGTGTAGCCACGACCGTTTGCATGCTCAAGAAGCCATCAGCAGCCAACATCCGGTCGAAAGCGCGAACGCACAACTTGCGTGTGTGTTGCCCCATTGTCTCTAGCTTTTCGACACTCAAGATGGCATCGTAGCGCGCACCCCATTCCTCCCGCGCGGGGACTGCGTTGCGGAGCAAATGTGGGCGGGCGAGATGCGCCGCTCCATTAATCGTGACGTACTCTCCCACCGCATCGAGATGCACCGCATCAGCACTCAAGATATCGACCATCGCTCCGACATGAGTTGCGGCCAACGCCACTGCCCCACCCGAAGATGGGTATTCCAAAACGTCACTACCCTGCTCTATACGTGCCAACTCGAGTAGCGCTGTGGCAGCGCGTTGTTGTGCGTCGCTGAGATCGGCTCGATCAACTGGGCCAGGTGCGGAAACTTCGGTGACATCCACAAAATGAGCCTTAGGTTCGTTGCCACGTCCCGCACCGCGCACAAAGCTGGGTATGGAAACCCGTTCGGTCGTGCGAACCCCGGAGGCGAATACCCCACCAAACGCGCTCACCCCGTCCCCGGAATAGAGGCCGATGAGTTCGGGCGGAAGCTCCGCACCCAAATCAGCCTGGCGGGATTGTCTGCGGCCAGCTAACGGGCGCGATTGCGGAGCATATCCACTGGCTACGAGCGCGCTCAGCACAGATACCAAGCGAGGCGATTCCCATTCGCCAGCGAAGTAGCTTTCCGCTAATCCCACCCAACCACGTTCAGCGAGGCGCACGAATAGTTCACCGTGCAGAACCTCGATGTCGGGGTCTTCGCCAGAGAGTTGCAGTCCAGCTTTATGGCAGGCGGTAGCGAATTTGGCTTCGGCATGCCTGGTGCGGACGTCGATAAGCGGACCCGGAGCGCTGACACAGGCAACAGCGGGCCATAGTTCTAGGTCGACCGTTGCCAAGTGTTCGGGGGTGAACTGTGCCATCGGGGATGAAAATCCTATTCGAATCAGAAGCACCAACAAAGTGGAATAGCTGTCGATATTGTAGAGAAACTACGCCGATTTTCGTGCAGCGACACCACGAAACGCCAGGTAGTTTTGGACTAGAAAACAATTGACGCTGGTAACCGAATAGTTTTTCACCCACCTGAAGTGTGAGATTTGTCCTAGCAGGACTACGATTAGCTTGTCGGGCGCGTCAGCTGAAGCGCCAACTATTTCCTCAACAATTTCAGGAGAACTCTGACTATGTCTGAAAAGCCTTTCCGCCCCGAGGGTGGCCGCCACCATGTCGTCGTCATCGGCTCTGGTTTCGGCGGACTCTTTGCCACCCAGCGTCTAAAGAAGGCAAATGTTGACGTCACGCTGATCGATCGCACCAACCACCACCTTTTCCAGCCACTGCTCTACCAAGTAGCCACCGGCCTGCTTGCCTCCGGTGAAATCGCGCCGTCGACCCGCCAGATTTTGGCCGAGCAGGAAAACGCACACGTCATCAAGGGCGAAGTCACCGACATCAACCTCGAAGCGAAAACCATCACTTCTACCCTCGGCGGTAAGGACCGCCTCATTGAGTACGACTCCTTGATCCTCGCCGCTGGCGCCGGACAGTCCTACTTTGGCAACGATCACTTCGCCGAATTTGCCCCAGGCATGAAGACGATCGACGACGCGCTGGAAATCCGCGCCCGACTTCTCGACGCCTTCGAGCGCGCCGAGAACGCCGAGACTGCTGAAGAACGCGAACAGTTCCTCACCTTCGTCATCGTCGGCGCTGGCCCTACCGGTGTTGAGCTTGCCGGCCAGGTCGCCGAAATGGCGCACCGCACGCTGAAAGATCAGTACTCGAACTTCGACCCAGCCTCCGCCAAGATCATTCTACTCGACGGCGCCCCTCAGGTACTGCCACCGTTCGGCAAGCGCCTGGGCCGCAATGCACAGCGTCGCCTGGAAAAGCTTGGCGTCGTGGTGAAGCTCAACAGCATCGTCACCGATGTCAACGCCGAAGCCGTGACATTTAAGTCCACGAAGGACGACTCCGTGGAGAGCATCAAGTCCTACTGCAAGATCTGGTCCGCTGGCGTGGCAGCCTCCCCACTGGCCAAGATGGTTGCCGAGCAAGCTGGCGCAGAGACCGACCGCGCGGGTCGTGTCCTGGTCAACCCGGATCTTTCCGTTGGCTCCTACCCAGACGTTTTCGCAGTGGGCGATATGGCCAACCGCGACAATCTGCCTGGTGTTGCTCAGGTGGCAATGCAGGGTGGCGAGTACGTGGCCGAGCAGATCATCCACGAGATCGAAGGCCGTTCCGCGGCCGAACGCCCTACCTTCGAATACTTTGACAAGGGTTCCATGGCGACGGTCTCTCGCTACTCCGCTGTGGTGAAGATGGGCAAGATTGAAGTCACCGGCTTCATCGGCTGGATCCTATGGCTCGCAGTCCACATCATGTTCCTGGTCGGCTACCGCAACCGCTGGACCGCAGCGTGGGCTTGGGGCTTGAATGTGTTGTCTCCAAAGCGTTGGCAGATGACTGTAACCGACCAACAAATGATCGCCCGCAATGACTTGAACAAGTAAATTGCTTGCTTGTGACTAACCTCACTAGTTACTAAAAAATGCGCACTGAGAATTTTTCCTCAGTGCGCATTCACATTTGCGCAGGTACGTAATTTTTTATCACTCTGAGGAATTTCCGCACTTATAAGTGTTGCCCCCTATTATGCGAAACCCTTTGACCACGGTCACATATTCATAAGCAAAACGTAACAGCGCTGGAAATCGCCTAGAAAATCGTGGCTTGAGAGGACTACAGTAAGACCTGTAAGCGACACCATCACTTCAAATGTTGCGAAACCGGGACCAAGCGGTCGCCCGATGAGAATGTGTGAAAGACGACCGAGGTTCGCTAAGAGAAGAATCGCGACGCGTGTGAATTTGTGAAAAACGGCGATGGTATCGCGCAAAGTCCACATTAAAGACAGCGATACGAAAGGCTCGTTAACGTGACCAACGAAACGACAGCCCAGGCCTGGGACACCTTCGTCGAAGGCCCTTGGCAAGAAGAAATCAATGTGCGCGACTTCATCCAGCGCAACTACACCCCATACCTCGGCGACGCTAGCTTCCTCGCTGGCCCAACTGAAAAGACCCTGCGCCTGTTCGACCACCTCGAGAAGAACTACCTCTCCGAGGAGCGCAAGCGTCGCGTCTTCGACGTCGATACCGAAACCCCATCCGATGTCGACGCATTCAAGCCTGGCTTCATCTCCGAGGACGACGACGTCATCGTCGGCCTGCAAACCGATACCCCGCTGAAGCGCTCCATGATGCCAAACGGTGGCTGGCGCATGGTCGAACAGGCCATCCGCGAGGCTGGCAAAGAGCCTAACGAAGATATCAAGAAGATCTTCACCCAGTACCGCAAGACGCACAACGACGCTGTCTTTGACATCTACACCCCACGCATCCGCGCAGCTCGCTCCTCCCACATCATCACCGGCCTTCCCGACGCCTACGGTCGCGGACGCATCATCGGTGACTACCGCCGTGTCGCTCTCTACGGCGTAGACAAGCTGATCGAAGAAAAGAAGATCGCCAAGGACAAGGTAGCCAACAAGCCTTTCGACGAGCACTGGGCACGCTACCGCGAGGAGCACTCCGAGCAGATCAAGGCTCTGAAAAAGCTGAAGAACATGGCAGCTTCCTACGGCTTCGATATCTCTGGCCCAGCCAAGAATGCTCACGAAGCAGTCCAGTGGACCTACTTCGGCTACCTCGGTGCCATCAAGTCCCAAGACGGTGCCGCAATGTCCATCGGCCGCCTCTCCCCATTCTTCGACATCTACTTCGAGCGCGATCTCGCGGCCGGTGTCCTCACCGAAGAAGCAGCTCAGGAAATCATGGACAACCTAGTGCTCAAGCTGCGCATCGTCCGCTTCCTGCGCACGATTGACTACGATCAGATCTTCTCCGGCGACCCATACTGGGCAACCTGGTCTGACGCCGGCTTCTCCGAGGATGGTCGCCCACAGGTCACCAAGACTTCCTTCCGCCTGCTGCAGACCTTACGCAATCTGGGCCCGGCACCAGAGCCTAACATCACCATCTTCTGGTCCCCAGAGCTGCCAGAAGGCTACAAGGAATTCTGCTCCGCAATCTCCATCGAAACTTCGTCAATCCAGTACGAATCCGAGGCACAGATCCGCGAACAATGGGGCGACGACGCCGCTATCGCCTGCTGTGTCTCACCGATGGCCGTCGGCAAGCAAATGCAGTTCTTCGGCGCTCGCGTGAACGCCGCTAAGTCCCTGCTCTACGCCATCAATGGTGGCCGCGATGAAGTTTCTGGCAAGCAGATCACCACTGGCCACACCCCAATCGAAGGCGACGGACCACTCGACTTCGACGAGGTCTGGGCAAAGTACGAAGAAATGCTGGACTGGGTTGTCGGCACGTATGTAGAGGCTTTGAACATCATCCACTACTGCCATGATCGCTACGCTTACGAAGCAATTGAGATGGCGCTGCACGACTCCGAGATCATCCGCACCATGGGCTGTGGCATCGCTGGTCTGTCGATCGTCGCCGATTCCCTGTCCGCCATCAAGTACGCCAAGGTATACCCAGTGCGCGACGAAACCGGATTGGTGGTCGACTACAAGACCGAAGGTGAATTCCCGGTCTACGGCAACGACGACGACCGCGCCGACGACATCGCCGCCACCATCGTCCACACCGTGATGGCCAAGATCAAGGAAATCCCCATGTACCGCGACGCTATCCCAACGCAGTCGGTGCTCACGATTACCTCGAACGTCGTGTACGGCAAGGCTACCGGTTCCTTCCCATCCGGCCACAAGGCGGGTACCCCATTCGCACCGGGCGCCAACCCTGAAAACGGCATGGATACCCATGGCATGGTCGCCTCCATGCTGTCGGTAGGCAAGCTGGACTACCACGACGCACTCGACGGTATCTCGCTGACCAACACCATCACGCCGTCCGGTCTGGGCCGGACTAAGGATGAGCAGGTCAAGAACCTGGTCGGTATCCTTGATGCTGGCTTCATCATGGAGGACTAATCCCCTGACCGCGCCCCGGCTGCGGACCTAAAACGCTCGCAGCCAAGCTGGAACAACTCCGGCAAACAAGGCGTATGACACCCCGGAGCCTTCTCCGGGAGCGTCACTCACACCCCCCTTGGGTTTCCGCGGGGTCAGCAAAGCTTTCTAGCCCGCCCTGGCCCCGCGGAAAGAACAACTACACAACCACCACCTCAACACCTAGGAGTAGAAAATGTCTGCAAAGTCTTTCGACGAGCGTATGGCCGATATGAAAGCTGCCCGCGAAGAGCACAAGATGGATAGCGGTCTCTACCACGCAAACATCAACGTTCTCGAGGAAAACACCCTCAAGGACGCCATGGAGCACCCTGAGAAGTACCCTAACCTCACCGTTCGCGTGTCCGGCTACGCTGTCAACTTCGTGAAGCTCACCAAGGAGCAGCAGCAAGACGTCATCGACCGCACCTTCCACCAGAGCGCCTAATCCGCGCCTCCGAAAACAACTCATTCCTCCTGAGTACAGCCGGTCCGACGTCACCGCCGGCCGTGAGCAAAGCCAAGCAATTGCTACGCTCACGGTGGCGGGCACGTTGGGCCGGCTACGGGCATTTAACCCAGCACTTCCCACCGACCAATCTCACTGGCAGTGCGGGTCGGCTTCCCTTTCATCTCTTACTTCCAAGGAGTATCCATGGCTGACGGTGTCGCAGCAAAAGTAACCATCGCCCCATCCGACGGACCTAAAGTTCGGGGCACCGCCGCAGGCCTGGGGGTTTCCAGTGTTGATACCGACCTGATGTCTCGCCCGGAGCTTTTCGAAGCCCGGCGCACCGGCGATATCGGACTCGTGCACTCCTGGGAACTCGTCACCAGTGTGGACGGCCCCGGCACCCGGATGACTATTTTCATGGCCGGCTGCCCATTGCGGTGCCTGTACTGCCATAACCCGGATACCTGGGAGCTCAAGGAGGGCACCCTACACCGGGTGGAAGACCTGGTGAAGAAAATCAAACGTTACCGCCCGGTATTCAACGCCTCCGGTGGTGGCATCACGATTTCTGGCGGAGAACCGCTCTTCCAGATCGCATTCACCCGACGAGTGCTGGCCGAGGCCCACGCCGCCGGTATTCACACCTGCATCGATTCCGCTGGCTACCTGGGTGCCCGCCTAAGCGACGAGGATTTGGAAAACATCGACCTTGTCCTCCTAGATGTGAAATCCGGCCTCCCCGATACCTACGAACGACTCACCGGCCACGAGCTCGCTCCAAGCATCGCGTTTGGCGACCGCCTGAACAAACTTGGCAAACGAGTCTGGGTTCGCCACGTCCACGTCCCCGGCTACACCGACGCGCCCGAAAATGTCGAAGCAATGGCAGACATCGTGGCCCGCTGGAAAGATAATGTAGAACGCGTTGAGATCCTCCCCTTCCACAACATGGGGCGCGACAAGTGGCACGAGCTCGGCATCGAATACGAACTCGAAAACCTCTCCCCACCATCGCGCGAGTCCACCGACGCCATCCGCGACGTCTTCCGGTCCCGAGGCCTCACCGTCTATTAGTTCCTCGACCCCGCAGGAGGCCCCACAGATGCGCCCCGTGACTACCCGACCAATCCCGCGAGTGCTTTCCATCGCCGGGACAGATCCCACCGGCGGGGCCGGCCTACACGCCGATCTCAAATCGATCCTGGCGGCTGGCGGGTACGGAATGGGCGTGGTCACCGCGCTCGTAGCCCAAAACACCCAAGGGGTGCGCAGCGTACACGTACCCCCGATCGAGTTCCTCACTCAGCAACTCGATAGCGTTAGCGACGACATTGGCATCGACGCAATCAAGATCGGCATGCTCGGCAACGCTGAAATCGCCCACACCGTCGCCCAATGGCTCGAGCGTATCGACGCCCCCGTCGTCCTCGACCCCGTGATGGTTGCCACCAGCGGGCATCGCCTACTCGATTCCGAAGCCGAGGAGGTCGTCACCGAGCTCGCTCGCGAGGCAACCATCATCACCCCCAACCTGCCGGAACTGAGCGTACTGTGTGGAAAGGAACTCACCACTGCAGAAGATGCGTTGCACGCAGCCCAGGAATTCGCCGCCGAAAGCCAAACGCTCGTAGTGGTGAAAGGCGGGCACCTCAGCGGCCCCGAAGCAGGCAACTGGCTCGTGTCCGCCGACAGCGTGCTGGCACACACCCCCAGCCCTCGGATATCCACGAAGAACACCCACGGCACTGGCTGCAGCCTTAGTGCAGCACTAGCCACCAAACTCGCCCAAAGCGGTAGCCCGGAAGCAGCACTCGAGTGGTCCACGCGCTGGCTTCACGACGCCATCGCAGCCGCCGATCACCTCGACGTCGGCAAAGGCAATGGACCGATCGACCACGGGGTGTGGCTGCGCTAGCGGTGCAGCACGGCTACCAAGAAATCAGACTTCGGCGTAAACGGCCGAATATCCCACGTTCCCAGCAGCAGCTCCTGTTTCAATCCTGCTGCAGCTGCATCGGCCAAAAATTGCCGGAAATGATAGCCACGCTGCGTACCGAACCCCATGACCATGCGAGCATCCTCAGCCATCACGTCAGCCAGCGCCGCTATCGCGATCGGGCGTTCCGCTGGCTCCAAGAACGTCAACACATTGCCGGCGGTAAACACAACGTCGAAGGGACCAGCGGGGACATTCCCGGTGGCGAGATCTCCAAGCACCCAGTTGGTCTCCGGGAAATCCGTCTTGGCGTGGCTGAGCAATTCAGCGTCAACATCCACCCCCGTGACCTCGTGTCCGCGCCGGGCCAGCTCCCCACCGACGCGGCCGGTGCCGCAGCCGGCGTCGAGAATGCGCGCACCGCGCGGAGCTAGTGCGTCGAGAAACCTTGCTTCGCCGTTAATGTCTTGGCCAGCTGCCACGAAATCCTTCCAGCGCTGCGCATAGTTGGCAGAGTGCTGTGGGTTTCGGGCGACGATATCTTTCCAGGTAGGCATAATGCCTTCTAGTTTACGCCCGTCAAGACCATGAGTTGCACCGAGGACTGAGCTAACAAACGATCAGCCTGGGTCATTGCAACTTGCCACGTGTGCGTGCTCTTGCCCACATGCAAAGCGGTAGTTTCGGCACAAATCACTCCCGAACGAGCCGACTTGAAGAAGTGCGTGTTGTTGTTGATCCCAGCCACCGGCAGACCCGCAACAATGGCCCCAGCAGCCGACGCGACTGTCTCCGCGATCGACGCAAACACCCCACCATTAACCAGCCCAAAGGGCTGCAGGTGGTGCTGGCTAACCACCAGTTCGCTACGTATCGACGTCGGGGTGACAGCCGTAAATCGCATTCCCAGGTACTGGCTAAGCCCGGTAGCCATTTCGTTGAAATCGATTAGCTCGGCGTCGGTAAGCGGGCGTTGTTGCGCGGTGGCGAGGAGGTCATGAAAGCTCATAGCTTTAGTAGTTTAGGGGCACTGAGCACACAACGTCAGAGTAACTAACGGTACGATTGTCGCTATGACTGAGCAACAAGCCCTCGCCCATATTGGTGTTGTTGGTTTGGCCGTGATGGGTTCAAACCTAGCCCGCAATTTTGCTTCCCGCGGACACACCGTCGCCGTGTACAACCGCTCCTACGAAAAGACTGCCTTGCTCGTGGAGGAGCACGGCAACGAGGGCAGCTTCTTGCCCGCCAAGTCCATCGAAGAATTCGTCGCTTCCCTCGAACGCCCTCGTCGCGCCATCATCATGGTGCAGGCCGGTGCTGCGACCGACGCTGTGATTAACCAGCTCGCCGACGCAATGGAGCCTGGCGACATCATTATTGACGGCGGCAATGCACTCTACACCGACACGATGCGTCGCGAACGGGAGATCTCCGCAAAGGGCCTGCACTTTGTCGGCGCCGGAATCTCTGGAGGCGAAGAAGGTGCGCTCAACGGCCCGTCGATCATGCCCGGCGGCCCTAAGGAATCCTACGAATCGCTCGGCCCACTGCTTGAGTCCATCGCAGCCGTCGTCGACGGCGTGCCTTGCTGCACCCACATCGGCGCTGACGGCGCCGGCCACTTCGTGAAGATGGTCCACAACGGCATCGAATACGCCGACATGCAGGTCATCGGCGAGGCTTACCACCTGCTGCGCTACGCCGCCAGAATGACTCCTGCCGAAATCTCCGATGTGTTCAAGGAATGGAACACCGGCGACCTCGACTCTTACCTCGTCGAAATTACTGCCGAGGTGCTCGCTCAAGTTGATGCCGAGACGGGCCAGCCGCTTATCGACGTCATCGTCGATTCTGCGGGCCAAAAGGGTACCGGTCGCTGGACTGTGAAAGCTGCGCTCGATCTAGGCATCGCCACCACTGGTATTGGCGAAGCAGTCTTTGCGCGCGCGCTGTCTGGGGCCCGCACCCAGCGCACTGCGGCAGTAGGCAATTTGCCTGCCGGAACGCTGACTACCTTGGAAGCCCTTGGCGTGGACCGGGCCGACTTCATCGAAGACGTCCGGCGGGCACTTTACGCCTCCAAGCTCGTGGCCTATGCTCAGGGCTTTGACGAGATCAAGGCCGGTGGCGTGGAGAACAACTGGGAGCTGCGGCCAGGTGACCTCGCTACCATTTGGCGGGGCGGCTGCATCATCCGCGCCAAGTTCCTCAACCGCATCAAGGAAGCCTACGAGACCGACCCTGAGCTGCAGTCTCTGCTGCTCGATCCTTATTTCAAGGGCGAAGTGGCAAACCTCGTGGACTCCTGGCGACGCGTTGTCGTCCTGTCTACCCAGCTCGGCCTGCCGATCCCGGTATTTGCGTCCTCGCTGTCTTACTACGACTCACTGCGCTCCGAGCGCCTCCCAGCCGCACTGATCCAGGGTCAGCGCGACTTCTTCGGCGCGCACACCTACGAACGCACCGACAAGCCAGGACACTTCCACACCCTGTGGTCTGGCGACCGCACCGAGGTGCAGACTTCCTAGTGCCTAGTTAGCTGAACTGGCCGCTGGCAACTTTTAGAGGCTCCCTTCCGAAATGGATGGGAGCCTCCTTGTTGTTTCTCTCGCAGCAAGGTACTTAAACCAAGCCGAGCCACTTCCAGTAGGTAGCCGAAAGAAGGACAATCAGTAGGTAGCCGATGACGGTCAGCGGAATACCCGACTTCAGGAACTGCTTGGAGGTGAATGTTCCAGTACCGTAGGCCAACATGTTCTGTGGTGCCGACACAGGCAGCAGGAAGCCGAAGGAAATCACGAATTGTTGAATCACCACGAAGCCGATACCGCCGTCAGGGGTAGGTAGCGTCAGCGCCAGCGCAATGTAGACAGGAATCAACGCCGAAGCGAGCGCCGTGGCAGAAGCGAAACCAAGGTGGATCAAAATGGTGAACACCGACACGAGGGCAATGGTGGCGACGAGGGGCTTGTCTTCCAGCCCCAGCGATCCGAAGATCTGCTTGGAAAGCCATTCGGCGGCACCCGTCTTCAACAGGACAGAACCCAGCGAGATACCGATGGCGAATACGATCAACGTTCCCCAGTTCACCAGAGGCTCGAGAACCTTCCAGTTGTACACCCCGATCCCCGGGAGCAGCAGCAATGCAATCGCGATGATCGTGACGGTTGCGGAATCGAGCGGGTGCAGCAAGTCCTCCGTTGCCCACATGGCCAGCAGTGCGACGGAAATGCCAATCAGACGCTTCTCTGCCCCGCTAATTGGACCGAGCTCATTCAACTGCTGGATCACATTGGCCTTGCCGCCGGCAATCGTATCTACCTCTGGTTTGATCACGGCGCGCATCACAAAGTACAGCACCACCGACATCAACAAAGACCACGGTGCGGCCCACAGGAACCAGTCACCCCACGAAACAGTTTGTCCCGTCTTCGACTGTAGGAACCCTAACGCAACCAAGTTTTGAGCTGCTGCAGTCTTAATGCCAACATTCCAAATCGAAATCGATTGCGCAGCCGTAATGATCAAGATGGCGCCCAGGTTAGAGCGCTTATCCATCCCGAAGGCCGCGACCATCCCCAACAAGATCGGAACGACCGCACCAGCACGCGCAGTTGCCGACGGCACGAAGAACGCCAAAATAATGGAAATCACGATCGTGCCGATAATCACATTAGAGACTTTTTCCCCAGAAATCTTCAAGACATACAACGCCAAACGCTTGTGCAGCCCAGTGGTTTGCATGGCGGCAGCAAGCATCAGTGCGGCAGCAACAAGGGCAACTGACGACGTCGAGAAGCCTCCAAGCGCCATCTTGAGGCCCTCGTCGGTGCCCATGATCTCGCCTGGCTTCTTCGGATCTGGCGACACACCAATCAGCACTGCGACCAGGGAAATAACCAGGATCGAGCTGACGGGATAGGACACCGCCTCACTCACCCACATGATCACTGCGAACGCCAACACGGCCAACGCGATTTGTCCCTGCCAGGACAAATCTCCGCCAATTGGCAGCGCAAGCACCACTCCAAGTGTGACAAACGAGAGGATAAACCAGATGATTTTGAAGGTTGGCTTCTTCTTCGCGGCCTTTTCAGGCGCGGCAGAAACGAAAGTTGACACGGGGACGCTCCTTTTGGCGTTGAGGTCAGTGCAGGCTGGTCGCCTATTAGACACATTCCACGCAGCGATCGCCCGCAATAAATAACAAAATGATTATAACTCGCACGGATGAACCTACCAATGCGGGGTGCACAGAAAAGCTAGGTTATTGGTCACACCGCCCGACCAGGCTACACTCGATACTTAATGACTACTTTTTCCGACCTTGGCCTGCCGCTGCCGATCGTGCGCGTCCTCAACGACCAAGGAATCACCTCCCCCTTCCCGATCCAAGCCGCCGCAATCCCCGATGCCCTCGCGGGCAAAGATGTCCTCGGTCGTGGCCCCACCGGCTCTGGCAAGACTTTCACCTTCGGGCTGCCGATGCTGACCAAGCTGGCTACGACGGGTGCCTCCCGCCCGGGGCATCCTCGCGGACTAGTCCTCGCGCCGACGAGAGAATTGGCCGCACAGATCCGCGAACGCCTGAGCGATCCAGCTGCCGCCCTTGGACTGCACGTCTTGGATGTGGTCGGTGGTGTGAGCATCAACCGCAATATCCAATCGCTCGCTAGGCCGGTAGACCTCCTGGTAGCTACGCCGGGACGGGCCCAAGACCTCATTAACCAACGCATCATTTCCTTCGATGACGTGCAGATTACCGCGATCGACGAAGCCGATCACATGGCGGACATGGGCTTTTTGCCACAAGTTCGCAAGCTACTCGACCTCACGCCCGCTGATGGGCAACGTCTACTCTTTTCTGCCACCCTCGATGGTGACGTGGACAAGCTAGTCCAGCGCTACCTCACGAATCCCATCACCCACTCCACCGCCCCGGTTCAAGCTGCAGTCGACACGATGGCCCACTACCGGCTGCTCGTCGGCGATCGGGACAACCGCAACGATGTTGTGGTGGCCATCGCGGCGCGTGCGGGCAAGACGGTCATGTTCATGCGCACCAAGCACGGCGTTGACCGGCAAGTAAAGAAACTGCGACGAGTCGGCATCAATGCCGTTGGTATCCATGGCGATAAAGGGCAAAACACCCGTACGTCCGCAATTGAGGGCTTTACCTCCGGGGACATCCCCGTGCTCGTAGCCACCGACATTGCTGCACGTGGCATCGACATCAGCGGGGTCTCTCTGGTGGTGCACATCGACCCACCGGCTGAGCACAAAGCATATCTGCACCGATCTGGACGTACCGCTCGCGCTGGAACCACCGGAGCGGTAGTTACCCTCGTCCTGGACGAACAGCGTGCGGAAGTCGAAGCCCTCATCAAGAAAGCTGGGGTGAACGCGAAGGAATTCGAGGTTACGGCCAATTCTGCGAAGCTAATTGAATTAACCGGCGCCCGCACCCCATCCGGCAAACCCTTGCCGCCACCGGGCCAGCAGGCGGCACAAGCCAGACCAGCGCAAGGTACACGCACCAAGTCCAGGAAACCACGAGGCAAACAGGACCACGCTAATCAGGCACAGCCAACGCACAAAGCCGGTGAAAGCTCTGGGCCGCGGCGGCGTCGAAAAGCTGCAAGTACTGAGCCGATAGCGCGCCCTCGCAACCAGCGCGGGCCACGCCGTAACTCCCGCTAAGCGCGAGGAACGACAGGCAGTATACTTAGGAGCCACACATGGAAATCCTAATGAGCATTTTGTCATTGCTGGGCTTTATCGCGCTGACCGCGGGCACCGGCTGTTTTGTCGCAATCGAATTCGCGTTGAGTGGCATCGAGCGTTCCACTGTTGAGCAGCACGTAACCACCAAGAACGATGCGTTGGCCCGCGCAGTACAACGCGACTATAACAACTTGTCGTTCGTGCTTTCCGGCGCGCAGCTAGGCATCACGATCACCACGCTGGCAACAGGTTTCCTTGCCGAGCCTATCCTGTCCCAGTACCTGACACCGCTCCTGCAGCTGTGCGGTCTTTCCGCGAGCGCCTCCCAGCCAACGGCCCTAGTGCTGGCGATGCTCATCGCGACGCTGCTATCGATGGTGTACGGCGAGCTGGTCCCTAAAAATATCGCGATCACGCTGCCTATCCAAACGGCTCGCGGGGTCACCCGACCAGTGCATATTTTCAATCTGGTTTTCAAGTGGTTCATTGTGGGGCTGAACTCGGCGGCTAATGCCGTGCTCCGGAAATTCGGCATCGAGCCTGTCGACGAGCTTGCGTCGGCGCGTTCTCCCCAAGAGCTGCAATCCCTGGTTCGGACCTCCGCGGAGCATGGTGAACTTGACAAATCCACCGCGGTACTGCTGGGTAACTCTCTAGAATTCGGCGAATCCACCGCGGAAGAATTCATGACGCCGCGCGCCAAAATT
The DNA here is from genome assembly GCF_001021025.1 of Corynebacterium epidermidicanis. NCBI lineage: Bacteria > Bacillati > Actinomycetota > Actinomycetes > Mycobacteriales > Corynebacteriaceae > Corynebacterium > Corynebacterium epidermidicanis. The sequence goes on along the minus strand of NZ_CP011541.1, from coordinate 1,262,955 downwards.
GAGGCTTTGAGCGTTGATGACACCGTGCTTGACCTTCTCGAACTCGCCCGCGAAACCGGGCACTCGCGGTTTCCGGTTATCGACGGCGACTTGGACAACACCATCGGCGTGGTCCACGTCAAAAACGCGTTCGCCGTCGACCCAGCACAGCGCAGCACCGTAACGCTGCGCACCTTGGCCCGCCCGGTTCCAGTGATCCCGGATTCGCTTGACGGAGACGCGGTCCTCAACGCGGTGCGTTCCGCTGGTTCGCAGGTGGTACTCGTCGCCGACGAATACGGCGGTACCGCGGGGCTAGTCACGATCGAGGACGTCGTCGAAGAAATTCTCGGCGAAGTCTACGACGAATACGACGACGACGCCGATCGCGAGTTTGTCCGAAATGGCGCGGCCTGGGATATCGACGGACTGGCCCGGGTAGACGATCTTCCAGAAACGACTGGCTATTACCCACCGGAAGGCCCTTATGAAACACTCGGAGGCCTCATCATGACCACCTTGGGCCGTATCCCGGTCGAAGGCGACCTCGTGTTGCTTCCGGATCCGGAAAATGACTTTTCCGGCGAATTCGAATCGGGAATCCGGGGGCGATGGACCGCATTGATCACCTCGATGGAAGGTCGCCGCGTTGACCGCGTGGTATTGCAGCCGGTCAGTAACGAAGAAGCTACGGAGATGATGAAGTGAGTTTCTTTACCGCAGCTTTGTTAACAGTCCTTCTACTCGCCGCCAATGCGTTTTTCGTGGGCGCAGAGTTCGCCTTGATCACCTCCCGACGTGACCGCCTGGAAGCGCTCGTCGCGCAAGGAAAAATGCGAGCCCGCGCGGTCATTGAGGCGAGCGAGGATTTGTCTATGATGCTGGCTGGTGCCCAGTTTGGCATCACGGTATGTTCGCTGATCCTCGGTAAAGTAGGTGAACCAGCTATCGCCCACCTACTGGAGAAGCCTTTCCAGCTGGCCGGCCTTCCAGACCCACTTCTGCATCCGGTATCCTTCGCGGTCGCGCTGCTGATCGTCACGATTTTGCACATCCTCTTTGGCGAAATGGTGCCTAAGAACATCGCCATCGTGGGACCCGAAACCGTGGCATTGGCACTGGTGCCTGCGCATATGATGTTCGTCCGCGTCACCCGCCCATTGCTTCACGCGATGAACACGATCGCCCGGCTCACCCTCAAAATGTTTGGCATTGAGCAGAAGGACGAGCTCGACGCCACAGTGGACCAGAAACAATTGGCTACGATGATCCGCGAATCCCGCTCGGAGGGATTGTTGGATGCCGAAGAACATACCCGCCTGGCCAATGCACTACGCTCGGATAATAGAACAGTCCGCGAAGTGCTCATTCCAATGGAAAAGGCCGAGGTGTTGCACTTTGGCACCCAGGGTCCGACGCTGGGCTCGCTAGTTGATGCCGTCAACTCCACCGGCTTCTCACGTTTTCCGGTGATGGGTAAGACGTCCAACCCGATCGGTTATGTCCACATCAAAGACATTCTCGACCGCGTGAGCAGCTCCACTCCGCGCGAGACGGTCCTCCCGAAAGCCAGCCTGCGCCCGTTGACCACGATTGAGCTATCTACCACGATGGATGAGGCCGTGGCCTTGATGCGTCGTCGTCGCGCCCATATGGCCCAGGTGCGTGACAAAGGCAAGCTCGTGGGCATGCTGACTCTGGAGGACTTGATCGAGGAGTACGTGGGTACAGTCCGCGACTGGACGCATAAGGCCGACTAGCATGCTGCTTTCCCCTGAGCAATGGCAACCCCTCCTGCGTGCGCATGAGGATCGCGCACACGACCTGACCAAAGAGCATCTAGCTCGCCGCCGAGCAGGCGAAAAGCACCCTGTCTGGGACTTCCTGTTCGACTACTACCCCATCAAGCCAGCGACCCTCGCGAAATGGAACCCCGGCGTCGGTACCGCCTTGCTTCTCGACGGCGCCTCCAGCGAACCGCCGCACCTGAACTGGCGTGACTATCATGTTGTCGACACGCCATATGGCAAAGCGGTTACCGTTGATGAGGTTGGTTTCATCGACCGGCGTCGTCAAGCGATTGCTTATATCGAAGACCTCTTCCAGCGCACCGAGACCAACCCGGCGCACTACGATTGCTTTGGTTTGCACGAGTGGGCCATGGTGTATCGATCCGCAGAAACTCGCCATGACCTGCAGCTACGGCTGGGGCCTGCGGGTACTGATCAAGTGGTGGAAAATCACTCGATACGCTGCACGCATTACGACGCGTTCCGGTTCTTCACTCCTCCGGCGCGTTCCCTCAATTTCCGGGTGCTTTCTCGGGAGGATCAGCCGGACTTTGACCAACGCGGCTGCCTGCATGCAGGAATGGACCTGTACAAATGGGCGTATAAACTTGGCCCACTCATCCCAGGGTCTATGTGGCTGGACTGTTTCGAGCTCGCTAAAGAGTGCCGACGCCTCGATATGGAAGCCTCTCCCTACGATTGCCGACCGCTAGGCCTCGGCGTGGTCGCGATCGAAACGCCCGAAGGCAAAGCCGAATACGTGACACGCCAACGGCAGTTAAGCCAACGAGCTGCAGTTTTGAGGCAGAATTTGTTAGCAGTACTGTCCCCCGCCTTGGCAACCGTAAAGGAGTAACGATGGGCCGTCACCGTTCACCACAATCAAACTCTGGGGTGTCTAAAGAGTTAATCATGTGGGTTATTGGTGCCCTCGTGCTCGTCGTTGCCTTGGTGGCCTGGCTGTTACTGCGCAACTCCACCGCGCAGCAACACGACACCACCGCCGAGTGCCCGCGTGGGGACCTCACGATCCCCTACGCACTCATCGACGCCTCCGCCCCGCAGCAGCTTTTCGACGACTACCTCGCTACTCACCCCAAAACCCAAGACTATTGCGTCACCGGGTTTCAAAAGGTAGAGCTGGCGGACGCAGCCTTCGCGCTCACAGCGCACACCGATGCTGACACGCAGCAACGCCTCGAGAAGGCGAAGCGGACCGCCGCCACCCAGAACTGGCCAACCGCCCAGCTTATCGACGTCGGCGTGGCAGCTGGCCCGCAGGCCACAGACCTCAAGGATGCCGCTTTGGTGTCTACCCAGTCGGATGCTGCTGCCGTGGCTGCTGTTCTTCGCGGAAGCAATCAGTGGCCGCCGTTGGAATCTCTTGACCAGGTTGCAGCTCAAAACAAGCCGTTTGCTGCGTTGTCCAATGCTTCTATGCCTCCGGGGTATTCCTTTCACGCAGCTACTCCGCGGGAAGCCTGGCCGGAACGCGTCGTGGCACTACAAACCGCGCAGAAGGTCACCGAAGAGCAGGCCCGAGGCGCAGCGGAATTTGCTAAATTCGTGGACTCGAAAGGACTCCGAGCTACGCCTGGTGTAGTTTCCGCCCTGAAGTTCCCGACGTCGGATCAGGCTGGTGCAGGTCAAGCTGCCACCGAGGCACCCGCGCCCCAGCCTGCACAGACCTCGGCTGCGCTACCTGCAAATACTGACACGCTGATCGTGTTGGATACCTCCAATTCGATGGCTGCGCATCTTCCAGCGGTGAAGACAGCACTCGCCGATACCGCTCGTGACCTGGGCGCTGCTGGAGCACGGATCGGCTTGTGGAACTACTCTTCCCCGCTGAGCCTGGGTGTCACCAAGAGCTGGCGAAATAATGTCTCAATCATCGATGACAGCCAAGGCATCAATGCCGCCAACGCAGTCAGTGCCCTTGGCAGCGGTGGCGTGCCAAACACAGTGGAAGCGCTAACCGCCGCAGACCAAGTGGCTGCCGACTACCAGCGCGAAACCGGTCGCGAAGTGCGCATTCTCCTTGTAACCAGTGGTACAGCTGATGCCCCTGGTTTCAGTGGAACGCTAGCGTCACGCGTCGCGGTCGTTCACGTAGGCGCAGAAGGCGTGGACGCCGAGCTGGCGAAACGCGCACAACCGGCGCTAAAGGCCCCGAATGATGCAGACATCACCAACGCTGTTCGCAAGGCGGTTGGTCTCGTCAATTAGCTCCGCAGCCCTGGTGGGGTCGAGGCCACTCGCGTTTTGGATCCCCGTGCAGCATGGCCAGCTAGAACCAGGAGTTAGGTAAAGAAATTCGTGTCCTTGATTCGCGATTTCTGCAACGAAGTAGTCCTAAAACCAGCATGTATTGTTGCCGGGGAGCCGTATGCCGTCTATGTCGTCCCTTGGGAGTAGTCGGACTACTGCTGTGGGATTTTATTCATCAAAAAACGCTGCTCTATGTAGTCGGACTACACCGATGTGACGACATAGCACTTGTGCAGCAAGACCTCACGGCCGGCAAAACACCGACCGGACACATTTTTCTATCCTTAACCAACAACCAAGGCTCAAAGACGAAAAACCAGCCACGTCAGGGAGAAGTTGACGTGGCTGGAAGTACGCCGGCAGAGCTTGAGTGCGCCCTAGCCCATATATCTACTGGCCTACCACCCGACGGCGACGACGCGCTGCGAGTTCATCTCCGAGGGTAATGACTTTGCCTTCTTGGTCATCCATGCCGTCGATACGCTCGGATGGGAAGGCCGAAATCGTGCCCGTGAGTTCCTTCATAATGCCGGGGACTGCAATTCCGAACACGCCCTGTCCGCCGCCGAGAAGGTCAATGACCTCCTCGTTGGAGCGACACTCATACACGGTGGTGCCATCAGAGACGAGGGTGATGTTGGCGAGGTCATCGACACCAAGGTCGCGCAGCTTATCGACGGCCAGTCGAATATTCTGCAGCGAGATGCCAGTATCCAAGAGCCCTTTGACGATCTTGAGCACAAGAATGTCCTTGAAAGAGTACAGGCGTTGCGAGCCCGAGCCCTTGGCACCGCGAATGGAAGGCACGACGAGCTTGGTGCGCGCCCAGTAGTCGAGCTGTCGGTAGGTGATTCCCGCTACCTGGCATGCGATTGGCACGCGGTAGCCGACCTCCTGGTCGGGGCCCATGTCGAACAGGGATTCCTGCACTGGACGGCGCGCATTGTCGTTGTGGCTATTCACGTAATTTCTCCCTTGTAGTTTCGCTTAGGGGCGAGTGGTCCCAAGCGAAAACGTGCGATGTTCCTATTGTTAGGCAAGGGGGCGCCGTCGTCAAGCATTCCTGGGCACCGGGCCTTAACCTTCAACCTTAGCTTGAAGCTTAGGCGAAGACTGCCTCATTGTCACCTTTAATCACAGGCGTGTCGTTTGGAAACTTTACTTTCGGCGCACCAGGGAGAATTAGTGTGGGCCACCGAGGTCTTCGTCAGATACCCCCAGCTCACGCATAAAGGCCGCGAAATCGTCGTCGTCGGAAGCGGTCGGTGCCTCGGATTCGGCCTGGAAGGTAGTTTCTTCAACAACAGCAGTGCCAGTGCTTACCATCTCGACGCCGTCGGAAACCATGAAGTCGAACGTGCGATTGAGCTCGCTAATTGGCATGTACACCGAGTTTTCCACCAAAGTCGCTTCTTCGACTGATATCGGAACTTCCACATAGAAGAGCAAGCCGGCAAGATCGGAAGGTCGAAGCTCTATGCTGCGCCCCGACTCAAACTCAATCTGACCATAGAAGGTGCCCTGGAAATAAGTCGAGATCGCCAGCGAAACTACTTTGTCTTCCCCACCGTTAAGTAGGTCGGAAAGTGCCAACACAGCGTCCGGACGGAATTCATCTTCCCACACCGGGCGTTTGCGCAGGTTCGCAGCGGTTTCTGGGGACACCCAAATCGGCAGCACCCGACTTTGCTCGGCCCACCAAAAGACCATGCAGTCTTTTTCGGCTGGCCCGAGAGTGCTTACCCCCAGGTAGTCGACATGAATGAGCGCCATCGCTATCCCAGCTGGTCTCGTAGCGCGTTCTTGACCAAAGAAGCATGCAACGAGACAACCAACGCAGTCATATTTTGCGAGGTCTCTGCGGCGCGTTCCCGAGCAACGTCGCTACGCGAATGCGCAATCGGTGCCGCTACCTGCGCAATCAAATCTGCTTGACGAACAGCGCTGTTACGCAGGGAACGCAGCTGCCGAACGTCGAAACCAAATTCCTCCAATGCCATACACGTAGAGACAATGCGCACGTCATCGGCCGTAAAGAAGCCCGAAAGGTCAGCCTTGATCAGTCCAACTTTGACCATCTCAGCCACGGTCTCCAGGCGGACGTTTGCTTGGTTTGCCACGTCTTCGGCAGTCAGGCGCGAGGCAACAGGAGCTCGGAAGTTCTCAGGGCTGATTAGCGGGCTTACTTCGCTCCGCAGCAGCGAGGTCACGGTACCGGCATCCATCGCCTCCAACTGCTCCCGAATGACTTTCAGTGGCAGGTAGTTATCCCGCTGTGTCACCAGAATGTAGCGCAGCCGTTCCACGTCCGCTTCAGTGAAACGCCGGTAGCCGGATGCAGTGCGCTGAGGCGACACCAATCCCTCTGATTCCAAGAAGCGGATCTTCGACACGGTGATATCGTCGAATTCCTGCCGCAAGCGCTCCAGAACCACGCCAATAGACATCGTTTTCGGAGCCTTGGGCTTGGTGGCCTTGACCTTCTTTGGGACGGCCAATGCGGAGGTGCCAGAAGCTTCTGATTGCGGTACAGCGCTCACGGGATTAACTAGTCTTTTCGTCGTAGCTGATGGAAAGGGAAAAGGTGGAATGCACAATAATAACTACACCAAATGAGAGAGCCAAAACCCTCGTGGTGTAGTTATCGTGCGCGCGGTCGGCGCTCGGGCTTGTCGACGCCCGTCGTCCGAACCACCGGTAGTTTTACGCCTTCGGGCCAGCGAGGAATACCAAGCGGAATTTGCCGATTTGAACCTCGTCACCGGTAGAAAGGACCTGGGAGTTCTTTGGCTCGCGGTTAACGTAGGTACCGTTGAGGGATCCGACGTCAACGACCTCAAACTCGCCATTGTTGAGGCGGAATTCAGCGTGACGGCGAGACACCGTGACGTCGTCGAGGAAGATATCGGATTCTGGGTGGCGACCTGCAGTGGTGGTTGCCTGGTCCAGCAAGAAGCGGGAGCCAGCATTTGGGCCACGCTTTACTACCAGCAGCGCTGAACCTGCAGGCAAGTTGTCATTGCCCGCAGCGGCAGGGGTAGACCCGGCGCCGGATTCCATCTCCTTTAGCAGATCGGCACGGAAAACAGAGGTGGTCTCGACCTGTGCGTCTGGGATACCGGTGTTATCGCTCATATTATTCAAACCTCCGGGCTTAAAACTTGCCTGTCAAAAGTAGTGGCTCCATCATACCTTGAATCTGCCGCACCTCGGGCACAGCTTGGTTCAGATATTGCGACGATAGCCCATAACAATCAAACTTACTTGAAAATCGATGCGATGCCAGAGATCAACGATTTACCCTTGTTTGCCAGCGGATTATCGCCCACCATGTAGGTCCAGGTGGCCGAAGGACGGTTGAGACCAGCGTCACTGAGATGTGCGCCGTCCTCATCGATCCGCACTGACTTGAAGGTCTGCACTGCCTCGTCAACCGCCGTCTGTGCCAAGGTCTTGAACTCGGTTACCGCGATACGGTGGAACTCATCGATTGGAGTTTCGCGGGCGATCGCCTTGAGGTGGATGGACTCACGAACGTCGTCGAGCAGGGCTAGGTGTTCGCTCCAGCCGTTGTCGAGGTGGAAGAGCATGATGTCGCGCGCCGCTTGCACGCGAATGTCTTCCGGAAGGCCCATGAGTTCGGCGGCGCGCTCGGGGGCACGTTCCGCGAGTTCCTGCCAGGCTAGGTCGGTGTCGAGCAGGCGGGCACGACGGGCGTCGATAATGCTGCGCTGGTCGGAGATGAGCTTGTTGTACTTCCACGTCTGTGCGTGGATTTCGAGCAGTTGACCTTCAGTGACGCGCTGGCAGTGGTCGACGAAGCGCTGGGCGCGACTGCTTTCGATCAAGCCGTCAGCACGCGGGGTCAAGGTCACGTCCTCCCCGGCGCCGCCGGAGACGACCACGTCATCTTCAAGCGAGACGAAGAACATGCTCAACCCCGGGTCGCCCTGGCGGCCAGCGCGGCCCCGCAACTGGTTGTCCAGACGGGACGAGCGATGCTTCGCCGTGCCGATCACCGCGAGACCGCCGAGCTCCACCACCGCGTCGCGGTCGCGTTCATCCGCGCCGCCGAGCCTGATGTCGGTGCCACGACCGGCCATTTGAGTAGAAACCGTCACCCGACCGATGTCGCCTGCTTCTGCGATGATGCGGGCTTCCTCGGCGTCGTTCTTAGCGTTCAGCACCGAGCACTCAATGCCTTGCTCTCGCAGCGCGGTCGCCAGCTGTTCCGACTCCGCGACATCCTGAGTGCCGATGAGCACCGGCTGACCTTTCGCGTGCAGTCCCGCGATTTCGCTCATGATCGCGCGTTCTTTATCGACGTTGGTCGCGTAGATGCGATCGGCTTGATCGAAGCGTTGCAGCTCCCGATTGCGGTCGATGACCGAAACTCGAAGGTCATAAAACTGGCGCAGCTGATCCGTCGCTTCTACTGCGGTCCCTGTCATGCCACACACCCGCGGATACCGGCCCAGAAGCGCTTGCAAGGTAATCGAATCGAGAATACGCCCGCCGTCAGTTACGTCTAGGCCCTCCTTGGCCTCCACCGCGGCCTGAATTCCGTCTGGCCAACGTTGTAGATCAGCCACGCGGCCCTTGGATTCGTCGATGAGCAGCACTTTCCCTTCGCGGACGATGTAGTGCACATCTCGCACGAGCAAGGCTCGGGCGTGCAAAGCGAGGTTAACCTGCACCAGCGTGGTACCGACATGTTCATCGGAATACAGCGAATCTATCCCCAAGGCTCGTTCGACCTTGTGCGCGCCCGCTTCCGTGAGGAACACATTGCGGCGATCGTCATCGATGGTGAAGTCATTGTCTTCAGTCAACCCGCGGACAATGTGCGTGATCTGCCCGGTGGGGGCAGAACCTGGGACGCTTCCTGCGAGGACGAGTGGGACCAACGCTTCGTCGACAAGCACGGAGTCTGCTTCGTCGACGATGGCGACATCCGCACCCCGCTGTACTGCGTCTTCACGTCGCGTGATGAGCTGGTCCCGCAACACGTCAAAGCCGATTTCGTTGACTGGAGCGTAGACCACGTCGCTAGCGTAGGCCACGCGTCGTTCCTCCGGGATCATCCCCTCGGTCACGGATGCCACGGTCAGGCCGAAGAACTCCACTAGCGGGCGGTTCCACTCGGCGTCGCGTCGCGCCAAGTAGTCGTTGACAGTAATAACGTGCACCCGCTTGCCGAGCAGCGCGTAACCTGTGGCGGCCATCGCGCCGACCAGCGTCTTGCCTTCGCCAGTAGCCATGTGGACCACATCGCCCTCCAGGAGACGCAGCGTCGCCTGGGATTGCACATCAAAAGGCGCAATCTTGAGCGTGCGCTGGGTGGCCACACCGAGCACGGCGAGAAACTCAGCCGGATCAGCGAGCTCACCTTGCGATGTCAATGCGCGGGCGCGATCAGCCAACGCTGCATCGTCGAGCTCAGCCAACGCTTGCGCAGCCGACTGCGCTTTAGCGACGACCGCTTGGCTCTTCTTCTGGTTGCGTCCCGATTTACCGCCGAGAGCTTTCCATAACCAATCCATCGCGGTGGTCTCCTCTAATCAAAGTGTGAGCTTATCCCCCTCAGTTTAGTCAGCTTGAGCAACCTCACCGCCATCCCGCGGGCAAACTGATGGAAACCCCAGTTTGCTGTGCAGTAAGGTGGGGATACGCACCAATAAACAGCTGTTAATTCTTAGGCTAAAAATTATTTAACATCGGGGTGTTGTGGGCATCGACGGTGGTCTATCCCACCATCGAAAAACCACAACCGCCACCCCACCAGCGGAAAGGCGCACCACATGGAATCAATCAGCGTGAAGTTTCCGAGCAGCGCTGGCTACCAACTAGCAGCCACCCTCGACATGCCTGACACCATCCCTCAGGCTTATGCACTGTTTTCGCACTGTTTCGCTGGTTCTCGATTCACCCCAGCGGCTGCTCGAACCTCCAAGTGGCTGGCAGAACACGGCATCGCCTGCCTGCGTTTCGATTACCCAGGACTTGGGCAATCAGAGGGCGAGTTCGGCGATACTTCATTTTCGATGAACGTGGAAGATCTCAAGGCCGCCGCCGCTTGGTTAGCGGACAACTATGCGGCTCCGCAGCTGTTAATCGGACACTCTCTCGGCGGCGCGATGGCACTGCGCGCTGGCGCAGACATCCCTTCGCTTCGCGCGGTGGCCACGATGGGCGCTCCCTTCGACCCGGCGCACGCTGTGCTGCACTTTGCGGACAAGATCAGTGAGGTCGACGAAAACGACGCGGTGACCGTCACGTTGGGTGGCCGTGACCTCACAATTTCTCGGGGGTTCCTCGAAGATCTAGCTGAGATCAATCCGGAATCTTACATCGGTAAGCTGCGCAAGCCACTCCTGATTCTACACTCCCCAATCGATCAAACGGTAGGCATTGATTCCGCGCAAAAGATCTACCTGGTAGCTCGCTACCCCAAGTCGCTCGTTTCCCTCGATAAGGTGGACCACCTGATGACCAGGGAGGGTTCCGCCCAATATGCAGCAAGCTTGATTTACCATTGGTTCTGCAATTTCATTAAGCCCGAACCAGGTAGTGACGACCCGATTAACCTCGGCGAACACGTCGCACAGGCGCACTCGACGAAGGCCACAAAGTATTCCGGCTACGTCGATGCCGGCTCCCGCAGGCACTTCGTGGACCGCACGAAAGAAAACGGTGGCAAGGACACAGCTGCCTCACCCACCTCGCTGCTGTTGGCGGCGTTGGCGGCCGATACCAACCAGAACATTCGTGAAGCCGCCTTGGCCCACCGTATCCGCACCCTAGAAGACGTCAAGGTCGATGTCTCCCTCGATGGAGAGACGATCAACCGTGTCGTCACACTGGTTGGCGAACTGAACGAAGATCAGCGCAACCAATTGGCAGCGGCCGTAGCCGGTGGCCGGGTGCAAGCGCTGCTCGGAGCCTCGATTCAGGACACCGTCCAGTGAACGATTCCGACCGCTGCCCGTGCTGCTCGGGGCTGAGCTACGGCGAATGCTGTGGTCGCTATCACCGAGGTGCTGCCGCCCCTACCGCTGAAGCGCTCATGAGGTCACGATTCAGCGCCTTCGCTACCCACAACGCCGACTACCTGCTGCAGACCTGGCACGAGGATTCCCGGCCAGCAACCTTGGGTTTCGATGATTCGATCGAGTTCTTCCGCCTCAATATTTTGCACACTACCGGCGGTGGACCATTTGATACGCACGGCACCGTCGAATTCGAAGCCTTTTACCGGGCTGGTGGCACCGTTGGCTCCCAGCGCGAGAACTCGAGTTTTACCAAGGTCGATGGTTGCTGGATTTACACGCAAGGAGAATTCGTATGACCACAATTACTGTTGCTGCAGCAATTATCCGCAATGCTCGTGGTGATGTCTTGACAGTCCGCAAACGCGACACCGAATTCTTCATGTTCCCAGGCGGAAAACTGGAGCCCGACGAGCTCCCCCTCGACGCACTCCACCGCGAAGTTCGCGAAGAACTCGGGATACGCCTCACCCGGGTGACCCACTTCGGCGACTTCGAAACTCTAGCTGCGAACGAAGACGCCACCCTACGGTCCACCGTCTTTCAGGCCGTATGTACCGAAACACCGACTCCAGCCAATGAGATCGCCGAGCTGTGTTGGGTCAACCCCCAGCTTCCCCAGGTGCCACTCGCACCCCTGCTTGCCGACGCCGTCTTCCCTACTCTCCCTCCGGCCATCAATGCCATCACCGTGTTCTGTGGCTCTGCTAGCGGCAACTCGCCCGCATTCACCACTCGGGCACAACAGCTCGGCAGCGCGATGGCCGAGAATGGCATCGATATGGTCTACGGCGGCGGGCACGTCGGCTTGATGGGGAGCATCGCGGACGCAGTGTTGGCCGAGAACGGCCGTGCGGTCGGAATCATCCCGCAGCACCTCGTCGACCGCGAGATTGCCCATAAAGATCTCAGTGAGCTGGTAGTGGTAGCCGATATGCACGAACGGAAAATGGCAATGGCTGAGCGCTGCGACGCCTTCATTGCCATGCCCGGCGGTGCCGGCACCCTCGAGGAACTCTTTGAGGCATGGACCTGGCAAATCCTCGGACTCCATCGCAAACCCATAGCCCTCTACGGGCGCGACTTCTGGGCCCCCATGCTGACCATGGTGCGCGACATGGTGGACCAAGGTTTTATCGCCAGCCGGTTCGCCGACAACCTCATCGTTGCCGACACCCCTACTGAGCTGCTACAACTCTTGCACGGTTGGCAGCCGTCGGCCGCTAAGTGGGACTGATTTTTGCCGAGGTTTTCCGATACGGTATCTTATATTTCTAGTTCAGTTTTCCCGCTAGCCCCGAGCTAGACCGGAGAATCTGGACAACGGGCTGTGGCGCAGTTTGGTAGCGCACTTGACTGGGGGTCAAGGGGTCGTCGGTTCAAATCCGGTCAGCCCGACACGAAAACACCACCTGAACAGTGCAGATGGTGTTTTTTGTTTGACCGTTTCCTGTTCCCCAACTACTCCGATTTCACGTTTACCGCACGCTTTGAAATTGGGGCCATGCGATCAAACGTCGCCGTGTAATCCCCCGCCTCATGCCACTTCGCAATGTAATGCCGATCCGTAACCACCGGGGAGGTGTGCCCCAACTGGCGCGCCGCCTCCTCAGGCCCGAGTTCTCGAGCAATGCGAGTAGCGACACCACTTCGGAACCCCTTCAACTGCCACCCCTCGTATGCCGTCCCTTCCAGTGCTTCACGGAACGCCCGGCGCACATTTGCCAGTGAGTACCACGTCCCCGCCCTCGAGGGAAATATCTTTTCCGACGTAGCTAGACCGCGCCACTCCTCCAGCTGAACGACCAGCCAGCTGGGGAGCATTAGTCGCCGGAAACCCCGCTCAGTCTTAGGCAAGTCCTGGCGCACCGAAGTACGCCCTTCATCCTCGATTACTGTCCCCGCCACAACAAGCGTTGCGGGAGTGGCCTCGAGGTCCACATCCTCCCATTTCAGCGCCAAAATTTCACCGGGGCGCATACCTGTTCCGATCAATAGCTCAACCATAAGAGACAGCGGCATGAGCTTACGGTCCGTCTGCCACGCCGCGACGCTCTCACGAATACCTTTCAGGGTCTCGTCGCTCAGCTCGACGGCGCTCTCAGCCGGGCGTGATGGCAACGTGGCCGCCTCCACCGGGTTCACCTGCCACAGATCAATCCCGAGCTTCATCGCGTGCTCGAACGATGCCTTAAGCACCACCTTGCAGTTACGTGCCGCCGACGGGGCACGCTTCGCGACATCTTCAATCCAGTTGCAGAGGATTGCCGACTGGCACTCATGCAGTTGCAGGTTAGAGATCTTCCGATCCCCGTGCGTGCCCTGTATCGTGGCGATTGCTTTCCGGTAGCCCCGAATCGTTTGTGGGCGTTTCGTGCCGGATTGCTCCATCTTGTCGAGCGTTACGGTCACTAGTTCCTCGAGGGTGCTCTTTCCCGTTATTGGCGCGTCACCGCCCATGTAAGCGACTTTGCGAGCCTTTTTCTCGAGGTTCTGTCGGGCGTCCCGAGCAGTTACCCCTGACTTGCTTATCTGAATTGATCTACCGGCGATTGTGCCAACCCGAGCGCGCGCAACCCAGTTACGGTGCCCGATTCGTTTGGTGGTGATTTCTCCGACTTCACCGATTGCTAGTTTTGGCCTCGCCATTGTTTCCACTGCTCCCTTTGTAAGGTGCAGGTGAAGAAAGTTCGTGTCCAGCCGCTCTGGCAGCTGCCACCATCCGAGAGGCCGTAGCACGGGAGACACCAAACCTTCTTGCGACTTCCAGGGTTGCGGGCTTTCTCTTGGAAATCGCCCCATTGTATACCCACTCAACCAGTGGAAATAGCTTGCTTAGATCACCATGCGGCCATTCAGCGCGTAATGCCAATAGGTTAACTGAATATCGTGGTTCCACTTTTCGGGGAAATTCCCGATCCAGAAATGAATTCACTTCATCCATTAGTTCATTCATATGAAAATCACGAAGATGGGTAGCCGTAATACGACCATCCACCGGGGTGAATTCGATGCTTCTAATCGTCGGATCCCCTTGGGAAAGTTCGATTTCGACAACGAATTGGGCTGAGTTTCCATGTAAGCCGACCACCGTTAGCCACCCGCTAAGCGACTCGCGTTCAATCGGCTGCCGTGGCTCTTCATCGAAGAATTGAGGTGCTTCGCCGTGATTGGTGTCTGCACTGATTTCTTTGATATGCCAGGTCATTCGTCTATCTTCACCTGCACTATTGAGTTATTTCAAGTCCAGATCGACGATACGGCATCCTATGCTGTATCATTCTAGACAGATCGAAGCTTAGCTAGAGTTCGATCTCATTTCAAGAGAGACGGCATAGGTAGCCATCTCAACCCATTTCAAGGAGACTTCATGACCACCCTGGAATCACTCCAATCCATGCTTCGACCCGCTGAATTGTCGGAACTCAGCGGCTTCCCTGAGACCACCCTCGCTACTTGGCGCAGCCGCGGCCGTGGCCCCAAATTCGTTCGCATCATGGGCCGCGTCTACTACCGCAAAACTGACGTAGACGCATGGCTGACCGATCAGATCGAGGCATCCGCGTGATCGACTACCAGGCAATGACCGATCGTCACCTTTGCGAACCCCCATCACATCCAGCAAATGACGACCAAGCCCCTCTGGGCCTTGCATTCGCATACCACAACGCCAGAACCGAATCCGGATCGTCTCGATCTTTCAAAGCGTTTAACACGCACCAAATCCATGCATAAGGAATTACCCATGAAAAACTACAGGCGTACAGACTCACTACTGAGCCAATCCCCAGCAACATCTATCAAATGGGCAGCAGAGCAACTACACAGCAAATACGCCAATGAAAATGGCTACTTCCAAGACGAAACTCTAGAGGAGATTTACGACGCTCTCGACCAGATCCAGGCCGAGCAAAACACAACTGGGCTCGTTGTCGAAACGTTCACCGACCCTACCGACGGATTCGCCGAAATCACCGTGTCCGTGAACTATCACCCAGGACAAGCCCCTATGAGCATTGCCCTCAGCCCCTCCCAAGCCTGCGAACTCATTTCTTCGCTTGCGGTAGAACTCGCACGCCTTGAAAAGGGGGCCTTAACCAAGTGACCGCCCCAAGCAAGAAAAAATCGCCCCGCATGGTTGCAGCCAGCGAGACGATACAGAGAACAAACGATTCCTTACGGATTATAGGCCAAAACGAAGCCGGGCACGAGCCCACACCATATGAGGTGGCTGAAACACATCACCGGGCCATGCACTACGAAACTTGCGTACTCTTCCTAGCTTGCCTACTTAGCCTCGACGGCAAGGACGCATCCCGACTCCTCGAGTACCTACCCGACGAGAAAATGGCACATACCGGCCTCGCAGTGATCCACGATGCTATGAGCACCGCCGCTGGTACCAGCGGCCGCATGACGAGCGAAGAGGTAAACCGCGTGCTCCTCGCCGCCGGGGCTCTCCAGAACAACACCACGATGCAGGCATGGCTCCAGGTAATCGCCCCACCGGGTCACGTGGTCGTGGCGGGCTTCCACCAAGCACGACAGCTCGCAGAATCAGCCGCCGAATCGTATTACCGCATGCAG
The DNA here is from genome assembly GCF_001021025.1 of Corynebacterium epidermidicanis. NCBI lineage: Bacteria > Bacillati > Actinomycetota > Actinomycetes > Mycobacteriales > Corynebacteriaceae > Corynebacterium > Corynebacterium epidermidicanis. The sequence goes on along the minus strand of NZ_CP011541.1, from coordinate 1,247,279 downwards.
GTGGCGGACACGTTTCGTTTCGACCAGCCGACCCCGTTCACGGCCCCGCTAGAGGAGCTGGACGGCATGGCTAAGGTACGTATCGACTTGTTGCGGGACGCGTGGCCTTCCAAGTTCCGAGATAAGAGGAAGGAAGCAGCAGCGTGACCCGCAGACTTGAGAGCGCATACACCCTCCAGCAATGGAAGCAGCTCGAGAAGGACGTTTTCGGCACCGTCACTATTGAAGGAGTTAAATATGAACCAGGAGCGGCGTTGACAACGCTGAAAAGTTCAACGCGCGAATGCACACTTTCCCCAATCGCATCTCTGTGCATTGCCATCATGAACGTGTGTGCCGCCGTCCCTCCCGGTACCACGTTCAACGCTGGATTAGGACCCGGCTCACTCAACCAGATACTTGTGCTGGTAGGTGGACCTGGCGCACACAAGGACAGGCACGCATCTCAAGTAGCGAACGCTCTAAAGATCACTCACGATGATATCCCCGTGGAAATCCGCCGACACTCCCCAGGTTCCGGCGAAGGACTCGTAGCAGCCATCACACCGAACAAGGACCAGCAAACTGCACCACCAACTGTATTCGGGGCCTCCGAAGTTGGTACCCTCGCAGCACTCATGGGGCGTACCGGGTCAACCCTCCGCGGAACCCTACTATCCATGTACTCAGGTAACGCACTAGGGTTCACCAACAAATCAGAATCTACCTACATTCCCGAAAACAGCTACACAGTAGGCGTGTGGGTGGGAATGCAACCAGATCGCTCAGATGAACTTTTCAGCGGGAAAGATGATGGCCTCGCTCACCGACTGCTCACCGTCGAACCCTTAGACCCTCAACTTGAAGATGTTGAAGATGGAAAAGAGTTCAGCACGAAAGCACTCGATTTGTCCCCTGTAAGTCTTTCCCGAACACTCGCAGAGACCGGCGTGACTTTCCCAGACCAGGTAGTGAAAGAGACCGTAAGTGCAGCCCGTGACACCCTCAAGTACGGGCCAGCTAAGGACAACAACGGGCACCGTAACCAAACGCGACTCAAACTTGCCGCGGGCATTGCGCTGCTATCCTCCAAGGCGGAAGTTAGCCTAGGCGACTGGCACCGGGCCGGGGCCCTCATGGATTACAGCGACGCAGTTAGGGAACGCTGCATTGCGCATCTTCAGGCTCAAGAAATAGCCGCGGGTGTCGAGAAGCGCCAAAAGGAAGACTCAATTAACGCCAAACTCGAGCGGGATCGACTCAAGAAGGCAGAGACACTAATCATGGACTCACTGGCACATGAGGAACCTGTTAAACGCTCCGCTCTCCGCGATAAGGCCCGGCGTTTTCGTTCAGAGTTTGACGAAATCCTCACGGGTCTCATTTCAGACAAAATCGTCACTAGCGACAAACAGGACTGGTTACGGCAGGGCCCGCGATTTCCTACAAAGCTAAAGCAAGCGTCCTAGCCGTCCTAGCCGTCCTTTCACAGGTCACACCGCGTTTTCAGTGTCCTAACCGCCCTGTCCTAGGTGTCCTACGCCCTAACAATCTAGGACACCAGAGGACACCCACCTAGGACACCCAAAATAGGCCACGACCAGCGGGAGGACACCTAGGACAGGTAGGACACCTACCCCAGACCGAAAGACAACGAACATGCCAAAGATCCGCCTAAGTAAGCTCGCCCAAGCCCTATTCCTAGCCACGGTCAAACGCGACCACAAAAACTACTGGACCATCCGCAACGCAATCCCCGCCGACGCAGAACCAACAATCAACTTACTGCTTTGCAGAGAACTCCCCAACCTCGACTACTTCATGGCCCCCAACCTCACACCCCAAGAAACCGAAGCCCGCGCAACCAAAGTCAGCGGAGCCACAGAGCAACGCCTCACCCAACTTGAACGCATGGAGGACTAACCCCTCATGACCAATCAACCGACAGGTACAGACAAGAAAAAGACCATCACCGCCGCTAAAGTTCGAGAGCTCTACGAGCAGAATTTAGGCCGCAACGAAATAGCCCGACGGCTAGGCACTAACACCTACCAAGTGGATAAAGCAGCGAAGCGTGCCGGGATCACTTTCGATGCCACCCACACGCTCCGAGCTGCCCAAAATCGAACAGCACACGCCTTGTTGGAACGCATCGAGCTTGCTGAGAAATTCCGCTTTATCTCCCGCATCTTCATTCAAAAGGTGGTTGAAGGTGAAGATCTGACACCCGCGGCCGCCCGTGAGCTCTTAACGTCAGCGGGTATCGCAGCGACTAATGACGTGAGGATCGGCAACCTGGTTCAGGACATGCTCCCGACAGGTACCGAGGATGCTAGCCAGGAGGCTGTCTTGGAGGCGATTCGAACAGGGTTTAAGACTATCGAGGAGTTGGACCTGGATGAGCTCATGGGCGGGCAGGATTACTAGTCCCCTTCTACCGGCTCACGTCGTAGCAGCTCTTGCAACAGCGTTTTGTTTGTAAGGGCTGCTAGTGCGTTATTGGCGGCCGAATAGGGGCGCATATCGGAGGGGGTGAGCTTGCCTGCTTGGAGAAGCGCCCGGATCGGGTCGGCTTTGTAGGCGTGCGCGATGTTGAGGACGAGGTCCGCTGTTAGAGGTGTTGTGCCGTTGATTTGTCGGTTCAGTTTGGTGTGAGATATGCCTAGGCGTTGTGCGATAGCATGGCGGGAGTCGGTTGTGATGTTGAGGAGCCATGCCGGTTCTGGGGAACGTCGCTTGTCTTCGGTGCTCATACGTTCCACCCTAATGGACATGCCGCGATTATTGAACAGTTGAACACTTCCCCATTTTCATCGTTTTCAATGGCCACAGGGTTGCAGAATGCATATTTTCACCCTTGTGAATCTATAAATGTCCGATAATGTATGTTATGTCATATTGGAACGATTATGCACCATTTGCATAAAGTGGATACTCCATCAATCCGAACTGAGATCATAAACAAACGTGGGAAACAATCATGAAAGTCGAGTCAGCTCAACAGGCTTACAACGTCGTGATGGCAGACACCACCATTCCTCACCATGAGAGCATGCTTACCAAGAAAGTGAACTGGAACGGAGAATACTTCATGGTTTGCGCCGATACCTTTTACGACGGGGCTCCATCCTTATCCTTCGCGGTTAAGCCTTCCACTGGAGAGATCGAGGTCTGGCACCACGGCCACCCGCGTAAAAACGAGTTTTACAAGAACGACTACACCGAGCAGTAGGTAGATTAATCCCTAGAACCAGAGGGGGTGAAAACAACTTATTTTCAAGCCATACAGACATACAGAATTGGATACAAAATGATACCCATTCCGACCACTTACCGTGAGTTCTACCCGGAGCTGTGCGAGATCATTGATTACGGTCAACGGTTCATTGAGGACGCCGCCTGGGACGCGTACAGCCAAATGCTTGACGGTGAGGAAGAAGGCGCCGTCGAGTCCCTAGTGTCCCAGCTCGTCAACAACGGGCACGGGATCCCACCGCATCTATGTGAGTGGGCCGAGGGATATTTCCTTGAAGGTGACCATCGAGTCATTGATAAGCTCCGAAGCATTCGAGGTCACACCGACTAGCCCTGACCTATTTTGTTCCTCCCACCCCACTCGCGGCGGGCCTTTTTGCCGCACTCAACTGAACGCCACGCCCTTCCTGCTACAACACTCCTACACCCCAACCAGGAAGGAGCTGCCACAAATGGCAACGATCAACACCAACGCCCTAGCCAACGATATTCGCACCCTCTACGCAGCACTACGCGCCACCGCCGACACCATCAACGCCGACACCGCTTACAGCGCCGAAGGCAAGCGCCAGCAATGGAACAACATCGCCACCAAATACGCACCTAAGCTCGCAGAACTCGAGACGAAGGTGAACCAGCTTCTCCCTGCCCTCGATGCGCATACCACCAGCCTCGAGGACGAATACATAAACCCAAGCACCATTCCTACTAGTCAGCGCGTAGTCGCCGAGCTTGCAGCCGCCCGCACCCTCAACCGTGGCTCTATCTCGTACAACGACGCTAAGGCCCGTATTGAGCGCATGGCTATTGAAGGCACCGCTGAATATGCGGATGTGATCCTCAACCAGGAAGCGATCATGACTGGGGCACTCGATATGGCCACATTCCGCGCTCTGCTTGCCGAAGCATCGTCTCTCTACGGTGAGGCAATCAAGCAGCGCCCTTACCTTGAGGCCGCGATCAACAACTATTTCAAGCAGTGGCTCAACGCGTCCCGCCGCCTCCTCAGCGACGTAAATACTCCAGACTCGTACCCAGAGACCTCGATCCCAGCGATCGAGGCGATCACCGGCGCGGTTGGTTTCACTCTCCAGGTACCGGCTTAACCAGCCGCCGACGGCACCCCTCCCACAACCGTGGCGCGGGTGCCGCCCACGTCTCCCAACGCCTGCCACAGTTGAGCACTCCAGCCTTGAGAAACCCGAATTTCCCGCCCTGCCACCGAACCACGAACCCTGCTTTCAGCGCCCCAAATAAGGCTAAGAAAACGTCACGTGACGAGGCAATACGCATGTGCCAGCACTGCCACATGCGTACGTCGTGCGCCCTCGACGCACTCAAAGCTGGGACCAGCCTCGACGGGTGTTTCGAGAGCCCCGCCAGCGACGTGATCATGGCCGGGGTGCATTGCAAAGGTGATACTGCCACCGCGCGAGCCCTCGCAGAAATCGCGGGCGAACCCGTGCCCACATACCGTGGCACCGCCCCACGACCAAAAGCAGACAACCAGTGTGTGAACTGCCATGAGCCTATGGTCCCCTGGACACGTGGGAAAGTACCCATGGGCTACGTCATGCACTATGCCCGCAACTTTTGTACCAACTGCCGAATTGCCTACTTGAAGGCGATGAAAGGCCAGGAGAAACGCAGTACTAACAGAACGCTGGTCAATGGCCGCCCGAAGAACTGTAGGAAGTGCCAGCGCCCTATGGTGCCAATCGGCCACCGACCGGGTCAGGGTGAAGTGAAGCACCTTCGCGGGGGCGTATGTGAGACATGCGCTAACGCTCCGCGCTCGAAACGGCTCAAGCTACTGCCAACCCCACCAGTATCTGAGCCCCCGGTATCCGAACCGCTAGCTCCTCCAGCACCAGCCATATTCCCGACCAGCGAACCACCCACCCGACAAGCCGATACAAAGGAACCGACAGTGAAGCAACGACTCGACAGCCTGGAGCAAGCGTTACGCCAGCATCTCGAAGTCCTAGACACCATCGAAGCTCTGGAGCAGCAACTACGGGACCGACTAGAGCAGATTGAACAACGTCTAGGCACCCACATCCAACCCGCCGGTGGCGCCAAGCGTAAGCCTACGTCTGAACGAACAGATGAAGATCAACTTGAGCGCCGTCGTGCAGCTGAACGGGAGCGCCGCCGCCGACGAATTGAAGCAGAGACCCCAGAGCAGCGAGAGCGCCGACTAGCTAAAGAACGTGAACGGTATCAGCAACGCAAAGCAGCTGAAACCCCCGAACATCGAGAGGAGCGCCTAGCCAAGCGAAGGGCACGAAAACGGGCCAAGAATGAAGGGGACTAACTTCACGGTTACTCAACGGAATGAATTAACGTGTATCAAGTTCTAACAAACTGAAACTATGTTTTACCAGCAGAAACCATAACTAACAGCAAACCCGGTCACCTTCACGCTAACCTCAACTAACATCGTCAATATAATGAAGTAGGGTCAAGGGGTCGTCGGTTCGAATCCGGTCAGCCCGACCACTAACTTTTCTTGGAAGTAACGATGGCTTTCATTCCTCCCATTTCCCGTCGCGAAGCACCAGTGTTCCGGGACTCCTCTCACCGCACGACCATCGGGTCAGCCTTCGTTGCAGAAACAGACACTTATGCTCGGGTTCGGCCGGGCTATCCATCGGACGTCGTGAAGCTTTTGCAGGGCACTGCCCCACCTGGTTTGGTGGTCGACATCGGCGCGGGCACCGGAAAACTCACCGAGCAGCTTCACAGCTGGCGCCCCGGGCAGGTAGTGGCATTGGATGTGAGTCGGGAGATGATCGCTGAGCTGCGGAGTCGGCTGGACGTCCCGGCTTGGCAAGCTGCTGCGGAAGAGACTGCCCTGGCATCCGATGCGGTGGCCGTGGCGTGTTGTGCGCAAACTTGGCATTGGGTTGATGTGGAGCGGGCGAGTGCGGAACTGGACCGTGTCGTCAAGGCTGAGGGCTGTGTGCTTTTGGCGTGGAACACCATTGATGTCACCGAGCCGTGGGCCCATCGGTTTACGCGGATTGCGCACTCGGGTGACATCCAGCGTGATGGATTTTTGCCAGATGTCCGGGACCCTTGGAAGCTTTCGGACCTCGTGCGGGTGAAATGGAAGCAGTCTCTAGAAGCGCGCGAGCTGTTCGACCTCATGGCTACCCGCGCGTATTGGCTGCGGGCCAGCGACGCTACGCGCGAAAAAATGACCGCCAATCTCAGCTGGTTTCTCTATGAGCACCAGGGATGGCGGCCAGATTCGGAAATCGAGTTGCCGTATCGAAGCGATATTTTTGTCTATCGGCGCTGACCTAAGCGCGGTAGTACGAAATCGTGGAGAACTGTCCGTCCACATGGAAGATGCCGCTTGCTGCTGATTGAATCTTCTTAGGCTGCGAATTCAGCGCCACGATGTCACGCTGTTGCAGCAGTTCGCCGGTAGCGAGCGAAATCGTGGTGAGCTTGTTTCCAGTATCGGTTCCCGACACGAAGGTCAACGCACGACCATCCGTGACCACTTCGTCATTGGCGAACACTCCCGGTACCGACCACAACACCTCCGCGCCACGACGCGCTGTAATGAGCCCAGCCATGTCATTCGAGATCACAAGGTCACCCACCTGCTTCTCGACGTGTACTCCCGGTAGCTTCGCGTCGTCGGCAAGCTGAGCCAATTCAGTGAGTGGCTGACCGTTTTTGGTCAGTTCGATGGTAGCTGCGCCCAGCTGCACGTCGACGGCGTCAGCCGCAACAGTGATGTTCGAGGCAGTTCCAGCGACAGTTGCCTCCGCGGTCCGAGGCACTGTTACGGTCCAGCTAGCTGCAGGCTGCGCAACCGTTCCTGCGGCAACTTGGAGCTCACCGGCACCAGTGCTGCGGGCCGAGTAAAGGATTCCGTCAGCGAAACCGAACGCTTCAGGTGCAAACCCAGGGTTTATAGCTTCACCGAAAGTCGCAGTGGAAGGATTGAAAGGTGCCCACTGCCCCTTATTTTGACGACATGGCAGCGCCCCACCGAGATCCACCGCTTGGCACTCCAACGAGCGGTCTTGCCACAGCAGAGAACCGTCCGTCATCGAAAACGCGGCGGAGCCCGCGGAGTTCAGCACAGAACTATGCAAACCGACGACGATAACGTCTCCGATTTGGATTGGGTCAGTGTCAGTTGCACCATAGAGCGGGCCGAGACGCAAACCAGGCAAAGCGTCCTGAACATTCAGGGTCCACTGCGCGTTAGGAGACAACGCAGCCAAGTTACCACCAGTCGTTCCGTCTTGCAGAGCGGGTAGATCACCGCGGACTACCTGACTCGTTGTCGAAGATGGAAAAGTAGAAGTGACATCCGAAGTGGTCGTCCCAGCCACTGAAGAAAAGATAGAACCGCCACGGTGCGGGGTTGTCAACGTGTCAGCATTGCTGACTGCACAACCAGCGACAGCCGCGACCCCAGCGAGCACTGCGAGACCGCCTAAAAAGCGGAGCCCGGCGTGAGGTGCTGAAGTAGTGACCTGCCGCGATGCAACGTGAGAATTCTGTGCCATTTTTCCTACTATCTTGCTTTTTAATGTTAGTTGCCCGCTGCGAGCTAAGCCGCAACGTTCAACGTTCACCTTTAGTACATCGCCGACAGCATCAGTGCGTTAACAAAAGTTAAAGAACTTTTGACCAAAACGAGATCTTTTTGATTGTCAAGCACGGGAACTTGACGGCTTGATTCACTTGAATAACGTCACTACCAGGCGTTTCACGTGAAACATGGGCAACTTATACCACTATAGTCACTTGAGTTACGGATTTCGACGGTTCCGCTACCACTTGGCTGCCGCTTATACTCGAAGTAAAGTTTGAAACCTTAACTTGTTTGAGTTTTGCTTTGTGGCTCGGGCTCCTTGTCATCCAGGGTGCACCAAACTGCACCACAACTCGAGAAACGGCTACATTCCAGCAATCTCACGCACCCTCGATAACACGGACCACCCGCCGCCCCCAAACACAACCCCCGCAAACCCACCAACGAACAATGCCCGGTCGATGCAATCATCTTCCGGGCATTTCACCTACGCTAACCGGACTATCCCAGCACCTGCCAGGACCTAGCTACGTGGGCTCAAATCTACTTGCGCACGCGCTTCTCACGAACGCGTACGGCGATCTTCACCGGGGATCCTTCAAAACCGAAGGTTTCGCGGAACTTGCGCTCAAGGTAACGGCGGTAGCCCGCTTCCAAGAAGCCGGTCGTAAACAGCACGATAACAGGAGGTCGAGTGGAAGCTTGCGTGGCAAAGAGCACTCGTGGCAGTCGTCCGCCGCGCATCGGTGGTGGATTTTGCGCGATCACTGCGCGCAGCCAGTTGTTAAGTTGACCAGTGGTGACTCGCTTGTCCCAAGACTCGAGCGCTTCGATCATCGCAGGTTCGATCTTTTGCAGCGCACGCCCTGTCGCCGCTGAGATGTTCACGCGTCGCACCCAAGGAATGTGTGCGATTTGTAGCTCGATTTCACGTTCGAGCAGGTCGCGGCGATCTTCGTCGACAAGGTCCCACTTGTTGTAGGCCAATACGAGAGCTTTGCCTGATTCGATGATCATGCCCAACACTCGCTGGTCTTGCTCGGAGATCGGTTGGGAAGCGTCGATAAGCATGACGCAGACTTCAGCTGCGTCGATCGCGCCCTTGGTGCGCAGTGAGGCGTAGTACTCGTGTCCTTGCGCGGTCTTGACTTTCTTGCGCAGGCCGGCGGTGTCGATAAACTTCCAGAGCTTCTGATCAAGCTGAACCAGGGAGTCGACCGGGTCCACGGTCGTGCCGGCGACGTTGTCGACCACCGAGCGCTCCTCGCCAGTGATCTTGTTCAGCAACGAAGACTTGCCGACATTCGGCCGACCCACGAGTGCCACGCGACGCGGGCCCTCTACGATCGACGGCTGCCGAGGTTTATCGGGGAACAGCCGCAAGATCTCATCAAGCACATCCGCGCCACCGCGACCATGCTGCGCCGACACCGGCCACGGATAGTCCAGGCCGAGTGCCCAGAATTCGGCGACATCAGCCAGTTGGTTATCGGAATCAAACTTGTTTGCCACAAGGATGACCGGCTGCTCTGCGCGCTGCAGATTCGCCGCCATCACCGAGTCGGTTTCAGTAATGCCGACCTGAGTGTCCACGACCATCACGATTACGTCAGCGGTCTCCATAGCAATTTCCGCCTGGCGAGCAATCGCGCCGTGAATGCCCTTCGCATCCGGATCCCAACCACCGGTGTCCTGCACCCAGAACCTCCGGCCGTTCCACTCCGCAACATAAGAAATGCGGTCACGAGTAACACCCGGATGGTCTTCCACCACTGCTTCTCGACGCCCCAAGAAGCGATTCACCAGCGAAGACTTACCGACGTTCGGCCTGCCCACAATAGCTACCGTGCACAGTTCCTCTTCGGTGTAATCCGGAGTAATGACCCCGAATTCCCGCTCGACAGCTTCCCAGACGGCGTCTTCGCCAAAATCTTCGCCAAAATCTTCATCGAAATCTTCGTCGAAGTCGTCCCCGAAGTCAGCTTCGCCGAATTCGGATTTGTCAAAGTCGGCTTCCTCGAAATCGAAGTCGTCCTCGTCGAAATCAGCGGCAGCCCAGCCTCCACCGGGAGCTACGATCTCCTCGTCGGTGTATGCCTTGTCCGCAGCGATCTCGCCGCCTTGGGTGTGGTAGACGAACATCGTCTCTGGTTCGTTACTGGGATCAAAGTCGTCGTTGTTCTTGCGTGACGTCATTACTTTGCTCCTTCCTGGGATGCTTGAGCCAACTCCATAAGTCGGTCCACGACCTGCTCGAAAGACAAGTCGGAGGTGTCAATGACAATAGCGTCCGAAGCTGGACGCAAAGGGGATACGGAACGGTTGGCGTCGAGCTCATCCCGACGCTGCACGTCAGCCAACACTGTGTCGAAATCGGCGGTCCGTCCTGCACGGAGATCTTGCTCGTATCGACGAGTTGCCCGCACCTCAGCCGACGCCGTGAGGAAAACCTTCACTGGCGCGTCGACCAACACGGTGGTGCCGATGTCACGACCGTCGACAATACAGCGATGCGCCTGAGACACCAGGCTGCGTTGCAAGTCCACCAAATTGCTGCGTACCTGTGGAAATGACGAAACCTGGGAGACGGCGCGAGTGACCTCGGGTCCACGGATTTCAGCAGAAACATCCTCGCCGGCGAGGATGACCTCGGTGGAGCGAGGGTCATCGTTGACCTGCAATGGCAATTCGGCGGTGGCTGCGACCACAGCGGCTTCGTCGGCTGGATCAATGCCGGCGCGGAGTACGTGCAGCGTAGCTACCCGGTACATCGCACCAGTGTCGAGGTACTTGGAATCCGTAGCCAGCGCGACCGCGCGGCACGCGGTGGATTTGCCAGCTCCCGAGGGTCCGTCGACTGCCATGATGAACCCATCACCGGGCATGTTCGCAATCATCACATCCCCACCGCCTTGTACAAGCTGGTCAGCTCAGCGCTATTCAAAGCACGGATGGCGCCAGGGGTTTGCTCCCCCAGCTGCACCGTGTGGATCTTCGTGCGAACCAGGCGCTCGACGGGGAAGCCAATTCCCTTCAACAGGCGACGCACAATGTGCTTGCGGCCCTCATGCAGCTCGACCCGAACGATGGTCTTTCCTTGCCACACATCGATGATTTGGGCAAAGTCGGCCTTCGCGGGGCCGTCGTCAAGCTCGACGCCCGAACGCAACTTTCGAATGTCCTTGTTGTCCATTTCGCCCACGACGGTAGCCAGATAGGTCTTGGAAACCTCGTACTTTGGGTGCATGAGCCGGTTTGCGAGCTCGCCGTCATTGGTGAGCAGAATCAACCCTTCGGTGTTGGCATCGAGGCGCCCGACGTGGAAAAGTCGTTGACCGGCGTCGAGTTTTTCACCGACGATGTCGCCGATACACGGGCGCCCCATGTCATCATGCATGGTCGACTGCACGCCAAACGGCTTGTTCAGTACGAAATACTCGAGACGCTCATCAACACGAATGCGGGTGCCATCCACACGCACGACATCCTTGTTTGGGTCGATGCGCGTGCCCTGCGCGAGCACGATCTTGCCGTTGACTTCGACGCGACCGGCGTCGATAAGCTTCTCGGCCATCCTTCGGGACGCTACCCCAGCCTGGGCCAGCACCTTTTGTAGGCGAACAGGTTCGCCCGGCGTGACCTGGGAGCGGTCTTCGGTGACGTGTTGGCGGCGAGCTGGTTTTGCCTTGGAGACGTAAATGTCCGCTGCCATTTGCTTGGTGCGGGCCTCGCCACGAACAGGGCGAGGAGCTTTGTCTTTGTCGTTGCCATAGATGCCCGAGCTACGTTGCGGGCGGGGTGTGGACTGGGAACGCGCGCCCTGAGGCGTCGCGCCAGCGCGCTTTCGGTCCGGTGTGCCTTCTCGGCGAGCGGGAGGGGTCACGATATCGTGTCCTATTCTTTTGAAGTTATAAATCGAGCCCCAGCTTAACGGACTACCCCCGCCCTTGTCACCTTTCCGGAGGGGCGGGCGCTCCCACGGAAACAGCTCCCGGTCCTGCTACGGCGCCTTCTCGACGACCGCAGGCAACAACACCTCGACGCGATCCAGATCATCAAGCGCGCCCTCCCGAATAGAACCCAGGTATGGCACTCCCGTGACAACGGAAAACTCCGCCAAATTCAGTTCAGTCGCCAGGTCATTGTCGCGTTTCAAACGACCACCAATCAACCCCACTACCTCCACCCCGCGACGTTGCGCCGCCTCGACCGTGAGCTCGGCGAGATTCAGCGAACCCAGCTCGGTGGAGGTAACCACCACCATCGGCGCTGCTAGTTGTGCCGCCAGATCGGCGATATTCCAGTCTTTAGCCATGCGCACCAAGAGGCCACCTGCGCCCTCCACCAATACCACTCGGCCGGGCCGATCCAACCCGCGAATGCGCGCAGCCGTATCCGCCAAGTCGAGGGTCGGCATGCCCGCGCGCTGCGCTGCCAGATTTGGTGCCAACGGCTCGGGATACCGGATGAACTCATAGGTTTCGATCCCAGATAATGCTCGCACGGTTACGGCATCGCCATGCCCTTCGGGTTCACCGGTCTGGACTGGCTTGATCGCGATGACATCGTATCCCGCTTCAAGGTAACCGCGAGCGAGAACAGCGGTGGCAACGGTTTTCCCGACATCGGTGTTCGTGCCGGTCACCATAAGAATTGCCATCAGTTAGTGTCCTTTCTGCTCCGCGTTCGCTTGGACAGCGCACTGCACTGCAGTACAAATCTTAGTGATTTCCTCATCCGTGGAAATAAAGGGCGGCATGACGTAAATCAACGTCCCGAACGGTCGGATCCACACCCCGGCCTCAACAGCCGCGTTGGTGGTCGCAGCCATATCAACTGACTCTTCCAGCTCCACAACGCCGATCGCTCCGAGCACACGAACATCCCGCACCCCCCATGCTCGTGCCGCGCCTTCATCGCGCAAAGGTGCCAGACCACGCTTCAAACCCGCTTCAATCCGCGGGACTTGTACGCGCCATTGTCCGGATTCCACCAATTTCACCGCTGCTACGGCGACGGCGCAAGCCAGCGGGTTAGCCATGAAAGTTGGGCCATGCATCAAAGCACCCCCAGCTTCACGACGATTAATCGCCTCAGCCACCCGATCCGAAGCTAATGTGGCCGCGAATGTCATAAATCCGCCGGTTAGCGCCTTACCCAAGCACATGATGTCTGGCTTGATCCCCGCTCCGGTGGTGGCGAAAAGCTGCCCAGTGCGCCCAAACCCAGTAGCGATTTCATCGGCGATCAACAGGACACCGTGTTCATCGCACAACTGACGCAGCCCGACCAGGAGCTCCGCGTCGTGAAAACGCATCCCACCTGCGCCTTGGACGATGGGCTCAATAATTATCGCGGCCACCGTATCGTCGATATGGCGAGCGAACTCCGCTAGATACTGGTCAATGTGCTCCTGGCCCGCTCCCCGGTCAGGCGGGCGAGGTGCGAATATTTGCTCAGCGATACTACCCCGCCACAGCGCATGCATCCCGCCTTCTGGGTCGCACACGCTCATGGGTGCAAAAGTATCGCCGTGATAGCCGCCGCGCCAGGTGAGCAGCTTAGTTCGGCCCGCCTGCCCGGCCCCGCGCTGATATTGCAACGCCATCTTGATCGCTACTTCAACGGCGACAGAGCCCGAATCGGAGTAGAAGACCTTGTCCAGGCCCGTCAGCGCGGTGAGACGCTGCGCCAACTCGACGGCCGGTTCGTGGGTCAATCCGCCGAACATGACATGGCTCATGGTGTTTATCTGCTTCGTGGCTGCCGCTATGAGCGCGGGATGAGAATGGCCGTGGGCTGCAGCCCACCAGGAACTCATGGCGTCGATAAGCTCGCGGCCGTCGGCCAAGGTCAGGCGGGTGCCCCGAGCGGATGCCACAGGCAGCGCGAGCATGGGGTTAGGACAAGGGCTATAAGGGTGCCAAATAAGTTGACGGTCGATGTCGATTAGTTGTGCACTATCCATCAGGGGTTAACCTCACCAAATCTCGCTTGAACAATGTTCAAAAACTAACCCTAAACTCCAATCTTGCGTTCGCAAAACTGCTATTAATTATGGTCATGCACAAACTTGAACGACGTTTAAGCGCGGCCACGGAGCTTGGTACAACGGCTCCCCCTTGGCGCACGCAACCACGTGGCCTACCCGCCCTGGTGAGCATCGAGATGTGGGAGCGATTCAGCTTCTACGGCATGCAGGCCATCCTGGTCTTTTATCTCTATGCGGACGACGGCCTAGGGCTCAGCAAGCAAGATGCCACCGCGATCATCGGTGCATACGGCGCGTTTGTGTACCTGTGCTGCATCCTCGGGGGTTTCCTCGCAGACCGGGTTTGGGGGCCAGAGCGTGTCTTGCTCTCCGGCGCCACAACCGTCATGGTCGGCCATGCCACCCTGAGCTTTACCAACACGGCAACCGGGCTAACTTTCGGCCTGGTCATGATTGGACTCGGATCTGGCTTCATCAAGACTTGCGCGATCACTATCCTTGGCCAGCTCTATCCCGCAGATAGCCACAACGCGACCGCACGCAAGGACTTCGGCTTTCAGCTGTTTTACCTGAGCATTCAAATTGGTTCGCTGCTTGGGCCGTTGCTCACCGGTTACCTCGCCGACCGCTACAGCTGGCAACTAGGATTTCTCGCCGCTGCCATCCTGATGGCAATCGGGGTTTTCAGCTATGCAATGCTGAGGCCGCGCATGTTGGCGGAGCTCAACCCGGCGCAACGCGACCTGATGCTGAACCCCCGCGCCCCACTGCGACGCAGCCAAGTAACCGCGCTCATCTCGAGCGCTATCGTGTGCTCGGTACTGTTGGGTGCCATCGCCCTGCGCACCTCACTGACAATTTCCGCACTGGCAAACGGACTGCTCGCGGTTGTCTTGTTCAGTATCGTCGGGTTGTTTGGCTACCTGTGGCGATCCCCTTTGACCACCGCAGCCGAGCGACGTCAATTGACGCGATTCCTGCCGCTTTTCCTCTCGGCATGCATCTTCTGGTCGGTGGCTTACCAGAATTTCGGTGTGTTTGCCGTTTATGCCGATCTTAAACTCAATCGAAACGTCGGCAGTTTTGAGATCCCCGCGGCCTGGATCCAAACCCTCAACCCGATCTTGGTCATGGCCCTCGCCATTCCGGTTTCCTTGCTGCGCTCCGCCCTGCATAGGCAGGCCTCGCACACCGCCAGCACCATGGCCTGGGGTGTTATCGCCAGCGCCGTGGCGTTTCTACTCTTTGTTCCCGTAAGCGATGGAGGCCCACACAGCACCCCGCTGGTGGTGATGTGCGCGATCGCCGCGATCATCGCACTCGGGGAATTGTGCATTGGGCCCGTCGGCATGGCAGCCACCGCGACTTGCGCACCCAGCGCCCACCGCACGTTGTTTTCGGCGCTGTATTTCCTGAATTTCGCCGTCGGTATGGCAGCATCGGGCGCGCTTTCCAGGTTTTATGACCCAGAAAACGCCGCAGCAGAGCGCACCTACTTCTTAGTAACCGGACTCGTCACCCTCACACTCGGCGCCTTACTTCTGCTCTGGCAGCGCTACCTGCGGAACAAAGCTTCCAGCGACTAAAAGTCCTCGTCAATCGAATCGATGTCGGGCAGCAGTGGCGCCAAATCCGGCAACCGTTCTAAAGAATCAATGCCAAGCTGCTCCAAGAATAGTGGCGTGGTCTCATAGAAATTAGCCTGCGTCGGCTCATCCGTTTCGACCTCGCGGATTAAGCCACGTTGGACCAAAGTCCGCATTACCCCATCAACATTCACGCCACGCACCGCCGACACCGCCGCCCTAGTCACTGGTTGCCGATAGGCGATCACCGCCAGCGTTTCCAACGCCGCGCGCGTCAGCTTGGACTGCGCCCCATCCAACACCAGCTTTTCGACGACCGTCGCATGAACTTTTCGGGTGTACAACCGCCACCCTTCCTCAGTTTCGCGCAGGTCAAACCCGTTTCCCCGAGAATCAAACTCAGCTGCGATGTGCTGCAACACAGTGCGCACTGTCGCTTCATCCACGTCCAGGACCCGAGCCACAGTTGCCACGCTCACTGGAGTGTCCACCACCAGCAGGATTGATTCCACCTGGGATCTAAGTACGGAAACAGCAGGAAGTGTCATGGACACCAAGCTTAATCCACCCCAGACTGATGGCTAGCCTGCATCACCCTCGGCCACCTCAAAGCCGGAATTTGGCCGACCCCACTCCGACCAGGACCCGTCATAAACTTTGAGGTTTTTATAGCCTGCGAGTGTGGCCGCCAGCGCATCGATGCAGGCAGTCACACCGGAGCCACAGCTAAAGTGCATGTTGTCGCTACCGAAATCAGCGAAAAGCTCCTGCAGTTCTACTGGACTTCGAAAAGTGCCGTCATCGTTCAAGACCTCGGTATAAGGCAGATTCACGCTGCCTGGGATATGTCCCGCTCGCAGACCGGGTCGAGGCTCCGGGGCGGTGCCCGCAAACCGTTCTGCGGAACGCGCATCCACCACGAGCCCCAGCCCATCAGCGTCGACGAAGAGCGGTCGGAGCTTAGACTGGATCTTTCCCGCTAGCGGAGCGCTGAGATTGAATGGAGCCAACTCTCCCCCAGCCTTTTCCCATGCGACAAGGCCGCCATCCAGAACCGCGACCTGATCAAGGCCGGCAGCAAGACCTAACCACCAGATGCGAGCAGCAAAAAATCCCTTGGGGTTGTCGTAGATAACTACCTTCGTATCGGAACTGATCCCCAACTGCTCGAACGGCGCCTGCAGGTTTGTTGGTGCCGTATGGGGCAACTCTGCGTGGGGTTCGGAAAACTCCGCTTCGATGTTGGCAATACGAGTGCCAGGGATGCCAGCGTCCGGGATTCGGCCGGAGCGCGAGCTCAGCGCACATACGACGACTAGATCTTCATCATTTAGATGATCGATCAACCAAGCGGCGTCGACAAGCGGGGTAGGTAGTGTGCTCATACTCGACCAGTTTAGGTCCAGTTCGCAGCTGCCACCACCGCCGGATCCACCTCAATTCCGGTCCAGGCTACCTTGAGCTCGCCCAGCGATTCTTCCTGCTCAACGCCTACCGCGCGGGCCTTGTATAGCTCTAACAAGGCGAGAAATCGACCGATGACTTCCATGGAGTGGGTGCAATCTCTGGTGAGGGTCGCAAAAGACAACCAGGTATCTTTACCTGCCAGCCGCAAGGTATCGAGCACCCGACCGGCCTGCTCGGGCACCGAAACCGCAACCTGGTGGATGTGGTCCGTGCCTACCAGCTCGGGGGGCTTGGGCCGGAACACACTCACCGCAAGCTCCGTAAACTGTCCGAGGTCCAGTCCGAGCTTGACCGGTGGGAGCAAGCCGACGAACTGAGGTTCCAGGCTGACCGCACGCGGATAGCTACGCTGCGCGCGACGCTGCCACTCGGCAAACATGGTTGCCACCTGCTTATACGCCTTGTACTGCAATAGCTTGGCGAATAGCAGGTCACGCGTCTCCAGCAGCGCTAAGTCTTCCTCATCTTCTACCTCGCCACGCGGAATCAGTCGGGCTGCCTTGAGATCCAACAAGGTAGAGGCGATCACGATGAATTCGGTGATCACATCCAGTTCAGCGGTTTCTCCTAAAGCCTTGGTGTAGGAAATGAATTCGTCAGTTACCTCAGCCAGCGCAATATCTGTAATGTCCAGCTTCTTGGCCGATATCAGCTGCAAAAGCAAGTCAAATGGGCCCGAAAAATTGCGCAAGGCAACCTGAAAGCCGGTGATCTCCGGCTGCTCCGTTTCCGCTGGCATCGGCGGCGAGAGCCGAGGTCGCACCCGAGAATTGTCACCGGATCGACTATGCGGTGCGTTCAATGACTTCCCGAGCTAGGTTGCGATATTGCTCAGCACCCTGCGACTTCGGAGCCCACGTAATAATTGGCTCACCCGCTACCGACGTCTCCGGGAAGCGCACCGTGCGGGTAATAACGGTGTCGAAAACCTGGTCGCCAAACACCTCGACCACCCGGCTCATTACTTCGCGGGCGTGGCTGGTGCGACGGTCGAACATCGTCACCAAAATCCCCAAGGTCTCCAGGTTGAAATTCAACCGGTCGCGCACCTTCTCCACGGTGTCGGTCAATAGTGCCAAGCCACGCAGTGAGAAATATTCGCATTCCATCGGGATGATGACGCCCTGCGCGCACGACAAAGCATTAACGGTGAGCAACCCCAGCGAAGGCTGGCAATCCAGAATAATGTAGTCGTAGTCCTTCATCACCGGGCGCAGCACTCGCGCGAGAGTTTGCTCGCGACCAACCTCATTCACCAGCTGAATTTCCGCAGCCGACAGGTCAATATTGGCTGGTACGAGATCCAACCCAGCAACATTCGTGCGGTGAATGGCGCTAAAAATCGACGCACGGCTGTCCACCAACAAGTTGTAGACAGTAATGTCCAGCTCATCGTGCGGCACGCCTAGACCTGCTGAGAGCGCACCTTGTGGGTCGAGATCGACCAGGAGTACTTTCCGGCCAGCCTCCGCCAGACACGCCCCGAGGTTGATCGTGGACGTTGTCTTGCCCACACCACCCTTTTGATTGCACATTGCGATGATGTGCGCCGGCCCATGAGTGGCCAACGGGGCCGGTTCGGGAATGTCGCGGACCGGACGGCCGGTTAGCCCAAGCTCGGGAGATTCGAAGAGCGCTGCGTCCTGATCCGAGTCAGCCATGATCAATCCCTCTTCCTTGACAGTGATGTAAACGGGTAGTACCCGAGCTAGATTCCGAGCTCGATAATGTCAACCGAAGGCAACCTCTGCAACTTACCGAGCTCGAATAACAGCCATGTAACTACCTACAGACTTTAGCGTTCATAGCACTCTGATGTAAGTTTGATCGCCGCTGGAATTCAAAAAGTACGAAAGTCAAGTGTAGTGACTGAACTTTTAGGCGCGTGGATGGGAAGATGCCCACACCGCGCGCAGATTGTTTGCACTCACATGAGTGTAAATTTGGGTCGTCGTCACCGAAGAATGGCCCAGTAATTCCTGAACCACGCGGACATCGGCACCGCCCTGCAACAGATGCGTCGCATAGGAATGGCGCAACGTATGTGGGGAGATTTCCTTCGCAATCCCGGCTCGCTCTGCCGCGGCCTTGATGATCCCCCACGCGCTTTGTCGCGACAGCGCCCCGCCCCTAGTGTTGAGGAACGCAGCATGCGTTTTGCCTTGCGAAAGAGCTGGACGTGCGCGGACCAGATACGCCTCCATCGCCTCCTGCGCGTGGGTCCCCACCGGCACGATGCGTTGCTTATTCCCCTTACCAGTAATTTTCAGCACTCCGTCTTGCTGCGTGAGGTCGTCGACAAGCAAACCGACAGCTTCCGAAACGCGCATTCCCGTGCCGTACAACAGCTCCAGCAATGCCCGATCGCGCACTCCCACCGCGGTGTCTGTCGGTGTCTTTTCGATGAGCGCGGCCACTTCGTCGATGCTTAGGGTGTCCGGCAAGTGTTTGCCGACCTGCGGTGGGGACACCTCGGCCGCCACGTCAACCTCCAGCGCACCTTCGGCGACTGCAAACTTATGCAAACCCCGAGCCACCACCAAAGCGCGCCCGGCAGAGGCCGCTGACAACGGCTTGCGCTCGGTGTCGGGGTCCGCGCGCCGCAGTTCAGCCACGTAGTTTTCGATATCCGTGGTGCTCACCTTGCTGAAATCGGTCCGCCCGATCTCGCTGAGCCACCCGAGGTATCGGGCGATATCCCGGCGATAATTGGACAACGTATTAGCCGAAAGCCCCCGCTCAACTGCCAAATGCGACAGCCACTGTTCGGCAATAACAGCCGGGTCAGTCATGGACCTGCGGTAGCCGTTTCATGTCTGCGCCCAGGCCTGCTGCTTTTCGACGCCGCGCCAACGCATTCGGACGCAAAGAGAACTCATCTGCCACATCGCGCCCAGGAAGATTTTCCGCGAGCAGATGGGACGCCGTCATAATTCCAGCCACAGCGATACCATTGACGATCTCACCCCGAAGGACCATCTCTACGGCTTGGTGGAGATCCACCCAAACCAGCTCGAGGTCTGCTTCTTCATCGTGAGCATCCGGGCGATCAATCTCGTGCACATCAGTAGCCAAATAGATCCGGACCGCTTCTTCGCAGAAACCCGGCGACGATACAATATCGCTCACCAACTGCCAATGAGCTGCAGCCAATCCGGCTTCTTCTTGCAGTTCACGCTGCGCACAGACTAGCGGATCTTCATCAGCGACATCGAGAATTCCCGCTGGTAGCTCCCACAAGCGCTGTTGCACACAGTGACGATACTGACGCACAAGAGCGATTCGGGCGCCATCAAAAGCCACCACTGCTACTGCCCCGAAATGCTCCACGATCTCACGGGCAGCAACCTCACCACCCGGCATCACGACGTCGTCCCGTCGCACGGCGATGATCGGGGCGTCGAGAAGCACTCGGCTATCTACCACCGAAAACTCATGGCTTCCTGGGGAGGGCGTGGACGTCATTTGCTGTACTTTCCCTAGTGCACTGAACTACTCTGGCCGGGCCGGGGCAGCTGCCTCTGCACTGCTTGCCGTTCCATAATGACCAGTATGTCCCGTTAGCTGTTCGCGTGCTGCCAGGACAGTGGCTAGCCGCCCGAACGAACGATCAACCGAGTCAACAGTAGACACTTCCGCCTTTGCGGCACGCAAGCGACCGATCACTCCGCTCTCGGCTGAGGTGCGCACCCGACCGGCGACGACCACCCCGTTGCCCTTAGCGTCCAACGCCTGAGCGAACTTCGCCTGTTGAGCTGCCGAGAAGTCCGCAGCGGCAGTGCCGTCAGAATCACCAGTGATCAGCACAACGAGTTGACCTGGGAGAATGCTGCCTTCCTGGTAATTGAGGTAGCCAGCGTCACGAAGCGCGCCGAGCAGAAGAGCCCTTTCCTCCGGAGTTGCCTGCACGTTACCGTTGTCCTTGTTGAGCATGAGGCCAGCGCCGAGAGATTCACCAGCATGGGTACCGGGATCCAGCTTATCTGTGGACAGTTGAGCTCCTGCTGGAAGAGTGTTGGCCACGATCGACTTCAGGGCGTCCGCACCATCTTGAGCAAAGAACTTTTCCGTCAAATCGACATGTCCCGCGTCACGCGCCCCCGACTTGCGCAACAACCAGGTGACATTCTTTACGTCATCTGGGTTGGCATCAAAAGTGGTCAATACGAGCACGGGACGGTCTTTCAGCACGCCATCGACGGTCTTCTCCGCGACGGAGCCGATATAGGAATCGGCGGTTGCTGCCTGCGCAGCGGCGATCGCGGCATCTGACTTCGCTTTCACCAGTTGTTGGGCGTTTTCGTTATTGGTCTGAACTGGGCCATTCGGCAGATTCGGCGCCAAAACGTAGGTGCCGGCTGCCACCCCGGCTGCTAGGCCAAACGCTAAACCCGCGACGACACCACCGGTGCGTTTCTTACTTTTCGCCATTGCGTTGCTCCCTTTACTGTTTACGTCTATTCAAAGCTCACTAAACGTCAGCTAGCGGAAAAGGCCTTGGAAACTCAACGCGATGTTGTTCCAGGTGTCGATCAAATTGGAAACAAAGTCCCCGTTCCCGGAAGTACCGGCGATCCCGACGATGACTGCCAAAGCCACCAGGATTCCCAGCAACGCCCACATCCAGGCCAAGGAGGCACTGGACTTTACCGTGTAGAGGTTTGAAATTGACGTACCCTCCACCAGCTTGCCACCGAGCTTCGTGCGAGTGAGCAATGCAGACGGTGTGGCGTCTGGCGTTCCGCGGAAAATATCCGTCAAGCTGAGTTCGCTACCTGCCGAGACAATTAGCTGCGCCTCGTGGTAATCCGCAAGCAACAACGCCAAGTCTGTCGCTGATTCACTCGCCGCCGGGAAAGTCATCGCGCCGATACCGAGATCTTGAATGCGCTCCAACCCCTTGGCATGTCCGTCCGGAGCTGCCGGGAGCACCACCCGCGCCCCGGAACGCAATGCGTCATTGCCGATATTTGCGGGATCTCCCACGATCAGATCTGGCTTGTAGCCGGCCTCCACCAGCGTGTCCGCCGCAGATTCCACGCCAATCAACACTGGGTCGTACTCGCGGATGAAGTTGCGCAGGCTCTTGAGCTCAGCGCGGTGCCCAAGGCCCGGGCTCAGTACAACGACTTTGCGTTCACGGAAATCCAGCCCGGTTTCCGGCACCCCTAGCCCGTCGATAAGCAGCGGAGATTCCGAGGTGATGAACTGAATGGTATTGCCAAAGAAAGCCTCCATGTGGTCGACGAGGTTTTGTTCCGCGTCGGCGAAGGCACGCTCGGCGAGCGCCGGGGTAACGACGGTGCCGGATCCAATGAGCCGATCGCCGAGGAAAAGCTGACCGTCGTCGGTCAACCGAACTTTCTTGCCATCCTTGATGTGCTCGCGGATTTCCGCGCCGACGCCCTCAACGAGGATGGTGTCGCCGTCGAGTAGGATCTGCGGGCCGTAGTTGGGCATTGCCCCGGTGGTAAATTGCGCCATGTTCACCACGGCTGCTGGCGAAGCATCCGCAAGGCGTTGTGCGAGGACGCGCCCTAGGTCCGGTGCGTCAATCAACGCAATATCCCCGGAGGACAAGCGCTTAAAGCCCTTACCCTGTGGGGTGCAGTCGCGCACAGTTGCTTGCAGTCCAGGCAAATCAGCGTTTCGGGAGAACAGACTCATGTGCACCATTGTGGCGCGTGTGACGCCAGCGGTGGGCTAGGCGCGCGGAACCAACACGCAATTTTTTGCCACCGCCACCGGCCCTCATCGCGGCCTTACTGCGCAACTATCTAGCCCGCAGCGCGGTCCGCTTGTGCTCGTTCCAGCAGCTCCTTGGCGTGCGCGCGCCCAGTATCGGTATCGTCGAGCCCGGCCAACATGCGAGCTAGCTCCTCCACCCGGCGATCACCATCGAGTTCTTCCACACCCGAAGTCGACGCCTGATCCGAAACCGACTTCAACACGTGCAGATGAGTATCCGCATACGCCGCCACCTGCGGCAAGTGGGTGACCACGATAACTTGATTATGTTTGGCAAGCCGCGCTAATCGACGCCCAATTTCCACCGCAGCACGTCCCCCAACCCCAGCGTCTACCTCATCAAAGACCAAAGTTTCCCCGCTGGAGCCCGCGCTCAAAATTACTTCCAACGCGAGCATTACTCGCGACAGCTCGCCACCAGATGCGGAGGTGGCCAGCGGGCGTGCCTCAAGTTCAGGAGCGCCGGCCAACTGAAATTCCGCCTCGTCGATGCCGGTCGGCCGTGGATTCGAAGTGCTTAAGGAAACCTCAAATCGCGACTTCGGCATGGCCAGACCATGAATCTCGTTGGTCACCGCTTCTGCGAGCTCCTGAGCAGCTTTCACGCGCGCCTTGCTGAGAGCACGCGCCGCTCTCATCATATTCTTTTCGGCCTCGGCAGCCTGGCTGCGCAGCTTCTCCAACGCATCAGGAGACACATCAATGCTATTGAGGCGTTGCTGCGCTTTATCGCGCCATTGCAACACCCCGGCGATGTCCGGCGCATACTTCCGGGTGAGCGATTTGAGCTGCTGCTGGCGTTGCAACATCGAATCAAGGGCCTCCGGGTCCGTAGGCAAATCGCTGAGGAACGCCCCCAGTTCACGAGAGACATCACTCAACTCAGAAGTCAGCGCAACGAGTTGTTCCGCAAGCTGCTGCAGGGCCGGATCATCGGACTGCAGCAACGCACTTCCAGCCGCACCCAGCAGATCGGATGCCGAGCTACCTTCCATATCATCTTCCGCCCCGTCGATCGCCACAAGCGCGGTGGTGGC
Source organism: Corynebacterium epidermidicanis (assembly GCF_001021025.1). NCBI lineage: Bacteria > Bacillati > Actinomycetota > Actinomycetes > Mycobacteriales > Corynebacteriaceae > Corynebacterium > Corynebacterium epidermidicanis. Next base: position 1,223,648 of record NZ_CP011541.1, on the reverse strand, counting down.
CTGCTCCCGCAGCGTATCGACGTCCTGCAGGCGCCGAATGTCTGCCACCAGGCTTTCGTCTTCCCCTTCTTCCGGAGCAATCGCGTCGATCTCCTCGACGGCAAACTGTAACCGGTCGACTTCTTGAGCTAATTCTCGACGCTTCTCCACTCGCTCCCGTAACTGCTTGTCCAGGGATTTCCACTCGCGATACACCTCGAGGTAGTTCTCCCGCAGCAGCCCGATAGCTGGATCAAAACGGTCCAACGCTTCCAACTGACGCTCCGGCGCTAGCAACCTCAGTTGGTCGTTTTGCCCGTGGATAGTCAGCACGGTTTCAGAAAAGTCGTGGAGCGTTGCTGCTGGCACACCGCGGCCACCGAGGTATGCCTTGGAACGCCCGTTTGCTTGGACAGTTCGGCTGGCGATCACTTCCCCATTCTCGTCCGCCTGTCCACCAGCCTCGGAAACGATCGAATGTGCCAGCTGTTGCTGCTCAGGGCCCAATTCATCGGTGATGAACCGCCCTTCCACCGTGGCTGACTTCGCCCCGGTGCGCACCCGAGACGCGTCGGCGCGCGCGCCCGACAACAACCGCAAACCCGTAACCACCATGGTTTTTCCCGCACCTGTTTCGCCAGTGAGGACGGTAAGGCCAGGGGAAAGCTCAATATTGGCCTTCGGAATCACGCCGAGGTTTTCAATGGCTAGGTCTGCGAGCATGTTTTCTAATCTAGCGCTAATCAGTGACGGATTGTGTGCTTGGTCCCCGCCAGCCATCGACAGGCAACCGGAATTTGCGCACTAGGCGATCCGTAAACGGCAAATTGTCTAGCCGTACCCAGCGCACAGGCCGGTGCCCACGAGTGACCTCAATACGACTGCCAGGGGGCATGTCGATGGTCCGGAAACCGTCCATGATCGCGAGCGCCCGCGAGGTATCCACCCGAGATTCCACCGCTACCGCGGAATGCGGACTTACGACGAGCGGCTTCGCGAACAGCGCATGCGCATTGTTCGGCACTACCAAAATCGCGTCGAGTTCCGGCCACAACACCGGGCCGCCAGCAGAAAAGGCATATGCAGTGGATCCGGTGGGCGTGGAGATCAGCACCCCGTCACAACCAAAATTGCTCACCGGGCGCGCATCCACCTCCAAAACGGCGTCGAGGACGCCACGTCGATTGCTGTTTTCCACACTGACTTCGTTGAGCGCCCAGCCCGTGCCCAGCACCTTTCGTTGGGCGTCGAAGACCCGCACATGCAAAGTCATGCGGTCTACCACCCGGTAGTCCTTGGCGATGACACGTCGAATAGCTTCCTGTAAAGAATCGCTTTCCCACTCCGCGAGGAAGCCGACATGGCCCAAGTTGATACCCAAAACCGGCAAATCAGCTTGATGGGCCAGGTCAGCGGCACGCAAGAAGGTGCCATCGCCACCAAGCACGAGGACCAATTCCACGCCTTCAGTTGCTTCGGCGACATGGCCAAAAGTGGGGAATTGACTTAAGGTCGGGTGCTTGCTCAGCATGTCGTCCGCGCCTCCGGAAATGAGGCGAACGTCGATCCCTGCCTCAGCAAGCTGCTGCGCAGCCAACGATGCCGACTCAATATTGGAACTACGACCGGTGTGGGGTACTAGCAAAACCGTACGTTGCCCAGTTGGACTCATTGTGGTCCCTCTTTCACTGCAGTTGCGATAATGTCGGCAGTTTCCTCTGCGCCAGGATCGGAAGCGCCACCGTCCTTGACCAGCCACAAGAAGTACTCCACATTCCCCGATGGGCCTGGCAGCGGCGAGGCAACACACCCACGAAAGCTCAAACCAAGGGTGGTCGCGAATTCTGCAATGTCTCTGGTGACTTCCTCACGCAGCTGAGGGCTGGTTACTACACCGCCTTTGCCCAATCTATCTTTACCCACCTCAAACTGGGGTTTGACCATCGGTAGTAGATCGGCGCCGTCACGTAACACGGCCACAATGGCAGGTAGAACTAACTTGAGCGAGATGAACGACAGGTCGCCCACCATCGCATCGCAGGGTCCAGCTGTGTGTTCAAGGGTGAGGTGACGAATGTTCGTGCGGTCCACGACGCGAACCCGATCGTCGTTTTGCAATCGCCACACCAATTGGCCATATCCGACATCCACGGCGACAACCTCGGAAACGTCTCGTCGAATGAGGACATCGGTAAAGCCGCCGGTAGATGCGCCCGCGTCGATAATTTTCTTGTTGGCAAGCGATAGCCCCTGTGGCTCAAATGCCGCTAATGCACCGAGAAGCTTATGAGCTCCACGCGATGCCCAATCGTCATCCACCACGTCAACGACCTTGATCGAAACATCTGGCTCCACGACGGTGGCGGGCTTAATCGCCAGCATGCCACCGACAAAGACGTGCCGCCCGCGAATAAGCTCCGTGGCGTGGTCGCGCGACCGCGCAATCTTGCGACGCACTAGTTCCGCGTCCAACCGCCTCCGCGCCACCATTTCGCTCGTGAATCCTTTCCTCGCTCACGCCTGCCAACCAAGATCTAATCCGAGCAGTGTCACTGCAGCGCTTGGTGCACCACTTCGTGCGCACGGGCTAGTTGCTCTGCTTCTTCAACCAGAGTACTGGTCGGCTCGTTGAGGATTGTCGCTACCTCTGCATCAACTTTTTCGGGAGTAAATTGTGGCTGGCGCGGATCATGCGGAACTGGAGCAGTCATCGCAATCACCGCCACGAAGAAATCGCGGTGTCCGCCACGGGACTACCAGCCACGACCGTACCGCTAAACGCGGTATCGCTGTGCCACGCAACACTTAATACGGTACGTAAGGCAGCCATGGCGTCCGCACCGTCATGCCCACCTTCCAGCACGATGTCCGCGCCGGACATCCTAGCACTGAAGCCAGCCTCGGGATGTGGCGCAAGATCCGCCGGTTCGGCATGTAATGCCCGCATATCGGCGGCCAGGTATGTCGCGCGCCACTCAGGAGGGGCAGCAATTGTGTCCCAGTGGCCCGAAACGCCGGTAATAACTTGCAGCGTATCCATGCCGGCCGCCACACCACCAGCGATGTCAGTATCCAGGCGATCACCTACAGCAAGTGGACACTTCGCTCCGATCGAACGAGCAGCCAAGTGAAACATCGCGGGCTCCGGCTTCCCTGCCACTTGCGGCACAACCCCAGTCGCATGAGTCACAGCCGCCACCATAGAACCGTTACCAATGTGCAGTCCACGCTCCATCGGCAACGTGGAATCCACATTACTCGCGAAATAACGGGCTCCAGCGCGAATGGCAAGCGCAGCTTCCGACAATTGGGCCCACCCGGTCTCCGGATTATGCCCATGCAGCACTGCAACTGGCTTGTCATCGGCACTGCTCACCACGTTAAAACCAGCTGCCTCTGCGAGTACGCGAAATGACTCGGTGCCCAGCACCAAAACCTTGGCGCCGGCAGGAATCTGCTGGGCACAAAGCATGATGGCGGCTTGGGCAGAGGTGATCACGTCCGCGTCACGCGTCGACAGGCCAAGGTCGTTGAGCTGCTGGGCAACCACCGACGGCGCCTTCGAGGCATTGTTAGTCACATACAGGCGTGGGAGGTCAAGCTCGGAAAGCGTTTCGACGGCGTGCGTCACCGCGCGACCGCCTTCCCACACGGTACCGTCTAAATCCAACAGTAGGGCGTCGTGGGTAGAGGCTAGCGTCATGACAGCTCTTTCAGCCGATCCGCGACATCGAGGAGCTCGTCTTCATCGGCCCGTCCTGCCAGAGTGAACCACTCGATAGCGTCGGCGGTCCGTCCCTTTTCCGCAAGCAAGTCGGCGTAAACGTAGAAAATTCGGGAGGCGCTGTAACCGCCGGCGGTCTTAGGAGGCATGACACGTTCGAGCTCCACCAGCGCGGCATCAATTTGGCTGAGATCACGGCGTGCGCCTGCGACAACGATTGCTAGCTCGATCCGGGTTTCGGGATCCAACTCGGTGACATCGATTTCGCGAGCCAATTCAATAGCCTTTTCGGGGCGCCCAAGTGCGCGTTCACAGTCCGCCATTACCGCAACAAGACCAGGCCCACCGCTCATCCGACGGGCCGCACGCAGCTCAGAAAGAGCCTCTTTCCACTCGCCAGCATGGTAAGCAGCGATGCCGGCCGTCTCGCGGACCACAGACACACGACCACCGCGGTCCTTCGCTGCACGCGCGTGTTGTAGCGCGAGCTTCGGGTCATCGGCCAGCAAGGATGCCACCATAATCATATGGCGAGCGACCGTATCCGCATTATCCTTAGCCAAGCTCCGCAAATCCTGCAGAACCGAGCGATCCAATTCCTTTGCCTCTACATCGGCTGGAATGTCTGGTTCCGCAGCGCGTCGGGCATCCCGCTCTTCGCGGTAACCAGGACGGTGCGGGCTAGCGACGAAGTTATCGTTCTTGCGCCCCGCACCGGCGCGCTGCGCGTGACGACGACGATCGCCATCCCGGCTGCCACTCCGGCTCTGCGCGCCATCTCGCGGGCCTGCTTGTCGACGCCGCTCGTCGTGATCACCGCGACTGTCACTTCCGTAACCATTGCGGCTTTGCCCACCGGTGTTGCCTCGGCCTTGGCCACGAGAACTACTAGACCGACGACCTTCTCCGCTGTATTCGCGACCGCCCTCGTTAGAACGATTGCCGCGGGAAGAGTCCCGATTGCGTGAGAAGTGTTCGGCCATGTGGTCAGATACCTTTCGGTGAGGAAAAAACAAGCTTCACATAAAGTCTAGTGATGCCGACAAAAAGGTGTGGCACGAACCCCGGTTAGCTAATTGCTTCGGACTTCGTACCACACCTTGATCTATATTTAAGTTTTTTGGTCGGCGGTGACCTACTCTCCCACACCCTCCCGGGTGCAGTACCATCGGCGCTGGTGGGCTTAGCTTCCGGGTTCGGAATGGGACCGGGCGTTACCCCACCGCTGTTGCCACCGACACATCTTTGTTTGCGTGTGTGGTGTTGTGTCAGTTACTGCATAGTGGACGCGTGCTTTTTGTTCTTGTTTTGTGTTTGTTGTTGGGTGTTGTTGGTTTTTTGTTGGTGTATTAGTACCAGTCACCTGCACACATTGCTGTGCTTCCAGATCTGGCCTATCAACCCCATAGTCTATGGGGAACCTCGAAAGAAACCTTATCTTGAAACAGGCTTCCCGCTTAGATGCTTTCAGCGGTTATCCCTTCCGTACGTAGCCAACCAGCCATGCACCTGGCGGTACAACTGGCACACCAGAGGTACGTCCGTCCCGGTCCTCTCGTACTAGGGACAGCCTTTCTCAAGTTTCAACGCGCGCGGCGGATAGAGACCGAACTGTCTCACGACGTTCTAAACCCAGCTCGCGTGCCGCTTTAATGGGCGAACAGCCCAACCCTTGGGACCTACTCCAGCCCCAGGATGCGACGAGCCGACATCGAGGTGCCAAACCATCCCGTCGATATGGACTCTTGGGGAAGATCAGCCTGTTATCCCCGGGGTACCTTTTATCCGTTGAGCGACACCGCTTCCACAAGCCAGTGCCGGATCACTAGTCCCGACTTTCGTCCCTGCTCGACCTGTCAGTCTCACAGTCAAGCTCCCTTGTGCACTTACACTCACCACCTGATTGCCAACCAGGCTGAGGGAACCTTTGGGCGCCTCCGTTACTCTTTGGGAGGCAACCGCCCCAGTTAAACTACCCACCAGGCACTGTCCCTAACCCAGATCATGGGCCGAGGTTGAGATGTCCAATACGATCAGAGTGGTATTTCAACAACGACTCACACACAACTAGCGTCATGTGATCACAGTCTCCCACCTATCCTACACAAACCGTACCGAACACCAATACCAAGCTATAGTGAAGGTCCCGGGGTCTTTTCGTCCTGCCGCGCGTAACGAGCATCTTTACTCGTACTGCAATTTCACCGGGCCTGTGGTTGAGACAGCAGGGAAGTCGTTACGCCATTCGTGCAGGTCGGAACTTACCCGACAAGGAATTTCGCTACCTTAGGATGGTTATAGTTACCACCGCCGTTTACTGGGGCTTAAATTCTCCGCTTCGGTGTTACCACCTAACAGGTCCTCTTAACCTTCCAGCACCGGGCAGGCGTCAGTCCGTATACATCGACTTATCGTCTTCGCACGGACCTGTGTTTTTAATAAACAGTCGCTTCCCTCTATTCTCTGCGACCACAACCAGCTCGAAACCAGTTTGTCACCAGTCGTGGTCCCCCTTCTCCCGAAGTTACGGGGGCATTTTGCCGAGTTCCTTAACCACAGTTCACCCGAACGCCTTAGTATTCTCTACCTGACTACCTGTGTCGGTTTGGGGTACGGGCCGAATATGCACATCGCTAGAGGCTTTTCTCGACAGTACAGGATCACCAACATCAACCAAACGGTCTACGCATCACGCCTCACCCTTTACATGCAGTCCCGGATTTACCTAGGCTGCAGGCTACACGCTTACACCACAATCCAATAAGTGGCTCGGCTACCTCACTGCGTCACCCCATCACTAAGCTACTACCAGATCAGGCCCCACGCATCACCACAACCACAATGTCAAAGACACTTATAGCCACGGCTTTGGGTGGTTAGTATCACTGATTCACCTTTGGCGCGCACACTCGGGTACGGGAATATCAACCCGTTATCCATCGACTACGCCTGTCGGCCTCGCCTTAGGCCCCGACTCACCCTGGGAAGATTAGCTTGACCCAGGAACCCTTAGTCATCCAGCGGATAAGTTTCTCACTTATCATTCGTTACTCATGCCTGCATTCTCACTCGCACACACTCCACAATCAGGTCACCCTACTGCTTCACCACGTGCACGACGCTCCCCTACCCAACCACCAAAAGATGGTCGCCGCGGTTTCGGTGGTGTACTTGAGCCCCACTACATTGTCGGCGCAGAACCACTCGACCAGTGAGCTATTACGCACTCTTTCAAGGATGGCTGCTTCTAAGCCAACCTCCTGGTTGTCTTCGCGATCCCACATCCTTTTCCACTTAGTACACCCTTAGGGACCTTAACCGGCGATCTGGGCTGTTTCCCTCTCGACTACGAAGCTTATCCCCCGCAGTCTCACTGCCATGCTGCTCTTTATGGCATTCGGAGTTTGGCTGACGTCGCTAAGATGATAGTCCCGCTAAACCAACCAGTAGCTCTACCTCCACAAAGGAACACACAACGCTGCACCTAAATGCATTTCGGGGAGAACCAGCTATCACGGAGTTTGATTGGCCTTTCACCCCTACCCACAACTCATCCCCTCAGTTTTCAACCTAAGTGGGTTCGCGCCTCCACAACCTCTTACAGCTGCTTCACACTGGCCATGGGTAGATCACCCCGCTTCGGGTCCAAGACATGCCACTAAAAACACACTAGTTAGTATTCGCTTTCGCTACGACTCCCCCACAACGGGTTAACCTCGCGACATGCCGCTGACTCGCAGGCTCATTCTTCAAAAGGCACGCCATCACCCCACAAAGAGGCTCTGACGGATTGTAAGCACATGGTTTCAGGTACTATTTCACTCCCCTCCCGGGGTACTTTTCACCATTCCCTCACGGTACTAATCCGCTATCGGTCACACTGAGTATTCAGGCTTACCGGGTGGTCCCGGCAGATTCACAGCAGATTTCACGGGCCCGCTGCTACTCGGGAAAGCAATCACACAACCAACACGCATTTTCAGGTACCGGGCTCTCACCGTCTACGGCAGGCGTTTCCACACCACTTCCCCTAACACACATTGACATCATGAGTGGCACGGCAGCACCACAACAATCACTCCCCACAACCCCACACACGCAACCCCTGCCGGGTATCACACGCATGCAGTTTAGCCACCATCCGCGTTCGCTCGCCACTACTAACGGAATCACACTTGTTTTCTTCTCCTACGGGTACTGAGATGTTTCACTTCCCCGCGTCAACCCCCACACCCACTATAGATTCATGGGCAGGTAACCACACACAACCGTGGCTGGGTTTCCCCATTCGGACACCCTCGGATCAACGCTCTATTGGCAACTCCCCGAGGCTTATCGCAGCCTTACACGTCCTTCATCGGCTCAGTATGCCAAGGCATCCACCATGTGCTCTTACTAAAAAACCAACACACAAAAAACACTAAAACACAAAAAATAAAGAAAAATGCTCGCGTCCACTATACAGTTCTCACACAACACGCACAACCACCCACACCACACCACCCACACGGCGGCACAGCACAGACAGCCACACACAGGAAACACACGAATGCATGCCCCAGACACCCAACAGCGCACCAAGCACACCCAATTTTTGATCATGACAACCCACACCACCACAGCGCGGGGTTGGCCTCCACCCGATTACAACACCACCAGTAAAACACTCGTTTACTCAAGCAGCGAAAAACAAGCCTGCAACCACAGGCCCAAAAAAACTCCATAGAAAGGAGGTGATCCAGCCGCACCTTCCGGTACGGCTACCTTGTTACGACTTCGTCCCAATCACCGATCCCACCTTCGACAGCTCCCCCCACAAGGGTTAGGCCACTGGCTTCGGGTGTTACCGACTTTCATGACGTGACGGGCGGTGTGTACAAGGCCCGGGAACGTATTCACCGCAGCGTTGCTGATCTGCGATTACTAGCGACTCCGACTTCATGGGGTCGAGTTGCAGACCCCAATCCGAACTGAGGCCGGCTTTCAGCGATTAGCTCACCCTCACAGGCTCGCAACGCGTTGTACCGACCATTGTAGCATGTGTGAAGCCCTGGACATAAGGGGCATGATGATTTGACGTCATCCCCACCTTCCTCCGAGTTAACCCCGGCAGTCTCTCATGAGTCCCCACCATCACGTGCTGGCAACATAAGACAAGGGTTGCGCTCGTTGCGGGACTTAACCCAACATCTCACGACACGAGCTGACGACAACCATGCACCACCTGTACACCAACCACAAGGGAGGACGTATCTCTACGCCTATCTGATGTATGTCAAGCCCAGGTAAGGTTCTTCGCGTTGCATCGAATTAATCCACATGCTCCGCCGCTTGTGCGGGCCCCCGTCAATTCCTTTGAGTTTTAGCCTTGCGGCCGTACTCCCCAGGCGGGGCGCTTAATGCGTTAGCTACGGCACAGAAGTCGTGGAAGACCCCTACACCTAGCGCCCACCGTTTACAGCATGGACTACCAGGGTATCTAATCCTGTTCGCTACCCATGCTTTCGCTCCTCAGCGTCAGTTACTGCCCAGAGACCTGCCTTCGCCATCGGTGTTCCTCCTGATATCTGCGCATTTCACCGCTACACCAGGAATTCCAGTCTCCCCTACAGCACTCAAGTTATGCCCGTATCGCCTGCACGCCCGAAGTTAAGCCCCGGGATTTCACAGACGACGCGACAAACCACCTACGAGCTCTTTACGCCCAGTAATTCCGGACAACGCTCGCACCCTACGTATTACCGCGGCTGCTGGCACGTAGTTAGCCGGTGCTTCTTATACAGGTACCGTCACATAACGCTTCGTCCCTGTCGAAAGAGGTTTACAACCCGAAGGCCGTCATCCCCCACGCGGCGTCGCTGCATCAGGCTTGCGCCCATTGTGCAATATTCCCCACTGCTGCCTCCCGTAGGAGTCTGGGCCGTATCTCAGTCCCAATGTGGCCGTACACCCTCTCAGGCCGGCTACCCGTCGACGCCTTGGTAGGCCATTACCCCACCAACAAGCTGATAGGCCGCGAGCTCATCCCACACCGCAAAAGCTTTCCACCACACACACTAAAGCATGGTGAATATTCAGTATTAGACCCAGTTTCCCAGGCTTATCCCAAAGTGCAGGGCAGATCACCCACGTGTTACTCACCCGTTCGCCACTCGAGTACCCCGCAAGCAGGGCCTTTCCGTTCGACTTGCATGTGTTAAGCACGCCGCCAGCGTTCATCCTGAGCCAGGATCAAACTCTCCATAAAAGAACGATCAAAATAATCAGAACTCAAGAAAAGCCCAACTACCTGACAAAAACAAACAACCAGCAAAAAAAATTCACTAAATTGTCCAAAAAAAACGTGATGACAAACAGATCCGACGAGGAAAAACCCGCCACCACAAAAAATTGAGTACTAATGCTTACACAGACCACTCCTGGCCTGCCGGCACCAACACACAACCAAAAACAAAAAAAGTACTTGGCACACTATTGAGTTCTCAAACAACACACGCACACCCCAAAAAAATTAACCAAAAATTAACTTTCCCGAAGCGACTCGTTTCAAGCTACCGCCCAAAACAAACTTTGTCAACCACCACCCTGCAACACAAGGCGTCTCGCTGACCCAGATAAAACTACGCAAACACAACCAACAACACAAATCCCCAGGTCAAGTCCGCCTTTTGCGCACGTTAGTCCGCTCAGACCGAGAAAGGAAGAACCGGCGACGAGGTTTCTCCTCGCCGCCGGTTAGTAACATCGGACGTCGTTAAGCCAGACGCGCTCCGGCAAAGTTCTTCTTGCCCTTGCGCAGCACCAACCATGCTCCGTGCAGCAAATCTGCTTCGGAAGGTTGCCAGTCTTCAGTTTCGATGCGCTCGTTGTTGATGTACGCACCCCCCTCTTTGATGGTGCGGCGCGCGGCGCCCTTGGTGTCCGCAAGTCCGGCACCAACCAGAAGATCAATGATTGTGCGAGGCTCGCCGGGAGCAACTTCGAAGATGGTGGTTTCGGAGAGCGCTCCGGCCAGGGTCGTTTCGTCGAGGTCCGCTAGCGACGCGCGTCCAAACAAGGCCTGGGCGGCCAGCTCTACCGCGACCGTCGCCTGTGGCCCATGGACAAGATCGGTCATTTCGCGCGCGAGTCGGCGTTGCGCTTCGCGCTTAAATGGACGCTCGGCAACCTCGACCTCGTACTCAGCGATCTCCTCCTGTGAGAGGAAAGTGAACCAGCGCAAGTAATCGATGACCACGGAGTCACCGGCATTGAGGAAGTACTGGTACCAGGAGTATGCAGAGGTTTTCTCGGGATCAAGCCATAGCTTGCCGCCGCCCGTGGACTTGCCGAACTTTTGCCCTTGCGCGTCAGTGACGAGCGGTACGGTGAGGGCATGGGTCTTCGCACCGTCGACCCTGCGGTTGAGATCAACGCCAGAGACGATGTTGCCCCACTGGTCGCCACCACCAATCTGCAGCACGCAGTCGTGCGCGCGTCGCAGCTGCACAAAGTCGTTTGCCTGCAACAACATGTAGGAAAACTCGGTGTAGGAAATACCGTCTGATTCCAACCGGCGCTTGACGGTATCGCGATCCAGCATCGTATTGAGGGAGAAGTTTTTGCCCACGTCGCGCAAGAAGTCGATCACGGACATATTCATGGTCCAGTCAGCGTTGTTCACCATGAGCGCGGGGTTGTCGCCCTCGAAATCGACGAAGCGCCGCAGCTGAGCTTTGATGGCTTCCAGGTTTTGCTCGATAGTTTCCTGCGACAACATGGAACGCTCTCCCACATCGCGCGGGTCGCCGATGAAACCGGTCGCGCCACCGGCCAAGGTGATTGGCCGGTGCCCGGCCTGCTGAAAACGACGCAGCATGATCATCGGCACCAGGTGCCCGGCGTGCAAGGAATCACCGGTCGGGTCAAAACCGCAGTACAGGGTGATCGGCTGTTCGCAAGCCTCCCGCAGGGCATCGAGGTCCGTGGACTGGTTGATCAGGCCACGCCACTGGAGTTCGTCAATAATGTTCACGTTAGAGATCCTTTAATTGTGTGCTGGGGGCCAGGCGACGGCTTCGTCGGCGAGCATGACTGGAATGTTGTCCTCGATGGGATAGGCCACGCCCAAACGCTCGTTAACGAGAACCTGCTCGTCTTCGAGATACACCAGGGGGCCCTTATCCTGCGGACACACCAGAATTTCCAGCAACTTCGGATCGATACTCATGCTTGGCATTGTACCCACCATCACTAGCTTGCCGACGGCCGGGTCGATCCCCCGGGCCCAGGAGCTTCCTCCCCCGCAGGGTTGTCATCCAGGTACAGCTGCACGCCCGAGACATGGTGCTCCAACAGGGCACGTTGGTTCCCTAAGCCCTTGAACTTCTGGTGGACGATCGCCGCCAGAATCTTCCTCGCTTCCGAGTTCAATAAGTCCAGTGAGCGTTCCAGCTCAGCATTTGCTTGCCGACGCGCGATGTCCGGCACCTCCACATAGGCAGCCTCCAACGTTTGCAGGTGAGAATATGAGATATCCGTGACGGTCTGGAGCAGGATTGGCTGAGTGGCTAGGGAGTCAAAGTGGTTTTCGAGCTCGCCAATGACCCAAGTCAATTCGTTCAGACGTTGCATCACTCCAGCGTCAACCCCTAACGCAGCAAAGCGCTGGACCGAACTTTGCACCGCCTACTGGAAGTTTTGTGTCGTCGCAAGTGCCACGGGCAATGCGGGATTGGGAGTCAAAAGTGCACCCAGCCCCCATGCGGCCGCGGCGACAACGGGACACAAAGGGCCCAACCCAATGATGAGGTGAATAACCACCGCAAGCACCATTCCAGCGATGTTCTTGCGGGAATTAAACCATTGCATCGGCCCTGGACTATTGGTAGCCACGGATCTCCTTGAATGCTTCCGCCAAAGCGCCACTGGTGGCATCGAAAGTCTTCCCACCAGTCATCGTAGCGAGTTGATTCATCTCGTTCTTGTTGGCTTCCCCGTACAGGATGACAAAAACCGGAATTCGCTTCTTTTCCGGAGACAGCCCCGCGTAAAAGCGCGAGAACTCGTCAAAAGTAGCGCCGGTGTTGCTCGCACCATCCGACATCAGCACGATCGAAGGGATACTGCGTTGACCTCCCGGCTGTGTGGCAGGAAACTGCTGGTAGACAAGCTGTAGCGAATCGTAGATCGCCGTTGCCCCGCCGGGAGTCAATGCAGTTATGTGAGCCCGAAGTTGCTGATTCTCAGCAGGCTGCGTGGTGGAGTACCTTGCCTTAAACGGTGTGGCGGGCCTGTTGTCGAAGGCGATAATCGACACTTCCTCCCGGTTTCTAAGGCCCACCGGCCCGGTCCTCGTACGCGCTGAACCGTCCACTGGTTCAGTGAGGATTGAACGCAAACTCTCCATACGTTTGCCTGCCATCGAACCGGACTTGTCCAGTACAAAGACCGTTTGCGCAGGGTTGCGGAGTTCGTTGTTGTACGCGGAAACCAAGGTATCGGCAACCGTGCTGCGGGCTGGGAATGGCAATTCGATCAGCGTGGACCGCTGCTGCCCGGCATCTGGCTTCACGCTGGTATTCATTGGGCGTCGTTTGGTTTCCGTGACGATCTGTTCGTTGTGCTTATTCAGCCATTCCGTCAGCTTAGCCACCTTTCCCCGGCATCTTCACTGTGCGGACGCGCCAACGCTGCTAACGGATAGTCTGCGGTGATCACACCATCAGCCGGGACGACCACCGTGATGTCCTGAGCCTCTTGAAGCTTTAACAGGACTGATTCGTAGTTGACGATGGCGTCGGTACGCAGCGGGTCGGCCAAGAAGGCATCCTGCAACCATCCCGACGAACCCGAAGTCATGTTCTGTCCGGCAAAGAATTTCACCAGGTCAGGATTGATTCTTTCGATGTCTTCGTTGGTCAGGGCAGCGCCGGTGTCGGCAAACGCGGTGGCCACCGACGCGAGCGTCGAGAAGCCGGAGTTGCTGCGCGCTGGATCCGACATGCCGAAGGTCAACTTACGATCGGCCACTGCTTGGGAAATTTCCGCCCAGGTCGGTTGCTTGTTCTCCCAACCGAGCTCGCAAGCCTTAGCTTTCCGCAGCCCGAACGCAATGGGCGAGGTAGCAATACTCGTGGGATTTTTCAGCTTATCGCCTGCGTCGTAGAGCTCGACGTATTTGTTGGTGGCAAACCACGTCGCGTCGTATTGACCGTCAAACTCGCCATCGCGTAAACGTACTGAGTTGGCGATGGTGCCATCGGGGTGTGTCATCTCGATGGGGAAACCGAGGTCCTTGCTCGCGGCGCTGATGATCGGCTCCATATCCCGCAAGTTCGGTGGCAGCCACAATCTTCAGTGGTTTACCTTTGCCAAGGGTGCCGTCATCGCAGGTAACCAGCATTGTGCTGGCTACCAGGACAAGGATCAGAAGTATGCCGAAGACCGAAAACCCAATTTTTGTTGCTGGGTGCGGGCGCGCGACAACATCATTGCTCAGGAGCTCCTTCCGGGGGCGCCGAACTAGCGAACTGGGCGGACACACCTTCGATGAGCTGCTCAAGTCGGTCATAGTCTGGCGGGGTAACCGTCGACAACAGTTCAGGTGGAGGCGCGATCCCCGCAGACGAAAGCTCAGTTGCGAAGATGCCCGGTTGATTCGGGCGGAAGCCATGTCGGGCCGCCAGCTGCTGGAGCTTTTTGTCATTTTGCAGTGCCTCGCCCAACTTGGAGCCGGCATCATTAAAGCTCAACAGTGTGTGCTGCGAAGAGATCGTCGGATCGAGATAAACCAGGCGCATATTTTTGCCCATTGAATCAGGCGAAATCATCTGTTGGCCCGGGAACTGTGCCTCGTAAATCAGCACCATAGGGGGCCCCCTTCCCTTGCGACATGTACTCCGCAAAAGGCCCCGCTGAACTTCCACCCGTAAACCCTTGGTGAGTAAACAGCGGACTAACCTTGCGTACTGCAGAGGTAACTTCGGCGTCCGTCGCTGGAACATTGCCCCGTTGGCCACCCAGCTAGCAATCGACAAATACATCGCGGCCGAATTGGAGCTGCGCATGTCCGTCGAAGAAATTTGCATCCCCAATGGCGACTGGAAGTCGCTAGAAATCTCTCACCAGCGCTTCCCCGACTTGGCCAGCTCCAGGTACTTGGCCACGTCTAAGTAGGCCACACCATTCTTCTCAACGATAACCTGTTGCGCCTGCAATGCCTGGCCATGGGCGAAAAGAACGGAGCGTAGGTGAACTTTTCGCCCTGTCTCCTGGCTGATGTTTTCCGCGGCGGGAGCCGAAGACGGGAATGCCGCATCGAAATTCTTCAAATCTGGGAGAGTAGCAATCTTGCGCGATCCACTCGGCGTCGCCTCAACTTGAATACCCAGCTCAGCGAGCCTATCGACGACCGCCGGGTCCGCAAAGTGCGACATCTTTTCCGAACCCATAACTACTCGCACCTTGGTCGTCCCACCAGAGCCGAGCAACGGGCGATCTCCGGCCCCCTGCCGACGACAATCGCTACCGCGATCACCGGCACCAGAATCAAGGCCAACACAATCGAGCCCAAGCGTGGGCCAGACTTCTTTTCGCCACCGAAACTTTGAGAGATGGCGTAATCGAATTATTATTCGACTACTTCCGCTCGTCGAAAATGCCGAAGCCGGCGGCCTAAGCCACCGGCTAGCTGCGCATTCCCGAATCGTTAACCCCGAACGGGGCGAGTGGCCCATTCGCGATAGTTTGCTGAAGAATCAGCAACTCGTTCGCGTTGTTCAGCCACCCTTACTCCGGCAGTCCCGCCACGGGTAACACGAGAAGCAACCGCGCCGGACACCGTCAACACTTCCCGAACAGCAGGCGTAAGGCGTGGATGCGCGGAAGCCAACTCAGCATCACTCAGCTCGTCCAGACCGACCCCGCGGACTTCGGCCATCCGCACGCAGGAACCGGAAGCCTCGTGGGCCTCGCGGAACGGGACGCCCTTCCGTACCAACCATTCAGCCAGGTCGGTGGCGAGCGTGAATCCAGCCGGAGCAAGCTCCAGCATGCGGTCCTCGTGGAATGTCAACGTTGCAACCAGCCCGGTCATCGCAGGTAACAAGAGATTCAACTGCGCCACGGAATCAACGATAGGCTCCTTGTCCTCTTGCAAATCCCGGTTGTACGCCAATGGCTGTGCCTTCAGCGTGGCGAGCAGACCAGCCAAATTACCAATCAAACGGCCTGTCTTACCACGAGTCAGCTCAGCAACATCCGGGTTCTTCTTCTGTGGCATGATCGAAGATCCCGTCGACCAGGCATCAGCCAGGGTCACATAGCCATATTCCGGCGTGCACCAATAGATGATTTCCTCGGCCAAGCGGGACATATCGACGGCAATTTGCGCCAATACGAAGGCCGTCTCGGAAGCAAAATCGCGTGCCGAAGTACCGTCAATCGAGTTGTCACTTGCGCCGGAAAATCCGAGCTCTGCCGCGATTGCCTCGGGGTCCAGCTTGAGTGAGGAGCCCGCCAGTGCGCCAGAACCATAGGGAGAAACTGCCAAGCGTTTGTCCAGGTCTTGGATCCGCTCCAGATCGCGAAGCAGTGGGTGGGCGTGCGCCAATAATTGGTGCGCCAGCAACACCGGCTGCGCCGCCTGCGAGTGGGTCTTACCAGGCATGATCGCGTCCGGATGTGCGCTGGCCTGGGCGACGAGCGCATCGATGAGATCACTAACGCCCAAGGCGATCGACCGAATGGCGTCGCGCACCCACATGCGGAACAAGGTAGCCACCTGGTCGTTACGAGAACGACCGGCACGCAGCCGACCCCCAACCTCTGGGCCGACGATCTCAATGAGACCGCGTTCCATCGCACCATGGACGTCCTCGTCAGTCGGCAGCGGCTTGAACTCCCCGGACGCGACCTTATCGCCCAGTTGCGCGAGGCCATCGAGCATGGTGGAAAGGTCCGCGTCGGAGAGGAGTCCAGCCTTGTGCAGCACGCGGGCGTGTGCCTTCGAGGCCAGCACATCGTACGGCGCGAGCACCCAGTCAAAGTGGGTGGAGACCGAGAGCGCAAACATCGCCTCCGAGGGGCCACCGGAGAAGCGACCGCCCCACAGTGCGCCTTCGTTAGTACCGTGGGATTGCACTACTGGGCCTCGCGGTCGCGCTTGTTGGCGATCTGCGTGGACAAGCCGTGGAGCTGGACAAAGCCCTTGGCTGCGGTCTGATCGAAAGTGTCGCCGGTGTCGTAGGTGGCGAGGTTGAAGTCGTAGAGCGAATGGTTGGAACGACGGCCGTTAACCACAATGCGACCAGCGTGCAGCACGATCCGGATATCGCCGGTGACGTGCTCCTGAGTGGACTCGATGAAGGCATCCAGCGAACGCTTGAGTGGGCCGAACCAGAGGCCGTCGTAGACCTCTTCGGACCAGCGGGCGTCGATAAGGCGCTTGTAGCGACCAAGCTCGCGCTCCACGGTCACATCTTCCATCGCTTCGTGTGCGGCGATCAGGATCATCGCACCTGGAGCTTCGTAGATTTCGCGGGACTTGATACCCACGAGGCGGTCTTCCACCATGTCCAGCCGTCCAACGCCCTGGGCACCACCGCGACGGTTGAGTTCCTCGATTGCTTCCAAGACGGTCACTGGGCGACCATCGATGGCCACCGGCTTGCCGCCTTCGAAGGAGATGATGAGCTCATCTGGTGCGTTGCCGAGCGCTGGGTCCTCGGTGTATGCGTACAGGTCCTTGGTGGGTGGGTTCCACAGATCCTCCAGGAAACCGGTCTCTACTGCACGGCCCCAGACATTCTGGTCGATGGAAAATGGCGACTTCTTGGACTGTTCGATCGGCAAGTTGATCTCTTCAGCGAAGGCGATGGCCTTGTCACGAGTCCAGGCGTAGTCGCGAGCTGGGGCGATGATCTCCAAGGATGGGTCGAGGGCGCGGAAGCCGACCTCGAAGCGGACCTGGTCATTGCCCTTACCGGTGCAGCCGTGGGAGACGTGGGTGCCACCATGCTCCTGAGCAGCTTTAATGAGGTGCTTGACGATCAGTGGGCGCGAAATCGCAGACACCAGCGGGTACTGCTTCATGTACATGCCATTGGCCTTGATGGTAGGCAAGCAGTAGTCGTTTGCGAACTCGTCCTTAGCGTCAATCACGATGGATTCGACAGCACCACAGTCGAGCGCACGCTGGCGTACCGACTCCATGTCCTCGCCACCCTGGCCCAGGTCGAGGGAGACCGCGATGACCTCGCCGCCGGTCATCTTAGCCAAATAAGGGATGGCTACCGAGGTATCCAAACCACCGGAATAAGCCAGCACAACACGATTGGACATTTTTTGCTCCTAGCAATGTTTAAGGGAACGTAGATAGTATTTTGCGGCCCCTACCTGGGGCGCGCTTGCCACAAGGATAAGGTGGCTATTGGGTTTTGCGGCTGAAAATCTCCGAAAGCTCTTGGCCCATCATCGGCTCTCGCGCAAGTACAAATACCGTATCATCACCCGCGATGGTGCCTACCACCTCGTTCATGCCGACACGGTCAATGAAACTAGCCAAATATTGCGCGGCTCCCGGCGGTGTTCGCAGCACCGCGATGTTGCCGGTGTAATCTACGGAAACCAGCAGGTCCTCGAGCATCCGGCGTAGCTTTTCTTGCGGACCACGCGGTTGCTCAATCCGTTGACCGTCAACCAAACCGACCGCATAAAACGCACGCCCACCATCAGGTCGCACTTTCTTAGCGCCGAGTTCGTCGAGATCTCGCGACAGCGTTGCCTGCGTGATGTCGATGCCTTCATCGAGCAACAGCTCCGAAAGCTGCACCTGGCTCGAAACGCGGTAGCGCTCCAAAATATCCAGGATTCGCGCCTGTCGCGCAGTTCGAGTCACCGGATTCGTCATGTACTACTCCTCATCTGTCTTGCGGTACCTGGCTGGCACCTGCAGTGCGCGAGTGTGCGCGAAAAACAAGTAGATACTGCAAATATACGGCATCGTGAATAACTTTCGGCAGTTGGCTTCGCGACGGCGTGCCTATCCCACCGCATGTTGGTCTCAAGAAACCGCTTCGAACAGCCTGCCCAGGCGCTCAATGGCCAGGTCAACCTCTGCGGCAGAAATTATCAGTGGTGGAGTCAACCGAACCACATCTTCGGCAGGCGCGTTGATGATTACACCGAATTCAGCAGCCTTCGCCACCGCTTGTTTCGCTACCGGTTCACGCAGGACCAAACCCAACATGAGTCCCCGGCCACGCACCTGCATCACCGTCGGCAGCTGCGCTACGCGCTCGGCGAGCAGTTCGCCGTTGCGTCGAACTTGCTGCAGGAAGGCGTCGTCAAGCTCGGCGAGCACGACCTTTGCCGCGGCGCAGGCAACCGGGTTGCCACCAAAAGTCGTGCCGTGAGAACCTGGACCGAACAAGCCAGCGGCGCGTCCATGCGCCAGGCACGCGCCGATGGGGAGGCCGCCGCCGAGGCCTTTAGCCATCGTCACCACGTCGGGGAGAACGTGATCGTGCTGGTGTGCAAAGAAGGTGCCGGTGCGCCCTACCCCGGTTTGGACCTCATCGACGACGAACAAGATGTCATGCTCGTCGCAAAGTTTCCGGACGTCGGCGAGGAAACCGTCCGGGGCTGGGATCACGCCGGTCTCGCCCTGGATCGGTTCCAAAATGATCGCGGCGGTGTCTGTCGGATCCTGGGCGACCAATGTGCGCAGAAACTCGATGTCGCCGTACTCGTAGAATTCCACCCCGGAAGGAAGTGGCTCGAACGCCCGGCGCTTATCTGGCTGGCCCGTCATCGCCAGCGAACCCATCGTGCGTCCGTGGAAACCATGGTGAGCTGCCAGAATCCGGCGCTTTCCAGTCAGGCGTGCCAATTTGAAAGCAGCTTCATTGGCCTCGGCACCCGAGTTACAGAAGAATACGCGGGTCTCCGCGGCAAGCGAAGCATCCCCGGCAGCGAAACGATCGATCAGCCCGGCCGCGACATCGATCACCGGCTGGGACTGGAACAGATTGGAGACGTGCGCGAAGGAGGCCACCTGGCGATGCACCGCCTCGACCAGCGCCGGATGCCCGTAGCCCAGTGAGTTCACCGCGATACCGGCGAGCAAGTCCAGGTGTTCGCGCCCCTGGTCGTCAACCACGTAGCAGCCGTGCGCGTCGACAAGCTTGAGCGCCGGGGTGCCATAGTTATCCATGAGCGTGTTGCCCCAGTCTGGTTTCATCTACTTGTCCTTCCTAAAGACGGTGCCATCGGGGTAATTGTCGCGGTCGTAACCATCGGGCAGCACCATGGTGCCGATGCCACCCATGGTGAGCAATTCGAGCAGTACCGAGTGCGCGATTCGGCCGTCGATAACATGGGAGGCGGACACGCCCTGGTCGACGGCTGCCAGGCAAGATTCCATTTTCGGTATCATGCCGGAATCAAGCGAGGGCAAAACCTCGCGCAAGGTCGATGCCTTGATTGCACTGACCAGCGAGTCCCGGTTCGGCCACTGGGTGTACAGCCCCTCGACGTTTGTGAGGATGACCAGACGTTCGGCTCCCAACGCTCCTGCGAGCGCGCCCGCGGCGGTGTCAGCGTTAATGTTGTAGACCTCGCCGTCGTCGCCAGGGGCCACGGTGGAGACCACGGGGATGCGGCCAGCGTCGATGATGTCGCGGATAGCGTCGGCGTGGACGTCGGTAATGTTTCCGACGAGCCCAATGTCAGTGGGCACACCTTCGACGGTGACCAGGCGCTTTTCCGCCCGGAACAGCCCGCCGTCCTCACCCGACATACCCACTGCGTAGGGGCCGTGGGAGTTAATCAGGTTCACCAAGTCTCGTCCAACCTGGCCAAAGAGCACCATGCGAACCACATCCATCACCTCAGGGGTGGTAACGCGGAATCCACCACGGAACTCGCCCTCCAGGCCCAGACGATCCAGCATCGTGGAAATCTGTGGCCCTCCTCCGTGGACAACCACCGGCTTAACGCCAACGGTGCGCAAAAAGACCATGTCCGCCGCGAAGGCCGCCTTGAGCTTTTCATCCACCATGGCGTTGCCGCCGTACTTAACGACGACAATCTTGTCCCGATAGTGCTGCAGCCACGGGAGAGCTTCGGCGAGAACGTGTGCCCTATCGCTTGGGGTCAGGTCTACCGTCATCTCACTCCTCCTAGCTCGAATATGCCGAGTTAATCTCGACGTACTCATGGGACAGATCCGTGGTGCGTACCATAGCGGTGCCCGGTCCACCCGTGCCTAAATCAACCAGCACATCAATGTCGACGCCGGAAAGATCCACGTCGCGGGCACCCGGAGTACCGGTTGTTTTCTCGCAGACGGCCTCGCCATTGAAATACACCGAAATGTTTTCCGGCTCCATGTCTGCATCTGCCATTCCCACCGCAGCGAGCACGCGACCCCAGTTTGGGTCAGAGCCAAACATGGCGCACTTAAACAGGTTGTCCCGGCCGAGGGTGCGGGCGGCATTCAGCGCCATCTCTGCAGTGGTGGTTCCTTGCACCGTGATCTTGACTCGCTTCGTTACCCCTTCCGCATCTGATTGCAGCTGATCCGCCAAGTCGGAACACGCCTGCAATACCGCCGCCTCAAATTCGGCGATGCTAGGCGAGACGCCGGAGGCGCCGTTGGCGAGCAGCAACACCGTGTCATTGGTAGAGGTTGAGCCGTCAATGTCGAGGGTGTTGAACGTAAGATCGCAAGCCTTCTGCAACGCAGCCTGCGCAATGTCAACCGGGACAACCGCATCGGTGGTCAGGCACACCAGCATAGTGGCCAGCGACGGCGCCATCATGCCAACCCCCTTGCCCATGCCGCCAATGGACCAGCCTTCGCCGCGAACAAGCACTTCCTTCGAGACCGTATCGGTGGTCATGATTGCCTCCGCAGCAGCATGACCGTTATCCCCCAGGCCCTCGGCAAGCTTATCGACGCCCACGAGTACTTTGTCCATCGGCATGGGTTCACCGATCAGCCCCGTCGAGCAGGCGGCGATATCCGACACAGGGACACCGAGAGCAGCCGCCGCAGCCTCAGTGGATGCCACGGCATCCTGATATCCCTGCTCGCCGTTACACGCGTTGGCGTTACCAGAGTTATAGAGAACTGCCTGCACCTGGCCATCCGCCAAGACTTGCTTGGAGAGCTTGACCGGAGCAGCGAAAACGCGGTTGCGGGTGAACACACCCGCTGCGACGAACTGAGGCCCCTGGTTAACAACCAAGGCCATGTCGGGATTTCCGGAAGGTTTGATACCCGCGGTGGTCGCTGCGGCTAAAAACCCTTGTGGGTGAGTGATAGACATCGGTGTCGTTCTCCAAGTGTGGGTTGAGGTGGAAGCGAGGAATAAGAAGAATTTACGGAGCTAGCCCGGCAACAGGCAGTCCGGCGGTCTCTGGGAAGCCATGCATCAGATTCATACATTGGACAGCTCCGCCGGCTGTTCCCTTGGTGAGGTTGTCGATGGCACTGGTCACCAGAAGTAGGCCCGCGTCTTCGTTGACTTCTACCTGCACCTGGACTCCGTTTGACCCCACCACCGACTTCGTTTGTGGCTGGTAGCCCTCCGGCAGTACGGTGACAAACGTCTCGTCAGCATAGAAGTCTTCATAGGTGGCCCGGGCCTGTACGGCATCCACTCCCGCTGCAAGTGGCGCCGTGGCGGTAGTGAGTATGCCTCTTGGCATAGGTGCTAAAACCGGCGTGAAACTCAGCTGAATATCAGCTGCTATAAACTCGCCGAGATTCTGCTTGATCTCCGGCGTATGCCGATGTTTACCAGCTGTGTTGTAGGCCCGCACGTTGGACATCGTTTCCGCACCGAGCATCCCGACGCTGGCTTTCTTCCCCGCGCCGGAGACTCCCGTAATCGACACAACGTTGATGTTCGGTTGAATCAGACCAGCGTGCACCGCAGGCATGAGCGCCATAGTTGCTCCCGTTGGGAAGCACCCAGGAACTGCCACCCGGCCCGTTTGGCTGATAGCGTCCCGGTGCCCGGGCATTTCAGGGAGACCATAAACCCACGAACCTGCGTGTGGGCTCCCATAGTATTTTTCCCATTCAGCAGCGCTACGCAACCGGAAATCAGCGGCACAGTCAATGATGGACACCTCGGCATCCAATTCATGTGCAAGTGCCGCGGAATGACCATGTGGCAGCGCTAAGAATACGACGTCATGCCCGCCAAGGGTTTCCGCCGAGGTCTCCACCACGACACGGTCCCCAAATTCTGGCAGGTGGGGCAATAGTTCGCCCAGCTGTTGGCCCGCACTGGATCCAGCTGCGAGAGCACCAATTGTGAGCTCACCGGACGCATACGCCGGGTGCGCTACCAGCAGCCGGAGAAGTTCGGCGCCGGCGTAACCGGTGACCCCTGCAATAGCTACGGAAATACTCATACCAACCACCCTAGCATTTTATGCGGTTGAATGAAAAGTATTCAATCGCTATGTGTGCACAGAACCTTTTCGTGTCGCCCGATCCCGGTGCCACAATGCCATTCCCAACGCCACTAATGACGCACCAAGAATGTTGCCGATCGTCACCGGTATGAGGTTATCCACCACATATCCCGACATCGTCAATCCACTCAAGTCTAACCCGTTCGTCGCCGAGATAACCTCAGGATTATCCTGGTGTTTGAGCAGCAAAGCCAGCGGGATCATGTACATATTGGCCACCGAGTGCTCAAAGCCAGAGGCCACAAACAGGGCCACTGGCGCCGTCAAGCCGACGATTTTGTCCACCACGGTCCGCCCGGCAAACGCCATCCACACTGCCAAACACACCATCAAATTGCACATAATTCCTAACGCAACTGCCTCGGAAAAAGAGTGCTCAACCTTGTGTGCAGCGGTAGACAACACCACCGCACCCCAGGCGCCATGACTCCCCTTCGCGGATCCCGAGACGAAAATTATGCAGACCAAGAGGGCGGCGCCCAACATGTTACAGAAATACACTGTCAGCCAATGCTTGACCATTTGTGACAAGGAAATATCGCCCTCAGCTACCAAAAACTGGGTGAGGCACGCTGAGGTGAATAGGTCAGCGCCAGTAACGATCACTAATGCGAGCCCGACAGAGAACACCACTCCACCGAGAACTTTCGCAGGACCCGTCGGCATCCCGGATGCCCCAACTTGCGAGGTGGTATAAAAAACGAAACCCAAGCCGATCATCAAACCGGCATACATAGCGGAAATTACGACCGTAGGAAAAGGCGAGTGCACCTTATGCAACATGGCCTTCTTCACGGCATCAAAGGTTTCTGCACCGCTGAGCGCGGCGACGCTACTAGTCATAGCAACTATGCTCCAAATCAATGTGAGATGGGAAAATAAAACCCGCTAGCTGAGCGATCTCAGTAGCGGGTATTGATTGAACTAGGCGCGCAACTCCGCGCCATGTTTCTGGGCGGCTAGCTCGACTGCAGCCATGCGAGCTTCCGAGCATTCGTCATCGGTCAGAGTGCGGTCTGCGGCACGGAAAACGATGTTGAAGGCCAAGGACTTCTTGTCGGCGCCGAGAGTTTCGGAGCGGTAGACGTCGAAAAGCTCCACCTTTTCCACCAGTGGGCCAGCGCCTTCCACGACGGTCTTGCGCACAGCTTCCGCAGGAGTGTCTTCGCTGACCACCAATGCGACATCCTGCAGCAGGGCTGGGAAAGCAGACAGCGTTGGTGCTGGGAAGCTTGGGGCAAACGGCAGGGCCGTGACGTCAAGTTCCATCGCGCAGGTGCGGGCCGGAAGTTCAGCGCGCTCGAGAACCTGAGGGTGCAGCTCGCCGGCGTAACCCACGACTTCGCCATAAACCTTCAAGGCAGCGCAACGACCAGGGTGCCACGGCAGCATCTCGGCGTTTTCCACCTCGAGCTCAACGTCAGCAGCGCGAGCGACCAATCGCGCGGCCTCGATGGCATCCGCATAAGTGAACGCGCGCCCCGCACCCCACGGCCCTTCCGGTTCGATCTCGCCGCAGCCAACAACGGCCACATGCAAAGGCTGGTGTGGCAACGAAGCCACCAGCTCAGCGATGGTCTCCTCGCTAGGACGCTCGCTTACCGACGGCATCGGCGACTTGCCTTCGCCACGAGCAAAGCTCACTTGTTCCACACCGTAGAGAGCAACGTTGTGCTGGCCACGGACAATGTTGCGTCGCAAGGATTCCAGCATCGATGGCAATAAGGTGGTGCCCAAAATCGCATGATCAGATTCCAGTGGGTTCTGCACGGACACGGTCGCGCGACGCGGATCGTCCTGCTCGAGTCCCCATACGTCGAACACATCGTTCGCGATGAACGGCGTCGGCAAGATTTCGAGGTAACCGTTGTAAGCCAAGGCATGGCCGATGGCGCGGCGACGCAGCTGAGCTGGGGTGAGACCCCGGCCCGGAGGTGGCGTCGGAACTACGGAAGGGATGTCTTCCAGGCCCTCCAGGCGCAGGACTTCCTCGACGAGGGCTTCCTTGAAGGTCAGATCCGAGCGCCACGCTGGTGCGGTAACGTCGAGTTTGCCACCGCATTCCGAAACGCTCACGGTACACCCGACTTCCTCGAGCCGCTTAACTACGGTCTCGCGGCTGTATGTCACGCCCGCGATGCGACCAGGAAAATCTACGGGCATGGTGATGGTGGCCGGGGCCGGTACGTCGCCGATCAAGGTACGGCCAGCCTCGATCGTGCCGCCACCGTACTGTGCAAGCAACGAGGCAGCGACGTCGAGGGCGACTTCCACCAATGTGGGGTCAACGCCACGTTCGAAGCGTCGGGATGCCTCAGAGGACAGCTTGTGCCGACGGCACGTACGGGCCACGAGAATCGGATCCCAGATTGCCGCCTCGAAGTAGACATCGGTGGTGTCGTCAGCGATTTCCGAGGTTGAGCCGCCCATCACTCCAGCCAGAGACTGCACACCAGAGTTGTCGCAGATGACGACATCTTCGGCTGACAGCGTTCGCTCAACGTGATCCAGGGTGGTGAGCTTCTCCCCTGCCTGCGCGGTGCGGACCTGCAGGGAGCCGTCGATCCGGTTGGCGTCGAAGGCGTGCATCGGTTGGCCCAGGAGGATCATCACGAAGTTGGTGATGTCCGTGGGGAGGTTGACGAGTCGTTGCCCGGACAGCAGCAGTTCGCGTTCGATCCAGAACGGGGTTTTCGCCGTTGGGTCAACCCCGGTAACTTTACGTAGCCCGAAGCGGA
Source organism: Corynebacterium epidermidicanis (assembly GCF_001021025.1). Taxonomy (NCBI): domain Bacteria; kingdom Bacillati; phylum Actinomycetota; class Actinomycetes; order Mycobacteriales; family Corynebacteriaceae; genus Corynebacterium; species Corynebacterium epidermidicanis. The sequence goes on along the minus strand of NZ_CP011541.1, from coordinate 1,197,734 downwards.
CGGTTTTGGTCTCCGGTGCAACGCTGACATCCAGAGTCGTACCGGACACTGGTGGCACGTCGACGGTCACGCCAGCGATGGCAGGGTCCTGCGCGGGGTCGGTGTAGGTCAGGTTGAACGCGGACGCAAGTTCGCGGGTAAGTCCACGCGCCGAAAGCGCATAGCCGCGATCTGGAGTGACGTTGACGTCGAAGATGGTGTCGTCCAGGCCAAGGACCGCGCGGGCATCGGTGCCCGGAGCGCCCGCAGTGGCGGGCAGAGTGATAATGCCCTTGGTCTGCTTGCTCGCTAGGCCCAATTCCGCGGCCGAGCAAATCATGCCTTCCGAGACGTGGTCGTAGGTTTCGCGGGCGGCAATCTTGAAGCCACCTGGGAGTTCGGCGCCTGGAAGCGAGACCACCACGGTGTCGCCTTCCTTGAAATTGCGGGCACCACAGACAATTCCCTGCAGTTCGCCGGTGCCATTGGCATCGCCGACGTTGACCTTGCAGTAGCGGATTGGTTTCTTGAATCCGGTCAGCTCCTCAATGTTTTCCACCACGCCCAGCACGAGCGGTCCGGTGGTTTCCTCAATGGGTGTGTAGCCTTCGGTTTCGAATCCGACGCGGACGTAGCCGGCATCCATTTCTTCTGCTGTGACGGACCAATCTGGGTTCTGGGCGCGAAGAAGGGCGGTCACCCAGTTCTGGGAAAGCAACATGTTCTTGAATTCTCCTTATTCTGGGTAGATCTAGGCCTGGACGCCAAATGGCTGGGTGAAACGGACATCGCCTTCGACCATGTCGCGCATGTCGCTTAGGCCGTTGCGGAACTGCAAAGTGCGCTCGAGGCCCATGCCGAATGCGAAACCGGTGTAGACCTCCGGGTCAATACCTGCGGCACGCAGGACATTTGGGTTGACCATGCCACAACCGCCCCACTCGATCCAGCCGGCGCCACCCTTCTTGTTCGGGAACCACACGTCGACCTCAGCGGACGGCTCGGTGAAGGGGAAGAAGTTCGTCCGCATGCGGGTGCGGGTTTCCGGACCGAACAGGACCTTCGCCATGTGGTCCAGGGTGCCGCGCAGGTGTGCCATGGTCAGCCCCTTATCGACAGCCAGGCCCTCAATCTGGTGGAACACCGGGGTGTGGGTCGCATCGAGTTCGTCGGTACGGAACACGCGACCCGGGCAAGCGATGTAGACCGGCACGTCACGGGACAGCAGTGTGCGTACCTGGACAGGAGAGGTGTGCGTACGCAGCACCTGCTTGGATCCTTCAACCGAGACATGGAACGTATCTTGCAACGTGCGGGCGGGGTGATCAGGTAGGAAGTTCAAGGCGTCGAAGTTGAAGTATTCGGCTTCCACTTCAGGACCTTCGGCGATTTCCCAGCCCATGCCCACGAAAATGTCCGCGATGGTTTCGGACAACTGGGTAATCGGGTGCATCGCGCCTTGTCGACGCGTGGTTGGCACCGTAACATCCACCCGCTCCGCGATCAGCACTTCGGCGTTGCGCTTTTCTTCCAGCGCTACCTTGACCTCGGCGAATACCTTTTCCACGCGACCGCGCGCCATATTGACCATTCGACCTGCGTCCTTGCGCTGATCTTTAGGAATGCTGCCGAGAGCCTTGCGGGCCAAAGAAATCGGGGCATCGTCGCCAAGGTGGGTCCGGCGAGCCACCGCTAACTCTTCGAGGTTTTCCGCCTGCGTAAACGCCTGTTCGGCGGCGTCCGCCACTGCGTTGAGATTAGCCTCGGTCAACTCAATGTCGCTCACCAGTTCTCGTCCTTACCTACGTCAAAGTCAAAGTACTAACTCAGCTACTATACCGCGTGGTCTGCGCCCATCCCTGCAGATAGCCCCCGCAGCCGGTTTACCGCTTCCCGCAGCACCTCGTCCCTCTTACAGAACGCGAACCGCACCTTGGTTTGCCATTGCTCCGGGTGGTCGGTAAACACCTGGAGCGGAATTGCGGCCACGCCGATGTTTTTGGGCAAGTTCATGCAGAACTCCACGCCGTCGGCAAGCCCCAGCGGTGCGATATCCGCCACGATGTAATACGTTCCCGCGGTGTCATGGACGCGCATGCCGGCAGCGCGTAGGCCGTCGGAAAGCAATGCGCGTTTGCGGTCGAGCCCGGCAACCATGTCCCTCAGCCACTCTTGTTCGTTGCGCAGGGCGTGCGCTACCGCGGGTTGGAAGGGCGTCGCGCCCACGAATGTCATAAACTGCTTGGCCTTGACGACGCCGTCCAGCAGGTCCTGCGGACCAATCGCCCAGCCGGTCTTCCACCCCGTGCAGTTGAAACTCTTCGCAGCCGAGGACACAGTGATGGTCCGCTCCCACATGCCGGGTAGTTCGGCGAGGCGGGTGTGCGTCGCACCTGGGAAAATCAGGTTTTCGTAGACTTCGTCGGATAGGACGAGCAGGTTTCGCGCCACGCAGAGTTCAGCGAGTGCACGAAGGGCGTCGTGGCTAAAGACGGCACCGGTGGGGTTATGCGGCGAATTCAGGATGATCATGGCCGTGCGCTCGTTCACCGCGGCTGAGATGGCAGCCACGTCTACATCCCAGGTCTCTCCCACTTCCTTCAGCGGTACCGCCACCCGGCTGGCGCCCGCTAGCGCGATTGCGGCAGCGTAGGCATCATAGTACGGTTCCAAAACGATGACCTCTTGGCCCGGTTCCACCAAGCCCAGCACGGTGGCCGTAATCCCCTCGGTCGCACCGACGGTAATCAAGACGTTGTCGACATCCACGCCCCGGCTTTCCGCCACCGCAGAACGCAGCTCGCCGACGCCCATTCCCGGCGCATATTGATTGTTGTGCCCTGTAATCTGCTCGGTCGCGATCTCCAACATCCGGTCCGGCCCGTCGGTATCAGGGAAGCCCTGCCCCAAATTGATGGCGTTGTGCTTGACAGCTTCGGCTGACATGGTGGCAAAGATCGTCTCGCCAAAGGGCTGCAGTCTTTTCACGGTCATCGGTTTTGCTCCTTGGCAGATTCGTACATGCAGATGGAAGCCGCGGTGGCTAGATTCAATGATTCGGCCCGGCCTCGGATCGGGATACGGACTCGAACATCGGCCTTGGCGAGGAGCTCCGGACTCAAGCCATGCGCCTCGTTGCCAAACAGCCAGGCGGTTGGTTGTTTCAACAGCTCGCCTGCGTCATCGAGACTGGTTTCCCCTTCGGCAGACGTCGCGATGATCTGCAAGTTGCGAGCCTTCAGGGTGTCAAAAATCGCTTGGAAATTGCTCTCCCGCATGACCGGGATATGGAAGAGCGATCCAGCAGAGGCTCGAACTGCCTTCGGGCTCTGTGGATCCACCGTTTCCCCGGCGAAAAGCACAGCATCGGCCCCTACTGCGTCCGCAACTCGGATGAGGGTGCCGGCATTGCCAGGTTCGGCGGTTTCTACCGGGACCATGACGAGGTTGGGCTTGCCCCGCATGACGTCTTTCATCGGCCACAGCACCGGCTTGCACACTGCGAACAGGCCAGTTGTCGTCACAGTGTCCGACAGGGATTTGGCCGCTCTGTCTGTGATTGGATGCACGTAGACATTCATGTGACCCGCAGCTGTAATGAGGTGCTCAAATTTCCGGGCTGCGCTCTCTGTGACAAAAACATCCTGAGCCGCTCCGGTGGCGATGGCAGCTTCAACCGCGTTCTCCCCCTCCGCCAGGAACAAGTTGGCTTTCTTGCGACCTGCTGAGCGCAGGAGCTTCGCCGCATTGACCACTCGTGGGGTTCGTTCGGTAAATACCTGCTCAAAGTCCACAATCATGGCGTTAAGCCTAGCAGTAAGGGCACCTGCCTCACTGGCAAGTGCCCTACGGATTTCTGCGTTAGCTACTGGACCTTAAAAGTTGGCTTCGCATAGCTAATCTTGCCGTCGATGTCAACGACCTTCACCGTTGCGGTGTAGCTGTCCCCGGATTTCGCATCCATGTCTGCGCTCACCGTGAGTTTGCCGTTTGAGGCGACTGTCACATACCACCCTTCCGGGATGCCGTGCTGTTCCACGGCGAAAATGGTGTCCTCGCCAACCATGCCTTCAGGGGGCCACGGTGACCGAGTTGCCTGGCTCCACCATGGCATCCTGGTAAGTGACCTTCGGGCCGTCCGGGTCGGCTGGTGGCAATGCCGAATCGGCCGTGCCGTCCTCAGATGCTGTAACGGTTGGCTGGTGCCAGGTGACGCGACCGTCGATGTCCACGATTTTGATCTTGAGCGTGACTGCGTCGCCCTTCTTGGCATTAGGCGCGGGAGAAACAACCACTGCGCCATTGTCCTCGTTGATCGTCACATGCCAACCTTCCGGAATTCCCGACTGGGAGACATCCGCAATGTCTGTGAAATCCAACGGAGTGTTCGGCACCAGGGTGACGGAGTGTCCAGGAGCAACAGTCTGATTAGTGTAAAGATTACTTGCTTCTGCCGCGGCTTGCGTCGGTGCCTCAGCAGCACCTACAGCAGGGGCTGCACCCACCGCCAGCGTGCCGACGACCGCTGCAGACAATAGTGCCCTTGAAAAAATGCCCTTGTGTGGCATTGTCAACATCCTTTCGGTTGTTTTCGGATCGGGACGTCCGCCACCGTAATGCATATTGTTTTCATTTAGCTAGACATACCCTCAAACGTGGGTGGTGCTGGGTCAGTCGGGGCGTTTCAAGAAGCCAACCGCGGCTGACGCCCTTCCGGGGTGCTAGGTAGAGCCCATACCCAGGATGGCCAAAAGTCGTCGAAAAGCGAGCGGCTGAGCAGGCGTGCAGCCGCAAAGAGGGTTAAGTAAAGAAAAGCGTGACTCTGATGCGTGATTTCCGCAGCGTTGTGGGCCTGAAGCCAGTATTTACTGGTGTCTGGGAGCCGTAGCCTGCTCGATGTCGTCCCTTCGGTGTAGTCGGACTACCGCTGTGGGATTTTATTCATTAAAAAACGCTGCGCTACGTAGTCGGACTACGCCGAACCGACGACATAGCACTTGTGCAGCAAACCCGCACGGCCGGCGACACACCGACCGGACACACTTTTCTTTGCTTAACCCCGCAAAGAGCAGGCGAAGCACCAAAAAACCCGCCACCACAAGGGTGACGGGTTAATCGAATCCTAAAGAACTAGGCAGCCTTTGGAGCGTTGACGTCCTCTGGCAGTGCAGCCTTAGCGGCGTCGCAGATTGCGGAGAATGCTGCGAAGTCGTTGACAGCCAGCTCAGCGAGGATCTTGCGGTCGACGTCGATGTCGGCGAGACGCAGGCCCTGGATGAGGCGGTTGTAGGTGATGTCGTTCATGCGAGCAGCCGCGTTGATACGGGTGATCCACAGACGACGGAACTCGGACTTGCGCTTACGACGGTCGCGGTAAGCGTAGGTCATGGAGTGCAGCCACTGTTCCTTAGCCTTGCGGTAAAGGCGGGAACGCTGGCCACGGTAGCCCTTGGCGGACTTCAGAATTTCGCGACGCTTCTTCTTGGCGTTGACTGAACGCTTAACACGTGCCACGGTGATACTTCCTTAACTGGTCTTTAAAGCTTATGGGTTGATATTCGAGGCAGGAATTAAGCCATGCCAAGCAGACGCTTGATGCGCTTGGTGTCATCACCGGACACGTCAGCGGTGCCCTTCAGACGACGGGTACGGGTGGAAGGCTTGCCTTCGAGCAAGTGGCGACGGTTCGCCTTCTCGCGACGCAGCTTGCCGGAACCAGTGACCTTCACGCGCTTAGCAGTGCCCTTGTGGGTCTTGTTCTTCATTTTTCGTCCTTAGAAAAGTTAGGTTACTTCTTGCCCTTGCGAACAGGACCGATGACCATCGTCATGTTGCGTCCGTCTTGCTTCGCCTTCGTTTCGACAGTGCCGTATTCGGCAACGTCAGCTGCGAGACGCTCCAAGAGTCGGAATCCAAGCTCCGGTCGCGATTGCTCGCGACCACGGAACATGATGGTCACTTTGACCTTGGATCCCTTTTCCAGGAATCGGATCACATTACTTTTCTTCGTCTCATAGTCGTGATCGTCGATCTTGGGACGAAGCTTCTGCTCCTTGACCACAGTCTGCTGCTGGTTCTTCCGAGCTTCACGGGCCTTTTGGTCCTGCTCGTACTTGAACTTGCCGAAGTCCATGATCTTAACAACTGGTGGCTTCGCGTTAGGCGCAACCTCAACCAAGTCGAGGTCGGCGTCATATGCCAACTTGCGAGCGTCCTCAATGCGGACGACGCCCACCTGTTCACCGTTTGGACCTACAAGACGTACCTCGGGGACCCGGATACGTTCATTGATTCGAGCTTCAGCGCTGATGTGTACTCCTCAATTCGCAGTAAATAATGTGAGTACCGCGGACCGAAAGTAAATTTCCCCCAACAATTGCCTGAAACTCCACGACAAAAACCCGCTTTACCAGCACTGGTTAAAGCGGGAGATCCGTTAAAGCTAAGCTCTTGACCGTTATCCTGCCTCAGAAAACTTTCTAAAGCGGCATCTGGTGGGAGGGACCTCCACTTGCAGCCGTTGCACGAGCAAGTATTCGCACAATTGGCGGTAGCCCGTAGATAGTAACACGCAACCATATCAGCCACCAAATCTCTTACCCTGTGCAACGGTTAAAAGGGCGATACACTGCCTAGACATGAACTCGAACATCGATCAGCGCGCGCAACTGCAACGCATTGCACAACGGCTAAATACCGCTGAAGCGGCTCTAACGGATGTCCGACACATGCTCGCAGAACTCTACGAGCATACAACAGCGCCCACCTCCACCCCAGTGCAGTCCGCACCGGAGCCACCCAAGCCCACACCTGTGGCTGCGCCTCCCAAGCCAGTCGATGTCACTCCGTGGTGGCGGAAAGAAGCAAACGTCATCAAGCTCGTTGCCGTCGGTGGTGTGCTCATCACTCTGGCTGGCGTTGGACTGCTTGTGGCCCTGGCCATTCAGAACGGCCTGCTTGGCCCGCTTGGTCGGGTCATCGGCGCCTGGGCACTCGCCGGGGTTTTCCTCATCGGGGCGATTCTGGTTCACCGTAAAGGCTGGTCTGTCCCGGGGCGCAATGCGCTAGCTATCACCTCACTGCTCACCGCCCAGACCACCATATGCGCAACAACCCTCGTCCTCGAATGGTGGCCGGGTCTCGTCGGTTCCCTGGCATGCTTGGCCTGCACCGCCACCTTTGCCGGGCTCGCCCGCTGGTGGCGCGATGAAATTCTCACCATCCTCGGCTTAGTGGGCGCCACCATCCCGACGCTCATGCTTGTCCGTGATGGCAATGACTACTTCGTGCCGTTATTCGCGCCATTTATGCTCATGTTCGTAGCATCCTTGCAGCTCGGGTGGTCTCGAGCACGCATAATCTCTTCTGTTGGAACACTAGCTACTTTCACCTTGAATTCATTGACAGTCAACGATGTCAACCGTTCTCTCGTCAATGACTCACCAATCATGGCCGGCGCCTTAGCCCTGTTCTTCGCCCTCGGGGTTCTCGCGGACCGCATTCCAACGCGCGCCACAGCCGAAAGACTCGCTGCCATCGCCACCCCGGTGTTACTTCTGGCCATCGGGGTCGCGCTAAGAAGCAAGCCGTACGCCTCGTTGCTCGCCCTGCTGGTCATCCTCTCCTGTGGCGTCGCGTTCCACTTCATGCTTGGTCGCCGTACCCCGGTAACTGCTTTCTTGCAGCGTCCGGGTGCCGTAACAATGGCCTCCGCCTTCCCCGTCTTCTACCTGGCCCACTGGTGGTACTCTCCTCCAGCCGGAGACCTCGCTCTCTTTAGCCGGCCGCTCTACGTGGTTCTGTTCTTCCTCATCGCCAGTGCGGCAGCCTGGGGTTTGAAGTTAGGGAATCAACCATGGTTCTGGTGGGCCGGCTCATCCCTCGTTATCAGCTGGGAGCTGGGGCGCGCAGTGCTGGCCAAGTCGCCCGTCTGGCTCACCGGAGCCTCCGCGGCCATCCAAGCACTCGCCATCATCGCGCTGATTAGCGTCGTGCTGCTGAAGGCGAAAAAACTCAACGTCCTCAGCGGTTGCATCTTGCTCTATTTTTCCAGCCTGGTAGTGGTCACGCTCACCACCTTCCTCTTCCACCTCGTCGGCGGGCAAAATGGCATGTGGCTGGGCTATCTCGTGGGGCACGCGATGGTGTCGATCGGCTGGATGCTGTTGGCAGCCTACCTGCTGATTTTCGACCTCTCCCGCCCAATCAACGTCGGCTTGATCCTGGCGATCGCAGCCTCAGTCAAGCTGATCTTCTTCGACCTCGGCGCCCTTGAAGGCGTCCCGAGGGTCATTGCCTTCCTTATCTCCGGCATCGCACTGCTTGTCATCGCGACGCTGCGGAGCAAGCGAATGGCGCAGCGTTAGGCGTCGAGAAGCTCGCGGAGGAAAGAGCCCGTGTGCGAGCCCGCTACAGCAGCGACTTCCTCCGGAGTTCCCTCGGCGACTACCAGGCCACCGCCGGAACCGCCCTCGGGGCCCATGTCGATGACCCAGTCGGCGGCCTTGATCACGTCCAGGTTGTGTTCGATGATCACCACGGAATTGCCCTTATCGACGAGCCCTTGGATCACCAGCATGAGCTTGCGAATATCTTCGAAATGCAGGCCCGTGGTTGGTTCGTCAAGGATGTACACCGTGCGGCCTTTCGAACGCTTCTGCAGTTCGGACGCCAGCTTGACGCGCTGCGCCTCGCCGCCGGATAGCGTGGTCGCGGACTGGCCGAGCCGTACGTAGCCGAGGCCGACCTCCACCAGCGTGTTGAGGTAGCGGTGAATCGAACTGATCGGCTCGAAGAACTCCGCGGCCTCGGAAATCGGCATGTCCAACACCTCGGCGATGTTCTTGCCCTTGTAGGTGACTTCCAAAGTCTCCCGGTTGTAGCGAGCACCGTTGCACACTTCGCACGGCACGTACACATCCGGCAGGAAGTTCATCTCGATCTTCAGGGTGCCGTCGCCACGACAGGCTTCGCAGCGGCCGCCCTTCGTATTGAAGGAGAAGCGCCCCGCCTTGTAGCCACGAACCTTGGCCTCGGTCGTTTCGGCAAACAAGTTACGAATCTTGTCAAAAACGCCCGTATAGGTAGCCGGATTCGACCGTGGGGTACGGCCGATCGGGCTTTGGTCAACCTGCACCAATTTGTCCAGGTGTTCCAAACCTTCCACGCGCTTCACATGCCCCGGCACCTGGCGGGCGCCGTTGAGCTCATTGGCCAACACCCGAGCCAAGATGCGGTTGATGAGCGTCGACTTGCCACTGCCAGACACACCGGTGATGCAGGTGAGGACACCCAGCGGGATATCCACGCTGACGTTTTTCAAGTTGTTTTCCCGGGCCTCCACCACGCGCAGCACGCGCCCAGGGTCGATCTCCCGACGCTGCTCAGGCACACCCAGCGTGCGTCGCCCAGACAGGTACGCCCCGGTCAGCGACTCCTCGCAGTCCAACACCCCGGCAGGTTCGCCCTGATACACGACTTCGCCACCGTATTCGCCGGCCCGCGGGCCAATATCAACCAACCAGTCCGCAGCCTTGATGGTGTCCTCATCGTGCTCCACGACGATCAACGTATTGCCAATGTCCCGCAGCCGCTCCAAGGTAGCGATCAACCGCTGGTTATCACGCTGATGCAGGCCAATCGACGGCTCGTCCAGCACATACAGCACACCCGCCAAACCCGAACCGATTTGCGTGGCCAAGCGAATACGCTGCGCCTCCCCGCCCGAAAGCGTGCCGGCAGAGCGGGACAGGGTCAAGTATTCCAAGCCCACATCCAGCAGAAACTGCAAACGCGCATTAATCTCTTTCAGCACTGCGCCCGCGATCATCGAGTCACGTTTGCTCAACCGCAAGGTCGACAGAAATTCGCGGGCATCACCAATCGAAAGCTCACAAAGCCCCGCAATCGACTTCTCCCCATGCGCTTCGGAAGCGATCCGCACCGCCAAGATCTCCGGCTTCAGGCGCGCGCCCTGGCAGGCCGGACACGGCACATCCCGCATGTAGGACAAATAGCGATCCTTGGACCAGGAGCTTTCCGTCTCATCGGCCTTGCGATGCAGGAATGGAATAACCCCTTCATACGGCGCCGACCAATTCCGCACCCGGCCATAGCGGTTCTTGTAGCGCACCGAGACGACGTCTTTTGAGCCGTGCAGTACCTTCTTCTGCTGCGCCTTCGTCAACTCCGAATACGGAGTATCGGGGCTAACCCCCAAACTTTCCGCGAAACCAGTCAGCAGCTTCTCAAAATAGGAACTGTTCGGGCTCGAATTCCACGGCTGAATCGCCTTGATCAACGGAGCATCCGGGTCCGGAATGATTAGACCCGTATCCACCTCCATCTTCGTGCCCAAACCATCACACGTCGGGCAAGCGCCATAAGGCGAGTTGAAAGAAAACGCGCGAGGCTCCAGCTCATCCACCGTAAGCACATGGCCGTTCGGGCAGGCCATCTTCTCCGAGAATCGGCGCACCCGGTTCGGATCCGATTCCTCCAGGGAGACGAATTCCAGGGCCACCACGCCGTCGGCAAGCTTAAGCGCGGTCTCCACCGAATCAGTCAGACGCTGGCGTTGCGACGCCTTAACCTGCAGGCGGTCCACCACGACGTCAATATCATGCTTGATCTGCTTTTCTAGTGTTGGCGGTTCGCTAAGCGTATAAACCTCGCCATCAACCCGCACGCGGGAGAAGCCCTGCGCTGAAAGATCAGCGAACAGATCAACAAACTCGCCCTTACGGGTGCGTACCACCGGGGCCAAGACCTGGAATTTCAGCCCCTCCTCCATCGCCAAAACCTGATCGACGATCTGCTGCGGGGTCTGTCGTTCAATCGGCGCGTCGCAGACCGGGCAATGGGCCGTACCGGCGCGCGCATAGAGCAAACGGAGGTAGTCATAGACCTCCGTAATCGTACCTACGGTCGAACGCGGGTTACGGTTCGTTGACTTCTGATCGATAGACACCGCAGGAGATAAGCCGTCGATGAAGTCCACGTCCGGCTTGTCCATTTGCCCCAAGAACATGCGCGCGTACGACGACAGGGACTCGACGTACCTGCGCTGCCCCTCAGCGAAAATAGTGTCAAAAGCCAGGGAAGACTTACCTGAACCCGACAAGCCGGTAAACACAACCAGCTTCTCGCGTGGAATGTCAATATCCACGCCCTTCAAATTGTGTTCCCGCGCTCCTCGAACAACCAGGCGATCAGCCACGTGCGCAACCCTTCCAACTGTCAACGAAATTACAACATCCTACAGTACCCTGGAAAACCATGAACCTAACTCTCGACCACATTTCCGTGTCCGACATGGACAACAACTGCTACCTGCTGATCGCCGGCCCCCACGCACTCCTCATCGACGCTGCAGATTCCCCCGACGACCTCCTTCGCCTGGCCGAGCAGCACAACACCACCATCACCCATGTGCTCACCACCCACCGGCATTCCGACCACGTACGAGCCCTGCCCGCCGTCCTCGAGGCAACCGGAGCCACCCACATCGCCTCATTCCTGGACGCCCCCGCACTCCCCGCCCCGGTCGACATCGCCCTCAACCACGGCGACACCTTCACCTTTGCTGGCCACGAATTCCACGCCATCATCCTCCGCGGACACACCCCGGGCGGGCTCGCCTTCGCCGCCACCATCGACGACCGCACGCACCTCTTCGTGGGCGACTCCCTCTTCCCCGGCGGTGTCGGCAAGACCGGAAACGAAAACGAATTCGCCCGCTTGCTTCGCGACGTCACCGAGCGCATCTTCGACGTTTTCCCCGATGACACGATCGTCCACCCCGGCCACGGCGCCCCCACCACCCTGGGCGCCGAGCGCCCGCACCTCGACGAGTGGCGCGAGCGCGGGTGGTGAACTCCTATTTCTGGAGTGCCTCCACCAACTGTTCTGCCAGCTGCGTTGCTGACTGCGGATTCTGCCCGGTAAACAAATTCCCGTCGACCACCACGTTTGGACGGAATGGCAACGCAGCCTTGCTGTAATCAACACCCAGCAACTTCAGGCGATCTTCCAGCAACCACTGAGCCTTCAATGCAAATGGGTTCACCTTTTCCTCAATGTTGGAAAAGCCCGTCATCTGCTTGCCCGTGAACGCATTCGTGCCATCGGGCCGCTCAGCTGCCAAAGCCGCAGCCGGCGCATGGCACAGCAGCGCCACCGGGCGACCCTCATCTAGACGCTTCAGCAGCAGCGCACCCGAGTTGGTGTCCGTGGCGAGATCTTCCATTGGGCCGTGTCCGCCTGGGTAGAACACGAGGTCATACTCTGCTTCCTCCACTTCAGCCAATACCAATGGCTTGCTCAGTTCACCCGCGATGGAATCCAGGTACCCTTCGACTTCCTTGTCACCCAAACTCAATTTATCCACGGTGGGCGCCACCCCACCTGGCGTCGCAATAGCAATATCGAAGCCGGCCTCCCGGAAAACCCGGTGGGGTTCCGTCAATTCTTCTGCCCAAAACCCGGTGGGGTGCACTGAGCCGTCGGAAAGCGTCCACCCGTTGGCAGCCGAAACAACGAAAAAACCTTTCGTCATGATCTTCTCCTTCAATCGAGTGAAAAAGTGATAGCAGCCATGCTAACTATCCCCCCTTGACCGATTTGTTACATTCACGTATCAGTGCAGGTAGGGGCAATGAAGGTCTGGGGTCGTTTGGTGAATCAGCCGTCGGCGGGCAGAAAAGTCGCTACGCTGGATAGCACAAGATTGTGAACGAAATTTAGTAAGGAGTACCACCATGCTGAGGAAACTAGCTCGACCAATGCTCGCGTCCGTATTCGTCGCTTCCGGCGCGGACATGATCAAGAACACCGCCGAGCACCGCGAGGGCACCCAAGAACTGCTCAACAAGGTACGCGCAATCGTGCCAACCGAGTACCACAGCTACATCCCGACCGACCCAGACACCGTCACCCGGGCGCTCGGTGGCAGCCAGGCAGCTTCCGCAGCTCTCCTCGCGTTGGGCAAGGCACCTCGCTTGACTTCCGCCACCCTGGCAGCACTGACCGTGCCAACCATGCTCTCTCGCTACGCTTTCTGGGAGACGCAGGATCCAAAGGAGAAGCAGGAACGTCGCAACGGCCTGCTCACCAATACCGCTCTTCTGGGTGGCCTCATGATCGCCACCGCTGATACCCAGGGCAAGCCAGGGCTGGCATGGCGCGCGCAGCACGCCGGCAAACAGATCCAAAAGCAGCTACCCACCAAGACCGAGCAGGAAAAATTCGCCGACAACGCCAAGGGATTCATCGACGACGCTTCCGCCAAGGTCACCGAGTACGTCGAAGCAGCCACGAGCTACATTGACGACAACAAGGATGACTGGCTCGACCGCGCCAAGGAACACTCAAAGACCGCGAAGTCCGGCCTCGTCCAGGCAGCCGCTGTTGCTCAGGATCGCGCGAACGAGTACCAAAAGCAAGCCGCGAAGGCTTCCGGCAAGTACCAGAAGAAGGCCGAAAAGACCGCAGCTAAGTACCAGAAAAAGGCCGAGAAGACCACGGCAAAGGCACAGAAGAAGTTCGCCAAGCTCGACATCTAGCAGCTTGACGACGAACCGCCCCCGGGAAGCATTTCCGGGGGCATTCGCCTATCCTGGACTGCTATGAATTCTGATCCCCGCATAGCAGCCGAACAAGAGTACGTCGACGGCCTCTTTGCCCGGATCGACACGGAAGTGCAGCAGTCCAAGGCGCGGCTAGACAAAGTGCTGAAAGAGATCGACCTTGCAAATCCAGACGCGCTCGTCGAACGCGAAACCGCCTACCACGCGCTCAACGCGAAACTGGACCAGCTGACGATCGCGCAAATCGGGCTGGTCTTCGGCCGGATCGACATCGCGACGCCACCCGAAGCGAACGAAAACCCCGTGCCCGGCCGCCCAGACCTGGAGCGCCGCTACATCGGCCGCATGGGCATCGATGCCAAGGAAGACAACTACCGCAATCTTCTTCTCGACTGGCGCGCACCCCAAGCCCGACCTTTCTACCTCGCGACCACGGTGACCCCAGAAGGCGTCGAAACGCGCAGGCACATCCGAACCAAGGGCCGCACCGTCACCAGCATCGACGACGAAGACCTCCGCAACGGCAAAGACAGCGCACCCGACATCGCGAGCGAATCCGCCCTGATCAAGGCCCTCAACGCTGCCCGCGGCGAGCACATGAACACGATCGTCGAGACGATCCAGCGCGAGCAGGACGCGATTATCCGCGACACCACCCGCGGAGTGATGGTCGTCCAGGGCGGACCGGGAACCGGGAAAACCGCAGTCGCGCTGCACCGCGCTGCCTACCTGCTCTACACCTGGCGCGAACAGCTGGCCAAGACCGGCGTCCTCATCGTCGGCCCCAACAAGGTATTCCTGGAATACATCTCCCACGTGCTGCCGGAACTTGGCGAAACCGGCGTCGTGCTCTCCACCGTGGGCGACCTCTACCCGGGCATGACCCCAGACCTCGCGGACAGCCGCATAGCCCAGGAAATCAAGGGCTCGGAAGAGATGGTGTACATCCTCACCCAAGCCGTCCGTGCCTACCAAATCGTGCCCGAAGCACCCATCCCCATCCGCTTCGGCAGCCTCGAACTTCAGGTCACGCCCGCCATGGTGAAATCCGCGCGCACCCGTGCCCGTCGCTCGCGCCGCCCGCACAACGACGCCCGAGCCATCTTCACCGACTACCTCCTCGACCTGCTAGCCGCCCAGCTCGCTGACCTCATCGGTACCGATCCGCTCGGAGGCGCCAACCTCCTCTCCAAAGGAGACGTTGCCCAGCTCCACGACGACCTCGCCGAAGAACCCGCAGTCCTTGCCGTATGCGAGGAACTGTGGCCCAACCTCGACCCTATCGACGTCCTGGGCGACCTACTCACCAGCCGCGAACGCATCGCCGAAGCCGCCGCCGAGTACGACTCCGAAACCCAAGACGCGCTCTACCGCGCACAGGCGGGCTTCTCCCCCGCCGACGCCGCACTTCTCGACGAGCTCGCCCAACTCATCGGGCTGCCCGACCACGAAGCCACCGCCGACCATGAGTGGAGCGAACGCGTCGCCGAAGCCCAAGAGGCCCTGGATATTCTCACCGGCTCTGCCGTGCAAGACCTCGACGACGGATTCGACGCCGAAGTCCTCATGGCGCACGACGTCATCGACGCCGAAACCCTTGCCGAACGGCAAGAAGTCCGCGACCACCGCTCCACCGCCGAACGCGCCCGCGCCGACCTGCAATGGGCCTACGGGCACGTCATCATCGATGAGGCGCAAGAACTCACCCCGATGGAATGGCGCATGGTCATGCGCCGTTGCCCTTCCCACTGGATGACGATCGTTGGCGACACCGCCCAAACCGGCTCTCCTGCGGGCGTGGATTCGTGGACGGAGACATTGGCACCGTTCGTCGGCACGCGCATACGCCTGCACGAACTCACCGTGAATTACCGCACCCCAGCGGAAATCATGACATACGCAAACGAGCTTCTGAAACAAATCGCGCCCGAGCAGCAGCCCGCGCGGGCCATCCGATCCACGGGGGTTCCAGTGCGTTTCGGCACGATAGATGAACTCGCCGACATCGAGGGCGCGACCATCATCGGACCTGGCCACCGGCCGGTTTCAGACATTAAGGGCCTGGAATTCGACCATGTCGTGATCGTGCACCCAGACGAGATTGCTACTGATTCGCTGCAGGATCTGTACGTCGCTGCCACGCGCGCCACCCAAACACTCACTGTCCTGAAATAGCGAAAGCCCGCCGAAAAGGCGGGCCAGGTTCGCAAAACCTAGGACGTAACCGTGTGCACAATCATGACGTCGCAGTTGGACTGGCGAGCGACGTCGGCAGGCACGGAGCCCAGCAGACGGCCGGTCAGCGAGTTGATGCCGCGGTTGCCGACGACGAGCAGGTCAGCGTCGTGTTCGGTGACGATGGCCATGAGCGCCTCAACTGGGGTGCCCGGCTTGATCGCGGTAACGATCTTCTTGGCGCCGACCTTCTCCGCTTCAACCTTGGCCTTGTTGAGGTTCTCCTGCGCTGGGTCGTCGCCCAAGACAGTCACCGAATCCTGGCGCAGGGTCTTGTTGGCGTCTTCCTTCGACTCGTAGTAAGCACAGCCGATGACCAACTCGGCGTCGAAAGCGGCTGCGATGGCAGCGGCGCGCTCAACAGCGAGCATGGAGGACTTGGAGCCGTCCGTACCGACAACGATCTTGGTGTAGTTGCTCATATGCATTCCTTCTTCCAGGTAGTTCGATGCCGTCTAGTCTGTCAAAGCAGAATACACGGTCCACGTTTCAAGGATAGTCCACATTATGGACAAACCTTGCCACCTGGACTGTGATTTGCAACCTCTTTCTCATCGAGAGACGAAATTATTAGATGCCCGCGTCGCTCAAACCTCGCAGCTCCTTCTTCAGCTCGTAAATCTCGTCACGCAGCCTGCCCGCGAGCTCGAACTTCAGATCGCGGGCCGCGTCTTTCATCTGCGCCGTCAGGTCGTCGATAAGCTTCTTAATCTCGCCCTGTGCCATCGTGGACGTATCCCGCTTCTCGACGACCACCGCTGCATCCCCCGCCTCGCCGGATTCCTCCACCATCTCCAGGATGTCCGCGATCTTCTTCCGCAACGGCTGCGGATCGATGCCATGTTCCTTGTTGTAGGCCACCTGCTTCTCTCGACGACGTTCCGTCTCCTCGATCGCATGCTGCATGGAGTCAGTGATCCGGTCGGCGTACATGTGCACCTCGCCGGAGACGTTTCGGGCCGCGCGGCCAATCGTCTGGATGAGCGAAGTTGTCGAACGCAGGAAACCTTCCTTGTCGGCATCCAGAATCGCTACCAGTGAGACTTCCGGCAGGTCCAAACCCTCGCGCAGCAGGTTAATGCCGACCAGGACGTCATACTCACCCAGGCGCAGCTGACGCAGCAGCTCCACCCGCTGCAAGGTATCGATGTCCGAATGCAGATAGCGCACCTTAACGCCGTTTTCCAGCAGATACTCCGTGAGGTCCTCCGCCATCTTCTTGGTCAGCGTCGTGACGAGCACGCGTTCCTGCTTCTCCGTGCGCAGCCGGATCTCGTGGATGAGATCGTCGATTTGCCCCTCTGTTGGCTTCACGACGATCTTCGGGTCCACCAGCCCCGTCGGACGAATGACCTGCTCGACGAACTCGCCACCAGCAGCAGCCATCTCGTAATTGCCCGGAGTTGCCGACATATACACACACTGGCCCTTGCGGGCATCGAACTCTTCCCACGTCAAGGGTCGGTTATCCAACGCACTCGGTAGGCGGAAGCCGAACTCGACCAGGTTGCGCTTACGGGAAGCGTCGCCCTCGTACATGCCGCCGATCTGCGGCACAGTGACATGGGACTCGTCGATGATCGTCAGGAAGTCTTCCGGGAAGTAGTCAATCAGCGTGGCCGGGGCGGAGCCGGCAGGGCGGCCATCGATATGCCGCGAATAATTCTCGATACCGGAGGTGAAACCTACCTGCTCAATCATCTCGAGGTCATACTCCGTGCGCATGCGCAGGCGCTGCGCCTCAAGCAACTTGCCGCGGTTCTCGAAGTCCCTCAGACACTCGGCCAACTCCTCCTTGATCGCCTTAACCGCGCGCTCCATCCGCTCGGGGCCCGCAACATAGTGGGTGGCGGGGAAAATCCGCAGCTCGTTGACCTGGCGAATCACGTCTCCGGTAAGCGGGTGGATGTAGTACAACGCGTCGATCTCATCGCCAAAGAATTCCACCCGTACGGCCAGCTCCTCATACGCAGGGATGATGTCCACCGTGTCCCCCTTTACCCGGAAAGTGCCCCGCGTGAACGCGACATCGTTGCGGGCGTATTGGACGTCGACAAGCAAGCGCAGGAACTTATCACGCTCGATCTCCTCGCCTGTTTGGAGCATCACGGAGCGATCCAGGTACGACTGCGGCGTACCCAAACCATAAATGCAGGACACGGAGCTGACGACCACGACGTCGCGACGGCTCAGCAAACTCGACGTCGCCGAGTGGCGCAGGCGCTCGACGTCCTCGTTGATCGACGAATCCTTCTCGATATACGTATCCGACTGCGCGATATACGCCTCCGGCTGGTAGTAGTCGTAGTAAGAGACGAAATACTCCACCGCGTTATTCGGGAGCAATTCCCGCAACTCGTTCGCCAACTGCGCCGCCAGCGTCTTATTCGGCGCCATCACGAGAGTCGGTCGCTGCACCTGCTCAATCAACCACGCCGCCGTCGCCGACTTACCCGTACCCGTCGCACCCAGCAAAACGACGTCCCGCTCACCACGATTCAGGCGCTCCGTCAATTCCTTGATCGCCTGAGGCTGATCGCCAGCCGGCTGGAACTCGCTGATGACCTCAAAGCGCGCATCACTGCGCTCGATGTCCTCCGGACGATGCTCAGAATGCGGAATCAAAGGATGCTCTGCAGGAAATGCCATGCGTCCAGCCTACCGCTTGTGGATAACTCGAGTTATCCACAGGTTTGCCTTTCACGCGCGCCACACTCCCCACCCAGTGCGCTAGGTTAGGCGCCATGACCGACGCCTTCCTCGCCTTCGCAGCAGCCCACACCCCGGGCATCGCAATCGTCGACGCCTGCGCACGCCACGCGAGCAAGCTAGGCATCGACAAACTGTCGGCCGACACGGGCATCCCACCCCTAGAGATCCGCGCCCACCTCGAAGCCCACAAACAGCTATCGCCCCACCGCGAATTGGCGGCGACCCTCGGAATCCCCCTCGACACGCTTCTCCTCGTCTCCACCTGGTCCAAACGCGTGCTTCCCGACGACATCCCCGTCCTCCTCCGCGCAGTTGAAAACACCACCTACACCGAAGCCGAAGACCACCTGCGCGCCGCCACCAGAGAGCTGAACCGCGGCAAAAACCGCACACGCCCACGTGGCAGCGTCGCCGTCGCAAAGCGGCCAGACTACTGGGGACGACGACGCGTAAGTTTTTATCTCACCGACGCGGAACACGCCGACATGAAAGCAAATGCGGGAGCATACATCGCCGCAGCCCGCGAAAAAGACCCCACCCTCAGCTACGGGCAAGCGCTACACATGTGGCTCCTGCGCCAACTGACCACGCCGGTATCAGAGGCCCGCAAGACATACAAACCCGTACTGCTCATGCCCGTTGACTCCTCACTAACATGGGAACGGGGCTACCTCGTCACCGCCGACGGCGTCCGCGTCGACCCAGTCGAGCTACTGAAAGCACAGCTTGACGACACCGGCTGGGCCCTACAAACAGCATTAGATGCTACCGGCACCGCCCAAGCCATCACCGTCGCCCGCATCCAAAACACCCGATTCTCCACCGGAGAACACCGCATGATCGCGGCATTAGATACACTCGTCTGCTCCTGGCCCGGATGCCACCACATAGCGATGGACTGCCAAGCCCACCACATCCATCCCGCCGCACAGGGTGGGGAAACATCCTGGGAAAACCTCGCGCCGCTGTGCAAGAAACACAACGGCATGAACGACGACCTGAGAACAGTACGCAACGGCCGCATCATCCGCGGCAACGGAGGATACCCCGGCCACCAACGAAGACCCGGCGACCCTGTCAGATACTCCGCCAACGACCTCCTCACCGCAGGATGGCGAGGCCTAACCTACGACGCCTACGCCAGAGCCTCCACCTGACGTTGAAGGTCTGCCAACGTTCCATTATTATCCAGCAGCACATCAGCGGCCGCATTCCTCTGCGAGTCGCCGATCTGTGCTGCCATTCGACGTCGTGCATCCTCCTCGGACAACCCACGCCTGATCAGGCGCCTGACCCGTTCCTCCGGGTCGACGTGCACTACCCATACCTCATCCATGCCCTGATCTAAGCCGAGGTCGACTAGCAGAGGCATGTCGTACACGACCGTCGCATAACCGGCAGCCTGGGCAGCAGCGAATCGACGCTCCGTCTCCTCCCGAATCAATGGGTGCATGATGGCGTTGAGCTTCTCCGTCGCCGCGGGTGAGGCGAAGGCCAGACGAGCCAAAGCAGCGCGATCAAGTGAGCCGTCGGCGGCGATAATATCGGGGCCGAACACCACCCTGAGCTCTGGGAGGGCTGTAGGGACGACGTCCCGCGCGACTTGGTCGGCATCGATCACTGGAATTCCCCGCGCTGCCAACATGCCCGCGACGGTCGATTTCCCACTTCCAATGCCCCCGGTGAGGCCGATCTTTTTCATGTACCCAAGCATACAAAAAGCCCGCCAGGTTGAAGCCTGGGCGGGCTGGAAGTGTACTAGCTAGGAACTAGTTGCCTGCGAGCTTTTCGCGCAGAGCTGCGAGCTGCTCGTCGGATGCGAGCGAACCTGTGGTCTCTTCGACTGCTGGTGCTTCTGTGTCCTCGGTAGCTGCTGCTTCGGAGGAGTAGCTAGCTGGTGCAGCTTCAGCGGCCTCGGCAGCAGCGGCGCGGTTCTTTTCGATTTGAACCGTGTGCAGCTGGTGGCGACGCTCGGATTCGGCGTAGCGAGCTTCCCAAGCAGCGCGCTGCTCTTCGAAGCCTTCGAGCCATTCGTTGGTCTCTGGGTCGAAGCCTTCTGGGAAGATGTAGTTGCCCTGTTCGTCGTAGGAGTCGGCCATGCCGTACTTGGATGGGTCGAACTCTTCGGTGTAGTCCTCGTCAGCCTGCTTGAGGGAGAGGGAGATACGTCGACGCTCGAGGTCGATGTCGATAACCTTGACCATTGCTTCGTCGCCAACGCCGACAACCTGGTCTGGGACCTCCACGTGGCGCTCAGCGAGCTCGGAGATGTGGACGAGGCCTTCGATGCCTTCTTCGACGCGGACGAAGGCGCCGAATGGGACAAGCTTCGTGACCTTGCCTGGCACGATCTGGCCCACAGCGTGGGTGCGTGCGAAGACGCGCCATGGATCTTCCTGGGTAGCCTTCAGTGACAGGGAGACGCGCTCGCGCTCGAGCACGACGTCGATGACCTCTACGGTGACTTCGTCACCGACGGAGACAACCTCGGATGGGTGGTCGATGTGCTTCCAGGACAGCTCGGAGACGTGCACGAGGCCGTCGACACCGCCGAGATCGACGAATGCGCCGAAGTTGACGATGGAGGAAACGACACCCTTGCGGACCTGGCCCTTTTGCAGCTGTGCGAGGAACTCGGAGCGGACCTCAGACTGGGTCTGCTCGAGGAATGCACGGCGGGACAGAACGACGTTGTTGCGGTGCTTGTCGAGCTCGATGATCTTGGCTTCGATCTGCTGACCGATGTAAGGGTCGAGGTCGCGAACGCGACGCATTTCAACGAGGGATGCAGGCAGGAAGCCGCGCAGGCCGATGTCGAGGATCAGGCCGCCCTTGACAACCTCGATAACGGTACCGGTGACTGGCTCGTCCTTTTCCTTGAGCTCTTCAATGGCACCCCATGCACGCTCGTACTGTGCGCGCTTCTTGGACAGGATCAGACGGCCTTCCTTGTCCTCTTTGGTGAGGACGAGGGCGTCGATCTGGTCGCCGACCTGGACGACTTCGTCTGGGTCAACGTCGTGCTTGATGGACAGCTCGCGGGATGGGATGACACCTTCGGTCTTGTATCCGATGTCGAGCAGAACCTCGTCGTGATCAACCTTGACGACGGTACCTTCGACAATGTCGCCGTCGTTGAAGTACTTGATGGTTGCGTCGATCGCTGCGAGGAAATCCTCAGCGGTGCCGATGTCGTTGATGGCTACCTGAGGAACGTTGTGGTTGGGCATGTGAACCTTATAGGAAATCGAAAATGGACAGTTGAAGTGCGTGATCTACCCTCAGCGGGCTAGCAGCGAATGCTCGCGGCACCCTCCTATTAAGGCCCCGCAGTTGCATCGTTGCAGATACGCCCGCCTTACGTTAGTCCGTTTCCCCAGCATATTCAAATAGAATGTGGCACATGTCTTCATCTTTTTCGGCGGCTAACCGCGCCTGGTGGGATTCTGATTCCCAAATTTATCACCAGTCACACGAGTCCTACCTGTCCAGCTTCTACTGGTGCCCGGAAATGCTGCACGAAAAGGACGTCCGGTTGCTCGGCAACGTCGCTGACAAGCGCGTTTTGGAAATAGGCTGCGGCTCCGCGCCGTGCGCCAATTGGCTTTACGACGATGGTGTGGAATTTATCACTGCGTTCGATATTTCGTGGGGCATGCTTTCCCATTCCACGGGCAACGCTCCCCTTGTTCAAGCCGATGCGTTGGCTATGCCCTTCGCTGATAATTCCTTCGACGTCGTCTTTTCGGCCTTCGGTGCGATTCCTTTCGTGGAGTCGTCGCTAAGCGTGCTCGACGAGGCCGCGCGGGTGCTCAAGCGGGGCGGTCGTTTTGTCATGTCCATTAACCATCCGATGCGGTGGATTTTTGCCGATGATCCGGAATCGTTCGAGGTGCAGTACAGCTATTTTGACCGCGAGGGCTACACGGAGTTTCAGGGCGAGAGGCTCACCTACGCTGAGCAGCATCGGACGCTCGGTGATCGCATCCGGGAACTCCTCCAGGCCGGTTTCGTCCTCGACGATCTCATCGAGCCGGAATGGCCCGTGGGCCTCACCGAGAACTGGGGGCAGTGGTCTCCGAACCGGGGGCGGGTGTTCCCTGGCACTGCTATCTTCGTCGCCCACCTCGCGTAGCTTGCGCCTAGTGCGCTGCTAGGTCCCAGTTCTCGCCGGAGCCTGCGGACACTTCGAGTGGCACGCGCAGGGTGATGGCGGCGTTCATTTCGCGTTCGAGGATTTCGCGCACGTCGTGTAGCTCGCCGGGGGCTACTTCGACCACGAGTTCGTCGTGGACTTGCAGCAGCATGCGTGACTTCATGCCTTCCAGGGCGGCGTCGACACGCAGCATGGCTACTTTTATGATGTCGGCGGCGGTTCCCTGGATGGGTGCGTTCAACGCTGCACGCTCGGCGTTTTCGCGGGCGACGCGGTTATCGGACAGTAGCTCGGGTAGGTAGCGGCGGCGCCCGAACAGGGTGGCGGTGTAGCCGTCTTTGCGGGCTTGCTCGACGACTGTCGAGAGGTAACGGCGCACCCCGCCGAAGCGCTCGAAGTAGGCGTCCATGATTTTCTTCGCCTCGCCAGCGGAGATGTCGAGCTGGCCGGCTAGTCCGAACGCGGAGAGGCCGTAGACGAGGCCGTAGGACATGGCTTTGACGCGACGGCGCAGCTCGGGAGTGACTTCGGAGACGGGGACGTCGAAAACGCGGGAGCCGACGTAGTTGTGCAGGTCTTCGCCGGATTGGTAGGCGGAGATCAGGCCCGGATCTTCGGATAGGTGGGCCATGACGCGCATTTCGATTTGTGAGTAGTCGGCGGTGAGCAAAGTTTCGTACCCCGAACCCACCATAAAAGCAGCGCGGATGCGTCGGCCGGCTGGGGTGCGCACGGGGATGTTTTGCAGGTTGGGTTCGGTGGAGGACAGTCGTCCGGTGGAGGCGACGGTCTGGTTGAAGGTCGTGTGGATGCGCCCATCTCCACCGACGGATTTGATGAGCCCATCCAGGGTGGTTTTCATTTTCTGGTATTCGCGGTGCGCTAGCAGGTGATCGAGAAATGGGTGGGGATGGTTCACCGCTAGTTGCTCGATTTCCTTCGCGGCCGTGGAATAGCCCGTTTTGGTCTTTTTGGTCTTCGGCATACCAAGCGTCTCAAACAGCACGACTTGTAGCTGTTTCGGCGAGGACAGGTTCAGGGTGGGGTCGCCGGCGAGCTCACGGGCAGCCGCTTCTTCATCGGCCACCATCTCGACGAACGTGTCGCGCTGCTCCTCTAATGTGTCTACGGAGACGGCGATGCCCGCGGCTTCCATGCGTGCGAGCACGTCCACGAGGGGAAGTTCCAGGTCGGCGAAGAGTTCGTAGGAGTCGATGCTCTGTAGCTCTTTGGTGAGTTCCTGGGTGAGTTCCCAGATGGCATGCGCGTGGTCGGCAAGTTCGGTGTTGTCGGTGAGCAAGGAGAGCTGAGCGTCGGCGCTTGCGAGGGTTTTCTTCAGGTGTCGCTGGTAGACGTCGGCGAGCGCGTAGGTCCGCTGCCCAGGCCGGAGGACGTAGGCGGCCAGCGCCGTGTCGAAGGCGATTCCTTTCACCTCATAGCCACGCCCGGCGAGCATGTGCCAGGCGGCCTTGGCGTCGTGGAAGAACTTCGGCTCAGGTGAGCGCAGCCATTCGCCCAGTGCGTGGTCGTCGGCCTCATCGAGGTCCGCGGGGTCCACGATTAGTGCGTGCGCCTCGGCGTCGATAAGCGCCAGGCTGTGCACGTCTCCGGCGGCCGGCGCGCCCGTTCCAGCTAGCGCCACGGCGAGCGGACCGCGACCGGGGAGCCACTCGGCCAGCTTGAGCTTATCGACGACCACCTCCGCCGCCACCGGTTGCTCCGTGGGGTTCTCCCCTTGTGTCTTCACGACTGCCAGAATGCGTTCGCGCAGGTTGGCACCGAATTCGAGGTCGTCGAACTTGGCGGCCACTTCGGCGACATCGACCGGCTTCGGTTCGAGTTCGTCCGGGGAGACGGGCAGCTCCATGTCCATGATCATCTGGGTGAGGGTGCGGTTCATGCGGACTTGGTCGAGCCGCTCACGGAATGCATCGCCAGCTTTGCCTTTGATTTCGTCGGCGTGTGCGAGCAGCTCTTCGAGGCTGCCGTACTGCTGGATCCACTTGGCAGCAGTTTTCTCCCCCACGCCCGGGATGTTCGGCAGGTTATCTGAGGGGTCCCCACGAAGGGCAGCGAAGTCCGGGTACTGCGCGGGCGTGAGCTGGTACTTTTCCTCCACGGCTTCCGGCGTAAACCGATGCAGGGTGGACACCCCACGCATGGGGTACAGCACGGTCGTGGTGTCGTTGACCAGCTGGAAGGAATCGCGGTCGCCGGTGACGATGAAGGTCTCAAAGCCGAGGGGCTTGGCAGCGGTGGCCAGCGTAGCGATAATGTCATCGGCTTCGTAGTTTTCCTGCTTGATGGTGGTGATGCCGAGGCTATGCAGCACCTCCTCGATCAGCTCGACCTGCCCGCGGAACTCCTCCGGCGCAGCCTCACGCTGCGCTTTATACGCGGGGAACATCTCCGCGCGGAAAGTCTTTCGTCCCACATCAAAGGCCACTCCGACGTGGGTCGGCTGCTCCTCCGCAAGCAAATTCGCAAGCATGGAAATAAAGCCATACACCGCGTTCGTATGCTGACCACCGCTAGTGGAGAAGTTCTCCGCCGGCAAAGCGTAAAACGCGCGGAAAGCCATGGAATGACCGTCTAGGAGCAAAAGGCGAGGGCGGGTCTGAGTAGCATTCACGACACCCCAGTCTAGGCGATTTCATTTTCTGCCAAGCTTTGGGTTAATATTTGTTTCCAGCGCACGAGCCAACCGGTTTGACGCTAACGCCCCTGTATCCCAATTGGCAGAGGAAACGGATTCAAAACCCGTGCAGTGTGAGTTCGAGTCTCACCAGGGGCACTGTAGGGCGAGGGGTTTCAGTAAACCTCGGTAATCCCTTGGAGTTTTCTCCAAAATGCAAACAGTCGCGGGCTTTGCCATTGCGCTTTCACAGTAGCGGGGACACGGAAAACGCAGCTAGAGTGGCCAAACACTTCTGTTAGGCAAAATAGCAACGAAGTAGAATTGGCGCATTTGGGTGGACTACCGGCGCCGGATCGCGGAGACCAACGACCCCGCACCCACCCGAACCCGATGACGCTATCGAGCAGGCTCGCCGAACGTACTAGGCCGAAAAGGGTGTCCGCGTGTGGCGTAGACCTTGGTCATTTTCGGCGCCAGCCGGTCAACCCGGAGGAGTTCGATCCTATAACCGGGCAACCCACCCCGACTGTGGTTTCCAAAAAGAAGCGGACACTCCGATTGCCGAGCGACGTGCGCGGTTGACCACGGGGCAGAGACGCTAGGGGGACAAGGAAAACCCAGCTAGAACGAACGTACCCGCACATGCGTTCGCACCCGCACAGCGACGTGTCCACCCCAGCTGTCACACTTGGCAACCATGATGACAACAGACAAATCCGGCCAGCTCGATCCCCAGTTCGCGGCCTTCAAAAAAGACATGTTCATGCTGTCCACAGGGGTCGCCAACGCGGCAAACCGCATCGGCATCGCTCACCCCGCTTGGGGCCCGGACATCACCGGACCTGTAAACAAGATTCTCGATCCCGCCGTCAGCAATGTCGCGCGGCTTCCTGACGAGCTAGCGCGAGCCATCATGCAAGTCGCCGCTGCTCACCCAAACCAAATCGGCCAGCTTATGCACAGCGAGTTCACCACTCCCGCCACCGTCGCTCCACTTGCCCGCACCGCCATTGAAAACATCGCGCTGTTGCTCTACATCAACCGAGACGAGGACAAACCAGAGGAGCATACCGTCCGAGCCGCTCGTGCCATCCGGTGTGGCATGAACCGGGACAAAGTACACACGATCAAGGGGCTCGACGAACTTTACGGCGGCCTCAACACGGTCTTGCAACGCTACACCAAGAAGCACACCATCCCCGAGCTCAAACACGATGAAGTCGGCTATGACAAGTTGGTCAAACAAACCTTGGGCGAGCTGGTCGGTGAGGGCTTCTACGAAGTGCTGTGCAGCTACACCCATCACAACGCCTGGCGTGCCTACTACCAGTTCCTAGCAGTGAGCACGAACCCCACCGATCTCGAACTCGATAGTCTACTGTTTGCCTACCGCACGTCGATAGCGGTGGCTGTCGGCGCCAAGATGCTCAGCCAATACCGAGATGCCATCGAAACCCGCGAACTGACCGACTATCTCATTGATGCTGTGGAGCGCATGCAGGCGCTCGGTCGGCGGATTGACGCCTTCCAGGACGAGCTGCGCGAACGAGCCGAGAAACTCCACTTCTCACCCCCACATCGGGGCGCCTGACCACACTGTCACATCAGCCTCCCCGTATGCACCTCATCACCAGAGACGACGCCCCACATGTAGCAACAACCCGCCCCAGCCGTGATACGTCCCACGTCTAAGCGCTTGTGCTACAAACCGGCCACATGGGCCATATATGCTGGTAACACCAAGAAAACACCCGACCCAATCAGGAGAAGCAAGAAGCCGTGTCCCCCACCCAGGAACAACTCAGCCACGCCCGCAGCACCATCGCCGACGCGGTATGGAACACCGCCGACAAATACCTGCGCAGTGTGGTCGAGCCGGAAGAATACGGTGACTATATCATCCCGTTCGCCGTCCTACGCCGCATCGAGTGCATGTTGGACTCCCGCAAAACCGAGTTCCTAAAGCTTTACCAGGGGCTGAAAAAGCAGTACGACGGCATACCGGACGAGCGGATTGTGTCCATCCACGCCCGCACCAAGCTGGGACTGCATTTCTACAACACCTCCAAACTCAGCCTGGACGCTATCGCCAAAACCGACGACAACGTGGACGAAGCGCTGAGCACCTACCTCGGCCACTTCTCCCCCAACCTGCGCGACATCTGGGACAGTTTCAAGTTCACCGAGAAGATCACAACCCTTGCCCGCGCCCAGCGCCTGTACGGCGTGGTCGGCCACTTCGCCAAGATCGACATGCACCCGGACAACCTGCCGGACACCGCCATGGGCGACATGTTCGAGGACGTGATGTACCGGGCGTTTAACACCAAGGGCAAGTCCGCCGGTGCGTTCTACACCCCGCGTGACGCCATCGCGCTGATGGTCGGCGTGCTGTTCGCATCGGACGATGACGGCCTGGCCGGTGACGCGCCGGTCCGAACCGTCTACGACCCCTGCGCTGGTACCGGCGGCATGTTGCTCGTGGCCAAAAACGAGTTGAAAGAACTCAACCGCAACATCCAAGTCTCCCTGCACGGCCAGGAACTCATGGAGTTCGCCTACGGCATTGGTAAAGCTGACCTGATTATGCAGGGCAACAACCCGGACTCCATCCAGTTCGGCAATACGCTCACCAACGACCGTTTCGAGGACCAGACCTTTGACTACATCCTCACCAAAAAGACGATGCGCCCGATGATACGAGCAAACGCTGGGTGCGAATACGCGCTCGCGGCGTAGCTACTTACTGATGAGCTTGGTTTCCAGTAGATTTCAGCAAAACCTAGCCATAGGCGAAAAACGAAGCTCGCAATCTGTCTCGCCTCTCTTGTCGGAACCCAGACTGTTTCTCTGCTGGATTGACGCAAGCAGTAATCGTTACGCACCCATTCAACATTCACTCAAGGTAGCCGTCGAAAGGTTTAGCGCGACGTCGAAAGGTTAGGTTGCCACTACCAGAGGAAATAAGGCATGCCGAATGACTTCGGGACGTTGAACTTAATCTCGTTGGCTTCACGGCGAACACTGAGGTTCTCAGCATCCAGGAGCGCCGGGTTGAGGTAGGTGCTACCCGTTTCCTTATCTTGAAACATGTAGTTGCCAGCATGATGCTTTCTAATCCATGTGGCTGATTCTCTCGTAAACCCCATGCGCTGAAGCGTGATAGTGCTGGTATTGGTAGTACCGTACTCGACATACTCATACCAGTCATTCTCAATCACTTCCTTGCCCTCTTGCTTCTTGATTTCGTTTGAGACTCGCAGAAAGTAGTTGGCGAAGCTGAACAGGATGATGTTCTCAATGGCTTCAAGGGTATCGTTGCACACGATGTTCTTGTGTAAAGGCGTATCCAAATATCGCACCTGCCTGTAGTTAACCCAAAACTTATCGGGGTTCTTGCGCTGATAGTCAATAGATTCCTTCAGAATCCTGTTCAGGCCGTTACCTTCGATCCACTGGATAAGAATTACTGCGTACCAGCGCAATGAGGTGAACCCTGAATTATTTGTTCGACCGATAGTGGCGCTCTCATATTTGTCCCACTTAAAAATACGTGCCAGTCGTTGAAGAAACCCCAGAGTATCGTCGTAATTCGGGCGGCCTGTGTCTCTATCAATATGGGGAAATCTCAGACCTGCCTTAACAGCAGCTTCTAGCGATTCATGTTGATCAACAGAAACGTTAATGTCGTCATCCTGTTGCGATTGGTAGGAGTCACGGAATTTTTCTAAAATCCTCGCTCTAGTATCAGGGGTTAATAGTTCCTGGAAGGATCGCGTAACTAGGCTCTCTCTTCCTGCGGTAAGGTCGCGCAGAAGAATGATTGAAAAGGTACGAGCCATTTCTGCTTGCTCTCCCTTACCCAGGTCAGTGGGTTCAGGCATGCGTCCTTCCTTGAGCGCGCACACGATGGCTTCTTTGATTTTGTTTGGAAGGCTGGCTTCGCTTACTGCAAGCTGTTGGTTAGGCACATCAGTCTTGAGCAGTTTCTCGACAGTGCTTTTGGCGCTGAATCCTTCACCCATCACAAAGTAGATGTTGCCAAAGAGATTGAATTCAATGCGACCTACTCGGCCTATCAGGTTATTGAAATCAATCTCATTGAGGTTGCTGCGACCATTTTTGTGGCTTGTGACAACTAGGTTGTCGGCTGGTAGGTTCACGCCTTCAAGTAGAGTGCTGGTGCAGAAGATTGTGTGGATTTTACCTTCGCGGAAAAGCTCCTCAACCCGCAGCCGCACAGAAGCTGGCAGATGTCCTACATGGTAGGCGACGCCTTTTTCAATGAGCTCTGCCAAGAAGTAGGAGTCATGGACTTCACGGCGAATGTCAGCTGCGAGAGTTTGAAGATCATCGTCGTGGATTTTCGGTAGTAGTGAGGCGAAATGGCGCGCGTTTTCAACGGCCTTTTGTTTCGACCCGTGATAGACGATGGTCTGCTCGCGCTTCTTTTCTAACGAAAGTTGACGTAAGTGCAACAAGTAATCTTCAACGCTTGAAATACCATTCAGAGTAGAAAGATGCTGTGTTTGTTTCGTCCGGTGGTTGTACCCGGAGACAGTTTGAGTTTGAAGGTCGACAAAGAACTTGAATTGCGATACGGGCGAAAACCTCGTCCGCATAGCATCGCTACTTTCAGGGGCAGACTGGAGCAATGAAAGGAATGCTCCTGGGTTTGGGATATTGGGTGATGCGAAAATGAACCTCGGCGGCTCAGGACGCTGGAGCAGCATCGTAGTGACCTGGTAATAAAACGGGGCTCGCTTGCTCTTGCCTGAGAGCTTGTGAGCTTCATCCACAAAGAGATAATCGAGGTGGGTGTCAGGCTTGTTGATCAGAAGGTAAAGCATCCGTTCTGGAGTCAATACAAAAATGAAGTTGTGCTCGCCTTCAAGAACGATGTCCCCACCTGAGGCTACGACGCGATAGTTCTTGGCTTCGAGTTCTTCACCCAGTTCGTTGATGAACCGCGACCGCATTTCGTTGATAAGTGCCTTGGTGGGCACGAGAATTGCGAAGTTTTCCTTGCCTCCTTTGAGCATGCGGTCTTTGATGAAGGTGCGCATCAGGAAGGATTTGCCCAATGATGTGGGTGCAGAAAAGCTGAAGGCATCATTCTTGAAAGCGTCGAAGGCGCGCTTTTGCGGTGCGAAGAATTTCTTGTCCTCTTCGCCTGGCACCGTAAGGTAGTCAGATTGAAACTCGTTAAAGGCCTGCTCAAAGAGGTCAGGCAGAGCTTGGTTCTCTAGTCTTCCAAGAGCTTGGTAGTTGCCCACAGCTTGGAAAATGGAGGTTAGATATGGTGAGCTGATTGGGTTGTCGCAGTAGAGTTCCATGCATAACACTGCGATTTCCTGAGCCCACACCTGGTGATATTCACGGCGTTCTGGATGAGTGGATTTTGACAGTAAGTCAGCAAATCGGAGTACATCATCGAGCTGCTTATCACCAAGTCTCAGTGATTCCTTGCCAAGCGTATTGTGGCCGTAGTGCTCGAGAAGCTGTTCGTAGAGCGCGATAAGGTATTCGTTGTTCTCGATGTTTGCGAAAATTTCGTCGCCCAGTGTGCCTGTTTTGTTCTGTGTCATGGTTACAGCACCGCCTCAGTGATGGTGACGCGGTCAGATTCAGCGTCATTCATTGGCAGGGTGTAAATGTAGAAAGGGTAGATTCCTAAGCCGCGGTTTTGGATCTCGTCACGAATGTGACCGATGTGTGCGCGTAGATCCTGTTTGAGTTTTTGCTCCATCACCTGTGGAAATTCCTCACGCTGGTAGAGCGTTGGATCAAGGCCTAGGTCGTAGGCAAGAAACAAACCAAATCCAACGTCGTAGTTGGCGCTGTTAGCCGCAGTTGGGAGTAAGAGGTTCTTAAGGTACTCGGTAGTCTTAGGTTCGAAACGCTGCTGGAGAATGTTTTGATCTACCAGCTTGCACTCCGCATCCTCGTTTTCAGCGATTGCCACCGCCCGTTCTAGCGCTAGGTCTACGGTATCTCCGAAGTCTCCCACTACGTTCGAAGCGCCAAAAATAAGGTTTGCTCGCAGTTTCGATCCCGTTGATTGGTCAAGCAAATGGACGGCGTCACAGAGAATCTGTCTGGTTCCTGAAACCTCAGCAATTTCTATTTTGCTCAGCAGTTTTGGAGCACCCAACGCCAATTCTAGAAACGCGTGCAGCATGAAGTTACCGAGCGCATTTTCCTTAAGTTCTTGGTTCTCGGGCCGCCGCAGAAAACGCGACGCCTGTAGTCCAATCGACCCAAGGTTTCCTTCTATTTCGTATTGGGCAATCTGGGCTCTGGAGAGCACAAAATGCCCAAGCCTATTCATGAGGAGATCTTCTAGGCTCGCGTAATCGAATTTGTTGTTGCGTACTTGGAGATGAAATAAGCGCAGCCCTGAACCATCACTGTTGAGCTGAAGTTGCTCATCAAGAGTTACTTCTGTGAATACCGAGGCAAGATCGATATTGGGCAGTGTGGTCGGGAGAGCTGTGTTCATAGCATCTGTGGTTCTTTCCTAGAGCTGTTCAAGAATTCGCAGGAACTCGGACATGGTGTACGCATCCTCCAACGGGGTTACTCCGTCTTGGAAAACCATGAAATAGCGGAATTTGTTGCCGGCCATGTCCGCCCACTTGCGTCCAAGGGTAAGTTTGCGGCGTGAATCGTCGTTCTTGAGGTGTGCGCCCTTGGGCTCGACGATGACGACTGTGCCGCTCTGAGTCATCAGAATGAAATCTGGGTAATGGTTAAGAGGGCCGTTGATGCAAAAACCCTTGCGGTCAATGTTTCGGTGCCACCATCGGATGTTTTCCAAACCTGAGAAGCGACCAGCGAAGTCCATCTCGTCGTTGTTCATTCGATCCTCTGCCTCATACAGAGATCCGCCGATGAGCGAGCTGGACTGAACTGGCTGAATCACTGGAGGCAGTGAGTAAAAGTCCTGGATGTCGACCCTGCGAGTCTCAATATCGGCGTAGAACTTTTTGAACTTGTGTTCTTCCAGTAGCCCCAGAATTTTTTGCTTGATCTTTTCAGCCACTGCATTGGGGTGTTCCTGATAAGTCAATAGTTCTTCAGAGCCGAAGGCGTCAACTACACGCCCGATGTATTTACGCAGATCTGAATCATTGATCGCGTTGATTGGCTTCAAGCGTTCATAGATTGCATCGGCCGCATTGCGTTTTTGGCTCTCGATACTGAGTTTGGCGAAGTGCTCACGCATGAACCGCTGGTCTGCTGCGCTCATGCGGAAGGCCTTAGGGACGTCAGAGTTACTGTTGACGTCCACGCGATACATTTGTTCATCTGCTGCTGTGAGATCCAGTTCGATGTCCTTATTCAGCAATACGAAGTCTGCCGCGAGGGCTTCATGTCGAAGCAAATCAAAGTCGCCTTCACCTGTTGAGAACAAGGTAGAAGCCGGTGCTTTGATAACGAACTGAGGCAAGCGTAGAGACTTAATGTCGCCATCGAACTCAATATTGACCCTGTATGTTTCCACGGCGTTCTCCAGATCTGTGGGGACGAAGATGTCGCCCATGCTGGTTGCGTCTTCAGCTTCTTGTTCATACGAGCTGCCTTGCTCTTGAGCTTGTTCGAGCATTGCGGCAAGCCCAGCAGAGACGGGAGCTTCATCAACGGTTTCTGTGTGCTGGCAATTTTCCAGATTTTCGGCTACCTGAGTTTCGTCAAATTCCAGGAAGTCCTCCGTCTCTGTAACCGTTTGAGGCTCGGTAGCAGGCAGCTCAGTTGGAGCTGTCGGCTGTTGATTCTGGGTGAAATCGAGCTGCTCTTGATCTGCGGCCCTGAAATCGCGCTTGGAAAAACCTGCGCTGTTGAGCCCTGCGATGATCTGATTGAGAGTTGCGTTGAAGTCATTTGACGAGGTCAACACGTAGCTCATGTTTAGTAGGGAGTTGCGCTGCTTGGTTGCGTGAGGCTGGCGCAGCACACGACCAAGAATCTGTTCGACATCTACCTGGCTAGTCTTGTTCGCTAACGAGGCCAAGATGTAAGCAAATGGGCAGTCCCACCCTTCTTTCAAGGCGTTAACGGTGATGATGAACCGGATCGGGCAATCTTCACTCATCAGGTCCACGCCTTTGAGTTCGTTGATGTCCGCAGTCTTGATCGCAATCTGGTCTTCAGGGATACCTGTCTTGACGAGTTTTTCGCGTAGCTTCTCGAACGAAGTTGCATCCTCGCCGGTTTTGGGTTGCGCTTGGAAAAGCACGATTGGCCTGATGTACCGTCCGCCTTTTTCCTGTTGTTGCTGTGCAGCGACCTCGAGTGAGTTGCGCAGGTCGATAGCGTCAGTGATTACCTCGGTTTGGCTTGAGCGATTGTAAGCGATCACGGGTAGTTTGACCATATTTTCACTCTTCAAAGCAAGTGCGTCTACATATGAAATGACGTTGGCTTGCTTCTTAGGGGTCGCAGTCAAATCCAGGATGAAGGCTGGGTTGAAGTTCACCAGCATTTCATGACTCAAGGTACTGGTTGCATGGTGAGACTCATCCACAATCACCACAGGATTCAGCTGGTTAATGACCTGGAACAACGCGGTTTCGTCTGCGTTCTCGATGGGCTGTTCAGGTGCGCCGAAAGCTGTAGCGAAAGAGGCAAGGTTGCCGTTTGCCTGATAGGCCTTGCGACCATCCTTGCTACGGGTACGGAATGAATCGTAGGACAGAACCATTACTGATAGCTGCTCAGATACGGTTGCAGGGCTGAAGTTTTGCCCAGCCAGGAGTTCTTCCTTTGAGTAGACCTCAACTCGTCCACCGAAATCAGCGTTGAGCTTTTGACGATAAGGGTGCTCTGGGTTCTTCAAAGCAGCAAGGGTCTGGGTCAGAATCGAATCTGACGGTACCAGCCAGACCACAGCTTGCTTACGTGTTGGTGGAAGTGCCTGAAAGATTGGCTTCACCGATGCACATGCCAGGAAGGTCTTACCGCCACCGGTTGGCACCTTGTAGCAAACATGCGGCACACCATCGATGACGTTTTGGTAACCGGCAACACCGTTTTGCCCCACCATGATCTGTCGAGACTCCCAATGAGCAGCGAAAGCATCAGTCAGTGTGGGTTGCTCATTGAGTTGGGTGAGGTAGTCCGTGAGGTCTGCAATCACCCGTTTTTGATACTTCTTCAGTTCCATAGTTCTGTACTTCCAGGTCTAGAGGCGGGTGATGTCTCGCGGGATTTTCTTAAAAGTAATGTTCATTTCACGTAGTTCCTGTTCAGACAGCAAACAGGTGTCCGAATAGATGACATACGAGGTTGCACCGCATTCAGCTGGGATACGGCTGAGATATTCACGATCAAGCACAGTGGCTCTGTCGAGTTCGTAGGCAAAGATGTAGCTAGTGTCGTTGTGGATACCGAGGAAATCTGGAAACTCAACAACTTTATTTGATGCAGCCTCAATACCTGTCTCTGAATGCCAGATATACGCTCTAATTTGATCAAGTGGCACTTCTGGGTTCAGGTCGGAACCTTCAAATAATGTGGTTCCTAACGAAAAGAACGAGTAGCTTCCACCGGTTCCCGGAACGAGATCGCCTTCAACGTCTTCGTATCCTTTAATGACTTTTCGGATGCGTTCCGCTGTCACCGTTTCTGCATAATCGTCGAGTTCAATGAGTATGAATTTCCGGTTACCCTGATCTTCTGAATTCAGATTCAGAACCGCATGCGCCGTGGTGCCTGAGCCGGCAAAACTATCCAAAACAAGGGAATCAGGCTTAGTAACTCGTCCTATTGCCTCTTGAACGATATCTATTGGCTTTGGATAGGTGAATGCATCCTTTGAGCCAAGAATTTCTCTAATTAGCTCACTACCTCTAGTCGTAAAGTATTCCTTTTCGTACCAAACGGTCGGGATACTCGAACCGCTCGTTTCATAATTTTTTAGCTCCAACGTTGGAATTTCTGGGTCATCGGAAATCCGATAAGTTACAAAATCGCCACTTTCAATCTTTCGCAAAATACCATCGGATAGATACTGAACTGCCCAGATATTTTTGGTCTTGTCTTTTGACGGAACGACTTTAATAAATCCTCGTTCCCACTCTTTCAGAAGGCGCTTAGCCTGCAAACGCCATACGCAGGGAACACCTTTTGCTGTGACGGGCCAAACAGCGGTCGAACCAGATGGTGCTTCATCATAATCAAACTCAAAGTTTGCAAGATCTCCATCGTAGGATCCGTCTTCTACGCGTTCCTTGAGAGACTTACCTACTCCAACAATCGCGCCCTTTTCGTTAACGAAAATTGGATATGCCTGATTTGGCCTGTTTGTCTGATTGAATCCGGCTAGATTCATTCCGTGGTACCCGCTGGCATAGGTATTTTTTGCGCTTCTGTATGAATTTGGCACAAACTCTTTTGGCGTTACAAATATCAAAAACTCGCTCTGGTGATTAAAACCCTTATTGGTTTTACCCCCAGAAGTCTGCACCGTCACCGGTATTACTTGGCGAGAGCTAAAGATTTCATTCAGCACTTCCAAGAAGAAATGAAGCTCGTGGATGCTCAAGCTTGCAATGAGTACTCCTTTCGGAGAAAGCAACTTCCCAAGAAGTCTGAGGCGCGGGTACATCATACATAGCCACTTGTCGTGCCGGGAGAGGTCTTCCCCTTCTTTACCGACAACTTCACCCAGCCACTTCTTGATACGTGGATCATTGACATTGTCGTTATAGACCCACCCCTCGTTGCCAGTGTTATATGGAGGGTCGATGTATATGCAGTCAACTTTGCCTTCGTAGCGCGGAAGCAGTGCTTTGAGCGCTTCGAGGTTGTCACCATGAATGATCATATTTTCTGAACCATTGTCAGCTTCGTGCTGACCGTTCTCATCGAAAGAATACTGGTGGTCGAGAACGCGGAATGGTACGTCTAGATGGTGGGTGATGACTTTGTCTTTACCGACCCAATTAAGTTCTGGCATGTCGTACCTCGTTTAGATTTCTACTTCGTTTTGATCGTCAGCTGCGCCGTTGGAGCGGACCCAGTCGTCGACTTCTGAGAGCTTAAATTTCCATGAGCGGCCCACCTTGTAGGCAGGCATTTT
The DNA here is from genome assembly GCF_001021025.1 of Corynebacterium epidermidicanis. Lineage (NCBI taxonomy): Bacteria > Bacillati > Actinomycetota > Actinomycetes > Mycobacteriales > Corynebacteriaceae > Corynebacterium > Corynebacterium epidermidicanis. The sequence continues at coordinate 1,161,345 of NZ_CP011541.1, read as the reverse complement.
TTTGGTGTTTATCCATTGAGTTATGGTTTCCCTTGTGACGCCCATGTGTTCTTGGACGTCTTTCATGGTTACCCATTTTTCTGTTTCAACACTCATGCCTTTTGCCCTTCGCCCAATACGGTGTTGTTGCCAATGTGTGCTTGCACGTTAAATTCAGATCTTTGATTTGGGAAACAATCTTGTCCCCGTTGGTCAAGCATTCTCCACTCGCTAGTCCCTGTTCCGTCGCGCCCACGTGCTTTGAAAGTTGCACTGATCCTGACGAATTTAGATGGTTCAACCGTTGGAATCTCTATGAGTTCGGTGTCCATCGGCCTTAGAAAACGGTCATTTGGATTTAGACATACCAATGTCCGGTTTTCCCACCGGAGACTTCCTTGGTTGTGCAGTACCCATTCGTGAGTGAGCAGCTCCCAGTAATCGAGTTGATTGTTCTGCAGCGCAGGCGGCTGTGACGCTTTCACCCTGTCGCCTTCATATAAAGGTGTCCAATATTGATCGTCTTCATCAACAGCTTCTGAAACGTGAAGTTCATAAAGGCTAAGGACGTCCCGTTGATCATTCAAGCCTTGGACTGCAATTTTTATTGCATGCGCGTATGCGCAGTAAAAGGCTTCGGACTCAACCTCGACGTCGCTCGGAAACCCTAAATTACGTGCCACTTCTTGCAGACGATCTTGCATGGTTTGCTTTTCGCCACGACTAGATTCCATGCTGAGTTGAATGAACTGAGAAACAGCCGCTGTCTTAACCCCAGTTTTCGGTAGTGCTAAACGAATGTCATCTGAGATTGCACGGGCGTCAAAACATATTTTTCTAGCGTAGTCACCCGATTTATCAAAGCGATAGGTGCACCCGCATGCTTCAAAGAGCTGAACGGCGAACTTTCCTTGGGACTTGTGCTTATCGCACTTGCGATAGGCGGCCCTGCACAGCTCTTTGAGTGTGGTCACCCTATCTCCTTCTAAGCTCATCCCAAAAATCGACCCGGTTGTCCCAAAAATGGCCAGCAACAGCCGTTCCGCCGTCCCAAAACTGCTTCATACCGTGGATACATGAGGAAAGTTCACGTAGAAGAGCCGGTCGGGTCACCCTGATTATCTCACACTACTTGGCACTAAACCCTCATATCCCGGTATTGGATCTAGAGATTTTGATCGGAGGTGACGACGTGGGCAAACACAACCCCAAGCAAAGCTCAGCTAAGACTGCAACGGCAGCTTCAGCAGCACTAAGGAGCAAGGCCACCAGCAAGCTAACCAAGCAACTGGCTGGTTCCGTTCTGGCACAAGCCAAGCCTTCAAAACGTAAGTAAGGCATCCTCGGCGGCCCAGTGACCAGCTGTAGCTGGGTCGCCTCCACTTCATATGGCTCACCGCGGCACCCGGGTCTAGTCGCAGTATGAACCACCGTTTCTAGTTTTTCGCGCGCATTTGTCGTAGCGGGAAGTCACCGTTGAGCGCTTAACGGGCACCTTGACCACCGCAGTCACGTATCTGGCTGTGGGGTTGAGGTGCCCGTTCTTTATTGCTCAACGCTTTTGACTCCCAACACGTGTTAGCTCATCGGGTCTTCCCCTTCACCAACAACGTGAAGGAGCAAGGCTCATGGCTGATAAGCCAAACACCATCAAGATTGTGTTCCAGTACGAACGCACCGAAGGGATCAGTGAACGCTACCCAGTACGCAACCAGTCCTACTACATCACTGCTGACGAGGCAGAGATCATGGTCGAACGCGACTACCAGCAACGCAAAGACGAGGCTGAAAATCCTGCTGCGGTAAGCCGCCGCAGTGTCCATGACATCTTCAAAGAGCTGGGCAACCTGGACTACAACAACGCGAAGCAGCACCTACGGAACACCTGGTTTGAAGCAGCACCCAGGAACTTTGCCGAAGAAGACCAGGCTGAGCAGGTTTCAATCGTCGAAGCTACGTCAAATGACATTTATGAGCCATCTGACGAGTGGGACGCGGAAATCCAGTACCGGGACTTCCTGGCAACTCTTGACCGGGTCGATCGCGCCATCGTCATTGGCAAGCGGATGGGCTACGGCCAGTCTGACATCGCTCGGCAACTTGGTATCTCCCAGCCCGCTGTAGCAAAGCGGTTGAAGAAACTGGCGAAAGATTTTCAGGAGAAGTTGGCATGAGCGGTTATAAAACATGGCCGTTTGAAGCCCTTCCAGTAGCAAGACAGAAAAAGCCAATCCCGGCACCGGGTCTTGCCCGAGTGGAAGGTAGCCACATCATGCGGCACAACTTGAATCTCAACCTGGGCACCCAGGTTGACCGTGAGAAGGTCGTTGGCCTTCGCAACATCACCCTGCGTGAACGCTTCGCCCGTTTCCTACTGGGTGACAAGAAGAAGTTCACCATCGTTGTTCCTGGCGACAGCGTCGACCAGGTCACCATCACCCAAAAGCCAGAAGACGATCTGATGGCCTTGGCTGATGCGGTTATGCGCCACCCGGCTGGCAAGAAGCAGGAGGCCTAAGCAATGAACATCACTGACTCAAATAAGTTCATCCACGCACTGAACACAATTGCTGAAGGCGTGACCCTGCTAGGCAAGGCGATTGAAGAAACCTCCTGGGCGGCCATCGAGGATCACGCCGACGCTGTTGGAGCGCGTCCCATCACAGCGGCAGAGCTGTACCGCCCGGACCTTGTAGCTGAAGCAGAAGCCTACGAGGCTGCACAGGCCCAAGCTGAACAGACAGCAACACCAGAAGCAGCAGCTGCGGCCGCACCAGAGGTTATGGCTGAGGTGACGCTGGTTGAGCTTCGCACTTTGCTTGCCCGGCTGTCCCAGTCGGGTCTGACTGAAAAGGTACGCGGCCTGTTGGGTGAGTTTGGGTACGACAAGCTCTCTGCTGTTCCTGAAGAACAGTATGCGGCACTCTTTGCACGGGCGAAGGAGCTGAAATAAATGGCCCCGGTAGCTCACGCAACACTCTCAGCGTCAGGTGCGCACCGGTGGATCAACTGCACCCCATCAGCCCTGATCGAGGCAGCCCTTCGCGCAGAACACGGCGATACTTCATCACCGGCTGCAGAGCAAGGAACCGTCGCCCACGCACTAGCTGAGTGGAAGATCCGCCGCCTCGACCACAGGCTCCGTGACGATGCAGGTGAAAAGCCAGCCAGTCCTCTGATCGATGAGGAGATGGAAGAACACACCAGTGATTACGCCACCTTCATCTTGGAGCGAGCCTCACAAGCCCAGGCCGATGACCCATCGTTTGTGATGGCTGTCGAGCAGCGACTGGATTTCAGCCACCTTGTGCCTGGTGGGTTTGGTACCGCCGACTGCATCATCATCGCCGGCAACCGCATCGAAGTCATCGACTTCAAATACGGCCAAGGCGTGCTGGTTGAGGCTGAGGAGAACCCGCAGCTCATGCTCTATGGTCTGGGTGCTTTGCATGCTTTCGGCAGCCTTTATGACCTGTCTGAGGTGCAGTTGACGATTGTGCAGCCGCGCCGCCAGTCCATCTCAACCTGGAGCCTTAGCACCCACGATTTGGAGCGTTGGGGCCATGAGGTCGTCGGTCCGGCAGCCGACCTGGCCGCACAAGGTGAGGGCGAATTCAAACCCGGGTTTTGGTGCCAGTTCTGCCGTATCGCACCTACCTGTCGGGCACGGGCAGAAAAGAATCTCGAGTGAAGTGCCCCGGGTTTTGTTCCTAGGCGTTTGCCTTGATTTCTATTATTTCCTGTGGCGGGTTCTGCTTCCAAAATTCGGTTTCGACCTCGACCGGGGTTCGGTATTCCAAGCTTTGGTGGAGCCTAGTCTCGTTCCACCATGACACCCACTCGAACGTCGCGATTTCTACCTCGACAACATCATCCCACCTGCGAGCATGGATCAGCTCGTTCTTGTAGGAACCATTAACATTTTCTGCCAGAGCATTGTCATAAGAATCCCCGACCGTTCCGGTGGAAGCGGCAATCCCGTGCTGGGCAAGTCGCTGGTTGTAGACAACGCTGACATACTGTGAGCCGTGATCCGAATGGTGAATGAGACCTGTTGTTTCCTCAGCACACACGATCGCCTGGTTAAGAGCTTGCAGCGGCAGTGTTTCCGTCCGTATCGAGTCTGATAACGCCCACCCAACGATCCGTCGAGAGTAAACGTCGGTGATAAACGCGGCGTACACAAAGCCTTTCTTCGTGCGCACATACGTAATGTCGGCCACCCACAGTTTATTCGGGCCCTGAGCTTTGAACTCACGCTCGACCAAGTCCGGGCGCAGATCAGGCACATTAGCCTTACGGGTTGTGAGAGGTGATCTGCCTTTGCCAGAAACACCAGCCAAGCGCATCAACCGAGCAGTTTGTTCACGACCGATATCAATTCCGTCACGGCGGAGAGCATGCCACATTTTCCGCACGCCGTAGACGCCGTAATTATCCCGATGAACAGTTCTAATGCGGTCGACCAGCACAGCATCACGAAGGCGACGAGCACTCAATCCACGGGCCTTGGACTGGCGATACCCACGCGAGGTGATAAACCCACCAGCCCGGTTATTCTTCAACGTCTTACAGATGAACTCGACGGAGAAACGATTCCGGTATTCATCGATGAATCGGATCATTTCCGACGTTTTGGGTCGAGTTCCGACGCGAAAAAAGCTGAGGCAGCCTTCAGCAGCTCGTTAGTGTCGCGTAGCTCTTGATTTTCACGACGTAGCCTCGCGTTCTCGGCAGCCAAATCTTCAGGCACAGGTTCTGGTATGTTTCCCGCACGGCGTGCCTGCTGAGTCCATTGACGGGCCGTGTGCCATGAAACCCCCAGCTTTGGAGCTACTGCCTGGCACGCGGCTTGCATCGACATGTTTTCCGCCAAGATGCGGTCTTCCACAAGACGGACCACACGGTCCTTCGCATCCTGGTCAAATTTCCTTGGCATGTTCCAAATTTTCCCATCTACTCAAACGGAACAAAACCTGGGACACTTCACCCCACGCACTCCTGCAAGCTCAGGCAGTCACCTCACGGCCCCACCCAGCACCGCCAACACACCAAGTTTGCACCCCACCCCTTCTCTGCATATATTACTAGCGTATGCAAATTATTCAGCAGGCTGCGTCAACCAGACGTGTGAACCGCTGAATATGCACCTTCAAGGACACCCTATGAAAATATTCAGGCGAAGCGTCGCGGGGCTGCTCACCACAGTCGCCCTTGTTACCTCCCTCACCGCCTGTGTCACCAACAGCGAAACAGGCAACCCGGAGGGTTGGCAGGTAGTTAAGCCCGCTGCCAACCCGCAGGTCCAAGCTTTAGTTCCCGCAGACATCAAGCAGCGCGGATATCTCACGATGGGTACTAACCCTCCGTTCGCCCCGATGGAATTTAAGAGCGACACCGGGGAGATCATCGGCGTGGACGTCGATTTGGCACGCGCAGCGGCTGCCGTAATGGGCCTTGAGCTTAAGGTTCAGGAGCAGGACTTCAACTTGATCCTGCCGAGCATTTCCGGCAACACCCTTGATTTCGGGGCCACCGGCATGACCGATAATGAGGAACGCCAGAAGTCTTATGACTTCGTCGACTACTTGAGCGCCGGCGTGCAGTGGACCGCCCAAACCGGCCACGAGGTCGACCCGAACAACGCCTGTGGGCTCACTGTAGCCGTCCAGAAGGGTACGGTGTCGGAAACGGATGACGTCGCGCCGAAGTCAGAAGCCTGCGTCGCAGCCGGTCAGCCACCGATCAAGGTTTTGTCCTACGAGCTATCAGACCAGGCCGCTACCGCCGTCGTGCTAGGCCGAGCGGATGCCGCCTCCATGGACTCCCCTGTCACCGCCTTCGCTATTGCTCGCGCCGATGGTCGCCTCCAACCCGTGGGCGAGATGTTTGACGCCGCCGATTATGGCTGGCCCGTGAAGAAGGGCTCCGACTTGGCCCCAGCTTTGCAGGCCGCCTTGCAGCACCTCATCGATACCGGCGATTACCAGAAAATCCTTAAGCCTTGGGGTATTGACCAGGGTCTGAAGGAAAAAGCCACCGTCAACGGCAACTAAGCATCCCAAGGAAGAATGCATGACTACCCCTGAAGAAATCAAAGCAATCCCGCTCAAGCATCCCGGGCGGTGGGTTGCCTCCGCTATCTTGCTTGCCCTGGCAGCCTGGTTTATCATCGCCTCGGCCAAAAATGAGGCTTACAGCTGGGACATCTACTTCCAGTACCTCCTTGACCGCAGGATCGCCGTCGCGGCCCTGCACACCCTAGCCATCACCGTCCTCGCGATGCTCGCGGGTGTGATCCTGGGCGCGCTCCTGGCCGTCCTGCGCATGTCCCCCAACCCGGTTCTTCGGGGTGTCTCCTGGGTCTACCTATGGATTTTCCGTGGCACCCCGGTGTACGTCCAGCTCGTGTTCTGGGGTCTGATCGGCGCGATTTACCACTCGATCAACCTTGGTGTCACCGAGATCAGCTTGGAGGGCCTCGCCCAGAATGCCTTCATCCTCGCGGTGATCGGCCTCGCTCTCAACGAATCCGCCTATATGGCAGAGATCGTTCGCGCTGGCATCCAAGCAGTTCCGGAGGGCCAAATCGAAGCCTCCAAGGCCCTCGGCATGAGCTGGTGGCAGACCATGAAGCGCACGGTGTTGCCGCAGGCCATGCGCATTATCGTCCCACCCACCGGCAATGAATTCATCTCCTTGCTCAAGACCACTTCCCTGGTCGTTGCCATCCCTTACTCCGGCGAACTCTACGGCCGTGCGATGGACATCTCCAACGCTCTCTTCCAGCCGGTCCCGATGCTGATGGTGGCCGCTACCTGGTATCTCGTGATTACTTCCCTGCTGATGGTCGTCCAGAACTACGTCGAGAAGTACTACGAGCGCGGCACCACCCGCCACCTCACCGGCCGCCAGCTCGCAGCGCTTGCCGACGCCGAAGGGAAACTCCCCGGCAATGTAGAACTCACCGACCCGTACAACGTGATGGAGAAGTAAATGTCTGACCTCATGATTGATGCACAGTCCATCACCAAAAGCTTCGGCCAGTTGCAGGTGCTCAAAGGAATCAACCTGCAGGTGCCGCGCGGCACTGTCACCTGCCTGATCGGCCCTTCTGGATCTGGCAAGTCCACGATCCTGCGCTGCGTCAACCACCTTGAGAAGGTCAGCGGGGGCCGTCTCTACGTGGACGGCGAGCTCATCGGTTACCGCGAGCGCGACGGCAAACTCTACGAAATCTCCGAACGCGACGCCGCGAAGCAGCGCCAAGGCATCGGCATGGTGTTCCAGCAGTTCAACCTGTTCCCACACCGCACAGTCATCGAGAACGTCATCGAGGCGCCCATCCTGGTCAAAGGCGTACCGGAGGCACAAGCCCGCGCCCGTGCCCTCGAACTCCTCGAACAAGTCGGCATGGCGCACAAAGCGGACGCCTACCCAGTCCAACTCTCCGGCGGTCAGCAACAGCGCGTCGCAATTGCCCGCGCCGTAGCCATGGAGCCCAAGCTCATGCTTTTCGACGAGCCGACCTCCGCACTCGACCCCGAACTAGTCGGCGAGGTACTGCGTGTCATGCGCGAGCTCGCGGCGGACGGCATGACCATGCTGGTAGTCACACACGAAATGGGTTTCGCACGCGAAGTCGCCGACCAAGTCGTGTTCATGGATGGTGGCGTGGTGCTCGAGGCTGGCACGCCAACCGAGGTCCTGGATAATCCGCAGCACCCACGCACGCAGGAATTCTTATCTAAGCTGCTCTAAAGCGACAACAAACCGCGCAACAGCGCCGAAAAACCGCCCGCAAGCGCCAGGCCTAAGGCCAGCTTGTGGGCTTTGTCGCGGGTAATCACCTGCGCGAGTTTTCCGCCGAGGAAGACTCCCAAGAACATCCCGGCGATCCCAACGGGCCAGATCAACCAGGTCGTCCCGCTAAGATCCGCTGCCCCGGTGAGGGATTTCACCGCGAAAGACACGCCACCTGAGACCACGAATAGTGGCTGCAGTGTCGCGGCAAACCGCTTGTGCTCCCAACGAGCAGCTTGGGCGTACACCGTAATTACTGGGCCTGCGACACCTGCCAGCGTGTTGGTAAAACCACCGATTACACCAGAGAGCATCATGGGCCACGTGGCTTGAGTCGCGGGAACGTAGCGCTTGGCGAGCGTCACCACCGACAACGCTGCCAGCAAAACTGTGCCCACCGCCACGAGCATCCACGCCGTAGACATCGACTTGATGAGGTACGCGCCAGGGATCGAACCAAGAACCATCACAGATCCGATGAGTGCGAAGCGCCGCCAATCGACATCTTTGCGCACCGTCACCGTCGTGAGCGCGGCGTTAATCATCGCGAGGATATTTACCACCATCACCCCGTGCACTGGCCCCATGAAGAGCGACAGTATTGGCCCCGCGATCAGCCCTAACCCCATCCCAGCTACCCGCTGCAGGCTCGAGCCCAAAACCACGACGCAAAAAACGAGGATAAGTGTGTTCACTCACACTAGAGTACGCTTAAATTCACAGTAATCAGGAAACCTTTGCGCGGATGGCAGCCACTACCGGGGGTGGCAGCAACCCGTCGATGTCCCCACCGTATCGGGCGACTTCCTTGCACAGCGTCGAAGAAATGTAACCCAGCTCAGGATCCGTCATGAGGAAGAACGTGTCCACCCCGGACAGGCGCTTATTCATCTGCGCCATCGGTAACTCGTACTCATAGTCCAACGCCGACCGCAGGCCCTTGACCAGCGCCGTCACCCCATGAGCAGTGCAGTAATCCACGAGCAGCCCCGACCATGAATCCACCATCACGTTGTCTAGGTGCGCCACTGACTGACGGATCAGCTCCATCCGCTCCTCGGAACTAAACATCCCGGACTTGTTCGGGTTGAACGTCACCAGCACGGTCACCTGGTCAAATTGGGCCGCGGCGCGCTCAAAAATATTGAGGTGACCCATCGTCACTGGATCGAAAGACCCGGGGCAAACTGCATGCATGTCAGGACTCCTCCACGAGGTCAGCATCGAATACCGCCATGTCCATCCGCGCAATGCCATACGTACGCTTCTTCAGCTTTTGCGTTGTAGGCACGAAGCACGTCGGCCAGGCCGTTTCTGGCGAGTCTACGTGACGCTCGACCACCACCGCAGCGCCGTCGGCAAGCGCTGGGATCAGCGCGTGCAGCATCTCGACGACCGCCTCATCCGACAACTCGTAAGGCGGATCCGCCAGCACCATGTCAAAATGTCCACGGGGAGCTTGCGGCAGGTAGGTAGATGCCTTCATCTCGACGATGCGCACGTTCGGATGTTTAACCACGCCCGCGTTGTGCTGCATCACGGCCGTCGCCTGTGGCGAATTGTCCACCAACACCACGGATTCTGCACCGCGGGACGCGGCCTCGAGCCCGAGGGCGCCGGAACCGGCAAAAAGATCCAAGACGTGCGCACCTTCAAAGCCAAAGCGAACCTGCAGGGAAGAAAACAGTCCCTCCCTAGCGCGATCCGAGGTGGGCCGGGTTCCTTCCGGTGGAACTTTGATCTTTCGGCCGCGTGCTTCACCTGAGATGATCCGTGTCATTCCCATTATTTCTCTCCCAGTTCGAGCAGCTCATCGCCGCCGGTGACGTCGGAAAAGTCCGCGACAGCAAGGTGCGTGACCACGCCCGGCCCGGGGGCAAGCACGGGCGCTTCAAGTTTGACGGATTCCACCACCGCGAGGGTGTCTCCAGTATCCACCTCGGCGCCGTCAGCCACAACGTAGCGGACAATACCGGCAAACGGTGCGCAAATTTTCATGTGTTCTACTCTAGCTTTTCTCCAAATAGTCCTGACCTTCGATGTCCGAAACTAGATGTTCGGCCAGCGACCGGTTGCGAGCGACAAGCGCGGTGGCATCCGCATTGGCACGTTCAATCAACGCCCGGTCACTGAGCAAGCTCAGCAGACGCACCCGGCGTTTCGTGCCGGACTGCGCCGTGCCCAACACATCGCCTTCCTGACGAGTCCGCAGGTCAAGCTCGGCTAGTCCAAAGCCGTCGGAGGTCGCCGCGACGTCGAAAAGCCGCTGCACAGACGGGGTGCCCGGCTCCATGGTGGTGTGCAGCAAACAGAGCGACTTGTACTCACCACGCCCCACCCGGCCCCGCAGCTGGTGCAGCTGCGACACCCCAAAACTGTGTGCTTCGCGGATATACATCACCGAAGCATTAGGCACGTTGATGCCTACTTCGATAACGGTGGTAGCCACCAAGATATCGATTCCCCCGGCAGCGAAATCGGCCATGATCGCGTCCTTTTCCTCAGCGGGCATCCGACCATGAAGCATCGCTACATTGAGCTCAGGGAAAATCTGCGTGCGTAGGTAGTCAAAGGTCTCCTCAACTCCCCCTTCCCCCTCGATTCGCGGACACACCACAAAGGCTTGCCGACCAGCAGCGACTTCCTCACGGATCCGCTCCCAGGCTCGCGCCACCCACTCCGGTTTAAACTCCGGCACCACCGACGTCTGGATCTCTTGACGTCCGGCAGGTAACTCGTGGAGTGCGGAAACCGCGAGGTCGGCAAAAGAAGTCATGGCCACGGTCCGGGGAATTGGGGTGGCAGTCATCACGAGCTGATGCGGGGTGCGGTCATGGCTGCCCTTGCCGCGCAACATGTCGCGCTGCTCCACACCGAAGCGATGCTGCTCATCGACAACAACCAAACCCAAATCGAAGAACTCCACGGACTCCTGGATCAAGGCATGAGTACCCACCACTATGTCCGCTTGCCCACTCATGATGTCCAAGAGGGCTTTCTTGCGCGTAGCGGTGCTCATCGATCCCGTGAGCGCCACAACGTTGGTGGGCAGCCCGGCGTCGATAAGCAGTTGCGTGAGGTCGCGCGCATGCTGGACCGCCAAGACCTCCGTGGGTGCCAACAGGGCGCATTGGCAGCCGGCGTCGATGGCCTGCAGCATGGCGATGAGCGCCACCACCGTCTTGCCGGAACCGACTTCGCCCTGCAGTAGCCGTTGCATGGGGTGAGGTTGGGCGAGGTCCTGGGCGATGTCGGCTATGACCTTACGTTGTCCGGCGGTTAATTCGAAGGGCAGATTTCGCAAGAATTCGGCACGCACGCCTTCCTCAGAAGCGGGCAGGACTGGTGCGCGATAGCTCTGAGCATCGGCACGCCTCAACGCCATGACCAGCGCCAACGACAGCGCCTCGTTATATTTGATGCGATCGATAGCCGGCTGCTGCCCGCGACTGTCCGGGTGGTGAATAAGGCGCAGGGCCTCATCGAAACTAACCAGGCCACTGGGCACCTGATCGAGAGGTTCCGGGATGGGTGGCGTCTGATCCAGAACGTGACTCATCGCACCAAGCAGCGACCAGGCAGTCACTCCCTTCTTCGCCGGGTAAATAGGGATGTACTCCAGACTAGAAAGCAGCTCTTCCAGCTGGCTCGCCGAGCCATAGGCCGAGAGTTCACGCAGCGTACCCACTGCTTTTTTCGGCTTCTCCCCCGCCTCCGGCAACACGATGAAGGCCGGATGGGAAATCTCGGCGCGCCCCTGAAAATACTTCACTTTCCCAGAAAGCATCACTGCCTTGCCGACGGTCAATTGCCGCTGCGCGACCACAGAGTTGAAGAACGTCGCCCCTGCGTGGCTCGCACCGAACTCGACAACAATCTTGGTGAGCTTCTTCCCCGAACGGGTGAACGTGGTGTTGGCATAAGTCACAATTCCCACGATGGTGACCTGCTCGCCTTCGGTGGCACCGTCGAGCGACACACCAGAGCCATGGTGCGACCAGGTACGTGGAAAGTGCAGCAGCAACTCCCCTGCGGTGCGGTAGCCAAACGCCGAGGTAATCTTCTTAGCTTCCGCTTCAGGCAGTAGGGTCGCTAGAGGCCGCTGATCAGTCCACCCCAACATGACGTGCTACTCCACCCCGATTTCGATGAGATGCTCGATACCTTCCGCTGGGTAGACGGTTACTTCCACCGCGGAGTCAATGCCGATGGCGTAGCGCAGTTCCTGCGCGGAGATTTCCCGGGCAGCTTCGGCGGTGACCAGCAGGGTGACCAATTCCCCGCCGCTTTGGAGGAGCCGCAGGACGGTCGTCTCGAGGGCGGCTTGCAGGTCATGGCTGACGTAGAGGATTTCCACCCCGGAACTAGCAATGATGTCCCCGGCATCCGCCCGGCCTGCCTGGGTAATCATGGCCCGTGGCGTGCGTTGTAGCAGCGCGGTCCTGGTGGAACCGGCGGCTTCGGCCATGGCGTAGGTGTCAGCGGCTAGCGGCTGGGCAGGATCGTGGACGGCGAGAGCGGCAATGCCAGATACCAACCTTGCCGTCGGCAGAATATTCATCGACGCCGCTACGGCGTGGCTGGCCAGTTCCGCATTGACCAGCTCACCGTACGCCAGCATGCCGTTCGGCAACAGGATTACTTCTTCGGCCTCTGCCTTACGCACGGCGGCGATGATGTCGCTCACCACATCGGAATCGCCAGGGACGACGACTTCGGCCCCGGCTTCTTCGTAAAGGTCAGCGATCGGTCCTGCTGGGGCGATCGCCAGGACTAGGCGCCGCTTGGCGGTGGCCCCAGGCGTGAGAGGAAGCACCTCCAAGCGCAGGTCGGAGACGGCCCCCATCCCATAGGCCAATTCAATGACCGCACCGGCCTGGTTGCTGTGGATGTGCACTTGGGCGCTGGGGGTAGCTTCTCCCAGACCGAGCTGCGGAACGGTGCGTGCGACAACCAAGCTGTCGCCCATGCCGCCTAGTCGTTCTTCCAGCTCATCGAGCCGGTCGCCGGTGAAGAAGAACATCACCTCGAGTTCGTTGCTGCGCGCCGTGGTAGTCAACGGTTTTGGCACGTTTGGAGCGGTGGTTCCTGTGGGTCTGGTGAGGTTGTCGAAGACGACGTCGGCAAGCGCTTCGAGTAGAACCACAAACCCTTGTCCCCCGGCGTCAACCACACCAGCCTCCCGCAGCGCTGGCAACTGCGAAGGGGTCAACATTAGGGCTGCGCGCGCCGCCTGGAGCGCCTCGGCGACCACTGACTCTATCGCGGTTTCATCGAGGGCATTGATGGACACCACAGTGGCGCGCATGACGGTTACGACGGTGCCGTCGACAGGTTCTTTGATGGCTTTGAGCACCATGTCGAGCGCGAAGTTAAGCGCGTCCACTACGGCAGCGCCGTCCAGGTCCCCACCGGCGGCGGCTTGGGCGACACCGCACAGCATTTGGCTCAGTACCACCCCGGAATTTCCCCTGGCTCCCCGCACCGACCCCGCGGCCAGTGCACCCGCGATACTCGCGACCCCGTCCTGCTCGCTAAGCCCCTGTTTTGCTACTTCGGCGACCGCCGCTTCCATCGTGTGCGCCATGTTCGAGCCCGTATCAGCGTCGGGCACTGGGAACACGTTGAGAGCGTTAATCTCAGCACAGCGCAGGGTCAACAGCTCAGCGGCGCGGGTTGCCCAGCTGAGCAGCCCAGCGCCGTCGAGATGCGTTTTGTTCAGCATAATCTGTCAGTTTACAGTTCCCACATAACTGGCTGGGCACCAAGTGAGCGCAAGTGATCGTTCACCTGGCTGAACGGTCGCGAGCCAAAGAATCCCCGGCGCGCTGACAGTGGTGAGGGGTGCGGGGAGGCAACGACGGGCCATGGGTCGACGAGCGGGGCGAGCTGCTGTGCGTCTTTTCCCCAGAGCACCGCCACCATCGGCTGTGGGCGCTGTGCCAACGCGGTAATACAGCGTTCGGTCACTGTTTCCCATCCCAGGCCACGGTGCGCACCGGCCTGGCCCGGCGCGACGGTGAGGACGCGGTTGAGCAGCATGACGCCTTGGTCGAGCCAGGGGCTGAGGTCTCCGTTGGTGGGCCGAGGGAGGCCGAGGTCGTCGTGGTATTCCTGGAAGATGTTGTTTAGGCTGCGTGGGAGCGGGGTGACGTCTGGTCGGACAGAAAAGGATAGTCCCATTGCGTGTCCGGGTGTTGGGTAGGGGTCTTGGCCGACGATGAGGACGCGCACCTGGTCGAAGGGCAGGGTGAAAGCGCGGAAGACGTCCGGTTCTGGGGGTAGGTAGTCTGCGCCGATGCGGGTGCCGATGGCCTCGATGTGCTCTGTCATGGGGCCGAGCACAGGTTCCCAGCTGGGGTGGTAAGTGAGCATCTTAAAAACTGACCCATCCTGAGGTGGTGCGTGGGGGCTCGCCGCCGAGGGTGACGGGGTGCGTGCCGGGCTTTACGACGTGCCCGACGGCCCGGAATCCGCTGGGCACGTCGAAGGCGGTGGTGCCGAGCAGCGTGTGGTCTTCTCCCCCACCGAGTATCCAGTCCCAGGGGTCTATGCCTAGCAGTTCGCCGGCTTCTAGGAGTAGTGCGTCGGGGGCGATGGTGTTGGGGTCAAGGTCGATACTGACTTTGGATCGGGTGGCGATGGTGCTGAGGTCGAACACGAGGCCGTCGGAGTTGTCGGTCATGGCGGTGGCCCCGGTGGCGCGGGCGATCATGCCGCGTCCTGGGTTCAGGGTGGGAGCGACGAAGGCGTCGATAAGCGGGCTGAGTGAGCTGGGGACGTCGCTGCGGGGCATTGCTTTGAGTAGTGCCAGGCCTGCGCCGGAGTAGCCGATGCTGCCGGCAGCGATAACTGTTTGCCCGGGCTTGGCACGGTGTAGTTCGAGGGCGGGTGCGGATCCTCCGAGGGAACCGATGGCGGTGACCGAGATGACGACCATGTCTCCGGAGGTGAGGTCGCCGCCCACGAGTTCGGCATTGTAGTATTCGACGCGCTGCTCCACGCCGCGGGCGAGGCCTTCGATGAAGCTGATGGGGGTGCTGGGTGGGGCGGCGATGGCGAGCACTGCTGCGATGGGGCGGGCGCCCATGGCTTCGATATCGGCGAAGTTTTGCAGGATGGCGCGTTGTCCGATTTCTTCCGGGGTGGACCATTCGGTGCGGAAGTGTCGGTTTTCGATCAGCATGTCGGTGGTGACTACCGTGCGGGAGTTGGGGGCGGCTTGGCCGAGGATCGCGGCGTCATCGCCATTGCGTGACGATGGGGCTACCGCGACGATGCGTTCGATCACCGCATGTTCGCCTAGATCTCCTAGGGTTAGTTCTGCCATGCGTCGTCCTTGTGTGTTCGATGGTTTTGCCCGCCTGCGGACGGACTAAGCTATGAGGTCATGAGCACCCCTGAAGATATCCAATTTAACCGAGTACCACTCATAGTTGCACTTGTATTGTCGCTGGCGCTGGTCATTGGGGTCTTGACAGGGGCGAAGTTGTTGGCTGGCAATGCTGCGAAACAACCGGTGGCGCTGAGCGCATTGCCTGCGCCGGACGCGGATTCCGCGGAGTGCGCTCGGTTTGTGGAGGCGTTACCAGATTCCTTGCTGAAGGTGTCGCGGGCGAAGTTAGCGGATCCGGTTCAGCCGGGTACTGCTGCATATTCCGCTGGGCCGTCGAAGCGTATAACGCTCCGCTGCGGGGTGGAGACGCCATTGCAATACACGGAGCTCTCCCAAACCCGCCTAGTCGATGGCGTTGAGTGGTTGCCGGTGGTGGACAACACGCCAGGTTCCACGTTGCAGACGTGGTTTAGTGTGAACACGCACCCGATCGTTGCCGTTACGACTGATGCTGAGGTGCTGGGCGAGCGGGACATGCCGGTGCAGGAGCTGGGCAAGGCCGTGCGCGATTTCACCGGGGCGTCGGCCAAGCCGAATCCGGTTCCCTTAACGCAGCTGGCTGCGCCAACCGCCACGGATCCGCAGTGCGCGGCCTTGTTGCTCGCCCTCCCAGAGAATTTGGGCGAGGCTTATCGACGCACCCGTGACGTCGCCCTCTCCGCTGCGACAGCGGCCTGGGTGGCGCCGGGAATGGAGCCGGTGGTGTTGCGCTGTGGAGTGGCGGATCCCGCGGGATATGCCCCGGGTGCGCGCTTGAGCCAGATCAATGATGTCCCTTGGTTTGAGGACACCACCGTGGCTAATGGCACGACTTCCGGGACGATGTACGCGCTGGGCCGTGAGGTCAACGTGGCGGTAAGTCTGCCAAGCAATGCCGGGAACGCGGCGATGGTGTCCCTGACCGAGGCGATTTCAGCGAACACCAAGCCCCGCGGCTAGAAGGGCTTAGCGCTGCCCAACAAGCGCCCGTTGGACCAGGGTGTCCAGCAGCGTTGGGTAATCGATGCCGGTAGCGGCAAACATCTGCGGGTACATCGAGATGGGGGTGAACCCAGGCAGGGTGTTGATCTCATTGAGCACCGGCCCCTTAGCAGTGACAAAGAAGTCCACGCGGGCCAACCCTTCACAGTTCATCGCCTTGAAGGTCTGGATCGCGAGTGATTGCACGAGCGCGATGTTGTCCTCGCCGATCGGAGCCGGAATCTGAGGGGTGACTACGTCATCGAGGTACTTGGTTTCAAAGCCATAGAACCCTTCCGCGGAGGCGTCGGTTCCGGCGAGCTGTGCTGGCAGGGATGCCTGGAGGGTGCCGTCGGGCAGCTGAAGGACACCACATTCTACTTCCGAGCCGACGATTTCCGCCTCGACGATGACCTTATTGTCCTCGTTAAACGCTAATTCGACGGCTGCCGGGAAATCGGCCCAGTCGGTCACCCGCGAGATACCAATGGAGGATCCACCGCGGGCTGGCTTGACGAAGACGGGCAGGCCGAGGGCGTCGCGTTCGGCGTCGTGAAGCTCGCGCTGGGTATGCAGCACCACTTCGCGTCCGACCGGCAGGCCTTCGGCAGCGGCGAGCTTCTTGGTGTATTCCTTGTCCATGCTGGCGGCCGACGCGAATACCCCGCAGCCCACATAAGGCACGCCGGAGAGTTCGAACAGGCCCTGGATGGTGCCGTCTTCGCCGAATTTGCCGTGCAAGACGGGGAAGACGACGTCGACCTTGGCGTAGAGCTCGCCGTTATCCACGTAGCGAAGCTCGCCGCGGCGAGCGGGGTCGGTGCTGAGGTAAATTTCCCGGGTGCAGGTCACCGTCGGTAGGGTGCGACCATGGGCGCGCAAACGTTCCGGGTCGAATTCGGCTGCGCTCCATTGGCCCTGTTCAGTGATACCGACGGGCACCACCTGGTACTTGCTCGGGTCCATGTGGGACATGATGGCCCCGGCAGAAATACAAGACACGGAGTGTTCGGAGCTGCGCCCTCCATAGACGACGGCGACGGTAATGCGTTCGTTGTTAGTCACGAGGCACACTTTACCCCGAGCTGCTACTCCGCTTTCTTAGAACGCCCCATGAGCGCCAAGATCATTTCGTTGACGTCCATGTCTTCGTGGCACACCGCGAAGACCGCCTGCGTGATGGGCATATCCACCCCGTGGGCATTGGCGAGTTCGAACACCACCCGCGAAGCGACGACTCCTTCGGCTATCTGACCGTTGGTGGCTGCGCTGGCTTCGGCAAGAGTTTTCCCTTCGCCGAGCCGCGCCCCGAAGGTGCGGTTGCGCGACAGTGGCGAAGAACAGGTCGCTACGAGGTCACCAAGCCCGGCGAGGCCTGCGAAAGTCCGTGGTTCGGCTCCGAGTTCTACTCCCAGGCGGGTGATCTCAGCGAGCCCGCGGGTGATCAACGTGGCGATGGTGTTTTCCCCCAAGCCTCGCCCGGCGGCCATGCCACATGCCAGAGCAATGACGTTTTTACAGGTGCCCCCGATTTCACAGCCCACCACATCACTGTTGGTGTAGGGACGGAAATAGGGCGCGGACGCCGCCGCCTGGACAAGCTTGGCGCGGTTTTCATCCGGGCAAGCGATCACCGTGGCAGCAGGTTGGGATTCGGCGATCTCGCGAGCCAGGTTGGGCCCGGAAAGCACCGCGATGCGCTCGGGTGGCACATCCGCAGCTTCGGCGATCACCTGGCTCATCCGCATTCGGGTGTCGCGCTCCACGCCTTTGGCTAGGGACACGAAGGTCGCGTCACTCGGCAGGTATTCCCGCCAGGCCTCCAAGTTGGTGCGCACGGTCTGGCTGGGCACGGCCAGGACGACGATGCTCGCATTGTCCAGGGCGTGCTGCGGGTCGGAGGTTGCAGAAATGGCCGGGGGCAATTCGATGTCAGGCAGGTAGTCCGCGTTGCGCCTGGTGGATTCGATGACTTGAGCTTGGGCTTCTCGACGCGCCCAGAGCCGCACCGTGTTGCCTGCCTCGGCAAAAACTTTCGCCATCGTCGTTCCCCAGGAGCCAGCTCCCATCACTGCGACATTTACCACGGCAATTGCTCCCCTGCTGTTGTTGAAAAGATGTGGATCAGCCTGCTGCACTGTATGTTGACACTTTAGCTACGGATTTCCGAATGACGAACAGCGGGTTGCTGCCCGGCCCGTTGAACGCGCACTGTGCCTCGCTAGCTTATCGTTACGATAGTAGGTGTGTATGGGCACAGCAGTGTCGTGGAAGAAGGATGGATGTGACGATGGCCAACAAATCTGCAAAATCGGCTCACGAAGTAGACAAGGATGCTTCCAACAATCTCGCCGTGACCGGGCGCTTCCAGACGATTTCCGCGTCTCCAGCAAAGGAATTCAAGCGCGCCACCCTGGCCGCCGGCGCGGTGCTGTGGCGCGGGGATCTCTCCGATCCGGCCTCGATTGAAATCGCCGTCATCCACCGCCCGCATTACGACGACTGGTCGCTGGCCAAAGGCAAAGTTGATCCCGGAGAATCACTCCCCACCACCGCTGCCCGCGAAATCCTGGAAGAAACCGGCTTTGAGGTGCGGCTTGGCAAGTTGCTCGGCAAGGTCACGTACCCGGTGATGGACCGGACCAAAGTGGTGTACTACTGGACCGGCGAGGTGCTCGGTGGCGAGTTCACCCCGAATGCTGAAGTCGATGAGATCCGCTGGTTGCCGATCCGGGAAGCTTCTGAGCTGCTGTCCTATGAGGTAGACCGTCAGGTACTGGCCAAGGCGGAAAAGCGATTCAGCTTGCCTGCCGATACCCGCATCCTGTACGTTCGGCACGCCAAAGCTTTTGACCGGCGCACTTGGATCGGTGACGATAATCTGCGCCCGTTGGAAAAGAAGGGGCGTCGACAAGCAGAAATGCTGGTGCCGATGCTCCTGCCGTTCAAACCCACCTCCGTCTACTCCGCGCTCCCTGACCGCTGCCAGCAGACTGCCGTTCCGCTTGCCGACGAACTGGGCATTGACATCACCGTCGACCCATTGTTCGGCGACGATGCGTGGCTGACCAAGCAAGCTGAGGCGCAACGACGATTCGAGGAGCTCACCCGGATGGGCGGAATCCATGTGGTCGTGGCCCAGGGCACCATCATCCCGGATATGGTGGCGGCGATGTCAGCGAAGGGGCGACTGCCGCTGACTGACTTCCCGGCCAAGAAGGCATCCACCTGGGTGCTGAGCTTCAATAACGGTGACTTGACCGGGGCGGACTACCTGGAAAGCCCACTGCCGGTCAAGTAGCCAGGAGCGCTCACTAGCAGGTGGCGGGTTTGAAGCCGGGGCGGGCCTGTTCGTACGACTTGATCTCTTCCTCTGACCGGAGGGTCAGCCCGATGTCGTCGAGGCCTTCCATGAGTCGCCACCGGGTGTAGTCGTCAATGTCGAAGCTGACGGTGTGCCCTCCGGCCGTGATGCGTTTGTGCTCGAGGTCGACGGTGAGTTCGAGTCCGGGTTCGGCTTCCATGAGTTTGAACAACAGATCCGCGTCCTCGGGGGAAACCTGCGCCGCGAGTAACCCGGCCTTGCCGGCGTTTCCGCGGAAGATGTCGGCGAATCGTGAAGATACTACGACCCGGAATCCATAGTCGTGCAGCGCCCAGACGGCGTGCTCGCGGGAGGAACCAGTGCCGAAATCTGCGCCGGCTACCAAAATGCTGCCCTGGGTGTACTCCGGCTGATTGAGGACAAACGCTGGGTCTTTGCGCCATGAGGCGAACAGGGCGTCGTCGAAGCCCGTTCGGGTGACCCGCTTGAGGTAGACCGCCGGGATAATCTGGTCGGTATCAACGTTGGAGACCGGCAATGGTACGCCAACGCCGCGGTGAGTGATGAACTTTTCCATGGTGTGCTCCTTTGGGCTTGAATGTGTCCGGGGCTTAGATGTCGGCCGGGCTGGCCAAATGCCCAGCCACCGCGGTTACAGCCGCGACCGCAGGCGATACCAAGTGGGTGCGCCCGCCGGGACCTTGGCGGCCCTCAAAGTTGCGGTTGGAAGTGGATGCTGAACGTTCCCCAGGGGCGAGCTGGTCGGGGTTCATTCCTAGGCACATGGAGCAGCCTGGTGCACGGAATTCCGCGCCGAACTCGGTAAAGATCTTGTCCAAGCCTTCCTCGATCGCTTGTTGCCGAACACGCGCCGAGCCAGGAACGACCAGCATGCGGGTGCCCGGCGCGATGTGGCGCCCGGAGACCACCTTGGCTGCGGTACGCAGGTCTTCGATCCGGCCGTTCGTGCAGGATCCGACGAAGACCGTGTCGATGGCGATTTCCCGCAGGGGCTGGCCTGGGTGCAGCCCCATGTATTCGATGGCCTTTTCCGCGGCTGCTCGTTCGCTGTCCCCGGCGATGTCTTCCGGGTTGGGCACGTTGGCGGTCAGCGGGAGACCTTGTCCGGGGTTGGTGCCCCAGGTCACGAAGGGCGCTAGTGCGCTGCCGTCGATGTCGACGACCGTATCGAAAGTCGCGGTGTCGTCGCTGCGCAAGGTGCGCCAGTAGGCCACTGCTTGCTCCCATTGTTCGCCTTGTGGGGCATGCGGGCGGCCCTTCAGGTAGGCGAAGGTGATTTCGTCAGGGGCGATCATCCCGGCGCGCGCACCGGCTTCGATGGACATGTTGCAGATGGTCATCCGCTCTTCCATGCTGAGCTTTTCGATCGCTGACCCGCGGTATTCGATGATGTGGCCTTGTCCGCCGCCGGTGCCGATCTTGGCGATGATGGCCAAGATGAGGTCTTTGGCACTTACCCCTGGCTGCAGTTCCCCGCTGACGTTGACGGCCATGGTTTTGAAAGGCTGCAGGGACAGGGTTTGGGTGGCCAGGACGTGTTCTACCTCGGAGGTGCCGATACCGAAGGCGATGGCACCGAAAGCGCCGTGGGTGGAGGTGTGCGAATCTCCACAGACCACCGTCATGCCGGGTTGGGTGAGTCCCAATTGCGGGCCGACGACATGGACGATACCTTGTTCAATGTCGCCCATTGGGTGCAGCCGGATGCCAAATTCTTCGGCGTTGCTGCGCAGCGTGGCTACCTGTGTTCGGGAGATCGGATCGGTGATTTCTTCGATCGCTCCGGTGCTCACCCCGGTGGTGGGCACGTTGTGGTCTTCGGTGGCGATGGTGAGGTCTGGGCGTCGCACCCGTCGTCCAGCTAGGCGCAGTCCCTCGAACGCTTGTGGTGAGGTCACTTCGTGGAGCAGGTGGAGGTCGATATAGATTAGGTCTGGTGCGCCGTTTTCACCACGGGTGACCACATGGTCGCGCCAAACTTTTTCTGCAAGCGTCAACCCGGTTGCGTTGGGATCTGCCACAGTGACCTCCTAGTGTTGCGGTTGGTGATTATTTCTGGGTTCTTTCTCGACCCACAGCGATTGCGTCCCATATTTTGAGATGTTAATATCACTGTATGGAACACGTTAGCATAACCGAGTCAGAGTCCGCACCCATTAGTGGCATCAAGGTTCTAGACCGCTCAGTGCTTATCCTCCAAGCGGTCGCCGGAAGCCCCCGCACCCTCGCCCAGCTATGCGAGGACACCGGCCTACCCAGAGCCACCACCCACCGACTAGCCAGCGCTTTAGAGATGCACGACTTCCTCTCCCGCGACGAGGACGGCCGTTGGCTCATCGGCCCAGGGCTCGCTGCCCTCACCGCTTCGCAGGGCGACGCCCTGATTAAGGCAGCGACCCCGATCATGGAAGACCTCATGGAGCAGATTGGCGAATCCATGCAGCTCTACCGGATCGCTGGCACGTCCCGCATCTGTGTCGCAGCGGTCTCTCCCGCTTCGGGCTTGCAAAACACCGTGCCCGTCGGCACGCGACTTTCTTTGAGCGCCGGCTCCGCTGCCCGGGTTTTCGCCGCGTTTTCCCCTGCCGAGACCCGCAAGCGCTTGAACGCCGACGAGCACTTTGCCGCCGAAGATCTAGACAAGGTCCGCAGTCAAGGATGGGCTGCCTCCTTCTCCGAGCGCGAAGCAGGCTTAGCGTCCGTTTCCGTCCCTGTTTTTAACCAAGCGGGCGTCGTGGTGGCAGCACTGTCCGTCTCGGGGCCGGACGCTCGTTTCCCCCGCACTGCCGGCGAGGAATGGGGCCCGCTCCTGGTAGCTGCCGCCACCCAACTGAGGCTGTAGCCATGGTTCCGGAGGAAGTAACGAGCCTGCTTGCCGACGCCCGTCGCGTAGTCGCATTCACGGGCGCCGGCATGAGCGCGGAATCCGGATTGGATACCTACCGCGATGCCACGACGGGACTCTGGGAGAACGTCGATCCGCAAGCCATGGCCAGCATTGATGCCTGGGCACGCGACCCGGATCCCATGTGGGCCTGGTACCTGTGGCGGGCTCGCCTGGCCGCCGAAGCTCAGCCAAATGCCGGGCATCGCGCGCTCGCACCCATCCCTATTGTCACGCAAAACATCGACAACCTGCATGAACGAGGTGGCTCCGTTGAGGTAGTTCACCTGCATGGCAGCCTCTTTTCCTTCCGCTGTACCATCTGCGCACGGCCCTTCCGTGGCGTGGAGTTGCCAGAATCCCCAGCTGAGCGAGCGACACCACCTGCCTGCCCGCTCTGTGGCAACCTCATCCGGCCCGGCGTAGTGTGGTTCGGCGAAATGCTCCCCACTGATGCCTGGCAGCGCGCCGAAGACCTCATCAGTTCTTGCGATGCGCTGCTGGTGGTAGGCACTTCTGGAATCGTGCAACCGGCGGCCACCCTCCCGCTGCTTGCGCCGGCGATGATTGAAATTTCACCCCAGGAGACGAATCTCACGCGATTTGCAAGTTATTCTTGGCGCACCACTGCCGCCGTGGGGCTGCCTCAGTTAGAGAGTTTCCTCACCACACCTTCCTAGGTCACCCTAATTCGATTCAATTCGCGTTCTGCTTGCCGGGTGAATAGCTTGCCCGAGAAACGCCGTGCAGACGCCTTCTTCCGTGAACGCCTCCTCGCCAACGGCACGGTTCTCGCAAGTCAGATCAACGGCCGACAGGTGACGTTGTCCCAGATCTCCCACCAGCTTGAGCTTCCCCTCGCCGAGATCCAGCGCGTCTTCCCCACCGACGAATCCTTCCGCACCGAGCTCGGCAACCGCATGACAGAGCAGCTGTTCGACCACGTCGCCGACCAGCTAGCTTCGCTTGACGACGCCCGTCCTTCGCCGACCGGGTCTGGGCATTCGCCCGCGCCTACCACTGTTTCGCAACCACGAGCCGGGAGCACTTCGCCGCGCTCAGTGCCATGATCGAAACACTAGACTTCGCCGAAGACTTCGAGGCCGACCTCACCAGCATGCGCATCGGCCCGGTGTTCCGGTATCAGCTTGACAACTCCCGCGCCGAAATGCGCCGTATCGACGCCCCACGCGACGCCTGGTTGTGGGCGGTCGCTGCCCTTTCCCTGTATTCCGGTATCCACGGCAGCGCTCATCTCAACACCTTTGGTGTGACTCGATACCTGCATAAGACGGGTAAGAAGCAGGTATTTAGCTGCCTCACCTCGCATATCCTCACCGGTGTCGAGCTCATCATGCCGGGGGGACGTTCGTTTAGCACCATGCCACACCGGTTCGTGGGTGAGCTCAAAGAATCAGTGCCGCCAGCAAGGCTGTATCCACGCAAAACCAGGGAGGAAATGGCCGAGGCGCTATTTCGAGGCGCTGTCGAAATGGCGATGAGCGACCCGGATGGTTTCGATATCCACACCGCCATGGTCAACGGCTCGATAGTGCCGAACACGTTTGACAAGAGCCCGGAAAACCACGACATGGGACAAGCTTTTGAAACCCACGTCAACATCACTCGGATGAGCATCGAGGCTGGTGGCGGCCCCCGCTCCTCCTGGACTCTCTACGAAACTTGCCTGAACCTCTGGAGCATCACCCACGGCCTAGCAACGCTGCTGGCCAACGGCCCCTCCACTGCCTACCCCTCGACCTCAAGCACGACCTCATCGATCCGGTACTCAACTGCTCGACGACGAGCATCTTCCACCGCTTGGACTTGAAGCTGCCAGCCCCGATGGACGAGATGGTGCCGATCGTTCGTGGCGCGAAGTGGCTTTCGCCGCGTCTGGAGAAGTTCCCGGTTTTGCCGGTGCCGTGCCCGGTTTTACCGGTGCCGTGCCCGGTTTTACCGGTGCCGTGCCCGGTTTTGCCGGGTCGGGAGGGCTTCAAAAGTGCTAGTGGGCACCTCCGGGGTAGTACGACCTAGCAGGTGTGCAGCTCCGTGGCTGCCAAACACGGAAGTTGACTAAAGAAAAGTGTGTCCGGGTGGCTTCTTGCCGGCCGTGCGGGTTTGCTGCGCAAGTGCTATGTCGTCGCTTCGGCGTAGTCTGACTACGTGGGGAGGCCGTTTTTGATGAATAAAATTCCACGGCGGTAGTCTGACTACACCGAAGGGACGACATCGAGCGCCCCTTAGCTCCCGGTCAACAATAACTGCCGGTTTGAGGACCACGACGTCGCGGAAACCACGAATCAGAAACACTTTTCTTTATTTATCCCCTAGAACGCCACAACAACAAAAACCTCGAGCCAGCGAATGATCGATGACTCGAGGTAATTAGTACCCCGTACGGGATTTGAACCCGTGTTACCGCCGTGAGAGGGCGACGTCCTAGGCCGCTAGACGAACGGGGCATGTCCGTAATACGCACACCAGGGATGTGCAGCGACTAGGCAATAGTAAACGCACTTTGGTGGAGATACAAATCCGCAGCATATCGGCGGAAACAGCTACACTTTCCAAAATCGCGCAACACCCCGTCGTGGCTATCCGCTTTTGCTAAGCGGGCTCACACGGCGAGGTGCTGGCAATTCCTTTTTCGCTTCGCGTTGCTGCTGGCACAATTGGCCTAGGTGACCGTAGTCTGCAACTTCGTCGGCGTCGGTGCGGAAGTGTCGTCTGACCCCTCGGTAGCTATCGGGGCAGCGTCCGCGCATTCCTTAAGGGAATTGAGGTGCCGCATGCAAGGTCATCGTTGAGGCAGTCGCTCGCGAGACTGGTTTCGCATGTGCGTTCCTTCTTCTAGCTCCACCTTCACGCATCTCTTGCGCGTGTCGAAGGATTGGATTATGGCTGTGCTCGCGTTAGAAAAGTTACGCTGGCGAAAAGTCGCTTTGCTTCATCTTCTACCATCCACTCTCCCATCTGTTCCGAGTTTGAAAAGGCAAGTTACGTAACTTCTGCGGCACCTCTTTGGTTTCCGCATACTTGCACTGTATCGCTAACTCCGGACCTAAAACAGGGTTTGTGAAAATATACATTAACCAGCAGTTAACCCAAATTTTTCACTCTTTTGCCCTTTCGTTCACTTTCGCCCCGCGGGTCCACTAACGTAGAACGAGGGGCTAAGCGCTGAATACAATTAGATCTGCTTTAAGGTCTTTAGATGAGCCGATAGTAAGAGTTTGTAAGTGAGCTTTAAGCCTGTCGAAAACCGCGATCTTGCGCTACTCCGCGAGAAGCTGATTCTTGCTGGCATCGAAAAAGTGAGCATCTCTCAAGTGCACACCTTGTGCTTGGCGAGTATCGCTGACGAACTCGACGCTCATCCGGACGACGTTGCCGACCTTTTCGCAAGTGATCGCGAGTTTCTACAGTGCGTGGCGGAGCGCACCGCACGCCGGTTCGAGCTCCATATAGACAACTATGTGCAGCAACTGCCCGCCGACGCTGGATTCACCGATCAGATCGTCGCGATTGCCCGCAGATACTTCAGGTTTTCTCAGGTAGAGAGTGACACCTTCACTGCCTTTGGTTGTTTGCACGTATATAGGGGCAAGCTACAATCTTTCGACGATGACCTCGGCGCCTCGATGTGCACCCGTTCGTCAAGACAATCGTCACCGCGGTACGCGAGGAGATCATTCGCCTCGGTGGCCCCACGATCTCAACTTGATGCGGACCCGAGCAATTTTCATTTTCGCGGCTATCCACGGTTTTGGTTGCCTAACTTCTCAAGGGGTTTTGCGATTCCTCAACCATACCGCCCAAGAACAACTGCTCTTCGGGCTCATCGAGCATGTGATGGTCGGTATTGGCGACAGCTTACGCACCAATATAACCCCGACTATTCTCCCGACTCTTAGCTCTGCGGCTTCGCCGACCGCTGGAATTCCGAGAGCCTCAACCATGCCACGAGAAACCCCTGAACAGATGCGCAGAGCACTCTTTAGGGCTGCTATCGAAGATGTGGCCGATCGAGGCGTCGAGCAGCTACAACTCGAAAGCGCTACACGCCGTGCGGGGCTCAGTCTAGAGTTGGCGCGCTCTGTGGTGGCGCGCTCTGTGCCGTTCGAGCGGCAATTAGAAAGCTATCTGGATAAAGAGATGCATGTCTCCGTTGCATCTTTTCAGGCGCTGCTTCCGGAGCATAGCTCGTCGATAAGCATGGGCAAGGCGACGGGCGTCGCCTTCGTTTGCACCGCGCTGAATGATCCGGCAGGCTTCAATGTTCTCACCACAATTGCGAGCGGTTCGATCGTGCCACGCACGTTTGAGAAGAGCTCGGAGGATTTTGATATTGGTCCGTCGTTCGACTTTTTGCTGGAGCGCGTGCGGGCCGCGATCGAGAAAGGTGGCGGGCCGCGCACCTCGTGGACTCTTTACGAAAACTCGCTGCACCTGTGGTGCGTCGCCCACGGGCTTGCGCATGCGTTTTCGTCAGGGCCGCTGCGCAAACTCGACCACGACTACAAGTTTGTGCTGCTGGAGCAGGTGCCCGACATGTCGATCACTAGCCTCATCAGACGACTCAACCTGACGCCGGAGGCCTAATCGACGCCCGCTAGCGCAGCGGATCAAACCGGCGACACATCGGGTCAACCACCCCGGTGGCGATCTGGGCGGCCAAAAGCTTGCCGGTGGCCGGACCTAAGACCATGCCCCACATGCCGTGGCCGCCGGCCACATAAACGTTGGGGGCCTTCGTCTCGCCAATGAGTGGCAAACCGTCGGGCGTGACTGGGCGGGAGCCCACCCATTGATCCTGCAGGTCATCGAAATCCACGCCACGCAACATCTTCTTGGCATGCTTGACCATCGCCTGGACGCGGCGCGGCTGGAACGGCTCGTCTGGGCCACGGAATTCCATCGTGCCCGCGATTCGGAAACGGCCCTGATAAGGGGTGCAGGCCAGCCTCTCCTCCGGAAGATACACCGGGTACTCGATGGGTTCGTCGGTAGCAACCGTGAAGGAATAACCCCGACCCGCCTGCACCAGTTGCTTGACCCCAAGCTTGCGCACCAGCTTGGGCAGCCACGCGCCCGTAGCGACCACTACATTGTCGGCCGTGCGGTACTCGCCGGTCGACAGCTTGATGATCGGCAGCCTCGTCGAGTTAACTTCCTCCACCGCGACGCCAGTCTCAATCACACCGCCACGCTGCGTCACGGCGCGGGCCAACGCCTCCACAAATGGCGCGGGTTCAAAAAAGCGCTGCCCTTCGAGTCGATACACCACGCGAGCATTATCGGAAAGCTGAGATACCAGTTCGCGCGGGTTATCCAGGCGCTCATACGGGACATCCTGCCCGTGGCGAATAGCGCCCTCAATTTCCTCATGGAACCCGCGGGCCTGGGCTTCGTTTTCAAAGGCGATGACGAACGGGCCTTCCTTCGTCCAGGAATCGACGCCGCCTCCCGCGAGCTCGTCGAAAGCTTCCAGCGCAATCTTATCGATCGGAGTCAGCCCCGCCATCGTGTCATCCCACGACTTCTGGTTCGCACGAGCCATGAAGCGCGCGCAGAATTCCCAGAGCCTCAGATCCACGCGAGTGGGTACCGACATCGCCGCATCCGGGTCGAGCAGCGCCTTCGGTCCATAAGCCCACAAGCTGGCATTCGACAGCGGAATGGACTTGCCCGGAGTGAGCCAGCCCGCATTCCCCCAGCTCGAACCAGCTGCCACACCGGCGCGATCAATAACCGTGACCTCGTGCCCGTATCCCTGCAGGTGCCAGGCGGTAGCAAGCCCAACCATACCTGCGCCGATGACAATCGTGTGCGTCATGGGGAACCTCCTCGAATTTGCATCACCAGATGAGATACTCATCACAGTACCCCGGCAGTTTGGGTCGGGCTAGGGTTTGGGCTTTTCGACGGCGCGGTGCGGGGCGCTGCGACCCGCGGGTTCGCGAATTTTGTTGGAAGCTTTCAAGGCGGCCTGACATCCTCTCGAGTATCGAGAAGTTCCAATCGCAATTAACCCCGCGGTCGGCTCCTTTTTCTCAAAGACCTGCCAGATTTACACCCTGAAGTGCTCCGTGGACGACTCCAAGATGATTTCCCGTGCAGGCGAAAACGACGCGACGGTGTACCCGTAGTAGCAAAGGGTCTAAAACGATTTTCGACCCCAAATCTCATCGTATTTTTCAGCAACGATCGGCCAAATTATTTCCTGCACGTCTTCTATACTGTGAATTCCTTCGGCCATCTTTCCCCGCAAAACAAAATCGTGTGGAATCACTCTTCCGGCATGATCAGTGCGCCCCAATGGGTCCATAATTCTGGCTGCGGTAAATTCACTACCAACGCCCACAAATTCAGCAACATCTGTCTTATTAGCAAAGGCCCGTTTGTAAGTAGGCAACGGATCTAGTTCGCCACCATCCTCGAGAAACTGGAAACCCCAGTTTTGCCCTCGTGTGGCCCACATCAAGGTCATTTTGAATCCCTAAGCAGTACTCGATCATTTTCGGCTTGGTTCAGACGCTGAGTAAAATCCGCGACCAATGCCCTTAAAAATTCGCGTTTTTCAGTAGCCTCGGCTTGGATTCGCGCCAGACTATCAAAAGACTGATCAGCCATTTGTTCGACGAGATCTGCAAAGGCGCCCGCCGCCAAATACTTTATTTTCCCTGTACCTTTTCCTATGCGCAAAGCTTTGATTGCAACAGGCACCAGAGCCTTAACTAGCTCCAAGTCCAGCAGCTTCTCTGCAAGATTCATCGGCAATATCTTGAGCTCGTGCCACCAAAGATGTCGTTGTATTGGCAATACACAAGCCAATGGCAAAAGAACATCGATCCCTTTGCGCTCACTCATGTCAATGGACCCCAGTGAAAACTTCGCGGAGGAAAGCAGCAGAAAGTCTTTGCCAAATGAAAATGCCTCGTCGTCCTCAATAAATTCAAGCAATTTGGACCGAAGTGTATTGATCTCACTTGCAGCCTTCTTGTTCAAAAGATTTTCAAAGTCCTGAACCGTCATGTCGGGCCATAGATCAGCCTTGGATAACGCTAGTACCCAAATCCTCGGAAACTGCTTGAGCAAACCACCGCTTTGGAGAATGTCGTCTTGAATGTCGTTGAGGGTGCTGGAAAAACTATCGAAAAGATACCGCAAGTATCGTTCTTCCTCGCCGACGTACTCCTGCAATCGTTGGCCATCGACTAGGAATAGTGCGACATCTGATCCCAGCAGTTTGCGGAAAGTTTGGGCCTTATCTTGGCGTTCAGATTCGGTGGATGTTCCCCTCTCAAACCAGTCACCTGGGTAATCCCACCAAGTAAGGCGCACTGAATCAGTTTTTGCCAACTCTTTGAGCCCGAGTCCTTTTTGCTTGAGCTTAAACTCCGTTTGGACTGATGCAAATCGAGTCAGTTGCGGAACCTTATGATCCTCTTTCATTCCTAAATATTGTGAGATGAGAGTGGTGTGCCGGTTGTCTTGAGCATGCAGATCAAAGAGTGACTGATCAAGTTGAATTTTGTCGCGAGCAGCACCATAAAACGAGCACAACAGCACCGTTTTGCCACTTCCAGATTGTCCAAAGACCGCGATTTGCTGGTCGACTGTCCTATTTTGGTTCATGCCTAACAGTCTAGTCAGAAGGGCAGACACCTAGCCTCTAATAGTCAGTTTGAAATGACTATTTTGAGGTTCTTCCATCAAAAAAGAGCTCCTTCCAAGGAAGGAGCTCTTTCATTGTGTACCCCGTACGGGATTTGAACCCGTGTTACCGCCGTGAGAGGGCGACGTCCTAGGCCGCTAGACGAACGGGGCAGGACTACTGTTGTTTATGCAGTACAGTGAACTGCTGCTGGCCTACCAGGACTCGAACCTAGAATGAGGGTACCAGAAACCCTAGTGTTGCCAATTACACCATAGGCCAATGTTTTCCAGCCGCTAAGCGCGCTGTGCAACGAGGAATACTATAACCACAACCATGTCAGTTGGACAAATCTGCAGGTCAACGGGGCGCGATTCCGGGCTGCTCCAGCAAAGCGCGATCCTGCAACCACGCTACCACGCGAGGATCGTTGCCAGGCAGCTCCTGCAGTTCGGCAGGCATCTGCTCCAGAAGATCAATCAATGTGTCCAACGGATCAACCTGAACCAACCCCAGCGCCTGACGAAACTTCCACATAATCCCAAAACATAACAAAAGCTGGCCCCCAATAAGGGAAGCCAGCCTTAGCTAAAACCGCTTAGGCGAACGGAGTTACCTCACGTGCCGCGCGCAAACGCGCCAGGGTGGATTCCTTGCCCAGCAACTCCATCGACTCAAACAACGGAGGTGAAACCGCTGCTCCAGAGATCGCGACGCGCAGTGCGCCGTAGGCCTTGCGTGGCTTGAGCTCCAGATCTTCAATGAGCGCTTTGGACAGTGCGGCTTCGATCGCAGCGGTGTCAAAAACGTCCAGGTCAGACAGCACAGAGATAGCCACGTCGAGAGGCTGGACGGCATCTTCCTTCAAGTTCTTGCGAGCGGACTTCTCGTCGAGCACCAGGTCCTCATCAGCAGTAAACAGGAACTTCACCAGGTCCCAGCCTTCCGACAAGGTCTTGATGCGGGTCTGAGTCAAAGAGGCCAAGAAAGCGAACTTGTCCACGTCATAGGTTGCCGGGAAGTCCGTGTACTCCTCCAGCCACGCGCGGAAGCGCTCGGCAAACTCGGACTCCGGAAGCAGGCGGATCTGGTCGGCGTTGATAGCCTCCAGCTTCTTCTGGTCAAAGCGAGCTGGGTTCGAAAGCACGTCGTGGACGTCAAAGTTCGCGACCAGCTCGTCGACCGAGAAGATGTCCTTGTCTGCGGAAAGGGACCACCCGAGCAGCGCCAGGTAGTTCAGCATGCCCTCCTTGATGATGCCGTTATCGCGATGGTTAAACAGGTTCGACTGCGGGTCGCGCTTGGACAGCTTCTTGTTGCCCTCACCCATCACGAACGGCAGGTGGCCGAATTCCGGCGTAAACGAAGCCACGCCGATACGCTTCAGCGCCTCGTAGAGGGCCAACTGGCGCGGGGTCGACGGCAGGAGGTCCTCGCCACGCAGCACGTGGGTGATGCCCATCAGCGCATCGTCAACCGGGTTAACCAGCGTGTACAGCGGCGCGCCGTTGGAGCGGGCTACCACGTAATCCGGCTGAGTCGAAGACTGGAAGGTGATCTCCCCACGCACCAGGTCGGTCCACGTCCAGTCCTGATCCGGCATACGCAGGCGCCACACTGGCTCGCGCCCCTCGGCCTTGAACGCTGCTACCTGCTCCTCGGTGAGGTCCCGGTCGAAGTTGTCGTAGCCCAGCTGTGGGTCGCGCCCGGCGGCGATGTGACGCTCCTTCACTTCTTCCGCGGTGGAATACGCTGGGTAGACCTGGCCGGCGTCGATAAGCTTTTGCAGTACCTCTGCGTAGATGTCCATGCGCTGGGACTGACGGTACGGCTCATGCGGCCCGCCGGTGACAACGCCTTCGTCCCAGTCCATGCCGAGCCAGGTCAGCGAGTCGATGATCGCCTGGTAACTTTCTTCGCTGTCGCGAGCAGCGTCGGTGTCCTCAATACGGAAGACGAGCTTACCGCCGGTGTGGCGGGCGTAGGCCCAGTTGAACAGTGCGGTGCGGACCATGCCGACGTGTGGGGCGCCGGTCGGGGACGGGCAGAATCGTACGCGTACTTCAGTCATGGCACCCAAGTCTAGTCCAGTAAGCTTGACTAACTATGAGTAACCCTCGCCCGTCCACCGCGCCCGATTTCTTGCTCTCCCGCACGCACGGTTCGGTCCGCACCCAAGGCAGCATCCGCACCTTCACGGACCCCTGGGACGCCGTCGCGGCACTGAAGAACGGCGAGGCAGAAATGGTCGTGGGCGCGCTGCCCTTCCTGCGGGGCGCCCCCGCTGCGCTGACCGTCCCTGAGAAGATCGTTCGTGAAGACGGCCCACTGGAACCCCACTCCTACTACCGCATCGGCCCCGGCTCAGAGCTCACGGCTGCCATCACCGGCTTCGACCCTGACCCTGCTGAGCACGAAGAACGCGTCGCCGCCGCGGTAGCAACGCTCAAAAACACCGCGCTGGAAAAGGTCGTGCTGGCCCGCGCCGTGGACATTAGCTTTACGACGCCCGTCGACCCCCGCCTCGTGGCGGCCCGGCTGATCGACAATTCCCACAATTTCGATGGCTTCATCGCAGATTTGGGACCAGTAGGCCGCGGATTTCTGGTCGGCAGTTCGCCGGAGGTGTTGATCAAGCTGCAAGGCTCCACGGTGACGGCTTACCCGCTTGCAGGTTCCGCACCCAGGTCAGCTGATCCCGTGGCCGACCACGTGGCCGGCGCGGATTTACAGGCCAGCACCAAGGACCTGGCGGAACACCGCTTCGTGGTTGAGCACCTGCTACGGCTTTTGGAGCCAGTGTGCTCCTCCCTTTCAGCCCCGACCGTGCCGGAGCTGACCAAGACCGATGAGATGTGGCATCTGGCCACGCCGATCGTGGGCACGCTCGCTCGCGAGATGACTGCGCTGGAACTAGCCCTTTTGGTCCACCCGACGCCAGCTATTTGCGGAACTCCTGTCGACGCCGCCGAAGCGCTCATCGAGTCCGTAGAAACCCCACGCGGCTTTTACGCCGGCGCCGTCGGCTGGTGCGACGCTTCAGGTGATGGCGAATACATGGTGGCCATCCGCTGCGCAGAGGTCGAGCCCGATGGGCTCACCGCGCGCGCCTGGGCCGGTGGCGGGATTGTAGCGTCCTCCTCCCCTTCCGCCGAGTTGGCGGAAACTGACGCAAAACTCCGAACTATTTTGCGTGCTCTCGGACTGTAGCTGTTAGAAGCAGATCGTCCTTGTGGTGCTTGCCTTTTCCATGCTGCACGCTGCGCTGCTTCTTAGTCACTTTAATGTCCCACTCCCCGCCCAGCAGCTCATGAGCGTTGTGCGGCATCAGGTAGTCCTCGGGTGCTTGGTGCAGCGGGAACTCGTGGTGCAGTAACACTAGCTTTCCGCCGTCATTGAGGCAGGCCTTGAGCTTTTTGCCTGCGTCTTTGGCCAGCGGCACGTAGGAGGCGACGATAAGGTCATAGGTGCCTAGTTCGAGTTCCTCGAAAGTTCCCACGTGCAGGGTGGCCTCCGGGCATTTCGCCCGGGTGCGTTCGATCGCGGTCGCGGAGGGATCGATTCCGGTAACTACCCAGCCCTGGTCATGCAGCCACTTCACGTCGGCACCTTCGCCACACCCGATATCCAACGCGGTGCCCGGGGGCACATCGCCGAGGGCATTGACCAAGTTCTCATTGGGATTGCCCGACCACACCTGGTCCTGGGATGCGTAGAATTGTTCGAAATCGTGGTTCATGTGTTCCCTTTCGAAGAAGTGTGGGGAGTTACCGTGCTCTATCTCTACCTCATGGCCGGGGTACTCATCTCGCTGGGGCTCACCTTATTGTGCAAGGTCATCGACTGGTTCATCGCATCCCTCCGGGGCACCCGACCTGTGATCACACCCAAACTTATTCTCATCGGGCACCTGGTGCTGGCTGCGTTAGCCCTCGTGGAAAACCGTCACCCGTTAGTGATCATCGAGATGGCGGTCTTTTTGGTGACGGGGTTACTCATTAGTTGGGTGGGACGAGAGTTTCGCCGGATTCCAAACAGATGAAAACCCGATAGTCGGAGCAAAGCGTTCACTACTGCGCCAGAATTAGGCAAGTAGCAGCTGTTATGCCCAGACTATCGGGTTCTATGTCTTTCAATTCGCGAAGGTCGTAGACCTAAGCGCGCTCGATCGGGTTGCCAAGCTTGCCGATGCCCTGGACTTCAATCTCGATGAAGTCGCCAGGAACCATTTCCTTGGTGCCAGCCGGTGAGCCGGTGATGACGACGTCGCCAGGCAGGAGCGTCATGGACGCCGTGATCATTTCCAGGATCTCACCGAAAGTCTTGATCATCTGGTGGGAGTTGGAGTCCTGCGGCGTGGTGGTTTCACCGTCGTGGGTGAGGTGCGCCTTGATGGAGATATTGTCGAACTCGAACTTGGAAAGATCAGTTTCAATCCACGGCCCCATCGGAGCAAACGTATCGATGCCCTTTGCGCGCGCCCACTGGCCGTCGGCGAACTGCAGGTCACGGGAGGAAACATCGTTGACGATGGTAAAGCCCAGGATGTAGTCCTGCCAATCTTCCGCCTTGACGTTCTTGCAGGCCTTGGAAATGACCATACCCACTTCGCCTTCAAATTCGACCTTGGTGGCAAAGTCCGGGATCTTAATGGCCGCGCCTGGCCCAATCACCGCAGTAGACGGCTTAATGAAGATGGTCGGAGGCAGGGATTCAGCACTCTTCTGGAAAACCTCGGCAACGTGGTCGGCGTAGTTACGCCCCAGCGCGACGATCTTGCCTGGCAGCATTGGAGCCAGCAGACGTACCTCGGTCAAAGGCCATTCCTTGCCGGTGTACTGCGGGGCTTCAAATGGGTGGCCGGAGATCTGCTTAGCGGTGGTTCCTTCGTCGTCGAAGACACAGAAGGTCATTCCTTCAGGGGTGGCAATTCGTCCAATTCGCATAGCAGGAATCATACATGGCACTGGTCACTTATTGTTGCTTTCGAGTCAGCTAGCAGCTATACCTGCAGGTCTCTCAAGGTGCGGGCGGTGGAGCGAGCGGCCCACGCCAAATACAACTCTGCGGTGGCCAGCGCGTCGGTGAGCGCGTTGTGGTTGCGGTACGTCGGCAAGCCATAGCGGGCGCGGACCCGTCCCAGCCGGAGATCTTCGCCGCGCGGATAGGTGCCCATGCGCTCCATGTGGCGTCGCTCGAGAGCGAAAGTGTCCACGACCGGAAGTTTCAACGGAGCACCGAAGTGCTGGTTACACGCATGCGAGAGGAAATTCTGCTCTATTGGCGCGTAGTGCACCAGGGCGATTCGTCCTTGCAGGGCGTCTAGAAACTCTCCCAGTGCTTCTCGGGGGTCGCTGCCGGCGGCC
Source organism: Corynebacterium epidermidicanis (assembly GCF_001021025.1). Lineage (NCBI taxonomy): Bacteria > Bacillati > Actinomycetota > Actinomycetes > Mycobacteriales > Corynebacteriaceae > Corynebacterium > Corynebacterium epidermidicanis. The sequence goes on along the minus strand of NZ_CP011541.1, from coordinate 1,125,951 downwards.
ACCTGGTCGTCGGTAAGCCCGTGCACGGTGGCGGACTGTCCTACTTCCGCCCCAGTCTGCAGCACATGGTGGCGCGCGGCCGCCAGCTCGATCACGCCCGCGGTGACCGGCACCCAGCCGATCGACAGCAGGGCGTCGCGGCCCGCCTTCAGCCCCGTCGTCTCCACGTCCACAGCTAACAGGTTCAGCTTCTCGACGGCCGTATCACGGTCCACCGCCGGCTGCGCCAGATACTCCGCGAGGGCGCCACGTGCGGACTTCTTCTTCCCAAAACCAAACACTTAGGTGCTCCGAACAGGGAATTTGGTAGCCAAGGCGGTTTGCATCGACTTAATCACCTGGAAGGAATCCCGCAGCCGCTCGCGGTCGCTCTTGGACAGTTCCTTCGGGTCAATGTGGTAGCTGGGGCGCTCGCCCCGGCGCAGTTGCTCGGCCTGCCAGCGCAAAGAGACACTATGTAAGAATTCCAAGGCGTCGCCAAGATCTCGGGCGCCACCCTCCGAAACGCTCTTGCCCGCAGCCGCGTGCAGACGCTCCTCCGTTCCCACCTCCGGACACCCCGCCGCCAACGCGTACAGACGCGCCATCTGCACCACTGCCGCGGTTCCACCCTTCTTCACATCCAGGGTCTGCGCATACTCGCCACTGCGCTCGACCACGAAGCCGCGGAAGAAACTCAGTGGTGGTTCACGACGCGCCGCCAGCGCCGCAAGGTGGGCATGCAACCGCGGGGCATGCTGCGCCATCTCGACGGCCGCCTGGTGGACTTCCTGAGCCAGGGAAGTCTCGCCATGAATGCCACGGAAGTCGAAGAAGGTCTGCGCGTGCAGCAAGGCATCCGGTTCGGGCGCGGTGATCCATTGCCGGAAGGTTGAAATCCACTGGCTAGTGGTCATCCGCCACGCTGGATTCATGGCCATCATGTCCCCCGGGCACAGCACCTGACCAGCGGTATCAAGCCCACGACAGACGAATTCGGAGAGCTGCGCGAAGTAGCTGTCGTGCTCAGGCTGGTAGTCATCGGAAATGACCAGGCAGTTGTCTTGATCGGAGGCCAACCCCATGCCACGACGTCCCTGGGAGCCCACCACCACGAAGCAGTACGGCACCGGTGGTGGCCCTAGCTTTTCCTCGGCTAGCGCCAGGAGGCGGCGGGCTACGGCGTCGGCCGCGACGGTGAGTAGTCCGGCCACGTCTTGCGAGGTTGCGCCGCGTTCGATGAGCCGCACGGCGATTTCCTCGGCTGCAGCAAAGGTGGCGGCCATGTCTGCCGGTTCGTTGACTTTGGAGAGCTCTGCGGTGAGGTACATCGGGTTGTTGCGCAACAAACTTACGATCGAGGCGGACGACACCACCCCGCACAGCTCGTTTCCGTCCAACACCGGCAGGTGGTGAATGCCCAGCTCAGCCATAACGAGCATCGCTTCAAAAGCAAAAGTGTCTGGGCCGATGGTGCGTGGCTGTGGCGTCATGAGTTGTGCAACGGGCACCCCACTGTTGACACCGGTGGCGACCATTCGGCGCAGGTCGCGGTCCGTGACGATGCCAGCAAGCCTCCCCTGATCCATGATGAGCAACGCGGAGCAATTCTTTTCCTCCATCACTGCTGCAGCTTGCCCGATCGTGTCTTCTTTCGCCGCCACGGCTGGATCCGGGTTGAGGAACTCCCGAGCTTTCGTGCGCAAAACCGCAGCTGAGGTGTCGTCCGTGCGCTGATCGGCGACGGCCCGGATGCGCTGGGAGTGTTCCGCAAAGTGGGCGCCCAGCCACGGATAGGTATCGGTGAGCGCGTTGAACTCCGCGCGAGGCAGTCGCAGCAGCAGGCTGTCCTCGACTGCGACCATGCGATAGTTGCTGGCGTTCAACCCGTTGAGTGTCGAGTAGCCGAAGGTGCTGCCCACTCCCCGTCGGTCCAGCAATCCGCCCTCGGAATCGAGGACATCGATGGCTCCGGACCGGATGATGTAGAGGAAGTCGTTGGGCTGTCCGGTTTCGATGAGCACCGTCTCACGCTTAGCGTACACCATGTCCATGTGTTGTGGCAGGGTAGCCAGAGCTGCCGCTGGGAGGTGGGAAAACGGCAGTTCCTGGGCGAGGAAGTCAGTGATCGCCTCGAGCTCTAATGTCATGGCTCATACTTTAGATCCTGGCGAGGATCCGATCTCCAATTTCGGTAGTTTTTGTACTACTTTCTGCGGTACGGGCTTCCACATCTGCGGTGACGGCATCCTCAATGCGTTGCGCATTGGTATCATCACCGACATGACGGAGCAGCATCGCAGCCGACAAGATCGCCGCGGTAGGATCCGCAATTCCGCGGCCGGCAATGTCCGGCGCCGAACCATGCACTGGTTCAAACATCGAAGGGTTCGTGCCGGTAGCGTCGATATTTCCACTCGCCGCCAGGCCAATTCCGCCGGTCACCGCGCCCGCCAAGTCGGTGAGAATGTCGCCGAACAGATTGTCTGTGACGATCACGTCGTAGCGCCCCGGGTCAGTGACCAGATAGATCGTAGCGGCATCGATATGCTGATAGTCAACGGTCACATCAGGGAATTCCGCAGCCACCTCGTTGACGGTGCGCTGCCACAGGTCCCCAGCGTTGACCAGCACATTCGTCTTGTGCACCAAGGTGAGATGTCCTCGCCGCGACTGCGCCCGAGCGAACGCATCCCGGACCACCCGCTCAACCCCGAAGCGGGTGTTCTGGCTGACCTCGCTCGCAACTTCCTGCGGGGTGCCCCGCCGCAAGACTCCGCCGTTGCCACAGTACAGCCCTTCGGTCCCCTCGCGCACCACGACAAAGTCGATCTCGCCCGGCTCCGCCAAGGGGCTTTTCGACGTCCCGTAGCGCTTTGCCGGACGCAAGTTAACATGGTGATCCAGCTCAAAACGCAGCTTGAGCAGCAGACCGCGTTCCAGGATTCCTGGGGCGACCGCGCCCGGAGCACCGATCGCACCGAGCAGAATTGCGTCGTGTTCGCGTAGGCTGGCCAGGTCGGCGTCGGTAAGCAGCTCGCCGTTGGTGAGAAAGCGACGAGCGCCGAGGTCGAAATCGGTTACGCTCATGTCGTCGCGGACATGCTGCAGGATTTTGAGTGCTTCGGCGGTTACTTCTGGGCCGATGCCGTCGCCGCCAATAACAGCAAGTTTCAACATGTGGGACACCTTTCTCGCTTAACGGGATTAGGGTGAGTGTAGCATGCCCCTTGCGTCGCTACCCCAGTATGGAGGCCACCTCCTGGTCGGTCAGCACTGCGTCGGCAAATAGCTCCAGCGTGCGGTCAGCATCAAAACCCACGCCGATCAGGACAATTTCGCTCCCGGGACGCATATCTACACTGGCCCACAGCGCCGCCGGCTGGATGCGCAGGTTGGGTCCCGCCTGCTGCCAGGCGTGCACCACCGTGACATCATTGTCCAGCCAACAAAATCCTTTAGACCGGACCAATCCCCTTGTCGCACGCAGGGCCTGCAGCAGGCGCTGTTTGCTAAACGGCCGATCGCTACGGAACACCACTGAGGAAATCCCATATTCTTCAGTTTCGGGCGCGTGCGGGTTAGCCAACTCATCATAGAAACCTTCACAGGCCCGAGCGGTGGCTTCATCGTAAAGGTGAGCGTCGAGAACGAGGGCTGGATCAATCTCCCCCGCAACAACCACTTCCTGGCGAGCCCGCGGATTAAGCGCGGTAAGCGCGAGTTGAACTTTTTCCAGCTCCTCGGCCGAAACGAGGTCCGATTTAGTGATCAACAGCAGGTCCGCAAACTCAACTTGATCTACCAAGAGGTCAGAGACGGTGCGCTCGTCGTCCTCGTCGGCTGAGCGGTCTGCCTCCGCGAGTTTCGTCCCTTTCTTCAGCATCGACAAAAACGAAGATGCATCGACCAGAGAGACCATCGTGTCAATGTGCGCCAGGTCCCCGAGGCGAAAACCGTCCTCAAATTGCCAATCAAAAGTCGCTGCAACCGGCATCGGCTCAGAGATTCCGGTGGATTCAATGACGATGTGCTCATACTTGCCGGCGCGCGCCAGCTTGGCCACGGATTCCACCAAGTCCTCGCGCAGAGTGCAGCAGATGCAACCATTGGACAGCTCAACAAAGCGATCCTCACCCCTGGTCAACTGACCTTCCCCGGCGATCAGCGCGGCATCGATATTAACTTCCGAGAAGTCATTGACAATGACGGCGATCTTGCGCCCTTGCCGATTGGCGAGCAGATGGTTGAGCAGCGTGGTTTTCCCCGTCCCCAGGAAGCCACTAAGCACGGTAACAGGAGTCGTTTTCATAAGCAGCCACATTAATGGCAACTTTTTTCATTAGCAAGCCTGGGAGTGAGCTAAATCGGCCATTCCCGCAGCGAACCACGCTGATACAACAGTGTCCGCGCCGCCTCTTCGTGGCCCATTTTTTCCACCAACACAGTCAAAATGGTGTGATCCCCACCCAAATGATGCGCCTGCACCTTCCCCACGAACAAAGCGGAAGCCCCGTCCAAGATCGGCACCCCATCAGCGACTCGGTGCACAAAGGTATCCGCGAACTTGTCCACCCCACGACGTGCAAAACGCTGAGCTAGCTCCAATTGCCCGTCGGAAAGCACGGACACCCCGATGAAGCTCCCCACCTGCAAGTGTTGCAAGGTAGTAGAACCCGGATCGTGCGTGGTCACCACAGTCACCCCGGAAGGAAAAGTACCTACGGTTTGGCGAAAATCTGTGGTGAACACGAACCAACCTTTCTCGAACGCTAATCCAAGAACAATTGGAACTTCTTTGCACCCAACTGCGCCGCCACGTTATCCAGCAGATCAGCGGACACTTCCTGATTAACCCGCAACACTAGGATCGCGCCGCCGTCGTCATGCAGGGACATGGCGGCCGCCTCGATGTTGATGTTGTGCGCGCCTAACATCGTACCAACTTGTCCGATCGCGCCCGGCTTATCTTCGTAGAACATGAAGATATTTTGGCCCTGCGCCCGCATGTCCAAGCTACGGCCATTGATGCGAACGATCTTGTCTTGGCGATTCACGCCGGTCAACGCACCCACGACCGTCGCCTTGCTGCCGTCTCCACTAAATGCACGCACCACCACATCAGAACGGTGGGTAGCGGACTCAGAATTGGTCAACACCTCCAATTCCACCCCACGTTCTTCCGCGATCTTCGGTGCATTGACAAAGGTCACTGGCTGGTCCGTGATACCAGTAAAGAGGCCACGCAAGGCAGAAAGGCCGAGGACCTCGACATCCTCCGTAGACAGCTCGCCTCGCGCTTCTACTTCCAGGCGAGTTGGAGCGCCATCGAGCAGGTGCCCCACCGCCAAGCCGAGCTTGCGGGTCAATTCCATCCAACGGCCCACTTCTTCACCAACGCGACCGCCAGATACGTTCACTGCATCTGCTACGAATTCTCCCGAGAGCGCCTTGAGCACGGACGCTGCCACATCGGTCCCCGCGCGGTCTTGTGCCTCTTCTGTAGACGCACCCAAGTGCGGGGTCACCACGACCTCAGGCAAACCAAACAACGGCGAATCCGTGCATGGCTCCGTAGCGAAGACATCAAAGCCGGCTCCCCGGATTTGCCCGGACTTGATTGCGTCAGCCAGGGCCTGTTCGTCGACAAGGCCACCGCGAGCAGCGTTGACGATGATCTGGCCTGGCTTGGCCTTCCCCAGCAGCTCAGCGTTGAACATGCCGGCGGTTTCCTTCGTCTTGGGCAGGTGAATCGTGACGAAGTCAGCGCGCGCCATGAGCTCTTCCAGCTCCACTAGCTCGACACCCAATTGCGCCGCCCGCGCCGGATTTGCGTACGGATCATATGCAATCAGAGTGGTTTCAAACGCCTTGAGACGCTGAGCAAACAGCTGACCGATATGGCCGAAGCCGACGATGCCGACGGTCTTGCCGAAAATTTCCACGCCTTTAAACGCCGAACGCTTCCATTCCCCGTCGCGCAGGGTGGCGTCCGCCGCCGGAATCTGGCGGGCAGTGGCGAGCAGCAGCGAAATCGCATGTTCACATGCGGAGTGAATGTTCGAGGTCGGGGCGTTGCACACCATGACGCCACGCTCGGTGGCGGAGGCAATATCGACGTTGTCGAGGCCAACACCGGCACGACCAACAATCTTCAAGTTCTTGGCTGCGTCCAGAACTTCCTTGTCCACCGTGGTGGCCGAACGCACCAAAAGGGCGTCTGCCTCCGGCACAGCGGCCAACAATTCAGCTCGATTCGGACCGTCAACCCAACGAACTTCCACACCTTCACCCAAGGCGTCCACAGTGGACGGGGCTAGCTTATCTGCGATGAGGACTACAGGACGGGCATTCGAGCTCACGTGATCATCTCCTGATGATGAGTATTCCGCCGCCAGGCCCAGGCACGACCGCGCCGGGACAAAGCGGGTTGCACACCTTGCGACGATGGCAACTTCTGAATATCCTAGCCAAAACTTTGCATAATTTGCATATCTCTAGCGCAAACCACTAGAAAATATACTAATTGATGTAAACTTTTCAGTGTTGATAAAAATTTACCACCCGTCAGCGCCAGCTACTGGTACGTCACCAACCACGGCCGCGGACGCACCTCGTTCATCGTGCGCTCCGGATTAAACATCGGCTTGTCCTCGTCGATGAAGTTCTTCCATGCCAGGAAGAACCGCGGATCAAGCCCCTCCCGCATTGTGTCCCAAGTAGCAAACTTGTCACCCGTCGAGCCATGCCCATCGATATGCAACACAAATGCCAGCTCGTCATGCGAAAGATTGAGCTGCTCCCGGTCACGGATCATTTGCAACTGGAATTGGTGCAGCACAAACGCCTTTTGCGGCAACTTGTTCTCGCGCGTAAGCGTGGCCAGCCAATCCGAAACCTCGTTGATTTCGGCCGCCTCCGCGCTGCCCACCCGCTGCATGGGCCTTTCCGACGGCCCGATCTTCCACTCCGGATCCAGGGCCAAACCTACATTCGGCCGCTTCAACAATTCTTCGTAGCGCTGTGCCTGCTGCAACAACGATGCTCGACCAGGTTGAAGATCCAAAATCGCGTAGCCACCAGCCTGGGTGATGGCGTCGATATACGGCACCAACTCCTGCGGATCCGACTCATTACTAAAGTCGCCGTCCGCGCCGGGACCGCCCGACGCCACCGTCGCAATGACTTCAAAAGCCGGGACAACAGGCTCAGCCGAATGGTGTTGATACTGGGCGGCCAGATCCTTGACCCGCGCGACCGCCTCCGCCGGTGGCTGCTCCCCCATTGCGCCAAGAGCCGGGCCACTGGGGTGCCCATACAACGCCACAATGCGTCGCCCAGGGAAGACCAAACCGCCGCCTCCGGGTTGCTGCTGGGTGATCTTCTCGCCCATTTGTATCCGACGCTGCAAAGTCGCGCTATCACCGAATTGGCGCCCGAGCGCAAGCAGCGGGGCTTCACTGAGCCCCGCGACCGCTTCCATAGCCTTGTCATCGACGCGGGGGTCCGGATAAGACAAGTACCGCACCTGAGCCCCGAAAGCCTTCGCGGAAGCAACCGAAGCTAGCGAAGATTCCTCCGTGACCACCACCACCGGAGCGGAACCACCGTCTTGCACGCTTTGGAAGGGGAAATTATCGGCTGGCGTATCGCCACGTTCGGGCAGGTTCCAGTCCGGGTGCCGGAGCAGCACCGGCTGGTTGGCTTGGAGTTGAGCCAGGCTTTTTACCGGCTCCGTGGTTTCCACCGAATTGAACTTCGAGGCTGTTAGCTGCGTGAGCCCCTGTTCAGTACCGGGGTCGCGTACCACCTTTGTCGCACCGAAATCTTGCAAAGCTGGATCCCCCACCAGCAGCACGGTGTTGACTTTCAGGCGGGATACCGCCTCTTGAATCGCCGAGTTATTGGCCGAATGCGACACCACCATCGGGGCATGGGCCGCGACGGCAATGGACGCTGCGCGCAATTGTGCCCCGGGCGTTGGATCACTAACCACGAGAGTTTCCGAGTGTTCGAAAACTCGCGTGGCTACCTCAACGCCGGAGCCGTCCTCATCGCGCAGCACCTCTGGCTGGCGTGCGAATCTTTCCGACACGGTTATCGCTTGGTTCGCTCGAGCTTCATTACCCAAAGCATGTTCCGAGTCAGGTGCTGGCGGCTGAGAGCCTTGACACCCGGCTAGCACTAGGGCGGAACAAGCGATAGTAGCTAGCACGGGGAGACCTGAAAACCTCCGCAAGGCACAACCTTTCCTATAGACGACTACGAAGAAACGTATAGATCAACTATAGGTGGGTACGGTCGTCACGCGCAGATTACTTCACCCAGGACATCAAACCGCGCAGCTTTTCCCCGGTGGCCTCAATTGGGTGCCCTGCGGTCTCTGCCCGCAGTTGCTCCAATTCCTTGTTGCCACCCTCAACATTGGCTACCAGGCGCTTGGTAAAGGTTCCATCCTGGATATCCCGCAGAACTTCGCGCATGGATTCCTTGACGCGGGCATCGATAATGCGCGGGCCCGAGAGGTAGCCGCCGAATTCGGCGGTGTCGGAGATTGATTTGTTCATAGCGGACAGGCCACCCTCGAACATCAGGTCCACGATCAGCTTCATCTCGTGAAGGCACTCGAAGTAGGCCATTTCGGGCTCGTAGCCGGCCTCGACTAGGACGTCGAAGCCAGCCTTGATGAGTTCCTCGGCACCGCCACAGAGCACAGCCTGCTCACCAAATAGGTCCGTTTCGGTCTCGTCCTTGAAGGTCGTAGGGATGACACCTGCGCGGGCGCCACCAATGGCAGCCGCGTAGGACAGCGTGAGGTCGCGGCCCTCGCCACGAGGATCTTGGTCGACTGCGATCAGGCATGGAACGCCCTTGCCGTCGACAAACTGGCGTCGAACCAGGTGGCCGGGCCCCTTTGGTGCAACCATACCGATGGTGACTCCCTGTGGCGGGGTGATCAGGCCGAAGTGGATGTTTAGGCCATGTCCGAAGAAAAGCGCGTCGCCGTCCTTCAGGTTTGGCGCGAGATCTTCAGTGAAGATTGTTGCCTGCGACGTATCCGGAGCCAGCAGCATGATCACATCTGCCCACGCCGCAGCCTCGGCGTTGGACTTGACTTCAAATCCAGCCTCCTGCGCCTCAGCGGCCGAACCGGAGCCTTCGCGCAGACCAATGACAACCTCGACACCAGAATCCCGCAGGTTCTGGGCGTGGGCGTGCCCCTGGGAGCCGTAGCCGATGATGGCCACTTTTCGTCCCTGGATGATGCTCAGGTCAGCGTCGTCGTCATAAAAAAGTTCGATAGCCATGGGAATTGTCCTTTCAAAAATGAATTGATATATCTTATGAGTTCTTCTGCGGGGTCATGGTCTTCGGACCACGCCCCACGGCAATCTCACCGGAGTGGATAAACTCCCGGATGCCGAATGGCTCTAGGACATCCAACAAAGCGCTGAGCTTGCCTGGAGTGCCGGTTGCTTCGATGACCACCGATTCCGGCGCGACGTCGACAATGCGCGCGCGGAAAATGTTGGCCGCATCGACCACGTGCGGACGCGTGGTGTTGTCGGCGTTCACCTTGACCAGCAACATGGCCCGGGCGATCGTGGACTCCTCATCTAGGCGCACCACCTTGAGCACGTCGACAAGCTTGTTGAGCTGCTTGGTGATCTGCTCTACTACTACCTCGTCGCCGTACACGACGATGGTGATGCGGTTGATGTTTTCGTGTTCGGTCCGCGCGGAGCTGAAAGAATACATCGTGAAGCCGCGCCGGGTGAACATGCCGGCGATGCGCGAGGTGATACCGTCTACATCCTGCACCAGCACCGAAAGAGTATGCCGCTTTTCGACGCCCGCTGCCTGATTAGTCATGCTCATCGCTGCTGCTCCATTTCTGCCGGGCTGACCGGCGCCTCGACATCAAATTCCGGGCTCAACCCCAACGCGTACTGGATTTCCGAGTTCGACTTACCAGCTGCCACCATCGGCCACACCTGGGCATCCTCGCCAACGACAAAGTCGATGACCACCGGACGATCGTTAATCGCCTGGGCTTGCTTGATCGCCGGAATGACATCTTCTTCCTTGGTCACGCGCAACCCCACACACCCCATCGCCTCGGCCAGTCGCACGAAATCCGGCAGGTAGCCGGTGTCGTGCCCCAGGCGGGTGTTGGAGTAACGCCCCTCGTAGAACAGGGTTTGCCACTGTCGAACCATGCCGAGGTTGCCATTGTTGATCAATGCGATCTTCACCGGGAAGCCCTCGACCGCGCAGGTCACGAGTTCCTGGTTGGTCATCTGGAAGCAACCATCGCCGTCGATGGCCCACACTTCCTTGTCAGGCCGGCCAGCCTTGGCACCCATAGCGGCGGGGACGGCGTAGCCCATCGTGCCCAAACCACCGGAGTTCAGCCAGGTACGCGGATGCTCAAAATCCACAAACTGTGCGGACCACATCTGATGCTGTCCCACTCCAGCGCAGTAGATCGCATCCGGACCAACTGTTTGCGACAGCGTCTCGATGACAAACTGCGGTGATAGCTTGCCGTCAGATTGTGGCTCATAACCGCGTGGGAAACGCGTGCGCAGATTGTTAATGAACTTCCACCAGTGTGTGGTTTCCGGCGCAGGCACGCCCTTATCGCGGTAGGCATCGATTAACGCGCGTAGCACTTCGCGCGCATCGCCGACGATCGGAACCGCAACTTCCCGAATCTTGCCGATTTCAGCCGGGTCGATATCGGCATGGATCACCTGCGCATTGGGAGCAAAGGAAGCCACATGCCCAGTTACCCGGTCATCAAAGCGCGCACCGACGGCGATGATGAGGTCCGATTCCTGCAGCGCTCCCACGGCAGGCACGGTGCCGTGCATGCCCGGCATGCCCAGGAACTGCGGGTGCGACGCAGGGAAACCACCCAACGCCATCAAGGTGGTCACCACGGGGATGCTGGTGAGCTCCGCGAACTCAATGAGCTCTGCGCTCGCATCCGCCTTAATGACGCCGCCACCGACATACAACACCGGCTGACGAGCCTGGGTAATCAAATTGACGGCTTCGTCGATTTGCTTCGGGTGCGGAGTAGTGACCGGCCGGTATCCTGGCAGGTCAATCACCGGCGGCCAACTAAACTCACAGCGCGCCTCCTGAACATTCTTCGGCACGTCCACCAACACCGCTCCCGGCCGGCCTGTCGACGCCAAATGGAAGGCCTCCGCCATTGCCGCCGGGATCTGGTTCGGATCAGTCACCATGAAATTGTGCTTGGTGACAGGCAGGGTGATCCCGCGGATGTCCGCTTCCTGAAACGCATCCGTTCCCAATAAATTGGCTCCCACCTGCCCGGTAATGGCTACGAGGGGTACGGAATCCAGGTTGGCGTCGGCAAGCGGGGTGACCAGGTTGGTGGCGCCGGGGCCGGAGGTGGCGATACACACCCCGACTTTTCCGGTGGCTTGCGCATAGCCGGTGGCCGCATGTCCGGCCCCCTGCTCGTGCCGCGCGAGGACGTGACGCAGCTTCGTGGAGTGGTAGATCGGATCGTACAGCGGGAGCACAGCTCCGCCGGGAATACCGAACACGACATCAGTGCCGAGCTCTTCCAAAGACCGTACGATTGCTTGCGCGCCCGTCATTACTTCTGGCTGGTTTACTCGCTGGGCCTTGGCAAGGCTCGCCAGCATCGCTGGGTTAGGCCCGGCGGCCTCCTGCTTCGCTCCTGGCTGTGTCACAACTTCTTCACTCCCTAATCAAAGTTCAACACTTAGTTCTTGTCTCCTCAGTTACCAGGGGTGGCGGTAGCAGCGATGACATCGAACAAGTCAAGAAAGTCTTACTTTTCGTTTGTTGCGGGTGGGCAATCTAAAGCAAAAGCCCCCGGCCAGCACTTGTGTGTGCTGTCGAGGGCGCTTGCGGGGTCGACTTGTAGCGTCGCCTACGGCAAGCGCCGTGAGGTTACGAGTACAAGTCGAATAATGTTCATGGCTTCGATAATACACAACCCATTGCATAAAGTGATCCGATCCACGTATTTTTTCCATCCGGGGGTAACCACACTGCTTCAGCAACCCGGTACCTGGTGATTCGCATTTGACGATCGGAACTTCCCTTTTGAGTACGCCTGTGCCGGTACAATTACGTTTCGGGGCCGGCACTTGCCTACAATGTCGGCTATGAGTTCATCGTCCTCTGCCCCAGCTGCCAAGCCACAAGCTAGTGCAGCAACGACCTTCGCCACCGACCGCACCCACCTGATCGGCGCCGTGGTCATGGGAATGATCTCGCTGCTCGTCATCGGTGTCGCGCCACTGAAGCTCGGTTGGATTCTCTTGTTGCCAGTCCTCTTTACGTATTGGGTTGTGAAATCCAAGACCGTAGTGGACAACTCCGGGATCACCGCGCACTATGCTTTCCACCGCCCACGCCAGGTCACTTGGGAAGATTTCGCCGGCATCCGATTCGGCGGCAGCAAGACCTTTGCCCGCGCCAAAGACAACACCGAGTTTGCACTTCCTGGTATCACTTTCAATTCGTTGCCGAAGCTCAGCGAAGCTTCCGACGGTCGCATTGTCGACGCGCTCAGCGCCGGCAAAGAAGCTGCCAACAAGAAGGTCGTCATCATTCACCGTGACGGTCGACAAGTATTGAAAGAAGCCGAAGAAAGCTAGCTCCTTAACTCCCGTTAGGACCAGCCCATGTTTCCACTTCGATCTCGAGTAACCACCGTCGGACGCAATGCTGCAGGCGCTCGCGCGCTCTGGCGTGCCACCGGTATGGGCGACAGTGATTTTGGCAAACCTATTATTGCCATCGCGAACTCATACACCCAGTTTGTCCCAGGCCACGTGCACTTGAAGAATGTCGGCGATATTGTCGCCGAAGCTATCACCGCAGCTGGCGGCGTCGCGCGCGAATTCCACACCATTGCCGTCGACGATGGCATCGCCATGGGACACGGTGGCATGTTGTATTCGCTCCCATCGCGCGAGATCATCGCCGATTCAGTGGAATACATGGTCAACGCGCATACTGCGGACGCATTGGTGTGCATTTCTAACTGTGACAAGATCACTCCCGGAATGCTCAACGCGGCGCTCCGGCTCAACATTCCGGTCGTTTTCGTCTCCGGTGGTCCAATGGAAGCAGGCAAGGCCGTGGTTGTAGACGGTGTCGCGCATGCTCCGACGGATTTGGTTACCGCCATTTCGGCCTCCGCCTCGGACGCGGTGACCGAAGATGGGCTCAATGAGGTCGAACGTTCCGCGTGTCCGACCTGCGGTTCCTGCTCGGGAATGTTCACGGCAAACTCCATGAACTGCCTCACCGAAGCCCTGGGGCTCTCCCTGCCTGGTAATGGCTCAACTTTGGCTACCCATTCTGCGCGTCGTCGCCTGTTCGAGGAAGCTGGCCGGACAATTGTCGAGCTGGCTACCCGCTATTACCGCGATGGTGACGAGTCAGTCTTGCCACGCAACATTGCCTCCAAGCCCGCGTTCGAAAATGCCATGGCGCTGGACATGGCGATGGGCGGCTCCACCAACACCGTGCTCCATATCTTGGCAGCGGCTCAGGAAGCCGAGTTGGACTTCGGTCTGGCAGATATCGACGCCCTGTCCAAGCGCGTCGGCTGCCTGGCAAAGGTGTCCCCCAACTCGGACTACCACATGGAAGACGTCCATCGCGCGGGCGGGATCCCGGCGATCCTGGGCGAGCTCTACCGCGCCGATCTCCTCAACACTGAAGTGCACGCGGTCCATTCCCCTTCGTTGACCGAATGGTTGGAAACCTGGGATATCCGTGCAGCTCAGCCAAGTGCAGCGGCACTCGAGCTTTTCCATGCGGCTCCCGGTGGCGTGCGCACCACCGAGGCCTTTTCCACTGATAATCGTTGGGATAGCCTCGACACTGATGCCGAGCATGGCTGTATCCGTTCGGTTGCGCATGCTTACACCAAGGATGGGGGCCTTGCTGTATTGCGCGGCAATGTCGCAGAGGACGGCGCCATCATCAAAGCTGCTGGTGTCGATGAAGATCTGTGGCGTTTCACCGGCCCTGCCCGCGTGGTCGAGTCTCAAGAAGAGGCAGTCTCCGTCATTCTCAACAAGACGATCCAGCCGGGCGAGGTTCTCGTTGTGCGTTACGAGGGTCCGTCGGGTGGCCCGGGGATGCAGGAAATGCTGCACCCTACCGCATTCCTCAAGGGTGCTGGTTTGGGCAAGAAGTGTGCGCTGATCACGGATGGCCGCTTCTCCGGCGGGTCTTCGGGCCTTTCGGTCGGACACATCAGCCCGGAAGCAGCCCACGGAGGCACGATTGCGCTGATCGAGGATGGCGATCTGATCACCATCGATGTGCATACCCGCGAGTTGAGCGTTGCAGTACCAGAGGATGAGCTCGAGCGGCGTCGAGAAGCGATGGCGGCGAGCGACAAGCCGTGGCAGCCACGCAACCGGGAGCGGACTGTCAGCCGGGCCTTGCGCGCCTACGCGGCTTTGGCAACGTCGGCTGATAAGGGCGCGGTGCGGCGAATCGACTAATATTTGTGGGCATGCCCACGAGTTTTCACACATCTGAGTACACGCAGGTCAAGCTTCACCTGCCTACCTCAGTGCTTTGGATCATCACTGTCACTGGCCTCTTGTCCGGTTGGTGGCAGCTGCGCTCCTTAGTTCACGAATGGGACCTCCATATCGACATGGAGGTCTATCGCGCGGGGGCGAATGCCTTCCTCGACAATGAGTCGCTGTATTCGCGCCCTTTCCCGGTCGCCGGTATTCAGCTGCCATTCATTTACCCGCCGTTTGGCGCCTTCCTACTGACCCCGTTTCATTATTTGTCCGAAGATCTCGCTGCCACCAGCATGATCGTGCTTTCTGGCTTGCTGACCCTCATGTGCATTCTTTTTGTGGCTCGCGCGCTGGTTCCGCTGGGCCGACATCTTGAGGCTTTCGCTATCGCAGCATTGGTCTGGCCGTTCGCGCTGCTTTCGGAACCACAAACTCTGAACGCCTCTTTCGGACAGATCAACGTGGTGGTCATGGCGTTGTGCGTGCTCGACCTTGTACCACGCCGCCGGTTCCTTCCCCAAGGTACCTTCATTGGCCTCGCCGCTGCGATTAAGCTCACCCCTTTGGTAATGTGCCTGTTCTTCCTCCTCAATCGCAAGTACCGGGCCATTTTCGTCGCCGCGGCATCAATGCTGCTTGCCACCGGGCTAACCGCTTGCTTCCGTCTCCAGGACACGATCCGGTACTACACCGACGTTGTCTTCAAGATGAATTCCACCAAAGACGCTGGTGTAAGCACCGCCTACATCTCCAACCAGTCGATCAAAGGCATGGTGACCCGCTGGCTCAGCTCCCCCTCCGACGCCGTCACCCACCAAGGCCTTATCGACGCCATCTGGTTCGTCCTCTCCTTGGTGACCATAGCGGGATGCGCAGTGCTCATGGCAATGATGCTTCGCCGCCAAATGGTCGTGGACGCCGCCTTAGTCAACGCCCTTTTGATGCTGTTGATCTCCCCGATTTCTTGGTCCCATCACTGGGTCTGGTTGCCTCTAGTTGCCTTGGTGCTCATTTTCCGCTGGCTGTCTACGGACGGCTATCCCGTGCTCATTGGCCTATCGGCATCACTGGTGTCGCTGTTTTGCCTGCAGATCAAACCGTTGTGGTTCTATGGTGACCTTGGCGATGAGTCCTTCACCATGACTTTCTTCCAAAAGCTCGTGCTTTCTGGTTACACCTGGATGGCGTTCGCCGTGTTAATTGCCATGTATTTTGCGTTAAGAAAAACCCCGGTGCACGGGGAGGTGGCACCGGGGCACTAACGAAGGTCGTAATTGTTAGCTCAGTGGGTTGACTCCTGCGCCGAACCACCACAGGGCTACCGCGCCTGCGATGCCGAGGATCGCTAGGATCCAGGACGATGCCAGCGGACGGCGTGCCCAACTGCGGTTAACGTCGAGGGAGACCCGACCTGGGCCGGTGAATTGCAGGCCGAGAGCGAGTGCCAGCATCACCAGCGCAAGGATTACGCTGTCATTGGCGTTCGTCACCGAGAAGTTGTCTTGCTGTGCGACGGCATGCAGCATGTTAAAGGCGGTGACCACCGTTGCCAGGGCAGCCGCTACCGGAGTAAGCAGGCCGAGCAGCAAGAAAACGCCGGCAGCCAGCTGCATCGATGGGACAGCGATGCTCAGCAGATCCGGAAGCGCATAATCCCCGAACTCAGCTTTCAGGCCGTTGAGTCCCGGTGCCCCGCCCAGCTCGAAGAAGGTTCGCACACCCGACCACAGCAACACGAGGCCGGCTACCAAACGGATAATAAAGAGACCAAAATCCATCGTGCCACGCCGGTGGTCGAGTGGCTTTTCCACCTCTTCTTCGTACTCTGAGGTGGCCGTCGTTGGGACGACAGGCGCTGCTGCGACTGGGGACGTGTACGTAGGCTCCGGCATGATTTGTTGGGCCGGCATGTCCGTCACAGTTGGTTCAGCCTGCGCTGGTTCTTTTGGCAGACTTACCGTCTCTTCGCGAACTTCAAACAAGCGTGACGTCTCTGGGTGCTGTGACTGAGGCTCGATGCTTTGCGGCGCGCTCCTCCCGGCTCGTTGATACACGTTCGAGGTCTGTCCGCTGGCGCTGTTGTAGGTTGGGACATCGCTGAGGCCGTCGAGGCTGTCTGCATTGGCACGATCTGGCTTATTTGGGTTGTTCATGCCCACCAGGCTAGGCGAGTTCGCTCACAACAGCGGTGAGGAACACGTCTTGTTGGTGCTTTTTCAACCAAGCTGTTACCAAATCTGCTTGTTTTCCGTCAAACAAAGGAATATTGTTGACGTATCATGAAAAATTACAATGAGAATGAAGCACTGTTCGCCGACTGGGCCGGAGATGCCCGCAATGCCTCACCGGACGGCGAATTTGTTCGAGACACCAACTACATCGAAGACCGAATCGTCGCTAGTGTATCCGAGCGCACCCGACAGGATCCTGACCGCGCCGATTCAGCAGAGTTGTGGCCAGTAGCGGCTGGAAAATACCGACTTATCGCAGCTAGGGCATGTCCGTGGGCACACCGTACACTTATCGTGCGTCGCCTCATGGGCTTGGAAAATGTCATTTCCCTAGGTTTGGCGCACCCCATCCACGATGTGCGCTCTTGGAACTTCCAACTTGATGAAGGCGGACTTGACCCAGTATTGCAGATCCCTCGACTGCAAGAAGCATATTTCAACCGCTTCCCCAACTATCCTCGTGGCATCACTGTCCCTGCGATCGTGGACATTGAAACTAAGCAGGTCGTCACCAACGACTACGCGTCGATCACGCTTGATTTCAACAGCGAATGGAAGCAATTCCACCGCGAGGGCGCGCCAGACCTCTACCCTGAGGAACTACGTGAGGAAATCGATGCGGTCAACAAACGGGTTTTCACTGAGGTGAACAACGGCGTGTACCGCTGTGGCTTCGCCGGAACTCAAGAAGCATATGGCAAGGCCTACGATCGCCTTTTCACCGCGCTCGACTGGCTCGAGGAACGCTTGAGCACCCGCCGTTACCTGGTCGGAGACCACATCACCGAGGCAGACGTACGTCTCTTCCCTACCCTGGTGCGCTTCGACGCCTGCTATTTCTCACACTTTAAGTGCAACCGCAACATGATCAAGGACATGCCTAATCTGTGGGGCTACCTCCGCGATCTGTTCCAGACCCCGGGTTTCGGTGACACCACTGACCTTGATCAGGTCAAGGCCCACTATTACGGAACCCACACCGAAATCAACCCCACCCGCGTGATCCCAAAGGGCCCACGAATGGCTGATTTGCTCACCCCGCACGACCGCGATCGGCTACCAGGCCAGCCGTTTGCTCCGGGTAGCACCGCTCCAGGACCAGTCCCGGAATCGGAACAGCCACCGGCTGTTCACTAATCCAGCGCCTCGGCCGCCGCAGTGACCACTGCGGCGGTCAAATCATGCAGCATGGTCGATTCCAAGCGCCAGTATTGCCAATAAAGATGCACATCGCTCACGATGTCGTCGAGAAGCACCAGGTCTCCGGATTCGACCAATTCTCTACCTTGCAGTTCCGCCACCAGCGCCCACCCCAGGCCCCGACGGGCGGCTTCCAGAAATGCTTCTGATGAGGGAATTTCGGACACTCGCCGATTGACAGGCTTACCTTCGAGTCGCCCGTCGAGATCGTTGGTTTGTAGCTTGTCATTGGGGCCGTAACGAAGCGTCGGCATGTGCGCCCAATCGATAGTTCCGGTGCGATCGGTGTAGGCATCCCGCAAAGCGGGGCTGGCCATCGCGCGGTAGCGCAACACGCCGAGGTGCCTAACTTCGCAGCCTTGCACTGCGGTGGCTTCCGTGGTGATTGCCCCCAGACAGTCGCCGCGGCGCAGCAGCATCATCGACCTCGATTCATCTTCGATGCGCAGCCGCAGGGTGGCGTTATCCCACTTGGCGACCTCGCTAAACACCGGCTGGAACCAGGTGGCAAGCGAATCAGCATTAATAGCAATCGATAATGGCACTCGCGCGATCGTCCGACGCAGCGCCACATCCGTTTCTGCTTGCAGCAGCGCCATCCGTCGCGCTGCCTGGGCCAGCACTTCGCCGGACTCTGTTGCCACGACCGGGCTGCTGCGACGCACCAGCACTCGCCCAATATCGCTTTCCAGGGCCTTGATACGTTGGCTTACCGCAGACGGCGAAATCCCCAGAACATCAGCTGCAGCATCAAAGCTGCCTTCCTCCAAAACAGCCAGCAGCGTGGCCAAGTGCGTCTGATTCATGAAGATAGTCTAACGTATCCTAAATTCTCCCAACTTTCCTTAACCCATCATGTGTCGCACAATACCTACTATGAGCATTTTTCTGAGCGGCTTTCTGATGGGACTATCACTGATCATTGCAATTGGCCCCCAAAATGCTCTGATATTAAAACAAGGAATCAAACGAGAACCCGTTACCCCAATCCTCATCGTCTGCCTGCTTTCCGACGTCCTGTTGATCCTCGGGGGCACCGCCGGAGTGGGCGTTCTGGTAGACAAAGCACCTGCGTTCCTGGTCGTTCTGAAGTGGCTCGGCGTCGCTTACCTACTCTTCTTTGGCTACACCTGCTTCCGCGACGCCCGTCGTTCCCAGGCGCTCACCGTCGATGAAGCAGCCCCGGTGCCTGAAGAGCTTTTCGACGCCGGTAACAGCGTCAGCACCGCAACACTTACCAAAGCGCGCCCCGTAGCAGCATCATGGAAAGCCCCAGTATTGGCTGCATTGACCTTTACCTGGTTAAATCCGGCAGCTTATGTGGACACCCTCGTCATGCTCGGTGGTATTGCGAATCAATACGGCTCCCAATTGCGCTGGGTCTTCTCTGCGGGTGCATTGCTAGCAAGTTGCGTTTGGTTCCCCGCTTTGGGCTATGGCGCACTGAAGCTATCCGGACCACTATCCCAGCCGGAAATGTGGCGACGCGTAAATTTCGCGATTGGCTGCCTGATGGTTTTCCTCGCGGTTCGCCTCATTCTGCACTGACTTACACAATGCAAAAGCTGCCTCCGGCGATCCTCACGGATCACTTGGGAAGCAGCCCTCGGGGTTTAGCTTGACTTAGTTGAACTTGCGACGTACTGCGACTGCAGCTCCCAGCAGTGCGATTGCAACCAGGCCAACGAGCAGCTGAGCAACCGTGTTCGAGCCGGTTGCAGCGAGCATGCCTCGGTTTGCCTTGACGCCCTTGACACTGTCCTTGTTCTTATCAGCCTGAACAGCACCGTTTCCGGAGTTAGCGCCGGATGCACCGTTTCCGCTCTTCTCATCGCGAGGCTTCTGAGCATCTGGGTGCTTAGGGGTATCCGAAGGCTTCTCAGAGGTCTTGGAGCCATTTGCGGAAGATCCCAGGGAGCCAGAGGAAAGCAGGCCACCCAAGCCCACCAAACCCAGCGTGGTGCCGGCGATAATCAGTGCCTTGTTGGCATTTTCGTCGCCGAGAATCTTGAAAGCCGCGTTTCCAGAAGAACCGTAGTTCTCTGAGGAAGTCGCATTGGCCTCAGCCTTGCCTTCTCCGGTGGCGGTGCCGTTGCCGGTCGTCGTGCCGTTAGCGGTCGTCGTACCGTTAGCGTTGCCGGTGGTGGTGCCGTTAGCGTTCGTCTCTCCGCTTGCAGACGAGCCAGCTGCACCATTGCCAGTAGCCTGCTTAGCAAGCTCAGAAGAAAGTGCAGAACCAGCCACGGCGGCTGCACCGTTGCCATTGTTCTTATTGGAATCAGAAGACAGGCCCGATGCCTGAGCTTCAGCCTTGGCATTACCGCCAGCTGCATCGTTGCCGTTGCCGTTAACTTCCGCAGCAGCATCAAATCCAGCGATGGAGATGCTGCCACCGAAGCACTTGTAAACAGCTGCAGCAGTTGCGGCATCCAACTTGGCGTCGATACGGCCGTCGGCCGCGTCTGCGGCGATAGAGATCTTTACAGCGTCTGGAACTGCAGCGATCGCACACTGCAGGGCCGACGGCGTGGATTGAGCAGAAGCTGCTGGAAGAACTGCGACAGACATGACGCCAGCCATTGCAACAGCGGAGATCGAAGTGACGATGCGCTTCATATTATTTGAACCTCTCAAAAACGAAATAGTTAACAAGTGGTCACGCATTTTCGACATTGTTTGAAACTGGTGACGTGTGGTCTATCGACTTCACAGGAAATACATTAGCCCCTCACGCCACTTTAGGAACATTTTTCACTTCAGTCACAACAGTCACATTAGTAACATTGGCCACATTGATGCAGGTTACCATACACTTTGAACGATTGTTAGCCATAGCACGATTACCCCAATCCGGGGGTAGGTGGCCTTTTTGCTACGCAAAAGGCCCCGACACCCAGTTGGATGTCGGGACCTAAGCCCTAGATGGAGTTAGCAGTTGTTATGCACGGTTGCGACGGGCCACAAATACACCCGCGCCAGCAATTGCTAGAGCAACTAGTGCCGCAAGCGTCATCGCAACCGCATTGTTGCCGGTTTGAGCCATGGCACCGCGGGCAGCCTTAGCTTCCGCAGCCTTAGCTTCCGTACCCTTAGCAGGCGCACCCTTTGGATCGATTCCCTTCTGAGGCGCAGCAGCGCCCGGATTCCCAGCCCCTGGCTTTGCAGCTTCAGCAGTACCTGTCTTCGCGGCTTCCGGCTTCGCAGCACCTGGCTCAGCGCCATTACCGGCTTGAGAGGAGCCCTGGGAGGATCCACCGGCACCCAGTGCGAGCGCTCCAAGCGCGCCAACACCGAGCAGGATGGCACCCGGGAGATACTTGTTGTTCTTGTCCGCTTTCTGGACTACTACCTTGCAGTCAGGGTGGGTAAGCTTGGCATCTTCAACGATTTGGGCAGCTTGTGCGTAAGCCTCCTTACGCTCTGCATCATCCTTGGCTGCGTTGTACTGATTGATCGTGACTTGCAGCTGTGACGGACACTCGCCAGAGATCGCAAGCGATCCCGGCAATGCAGCATCTTCACCCGCTGCTGGAGTCTCAACAGCTGGCGTCTCGCTGGTTACCGATTCCGTTGGAGTTGCTTCACTGGTTGTCGAGACTGCTGCTTCTGCTTCGAACCCACAACCTGGATGGGTCAACTTCGATGCCTCGAGATCAGCCTGAACCTGAGCCATTGCCGTTTGGCGCTCAGCGTCAGTAGTGGCCGAATTGTACTGGTTAATGCTTGCCTGAAACTGTGACGAGCATTCTCCAGTCACATTCAACTTGGCCGCCGATGGCGCGGCCGGCGCCTGGGCCACCGCGGTTGGCATGGCGCCGAGAGTCAGTACACCAGAGAGCGCAAGCGCAGAGGCTGCCTTAACAACATGCTTCATGAAGAGTCTCCTTTGTTTCCTTCGGCGCTGACCACTTCAGCACCACGAGACTCATTGAATAACATCAGTCCCAGAATGTCAGCCGTTTTTAATGATTTAAATATCAATCTCGAACGAGTTACACCAACGGGATTCTGCAAACACCCAGTTCAAACCGCTACAAAACCGCAAGAAAACTTTATGTAACAAATCGGTAAATCTTCTATTGAAAGCGTGTCGCTACAGCAAACCGCACCCGTTGTGGGCTATCGAGTAGCGCGAGGCGCATTCACCACGCTCGCAGGCAACGCCGGAATTTCCGTTGCGGGTCGATCGAGCGAAATCCCATCCCCCGCAGCACCCCGGGTAGACACCCCAGCAAACTGCCACCCCACCACGGCATTCTTCACCGAAGCAGCAAGCGGATTAGCTGGCTGGACGCAGCTGATAGTGAGCAACCTCCCTGGCATTGGCGCGTCGCCCCACACAGCGACATCTTCCCCTAACGTCGCCTTCTCCGGCGCATGCAGATCGGTAGCGGTATATACCAACCAGCGATCCCCAGATTCCACGGTGCGGACAAAGAGCTGGTCACCGACGCTTACGCGGTGCTTGTCCGCCGCGCCGTCGTAAAGCACATTAAAGACCCCCGGAACACCCGCACCAGTATGCCCGGCAATTACTGCAAGGTCGGGCGCGGACGTCCCCGGCAATGTGTAAGGCCGATCTGGCGCAGTGTAGATGCAGGCTTTGTCCATGGTCGCGGGATCAATGGCGCCGTTCTTAAAGCGGCACGAATTGGCCTCAAAGTCGGCGCGCATATTCAACGCGGGAATCACCATCTCCACCGCGGCACTCTCGGCAATCGGCGGGATGTCGTCAACGGCGACCGTACCTACGTCGACACCATCGGCGGTCGACGTGTTATTAAACGACACCGTCTGAAACCCAACGACCAGCAAAATCATGGCCGCCGCCACCAGCGCCAACGCCGCGAAACGATTCGGACTCAACAACTTCACTAGACCACTTCTTTCACTTGTGTCACAAGAATAACAGTGATTGTAGCGCGTCCGAACCTCTTAAAGACAAAGCGAAACGCCGCCCCCGTTTCTAGGAGCGGCGTTTAACCAGCCTAAATTAGCGGCACTTCTCCGCAATCAACTTGTTGACCGTCGCCGGGTCAGCCTTGCCACGCGTCGCCTTCATCACAGCACCGACGATGGCACCTGCCGCCTTCATATTGCCACCCTTGATCTTCTCCACAACATCAGGGTTTGCAGCCAAAGCTTCATCGACGGCCTTTGCTACCGCGCCGTCATCCTGCATGACTTCCAGGCCCCGCTTTGCGACGACATCATCCACGTCACCTTCACCCGCAAGCACGCCGTCGACAGCCTGGCGACCGAGCTTGTTGGTGAGTTTGCCTTCCTTAATGAGGGCTGCGACTCGAGCAACCTGAGCTGGGGTGATCGCCAGTGCGTCCAGTTCAACCCCATGTTCCTTGGCCTTTTGGGCGAGGTAGGAGACCCACCAGGAGCGGGCTTCGTCAGGAGTCGCCCCAGCTTCGGTGGTTTCGATGATCAATTCGAGCGCGCCCGCGTTGACCAGATCGCGCATCTCGGCGTCCTTCAGGCCCCATTCCTTCTGGATCCGCGCCTTGCGGATCCACGGCAGTTCCGGCAGAGTGGCTCGGATTTCCTCGACCCACTCGCGAGGTGCGATCACCGGTGGTAAATCCGGGTCATTGAAGTAGCGGTAGTCCTCGGCAGTTTCTTTCGGACGTCCCTTGGAGGTAGATCCGTCAGCCTCCTGGTAGTGCCGGGTTTCCTGCACGATCTCTTCGCCATTTTCGATAGCCGCGGCCTGGCGCATCATTTCATAACGCACTGCCTGTTCTACCGACTTCAACGAGTTGATGTTTTTGGTCTCGGTACGGGTGCCGAATTCCTTGGTCCCAATAGGACGCAGTGAAAGGTTGGAGTCCACGCGCATCGATCCTTGGTCCATGCGGGCGTCGGACACGCCCAGCGCCTTGACCAGCTCGCGGAGTGCGGTGACATAAGCACGCGCGACCTCAGGAGCGCGCTCCCCCGCACCCTCGATCGGCTTGGTGACGATCTCGATCAGCGGCACACCAGCGCGGTTGGCATCCACCAACGACGAGGTCGCACCGGAAATGCGACCATCCGCGCCGCCGAGGTGGGTCAGCTTTGCGGTGTCTTCTTCCATGTGGGCGCGTTCAATTTCCACCCGCCAGGTCTCCCCGTCGTCGAGGACTACGTCCAGGTAGCCGTCGTAAGCGATGGGCTCATCGTATTGCGAGATCTGGTAATTCTTCGGCTGATCCGGGTAAAAGTAGTTCTTGCGTGCAAAACGCGAAGACTCGGCGATGGTGCAATTGAGCGCCAGACCGATCTTGATAGCCCACTCCACGCCCTTGGCATTAACTACCGGCAGCGCGCCCGGAAGCCCGAGGCTCACTGGATCGACGTTGCTATTTGGCTCGGCGCCAAAGTGTGCGGAGCTAGCAGAAAACATTTTGGTTTCAGTTGCCAGCTCTACGTGCACTTCCATGCCCATCACTGGGTCAAACTTGCTGAGAACTTCGTCGTAATCCATGAGGTCAGTCATGGTTACTTAGTCTACTAAGTTCGCAGCCTCAAGGGTGCGCTTGGGTGAGCCTACCCGGTGCCGAGCGCACCCAAATAGCTACTACCCAAACAATGCCTGAGCCGTGTAGTAGCGCTTCTCGGGCACCCGCTTGAGCGTGCCGACGGCTTCCTGGAGGTCAATGAGCTCGATGTGTTCACCGTGCAACGCCACGCACTTGCCGAAGTCGCCCCGGTGGGCGGCACGCGCAGCTTGGACACCATAACGAGTAGCCAGGACGCGGTCGAACGCGGTTGGGGTGCCGCCGCGCTGGATATGGCCAAGAACCGTAGTGCGCACGTCGTGCCCGAGACGCTTGTGAATCTCATCGGCGATGACCTGGCCGATGCCATTGAAGGTCTTGTGCCCGAACTGGTCTTCTTCGCCTTCTTGGAAATCCATGGTTCCCTCCTTAGGCAGCGCACCCTCAGCCACGACGATGATGCCGTACTTTTCGCCCATTTGGAATCGACGCTCCATCGCCTTGGTTACCTCGTTGATATCGAAAGGTACCTCTGGGATGACGGTGTAGTGCGCGCCGCCAGCCATGCCAGCGTGCAAGGCGATCCAACCCACGTGGCGTCCCATCACTTCGACGATCATGACTCGGTTATGTGATTCTGCGGTGGTGTGCAGGCGGTCAATCGCGTCGGTAGCAACCGCCACCGCCGTATCAAACCCGAAAGTAAAGTCGGTGCCATTGACATCGTTGTCGATGGTCTTGGGTACCCCGATAACTGGAATGCCATTATCGGCGAGCCACTTCGCGCCTTTGAGTGTTCCTTCGCCACCGATCGGGATCAGCGCATCCACCCCAGCGTCGGCAAGGTTTGCCTTGATCGTATCCAGTCCCGCCTTGAATTTGTCCGGGTGGAGACGACCGGTACCGAGGATGGTGCCACCGCGCAACAAAATCTTGTCGATGTCGGCGTCGTCGTAAAGCTGCACTCGGCGGTCTTCCATCAAACCGACCCAGCCATCCTCGTAGCCCACCACAGTGGAACCAAATTCGGAGGATGCAGTTCGAACGATGCCGCGGATCACCGCGTTGAGGCCTGGGCAGTCGCCACCAGAAGTTAGAGTCGCAATACGCATGTTTTCTAGTCTAGCTATCTCTACCCTGTCAGGCTGAACAAGCAGGGGTCACCTTCCTGCTCGCTTGTACACCGCTCCTAGCTGCATAATCTCCAGGTCACTCGCTTAAGTACTCGTCGATGAACGCCAGTGCCGCCGCGGAGGTAGCAACATTGACATTGCAGACCAATTGATACGTCCCGCCAGTGGCTGCAACAAACAAACACATCGGATGCTCAGCCAACCGTTGCCCCAGAGACCGGATATGCCCCGGACGAACCTTGAGCCACAGCATCAGATCAACCGGCGAACCCAACAGTGCGGAAGAAGCATCCAGGTCATAGTAGATAATCTTTTCTTCCAGCAGGCGCTTTCGGCGTCGCGCCACCGTGGTTGGATCGACGCCTAACCTCGCGGACAACTCGTGATTGGGGATGCGACCGTCGTCGTTCAGCGCGGCGATGATGCCGTGGTCGACTTTTTTCAGTTCCACGGGTGCGCTTTCCGCATTGCGCGTGGGCAGGCTTGTCGACGTAAAAATCTCCAAAATCGGGATGATATCAACTTTGCTGACCCGGCTATCATCCGAAATTGTGCGCAGCAGTGCTTCCTCTTGAATGGAAGCAGTGACCATTCCGAAGACAACCTCGCTAAAGTTCGCGGTGATGCGCACCCACCTCGTGCAAGGGATTGTGCGGATCCTCGTTGCCAAATGGGTGAGAAATACCGTGTCGGAACTGACCCGAACCATCCAGGGGATCGCTCCACCAAACTGCGCCGAGGTGCGGGCATAAACCCGCAGCAAGCTATTGTCGCGTAAGGCCCGGTAGCGCCTGGATACTACCTTCTCACTTACCCCCAACACATCAGCTAGTTCTGGTAGGTGCCGGTGGGGTTCGCCCGGAGCGCTTGGACCAGCTGGGCGTCGCTAAGCGTGGCGTCGGTCTTCAAAGCGGGACACCGCCACAAATCCTGTAAGCAAAACGACTGCCGGAACGCTCATCGCCCAGCCCATCGCATTGGCCACCGAAGTGTGCTGCACCGCAATCTGCATCGCCGCGCCGATGGCGGCCGAGCCCACCACAGCGCCGACTTGCCGGGCGGTGTTGTACACCCCGGACGCTGCCCCCAGGAGATGGACTTCCAGGTCACGCATCGTGGTGCTGGCATTTGGCGACCACACGAAGGCGTTGCCCAGGCCGAGCAAAGCGCTGCCAAGAAAGACCCACTGCACCGGCACACTCTCCCGCATGATCGCGACCATGGCCACCATCGCGAGCGTCATCCAACCGAAACCAACCATGGAAAGTACCCGCGGGTGGAGTCGATCCGCCAGCCGGCCGGCGAAGGGAGCCAACACGCCGGATATCACTGCCATCGGGACCATCATCACGCCAGCTGCCTCTGAGCTCAACCCGCGACCTTGCTGCAAGTACATCATGATGGGCAGCATCGTACCGGCCACCGCGAACCCCATGGTGAAGATCGAGAACGCCCCGAGGGAGAAATTTCGGTTGCCAAACAGTTCGAGGGGCACCAACGGACTGCGCCCGCGTCGCGTCGCGCTACGCTGCAGAGCGAGGAAGACCCCGAACACCCCAAGCCCTAGGGCAAAAAGCAGCCAAATCCACCACGACCACTGCTGACCCGGGCCCTCTTGCAGTGCAAAGACCACCGCGAAGACAGCGACGACCGAGGTGAGCACACTGAGGAAGTCAATCCCGGAAGCCGTAGAGTGAACATCCGGCACCCACAGCCACACTAAGATCAGGCACAACACACCCACTGGGACATTGATATAAAAGATCCACGACCAACCCCAATTCGCCACAATAATTCCGCCGAGGATGGGCCCTGCCAGCGATGCCAGACCCGCTACCGATCCCCAAATTCCCATCGCGGCGCCACGCTTATCGCGTGGGAAAATCCGGTTGATGATGCTCATCGTCTGCGGAGTGAGCATAGATGCGCCGAGCCCTTGCACGGCTCGGGCAACAATCAGCCACCAGACGCTGGGTGCCAAACCACATGCCAGCGAGCTCAACGTAAATACCGTCATGCCAGCGAGATACATACGCTTTTGCCCGAATCGGTCGCCCAAGCGCCCCGTTACCAGCAAGGGTACCGCGTAGGCGAGGAGGTATATCGAGGTCACCCAGACCACTGAGTTGAGGCTCGCGTCAAGTTCCCTTTGAAACTGCGGGGTTGCTACCGCCACAATCGTTTGATCTAGCAGGATCATGAAGAAGCCGGTGCACAGGGCAGCGAGCGCCTTCCACGCTTGAGACAGCGAATAAGTTTGATTCACCCGGGAAAGGATACCCGCATTGCCGACCGCGAGTATGCTGCTGGTATGTCTGATGTGAAGAAACCGGAAAATGTAAACACGGCGGCTGTAGTAGCCACGGGATTGATCGGCGGCTGGATCACTGCCCGCGAAACTGGAATTCGACCACTGGGTGGTGTCGTATTGGCGGCCGCCGGCGCATGGGCGGGGCGCTCCTGGTACGCAAAGTCCGGCGTCGCTACCTGCGTAGGGCTGACCGCCGGATACCTTGCAGCATTCGGTGCCTCCCACCCGCTAGCTAAGAAAATTGGTGCATGGCCAGCTGTTATTGCCGTAACGACGACCGCGGCTGGCGCCGCCTACGCCCTTAACGACGCCCGCTAACGCCATACTCCTGCCCCGCCAGCGTGGCGGGGAGGGTGAGCTGCGGGGCGATGTCGGACTTCGGTAAGAAGCCAAACCCCTCCATGTTCGCGCGGACATGCTCCGCAGCATCGACGTTCAATGGTCCCGACGTCCACATCGCATAGGGCAAGTTGATGAACCGGTTTTCTTGCACCGCCACTAGGTCCTTTGTGGCCGGGTTATTCTTGAGCAGCTCCACCTTGGTTGAAAAATCTTGCCCCGGATAGTCCACAAAAGCAATAGCATCCGGTGCAGCTGCAGCGAGCTTTTCCCAGCTCACAGCAGTCCAGGTATCCGCGATGTCCGCGGTCGCGCTTCCCACCCCCGCCGATTCAAAGATGGCTTGTGGCCCGCCGAACTTCCCCGACGTAAAAATAGTGTCTTTCGCTGAGTCAAACAGGAACACCTTGGGAGCCTGCGCTACTTTGGGTGCGCTTTCCAACGCAGCCCGCCTGCGATCGATGTCGGCTATGGTTTCCTCTGCGGTCGCCGAGTCACCCGCTATAGCCGCGATATTGCGAATATCGGTATTGGCCGCCTCCCAGGGATCAAAAACCCCGCGATTGCCATTGGCCTGCTTGCACGTTTCGCTCAGCAAATACGTATCGATCCCGTGCTTCGCCAACACATCCGGCGTCACACCCGATGCCTCGCCAAGGCCGTAGCCCCATCCGGCGAAGTAAACATCCGGCTTTCGAGCAACCAATTCCTCGAGGCTGGGTGCCTGCGTGGTAGCCTCTTCGATCGAATCAAGCGAGCCGTACTTGCTCTCCAAGACGTCCCTGTCTCGAGCAATTCCACTGACATACTGCAGATTGTCGCGCGCCCCGGCTGCCAACGAGATTGCGATGATGCTGCCGTCATAAGCCCACAGCTTATTTGTGCGGGGCAAAGTCTTATTCTCCCCGCAATTATCCACTGCCACCCCGACGGCACTCTCAGCGCTTTTCGACGCCCCCTTGGCCCCACACCCCGTCAAGGTCAGACACACAACGGCCAACAAGGCTGAAAACTTCTTCATTCTCTTCTCTCACTTTACGGAATCAATGACAAGATGCGGATGCTGACAATCCGGCGGGGTGACCACAACCCCATGTACTCCGAAGTACTGCGTCAGCCGTGCCGCTGTGAGCACTTCCCGCCCGGCACCAGTGGCCACAATGCCACCGTTGGCCAAAAGCACCACGTGATCAAAACGTGCGAGTGCCAAATCGAGGTCGTGCATGGTTGCCACGACCGTCTTGTTCGCCCCGAGCACCACATCCAAGAGCATGTGTTGGTGGTTGACATCGAGATGATTGGTTGGCTCGTCCAAGATGATCACCGGGGTGTCTTGCACCAAGGCTCGGGCTAGGAGCGCGAGGCGGCGTTGCCCACCGGAAAGGTCACTAACGTTACGATCGTGCACGCCGGGCAAGCCGACCTGTTCCAGTGCGGAGCGCACGAGCACGCGTGACGATCGGGTATGTAATTCCCAAGGTTTCGCATAGGGCAATCGACCCAAGGCCAGTGCCTCCCCCACCCTCATATCAGGTGAAAGTTGCTCCTCCTGTCCCACGTAAGACACAAGGCGTGCACGCTGCTTCGGCGCGAGGGAACGCACGTCGGTGCCATCGATAAGCACTTGGCCAGAAAGAGGCTCTCGGAGACCGGCGAGCGCGCGCAACAGGGTCGACTTTCCGACGCCATTAACACCAACTATCGCGCAGCTCTGGCCAGGTTCTAGCGCGAAGGTGATGTCGCGCAGGATAGTGGTGCGTCCAATGCCGCAGCTTAAGTTTTTCACGCTGAGGGCCGGGCTCACCGTTCACCTCCAAATTGGTACGTGTTGCGCCCCATAAGCATCAAGAAAATTGGGGCGCCGACAATACCCGTGACGACCCCGAGCGGGATCTCCTGCGGGACGGCCGCCACCCGCGCGATGATGTCCACCCACAGCAAAAACACTGCACCCAACAACGGCGCGACGA
This sequence comes from Corynebacterium epidermidicanis, assembly GCF_001021025.1. Taxonomy (NCBI): domain Bacteria; kingdom Bacillati; phylum Actinomycetota; class Actinomycetes; order Mycobacteriales; family Corynebacteriaceae; genus Corynebacterium; species Corynebacterium epidermidicanis. The sequence continues at coordinate 1,095,730 of NZ_CP011541.1, read as the reverse complement.
GGACAACGCGTCGATGGCTACTGCCCACGATCAGCCGCGCAAGGTGCGGGATTACTAGCCCTACAAACCCGATGCCACCGACCACTGCCACGAGCACACCGACGAGACCGGCTTGTAGCACGAAGAGCAATTTCATCAGTGCGGGCACGCGCACCCCCAGCGCAGCCGCGGTGTCTGGGCCGGTGGCGAGCGCATCAAGCTGGGGAGCCAAAACCAGTACCACCAAAATGGAAACCACAACGAAAAGTGCTGGTAAGTAAATCTTGTTCCACTGCGCCCCAGCCACCGATCCGAGCATCCAAAACATCACGCTTTGGGCTGCCCGGGGGTCAGGCGCCTTAAATACCAAAAAGCTGGCGACCGCGGAAAAGGCGGAGGAAAGTACCACTCCAGACAAAACCAGCCGCAATGGAGAGAGTCCGCCTTGCAGAATGGTCACGCCGTAGACGATCGCCGAGCCCAGCACCGCGCCGAGCAAAGCCCCCGAAGTGAGTGCCACCAGGCCGAAACTGCTCAAGAAACTTGTGGTCAACACGGCAGTTGCACCCACGCTCGCTCCCGAGGAGACCCCGAGTAGGTAGGGGTCTGCCAGCGGGTTTCGCACCAGGGTCTGCATCACCACACCGGCCGTCGCCAGGCCAGCGCCCGCCACCATCGCCAGAAGTCCACGCGGCGCCCGCAACTGCCACACCACATTGGCTATCGACGGATCCGGATTTCCGGTACCAAAGACGGCCGACCACACCGCGGCATAATCGAAAGATACGGCCCCAATTGTCAGCGAGTACACCCAGGATACGATACCGAAGGCTAAGAGACCTACGAGAATTGCCCAAAGTACCAGCGGGCTAGAACGAAGGAATTGTTTCCCGGTTGCCAATGAATTCCTCTTCATTGAGGTCAGGGTCGCCCCTGAGCGAGGCAGAGAATCCTACCCCACCACGAAAATGAATTACATTGTCAAACTATAACAGGGGCTATTCTGCAGGAAACGTTGAGGTGTCGATGACAAACCTAAACTGCACATCCCCAGCGACCACGCGATCATAAGCAGCATCGACTTCATCGACACCGATCTTCTCGATCCGCGCCCCAAAGCCGTGCTCAGCGCAGAAATCCAACATCTCCTGGGTCTCGGCAATGCCACCGATGTTAGAACCAGTGAGCACTTTTCGGCCGTTGATAAGCGCGTTGAACTTCAAGGCCTGTGCCTCAGGTGGCAAGCCGACCACCGCCATGACACCTCGAGGCTTGAGCAACCGCAGATATCCCGAAAGGTCGATATCTGCGCTGATGGTGTTGAGGATGAAGTCGAACTCGCCGCGGTGGTTTTCGAAGAATCCCTCTTCGGTGGTGGCCAGGGTGCGCGTCGCGCCCAGACTTTGTGCCACTGCTGCCTTCTTCAACGAACGGCTCAGCACCGTGACTTCCGCCCCACGGGCCACTGCGATTTGGACTCCCATGTGCCCCAAGCCACCCAATCCGAGCACGGCAACTTTCTGGCCTGGCGAAACTTTCCACGTCGCCAGTGGCGAGTAGGTGGTGATTCCGGCGCACAGCAGTGGGGCCGCTTCATCAAAATCGAGCGAGTCCGGGATCCGGCACACAAAGTTCTCATTTACGACAATCTTCTGGGCATACCCGCCTTGGGTAATCGTTCCGTCGATGTCCGTGGAGTTATAGGTGCCCACCGCGCCGTTCAGGCAGTTGTTCTCGAAGCCGGCACGGCACTCCTCACATTCTTGGCAAGAGTTCACCAAGCAGCCAACACCGACGCGGTCGCCGACCTGCCATTTGGTGACGTTTTCTCCCACTGCGGACACTACACCGGCGATCTCGTGCCCGACCGTCAAGGGAAAATGCGCCTGTCCCCATTCGTTGCGGATCGTGTGGATGTCGGAATGGCAAATACCCGCGGCCATGATATCGATGACGACATCGTCGGCACGCGGGTCTCGACGCTCAATGGTGGCGATCTGGAATGGTTCGTTGGGCCCAGTCTTTTGCAGCGCCTTGGTAGAAATACTCATGGGGCCAGTGTAAAGCCACCGGCCCCTGAGCTGCATAAATGCAGCGATTTTCGTTAAGTGCCAAAACTACGCGCGTCCAGCCTCAAATGCTGCGCCCACGCGGTACAGGCGATCGTCCTGGAACGCTGGCGCCATGATCTGCAGGCCGGTTGGCAGCTGCGTATCCGCTGCCAAACCAGCTGGCAGCGACATGCCACACAGGCCTGCCAAGTTCAACGGCAGGGTGCACAGGTCAAAGTTGTACATCGCCATTGGATCCGAAACCTTCTCCCCCAGCTTGAATGCAGTGGTTGGGGTCGTCGGCGAGACCAGCACGTCACACTTCTCGTATGCCGCGGCGAAGTCCTGCGCGATCAAGGTACGCACGCGCTGGGCTTGCAGGTAGTAGGCGTCGTAGTAGCCGACGGACAACGCATAGGTGCCCAGCATGATGCGGCGCTTCACCTCCGGGCCGAAGCCCGCTGCGCGGGTCATGGCCATGACTTCGTCGGCAGAGCGGGTGCCGTCGTCACCGACGCGCAGTCCGTAGCGCATGCCGTCGAAACGTGCGAGGTTGGAGGACACCTCACACGGCAGAATCAGGTAGTAGGCGGCCAACGCGTCGTCGAAATGGGGGCAATCGACCTCGATCACCTCGGCGCCCTGCTCCTGGAGCTGGGCAACGGCCGCATGGAATTGTTCGAGCACACCAGGCTGCCAGCCTTCGCGGTCAAACTGCTTCACCACACCGACCTTCACACCCGACAGGTCACCGTTTGCCCCTTCGCGGGCAGCTTGCACGACGGGCGCGACCGGGCGATCCACCGATGTGGCGTCAAATTTGTCGTGACCGGCAATCACTTCATGCAGGAGGGCGGTGTCCAGCACGGTTCGTGCGGTAGGACCCACCTGGTCCAGGGAAGATGCACAGGCGATCAAACCGTAGCGCGAAACGGTGCCGTAAGTAGGCTTCACGCCCACCGTGTTGGTCAGCGCGGCCGGCTGACGGATCGAGCCACCGGTATCGGTGCCAATAGCTAGCGGAGCCTCTCCCGAAGCCAACGCAGCCGAAGATCCACCCCCGGAGCCACCTGGGGTGCGCTCGAGATCCCATGGATTGTGGGTTGGGCCGAAGGCTGAGTTCTCCGTGGAAGAACCCATGGCAAATTCGTCCATGTTGGTCTTGCCCAAGATTGGGATACCAGCCTCACGCAGCTTGCGTGTGACCGTTGCGTCATAAGGGCTAAGGTAGCCTTCCAGAATTTTTGAGGCGGCCGTAGTTGGGGCGTCCGTGGTTGTGAGCACGTCCTTGAGGGCCAGGGGTACGCCAGCAAGCGCGGACGCCGGGTCTGCCCCGCCATCCAGCGACTCATCGACTTCCCGCGCGGCTGCGAGCGCTTCCTCAGCACCGACGTGCAAGAACGCGTGAATCTCGCCGTCGATTTCGGTGATGCGGTCCAGGTGGGCCTGGGTGACCTCGACTGCGGAAACTTCCCGGGCATGGATCTTTTCAGCCAGGGCCGCGGCGGTCATTCCGGTGAGCTCAGAGGATCCCGGCGCGCCAACTAGGTATTTGTTCATGGTTTTCTACTCCCCGAGGATTTGTGGCACGACAAAACGTTGTTCGGCAACTTCTGGAGCTTGGTCCAGTGCCTGGGCTGCGGTAAGCGTCGGCTCCACGACGTCGGCACGCATCGTCGTCTCGATGTCATGCGGGTGGCTCATCGGCTTCACGCCGGCAGCGTCGACTTTGCCGACGGCGCTGACTGAGGCAATGATGTCGTCGATTTGGGTAGCGAACTGGTCCAGTTCCTCCTCGTTGAGCGCGAGGCGAGAGAGCTTGGCCAAGTGAGCGACTTCTTCGCGAGAAATCTCAGGCACCTTCAGTTACTCCATTTCCGGTTTTGGCGTTCTTCGGTGTGAAAACAGCTAGTTTTTATCACTATTCTTACCGTACAGCGTTGCACAGCAAGCTTAGCCCAACCACCCCAGCAAACTTGGCCAGCCCGGCAGAAACCGGCACTTTCCCACGAATGCCAGGCAGATTCTGGCAATCGCTAGGTATTACCTCTTGTGATCTGGCCGAATTTCAAGCTAGGGAAATCCGAAAGAATGTCGAACAGGTGTTAAGTGATGGTGTGTTGCTGCGGGCGGATATATATCTTCCTGACCAGCTCCCGGCACCGGTGATTCTGCAGCGTGCTCCTTACAACAAGGATTGGTACCCCGCGGTCGGCGAGATTTTCAGCAAGGCTGGTTTCTTGTTTATCGCGCAGGTTGTGCGTGGCCGGAATGCCTCGGATGGCGTGTGGGAGCCGTTCGTTAATGAGGGTGCTGATGGGGTTGAGGCGGTTGAATGAGCTGCTAATCTTCCCGAAAGCACTGGCGAGGTGCCGTTGTATGGCACTTCCTATACGGCGACTGCCGCGTTGCAGGCCGCTGTGCGACGCCCACGCGGTTTGACCGCGGTCATCGCTGCGGAAACCCCAGTTGACTACTACGACGGTTGGTTCTAGCCCGGCGGCGTGTTCGCGCTGGCCTTTGAGGAAAGCTGGCTGGTAAAAAGCGTAGGAGCTATCCCTGAGTCCGCTTATGCGCAGATGTCGGAAATCTTTTCGCACTTGCCGCTCGAGTCAGCTCCTTAAGTGGCAAACGAGCCGTACCTCCATACTTGGCTGAATAATCCGGAACGCTCCGCCTATTAGGATGAGTTGTCTTTGCGCCCCGGCTTCGAGATATTGCCCCTGAAGTGCGGGTGCTATTCGTCGGCGGTTGGTACGACGTCTTTGTCGGCGGCGCCGCGGAGGGCTTCCAACTGGCCCGGCAAGCTGGTCTCGACGCCGAGTTGCTACTCGGGCCGTGGAGTCACAATCTGTGGCAGCGCCAGCTCAACGGTGTCGACTGTGGCCCCTCGGCGGAGTTTTCTTTTCAACAAGAGGTGATCGATTTCCTGTCCAGAAACGAGCCTGGCCCGCGCCTGCGCTACTTCACTATGGGCGATTGTCGCTGGCACGAGGCTTCGCAGTGGCCACCAGCTGATGCTACCCCGGCAACACTTGCGGTGACCGTGGACGAATCCTCGCAGGCGCTGCACTTCCCCACCCATCCAGTGCCGGCTGCCGGTGGGCATAGTTGCTGATTCCAGCCGGTATCTCCCATGGGGCCGATGGATCAACGTGAGGTCGAGGCCCTGCCGGAGGTGGTTGTCGCCACCGGTGAGCCGTTGACCGCTCCGGCCTCACTTGTGGGCTCCGTGGACGTGGTCTTCCCGGTCTCCACGGAGGACGAGAGCATCGACTGCGCAGTGGTCCTGCGCGATGTAGCCCCCGATGGGACATTTTTGAATATCACCGAAGGAATCATCCGGCTTTCCGACGCCCAACTGGCTGGTGAGATCACCGTCGCCCTACTACCCACCGCGCATACTTTTCTGCCTGGTCACCGCATCCGCGTTGACATCGCAGGAGCGCACTTCCCCACGTTTGCCCGGAACGAAAAGACCTTCACTTTCACGGTGACTGGTCCAATCGAGATCCGCACCCGGGAACTTTAGGGCTGTGACAGACGTTAAAGATGTTAAGTGCTTGAGCGAAACTGCACAGCGACGAAAGAGTAGGTGAGCCACGATCATGTCATTTTTGGTCCGTGTAGTTCTCCCTGATACCCCAGGTAGCCTCGGTAAGTTGGCCGCTGCCTTCGGTTCGGTGGGGGTCAACATTGAGTCTGTAGATGCCGTCGAGCAGTCGCTTGACGGCACGGTAACCGATGACATCGTGGTAACCCTGCCGCCAGGAGTGCTACCAGACACGATCTTTTCGGCGGCCCTGCAACTGCCGGGTGTCGATATCGACTCGATTCGCCCCTTCTCAGGCCGGGTGGACCGCCGGGGTCAGATCATCTTGTTGGCGGCAGTGGCCGAGGAGCGCACCAGCCACGCGAAGGCGATGCAAAGGCTCGTCGATACTCTGCCCCAGTCGATGACCTCCGGCTGGGCGATTGTGCTGCGTAACGACGACGTAATGCGCCGAGTCGCGGCTTCCAGTGCCGCTCCCGAGGACGACGGCAGCGCCCCTGCTCATGTGGACATCGACGCTGCGCGTATCTTGCAACCAGATACAGAGTCCTGGATTCCCGAGCGGTGGACTTTGCTGGATGCTTCGCTGTGCATCGCCCCAATTGGCAAGACCGGATTGTTGCTGGTGATCGGCCGGCCGGGTGGGCCCGACTTCTTAGCTAGCGAAGTCGAGCACATCGGGTCACTCTGTACGATCGTTGGGTCCATGCTCCAGTAGTTGTGTGAACTCGGCCTCGTTGAGAATCGGAACCCCCAGCTCGCGGGCCTTGGTTTCCTTAGATCCGGCGTTTTCGCCAACGACCACATAGTCGGTCTTCGTGGACACCGACCCGGCTGCTTTGCCACCGCGCGTCACGATGGCTTCCTTCGCGGAGTCCCGGGAGTAGTTTTCCAGCGTGCCCGTGACCACGATGGTCAGCCCAGCTAAGGACTGTTCCGGAAGATCAGTGGTGTCTTCGGCCATCGTCACGCCTGCGGCGGCCCAGCGATCGACGATCTCTCGATGCCAATCCACCTCAAACCATTCTTTGAAGCTCGCGGCGATGATTTCACCAACGCCTTCGGTTTCTGCGATCTCCGCCACGCTAGCCGCGCGCGCCGCGTCAATGGAGCGATAGCGCGTCGCTAAGGCTCGCGCAGCGGTGGGTCCGACATGCCGGATCGAAAGCGCGACCAGCACCCGCCACAGTGCTGTGTTTTTGGCCTGTGCCAGGTTGCTCAGCAGCTTCTTCCCCGAGGCATTGACGGCCCCGGCTTTGGTGGTGTAGACGCTGGTGCGTGTGAGGTCGTCCTCGGTGAGGTCGAAGAGCCCGGCCTCGTCGGCGAGGACCCCGCTGCGAATGAGGTCGTGTGCGCCCTTTTCGCCGAGCGCTTCGATATCAAACGCGCCACGACCTGCCAAATAGGTCAGTCGCGCCCCAAGCTGGCCCGGGCAGGACCGCGTGTTCGGGCATCGCCAGTCAGCGTCGCCTTCCTTGCTGGGCGCCAACGTCGCGCCACATTCCGGGCAGTGCTCCGGGAAGTGATATTCCCGCTCGGTGCCATCGCGCTTTTCGACGACCGGCCCCAACACCTCTGGGATGATCTCCCCTGCTTTTCGGATAACCACTGTATCTCCGATGAGCACGCCCTTGCGTTTGACTTCGCTGGGGTTGTGCAGGGTGGCCATCGACACCGTGGAACCTGCGACGAATACGGGCTCCATCACCGCGAAGGGGGTTACGCGGCCGGTGCGGCCGACACCAACTTGGATGTCGAGCAGTTTGGTGGTGACTTCCTCGGGCGGGTACTTGTAGGCGATGGCCCAGCGCGGGGCCCGGGCCGTGGCTCCGAGGGCGCGCTGGGAGGCGCGATCGTCCACCTTGATGACGAGCCCGTCCATCTCATGGAGGGCGTCGTGGCGATGATCTGCCCAGTACTCCACCTTAGCCACCACTTCTTCGGCCGTGGTGACGGCTTCGGTGTATGCCGAGGTGGGCAGGCCCCACGCTTTGAGCGCACGGTAGGCATCGTACTGCGAGGCCGGTGTGAATCCTTCCAGTGCGCCCAGGCCGTGGCAGATCATGCGCAGTTTTCGTTTCCTCACGTCGGCAGTGTTCTTTTGCCGTAATGAGCCGGCGGCGGCGTTACGTGGGTTGGCGAACGGTTTTCCGCCGTCGAGTTGGCGTTGTTCGTTTACTGCGGAAAAGTCTTCAACTGCGATGAACACTTCGCCGCGCACTTCGAGGAGCTCCGGGACGGGGTATTCATCGGTGCCGGTGATCTGGTGCGGGATGTCTTCGATCACCTTGGCGTTTTCGGTCACATCCTCGCCAACGCGACCGTCACCGCGCGTGGCGGCGCGCTCAAGCTGGCCGTTTCGATAGATCAGGTCGATGGATAGCCCATCGATTTTGAGCTCGGTGAGGTAGCGTTCGGCGGGGGTTCGGTTGAGCCAGCTGCGCAATTCGTCGAGGTCAAAGACGTTGTCGAGGCTCATCATGCGTTCGAGATGTTCGACGTTGGCGAAGCTCGACTCGGCAGCTACGGGAGCCCCGACTTGCATTGTGGGCGAATCTGGCACGGCGAGCTCGGGGTGATCTTCTTCGAGCTTTACTAACTTCTGGAACAGGGCATCGAATTCGGCATCGGAAATCTCAGGGGTTTCGTTGTAATAGCGATCGCGGTGGTAGCGAATCTCTTCGGCGAGGCGGTCCCAAGTTCGGCGCAGTTCAACATTGTCGGTCACGTTGGCCCAGTCTAGTGCCACGGGTCCCCAGGTGTTCTAAGGTCTTAAACCATGGAGCCTTTTAACCCACTCAACGTGTTGTCTTTCGACTTAGAGACCACCTCCCCTGACCCCAAACAAGCCCGTATTGTTACCAGCGCGCTGGTTACCATTAATGGCCGGGATGTCCGAGCCGCGGAAACCCTCGCCGACCCCGGAGTGGAAATCCCCGAAGGGGCTACCGCTGTCCACGGCATCTCCACCGAAAAAGCCCGGGCTGAAGGCCGCCCGCACGATGAAGTGCTCAATGAAACCATCAGCGCTATTTACGACGCCTGGGATAATGGCCGCACGCTCATTGTGTTTAATGCTGCCTATGACTTGACGGTGTTGCGCCAGCTTGCACCTGAGTTTGTGGTGACTGGCGCGGTATATGACCCATATGTGATCGACCGGTTGAAAGATCCTTACCGCAAGGGCAAGCGCACGCTAACCGACCTTTGCCAGGAGTACCAGGTGCGCATCGATAACGCCCACGAAGCAACGTCCGATGCGCTGGCGGCGGCCCGCATTGCGTGGCGTCAAACCAAGAACTTCCCTGATCTCACCACCATGTCCGGCTCGGATCTGATGGAATACCAGACGGTTGGGTACTACAAAGCGCAGCTGAGCTTCAAGAAGTATTTGGAGGGCAAAGGCAGCGACACCAGTTCAGTGAATTTTTCCTGGCCTATGCAGGGGTAGGCTGCATTCCCGATAGCGCATCAAACCCGCAGCTCATAACCTATAATTAACTTTGCTTATCAGAGTGCAATACACCCAAAAGTAAAACTTCTTGCCGGGTTTTGGGAACGGATGCATAATAGGACGCGAAGTTATCCAAACTCAATTCCAAGGAGGCCTTTCATGGCACTGCTTACCATCGGCGACAAGTTCCCAGAGTTCAACCTCACCGCACTCAAGGGTGGCGACCTGCACGAGGTTAACGCTTCCCAGCCAGAGGACTACTTCGAAGAGGTGTCCCTGGATAAGTACCAGGGCAAGTGGAAGGTCGTCTTCTTCTACCCGAAGGACTTCACCTTCGTCTGCCCAACCGAAATCGCCGCCTTTGGCAAGCTGGATGAAGAGTTCCAGGACCGCGACACCCAGGTGCTCGGTGGCTCCATTGACAACGAGTTCGCTCACTTCAACTGGCGTGCAACCCACCCTGAGCTCAAGACTGTTCCTTTCCCACTGTTCTCCGACATCAAGCACGAGCTCATCAAGGAACTCGGCGTCGAGAATGCTGACGGGGTTGCAGATCGCGCTACGTACATCGTTGACCCAGACGGCATCATCCAATTCGTTTCCGTCACCCCTGACGCTGTCGGCCGCAACGTCGACGAGGTCCTGCGTGTGCTCGACGCACTGCAGTCTGAAGAGGTCTGCGCTTGCAACTGGCAGAAGAACGACCCAACCAAGAACATCGACAAGTTCGCTGAGGTTCAGGAAGCACTGAAGTAAGTCGCTTATCCCGCCCCGCTGCTTGTCGGCGGGGCACTTTTATACCCGAAGGAGAAAATATATGTCTATCGATAACCTGAAGTCCTCCCTGCCTGAGTACGCCAAGGACATGAAGCTCAACTTGAGCTCCTTGGCTCGCTCCACCGAGCTTTCCGAGCAGCAGCTCTGGGGCACCTTGGTCGCTTCCGCTGCGGCCACCCGCAACGAGACCGTCTTCTCCGAAATCATGGACGAGGCAAAGTCTCATCTTTCCGAGGAAGCTATCAACGCTGCTCTGGGCGCTGCCACCGTCATGGCGATGAACAACGTTGCCTACCGTGCGAAGGGCTGGCTTGGCGACGACTACGCCCAGGTCAAGTTCGGCCTGCGCATGAACATCATCTCCAACCCTGGCATCGAGAAGGCCGACTTCGAGCTGTACTCCATCGCTGTTTCTGCCATCAACGGCTGTGAGCACTGCACCATCGCGCACGACAAGACCGTGCGCGCGGAGGGGCTCACCAAGGAGCAGGTCTGGGAAGCTGTCAAGATCGCTGGCACCATCATGGGTGTCGCGCAGGCAGTCCAGATCGAGGCTGCTAAGTAGCTATTTCGTGAAAACTCACCTCCCAGCTTTGGGCGGTGAGTTTTTTGTTTATATTGGCCACCATGAAGAACATAGGCGTAGCCCTGCGCAGTCTCCGAACGGCACGCAGTCTCAGTTTGGCTGAAGTGAGTGCTGTCACCGGAATTTCAGTGTCAACATTATCGAGGCTCGAGACCGGGCAGCGCTCACCCCACCTTGACTATTTGGTTCCTTTGGCCCGCCTCTACAAAGTCTCACTGCACGACCTCGGGCTCCCCGAAACTGGAGACCCACGCATTCATGCACAACCGCAACGGCGAAGCGATTCCACGGTCATTCCACTCACTAGATATCCCGCTCCGCAACAAGCTTTCAAGATGGTGCTTCCTGCCTCCCGAAACGAGCCGAAATTAGTTACGCACGAAGGCCGAGAATGGCTGTACGTCCTATCCGGCACTCTCCGACTGCTTCTGGACTGCGAGACTTACCTCCTCGCCCAGGCGAAGCAGCGGAGTTCGATACTTCCAGACTCCATTGGTTCGGCAGCACAGGTTCCGCGCCGGTCGAAATCATCAGCCTATTGAGCCCTGCGGGCGAACGGATTCATATGCATCGCCTTGCCAGTGAGGACAATTCCTAAGCCATAAAAGAAGTGAGCCCGGACGGTACGGAAACGTGCAGAGTCAGGTTCCGGAAGATTTGAGCCCATTACGCCGAACCCGAACGCTGGCTGCATCCAAAACCACGGAGCAACGCAAAGATCCCAATCCCACCGCAAGTGCTGGCAGGATGGTCGGCCGCTCGAGCCAGTCGCGTTGAATACCCAGCACGAATGGAACGAGTCCAATACCGATGGCATAGTGTGTCACCAGTCCAATACGATCCTCATTTGGGATTGGCTCCGCCTTCCCGATGTGCTCATGCGCGAACTTTCCGTGCCCCATGCGTCCTACCCAGCGTCCGACCATCGCAAGGTTTAAGGGAGGTATTCCCGTATTGCGCTTAATGATTTCCCCAGCGAGATCCATCACCGCGGTCGCCCCAATGCCGACTGCGGCGATGTGAATCAGCTTATTCACAACAAACCTCCTCTTTTGAAAACACTTTCAAAGAAGATGTTATTTTCTCAGTCGTATTTACCACAGCATTTTTGCTGATCTGGCAAATCGCCTATAGATCCCCCGCGTCGCGTTCCAGCATCTCGCCCACCACACGCGCGAAGCGCAAAGCTTCCGCAGGCTTCTCGACGCCCACCGGGTACACATCCACCTGCGCCAACGATTCCCGCGCCAAGCCCAGCTCATCCCACAATTTCGCCAGGTCGATGGCGCAGGCGCGGGGATTCTCGCCTAGTTCGTCGATAAGCGCGGGCTTGATGCCGAGGCCGACGCGGCCGCCGTTGCCGACGAAGGAGCCAAATTGGTCGAGTATTGCGTTGCCGCGGATCAGGTCGCGGTTGAGGAATATGTGGGGCGCTGCAAAGATCGGCTCGGCGACGTGCAAGATGTCGCCGGTGTACAGCTCGGGTTCGGGGATGGCGGGAATTTCTTCCCATTTGTGCGTGCCGGGGAGTTCGCCACGCATGACGGCGCCGAGGAGGGGTTCGTCCACCTGTACAAGTACTTCCCCGCCGAAGCGACGCTTTAGGTCCGCGATGTGTTCCTCGACGCCGTGTTGGAGGCCTGCAAAGATGTCCCGTACTGCGCCTCGGTCCGTAATGGCGCGGTGACCATTCAGTTCGATGGCAGCGGCAAGCGTCCACGGGCCTGCGACCTGTACTTTTACGGTCTCGCAGCTGCCCCACATCTCTTCGCAGATGTCTAGATCTTCTTCGAGGCGGTCCCACACGCGACGGGTGAGCAGTTGCGGGCGCTGGACGAGCTGCCAGGCCCGGGGTCCGGCCTCCACATGAAACGGCAGCAGCCCGGCGGTCCGGCCGATCAGGTCCGATCCGAGCCCACGCTCAGGCAGGAGCGGAACAGTGTGAATCGAGCATTCGCCGTCGATGACTTCGGCGGCCTCGTGCATCGAGGTGCCGGGCATCGGGCCTAGCGCGTAGTGCATTACTCGGTCCCGCAGATGGTTCCGGAGCCGAGGACGATGTCACCGTCCGCGTCGGGTAGGTAAAGCACTGCAGCTTGGCCGCGGGCGACGCCTTGGAGTGGTTCTTTCAGCTGGAGGGTCATGCGGTCGGCGTCGATAAGCGCGGTGCATGGCACGACCTCGCCGTGGGCGCGGACTTGGACCTGGCATTCTAGCTGTCCGTGCATCGAGGGGTGCAGCACCTTCAACCGATCAGCTTCGATGACATTCACGGAGAGCGCTTCGCGTGGGCCGACGGTAACTTCGCCGGAGGCGGCGTTGATGTCGGTGACGTAGCGGGGTCGGCCGTCGGCAGCCGGGTTACGTAGATCTAGGCCCTTGCGCTGGCCGATGGTGTACTCGTGGACGCCTTGGTGTTCTTTGAGTACGTTGCCGTCTTGGTCTTTCACCAGGCCTGGGCGTAGGCCGATGTGTTTGCCGAGGAAGGCTTGGGTATTGCCGTCGGGGATGAAGCAGATGTCGTAGGAGTCTGGTTTTTTGGCGACGGAGAAGCCGTGGCGGGCGGCTTCTTCGCGGATTTGTGGCTTTGGGGTGTCGCCGACTGGGAAGATGCAGTGGTCTAGTTCGTCCCGGGTGAGGACGCCGAGGACGTAGGACTGGTCTTTTTGCGGGTCGTCGCCGCGACGGAGATGGCCGTCGATGATTTTGGCGTAGTGGCCGGTGGCGACGGCGTCGAAGCCGAGTGCGCGGGCTCGTTCGAGCAGGGCCCGGAATTTGATTTTTTCGTTGCAGCGTAGGCAGGGGTTGGGGGTTTCACCGGCTTCGTAGGAGTGGATGAAGTCGTCGATGACGTCTTCTTTGAAGCGGTCGGAGAAATCCCATACGTAGAAGGGGATGCCGAGTTTGTCGCAGACGCGGCGGGCGTCGGCGGAGTCTTCGAGGGAGCAGCAGCCACGGGAGGATTCGCGGACGGTTTGGGGATCCCGGGATAGGGCTAGGTGAACGCCGACTACTTCGTGGCCAGCTTCGACTGCGCGGGCTGCGGCAACGGCGCTATCGACGCCACCGCTCATGGCTGCGAGTACTCGCATGGATTCTCCCCTGATTCTTGTAGGTGCCTTTCGGATTGTACAAGTCTGGGGCGGTGGAGAAAATTCCCTTCGTCGTGGCCCCGTTCGGTTACCACCCCCTGGTTTGCCGAACGGGGCCATCTCGTACCGGGCCACAAACTTCGGCGGTCCCCCCGGACCGTTGAAGTTTGAGCCCCAGCACGTCCCCCAAGGAAATATTAACTTGATTGATATAGTTGCGCTCGTCACATCTACAAATTTTCTAAAGATTACGTACGCGCACACCCCAAACTGGCCCGCTGACCAGCTGGTTTACGTTCTTAGGTGGTGGAAAACTTTTTTGGCATCGACGCTGGGCGTGCTTACGTTTCGCCGTTGACACGACGTCCGCCTGCACGCTTGGCTGCCGGAGAGTTATTTCGTTTCGGCAGGAGATGCTTGTTCAGCCAATAAGGAATCCCGTTGAACAATTCGACGTGTTGTTCCACAAAACTATCATCGTTTCTTCGATGATGCTTGGGGCACAGCAAACTCAGGTTTCCTATAGAGGTCGGGCCTCCCCTCGACCAGGGAACTACATGGTGGGCATCGCACCTGCTTGCCGGCTCGGAACAGCCCGGATGTTGGCAGACCAGGTCTCGGGCCATCAGCGCGATGCGCTGGAGAAAATTGGCGGACCGCTCTGCGGTGGAGAGTTCTTTGACGGCTCCATTGTGGTCGTGGACGACGATGTAGTCAATGATGGAGTCACCGCTAAGCTTAGCGAGATCGTAGAGATTAAGATCGATTCCCACATTGGTGGAGAACTTCCCCCGCCAGTTGAACTTGTCATGTTCTGTCACGGAAATAACCAAGCTGGCATGTCCCGTGCGGGAAATGCGCTGGCTCGATGCCCATTCCAACATGAGTGCAAACGCATCAAAATTTCGTTGCGCGATGGTCCTGTTCTCCCCGACTTCTTCATTGTCGGAGCGGAAGGCACGATCCATGAGTGACTTCAGCAATGCAGCGGTAGCTGCCGGCGCATAGCCAGAAAATGCGCAGCCACCGTGCTCGTCCTGGGAACGAAGTTGGAATCGACGCTGTCGCTCGGCTTCAAAAGGGTCTTTTGCCAGACGTTCGTTTTCTTCCCGCACTAGCTTCTTGGCAAACTCGTGCGTTTGCTTCACCGACGATTCCAGCGCAGCAGTGGCCGCTTCGGCGTAGATCTCCTCCCGCCGTGGCGAACTAGACGACAACTTCTCTAGCGCAGCCAGGATCGCATCCTGCTGTTCGACCAGTACGCCTTCATCCCAACGATTATTCGTCCGACGAATGATCTTGCGCGCAGTACCGGCTGAAGCGCCCGATTCTTCCAGTTCAAACCGCTCACGATCACGTGCCATCTCAGTCTCGAGACGGCCAATTAACTCTTTGATTTCAACAAGGTCAGCGAAGTCATCGAAGCAGGGGCCGTCGATAAGCGCCTGACGGAGCGCCTGTTTTGCTTGCCTGATCATGACTCCACCTCCTTGGCTTCCTACCTCAATCTTAGCGAAACAAAATTAGAACGCAAGTGCTAACAGAAAAGTTGAAACCAATGAGAAAACTGTTACAAATGAACATTTGTGCGAGAGATAACACCGCACACGCACCACAACATCTCCAAAATTCTGTAGTTTTAGAAATATGGAGAAAGACATCGCACAGTGGCTTGCGGAACTCGAGGATCGGGTCCGCAAACTCGAAGCAACCGCAGCAACCGAAGCAACCGAAGCAACCGAAACCAACCCCACCACCCCCGGAACCATCCAGTTTTCCGGCGCAATCAAACTGCAAGACCGCACCTACCGCTACGAATGGGTGCGCCCCGCCGAACATCTCCTCAGTGACTCGTTCGAAGACTCTCTCACGAGGGTCGCGGCGCTCGCCCACCCGCTCCGACATCAGATTTTGCGCGCCCTTCTCCAGCATCCGGCCACCGTTTCCGAGCTTGTCGACGCCGGGTTGTCCTCCACCGGCACGACCTATCACCATCTGAGCGCACTGCAATCGGCCGGGTGGGTCGAGAAGAGTGGCGGCGCTTTCAGCATTCCGCCGGCCCGGGTTGTTCCTCTCCTCACCATCATCGCAGCAGGCGAACCGCACTAATTCAACGCGAACAAAGGACTAACTATGAAGAAAGCTAGTGCAATACTCATCGGTTTAGTTGTTTTTTCAACCCTATTATTTGCTGGCCCCCAGCTTGTCCGTCTTTCGTCCCGCCCCACCGGAAACGCGGAGCTAGCCACCGCGATAAAGTCCAACGCTCCTAAAGGCGCACACGAAGTGGCAGGGTTTGTCTACACCCCAGAGCAGACCTCTTTCGCTGGCCTTGGCGCCGACGAGAACACAGAAGTTGAGATTGGCTCGGTGACCAAAACCTTCACCGCCGAGTTGCTGCGCCAAGCAGTTGAGCGAGGTGAGGTCACTTTAGATACCAAAGTGAAGGACATTATCGATCCCCACGGAGCGGCCATTGGTGAGGCGACGCTCGCCGAGCTGGCCAATCATACCGCCGGTCTCCCCCGCAATCCTGGCCTGGACCCACTCGCCCTCGTAGTCGAGCGCAACCCTTACGCCAAAGTCAGCCGAGACGACGTCATCAACCTGGCACTCGAAGCGAAGCTCAAGAACCAGGGCACCAGGACCTACTCAAACTTAGGGGTGGCTTTCTTGGGGCAACTCCTTGCGAAAAAGTCAGGCCGCAGTTGGGAGGATATGGTGCAGGAGGATATCTTGACGCCACTGAACATGCGCGACACGTACGTCGCTAAGCCGGGCACTACCGCGCAGCACCCGACGGCATCGCACGGATTAAACAGCCGGGGGCGGGCAGCAGCCAAGTGGGAGATGGATGGCTACGCTCCAGCTGGGGCAATCCGATCGACCCCGGCGGATATGGCCAAGTTCGTCGCTCATGTTCACGACCACGGCGTCCCCGAATTCGCCTGGCGGCATGACGACGACTCAATCTGGCACAACGGCGGGACAGGTGGATACAGCACAATGCTGGTATTTACCCCTGACCAGCAGAAAGCAGCCTTCGTAGTCACCGACACAACCGCGTCAGTCAATCAACTCGGAAAGGACCTATTGACATGGCAACCCTAATTTCCTGGATACTGCCCCTACTCGCCGCCACCTGCGTAACCCTTGAGATTGTCCGCCAGCGCAGGCGGAGTGCAAGCAGCAGGCGGAGTGCAAGCTCAAAAGCCGCCTACGCTGCGGTGACCATCGCGGTGGCCTGGTTCCTGTGCTCGGGAAACATCGATTGGCTAACCACTGTGCCGGTGCCGCTGTGGTGGGCTATCGCCGCTAGTGCTGGGGTGCTGGCCACGCTCGCCCTCTGGCCCCAGCCCAACACCGCCCAGCCCAATAAACCACAACCAAGCAGCAGCTAAGCTACTTCTGCTCCGCAATCGGCAAGTAGACGCGCCCGCCACCGGCGGCGAACTCGGCTGACTTCTCTTTCATGCCAGCTTCGATAGCTTCCACGGAGGTAAGCCCGTGTTCGGCGGCGTAGTCGCGCACGTCTTGCGAAATGCGCATGGAGCAGAACTTTGGCCCGCACATCGAGCAGAAGTGCGCGGTCTTCGCAGGCTCGGCTGGCAGGGTTTCGTCGTGGAACTCCAGGGCGGTGTCTGGGTCCAGGGCCAAGGCGAACTGGTCATGCCACCGGAACTCGAAGCGGGCCTTGGACAGTGCGTCGTCGCGTTCCTGGGCGCGAGGGTGCCCCTTACCCAGATCTGCAGCATGAGCTGCAATCTTGTAGGTAATCACGCCGGTCTTCACATCGTCGCGGTTCGGCAATCCCAGGTGTTCTTTCGGAGTGACGTAGCACAGCATCGCGGTGCCAGCCTGGCCGATGATGGCCGCGCCGATAGCCGAGGTGATGTGGTCGTAGCCCGGCGCGATGTCCGTGGCCAGTGGTCCCAGCGTGTAGAACGGGGCGCCGTGGCACCAATCTTCTTCCCATTCCACATTGACAGCGATCTTATGCATCGGCACGTGGCCAGGGCCTTCGATCATGACTTGCGCGCCACGGGAGCGTGCGATGAGCGTCAGTTCGCCGAGCGTCCGCAACTCCGCCAGCTGTGCTTCGTCGTTGGCGTCGGCAATTGAGCCTGGACGAAGGCCGTCTCCCAGGGAGAACGTGACGTCGTAAGAAGCCAGGATATCGCAGAGCTCAGCGAAGTTTTCATACAGGAAGGACTCGCGGTGTTCCTTTAGGCACCAGGCGGCCATGATGGAGCCACCTCGGGAGACGATGCCGGTGACGCGGTTGGCTGCCAATGGGATGTAGCGCAGCAGCACGCCGGCGTGGACGGTCATGTAGTCCACGCCTTGTTCGCACTGTTCGATGATGGTATCGCGGTAAATTTCCCAAGTCAGGCGCGTCGGGTCGCCCTTGACCTTTTCCAATGCCTGGTAGATCGGCACGGTCCCCACGGGGACTGGGGAGTTGCGCAGGATCCACTCGCGGGTCTCGTGGATGTCGTTACCTGTGGAGAGATCCATGATGGTGTCCGCGCCCCAGCGAGTTGCCCACACCATCTTTTCTACTTCTTCCGCGATTGATGAGGTCACTGCGGAGTTACCCATGTTTGCGTTGATTTTGACCGCGAACGCTTTACCGATAATCATCGGCTCAATTTCTGGGTGGTTGCGATTCGCGCAAATAACGGCACGCCCAGCGGCAACTTCATCACGGACAAATTCCGGCGAGAACCCCTCGCGCTCGGCACAGAACACCATCTCTGGGGTGATGATCCCGGCGCGGGCCCAGGCCAGCTGAGTTTGCACGCGCAGCTCCGGGTGTTCCTCGGATGCGGGAACTGCCGGTGCTGGCTCCCACGTGCGGACTGGTTTCAAGCCGCCCTGCAGGTCGATTTCTGGGTTTTCTTCCGTGTAGATTCCTGAAGTGTCGTAAACATCGAAGTGTTCACCGTTGGTGAGGTCGATGCGACGTGCAGGAATCTTTAACGTGTGCCCTTCAAATTCCACTTCGCGATAGATTTTGTGGCTGCGGTAGATCGGTCCCGTGGTGACGTGACCTGGTTCAGGCAAGGCAGATTGACGTTTCATGATTCCTCCCTACGCCGGCATTATCCGGACAGGTTAAACGGTCGACGCCCCGCCTTCTAGGTGGCGTCCTCTCAGCATGGTTTCGGCCATGCTCCCGTGTGACAATTGTGCAGCGCCTAGCCTACCGGGAAAATCTATGCCTCATGTTGCTTTTCGACGACAAATTCCCACAACCGCTCTGACGAACCAACTTCCTCCCCTGCGAGCTGCGACGCAGCGGGTGCCCAGGGCAGTACTAGGCCGCTGGATTCCACGAGCGCTCGATCAGTGAGGATCTCCGATTTCCTGCCTGTGGTCAGCTTCTTATCAGACACTATCGCCACCCGATCGGCGAAGGCATAAGCAAAATCGACATCGTGCGAGGTCAAGACCACGGTGGTGCCCTCCCCGCGCACGGTCTCCAGCAATGTCAGCAATGTGCGGGTTGCTTGCGGGTCGAGTCCTGCGGTGGGTTCGTCGAGAAGCAAAAACTCCGGCTGCATGGCCAGCGCCCCGGCTAGTGCGACCTGTTTGCGCTGCCCATAGGACAATTGGTGCGGGACGCGCTCAGCAAGCTCCGTGATTCCGCAGGAAGCCAGGGCCTTATCGACGCGCCGCTGCACTTCCAGCGCCTCCAGCCCGAGGTTGACCGGCCCATAGCTCACGTCAGCGCGTACGGATGTGGCGAAAAGTTGATCGTCTGGTTCTTGCAGCACAAGCTGTACCCGGCGACGGACGTGGTCTCTGCCCCGGCGGTTGTAGCTGATCGGCTGGTCGTCGATAAGCACGGTGCCGCTGGTGGGCCGCCATTGTCCGGCCAGTAGGCGCAGTAAGGTGGATTTTCCTGAGCCGTTGGGTCCGAGGATCGCGAGGCGCTCGCCGGGGCTGATGTCGAGGTTGACGTCGGTAAGGATGTCGTCGAGGTAGTCGTGATGAAAGGTCACCGAACGAAGTGAGATCATGAATACCACCAAACTAGTGCGATGATGAGAGCGTGTAGCGCCCCGGTAGCCAAAACAACTTTCCACTCCACCGGGCGGACCGCGGTCAGTGTTCGCATGGAGTTTGGATCGGCGCGCAGCTCCAACCCCTGCTCCAAGGCCCGCGCGCGGGAGAAGGATAACACGAACAAAGTGGCTGCCTGATCTGCGGTAGAGCGCAGCCAGCGTCGCCAATTGGAGTGGCCGAGCCGGGCCGCCTGCGTGTGCCACAGGTTTCTAGCCGTCACAATCAAGGTGCTCGTCAATCGATACATCAGCGCAACCAATTGCACCAGAGTTTCCGGCACGTGGCGACGCGAAGCGAAGCCGAGAATCTCCGCGATCGGGGTCGTCAGAGCGAACAGAATCGTGGCGGCACTAGCCACCGCGCAGCGCGCGAGCACGTTGAGGGCGTGGCTCGGCCCGCCGTCGATAAGCTGCAGCCCCGTCGGGGACAGCGTGAAAATCAGCGGCCCCAACCCCAAAGCAACAAAGGCTGCCGGGGCGGTGACCAGCACACCAAATAACCGCCACGGCACCCGAGCGAAGACGGCCAGCAGCGCAACCACACTGGCCACGATCGGCAAGGTGGGCAGCGGCGGAAGCGCTACCGCCAAGACCAATAGCCCCAGGATGAGGAAAGCCTTTTGGCCTACGTTTACCCGAGCCCACGGGCTGGCCGCCGCCGCAATTTCCAGAGGGTTCATCCTAAGTGGAAGCGCCGTGCGCTGCCGCGCTGCGTTCGCTTGCTTGCTTCCTACCGCGGAAAACTCCGAGCGCGTAGCCCAATACCCCAGCTCCCAGGGCTGCCTGCGCTGCGAAAATCCCGGATTCTACCTCTGGCGCGAGCTCACCAATCAGTGGCTGCGCCCACGGTTCGTAATCGGGTGCCTGCTGGGCAACGACCGCTTCCGCACCCGAGTCGGTGCCTTGAAAGAGCTCCTCGTCCGGCGATCCGAAATGGAAGAACACCGGAAATATGGCTATCCCCACGGCAAGCGCGATTAATGCGAGGGTGCGTTTCATGCTGCCACCTGCTTGTGAAAACCAAGGATGCGTAGTTCCGACGTCGCTATCTTGCGGAGGCTACCGAAGATCAGCACCGTCACGATGCCTTCGACGATGGCCAGCGGAATCTGGGTCGGGGCATAGAGCGCCAAGAACGTCACAGCGGAGGAAGTAAATCCTGTGGCATGGTGCGCCACTGCCAACTGGATAGCGGTGGTGACATAGGTGGCGAGGTCACCGAAGAAGGCTGCGCAGAAGATCGCTACGCTTTCGCTCGCGTTCATCCCCCGCAGCAACCGCCACAACGCATAGGCAATCCACGGGCCAACAATCCCCATGGAGAAAACGTTTGCCCCCAAGGTGGTCAGCCCGCCATGAGCGAGCAACAGCGCCTGGAAGAGCAGCACCACCGTGCCGACGAACGCCATCACCGGTGGCCGAAACAGCACCGCCCCCAGCCCAGTACCAGTCGGGTGCGAACACGACCCGGTAACCGACGGAATTTTGAGCGCGGAAAGCACAAAAGTAAACGCTCCCGCTGCCCCAAGCAGCAATTTAGTCTCGGGGTTTTCTTTGATGTGTTTGTTCACTGCCCAAGCGCCGTGCACAACGAAGGGAGCAGCAGCAATGCCCCACCCAATCGCGTGACTGGCCGGCAGGAATCCTTCGGCGATATGCACGAGGTGACCTTGACCTTTCCAACTAGCAGCCCGCCATCTCACAGGCCGCGAAAACAGTAGTGGATACGTTGCAATAGGTCTCCTGGCTCATGCCATAACCCGTGCTGCGCACACGCGTAACTTACACATGTCGCACCAACGCCTGCAGTCCTTCCCATGACAGATAATCATCACAGTGAACTACTGGCTCGGGCGGTCGGACCTTGATCCCAGTAGGCAACACATTTGCCTACACAACCTACCGACCAGGCACATACAGTGGCGAGGGCCGCTGCCGTTTGGGCATTCCCTTAAAACATTGCAACACTTTTTAAAGTAGCACCCGCGCTGTGGCCTTTATGCCATTCCGGCGATTCGAGCCCGCGCCACGACATCAGCCAACACTGAAGTTAGCTGTGCCACCGACTCAGTAGTGCGGCCCAGGCTAAACCGCAGCGCGCCACGTGCTTGCTGCTCTTTTACCCCCATGGCCAGCAAAACTTCCGACGCACGGTTCACCCCGTTCGAGCACGCCGAGCCAGTCGATGCCGCAATCTGCAACGAATCCAGCAGCATGATCAGGCTGTCTCCCTCTGCCCCCGAAACGGTGAAGTTCAGGTGCCCAGGCAGCGCTGGTTCATGGGTATGCAAGGTGACATCCGGGAGCTGTCGCACCACGTCCCACAGCTGATCGCGCAGCGCTGCTAGTCGACGCCGTTCGGCCGCCATCTCCGCCGTCGCCTCCTTCAACGCAACCGCTGTGGCAACCGCGCCCGCCACATCCACCGTGCCAGGGCGAATCCCGCGTTCTTGTCCCCCGCCATGCAGGACCGGAGTCAGTGCCGGGCTCCGTCGGGCCAGCAGCAAGCCCACGCCACGAGGCCCACCAAACTTGTGTGCGCTAGCGGCCAAGGTCGTGGCCCCGACCTGGTGAAAATCGACTGGGATGTGGCCGACGGCTTGGACTGCGTCGACATGCACTGGGTTCGCACCGGCGGCGTCGATAAGCTCGGCGATCGGTTGAATCGCCCCGGTTTCGTTGTTGGCCCACATGCAGGTCACCAGAGCTGCCGGCTGCCCGACAGCTGCTGTCACGCTGACGTGCCCGGTGTGGGAGACCGGCAAGAACTCTACCTCGGCGCCGTGTTTTACCAGTGCAGACACGGTTTCTTTTACTGCCGGATGTTCGATTGGCGAGCTTAGGATCCGGTTGTGCGAGCTGGCAAAAAATAAGCCTTGCACCGCAAGGTTATCTGCCTCGGTGCCCGAAGCGGTGAAGATTACCTCGATGGGTTCGCAGCCCAAGCAATCAGCGATGTCTTCACGCGCCTGGTCCAATGCAGAGCGGGCACGACGGCCCAGCGCATACTGTCCGCCCGCGTTCAGTAGTTCCGAGGCTTCCAGCCACGCCTCGCGGGCGGCGGGGCGCAGTGGCGTGGTGGCGGCGTGATCGAGGTACAGCATTTACTTGCGCTTGGCGATTTCCGCCAGGACCGCCGGGACGATCTCGTTGACATCACCGACGACGCCGAGGTCGGCAATCTTGAAGATCGCCGCGTCTTCATCGTTGTTTACCGCGATGATCTTCCGGGAGGTCTGCATACCGGAGGTGTGTTGAATGGCGCCGGAAATACCCAGCGCAATGTACAGATCGGGGCTCACAGTCACACCGGTTTGGCCCACTTGGTAGGCACCGTCGTAGAAGCCATCATCAACCACATCGCGCGTCGCACCGACGGCGCCGCCCAAAGCATCCGCGAGTGGCTCGACTAGAGTAGTAAAGCCCTCGGCAGAACCCACTCCACGACCACCAGAGACGACAACCTTGGCCTGCGCCAATTCCGGACGATCCCCCTTGACCGCCGGGGTAAAACCAACCACGGTCGCATCCATGGCACCCGCTGCAGGCAACGCCAACTCACTAACGGCTCCGGCCGCCGGCGCCGGCGTAGCGACGACCGATCCCGGGCGCAGCGTGTAGATCGGCGAAGCGCCACCCACAGCAGCGCTGACCTCAATAGAGTCGCCAAAAATGCTCATCGTGGCGGTGCGATCTTCGTTGATCCCCACCACGTTGCAGAGCACGCCCGATGCCAAACGCGCAGCGAGGCGGGCGGCAATCTCATTGTTGGTAGCACTCGCGGCCAACACGATAGGAGCAGGAGCGCCCGCAGCCAACATCGATAACGCATCCGCAGCCGGGATGATGATCCGGGACTGCTCATAGGTGGCGTGAATGATCGTCGCTGCACCCAGCGCCGCCAGCTCGGCGTCGAAGACCCCGGACTGCTCGGTTGGCGCTACCACCACGGCGGTAACCTCACCGAGTACACGAGCCGCAGTGATCACTTCAGCGGTGACGGGTTCCAGCACGCCACCGGCATGTTCTACGAGAATGTACGTCATAATTTGTCCTTCTTCTCTTCCGCGCGGTGGTTAAATGAACTTCTCGGTGACCAGGAAATCGACGATCGCTTGGGCACCGTCGGCGTAAACTAGTTCGCCGCCCTCGCGTTCTGGTCGGGGCTGCGCAGCAGTAACCGCTGTGGCGGCATGATTGAGTCCCACCTGTTCGGCAGCTACTCCGATGTCAGCGAGGCTGAGCTGGCGGATCTCGGCCTTCTTCGCCGCCATGATGCCCTTGAAGTTAGGGAAGCGCGGTTTATCCGCCTTCTCCCCGACCGAAGCAATCGCTGGGAGTGTGGCCTGCAGCTCGTAGCTACCTTCGGCTACCACGCGCACGCCGGTGACTTGGTTGCCGTTGATTGCGAGCTGGCTGAGGTGAGTCAGCGCTGGGATTTGTCGGTATTCCGAAAGAACTGCCGGAATGGCACCCATCGAGCCATCCGAAGATGCCGCGCCGGTGATGATCAGCGCAACATCCTCGACGAGGTTAATCGCGTTGTGCAACGCCCACGCTGTCCCCAGCACATCAGATCCAGCCAGCGCCGGATCTGACAACAAAATTCCCTGATCTGCGCCCATTGCCAGCGCCTTGCGCAAGGCTTCCTGCGCGCGCTCTGGGCCGGCAGCGAGTGCTACCACCTGGTAGTTCGGGTCAGATTCCCGGATCCGCAACGCTTGTTCGACGGCGAACTCATTGATTTCATCAATGACCTCGTCTACCCCTTCCCGATGCAGTGTGAAATCTGGATTCAGCGTACGTTCAGACCAGGTGTCCGGCACCTGCTTTACTAGGACCACAATTGCGGGCATTGAATTACCTTCCGTTCGACTCGTTGCAGTCATCATACATTTTGTGAACCGACTCAACTAAAAAGAATAGACAACTAAGGACACACTAACTTTCATTGGCATGTTGCCTGGCCTGACACACCAAAGCCACGCCTTGACTCCCGATCCGCGTCAACACCGCAGCCATCGGCCGTCGGCCACGCAGCTTCAATTTTCTGCGCACTTCATCCGGATCCGCATCCACACCACGAACCAATATCTCCACCGAACCACAATCCCGAGCCTGCAACGCAGCCTTCAGCTTCTTCAATGGCACGATCTCTTCAATCTCGAACCCAGAATACCCCGCCGGGATCCGATCACCAGTCAGATACGCGATCCGCTCATCCAGCATCCACAGCCCTTCCCGGACCGCGAATTGCCGAACCAAACCGGCCCGAACGATCGCCCCATCCGGATCGATCACATAGCGACCGGCAACGTCGGCAAGCTGCTCCGCGCCCGGCTCCAGGTCGGTGACCACGTCGACCCCACGGTCAGTGATCACCACTGCTTCTCGACGCTCCGCCCCCGCCAACCCCGGCGTATATAAGCATGCCTCTTTCACGCCACCCGCCACGCTCACCACACTCACCAGGCCGTGCCACTGGCTAAAGTCCAAGCCGGGGGCACACTTCACCGCCAGTTCACCTGGCAGCTCGAGTAGCTTCGGCAAGGGTGGCAACAACTGATCCGGTGATACGATCCGGCGCCCACCTGCCCGGCGCGCCGGATCGGCAATGACGACATCCGCTGACACCGGCGACTGCAATGCATCAGCAACACAAACCGGCACGCCGACGTTATAGTGCGCCATGAGGACCCGGGACTTGTCCAAATCCGAACCTATATACCGAGAAAAGCCGGTGGCTTCCGTTCCGATAGAGCACGTGACATCGTGGACCAGCGCGCCGGGACGAAATTGCTCAATCCGCTGCGCCCGTCGGGCCACCACCGGCAGCGGGGTGGCCTGTTGCGCTGAGTCGTGGTCCATCAACCAGTCGGTCGGCAGTTTGCCGGACTGCCTGGCCTGTAGCAATTCGATCACCGCGCGCCCCATCGAGCCGAACGCCGCGCGGACTATACCTGCGTCTTTGATCGCGTCGGCTTTCCGGAAGCTTAGGTTCGCCCCCACCTCGGCAATGTCCTGACGGTGATTGTGGAGGAAGTGGACCTCTGCAACGCTGAAACTCAAAACCGCTCCGGGTGGTCAATGTGGGAAAAGTACTCGTTAAACCACGGGTTGTCCCGCGGGTCACCGATAATCGGGGTCATGTCTGGATCTTGTAGCAGGTTATTTAGCTCAGCCACGCTGGAGTACATCGACAAGACCTTCAGCTGCGCCCAGGTGGGCACTACCAAGCGCAACAACCCGGTGCGCCAACCGCCGAGCAACACCGAGGGTGCAAACCACCCCGTGGAGCTTGCCTCCCGAGTGTCTCCCTGGCACGACTGACCAGGTGGTAGTTGGGCCACGAATGAAAAAGCATCGAACTGTACCTCGGCGCCTTCAGGACCAACCCAGCGCGCAAAGGGACGCAATAGTTCCGGGGCCAGCGTGAATTCGTGGCGCTTGAGGAATTCCGAAAAGGACAGGGCCTTTGATTCCAGGGCCTGACGTTCCTGGTCGAACGCACGGGTGCACTCAACCATTAGCCCCTCGCGGTCTCGGGCCAGGAGCACGCCTGTTTCTTCAAAGACCTCTCGAACTGCGGCCATCACGATGCCGTGCGCGATCTCGGGTGGCATGCCGAGTTGTTTGGACCACCGAGCAGTGTCAATACCTGCGGAGTCCCCGAGGTCTCTTTCGTCGACACCTCCGCCGGGAAACACCGTCGTATTGGGGAACGTGGGCATTTCCGACACCCGCTCCTGCACGTACACTTCCAGCCCCAGCGGGGTATCTCGCACGAGGAGAACGGTGGCGGCCAGCCGCGCGCCATTAACTCCAGTAATCATGAGTTCAACTCTAGGTGAAATCTGCCAGAGCTAGGCCCGACGGGAATGCGTCCGCACGATTCGACGCGCAAAGAATCGGCCATCAATGCGGCTCAGTTCGATGGGCTGGTGGAAAGTCTTGCTCAGGTTTTCACTGGTCAGCACGTCGTCGATAAGGCCCTGGGCGACGATGCTGCCCTCGTCCAGCAACAGCGCGTGGGTGAAGCCATAAGGGATTTCTTCAACATGGTGGGTAATCATCACGATGGCCGGGGCGTCAGGGTCGAGAGCAAGTTCGCCCAGGTAGCCCACCAAGTCTTCGCGGCCACCGAGGTCAAGGCCCGCGCCGGGCTCGTCGAGCAGCAATAGCTCCGGGTTGGTCATGAGCGCGCGGGCGATGAGGACGCGCTTGCGTTCGCCTTCAGAGAGAGTGCCCCAGGTGCGGTCCGTCAGGTGCAGGGCGCCGACGCGTTCGAGGATCTCCATGGCTTGATCGAAGTCCCGCTGATCGTATTCTTCCCGCCAGCGCCCCAGGATGGCGTAGGCTGCGGAGACAACAAGGTCCTCCACCTTTTCGTCTTGCGGAATTCGTGCTGCCACTGCGGAGGAACTCACGCCGATCATGGTCCGTAGATCGCGCATGTCGGTCTTGCCCACCCGCTCGCTCATGAGGTGAGCCACACCCCCACTTGGGTATTCTTCGGCGGCGGCTAGCCGCATAAGGGTGGTTTTGCCTGCTCCGTTCGGGCCGATAATCACCCAGCGTTCATCGAGCTCTACTTGCCAGGTCACCGGACCAAGGAGCGTGCGACCTTGGCGAATGAAGGTGACGTCGGAAAAATCAATGACTGCGTCGGCGTTGAAATCGTTCACTACCCCATCATGGATCACAATCCGGTTGCCGTGTGGAATCGACATGGCTCACCTACTGTGGGAAAAGACGAATGTATCAATAACCGCATTGAAAGTGAGCGTAATTGTGACTTCCCGCCTTGGTTTGGATGATGTTCGCCCCGCAATTTCCGGAAATGTAGCTACGAAAGCTGTGGTTGGGGAAGTCGTGCCAGTGTTCGCGCTGGCGTGGCGAGAAGGCCATGATGCTATCTCCGCTACCCTCAACGTCACCGGCCCGTCCGGGGCGACGGCGACCATCATGACTCGCTCCCCGCTGGACCCCGACCAGGTCAACGCCACCTTCGTGCCAGACGAAGTCGGCGATTGGACCTTCCGAGTCGATGTCTGGAGCGATCCGATTGCCACCTGGAAGCACAACGTCACCGCGAAGATCGAAGCCGGGCAGTCCATCGCGGAATTAGCCAATGACCTCGAGATCGGTGCCCAGTTGTTCACGCGTGCCGCCGGGCTTGTCGACGCCTCCAATGCCGAACTGCTCCGTTCGGTCGCCTCCGGCTTGCGCACCGGCTTCGATCCACGAGCTATGGTGGCGCCGGCATTCAGCCGGGAGGTAAGCGCCCTGCTCGCCGTGCATCCGCTCCAGGAACTGCTAACCGAAGGCGAAGAACATGTAGTGAAGGTGGAGCGCCGTAAGGCGCTGGTCAGCTCCTGGTATGAGCTATTTCCGCGTTCTACGGGCGGCTGGAACTCCGCCGGCGAGCCCATCCACGGCACGTTTGCTACTACGATGGCGGCCTTGGACCGCGTCGCGCGCATGGGCTTTGACACGGTGTACTTCCCGCCAATCCACCCAATTGGCGAAATCAACCGCAAAGGCCGCAACAACACTCTCACCCCAGAGGCCACCGACGTCGGCTCGCCGTGGGCGATTGGCTCCAAAGACGGTGGGCACGACGCTGTTCACCCAGCGCTCGGCACGCTGCACGACTTTGACCGACTGATCGCGCGGGCAACTGAGTTGGGCCTGGAAGTCGCCTTGGATCTCGCTTTGCAGTGCGCCCCGGACCACCCATGGGCAGCCAAGCACCCCGAGTGGTTCACTGTCCTTCCCGACGGCACCATCGCCTACGCCGAAAACCCACCGAAGAAGTACCAGGACATCTACCCACTGAACTTCGATAACGACGCAACCGGGATCTACGCCGAGATCAAGCGCGTGGTCATGTTCTGGATTTCGCGCGGGGTAACCACCTTCCGTGTGGACAACCCGCACACCAAGCCCACCAACTTCTGGGCGTGGCTCATCGACGAAGTGCACCAGGTGCATCCTGAAGTGATTTTCTTAGCCGAGGCGTTTACCCGACGCCCACGCCTATATGGCCTGGCCAAGGCTGGTTTCTCCCAGTCCTACACGTATTTCACCTGGCAGACCTCCAAGCAAGAGCTGACGGAGTTTGCCACCGAAATTGCCGACATGGCTGACGTGTCCCGCCCGAACTTGTTCGTCAACACCCCGGACATCTTGCACGCATCCTTGCAGCACGGCGGTCGAGCCATGTTCGCCATCCGTGCGGTCCTGGCCGCCACCATGTCTCCGCTGTGGGGCGTCTACTCGGGATACGAACTTTACGAATCCCAGGCAGTTAAGGAAGGATCCGAGGAATACCTCGACTCCGAAAAGTACGAGCTACGCCCACGGGATTTCGAGGCAGCACTGCGTCGCGGTGACTCCCTAGAACCGTTCTTGACCACGCTCAATAAGATCCGTCGCGAGCAACCAGCGTTGCAGCAGTTGCGCTCGATCCACTTCCACCGCATTGACAACGATCACATGCTCGCCTACTCCAAGGTCGATCCGCTCACTGGCAACACCGTGTTGGTCGTGATTAACCTGGATCCTACAAATGAACAAGCCGCCACACTTCATCTTGACATGGCCCAGGTCGGCTTGACCCCAGGCCAGGTCTTTGAAGTGCGTGACCAGATCACCGGTGAAAGCTACACCTGGACCGACGACAACTTTGTCCGCCTGCAGCCGTGGCGCGATGTCGCCCACGTCTTCGTGCTGCCTGATGTCGCCGAGGATCGTCGCGAAGCACTTGCTTGGCGAGCTGTCGATACCTACCGCGCATAATCAACCACAAGGATTCTTCATGCACATCAACGAAGCCGACCTCACCCGATTGCTGCACTGCCAGCATCACGACCCACACGGCCACTACGGCTGGCATGCCACCGAAGATGGCGCGGTGGTGCGCACCCGCCAGATCGGGGCCGAACAGGTTGAGCTGCTTATCGACGGCACCGCCCACCCCATGCAGCCCCTCGGCTCGGATATCTGGGCAGCACACCTAACATCCGCCGAGCCTACCGACTACCGGCTGCGCATCACCTGGCCCGGAGGCCACCAAACCGAACTAGCCGATGGCTACGCTTTCTTGCCAACCTTGGGCGAGACGGACCTGCATCTCATCTCGGAGGGCCGCCACGAGCAGCTGTGGAAAGTGTTGGGCTCCCACGTGCGCAGCTACACCACTGAGCTAGGCGAAGTCTCCGGAACCTCGTTCGCTGTCTGGGCACCGAACGCAATTGGCTGCGCGGTGGTGGGCGATTTCAACGGATGGAACGCTAGCCAGCACCCCATGCGCGCCTTGGGTTCCACCGGTGTGTGGGAAGTCTTCATCCCGGGTGTGGATGCGGGCACCGTGTACAAATACGCAGTCCAGACGCCAGAAGGACAGCGTCGCGACAAGGCCGACCCGCTGGCTCGTCGCGCGGAGCTACCTCCTGCTACCGGCTCCATCGTGGTGGGCGAGTCCGACTTCACCTGGACCGACGACACTTGGCTTGCCCGCCGCGCCGAAATCGATGCCACCAACGCCCCGATGAGCATCTACGAAGTGCACCTCGGCTCCTGGAAAGAGGGCATGGACTACGAGCAACTAGCCACCGACCTGGTCACCTATGTTGCCGACCAAGGCTTTACCCACGTTGAGTTCATGCCAGTGTCCGAGCACCCCTTCGGTGGGTCCTGGGGCTACCAGGTGTCGGGCTACTACGCGGCGTCGTCGCGCTGGGGCACCCCAGACCAACTGCGCGCGCTCGTCAACGCCTGCCACGAGCGTGGCATCGGTGTGCTGATTGACTGGGTACCCGCGCACTTCCCGAAAGACGACTGGGCACTAGCGCGTTTCGACGGCCGTCCCCTCTACGAACATCCGGACTGGCGACGCGGCGAACAGAAAGACTGGGGCACCTACGTCTTTGATTTCGGTCGCGCTGAAGTACGCAACTTCCTCGTAGCCAACGCCCTCTACTGGTTGGAAGAATTCCACATCGATGGCCTGCGTGTCGACGCCGTCGCGTCCATGCTCTACCTCGACTACTCCCGTAACGAAGGCGAGTGGGCCCCGAACCAGTACGGTGGCCGCGAAAACCTCGAAGCGGTTCAATTCCTCCAGGAGATGAACGCCACCGTGCACAAACTCCACCCTGGCGTGGTAACCGTCGCCGAGGAATCTACCTCGTGGCCAGGCGTTACGGCACCGACCTCCACGGGCGGCCTGGGCTTTACTTTGAAGTGGAACATGGGCTGGATGAACGACACCCTGGAGTACTTCTCCCTCGATCCCATCCACCGCAGCTACCACCACAACGACATCACCTTCTCGATGGTCTACCAGTACTCCGAGAAGTTCATTCTGCCGATCTCCCACGACGAAGTTGTCCACGGCAAGGGCACGCTGTGGACCCGCATGCCAGGCGACACCTGGAACAAAGCCGCCGGCGTGCGCACCTTGTTCGCCTACATGTGGGCCCACCCTGGCAAGAATCTACTGTTCCAAGGCCAGGATTTCGCCCAATCCCGCGAGTGGACCGAAGAACACTCCCTCGACTGGCACGAATTCGACGGTTGGGAGTCCGAGTACCACCGCGGTGTCCACCGCCTCGTGCGCGACTTGAACCTGGTGTACCAGGACTCCCCCGCCCTATACTCGCAGGACAATCAACCAGAGGGCTTCTCCTGGGCCAAGGCCGACGATGCGAACAACAACATCCTGGCGTTCCATCGCTACGGCGAAGATGGCTCACGCTACCTGTGCGTATTCAACTTCGGCGGCACCTCCCAGCCGCACTACACCTTGGGCGTGCCAGGTGGCGGCAAGTGGGTGCGGGTACTGAATACCGACGATGCCGTGTACGAAGGTGCTGGAAACGATCTGCCTGGCACCGTATTCGCAGAAGATGCAGGCTGGGACGGCTACTCCCACCGCGTAAACCTGCACATCCCTGCGATGTCTGCGCAGTGGTACCGGTTGGAGGAAGAGTAATTCGAAGAATAGGATCTCAATAGACTTTGAGAGATCCATTGTTCCTAGGTCCTTGGGCACAGTGCCCAAGGACCTGATCTTGTTGAGGTATCAGGGGAGTTAGCCCATTAGGTCTCGGAGTTGAGGATAGTTCGGATTGATCCAACCGTCCCACAAATTAAGTACGCGAAGGTCGCAATTTGGTCGTTCCCCGCGTTGTGCGCTATAGAGCTCGGCATCCTTTCTGTCACAAAAGGCCAGAGAGACGTAGCATTCATCTGTAGGCGTGAACGTATACGTTTCCGATCTCAGATTCGGAACCAACATATAAACGGCACCTGTATCCTCTAGTCCAGCACCCCTTCGCCGAAACAATCCTACGGTTTCTGAAGCGAGCCGAAAACTTGCCACCAACTCTCGATTATCTTCCAATAAGGTGAGCTTTTCGAGGTTTTTCGTCGTCAAGAGGAGATCGCAGGAGTTTCTTTTCCCAACTTCGCCATTAACCTTCATCAAAACATAAAGGTTTTCTCTTGCCATATTAGCTAATGGCACAGTCGAATGAGGCGAGCTTTGTGAATGCTTCGGCATAATAGGTTTTTTCACCCACCCTAATTTTCCCCACTGTTCGTCCCTGATAGGTGTTGTATCTCGGACCAAAATGATCCACACAAAAAAGCTGAATATTCCTAGATTCCAGACTAGCCTCATTGCTATTCGAGTTACGAATTCCGGAAATATGAGTTACCATCGTGTTTCTCCAGCTTAACCCTGCAATATCACTTACGTGTTCAATCTGAGTCACTGGGAAGGAGCAAGTTGTTTTTGGCTTAAAACCGATTGACTTCTCGCTCCCACTTTTTGTGCGTACATGAAGATTGTTCGGGGTTAGGGTACACGGACCATATTCTTTGGCAGCGAACGGCTGAATTAAGATTCCATTCGACTCCCGACTTGAACTACTAGTCAAAGATTTCCTGAATTCTTCAAAATATGATCTAGCACTTTCATCATCGGGAAAATGAATATATGGAGTTACATATTCAATGGCGGCTACACCCCAATGAAGTGCGCCATGTAATATCCCATTTTGAAAAAGTTGCGAACATCGGCTAACCCCGTCTTCTGGGCATCTCGGGTCTTGTAAAGGATATCCATACTGGCCTCGTTCGAAGCCCCCTATGCTCCAAGTGGCGAGAATCTCACCAAGCAGATAGTGCGCACCATAACTGGGGTGCCAGTAGATCATGCCGAGGGCGAAGCGGTTGTAGCGGCCTACTCCGTCTGGGGTGCCTTCTTCGTCGGTGGCTGGGTAGCCGAGTGGGCCTTTTTCTTCACCGGTTTCTACCCATTTTTCCAGGATTTTGCCTTCGATAGACACCACGCCGGATAGGGAGCCGTAGATGCGGCCGCGTTGGAAGTATTGTTTGCGTCCTACTCCGTCGCCGGTGCCGATTTCATCGGATGTGGGGTAGCCGAGGCGTCCTAGCTCCCACCCGTTACGCGCCCACACTATGGAATTGTGGGTGGTGACTGACCAGGCTCCGGTGTCGGGGTGCCAGTAGATAAACCCGTTATCGAATTCGGTGCGTTTGCCCACCCCGTCAGGGTTGGTCAGTTCGTTGGATTTTGGTAGGCCCAGGAAGGAGACGGGTGTTTGTCCAGCCCAGGTGACGGCCATGGATTCGTACTTCGCGCGGATCGCACCGCAGACCTGGAAGCTGGAGGGCCAGTAGGTACGGCAGTTATCGGCTGCGAAGGTACGGATCATGGGTTGGTCGCCTGGTGCGGTGATGCCTTGTTCGCGGGCTTCTTGGATCTCGGCTTGGTCGGCTTCTTCTTTGGTGACCCCTGTGGGCAGTGGGATGCGGTCAGACCGCATCTTGCCAGGGGTGATCACAGGTTGCGGGTCACCGAGATCAGCAGGAAGGGTGCGTTCCAACTCATGGTTGTCGATGTTGTTTTTGTTCATGCCGGGTTCATTGAAGTCCCAGTCACTGGTATCAACCTGACGGTAATGATCTGGTTCGTACGGCGGGATGAACGATTCTGTGGCTACCTGCTGGTTGCTAGCCGGTGGTGTGAGGTCGATGTCTTGGGCGGTGGCAATAATGGGGGTGAATACGCTAGTGGCGATCACGGTCAATACTGCCCCGAGTTTTTTAGGTTCGATTTCATTGACATGGTTCCTTACATAGTGGAGTAAAGGAAGAATGCTGCACATTGCTCGGCGCTGCGAGTAGCGTCACAGGCACCTGTCAAGAACCTTAAACCATGAACGGGTTTTTGTCACTGGAAGCACTATCAACAACCCTGTGGCGAACTATACTCGCTGCTCTCCCGTCCCCTCCGACAGCACCATCAGTCAAATCCTGCTGGCGTCATATTCACGCGACGAATCCGTCCACCGAAACGTACAATCTCAAAGGCATGTGAGCTATCTACACCCGCTCAGACCCCAGCTAGCTACAATCAGTACCAGGATTCTCACAGGGAGAACCCCGTACTTTGCTTAAGGATTTCAATGAACCGTCGTTTTGCTTCTGTTGCGCTTGCCTTTGCCACGGCAATCTCGCTTTCTACCGGTGTCGCGACTGCCGAGACCTCTTCCGATGTCACTGACGCCGAAGCCGGCTGGTACGTGACCAAAGAAATCGTTAAGGGGAACGTGGTCTCGTCCTCAGGTTCCTCCGATTCAATCGACAAGACCGGCAAGGTCGATCCAATCAAGGTCATCGGCAGCTCACTGAAGAACGACACCGCCAATGGCTACCCGGTTGGCCAGACGATCCAGATCATCGCCGGTTTCGGCATCGCCGGTGTCGTTGCAATTCTCGCGCTGGCAGCCCACGGTGCAGCGGACCTCATCTCCAAGGCACCGCTGCCACGCTTCTAGGACGGACCTAAAACAGCTTGCTCGCCATCTTGGTGCGAGCGAGCTTTACCCGCGGATCGCCTGGTTCGAACACAGAGAACAATTCCAGCAGGCGGTCCCGCACCTCGTTATTTGGTAGCAACGCAATCAGCCGATCGAAGGCAGCGTCCACTTCGGCGCGCGCGATCAACGCATCGGCCGCAGCGAACGCCAAGGAAACGTTACCGGGTGCCGCGTCGGATGCAGCCACGGCGTCTACAGAACGATCCGCCCCGGCCAGGCGTCCCAGCAGACGTGCGTTATCTCGGGCCTGCTTGGCTTCCTTGTTTGCAGGCTCCTGCGCCAAAATGGCGTCATAAACCGCGATCGCAGCGTCGAAATCGCCCCGGTTCAGTGCCTCGTTCGCAGGCGCAAAGCGCGGGTCTTCCGGCGTCGCCTCCGCATCGTTCGCGGGCAAACCAGCTAACTTTCCGGCCACCGCATTCACCACCGCAACGGTCCACTGTTGCAGTGCCTCAAGGGGCT
Organism: Corynebacterium epidermidicanis; assembly: GCF_001021025.1. Classification (NCBI taxonomy): domain Bacteria; kingdom Bacillati; phylum Actinomycetota; class Actinomycetes; order Mycobacteriales; family Corynebacteriaceae; genus Corynebacterium; species Corynebacterium epidermidicanis. The sequence continues at coordinate 1,060,790 of NZ_CP011541.1, read as the reverse complement.
GGCCGCCCTGGAAGTCTGCTAGCGGTCGGCCGTCGGCAAGCGCGAGCACGGTAGGCAGCCCGGTCACGCCGAGGGCTTGGGCGAGGTGTGGGGTCGCATCGGCGTCGAGGTAGGCAAAGATCCAGGCGCGATTTGCCTGCGCGGCCAGGTTGGTGAGGTTGAGGCGCAGCGCCTCGGAATCTTCGCTGCGGGCCGTGCCGATGAGTACGATCACCGGCACTTGCATCGAGCGACCGACGACCTCAGTTTCGATGTTTTCCTGGGTGACCGTGATAGCAGTGGGAATGTCGGCACCTCCAGAAGCAGTCGCTGCGGCCTTTGCCTCGGCGCGGGCTTTCACCTCAGCCAGATCAATTGCTCCAGGTACGAAATTTGCCATTGCTTAGCTCTCCAGTCGTTTGTTTACCGATGCCACTTTCTGGGTCAATTGTCCAGTGTAGCCCGGACGGATGTCGGCCTTAATCACCAAGGAAGCTCGAGGCGCGCGCTCCAGCACGGCATCGGTTGCCCGCTTCACGACGTCCATCACCTCGTCCCACTCCCCCTCAATCAGGGTAAACATCGCGTTCGTTTCGTTTGGCAGACCGGATTCTCGCACGATTCGCACTGCTTCTGCCACGATATCTGCCATGTCGGCCTGCGGGTTGTCTGCAACTGCAGGTGCGACGGAAAAAGCTATAATCATGGGCCCTCTTTTCCCCTAAACTTGAGTGTTATGAGCAACGATATCTCTGCCATCAATATTCCACACGAGTACGTCACCTGTCTCGATCACGTCGGCATCGCCGTACCGGACTTTGACGCGGCTGTCGAGTTCTACCGTTCCGCCTTCGGTTGGGTCAACCACCACGAGGAGGTCAACGAGGAGCAGGGTGTCCGCGAGGCCATGATCGGCCCGAAGGATGCCACCGAGCGCGACGGCATGATCCAGCTGCTGGCTCCGCTCAACGAGGAGTCCACCATCGCCAAGTTCCTGGACAAGAAGGGCCCCGGCCTGCAGCAAATGTGCCTGCGCACCAACAACATGGATGCCCTTGTTGAGCACCTGCGTGCCCAGGGCGTGCGCCTGCTCTACCCGGAGGCCAAGATCGGCACCGGTGGCGCACGCATCAACTTCGTGCACCCAAAGGACGCCGGCGGCGTACTTCTCGAGCTCACCGAGCCAGCGCACTAGCCCGCTTCTCGACGCCCAACGCCTCGGCCTTCCCCTCGTGTAAAGCCGGGGCGTTCGCCTTGTTATCGCCTTGATTCGCGCTCCCAGCACGGCTTATGCCAGTGCCTTCGATCGTCTTCTCTCCCCTTCGGCCACACCACCATATGCGCTATTCCGGGAGGGATGTTCTGGTTGCATCCGGGGCAAATGTAGAATTTGCGGGCGGCAGAGGCGCCCATTTGGCGTACCAGAAACACCTCGCCCCATTCGTTTTCGAATTCCCGGGTGCCAAAGTACACCGCCCCGTCGCGAGGCAACGGGCGGGTATCGCGGGGCAAGTTGCGATTACGTCGAGGCATCAGAACAGGCGCAGCTCATTGGTTTCAATGCCACGAAGTTCCTGGTAATCCAAGACCACACAACGAATACCCCGATCTTCCGCCAACGTGCGCGCCTGCGGTTTGATCTCCTGAGCGGCGAACACTCCGTGGACCGGCTTGAGCAGTTCGTCGCGGTTGAGTAGCTCTAGGTAACGCGACAGCTGCTCTACGCCGTCGATCCCACCACGCCGCTTGATCTCAACAGCTACCGTCTCGCCTGTCTCATTGCGGCACAAAATATCCACCGGGCCAATCGCCGTCGGGTACTCGCGTCGGATAAGCGCATAGCCTGCACCCAAAGTATCGATATGTTCCGCGAGCAATTCCTGCAGGTGCGCCTCAACACCGTCCTTTTCCAGACCGGGATCTACCCCGAGCTCAAAGGCACTATCGGAAAGCACTTCCCGGATCGAAATGCGCAGCTGCTCACCCTTTTTGTTTTCCACGATCCACAGCTGTTCGCCGGTGTCAACGCCGTCTTCATCCAGCACGGGTTGCTCGTCGAGGGTGCACGGGGGTGTCATCCAATTGAGTGGTTTGTAGGCGCGATCGTCGGCATGCACGGACACCGAGCCGTCCGCCTTAACCAAGAGCAAACGAGTAGCCTCCGGCAAATGCGACTCCAAGCGACCAACATAATCAACAACACAACGAGCAATGACTAAGCGCATTGCCCTAGGATACCTAACTCGGCTTCTCGGCTAGGCATCGCGCACAGCTTGCCTGCAGCTTAGGAGGAACGTCGGCGCTCGCGTGCGATTTTCATTGCTTCCTGCGGGCTCATCCGCACGATGGGTTGCGTGGGGGCCGATTCGAGCCACGCCAGCAGAGCCATTTCAGCGTGCGGATCCATCGCCCATTCGCAGGTACCGCGATGAGTCTTAATCACGACGATTTTGGTATCCGGCTCCATGAACTTCTGCTCAATAGTTGTCATCTTCCGACGACTACTCAGCACAATCTCATCGCGCCGCAAAACGATGTCCGGTGAGGGCGACAAACTACGCAGCTTGAAACACTCCACCACGTCCCCTCGATATCGAATAATGCCATGACGCCAAGCACGCCCGTCGTTGGCTGGCAAGCGTCGCACGATCACTTGGGTGCCACGCGCCCGTTGGGTCAGAAAGCGCCAGAGTGCTAGCCCGACGACAAGCACCCCAAGCAGAAGCAATCCCCAAACGATGTATTCGACCATCGGACAATACTCCTCTCGACGCTTTCGTGTGACGGGCAAAATCGCCGCATCGACCACCGGGCCATGAACTTTGATTGTACTAAATCCGAATCATATCCCTTGCCGAATTGGGAAATCAAACTCGTCTGATCTCCCCCGCATGCAGGCTTTTCGACGCCCGTCCCCTACTATCGCCATACAAAAAGATCCGCCTCCCAACACAGCGTGTGCAAAGAGGCGGATCTAGTTTAAGTGGCGGGATCCGGTTTTAGGATTCCTGTGCGCGGCGAACCGCGCGTAGTTCTGCTTCGGCGCGCGCCTTCGAAGACTCGGTCTCGGCAGCAGACAATGCAGCCTCAGCTTCGGAGGTGTTGACCTCGTCGGCCCAGCATGCGAAGTCAGCCAAGACGGTGACCTTCTCCGTGGAGACGGAGAGGAAACCACCCTGGACGGCAGCGGTAAGCTTGCCGCCGTCCACGGGACGGATGGTCACTACGCCGTTCTCGACCAACTGGCCGAGCATTGGCTCGTGTCCGGGCAGCACGCCGATTTCACCTTCGGTGGTCTGTGCCGTGACGATCTTGGCCTGACCCGACCACAGCTTTCGTTCAACGGAGACCAGTTCAACGGTGATATCAGCCATTGTTGCCGTCCCTTACTTCTCGGTGAGCTTCTTGTACGCAGCTTCGACGTCGTCGAGACCCCCCAGGCCGTTGAAGGCCTGCTCTGGGTAGGAGTCGAATTCGCCGTTGCAGATGCGCTCGAAAGCGTCGATGGTGTGCTCGAGTGGCACGTAGGAACCTGGGATACCGGTGAACTTCTCTGCGACGAAGAAGTTCTGGCCGAGGAAGCGCTCGATACGACGAGCACGAGCCACGGTGATCTTGTCCTCTTCAGACAGTTCGTCCATACCGAGGATGGCGATGATGTCCTGGAGTTCCTTGTTCTTCTGCAGGATGCGGATGACGCGCTGTGCAACTTCGTAGTGACGCTCGCCGACGATACCTGGCTCGAGGATACGAGAGGTAGAGGTCAGTGGGTTCACTGCTGGATAAATACCCTTGGAAGCGATCGCACGGTCAAGTTCCGTGGTGGCATCCAGGTGCGCGAAGGTCGTCGCAGGAGCTGGGTCGGTGTAGTCGTCGGCAGGGACGTAAACGGCCTGCAGAGACGTAATCGACTTACCCTTGGTGGAGGTAATGCGCTCCTGGAGAACACCCATCTCGTCAGCCAGGGTTGGCTGGTAACCCACTGCGGAAGGCATACGGCCGAGCAGCGTGGAAACCTCAGAACCAGCCTGGGTGAAGCGGAAGATGTTGTCGATGAACAGCAGCACGTCCTGGTGCTGAACATCGCGGAAGTACTCCGCCATGGTCAGGCCGGACAGCGCCACGCGCATACGGACTCCCGGTGGCTCGTCCATCTGGCCGAACACGAGAGCGGTGTCCTGAAGAACGCCCATTTCTTCCATTTCGAGGAAGAGGTCGGTGCCTTCACGGGTGCGCTCACCAACACCTGCGAACACGGAGGTACCGGAGAACTCGCGGGCGATACGGGTAATCATTTCCTGGATCAGGACGGTCTTACCCACACCTGCGCCACCGAACAGGCCGATCTTGCCGCCCTTGACGTAAGGGGTCAGCAGGTCGATGACCTTAATGCCGGTTTCGAGGATCTCGGTCTTACCTTCGAGCTGGTCGAATGGTGGTGGGTCGCGGTGGATACCCCAGCGTTCTGCACCGTCGACAGCGGCTGGGTCGTCAAGGCAGTCGCCCAGTGCGTTGAACACGTGGCCCTTAACGACGTCGCCGACTGGGACGGAAATTGGACGACCGGTGTTTTCCACCACGGCGCCACGAACAAGGCCGTCGGTAGGTGCCATGGAAACGGCACGAACCAGGTTGTCGCCGAGGTGCTGAGCAACCTCGAGGGTGATGGTCTTTGCGACTGCTTCGAGGGTGACCTCAACAGTCAGTGCGTTGAACAGGGCCGGCAGCTCGCCGCGCGGGAACTCCACGTCGACGACCGGACCAATGACACGCACGACACGGCCGGCAGCGTGACCTGCCTGCTGTGCGTTCTGCTCTGCAAGAGCTGTAGTCATAATCTAGTCACTTTCTCCGCTTTCGGCGAGCGCTCCGGCGCCACCGACGATCTCTGTGATTTCCTGGGTAATTTGAGCCTGACGGGCCTGGTTCGCTACGCGGGAGAGGTCGTTGACCAACGCGGTTGCATTGTCGGTCGCGGACTTCATGGCGTTTCGACGCGATGCGGATTCGGAAGCCGAAGACTCCAAAAGCATCGCAAACAAGCTACGGGAGACATACTTTGGCAGCAGTGCTGCCAGCAGGGTGTCTGCATCTGGCTCGAATTCGACGTCAGAGTGCACCTCACCTGGATTCACCAGGATGCCCTCGTCGAAGTCGTATTCTTCGTGCTCGATTACTGGCTCGATCGGCAGCAACTGGTGAGCAACTGCGGTCTGGGTCAGCATCGATTCGAACTTGGTGTACACAACGTGCACCTGGTCGAAGCCCTGGATCTCCTGGCCTTCTGGCACGTTCAAACCTGGACGGTATTTAGCCGTTCCGGTAGAACCTGCGAGGAAGCCGTCGATCAGGTGGCGACGCAAGTCGTGCGTCTCTTTGTATCCAGGGTCCTGGGAGTAGCCGGTCCAAGAACCTGCTACTTCTGCACCACGGAACTTGTAGTAACCGACACCCTTGTTGCCGGAAACGTAGATAACAGGCTCGTAGCCCTTTGCTTCAAGGAGGTTTCGGAGTTCCTTTGCCTTCTTGAAGACGTTGTAGTTGTAACCACCGGCCATGCCGCGGTCACTGGTAACCACCAACACAGCAGCTCGCTTGCCGTTTTCGCGCTCACGAAGCATCGGGTGGTCGAGGCTACTAGCAGCCATCAAACGCTCGGTGACCTTACGGATCTCCGTCGCATATGGCTTAGCAGCTTCCACTCGTGCCTGAGCTTTGGTGATGCGCGAAGTTGCAATCAGCTCCTGGGCCTTGGTGATTTTCTTCGTAGACTTGACCGACTTGATGCGGTCGCGTAGCTCGCGAAGATTAGCCATGGATCAAACGCCTCCCTTCTAATGCTCGGTTCGACTTGAGAATCATTGACTGAAACTACTTAGTCACCTTGCGGGAGACGGCGATCTTTTCCTTGCCGAGCTCACCTTCGTTCAAGGTCTCACCTTCAGGCTCACCGACGACAGGAGTGCCCTCGGTGGTGACGAAGATGCGCTTGAATTCTTCGGTGCCGGCAATGAGTGCCTGCTTGGACTCGTCGGAAAGCGCTGCGCCACCGGCGATCTGCTCGTAAGCAGATGCGGCGTGCTGCTGCAGGTATTCCTGAAGCTCGACCTCGAAGCGACGGACATCTTCGACGGGAACGGTATCGAAGTGGCCTTCGCCAGCCAGGAAGATGGAAACGATCTGGTATTCCACTGGCTGAGGAGAGTTCTCGGACTGCTTGAGCAGCTCCACGAGGCGCTGACCGCGCTGGAGCTGAGCCTTGGAGGCAGCATCCAGGTCAGAAGCGAACGCAGCGAACGCTTCGAGGTCACGGTAGGCAGCGAGGTCCAGACGCAGGGAACCTGCGACCTTCTTCATGCCCTTGGTCTGCGCGGCACCACCAACACGGGACACCGACACACCAACGTTAATTGCTGGGCGGACACCCTGGTTGAACAGGTCGGACTCGAGGAAGACCTGGCCGTCGGTGATGGAGATGACGTTGGTTGGGATGAAGGCAGAAACGTCGTTTGCCTTGGTTTCGATGATCGGAAGTGCCGTCATCGAGCCCTTGCCCATGTCGTCGGAAAGCTTTGCAGCACGCTCCAACAGGCGGGAGTGCAGGTAGAAGACGTCGCCTGGGTATGCTTCGCGGCCTGGAGGGCGGCGCAGCAGCAGGGAAATCGCGCGGTAGGCCTCAGCCTGCTTGGTCAGATCATCGTAAATGACCAGGACGTGCTTGCCCTGGTACATCCAGTGCTGGCCCAGTGCTGCGCCTGCGAAAGGTGCGAGCCACTTGAAGCCGGCGGAGTCGGAGGCTGGAGCTGCCACGATGGTGGTGTACTCCAGAGCGCCGTGCTCTTCGAGGGTCTTGCGGACAGCGGCAATGGTCGAGCCCTTCTGGCCAATGGCAACGTAGATGCAGCGCACCTGCTTGTTGACATCGCCGGACTCCCAGTTTGCCTTCTGGTTGAGGATGGTATCGATGCAGACCGCGGTCTTGCCGGTCTTACGGTCACCAATGATCAGCTGACGCTGACCGCGACCAATTGGGGTCATTGCGTCGATAGCCTTGATACCGGTTGCCAAAGGCTCTTCGACCGGCTGACGCTGCAGCACGGATGGTGCCTGCAGTTCCAGCACACGGTCTTCTTCCTTCTCGATGGCGCCAAGGCCGTCGATTGGCTGACCCAGTGGGTTCATCACGCGGCCGAGGAATGCATCTCCGACCGGAATGGAAAGGACCTCGCCGGTCCGCTTTACTTCGTCGCCCTCGGTGAGAGTCTCGTAGTTACCCAAGACCACAACACCAATACGGTCGGTGTCGAGGTTCTGTGCGACGCCAATGACGCCGTTAGGGAACTCGAGCAGCTCATTCGCCATAACAGACGGCAGACCAGAAACCTGGGCAATACCGTCAGCTGCCGAAATGACCACGCCGACCTCCTCACGGGAGGCCTCCGGGGAGTAGCTCGAGGTGTAGTTCGCAATCGCGCTACGGATCTCATCGGAGGAGATCGTCAGCTCCGCCATGTTCTTCCTGCTCTCGGTTGTTTCTTCCAGCAATTTGTCTCTTCTAAAAAGTCGTGTTTTAAACAAAGCTCGCGCGCAGTCGCTCGAGCTTGCCCGAGGTGCTGCCATCGATAACTTCATCGCCAACTCGGATGATCAGTCCACCGAGGAGGCTGGGATCAACCTCAGTGTGGATGCTCATCTCACGACCATAAATACGGCTCAGTTTGGCTGCCAATTGCTCAGTCTGTAGTGCGCCCATTGGTTCCGCCGACTTGACCGTTGCTACTTCCTTGCCACGAAGTGCGGCGACTTCGCTAACGAGGGCAGTCAAGTCATCTATCGGGTTGGCCACGGGACGGCCAATGACCTGCTTCGCCAGCGCCTCGGTCACGGCGGTTACTTTGCCGTAGAGGACACTTGCCAGCAATTGGCGACGGCGCTCAGCTGAGGTGTTGCGGTCGCCCAACAGCTGCGCGAGCTCAGGCTCGCGAGTGAGAAGGCGCCCCAAAGCGAAGATTTCCTCTTCAACTTTGGTCAACTGTCCCTGCTGCTCTGCAGAACGCAGGAGTGCGCGGCGGCCAAGTTCGACCAGTCCAGCGCGGAATTCGCGCGGAGTGGACCATACTTTCGCAGCTGCTTCTTTGGCCAGGTCCAGAGTCATCTGGGAAACCTTGCCAGCAAAGACGCTGGAAAACAGGCCACTGCGCTGCTCAGCGGTGACTGAGGAATCAGCCACAGCGACACGCAGGCCACGGTCGCCGTCAAGAACCTCGACGATGCTGAACAGTTCAGCACCGGTTTGGGAGGCAGCTGCGACAGGCTGATCAGAGTTCTGGATCCATGAATCCAGCGTCTGAGCGGTCGTCGTCAGTGCTTCGCGGCTAGCTGCGTGCATGTCGCCTACTTTCCGGCCGGGGCCACAGAGTCGAGCTCGGACAGGAACTTGTCAATCGTGCCGGAACGCTTGACGTTGTCGGAGAGTTGCTCCCCGATCAGGCGCTCAGCAAGGTTGATGGAGTTCTGCCCCATCTCTTGACGCAGTTCGGCGACAACCTGCTGGCGCTGGGCCTCAAGCTGCTTTTCGCCGGCTGCGATGATGCGGTTGCTCTCTTCGGTAGCCTGTGCTTTCATCTCTGCAACGATCTGCTTGCCCTTTTCGCGAGCTTCTTCGCGGATCTGTGCAGCTTCAGCACGAGCTTCTGCGAGCTGTGCGTTGTACTTCTCAAGGGCCGCCTTTGCTTCGGCTTGTGCAGCCTCGGCGCGTTGGATGCCACCCTTAATCCGGTCCTCACGCTCAGTCAGGACCTCCTGGAACTTCGGAAGGACAGCCTTCCAGAAGATGATCAGGACGACGATGAGCGGAACGATGGACCAGACGATGTCGTACGGCGCCGGGAGGAGAAGGTTGTTGCCAGATTCGAGTGGCAGGGTCTCCTTCCCTCCTTCAGCAGCCAAATATGTGATGACGCTCGTCATAATCCTGTGCTTTCTGTAGCTATCGGGTCTTGATCGTTAATTAGAACAGGAAGCCGGCGACGAGGCCGATCAGAGCCAGGGCTTCCACGAAAGCGATGCCCAGGAACATGGTGGTACGGAGCTGGCCGGCCATCTCTGGCTGACGTGCCATGCCCTCGAGCGCCTTACCGACGAGGATGCCAATGCCGAGGCCTGGGCCGATGGTTGCCAAGCCGTAGCCGATGGTGGCGATGTTGCCGGTGGTGCCTGCTGCATCAGCTGCGAGGATGACTTCGTTCATTGTGGTCGTTCCCTTTCTGGTTGCCGGGCCGCAAGTGTTGCGATCCAGCGAGTGGTTTTTGATTTTTTCTATGACCGTCAACCGGTCAAGAGCACCTTCTGGCGCCCTAGTGGGGTCAGTGTTCGTCTGCGTGCAGGGACAGCTCGATGTAGACGGCGATCAGCAGGGCGAAGATGTACGCCTGCAGGAACACCACCAACAGCTCGAAAAGTGTGAACGCAATCGCGGCGAGGATAGTCACACCAGCCATGGCGGTCCAGCCATTCATCTGCCAGAAGAAGAAGTTCGTGGCGGAGAAGAGTAGAACCAAGATGATGTGGCCAGCCAAGAGGTTTGCCAAGAGACGCAGAGTCAGCGTGGCAGGTCGCATGATGAACGTCGAGAAGAACTCGATCGGAACCACCAGGATGTGGAGAGCTGGTGGCAAGTTTGGAATAACCAGCGAGGACTTCATGTACTTGCCAAAGCCGTAACGCTTTACACCGGCGTAAATGAAGACCACGTATCCGAACAACGCCAAAACGAGTGGCATACCAATGCGCACGTTAGGCGAGATGTTCATACCTGGGATAACTGTCGGCAGATTCGTCGCGAAAACGAGGAAGAAGATGGTCGCGATAACCGGTAGGAATCGGCGACCTTCCTTCTTACCCAGAATGTCTTCAGCAATGTGGATCCGCACGAAGTCAAGACAGATTTCTGCGAAGTTCTGCACGCCCGAAGGAATCAACTTTGGGCTGCGCATTGCGACAAGGAAAAAGACCGCGACGAGAAGCGCCATTACCAGGCGAATCAGCATCAGACGATCAAGTGCGAACCAGCCGTTAGCCACGTCGGCGAACAGGAGGTTCACCACGTCGCCAGCGTCGGTCACGTGCCCCGGGAAAAGTTCATGGTCCAGATTAGGTGCGTGGAATTCGCCCTTCATGGACAGTGTTGTAACGCTCAGCGTTCTCTCCCGTGTTCGGGCCGCCTCAGGCGGGATTGCCTGAATGCGGTGCGATGGAGGTCCAAAAAATCTTGCCGGTTTACCTCGGACTCCGTCGCACATCATCGAAGTAAACCTTGGGGAAACTTCCACCAGTATTTCCCCGCGGCATGCAAATCGCTGCAAGGCATGCGGAAGCTGATGGAGATTGCCCGCTAAGCAGATTAGCAGGCTGGCCATACTTTTACCCAAGTGAGAATGGGGGTAGTTTCACCCCGTCGCCTAAAAAACCACAAAAGATAGTGTGAGCGGGCGCAATGGTCTACTGTAAGCTAGGTCACAAGGAGCGGAAAGGCTCTCATTCGGGGGTAACAACTTGGCTAAGCGCCAACTTCCCCACCCCTCGGCCAACATGCGTTACCACCTGCAGATAGACCAAAAGCGTGGCGGTAGTTCCACAACTACCGCCACGCTCTGAGTACCCCCATCATTCGAGGGGCTAATTTCCCGAAACCCTGGTTTGCAGCGCCCGACTAGGCCCCCACATAGGTGACTCGAGAGGTTATGACACCCCACACCTCAGTTCCTAGTACCACAATCAACGCCAACACGACCGTCACAAAGAAGGCCATCCGGTCATAAAAGGTTTGACCAGCTAAAACGTACATCGCGATCAACAGGACCACGATCTTGAGCAACCAACCACCCAAGACAACCGCCCCGGTGGTAGCTGGAGTGGTACTGGCCGTCATAAGCACGCTCATCGCCGTGAGCAACACAAAGCCGCCACCAATTGCAGCGCCAATCAGCACACCCCAGATTCCAGGCAGCTCGCGCAGATAACCCCACCCAACCAGGGAAACTAAAGTCACAACAAGCAGCGCTATCGAGCCAAACCTGATTGCTCGCATAAGTGGCCGGCGATGGTCGTCGAAGTCCACTTCTGAGTTAGTAATAGTCACGTTTGGTTATCCTACCGAGGTCGATTGCCAGAACCTAAGCGGTCGGGAATCAACGGGGCGTCGACAAGCTCTGTGCCCGCCTAAGCCGAGCGATCTGAGGCGCAGCGGTGAGCACCGCGGCGATACATAAACCCAACACAAGCAAAACCATGGCGAAGACCGGAGGAAATACGGTAAACCCCACGGCACCAAACGCCACCACACACACCCACATGTAGAGCACAAGGACAACTTTGCGATGGGTATGCCCCATGCCCAACAGGCGGTGATGCAAATGCATCTTGTCTGCCGAAAACGGCGAGCGCCCCTTGGAAACGCGACGAATGACGGCCAACACGAGATCGAGTAGTGGTACGAAAACGGCCGCGAAAACCACGATGATAGGCGAAATGACGGCAACGATATCGGCGGCACCATACAGACTCATGTTGATCTTGCCGGAGGCCGACGTCGCAGCGGCTGCCAGCAACAACCCGATCAGCATGGAGCCAGAATCCCCCATGAATATCCGGGAGGGTTCAAAGTTGTGCGGGAGGAATCCCAGACACATCCCGACCAGCGCCGCCGAGATGATTGCCGGCGGGTAGGCGGACACCGTGCCGCCCTGGTCATGTAGCACCGTAAGGGAGAAAGCCAGGATCGCAAGGCCGGCAATCATGCCCAGCCCGGCAGCCAGGCCATCCAAGCCGTCGACAAAGTTCATGGCGTTCATCAAGGTGACCGTAAATACGGTTGTCAAGACCGTAGACTGGACCTGATCGAGCAATACGGTGGTGCCACCACCAAAAGGGACATAAAGCAAAGTCCAGGAAAGGCCCAACAAGCTCATCAGGATAGCACCCGCGATTTGCCCGATGAGTTTTGTGAGCGCATCGAGCTCATAGAGGTCGTCGAGGATGCCCACCACGACAATCGCAAAGCCAGCCCACACTACCGCATCCATTTCCGGCGTGACGGGCTTGAACCCCCTAGTCAAGGCCGGCAGCTTGTCTGCCAAGGTTACGGCGACAAGAAAGGCAGAAAACATCGCTAGCCCGCCGAGCCGTGGCTTCGGGATGGTGTGCACATCGCGGTCGCGAATCTCAGCCAGCTTGCCATAGCGAACCATCACGTGGCGCACTACCCCAGTGCTCAAGAAAGCAACAGCAGCCGCTACCACAAGCACCAAACCAATTTCGCGCAGCGGGACGCCGACCGCTCCCGTTTCCATCTCAGCGCAGGCTTTCTGCCGTAACCTTCAACACTTCGGCGATTCGCTCCGCACTGATCGCGCCTTCGCGCAGCAGCTTAGGAGCTGGACCAGACAGATCAACGATGGACGATGGCTCCCCCACAGCACATTCCCCGCCGTCAAGGTAGACATTCACCGCGTTCCCCAGTTGCTGCTTCGCGTCGATAGCAGTCGTCGCTGGAGCATGACCGGAAATGTTCGCACTAGACACGGCCATCGGGCCAGTCTCCCGCAGCAATTCGATTGCTACTGGATGCAGTGGCATCCGCAGCATGACGGTTCCGCGGGTATCACCCAGGTTCCATGTCAGCGAAGGGGCTTGTGGCACGACGATCGAGAGCCCGCCCGGCCAGAAAGCTTCCACCAGGGTGCGGGCTTGTTCGGAGTAGGAATGTACGAGCCCTTGGATGGTGTCCCAGCTGCCCACCAAAACTGGCACGGGCATATCCGGGCCTCGATGCTTGGTTTGCAGCAAGCTTGCTACCGCTTGGTTATCGAAAGCATCGCACCCCAGGCCATAGAGGGTGTCGGTGGGCAAAACGACGAGCCGACCAGCCTTGACCGCGTCTACCGCAGCTCGCAGCCCCAGCTTGCGAGTCTCTGGGTCTTGGCAATCGTAAATCCGGCTCACGTTCCACACTCCTTGAAAGAAATTAACTTAACAACCAAACGAACACTTTACTCGCCCCTGCGTCGCGCCGTGACGAACCTGAGGCGACCCGCCAAATCCTGGCGTGGCTGCACCTGTTCAAACTGCCCGCTGGCGCCAAAGACGTCTACCACCTGCGCCGAGGTAGCATCATCGTGCTCAATGCCGACAACCGTTCCAGGACGAGACAGCGCAACCACATTCGGCATCATCGCCACAATGCAGTCCATGCCAGACTCTCCGCTGAAGACCGCATGCTGGGGATCAGCCTGGACTTCTGGGGAAACCGGCGTCGAGGCGGGCACATAGGGCGGATTACTGACGATCACATCAAAAGCAGCCTCCCCCGCCAACAAGCCCGGGGCCGTCACATCAGCCATCGTCAACTCCACCCAAGGCGCATGAGCTGCGATGTTTCTTCGCGTCCATGCCGCTGCCTGAGGATCCAACTCCACCGCATGAACTTCAGCACCGCGTGCCCGGCTGGCAACGTAGAGCGCCAACGCGCCCGAACCAGTGCACAGATCCAACACGCGGGGCTTTTCAACGCCCTGCCGCTGCAACTCCTCTACCTGCTCCAATGCCCACAGGGCCAACAGCTCCGTTTCCGGCCGTGGGATGAACACCCCTGGGCCCACCGCCAATTCCAGGGGGCCAAAACTCGCCGATCCCACGATGTGTTGCAGAGGGACACGCGCAGCACGTTGCGCGACCAGGTCAAAAAACGCCTCGGGCATTTCTGCGTCACGGGAAAAGATCAATTGCATCCGGTCAATCCCGAGCACTGATGCGGCAAGCGTCTGGGCGTCGAAAAGCGGAGATGCCACCCCGGCATCAGTCAGGGTGGCAGTTGCTTCGGCCACCGCGGCGGCCACGGAACTCATGGAGGTTACTCCGCCTCGAGTCGCGCGGCGCGGTCTGCGGCCTGGAGGGCGCTGAACAGGTCGTCCATGTCGCCGCCCAGCACCGCATCCAGGTTATTGGCCTTGTAATTGATGCGGTGGTCGCTGATGCGGTTTTCCGGCCAGTTGTAGGTGCGGATGCGCTCGGAGCGGTCCATGGTACGCACCTGAGCTGCGCGACCTTCTGCTGCTTCAGCTTCTGCTGCTTCTTCTTGCATCTGCTGCAAGCGAGCTGCGAGAACCTGCATGGCGCGCGCCTTGTTTTGGATCTGGGAACGCTCCTTTTGACAGGTCACCACGAGGCCCGTGGGCAGGTGGGTGATACGCACGGCCGAGTCGGTGGTGTTCACGCCCTGGCCACCCTTGCCGGAGGAACGGTAGACATCGACGCGGATGTCCTTTTCGTCGATCTCCACGTCTTCGAGTTCGTCTGGTTCTGGATACACCAGTACGCCAGCAGCGGAAGTCTGGATGCGTCCCTGGGACTCAGTCACCGGCACGCGCTGCACGCGGTGCACCCCACCCTCGAACTTGAACACAGACCAGGCACCGTCGCGAGATGGCACCTTGGAACGGATCGTTAGGGTGATGTCCTTGACGCCACCGAGATCCGACTCGTTGAGGCCCAGGATCTCCGTCGAGAAGCCATGCTTTTCGGCGTACTTCTGGTACATCTTCAGCAGGTCCCCGGCGAACAGAGCGGCTTCTTCGCCACCGGCACCGGCCTTGATCTCCATCACCACATCTTCGGAATCATGTGGGTCGCGCGGAGCCAGCAGGTCCGTGAGTTGTTCCTCCAGCTCGAGTACGCGAGGCTCGAGTCGATCAACTTCTGCTTGGAAGTCGTGGTCTTCATAAGCCAGCTCTTTGGCCTCGGCCAGATCTTCACGCGCCTGGGAAAGCTCCCGGTGCACGTTGATGATCGGCTGGAGCTCGGAATAACGCTTGCCAACTTTGCGCACGCGAGCTGCATCGTTAGCAAATTCCGGGTCCTGCATTTGGGCTTCGAGCCCTTGATATTCCGAAAGGATATCGTCAACGACTGATACTTCAGCTGCCATTAGGAGTAGTCACCTTCGTTCTCGGTGTCTGCAGCCATCGGCGCGGACGACGCGACCTGCATGAGGAATTCACCGTTGGACTTGGTCTTCTTCAGCTGCTTGATCAGCAGATCGATGGCTTGCTGATTGTCCAGCGCTGAGAGAATACGACGCAGCTTGTGCATGATGCGTGCTTCCTCCGGAACAAGCAAGAGTTCGTCTTTGCGGGTGCCGGAAGGATTAACATCCACAGCTGGGAACACGCGACGCTCAGAGATCTTGCGGTCGAGCTTGAGCTCGGCGTTGCCGGTGCCCTTGAACTCTTCGAAGATCACGGTGTCGCCGGCCGAGCCGGTCTCTACCATGGCGGTAGCGATGATCGTGAGCGAACCGCCGTTTTCGATGTTGCGGGCAGCACCAAGGAAGCGCTTCGGCGGGTAGAGAGCGTTGGAGTCCACACCACCGGAGAGGATGCGGCCGGAGGCAGGCGAAGAGTTGTTGTATGCACGGCCCAAACGGGTGATCGAGTCGAGCAAAACAACCACGTCCTGGCCCTGCTCCACCAGGCGCTTGGCGCGCTCGATAGCGAGCTCCGCCACCGCGGTGTGTTCGCTTGGCGGGCGGTCGAATGTCGAGGCAATGACTTCGCCCTTGACGCTGCGCTGCATGTCCGTGACTTCTTCCGGGCGCTCGTCGACAAGCACGACCATGAGGTAGCACTCAGGGTTGTTGGTGGTGATCGCGTTGGCGATGTTCTGCAGAATCGTGGTCTTACCAGCCTTTGGTGGGGACACGATCAAGGCTCGTTGGCCCTTACCGATCGGCATGATGAGGTCGATCACGCGGGTGGTCAGGATCTTTGGATCGGTTTCCAAACGCAGGCGCTGGTTGGGGTACAGTGGGGTGAGCTTGCCGAACTCTGGACGGTTCTTGGCTTCCTCGACAGGCTTGCCGTTGACAGAGTCCACGCGCACCAGCGGGTTAAACTTGTGGCGATTACGGCCGCCACCGTGGTTGTTCTGCCCTTCGCGTGGCATCTTGACCTGGCCAGTAACCGCGTCGCCTCGGCGCAGGCCGAACTTACGGATCATCTGCTGTGGCACGAACACGTCCGCGCTGCCTGCCTGGTAGCCCGTGGTGCGCACGAAGGCGGCGTTGCTATCGACGATGTCGAGAATACCGCCGACTGGCTGCAAAACGTCATCTTCGTGGACTTCCTCGCCGTTGTCGCGGTTGTCACGTCCGTCCCGGTCGCGACGGTTGCGGCCAACTCGCTCTCGGCGGTTGCGACGTCCCCGACGCTCTTCGCGATCACCACGGCCATTGTGCTGACGATCATCCCGTGAATCCTCGTGGGCATCCGACTCCGAGCCCTCTGCCCGATCCTGGTTACGATCCTGTTCACCGGCATTGTCGCCAGACGACTGGTCCCGATGCATGTTGCGTGCCCGGTTGCGACGCGCCCGGCGCGCAGCCGAACGGGATTCGTAGCGCTGTTCGCCTTCTTCGCGACGCGATTCGCCACCCTCCTGGCCGTCACGCTGCTCCGCGCGGGAGGTGCTAGCTTCTTCCTTCTGTTCTGCTGCAGCTGGTTTTTCGGCTGCCGCGCTCTCGCTGGCAGCATTGATCTCATCGCGCTTGACGACGGCCCGACGTCGGCGTGGTGCGGCGGTCTCCGCCACGGTCACCTCATGTTCCGCTTCGGCGACAGCTGGCTTAGAAGTCTGTGGTGCCTCGGTTTGAGCTGCTCCCCCAGCAGCTGCAGGTTCGGAAGCTGCTGTACGTCGAGTAACCCGACGTGGCTTGGTGGCGCCTTCCGAGCTTGCCTGTCCACCAGTTTTTCCCTGGATGGCGGCGATGAGTTCGGACTTGCGCAGGGCCGAGATGCCACGGATTCCGCGTTCTTCGGCCATCTTGCGCAGCTCCGGCATCCGGAGAGCTTGAAGGTTGACGGTTCCAGCGCCCGATTGAGTGGCGTTGTCCTGTTCGGTCACGAAAGATCCTTTCGTTGCTTAACCAGCCGTTGTCCTGCGCGTCGCAAGGATTGGATATGTGTGCTGGCAGCTGCTGTGGAATTCATATGTGTGAAAAGTCGCGACAGGTCACGAGCCGGGTGGCGAAAATCCTGTAGCGAAACTCTCCGGGAATGTGGTGCAAGAAACACCGGTTTTTTGAAGATTGACTGCGTTATTGAGCCAAAATTTCAAAGTAGTCGTCCGATGGCGCGAAAGTGGATGCTGTGAACCAGGTTAGCGGGTTCAATGGCGTGGTCTGCGAAATGAGAATTGAGCATCGAAACGCGCGGCACAACTTCGCTGGTGCAATCGGTTCGTTCTTAGTTTAACGCATGCTATCCACTTTTGGTTACTCGCTGCCGTTGTCGCGTCATGAGCGTGGCGCTTGATCGAGCACAGGCGCCGTCGCTAAGCGTGGTCTCGTTGCTGCCCGGGTAGGTGCCAATTAGGGTGGAGTCCTGGCTAAAGTAGAACTCATGTTGACCACGATGAGCGACCATCCGCTGCTGGTAAAGCGCATTCTCGAATACGCTTCCACTGTTCACGCCGCAACAAAGATCACTACGTGGACGTCATCGGGTCCAGAAGAAACCTCGTTTAGCGCCATCGGCCATCGGGCGGCCGCGTTCGCGCACGCGCTGCATGACACACTGGGAATTGACGACGACCAGCGGGTCGGAACGCTCATGAACAACTGCGCGGAACATGTCGAGACGATGTTCGCCACGATGTGCAAGGGCGCGGTGTTCACGCCTCTCAATAAGCAGCTGATGGGCGACCAAATCCAGCACATTATCAACCATGCCCAGATCGAAGTGATCGTGGTGGATCCCAAAATTGCCGACAAGCTGTGGCCTATCCTGCCCAATTGTCCCAGTGTGCGGGCCCTGGTCTTCATCGGTACTGGCTCGCTTCCAGACGTCGCTACGCAGCTACCTCCACACATTTCGCTCCACTCTTTCGAGGCGCTTCTCGACGCCCGTCCCTCCCGCTACGACTGGCCCGAACTGGACGAGCACACCGCGGCCGCCATTTGTTATTCCACCGGCACCACTGGAGCACCCAAAGGGGTGGCCTATTCGCACCGCTCGATTTATCTTCACTCGATGAGCCTGCGCACCAGCGACTCGATGGGTGTGCATCACGGTGACCCTTTCCTCTGCTGTGTCCCGATCTATCACGTGCTGAGTTGGGGTGTACCGATCGCGGCGTTCATGTCGGGTGCACCGTTGATTTTCCCGGGGTCCCACAATGCTTCCTCGGAGCTGGCGGAAATCATTGCCGAGACGCACCCGCGCGTCGCCCATGGGGTGCCTACCATCTGGATCTCACTCATGGTCCACTACCTGCATAATCCCCCGGCGCGGATGTCGCTGACCGAGATTTTCGTAGGCGGTTCGCCGGTGCCGCCGGTGCTGATCAAGCTGTGGGAGGAGCGCTACGGTGTCGACATCGTTCACGTCTGGGGCATGACCGAAACCTCCACGGTTGCCACCGTCGCTCGCCCGCCGAAAGGGGTCTCCGGTGAGCAGCGTTGGCGGTATCGGGTTTCCCAGGGGCGCTTCCCTGCCTCGGTGGAATACCGGGTGGTCAACGACGGCAAAGTCATGTCCTCCTCGGATCGCAATCAGGGTGAAATCCAGGTGCGCGGGCCGTGGGTGACCGCCAGCTACCTGCATTCCCCGGCCGAAGACGGCGACGGACCAGCAGCGGTGTTCCGCGATGCTGCCGTCGAAGATGCGCCGGAGCAGTTCACCTCCGATGGCTGGCTCCGCACTGGCGACGTCGGTTCTGTCACCAACGATGGCTTTCTCACGGTCGAGGACCGGGCGCGGGACGTTATCCGCTCGGGTGGCGAATGGATCTACTCGGTACAGCTGGAAAACATGGTCATGGAGCATAAGGACGTCGTGGAAGCTGCCGTCATTGGCTACCCCGACGAGAAGTGGGGTGAGCGCCCGCTTGCGGTGACCGTGCTGCACAAGGATGTCCCGGCCAATCGTGAGACGGCTGAAGCCTTACGCGATAGTCTCCGGGAACGCCTACCTCGGTGGATGTTGCCGGAATACTGGGCTTTTGTGTCCTTTATTGATAAGACGTCCGTCGGCAAGTTCGATAAGAAAGACCTTCGCATGCACTTGGCGGATGGCGAATACCAAGTGATCAAGCTGCGTGGTCCGGGAGAAGCGAAACCGGTGGCTAACTCATAGCACGCCGGCTCCGACATAAGGTATTCCCTGCCAATCCCAGTGATACGCTGCGACGATGGCTAACTTATGCCTATACTGTGGCGGTGAACAACCTCCTGAAAGCAGGAATGGAGAGTTTGTCCATTCCCCGGGACGCGCTTCGATTGGCCCTCCGCCACGCTCCCGCCCTCATTTCAGTTCTGTGCGTGGCGTTAGGCCTAAGAAGCGCTGTGTTGTGGCTCGCCGTCGTCGTCTCCGACCACTCCCCGTTCGCAGCCACGCTCCTCGTACCGTTTGCTCCGTTGGCCGTGATGTGCGGATTGATCATTGCCTTGTGGATTATGCAGCCCAGCCTGCCTTTTCTTTCCAATGCCATCAAAACGCCGGGCAGCTACTTGAATACGACGCGTTTGCTCACCATCGGTGGCTTACTGATCCCGTTCCTCACTGTGTACTCATCGAACGGTTTGCTCAAGGAGGATGTGCGCAGTTTCATCTACGACGCCACCCTCGATGAATCAGTCAACAATTTTCTCTTCACCGACTTTTCCCGAGTGATTATCGACGACACCAGGCTCACCCTCATCCTCATCATCACGGTGCTGCTGATCCGCAAAGCCATCGGCTATTTCGGCTTAGGTGAGCGCGGTTTCGGATTCGCGTCCCTGTCGGCCTACCTCGAAACCCTCTGGATGGTCACGCTCTCGGCAATGCTCACCACCAACGTCGACAAGTTCCAAGAATGGCTGATGACCCGCGCCGTAGTCGCTCCTGCCTATCACAATTTCCTCGAAGCGAAAGCCATCGTGATCGAGAATGCTGGGTTGCTGGGAAAGGCATATGTGGCCGCCGGGACGATTGCTGGCAAGCTTGACGACGTCATCGTGGTCCCACTCGCTTGGTTAACGCTGGGTGCGGTGCTCTTTGGCACGACCTTGGCGCCGAAGGCTACTAGTAGTGCATCTGATTCACCGACCAAGGGTTCTCCGCGACATGCCAAGCGCTCTCGACGAGCTATGCGCGTGACCACCGCTCAGGCCCGCGAGCTGCTTGATACGGCAGCACAGCCAATCGCAGGCCCGATTAAGTTGGCGTGGCAGGGCGTGCAGAAGCTTGCGGTAGCAGGAATCGTGCCGATGATCGTGTTCTGTCTCATCTTCATCTTGTGTTCCCTGGCAGAATTGGGAACAGTTTATGCAGCGCGCGCCATTATCGGCCCCCAACCGCTGCTCAAATCTGCTGCTTTATGGCCGTACGTCAGCAACGTAGCACGGCTGGCATACTTCTTCGTTGCCCTGCCACTGTTGGCAGCCGCAGTCGACCGCTACTTGCGCCACTCTTATGCTGATGACGCTGCCCAAACCGCAGAGGACAAGCTGGTCAACGCCTAAGGCTTCCTCGGGCTAGCGACCAGTTTTTGGTTTGATGAGGTCGTTCGTCGGTTCTGGCAGGGTGAAGTCAAGCCGGAATGGTGCTTCCCAGCCGAGGTGTAGCGTCTGTGGTGTGGTCCCTTCTGGTACGACGAACAGTGCCACCTTCTTCCAGGATTCTGGCCGGGGCGGTTCGTCGTTCAGATCTGCAAGTGGACCTGAATCAAAGATGGACGGAGGTAGTGGACCCGGGGTCTTCGGCGGGACGCACGCATACCTGGATTCAAAGTCTGCGGTCCTGGTTTTGTCACTAAGCAACAGCGAATTGAAAATATACTCTTCGCCGTTAGCGTCGCTGATCCACATTTCGCAGCCCGAAAGAGTAACCTGCGGATCAGCCTTCCATTCAGTTGCCACTACCCACAGTTCTGACTTCGGCGGGAGGGTGAACTCCGGGGTGATTTTCGGATCCACTTTCTGAATTCCCAAGACCTTCACTGCGGCAGCACGCTGAAAGGTCGCATCCTCCAGCTCAAACTGCCGCGAGAAATTGACGGTCTCCCCAGCCGCCACTTTCTGCCCGTCCGAGAATTCATTCGGCAAATAGACATTGACGTAACGAAACGACGCCGCCGCGATGAGGAAGGCAGCCGCAGGTACGGCTGCCAAACACCAGAACTTATTGCGTTGCAGCCAACCGCGATCTTCGCCGGTATTGGCCTTTTCGATCCGCTGGAGTTCCTGTTCGACAGCGGCGTCAACTTCCCATTTCTGTGCGTCTGTGAGCTCTCCCGAGGATTCCGGCGAATCAGCAATGGAGTTTTCGTCGTGAGTCATGTTCTATCCTTTGACATCCAAGGGGTGAACTAACACCGCGTTGCCGGCCTCGCTGAAGCCAGGGCTTAACCGCAACACGGAACCAGCAACGGCCTCGCGCTGCACTTCGAACCCCACTTCGCAGTGGGCAGTGATGCCTACCTGCACCGGACCGCACCGGGTCAGTGTGACGCTACGAACACTTCGATCCTTGCCATCCATGAGCGTGGCAACGGGATTCTTCCGGGCGGCATTGGTGGTGATGTCAAAATTCACCACGAGGAAGGTTTCTCGGGTAGTCATGCCCTCGTAGGTGGGGGCGGTGGTAGCTACAACATTGTCCACGGTCCCGAACCGCGGGGCTTGCTTACTAAACTCATAGGGCTGCTCGTACACACTCATCGGTGTAGGCATCTTCTCCCGAATTGTGGTGCCGATGATCACGGCTAGCAGCACCAACGCCGACACTGCGATCTTTTGCTTCATCGCAGCACCACCTCAGCAACGGGCTCCGGGTCTGCCCAAATCATCGATCCATCGAGCGACGACTTCCGCCAGGAGAGCGAATTGATCACTAGAGTCTTAGGCCCCGGAGTACTTGGCCAGGACACCACCACTTCGGTTGCTACCCCAGGCGACAAGGTAGTAATTCTGCGAGGAAAATCGCCTGCTGGCCTATCCACCTGCGGAAAGGCATCGCTTCCCTCCAGTTTGAAAACCTGGTTGAGATCAGTGGCGTAGACCAGGGCACGCGGAGCCGTCATCGTGATTGTCATCGGCACCTCGAGCTTGCCATCGGCTTCTCGAGCTGGACCCATTTCGATCAAGAACGGCTTCGCCTCAATCTGTTGACTACCGCCTAGCAACTGCAACTTTTGCAATTGATACGGTTCGGCATCGTCGAAACCGTGCTGCAACCCCAAGATTCCTACTAAAGCAGCGGCCAGCATCACCAAAACATTGGTGCGTGTGAATAGTCCAGAGGCCAAAAAGGCCACAAAGCCCCTAGTGGTCTTATTTTCACTCACGCTCAGTAGTATAAATAGCTTTTATTCTTCTCGCTGGTCAATCGGCACTATGGCTATCGACGCCCGTCGCCACTGAGCGCTATGTGACTTCAAAAACTCCATGCTGCCCGCGATATGAGCTCACCAAGCGGTGGTTTTCAAAGACATATTTTCCTTGGTCCTCAAAGACGACATCGACGAATCCGCCTTGTCCGGGCTGCAGCGACACTGCGGATCTGCCGTCGCCATTGGAAATTCGCCCATCTTGGTAGACATCTTCAAAGGTGGTGCCATGGATCACGAAACTCAAGTCACCGACGGGGCCGATGTTGACCAACCAGACTCGGATCTGCTTCCCACGCTCGACCTGGATGGGCCGATGGTCGTATTGGTTTGGAATTCCGTTAAACGCTGCGAGGTCAGCTTGGCCGAGGCGGATATCGTTTTGCAAGGGAGAGACGATCTCCGGGCCAATAAAAATATCAGATGCGACGAGCACTAGGTCTGAATCCACCGCTGGCGCCCCTGGTACCTCAATAATCACCGCACCGCTAAAGGATTCGACGATGCTGGCGTCCCCGCTGGCCGGGACACCTCGGTACATCCAGGTACCTGGTTTATTGAAGCTGAAAGTGTAGGTCTTTTCTTCTCCAGCCGGAACAGTGACAATCGCGCCCGAGTCCACTCCCTGCACGTCGAGGCGATACTCAGCACCAGTCTTGTTCACCACCGTAGTTTCGAACTTGTCCCCCGGTTTGCCTCGGACTGGATCAGGCGAAACCTTGCCATTAACCAGAATTCGCTGTTGCTTCAGCCCGGGGAAGACCTCCGCAGCTTCCTTACTGATTACCAAACGCTCGCGATGAGTGTTCTCCGCTCCCGCCCCCTCAAAAGTGGCGCTTTTCGCTTGAAAACCCGGTCCCGGATCACGAAGTCGATCTGAGCGATCAAGAGGCAAATCATCTTTTTCACTACTGCTTTCGGTGGAGCTACCTTCTACCCGCACGCTAAACGACCGCATTTGATCCGAGGCACCGTCAACATTTAGCCACCCAGACTGATTGGTGTTGATCACCCCGGCGTCGAAAAGCGCGGTGCCGGCGGGCTCGATAGGGTCGCTGGTCTTCTTTGCAAGTTGCAGCTCAATGGTTTCGGAAGTGTCATTCTTCACCGAAAGAAGCAGTCTGCTCCCTGCGGAAACCGTAATGATCCTCGGCTGAATTGCAGAGCTTTTCACGACGATTTCTTGGCGCACCACGCGGCTGCCTTGCGATGCTTCCGAGGCAAGACTTTTACGTTCGCCAGAATCTTGAATCGGGGTCAGCGCGATGACAACCAATGTGATAACGGCCGTGATCGCTAGGCCCAGCAGCACCCAGGCTGCCCACAAACCGGCGTCGTTCTTGTTCGAAACCGGATCAAACCATGAAGGAGTGTTTTTGGGTGAATCAGTCACGATTTCTCCGATACTAAGACACTAATTCCGTAACGAATGAGGATGGAAAACTTTGATGCCACGCCAATCGCAATCAGCACCAGGCCGATCATCATCGCATTTCCACTGAAGCCGAATAGGGTGAGCACCGCCCCCAAGTTAATCAGAACTAACTCGGTGAAGGCACTCGGATCGGCAGTAGCCGATTGTCCCCAAGAAAACGGCAGCAAATGGTGCAGCGCAGACAATACAAACTGCAAGTAACCGGCCCCGGCAAGCGCCGGAATTACCAGGTAGAAGAACAATTCACTATCAAAACCTAGCAGCAGGATGACGCATTGTGTCGCTTGCAGCGCGATTAGCCAGACCAACGACGCAGTCAACCCAAGAGCAGAGCCATGCCAATGCTCCGCCGAACCTAACATGTCAGACAACAGCGGATGAAGAACAATGATTGAGACACCGACGAAGGCGACCATGACCGCACCAACCAAGATGGTCTGATTCAGCGCTTGTAGCGTCGTCATGATCAGGAGCAAGAAAACCAGGATTCCCAACGCTCTTTCCGCGCGCCGGATCACACGTTCCTTGACGGCGATGCCAGTAAGACGAGGAACCAGCGGCAAGGCCGCGCCGATCACCGCAAACCATCCAAAGCCCCACACAGCTGCTTGAGCATGGGCCTGAACCAAGAACGAACGACGCCCCAAACCATGTCCCATCATCAAAAGGAAGATCATGGAATAGAACAAGAACAACAACGCCAACACGAAGTATGGCACTGAGGCCTTCAACAGCGGGGCCATCTTCACGTTAATCGCGCGGGTCATCGCCACCGCCTGCCACATCAACACACCACAGGTCAAGATGGCGCAGCAATCAGCGAGCACTCCCCAAGCACGATCCGCCCGGCCCAAGTAAAAGCCGATGAGCGATAACTGATAGCAAAATACCCGCCACGCCACCATACGGATGCTCAGTAGTCTGCCATCAGTAATGACCCGTACAAAGTAGGTGGAATAAGCCAATACCGCTGTTCCCACCGCGCCGGCCAAAACGATGTGGGTTAACTCCCAATAAGACACGCCAATGCGAAGAGTGTGGCGGGTGCCTGCGACCAGAGCCACGATCAGCCACATCCCCACCAGAGAAGCGAAGATCGAATTCCAGAATCGGTCCTCGTTCTTGATGAGGCCACCGAATATTAGGCCATCGACATCAGCCATTGCTGCCCTCCGAAGCCGCATATTCTTGAGCACTCACCGGCTTGGTGTCCTTCCGGAACCCTTTGGAAACTGACTGTGTAGACCAATACAGCCCAAAACACAACCAGCCTAATGTGTAGATCGCCGTAGCGATCAATCCGGCCTGCCACAATTGGAAAACCTCCCGAGCATCGCCTCCGATTACCCGGAGCACCAAAGACCCCTGGATGGCCACCGGAAAGACCCACATCTCTTTGCGATAGCTCAGATAGCGCCAGTAGACCATCGCTAGGAACTCAGCTGAGGATCCGATGGTAAACGACATCACTGCACCGAAAAAGAATGCTGCCCAAGAGGCGTCCAAGCCATAACCTGTTGGGTAATAGCCGTAGGCGAGTTGGATGAGTCCAACTGTTACTGTCCATAAGTAGACGCAGAGCAGCATAATCGAACGAAAATGCACCATCTTTGAAGCGCTGAGTCCCCTACGGTAGGTGTCAAAAATTGCGCAGGCGATAGCGCACACAATGAGGTAAATACCGAATAGGGGCACGCCTATGTCTGGGTGGATAGCTGCTATGAGCGCGCCACCGAACAAGATGAGCATCATAGCCACCACCTGGTTTGACGCCTTGGCATTCGGAAATCTGATCCGGTCGGTGGAAATCCGCTCCCCCGTGATGGTGCAGAAAAATAGTGCGATCGCTAGGGGCAGGATTTCCGCAAAAGGAATCCGCAGAGACCATAGCGCCACTGCGCAGAAACCAGCGGCAGAGCCGGAGGCTTGAACAACCTGACCGACACCGAATTTTCGCAGGTAAATCGAAATGTAAATAGCACTCAAAATTGCAAAGCCCAGCAGATAAAAGACCGCCGGCACCGCACGAGGCAAACCAACCAAGAGTGTTATTGATCCAAGCGAGTTGGCAATGGGAGCACCCCAACTCCACCATTCATCGTGAACGTTCGCCCTGGTAATCGTGATGAAACCGCCGATAAAGCCGAAGACTATCAACGCTTCAACGTTAAAAGCCCACACCTGCACAATCCCAATGGAGGGCGGGTATCCGTTGGTGGTGCTCAAAAAGATACTTCCGACAAAACCCGCGGCAAGTGCTGCCCACGATACCCAAAGCATCACCCAACGACCTGGGTGGGAGAATCTGCTAACCACTGCTGTTGATTACCTCAATGCCAAAAATCTGCGCCGCTGCAAAGTAGATGTACGTACCGATTTTTGGCAAGGACCTTTGGCCGGGCGGGGCGAACCTTCGCGAAGCTGCCTAACCACGCAGCACCAATCATAACTAACCATACTGGTAATGCCGAACCACTACTGACCGTGTTTTTCCGTTGACAACTTCAGCTGTAAACGAAGCAGCCAGCTAGTCCCGCGCAAGCTCTTCCACGGACACCCCAGAAGCTATATCCAGCTCAAACACCCGAAGCGAAGCAGCCTTCGCATCTTCGATCAGGTCGATCGGCACTGGGTCCGTGTGGAGGACCAGTGCAGTCGGCCCCGCACCAGAGACAAACGCGGCCAGCCCCCGCTCGCGAAGTTTTCCGACCCACTGCGTGGTCACAGGCAGCGCCTGCGCACGGTAACCCTGATGCAGCTTGTCTTCGGTGGCCGCGAACAACAGCGTGGGGTCATGCTGGAGCGCATAAGTCAGTAATCCAGTGCGGGCGAGGTTGAACCGCGCGTCCGTATGGGGCACAAATTCCGGCAGGACTTTGCGCACCGCGCTTGTCGACGCCTGGGTGTCCGGCACAAATGTGGTCGCCTTTAACTGCGGATGCACCGGGATTCGCACCGCACGATACCGTGGCTCCC
The DNA here is from genome assembly GCF_001021025.1 of Corynebacterium epidermidicanis. Lineage (NCBI taxonomy): Bacteria > Bacillati > Actinomycetota > Actinomycetes > Mycobacteriales > Corynebacteriaceae > Corynebacterium > Corynebacterium epidermidicanis. The sequence continues at coordinate 1,033,978 of NZ_CP011541.1, read as the reverse complement.
CTTCCACTTCTTCAGTCCACGACACCACTGCTCCACCCAAGACGGAAGCCGAGGAATTATCCGGGTGACCTTCACATTCCCCCGCCAGGTGCACGAACTCAGCCTGATCGAAGGCACCGTCGCTAAGCGCTTGTGCAGCAGCTAAGCCCGCGACCGCAGCAGATGCCGAGGACCCAAGCCCGCGAGATTGCGGGATCCGGTTGTGGCAACTAACCCGCAGCCCCGGTGCTTGACACCCTGCTGCTGCCAAGCCTCGCTCGATCGACCGGACGACGAGGTGCGAGGAGTTCTTTGGCAAGTAGTCGGCGCCTTCTCCGGAGATGTGCATTTCCAGGCCGGACGGAATCACTTCGACCGTGACGTCGTCGAAAAGCCCCAGGCTCAAGCCCAGGCTGTCGAAGCCCGGGCCAAGGTTGGCCGAAGACGCAGGCACCGAAACGGTGACGGCTTTGCCGACTTCCAGAACACACATTATTTCAGCCCGAGCGCAGCAACAACCGCTGCTGGATCAACCTCGATTGGCTGTGGCTGCTGCATGGCCGACAGTGCGTTGTCTGGATCCTTCAGTCCGTTGCCGGTTACGGTACAAACCACTGTTTGACCAGGTTCCAGCCAACCTTCGGCATGCGCAGCCAGGAGCCCAGCAACCGAGGAAGCGGAGGCCGGTTCCACAAACACGCCTTCGCGAGCGGCGATCAGGCGGTAGGCAGCGAGGATCTCCTCGTCGGTAGCTGCACGGAACACGCCGTTAGATTCTTCTTTCGCGGTCATCGCCCCATGCCAGGAAGCAGGATTGCCGATGCGGATGGCAGTGGCGACAGTCTCCGGCTCGAGCACTGGAGCACCATTGACGAGTGGCGCCGCACCAGCAGCCTGGACCCCCAGCATGCGTGGCAGCTTCGTGGCGATGCCATCTTCGCGGTACTCCCGGTACCCCTTCCAATAAGCGGTGATGTTTCCGGCGTTGCCGACGGGCAGGGCGTGAATATCGGGGGCATCACCAAGCACGTCGACGATTTCGAAGGAAGCCGTCTTTTGGCCCTCGATGCGCATGGGGTTCACGGAGTTGACCAGGGCGATCTCCGGGTATTCCGCGGTGGTCTTTTGGACCAGCTCAAGGCAGTCATCAAAGTTGCCCTTGACCTGGATGATGTCCGCACCATACATCACCGCCTGAGCCAGCTTGCCCATGGCGATCTTCCCCTCCGGGATCAACACACAGCTCTTGATACCGGCACGAGCTGCATAGGCCGCGGCGGAGGCCGAGGTGTTACCGGTAGAGGCGCACATCAGGACTTTCTTGCCCAGGTGTACCGCGTCGGTCACCGCTACCGTCATGCCCCGGTCTTTGAAGGATCCAGTGGGATTGGCGCCTTCCACCTTGAGGTACACTTCGCAGCCCGTGAGCTCGGAAATGTGGTTGGCCCGAATAAGCGGAGTGGCGCCTTCGAGGAGGGTGACTGCCTTGACAGAATCATCGAAGGGCATTCGGTCCCGGTATTCGTCGATGAGTCCGCGCCATCCGCGCAGCACAGGGTTGGTAGCCACTTTTCTACTCGCTCTCTAATCGAATTACACTGTTTACAGATTTTACCGCCGCCATGTTCTTCAGCTTGATGATGACCGCAGCTAAATCAGATTCCGCAGCACTGTGGGTGACAATAATCAACCGGGCGGTATCCCCGTTGTCCTCTTGTCGCACGGTGCGCAACGACACGCCACAGCTGGCAAACAGGTCCGCAATCTCAGCGAGCACGCCGATGCGGTCCGCAACTTCCATATCCACGTGGTAGCGGGTGTGGACCTCACCGAAAGCCGCGATCGGCAGGTTCGCGTAGGTGGAATCGCCTGGGGCTCGTCCCCCATGGACCTTGTTGCGCGCAGCGCCCACCAAGTCACCCAGCACCGCTGAGGCCGTTGGTGCGCCGCCCGCACCATTGCCGTAAAACATGAGTCGGCCTGCTGCCTCAGCCTCGACGAAGATGGCATTGAATGACTTAGACACGCTGGCCAGCGGATGATCGCGCGGGATTAGCGTGGGGTGCACACGGGCGGAGATTTTCTCGGTACCGTCATCGCTGGTGAAGCGCTCGCAGATCGCCAGCAGCTTGATCGTGTAGCCGGCTTCCTTCGCAGCCGCGATGTCCTTGGCAGTGACGTGGGTGATGCCCTCGCAATACACGTCGTTGGCTGTGACGCGGGTGTGGAATGCCAGGGTTGCCAAGATGGCTGCCTTGGAGGCGGCGTCGTGTCCGCCGACATCAGCGGTCGGGTCAGCTTCGGCATAACCAAGGCGGGTGGCTTCAGCCAGCATGTCATCGTAGGAAGCACCGGTGGAATCCATGGCGTCAAGGATGAAGTTGGTGGTGCCATTGACAATGCCCATGACTGACTCAATACGGTCGCCGGCCAACGAGCGACGCAGTGGCCCCAGCACGGGGATAGCGGCTGCAACGGCTGCCTCGAAGTAGAGATCGACACCTGCTGCATCTGCAGCAGCCGCCAGCTCATCCGAATGCGCTGCGACCAGGGCCTTGTTCGCGGTCACGACGGACTTGCCCGCCTTGAGCGCTTCCAAAATCAACTCGCGCGGGTAATCGATTCCGCCGATAACTTCCACGACAATGTCAACATCATCGCGCGCGATGAGCGCGCGCGCATCGGTGGTCAGCAGCTCAGCAGGAACCTCTGAGGCATGCTTTTCGACGTTCGACACGGCCACCCCGCGCAATTCCAGCGGTCCCCCGATACGGTTTTCCAAGTCGAAAGAGTATTCCTGCATGAACCGCATGACTTCCGCACCCACGGTACCTCGTCCGAGAATCGCGACGCCTACGGGCGTACCAATTCCTTTGCCGGGGTTGAACTGTGGCTGCTTGAGGTCACTCATGAGGCACTCCTGAACGTGATCGTGGGTAGGTGGTGGGACTATGCACACCGAACGCGTGGTCCGGGCGACATACCTCACCACTCTAGACTAAGCGGTTCATTTCTGCGTGAAATGAAAGATATTTACCCGATGCCGACGCACATCCAGGAATTTTACCACGCATCTAGTCGCATATTTTCACAACCTGGAATAGTTTGCACTGTCCGCCTAAGCCGGTAGCGACAAAGGCGGGCGGAAATCTGAGCGACGGGCGTCGATAAGCCCTGGTTAAGCCTCAAGTGCGAGGAAATCCGAGACCGTCTGTCGGCGCAGCATAGGGCTCACTACCCCATCTCGGACGGAAACGACCGCCGGTTTGCCGAACATGTTGTAGTTCGACGCCATGGCATAGCAGTAGGCACCTGTTGCGGCGAGTGCTACAAGATCCCCGGAGTGGATGTCGGCGGGCAAGTCAGCAGCGTTGATCAGAATGTCGCCGGATTCACAGTGGGCGCCGACCACACGGGTATTGGTCAACTTGGCGTCGCTAGTGCGGTTGACCAGGCGGATATCGTATTCCGCACCATAGAGAGCTGGTCGGATGTTGTCGCTCATTCCGCCATCAACTGCCAGGTAGCGGCGGGTCTCGTTGTCGGAAATATGCACGTCCTTGATGGCGCCGACCTCGTAGACCGTCACCGTTGCTGGGCCGGCGATGGCTCGTCCCGGCTCCACCATAACCGTCGGGGTGGCCAAGCCAAGAGACTCTGCGCTCTTGGTGACCTTCTCGTGCAGGTCAGCGGCGACCGCAGCGACGTCGAGCGATTCATCGTTAGCCGTGTAGGCAATGCCGTAGCCGCCACCGAGGTCAAGAATCGTGAGCAGGTTTGCCACCTCGGCGGGCTGCGAAGTAACGATCTGTTCCATCAGCCCCAACACACGCTCAGCCGCCATATTGAAGCCCTGCGCGTCAAACACCTGGGATCCGACGTGGCAGTGCAGGCCAACCAGGCGAATGTTGTTGGCAGCTATCGCTTCCTCGGCCGCTTGGAAGGCCGAGCCAGAAGCCAAGGAGAACCCGAACTTTTGGTCTTCGTGGGCAGTGGCAATCATCTCGTGGGTGTGGGCTTCCACACCTGGCTTCACGCGGACCAAAACGTCCTGGCTTTGGCCAAGTTCGGCAGCTACGGCATCGAGCCGGGCGATCTCGTCGTGGTTATCCAGTACGACGTGTCCCACCTGGGCTTCAACACACAAATGGAGGAAGCCATCGCTTTTGTTATTGCCATGCACCGTGATGCGCTCTGCCGGGAAATCAGCAGCCAACGCCAGGCGCAGCTCATTTTCACTAGCTACGTCCAGCGACAAGCCTTCTTCGGCAACCCAGTTGGCTACCTTACGAGTCAGAAAGGCCTTAGAGGCATAGTGAACGTTCTCCCCACCACCGAAAGCCGCCGCCATGTCCTGACAGCGTGAGCGGAAATCTGCTTCGTCAATCACAAACAGCGGGGTGCCGAACTCTTGGGCAAGGTCAGCCAGGGAAACCCCCGCAATAGTCACTTCGCCATTGGTCGCGCGTGTGGCGCTTCGTGGCCAGACGTGGCTAGGAAGTACGTCAAACTTGGTCATTTACATCCGTTCTGGAGCGGACACGCCTACCAGGTAGAGCGCGTTCGCGAGTGTCTGGCGGGTTGCCATGGCCAAAGCCAGCCGAGCGGCGTGAATAGGCTCCGCGGTCTCCCCCGCCTTGGGCAGAATTTGGCAGTTGTCGTAGAAACGATGGAACGTACCAGCGAGGTCTTCAGCGTAGCGTGCGATCCGGTGTGGCTCGCGCAAATCCGCAGCGGATTTAACAACTTCAGGGAATTCTCCCAGGGTTCGGACAAGATCGCCCTCACGCTCGTGCGTCAGCAACGACAGGTCAGCTCCCTCGGCGAGCACACCCAATTCGGCGGCCTTCCGCGCGATTGAGCTCAGGCGGGCGTGCCCGTACTGCACGTAAAACACCGGGTTATCGTTGCTTTGCGACGCCCAAAGCTCCATATCAATATCCAGGGAGGAATCGACGGAGGAGCGAATCAGCGCGTAGCGAGCAGCATCGATGCCGATCAGTTCCACGAGATCGTCCAGGGTGATAACAGTGCCGGCGCGCTTCGACATCCGAACTGCCTGCCCATCACGGACCAGGTTCACCATCTGTCCGATCATGACTTCAACCATGTTTGGGTCATACCCAAGCGCTGCCGCCGATGCTTTCAGGCGAGCGATGTAACCATGGTGGTCCGCACCGAGCATGTAAATGCACAGGTCATGGCCACGTTCAATCTTGTCCACCACGTAGGCGATATCGCCGGCAATGTAGGCGGCATCCCCGTCCGACTTGATGACCACCCGGTCCTTGTCATCGCCAAAATCGGTAGCCTTCAGCCACCAGGCACCATCTTTTTCATAGAGGTTGCCGTTTTCCTTGAGCATGGCCACAGCCCGATCCACCGCACCGGATTCAAAAAGCGAATTCTCATGGAAGAACACGTCAAAGTCGGTGCCAAACTCATGCAGAGTTTCTTTGATGTGCGCAAACATCATTTCCACGCCCTCGGCGCGGAAGGTTTCTTGCATGACATCCGGTGGCATAGAGAGCACGTCCGGCTGCTTTTCCACTACCTTCGCAGCGATGTCATTGATGTATTCGCCGGCGTAGCCGTCTTCTGGCGTCGGCTCGCCTTTGGCTGCAGCGACCAGGGAGTTAGCAAAGCGGTCAATCTGCTTCCCGTGATCGTTGAAGTAGTATTCGCGGGTTACTTGCGCCCCGCTAGCCTGCAGAATCCTGCCCAGGGAGTCGCCGACCGCTGCCCAACGGGTACCGCCGAGATGTACCGGACCGGTCGGGTTCGCCGAAACAAACTCCAGGTTGACACGCTTTCCGGCGTAGTCGGAATTATGGCCGTAGGCTGTGCCTTCGGCGAGAACTTTGGCGACGATGCCGCCCTGGGCAGCTGCCCCCAAACGCAAATTCACAAAGCCCGGCCCGGCAATCTCAGCCTCGGCAATTGCGTCGTTGTGGCGCAACTGAGCAACCAGCAACTCGGCGAGCTCACGCGGATTTTTGCCAACTTTCTTGGCGATTTGCAGCGCCAAGTTGGTGGCGTAATCACCGTGCTCGGGGTTACGTGGACGCTCGACAACAACCGTGTCAGGTAGCACGGAGGTATCGAGGCCTTGCTCGTTGAGTACCGCCTCTGCGGTGTTCTTAATTAGGGTACCTAGGTCTGCTGGAGTCACATTCGCCCATCTTAGTCCACCTCCCCACGCGCAACGACACCGGGCGCGGACCAAACCCTCACCTATTTCCCACCGGCCTAGGGGCAGCTAAGGCGGCAAAAAGCCACACCCGCGGATGCACCGCAGATGTGGCAGCACAGCTATTAGACCATCCAGCCGAGCACGGCAGTGGACTGCAAGTAGACCAGCAGACACATGAAGGCCAGCAAACCAAGCGAGTAAGCGATCACTTGCTTCATGATCTCAGCTTCGCCGTTGTCCATGTGGACCGCCGCCGCGGCAATCGAGACCGTCTGCGGCGAAATCATCTTGCCCGTCACTGCACCTGCAGAGTTGGCGGCAATCAGGTGGGTAGGATCTGCGCCGATTTGCTGGGCAGCGGTGGCCTGCATCTTCGCAAACAACGCATTCGATGAAGTAGCACTACCGGTCACCGCCGTGCCGATCCAGCCCAGGACTGGGGAAATCAGTGGGAAGATCGCTCCAGTGGTAGCCAAAGCTGCGCCGATTGCGCCGGTTTGACCGGAGAAGTTCATCACATAAGCCAGGCCCATCACCGATGCGATAGTCAGGAAGCTAAATCGCATGCGGTAGGCGCCGTCGAAAAGCTCTTTGATGCCCTTGCCGAATGTCATCGGGTATTTGCCGTCTTGGCTAGTCAGTGAGTAGACGATGACGGTCACCAAACCGCACAGCATTAGCAGGGTTCCCGGGCCAGACAGCCAGTTGAAGTTGAACACCGTGCCGGAGACTTTTGCGCCGGAGGCGGTGAGCAGGTGGCCGTCGAGACCTGGCCATGGGATCTTGACATCCGTGGCTGCCATTCGGGCTGGAATATCGATGCCCCACGTCCACAGCTTTGCGACGGCAAAAACCACCACGACCAGCAGGTATGGAAAGAGCGCAAGACTCGTGCGGGCAGGAGTAAGGGCCGTGGCGTTCGCATCAACCTGGGAGGCTTGGTCTTCTGGTGTGGAGGGTGCCCACACGAAAAGGAACCCAATTCCCACGGCCAGCGAAAGCAAACATGCCACCACGTCAGTGAGCTCGTAGGTGAAGTAGTTCGAAGCTAAGAACTGGCCGCCACCGAAAGTAACTGCCAAAACCAAAGCCATGGGCCAGACCTGTTTAAAGCCGCGCAGCCCGTCCATCACGAAGCACAACACAAAGGGAACCACGAGAGCCAGCACCGACACCTGACGGCCAGCCATCGCTGCAACATCGGCGCCGGGGGTGTTAGTGAGCAAACCAGCGGTGGTCACTGGAATGGCCATCGCACCGAAGGCGACGGGGGCAGTATTGGCCACCAGAGTGGTCAGCACTGCCTTCATCGGTTTCATACCAATGGCCAGCAACATCGCCGCGACGATCGCCACCGGAGCACCGAAGCCAGCCAGCGCCTCCAACAAACCGCCAAAGGAAAAGCCAATCAAGAGCGCCTGGACGCGCATGTCCCCGCGTCCAATTTTGGAAAAAATCAGCCTCAGGTCTTCAAAGCGATTGCTGCGCACCGTGAGGTCGTAGACCCACACCGCCATCCAAATGATGAACACAATGGGGAAAAGACCGAACACGATGCCTTGTGACGTAGTGAGCAGAGCCAAACTCGTTGGCATTCGGAACAACCCGATGGCCACGAGCAACGCCACAATCAGGGACGACATTGCCGAGTAATGCGCTTTCCATTTCAAGACCATGAGGAAGATAAAGAAAGCCACTAGGGGCAAAATACCGGCCAGAGCGCTCAGCACCAGGCTGTGATTCACTGCGTCGGTTCGGGCGGTGTAGTCCGCGGCGAGATAGATCGATTTAGAGGTCATCAATACATCCTCGTTCAATTAGGTTTGCACCTAGGCTGTGAAGTCCGCAGCATCGCCTCTTGGGGCGGGTATTCGCGACAGCGTGCTGCGCATGCCAGCGCGGCGACCAGGTTCTCCTCGCGGCCCGAAACAGCCCGGTGGTGTACTTGCCCCATTGTCGTCCCAATGGTCACAGAAACTGAAGAGCGAGTTCACCAAGGCAGGTTTCTGCAGCTCACTACACCCCCAGATGTGGGGACACCCCGCCTTCTCAAGATGTGACATCTGGTCCGAAAGTGACGGCGACGACTGAATCAATTAAGTGCAATGACCATCACAAAAGTTGCATACTTCACATTTGCTCTTGATTTTCCGCAGCTCGCCATTCTCAACGGGTGAATCGTAGGCCACTCCCCTGTTTTGACAACAATAATGTTTCGTAAATAAGTAAAGGTAGTGGGCACCTTTTACCGCTCCCGCGCAATACAAATTTTGAGTAGTGTCGATAGCGACGCTCCATCCAACGATGTGCGTTGGCCCGCATTGGACTAACCCTCAACTCCACAGGTTGGCACTTCAATAGCGCGGTACCATCCGCGCCCGCTTGGGGCTTCCCCATAACTCAATAGCGCTTAAATCCGCTAGAAACCACCCCCGTTTCCTGCAGTTTTAAGCCCTATCAACTCGCATAAATACACGCGATAAATCAAGCTTTTGAGGAGCAAATATGAAAGTGGCTCTCTTCTCCACTTGCATCGGTGACGCAATGTTTCCCGACGCCATCAAAGCAACCGCGGTGATTCTCTCCCGCCTCGGCTACGAAGTAGTCTTCCCGCCCGAGCAAACCTGTTGTGGCCAAATGCATGTCAACACCGGCTACCAGCGCCAGGCTGTGCCACAAATCAAGAACTACGTTGACGCATTTAGCGATCCGTCCATCGACTACGTCGTATGCCCTTCCGGTTCTTGCACTGGCGCTGTTCGCGAGCAGCACGAACACGTCGCTCAGCGCTACGGCTCTGCCGCGCTTGTCGACGCCGCCCGCACCACCGCAGCTAAGACCTACGACCTATCCGAGTTCCTCATCGACATCGCCCAGGTCGACCAACTCGGCGCGTTTTTCCCACACCGGGTGACCTATCACTCCTCCTGCCACTCACTTCGCTTCATCGAGGTAGGCGAACGACCGCTGCGTCTTTTGCGCAACGTCGAAGGAATTGATCTCGTCGAGTTGCCGAACGCCGAAGAGTGCTGTGGTTTCGGCGGCACCTTCTCTGTGAAGAATCCAGAGGTGTCGGCTGCAATGGTCGGTGACAAGGTTCGCCACATCCGCGAGACTGGCGCGGAGTATGTCACCGCTGGTGACGCCTCCTGTCTGATGAACATCGGCGGCTCGCTGTCACGCCAGCATTCCGGTGTCCGCACACTGCACATGGCCGAGATCCTCGCTTCTACCAAAGAACATCCTTGGACCCCAACCTCAGCTGTGTACTCCCGGGAGGTAATGCTGTGAAAATCGGACTTGGCACCCCAACCATGCCACCTCGCGCTGGCGAGATTTCCCTGCTCGCTGGCGACGAAAGCTTCGTCAAGAATGCGCATCGCGATCTCTACAACGCGACGCAGCGTCGCAACCTGAACAAGGCCACCACAACTATTCGTGGCAAGCGCCAAAAGGTCGTCGATGAGCTCGACGACTGGCAGGATCTCCGCGAGGCCGGCTCTAACATTAAGCGCGACGTACTGGCACGGATGCCGGAACTGCTGGAACAATTCGAGGCGGCCGTAACAGCCCGTGGTGGGCATGTGCACTGGGCCCGCGACGCCAAAGAGGCTGGCGAAATTGTAACCGCACTCGTCCAGGAAACTGGCGAGAAGAAGGTAGTCAAGATCAAGTCGATGGCCACCCAGGAGATCAACCTGAACGCGCAACTGCGCGAGGCGGGCATCGAAGCACGCGAGACCGACCTCGCGGAACTAATTGTGCAGCTCGGACATGACAAGCCTTCCCACATTCTCGTGCCGGCCATTCACCGAAACCGTGCGGAAATCCGTGACATCTTCATTCGGGAAATGCCTAATACCGACGAGTCCCTGTCTTCCGAACCAGCCGAACTCGCCGAAGCCTCTCGCAGCTTCCTGCGCGAACAGTTCATGGAAGCCAAGGTTGCCATCTCGGGCGCAAACTTCGGCATCGCCGAAACCGGAACCGTGACCATCGTCGAATCCGAAGGCAACGGCCGCATGTGCCTGACCCTGCCGGAAACCCTGATTTCGGTGATGGGTATTGAAAAGCTCCTGCCGACGTTCAAAGACCTCGAAGTCTTCCTGCAGCTGCTGCCCCGCTCCTCCACCGGCGAGCGACAGGCTCCCTACGTTTCTACCTGGTCTGGTGTCACTGAGGGCGACGGTCCGAAGAACTTCCACATCGTGCTCGTCGACAACGGCCGCACCGCAGTGCTTTCCGACGAAATCGGCCGCGAAGCACTCAAATGCATCCGCTGTTCCGCCTGCCTAAATGTCTGCCCAGTGTACGAACGCGCTGGTGGGCACGCCTACGGCTCGACCTACCCCGGCCCGATCGGCGCAATCTTGTCGCCACAGCTCACGGGTATCCAATCTGCCCATGATCCAAATGCCTCCTTGCCATACGCCTCCACGTTGTGTGGCCGTTGCAACGAGGTGTGCCCCGTCAAGATTCCAATCACCGACGCACTTCTGGAGCTGCGCCACAAGAAGATCGAAACCGATACACCCAAGATCGAAGGCGCAATCTTTGCTGGTATGACCTTGGCATTCGGCAACCGCCATGTGTGGAACGCCATCAATCACATGGTGTTCATGGGCCGAATCCTCGGCGGTTTCAACGGCAAGATCACGCACTTGCCAAGCTTCCTCGCCGGTTGGACCGACGTCCGCGATACCGCCGTTCCACCCAAGAAGTCCTTCCGCCAATGGTTTGACACTGACGAGGCCCGCGACTTGCTCGCTGCTGCACGGGCCGAAGGTATCGCCGGGGCCACTGCTCAAGGACGCGAAGAGTCCGACTCTGCTGCTTTCGAAAAGGATGAGAAGTAATGGCCATCTCAGAGACCCGCAACCAGGAAGCCAAGGCTGAGATCCTCTCCCGGATCCACAACGCCCACAAACTGGCCGGCACCCCCGCCGGACCGCACGAGGTTCCTCGCACCTATCACACTTCGTTCGCCCACTCGGTAGAAGAACTAAAAGAGATCCTCACCGACCGGCTTGTGGACTACAAAGCAATCGTGGAAGAGGCTAGCGAGGACAACCTCGCCGACACTATCGTCAAGATTCTCGACGAGCGCGGCGCCCGCGAGGTTCGCTATGCCCCAGGGCTCCCAGCCTCGCTTTTCGACGCCTTCGGTGGCAACGCCACACCCGACTCCGCAGACGTAGATCCGCGTACGTTGAACGACGTAGACGCTGTGGTCACTGACTCCACCGTTTCCAGCGCCCAAACCGGCACGATTTGCTTGGAATCTGGAGAAAACTGCGGGCGTCGGGCCCTCACACTGGTGCCCGACTTGCACCTGTGCATCGTGCGCAAAGACGCCGTGGTGTACTCCGTTCCAGAAATGGTCGCACGCCTCAACCCGGATCGCCCCAACACCATGATCTCGGGCCCATCGGCCACCTCCGACATCGAGCTCAACCGTGTCGAAGGCGTCCACGGTCCCCGCACATTGATCGTCATCCTGGTGTACTAACCGCTGGTGAGCTGGCCTTCTTGGGGCCAGCTCACCTCGGGTTGGTAATTGCCGAGGCTGATTTCTACTCCAATCCCCAAGAGTGCTAAACTAATCTGCGTTGTCTTACATTGATGTGAGACGCCCGCCCTCGTAGCTCAGGGGATAGAGCGCTGGTTTCCGGTACCAAAGGTCGGAGGTTCGAATCCTCTCGAGGGCACACAATAGTGGAGTCACCCTGACTAGTGTTCATGCTGGTCAGGGTGATTTTTGTTTTCCTAGCGAACTGCCTGCCCGTCAGGGTAGCCTTTTCGCTCGTTGCGGTATTTAAAATGAGGCGTTCGTTTTCGCCGGAACGTTATATAGATTCGCTCTTGCAATGCCACGCCTGGTTACGCCTGGCTTTGCTTGACTGCCTAGTTAGACGACCTAACAGGAGTGCTACCCCAAAACACTGGGGAAGGCTACACACCCGCCAGCACACCGACCGAAACTAGAAAGAGCTATCGTTCTTCATCAACAGCGCGGCAATAAAGTACAGGATTACCTGCGGTCCTGGAAGCAGGATCGAAATCACAAAGAGTACGCGCAGCATGGTGGAGTCCCAACCGTAGGTTTGGCCAACTCCGCCAAGGACGCCTAGAAACATCCGGTCGGTGGTGCTGCGGCGCAGTGGGCGGGTAGTCAGTTCGCGGTTGTCAAAATTAGTCATGATCGAGTCACCTCTCAGGTGGTTGGAACTGTCGTGTTTTCCTTACACCTTGAGTCTGCCAGCGCACTCATTCCCGAAACATCGGGATTCTCCCCGATTTCTCCCCTGATTCCGAACTTCAGGGTTGGCAGAATCAGTGATCGATTTCCAGCAGCTTGTTCAATAATTCTCGGAATACGGCCACATCCTGAGTCGAAAGCTTGTCAAAAACCATTCGTCGCACTGATTCCACATGGGCTGGCGCTGCCGTCTCGAGTCGCTTCATTCCTTCTGGCAGCAGCTCCACGAGCACACCGCGGGCGTCTTCGGCGCACTTGTTCTTGGCAACCAAGCCACGTCGCTCCATGCGCGTGATCTGGTGCGATGCCCGGGAGCGGTCCCATTCCAACTCAACACAAATATCACGCAGACGCATCCGTCGGTCAGCTGCTTCCGACAACGTCACGAGAACAGAAAACTCGCTGGCGGATAGATCTGAATCCTGCTGCAAGGTCTCATCCATCCCGCGCTCCAAGCGCCGAATAGCAGCCAGGATGAATCGCCAAAGTTCCTGCTCGTCGTCGTTAAGCCAGCGTGGCGCAGCCATATGCGTTTCTACCTTTTTCTGCGAGTGAGGGCGTGTCTGGCCGGCGGATGTTCATGGAGCTTTCTCCGACCTACCTATTTAAGAAAATAACTTTAGAGTAACAATCCTTTTTGACCAAACAGCCCTCGTCGGAAAGTAGCTAGACTGTGTGGTGGGTCGCTTAGCGATGACCCCCTGCCCCACGGGCAACAAAAGTCGTGGTCACAGAATTTTCACCCCAATTGTTGACACGTCACCATGTTTGACGTATGGTGGTTACCACGAGCACATCGGAGCTCACGAACAAACTACTTTCAAGGAGAACAACATGAACGATTTCAACGGCTCTTACGTTTTGGATCCAGCTCACACCAACATCGGCTTCTGGGTTCGCCACGCCATGGTGACCAAGGTTCGCGGCGAGTTCACCGAGTTCGACTCCGCTCTCGACGTAAACCTGGACGATCAGTCTCAGACCAAGGTGACCGCCACCATCAGGATTGATTCCTTGAACACCAATAACTCGGATCGCGACGCTCACGTGAAGTCCGGTGACTTCTTCGACGTGGCTCAGTTCCCTGAGATGTCTTTCACCTCCACCGCAGTCAACATTGAGGGCAACGAAGGCACCGTGACCGGCGACCTGACCATCAAGGGTGTCACCAAGCCAGTTACCCTCGCTGTCGAGCTCACCGGTGTTGCTGAGGACCCATACGGCCAGGTTCGCCTCGGCTTCGAAGCAACCACCAAGATCAACCGCAAGGACTTCGGCATCGACTTCAACGCTCCACTGTCCACCGGTGGCGTGCTCCTTTCCGAGGACATCAACATCGAGATCGGAGGCTCCGCTATTCGCCAGGGCTAAGCAACGCTCCGCCCTTGGGCGCTCGTCACGCTCGAGGTGAAATGCCTCACCGCTTGTCGCACTTCGCGACAGGCGGTTTTTGCGTTCCCCGCTGGCAATTAGGCCCGTCTACACACCAGCGACAGCTTTTAGCTCCGCCATAGTGCGGACGGTTTTCCCTGTCACCCGCTCGAAACGTTCAGGCATGGACGTCATCACGATAACTTGGTGACGTTTCCCCAGGTTGGACAGCACTCGATTCATCATGATGAGGCGATGCTGATCGGTATGCCCCAGAGCGTCATCAATGATGATGGGGACGCCATCCTGCTCATCCACGAGTTCGGCCACTGCACAGCGCACCAAAAGGCCGAGCTGCTCCTGAGCACCGCCAGAAAGCGCTTCGAGGTCGACGGGTGTGTTGTTCAGCACACGTTGGGAAATTCCCAATTCTTCGTCGAGGGTGAAGTCCAGGTCAGTGCCGAAGATCGTTCGCGCGAGGTGGTTGAGCTTTGCCACGAATGGCTCTGCATACCGCTGGCGTGCCGCTTCGAGGTGTTTGCGCAGCGTAACCAGCAACAGCTCCGCAGCCGCCGCCCTGCGTTCCACCCGTTCGAGTGCTTCCCGAACAGCCTCGGAGTGGGCCTGAGCACGAATGAGGTTTTCCGCAACGCCTTCGGCGTATTCGATCCTGCTCCGACGCGCGGCTTGGCGGAGTTTAACCTCCTCGATTGACCTTTTCAGGGTGTCTAATCGGCTTTCCGCACCTTCGAGGAGATCCGCAGCCTCATCACGGTCAGTCTCCGCAAGCTCCTGTGTTAGCTGCTTGACGTCATCTTCCAACGAGCTAACCGCAGCCTGTTGGGCTTGTAGCTCCTGCTGCAATTCGACGAGCGGCTTTTCTGCTTCAGCATTCGCGATCGCGTCACTCAGTGCCGCGATTCGACCCGAAACATCATCGTGCCGGGCTTGCACCACAGAAAACTGAACATGTTTTGCTGCTTCCTGTAGTGCTGTGAGCTGCTGTCGTAGTGCTTTGAGCTCAGCATCAGCGCTTTCGCGTTCGGAGTCCAAGATGTCCAGTCGCGCCTCTAGCTCAACAACATCAGCTTCAGGCTCAGTCGCTTCGTCGATAGTGCGCTCCAGGGAAACGATATCTTCCGCAACTTCGCGCAGATCCGTGGCGCCGACAATCGCGTCGCGTTCCGCCTCTGACTTGGTGATTTCCGCCAGCTTGGCAGCATCTTCACGCGCCCGGCTGCGCAGTTCGTTGATGTCGCCGACCGAAAGGTCGTCGAAAAGCTCTGCGAGCTGTCGTTGCAGTTGCGATACCTCGCCGGACAACTTCTCTTGCGATACATCGGGCACAAAGGTGGCGGTTACGGCCCCAATAATGAGTGTGGTGGGTTGGTGCAGGATTTCTTCGTGAACGTCTTTCCCGACTGCCACCGGTTCCCCGTTGATGGAAACCTCTTCATCCTCCACTGCGCTGAGCTGCAGCTTTGCTGACACCGCTTCTAACTTAGCTTTAGCGACAGCGACGGAGGATGACAACTGTTCGGCGAGCGCCACGCTTTGGCTATCGACGACGCGTAGGCTCATTTCGGCACGCAGCTGACGAATCTCGTCGTCTTTCTCGGCGACAGCCTCGGTTAGTTCACGAAGTTCGCGGTGTTTAAGGAAGGCCTTTTTAAGTGCCAATTCCCGGCGCCGGTCGCCGATTTCGGCACGAATCTGCTGCGCACGGTCCTCTAGCACGGCGATTCCTTCGGTAACACGCTCCAGGTTTCCCTTGTGAGTTTCTACCTCCTCCGCCAACTGTTCGCGCTCGAACGCTAGCTTGTCTGCTTCTTGGTTGAGGTCAGCAAGACTGGCGTTCAGCTGGTTTCTTCCTTCCAGCTCCCGTCCGGCATCTTTAGCAACCAGCTTTGCTTGCTCCAGGCGAGAATTAAGCGCTGTGAATTGTTCCTGTAGAGCTGTGGCTGCTGCCAACTGAGCTTTTCTTTCGGAGACCTCGGCAACGGCATCGGGGAGTTTTCGCGTGGCTTCGGCGAGCGCAGCTTCATCCTTGGTGAAGGAATCAACGTCTTCGTCCAATGAAGTTTTCTTGCGGTCGGCGTCGGCAAGGCTTTCTTGTGCTTGCTCGTGACGGACTCGGGCAGCTTTGAGTTCACCCGTGGGTTTGCCAGTGGCGGTGTAATAGCGGGCATATTCTTTCTCCACCGCGGCCAAAAGACCGCTATCTTCAGGCGCGCTCATCACGGTTTCTCCATCGCTGGTTTGGAGCGCTTGGGTCAGGGAAGGAATTCCGGCGGCAGCTAGGCTGGACTCCCAGTGCCCCTGCTTGACGAACAGAGCTCGCAAGAGCTTGCTATCGAGGTGTTCCGCCAGAATGCTTTCGAGCTGGGACTCGGCTTCCCCACCAGTGAAACTGGCACGGGTTGGCGAGAGGACGCTCAATTCTGCCTTCTTGGATTTTAGGTAGTTCTTGCGGATACGGAACCGGACAGGGCCGGCAGTAAGTTCCGCTTCGATCTCCACCGGAACATCTTGTCCGACTGGCTGCAATGCCCGGATCTTCTTTCCGGTGGAGGTGTGCTTTTCATATAGCACCGTAAACAGTGCTTCCAGCATGGTTGACTTCCCGGCCTCATTCTCGCCGGTAATTACTAAAACACCCGTCTCCGGGATTTCATCCAATCGAAAGCTGCTGACCCCGCGAACATTGCGGAATTCCAATTGATGGATGTGCATCTCTACCGTCGCTCCCCTGATAGCCGAAACATCAATTTCAACGCATCATCAGCCGTTTGCGCATCGTGCCCATTTTCGGCCGGTGCGAGCAATTCTTGCAGCGCAGCGAGCTGATAGCCGGATAGTTCCAAGGCATCGAGATCGCTTTGATCCGGGCTCAAGTGGAAGTCCATCAGCCGATCCCGTGGATATAGCGCAGCGAAGATCGGCTCAAGCTGCGCAATCTCGGCCTCTACGTATTGCATGGTCTCTACATCAACATCGCCTCGGAGTGCATATTTCACGCACACCTCAGCTTTATTCGCGTAACTCTTTAGGCGATCAACGAACTCTTCTGCCTCGGCTCGCGAATTAACCTCACTGCGAAAAGTGTGGAACTGCCACTTCCCAACTGGATGTTCTGTCACCCTTACCTGGCCACCCGCGATACTCACGACGAGCGCTTTTCCTGAATTGCTTTCCCCACCTGCCGTGTCCAGGTCGGCATAGTCGGTTACTTCAGGTGCTCCGGAAAACCACACTTTGCCGGAATTGCCTACCGGCTGCGCGGAGTGTGTATCCCCCAGGGCCAGGTAATCGATGACCCCGCGATCGAGGCAGTCCTCGACATAGTCGAGGTCAATGGTGTCTGGCGCCGGTTCCGAGCTGCGTGATAACGCCTGCCCGTGGGCTACCGCGATGCGAATTTTCCCAGGCGCACAGGGCTCCAACGGCTCAAGTGCCTGGCGCACCAGATCGTCATAACTATGCTTTGAGCGCAGGGGCGCTCCCACTAATTCCACGCCAGGGACTACTTCTACCGGGGTGGAATCCGCTAGAACATGCACCCCCTCGGGTACTGCCACGTCACTAAAGAAAATGCTGTCCGGGGTAAGCGGGTCGTGATTTCCAGGAAGTAGATACACCGGGACTGGCAGTGCTGCCAGCACCTCACGAACACGGCCAGTAGTGCGCTTGTTTAAAGCATTCGACTCAAATACGTCGCCCGCTACCACGATAAAGGCGCAATCCTGCTCAACTGCGATCTCACCAAGGCGGGTAATTGCGGTCAACCGGGCGTCGTCAAAGCGGGCCTGGGCTTCATCGGATAAGAACCAGCGAGTCATGCCGATTTGCCAGTCTGAGGTCTGTAAGAACTTAATTTCAGTCATGGTTCTTAGTCTTAGCAGCTGGGGGCGACACATCGACAGAGCTTTCGAACATACTAGCGATCAACAAGGAAATCGTAGAGCTCTTCAATGTCGGCAACCGCCCGCAATTCGTCAATTGCGCTGTAGGTAACGGTCCGCATGGCTTGATGCAAGGCATCCAAATCGGAGTCGTCGATCGCGGGCGCAACCTTGGGCGTTGGGAGGTCGGGAAGCTCACTGCCATCCCAAAACCGGGTTGGGTTATGTTCCTCGGCAGCCTTGTCCACCCGCCGTTTCGCTTCCGCCTGCATAGCCAATTCGAGTTGGGTAAAGCTCAATCCGCGCAGGTTAAACAACAGCGCCGGGTCAGCTTCGATCTTTTCGGCGAAAGCCTCCAAAACCGCCACCCCATGTTTGCAGCACAAACTGCGGTCCGGGCAGTCGCAGGACACCCGAACCTCCGAGGTATCCGAAGCCAGCAGCATGTCAACCATGCCAGGCGAAAGGCGACCACGTTTGGCGTCGGCAAGCGCACCTGCGTGAGAAAGCAGCTGAGCGGTGACTTCTTCGAGCTCCTCGCTGCCACGGCGTGGAAACGAGATCGCGACGCTGAACGGCTCGTTTTGCGAACCTGCCACGCTGGCCACAACCCGATCGCGCGAAACGGAAAGGCCGACCACATTCCCCAATCGGAAGTAGTCGAGACCTCGGGAAATACGACCCGGATCAGTGAAGTCTTGGTAGATGGAGCGCACAAACGCCTGCGGTTCGCTTTGCCCGCGGACCGTGCGCAGCGCCCGCGCAGGAGCACCCGAAGCGCCAGAACTAGCACCACTCGGAACCGAAGTGACACGCTTCTCGTTGCCGAAATTGACGTAGATGACATTGCCGTCGCGCGGGCGTGGCTTTTTATCTTTCGGGTCCGCCACTAGTCTTCCTCCTCGCGATAGCTCAATAGTAATGCCAGGTCAGCTGCGGAAAGCTCTGTGATCCAGCCTTCCCCTTCACCGACAATGGTATTTGCCAACTCCAACTTACCGTCCAGGATCAGTTGGACCTTTTCCTCCATCGTGCCCTGGGTAATCATTTTGTACACCCGAACATTCTTTTCTTGCCCAATGCGATAGGCGCGGTCGGTGGCTTGGTTTTCCACCGCCGGATTCCACCACCTATCCAGGTGCACAACAACATTCGCCGAGGTCAAATTGAGACCCGTGCCGCCGGCCTTCAGCGACAGTACCATTGCAGGCGGCCCGGCTTCGGTTTGGAATTCCGCCACGATCCGGTCACGCCCAACCTTAGACACCCCGCCGTGCAGGAATGGAATGTCTCGCCCAAGCCACTCGGAGAGATAAGGCACCAATATGTCTCCAAAAGCACGATATTGGGTGAAGATCAGCATCTTTTCCTCGCGCTGCACCGCGGCGTCGACCAGCTCCATCAGCATTTCCACCTTCCCCGAGCGATGTCGTCCCCGGTCGGTTATCGGTGAGCCATCGCCTAGGAAGTGCGCTGGGTGATTGCAAATCTGCTTGATCCTGGTGATCATCGACAACACCAGGCCTTTCTTGGCGATCCCATCCACCTGCGCCAATCGCTCAGCAATGTCATCCGTGTACGCCTTGTACAGCGCTGCCTGCTCCGTGGTCATCTGCACAGTGAGGATCTCCTCCTGTTTGTCCGGGAGGTCGTCAATAATCGACGGGTCAGTTTTCAGCCGTCTCAAGATAAACGGCGCGGTCAACAAACGCAGCCGCTGGCGCATTTCCTCACTGTTTTCACGTTCGATGGCCTTGGCAAAATGATTCCGGAAGAAACTCGCCGACCCCAGCACACCCGGATTACAAAAGTCCAGGATAGAGCGCATTTCTGACAGCCGATTCTCCACCGGCGTTCCCGTCAAAGCCACCCGATGCCGGCTCGGCAACGCTCGCACGCTTTTCGACGCCCGAGTCGCCGAATTCTTAATGGCCTGAGCCTCATCAAGCACCACTCGCTCCCAACCTACCTCGGCCAACAGCTTGTGATCGCGAGACACCACCCCATAAGAGGTAATAACGAGGTCGGCTGCGGAAGCGGCCTCCACGAATGCCTGATCCGCGAGGCGATTGCTGCCATGATGGCTCACGACCGTCAAGTCCGGCACGAAGCGAGTCGCTTCATTGACCCAGTTGCCCACCACCGAAGTCGGACAGACCACCAGCGTTGGTCCTACCGCCTCCTCGGTTTCGGCTCTTTCGACAGCAAGCAGCGCGAGCAATTGGAGAGTCTTTCCTAGCCCCATGTCGTCGGCAAGCACGGCCCCTAGGTTGTTCTGGCTCATCCAATACAGCCAGTCGACGCCACGCCGCTGGTATTCGCGCAGCTCCGCGTGCACCGTCGGCGGAATATCCACCCGCTCGGGCGCAGGCAGCAGCCCGCCGCCGAGGATTGATTCGTGCCACTTCGAGCCGGTGAACTCGATGGGGGTGTCCTCTGCCATCCTCAGAGCAAGCTCACGCAGCTCTGCGAGGCTGACTTTGCCGAATTCGGCGTGCATGTTGTTGTACTGCTGTCGGAGCTCTTCGGCAATACGCTCAAACTCCGCAGCCCGCGGATCGCCGTTGGCGCGCGCCAACTCGGCCTCCATCGCAGCGGTTTCCATGCGCTGCTTGAGCTGTTTTCGAGAACTCCTGGCCAATTCCTCAACGTAGTTAGCAACCTTGCGCAGCGCATCAGTGTCCGCCATCACCCATTGACCACGCAGGTTGATGAGGCCGGATTTGGCCGAGACGAGTTCGGCCATCTCGGAGTCGGTCAGTTCGATGTCGCCTAGCGACATCCGCCAGTTGTACTCCACCAATTGCTCGAGCCCAATGGTGGTTTTCGTGGCGGCTACCGCCGGATCGCTGGTGTTGCGTGTATCCAGCGCTAGCTTCGGGGTGAGCGTATTCCACGATTTGGGCAGCAACACCAGGAAACCGGCTTTCCGCAGGATGGTCACGCCGTTGGTGATGAATTCCACCATCTGGGTCATATCGAGCACGATGTCAAGATCACCGGAGACTGGGTCAAAACCTAGCCCCTGACGCGCCGTGGCTTCCTCCCGGGCGCGCCTCTGGGCGAGCTCATCACCAAAGAGCGGATAGGTGGCTACAAGCCGATCATGCATCGACTTCACTTGCTTACGGGTGACTGCATCTAAGTCGAGCAGCCGGACTGGTTGTGGTGAATCAGTGCCGAAGCGTAATTGCACCCGAACAATCCATGGTTGATCTGCAGGGTCGGTGCTCGTGTCCTCCTTATCGGGCTCTTCCACAATGATGACCAGGGAGATGTCGCCCTGCGTGATGGTTTCTTTCCACGCATTGAGCTTGCTCACCAGCCGGACTCCGCCCCGGCGAAGCGGTTGCGAGTGAAGAAGCGCCGCCACAAACTCCGTCCATGGGGCCGAGCGTGGTGCTGCAGCGCGCGAGGCAAGCAGTTGGTTTGCAATCCAATGTGGCAGCTCATCAGCCATGTTTTCGGCCACCCCAGAGCCCCCGTTGGCGATGATGAAGCCAGGCGCGGCTGCCGTCATCTCGGCTAGCCATCCACGCTCCCCTAGCCCGCTAGCTAATTGCCACTGTGGCCACCATTGGCTGTCTTCCCAGTTCACCCGCAACACCACGCGGCCTGCGCGTACGAAGTTGCTCAGCCCAGCTGCAACATGCATCAGCCAGCGCAAATCGGGCGCAATTTCCGGGCCGTTGACTACCTGCAGATTGGACAGAATTTCCACGGCTTGTTCTGGGGTGCACGCTGCGGTGGGGATTTCCAGCTGTACTTGCCGTCCCTTAGGGGTTTGCAACACAGTCTTGTGCAAGTGGGTGAATCGCCGAGAGCGAATCGTCATCAGGGTGACTGCGGAAAAGGCGTCGTCGGGAACGCTTTCAGGCAACACGATGCGATGGCCCTCCACTTGCTCAATCCACAAGTGAAGTCCAGACTCTTTTGTCCAGAATCCGTGGAGCAAGTGAGAAGTCATGCACTCATTCTTACCAGCTGCTACCGCTGATCTGGATTCTTATCCACAGGCAGGCTCCCCCACCTGAAGGAATACAAAGTTGCTACGATTGGATAACTAAACGGTAACAACTCTCTGACCAGTTCAAGAGACTCCGGTCAACTGTCCTACCGTGGATAGTTAACCGGGTCGACCGGCCATCAAAGCTTCACCGACGAAACAACGTCTCACCAGCACGATTGCCGCCATTGGCCTAGGTTTACTCCGACCCCGTACCTGTGCGGATCGGCGCCGTCGACAAGCCAACTAACGTTTTGGCGAATGTTCCACGGCAGCATTTGGATGTCCGCACGCAATTTTTGGAAAGGCACAATGAGCGAACACTCTTGGTTTCTCATCGCCATCGTCATTTACATGTCGGCTATGGTCGCCATTGGCTGGTGGTCTTACCGGCAGACCAGCAAGTACGACGAGTACATGCTGGGAGGGCGCGGGCTAAGCCCCACGGTTGCGGCACTTTCAGCCGGCGCCTCCGACATGTCTGGATGGCTGCTGATGGGTTTGCCAGGCGCATTGTTCGTGACCGGCTTTTCCGAGCTATGGATTGCGATCGGCTTGCTCATTGGCTGTTGGGTGAACTGGAAGATCGTCGCCCCGCGGTTGCGCGCCTACACCGAAGTGGCCCACAATTCGATCACGGTCCCAAGTTTTTTTGAAAACCGCGTCCACGACACCTCCCGGCTACTGCGTATTGTGTCGGCGGTCGTCATCCTGGTGTTCTTCACCTTCTATGTCTCTTCCGGAATCGTCTCGGGCGGTCGCTACTTCGAATCCACTTTTGGCGGTGACTACCTCACCGGCATGCTGATCGTCGCGGTCATCACGGTGGGATACACCTTCGTGGGTGGCTTCCTGGCGGTGAGCTACACCGACGCCGTCCAGGGCCTGATCATGTTCGCTTCCTTGATCGCCGTACCTGCGATGGCGCTGGTAGCGCTGGACAACCCGAGTGATATTTTCTCTTGGGCGTCTTCGCATGAGTACGGCCCCTACCCGGACGGCAACCCAACCTACTTCTCAATGATCTCGGGCGTCTCACTGGCCGCAATCATCGGCAACTTGGCCTGGGGCTTGGGCTACTTTGGCCAGCCACACATCGTGGTCCGTTTCATGGCGATGCGCAAGCCTAGCGACGCCGTCCCGGGTCGCCGCATCGGCGTGTTCTGGATGCTGCTCTGCGTGCTGGGAGCGGTGTTTACTGCACTGATCGGCACGGTGTTCTTCTCCCAGAACCCCGACATCGCTGTCACCGACCGCGAAAACTTCGAAACCGTCTTCCTCGACATGGGCCGAATCCTGTTCCACCCGCTGATCGCAGGCTTGGTGCTCACCGCAGTGCTGGCGGCGATCATGTCCACCATTTCTTCCCAGCTGCTCGTGACCTCCTCCGCATTGATCGAAGATCTCTACATGATCGTGGTCAAGCGCCAGCCACGTCAAAAGAACCTCATTTGGCTTTCGCGTGGCGCGGTGCTCGCCGTGGCGATCATCGGCGTGCTGCTTGCCATAAACCCTTCCGATTCCATCCTCGGACTCGTCGGTTTTGCCTGGGCTGGCTTCGGTTCCGCCTTCGGCCCAATCATGCTGGCCTCGCTGTACTGGAAGCGTCTCAACGCTGCTGGAGCGTTGGCGGGCATGGTCACCGGTGCAGTCGTGTCGTTTGCGTGGGGTATGAGCCCACTCGCGGATTCTATGTATGAAATGGTGCCGGGGTTTGCGCTGGCTACCGTCGCGATGGTGCTTGTTTCCCTAATCACCAAGGCCCCCGACGCCCATACCGCCGATCTTTTCGACCAAGCCGTCCGGCTCTCCCGCGAAAAGGGCGATTTGACCGAGCAGATGCTCGACCACAACTTCACCTCCGTGCCCAACAAGAAAACTACTTAATTCAGCACAATAGGGAACGATTCGTGCGGGTCGCGAAGTCTAACTAAGTATGGACTTCAACCGAATTTTCACCGTCACCCTCCTCGCCGCCTCAGCCTGCTGGCTTATCGACGCCGTGGTGTCCGGCACACCACGCACCCCAGCAGATCTCGATGAACCGCCTGCGCTCTCCGCGACCCTCCCCTATGTCATGGCGCTGCCGCACCGCCCCGAACGGCCCGACTATCAGCGTGATCGCTTCGGCGACGGCTGGGTGCGTACTGGCAGCTGCACGACTCGGCACGAAGTTTTGCTGGCCCAGCTCGAAAACGCCACGCTCGACGATTGCCGTTTGAGTACAGGTTCCAGAATCGACCCTTACGGATCCGCCCAGCTCTCCCCCGACTCTCCCATCGAAATCGACCATGTGATCCCGCTGTCGGCAGCGTGGGACCTGGGCGCCCATCAATGGAGCGACGAGCAACGATTGCGATTCGCCAATGATCCGAACAACCTAGTGGCAACTTCTAGAAAGCTCAACCAAGAGAAGTCCGACCAGCTGCCGGCGCAATGGCTACCCCCGCGCAAATCTGCTCGATGTTGGTATTCCCGAAAGGTAGCTTTCGTCGCCGCCAGCTACCAACTTCCCTTGCCAGAGGCCGATATCAGGGCAATGAAGCGCACCTGTCTGGTTAGCGAAATCGCTAGCTTCCCGATAGGGTGACATACGTTCTAGTAATCATCATTAGCTCGCTGAAAGGCATTTTCGTCTTGTCAACAATCCTCGTTGCTCTCCACATTCTCACGGCAATCCTGTTCCTCGGTCCGGTGACCGTGGCAGTATCCAGCTTCCAGGTCAAGGCACTCGCGGCACACAGCGGCGATACCACCGCTCTCGGTGCAGCGAAGAATCTCCACGCCATCACCCGCTCTTATGGAACCCTTTCGCTGCTGGTCCCACTGCTTGGCGTCGCACTGTTCATCTCTGACAGCGCCTACATGAAGCAGGGCCAGTTCCACGCGGCGATCGCGCTGTCCGTGGTGGCTTGGGCAGTTTTGTACTTTGTGATCCTGCCTCGCCAGAAGAAGCTGCTAGGCGCCCTTGGGGCGCTAGCTACCGACGAGACCCCAGCTGACACCACTGTTGCAGATTGGAACAAAGCAAAGGGCCAACTTTCCATGTTCGGTGGCATCTTCTCGGCGCTCTGGCTAATCACCGCCGTGTTGATGTTCATCTAAGCTTTTCCGGATTCTGAACGGTGCAGCGAGCCTGCCTGCCTGTTGGAAGGGGTGCCTGCCTGTTGGAAGGGGTGCCTGCCCTAGCAAGCGGTCGCCGAACCTAGCAAGCGGTCGCCGAGTGCCTTTCAGGTTGCTCTGACCGCTAGAAAGTGCCTCTGAAGCCGCCGCGAAAAGTGTGCAACTTCAAAGGCATTCAACGCACCGCCTAGGCAACGCACTGCTTGACCAACGCACCGAACAGACAATCGCCCGCCTAAAACAAAACAATGCCCTCCGGCCTCGGAAGTTTCCGAAGCAGGAGGGCAAATGTCTGTGCTAGGCGTGTTTAGCGGTAATCGCGGTCGCCACGTCCACGGCCACCGAAACCACCATCGCGGTCGCCACGTCCACGGCCACCGAAACCACCATCGCGGTCGCCACGCCCTCGGCCACCGAAACCACCTTCGCGGTCGCCACGTCCACGGCCACGGCGATCGTCGCGGTCACGTCGACCGAAGTCATCGCGCTTGCGGAATCCGCCACGTGGTCCCATGTCAGCGCCTGGGGCAGCCTCGATGTTGATCAGCTGGCCGGAAATACGCGTATCCGAGAGTCGATCCAGGACATCAGATGGCAAGTTCTTTGGCAGCTCGACCAGGGTGTGGTCAACGGAGATGCTGATGCGTCCAAAGTCCTTAGAGTTCAGTCCGCCTTCGTTTGCAAGGGCACCGACAATGGCGCCTGGGCGCACGTTCTGACGCTTACCGACAGCGAGTCGGTAGACCGTCATGTCTTCGTTGCGGTCGAAGCGGTCTCCCCCGCGACGCTCGTCGCGGTCGAAACGGCCACCGCGGCGGTCGTCGCGTTCGAAGCGGTCCCCGCGACGGTCGTCGCGACGGCGCTCTGGTGGCAGTTCCTTGAGTAGGAATTCGCTGCCGGCTTGCGCCTGGGTTGCGAGTGCTGCGGCGATATCTTCGAGAGGCACGTCGTGCTCCTCGGAGTATGCCTTGACTAGGGAGCGGAATAGCGCGAGCTGCGAGTCTTCCAGGGAAGCGGTGATGGAATCGGCGAATTTTTCCTTGCGGGATTCGTTGACTTCATCGACGGTCGGCAGTTCCATCTCAACCAGGGTGGCGTTGGTGGCGCGCTCGATGGAGCGCAGCATCCGACGTTCACGCGGTGTGACAAACAAGATCGCTTCACCGGAACGACCAGCACGACCGGTGCGACCGATTCGGTGCACGTAGGACTCGGTATCGTGCGGGATGTCGTAGTTGAAGACGTGCGTGATGCGGTCCACGTCGAGGCCACGCGCAGCGACGTCGGTGGCTACGAGGATGTCTAGGCGACCGTCCTTGAGCTGATCGACGGTGCGCTCACGCTGCGCCTGCGCGATGTCACCATTGATAGCTGCGGCAGAGAATCCGCGGGCGCGGAGCTTTTCTGCGAGCTCTTCGGTTTCGTGCTTGGTGCGCACGAACATGATCATTGCTTCAAACTCGGTGACCTCGAGGATACGGGTCAGAGCGTCGAGTTTGTTGCGGTGCGAGACGTTGAGGAATCGCTGGGTGATGTTGGTATTCGTGCGGGTCTCGGACTTGACCGTGATTTCCGCGGGATCGTTGAGGTATTGCTTGGAGATCCGACGGATGCCGTTTGGCATGGTCGCGGAGAACAGCGCAACTTGCTTGTCGTCCGGGGTGTCTTCCAGAATGCGTTCCACGTCTTCCTGGAAGCCCATGTTGAGCATCTCGTCCGCTTCATCGAGGACGAGGTAGCGCAGACCGGAGATGTCGAGCGAGCCCTTGGTCAAGTGGTCGATGACACGACCAGGGGTGCCGACGATGATCTGGGCGCCGCGGCGCAGACCGGAAAGCTGAATTCCGTAGGCTTGGCCACCGTAGATCGGCAGGACGCTGATGCCACCGAGGTGATCGGCGAATTCTTGGAAGGAGTCTGCAACCTGCAGCGCCAGCTCGCGGGTAGGCGCCAGCACGAGGGCCTGTGGTGCGCGAACGGACTTGTCGATGCGCGAAAGCACCGGCAGGGCGAAAGCTGCGGTTTTACCGGTTCCGGTTTGGGCCAGGCCGACGACGTCGCGGCCTTCCATCAAAAGTGGAATCGTTTGTGACTGAATTGGGGACGGGGTCTCATAGCCAACCTTGGCAATTGCCTTCAGCACTTCTGCAGGCAGTCCCAGGTTTTCAAACCCTTGCGTGGAGTCGTCCTCAGAAGTGTCCGCATCCCTGATGTCTTGTGCAGCCTGATCGGCTACGACATCCTGCGAATTATCCTGAGTTTCCGACGTTGTGACATTTTCCAGCTCTTCTACGCCGCTGGCAACGTTATCGGTATTGCTCATTGTGACTCCACGCTACGCTACTTTGGCTCACAATGCGAAGTAAGCCACTTTATTCACCGAAAACAAGCAGCCTGACCATTGCGTAGATCCGGTCAGCGAGAACCAGGGTGAGCCCCTAGCCGCCGTGTTACTTCAACCTTTAGCTCGCTGTTTTCTAGCTCTCAGCCGCGTTCTATGCTCCCCGCACTCGATAACAAATTCGGAACTTGGCAGGAACAACGGTGGCCGACTGCTGACCTTCACACTTTCTTGAGCAAATAAACTTTTGTATCGACTAGGAGTGATTTATGAACCTCCACCTACCGGAATCAACTTGATGAGCTCGCCTCTGCAATCACCACAAGGCAAGCGCAACGTCTACTTGCCTGAAGACTGCTTATCTCGATTTCCGTCGCGCCTTGGCCAAGAGCCGAACATAACGTCGTCGCTAAGTTTCCGGCTTGGCAGCTTGGCGACGACCTATCCCAATAGAGCTCATCTCAAAATCTTTCCAGAAGTGAACTTCCGCCCGATACGAAAGGAAGTCAGAATTTCAGATGGCTCCATGGTCGTCACCACCTCAACAAGTCCCGAAAAGACAAGCTTCGCGAAGCACAATTTCGGGGCCTGTGTGAGAACAAGGTGCACATCAGCAAGGGGAATATCGTCGCCGACAAAGACGGAAAGCCATATAGATTCAGATAGCGGCACGGCCTTCCATGTGTAGGCGTACCAAGTAAGAGCACCCCTGCGGCAGATGCCCCCAAGATGGCCATAGATCGGGGATAACCTCTCCTAGTGACGCGACTCAAATGTGATCACAGGCTTCCCTGGACTTTTCGCTTCGCAGCTGGCCAGCGAACTTTTTGGCCCGCTTTGCTCACTCCAGTAGGCGCGCCCGCTTTGCTCACCCCTTGCCAGCTCCGACAGGTAACTAAGTGATCTTCCCCACGAGCAACTGCTATTACATCAATGTTTAATCTGAGATTCCAGACAAATTGAGTTGACAGTGAGATCTCGCTCACAATATTTTGTGTCTTAGCACACACAGAAGACCAAGCGGTGACTCAGCAGGTATTTCACACGGAAAACTGCTTGTAATCTGCCTAAAGACTAATAGCAACCGTATAACAAGGGCACTAATGACGACTACACAGCAAGCGACATCTGTACAGCAGGGGCATGGGCTCAAGGCCCGCCACATTCATTTCATCGCTTTGGGCTCGGCGATCGGCACGGGCCTTTTCTACGGTTCAGCTGGCGCGATCCAGGCGGCCGGCCCCTCGGTGCTGTTGGTATATCTCCTTGGTGGCGCGGTGGTTTACTTCCTGCTGCGTGCATTGGGCGAGATGGCAGTTCATGCCCCGGTGACCGGGTCTTTCGCTGAATACGCGCGCCGATACCTGGGCGATTGGTCGGGATATATCACCGGCTGGATGTACGCCTTCGAAATGATTATCGTGTGTCTGGCAGACCTTACCGCCATTGGTATTTATATGAAGTTCTGGTTTCCCGACACCCCGCAATGGATTTGGGTGGCAGTCACCCTGCTTATCGTGGGTGCGGCCAACCTAGCGAGTGCTCGGTGGTTCGGTGAGCTTGAGTTCGGCATGACGCTGATCAAGGTTTCCGCCGTGGTTGCCATGATCCTCGGTGGAGCTGCAATTTTGGTATTCCACCTGGGCAATAGCCCACAGAACGTCGGCGTTGATAACTTATGGAACGACGGTGGCTTCATGCCCAACGGCTTTGGTGGCATGGTTTCGGCGTTCATCTTGGTGCTCTTTGCTTTTGGTGGCACCGAGATTATCGGTGTGACTGCATCCGAGGCAGAATCGCCAGAGAGGTCAATTCCGAAGGCCGTCAACACCGTGCCGGTGCGCATCTTGCTGTTCTACGTGTTGACTATCTTCGTCATCGTGGCGATCAATCCATGGCGAACGATTACCGGTGACGAGTCGCCATTCGTCCAAATCTTCACCGCTTTGGGAGTCAACTGGGCTGCTGCCCTACTCAACGTTGTGGTCATTTCTGCGGCGCTGTCTGCGATCAACTCTGACCTGTTCGGTGCAGGTCGCGTCATCGCCGGCATGGCCAAGGAGAACCACGCGCCGGCAGCAATGGCAAAGACCAAGCGTGGCGTCCCCGTGATGACAGTGGTCACCCTCCTGATCGTGATGGTCATCGGCGTGGTCCTGAACTACTTCATCCCAGAGTCGATCTTCGAGTCCATCGCAGCGCTGGCCACTTTCGCCACGATTTTTGTCTGGCTCATGATCCTGCTCGCCCACGTCGCTTTCCGACGCCAACTTCCCGAAGCAGAACGTTCGGCACTGAAATTCCCCGTCCCTCTGTGGCCACTTGGCCAATACTTCACGATTGCCTTTATCGTGTTCACCTTCGGCATCATGGTGTGGCAGCCCGATTTCCATTCGGCCCTCTACGCCGGCATCGGGTTCATCGTGGTGATGACTGGTATCTACTTCATATCAGGAGCCAACAAGGCCGGAAGTAAGAATAGCTAAATTCCACCAGGCCTTTGGCCCAACCCGCTGACACAACTTGGGCCCCGCACTACTCCTAGCTTCACGAGACTAGTAGACCTGCGGGGCCGAAATTGTTATTAGTGCCGGTTCTTCAAAGGCGTCAAAATCATGCATACCGCTCCGATAACGGTTGCGACGGCGAACACCATGAAGGCATCGGACGCCCCAAGACCCATCGTGATGAGGACGCCACCGAGGGACGGTCCAACGATGCCACCCAGGCGGCCAAACCCTGAGGACCAGGACATTCCGGCTTGGCGCGCGCGAGTTGGATAGAAGTTCGAGGTCATCCCATAAATGAGGATCTGCGTACCGGTGACTCCCATGCCGGTGAGCGCGACCGCGGTGTACATCAGGGCCGGAATCGTAAGGTACGGCATGGCGAACATGCAGATCGCCGCAGTAGCAAAGGTGAAGGTGATAACGGGTTTCGGCCCAATCACGTCGGCTACTTTAGAGCACGCCAGAGCGCCTACCGCAGCTCCGAAGTTCAGTGCGACCAAGGTGTAGAGGGAGGCACTGGAGGACATACCGTTCGCTTTCATGATGTGCGGCAGCCAGGTGTTGAGGCCATAAACCGCCATGATGGCCATGAAGCTCATAGTGCCAATGAGCAGCGTCGGCACGAGGTATCTGCCCGAAAAGATCGCGCCGAAACCAATCTTTTCCTTTTGCCCCGTGTCCGTGACCACCACTTTTTCCGCCACGAATTGAGTCTCGGGAAAATCGAACTTGGTGCAGATCGCACGTGCTTTATCGGCTCGCCCCATGGCGGTCAGCCAACGCGGGGATTCAGGGAGCATGTAGATCGCCAGCGGGAGCAGGAATAGAATTGGAGACGCACCAATGAGGAAGAGTCCGCGCCAGCCAATAATGTCTTGGAACCAGATCGCAAACATTGAGGCCACAACTCCACCAGCGGGGATACCCACATAGCCAATCGCATTAAACATGTTCTTGCGCGCCGGAGGGGCAAATTCGGCGATCACTGCCCCACCGCCTGCGGTAATCACTCCCAGCGCAAGTCCCGTGAAAAGTCGAGTGGCACCGAAGAAGGTGATCGTCGTGGCGAAAGCGCCTGCTGCCATGCCGATCGAAAACCAGGCGAATGCCACAAGCATCATCATGCGTCGACCGATGCGGTCACCAATAGCACCCGCACCTAGGGCGCCGATCATGATGCCGATCATGGTGTTCGACCCGAGAGTTCCGGCAATGGTTGGATTAAGTTGTCCGATCTGGGACGGGTCTGCCATCAGGGTTGGCAGAATTGCACCGTACACCACGATGTCATAACCATCGAAAATCATAGCGAGGAACATAATCGCTACCACGCCGTAGACGGAACGGCGATGCTTTGTTGACTGCCAATTTCCTTGGGTCAACGTAGGACGTTCGGGGGAAAAAACTGCGGTTGTCAATGAAGTCTCCTCAAGTGAAAGTTCGCAAAAAGGGAGTGTGTTGTGATCCAGCCACAGAGGTGTATGTGTTTCAAATCACATGCGATTGGTTATAACACGGCGTTTGAGCGAAAGGAATAGACAAACAACCCGAATGAAAGATCTTTAATGGAGATTAAAAAATGGGAAATTACTCCCAAGCTGGGGGTATTACGACAATCTATTACCAAATTTCACGCAGGCTAATTTTGCAATTCACCAATTGCAATTACCCCCATAAACTGCCCCCTCCCTCTGGGCAATCGCTCAAAAGGACGCCGACCCAGAGTTACCCCTCGATACCCGCCACGCCTTATCGACGCCAGTTGCACCAAAATTGAAGCCCCAAACAAGTTGCCAATTCAGGACAGATAAATGAACCGAGTGCAAGTAGCACGACACCTTGGGGAGTCGTTCGGCGATTCTGAACTAGCCGTTCGCCTTGAGCTTATCGACGGGCAATTTGACCCAGTTTCCATTCCCATCAGAAACTCGCAGACTTCCGGAGCTTAGCTCGACAGTTGCTTCTTCATCTCGTTCTATCCAGCGTTCAAATAGATCAATGGCATTTTCCGGTAAGCCCAGCTGCGCGATACTTTCGACTACTGTCGCCACTTCTACCAAATTCAGTTGATCGACTAAATCCCAAAATAGATCGCTGGCAAGCAAGCTATCTAGGCTAGGTATCTCAAAATTCGATTCGATCATAGACATGACTGCTTTCCCTTGGCTAGTTTGAAGCCCGAGCCTAGCCGGCCAGTGCCGTGTTAATCTGAATTTCAATAAAAGTCCGTCTAACTAGGGATTCTTCTGTGAAAAAGCGAATCGAAGTAACCGGTGCAGTCATTGTGAAAGATGGCAAAGTGTTAGCTGCTCAACGAGGTGAAGGCAAAAGCCTTGCCGGGTATTGGGAGTTCCCCGGAGGGAAAATCGAGTCCGGTGAAACTCCTGAGGAGTCTCTTAAGCGCGAGCTCAAGGAAGAATTGCTCTGCGACGCAGTTGTTGGCAAGCATGTTGTCACCACAGAATATGAATACGACTTTGCAATCATCGTCCTATCAACTTTCTGGTGTGCCCTGGAAGCTGGCGAACCGACACTCACCGAGCATGCCCAAATCCGCTGGCTAACCGGCCAAGAAATGTCTGAGCTCAACTGGGCACCGGCGGACATCCCAGCAGTGGAAATCATTTCGAGGGAGCTCTAAGAGTGAGCGATCAGTTGGAGACTTTTCACAGCGACCTGAAATTCGGGTTCGTCGACCGAGAGACTACGTCGAATCAACTCTTTGATCCCCGACTGATCGCCAATAACGACGACGAACGAACCATGCTCGCAGCGATTACGAACGAACTGCGAACGTGTGACTCGTTTCGATTTTCAATCGCTTTCATTACGCCTAGCGGTTTAGCGCTACTCAAAAATGAACTTTTGAAGTTTAAAGGAACAGGGACGATTATTACGTCTCGTTATTTGGATTTTAACGAGCCAAGTATGTTTCGTGAACTGCTTAACCTAAAAAATATTCAAACGCGGATTTACGATCATCCGAAAATTGATTTCCATGCTAAG
This sequence comes from Corynebacterium epidermidicanis, assembly GCF_001021025.1. Classification (NCBI taxonomy): domain Bacteria; kingdom Bacillati; phylum Actinomycetota; class Actinomycetes; order Mycobacteriales; family Corynebacteriaceae; genus Corynebacterium; species Corynebacterium epidermidicanis. Next base: position 1,001,288 of record NZ_CP011541.1, on the reverse strand, counting down.
GGCTACATATTCGAACAATCTCCTATTCTGACCGCCATCGTCGGGAGTTCAAACTTAACAGACAACGCACTTGTTAAAAATCAAGAATGGAACCTTCGTTTCTCTACACAATCTGCCGGAAACATTGCTTATCAAATTGATGACGCAATTAATCGTCAGTTAGAGTTCAGCACCCCATTAAGTGAAGAATGGATCAGAAACTACGAGATAACTCGTCGCCCGTCTATCCGTCCAGCGCTTGCCAGCTACGCAGGCGAAACCCTTCAAACAACACGTGAAATTACGCCGAACCCGATGCAAATGGAAGCGCTTTCAGCACTAGCCGAACTGCGTGAAATGGGGGCGAAGAAGGCTGTCATTGTATCGGCTACTGGCACCGGAAAGACTATTCTCGCTGCGCTAGCAGCTAAAGAATTCAATCCCAAAAGAGTGCTTTTTGTCGTGCATAGGGAGCAGATTGCAGCTAAAGCTCTTTACGAATTCCAACGGGTCTTTGGCGGCTCCAATAGCGACTACGGTCGTTTTACCGGCGCTACCCGCCAGCAAGATTGCCGTTTCGTTTTTGCCACGACGCAGACGCTCGCTCAACCGGAAACTTTGGCAACCCTTTCCGCAGAACATTTCGACTTTGTCATTATTGACGAGTCTCATCACTCCGGGGCGGCGACTTTCCGGCGAGTAATCGATCACTTCGAACCAGAGTTTCTCTTGGGGCTAACAGCTACGCCCGAACGAACCGACAAATTCAATATTTTCGAGCTTTTCGATTACAACGTTGCCTATGAAATCAGATTGCAACGGGCACTCGAAGAAAAAATGCTAGTTCCGTTTCATTATTTCGGCGTAGCCGACTACACACTGGTGGGTGGCGATACGGTTACCGAAACGACAAATCTTGCCTTTCTTGCGTCTAATGAACGCGTAAAGTTTGTTGCTGAGAAGCTTGAAAAGTACGGGTTGGCGCAAAATGTGCATGGGTTAATGTTTTGCAGTCGCAAAGACGAAGCTCATGAATTGGCGCGACTTTTCAACGATACAAAAGTGTATGGAAAACTCCTACGCACTGTAGCTCTCACCGGGGAGGACAGCCGTGAGGATCGCGAGAAAGTGGTCACCCAACTAGAAAACGGCGAGATTGACTACATCATTACCGTCGACATTTTTAATGAGGGAATTGACATTCCTTGCATTAATCAAATAGTCATGCTGCGCGCAACTCAATCGAGCATTATCTTTACTCAGCAGCTAGGGCGTGGATTACGTAAGTCAGAAGGAAAAGATCATCTCCGAGTCATCGACTTTATCGGAAATTACGCTAATAACTTCCTGATCCCTATCGCGTTGTTTGGTGATAATTCCCGCAGCAAGGACTCACTCCGAAGAAAGGTAATCAACCCGGACGGCCGCGGCCGAAAAGCTATTTCCGGCGTATCCAGTGTTAACTTCGATGAGATCGCAGAAGCCCGAGTCTTAGAGTCCTTGGCAAAAGCAAAAATGACAGGGAAGCAAGAATTCAAGAAAGACATTTTGGCTTTCCAACAGCGCCACAATAGGCTACCCCGTCTTATTGACTTCGCACGATTTGATCTCGTCGATCCTGTTTTGATTAGTACTAAGTACGGCAATTACTGGTCGCTATTGAGTTCCCTCAAGTTCGTCAACGAAAAGCCAACGGATGAGCACAATGCATTTCTCAATTTCTTGTCGATGGAACTGCTCAATGGCAAACGTCCGCAAGAATTGTTGCTGCTGAAACAACTTATTTCCCAGCATAAAGTCACCAGCGCCGACTTTGCTCATCAGTTGGTCGAGATGGGAACTCAGGCCGACGAATCTCACGTTGAATCTGCCATTAGAATGCTGACTTACCAATTCCCTTCGACTCAGCAATTGTCAAAATACGGCAAATCTCCATTGATTACGTCTGTTAAAGGTGTACAGTCTCTTTCTCCAAAATTTGCCGCATGCTACCGCGAACAGCCATTTCAGGAGTTTGTAGACGACATCATTGAAACTGGTCTCTATCTTTCTCGCCACCGCCATTCTTGGTCAGGAAACTTTGTTATCGGGGAGCGATATTCACGAAAAGACGCTTGCCGACTTCTCAACTGGCCAAGCAACGTTGAAAGCATTATGTACGGGTACAAAGTAGATGAAGCTACGGCGACCTGTCCGATTTTCGTCACTTATCACAAATCTGAGGACGTTGAGGCAAGCGTCAGCTACGAGGACAAATTCAAAGATCCGGCTACACTCCATTGGTTTACAAAGAGTCGGCGTACGCTAACCTCCCCTGAAGTTTCCAAGATCATTTCTAAAAGTGTTGACCTTCATATTTTCGTCAAGAAGGACGATGCAGAAGGCACCGACTTCTACTATCTAGGCACAGCAACTCCAGCTAATCCTGTGCAGACCACGATGCCTGACAAGGCTGGTTCGCCGCTCAACGTCGTGAGTATGGACCTCATCTTGGATCAACCAATTAGCCCAGACTTGTATAACTACTTCGAATCAACTACCCCTTAACCCGCTTTACCCGCCCACTAGCCTCCACAAGAGTCTCCTGTCCGTGCACAATCCATACCAGGGCAACCACGAGTGCCACCGCTGAGCAGCTGAGGAACGCGAATTGGTAACCATAGACGTCGGCAAGCATGCCCACGAGGATCGGGCCGAGGATTGCGCCGAGGTCTTGGGCCATTTGGAAGTTGGCCAGCACTTTGCCGCCGGAATGCTCGTTGCCGATGATGTCGGCGAGCGTGGCTTGTTGCGCCGGGTTCATTAGGCCTCCGCCGACGCCCGCGAGGAGACTGAAGGCGATGAGTAGGAAGGTGGACGTCGAGAAGCCGAGCATGCCGGTAAAAACCAAGTTGACGATGAGCCCGGCGACGATGAGTGGCTTTCGGCCGATGGTGTCTGCGAGCCGGCCGGAGAATTGCAATGCGATGGCGCTACCCAGGGCAAATGCTGCCATCGCTAGGCCGGCGATCGCTCCTCCGCGGTGGAAAATGGAAGCAGCAAAGAGTGGGAGGATCGCTACGCGGACGCCGAAATTCATCCATCCATTAGCAAAGCCGCTGAGCAGTGTGGCCTGGTAGGAAGGGTGACGCCACACATCCTTAACCGATAGGGTGGGTAAAGCCACCTTCACAGGCTCCGGACCGTGATAGCCCGGGCGTAGCATGACCCCGACCACGGCCGTCGCTACGAAAAGCGCCGCACCATAAATAAGAAACGGAGTTCGCATGCCCAGCGGCTCCACCAACGCTCCCAAGACCGGACCCAACACGTTTCCGATCAAAAAAGCCGACGCATAAGCACTGCTTGCCCGCCCGCGAATGTCCGGCGGCGAATATCTAACCACAAACCCCATCGCCGACACCGTAAACATCGTCGAGCCAACGCCACCCACAAAACGCAGCGCCAAAATGTGCCAATACTCCTGCGCAAACGCCACCGAGCCAGTGGTCGCCGCCACCACCAACAGTCCGGCCATGTAAGTTCGCCGCGAGCCAAGCTTATCGACGAGCATCCCCGACGCCGGGGCAAACAGCAGCCGAGAGGCTGCAAATACCGAGATCACAGCACCCGCAGCAGCTACGGAAACATCGAAACTGCGGGCGAATTGCGGAATAATCGGCGCGATGATCCCGTAACCCAGTGCCACGATGAACGCTGCCGAGACTAGCACCCAGATTTCATAAGGGATTTTCGAATGCGGAGGAGTTTGTGGTGTAGACATATCAACTAGTCAGGTTAGCTCATCTGGCAAAATACCGCTTTACCCGAACATATGTGCTAAATCTGAATTGCGGTGTCCACCCCCTTCACTAACCTCATAGCCATGAACAACACCTACTCCTTCCCCTCCGTCCCGTTCGCTGTCGAATCTCAGATCCGTGTACACCACAGTGCTGAAATTGAAAAATTCACCAACGTACTCGCGCACCCACGCTCGCTAGCGCGACCAATGCCCACCTGGCGGCCCCCAACCATACGGCTGACAGACAACCTGCAAGTCACTGTGCAACGCCACCGCGTGGGCACCAAAGTGCGCGCCCGCCTGCGCGGATTCGGCGAACACCGCAATCCTGCCTATGTGGTGAGTGTCCGATTCACCGATCCCACCGGCCGTCCCATACGCCCCGTCGAGGCAAAAGCCTGGGTTCATGCGTTCTTGCCTACCGACTCCGCCTATTCACTTCACGAACTCACCAGCGAGAGCGCACCAACGCTGTGCTGGATCATCGACCAGCACTTCCGCCCGCTCGAGTCCCCCACTAGCCTGTTTGATCGCGGAGAGAAGGTCGCCTAACGAAATCGGAGTGCACCGGCCTGACACCACCGCACCGGCTTCCCTATGGAAAAACCAAAACCGGGCCAACACTTCCGTTGGCCCGGCCTATCGATGGGATTTAGTTCAAAACGAGGCTACTTTTCCTCGTCATCTTCGAGATCGTCATCTTCGAGATCATCGTCTTCGTCGTCATCTTCCTCGACATAACCGAAATCGTCCTCGTCGAGGTCGTCGACAAAAATGTCGTAAACTTCCGGCTCGAATTCTTCCTCGTCGAAGGCGGTGAGTTGCTGCTCCCAGCTTTCTGCCTGGTCCGCAGCCAAAGACAACACATCAAACAAGCGATCAAAGTCAGTGAACGTACCGAGTTCGAGAGTTTCCGAAGCAATCTCCGCGGCGTCGGCACTCAAGCTGTCAAACAGCCGAGCACGGTCCTCGTCACTGAGAACCGCATCGCCGTCCGCATCCCACACTTCATTAATTGCCTCATCAACAATGTCGTCGAAAGAAGAATCAATAGCAAGGAAAGTGACACGCGCAGCTGGAATCTCATCCTCCACGTCAACTACCACCTGCAGCTCCGAATTCTCACCAACCTGGGCCACAACCAGATTGGGGTTTTCCGAGCTCTGATAGAAATCGAGGTCAACGATCCGCTCATCCGTACCGAGCAGCAGATCACTCAGCAGCGTCACTACCTGGTCCGTCGCAACATGGCGGGCAACCGCGGCCAGGGCATCCTCGACAGAAAAGACCACCGAAACCAAAACAGCTTCGAAGTCATCATCGTCTTCGTCAACATCAGCCGCCGCAATGTACACATTGGCAGCAGGCAAAATCGGATCAATTTCTACGAACTGGATTTCCAGCTCTGCGGTGATCGGCACGAACATCGTGCCGTCGTGCACCCGGGACTCAATACCATCCGCGTCGAGTGCGGCAGCAATTTCCTCGAAAAAACTCATAACCTGACACGTTCCTTCCGGAAGAAACCTACGATGCTGGTGCTGGGAAACGGAAAGCTCATCACTGCAGACTGCACAAAACAGCGAAGACGATGACACCAACCTTCGCCCAGCCTAGCGAGCTTCGCCTCATTCCGCTCAGAAAGAGACCACCGATTCCCAAAAAATCACGATTCGATAAAGAATCTTCATAATCTCCTATCTTTACCGAGCAGCCTTGCGAGGACTTCCCTAATCTGTTCCGTGAATTATTGTCCGCTTTAAGAACTTTTAAAGGAGCTCCAAGCCAATGAACAACAAGCTTGCCCTCGTCGCGCTCGCATCTTGCGCAGCCCTCACGCTTTCTAGCTGTTCCGTGCTCCCAGCTCTACCAATCCCAGGCAAATCCAAAGACGCGGACACCACCACCGCGTCCGCCACCGCGTCGTCGGCCAGCTCAACTACTAGCTCGAAGGTCTCCAGCACCCGCACCACCAGCCCAAAGAGCAGCAAGTCCAGCACCAGCAAAGAGACCAGCTCGAAGGAAACCACCTCGAAAGAACCAACCTCCGGCTCCCGAAACGCTTTCAAAGACCCCGAAGCTGAAGCGAAAATGAAAGAAGCGCTCGTCGCACTGCTTCGCCCAGACCTCGACGACCCAATGAAGGCCACCGCATCTGGCACCGTCTACTTCGACAAAGACCAGAAATTCGAGCGGATCAGCAACTACACCGTCAACGGAGTCAAGAAGGAACCACAGCCGGAAGCGTTAGCCGAGGTCAAAGAAATCCTCGCGGGACTGAACATCCCCGAAAAGGAACGCTTCCGGACACTGAAGTTCGATTACAAGAACGGCTACGTCGAAGCCCAGTACCTCTAACAATGGGACGTCGATAAGGCACGCAGGGCCCACAGCTAATCGCTTGTCGACGCACCCCGGCGTCGACAAGCTACAGCTCGCGCAAGCTTTGCGCGTACCTCAGCAACGCCGCATCACGCGAGCCCGCATCACGACGCGGGCACGACGTGCATTCGGCAGAACCCTCCTGACGATAAATCTGACAACAAGAAGCGCGAGGCGCGAACACTACCGCATCATCCGCAGCCGCGGCCTCCAACTGACCTTCGGTAATCACCGGAGAAAACTCGCCGTCAATCACGGCCCGCAGCCCGGGCAAGACCTCGCCAGCCACAGCCACATCCAAGCCAGTAAGTAGCCACCGAGCTACCTGGACGCCGCGCTCCACATCCCAGGCCACATTCCCCGCATCCAACGAAGCCTGTACCGCCCCATCACGCACCAAAGCCCACAACGGTGCTGGTCGCGCACCAAATTCCGCCGCCACCTCAGCGATAACACCGCCGAAGAACACCCCCGCATCTCGACCGGCCGCCACGACGGCTTCCTGCGAAAAATCCGAAAACCCAGGAGCTTGCCAATTAATCCAATAAGCATCGGAATGCAGGACCAAGTTGTCGTCGCTCAGCGCCAACGATGGGACCTGCTCAAACTCGACAGCGGCGACCGCAAAAGGCCCAAAGATTGATCCCAAGAAGCTATAAAACCACAGCTCGCCCTCTGCCCGGCGCGAATCAAGAGCAAACTTGGAACGCACAGAGCCCACCGAAAACGGAATAGACCCGCCTGCAGCGGGTCCGACAGCCGCAGCCCACCGGGGATACGCCGCAACGACATGCGAAAAAGTATCAGCCATGTGACCAACCATAGTGGGAAGAACTAGGCTGGTGCGCATGGTAAACATCGTCGATCGCGACACTCAAATGTGTATGTCCCTAGCGGCGCGCCCCTCCAACCACGGCGTGCGCTTCCACAACTGGCTCTATGCAGAGTTGGGACTGAACTACATTTATAAGTCTTTCGCCCCTTCCGATATCACCGCAGCAATCGCCGGCATGCGCGGCCTCGGGATCCGTGGCGCGGGCGTGTCCATGCCGTTCAAACAGGACGTCATCGGGTTGATCGATGAGCTTGATCCTTCCGCGGCCCGCATCAACTCCGTGAACACCATTGTGAACACCAATGGCCATCTCAAGGGCTACAACACGGACTACCTCGCAGTGGCTTCCCTGCTCAAGACCCACCAGGTTGACCCCGGTCTGAAAGTAGCGATCCGAGGTTCCGGCGGCATGGCAAACGCGGTCGTTGCAGCGCTCGCGGACTACGGTCTCCGCGGCACCGTCGTGGCCCGGAACCACAACACCGGAGCAGCGCTCGCAGGACGCTACGAGTGGGATTACTCCACCGAAGTGCCAACTGATGCCGAATTGTTAGTAAACGTCACCCCACTTGGTATGGCAGGTGCCGATGAGCACGTCCAAGCCTTCAGCGATGAAGAGATCTCCCGCGCGACCATCGTGTTCGATTGTGTGGCATATCCAGTACAAACGCCGCTGATCCAGGCGGCTGAGCGCCTCGGTAAACCCGTCATCACCGGTGGCGAAGTGATCGCCCTGCAAGCAGCAGAACAGTTCGTGTTATACACCGGAATCCGGCCAACCGAGGCACAAGTCATGGCGGCAGAGGAATTTTCTCAGCAAGATTGAAGTTGTACCGATGCTGCACTTCGGTGCGCCGTCGCTGAAAACGACTGAGCTCCGACCACGGAGCTGACACCGCGGGCACAGCCGAAAGGTTCGTGTCTCGGTGTCACAGTTATCTTCGGCGGATTAGACGAAAGGACACTTTGATCTCATGACAAACCCAACTATTACCGACGCCATTGGCTCCGACCCGACCGCTCTGCAGGACCGCGCTGGAGTTACCGGCCGGATGTTTATTTCCGCCCTCGACCGCGCCGTGCACTTCCAGACTTCCGCGATCGAAAATTACGTCAAGTGGGTGCGTGGCAACAACCCTACTGCCACGCCGGCGCAGATCCAGCAGATTATGGACACCCACTTTAAGAATCTCGCCGGTGGCGCCGGCGGTTCGGCCGGTGCAGCGGCCGCGATCCCCGGCATCGGTTTCCTCACGGGTGCCGCTGCTATCGGCGCGGAATCCCTCGTGTTTGTAGACACCGCCGCGTTTTACACCATGGCCTCGGCTCACCTGCGAGGCGTAGACATCCGAAACGCGGAGCGCCGTCGCGCCTTGATCCTCGTTGCTTTGCTCGGCGCGAGCGGATCCGCCATCATCGATGCCTTCGTGGGTGATCTCTCTCAGGAGGGCCCGACGTCGACGGCTTCCCTGCTGGCGCGTTTCACAGCACCGAAGCTGGGCGAAGTGAACAACCGCCTCGGACGCTTGGCCATGAAGAAAGTGACCAAATCCATTCAAAAGGCCTGGTTGGGTAAAATCATGCCTCTGGGCATTGGCGCCGTTTTGGGCACCCTGGCGAACCGAAAGCTCGCCACGAAGGTCATCGAGAACGCGCGGGAATCCTTCGGCCCGCTGCCGGTTGCCTTCGCGCAGCCTGCGCCCACCCCGGAGGAAACCAAATTGGCTGCTGCCGAGGCTGGCACGGCCACGAAAGAAACCCTGTTGGAACGGATCGACCCTCGCGATTGGAAGATCCCCTTGTTCGGAAAGAAGTAAATTAGCTCACTGTGCGCTCGCTTCGACTCCACGATCTGTGGCAGATCGTCAAACAATTCCCACTAGCTGCCGTCGCGGCCACGATTGCCACCATCGGGGTCGTTGCCTTTGAGTCGTTGATTCCGCTGCTGACAGGCAACGCCGTGGATGTGGCAACGGGATCTTCGGTCGGCGGGGCGTCGGCAAGGCTGCTGCCCAGCCTAAACCCCCTCACGGCCATCTTGGTGGTCCTGGTGGCCACCGCGCTGGCGCGATTCGCCATGCAGTTTCTGCGTCGCTATACCGCGGGTTTGCTGTCCATCAACGTGCAGCACGAGCTGCGGCTGCGGGTGTTGGACACTCTCCAGCGTCTCGACGGCCCAGGCCAGGACCGCATTCGGGTGGGGCAAATCGTCAGCCGATCCATCTCGGACATCAACATGGTCCAAGGCTTGGTGGCGATGCTGCCACTCGCCGTCGGGCACCTGTTGAAACTCGTACTCACCATAGCGATCATGCTGTGGCTGTCTCCCAAGCTCGCGCTGGTCGCGCTAGCTGCCCTCCCCATCATCATGTGGGGTGCAGTCAGCAGCCGGAAACCTCTGTTCGCTGCCACCTGGTCTGCGCAGCAGGAAGCAGCCAACATAGCCACTCACGTAGAAGAAACCGTGACCGGGGTGCGAGTGGTGAAGGCCTTTGCACAAGAAGACCGCGAAACCGACCGGATGGAAGATCTCGGTCGATCCCTCTATGCGCAGCGTATGCGTGCCGCCAGGATGACCGCTCGGTTCCAGCCGATGCTCGATCAGCTGCCACAGCTGGCCTTGGTAGTCAACGTTGCTCTAGGTGGTTGGCTGGCGCTCCAAGGTGTGATTTCAATTGGCACCTTCGTGGCGTTTTCTGCGTATCTGTCCTCGCTTACCGGCGTGGCCCGCATGCTTTCGGGAATGGTGCTACGGATCAACATGGCTGCGTCCTCGGTGGCGCGCGTTTTCGAGGTCCTTGACCTACGCCCAGACATTGCCGAACCCACCAATCCCCGTACGCTTCCAGGTGGTCCGATTGGACTCGCTTTGGACTCAGTTACGTTTTCAGACCAGGGTCGTCGGGTACTCAATGACCTCACTTTCCGTGCGAAGCCGGGTGAAACCCTAGCGCTCGTCGGGCCACCCGGATCAGGAAAGACGATGGCGGTTCAGCTATTGGGCAAGTTCTACGAACCCGAAACCGGAACCATCAGCCTCACGTCCGGCTCCGAAAGCATCGATTACCGCGAGGTGACCAAGGCCGAACTCCGGCGCGCAGTCATCACGGTATTCGACGAAGCTTTCCTGTTCTCGGCAAGCATCCGCGAAAACATCACGATGGGCGGCGAATACTCGCAAGCCGAGCTAGAGGCAGTCGCGCGCGCCGCGCAAGCCCACGAATTCATCACTGATCTCCCCGGAGGCTACGAAGAAGTCGTCGGCGAGCGCGGATTGACCCTATCCGGTGGTCAACGCCAACGCATCGCGCTGGCCCGCGCGCTTCTCGCCCGCCCACGTGTGCTGATCCTCGACGACGCCACCTCCGCCATCGACGCCACCACCGAAGCCCGCATTTACGACGCTCTGCGTCGCGACTTCACAGACGTCACGATCATCGCGGTCGCCCACCGCCACTCCACCCTGGAGCTGGCCGATCAGATTGCGCTCCTCGAAGGTGGCCATGTCACCGCGTTCGGCACCTTAGCGCACATGCGAAGCAACGCCCGGTTCTCCCACCTCATGGACCTCAACTTCCAAGAAACAACGGTCGAGGGCCTGCCATTCGACGACGGCGAAGAACCACCCTTCGTACAGCTCTGGCCGGAACAGAGTTCCCACGTGGAAGGGGAAGTTCCTGCCATGAGTGCGGCAACAATGCGCTCGGTCGCCTCGGCCACGGGCCCGGGTGGCGGAGGCAACCGTGGTGGCGGACCCGGTGGCATGATGGCATCCCTCCCGGCCACACCCGAGCTGCTAGCCGACGTCGCAAAGCTCCCGCCCGCGCTTGAACAGCCACGCATCGATGCTCACCACGCCCGAACTGATCGCAGCCCATTCCGCCTGCGACCACTATTTCGCCAGGTTCGTTGGCTCATTCTGGCCACCATGGCCTGCCTCTGCGCCGGGGTCGCGGCCGACCTCGCCTTCCCCACCTTGGTACGGCATGCCATCGACAAAGGCGTGATCGCCCACGATGCTACTCAGCTATGGATCGTCGCTGGCATTGGAGCGTTTGTGGTTTTTGCTAGCTGGGGCGTGGCAGTGGCTCAAACGATCTTGACGGCACGCACTGGTGAACGCCTGCTCTTTTCGCTGCGGCTGCGCTCCTACGCGCACCTGAACCGGCTGAGCATGGACTACTTCGAGCGCACAATGTCCGGGCGCATCATGACCCGCATGACCACCGACATCGATGCGCTGTCATCATTCCTCCAGACCGGCCTGGCCCAAGCGATCGTCTCGCTCAGCACCTTGATCGGAATTACGGCCATGTTGCTGGCCACCGATGCCACCCTCGCGCTTGTGGCGCTCTCCTCGCTGCCAATCCTGATCATCGCCACTGCAGTTTTCCGACACATCTCCTCGCGCCTCTACACCCTCTCCCGGGAACAAATCAGTACAGTCAACGCGCTGTTCCAAGAAAACATCTCTGGAGTCCGCATCGCCCAAACCCACGGCATGCAAGCTCACTCGAGGCGAATCTTCGCTGGTTTCGCCGAACAGTACCGCGTCTCCCGCATCCAATCCCAGACCGCGGTCGCCATCTACTTCCCCGGAATCAACATGCTTTCCGAACTTGCCAGCGCCGCAGTGCTGGGCGTGGGTGCCCACCAGGTGCTGCGTGGCGAAATCTCCCCGGGCATCCTCGTCGCCTTCATCATGTACATGGGTCTGTTGTTCGGCCCGATCCAACAACTCTCCCAGCTTTTCGACGGCTACCAGCAGGCCCAAGTCGGGTTCACCAGAATCCGCGAGCTGCTGGAAACGCAGCCGACGGTCGTCGATAAGGGCACCCAAGGCGGAGCCCACGAGGCGGCCGGGGGAACCATCGACTTGGATCGCGTTACCTTCGCATACGGACCGGACCAAGCGCCGGTGACGGAGGACTTCTCTCTCACCATTGCCCCCGGAACCACCCTTGCGCTGGTCGGGGCCACTGGCGCCGGGAAATCGACGACGATTAAGTTGCTCGCTCGCTTCTACGACCCCATCAAGGGCGAAGTCCGGGCGCGTGGAACTGACCTGCGCTCATTCCTATTGCAGGAATGGCGGGCGGCCGTAGGGCAGGTACCGCAGGAAGCGCACCTCTTTAGTGGCACGATCGCCGAGAATATCGCTTACGGCCGGCCGGAAGCTACTGAGGCAGAAATCACGGATGCAGCCCGACGCGTGGGCGCGCTCACCGCGATCGCTGCGATCCCCGGTGGGTTTAAGCATGAGGTCGGGGAACGCGGCCGAGGCCTGTCCTCGGGTCAGCGTCAGTTGATTGCCCTGGCGCGCGCCGAAATGATCGAGCCTCGCCTTATGCTCTTGGACGAAGCCACCGCCACGCTCGACCCGGCGACTGAGGCAACGATCTTGAATGCTGCTGACCGTTTGACTTCCTCACGCACCTCTGTGATCGTGGCCCACCGCCTGGCGACTGCCGCCCGCGCAGACCGAATATTGGTCATCGATAAGGGGCGTATCATAGAAGACGGTACGCATGCCTCCCTACTCAATTCGGGTGGGAGATATGCCGAAATGTGGAATGCCCACACCTAATAGGTAGGCCATCGGATCGGCCGGTGTCATCGGAAGCAAAGTCTGAGTTCTTTCGGGTTTGCCGGTGACATTTCGGGCCTGAATTCGTTAGCCTGGTATGAACTACTACAGTTATATCCAGACACAAATTTTTACCAAGGAAACGAGGCGAGACACTGCCGTGAGCAGCGCTAGTAATTTCGGCCAAAACCAGTGGCTGGTAGACGAAATGTTCCAGCAATACAGTGCAGATCCACAATCCGTAGATGCGGAATGGCGCGAGCTGTTTGAAAAGCAGGGCGCTCCTGCAAATGCGAACTCCACTACCCCTATTACCCCTGCAAAAGCGACCGCAGAGGCAGCTGGAGCGTCCGCTCCTTCCGCCCCATCGCACGCCGCAGATAAGGTCAACAAGGGCCAAGCTCCATCGGCTGCTGAGCGTGGTGGTCGCCCGCTTTCCGACGGCCCAGCGTCTACCGAAGCTCAGCGCGCTGCGTCCCGCAAGAAGAAGGACTCCCCACTTGATCGTGCGGGCGAACTTCCAGCTGCAGGCGACAAGGCCCTGAAGGGTATCTTCAAGGCGATCGCTAAGAACATGGACGAATCCCTCGAGGTCCCAACGGCTACGTCGGTTCGCGACATGCCAGCTCGTCTCATGTTCGAAAACCGCGCTCTGGTCAATGACCACCTCAAGCGCAACCGCGGTGGCAAGATCTCCTTCACCCACATCATCGGCTATGCCATGGTCAAGGCCGTCATGGCTCACCCAGACATGAACAACTCGTACGACGTCATCGATGGCAAGCCAACCATCAAGACTCCGGAGCACATCAACTTGGGTCTGGCTATCGACCTTCCGCAGAAGGACGGTTCCCGCGCACTGGTCGTGGCGGCCATCAAGGAAACCGAAAAGATGGCCTTCAACGAGTTCGTTGCGGGTTACGAGGACATCGTCAAGCGTGGCCGCGAAGGCAAGCTTGGCATGGACGACTACCAGGGCATCACCATTTCCCTGACCAACCCAGGTGGCATCGGCACCCGCCACTCCGTCCCACGCCTAACAAAGGGCCAGGGCACCATCATCGGTGTCGGCTCGATGGATTACCCAGCCGAATTCCAGGGCGCTTCCGAGGACCGCCTGGCAGAACTCGGCGTAGGCAAGCTGGTCACGATCACCTCGACCTACGACCACCGCATCATCCAAGGCGCCGAATCCGGCGAGTTCCTGCGCACCATGTCGCAGCTGCTTATCGACGACAGCTTCTGGGACCACATCTTCGAAGCCATGGGCGTTCCTTACACCCCAATGCGCTGGGCACAGGATGTGCCAAACCGCGGCATCGACAAGAACACCCGCGTCATGCAGCTCATCGAGGCATACCGCTCCCGTGGCCACCTGCTTGCCGACGTCAACCCGCTGAACTACCAGCAAGACGGCATGCCAATCCCGGATCACCGCGACCTCGACATCGCCACCCACGGCCTCACCCTGTGGGACCTGGACCGCACCTTCAATGTCGGTGGCTTCGCAGGCCGCGAAACGATGACGCTTCGCGACGTCCTTTCCACCCTGCGCGCCGCCTACACCCTCAAGGTCGGCTCCGAATACACCCACATCATGGATGCCGACGAGCGCCTGTGGCTGCAGGATCGCCTCGAAGCGGGCATGCCTAAGCCAACCCGCGCAGAGCAGAAGTACATCCTGCAGAAGCTCAACGCCGCCGAAGCATTCGAGAACTTCCTGCAGACCAAGTTCGTCGGCCAGAAGCGCTTCTCCCTCGAGGGAGCTGAGTCCCTCATCCCGTTGATGGATGCAGCGATCGATACCGCAGCCGGGCAGGGTCTCGACGAAGTGGTCATTGGCATGCCACACCGTGGCCGTTTGAATGTGCTGGCTAACATCGTCGGCAAGCCTTTTGGGCAGATCTTCAACGAGTTTGAAGGCAACATGTCCATTGACACCGCTGGCGCATCCGGCGATGTCAAGTACCACCTCGGAGCTGAAGGCAAGCACATCCAGATGTTCGGTGATGGCGAGATCAAGGTCTCGCTGGCCGCGAACCCATCCCACTTGGAAGCTGTGAACCCAGTGATGGAGGGTATCGCCCGCGCTAAGCAGGACATCCTCGACAAGGGACCAGACGGCTACACCGTCGTACCGCTGCTGCTCCACGGCGACGCTGCCTTCGCGGGCTTGGGTATCGTCCCTGAGACGATTAACCTCGGCAAGCTGCGCGGCTACACCGTCGGTGGCACCATTCACGTGGTGGTCAACAACCAGATCGGCTTCACCACGACCCCAGATTCCGGTCGTTCCAGCCACTACGCCACCGACCTGGCTAAGGCCTACGCCTGCCCAGTTTTCCACGTCAACGGTGACGACCCAGAGGCCGTGGTATGGGTAGCTCAACTGGCCACCGAATACCGCCGTCGTTTCGGCAAGGACGTGTTCATCGACCTCGTCTGCTACCGCAAGCGTGGCCACAACGAAGCCGACGACCCATCGATGACCCAGCCAAAGATGTACGACATCATCGACAACCTGCCAAGCACCCGCGCTAAGTACGCCGCCGACTTGCTCGGTCGTGGCGACATCTCGGAGGCTGAAGCCGAGGCACTCGCACGGGACTTCCACGAGCAGCTCGAAGCTGTCTTCGCCGACGTCAAGGCCGAAGAAAAGAAGGGCCCAGCTAAGCAAGAAGGCATCACGGAGTCTCAGCGCCTGCCTCGTGGCCTGGACACCTCCATCACCACCGCCGAACTGGGCGAAATCGGCGACGCATGGGCACAGCTGCCAGAGAACTTCCACGCACACACCCGTGTTGCTCCGATCGCGGAGAAGCGCGCCAAGTCCGCACGCGAAGGTGGCATCGACTGGGGCTGGGGCGAGCTCATCGCCTTCTCTTCCCTTGCCAATGCAGGTAAGACCGTTCGCCTCGCAGGCGAAGACGTTCGTCGCGGCACCTTCACGCAGCGCCACGCCGTGATGGTGGACCCAACCACCGCTGCGGAATACAACCCAGTTCACGAACTGGCTGTTTCCAAGGGCAACGGTGGTCGCTTCATGATCTACAACTCGGCGCTGACCGAGTACGCCGCCATGGGCTTCGAATACGGCTACTCCGTGGGTAACCCAGAAGCCGTCGTCGCATGGGAAGCACAGTTCGGTGACTTCGCCAATGGTGCACAAACCATCATCGATGAGTACGTTTCCTCCGGCGAAGCAAAGTGGGGCCAGAAGTCTGGCGTCATCCTGCTGCTGCCTCATGGCTACGAAGGCCAGGGCCCGGACCACTCCTCCGGACGCATTGAGCGCTACCTGCAGCTGTGTGCGGAAGGCTCGATGACGGTTGCACAGCCAACCACCCCAGCTAACTACTTCCACCTGCTGCGTCGTCACGCACTGGGCGAGCTGAAGCGTCCGCTTGTGGTCTTCACTCCGAAGTCCATGCTGCGCATGAAGGCCGCAACTTCCTCGGTTGAGGAGTTCACCGAGGTCAAGCGCTTCCGCTCCATCATCAACGACCCACGGATCGTGGACATGCTCGGAAACGTTATCGGCGACCCGGCAAAGATCAAGACGCTGCTGCTGGTTTCCGGCAAGCTGTACTACGACTTGGAGAAGAAGCGCGCAAAGGACGGCCGCGAGGATGTCGCCATCGTCCGCCTCGAGCAGCTTCACCCAATCCCATACAACCGCCTGGCCGAAATCTTCGAGATGTACCACAACGTCGAAGAAGTACGCTTCTGCCAGGACGAGCCAGCAAACCAGGGACCATGGCCATTCCTGGCATTGAACCTGCCAGAACTGCTGCCTGACATGCCACGCATGAAGCGCGTCTCCCGACGTGCACAGTCCTCCACCTCGACCGGCATCAACAAGGTGCACCAGCTCGAGCAGGAAGCTCTCATCAACGAAGCCTTGGCATAAGCTGATGCAGGTTCCTAGGGCTCGGTGAGAATCTCACCGAGCTCAGCGGGTTTCTAAAAGGGCTCGCAGGGGAAAAGGGACCTGGCCAGTGCTGATTCAAATCAGTGTTGGCCAGGTCCTTTGTTGTGTTTGAAGCCCAGCGATGTGCTGCAATTGCGCTTCTTCTGTTCGCCGATTGCCTTTGAAGTTGTACAAAATTTCAGGCGCAATCTCGAAGGCTCTCGGCGCACGCACGCGACAGCTGCGCTACACCGAGTAGGAATCGAGCAGCTTGGCGGCGCGATTCTTCAAGGACACCGAATCTTTCGGCCCGATGTAGTACGCCCGCAGGTCATCGTCCGAGATCGCACCAGAGACAATATTGAGGGTGTCGCGGTTATGACGGTTGAACGCCGTCTCCCGAAACACTGGAACAATGTTTTGCGGCAGGTCATCGCCGGTGGTACCGGCCTTAGCAACAGAAACGGCAGCTCCCCCATTCTGCTGACATCCGATGGCATTTGAAGGATTCGATGCGGCTAAGCGATCTGGCAGGCTGGCGACCATGCTTTGGTACACCGTGTCACGCCAAGATCCATCATTAGGGTCTAGCTCTCCCCGTTTCCGTTCCGCCTGGAGTTTCTTCGCATGTTCCTCAGCGAGTTGGGGGTCCATCTGCCGGAGTAGGTCTCCGGTGCATCCCAGGATTAGTTCCGCGTTGCCATCTTCGAGGTCAGCTATCCGAGGTTCAGACTCTTCTACCACTTCGAGGTATGCCTCTTGGCCGCGTCGAACTAGGGCTTCCGCGTAGAGCGTGCCTAGCGCTATTTCTTCGGGACGATTCGCCCGCGCTACCACCTTAATTGACACGACATCCGATTCCCTAGCTGGCCGGTTGGGTTCGGGAGCGCATGCCGTCGTCGAAACGGCAAAGATGCTGGTAATGGCGGTGAGGGCGAGTACTCGAATAGCGGACACGTATCGCATTGTAACTTGCCTGGGCGCGCGGTAGTGTTTACTGGTTGGATCAGATCTGGGTTTCGTAGGGAAAGAGGGTTTTCATGGCAAGCAATTCGCGTAATTTTCCTCGCCCAAAGATTTCATTGTCGCCGAGCAAGGTGGTCGCCAAGGCGTCGCCAAAGCCAGCCAATTCCGCAACCAAGTTGCGTGTTCCCGTCGAGCGTGCGATCGAGCGCTGCGTGATTTACCGGGATGGCCATCCTGTTCGCGGCTCTTATGGCTATCGGGAGGCGCTGGAGGAGGTGCGTCGCACTGGCAGTGGCTATGTGTGGCTGGGTCTGTATGAGCCTGATCAGCACCAGATGGTGAGCATTTCGGAAGCCTATGACGTCCACGAACTCATTGTTGAGGACGCGGTGTCCGCACGCCAGCGCCCCAAAGTGGAGCGTTACGACGACCAGTTTTTCTTCGTCATCCGTAGCGTGAAGTACACCGACGACGCGATCGTCAACAATGCGCGCGAGATCATCGAGACCGGCGAAGTCCAAATGATCGTTGGCAAAGACTTCATCATTACCGTCCGCCACGGCGAGCAAAGCACCATTCCAGGCCTGAAACGTCGCCTCGAGTCCGACCCTGAGCAGTGCGCAATGGGCCCCACCGCGGTGTCTTGGCTGATTTCCGACGTGCTTGTCGACGAGTACCTGCGCATCAGTAGCTTGCTGTCCACCGATATTGACGAGCTCGAAAACGAAGTGTTCTCCCCCGGCACCCGGTTCGACATCGAGCAGATCTATCGCCTCAAGCGCGAGATCCTAGAAATGCGCCATGCCATCGATCCGCTCGCTTTGGCGTTGCGAACCCTGACCAACGCCCACAATGACCTGCTGAGCGAGGAGATCTCCAGCTACTTCCTGGACGTCCTCGATCACGAGCTAGCGGCGGCAGACCACGTGGCCTCCCACGACGAGCGTCTCACTTCGCTGATCAACGCGGGTGTGGCCAAGGTATCAATGCAGCAAAACGCCGATATGCGTCGGCTTTCTGCTCTCGTCGGTATGGCAGCTGTGCCCACGATGATCGCGGGTATTTATGGCATGAACTTTGAAAACATGCCCGAGTTGTCCTGGCAGTACGGCTATTTCGCCGTGCTTGGCGTGATGCTGGCATCGATCGTGGCCATGTACTGGTTCTTTAAGAAGAACAACTGGCTTTAAGCCAAGCGTGCTCGGGCGATCGCATCCCGCGCGCCACGGGCGTACTCGGGATCGCATAGGACGTCGTAACGCCCAGCAACGATTTGGGTGGTCGAGCTGAAATCGCGTCGCCCGCGGCTCCCGGCGTACGGCACAGCGGCAGAAACCATCCCGAAGAACACACCCATCAGCACACCGGCTAGCAAAGGGCCGAGCCAGGACTGGTTAAACATTCCGAGTAGCAGGCCAAAGAATACGCCCATCCACGCACCGGACACAGCACCTCCGGCCAGGACTCTACCCCAGGACAATCGACCGATTACTCGCTCTACTTCCATCAAGTTCACCCCCACGATAGTGAGCTTTTCCACGGGGAAATTGCCCGTGTCGCTGAGCATGTCAACAGCCGCCTGCGCCTCAGCGTAGGTGCCGAAACTCCCCACCGGCCAGCCCGTGGGAAGGGGGCGTGGATTCTCCTCAACCGGGGTCCTACCCATCCCAGGTGCACTTGGGCGGTCAGCTGGGCGTGCCCAAGTGTCCGGCTGTTGCTGCGGTTGCGCCTCACGGGACTGTGGCGGCAGCGCCTCGCCGGGTTGCTGTGACGATTGGGGGTCGGAATTCTCCGGGTACACAGTGGTCCTTTTGATAATCGGGATTAATAGATTCCTTAAGTAACAACGCCCAACCTAGCGCCGCGGTTCCCACCGGGGGTATCGCGTAAAGTCGGTTACTATGAGTTCACCAACCCGCGTCTATGTAGGGCGCCTCAGTGGCATGGTTGTACGCGGCCCCGATGCAGAATCAATTGGGCGGGTACGCGATGTTGTCGTGAGCATCCGCAGCTCCCGCCACGCTTCACGCGCGCTCGGTCTAGTCGTGGAGATGACGAACAAGCGTCGCATTTTCGTCCCCCTCCTGCGCGTGGCTGCTATCGAACCAAGCGAAATCACCCTGGTATCCGGGTCGGTATCAATCCGAGAGTTCAAGACGCGCGCCGGTGAGCTAACAGTGATGAAAGACCTGGTAGGCGCGAAAATCCACATCGACGATCCCGAATTGGCGCATCTGCACGGTAAACCAGTCGAGATCGCAGATGTGGAAATCGAACGCACCCGCACCCGAGATTGGGTGCTCAGTCGCGCGGCAGTTTTCAGCGAACGCAGCGCATTCGGTCGACGAACCGGCCTCGAAGTCACCCCGTGGTCGCACGTCCAGGGCATTTCCGCAGGCGGTATCGGCACATCAAACGCCACCGCGGAGCTCATCGCCTCATTCGACGACATGCGACCCGCCGACATCGCCACCGTCATCCACGAGTTGCCCGCCCAACAACGCCAGCAGGTCGCCGAAGAACTTACCGACGACCGCCTGGCCGACATCATCCAAGAGCTTCCCGACGACCATCAAGCCGAACTCATCGAATCGATGGACATCGAACGCGCCGCCGACGTGCTGGAAGAAATGGACCCGGACGATGCCGCCGACCTTCTCGGAGAACTCCCGCACGAAAAAGCAGACGTGCTCCTTGAACTCATGGATCCGGAAGAATCCGCCCCGGTGCGTCGCCTCATGACATTCTCGCCCGATACCGTGGGCGCCCTGATGACGCCCGAGCCGATCATTCTCACCCCGCAAACCACCGTCGCGGAAGCCCTAGCCATCGTACGCAATCCCGAACTACCAAGCTCATTGAGTTCGATGGTTTTTGTGGTCCGCCCACCCACAGCCACGCCGACTGGCAAGTACCTTGGGTGCGTGCACCTGCAGAAACTACTTCGTGAGCCCCCAAGCTCGCTCATTGGCGGCATTTTGGACCCAGACCTGCCACAGTTGTTTGCCAACGACTCTCAAGAGACCGCGGCCCGTTACTTCGCCATGTACAACCTGGTGTGTGGCCCTGTGCTCGATGAGGACCAACACCTTTTGGGAGCAGTGGCTGTCGACGACCTCCTCGACCACCTGTTGCCGGAAGATTGGCGTGAGCATGGTCTACGCCCATCCGAGTCCTCACAGGGGGTGAACCGTGGCTGACCGTTCTGCACTCGATACGCCTGCCGTCGGAAAGAAGCGCCGTTTACTGCAAGTCGATGCGGATGCCATTGGAGCACTCGCGGAAAAGGTCGCGCGTTTCTTCGGCACGGGCGAGTACCTGTTTTGGCAGACCGTTTTTGTGATTTGCTGGATCGCGTTGAATGTCGGAGTGGTCGCGTTTTCCTGGGACCCCTACCCGTTTATCCTGCTAAACCTGGCTTTTTCGACGCAGGCTGCCTACGCTGCTCCGCTGATCTTGTTAGCGCAAAATCGACAAGAGGACCGTGACCGCGTCTCGCTCGCGGAAGACCGGCGTCGAGCAGAGCAAACGAAGGCGGATACGGAATTCCTTGCCCGCGAACTCGCCAGTGTCCGCCTGGCGCTTGGCGAAAATGTCACCCGCGATTACCTCCGCCACGAGTTAGAGGATCTGCACGGCATGCTCGAACGCATTGAGGCAAAGCTGGACGATGAGTCAGCCGCCCGCATTGCCCGCGAGCATGAGGAAAACCCAGGCGAGGTCACGGAACTCGCCGAACCCACCCAGGGTGACGTGGAACGTTCGCGCGACTAGGAGGGCTTGCTGTTGCGTGGCCCTCGCCCCGGCTGCCGGTTGGGGTAGACGGCGCGAGTAAGCTAGAGACCCGTGACTAACGTGATAAGCGAAGATGCCGTCCGTAGTGCCCTGGCACGAGTAGACGACCCAGAAATCGGAAAGCCAATCACCGAGCTCGGCATGGTGAAATCCATCCGAATTGACGGGGCAAACGTCGCCGTTGAGGTCTTCTTGACCATCGCCGGCTGCCCGATGAAGAACACCATCGTGGCAAACGTCGAAGCTGCCGTCCTGGAGATTCCAGGGGTAGCCAACGTGCAGGTTTCCACCGACGTGATGAGCGACGAACAGCGTCGACAATTGCGCACCAATCTGCGCGGCTCCGCAGAGACCCCAGAGATCCCATTCGCGAAGCCAAATTCCACCACTCGCGTGTTCGCCGTGGCTTCGGGTAAGGGTGGTGTCGGAAAGTCCTCCATGACCGTCAACCTGGGCGTTGCCCTCGCTCAACGTGGCCTTTCCGTCGGCATTCTCGACGCCGACATCTACGGCCACTCCGTCCCTGGCCTCTTGGGCTCTGACGCCCGCCCAAGCGCCGTAGATGACATGATCATGCCAGTCCAGGCGCACGGCGTAAAGATGATCTCCATTGCGCAGTTCACCGAAGGTAATGCCCCAGTGATGTGGCGTGGGCCGATGCTACAACGGGCTATCCAACAGTTCCTCGCCGATGTTTTCTGGGGCGACCTCGACATCCTGCTTCTCGACCTCCCACCGGGAACCGGTGACGTTGCCATCGCCATCGGCCAACTCCTGCCGAACGCAGAACTCCTTGTGGTCACTACCCCGCAGTCGGCGGCCGCAGATGTCGCTGAACGGGCCGGTACTGCGTCGCTGCAGACGCACCAGCGTCTCGCGGGAGTAATCGAAAACATGGGCGCGATGGTCCTGCCTGACGGCAGCACGATTAACGTCTTTGGTGAAGGCGGTGGCCAGCAAGTCGCGGACCGGCTAAGCGTGTTGACCGGTACGGACGTCGCTATGCTTGGCTCGATCCCGTTGGATCCGGAGCTGCGCGCTGGCGGCGACACCGGCGTCCCAGTTGTGCTTTCACACCCAGATTCCCCGACCGCCCAGGCGATCAACGCGGTGGCCGACAAGTTGCACGTGCGTCGGGAGTCCCTGGCTGGCAAGACCCTAGGCTTGGGCGTGGCACGCTCCTAAGTTTTACGTTCAGCACGGAAAGGCAAGGCCCACATGACCCACGATGTTGTCATTATCGGAGCTGGTCAAGCGGGTCTTGCCACCGCCTACTACCTTCGAAGCCACGACCTTGATGTCGTGCTGATCGACGCCTCTCCACAGCCAGGCGGCTCCTGGCCATTTACGTGGGAATCGCTACGCCTATTTTCCCCTTGGCACATCTCCTCGTTGCCAGGATGGCGACTCCCCGCTACCGCCGACTACTACCCCACCCCGGGCGAAATCATCAACTATTTCACTGCTTACGAGCAGCGCTACGGCTTCCTAGTTATGCGTGGCTATCGAGTAACCGAGGTCAGCGGGCACAGCCCATTTCAGCTCACACTATCTTCCGGCGAGCAGCTCTCCGCTCGTGTGGTCATCAACTGCACCGGCAATGCGTCGAGGCCGTTCGTCCCCTACGTCCCCGGCGCGCGGGACTTTTCCGGCACGATGCTGCACTCCCGGGATTACCGCACCGCGCAAGCGTTCAGCAATCGACGCGTGGCGGTAGTCGGCGGTGGCAACTCTGGAGCCCAGATCGCTGCGGACCTGGCAGGAGTGGCACGCCATGTCACCTGGTGCACGCTCCGACCGCCACGTTTCCTTCCCGACGACTACGACGGCGAGGCGCTCTTTAACGTAGCCAAGCAACGCCTGGCTGCCATCGAACGCGGAGAAACCGACGATGGTGGGTTGCGTGCGCTCGGCGACATCGTCGCGGTTCCCCCGGTTCGAACCGCGCGCGACGCCGGAATCCTTCGCAGCCACCCGATGTTTGACAGGTTCGGCTCCAGCGAGATCCACTGGGCTAACGGCTCCAGCCAGCTTATCGACGCCGTGATCTGGTGCACCGGGTTCCGGCCAGCACTCCAGCACTTGGCTCACGTTCCTCTGCAGCGCGATCAGCAACACCACATTTTGGTGCAAAACACGCAAGCGATCGGGGTGCCCGGAATGTTCTTCGTGGGCTACGGCGACTGGGTAGGGCCAGCGGCGGACACCATCATCGGCGTAGTGCCATTTGCCAAGATAGCAGCGCAGGCAGCTGCGCTGTTTCTCAGTAATCCCGACAGCTAGGTGATGTCGGCCCAGGAGAAGCCGCCGGCAGGCGGCTTGTTCTGATCGTCGGTGTCTGGGCGGGGTACTTGCTGAGTTTCCGGGGTGAGCTCCATCGTAGGGTCGGTTTTATGAAGTGCTGCGCGAGCTCGTTCCGTCTGTCCCGCAGTGTCCTCTTCTGCCATGATCTTTTTTGGATCGAAGTTGTCGAGGAAGGAGTCGTCGCCGTCGAGGAGCGCTTTGGTGATTGCGGCGCGTGGCCCCATCCGTTGGAGCGTAGCTAGGTCCGAAAGTGGTTTGCGGAACTCATCAAACTCGCCACCGAATTCGTCATTGAGGCCTTTTTTGGCATTGTCAATGGCGGTGCGCGCGGCCAGCAACGCAGCTCGCACGTCTTGGATCACCTTGGGAAGGCGCTCCGGCCCGATGAAAATGAGGCCAATGATGAACAGGACGAGGATCTCGCCCCAACCGACATTCGTAAACACTTATCTCACTCTAGTCTCACTACTTGCCGTGCGCTTTCTTGACCGCCCGATAAAACGTTTCTACCCGGGCGCTGAAACTGGTAGCACGAGCTGCCGGAAGGTCGTCCGCGGGTGGCCCCTCCGGGCAAGATTGGGCGATTGAGGTGAGTTTGTCTAATAGCGAACTCGGTGCGGACAGTTCCTCTGCTGCGCTCTTGCGAAGCCGTTCTGAGGCTCGTCGTTGAGCAAGCACCTCGGCCCGACATTCTGCGCAGTGGACCAGATGGACGCGCGCACGGTTCATTGCGATCGTCGGCAGCTCGTTATCGACGTAGCCGGCGATAGCTTCCGCGCTGAGGTGTTCGATGGAGTCAAAGCCGTGGTCGGCGCGATCGCGCGCTTCAGTCAGCTTTGGTAGCTGCGGGAGATGCGGCCGAAATGGCCTCTTTGGCGTTGCAACCACGAACTGTTCGACTCCTTTCCAGATCGTCGGCATTTATTCACCTGTGGGGCTGGCAAATCTGTGATTCTTGGGGCTAGCTCTGAGCACCTTGGGCTTTGGCTCCACCTTGGGCTTTGGCTCCACCTTGGGCTTTGGCTGCACCTTGGGCTTTGGCTCCCGAGCCTACCCAATTTTGCTTCGACTAGACCTTCGACTGGATCAACAACTGTGCGGATTCATCGGTCTCAGCGGCAGCTTCCAACGCAGCTCGCAGCTGAGAACGGCCACGGTGGATTCGCGAACGCACTGTACCCAATTTCACACCGAGGGTATCTGCTATTTCGTCGTAGGACATCCCGATGACGTCACAAAGCACGACCGCAACACGAAACTCAGGGCTGAGGCCATCAAGCGCTGCCTGGAGGGCAGGATCCAAGTTGGCTACGTTATATGCCTGTTCTGGGGTGAGGTCGGTTCCGGGGACACGCTCATAGTCTTCCGGCAAGGCTTCCATGCGAATTTTCGCGCGATGGCGCACCATATCCAAGAATAGATTCGTGGTGATGCGGTGAAGCCAGCCTTCAAAGGTTCCGGGCTGGTAGCTCTTGATGGAACGAAACACGCGCATGAAGGTCTCTTGGGTCAGGTCCTCTGCATCGTGTTGGTTACCGCTCAGCCGGAAAGCTAGACGATAGACCGAGTCAGCGTGTTCCTGAACGAGTTCTGCCCAAGTAGGCATCCCAGCAATACCGGCATCAAAAGCGGCGGTGCCGGTTAGCTCGTCAACTTGAGGAACTGATGCCTCACCGGAGGCGGGTGCTGCGGAGGGGCCAAACTCCTCACCTACGCCGTGCTCTGCTCGGGCCACAACGGACCCGTTCAAGCGAGAAACGTGCGAAGAGTCTACGGATTTCATGGTGTTAATTCTGCCTGCCCTTAGAAGGAATAGCTAATTGAACAATGCACTACTCACCTTAACGAGCGAAACTCAGGGAATATTCCAAATAAGACATCAATTTGCTTAAACTGCGGACACAGTTTGATAACGGTCACGCCCATCGCTGCCTAGGCAGCACACAGCAGGCGCTTTAGCCACAATTATCCCTTTTCCCTCAATTGTCACAAGGCGCGCGTGCTCCGCCCCTTCAGCTGGTCAGGCTTCTACACTGACCTGTGTGAACGATACTGCTACCACCGCACTAACCAACTACATCGTGGCCACTAGCACTGAAGAAGCATTTGTGGCTGATGCCCGCCAGCATGCCGAGGAGTTTGGCTTAGCTGTTCCGGACCCGATCACGGGTTCCTTGCTAGCAACTTTGGCCGCCGGTGCCGCCACCGCGGACAATGCCGGGGCTATCGCGGTCACGCCAGCCGCCGGCGTGGTCGGCCTTTACCTACTTAAGGGGCTCGGCGAGAAGGGGCACCTCACCTGCATCGATCCCGAAACCGAGCATCAGCGACAAGCCAAAACCAGCTTCCAGGCCGCCGGTTACCGCACGTCTGCCTACCGCTTCCTCCCCTCACGACCACTTGAGGTCATGGGACGCCTGGCAAACGACTCCTACCAGCTCGTTTACGGCGACGTCCACCCCGCTGACCTTCGCGCGTTCGTCGACGC
Source organism: Corynebacterium epidermidicanis (assembly GCF_001021025.1). NCBI lineage: Bacteria > Bacillati > Actinomycetota > Actinomycetes > Mycobacteriales > Corynebacteriaceae > Corynebacterium > Corynebacterium epidermidicanis. Next base: position 975,258 of record NZ_CP011541.1, on the reverse strand, counting down.
AGCCTGGCCACTGCTTTCCTCCGGTGGCGTGCTCATCGTGACCAATGCGCTTCTCGACGGGACAATTGCCGACGAATCGCGTAAAGACCGCGACACGGTCGCCGCCCGCGCAACAGATGCATACCTGCGCGAACTTGATGGCGCCCTGTTGTGTCGTCTCCCCTTAGGCGCGGGGCTGACGATCGTCACCAAGCGATAGCGCGTCCTGGCTGGTCCTGGCTGGTCCTGGCCACCGATTGCCTTTGAGATTGCTCACTTCTGGCGGCGATTTTGAGCAACTTCGAGGACATTCAGGACACGAGAGCGAGAGTGCTGGAAGTGCCCGCACACCCCTCTAACTTGACCGCACCATATGCCCCTAAATCTGCCTTGTAGCAGCGCGGTGGTGTGGTCAAGTTTGCGGATAACGCTGAGACATGGGGGTGAGTAAAGAAAAGTACTTCTCTGAGTCCTGACTTCCGCAAGGTCGTGGTCCTCAAACCAGTATCTATTGTTGTCTGGGAGCCATAGCCCGCTCTATGTCGTCACTTCGGCGTAGTCGGACTACCGCCGTGGGATTTTATTCACTAAAAAACGCTGCTCTACGTAGTCGGACTACGCCGAAGCGACGACATAGCACTTGTGCAGCAAACCCGCACCGCCGGCGACACACCGACTGGACACACTCTTCTTTACTTAACCCCCAAAAAGGAACCCCCTTTCGTCTCCTACATTGCAGCAAACGAAAAGGGGAAATCATGCAGAACGCAACTACGTGGGTTATACGCGTTCGTTCTTACCGACACACACCACGCCACCTGCGCTGATGGTGAATCGTGAGGAGTCGCGCTCGTGGTCAACACCGATGAACTCACCTTCAGTGACCACTACGTTTTTGTCCAGAATCGAGTGACGAACCACGGCGCCCTTGCCCACGCGCACACCTGGCATGAGCACGCATCCTTCAACTGTGGCACCTTCCTCAACGATCACGTTGTTGGACAACACCGAATTGCGTACAGTACCGCCGGAAATAATGCAGCCGGAAGCAACCATCGAGGACTGTGCGATACCACCTTGGACGAACTTGGCTGGGGGGAAGTTTCCATCTTCGGTCGAGTGGATCGGCCAACTACGGTTGTAAAGATTGAACACCGGCAGCACGGAGATGAGATCCATGTGCGCTTCATAAAAGGCGTCGATGGTACCCACGTCTCGCCAGTAGCCCTGGTCGCGTTTCGTGGAGCCTGGCACCACATTTGCCGAAAAGTCATAAACGTTTGCTTCACCACGTTTAACGAAGTACGGGATGATGTCGCCACCCATGTCGTGAGCAGACTCTTCGTCGTCTTCGTCGGCCGTCAGCGCAGCGATGAGCGCATCGGTGTTGAAGATGTAATTGCCCATGGAAGCAAATGTTGCATCCGGGTCATCTGGCGTGCCGGGTGGATCGGCAGGCTTTTCCAGGAATTCGGTGATTGTGCCGTCTTCTTCCGCTTGGATGCAACCAAAAGCGGTTGCCTCGGCTCGTGGGACGCGGATTCCAGCGACAGTGACGGACTTGCCCGACGCGATGTGATCGTCGAGCATCTGACGTGGGTCCATGCGGTAGACGTGGTCCGCACCGAAGACGATGACGTAGTCCGGGTTTTCATCGTAAATCAGGTTCAGCGACTGCAAGATCGCGTCTGCAGAACCGGTGTACCAACGCTTACCCAAGCGCTGCTGCGCGGGCACCGGGGTGATGTACTGCCCCGTTAGCCCGGAGAGCTGCCACGATTGGGAGATGTGGCGGTCAAGGGAATGTGACTTGTACTGGGTCAATACGCAAATCTGCATAAAGCCGGCATTAACCAGGTTGGAGAGCACGAAGTGGATCAATCGGTACGTGCCGCCGAAAGGTACAGCTGGCTTGGCTCGGTCTGCAGTGAGCGGGAAAAGTCGTTTCCCTTCTCCACCTGCAAGGACAATTGCTAGGACATGTGGTTGGCTCCTCACTCTTTCCAACCTAGACACTTTCGGCTGACTGTGCAGGACAAAGTCGATATTGGGGCATTTTGGCCCCCCGGCTACACCCGTCGATAAGCTGCGTGGCTGTGGCAACGAGACTTGTTCCTGCACGAAAGTTCATCCACGGCTAGATTCGAAACTATGCGAGTTGGAATGATGACCAAGGAATATCCGCCAGAGATCTACGGTGGCGCCGGCGTACACATTGCCGAGCTCACCCGCTTCATGCGAGAGATCACCGAGGTAGACGTGCATTGCATGGGCGCGCCTCGCGACGAAGTCAATGTTTATGTCCACGGGGTCGATCCCGAGCTCAAGGACGCGAACCCGTCTATCCAGACTTTGTCCACCGGCCTCCGGATGGCACACGCCGCCAACAATATCGACGTGGTGCACTCCCACACGTGGTACGCCGGTTTGGGCGGTCACCTCGCGGCTCGCCTCTATAACATCCCTCATGTCGCTACGGCACACTCCTTGGAGCCGCACCGCCCGTGGAAGCGAGAGCAACTCGGGGGTGGCTACGAGGTCTCTTCATGGTCGGAAAAGAACGCAATGGAGTACGCCGATGCGGTGATCGCTGTGTCCGCACGCATGAAGGATTCCATCCTCGACGCCTACCCACGCATCGAGCCGGATAAGGTGCGCATTGTGCTCAACGGCATCGACACCCAGCTGTGGCAGCCTCGCCCCACCTTCGAAGAAAACCCAGAATCTGTGCTCACTGAGCTCGGCGTGGATCCTAGCCGCCCAATCGTGGCATTTGTTGGGCGCATCACCCGGCAGAAGGGTGTCGGCCACCTGGTCAAAGCCGCCAAGCTTTTCGACGACGGCGTCCAGCTCGTCCTCTGCGCGGGAGCACCGGACACCCCCGAAATCGCCGCCGAAACGAAGGCCCTGGTGGAAGAATTGCAAGGACAGCGCGACGGCGTGTTCTGGGTACAAGACTTCCTGCCTAAAGACAAGATTCAAGAGATCCTGACGGCAGCAGATACTTTCGTCTGTCCGTCGATTTACGAGCCGCTCGGCATCGTGAACCTCGAAGCAATGGCCTGTGGCACCGCGGTAGTGGCCTCTGATGTCGGAGGTATCCCTGAGGTGGTTGTCGACGGCGTGACCGGCACCCTCGTCCACTACGACGAATCGGATGCCGAGGGCTTCGAACGTGGCATCGCCGAGGGCGTGAACAAGATGGTCGCCGACCGCACTCGGGCCAAGGAGATGGGCGAGGCTGGTCGTGCGCGGGCTGTCAATGACTTTTCCTGGGCTACGATCGCCCAACAGACAGTCGACGTTTATAAGTCCTTGATGTAGCAAAAAGACCAGGTCACGGCTTTGCCATCTACCTTGACCTGGTCGCTGTCCGTTGATCTTGTTCGCTTCCGCACTCCGCTGCATGTCGGCTTATACCTGAACGACGCACCACCGACAACATCGCTACCCTCGTGGTTATAGACGAATCCCTGGAATTTCTTGTCGAGGAAAATACACAATGAGCTATCACTCCCACCGTCCCGAGCTGCACGTCTCCCCGGAACAAGGCGTCCTCAACGCCCCCGCGGGCGCCCTGAAAGTCGGTAGCAACTGGCATATTTTCCACCAGTACCAGCCCACCGTCGGCGCCCCAGCCCGCATCGCACACCAATACGCAGAACACCTCCCCTTCGACTGGGACATTTGCGACGATGTCTTGGCCGCAGCAGAAGGCGAAGTTAAGGTGCGGGCCGGGTCAGTCGTGGGCCTCGACGACAACACCGTGGAACTCTTTTTCACCTCCATCACCGATGTTGGCACCCAAATCCACGTAGCTACCATCGCCGACCTCGACGACACCACCGACACTGTCTCCGAAGACGCTTTAGCACTCGATCCTGGAGTGGTCCGTCACGGCGCAGTCGTTAGCGACCGAGACGGCTTTGTCGATTTCCGCTCCCCTTGTGTACTGGTGGACTGGCAGAATGATGCCTTCGCAGGATGGCTTATGTTGGCGGTCACGGGATCCCAAGATGAACCTCGCCTGGTCGTGTTGGATTCGCCGGACCGGCGGGAGTGGCGCGTCCTCGGTGCGATGGCGTTTTCCGGCACTTCTGGACTAGAGGGAATCTCGCGCATCGTCAGCCCACGCATGATTCGCTTGCGCGATGAAGTCGACGGTCAACGCTACGACATTTTGTTGGTAACTCTGGAACACGAAGGCATCGATATCTCCGGCTACCTGGTTGGCAAGCTTTCCGGCACGAACTTCGAGGTCAAGACGCCATTCACCCGCCTCGATTTCGGACACGACTTCACGCGCCCACGAAACACCAACGTGGTCGTCGGGCCCGATGCCGAGTTACCCGACTTCTCCTCCGCCCAGTTGTTTGGACTACTCAACGGTATTGGCCGCTTCGACGACCCCCACGAGCACCCGAGCTTGGAAGCCGAAGGCTGGGTGAACTGCCTCTCCTTGCCTCGCCTGGTCACCCTGCAAGACGGCCTACTCTACCAAACTCCAGCCCCGGGTCTGCCTCAGTTTGTCTCTCAATCCAGCCGGGCCGCGATGTACTCCGCGATCATCGATACCACCGCCCAGGATGCCACCGTGCAAGTAGAGCTTATCGACGGCAACGGGGCTATCGCAGCCACCGTCTCTCACCTGGGAGACACGATCGAGCTTGATCGGTCAATGAACTCCGCACATCTAGGTGACCACATAGCCGAAGGTCCGCTAGTAGCGGCTGACACCGACTCCATGACTATCATCGTCGACGGATCAACCGTCGAAGTTTTCGCTGATGGCGGTGCCCTCGCTATGGCCAGCCGGGTTTACTTCGACAATGGCTTCGCCCAATTCCGCGTCCACAAGCACGGCAGCGCTCACGTGGAACGCGACATGGAGATTTTCCCCATCGATTACTCAGAGCTCTCCAAACGTGGCCCGGCATACGGCATGGAACCACCGCTTGATGGCGAGTACGACTAAGAGTTCCGCGAAAACTAATGCCCCGATCCCTCAGGTCACAAAGACTGGGGTCGGGGCATTTCTTGGGCCAAAACGCTAGCTCACCGGCTTGAAACGGGTCAACACCGCGCGGGCCGTCACCGTCATCGTCTCCGGCAATGCCTCGATGCGGGTGTGCAAAACATCCGGGTGAATGTGACGCGCCGATGGGCTCATCTTGATCTGAGCGGCGATGGATGCCTGGTCAAGGTCCATCGGGAATTCCAGCAGCTGACCTTCTCCGACTGGCTCCAAGTGCCCGGCCGCCTGTTCGATGAGACGTGCTACTTTACCCTTCTCGACGTCGATAATGCCCAGTGGCTCCCGCAGTTCCCGCAGGTGGCCTTGATCCGCGGTGAGCACTACTACCTCGCCGCCTGGTTTGAGGATGCGGGCGAATTCCGCGGCGTTGCGAGGTGCGAAAGCAACTACGATGATGTCGACAGAATTGTCGCGGAATGGCAGATGAGACCACGCATCCGCCACCACTGCCCCGGCCCGCGGATGGCAGTGCGCAAGGCGCTTTGCAGCCGCCACCGAAACATCCAGGCCAACGCCGATGGAGTTTTCGACATCGTCGAGGGCGTGCGATAGGTAGTAACCGGTTCCGGCGCCGATTTCCACGATGGCTGCCTGGGCGTCGACAGGAACACCCGCCTCATCGAGGACGGTATTCACCGCTGCGGATACGGCCTCTACGAAAGGAGCGAAGTGCCCGCGGGACAGGAATGCTTCCCGGGCATCGATCATCGAAGCGTCGTCGCCACTGTAGCGCAGGCCAGCACCCCCAGCTAGGGTGACATAGCCCTGTCGGGCGATGTCATAAGAATGGCCCGAGTCGGAGACGATCCTGCTGCCGTCTTCGGAAAGCATCAGCGCAGTGCCGTCTACTGGGTCCGCCAAGATGTCAATAACGTCGCTAAGCACGGGTTTGTTCTCCAAAGTGTGTATGCGCTGGGTGATAACGCTAGGTGGAAAATGAAAAAGACACCGCAAAGTCCGTTGTGCCGGCTATGCAGTGTCCGAAAGGTAAAAGTGTAGGTTACGAGCTCGAGACTTCGACCAAAAGTGCGCCGAGTTCCGCAGCTTCTTCCTTGTTGAGCTCAACTACCAATCGTCCGCCGCCATCCGTCGGAATGCGCATGACAATCTTACGGCTCTCAATGACCGCTTCCATCGGCCCATTGCCAGTCCTGGGTTTCATCGCTGCCACAGCTGTGACGCTCCTTTTTCCTCGTACAAAGGTACGTCTCGTCGAAAACGGGACGCTTTCGATCCAGTGTAGTCGAAAACACTAACCGCGCGGGCACGCTCCGATTAATTGTTCTTAGCTGTTCGACGCTGCGTCGCGCAGTTGCTGCTTGTCGGCGTCGGCTACGCCGCCGATTGGGACAGCCTGGCCCGCTCCTTGACGCAGCCGTTGATTTTCGGCGATCAACGCTCCAATAACGGGATCCACTTGGTCCTGCCGGTAGCCACGCAGCACTGTGTCAAAGGTAAGCGCATCGAAGTCGCCTCGACCGAGCGCTGCCTCATTGAGTTTGAGTAAGGATTCGTGGTCGACCAGCTCCGGCATAATTTCGCCACGTCCCAGCACTTTTCCGAATCCCCAGGTCAGCAACGCGACAATGATGATTAACGCGACAATGTATAACAGCCAAGTCAGCACGATGAATTACCTTTTGTAGTGTTGGGAAACCGCGGAGGCCCGCGAAGGTTGCTTGCTTCGCATTGCTTCCTTCATGTGATCTTAGAGCATACGCCGAAACTAGCGATCTAATTCCTGCTCGCCACGAACCAGGCTGCTGGCAGGCAGCTGGTCACCTCGGTTACGAATATCATCGTGGTGCTGCAGGATGTACGCAATCGCCTCATCAATGGAATCAGTCACCATAAACAAGTTCATATCGGACTCGGCTATCATGCCCTCGGCAACGAGGCGCTCCTTGATCCAGCCGACAAGTCCGGACCAAAACTCCACACCGATGAGGACAATCGGGTAATCCGTAATTTTCCCCGTCTGCACCATGCACAGCGCCTCAAAGAGTTCGTCGAGAGTGCCGAAACCACCCGGGAGACACACGAACCCTTGGGAATATTTTAAGAACATGGTCTTGCGCACGAAGAAGTACCGGAAGTTCAGCCCGAGGTCGACCCAGTCATTGAGGTGCTGCTCGTGCGGCAGTTCGATGCCTAAGCCCACCGAGAGGCCACCTGCTTCCGACGCCCCTCGGTTGGGGGCTTCCATGAGGCCAGGTCCGCCGCCGGTAATGACGGCATAACCATTTTCCACCAGCTTCCGGCCGATTTCTTGCCCCAGCGCGTAGTACTTGTGCTCGGCCTTGACCCGCGCAGACCCAAACACCGTGACAGCCAAGGGAAGCTCCGCCAGCGCCCCGAAGCCATCAACAAATTCACTTTGGATGCGCAGCACGCGCCAAGGATCTGTGTGCAGCCAGTCGACGTTGTGTTGATGGTCGAGAAGTCGCTGGTCCGTTGTGGATTTCTGTGGTCCTGACTTGCGGACGAGCACTGGTCCTCGCAGCAGTCGCTGCTTATCCGGATTCGGGGTCTTGCTTGGAGCCACGGAAATTCACCTCATTAGTAACTTTGGTTGCACCCTAAGAGGCTAGCGCTTTTCGTCGGCATCTGCTTGCCAACCCACGTAACTCAAGTATCCGTTTTCATAACGAACCGATAAACTGTGAAGTTATGACAACGTTGGGCGCACAAGCTGTGGGGATTGCAAACATTGCCATCGACGGGACCGTACTCGATACCTGGTTCCCGGAACCAAAATTAGTGGAATTTACCACTGAAACTGACGCTGGTAGCGTCCGGCTAGGCGCCCAAAATCTCAGCCCACGCATGCTTTCGCTGGTCGGACTCGATGAAGACCGCATGGTCGAGCAAATCGCTGTTCGCACCACTATCCCTGACCTCAGCCAACCGCCTATCGACGCCCATGATTCCTATCTTCGGCTGCATCTGCTCTCTCATCGCCTGGTCAAACCCAACACAATCAACATGGAGGGGGTACTCAAGACCCTCGCCACGGTTGTCTGGACCAACAAGGGCCCGTGCCTGCAGGAAAACTTTGAATTTGTCCGAACCGCACTCCGGTCGCGCGGCTTGATTCACGTCTATGCGATTGACCGGCTTCCCCGCATGGTGGATTACGTGGTGCCGAATGGGGTACGCATCGCGGAAGCCGAGCGGGTCCGGCTGGGCGCGTACCTCGCCGAAGGCACCACCGTGATGCGCGAAGGTTTTGTTAGCTTCAATGCGGGTTCGCTCGGCCCAGTACGCATCGAAGGACGGCTTTCCTCCTCTGTTGTTTTGGAAGAAAATACCAAGATCGGTTTGAGTGCCACGGTGATGGCGGCCCACGATGAGCAACACCATCGCCTACCGCTCTACATCGGCAAGAACTGCGAGTTCGGCGTGAGCGCCGGCATTATCGGGATAAATCTAGGTGACAATTGCGTCATTGGGAATAACCTGATTATTTCTCCAGACTCGATGTTATACTTCCCCCATTCTGATTCACTTGCTCCAGCCCACACCATCGCCGGCCAGAGCAACTGGCATATCGCAACCGAGTGCGGACACCCCGAGCCGGTTGCCCGCCAAGTGGAGGAATGATGCCAGAGCGCCGTCGTTAGGTGGCGTGTTTTCGCCGTGCCGTCGCCTTGGATTAATCATTCTTCACTGCATACTGCTCCCCCCCGGATGAAATACTTCCCACAATCTCCCCAGATAGTGGTGGTTTTCTAATTTTAACCAGCGTTTATAACTCTCAATTTGATGAATGTTATGCAGGCGCGGAATAGTTGACATATGACTCGTGACACTTCTTCACAGGCAACCGCAGCCCAACCGGCCACCGTTGACTCACATTTGGGTACTGGACTCAAGACTCGCCACCTGACCATGATGGGTTTGGGTTCGGCAATTGGCGCCGGCTTGTTCCTCGGCACCGGTGTCGGCATCAACATTGCTGGGCCAGCCATTTTGTTGGCCTACATCGTGGCTGGCATCATCGTTGTTTTCGTGATGCAAATGCTCGGCGAAATGGCAGCAGCTCGCCCCGCATCGGGGTCGTTCTCCACGTACGCCGAAATGGCATTCGGCCACACTGCCGGCTTCGCCATGGGCTGGCTGTACTGGTTCATGCTCGTCATGGTGATGGGTGCTGAGATGACCGGCGCTGCTGCCATCATGGGTTCCTGGTTCGGGGTTTCACCTTGGATTCCCGCTCTCATCTGCGTGGTTATCTTCGCGGTGATTAACCTCGCTCAGGTCGGCGGCTTCGGTGAATTCGAGTTTTGGTTCGCGTTCATCAAGGTCTTCGTCATCACGGTATTTCTGGTGATCTCTGTCCTATTGGTGTTCGGGTTGCTGCCAGGAACCGACTTCGTCGGAACTGCAAACTTCATCGGTGAGCACGGATTCATGCCGAACGGCATTACCGGTGTTGCTGCTGGTCTTTTGGCCGTCGCATTCGCCTTCGGTGGCATTGAGATCGTGACCATTGCCGCCGCCGAGTCGGAGAACCCTCGGGAGTCTATTGCCACGGCTGTCCGCTCCGTAATCTGGCGTATTTCGGTGTTTTACCTGGGTTCGGTGTTGGCGATCTGCTTCCTCATGCCTTACGCGGAAATCTCCGGAGCGAAGTCAGCAGCTGAATCTCCATTTACCGTGATCTTGGGCATGGCGGGAATTCCTGGCATTGCAAAGATCATGGAGATAGTCATTGTGCTGTCGCTGCTCTCGGCCTTCAACGCGCAGATTTACGCGACCTCACGTTTCGTCTATACCCTGGCCGAAAAAGGCGATGCTCCTTCAATCTTTGCTCGGCTTAACGCTGCCAAAGTGCCGAATAATGCCGTGCTGCTGTCGGTGTTCTTCGCCTTCGCATCTGTTGGCTTGCAGTATTGGAACCCGGCTGGTCTGCTTGAGTTCTTGCTCAATGCCGTCGGCGGTTGCCTGATCGTCATTTGGCTGGTTATCTGCTTTAGCTACCTCAAGCTGCACAATGAGCTAGAGCGCAACAACGAAATCACCGTCCGCATGTGGGCCTACCCTGTCTTGCCGTGGGTTACGGTAGCTATGCTCCTCGGCCTGACTGCCCTGATGCTGTTTGATCCTTCGTCCCGTGGGCAGATCACCTCGGTGTCTTTGGTCTGCGTGGTCCTAGTGGCATTGAGTTTCCTGACCAGGCCGAAGAAAGCTTCCCACTAACCCCAGCGTTGCCATTGAACGATTTCCGCAGGTGAGCCGACTCGCAGTAGCATTAGTCTGCGAGCCGTTGCATACGAACTTTTCGTCTGCTCCGGCGCTTCATCGTCAGGAAGTTACTAAAGGAGCTGTTCGTGGCAACAGAACAAAAGTTGGGTTCCGGGCTGAAAGTCCGACATTTGACGATGATGGGACTGGGCTCAACAATCGGTGCCGGGCTTTTTCTTGGCACGGGCGTTGGCATTAAAGCTGCAGGCCCTGCAGTCCTTTTGGCTTATCTCAGTGCAGGTGTTATCGCCGTCTTGGTGATGCGAATGCTGGGTGAAATGGGCTCTGTTGTCCCCGCGAGCGGCAGCTTTTCCGAGTACGCCGAAATGGGCATTGGCCGTTGGGCAGGCTTCGTCCAGGGCTGGATCTACTGGCTGGCCACGGTGGCGGTACTCGGCGCAGAAATTACCGGGGCTAGCTCTTTCGTCGGTGCCTGGTTCGGAGTGAAGCCATGGATCCCCGCCCTGATTTTCGTTCTTTTCTTCGCCACTGTGAACCTGTTGCGCGTCCGCGCTTTTGGCGAATTTGAGTTCTGGTTTGCGTTCATCAAAGTGGCCGTGCTTATTGGATTTTTGCTGCTCGGCGTCGCCTTGATCTTCGGCTTGCTTCCGGGGTATGAATTTGTGGGAACTACCACCTTCCTGGCCGACGGTTTTCTCCCCAATGGCTGGGGTGGTGTAGCCACCGCGATCCTTGCTGTGGCCTTTGCTTTCGGTGGCATCGAAGTCGTCGCAATCGCTTCCGCTGAATCCGAAGATCCCGAGCATTCCCTCATCAGCGCGGTAAAGTCCACTATCACCCGCATCTCGCTGTTCTACTTGGGCTCGGTGCTTGTCATCACGTTCCTGCTGCCATACTCCTCTCTAGGGGCCGCGAAGTCTGCTGCGGACAGCCCCTTCACCCGAGTGCTGAGCATGGCCGGAATCCCAGGCGTCGTCGGCTTTATGGAGGCAGTCATCGTGCTCGCACTGCTTTCCGCTTTCAACGCCCAGATCTATGCCAGCTCCCGCATGATGTTCTCCCTGGCCCAGCGTGGCGACGCCCCCAGCTTGTTCGCCCGCTCGAACGCGCACGGCGTTCCGGTCTCGGCCATTGCCTTGTCGACGTTCCTTTCCATCGTGATGGTGGTACTCAACTTCGTCGATACGGGCTGGCTGTTGACGTTCATGCTGAATGCAGCTGGTGGCTCATTGTTGATCGTTTGGGCTTTCGTATCCGTGTCTCAGCTGCGCCTGCGACCTCGCCTGGAACGCTCCTACACCCTGCCGATCCGTATGTGGGCATATCCCCTGTTGACCTGGTTCACCTTGATCGCGCTCGCGGGTCTGGCGGTTCTAATGCTGTCCGATCCGGCTTCTCGTATCCAACTGGCATCCGCCGGAATCATGGTGGTGCTGTTGTTCGGCACCGCGGTGATTTCTACTCGAGCCCGTGGGCTATCCCCTTGGGAAAAACTGCCGCTGCCTGCTGAAAGTCGCTAAACTTTCTCTGCTGCACTAGCCCGTCGATAAGCCTCGGCGGGTATTTGCTGCGCCCAGAGTTGGATTTGAGCTTCATGTGCGGATGCCGACATGCCTGTTAGGCTGGCTCTAACGCTATGCAAACGCACGGTTCGTTTAGCCAACTCAGACCGTTTCAAGGGCAAAGAAAGTATGAAGAAATCATTTGTATTCGTGGCAGTTTTTCTCCTTGTTTTTCTCGTCCTACCTGGTCTCATTCTGCCGTTTGTAACCCAGCACACGGGGCTGAATATCGGTGAGATTGAACTAGTACTCATCGCAGTGGTTTTTGGGGTTTTGGCGTACTTTGTCGCCAGGTCTGCCGCCCGAGCGATCGATGATGCTGACAAGTAGCCAGCTGCTCAGTAGTTCGTTTCGCTTCGTCATAAAGGAACCGCGCATCGTGGTACTCCAACTTCAAGCACACTAAAACCAGGGTTTATCGCACCCGCCGAGCAATAACCGCCCTCAACACGATCAATACCGCGTTTTGTGCTCGTAGTGGGGTGGTTCGGTGTAGCAGTGAGACTTGTGGCGCTTCCACCAACCGGAGCACGCAGGTCGGCGCAAAGAATGAAGCGACATTTCGCCAGTTGCACGACTGGATTATCACTATGTCACGTGCTGCGATCGCCTCATGAGCAGGCGCTACTGCTGGGGACACCGCGGACTCAGCTAAGTCGCCGTTTTGACGCAATCAAAGGAACTGGTTTACCAGATCGCTTGCGGTGTCGCTCCTCCGAGTGGACGCACGTGTTTTTGCGTATCCAAGTTTTCGGATGGTTCTTCCTGGCTCTATCTGGTTCTCTTGGGCCCTTGGGGCCCATGGGGCTGCACAAGTGCTAGTCAGTACTTCCAAAGTAGGAGCACTACCGACGCGAGCGTTTTTTCATCAAAAATCGCCGATCTTGGCAGGAGTACTACCACGGAAGTACGACCTAGCACTCGTGCAGCTAAAACATGCGGCCGGCGAAACGCCAACCCGACACACTCTTCACTTCTTAACCTGCGATTCTTCATGTCGGCCCAGCTCGCATACATCGCCTCCGCCAAGCAAAACCTACTTTTCACCAATTCTACTTGACGTAATGTAAAGAATCATTTACACTACATCAAGTAAGGCACACAACATAGAAAATGAGAACAGAATGGATGAAGCGACGCACCAGAATCTTGTTCGCAAGTTGCGGCGATGGAACGAGTTATCCCAGCAGGAGCTCGCCGACGCGGTGGGAGTCTCACGCCAAACAATCGCCAACATCGAAAAAGGGAACTACTCCCCCTCCGTGCACCTAGCACTCGATATTTGTCGAGTCTTTAAAAAGACCGTCGAAGAGGTCTTTGCACCAGAAACCAACGAAGGAGCATAAGAACCATGAGCATCAATGACACCATCATCAAGCGCACCGAGAACTACTACCAAGACGAGTTTGAGCGCAGCGTGGCACATCGCGCCGATACTGTCGCTTTCTTCTGGGCAAACTACTCCAACATTGTGCTCGCAGCGGCACTGGCCTGGATCATTCCGGGGCAGGCAGCCTATTTTTCATTCCTCGCGCTCATCCCTACCGCATTGGGTGGGTTCATCGCCAGCCGTTGGATGCGCACCCGGATCCCCACTCCCCAATTGAGGAATCTCAGCCACCTGAAGGCTATCGAATGGGTATTCCTAGGTGTCACTTTGGCGGCTTGGATCCTGGGGCTCGGAAAAGATACCCCACTGCTCGCACAAACTCCCACTTTTGTGGGCGCAATCGTCGGCGTGGTCGCCGCGCTCGTAGCACTACCGTTGATTTCCAAAGCGCAGCGGGCCCGCGACGAACGTCGATTAGCCAGCAACGAAGAAGACTAGCGCAAATTTACACCGGCTCAGATTGCGCGACAATCTGGGTCGGTTTTTTCGCGCGAAAAGCCCACAGCTTATTGATGATGAAGTTGACCGGCATGGCAATGAGAATCGACAGGGCGGTACCCCAATAAAGGCGACTGCGCAGCCCAGAGGTATCGTCCAGAATCTCGGGGAGCGCAAACACCGAAGTGTGGTTGATCAACGCTGTGGCCACCGAAATTTGCACCAGGAACGCCACGATACCTGTGGCCAAAAATGGGAAGAACCCACGCAGCCAACTACGCTTTTCTAGTTTGCCAAACGTCCACGTGCGGTTGAGCTGGTAATTCCAGATGTTGGCCACCAGGAAGGCAATCGTCTGGAACAAGTGGTACCCGCGGATGTTAAACCGGGTCCCCGCAATGTTCAGCAAGGCGTCGTCGTAGGCCGGGCCTCCGGTGTAAAGGAAGAATTTGGACACCAGGAAAACGACCACCATGTTGACGACCGCGCCGGATCCACCGACGATACCGAACATGATGAACTGGCGAGAGTTCGTCAGAAATCTCTCACTAAAAACCGGACGGGCTGTGCTCAACGGGACTCAACTTTGCTACACACATAAACAACTGCGGACATATCTGAATGATCCTACTCCCGAGAGACACGAAAATCCGACTCAGCCACACGTGGCGAAGTCCACACCAATCGACGATCCGACCCCCATTCCCGCAGCTCAAGCCGGGTTGCACAAAGTTTCATTGGCGTTGAATAGTTATGAAGTTGTAGCCCAACATCAACCGGGTACGTATCATCCCCTTCAATTGGTGCGCCCAAATATGCGCACACCACACGGAGCTGATGAGTGAAGCCGGTCAGCGGCTGCAGCTCCACCAAACGAGAATCCAACGCCCGCACGTGGGTACGAGTCTCCACCCCGCCTACTGCCACTTCAACCGCTCGCTGCCCAGGAACCCGACGCATGGGCAGAACGATTTCCTGCCACTCCGAGCCGATGCCTGGCTCAGCGCACAACCGAGCCCGATAAGTCTTTCGCGCTGTTCGCTCCGCAAACTGTTGCTGATAAAACCCCCGAGCTGCGACATCCGTGGCGCATGCCAGCAACCCGCACGTTAATCTGTCCAACCGGTGCACCGGCACGATGTCGGGATTGCGGTAGCGCACGCGCAGCCGGGTCTGTACGGTTTCACGGACCAGCCGACCATTACTGGTAGCGGGCAAAAAGCAGGGCTTATCGACGACCACCAGTCCCGCAGCCGTACCAACCACCGCATAGTCAAACGGGATAGCAGCTTCATGAGCCGTATCGGGATGAAACCATGCCAAAACCGGCTTTACCAAAACTGTGCCTGCAGGGATGATTTCCCCAAACTGAAATGGGCTGTCCCCCGCCCGTCCCGCATAGAACACCGGAGAGTCCGGGACACGCCCGGACAACATCGTCTTTTGCGGAGAAATTCCCTCCCGAGCCGAGATGGGGCTGCGCCGCACCGTCGATACCAGCTATTCAGCGGCGATGCGGTCTGCAGCGGCGAGGATGTCCTCGTCTGAAGCAGTGAGCGACAACCGCACGTAGTTTTCCCCGCGAACTCCATAAAACTCGCCGGGCGCGGCGAGGATCCCTCGCTCCGCCAGCCACATAACGCTTTCCCGGCCTGGTTCATCCCTGGTCGCCCACAGATATAGGCCTGCCTCGGAGTGATCAATCCGGAAACCAGCCTCGATCAACGAGCGCATCAGCACCGCACGGCGTCGCGCATAGCGGAGTCGCTGAATCTGTGCTGAAACGTCGTCTGCCAGTGCCACCGTCGCGGCCTGTTGTACTGCCCAAGGCACCATCGCGCCCAGATGCTTGCGGGCCTGCGCGATCTCGGTAATAAGTGCCGGATCGCCGGCAAAAAATCCGAAGCGATAGGAGGCGAGATTATGCGACTTCGACAGCGAATGCAGCGCGAGCAGGCCAGTGAGGTTGCCTTCATTGACGCGCGGGTCGAGGATTGAAACTGGCGGGTTGTTGTCGTACCACCCGAGGCCGAGATAGCACTCGTCGGATACTACGATCACTCCCCTGTGCTGCGCCCAGCTGACAACCTTCCGCAGGTGATCGATACCTAGGACAGCCCCGGTGGGGTTCGACGGCGTGTTGATAAACATCAACGAAGGAGTAAGCGGCCCCAATTGGGTGAGGGAATCAGCACGCAGGATATCCGCCCCAGCAGCTCGAGCAGCCACTTCATACGTAGGGTAGGCAATCTCAGGGATGACCACCTTGTGCCCCGGCCCGATGCCTAGAATCCAAGGCAGCGAAGCAACCGCTTCTTTGGTGCCCACGACGGGTTGGATGAAGTCAGCGTCCAAACCTGTCACCGAGTGGACTCGGGACAACCAATCCACACAGGCGGTCAACAGTTCAGGCGTGCCGGTTGTCGGCGGGTATCCCGGCTCGGCAGCGGCTTCCGCCAACGCGAGTTGTGTGCCAGGCGCGACCTCATCAATCGGCGCCCCGATCGACAAATCCACGAATCCTTGGGGATGACGCTGGGCGAGCGCGGTGGCGTCGACAAGCGTGTCCCACGGGAATTCCGGCAGGAGCGTGTGGAGCGGTTCGCGCGGGCGGGCGGGCATGTTACTCGCTGACCTGTGGAGGCAGCTTTGCGACGAGTTCGGCGTCGAAATCTTGTGCTCCCAGCTTGGCGGCGCCACCCGGTGAGCCGAGCTCATCGAAGAAGGCAGCGTTGGCGTCGTTGTAGTCAATCCACTCGTCTGGTACGTCATCCTCGTAGAAGATTGCTTCCACAGGGCACACTGGTTCGCAAGCACCGCAGTCTACGCATTCATCTGGGTGGATGTAGAGCATGCGCTTGCCTTCGTAGATACAGTCCACGGGGCATTCTTCGACGCAGGCGCGATCCATGACGTCGACACACGGCTGTGCGATTGTGTAAGTCATAAGCTTCTTTCCATCTCCGCTTTTAGATTGGGTGGTAGCTGCGGACGAGCCTTGCCACGATTGCCAAGGCAGCCCAAAACTTGATTTCTATTGTGCCACTTGGGGCTTAAGAAGTGGCCATGCACCCCCGGCCAAGCCTGCTAACAACAGCAGCAGGCTTCGAGGGTTGGGTCCCACTAGAATATCCCCAGACAGGGCCGTGGTAAAAGTCAGGCCACAAAACCCCAGAATCCATACCCACAACGGCAGGGCTGCGATGGCTATCCGGTCGGTCCATAGGCGCGCGGTCTTAGATAACACGGCATTAAAAAGCAGTGCTATCAGAATTGGGTATGGGAAGGCTATCGCTTTGCCGCCTGGCAAGGTGATCCAAGTGCCCAAGTACACGACCTCCAACAACACGGATAACAAAGCGCCTAAGGCCAGCCAAAACAGGCCAAAGGCCGCTTCTGCTCGACTGAAATCCTTGTTAACGTAACGCACCTAAAACTCCAAGCCGGACGTAATATCGCTGGGGTCACTTAGCGGGACCCCGTGCCCTAACTGGTAATGCTCAGTGCGTAGTAATGGCTGGGCCACGAGGTTGCTGAGGCAAAATACCGCGATGGCATACTCCGTGCTGCTCATTGAAGCGACCGCAGCTCGGGGGTTGACATCGCTGACGGAACCATCAGCGATCCACAGCTGGGTGGGGTGCGCTTTCATCGCGGCAAACTTGG
Organism: Corynebacterium epidermidicanis; assembly: GCF_001021025.1. NCBI lineage: Bacteria > Bacillati > Actinomycetota > Actinomycetes > Mycobacteriales > Corynebacteriaceae > Corynebacterium > Corynebacterium epidermidicanis. The sequence goes on along the minus strand of NZ_CP011541.1, from coordinate 957,980 downwards.
TGGCCAGCGCGGCGTCGCTCAGTCGGATTTCGGCGTCGAAGGTCTCCACGGCAGCGATGCTGTCGTCAGCGCGTTGCCAACCGACGGGGATGCCTGCAATCTCGGCGAATCCCTGTTCCAGTGGGCCCCGAGCAGTTACTGCCCAGAGGATCCGCTGTGGTGGGTGAATGCTCGCCTGTGCCGCTGCATGAGCGATTTCGTGGGCACGGATGTGGTCGGGATGACCATACCCACCGTCGGGGCCATAGGTGATGACAAGATGTGGTCGCAGCGCGTTGAATCTTTCAAGCAGTTGGATCTCAGCCTCGCTGCCCGAATGAACGAACGCTCGAGGATGATCATTAGCTGGGTCCCCGATCATGCCGGAATCTCGCCAGCGGGCTGCACCACCCAAGTATTCGCCGTGTACCCCCAGCAGGTCCAATGAGTGGCGCAGTTCAGTGAGCCGGAACCCGCCGAGCTGATCAGTGGCATCGGCAACGAGGGCCTGATACGGCTGCCCGATGATCTCTCCTTGCTCCCCGAGTGTGCAGGTGATAACGGTTACGTCTGCCCCGCGTTGGGCGAGCTCCGCTAGCGCACCGCCCGTCCAAATTGCTTCATCATCGGGATGCGCGTGTACGGCCACAACCCGCAACCCCACCAAATCTCTCTGAAACACCATGGTGAATTAACCTACCTTCTTCTTCCACATCGCCGCGGTATCAATAGGTCCACTCATGGCGCCACGTGGCCATTGGGAAAATCCCTGGTTAGGTCCGATCAAGCCGTTTCCTAGGGCCTCAACGCGCCGGTCTTTCATGATCGGAATGACCACTGCTTGGTCTTTCAATTCCTTCGCCACATCCACTTGCTCGCCACCAGCTGCCCATTGTGCGATGCGCTCCGAAAGCTCGAAGGAGCAATAGTTACTCAAATTGCCGGGCATCGTTGGGTTTTCGGCACGGGCGCACGAAGTTTGAGTTGCAGCCGTCAGCGGGTTCACTGGCTCGCGAGCCCAAGACAGGCTGAGATCGACGTTATTGCCAATGAGTCGTTTTTGGGTGAGATCAGTGAAATCAGTGGCAAAGACTTCTACCTGGAAACCTGCTTCGCGCAATCGCGCTGCTACCACGTGCGCAGCCGTAGTGGCTTCATCATCAGCCGGATCGGCTGAGATACGGATGGGGCGTCCAAACTGGGCTTTTGTCTGTTCGAGAAAACCCGGCTCAGGCGTCGTGGCAGCTGCGATATCAAGTTCCGCTGCGCGTCCGGCTGCCAGGCGGGCCACCTGAGGGATATCAATGAGTCCCGCTAGCGCTTGCCGTTGGTGGATGTCGCCCAGTACCGCGGTGTTGAAGTTCAATTGGAGTTGACGTTGCGTGCTCCGGGTATGGACTTGCGCCCCGGCCATCAAAGTCAGTGCCTCATTCGAGGTTTCGGTAGGGCTGATGTCCAGGTAAGCCATTTGCTGGGTGCGCAGCATTTCTACTGCCTGCGAAGTATTGGTGACTTCCCGGAAGGTCAGCAGCTCTACATTGGCAGGTTGTGTGCCCCAAAATCGGTCGTTGCGCGCGAGTTCGACTACGCCACGACGCCTATCAACATTGCGCACCATGTACTTCCCACCGCTGGCGGGGATTGTCGTGGCGAGAGCTTTTTCAAAAGAATCGGTGCCAATCGTAAAGAGATGGCTGGGTAGCAAATGCTGGAAAAGCTGCTGCCACAGCGGCTCGGCTGTTGCGAAATCGACGTAGACCACCTTGCCGCCCGATTCACTGCGAACATTCGCGATCTTGGCATACCCTGCCGTATCGACGCCCGCAGGCTCATCCCGCAACGCGGTCCAAAGATAGGTGAAGTCAGCGGCTGTGATCGGCGCACCATCCGACCACTGTGCCGCCTCGTTGATGCGATAACGCACGGTTTGAGCGACACCCGGCGCCGGCGCCACCTCTTCCGCGCTGAGCAACATGTCGTCGTTCAGGCGGCCGTCGTTAAATGTGCTGGGCAGCACAAGGTTAGCTAGCGATTGGACGAACGTAGTGTCGTCCGCAACCAGGTGCGGGTTAAAACCGTTCTTGAGCGGATCAATACCTACGACGATTTCGTCCCGATTCTTCTTTTCCGCCGGGACTTCGGGGGTTGGCTCAGAAGTCTGCGTCGAACCAGCTGGCTGTTCCTCCGCGATCGGGGCCGGGCCGGGGTGGGCTGCGCATCCTGAGGCGAACAGCATGGACAACCCGAGTACTCCGGCGAGCCGTCGTAAGTTCTTCATTACCTAATTATTACCAGGCGGGTGCCTAGACACGAGGGACAGTTGGGGCCAAACGGCGCGAAAAAATGAAGATCGTGATTCCCGCTAGCACCAAAATCCCAAGCGCGACACGCAAAGACGTTGCCGTGGAGACCAGCCCGATGAGTGGCGAGGTGGCGAGGAATCCTACGCGCATCAACCAGGATACGATGGTGATCCCCTCGCCCTTGCGTAGACCAGGAATCGCCGCGGCCGCCACGAAGGTACTCGGGACGATCGTTGCGCAGCCAAAACCGGCGACAGCTAACCCCACCAGCCACAGCGAGGGCGCTGCTGCCATAATTACAATGATGCCCCCTAAGGCGATCGATGCACCACCGATCCTGGCGACGTTCTCGCGCCCTAAGCGGTTAATCATCGGATCCCCCACAAATCGTCCTACGCACTGCGCCACGAACATTACCGTGAGCGCTACTCCCGCACGCTCAACCGGTATGCCCGCCACTTCGTGTGCTGAAAGCGCTGCCCAAGAATTGGCGATTTCCTCGACACCAATCGCACTCATCGCAATTAGGGCCAGCGGGAACACGCGCCCCACCGCAGTCTTCGCGCCGAGGGATCGAGAGTCGGGGTCAGATTCACTTTGCCGGGTGGCTGGATCACCGGCGGCATCGGTTAAGCGGGAATCTGCCGGCTGACCAGGCTGGCCGTCCCACCGTGATCCGAGCATCACGCACCCCAACGCTGCTACCAGAAATGACAGCACGCTGTTTCCGGCCAAATGAGCTGCTAGTGGAACGTGCCCCACCGCCCAGGTGCCCACAAATCCCGAGGCTGCGGCACCAAGGCTCCAGCACGCATGCCAAGAAGACATCACGGACCTGCCAAAAGCTTCCTCGACTTGGACACCCAGAACATTTTGGGCGACATCAACGAAAGGATCGAGAAAACCTACAGCCAGCAAGACGATGGCGAGAAACCACGCGCTGGGCACCAACGCCACCGATTGCACCGCAAGACTCATCAACAAAGTGCCCCACACGATGCTTGACCGAGGGCCCTGTCCGCGTACCAAGCGCGCCGGCAACCCCATTGACAGCAGCGAACCGACGGCGACACAGGCAACCAGGAGGCCAAATAATGAATCATCCAGTGTGAAGCGCGACTTCAGCATCGGATACCACGGCAGCATGCCAGCGATCATCATGCCGTTGGATGCAAAAAGCAGCGCCACTCCACCGATCGGACTAAGAGAATTGGATGAATACGACTTACGCGGTTCGTATGTCATTTCCGTATTCAGCCCAGATATCTTGCTCGGGAAATCAGGTGGAGGTGGCGCTGCAGCAGCCTAGCTTGGAAGTGTTACTTGTTCATCTGCTTCTGGCGGGAACGCGCCCGGTTGCGCTCGGTAGCGTTGAGGATCACCTTGCGGACGCGGATGATGTCCGGAGTAACCTCGACGCACTCGTCTCCACCACAGAATTCCATGGCTTCTTCGAGAGACAGATTGCGGGCCTTAGCCAAAGTCACCGTAGCGTCTGCAGTAGCAGAGCGCATGTTGGTGAGCTTCTTTTCGCGCGTGATGTTGATATCCATGTCTTCGTCGCGGTTGTTCGCGCCAACGACCATGCCTTCGTATGCTTCGGTGCCTGGCTCCACGAAGAACTGGCCACGGTCCGCGAGCTGCTGCAGGGCATAGGCGGTGATCTGACCGGAGCGGTCAGCGACCAAGGAACCAGTCGCACGACCCTTGATTTCGCCAGCCCAGGGTTCGTAGCCCTCGGAGTAGTGGTTTGCGATGCCGGTGCCTCGAGTTTCCGTCATGAACGTGGTACGGAAGCCAATCAGACCACGCGCTGGCACTTTGTATTCCATACGTACCCAGTCCGAGCTGGTGTTGTCCAAGGACAGCATCTGCCCCTTGCGGGCAGCCATGAGCTGCGTGATCGCACCCTGGTACTCAGCTGGGGTGTCGATAACCATGTGCTCGAACGGCTCGTAAGTCTTGCCGTCGATAACTTTTGGCACCACCTGTGGCTTACCGACGGTGAGCTCGAAGCCTTCACGACGCATGGTTTCCACCAGGATGGACAGGGCCATTTCGCCACGGCCTTGGACTTCCCACGCATCTGGGCGCTCGGTTGGCAGCACGCGCAGCGACACGTTACCGATGAGCTCCTGATCCAAGCGGGCCTTCACCACGCGAGCGGTAAGCTTATCGCCGCCACCGCGCCCGGCCATAGGAGAGGTGTTCACGCCGATGGTCATGGAAATTGCTGGCTCGTCCACGGTGATGCGTGGCAGGGCGACTGGGTTCTCCACGTCTGCGAGAGTGTCGCCGATCATGATTTCATCGATGCCGGAAATTGCGGCGATGTCGCCTGCGATGACTTCTTCCGCAGGCACACGCGTCACACCGACGGTGCGCAGCAGCTCAGCGATCTTTGCCGTCTTGGTGTGCTGATTGCCATCAGCGTCGTAGTGGATCCACGCCACCTGCTGGCCCTTGCGGAGCTTGCCCTTGAAAATACGGATCAGGCCGATACGCCCCAGGAAGGACGAGGAGTCCAGGTTGGTGACGTGCGCTTGCAGCGGCGCATCGAGTTCTGCGGATGGCTCAGGGAGGACGTCGTAGATGACGTCGACAAGCGCGTCCATGTTCTCGGCGTCCGGAGCATTGCCGTTGCCTGGGTTTTCGGTCGAGCATTTGCCCTCGCGGCCAGAGGCGAAGAGGACAGGCAGGTCAAGCAGGGATTCTGCGGCCAGCGCGGCGTCTTCGTCTTCGAGGGTGGAAGCCAATTCGAGCAGGAGGTCCTGGGATTCTTCGACGACTTCGTCGATACGAGCATCTGGGCGGTCAGTCTTGTTCACACAGATGATGACGGGCATCTTGGCAGCGAGTGCTTTGCCTAGCACGAAGCGAGTCTGTGGCAGTGGCCCTTCAGATGCATCCACGAGCAGCACAACGCCGTCCACCATCGACAGCGCGCGCTCAACCTCGCCACCGAAGTCGGCGTGGCCTGGCGTGTCAATGACGTTGATGATGAGGTCGGCCCCATCCTTGCCAGCGCCTTTACGACGAATCGCGGTGTTCTTGGCGAGAATGGTGATGCCCTTCTCGCGCTCCAGGTCACCGGAGTCCATCACGCGGTCTGTAACTTCGCCGTGGTCGCCGAAGACACCGGACTGCTCGAGCAGTGCATTAACGAGGGTGGTCTTTCCGTGGTCAACGTGCGCGACAATGGCTACGTTACGAAACTCTGTCTGGGTCACTAGCAAAAATCTCCATCAAACTGGGTGCATGTTGCCTGCCAAATGCACGCAACACATATAACGGGTCTCCAGCGTACTCCTAGCGCGACGCATTGCACACTTTTAAGCAAAACAACCAGTCTGCTAGGCGCTTATCGACGGTCATCTGCCTTCTTTCCAGACGCCCGAGGCACACCACCACCTCTTCATCCTGTTCGATGCAGCAGTTCTGCGGCCAGATCACCACAACCAAAACTTCGTTGCCGAAATGTAACAATTGGCGTTTCGAGGCCGATGACCTTAATGAACTGCCCGCTACAAGACAGTCACTTCTGCTACCTCTGTGAACTATGAGGTGGAAGTAAACGATTGTTGCTAAAGTGCTCTATGGTATGTCACCGTCTGGCACCCTACGCTCCGGGAAAGAACATGGTCGCAATGTATAAGAACTGGGTATCACCCTGCCGAAAGCTTGGCTCAGCGCTCACAGCTGTGGCTTGCTCGCTCATTATCGCGAGCGCGCCCCACGCAGCGGACGCAGCCGATCTTTCCAGCGCGTTGCCCCCTGCACCCATCGACCATTTGGGTCGTCCAGCTCCACATATCCTGCGCCAAGTCCGAGATTTCGCCCAGCAGCCTTGGGTACCGGAACAAGCCCGCAATTCCCTTCTAGCAGCTGTAGCTTTCTACGAAGGTGGCGGCGAATCTGGTGTCGCACTCCCCGAGAACGCCCCGCAGTTCACCCAGTTCGTATGGCCTACTGTTTCCGCCCGTTGCATCGGCGGCCAATTGGATGCCACCGGAACGGCAATCGCGGTTCCTGGCCCCGTCGAGATCCCTGCTCCAGGCGCACAGCATGGCGAAACGGCCTTTGTCTTTACCGCGCTCGGCACCGGTCCAGTTGCGCCGGAACAGCATTCGGCAATGACGGTGCAATGGTTGAATCTCAACACTTTCAAGTTTGGCACCACGCCATTGACCTATCACGGCATTAATCCCCAAGGACCAGCAACAGTGTCCGGAACCGGGCAGACCGGTTATGGGCAGGTTGTAGCGTGGCTCAGCGGTGGCCTGAGCGTCGCAGGCACGGACCAAACCGCCCCATCTACGTGCAATTTCGCCCCAACCGCAGCCACGTTCCGCGTCGGATAAAGGAAGCATCATGACTGAAGTCCATCACGTGAAAACGGAAACCTTCCATCTTGACACCGCCATCAACATCGACCCTAAGGGTTTTGAGCGTCAGGTGGACACCTTCACCGTTACCGACTTCGGCCTCTACATGGCCCGAGGCGCCGACCATCCGAAGTTTGGCTACCTCGAGTCCTGGCTACTCCCCGAACTCAGCCTCCGCGCTAACATTTTCCACTTCCGTCCCGGCGAGGAAAAGCATCAACATTTCTATTTCGACGTAGCCTCAATCACCGTTGATGGCGACATCTGGACCACCCGAGACTTCTACGTAGACCTCGTATCCTTTACCGGTGAGCCAGTTGAGGTCGTAGACATCGACGAACTCGCGGCCGCCACCTCCGCCGGCCTCATCACCGCAGAGCAGGCAGAAAAGGCCATTGAGACCACGCTGCTCGCCGTCGAAGGGATCACCCGCGCGGGCGACGACGCCATGGCGTGGCTTGCGTCTAAGGGCTACCCTCTCACCTGGGCTGACCAAATTCAGCTGCAACCTGCCGCAACCCAGTAGCAACACACTCGCCTACGATATAGGGCATGCAAGCGACGATCTATCACAACCCACGCTGCTCCAAATCTCGGGCAGCCCTGTCCTACCTCGAAGAAAACGGCCACGACGTGACTGTTGTTCGATACCTGGAGACACCACCGGACGTCGATAAGCTGCGGGCCCTGCTTGCCAGCGCTGGCCTATCCCCACACGACGCGATCCGCACCAAAGAACCCGAGTACCGCGAACTGGGCCTTTCGGAGAGCACCCCCGACGACGAGCTCCTGGCAGCGATGGTGGCGCATCCGAAGTTGATTGAACGGCCGATTGTCGTCACGGACAACGGTGCACGCCTGGCCCGCCCCACCGAACTTATCGACGACATCCTCTAAAAACACTCCAGCCCCGCACCTCCCCATGGCTGATGCCACGAAGACGTGCGGGGCTGACCTGTTTTCCAGAGATCTACTAGAGATTCTCCCCTGTTCCGAGCTCGATGCCGAGACCAGGAACGGAATCGATGAGGTTGCGCGTGTAGGCTTCCTGCGGGTTGTGGAAGATGTCATCGGCAGCGCCGAATTCCACGAGCTTGCCCTGCTTCATCACGGCGATATCATCGGCCGTTTGACGCACCACAGCGAGGTCGTGCGTGATGAACAAGTAGGACAGGTTGAGTTCTTCTTGCAGGTCGGACAGCAGCTTCAGGATCTGGTTTTGCACCAGAACGTCTAGCGCCGACACTGCCTCGTCCAGCACGATCACCTCAGGGTTGAGGGCCAACGCGCGAGCGACGGCGATGCGCTGACGCTGACCGCCCGAGAGTTCATTCGGGAAACGACGCATCGTAGAACGAGGCATGGCCACCATGTCGAGCAGCTCCGCGACGCGCTTCTCGCGTTCTTGGCGCGAGCCCACCTTGTGCACCAACAGCGGCTCTTCGATGCAGCGGTAAATCGAGTACATCGGGTCGAGGGAACCGTATGGGTTCTGGAACACTACCTGCAGCTTACGACGCATGTCGAAGAGCTCTTTGTTCTTCAGCGTGGTCATATCAACGCCGTTGTATTCCACCTTGCCGGACGTAACCGGCAATAGGTTCAAAATCATGTTCGCCACAGTTGACTTGCCCGAGCCGGACTCGCCCACCAGCGCCAACGTAGTGCCCTTGCGCAACTCGAAGGAGACGTCGTCTACAGCGCGGAACTTCTTCTTAGGGCCCTTGGCACCGCGGACGTCGAACTCCTTGACCAGGTTTTCTACCCGAATAACCACTTCGTCGGTCTTCGCCTTCGGCGCGAGCAACTCGTCGGTTTCCACGCCCTGCTCCTGAGCGGAACGGATACGAGCGGAGGCCAGCGAAGGGGCCGCCTTAACCAAACGACGCGTGTATGGGTGCTGTGGGTTACGCAGAATCTGCAGGGAAGGACCCGATTCCACGATGCGACCACGGTGCATCACTACGAGGTGCTCGGCACGCTCGGCCGCCAAACCAAGGTCATGGGTAATGAACAGCACTGCGGTGCCGAGTTCAGCGGTGAGCCCTTGCAAGTGATCCAGGATGCGCTTCTGGACCGTCACGTCCAAAGCGGATGTTGGTTCGTCGGCGATCAGGAGCTTCGGGCGAGCCGCCAGGCCAATACCGATGAGGGCGCGCTGGCGCATACCACCAGAGAATTCATGCGGGTACTGCTTGGCACGACGCTCGGCGTCTGGCAGGCCGGCCTCCTCCAACAGTTCCACAACGCGCTTGTCCATTTCGGAACCTGGAACCACATTGTTGGCTTTGAGGGATTCCTTAACCTGGGTTCCAATCTTCCAAACCGGGTTGAGGTTAGACATTGGATCCTGTGGCACCAAACCAATCTCGGAGCCACGGTAAGCTTCCATCTTCTTCTCCGGCAGGTTGGAGATAACCTCACCGTTGAAGATGATCTCACCGCCGGTGATCTTGCCCGTGCCGGGCAACAATCCGATGATCGACATCGCGGTCGTCGACTTGCCCGATCCGGACTCACCCACGATGGCCACAGACTGGCCCGGGTAGATCGTCAGGTTGACGCCACGGACGGCGTCGACGGTGCCGGTGGAGGACGTAAAAGAGATCTTGAGATCTTTGAGCTGAAGAAGCGGAGTTTGCTGAGCAGAGTTTGTCATATCCGGCACCTACTTGCTGCGGTTGTTGGGATCGAGAGCGTCGCGAACCACGTCGCCCATCATGATGAAGCTGAGCACAGTCAGCGCCAGCGCGGAAGCTGGGTAGAACAGCACAGCAGGGCGGGTACGCAGGGAAACCTGGGCGCGCGAGATATCGCCACCCCACGAAACGATCTCCGGCGGCAAACCAATACCCAAGAAGGACAGCGTTGCCTCGGCAACGATGAACGTGCCCAGGGCAACCGTAGCGTAAACAATGATCGGTGCCGCAGCGTTAGGCAGGATGTGGCTGGTCAAGATGTGCCAACGCGACGCGCCCACCGCGCGGGCAGATGTCACAAATTCTTCGTTCTTCACGCTCATGACGGCACCACGCGTGATGCGGGCGATGTTGGTCCAGCCGAACACGCCGAGCACCACAACCACGGTCATCACCGTGCGGTGTTCCTTGAACACCTGCATCACGACGATAGCTGCCAACACCAGCGGAATTGCGTAGAAAATATCGGTGATGCGCGAAAGGATCGCATCGAGGATACCGCCGAAGTAGCCGGCGAGTGCACCGAAAACTGTACCGATGACAACCACCAGCAAGGTGGTCAGTACGCCTACCATGACGGACGCGCGGGCGCCGTAGATCATGCGGGAGTAAATGTCACAGCCTTGCTTGTCAAAGCCGAATGGGTGGCCGGGCTGCGGAGTACCCAAGGAATTGGACAGCTCACAGTGGCGTGGGTCAACCGTGGTGAACAAGTTAGGCACGAGCGCTAGTGCGACGGCAGCCAAGATGAGAATTGCGGAGACCCAAAACAGTGGACGACGACGCAGCCGTCGCCAAGCCTCGCCCCAGACGGAGGAAGGCGCGGACTCGTCGGCAACGGCGTCGACGGCACCAAGGCCGGTTTCGTCAGTCTCTGCGATGAAGTGCTCTTGGCCAGGGCGAGCCTCGAAGAAGGTCTCGCCGGTGGCGACGGCTTCGGCTGCAGCATCGGTAACTGGAGCCTGTCGGTTTTCAAAATTAGGCATAGCGAATCCTTGGGTCCAGTACGGCGTAGATGAGGTCAACGATCAAGTTGGCGAAGATGTAGACGATCACCAGCACAGTGGTGAAAGAGACCACCGTGGTCGGCTCGCCTTTCAAGATCGCCTGGTAGATGGTGCCACCCACTCCGTTAATGCCAAAGATTCCCTCGGTCACGATCGCTCCGCCCATGAGGGCACCGAGGTCAGCGCCGAGGAAGGTGGCCACCGGGATCAAGGAGTTACGCAGCACGTGGCGCAGGGTCACCGTGCGGCCGGAAAGTCCCTTGGCGCGAGCGGTACGCACGTAATCGGCGCGCAGATTTTCCGATACCGATTGGCGGGTAAGCCGCAAAACATAAGCAAAGGACACTGCTCCGAGCACAATCGCGGGCATCAACAAGGACACGAAGTCCGCTTTCGCGCCCACCGTGGTGGGCAGCCACCCCAACTTCACCCCGACTACGAACTGGAATACGAAACCAATCACGAAGGATGGCACCGCGATGACCAGCAGCGACAGCACCAGCACGCTGGAGTCAAAAATGCCACCGCGACGCATTCCCGCGATCACGCCGAACCCAATTCCGAGGATCGCTTCGAAAACCAGCGCCATCACGGCCAGGCGAATCGTTACCGGGAAAGCATTTGCCATGACCTCAGCTACGGGACGACCCGAGAAGGTGGTGCCGAAGTCCAACATGAAGATGCCCTTGACATAGAGCAAGTACTGAATGATAAACGGTTTATCGAGATTGTATTCCGCGCGGATACGAGCAGCAGCGGCCTCAGTGAGTCCGCGGTCACCGCCGAGCGCTTGCACCGGGTCGCCGGGCATCAGGAATACCAGGGCATAAATCAGCAGCGTCGCTCCAAAAAACACGGGGATCATTTGGAGGAGACGTCGCCCAACATAACGCAACATGTGTTTAAAGTTCCTTGGGTGAAGGGGGCTAGTTGAGGTGTTCCTACAGGGTCGAAGTGGTCCCACACGAGGGATCTGCCATTCAACACTGCTTATGCAGCTTTAGAAAGACTTACCAAAAATACCATGAGTCCCGGGTCACACCATAATGGTGGGCCCGGGACTCATCACTAGGCGCGCATATAGCGGGCCCATCTGGTGCGAAGTATCCAGACACAATCCCCCGCTAATTTGGGCTTTTCGACGCCCGTCGGTGGATGTGCGGCTAGATGAAAATTACTTTTTGGTGATCTGGTAGTAAGCAGGTACCGACTTCCAGTTGAAGGTCACGTTCGAGACCTTATCGGAGTAACCGCCGGTGACGTTGGAGTACCACAGTGGGATTGCAGGCAGGTCCTTGAACAGGATCTCCTGAGCCTGGTTGTACTTCTTGTTAGCGTCCGTCAGGTTGTCTGCAGCGTTTGCTTCGCGCAGCAAGCGATCGACCTCAGGATCGGAGAAGTCGCCGTCGTTCGAAGATGCCTTGGTGACGTACATTGGGGACAGGAAGTTGTTCAGACCTGGGTAGTCTGCCTGCCAACCAGTGCGGAAGGCCCCAGCGATGGTGCGCTTCTTCACTTCATCGCGCAGGGACTTGAAGTCTGGGTAAGGCTTACCAACTGCTTCAATACCCAGAGTGTTCTTGATGGAGTTAGCAGTAGCATCTACCCAGCCCTGGTGCCCACCGTCGGCATTGTAAGCAATGGAGAAGGTGCCGGACCATGGCGAAATTGCGTCAGCCTGTGCCCACAGTTCCTTAGCCTTTTCTGGGTTGTACTTCAGAACTTCATTACCATTGACGTTTTCGCTGTGGCCGTCAATAACTGGCGAGGTGAAGTCGGTGGCCGGGGTGCGAGTCTTCTGGAAGATCTTGTCCGTGATTTCCTCGCGGTTGATTGCCATGGAGATTGCCTGGCGACGCAACTTGCCTTCTTCACCCGAGAAGTGCTCGAGCTTCTGCGGGATGGTGAAGGACTGGAAGACTGCTGCAGGCTGGTTCACTGAACGGCCATTGAGCTCGGTTTCGAACTGGCTGAAGGCGGAGTCTGGCACAGCATCCAGGACGTCGAGGTTACCGGAGAGCAAATCAGCGTAGGCTGCGTCCTGCTTTGGGTAGAAGGTGAACTTCACGCCGTTGTTCTTAGCCTTGCGTGGGCCATTGTAGTTCTCGTTAGGCACGATGGTGATGGCCTGGTTGTGCTCCCATTTCTCCAACTTGTATGGCCCGTTGGAGACTGGCTTCTCGCCTTGAGCGTTCATGTCGGTGAATGCAGAATCAGGCAGTGGGAAGAAAGAGGAGTAGCCGAGGCGCAACTCAAAGTCCGAGGTCGGCTCCGTGGTTTCCACGGTGAAGGTCTTGTCGTCGACAACCTTCAGGCCTTCCATTTCCTTCACGCCTTCTTTGTAGCCCTTGATTGGCTCAAAGAAGGATGCACCCTGCTGATCGTTGGCCACAGCATAGTTCCAAGCCTTGACAAAGTTCTCGGCCTTAAATTGGGGAGCCATCGGAGAACTTCAACCCTTCCTTCAACTTGATGGTGTAAGTGGTTGGGGTGTCGCGCTTGATACTTTCGGCCATCTCATTGTGAGCCTTGCCGGACGTGTCGTAGTAGACCAGGCCGGAGTAGATCATGTCAACGATACGACCGCCACCGGTTTCGGTGGTATTGGCCGGAATCAGTGGGTTTTGTGGCTCGCTGCCGTTTGCCAAAACGATGCCATCACTGCTGCCACCGGCATCGCCATTAGACGAAGAGCCACAGGCAGCCAATCCGAATGCAAGTGCCGCCGCAGATACTACGGTAAAAGACTTCTTTAAAGTCATGAATATTCCTCCATGGTGACAAGGCCCTGGGTGAGCCAACGATTGCCATGCAACCCATCGCTAGAATGCATCACAGACCATAATTTAATCTATCTGTGATTTAAGTCAAACTCGCACATCTATTGAGTGAATTCAACATGAACAACACCTAAAGACTTTGCCACACAAAAGATCCCCAGGTCAAGCTGGAAAAACAGCGCAATGTCGATGAATTTTTATTCTCATTGTGATCGAAACGTAATCAGGGGCTTTCAATGCCCTAATGTTAAGTTAGCTGACCTTCATCAATATGGGAGCGAGCTCACAGGCTTACAGCCGAGCCTAACGCTCCCCTGGCCTGCATAAAATTAAAAATCACGAGAATAATAAGCTAGCGATAGCAGGAATACATTACGTCCACAGCTCCAGATCCACCGCCGGCAATTGTTCAAAATGTTCAACTTCTTGGCTCGCCCACATCTCCCACCACGGCGCAAAACCCGAGTCCCGGTTGAGAGCACGCTCACGTCGAGTGGCAGATTGCGCCTTGACGAGAACAGTTAAGAATGTTCCACGATGCGCAGCCGCCTGGACGGACGGAACCGAAATCGCCCCGACGCCCTCAACGATCATCGGCCGTCGCGGGTCAAGACTCACCCAATCCCCCGGCCGGTCTTCTTGCCAGTTCCACTGCCTAAAACCCGGACGGGTCGGATGAAGTACATCGTGAGCCACCATGTCACGCCCACGGGCAAGGCCCGCCCAGCCGGGATAGAAATCATCGAGGTGTACGAGCTGAAAACCGGTGATGTCTGCAAGTTGCTTCGCCAGTGTCGTCTTGCCCGAGCCGGATGGGCCGTCGATAAGCACGGTCATAGTACCGGGCTGTAGGCGCTGTGCTATGGGGTTCATGTGCCAAGGAACCTAAAAGTCCCGGCCCACACCGCGCAGACCACTGACAGAACCCCCAGTGCCAAAGCCACGATGATCACGGCGGCGTCTCGCCAGCTCACTGTTGAGGCTCGGCCCCACGTTCGCGGCTGCGGGCCACCAAATCCTCGGGCTTCCATCGCTGTCGCGAGTTTGGTTCCGCGAAGGATTGCCAGGACCAGCAGAGCGAACGTCATAGAGAAGAAGGTGGTGATCGGGTTGTCAGCTGCGAGCCCACGGGAGCGTCGCGCCCGCGACAAAGACTGCCAATCATCGCTAAACAGGCTCAGCAAGCGCACCCCGGCGACGCTGGCCACCACAAATCGCTGTGGCAAGCGTAGGACTTGAGCTAGGGCGTCGCCCAGCTCGGTGGGATCGATATGCGTGGCGAGGACAACCACCGGCAAGCCCACCGCCAAGATGCGCACCATGATCGCTAAGGCCAGGCTGAGGGAATTATCCGTGACGTGGGCGAACAGAAAATGGACGTATTCGCGGCCTTCGGGACGCCCATAGAGCGCCATCGAGAGCCCAGCGATCGGCGTAGCGAGCACGAGTGGCCATGCCCGGCGCGCCAAGGTCGGCCAAGAGACGCCACACAGCGGTGCAAGGAACACGACCGCGGTCAAGGCGACCGTCGCGGAGACCACATCCACACTCAGCAAGAGTGGCGTGGTCAACGCCATGATGGCTACGAGCTTCGTTACTGGGTTGACCCCATCGAGCAGGTTCATTTACGCCACCTCCAGATGATTGTCGGCAAGGAGCTCGACTACGAGAGGGTCGTGGGTGATTGAGACCATGGTGCGTCCGGAATCGCGGAGCTTTGTCAGCAGGCGAATGATTTCAAGGAAGGTGCGTCGGTCTTGACCGAAGGTGGGTTCGTCGAGGAAGACGATTTCCGGTTCCAGCATCAATGCCGTGGCTACGGATAGTCTGCGCTTTTGTCCACCGGAGAGCGAAAATGGGCTGGCAGCAGCTAAATGTTCGAGTCGCAGATCAGCGAGCAGTTGGTCCGCTCGACTCTCCATTTCGTTGGTCACGGCCCGTCGCCAACTGCGCAGCCGACCAAGCTTTGGCCCAGCATGCTGGGCGACGATCGCCGGGGCTATCAGGAGCTCCTCACGCACAGAGTTAGTAAGGAACTGATGCTCCGGGTCCTGAAATACAAATCCAATCCGCGCGCTCAACTGCCGAGCAGACCAGGCGTGCGGGCGCTGCCCAATTCCTGCGGCAATCTCCGGGTGCACGCTGACATCCCCGGACAACGGTGGCAAGAGCCCTGCCAAGGTCAGCGCGAGCGTGGACTTGCCTGCGCCGTTCCTTCCCGTAATCACTGTCGATTGCCCCAACGGTATCCGGAGGTCGCGCTCCCCACCAACCGGATGCTGCGCGTCCCATCCGATCTGTAAGCCCTGCGCCTGGACAGCTGCCTCCCCGTTACTCGGTGGCCGCTGCAGCTTTGCGACGTGCTGAAGTCGACTCTCTGGTGGAAGATAGCTCTCCGGTACCCAAATACCCTGGTGAGCGAGGTTAGTGGCTTCGTGCCACAGCACCTGTTCGACGGGGCCGTCTGTGTGAACAGTTCCGTCGCTGCCTAATACAATGGCACGATCTACCAGGTCTTTCCACGTCTCTACCCGGTGTTCCACAACGATAACTGTGGCACCTGTCAGTTGAGAGACCGCGGCTACCAGTTGGGGAATCCCCACAGGATCAATGTTCGCCGTGGGTTCGTCGAGCACGATGATGTCAGCGCCCATCGCGATGATCCCAGCCAAAGCCAGGCGTTGCTTCTGTCCCCCACTCAGCGCGGACGTGGGGTGATCGAGCGGGAGGTCAAGTCCCACCAAGGCCAGAGCTTCCGTGACGCGACGCCAAATCTCCGAGCGCTCCATGCCAAGGTTTTCGCAACCGAAAGCGACATCGTCACCTACTTTTGATGCAATGACCTGGGAGTCTGGATCCTGCAGCAACATACCAACGCGCCCGCGCAGGCGTTGAGTATCGCGGGCATCGATTCCAGCGACTTCGAGGGTGCCGTGGAATTCGCCGTCGTCAGGCCCGCCAAGCACACCGGCAATGGCTGCGAGCAGGGTGGATTTCCCCGAACCCGACGCACCAAGGATGAGGACCCGCTCCCCGGCCACAATGTCAAAGTTGAGGCCGGTGAGGGTAGCTTTCTTGCGCCCGGCATGCCGCCAGCTAAAGTCGCGAGCATGGATGGCGGGTGTTTTCGACGACAACGCCACTGAAATCTAGACGAGTTCGCGTCGCTCGCGTCCAGCGGCAAAGCGATCCAAAGCGCCGGTGGCCGCCAGCGCGCGGGTAAGGACGAAACCAAAAACGCCCGCGAGCAGCGCCCCGGAAATGGCGAAACAGATCAGGTAAATGACGTTGTACTCCATCCCCTTCGCGAGGTTGCCGGAAAGGAACAACTCCAACACGAACGCGCCAATCGCCGCGCCGACTCCAGCGAGCATCGCGACGGGAAGACGGAAAGACCGGTACGCAAAAACAAGGAAGATGAGCTCAGCACCCAGACCTTGGGCCAGTCCGGAGTACACCGTTTCAATCCCCCATTGGTTTCCCAGAGCTGCTGAAACGCAAGCGGCCAGCAGTTCCACAAACAAAGCTGCGCCGGGTTTACGGATAATCAGCCCACCAAGCACGCCACCGAGCAGCCACACCCCAGCGGCCAGGCCGCCAAAACCAGGCGTGACAGCATTCATCGCTTCATACCAGGCGTAGCCGATCGAATTCCACACCCAGAAG
Organism: Corynebacterium epidermidicanis; assembly: GCF_001021025.1. Lineage (NCBI taxonomy): Bacteria > Bacillati > Actinomycetota > Actinomycetes > Mycobacteriales > Corynebacteriaceae > Corynebacterium > Corynebacterium epidermidicanis. The sequence continues at coordinate 941,161 of NZ_CP011541.1, read as the reverse complement.
ATGAGCCCCGAGGCGACCGCAAGGACCACCGCCACCACGATGTCGACTACGCGCCAGGAATTCTTCGCAGGGCGGGATGCAGAGCTAGTCATGTATTTCTTCCTCACTACGCCGGCATTACCCGGGTCAGTTTGTTACGGTTTGCTCGTCTGGTTCGAGACATCTCAGCCGCACCGCAACTGTCCTTGGAAGGGCAATTGCTTTGCAGCACCCGTGTGAATTTCTAGTTTTTTAAGCTCCGGTTGCATGACGGCAACAGGCAACGCTTTACCTTAGCACTTTCGGGTCTCGCTCGGGGCAGTGGCTGCCTGGGGCGAGGGCATGTAGCGACGGATTACTTGGTGCCAGGCGCGGTGGATTACTTGGTGCCAGGCGCGGTGGATTACTTGGTGCCAGGCGCGGTGGATTACTTGGTGCCAGCTGACTACGAGTTCGTCCCGGACGCCGAATCTTTCGACATGACCGCCAACCACGTGCTCAAAACGTTCGAGATTTTCCGGGGTGGTCCACAGATTCATCATTAACGCGCCTTCCTCGCAGGTGAGTTCTACCCGCGCGCTACCTTCTTCCGGGGCAAAGGAAACGTCGCCTTTTTCCGCCTCACTATCCCAAATTGTCGTTGCTTTCTTCCCAAAGTGTTGCGTGAGCTGCTTGGCGTATCGAGCGGGGCGGTCAGTTGCGACTGTGGCGATGGAATGTAGTTCATTAGTCACACCCAAGGTTATACAACATAAAGTTAGGCTAACCTTATTGATTCGAGTCGGGCTTACTCACTGGTCGGCAGTCGATGTCTGGCGCTCAATGGCTTGTGCTCGACGGCTGAGGATCGGCTCTGGTGCTCGACGGCTGGCGCTCGACGGCTGGCGCTCGGCGCTGGCGCTCGACGCTGGCGCTCGATGCGCAATAGCTTCAAAAGCGCTATGTCGTCCCTTCGGGGTAGTCCGACTACGCAGAAGGGCAAAAATTCGCCAAAAATCGAGGCTATACGTAGTCCGACTACCGCGAAGGGACGACATAGCAGATGTGCAGCTCAAATCAGGCACATCGCCCACACCAAACCTCAGCAACACCCCACACCAAACCCCAGCAACACCCCACACCAAACCACACCACCAAACCACAGCAACACCCCGCACCAAACCACACCACGGCTTAGTATGAAACTCATGTCCTCGACACCGCGACATTTCCCCCGCATCGCCCTCGTCATCGAAGGTGGTGGCACCCGCAATTCTTACACTGCCGCACTGATTTCCAAGTTCCTGTCAGAAGGCATCTCGTTTGGCTGGGTGGGAGGTATTTCCGCTGGCGCTTCACACACCGTCAACTTTCTTTCCGGGGATCCAGTCTGAAGCGTCCTGGGTTTTGTTCCGCTTCTTATACGGGGGTCAGCTCGCTGACCCGGGTGTGATTATACATATCGATGATCTCTGCAGGGCTCTTATATCCGAGGGCTTCGTGGAGGCGCTCGTGGTTCCACCAGTGGACCCAGTTCAACGTCGCAAACTCGACCTCGGTCAGTGAGAACCAGGGCTGGGAATAGATCAGCTCGGCTTTGTACAGGCCGTTGACAGCCTCGGCTAGCGCGTTATCGTAGGAATCACCCACGCTCCCGGTGGAGGGCTTGATCCCGTAGTCAGCGAGTTTCTCGTTGTAGGCAACACTCGTGTATTGCGAGCCATGATCGGAATGATGCGTCAGATCCACCAGAGTATCTTTCGCTCCCTGAATGGCCTGCTCGAGTGCCTCTAGTGGTAGCGCCTCGGTTTTCATCGAAGAACGCGTCGCCCAACCCACAATCTTGCGGCTATACACATCAGTAACGAACGCTGTATACACGAAGCCGGATAGGGTTCGTACATACGTGATATCAGCAACCCACAGCTGGTTGGGCCTACTGGCCTTGAACTGCCGATTGACCAGATCCGGACGAGAATCTACTTCCTGAACGGGCCGGGTTGTGATTGGGGCGCGTCCCCGGCGAACACCCTCAATTCCACCGATTCTCATGAGCCGAGCCACCTGGTCACGGCCAACATCCCAACCAGCACGCCGCACTGCATGCCACATCTTCCGCACCCCGTAGACGCTGTAATTCTTGGTGTGGATCTTCTTGAGCTCATCGATCAGGATCCTGTCTCGTATGCTTCTGGCGCTCGCTGGCCTGCTCTTCGCCAGCCGGTAGCCACGAGAGGTGATAAACCCTCCCTCCAGACTCACGCCCAATACCCGGCAAATCGGCTCGACCCCGAAACGATCCCTATACTCATCAATATAAGCAATCATTATCGGGCCGGACGGTCGAGCTCCGCTGCGAAAAAAGCCGAAGCAGTCTTCAAAATCTCATTCGCCCGCCGCAACTCCGCAACCTCGCGTTTGAGCCGTTTAATCTCCTCATGCTCTTCACGCGTAAGCCCCTGCCGTTCACCCGCGTTCACTAAATGCTGCTCGTACCAGCGGCGCAGCGATTCATTCGCGATCCCTAGCTTCGGTGCGATCTCATTGACCGCCTGCCACTGAGAACACGAGCCATCATCGGCTAAACGATCGATCAGCATCCGCACCGCGCGATCCTTGAACTCCTGTGAATACCTCTTGGCCATGTTCCAATCCTCTCAAAAGTGAGTAGGAACAAAACCCAGGACGCTTCAGTCCGAGTTCGGGAAGCGTTCGTCGAAACGCCTGCGCACCGCGCGGCTGGGGGTTGGGTTTCGCTGCTGCGTGGGCGTGGCTATTTTGACGCAGAATATCTCTATGAAACCTCCACCGGCGCCGACCAGCCGTTTCCCTTTGATTTCGACGCCTTCCATGCGAACACCACCCCGTTTCGGATCGGGGCGGTCCGCGCGGACACCGGGGAGATGACCTATTGGGGACGCGAGGACATCACCGACAATGCGAGCCTGGTGCGTCGAGTGCGGGCGTCGTCGACAATGCCGGGCCTCATGCGCACGCCCATTATCGACGGACACCCCTATGTCGACGGCGCCCTCGGCCCCACTGGCGGTTTCCCCATCGATGCTGCGCTTGACGACGGGTTCACGACGTTTCTCGTCGTGATGTCCCGGGCCCGCAGCTATGTCAAAAGCCCGGTCACTCGTCCGGGCCTGGTCTGGCAGACATTTCGCCGTTTCCCCGCTGTTGCTGAGGCCATCATCCAGCGACCGGAGCGCTACAACAACACCCGGACGCAGCTTTTCGAACTCGAGGCCAACCACAGCGCCTATCTCTATTGCCCCACCGACCTGACCGTGAGCAACCGCGAGCGCAACCTGGCCAAACTCCAAGCATCGTACCGAGCTGGCGAACGTCAGGCCGAACTCGAATGGCCAGACATCCTCGCCTTTCTAGAGCGACACTCAGAGTAGTCCTACCGTAAGCTGGGAGCGTTACCTTGACACCACGACCCGGAGGAGAATCACCCCAATGCCTGGTGGTTTAGCTGCACTGCTTGACGACGTCGCCGCGATTGCCAAAGTCGCAGCTGCAAATATGGATGATGTGGCCGCCGCTGCGGGCCGCACGAGTGCCAAAGCTGCGGGTGTTGTTGTCGACGATGCTGCTGTTACCCCGCGCTACGTTCAGGGCGTCACGCCTGCCCGGGAACTGCCGATCATTTGGCGAATCACCAAGGGCTCGTTGGTAAACAAGATCATCATCATTTTGCCCCTGGCCCTGGCGCTCAGTCAGTGGGCTCCCTGGGCGCTGACCCCGCTATTGATGCTAGGTGGCACCTATCTCTGTTTCGAAGGCGCTGAAAAGGTCATTGAAAAACTCAGTGGTCACGGCGAGGATGACTCTCCAGCAGCCAGCGAAGGCGAACAATCCGAAGACAAATTGGTCCGAGGAGCAGTCACCACCGACTTCATTCTATCCGCCGAAATCATGGTGATTTCCCTCAACCAAGTCACCGATCTTGCCCTCCCCATGCGGGCAGCCGTGCTGTTCGCCGTCGCAATCGCCATCACGCTCGGTGTATATGGTTTCGTTGGGCTGCTCGTCAAGATGGACGACATTGGACTACGCATGGCGGGGCGCAAGAATTCCGCCTCCCAGAATTTTGGAAAAGCGCTGGTCAACGCAATGCCCAAGGTCCTGTCTGCGATCGCTATCATCGGCACTTTTGCGATGCTCTGGGTCGGCGGACACATCATGCTGGTTGGTTTCGATTCCTTGGGTTGGCATGCTCCACTCGCCATCGAGCATCACCTCGTTCACCTCGTCGAAGGTGCAGGCTCGTTCATTTCCTGGCTGGTAGAGACGATCTGCTCGCTCATTTTTGGCGCGATCTGGGGCGCGATCATCGCTGGGGTCGTGATGCTCCTCCCGCTACCAAAGAAGCACTAAAGAAACAGCAGCAAGCTCAACGCCATCACGGCCATCCCCACCACCAAGCCGTACACCGCGGCATGGTGCTTTCCGGTGGCTTCCGCGGTAGGCAGGAGCTCATCCAACGAAATGAACACCATGATTCCGGCGATCATTCCGAACGCAATTCCCATGGTGGTAGGTCCCAAGAAAGGCAGCAATACCAGGTAGCCCACCAGCGCACCTAGGGGTTCCGCCAAACCTGTAATCGCCGCCCACTTAAATCCTTTCCAGCGCGAGCCGGTGGCCTGCCATAGCGGAATCGCCACAGAAATCCCTTCGGGAATGTTGTGTATGCCGATGGCGATCGCCACCGGCAATGCGACCTGCAGGGAATTCATTCCCGAAAGAAACGTGGCAAAGCCTTCGGGAAAGTTGTGGATACCAATCGCCAGAGCCATCATCAGGCCCATCTTGGAAAACGCCTGCGCAGATAAATCTTGGCCGTCGCCGACGTGTGTCTCGTGGGGGTTGACCGGCTCGGGGACCAGGCGGTCAATAATCCCAATCAGGAGCACTCCGGCAAAGAAGGCCCCGGTCGCCGCCCAGGCACCCCGCTTTTCCCCAAAGCTTTCCTGCAGATTAGCCGTGGCCTCTGGCATGATCTCCAGGAAAGACACCCAGAGCATCACCCCAGCAGAAAACCCCAGGGCAGCGGCAAGAAAGAGCTGAGTCGGTTCCCGCCGTTTCAACACGACGAGGCCGCCAATGGCCGTCGATAAGCCGGCGGCAAGCGTGAGAGCGAAAGCTAGTATCATGATAAATCCTAATGAAACCAGCTACCGATACTCGCGCGCAAATGGAAGTAGCGAAAGCTGGCCTTATCGACGGACAAATGAGCCAAACACATAGTGCCACCGCAAGTGCGCTGTGCTCGAGGTGGCGCGTCGAAAATCGCCTTGCTTCTAGATGAAATCTGGATCGATCCCCACGAGTAACTTGATCACAGCGACCGATATCTTACGGAGTGTCGAGTTGAACGGGCTCGACACTCCTGGCGCTTTCACCTTTACATAACGAGGTAGTGCTGCCGCAAGAATCGACGAGCAACACCCACAAGAACGACTACATGCAGGTTGAATTTTTCGGCTAGTTCCAGCGTTTCTGGCCACTTGGGAACAATTCTCACGCTCGCTGCATCACAAATGTGTCCCCATTGTTCATCCGGCTCCACGAGCCGCCTCGCCATAAGGAGTACTCATGCGTCGACTTTCCCTCACTGCCCTAGCTGTCATCTCAATCTGCACGCTCAGCGGTTGTGGTGCCCCAAGTGTTTTAGATGCTCTGCCAGGATCTAAAGAAACGCCAGCCGCCGCTGCCCCAGAAGCTTCAGACTCTGCCCCGACGAGTGAAAAGAAGTCGACCTCGAAGCCTGCCACCTCCAAGAGCACGAGCGCACCAAAGTCCGAGCCCTCGGGCGCTGCTACCGAGTCCGATTCCGAGTCCAAGTCCAAGCGCACGGAAGCAGCGGAAGCAGCGGATGATTCTGCCGACGGCGCCTACACTAAGGAAATTGATCCGGAACAACAGAAGATACTCAAGGATGCGCTCGTGCCGATCATCAAGGAATACGCTGAGAATCCAGAAACGGACACGGTTACCGGACAAATTCGCTTTGACAAGGACATGAAGCCAAACAATTTCTCCAAGTTCACCGTCAACGGCAAACCATTCGGTATTGATGGCCCGGTGCGCAAGGATGCCGAAAAAGCACTAGCACCACTTGCTGACACTCCAGAATCTGAGCGCTTCTCCAAGCTGGAGTTCAAGTACTCGAATAACATCCTCGAAGCGAAGGTCACCTACCGCTAAAGCGTTTGCAATCAGGCTAAAAACTCGGATAAAAAATACCGCCTACCTCGCCACAGTCAATAGCAGTGACGAAGTAGGCGGTATTGATTTTCCCCGTTACTATGCAGGCACGGAAAGAATTAGCCGCCAATCTTGAAGTCGCAGACATCGCCGTCCTGCATGACGTAGTCCTTGCCTTCCATGCGCATTTTGCCCTGAGCTTTCGCTTCCGCGATGGAGCCCAAAGCGTCCAAATCCTCGAAGGAGACGATTTCGGCCTTGATGAACTTCTTCTCAAAATCAGTGTGAATAACGCCAGCAGCCTGTGGTGCGCTCCAGCCCTGCTTGATGGTCCACGCGCGGGATTCCTTCGGACCAGCAGTCAGGTAGGTCTGCAAGCCCAGGGTGGCGAACCCTGCCTTCGCCAGCGAGTGCAGGCCCGGCTCGTGCTGCCCCACGGACTCGAGGAGCTCTGCAGCTTCTTCCTCATCCAGTTCCAACAACTCAGTTTCGGTCTTTGCGTCGAGGAAAACGCAGTCTGCAGGCGCAACCAGGGCGCGCAATTCTTCCTTACGTGCCTCGTCGGTGAGCACGGCCTCGTCGGAGTTGAAGACGTAGAGGAACGGCTTGGCGGTCATCAGGTGCAAGTCACGCACGAGGGAGAGGTCGATCTCCCCGTTCTTGGCCGCCGAGAACAGCGTGCGGTCATCCTCGAGGATTTCCTGGGCCTTCTTCGTGGCAGTGACATGGTCGGCCAGCGCCTTGTCCTTCTTGGCTTCTTTCTCCAAACGTGGCAGCGCCTTTTCGATGGTCTGCAGATCAGCCAAGATCAGCTCGGTGTTGATCACGGAGATGTCCGTGGAAGGATCAACCCGACCGTCGACGTGGATCACGTCGTCGTCGGCAAACGCACGGACGACCTGGCAAATCGCGTCGGCTTCGCGGATGTTGGCCAGAAATGCGTTACCCATGCCTTCACCCTGGGAGGCGCCTTTGACGATGCCGGCGATGTCTACAAAAGACACTGTCGCAGGAAGGATGCGTTCCGATCCAAAGATCTCGGCGAGCCGGTTCAGGCGCGCGTCGGGAAGCTCGACGAGGCCAACATTCGGCTCGATCGTGGCGAAGGGATAGTTCGCCGCGAGAACATCGTTGCGGGTCAGGGCATTAAATAGCGTGGACTTGCCCACATTGGGCAGGCCGACGATTCCAAGAGTAAGGCTCACGGAAGTCCATACTAGCAATCACCCCTCGATACGCTGCACATTTACCCAGATACCTCCCTACCCTCTCAAAATGTGCAAGATTGTAAGGGTGAGTGATAACCCGCAGGACAATGGCACATCCATGCCAAAGAATTTTGCCAAACCGCCCGAGCTGCTTGACGACGAGCGCTTGGCTAATTCTCGCCTGCCTGAAGAAGCCTCACGAACCTTTGCCGAGTTGGAGGGCGCCGACCATATCGATCGCTCATTCATCATCGCCGAAGGGGCAAAAGAGCTGGCTAGCTGGTGCTTACGCCTGCTCCTGATCGCGGCTGCCACCTACATGGTGTGGTTCGTGGGCAAACAAGTGTGGCAGGGGTTGCTCCCCATTGCCTTGGCGCTCATTGTGTCTTCCGTGCTCTGGGGGCCAACGCAATGGCTGCGTAATCTCGGGGTGCCCAAAGCGCTCGCGGCAATCTTGGTGATCTTGGGTACAGGTGGCGTCTTCACCGGGGTCATGATGGCCATCGCCCCCTCCATTGGCCGGCAATCACAAACGCTGTACCTGCAGACTTTCGAGCTCATGCAACGCACCCAGCTGTGGCTACTCGGCCCTCCCTTCCACCTCAAAGACGACGACCTAAATGACTTATTTGCCAGTGCCGTCAACTGGCTCCAAGCACAATCTGGGAAGATCGCCGAGGGGCTGTTTGCCGGGCTGGGTGCAGCCTCAGTCTTCGCCGTGACGCTCGGCGTGGTACTGGTGCTCACTTTCTTCTTCCTCAAAGACGGCGATAGCTTTCTACCCTGGCTGCGCAGCGTCACCGGACGTCGCGCAGGCTGGCACCTCACCGAGCTACTTACCCGCGTCTGGATCACCCTTTCCGGATACATCCGCGCCCAAGCGATCGTGTCGTTGGTAGATGCTGTCGTCATCGGCGGCGGCCTCGTGCTCATCGGCGTGCCGATGGCACTTGCGCTGGCCACCATCACTTTCTTCGCCGGTTTCATACCGATTGTTGGCGCCGTAGTCGCCGGCGCTCTGGCGGTGCTCATCGCGTTGGTTTCCCTGGGAGTAACCAAAGCCCTGCTGGTACTCGCCCTGGTGATCGCTGTCCAACAATTGGAAGGCAATATTCTCTCGCCGCTCCTGCAGTCGCGCGCCATGAATCTCCATCCCGTCATCGTGCTGATCTCCGTCACAATCGGAGGCAGCCTGTTCGGCATCATCGGCGCTTTCCTCGCCGTCCCAGTTGCGGCCACTATCGCCGTCTTCTTCCGCTACCTCAACGACATCATTGCGCTACGCAGCGGGGAAAAGACCGCCTCCGAAATCTCCTTCGCCACCGATGCTGGATCCATCACCGGAGTCTGGAGCGAAGAATTCGGGCGCAAGCTTCGCGACGCCACACTGCCCCGAATCCTGCCGCAACGGCACACTGCCGTCGACGACGAGCCTGGGACTGCACACCCTACATCTACCGATGCCAAGTCACTAACAAGTACCGACATCGTCGGCGAACTTATGGATCGGGCGAGCAACACACCGAAAAAGTTCGCACGTTTGTTCCAAAAATTCCCTCGTCGCTAAGCTAGTTTGTCGCCCCCTTCTGGCAAGCTCAACTCTATGAACTCTGCCGCACTATTCCTCCTGCTCGGCCTGACGATTGGGCTCGTACTCGGTTGGACGCTAAAGTCCGCCCGCACCCTATCGCAGGATCCACATCAACTGGCGGCGCTGATCTCCGCGACAGTGCGCGCCGAGGGAATGGAGAATTCACAGCGCGCTGGCACGGAAATCTCCAACCGGGTATCTGATTCACTTCACCCGCTTGCCGATGCGGTCGCTGGGCTTTCCCAACAGGTACACCAGATTGAGATAGAGCGCGCCGCCACAATGGCGCAGCTAAGTGCCCAGATCCAAACAATGGGGCGCACTTCAGCCCAGCTTTCAGACAAAACCGGGAAGCTAGTCACTGCACTGCGAGCACCCCAAGTGCGCGGGCGCTGGGGCGAGATTCAGCTTGAGCGGGTTGTCGAGCTAGCCGGAATGGTTCAACATTGCGACTTCGACACTCAAGTCAGCGCACCTGGCATTCGGCCGGACATGGTGGTGCGGTTGAGCGGTGGGCGCAACATTATCGTGGATGCAAAGGTTCCGTTTGTCGCCTATTTGGATGCGCTCGAAACTGAGGACCCGGAGGAGCATGAGGCACATCTGCGACGCCACGCGCATCATCTGCGCAGTCATGTGACCCAACTTGCAAGCAAGGAGTACCAACGCACCTTCAGCCCCACCCCGGAGTTCGTGGTGCTGTTTGTTCCCGCCGACCCGTTTCTCGACGCTGCGCTGCGCACCGACCCCGAGCTTCTCGAATTCGCCTTTGCCAAGAACGTTGTGCTGGCGACCCCCACCACTCTGATGGCTTTGCTCCGCACAGTTGCACTTGGCTGGCAGCACGATGCAATCGGCGAGCAGGCCATGCGGATTCAGCAGTTAGGCTCCGAGCTTTATCGACGGATCGGGACGCTCGGGGAACACATGGAAAAACTGAGGTCGAACCTGGAGAAGTCGGTGGATTCTTACAACTCGGCATTGGGAACGCTAGAGTCTCGGGTTTTTGTCACCGCGCGGAAAATGGAGGAAATGAACATCGTCCCTCCATCCCAGCCTCCACTGCCGGAGATCACTTTTGCCGAAAGCCATCCCCGTCATCCGCGTGATTTAAGCCACTGAGCCAACGCGCAGCTGCCAACAAACTGCAGGTTGTGGAAAACGAAACCAGAAACTGGGCGGGATTTTCGAGTTTTAGGACGCCAAACTAGTAAACTATCCAATCGTGTCTCAACCTTCGACTACTCGATCCCGCGCTCGCCGCCATCATTCGGCGCCCGCGAGACCGGGAGTCTCCACCTGGACGGCGAGCAGCATCATCATTGCTGCGCTCGCTACCGGGATGTTGCTGAGCTGGAACGCTCACGAGATTAGTTGGCCGTATTGGGTTTGTTTCGTCGTAGCAGCCCTTTCGATGACCATTGTCGTCGAGTTGCGCGGCCTGTTCCTGACCGTTGCTCAACTTCCACTACTTTTTGGTGTTTTCACCATCGTAACGGGTTGGCTGGTAGCGCAGAGCAACATCTCCGCATCCGCCGATAGTTTGTCGAAGACGATGTTGCTGTCGGCCCTGTATCCGCTAGCCCAGTACTTCCCACAGCTCGCGGCCACAACTGCGGGATGTGCGGTGATCGCTTATCTGCGCTATCGACACGGTGTATACCAAGCGAAAGTGCAGCAGCAGGCATTCATCGCCCAACGCCAAGAACAAAGTCGCGCTGATCAACGCAATCGCGCCACCACCACTATAGTTCGGGAGATGTCCGAACGGACCCGGCGCAATCGCTCCGCCGAGCGGCGCAAAACAGTCACTGTCGAAGAGCTGGTCCGCAACGCGGAAGAGAAGAAACGGATGCGCACCGCACGTGGACGCTCTGTCCCGCCACGTCGGGAACCTGGGGAATCCGTGCGAAACATGCCGTCGATTGAAGAGGTCACCCGTAAGCGCGAGTCCTCTCGCCGTCCGGACGCCTCCCGTGACTCAGCCCTAGGCAAAAGCACCATGCCCGCACCACAGCCAAAACGACGCCCATCGCTCGACGACGACCTCTATCAGTAAATCCCTCCAGGTATCAACCCGGAGGGTGAGTTTAGCGCTACGCGCGATTAACTGGTCGCCTTAGCGCTGCGCGCGATTAGCTGGTCGAAGGTCTCGAGGTAGGGAGAAAACGATCTTCTCCGCAGCAGTTACTACTTCTTCGACGTCGTGGAAGCCGAAGCTCTCGAGGTGCGTGAGCACTTCCCGTACCAGGATCTCCGGCACCGATGCGCCCGAGGTAATACCGACCGTTTCCACTCCCGACAACCATGCATCATCGATTTGGTTAGCGTAGTCAACCAGGTAGGAAGCCTTCGCACCGTTTTGCAAAGCCACTTCCACCAACCGCTTGGAGTTAGAGGAATTCTGGGAGCCCACCACAATCACGAGGTCACACTTCGGAGCGATAGCCTTGACGGCTACTTGCCGGTTCTGCGTGGCGTAGCAGATGTCGTCGCTAGGCGGGTCGATGAGGTTGGGGAATTTGGCCTTGAGCAGGTGCACAATTTCCATGGTTTCGTCTACAGAAAGGGTGGTTTGCGAAAGCCACACCAGCTTTTCCTCAGGCCCGAACTCGAGCTTTTCTACACCCTCGACGCCGTCGACGAGGTGTACGACGTCGGGAGCTTCACCAGCAGTGCCTTCCACCTCTTCATGGCCTTCGTGCCCGATGAGAAGGATATGGTAGCCGTCACGAGCGAAGCGCTTTACCTCATTGTGAACCTTGGTAACTAGCGGGCAGGTAGCGTCAAGGGTCTTGAGCTCGAGCTTCTGCGCTTCTGCATGGACCGCCGGCGATACGCCGTGCGCTGAAAACACTAGGTGTGCGCCTTCTGGAACCTCGGTGGTTTCATCGACGAAAATAGCACCTCGCTCAGCGAGAGTGTCCACCACATAGCGGTTGTGCACGATCTCCTTGCGCACGTACACCGGAGCTCCATATTTGTCCAGGGCTCGCTCTACGGTTTCCACTGCGCGGTCAACGCCGGCACAATATCCGCGCGGCGCGGCTAGCAATATTTTCTTCTGCGAAGTTTCTTCCATGGCCACTAGCGTACCCAGCAACATAGTCAAACGCCTAGAATAAGTGGACGACTGTCCAAACCCTTTATCTGCGTAAGGAAATTAATGAGCGCGTCGTCGACGCCTGAGACTCCGTGGCCAGTACGGGAAGTCAATGAAAAGGTCAAAGGCTGGGTCGAAAAACTTGGCCATATCTGGGTCGAGGGACAATTGACCCAGGTCAATGTCAAGCCCAGTTGGAAGCTGTCCTACTTGACGCTGCGGGACCCCGAAGCCGAGGCTTCAGTCCAGGTCACCTGCCCTACTTCACTGATCACCCAATCCTCGACCCCGCTCCAGGATGGCGATCGCGTGGTGGTCTACGGCAAGCCGGCTTTCTATGTGGGGCGCGGCACGTTCTCGTTATGGGTAACAGACATCAGGCATGTGGGAGTCGGCGAACTCTTGGCACGCATCGAGCAACTTCGTCACAAGTTGGCGGCTGAGGGGCTTTTCGACGCCGAGCGGAAGAAACCACTCCCCATCCTGCCCAACACCATCGGACTTATCACCGGCCGTGGCTCTGCCGCCGAGCGCGATGTTTTGTCGGTGGCGCAACAGCGTTGGCCTGAGGTGCAGTTTCGGGTAATCAATACCGCCGTACAGGGCGCGACCGCGGTAACCGAAGTCATCGCGGCGCTGGAAGAGCTTGATCGAGATCCAGCGGTTGACGTCATCATCATTGCGCGCGGAGGCGGTTCCGTCGAAGACTTGCTGCCGTTCTCCGAGGAAGCCCTGCAGCGTGCCGTAGCCAGTGCCACCACACCAGTAGTTTCCGCCATCGGCCACGAACCGGACAACCCCGTGTTGGATAATGTTGCCGACTTGCGCGCAGCTACCCCTACCGACGCTGCAAAGCGGGTTGTCCCCGATGTGATGGCAGAACGGCAGCTCATTAAGGAATTGCTGCTGCGCTCCCGTGCCGCGCTCCGCGGATGGGTAGAGCGGGAACGGCGCGGTTTGGAGTCGGTCCGTTCCCGTCCGGTACTGGCTAACCCTTTTACTCCTATCGAAGTGCGTCGCGAGGACATTGCTCAGGCGAAAAACACCATCAGGCGAGACATCCAACGCCTCATTGTGGCGTTACAGCGCGAAACCGCGTCGTTGCGCGCGCAAGTATCGGCGCTGGGTCCAGCGGCAACCCTAGCCCGTGGCTACGCTGTGGTGCAGGTGCTCCCCCGTGACGGGTCGGAGCCTGAGGTGGTCACCAGCGTGGCACAATCACCGCCTGGCAGCCAGTTAAGAATTCGGGTCGCTGATGGTTCCATCACGGCCGCAGCCATTGCCACCAAACGAGCAGATTAGGACTTTTGATAGTGAACCAAGATGCATTCGGCACTGGAACCCCCGGCCAAGACGCTTTCCCCGCAGTAGAGACGCTGAGCTATGAGCAGGCTCGGGAAGAACTCGTGGAGATCGTTAAAATCCTCGAACTGGGCCAGATGGGGTTGGACGAGTCCCTGAAGTATTGGGAGCGAGGAGAAGCCTTAGCAAAACGATGCGAGCAACACCTGGATGGTGCTGCTCGCCGGGTAGAAGAAGCATTAGGTAGCGCGGAATAAGGCGTCGAAAAGCGCCCGAAGGGGCCTACGGCTTTGGGATGGGCTGCGCTTGAAGCGTGTTGTGGGCCAGCTGGGTAAATTCTTCGTCTGAGCAGGTGCCAGAGAAGATCAGGCGGACATCGCCCAGGTCAGCTGCCCAGACGTCGCGAACGTTGCGCTCCTGCGAGGTGAACTTCTTGAACTGCTGCCCGTCAACCTCGATGGTGCCTTCGGCCGAGCGAGCGTTATCGTCTACGTTCTTGAGCGCCTTTTCCAGTGGCTCGTCGGTCTGCACGAGCTGGAGGTAGGCGCCGTTCTTCGTCACCCACCCCACCACTGGAGCGGGCTTGCCGTTCACTGTTGAGCGACGCGCCGAATTAGGGGTCCAGCCTTCTGGATCTGCTGGTAGCCGGACCGGGAAGTTCATCGCGCGGGCCTCAAACTGCATCATCTGCTGGGCGTCGACTTTTTGCACCGGCCCATTTTCCGGGGCGCCCCGGTTGAAACTGCACATGCCAGTGAAGGCCACCGACATCGCCATCAACACTGCAATGACCAATAGCGACATCGAGATGTCTTTAGTGCTTTGAAATATTCGAGGTTTGTTCTCAGCCACCCAAACAGTATGGCAGATCCCCCCGCGCGAGACCGATTCCCCAACCCAACTAGCCCCGAAAACCCATGAATTATGACTCCTACGACCGAAAATAGGTGTAAATGAGGCCAGACACTCGAATTGTTTGCAACAATAGTTTTATCTGCCACTGACTGTGACAGCTGGCTTATCGACGTCTATCCCCTTGCCATTTGGAGGCTTTGCACTAATGAGTACCCAGGAAATCCCAGATCGTAACCTAGCCATGGAATTGGTTCGCGTGACTGAAGCAGCGGCCCTGGCATCCGGTCGGTGGGTCGGTCGCGGGATGAAGAACGAGGGCGATGGCGCGGCTGTCGACGCCATGCGCAAGCTCATCAACTCGGTGAATATGAAGGGGGTCGTAGTCATTGGTGAGGGCGAAAAGGACGAAGCCCCAATGCTGTTCAATGGCGAGGAAGTCGGTACCGGTTTCGGTGCGGAAGTAGACATTGCAGTAGACCCGGTTGATGGCACCACCCTCATGGCGGAAGGTCGCCCCAACGCGATCTCTGTTCTGGCAGCCTCGGAACGAAGCAGCATGTATGACCCATCGGCGGTGTTCTACATGAACAAGATCGCCGTGGGCCCGGAAGCCGCTGGAAAGATCGATATCACTGCTCCTGCTGCGCACAATATCTCTGCCGTTGCTAAGGCAAAGGGTATTGCTACCTCGGACGTCACCGTCGTTGTGCTGGATCGGCCACGCCACACCGACCTCATTAAGGAGATCCGGGAAGCTGGCGCGAAGGTGCGCTTAATTTCCGACGGCGACGTCGCAGGCGCCGTCGCAGCTGCCCAGAATTCCAATTCTGTGGACATCATGATGGGTATCGGTGGGACCCCCGAAGGCATCATCGCAGCATGCGCAATGAAGTGCATGGGTGGCGAAATTCAGGGCATGCTCGCCCCGAAAGACGATGCCGAGCGCGAAAAGGCAGTCGCAGCTGGCCACGACCTTGACCGCGTCCTACTCACCAACGACCTGGTCGCTTCAGACAACTGCTACTTCGTTGCAACTGGCGTGACCAACGGTGACATGCTGCGTGGCGTTTCTTACCGAGCCAACGGCGCAACCACCCGTTCACTCGTTATGCGCTCAAAGTCCGGCACCATCCGGTACATCGAATCAGTTCACCAACTGCAAAAGCTGCAGGAATACTCCGTGGTCGATTACACCCGCTAGTTTTTTTATTCAGCCTTACGACCACTCCACTCAGTGGAGTGGTCGTTCTTTTTTTTGTTTTATAGGATTCCAATACCTTACCCCCCCGGATTGCATATTCAGGTTTCAATGAGATAAAACTCGCAGATTCGCCTAAGTGATGACCCCTGCTCATCCCCCCTAAAGCAACATTTGCCGAAATCTTATGCCCGAACGGTTAGATATTCGTTAAAGCGACGAGGTAAATTGAGTTTTTTCAGAGCTTAAATAGTGTGGAGGGTAGTTGACATATCACCGTTAGTGGAATTAGTCTCACTCCTCATACCTTGAACAATTCTCATAAAGATAGTTGTTTATTAACTAGATAGTAAGGCTTTGCTAACAATGAACCGCTTGAACAACACCGCTCCAACGGCACCCATCACCGCTTCTTCAATCCGTTGGATGCGCGTACTGGTTATTACCAACACAGTTGTATTAGCTGGAGGACTAGCGAGCATCTCTTCCCCTTTGGCCAATAGCCAAACGACGACAAACACCACTTCTTCGTCGTCATCCCTACAGATTTCTCGCACCCTGACGGGCACGATCAACGTTGATCTCGAGGGATTCGAATGGGTAGTCGACACAACGACCCCTGAACCGACACCACTCAACCCATCTTCCACGACCCCAGCTTCGAGTACACCAGCAGCGACCACTGCCGTAACGTCCACCGAAGCAACACCTGTGGTCACCACCACGGAAACAACGACTGCCACCACCACAGACCCGGCGCCCGCAGCCACCACCACGGAACCAGCAGCCACCACTACCGAAACAGTGGCCACCACCGAAACAGCGGCCACCACGGAAACAACGACTGCTACCACCACAGACCCGGCGCCCGCAGCCACCACCACGGAACCAGCAGCCACCACCGAAACAGCAGCCACCACGGAAACAACGACTGCCACCACCACAGACCCGGCGCCCGCAGCCACCACCACGGAACCAGCAGCCACCACTACCGAAACAACAGCCACCACGGAAACAACGACTGCTACCACCACAGACCCGGCGCCCGCAGCCACCACCACGGAACCAACAGCCACCACCACCGAAACAGTGGCCACCACCGAAACAGCAGCCACCACGGAAACAACGACTGCCACCACCACAGACCCGGCGCCCGCAGCCACCACCACGGAACCAGCAGCCACCACGGAAACAACAGCCACCACGGAAACAACGACTGCCACCACCACAGACCCGGCGCCCGCAGCCACCACCACGGAACCAACGGCTCAAACAGTGACCGGTTCAGTTCCTGTAGTTACCTCCGTAGCTACCACGAGCACAGCTTCCTCGACTTCGTCACCGACTGTCGTTACGGTACCCACGGCTCCACCTCACACCGGCCAAAGTGGCACTACGGGATCAACTCCTTCATCTGTTCCATCAAGCACGACCACTGTTTCTCAAACTTCGGGCGTCGTAAAGCCGAGTGCAGAAGCGAGTGCTTCTTACCTCCCACTGCTGTCTTTGGCTGCAATTCCGCTTGCGGTTGTGCCTATTTTGATGCCGACTTCCTCTGCAGGACATGTTCTGGGAATTAATAATCCAGCTCCGGCCTCCCAAACGGATCGTGTGCTAGGTGTGAGTAATCCTGCACCTGCGCAAGGACACACCACGTCCAATGCGCAACCCTCGGTTCCACAACAGGTAGAGCTCAAGAATGCTGATCGCGCAGCTACGACTCAGGGGCGTGCGCTCGCTAACACTGGGGCAAGCGTGTTTCAGCTGATGTTGCTGGCCTTGGCGACGCTCGTCGCTGGATTGGCCTTCGCGATCCGCCGCAAGGCTGACTAATGGATCCTCGCTGTGGGTAGGCAAGCGCCCTGCCATCCACTCCCTCTCCTTAATTTTGTGCGACTCGCCAAATACACGCCATTTGGTGCTGCTAGCTGCACAGACTCCTGAGGAGGGGGATTTTTGTGTTGCACCGAATTGAGACGTCAATCATAAGCGGAAATTAAGTGCCCCCTAAGCCACATTGCAGACCATAAATGGGTAATACTGGATGGGGTGGCTTGTCCTCCGTAATGAGGCCCAAGCCAGATCGTTTTGCGTTTCAACCATCAACTAAAGGTGAGAAATATGACTGAGCAGGAATTCCGCATCGAACACGACACCATGGGCGAGGTCAAGGTCCCAGTCAACGCGCTCTGGCGTGCCCAGACCCAGCGCGCCGTGGAGAACTTCCCAATTTCCGGCCGTGGCTTGGAGGCCCAGCAAATTCGCGCCATGGGTCTGCTGAAGGCTGCGTGCGCCCAGGTCAACAAGGACAAGGGCTTGCTGGATGCTACCTTCGCCGATGCCATCATCGCTGCTGGCAAGGAAATCGCAGAGGGCAAGCACGACGCTGAGTTCCCTATCGACGTGTTCCAGACCGGTTCCGGCACTTCCTCCAACATGAACACCAACGAAGTCATCGCATCCATCGCGAAGGCTAACGGTGTGGAGATCCACCCTAACGACCATGTCAACATGGGCCAGTCCTCCAACGACACCTTCCCTACCGCGACCCACGTCGCAGCCACCGAAGCCGCTGTCAACGACCTGATCCCAGGCCTGAAGGTGCTCCATGCATCCCTGGCTAAGAAGGCCACCGAATGGAAGGACGTCGTTAAGTCCGGTCGTACCCACCTGATGGACGCGGTCCCTGTGACCCTCGGCCAGGAGTTCGCAGGCTACGCACGCCAGATCGAGGCCGGCATCGAACGCGTTGAGGCTACTCTGCCTCGCCTCGGCGAGCTGCCGATCGGTGGCACCGCCGTCGGCACTGGCCTGAACACCACTGCTGACTTCGGCGCACTCGTCACCGAAGAACTCAAGAAGCTCACGGGTGTGGCTGAGCTGCGCGAAGCTAAGAACCACTTCGAGGCCCAGGCAAACCGCGATGCCCTCGTCGAGTTCTCCGGCGCAATGCGCACCATCGCCGTGTCCCTCACCAAGATCGCCAACGACATCCGCTGGATGGGCTCCGGCCCGCTCACCGGCCTGGGTGAAATCCACCTCCCAGACCTGCAGCCAGGCTCCTCCATCATGCCGGGCAAGGTCAACCCTGTTCTGTGCGAAACCGCAACCCAGGTCGCCGCACAGGTCGTCGGCAACGACGCCGCCGTAGCATTCGGCGGCGCACAGGGCGCATTCGAACTCAACGTGTTCATCCCAATGATGGCTCGCAACGTGCTCGAGTCCGCTCGCCTGCTGGCAAACACCTCCCGCGTCTTCGCAGAGCGCCTTGTCGACGGCATCGAGCCAAACGTCGAGCGCATGCGCACTCTGGCTGAGTCCTCCCCATCCATCGTGACCCCGCTGAACTCAGCTATCGGCTACGAAGCAGCTGCGAAGGTCGCTAAGACCGCTCTGAAGGAAGGCAAGACCATCCGTCAGACCGTCATCGACCTCGGCTTTGTCGACGGCGAGAAGCTGACCGAGGAAGAGCTGGACAAGCGTCTAGACGTCCTCGCGATGGCCAACACCGATCGCGACAACTTCTAAATCGCTGGGCTTAACTAGCCACAAAAAGGCCGGTGCATCTCGCAATGATGCACCGGCCTTGAGCTATCTAGCCACCAATTGACATCTCGCCCAAAATACGGGCCTCAGATTCCTGCAGGTAGCTTGCCAAGCTTTCATGTGCCCGTTCGAATTCACCTACGCGAAGCTTCTGCAGAATCTCCTGGTTCCGGTCCAAGAAAGGCGCGTGCACATTCTCGTTAGTTCCCACGGCCATGAATGCCAACCGGGAGTGCGCCATCGCCAACCGAACATTGTCTACAAGCCTCGGAATCCCAGAAGCACCCACCAGCGCCGCGTGAAACTCATTGTTTTGTACGCCAACTTGGTTCCAGTCCCGAACTGATGCTGCAGTGAGCGCCACGTCGATCACTTTCGACATCACCACAAGCGCGTTTTGGGCGTCAGCGGTGCAGTCCGCAAAAAATTTGATGGATCCGAGTTCAAGGAAGCGTCGATAAGCGAAAAGCTCTACCACTTCGCGCGGGCTGAGCACCTTCACGAACACTCCGCGGTGTGGGATGTGCTCCACCAGACCATCGCGGGCGAGCATTCTAAAGGTTTCGCGGAGGGTATTTCGGGAAACGCCGAGGTCAGATGCTAGGACGGCTTCGAGAAGTTTGTCCCCAGAGGCAATGTCGCCACCGAGAATGCGAGCGGTAAGAATTTCAGCAAGTTGGTTGGGCGTGGCCGTCATAATGTCCAGCTTAAAGGGCATTGAGTTAATTGTCACAGGCGCTACCTACCAGGGTCACTTAAATCTGTAATTGTGTCGCGGGCCACTAAGCCCTATACTAGGCCATACTTTGTTCAACGATCCTCTGAATTAGTTAAACAACCAGTACAAACGTGTAACCATCCCCCACTTTTGAAAGGCGATCGACGCGAATGGCCTCCGAAAAACAGCCGACCATCCCGCAAGCTGCCGCCGCAGCTAGCACGCGAAGCGCCTTGCTCGGCGCAATCTTCCTGATGGCCACCAGCGCCATCGGCCCTGGGTTCCTCACCCAAACTGCGGTCTTCACCGCAAAACATGGCGCAGCTTTTGCATTCGCCATTGTCGTTTCGATCATCATCGACATCGCCGTGCAGATGAACGTCTGGCGCGTCATCGGGCTGTCGGGCATGCGCGCCCAAGAGCTCGGCAATCGCGTAATTCCAGGTTTCGGTTGGCTGATGGCCCTACTTATCGCCATCGGCGGCATTGTCTTTAACATCGGCAATATCGCTGGCTCCGGCCTGGGCGTCAACGCCATGTTTGGTGGCGATGTCAAGATCGGTGGCGTGGCCACCGCTGCGATCGCAATCGCCATGTTCTTGTCCAAGCGAGCCGGCATGGCCCTGGACAAGATCTTGGTGGTACTCGGCGTCGTAATGATGCTGCTCACCCTGTACGTCGCATTTGTCTCCAACCCGCCGGTCGGCAGTGCCTTGAAGAATGCGGTCCTGCCAGAAGAAGTTGACGTCCTCACCATCACCACCCTGGTTGGTGGCACCGTCGGTGGTTACATCACCTACGCTGGCGCACACCGCATGCTGGACTCCGGTCAGACTGGCCGGGAAAATGTCAGCCAGGTCGCTAAGTCCTCTGTTACTGGCATCATTCTTACCGGCTTGATGCGTGTCCTTCTCTTCCTCGCCGTCTTGGGCGTAGTTGCCGCCGGCACCCAGCTCAACCTCAAGGGCAATCCTGCAGCAGAAGCTTTCCAGGCAGCCGCTGGTGACCTGGGCATGCGTTTCTTCGGCGTGGTCCTGTGGGCCGCTTCGATTTCTTCGGTGATCGGCGCCTCCTACACCTCGGCGACGTTCCTCATTCCGAACAAGCCAGAGAAGCGCCGCATGCAGAATATCGTGACCATCGTCTTCATCTTGATTTCTTGCACTTTGTTCGTCGTCTTGGGCACCGCCCCAGCTACCCTGATGGTTTTTGCTGGCGCCTTCAACGGCCTGGTCCTGCCACTCGGCTTTACGATGATCATGTTCGTCGCAGCCTTCCGCCAAAAAGACCTTCTCGACGGCTACAAGTACCCACTCTGGTTGATCATCCTCGGCGTCGTTGGTGTCGCGATCGCTTGGTGGCTGGCCTACATTTCCTTCGGAGGGGTATTCAAGCTGCTCGGAACCTAAGACTGCTACCTGCCCAGCACAATGAGGCACTAGGCATCGTCACTGCCAATCTCACTTTCAAAAAAAGGAGCTACCCAACACATGTCCTTCATCGACCTAAACTGCGATCTCGGTGAAAGTTTCGGCAACTACACCATCGGAAATGACGAGGCGATGCTGGACCTGGTGAGTAGCGCCAACATTGCCTGCGGCTTCCATGCCGGCGACGCGAGCGTCATGGACACGACTGTCGCCGCTGCAGTCGAACGTGGGGTCCGCATCGGCGCCCACGTCGGCTACCGAGATCTCGCAGGCTTCGGACGACGCGCGATGGCCTACGCGCCCGAAGAATTGCGCGCGGAAACCACCTACCAAATCGGGGCGTTGCAAGCCTTCGCCCGCAAGCACGGCTCTGCCGTTCAGTATGTAAAGCCGCACGGCGCGCTCTACAACACCATTGCGCACGACGAAGCCCAAGCTCAGGCCGTCATTCAAGGCATCAAAGACGCTGACCCAAACCTGGCCCTCATGGGCCTTGCTGGCGCACCTGTCCTGGAGTGGGCTGCCAATGCTGGACTAAAAGTCCTTTCAGAAACATTTGCTGACCGCGCCTACACTGCTGAAGGAACCCTGGTACCACGAAGCCAAGAGGGTGCTGTGCACCATGATCCAGAAGTCGCAGCTGCTCAAGCGATCGCGTTTGCTACACAGTCGCCAATAACCTCGGTCACGGGTTCTCCGATTATGGTGCACGCTGACTCCATTTGTGTCCACGGGGACAATCCAGCAGCGTTGGCACTGGTCAAGCAAATCATCTCCGAACTTAACGCTCGCGAGATCGAGGTGCGACATGCAGATTAATCCATGTGGCGAACAGGCAATCCTCATCGACATCACAGATGAGGACACTGAGAGCTCCGGTCTCGACGCCCTATTCACCGTGCTGCGAATCAAGGAGGCAGTGTCTTCCTGGCAACTACCAGGCATCATCGATTTGGTCCCCGCAGCGAACACTTTGTTGATCATGCTGGATACCCAGCGCGCGCTCCCCAAAGACGTAGCTGCCCGCGTGGCAGCGATCGACGTGAGCCAGCCGGTGGGGTCCACGAACGATGCACACCGCACCATCGAAATCCCAGTGCGCTACGACGGTCCCGACCTCGCCCAAGTAGCTGAAGCGCTGGGAATGAGCGCGGAATCACTCGTCGCAAAGCACCAAGCGGCAGTGTGGACTGCGGCCTTTGGCGGATTCGCCCCCGGATTCGCCTACTTAGTAGCCGACCAGCCATTAGGTAACGCCCCTAGGCTGTCCTCGCCGCGCCCAAACATCCCTGCTGGTGCGGTTGGACTGGCTGGCGAGTTTTCCGGAATCTACCCGCAGCCATCGCCAGGAGGCTGGCAATTGATCGGCACGACTACCACAAAGATGTGGGACACCGCCCGCACCGAACGCCCAGCCGCGATTTTGCCCGGTGACACCGTCAAATTTGTGGAGGTTGCGCAATGATCCGCGTTATTCAAACAGGACCTCAAGCGCTACTGCAAGACGCCGGCCGGTTCGGCCTGGCAGGCACCGGCGTTGCCCCCTCCGGCGTCTTCGACCGCATGAGCGCCGTCCGCGCCAACCATGCACTCGGCAACGACCCCTTCGCACCGGTCATTGAGATCTTGATGGGATCCTTCGAATTCGAAGCGCTTAACGACGCCCACATCATCCTGACCGGCATGGGAGCGCCCTTCACAATTACCCGGCCAGACGGCACCCAACGCATGGGATACTCTAATGAGATCGTCGATATCGTTGCAGGTGAACGAGTGTTTATTAAGATGGCCCGCACTGGGTTGCGGGGTTACCTCGGCATCCGCGGTGGCTTTGCTGCATTCCAGGTGCTTGGGTCATGCTCCACGGACGTAATGTCCAACATCGGTCCGGCCCCCTTGGCGCCGGGCGATGAGATCCCCACCGGCAATGCGATCGCGGAAGTCGCGTGGTGGCCCGCGCTGCGCAACCTCCCAACCTTGTGGAAAGAGACCAAAGTACACACCTTGTCCGTGGTTCCGGGGCCTCGTCAAGGTTGGTTCGACGAACAGTCGCAGCAGGACTTCTTCAATCAAACATTTACGGTAAACGCAGCTAGCAACCGGATTGGCGTGCGTCTCGACGCCGAAATCCCATTGCGCCGCCTCGACGCGACACGCGAACTACCTAGCGAGGGCATGGTCCGAGGCTCAATTCAGGTGCCCCCCGATGGCAATCCCGTCATTTTCGGCCCCGACTATCCCGTCACTGGCGGCTACCCTGTGATCGGCGTACTCACCCGCCGATCCTCGGACCACAGCGCCCAGTTGGCACCAGGCGACAGCATCCGATTCACTACGCTGTCCTCTGCCCCACACCGCTAGATTACCGAAGGGCGGGTGCCGTTTGGGATCTGCATTCACATGGGCGCTACATTCCACATGGTTGCCACAACTTCACCACACCGTAGGGGTGTCCTAGGGCCACATTTTGGCCATACGGTGTGGTCAACGTTGAAGAACCAGGACACCACTGACCACACCGATTCCAATACTCGAATCCTTCCAGCAAACTAGCCGGTCCTCCTCGGGGGCCGGCTTCAGTTTTCCTAACTCGACTACCCACGTACGCCTCCTTACTCATCACGTGTGCGCTATCTCACTCCCTCGCTTCCATAGCAATAATTTCACTCAGTGCAAATTTGCACTCCGTGCAAAAACGGACTAGCTTTTGTAGCTATGTCATCAAGTCTTCGAGAACAAAAACGCCGCGCAACACTGGCAGCGATCGAAGAAAGCGCAACTGCGCTCGTCGAAGAGCATGGCTATGACACCGTAACCGTAGAAGACATCTGCGCCGCAGCACAGATCTCTCGGCGAACGTTCTTCAACTACGTCGACAGCAAAGAAACCGCTGTGATGGGACAACCACCCCGTGAGCTCACTGACGAGGCGGTCAGTGAATTCCTCCAGTCCCCTCACGATGATCTATTCCTCGCTGTACTGCAGTTATGCTTTCTCGTCCTACCTGAATCTGCAACTGCCGGCTCCGGATTGAGCAAGGTGGTGGAACGTCGCAAAGCCATTAAGCGCGACCACCCTGAGCTCGCCTACGCCCGCCTGCACACGTTTACCGCAAGCCACGCCCAAATCCACCGCGCAGTCGAGGATTACCTCGCGCGCTACCCGGAGCAGCGTCGACTTGAAATTCCCATCGAGCAAGAGGCCCAACTCGTTGTCAGCGTGGCCGTCCAGTCGCTGCAGATGGGTTACAAGTACTGGATTAGTGCAGGTCCAGACGCCAATTCGGTAGAAGTCCACAGCGAAAACGCACTCAGTTTATTCCGACAACTATTCCGCGAAGGGCGGTGACCTATGACCACAACGACTGACACCAACCCAACCAGCCCGGTGACGGGCGAAGCACCAAAAATCCCTCTGATCGTCGGCACATTGATGCTTGCCATGCTCATGAGTTCGCTGGGGCAAATGATCTTTTCCACCGCCTTGCCAACGATCGTTGGCGAACTCGGCGGGGTTAACCATATGTCCTGGGTAATCACAGCATTCCTGCTGGGGCAAACCATCTCCTTGCCGATCTTCGGCAAGCTGGGTGACCAACTCGGCCGCAAATACCTGTTCATGGGCGTCGTTGCCCTGTTCATGGCCGGCTCACTTGTCGGTGGCCTGGCCAATTCAATGGCAGTGCTTATCTTCGCCCGCGCGATGCAAGGTGTTGCTGGTGGCGGCATGATGATTTTGTCGCAGTCCATCACCGCGGAAGTGGTCTCTGCCCGAGAACGAGGCAAATACATGGGCATCATGGGCTCGGTCTTTGGTGTGTCCTCCGTGCTCGGCCCCGTGCTGGGTGGCTGGTTTACCGACGGCCCAGGTTGGCGCTGGGGCCTCTGGCTCAACGTCCCGCTCGGTCTCTTGACGTTGATTGGCATCGCCATCTTCCTCAAGCTGCCTAAGCGCCCACGCCAAGGCACTTTCGACTACCTTGGCGCTACCTTCATGGCTTCCGCCACCACCTGCCTGATCTTGCTGGTCACTTGGGGTGGCAACGAATACGCCTGGACCTCTCCTACGATCTTGGGCCTGATCGCCGGCACCATCATTTTGGGCGCGGTATTCGTCATCGTAGAGTTGCGCGCCAAGAACCCACTGGTCCCGATGAGCTACTTCCGAAACCGGAATTTCGTGCTTACTACTATCGCGTCGCTGGCTATCGGCGTGTTTATGTTCGGGGCATTGGGCTATCTGCCTACTTACCTCCAGATGGTGCACTCCCTCACGCCAACCAACGCTGGGTTGATGATGATTCCGATGATGGTCGGCCTCATGGGCACCTCCATCCTCACGGGGAACTTGGTCTCCCGCACCGGTAAGTACAAGCGCTACCCGATCGCCGGGCTGCTCATCACTGCAGTGGGCATGGTGCTGCTTTCTCTTCTCGACGCCCATGACTCCCTCTACCGCGTCGGACTTGATTTCTTCGTCTTCGGCGTCGGGCTGGGTTCGGCCATGCAGATCCTTACCCTGATCGTGCAGAATTCCTTCCCGATCACCCAAGTTGGCACCGCTACCGGCGCCAATAACTTCTTCCGACAAATCGGTGGTTCCTTGGGAGCTGCGTTGGTCGGCGGATTGTTTACTTCTCGGCTAACCTCTTCCTTGGCCGATTCCATCCCGGCGGCGTTGCAACAAATGGGACCAGCGGCCGCACCTTTTGCGGAAAATTTCAGCAGCGGTAGCGGTAGCCATCGTCTCACCCCTGGATTAGTTTCCCAATTGCCAGAGGTGCTACGTTCGGCGATCCAGATCAGCTACAACGACGCCCTCACCCCCATTTTCCTGATTCTGATGCCACTAGCTGTGCTTTCTGCAGCCGTCCTGGTATTTGTCACCGAAACCGAACTGAAAGAAACAATTTCGTGAGTCATTCCATCGAGACGGCCAGTGCAGCCGATTCCTCGCCCACTAAAGCAAAGCGGAAGAAACGGGAAAAGATTCCGTCTACTATGACGGCCGAGGAACGTCGCACCGCGAAGTGGGTCATGACTGCCCTGATGGTGTCCATGTTGTTGGCATCACTTGACCAGATGATCTTCTCCACCGCCCTGCCCACCATCGTGGGCGACCTAGGTGGCGTTAACCACATGATGTGGGTGATCACTGGCTACCTGCTAGCGGAGACCATCATGTTGCCTATCTACGGCAAAATGGGCGACCTACTTGGCCGCAAAGGCCTGATGGTCGGGGCACTTGTGATCTTCCTGATTGGATCGGTCCTTGGCGGACTGGCACATTCCATGGCGCTTTTGATCCTGGGGCGTGCCGTTCAGGGCATCGGCGGCGGTGGCTTGATGATCCTTTCCCAAGCCATCATTGCCGATGTCATCCCCGCCCGCGAACGTGGACGATACATGGGTGTCATGGGCGGCGTCTTCGGGCTTTCCGCAGTTCTCGGCCCGCTTCTCGGTGGCTGGTTCACTGAAGGACCGGGTTGGCGCTGGGCCTTCTGGATCAACATCCCACTCGGTCTCATCGCCATCGGCATCACCCTATGGACACTGCGCATCCCGAAGAAGAAAGTCCCATTCACCTGGGATTACCTGGGCACTATTTTTGCGATTGTGGCAACGACCGCCCTGGTATTGTTCACCACCTGGGGTGGCTCGCGTTACGAGTGGACCTCGCCCACAATCCTCGGTTTGATCGCTACCGCAGTGATCGGTGGTGCGCTCCTGGTTGTCGTCGAACTGCGCGCCAAGGACCCACTGATCCCGATGCAGTTCTTCGCCAACCGCAACTTTGCCTTAACGACGGCCGTCGGTCTCGTTCTCGGCATTACCATGTTCGGTGTTCTGGGCTACCTCCCGACGTACCTGCAGATGGTTCATGGAATTAACGCCACCGAAGCAGGCTACATGATGATCCCGATGATGGTCGGCATGATGGGCTTTTCGATCTGGTCTGGCCAGCGGATTTCCGCAGTGGGCACATACAAGATGTACCCGATCGTCGGCATGGTCGTTACTCTTGGTTCGCTAGTGCTGTTCCACACCCTGACCCCAGAAAAGACGATGTGGGAGATCGGCATTTACCTGTTCATTCTGGGCTCCGGGCTGGGTCTAGCGATGCAGGTGCTGGTGCTCATTGTGCAAAACACCCTGCCACTAGCTGTCGTCGGTTCCGCTACAGCTGTGAACAACTACTTCCGCCAGATTGGTTCTTCCCTGGGTGCCGCCTTGGTCGGTGGACTCTTTGTTGGCAACCTGGAAGACCTCATGGCCGAACGACTACCAGCAGCGATGGCCCAAATGCCACCCGAGGCAGCTGGTGCGATGCAGCTGGATTCTGAATCGGTCACCCCGCATCTCATTCAACAGATGCCTGCACCGATCAAGGATGTGTTCATCGGCGCCTATAACGACGCCCTCACGCCAGTGTTCCTATACGTGATGCCACTGGTTGTGCTGGCATTCGTAATGTTGTTCTTCATCAAGCACGAGCCATTGCGTACAACCACTACGGATTCGGTACCTCCGACCCTAACCGAGGTCGATCAGAGCTCTTAGTTTCTGGGTTAAGTAAAGAAAAGTGTGTCCGGTCGGCGTGTCGTCGGCCGTGCTGGTGTGCTGCACAAGTGCTATGTCGTCGCTTCGGCGTAGTCCGACTACGTAGAGCAGCGTTTTTTTAATGAATAAAATCCCACAGCGGTAGTCCGACTACACCGAAGGGACGACATCGAGCGGGCTACGGCTCCCAGCGAACAATAAAACCGATTTTAGGCCCACAACGCTGCGGAAATCACGAATCGGAGACACACTTTTCTTAACCCTAGTTTCGGCTCGCGACGTCTTCGAACGATAAGGCCCGGCCCCGGACAGCTTTTCGCTAGCTACCGGGCGCCGGGCCTTAGTTGTTGTTATTCGTAGCGCAGTGCTTCAATCGGGTTAAGCTTCGCGGCCTTCGCTGCTGGATAGTAACCGAAAAACAGCCCGATTCCCATCGCGAACAGCAAGGACACGAGGACTACACCGACCGGCGGGAAGACAAACGTCCCCATTAGTTGGGAGCCAAGCATCCCCACTGCCCCACCCAAGATCACTCCGATGATGCCACCTACCAAACAAACGATCATGGCTTCGACCACAAACTGAGTCTTGATATCCCGACTGCGCGCTCCCAACGCCTTACGGATGCCGATCTCTCGGGTCCGTTCCGTCACAGTAATCAGCATGACGTTCATAACCCCTATGCCACCCACCATCAGCGAGATCCCGCCGATGGCGGCCACCACCACGCTGATCGTGTCGAGAACATTCTGCAGGGACTTCAATTCGCTCTTGTTGTCGGAAACCTTGACCAGATATTTGTCATTCTCTGCGTAGAAGCGATCGAAATAGCGCTGCAGCTCGCTCTTGAATCGGTCCTTGTCCACCCCAGCGGCGACCCGAATGTTGAGTGCATCGTAGGCGTCGGCACGCTGCACTCCACTGTATTCCGAGCTAAACGCCATCTGCAGCGGGTACGGGACAAAGATTTTGGGCTCTGAGATATCCCCGATCAACAAACCGCCCTTGGGATCCTCCGAAATGCCCACCACCAGCAAAGATAGCGAACCTGTGTCTGACGTGAAGCGGATTTCCGAACCCAGAGCTCGCTGCGAATCACTGTCAAAAAGATCGGCAAAGGTTTTCGGGCTGAGCACCGCGACGTGTCGCTCCTCGGCAATGTCTTGGGCATTGAGTGCACGACCGTGTGCGATCTCGAAACCGGCACCCGTCATGAAATCCGCGTTGACCGGGGACACGGAAGTCTTAGCTACTTTGTCCGCCAGTGTCCGCTGCGCAGCACCCACCACCTCAGCATCACCACTCCCGCTGCCCCGGCCTGTCGCGCTAATTCCGGTGATTTCATGCGGAAACTGCTGCTTTAAGGCTTGGACATGGCGATCGTTGATGAGTGCATCGACATCGTCGATAGGCTGCGGATTGTAGAGGTACTCGGATTGAGAATCCTCCGCTTCTTTGCGGCTTTGCACCTGGACTCCAAGATCGTTAATTCCGAGGCTGTCCAACGACCCAAAAGTTTGTGCTTTGAGCGCAGTGCCCAATGTCATGATCGTGATCACGCTGGCGATGCCGATGATGATGCCCAGCAACGTGAGCATCGAGCGGAGCTTACCCGTCCGCAGGCTGCTCAGCGCCAAGGAAATGGACTCACTCAAGCGCATGCCGGCACCTCCGTGATTTCCCCATCCCGCATCGTGACCACCCGCTGGGTTTCTTCGGCAAGCTCCGGATTGTGGGTAATCAACGCGATCGTGGTGCGGTGTTCTTCATTCAGCGTGAGGAAGAGATCCATGATCATCCGTCCGGTGGCAGTATCCAGAGCGCCAGTGGGCTCATCAGCAAGAATGAGGCTCGGACGGTTAGCCAGCGCCCGAGCGATCGCCACACGCTGCTTTTGCCCGCCCGACAACTCATTTGGCAGATGATGCTGTCGCTCCCCCATCCCAACCAGTTCCAGCAGGTGGGAAGCATATTCACGCCGGGTTTTGGGATCCACTCGGGCATACATCATCGGCAATTCGACGTTACGTAGGGCATCGATGCGGGAAATCAGATTGAAGTTCTGGAACACGAAACCGATCTGGGTGCTTCGAAACGCCGCTAGTTCGTTATCCGTGCTGCTCAGCACATCGGTGCCTTCCAGATAGTAGGTTCCAGTGGTGGGGCGATCGAGTAGCCCGATAATGTTCATGAGGGTCGACTTCCCGGAGCCGGATGCACCCACGATTGATAGGAACTGGCCGTCACTAATGCTTAGGTCCACGCCCTTCAACACGGTCAGTTGGCTAGGTTGGCCGGGATTGAAGGTCTTGGTGATGCCGCGGAGTTCAATGAGTTCGCTCATTTGCCGGCATCCTGCATGCTCACTACCTGGCCCACCTTATCTTCGTATTTGCGAGGATCAGTGAGCACTCGGGTGCCTTCCTCAAGTTCCGTGGCAGCGACCGCTGCATCGAAATCTGTCTGTGCCACCACGGTGACGGGAAGTTTTGTGACGCGGAAATTTTCGCCGTCGGGTTCCAGCACGGTTACTTCGTAGCCTGATCCGGAATCGACAACCGCTTCCCGAGGCACCACCAACGCGTGAGATTGCTGTTTGACCACGATGTCGGCCTTCGCCGTCGAACCAAGCATCAGGCCGTCACGGTCCCCGGTTACAGCAATTTCGACCGGGAATTCCACTTTTTGGTTCCCATCGGAGGTGCCGGCCGGAGTGCCGCTTCCCGCTCCTGCCGCCGCTGCCCCGGCTCCGGTGAATCCTGAAGCGCCGGCAGCAGCTGGGGAAACCTTGACCACGGTCCCGGTGAACTTCTTGTCTTTCGTCGCCGGAGTGCTAAAGCGTACGGAATCACCAGCCTTAATGCGAGCCACATCGGCTTCCTTCACCAGCGCGCGAACGATCAACTGCGAATCATCGGCCACGGTCATCAACGGACCTTCGCTCGGCGCACCTTCCACTGCTGCCAACTCGGTGACCACGCCGCCATGCGGGCTACGAACTTGTGCCTTGCCGAGATCCTGCTGAGCGTGGCGAGCAGTGACGTCGTTAGTCAATCCGGCTGCGTTGGCGGTGTTTTCAGCCTCCTCCATCGCGACCCGCTGCGTGTCCAGGTCGTGGAGGGTACTTAGCCGTGCACTTTCGACGGCGAGTGCTGCCTCAGATGCTTGTCGATGCGCTTCGGCAACCTTGATTTGCGACTCTGCGAGTTCCGCATCGACATCGCCAAGCGCGCGTTGGTAGCTTTGTTGCGTGTCGGCGAGGCCGCGGTCGGCGCGCGCGAGGCGTTCCTCCGCTGAATTGATATCGAGCGGATGGTCAGGGGTGGCAGCCTCTGCCATCACCACGGAATACAGGGCGGCTGCGTTCGCGCGTGCGAGCGCGACTGCCGCATCACGCTGCTCATCGCGGGCGGCTGTGACGGCATGCTGCTGTTCTACCAGCGTTGGGGTGGTTGCCTCAGCACGCTTGTTTTGCTTGTTTGCGAAGTCACGCTCGGCAGCCGCGACGGCAGCCTCGGCCTGTGCTTGCGCTGCGACAGCATTATTGATTTCCGGCGAGAGCCCCTGGGAGTACATTTGCTGCGAATGCTGATACTGCTGACGTGCTGTTGCCACCTGTCCGGAGCTAGTTGCTTGCGCACTCGCCTTGGTAGCGGCTTCCAGCTCGATGCTGCGCTGGAGCGCGGTAGTATCGAGCTCCGCAAGGATTTGGTCGGGGTTCACGCGGTCACCAACCGCCACCTTTAGGGCTGTTACCGGGCTGCTAATCGACGCCGTGACGGCCGTCTTCTTCTTTGGGTTCACCTGCCCGGTGGTCTGAATCTTTTCCTCCACGTCGCGTACCGCAACCACTGCGGTATCCGCGGTTTGGATGACCGGGTGTGAATTCTTCGGGCTCAATGCGGCATAAGCACCACCACCTGCGACGACGAGTGCTGCGACCACGCCTGCGGACACCGCCGCGGTGCGGCGTGTCATTTTCAACCCTGCCATGTGCGCTCCCATTAGTTTTCTCGAAATTCGGTATTGATAGTTCCAAGGTAGGTCGCGCCAAAACAGACAAACAACTTGTAGAGACAAAAGTAGGGTTGTCCCTACCCCCTTGGGGTCAGGGACAACCCTGAGTGGGGTCGCGCCGGCTCTAGCTGCTCTCTAGCAGGTCGGTTACCAGCTCAGCGATACGTGAACGCTCGGATCGCTGGAGGGTAATGTGTGCGAATAGCTCGTTACCTTTCAGCTTCTCGATCACTGCCTGCACGCCGTCGTGACGCCCAACCCGCAGGTTGTCGCGCTGCGCCACGTCGTGAGTGAGCACCACCCGCGAGTCCTTGCCGAGCCGGGAAAGCACGGTGAGCAAAACGTTGCGCTCCAAGGATTGGGCTTCGTCGACGATGACGAACGAGTCGTGGAGGGAGCGACCACGAATGTGTGTGAGCGGCAGGACTTCGATGAGGTCGCGGGCAAGGATTTCTTCCATCACGTTGTCGCTGACCAGGCCTTCGAGCGTGTCGAACACTGCCTGCGCCCACGGATTCATCTTTTCGGATTCCGACCCCGGCAGGTAACCGAGATCCTGACCGCCTACTGCATATAGCGGACGGAAAACCAGAATTCGCTTGTGCTCACCGCGTTCCAACACTGCCTCGAGGCCGGCGCACAACGCGAGCGCCGATTTACCTGTTCCAGCTCGGCCACCGACGGACACGATGCCTACCTCTGGGTCCAGGAGTAGGTCCAGGGCTATACGCTGCTCGGCGGAGCGGCCATGGACACCGAAGGCGGAGGCGTCGCCACGCACCAGTCGTACTTGCCCCTGTGTGGTGACCCGCGCCAGCGCCGATTGGGAGGGCGACACCAGGGTGAGTCCGCAGTGAATAGGCAGGTCTGCCACGTCGACACCCCGGCGGGTAATTTCGCCTTCGAGATCAACTTCGCCATCGCGATACAACTCGTCGATGGTGGTGGAATCGATATCCAGGACGTCCATGCCCGTGTAACCGGTGAGCACGACATCTTGCGCATGGTATTCATCGGCTGGCAGGCCCACCGAGCCTGCTTTCACACGCAATGGCACGTCCTTGGTGACGAGCACCGCTTCGCGGCCTTCGCGCTGAAAATTCAGGGCGCAAGCAAGGATCCGGTGATCGCTTTCCGCATCGCGGAAAGCTACCGGAAGGATCGACAGGTCAGTGTGGTTGAGCTCGATCTGAATTGTCCCGCCGTCGGTGTTGACTGGGATTGGTTGATCGAGACGACCGTAGGTTTGACGCAAATCCTCCAAGTAACGCAGCGCCTGGCGAGCAAACCACCCGAGCTCCGGGTGATACCGCTTTCCCTCAAGTTCACTGATCACCACCAGGGGCACCACCACTTGGTGCTCTGCGAATTTCCGCAACGCCCACGGATCGCTGAGCAGCACAGACGTATCAATAACGTAGGTGCGTGTTGGGGTTGGCTGGTGTCCATCTCGAGCTAGATCGATGGTGGTTGCTGCGACGTTTTCCCGCATGGTCTTGGGCTCCCTTCACCTCCTGCTGGGTACCCAGCAGGAACGGTGACTTTGCCGTCATGTTGCACCGCCTTCCGGCTTTCGCCGGTACCAGCTACCGGTAGGCAGTGGCCGGGCAGCTTCCCCTCTGCCTTCGACACCCACAGGCTAACGGCCTCAGGTTGAACTTACATGGTTGTGAGATGAACCCTTGGTGAACGGTTGTCACTCCGGCTTAACGACGCCCCTTGCGTCCCTTACTCCCCTTGCCTTTCGACGCCACAAGCTTGCGCGCCTGCACCTTGGCCTTGGCTTTTTCGCTCGCTTTCTTCTTCGGCTGCGCTTGCTGCCTGCTGGATTGCGCCGTTCTCCCCTTAGTGATCCCCACAAAATCCTGCATCATGTCGGAATCATCGGCTTTACGCCAGACCAAGGCGATCGTCGTGGAAACGCCGTCAGAAAAATCACGATGCTCAGTTTGCTTCGACGAAACACTCCGCAACAAGGGTCGGGGCGCTATAACGACGCCCACATTAGCCGCCACCACACCAATGGCCTCTCGCACTGCCTTAACGTCGACTGCGCCAGCAGGCTCATAGTTAATGATCTCGCCAGCAATATCCGCCCGAGAAATGCTGTCTAACAGCGTCAGCTCGGACTCCTTAGGAACGGCAATGCCCGGCTGTTCTTCATACAGCACAACCTGATGGAAATCGTCAGTGAGACGAGCCTCCGGCAGGCGGATCAGCGCAGCTGTCACCGTGCCGTCGATAAGCAATGCACAGGGGTCGTCGGACTCGCGCGCCTGCAACGGTGGGTAATCGGTGCGCTCATTAAAGCGGTCGAACCACTTGCTCGGGGCAGTCCCCTTGACGAATGCGATGGTCAACGGCTGTGCAGTAGTCATGGGCTAGATGCTACCGTGAACACTGTGAATGAAGACAACATGCTGCGAGCGCCATCCGCAACCGCAATGAAACCAGCAACGGCCGCTAAAAAACTCGGCCTGTACCTACCAGCAACGCCTGAGGAGTTTCAGCGCACCGCTCTCACCCATGACGAGTTCGTGGCCCTGCAAGACAATCCCCCAGAATGGCTCGCACAACTTCGCCGAGAAGGTCCGCACCCGCGCCCCGAGGTGGCCCGACGCCTGGGTATCACCATCGCGGCCCTCAAGCGTAATGACATTGACCGCCCGCTGACCACGAAGGAGATCAAAGAGTTACTCGCGGACCAACCAGAATGGCTCCGCAAGGCACGCACCGACCTCGCCAACCAGCGCTTGGAAGGTGCTGAATCTGAAGGCGCTGAAGCAAGCGACGAGTAGTCTTCGCGGAGCATACCTAGCCGCTGAGAACGTCAAATGGCCTCCGACGGAAAAACCCACCGGAGGCCCAATTCTTATGCGGGAAACCCGAAGGCTAGAGCAGCTTCCAGTCTTCGAGGCCTTCGTACAGTGGGAAGTCGGCGGCGATCTTCTCTACCCGAGCGCGCAGCGCCGCGACATCAGCAGAGCTACCTGCGGCGAGCGCGGTGCCGATGATGTCTGCGATCTCAGTGAACGCAGCTTCGTCCAGGCCGCGAGTAGCCAAAGCTGGGGTACCGATACGCAGGCCGGAGGTGACCATTGGTGGGCGTGGGTCATTAGGCACAGCGTTTCGGTTGACGGTGATGCCGATCTCGTGAAGGAGATCCTCGCCCTGCTGGCCATCCATTTGAGAGTTGCGTAGATCAACCAGCACCAGGTGGACATCAGTACCACCGGTGAGCACCGAGACGCCTGCCTGCTGGCAATCAGCTGCGGAAAGGCGCTCGGCCAGAATCTGGGCACCGTCGATGGTGCGCTGCTGGCGGTCCTTGAAGATATCTGAACCGGCGATCTTCATCGCCACTGCCTTTGCAGCAACAGCGTGCATCAATGGGCCCCCCTGCTGACCTGGGAATACAGCAGAATTCAGGGCCTTCGCGTATTCCTGCTTAGCCAAGATCATGCCGGAACGTGGGCCACCCAGCGTCTTGTGCACAGTGGTGGACACAACATCGGCGTGTGGTACCGGAGAAGGGTGCAGACCAGCAGCAACGAGGCCAGCGAAGTGAGCCATGTCTACCCACAGCTTTGCTCCTACTTCGTCAGCGATGGAGCGGAAAGCCTCGAAGTCCAGATGACGAGGATATGCAGACCAGCCACCGATGATAACCTGTGGCTTTTCCTTCAGCGCCTGCTCGCGAACTTGGTCCATGTCGATGCGCATGGTCTGCTCATCGACTCCGTAAGCGACGACGTCGTAAAGCTTGCCCGAGAAGTTCAACTTCATGCCGTGGGTGAGGTGACCACCGTGAGCCAGGGACAGGCCCATGATCTTGTCACCAGGGTTTGCAAGGGCCATCAGCACCGCGGCGTTGGCTTGCGCGCCTGCGTGTGGCTGGACGTTGGCGAACTCGGCGCCAAAGACTGCCTTAGCACGATCGCGGGCGAGGTCTTCCACCACGTCGACATGCTCGCAGCCACCGTAGTAGCGACGGCCTGGGTAGCCCTCAGCATACTTGTTGGTCAGTACCGAACCCTGTGCCTGCAGCACCGCGCGAGGCACGAAGTTTTCCGAGGCAATCATTTCCAAGGTGCCACGCTGGCGACCAAGTTCAGCCTTAATGGCGGCAGCTACGTCCGGATCGAGCTGGTCCAGCGGTTGATTCATTACGTCGTTTGAGGAGGCAGAAGTCATGGCAGGCGCCGTCAACCCTTCTTTTCGGCAGAAATCCACGCCGGTATGGCGCGGAGCGGATAGCACCAGTTTAGCGACCTTCCGCAACGGCAGTCGCTAGAACCTCCTAATCTGGGCAAAAAACCCGTTTTATCCCCCACCTTTGCGGGAAAAGCCGGGGTAACGCTGCACTCTGGTCATGCATGAGGGCACAATGGTTGTCATGCCTCGGCCGCACGACATCAGCCCCTATCTGCAAATTGACCGCCCGCAGTGGCGCGACCTGCGAAAAAACATGCCGCAGGTGCTCACCGCGAGCGAAGTTGTTGCGCTGCGGGGTCTCGGCGAGAACGTCGACCTGCAGGAAGTTGCCGAAGTTTACCTGCCCCTTTCCCGCCTCATTCATCTGCAGGTGCAGGCCAGGCAAGGGCTTATCGACGCCACCGACACCTTCCTAGAGTCCCGCTCCGAAAACGTCCCGTTCATTATCGGAATCGCCGGCTCGGTCGCTGTGGGCAAATCTACCACCGCCCGACTCCTCCAAGTGCTCCTCCAGCGCTGGGACACCCACCCGCGGGTGGACTTGGTTACCACTGATGGTTTCCTGTGGCCGGCGGAGGAACTCAATCGGCGGAGAATCATGAACCGCAAAGGCTACCCGGAGAGCTACGACCAGCGAGCGCTGATGCGTTTTGTCACGGACGTGAAATCTGGGAAGCCTGCCGTAAAAGCTCCGGTGTATTCCCACACCTTGTATGACCGGGTTCCTGGCGAGTTCATCACGGTTGACCGTCCGGACATCCTCATCCTTGAAGGACTGAACGTTCTCCAAACTGGGCCGACGCTCATGGTCAGCGACCTCTTTGACTTTTCAATCTATGTCCACGCTCGAACGAGCGATATTGAACGGTGGTACATCGAGCGCTTCCTCGAACTCCGGAAGACAGCGTTTTCCAAGCCCGGCGCGCACTTTTCGCACTATGCCGACCTGGGTGATGAAACGGCGCGTCGAGAAGCCAGGGAAATCTGGCAATCAGTGAACCTGCCGAACCTCGTCGAGAACATCCTGCCGACGCGAGTGCGGGCATCCCTACAGCTATTCAAGGGCTCCAACCACGAGGTAGAAAACGTGCGGATGCGAAAGATCTAAGCGCCGTCTGCCAGCCACTGATCGATGGCATCGAGCTCAGCGAAGTCCATGCGGGATACGTCTCGGTCGTAGTCATCGAACATGGCTTGTTCATTGGCGGTGCGAGTCTTCTTCGCTTTGAGCATCTGGTGCATCGTCCACATTGTAGCCTTGTGCACCTTGGAAAGCTCCGAATAGTTCATCCGTCCAGGCAGGTAGAAACGCTGGACAGCGTCTTTGGCATCGCCCAAAGTTCGGGCCATGGGATCGCTGGCACGGACGTCGTCAAGCAAAGTCATGCCCACCGTGGCCAGCGCTAATCGACGTCCGTCCAGCTCGGTTAGGTGTTCGCTGAAGAATTTCGCCCCGGCGTTCATCCCGGCGTGGTTCGCGGCGAAAATTACCAACGGGCTCTGCGGATCGGCAATGAGGGCCTCAGGGGCGTCATCTAAAGGGTGCGCCGATACGTTATGTCGACGTGCGAATTCCTCCGCATACTCTTTGCTCGAACCATAGAACGAATGGAAAGCGACAACTACGGACATGACCATGCTCCTTAGATCGTCTGCTACTTGCCAAACCGACGGCTTCGCGAGGAATATTCGCGCAGCGCCCGGAGCAAATCAATGCGACGAAACGCCGGCCAGTAAGTGTCAGTAAACCAAATTTCGGAATATGCAGCCTGCCACAGCAGGAAGCCAGAAAGTCGCTGTTCACCCGAGGTACGAATGACCAAATCCGGATCCGGTTGCCCCGAAGTGTACAGGTGCTTAGAAATGCCTTCAGCGTTCACCTTTTGCGCCAGCTCCTCGGCAGGAACTCCCGCTTCGACATATTCAGCGACGAGTTTTTGCACCGCATCAACAATTTCTTGTCGGCCACCATAGCCAACGGCAACGTTGACAGTAATGCCGTCATTGTCTTCCGTGCCCGAAGCAGCTGTACGCAAGCGCTCAGCAACATCGCATGGCAACAGATCCAGATGCCCCACCAAGCGCACCTTGCACCCCAACTCAGGGGCAGCTAATTCGGCAACGACATCGACAATGATATCAAAGAGTAACTGCAGTTCAGAGGATTCGCGACCAAGGTTCTCAGTAGAAAGCAAGTACACCGTGATCAATGACACATCGGTGTCTTTGCACCAATGCACCATCTCGCCAATCTTCTTAGCCCCTACCCTATGGCCATGGCTAACATCGGTGAAACCTGCCTCCCGAGCCCACCGTCGATTGCCGTCGCACATCACCGCAATGTGCTTAGGCTGTTTGAGCCCACGAACTTCACGCGCAAGTCGGGACTCATACAGCGGATACAACAAATTAGACAGCAGCTTCACACCGGATAGTCTACCGTTTTCTCGCTAGTGCACGCACTTTGGTCTTCGTCCGCTTGCTCGGTTGAGCTGGGACGGCTGGTGTCGGTTGGGCCGGCTGGGGCGGCAGGTGTCGGGAGGACCGGGAGGACCGGGAGGGCTGCAAACCCTCTATGCAGTACTTGTGAAGCCGCCGAGACCTCCAGACCGACCAAGCACCCACGCATCCACCACCAAACCCGCCAACTACTACCAGTTAGTCCCGGCATCGGTCCTCGTTACTGGTCGTCACCTGAAGGCTGTGCCAAGTCGCGCTTTCCAGCCCGTCGAGTGCGAACGGCCTGGGCGAGTTCTTCGAGTACATCCACGGTACTAGCGATATCGATGCATCTGTCGGTCACAGATTGCCCGTAAGCTAGTCCCTCGCCGCCGTTCTTGCGGAGTTTCGCCGGGTCGAGCTTTTGGGCCCCTGCGACGAGGAATGATTCGATCATCACTCCGGCGATCGAATGCGCAGTCGCAGCGTCCGGATCGGCGATATGCTGGGCAATCTCGCGAAGGACGAGGAGTTGTCGCTCATCGTCTTTGTTGGAGTTGGCGTGGGAGGCATCGATCATGAGGCGACGCTCCCGTAGCTGGCCGGCAGACATGGACTCCTCGGCAGCAGCGATGTGTTCCGGCGAGTAGTTGGGTCCGCTGGTGCCCCCGCGCAGAATGATGTGACAGTTGTCGTTACCTGCGGTTTCTACCACTGCGGGGTGTCCTTCATCTGAGGTGCCAAAGAAGAAGTGCTGGTGGCTGGCGGCTTGCACTGCATCGACGGCGACTTGAACGTTGCCGTCAGTTCCGTTTTTGAATCCGATCGGCATGGACATCCCGGATGCCAATTGTCGGTGTACTTGTGATTCCGTGGTGCGGGCCCCAATTGCTCCCCATGCCACCGCATCAGCGTAGTACTGGGGACTGTTCGGTTCGAGGAACTCGCAACCAACTGGCAACCCAGTATTGAGCACGTCAACAACCACTTGTCGAGCTAGCCGCAGCCCGTAGGCGATGTCGTAGGTGCCGTCCAGATGCGGGTCGTTGATGAGCCCTTTCCATCCGATCGTAGTTCGCGGTTTCTCGAAGTACACCCGCATGACGATCTTGAGGTCGTCGGAAAGCAGCTGGGCCAGGGGCGCCAAGCGGTGTGCGTATTCGAGGGCAGCGTTGGGATCGTGGATCGAACACGGGCCAACTACTACGACGAGGCGGTCGTCCTCACCCGCAAAAATGTCCGCAATTTCTTGGCGATCCCGCTCCACCTTCGCGGCCTGCTGCACGCTCAGCGGCAGCTGTGCCAACAACTCTGCGGGACTGGGTAAATCGTGGAACGCTATCACTCGCCTATTGCTTGTCGACGCCGCATCCTGCAACGAAACCGGTGCACTCATTGAAACTCAACACTCCTTAGACCTTGGGACAAAAAGAAAAAATTGCAAACAAAAAAGCAGCCCCTGAGCATTTTCACTTTCTGCGTAAAGTGAAAAAGCAGGACTGCTTGTTTAAGGCTTGCGGTACGTCTTAAGGCGTTAATGTTGCATCAGCAGACGATGCAGCGTGGGCGCGCCGCAAGCCTTGCCAAAATAAAATCGCCAAAAGAACATGTTCGCTAGGTTAGCAGATTTTCGTCCGCTGTGGAACTAAATCAAGTGCTTTTTATCTTTGCCGAGGAGACCTTCGGCGGCCATTGCTTCGTCGATAAGCTTTTCGTCGAAGACGTTGAGGCCACGAGCCTCTGCGAATGCTTGTCGACGCGCCAACCGCTTCTGGCGACGTGCAAATGCCCAGCCGAGGTAGATCACGATGAACGCCAATGCGACGATGATCAGCAGGCCAATGGGTGACGCTTTACCGAACTCCGGCCCAAGTGGCGTCGTTTGTTGTTGCGCCAAGTACAAGATATCCATTACTGCTCCAATGGTTGTGTTGGCTGGTCACGAAGCCCCGCAAAGAGATCGTCTTCGGGAAGTGAAGTAGATACCCGGGTGGCCGCCAACTCGAATTCCTCCGTCGGCCACAGTTTACGCTGCACGTCCACCGGAGTAGCAAAAAAAGTGCCTGCTGGGTCGATCTGGGTAGCGTGAGCAAGCAAAGCCTGGTCACGTTGCTCAAAGAAGTCCGCACAGTAAACTTGGGTGGTCACCCGCAACATCAGGTCGCCTTGCAGGGAACGCCACCGGGACAGAATCTCGGTGTACGGGCTGGGCTTGCCTTCGGCGATGGCTACGTCGTGGAACATCTGCAACCGTTGACGGATAAAGCCGTGCGTGTAATACAGCTTCTTAGGCTCCCATGCCTCTCCAAGCTCGGGCGCATACGAAGGATCTCCACATACTTCCCAGGCGCGCATGGAAACCTCATGTACTTTCAGGTGGTCTGGGTGCGGGTATCCCCCGTTTTCGTCATACGTGATGATGACGTGTGGCCGGAACTCACGCATGATTGCTACCAGGTCCCGCACCACCAGGTCAGTGTCAGCCAGAGCGAAGCTCCCTTCCGGAAGCGGTGGCAGTGGATCACCTTCCGGCAAGCCGGAATCTTCGTAATCGAGCCAGCGGTGCTGGGTTCCAAGCGCCCGCATCGAATTTGCCATTTCCTCGCGACGAACCGCCCGAATGTTCTCCAACACCCCGGGCTTATCCATCGCCGGATTGAGGATGCTCCCACGTTCACCCCCGGTGCAGGTCACAACCATGACATCCGCACCTTCAGCGACGTAGCGTGCCATGGTGGCGGCACCCTTGCTAGCTTCGTCGTCAGGGTGAGCATGAATGGCTATCAAACGGAGGCCACTCGCATCGTTCATGGGAATCCTTCTGTCCTAAACAGTCTTGTTGACAAATACCCAGCGGTATCAGTTGTTATCGTAGCCGTCTTGGCCGCAAAGGCGTTAGCTAGGATAAGGTATCGATACGAGTTGTAGCCACCAACCAAGGACTGAAATCCGCAGATGAGCACCCCAGATTCTCGCCGTACCACCCGCCCGCGCGCCCAGTACGAAGCGCCGCAGCGCCGTGGAGTCACCGGGCCAATCGTGGCAATCGGGGCCATCATTTTCCTCATTGCCGCTGGTGTAGTGGTCTATCAGTACTACCAAAAGGTCACCTCGATCACGGTCAGCGCCACGACCGCCAACTTTGTCCGCGTAGATGACCGGACCCTAAATGTAGAAGTAGATGTCAACCGAGACGATGTCGACGTGGCCTCCTATTGCATCGTGACCGCAATGAATTACGACAAAGCTGAAATCGGGCGCCGAGAGTTTGTCATCGAACCCGGCGGCAACAAGGTGCAGCGATTCAAGGTTGATATCCCCACCCGGGATCTTCCAGTAGCAGCGAAGGTCTACGGCTGCGCTACTGAGATGCCAAGTTATCTCAAGCCATAGGGGCGTCGATAAGCTAGGGGCGCCTTTGCCGTACCGCGCCAGGATCTGCGGGTGCTGGCTGTGCTAACATGTGAACGACTTGCAGGCTCAGCACCTCATGGTCCTTAATTTTGTTTTCAGGCCGACCGCTGAGCCTGAATCTTTTAGGTTTTCATTTCTATAGATCGCGAACTTTTCTCCCGGGAGGGAACACATGGCTGAGCTGCAGAAGCAATACATCACCCCAGAGACCAAAGCCAAGCTCGAAGAAGAGCTCAATGCGCTGATTGCACACCGCCCGGTTGTGGCCGCTGAAATTAACGAGCGTCGCGAAGAAGGCGACCTGAAAGAAAACGCTGGCTACGACGCAGCCCGCGAAATGCAGGATCAAGAAGAGGCCCGCATCAAGCAGATCTCCGAGATCCTGGCTAACTCCACCACCGAGCGCGCAGGTGTCGAAGATGGCGTAGCAAACGTCGGCTCCGTGGTGCACGTGTACTACAACGGCGACAAGAACGAAAAGGAAACGTTCTTGATCGGTACGCGCGCTGCAGCCTCCGAGAACCCAGATCTGGAGACCTACTCCGAGCAGGCCCCACTGGGCGCTGCAGTGGTGGGCGCTCGCGAAGGCGACACCGTCGAATACCAGGCACCAAACGGCGCCACCATCAAGGTAACGATTGTCTCCGCCGAGCCTTATGACTCCGCCAAGTTCGCCCGCCTTCGCGCAGAAAAGGAAGCAGCGGCCAACAAGTAATGCTCCACCGCTTATCGACGGCCTGCGCCCTCATCGGCGCAGGCTTCGCTGTTTCTGCCTGCAGCACGGCGCAGGAACCAACTCCCCTAGCCAGCAGCGAGATGACGCCAGTGGCTACAGAAACAGTCACCACTCAGTCTGTCGCCGTGCCTGGGTATATCGATTGCATTGGGGCACCACTCCAGAAACCCACGGTCATTTCCCTCAAGTGCTCCGACGATTCTTTGGAACTCGTGGACATCGAATGGTCGCACTGGTCTGAAGATGGCGCTCGCGGCAGGGGCACCCTCGTGAGCGTGGACGAGCCCGGCCAGGAATCGCGCACCCCCAACCACGCAGTGGCCCTTTCGGACCCTTTCCTGGCTCCTCCTGGGCTGGTGTTCACCCGAATAACTTTGGATGAACAGCCGATGCAGCCTTAGGTTTTGTAGCCCCGCTAGCTGCGGTGGGAGCTGCTGCGCTTTTGCTGCCGCTAATATCCGCCGCGCCCGGTTGATGCGGATGGGAGTTAAGTAGAAAAACTTAGTGTTTCTGATTCGTAATTTCCGCAACGTTGTGGGCCTCAAACCAACATCTACTGTTGTCTGGGTGCTTTAGACCGCTCTATGTCGTCCCTTCGGTGTAGTCGGACTACCGCTGTGGGCCTTTATTCATCAAGAAAACGCTGCGCTACGTAGTCGGACTACGCCGAAGTGACGACATAGCACTTGTGCAGCAAGTCCGCACGGCCGGCGATACATCGGCCGGACACACTTTTCTTTGTTTGACCAGCGAATGGCCCGCCGCGAAATTTCGCGGCGGGCCATTGTTCTTGCAG
Source organism: Corynebacterium epidermidicanis (assembly GCF_001021025.1). Lineage (NCBI taxonomy): Bacteria > Bacillati > Actinomycetota > Actinomycetes > Mycobacteriales > Corynebacteriaceae > Corynebacterium > Corynebacterium epidermidicanis. The sequence continues at coordinate 897,853 of NZ_CP011541.1, read as the reverse complement.
TGTGAGTACTGCTAGTTATTGCGCAAGATGCTCAGGAGGCGCAGGATCTCGGTGTAGAGCCATACCAAGGTGACAGCCAACCCTAGTGCCACACCCCAAGCCATCTTCGCTGGAGCACCGGAGCGTACCAGGCGGTCAGCAGCGTCGAAGTCCTGCAGGAAGCTCAGTGCTGCCAACACGATGCAGACGAGGGAGAAGATGATTGCCATCGGGCCGTCGCCACGCAGTGGGTTGAATCCGAAGAACATGGCACCAACGAGGTTTGCCAGCGAAAGCACGACAACGCCGATCAGGGCGCCCATCAGGAAGCGAGTGAACTTTGGTGTTACTCGGATTACCCCAGCTTTGTAGACCCACAGCATGCCTACGAAAACACCCAGCGTAGCAACAACTGCCTGGCCAATCAGCACACCAGCGTCAGTCCCACCGACCATCCAGCCGGACAATACCAGGGAGATACCACCAACGAAGAGTCCTTCGAAAATGGCGTAAGCAATGGTCACGATTGGGGAACCGTAAGACTTAGAAAACGAGCTGATCAGCACGGTGATGAATCCACCGATCATGCCGACCATCGTCAGCAACATTGTCAGCCCGGGGCTCACCAAAGCAAGTGCAAAGTTGGCCACCGCAAATGCAATGATAACGCCAACGGTAATTCCGGTTTTGGAGATGATGTCGTCTACGGTCATCGCCCGCTCTCGAGACATCTGCGGGGTACGTGGGTCTACATACTGACCGTAAGGGTTGTAACCAGCCTGCGGAAAGCCATGGTTCACAGCGCTCTTGGTCTTGGTCAGCGAACTAAAGACAGGATTGCTGCTTCGCACGTCGCTCGGGTCCTTTCACTTAAAAGTCAACTTCGGTGATCCCACTTCTCTCGGGCATCACACTGAGTACAACGAAGGGTAGTGAATGAAAGTTCCCGATTCGGTGCACAATGCCAGAAGTTTTTTAAGAAAAGCTCTTCGTGTTCTCAGTTTTGATGGAACCGCAGGTGCCACGAAATTGACGGCTCAATAGAGTTGCTGACGCAACTCTTTGAAGTGCGAAGTGCTTGTGGATTGCTCATAGACGGGAATGACGAGCAAGAGTCAAGCGGCTAAGCAGGATCGGATACCTCAGCGTGATTCATAAGGAAACCTCCGTTAAGACCCGGGTTAAATAAAAGAGTGTTGCTCTGATTCGCGAATTCCGCAATGTAGTAGGCCTAGAATCAGCATTTTTGTTATCTGGGAGCTGTAGACCGTTCTATGTCGTCCCTTCGGAGTCGTCGGACTACGCCGTGGCACTCTATTCACCCACAAAAACGGTCCTCTACGTAGTCGGACTACGCCGAAGTGACGACATAGCACTTGTGCAGCAAGTCCGCACGGCCGGCGAGAAGTCAACTGGACACACTTTTCTTACTTAACCCCAAAACTCCGTCGCGAACGACAAAACCAAGCCAGAAACACATTCTGACCTGGCTTTTTAGTTGTGCCCCCAGTCGGACTCGAACCGACACTGAATGGATTTTAAGTCCACTGCCTCTGCCAATTGGGCTATAGGGGCTTGTGCAACCGGCAGTCACCTGCCAGCGCGCTGAGGGCAGTTACCTGCCCAATCCTCGGCGTACGGCACGTCGACAGCAAATCGCAGCTGGCGTACCTGAACCTGGAAAATACTTTAGTGCACACCACCCTTAGGCGGGAAAACCACCCCGGGGAAAGTGGAAACCTGCAGCTATCCTTAGCTAGCCAAGCCCATTACGATGCCATCAAGGATATCTTTTTCCGAGATGATCATCTGGGAAAGCCCGGTCTCTTGACTAATTAATGACATGATTTCCTCGACCACGACTGCGCCCCCGGAGATGACGTCGGCTCGGCCGGGGTGGATGACAGGATGGGCAGCCCGGAGCGCGGCTGTTTCGCCGATGAGGCTTTGGGTGAGGATCCGGGAGGCGTCGAAACGCAGCTCAGAGCCGTGTATGTAGGCGGGGTCGTATTCTTCGAGCCCCTGGGCAAGAGCTGACAGTGTAGTGAAGGTTCCGGCGACACCGACGAAAGCTTGGGCGTCGGCAAGCGGCACACTTTCAACGACTTCAGCGAGTCGGTCGTCGACGTAAGCGCGGGCGGTAGCGATCTCTTCGTTTACGGGCGGGTCCGACTGCATGAACCGCTCGGTGAGCCGCACACAACCCATCTGCACCGATTTGGCGGCTAGCACTTCTCCGGCGCGTGTCCCAACGATGAATTCCGTCGAGCCACCTCCCAAATCAATGACGCATACCGGGGAAAGGTCGCTTGGTAGGTCGGCGATTGCGCCGAGGAATGAAAGCTTGGCTTCTTCCTCGCCGGTGATCTCCTCCGCTTGTGCTCCTGGCTGGATCTCGCCGAGAAGTTGGGCGGTCATGCTTATGAAGTCTGCCCGGTTTCGGGCATCGCGGGTCGCTGACGTTGCCACCATTCGCACGGCCTCGACGCCGTGTTGTTTCATGGTGGTGACGTAGTCTTGCAGCGCCTCACGGGCCCGCTCGAGCGCAGCGGCCGAGATTTCCCCGGTGGCATCGACACCCTCGCCCAGGCGAATGATGCGCATTTCACGCACCACATCCACGAATTCTCCAGAGGAATTATCACTGATGAGCAGGCGGATCGAGTTCGTCCCGCAGTCCACGGCAGCAAATCGCCCCATGCTAGTCGACCTCGCCCTTCGGCTCGCCCTTCACCTCGGCGTGCGTGAAGTCAAACTGGTTGATGTCGATGCCTAAGTCGGCCAAGGTCGGCCAATCTTGTGGAATCGCGGTTCCGCGCAGACCCGCGTGCTCGGCGGCCAAAGCGACAGCCTCGGTGCCAAAGCGGACCCGTTCTGGCCCCTCTGCCAGGGCGTATGCGATCAGAACGTGAAGGCATTTAACGCGATCAGGCATGCCCCCGCCGGAAAAATCAGTTCCCAGATCTTCCATTTTGTTGCGTTCGGCCAGGAAGTGCTCGTGGGCCGCCTGATAATCCGCCTGGAGCTCGGCCGAATCTTGCAGTCGAGCTTGCATCCACTTCATCACGTGGGCGACCTCTAGCCTCGAAGCCTCGGAGGTCAGGCGCGGATCTGTCAAGTAGTACAGGGTTGGGAAAGGGGTGCCGTCATCCAGTCGAGGATGGGTCTTCACCACTCCAGGGGTGCCGTCTGGGGCGTAGTAGGAAATCTCTACGACGCCGCGCGGCTCTCGACCAAGTTGCTCCGCTACCGCGGCAAGATCAGCTTGAGAAACAGTCATGCAGACTATTCTTACACACCACTACTGGCCGGGAGCTGCTGGCGGATTGTTAGCAGGCACCTCGGGGGCTTGCTCCGCTGGCTTTTCGACGGGCGCAGTTGGCTTGATCGGCATATGCATTTCGGGTGCAGGTGCCGGGGTTTCTCCCGTTAATACTTCCTGTTCCGGAGTCGAAATTGCGCCCCACAAAGTATCAAACCACGGCTGTTGCGTCTCTCCATTTGCTGCTTCACGCGTGGTTACTGAATCTTCTTTTTGCATTTGTGGGTCAAGAACGCGGAAAGCGACTTCGCCCGGCGCGATGACACCAAGCCGGTTGCGGGCTTGTTCTTGCACATAAGCCTCATTACGGTACTTTTCCAGTTCGCCGAGGAGGTCTTCTTTACGCTGTTGTTTCTGGACGATCGCCGCCGACACTCGCTTGATTTCGTTGCGCTGTTCGAAGTAGTTGCGCAGCGGGATTGCGATGGTCAGTAGAAACAGCAGCATGACAAAGAGCGCCACGCCCAATTCAAGCACGCCAAAGCGCATTTTCCGGTTTTTTTTGGTCGGACCTACGGCACGCCCCGGACGTGGGGTGCGCTGCCGTTGGTTGGCCACTGGAACTCGGGTGTTGGCGAACTTGAATGTCACCCCTGCCATCCTAGTCGTCGTAGGTAGCCTGGTTACGTGTTGGGCGGGCGGGTGTGTCTGTGCTGCCACTGTGTCCGCACCTGGAAAAGACAAAATAGCCACCGCGAAAAATGAACTGCTCCCCATTAGTTGGACTGAGAAATCAGTTTCTAACTAGTGGGGAGTATTTCTTTGAGGGCACGAAGTTCTCTGAGCAAGCTGCAGCGAGAGCAGCTCGTTGACTTGTTTGAACAAGGCTTGGGTTATAAAGCAGCGGCACGCCGGCTTGGTGTCGCTCGTGATCCGGTGCGAAAGCTTGAACGCCGGTTCAAGCTTCATGGCAAGCTGTGTCTTGTGGAAAAACCAACCAAGCAGCAGTTTTCCTTCGAGGTGAAGAAGGAAGTCGTCGATCGCTTCATTGCTGGTGAGTCGAAGATGGATCTTGCCCGCGAGTTCGGGTTGTCCTCCGACCAGCTTGTCTCGAGTTGGGTGCGTGCCTGGCGTGCAGGTGGAGATGAGGCGTTGCGACCGAAGCCAAAAGGACGACCCAAGGGCAGTTCACCTACGAAGACAGTGACCGAGGAGGATCGGCTGCGCCGCGAGGTAGAGAAATTGCGGGCAGAAAACGCATACCTAAAAAAATTGCGGGACTTGAGGAACCAGCGACGAGGTTAAAGGTCGAGGCTATCGTCATCCTCAAGTCAGACCACCGGCTGGAGGATCTGCTTGCTGCGGCAGGTCTTGCCCGGTCGACGTTTTACTATCACCAACAACGCCTCACTGCAGCTGATAAGCATGCCCAGCTTAAGCAGGCAATCCGTGACATCTTTCAGCGGATGAACCGTCGTTATGGTTACCGGCGGGTGCATGCTCAACTCCAACGGCAAGGGTGGGCGGTTAACCACAAGCTAGTTTATAAACTCATGGACGAGTTAGGACTGAAGTCCAAGGTCAGGGTGAAAAAGAAGTACAACTCGTACAAAGGCACTGTCAGCCACATCGCCAAGAACGTGCTGGATCGATGCTTCACACCGGATACACCAAATACGGTGTGGGTAAGTGATGTCACGGAGTTTCGGGTCGCTGGCACCAAGGTCTATCTTTCGCCGATCATGGACCTATACGATCACTCGATCGTGTCGTATAGCGTGTCTACCTCACCGAATACCGCATTGACGTCACAGTCTTTGCGTGATGCCATCGCACAACAATCACCAGGAAAAGGTTTACTGGTGCACACTGATCAAGGATTCCAGTACCAGCATTCCAGCTGGCGCAACCTCATCGACAGCATTGGTGGTGTGCAGTCAATGTCAAGGAAAGGCAACTGCTACGACAACGCGGTAATGGAAAACTTCTTCGGGCACCTCAAGACAGAGATGTACCACGGTGAAACATTTACCAGCCTCGATGACTTCTACCACGCACTCGATGACTACATCTACTGGTACAACCACGAACGCATCCAACAACGACTCAAGGGCCTGACCCCGATGCACTATCGGAACCAGACCCTTGAAACCCAAACCGCCTAGAATTAAACCAGTCCAACTTTCGGGGGCCAGTTCAAAAACGGGTGGCTATTTCGAACTATAGTGCTTTACTTGAAGCGTGGGAATGCGTCGCGACCAGCGTAGACTGCGTCTTCAGCGAGCATTTCCTCGATGCGCAGCAACTGGTTGTACTTAGCTACGCGCTCGGAGCGTGCCGGAGCACCGGTCTTGATCTGGCCGCAGTTCAGAGCAACTGCGAGGTCAGCGATGGTGGTGTCTTCGGTTTCACCGGAGCGGTGCGACATCATGGTGCGGTAGCCATTGCGGTGAGCCAGCTCGACGGCGTCGAAGGTTTCGGTCAGGGTACCGATCTGGTTGACCTTCACCAATAGCGCGTTGGCAGCCTTCTTCTCGATGCCCTCAGCAAGGCGCTCTGGGTTGGTCACGAAGAAATCGTCGCCCACGATCTGGACCTTGTCGCCGATGGCAGCGGTGAGGGCGGTGTAGCCTTCCCAGTCGTCTTCCTGCAGTGGGTCTTCGATGGAGACGATTGGGTACTGGGAGATGAGTTCTTCGTAAACCTTGGACATCTCTTCAGCGGTGTGCTCGCCGCCTTCGAAGTGGTACTTGCCGTCCTTGAAGAACTCGGAAGAAGCGACGTCGAGGGCCAGGGCGATGTCTTCGCCAACCTTGTAGCCCGCCTTCTCGATAGCCTCGACGATGAGGTCGAGGGCTGCCTTGGTGGATTCAACGGACGGTGCGAAGCCGCCCTCGTCGCCAAGGCCGGTGGACAGGCCCTTAGCTTTAATGACGGACTTCAGGGTGTGGTACACCTCTGCGCCCATGCGCAGTGCTTCCTTGAAGGTCTCGGCGCCGATTGGAGCGATCATGAATTCTTGAACGTCGACGCCGGAGTCAGCGTGGGCGCCACCGTTGAGGATGTTCATCATTGGCACAGGAAGAATGTGCGCGTTCGGGCCACCGATGTAGCGGAATAGTGGCAAATCTGCCGCGTCTGCAGCAGCCTTGGCCACGGCCATAGAAACACCGAGGATAGCGTTTGCGCCCAGACGAGACTTGTTAGGAGTGCCATCGAGTTCGATCATCATGCGATCGACAGTGCGCTGGTCGTCAGCTTCCAAACCTGCAATGTGGTCAGCGATTTCTTCGTTGACAAATTCAACAGCCTTCAGCACGCCTTTGCCCTGGTAGCGGTCGCCACCATCGCGCAGCTCATGAGCCTCGTGAACGCCGGTGGAAGCTCCAGATGGAACAGCAGCCTGTCCGTGTGCGCCGTTCTCCAGAACTGCTTCAACTTCGACGGTGGGATTGCCGCGGGAATCCATAATCTCACGAGCAAAAACGTGCATGATTTCAGCCACTGTAGGCCTCCTAAGCCAATTCAAGGTTGATTGTTTAGCCACGCGCCGTCGAGGCACGCATAGTTCAATTGTGACACGAAAATACTTCCTCCGGCCATGTGCGCGGGCTATTTCACTTCCCGTGGTGCGCTAATGGGGGTGGGCTGCGGGCCCCGGCTCAGCTGGCGGGTTGCCGTAATGCGTAGGCAGCGGGCCCCGGCTCAGCTGGCGGGTTGCCGTAATGCGTAGGCAGCGGCAGCGTCGCGCACGTCGCGCAAGTATTTGTCTGATTGGTTGTAGGACCTCACCGCAGCGGTCCACCCTTGCGGGGTCGCGAGGTCTCGATCGTGATCGCACAGTAGGTTAGCCGCGGAAACGGCTGCGTCGTCGATGTTGTGTGGATCGGCTTTACCATCGCCATTGGCATCGCGACCGTAACGTTTCCAGGATTCTGGAATGAACTGCATCGGCCCCACTGCCCGGTCATGTTCGGTGTCACCGTCGAGAGCGCCGCCGTCAGTGTCGGCAATTTTGGCAAATCCTGGGGACCCGTCGAGTGGCACTCCGATGATGGGTGGTGCCACATTCCCGTCCGCGTCGATCTTGCTGCCACCAAAGATTTTCCCAGAGTAGGTACCGTGCCGAGTTTCTACCTGACCCAACCCAGCGAGAGTATTCCACCGCAGGTGACAGTTCGGCCAGGATTGCGCTGCGATAAGTTCGGCATTGCCATATGCCTGGAGCGCAGCGATCGAGATTCCCGTGTCTGCCGAGAGTGGTTCGGCCCAGAATTTCAGCTTGGCCGAGGTGCGTCCGGGCGCCTGGACGTCGATAAGCGGGACCTCTACCCCACCCGCCGGGGGCACGTTATCCGGGACCGGCTGCAGCGTCCGGATCGGGTTGGGGCCATTGAGCAGCGACAGCGTCCAGCCGACGCAAGCGATGACCGTGACGATCGCCAAGATCGTGCCACAGCCACAGCCGAATGCTTTGCGCGCCTTTGAACCCATAGCGAAACATCTTAGCCGGGCACTACTGTTGACGTTGTTTGCCAAGCTGCCACAGTCGCTCTTGCTCAGCCACTTGGACGATTTCCGAGGTGCCGTCAAAAAGATAAGGAGCGCGTGCTTGCAGCTTATCGACGAACGCCTGGGCAACATCACCAATGTCGAAGGCACCTCGGCGACGGGCTAGCTCGGCGTGAAAAAGGACTTGGAGTAGGACGTCGGAAAGTTCGTTTTTGAGCTCGCGTTCCGAGTCTGCAGTGGCGTGCTGGTGATGTGCACGCACGGCGTCAGCGAACTCTGCGGCTTCTTCAACGAGGAATGGCAAGAGGCTGAGGTGGGTCATGGAGCGTTCCCATTCGCCAATTTCGAGGGCGCGCGACATTACTTCCACCGCGTCGATAATTTTATTCACATAGTTAAGGTCCGGTTGGGTGGGTCGAGTTGCGCAACCCTGACCGCTTTGACCATCCATATTAAGATCTCCTAAAGTCTGTTTAATGCTGCTACATAGGGTTTTCGGCCCCCGTTCCTACCATCACCCCCACACGGCTGAAGGCCCCAGAAAACCGCCCCTCACCACGAGAATCACACTGCCACGATTGTAGACTTTATTGCTTTGGGCCCTACTCTCATTAGTCGTGACTGAACAAAAATCGACCAACAACACCGTGAGCTTGTGGACACTAGTTTCCCTCATTATCGGCTCGACGGTGGGTGCTGGCATCTTCGCTTTGCCACAAAATGCAGCTTCAGTGGCAGCCCCGGGCGCGATGCTCATTGGCTGGGCTATCGCAGGCATCGGCATGCTCTCCATCGCCTTCGTCTTCCAAGTTTTGGCCCTACGTAAGCCGCACCTTGATTCCGGCGTGTATTCCTACGTCCGAGCAGGACTTGGCGACTTCGTGGGATTCGCCTCCGCTTGGGGCTACTGGCTAGGCTCCGTCATCGCTCAGGTGGGCTACGCGACCCTCTTCTTCTCCACGCTCGGACACTACATCCCATTCTTCTCCACCGAAAACCGCTGGACCTCCGGCATCGCAGTGTCGATTCTGACCTGGGTGATTTTCTTCATGCTCACCCGCGGGATCCAACAGGCGGCCCTGATGAACGTGGTCACCACCGTGGCAAAAATCTTGCCGATCCTGGCCTTCATCATCCTGGTGGCCTTCCTTGGCTTTAGCTGGGATAAATTCACCTTGGATATCTGGGGACGCAACGGTGGGTCCGGCTCGGTCATGGATCAAATCAAAGCTTTCATGCTGTTTACCGTGTGGACCTTCATCGGCGTCGAGGGTGCGTCTGTTTACTCCAAGCAATCTCGGACCCGTCGAGACGTCGGTCGTGCTACCGTTATCGGCTTCTTCTCCGTGCTTGCCCTTCTAGTAACCGTCACCACGCTCTCTTTCGGCGTCATGACCCAGGAGGAGCTAGCTGGACTTTCCGACAACTCCCTGGCAGCCGTGTTAGAGCACGTGGTCGGCCCGTGGGGTGGCGCGCTGGTTTCCCTCGGTCTGATGTTCTCCGTGCTAGGCGCCTACGTTTCTTGGCAAATGTTGTGCGCTGAGCCGATCTTGCTCATGGGCATTGATGGGCTGCTTCCCGCCCGGTTTGGCCGCGTCAACCGCGCTGGTGCCCCAGTGGCGGCGCAGCTCGTATCGACGATCGTGATCCAAATCTGCGTTGTGGTGTTCTTCATGAACGAGGCCACCTATTCCTTCATGGTGCAGCTGGCCACCATCATGTACATGCTTCCTTACGTATTCTCCGCGCTCTACCTCGTGCTGCTCGCTACCCGGGGCCGGGGCATGACACACCCGCACGCTGGCACGCGTTTCGACGATTCCGGCCCAGTAGTATCCGCGTCCGATAACCGTCGTCACCTGCTCATCGGCGCCGTCGCCTTGGTGTACTCACTATGGCTGTTCTACGCCGCCGATCCTCGCTACCTGCTGTTAGGCTGCCTGCTCGTGGTGCCCGGCCTCATCCCATATGTGTGGACTCGCATCAAGTCTGGCGATCGCATTTTCAACACTTTTGAATGGGTAGTCGTGGCGTTGGTTATCCTAGGCAGTTGCTATGCCATCTATGGTTTGACCTCGGGGACCTTGAGCTTCGCTTGACCTCGACAAAACACTGATGCCCCGGATTTCACTCCGGGGCATTTTCTTTCCTCCACTTCCCAGCCACCCATTGACATCCCAAAACTTACCTGGTAACTTACCGAGTAAGGAGATCCGCTATGTCCATCAAATTTGCCCTGCTGAGCCTGCTAGCAGAACACCCCCAAGGCTCAGCTCAACTCCAAAGCACCTTTCACGAACGCACTCACCACACGTGGCCGCTCAACATCGGTCAGGTGTATCAAACGATCAAACGGCTAGAACGAGACCAACTCATCAAAGTCTGCGGGCGAGAAGGCAAGGCCGATATTTTCACCATCACGGATGCCGGCACCGCCGAACTTGACGAATGGTGGCAACGGCCCGTCGAAAAGCCGGCGGATGATCGCGACGACTTGGTGATCAAAATGGCCCTCGCCCGAGACCGAGCACCCCTCATCAAAGCTCAGCGCGAGGCCACCATGACCAAACTTCGCGAGCTGAACCGCACCCCCGCAGAAGGCGCCGCCGAATTGCTCCGACAGCGCCACATTTTCCAACTCGAAGGCGAAGCCCGCTGGCTCGACTACCTGGAGGCACTGTCATGAAACTACGCAACATCAGCCACGAATATCTGGACGGATCGCGCAAGCGCACCGTCCTGAAAAACGTCGACGTCACTGTCGAACCCGGCGAGCTCATCGCCATTATGGGCCCTTCAGGCGCGGGGAAAACCACTCTCCTGCGCATCGCTGGACTGCTCGAAGTGCCTACCTCCGGCACCGTGCTTATCGACGACCTCGACTGCAGCACCTTAACCCCAAACCAGCGAGCCGACCTGCGTCGCGACCGACTTGGCTTCGTCTTCCAGAACTACAACCTGATTGAAACGCTCACCATCGCCGAAAACGTGGCACTGCCACTAGAGATTTCTGGCATCAAACGTGCGACTGCTCGCGAGCAAGCGCTCGCGGAGCTGGACGAATTGGGGCTGCTGCCCATAGCGGATCAATTCCCTCCGGAAGTCTCCGGTGGCGAACAACAACGTGCCGCCATCGCACGCGCGTTCATCGGGACCCGCAGCGTTTTGCTTGCCGACGAACCCACCGGCGCGCTCGATACCGCAACCTCAGATTCAGTTATGCGTCTGATTCGTAACAAGGTGGACACCGGTGCATCCGGGCTTTTTGTCACCCACGAACCGCGCCTGGCCGCTTTTGCGGATCGCACCCTCCGGCTCAAGGATGGTGAGATTCAATGATCCGGCTAGCCATTCGGGACCTCCGTGCGCACCCTAAACACTCACTCGTGACAATTTTCTTGCTCGCTTTGCCGACGCTCATCGTGACCAGTTTCTTCTCGATGATGCACACCGCATTCGTCATCGAGGAATACCCGGAAAACTACTACTCCTACGCGCTGTCCAGCACGCCACCGCGACCCGATTTCACACCCGCCTACCGCGGCCAAGGAGAAGTCGTGGCCAATGGCGAGACGGTGGTCCAGTACTTCACCGCACTCACAGAAGACGCACCGCCAGAAGGCACCGTCATCATCCCACGGGATGTAGCCCGAGCATTAGCGGTAGCTCCTGGCGATTCCGTCACAGTCAATGGCAAAGAACTAACCGTCCACGACCTGCGCTATCCGAGCAACCTGGTTGGCAACTACGCTGACGCCAAGGACATGGGGCCCGCGAATTCGCACTGGTGGGCCACCTCGCAGCCAGTGGGGCCGCAAGAATTCCGATTAAGTGGGATCTACATTGAAGAAGCACAAAAGCCACCACCACCATTGTGGAAATTTGTCACCACCTTTTTCGGCGATCCCATCGGGGCTACGATGGCGCTGTCATTTTTTGGGCTCATTTTGATCTTCACAGCGGCGCTGACCACCCCACTCTTTGCGATCGCACATCGACGGCTCCGTCATGTCTCCGAGCAATTGACCTACATCGGCGCTCGTACCAGCTACATCACTGGGATATTGCTGTGGGAAGGCGCTTTGCTAGGTTTCATAGGCGCCACTCTTGGCCTGGTTCTCGCCTGGCCATTAACTGAGGCCGGCATGCGTTTCATCGTCGGCGAGCCAGCGACCTTCAGCTGGCAATTCGGGCTGATGCTGGCAGCCGTCACCCTGCTGAGCACGCTGCTGGCCGCCCAACTCCCCTTACGCCTCAGCAAGCGCGCCCACACGAGATTTACGGCCATTCAGTTGTTCTCAGGGCCAATCCTGGTATTAGCGGGGCTGTTGCTGCTGTTCGAGCAAAACATCGGGATTCTCCTGTGCTTGCCTGTAATCAGTTTGGGCGCATTCCTGCTGGGGCCGGCAATCGTCTCAATCCTGCGGGTGATGTCTGCGAAATTTCCTCCCATTCTGCGCTTGTCTGCTCGAGATGCCTACCGAAATGCTGGTCGGACGAGCGCTGCCATCGGAGCAATCACGGTTGCGACTCTGAGCATTGGCACCCTTGCGACAGCTCTGCCATACGTAGGTTTCGGAGACAAAGCGCTGTCCACTGGGGTCATCGCGAAAGCCAACGTTGCGGTTAGCTCTCCGACCAACTTCAGCGAGGTGCTGGACAGCCTCTCCGGCGACTTCGGAAAGAGGGTTGACATCTACGACACCAACGAACATGATGGCTACTCTGGCCAAACTGCTTGGTATGACCTCGGATTGACCTCCTACCATATCGTTGCGGAACCGGAGATTGTCGACTATTTCACCGTCGATCCCTCTACTCGGGAGGCGATCAAGCAACGTTTGCGTCAGGGCGAGACGGTCTCGACAGCTGAGATGGGGCTGGAAAAGCCAGGCAAACTGAGCTCAGTGCCCGCCGCGGAGCTACCCACTGGCTACATCGCAAGTCTGTATCCAAAAGCACCAGGGCCCCTCCAGCAACTCAAACTCCACCGGATGAGCCAAACCTCCGGGATGGAGATTGGCGCCGCCGACCAAAGTCGCAGTGTAGCGCTGGTCTCATTCCTCATGGCAGCTCTAGGGCTGCTGTTCATCCTGGGAGTTCTGTTCTTGGTTGTCGCGCTTGCACAACTCGAGCAGCGTTCTGACCAGCAAAAACTATGGGCAATAGGGGCAAGCCGCGCGACGCTACGCTGGTTGAGTTTCGCACAGGCTGGAATGATAGCCGTGCCAAGCATTGTGATTGGGACGTCCTTGGCAGCATTTGTGGGCAATTTCTTCTTCGATTTCCTTTCCCAACCGTGGATTGATTTCTAGCCCAGCCAAACGCGAACTAATAGTTTTACCCTGAAAAGGAGCAGGTAATCATTTATGCTTGGCATTCATGACGAATACCTTGCTCCGTTCCCTGTGCACCAGCGCGCTTGCTGCGGGTCTGGCCATCTCGGCTGGCACCGCCCCAGCGCTCGCCCAAGGCTCCAGCTTGCCCGACGGCATGTCCTCCCACCTATCCCCCGCAGACCGCGACCAATTCCGCACCGATCCCCTCGGCGCTGTACTCAATCAGTCTTTGCAGGGCTCTACCAATGCGCTCCATCAGAGTGTTGGAGCAACGATGTTCGCTTCGTTCTACTCCACGGGTTACCTCAGCCCACTGTGGGGATGGTCAGGTGCAGCCGCTGATGCCGCGCGTTGCGCAGACACAATCTCCGGATCAAGCAACAGCGGTGGCATCCGTTTTGCTGCAGCTGTCGCATGCGTCGTTCCCAATCCTCGGCTTTCCGCGGCCCTGGACGCCCAATTCCGGCAAACCGGACACTTTTAACGATCCGGGGCGTTGATGCTGCCTGGTCACCGGCAGCGTCAACGCCACCATGATCAGGCTACCGAGGCGGTTCTTCAGAAAGTCCTCTCCCGTTGAGGACGTAGGCCAGCCCTAGCCTAAGAACAGCAAAGAGACGAAGAAGGCGCAGGACACCTGGGCTACCAATTGTGCTGCCCGACCACCGCGGAACAGGCCGAAGGCTGCGTATCCGGCGGGATGCTTCCCAGCGACAAGGCAGTGAATGACTACACCCGCGGCAAACACCGCGCTTAAACCATATCGGACCGCTTCCCGAAACATAAGCCTTAGTTACCCTCGAAACGAACCCGGCAGATCGTTGACAGCTCACCTAAGCTAAAAAATCATGACCAACCCGATCTGGATCTCCATCGCTGCAGAACGCCGTGCGCTGGCCACCGACCTCGCCACACCTCACCGAAGAACAGTGGAATACGCAGTCGCTTTGCGACGGCTGGACCGTCAAGAATCTCGTCGCCCACATGACCTCAACAGCCCAAATGAACCCACTAAAGTTCTTCGGAATGTTCGCGATGAACGGCTTCAACATGGCAAAGATGCAGGCTGGCGAGGTTGTGCGACTGTCCGAAGGATCCGGCGCTGCGGTTCTCGGCCGTTTCAACGAGGTGTTGGATTCCGAGTCGACGCCGCCGGGGCCGGTCGATTCCTGGCTCGGCGAAGCTATCGTGCATGCTGAGGACATTCGCCGTCCGCTAGGCATCGAGCAGGACTACCCAATCGAACTGTTAACGCAGGTCTTGGACTTTTACAAAAACTCCAACCTGCTCATCGGCACGAAATCGCGCATTGCAGGCGTGCAGCTCAAGGCGACGGACACAGACTGGTCGTTTGGCGAAGGTCCCGCCATCGAAGGCCAAATGTTGGCCCTGCTCATGGCTGCAACTGGTCGCCGGGAGTACCTGAACGAGTTCACCAGCGAAGGTTTGGCAATCATCTCGGGGCGTTAGGAAACGCCGAAAGAGACGTGGCCTTTCGATTCATTGGGATGGGGAGGCCACTATTTATCACTTAGCAGGTCCACAATTTGGGCGCTAGATTTTGTGGCTGGTTTGGAAACCAGCTCTGTGCTCGGCAAACAATACGTACCTTGGATTTTCGACAGCGGCCGAGGTCACATTGACTAAAATCGCGGCTGACCTGCAAACAATTGCCCCTGGCATCAATTACAAGACTGTGTCCCGCTACACCGGGATTCTCGAGCGATTGTTTGCTGTTGAAGCGATCCCCCCATGGTCCGGTTCGCTGAAGAATCGTGCAAACCTACGCCGATCTCCGAAGTATGTGCTAGCTGACCCTTCGCTGGCTACCGCGGTTCTCAGAGCCACGCCACCGGCATTATTCGCAGACCTGCAGACCGCAGGCTTCATTTTTGAAGCAACAGTGCTCCATGACCTGGCTGTTACGGTTGAAGCCCTCGGCGGTAGCCTCAACCATTTCCTTGATTCAAATGGCAACGTAATCGATGCCATTCTTACGCTTCCCGACGAAAGATGGGCCACCATCGAGGTGAAACTCGGCGGCGGGGCCGCCGAGGCAGCTGCGCTGAAGCTGCCTCGGGTATCTCAGTCAATCGATACCACCAAACAACCTGCTTTTATGGCCGTCTTCACTGGTACCGGCTTGACGAGGAAGTTTGAGAACGGCGTCATCACCTTCCCACTGGCAGCTCTCGCACCCTAGTCCCCTACTGAAATCACGCGGTCCTTCTTGGATGAATCTCCGCCAGACACCGACACCGCCGGTACATCAAACATCCCGGCGATGAAGTCGGCTACCCATTGGAGCAGCTCGACGTCGCGAAGCTGCGGTGCTCCCATGCCGTTGCCGGCCTTCGGAATCGACAACTGAATTGCCTGGGCCGCCGCGCGGTAAGTCGAGCCTGGGTAGAGACGGCGCAGGCGCACCTGCTTAGAATCCGGCAGCTCGACGGGGTGAACCTTGATGCGGGTGCCCTGGATCGCGACATCGGTAAGACGCGCGGCGCGCATGATGTGGCGCAGCCGGGCAACCGCAAGCAGCCGGGATACTTCGACCGGGATCGGGCCGTAGCGGTCTTCCATTTCTTCAACGGCCAACTGCAAGTCAGTCTCGGAAGTGGAAGATGCCAATTTGCGGTAAACCTCGAGCCGCAGGCGCTCGGAGTTGATGTAGGACTCCGGGATGTGGGCGTCGACAGGCAGGTCAACGCGGATTTCGCGGGGCTCTTTATCCGTGGCATCGAGGACTTTGCCGTCGGCCATCGCTCGGAACGCTTCCACGGCCTCGCCGACGAGACGGACATAGAGATCGAAGCCGACGCCCGCGATGTGGCCGGACTGCTCAGCGCCCAGCACGTTGCCGGCGCCACGCATTTCGAGGTCTTTCATCGCCACGGCCATGCCAGCGCCCAGGTCATTATTTTGGGCGATGGTCGCAAGACGATCGTACGACGTCTCCGTCAGGGTGATCCCCTTCGGATAGAGGAAGTAGGCGTAGCCACGCTCGCGGGAGCGCCCCACGCGGCCACGCAGCTGGTGCAGCTGGGAAAGGCCCATATGGTGCGCATTTTCGACGATCAATGTGTTCGCGTTCGCGATGTCCAGGCCGGTTTCCACGATGGTGGTACACACGAGGACGTCATACTCGCGATCCCAGAAACCCTGCACTGTTTGTTCGAGAAGTTCCTCGGACATCTGGCCGTGCGCCACGACGACGCGGGCTTCCGGCACCAGATCGCGGATCTCGCGGGCCTTCTTTTCAATCGAAGAAACTTTGTTGTGGACATAGAAGATCTGGCCGTCGCGAAGCAGCTCGCGTCGAATAGCCGCGGCGACCTGCTTGTCTTCCTGTGCGCCCACGTAGGTGAGCACGGGGTGGCGGTCCTCCGGCGGGGTCAGAATGGTCGACATTTCGCGGATGCCGGCCATCGACATCTCCAGGGTGCGCGGGATCGGGGTGGCAGACATGGTGAGCACATCGACGGCGGTGCGCAAGGCTTTGATGTGTTCCTTGTGCTCCACGCCGAAGCGCTGCTCTTCGTCCACGATGACCAGTCCGAGGTTCTTCCAGTGCACGCCGGTTTGGAGGAGGCGGTGGGTACCGATGACGATGTCGACGGTGCCGTCGAGGAGTCCAGCTAGGGTTTCCTTCGACTCGGAGGCTGAAGTAAAGCGGGAAAGGCCACGGATAGTAACCGGGAAACCCTCCATACGCTGCTCAAATGTTGACAAGTGCTGCTGTGCGAGCAGGGTCGTCGGCACGAGCACCGCCACCTGTTTTCCGTCTTGGATCGCTTTAAATGCTGCGCGCACGGCGACCTCGGTTTTACCGTAGCCAACGTCGCCGACCACCACGCGGTCCATCGGCACCGGCTTTTCCATGTCGGCTTTCACAGCCTCGATGGCAAGCATCTGGTCCTCAGTTTCCACGAACGGAAAGTTGTCTTCCATCTCGGCCTGCCACGGTGAGTCCGGCGCGAATGCGTGGCCAGGCGCGGCTTGACGTTTGGCGTAGAGCTCAACCAGCTCGCCCGCAATTTCCCGAACCGCGGCGCGGGCCTTCTTCTTCGTGTTCTTCCAGTCCGCACCACCCATCTTGGACAGCGCCGGCTTTTCCCCGCCTACGTACTTTGACAGCAGGTCAAGGGAATCCATGGGGACATACAGCTGGTCAGCCGGGCCGCCGCGCCGCGAAGACGCGTATTCCAGCACCAGGTATTCCCGACGCGACGTGCCATCACCGGTGTTGATGGTCCGCTCGGTCATTTTCAGGAATCGTCCGATACCGTGCGTCTCATGCACCACCAGATCGCCGGTTTTCAGCGCCAGCGGATCAACTCGGTTTCGCTTCTTGGCTGGTCGACGCTTCGCTCCCGCAATATCGCCCACGCGGTTGCCGGTCAGGTCAGTTTCGGTGACAACTACAAGCTGTGCGCCAGGGAAAACCAAGCCGTTGTGTGAAAGCGCCTGGTAGAGAGTCACTTCCCCAGCAGTAGGCTGCCACCCTGCGGTAGCCACCTTGGTGGGGATGCCCTTCTCTTTGAAGCGGTCAACCATCCGCTTGATGGCACCCTGCGCAGGAGCAACAAACGCTGCGCGTCCACCGGCGGTAGTGTGCGCGAGCAACATCGCCATCAACGTGTCGATCTCTTTGAGATCACCACGGGGAGCCGGTGCCGCCTCGAAGTCAAGTGGCAACGTATCTGCTGCATCAGCGACGAGCATGCCTTCCGGAGCGAACGTCCAAGTGATTTCGCTGGAGAGCAGCAGGGACTCGAATGATCGGTAGGAACTAGCTGTTAGGTCAAGGCCACTCACTGCGACGGGGCCATCAGCTCCCATGGCAGCGGCTTCCCAACCGGCCGCGAGGAATTCTTGGTCGGTTGCTTCCAGGTCGGCGACTCTGGTGCGAATCTTTTCCGGGTCCACGAGCAAGGTGTGCGTGCCCGCGGGCATCACGTCCGGCAATGCCACCATGTCCGCATCAGTAAGCGCCGGAATAAGGGCTTCCATGCCTTCTGCCGGTTGCTTTTCGGACACCTTTGTCAGCAGCTCGACGAGGGCTGGATTCCCGGGATGCGCAACTGCCAGGTCGGCTGCGCGCTTGGCGACGGCGTCGTCGATAAGCAGCGCCCTGGCTGGAAAGATGTCCACGGATGTGTAGCTCATGTCCGGGATTGCGCGCTGGTCGGCGACCGCGAAGGCACGAATATCTGTGACTTCATCGCCCCAGAATTCCAGTCGCACCGGATGGTCCGCGGTGGTTGGGAACACGTCGATGATGCCGCCACGGGTCGCAAATTGTCCGCGCTTTGCCACCATGTCTACGTGGGAGTACGCGCGGTGGACGAGTTCCCGGGTTAGTGTCGCGAAGTCGTAGTCTTGGCCCGCCGTTACCTGGAGCGGCTGGTAGTCCTGTTTGAGCACTGGCTGGGCGAACCCGCGAGCTGCGGTGACTACAACTTTGAGTTGGTTAAGGTGTGCGAGCACCTCGGCGCGCCGGCCGACGACATCTACGCCCGGGCTCATCCGTTCGTGCGGCAGGGTCTCCCAGGACGGAAACCAAGCGACGGCGTCGCCGAGAATCGCACGCAGCTCGGCAGTGAGGTCTTCGGCTTCACGCCCAGTAGCAACGACCACGAGAACGGGAGCGCGGTGCGCCAACGTGGCGACAGTCCACGGCAACGCTTGATGTTTGGCCTCAATATGCAGGCGCTGCGTACCGACGTTTTCCAATAGCCCCTTCAGCTTCGGGTCAGAAGCTGCTACTTTTAGCAGCCCTGCCAGCATGGGGGTCTGCGCCATCAGTGTTCTCCTTGCGATAATTGCGGATTCTTTTCCAAGCGGGCCAACCCGTTCCAACATAGGTTAACGATGTGCGTAGCGACGACTTCTTTAGAGGGCTCCCGCTTATCCAGCCACCACTGGGATGTCATCGAGATCATCCCGACCAGCGCCTGACCATAGAGAACGGCCTGCTGGGGGTCATAGCCCTTTTGCCGAAATGACTCCGCCAAAATGTGGCTAACCTGCCCGACGATGTCATTGAGCAATGTGGAGTACGTGCGAGGGCTCAAACCCGACTGCGGATCCGCAGGTTGCGACATATCGCGCACCAAGATCTGGAAGCCGTCGGAGTTTTCCTCAATAAAAGTTAACAACGCCAAAACCGCCGATTCGATACGCTGCCGAGCGGTCCCCTGTGCCAGCGACTGCGTCATCGTCTGTTCCAACGCCTGCATATCTCGGTCGACCACGGCACTATATAAGCCTTCTTTGCCCCCGAAGTGTTCATACACCACGGGCTTGGAAACTTCTGCGCGAGCCGCCACTTCCTCAACGCTCGCACCATCGAACCCACGTTCTGCGAAAAGCGTCCGACCGATCGAGATCAGCTGCTCGCGACGCTGCTCACCAGTCATTCGCTGTCTACCCATGATCACCACATTAACCACCGAGCAGGTAACTAACCAATACATGCAGCTTTCCGCGCCCAGGCTGTTCCAACCCATCCGTTCCACTTGACGAAAAGCTGCTGCTAGCGGGGCAATGTTCGCTTATCGACGACAATGAGGTACTATGCTTAAAGCGTCGCAGACAGCGTTCTTCACAGAGCTCGGTTTAGCTGCGCGTTTCCCCATGGTGTAATTGGCAACACTCCGGTTTTTGGTACCGTCATTCTAGGTTCGAGTCCTGGTGGGGAAGCAACACAAAAACGCCCGTTGAGCTGGCCTTTTAGGTCAGTTTGGCGGGTTTTTTGGTATCCATGTGGGTAAGTAAAGAAAAGTGTGTCCGGTTGGGATGTCTTCGGCGGTGCGGGTGTGCTGCACAAGTGCTATGTCGTCGCTTCGGCGTAGTCCGACTACGTAGAGCAGCGTTTTTTAATGAATAAAACCCCACAGCGGTAGTCCGACTACACCGAAGGGACGACATCGAGCGAGGTAACGCACCCAAACAACAACAAACACTAGCCTCAGGCCCACTATGTTGCGGAAAACACGCATCAGAGACACACTCTTCTTTACTTAACCCATCCATGGGCTCTTTGTCGGATTAAGTAAAGACATATGTGTCCGGTTGGGATGTCGTTGCTCATGTGGATTTACTGCACGAGTGCTAGGTCGTACTTCCGTGGTAGTACTCCTACTTCGGAAGTACTGACTAGCACCTGTGCCACCTCCAGGGGACGCATCCGAAAACTGGCGTACCTAAACACTGCGCCCGGTCGGCAAAGCGTTGACACATGCAAGCTGGTCGGCATGGTTTTCTGAGATTCGGCCAAAACGGTAACTTATGCGAATGCGCCGTATTCCCAGCGGCCACACCAGCTCTCGCTGCGATCGCAGCAGTTGTGACATGGCGGTGATCCGGTCGTAGAATTGGCGGAATACCACCACATTCTTTGGGGTGACCTATGGGTGGAGGAAGCATCGAAAGTCTCACCGCTACACCGCCATCTGGCGGTGCCTTGCTCCTACATAAGCCCAGCGAACTCTAAGCAGGAGGGTCGGTTTTCTCTACACCGCCCCACCCCATCACGTGCGGATGCCGCAGCCCGAGCACAAAAATCGCGATATCGAGCGTGTTGGAGGGGACTAATGCCCTACGCGCGCAACACAACCCGGATTTCGCGTGCTTGAACTGGGGGCATCACGATTCCGGTACACACTTTTCTTTTGCTTAACTCGTTCGCCGAACGCCTTTGAATTTGCCCAAAACTGCAAAAAATGAGCAACATCGAGGGCCTTCCGCGAGCCTCACCCGCAAACAAATAGGTCACTCAAACATAGCCCTATTCGGTCAGACGACTTGCGATCATCAACCACAATGAAAATCAGACCCCAACCAGTATCTGCACTACGAAATGCGACCAATAGCGACACTTTTTCATAATTGTTTTACTCACAAAAAATATCCCCTTAGACCAAATATGGCCGGAGAGTATTTCTACCTTTTCTCAGTATTTGACCAGAATGTAAACTACAGCACTTCTGCTATCTATTTTCATTGAAAGATCAACAATAATAATTGCGCTGCGATAGTTGCCTCTAAGTGAAAAAATACCGCTTGTCCTTGGCTTTTCACTTTTCAAGGAGAACTAATGTCTTTTCGGTCCAAACTTGCCGTGAGCGCCCTATCTGTAGCCACTGTGGCTTCACTGTTCACTTCGCCTGCTGTAGCTCAACAAGCTAACCTCTACGCTGGATGTAGTGCCAGCGCAGAAATTGACGCTTACCTCACTAATGGTGATTCTACCAAGATTGCTTCCATGACAGGCCTCCTTCTGGCATGCAATTTGTTTTTGATACTCAAACCATTTCTGGCACCCCAACCACCACTGGCACCTTCAACGTATCCGTGACGTTTACCGTCGCTACTAACGTAGAAACTCTTCCTGTGACCGTTGCAGCACTGCAATCGGGCAGTACTTGCCCTGATGGTTCCACTCCTACCACCGCAGCACCAGCACCAACCACCGCAACACCTGGAAACTCCGCTCCTGCTTCTACCACCAAGACCAAGGAGCCAGCTGAAGGTTCCTCTCTGAGCAAGGAAGGCAAGATCACTCTCGGAGTCCTCGGTGCTGCTACCCTCGCAGGTGGCGCAGTTGCTCTGAGCTCCGGCGCAACTGGCTCTTCGCAGAAGGACACCAAGCCAGCTCCAGAGGCGCCAAAGCCTGCTGCACAGGCTCCAGAAGCTAAGGCACCTGAAGCCAAGGGTCCTGAAAAGGGCATCGACCCAGCTAAGGCACCTGAAGCCAAGGGTCCACAGAAGGGCATCGACCCAGCTAAGCAGGCTGCCGCTCCGGCTGCCAAGCAGGGCACTGCCCCAGCTGCCGGCAAGAAGGTCCTCGCCAACACCGGCCCTTCCGTCGCAGGTCTGCTCGCAGTTGCCACAATCACCGCAGCAGCCGGCGTTTTCCTCATCCGCCGTCGCAACGCATAGCACAACGCACTAATCACAGCGTAAGTTGCAACACTGATGGTGAGCCTCGCTCACCTGGTGCCCCATCGGATCTATCCGGTGGGGCACAATTGGTTTCGATGATTACTGAAAAGCTTCCAAACGAAGACTACAACGCCCGGCGCTTTATCTGGGCGAACGGCCTGCAGAGCATTGGCGACCAAGTAGTCGCGGCCAAGACAGTGCTGCCCTGGATTTTGGCTGCTTCGGGCACCCCGTCGTTCTATGCCGCGATGCTTGTACCCATCCGAGAATCCGGTTCCATGCTCCCGCAGGCAGCCTTGACGCCGTGGGTAGTTCGACAGCCTTCCCGAAAGCTCGTTTGGGTATGGGGCTCGATTGTGCAGGCTGTGGCGGCTGCGGGGATTGGTATCGCTGCGTTGCTCACCACGGGTCACGCATTGGGACTTGCCACCATCATCTTGCTGAGCATCCTGGCTGGCGGTCGAGCACTATGTTCCATCGCATCCAAAGACGTCCAAGGGCGAACGATCGCCAAGGGTAGACGCGGAACTATCACCGGCACTGCCACCATGGTGGGCGGAATATCAGTGGTAGCCATTGGCGTCTTTTTAATGTTTCTAGGCAAGCAACCACCCATCCCAATCCTCGTGGGTCTGATCATTCTTTCGGCTCTCGCATGGCTAGTTGCCGGCCTGATTTTCAAAACCATCGACGAACCAGGCGACGAACCAAAAGAAGAAGCCCCCAATAACTGGATCAAGGACAGCTGGGAACTACTGGCAACAGATAGACAATTCCGCACCTTTGTCATCGTGCGTTCCTTGCTTTTAGTCTCGGCGCTTTCCCCCACATTCGTGGTCATGCTCGCCCCATCCGGGCTCGGCAGTTTCCTACTGGCATCCGGCGTGGCTGCGATTATTGGCGGTCGGATTTCGGGAGTGTGGTCGGATAAGTCGTCGAAAAGCGTGATGACGGTGGGCTCTTTGGTGGCGTCGGCAATTCTGATCGGCCTCGTCGTCTGCGATCAGTTCGCCTCGCAGACGGTTAACAACTGGATCATGCCAGTCGGCTTCTTTGGGATTCACCTGGTGCACACCGCGATCCGAGTAGCGCGGAAAACCTACGTCGTTGATATGGCCGAAGGGGCGACACGCACTCGCTATGTGGCAGTCGCGAACACAGTTCTGGGTGTCGTTTTGCTGTTCGCCGGCCTCATTTCGGGCGGAATTTCTCACTTCGGTCCCGATGCTGCACTTTTGTTCCTGGCAGGTATGGGAATCGTAGGTACGGTCTGGGGCCGGAAGCTTGTCGACGTCAGTCGCTAAAAAGCCGCTGTTAGTTTGAAGGTCGCCGAAAAGCTCGTGCTATTTCGGTGTAGCCGGCCACAAACTGGGGCGGTCTGCGGTACTTTTATTAGGGTAAAACTCGACTAATCTTCCAGATCGGAGCCTTATGTCTGACGCTTCAACCCAACAGGTTGCCGTCATCATCCTTGCTGCAGGCGCGGGCACTCGCATGAAATCCGCGAAGCCAAAAATGCTGCACGAAGTGGCCGGACGCACCATGCTCGCCCACGCGCTGCACGCCGCCGCAGCCACCCAACCAGCACACCTGATTGCTGTGGTCGGCCACTGCCGTGACCAGGTCATTCCGGCTCTCGAGGCGGAGGCGCCCAAACTTTCGGTGAGCGAAGTCAAGACCGCCATCCAGGAAGAACAAAACGGCACCGGTCATGCTGTGGCATGTGGCTTGGAGGCTCTGCCGACAGATTTCGACGGCACCGTAGTGGTCACCACCTCGGATGTTCCGCTGCTCAACGGCGAAGTGCTCACAGGACTTATTGCCGAGCACTCCCATGACGCAGCCGTAACCGTGCTGACGGCTACGCTTGACTCCCCCACCGGCTATGGCCGGATCGTGCGTGATGCCGAAGGCGTGGAAGCCATCGTGGAAGAAAAGGATGCCTCCGACGAGCAACGTGCCATCACCGAAATTAACTCCGGTGTGTACGCGTTCGATGCGGCTTTGCTTCGGGAATCGGTTACCAAGCTGGATACCAACAACGCGCAGGGCGAGTTCTACCTCACTGATGTTGTCGGGATTGCACGTCGTCAAGGCAAAATCGTGCGCGGCTACCGGCTTGATGATGCCATGCTGATCGCCGGTGTCAATGACCGCGTACAGCTCGCAGCGATGAATGCCGAGATGAACCGCCGACTGCGAGAGCAGGCGATGCGCGGTGGCGCTACCTTGATCGACCCTGCCACCACCTTCATTGATGTCGACGTGAAAATCGGCCAGGATGTCATCATCCATCCTGGTACCCAGCTGCGTTCCGGCACCATTATCGGCAACGATTGTGAGATCGGCCCAGATACCACCCTGGTTAACGTGGTGGTCGGCGACGGCGCGTCGGTAGTTCGCACGCACGCCATCGACTCCGAAATCGGCACCGAAGCAAGCGTCGGCCCGTTCACCTACTTGCGTCCGGGCACCAAACTCGGAGCCCACGGCAAGCTGGGCGGATTCGTAGAAACCAAGAATGCCCAGATCGGCGACCACTCCAAGGTGCCACACCTGACCTATGTTGGCGATGCCACCATCGGCGAGCACTCCAACATCGGTGCTTCTTCCGTGTTTGTGAACTACGACGGAGTGAACAAGCATCACACTGTCGTAGGCTCGCATGTCCGCACTGGTTCGGACACCATGTTCATCGCACCAGTGACCATCGGTGATGGTGCTTATTCTGGAGCGGGTACAGTTATTAAAGATGATGTCCCGCCAGGAGCACTTGTCGTCTCCGGAGGTCGCCAGCGCAACATCGAAGGCTGGGTCCAAAAGAAACGACCAGGAACTCCGGCAGCTGAAGCCGCAGCCGCAGCTCAGCAGCGGGATGCCGACACCACCGATCAGGAAGGCTAAGCAGCAAAACATGTCTGCACATTGGACTGAAAGCCACAAGAACCTCATGTTGTTCTCGGGTCGCGCGCACCCAGAACTCGGTGAGGCCGTGGCACGCGAACTCGGCGTAGAACTCACCCCGATGACCGCCCGTGACTTCGCCAACGGCGAAATCTTCGTCCGCTTTGAAGAGTCTGTCCGTGGCTCTGACGCATTCGTGCTTCAGTCCCACACCCAACCACTGAACAAGTGGCTCATGGAACAGCTCATCATGATCGACGCCCTCAAGCGTGGATCTGCCAAGCGCATCACCGCAATCTTGCCATTCTACCCTTACGCTCGCCAGGACAAGAAGCACCGCGGCCGCGAGCCAATTTCTGCCCGCCTGATCGCAGACCTCTTGAAGGCAGCCGGCGCAGACCGCATCGTGTCTGTCGACCTCCACACCGACCAAATCCAGGGCTTCTTCGACGGCCCCGTCGATCACATGCACGCCATGCCGATTTTGACGGACTACATCAAGTCCAACTACTCCCTGGACAACTTCTGTGTGGTCTCCCCGGATGCCGGCCGCGTGAAGGTGGCGGAAAAGTGGGCCAACACGCTGGGCGACGCCCCGCTGGCCTTCGTGCACAAGACCCGCTCCACCGAGGT
Organism: Corynebacterium epidermidicanis; assembly: GCF_001021025.1. Classification (NCBI taxonomy): domain Bacteria; kingdom Bacillati; phylum Actinomycetota; class Actinomycetes; order Mycobacteriales; family Corynebacteriaceae; genus Corynebacterium; species Corynebacterium epidermidicanis. The sequence goes on along the minus strand of NZ_CP011541.1, from coordinate 872,275 downwards.
GGCTAACCAGGTCGTGGCTAACCGCGTCGTCGGCGACGTAGCAGGCAAGACCTGTGTGCTTCTCGACGACATGATTGACACCGGCGGCACCATCGCCGGAGCTGTCGGGGTGCTCCGCGAAGCCGGCGCCAGTGATGTCATCATCGCCTGCACCCACGGTGTCTTCTCCGACCCTGCCCGCGAGCGCCTCTCGCAGTGTGGTGCAAAGGAAATCATCACCACCGACACCCTGCCACAGTCCACCGAAGGCTGGGACAACCTGACGGTGCTTTCGATCGCGCCACTGCTGGCCCGCACTATCAAGGAAATCTTCGAGAATGGCTCCGTAACCACCCTTTTCGAAGGCCAAGCCTAAACACCCCTGGTCATATTGAATTCCCGACAGCAACTCTGCTGCCGGGAATTTTTTCTAACCACCGAGTGTTGTACTCATCGTCGACCGACCCCGGGCGACGAGTTTCGCGCGCCAACCCCAATGGGCGTTCCGGTCCCGCTTGTCCTTGCTGCTACGAGAGGTTTCTCATGACAAAACTTTCCATCCTTGACCTCGTCCACGTCCGCAAGGGCGCAAACATTAAGGATGCCATTGACAACTCCGTGCAGATCGCGCAGGAGGCGGAAAAGCAAGGCTTCACTCGGGTCTGGTACGCCGAGCACCACAACATGGCCACGATCGCGTCCTCGGCTACCGCGGTCCTCATCGGACACGTGGCTGACCATACGACGTCGATAAGGCTGGGCTCTGGCGGTGTCATGCTCCCCAATCACTCCCCGCTGATCATCGCGGAGCAATTCGGCACCCTTGCCACCATTCATGGCGACCGCATCGATCTGGGCCTCGGGCGTGCTCCCGGCACCGACCAGGTCACGCTGCGCGCTTTGCGACGCTCCCCCGCCGCCGCGGAGAGCTTCCCGCAGGATGTTCTCGAGCTGCAGGACTACCTCAGCAACAATCGCGATGACTCCCAAGTAAATGCCTACCCAGGCCACGGCACCGAGGTCCCGCTTTATATCTTGGGTTCCTCGCGCTTCGGCGCACAGCTGGCCGCGCAGCTCGGGCTTCCTTACGCCTTTGCTTCCCACTTCGCGCCGACACACTTGGAGACCGCTGCTCGGCTGTACCGGGAAAGCTACCAGCCCAGTGAACGTCATCCGGAGCCGTACTTCATCGCAGCGCTCAACTCCATCGCGGCGGATACAGCAGAAGAAGCGGTGGTCGAAGCAAACCAAACCTTTGAGCTGCGAGTTGAAGCCCTGGTGGGGCGTAATCGGAAGTTCACCGACACAGACCGGCAGCTGCTCATGGCCTCACCGGCCGCCGAACAGGTACGCACCATGCTGCAGTACACCGCAGTTGGCACGGCAGAAGATGTATCCGAATACATCGATCGCTTCGCCCAACGCGTCCAAGCAGACGAAGTGATCACCACCCTTGCGTCCCCCACTCCACAAGGACAGCTTCGCACCTTGAAATTGCTTGGCGCCGCGCGATCGTGATAATATTGCGCAGTCTCGGCGAGGGCACCTAATCTGGGCCGTTATCGACGCGATGGTTTTCTCTACTTTAAGCCTGCGAAAACTCGACGATGACAACATTCCGCGAGTTGGCCGCAGGCTTTTGTTTTGTCTAGCGGCCTTCTAACACAATTTTGGAGGCATTATGTCTAACGAAGCAATTGCAATTTCCGCAAGCCCACGCAAGGAATTCGGCAAGGGATTCGCTCGCCGTGCCCGCGTTGCAGGTCTCGTTCCTGCTGTCATCTACGCAAAGGGCTTCGAGCCAATTCACATCACCGTGAACCGCATCGAATTCACCAAGATCGTCCGTAAACACGGCTCCAACGCTGTTATCTCCGTGGACATCGAAGGTGACAAGCAGCTGGCCATGATCAAGCACGTCGACCAGAACGTTTTGACTTGGGAGATCGACCACGCTGACCTGCTCGCCATCAAGAAGGGCGAAACCGTTGAGGTTGAGGTTCCTGTAGTACTCGCTGGCGAGCCAGCTCCAGGCACCATGGTCATGCAGGACGCAGACACCATCCTCGTTTCCGCTGGCGTTATGGACATCCCAGAAGAAATCACCGTCAACATCGACGGCAAGGCTGTCGGCGACCAGATCTCCGCTGCTGACCTCGAGCTGCCTTCCGGCATCGAGCTCGCTGCCGATTCTGAGACCCTGATCGTCAACTTCGTCGCTCCTGAGGACAACGAAGCTGAAGCTGACGAGGCTGCTGAAGAAGCTGGCGTCGTCGAAGACGCTCCAGAGTCCGAGAAGGCTGAAGAGTCCGCAGAGTAATTCTGCCCCTGGCTTGAGCCCGTCGCCTCCCATTGTGCTGGGAGCGGCGGGCTTTCCGCATTCCTAGTATGGAACAATGGATGTCATGCCAGCACCATTCTTGATCGTCGGCCTCGGCAACCCGGGCGCAAAGTATGAGACCACCCGGCACAATGTCGGTTTCATGGTCCTCGACGAGCTCGCCTCGCGCTACCAGGGCTCCTTTTCCACTCACAAGAAGTCCAATTCAGACATCATCGAAGCCCGGCTTGGCGACGCCAAAATCGTCCTGGCTAAACCACGCACGTACATGAATCTCTCCGGTGGCCCCATTCGAGCGCTATGCGACTTCTTCAAGATCCCTGCGGCTCAGGTTATCGTGGTGCATGACGAGCTGGACCTTGATTTTGGTGTGGTTCGCCTCAAGCAGGGCGGTGGCGAAAACGGGCACAATGGGCTGCGCTCAACGTCGTCGACTTTAGGCACGAAAGATTACCTGCGCGTACGCGTTGGCATCGGCCGCCCACCGGGACGGCAAGACCCCGCGGACTACGTACTAAGAAACTTCTCGGCTTCGGAACAAGCGGACCTGGGGGCGATATGCGCAACAGCAGCCGACGGCGCGGAATTAATTGTGGAGCGCGGCCTGCAATTCGCTCAAAATGCCGTCCACAGCCACTAGGAAGAAGACATGCGCAAGTATGTGTTGATTTTTTCACCCTCTGCCTAGTCTTTTGGGCCTGTGGCGCGCTACTAACAGTTCTAACCGACAGCTACGACATCATCTGGTCAGCCCCGCTCTGGGCACCGCTGATCGCAGCGTTGGCGACACTGGCCTGGCATATCTTGACCAAGAAACGCTAAATCGGGTTTAAGCAAAAGTGTCCGGCGAAGGTGTCACTGGCTGTGCGGATTTGCTGCACAAGTGCTATGTCGTCGCTTCAGCGTAGTCCGACTACGCAGAGCAGCGTTTTTTAATGAATAAAATCCCAAAGCGGTAGTCCGACTACACCGAAGGGACGACATCGAGCGGGCTACGGCTGCCAGAACACAGTAAATACTGGCTTCAAGGCCTACGACATTGTGGAATTCGGGAATCAGAAGGCACACGCTTCCCTACTTAACCTCCGCTGCAACTGGGCGTCGCAAAGCAAAAAACCGCGCCCAACCCTAACGGCTGGGCGCGGCTCGCACCAACTAAAGCTTAGACCTCAGACAGTGGCAGGCGAGCTGGCAGCACCTTCGGACGGGCTCCAGCCATCTCTTCTACGATGCGGATGACCTGGTTGGAGTAGCCGAACTCGTTGTCGTACCAGACGTAGAGGACGAGCTGCTTGCCCTTGGCGATGGTGGCCAGGCCGTCGACAACGCCTGCGTGGGTGGAACCAACGAAGTCGGTGGAAACTACCTCTGGGGACTTGATGTAGTCGATCTGCTGGCGCAGCTCAGAGGTGAGGGACACCTGACGCATGTAGTCGTTGACCTCGTCGACGGTGACGTCGGACTTCATGTTGAGGTTCAGGACTGCCATGGAGACATCTGGGGTAGGAACACGAATTGCGTTACCAGTCAGCTTGCCTTCGAACTCAGGCAGGGCCTTGGACACAGCCTTTGCAGCGCCAGTTTCGGTGAGCACCATGTTCAGGGTGGCGGCACGGCCACGGCGGGAACCCTTGTGGAAGTTGTCGATCAGGTTCTGGTCGTTGGTGAAGGAGTGAACGGTCTCGACGTGACCGTATTCAACACCCCACTTGTCCTCCAGGACCTTCAGCACCGGGGTGATGGCGTTGGTGGTGCAGGACGCTGCGGAAAGGACGCGGTCATCATCCGAGATCATGGCGTGGTTCACGCCGTACACGATGTTCTTGATGTCGCCCTTGCCCGGCGCGGTCAGCAGAACGCGCGCAACGCCCTTGGACTTGAGGTGCTGCTCGAGGCCCTCGCGGTCACGCCAGCGACCGGTGTTGTCCACGACGATCGCGTCGTTGATGCCGTATTCGGTGTAGTCAACGGTCGATGGGTCGGAGGAGTAGATGACTTGGATCGGGGTGCCGTTTGCCCAGATGATCGAGTTTTCTTCATCGACGGAGATAGTGCCGTCGAAGGAACCGTGCACGGAGTCACGTCGCAGCAGGGACGCACGCTTAACGAGGTCCTGGTCGCCGTTCTTGCGGACGACGATGGCGCGCAGGCGTGGGCCGTTGTACATAGCCTGGCGAGCCAGCAGGATGCGGGCCAGCAGGCGGCCGATGCGGCCGAAGCCGTAGAGGACGATGTCGGTCTGTGGGGTCTTGTCAGCGCTGCCGATGACCGATTCGAGCTCGCGGTCCAGGAACGCGCGCAGGTCGCCACCCTCAGACTCGAACTTGGTAGCTAGTGCACCCAAGTCGATGGATGCGGTGCCAAGATCCATTTCCACGAGCTCTTCGAGAATCGGAAGGGTCTGGGTGAGTGGAAGTTCTGCGTCGGTGATGCGACGAGCGTAGCGGTGTGCCTTGATGATGTCGATCTCGGAGGTTCCCACGAGCAGGCGCCCGTAAATGGAGGTAACAACGTTGTTGTTACGACGCAGCTTGCCGATCAGCGGGATCATCTTCTCTGCGATTTCAATGCGCTCATTCCAGTCCTGTTGAGCGATTGGCTGTTGCTCCGTCATGGGGGTTTCCTCCGAAGGGTGTCTCGTCTAACGGTTTCGAGTGTACTGCCGAAGTAAAGGCATACATATGTTAAGTTACCGGTTTTGTTTCCCCATTTTTGTCTTACCCCCAATTTGGTGGTCGCATCGCTACCCTAATCCGAACTTTCCGCGGCATCCAGGCAGGCTAACGCAACAATCCCTGCCCCTCGAACGGAGCCGATGTGGCCAAGCTCGCATTTCACTCTAAGGTTCGTGTGCCGGGGGCATTCCCGCCAGGAGCTTACGGCTTCTCGACGCCCTAGAAATCCATCAGTTTGCGCACAATTTCCTCTGCCGGCGCTTCTTCTGCCAATGCGAAGTTCACCCCAGCCCAGGCAGCCACATAATTGAGATCAGTGGTCGTGCGCCGTAGCTCGCCCATCAGCACGTTGATGTGCGGGTAAGCTGCGGGGGCATCTGCGTTATCTCGCATGAATTGAGTCTCGATTCCGCGCGCGAGGCGCCCTGAGTAGGCGCGAGTCACGCTCGTGACACCGCCATGTGCTTTGGCTTCCTTAATCGCACGTCGGTGCAGTTCACTTGTCCCAGCCTCATCTGCCAGTAAGAAGGCGGTGCCGCACGACACGGCAGCAGCACCCGAGTCCAGCGCTGCCTTGACGTCCTGTGCGGTAGCAATACCGCCTGCCGCAACCATGGGGATCCCCACTTTAATTTCGCGGAGCAATTCCAGATGATGCCGTGGATCGGCGGGTGCGTGGATGGAAAAGGTACTGCGGTGTCCGCCAGCTTCGGCGCCTTGGACGATAATGGCGTCTGCTCCATAAGCTTCAGCGCTCTTAGCGTCCGCAGGGTTGGTGACGGTCACCCACGCCTCAATGTCTCGCTTGTGGAGTTCGTCAATGAGAATTGGTAGCTCGATACCAAAAGTCATGCTGAGTACCGACGGCGCAAAAGCATGGACAAACCCCGACTTCTCGGCCAGCCGATCGGATTCGTCGACTTCTTGGTATTTCGGAACGTCCTTACCTTGGTTAAGGTACAGCGGGTAAATCCGCTGCGCATACTCTCCAAGAGCTTCATCATCGATCGGTTCCAAGCGCTGATAAAAGAGATTTACCCCGAAAGAATCAGCCTTGACTGCGCGCATTTGTCGCTCTAGCACGGTACCGGTGAGGTAGCCACCGGCGATAAAGCCGAAGCCTCCGGCCCGGGAGACGGCGTCGACAAGCTCTGGCGTTGAAGGCCCGCCAGCCATGGGAGCCGCGATGATGGGCACGGACAGCTCGGAAAGAACAGACATGTATTCCTTTTTAGTCCTTGCGAGTGCAACCCGCTATCCTTAACTTTCATGAGCTCTGTTTCCGCCGAGGCCCAGCGCCGCCGTACCTTCGCCGTAATTGCCCACCCGGACGCGGGTAAATCCACGCTGACGGAGGCGCTGGCGCTGCATGCGCACGTCATTTCGGAAGCCGGCGCGGTGCACGGCAAGGCGGGACGTAAGTCCACGGTCTCGGACTGGATGGACATGGAAAAGGAACGCGGTATTTCCATCGGTTCCTCCGCGTTGCAGTTTGAGTACGCGCCGGAGGGCCACACCGGCGAACCATACATGATCAACCTGGTGGACACCCCAGGTCACGCGGACTTCTCCGAGGACACCTACCGTGTGCTCACTGCTGTTGACGCCGCGGTCATGCTCGTCGACGCATCCAAAGGCCTCGAACCGCAGACCCTCAAGCTGTTCAAGGTCTGTAAAGCGCGTGGCCTTCCTATCGTTACGGTGATCAATAAGTGGGACCGCCCAGGCCGCACACCGCTTGAGCTTGTCGACGAGATCGTGTCCGAAATCGGGCTGCAACCAACCCCCATGTATTGGCCAGTGGGCGAAGCTGGTGACTTCCGCGGTCTGGCCCGCATCACACCCGATGGCGAAGTAGACGAATACATTCACTTCCTGCGCACCGCCGGTGGCTCCACGATTGCGCCGGAGGAGCACTATTCTCCTGATGAGGCGGCCTCTCGGGAAGGATCAGCCTGGGATGCGACCGTCGAAGAAGTGGAACTCATGACGATGGACGGCGCTGTCCATGACCAGGAGCTTTTTGAAACCTGCGTGACGTCACCAACGATTTTCGCCTCCGCCATGCTGAACTTCGGCGTGCATCAGATCCTGGATACGCTGTGCGAGCTGGCGCCGTCGCCACGCGGGCGTGCGTCAGATCCGAAAGCAGTAGCAGCAGCTACCGGCACTTTCGACGAGTCCCGCGAGATCGAGGATTCCTTCTCCGGCGTCGTGTTCAAAGTTCAGGCAGGCATGGACAAGAACCACCGCGACTCGCTGGCTTTCATGCGCATCGTGTCCGGAGAGTTTGACCGAGGCATGCAGGTCACCCACGCACAGTCGGGCCGCAGCTTTTCGACGAAGTACGCGCTGACGGTCTTCGGTCGCACCCGATCCACCGTGGAAACGGCGTACCCAGGTGACATTGTCGGCCTGGTCAACGCCGGATCGCTTGCGCCTGGCGACACCATCTACGAAGGCAACAAGGTCCAGTTCCCACCGATGCCACAGTTCGCGCCCGAACACTTCCGGATCCTGCGCGCGAAGTCCCTGGGCAAATACAAGCAGTTCCGCAAGGCGCTCGACCAGCTGGCTGCCGAAGGCGTGGTCCAGATCCTGCGCAATGACCTGCGTGGCGACGCTGCCCCAGTCATGGCCGCCGTGGGCCCGATGCAGTTCGAAGTCATGCAGGCCCGCATGGAAAACGAATACAACGTTGAAACGGTCACCGAACCGATCCCATATTCCGTGGCACGTCGCACCGACGCAGCTTCCGCCGCGGAGCTCGGCCGCCAGCGGGGCGTGGAAATCTTCACGCGTACCGACGGCGAGCTCATCGCCCTGTTCGGCGACAAATGGAAACTGGCCTTTATCGAAAAGGAACACCCGGAACTCACCATGGAACCGCTGGTGGCCGACTAGCCCGAACTGGTTTTGCAGCTAGCTCCTAGCCCAGGCGCCGATGGCTCCAGGCACAACCGGCGGGAGATCACCGAGCAGAGCTTTCATGTTCCCTTCGTCCTCCAGCGGGCTGGTCACGGACTTCACCTTGGACCGCTTGTTTTCTTGCGGAGCACCGGCCATCGGCATCCCGCCAAAGGGAGCCACGCTGCGGCCGGTAGCAGCCGCGGAACCTGCACCCGCCGCGCTCGCTCCCATCGGCGCGGCACCAGCACTGAGCGCCCCCGCACCCAAGGCACCGACGCCCGCACCCAACGCCCCAGCAGCAGCCCCCTGCCCCAAACCTGCTCCTGCGCCCGCCATGGAGGAGCCTCCACCACGCTGCTCTTCTCGACGCCGTGATGCAGATCCCGCGCCAAACCCTCGCACATCCGTGGCACCGCGACCATCGGTTCCCATGGTTTGGGCAGGCAGCATGCCCGACATCAGCGGATTCGCATTTGCAAACGTGCCACCTGGATTGCTACCTGCGATGGCTGGCAACCCGGAATGTGCACCCGTGGTGCCCATGCCCGATGAAACCGTGCCGATTCCTGCACCTCTAGTGCCGACATTTGCAGCCCCGCGCGAGCCAGCTGCCCCACCAATTAGACCAGGCATCAAGCCCGAAGAATTCCCAGAACCAAACCCCTGGGGTAGACCTGCCGACAAGCCATTGGCTGGTTGCGTCATAGTAGGAACACTCGATGACATCCCTCCCAGCGTGGGCGGTGCGGTGACCGACGCAGCCTGAGTCCCGACTCCACCCACTCCAGCCAATTCGGCAGCCTGCTGGCTAATCTGCCCGAACGAGCTTGCGGACATTCCTCGGGGATCATTAATCAACCCCTGCAACTGTTGCGATCCAGCCTGAATTAACTGCACTCCAGGAAGCCCGCCGTTGCCATTTATGTCGCTCATCGCCAGGTTGATCGTTCCTCCCCGATTGCCTGCAGCGTTAAAGTCCATCAAGTTGCGCAGAGTAGGCACCACCGACTCCACGGCAGCCGGAAAGGTAGAACCCATAAAGTCATCCAAGAACGCACGCTCCGCTTCGGCGCGCTCCAACGGATCCTCGATGAATGCCAACGCAAGCTCAGCAAGCGCAACATGGAAAGCCCCAGCCTGCTCCACGGCCCCCATTGCTTCCACCGACGAGGCCATCACCTGAGCATTCACCGCGAACCTGTCGGCGCCATCCGCAATGTCCAACGCATGATCTACTGCTCGTTCGATAGCCCGGGCCTTATTGATTTCATCCATGTCCCACGCAGTTGTACGAATGCTTTCTGCCAGTTGGGACGCATTCTTCCCCATCGCCCGCCAAACCTCGGCGGTCGTCCCCACCGCTGAGGAATCCGTGGACGAAAACGCTGAACTTAGTTCCGCCAAACTCGATGGAATACTGACCACAGGAACTGGAAAGTCAAAATCCTCAAACACGACATCGGGCCGCTGCGGAAACAATTCTGCCTCACCGCTTACCACCCCGCCCAAGTCAGCGATCTGCACAGCACGATCAACGATATCCTCCTGCCCCAGCAGCACCTGCTCCGTCGCCAACAATCCGTCACGCAACCAACCGACCTGCTGCGCATACTTCTGCAGTGTCGTAACAGCAGAACCGACGCCCCCATCCACCACCGCGCCATGAAAAGAACCCATCTGGTCAAGCCCCGAAACCTCGGAGTAGGCGGCGGAGATGGTGCCGTTAACTTCGACATTTTGCAGCTCTATGGCACTCTTGGAAATTCCATCTATTTCGTTTACTTGATTACGAAATACTTCTTTGTTGATTTCTAGACGATCCATTCCGAGCAATTCCTTCCACAATCGGATACAACTTTTCCAACAGCGCCAAGGAACGATCACACACTTCTTGCTCAGTCATCCTCTTATTCCGATCAATGAAACCAGCACTAAATTGACCGCCTGAAGTCTGTGCCACTGAAGAACACTGCGCCTTGTCTCCTTTTGCCATGCGAAACTGATAGGCATTCGGAATTTCCGTAATTAGCGGAAGCTTTACAGGTTCCCCCACCGACTCCGCCCTTTGACGAGTTCCAATATTGACAGCCAAGTTGGCCCCGTCTGGAAATCTCTCTCCCGAATCTACCGAGAACGCACAGAATCGATGCAAAGCTCCAGGCTCGTGCGTGATCTCCGAACGCTTTCCCAATCCGGCTTCCCGCAAAACGTCTTCGGGAATTTCCGAACATGGATCTACGATTCGGAAGCCAGGAGCTTTGGGATCGAAAGAAGCGGCCGTCGATAGGTCAACCGTCGGCAAGCCAGCGGTCGCAGCCGCTTCCGTCGATGGGGGCGTACCCACCTCTGACAAGCTTTCTTCGAGACGGCAACCGGCAAGAATAACTGAACAAGCGGTGACCATAATGGCACCTGAGGTGACCTGTACCCAAAATGAAGATCGGCGACGCACGTTCCCCCCTCGTGGAATTGTCAATCCGAAACGCCGAACCTCATCATAAGTGCAAACCCCCTCACTTGCATTAGACTTCGCGAGCCCACCGAACCGTTCCATACTTTCGAGAAGTCATGGAAACTACCCCTGATATAGGGCAATTGGGATCGACTCAACACCACTTAGTGAGATGACAACAACTTGAGCTTTCGACGCTTTTCCAGGATGCGCCCTTCAACCTGCCACCCAGCTAAAAAAGGGGTAGGTTTTGTCTGGGATTTTCACCGAGCTAGAGTGGCCGGTAAGTTTATAACGATTCCATAAACTCGTATGACCAAAAGGACGGACTAGCAGTGCTATCGGGTCTGCTTTATAGACTTGGCTCCGGGAGCTATCGCCATCGAGGTCTCATGAGCGGTATCTGGCTCGTACTTTTTGGCGTCCTGCTCACGGTAGTGCTGTCCTCCCCCATTTCATTTAGCTCGGATTTCACCCTGCCACAACTGCCCGCCACACAAACGCGAGCGAAGATGGATGAGCGATTCCCGCCGGTCGGGCCGTCGGCGTCGACAAGCACAGCTCAAGTCATCATCCAGGTTCCTGAGGGTGAAACGCTCGCGGATCCCGACCATGCCCAACGCATAGCGCAACTGATAGCCGCGCTGCGGGAGTTACCGGGGATCACCAAAGATGCCCCGATCAACACACCTCAGGAGCGCGCGAATGAGCTGCGTGAGCGGGTGTTTCGTGAAGAAAAGCAGTACGGCCTGCCTTCGAGCGTCATCGAAGGAGACTTCCGAAATATCTCGCCTGTCAACAACGCCAACGACACCGGGATCTTTGAAATAACACTCGACCTCGGACCGGATGGGAAAGTCCCGGACGAGGTCGTCGACAAGGCTGCGGACACTTTAGCGCAGTTCAACAGCCCTGAATTCGCCGTGGGTTACTCCGGTGGGCCGTTTTCCGATGGCGACACCGCCCAGCAATTCAACATGGAATCGGAGGCTATTGGACTCCTGATCGCCGCGCTAGTCATCACCGTGACCCTGGGTTCCCTACTGGCAGCAGGAATTCCGCTCACCACGGCCGTCTTTGGCATCCTACTGAGTATCGCGGGCATCGCGCTGGCAGCACGTCACACTGCCTCGGTGAACTTCCTAGCACCGACATTTTCGATCATGCTCGGGCTCGCGGTAGGGATTGACTATTCCCTCTTCGTCCTCGCCCGCTTCCGCAGCGAACTCGTGCGAAAAACGGGCTATGACATCTCACCAAGAGAGCGTGCCGAGCACCTCCGAGAACTGCCTAAAGCCGCCTTTGCCGACGCCATGGGCATCGCCGTATCGACGGCAGGTCGCTCCATCATCTTCGCTGGCGCAACAGTCGTCGTGGCGCTGGCCTCGCTTTGTGTTTTCCGCATCAGCTTCCTCAGTGGGCTCGCCCTCACCGCAGCCAGCACCGTGGCAATTTCGGTAGCGATTGCCCTCACGTTCCTACCCGCGGTCACCGCTTGGTGCGGAAGAAAGACCTTCAGCCGGCCGCTGCCCATCTTCCGCGCCCCAGACCCGGAGGACGAACGTCCCACTTTTGGGCTGCGTTGGGTACGCGCCATCCGTAAGCATCCAGCGCTTTTCCTCATCCCAGCTGTTCTCTTTCTCGCACTCTGCGCGCTGCCCGCCCGCGACATGCAAGTAGCAATGCCTACAGATTCCACCGCACCGCTAGGTACCCCTACGCGGACCGCAGCAGACATGATCGAACGTGGATTTGGCCCCGGGCGCAACTACCCAATGGTGGCACTCGTTGATCTTGCTGAAGTGCCACAGGACCAACGCAAACAAACCATCTTGCAGGTCGGCAGCAAGATTCGGAAAATCGACGGCGTCCAACATGTCCAAGCCGTCCGAGGCACCGACACCCTAGACACCGTAGAGTTGCTGGTCACCACGAAATATTCCGCGACAGATCCGCGCGCAGCCAGCATCGTTCATCGCTTGCGGGAAAACGCTGAACAGGTGGAGGCGTCGACAAACGCTAGCTACGGCGTGACCAGCATGACGGCCGTATTCGTGGATCTGACTATCCTGCTCAAGCAAGCATTGATCCCATATCTGGCCATCGTGCTTGCCTTGGCATTTGTGCTGTTGGGAATCATGTTTCGGTCGCTGTGGATCCCACTCATCGCGACGATTGGCTTCTTGCTGTCCATGTCTGCCACATTTGGGATCACAGTGGCACTGTTCCAACACGGTGCTTTCGGGCTGGTCAGCGATCCGCAACCGCTTATCTCTTTCCTGCCGATCATTCTGGTGGGTCTTGTATTCGGGCTAGCAATGGACTACCAGGTCTTTCTCGTTTCCCGTATGAGAGAGGGTTGGGACTTCGGCAAGACCGCTGGAAACGCCGTAGCGAACGGCTTCAAACACAGCGTGCGCGTTGTCACCGCAGCCGCCCTCATCATGGTGGGGGTTTTCTCCTCATTCCTGCTGCATGACGTCGCCTTCATCAAAACCATGAGCTTCGCGCTAGCCACCGCAATCCTGCTGGATGCCTTCCTGGTGCGCATGACAATTCTGCCCGCAGTCATGTTCCTTCTCGACGAGCAAGTCTGGAAAATACCCTTCCGATCGTCGCGTTAAAGGCTTTTCAGACCAAGCAGCTAGAACAGGGCAACTGCCAACGTCGCAATGAGAATGAGCACTGTGAACAGCGCAAAAATCTTTCCCGGCCAGCGACCGTAGTTGAAGTCCCATCCAACGCCCAATCGCTTTTCCACGAATATCGCCGGATCATCAGGATTGTAATAAAACATTCCCCACACAACATGTGAGTCCATATCTGGCGGCTCCGTACCCATGTCTTGAATCTGGCGCCGGTCCCCGTAAGCTCCGACCCCACCCCTCTTAGCTCCGCCGGAAATCCTCGCTAGGGATACCGTCATAGCCACTGCCCCTGCGACAGTCCCTATCAGAAACAGCACAGAAATGAGTTTTTGATACTCATGCCAGTCAGGCAAGCACATGCTCAGCTGCATGCACACCAAGCCAGCACACAGGTACGCAGACATCCATCCCAATGCCGAAGCAGTAGATGCCCTGATCTTGGCTGCTTGCTTGCGGGATTCCGGCTGATGAGCTGTGCGAGAGCTCGACGGTGCGACACGAACAATCCACGCCAAAGCACCGAGAAAAAGCAAGAGCCCCACCGCAAAGAACATCCCGAAGAACACGCTTCCGACCGACTTGGTGCTCCACGCATCCGGTTGGAAGTGCGCATCAAAATGCGTAGCGAATTCACCCGGCACTTCATCCCAACGCGCACCCAAGTAACTTGCGCCTGCCATTACTATCGCGCCAGCACACCAAAAACCCCACCAATTGACTGGTAGTTCTTCCTCCTCGGAATCAACCACGTCTCCACGAAGCACCACTGGCACATCCGCATACCAGTCCTCCGCCCTTTTCACAGCTCGAATCCGCTGGCCACAGCGGTTCCAGCCCATGATGATCAACACCATTGTGGCGATGGTGGCTACGGGAATCAGCTGCGGGGAAACCAGCACCAGCACTGCCGTAGCAACAGCAGACGCAAGCGCGCACCACATTAACCAGGCCCGGGCCTTAGCGACGGCGTACCGAACCACAGGATGCTCCAGACGCGCACGAGGAACACTCACTCCGATCGGAGCAGGACCATCAACCACCCACAGCAAGCTCAGCGGCAAAACTGCCTGCGCGAGCGCCAAAACAAATGCCATAGCGACAACCATCAGAACTCAGCCTTTCTCGACAAAGGCGGCGGAAGTAGCGGCATCGAGCATGTCATGCAGTTGCGCCGTCGATACGCCTTGGGCGTGCGCCCGCAAGACTAAGGCGACGAGCTCGTCCTGTAGCGACTGGGTTCCCTCCATTACCACCACGGTCCCCGAGCGCCCGTGGGTCGCGACAATCCCCTCGCTTTGCAGCAGGTCGTAGGCCTTTTTCACGGTGGCGGGATTGATACCGAAATTGGCGGCTACTTTCCGCACAGAATTGAGCTTCGTACCCCTTGGCAGCTTTCCCCGCGCTATGTCAGCGATGATTTCGTCGTGAAGCTGCTGAAACAGGGGAATCGGCGAGTTTGGGTCAAGCTGCATCACAATCTCCAATCTGTATCGCTAATTGCAGTACAGATTACAAGTGTGTGCACCCCATGACAATCAAACACACACTCACCAAGTAGCCAGCCCACTGGGAAACCCGGCTGCCATTCTCCCGAGACCATGCAAAGGCGCGTCCGGCCGGAGATTCAGGGTAGGCACGGACAAAACCGACCGCCACCGCAGTCAGCGCTGGCAAACTCAGCGCGAGGCTGGCATAGAATACGAGCCCCAGGTAGCGAACGGGCGTCGAGAAGCCCCCAGTGCTCAAATAGGCCAGTCCGGCGAAGAACGGCAAGGAAGTGATCGACTGCACCACCCCTAACACAAATCCAACTGCAGCGGTGCGCCAAGTCGGAGTCCGCAAAGGACCCAGCATGCGGTTCATGAGGGCAGTAGAATCCCCGCCGCGCCAAGTCATCACCGCGCTGACCACGCCTACCGCGATCAGCACCCAACCAAAGATGGGTGAGGCCAGCGCAGCCTCCACTCGCGAGCGGATCGAATCGAGCAAAAGCAGCACCGGGACCGACAGCAAGAAAACTCCCAGCCAATCCCCGCCCACGAGCAACGTGGCGATGCGACGATACCGTGCACTGGGAGGCAACACTACCCCAAGCAGCACAATCACACCGATGAGGAGCACATTGATGGAATCCATCAGCGCGTAACTCACGGCGTGCCACATGTGGTTATCCTTCTCGGGTGGGCGGTCGGGGACGTGGCCAGTATACTGAGACCGATCAAATAGCAAATATGCAGCCCCGATGTGAGCTGTGCTGCTAGATACCGCAGACACCAATGGAAGTTGACTCACGTGCATTTAGCTGCCCCGCGTACCCTCAATGAGCTAGCCGAAGACGGCAAGATTAACCAAGCTG
Organism: Corynebacterium epidermidicanis; assembly: GCF_001021025.1. Lineage (NCBI taxonomy): Bacteria > Bacillati > Actinomycetota > Actinomycetes > Mycobacteriales > Corynebacteriaceae > Corynebacterium > Corynebacterium epidermidicanis. Next base: position 856,914 of record NZ_CP011541.1, on the reverse strand, counting down.
ACATTGACGCTCACTTCAATCAATTTCTCGGTGCAGTCAACGCTACCGAAGTCGCTCGCACCAACGATGGCTTCACCGTGCGCTTCGGACGCTCCGGGCACCCCGACCTCGACGTACCAGCCCGACTCGTAGCCACCATCCAGGACGACCAATGGCATTGGAACCTTCCCCAAGCCGCCACCGCAGCAAGCAGCTTCAACATCCCCGAGCTCAATTCTCCCACTCCGGCGATCAACCTGGACGTACTCACCGCCGCTGCTCGCACCCTTTGCGACGACGCCCCCATCATCCGCGTCCCCTTCAACGACCACGTCACAGTCCTTGCGCTCACCATCGCTCCCAGCCGCAGCACAGCACAACAAGCACTACTCAATGGCCCGTGGGATCCGACTCCGCGCGAGCTCACCGCTTTCGCCGTTCGTCGCGGGCTCGCCTCCCTACCGCCACACACCACCACCAAGGAACTACGCACTACCAGCTATTACCTCTCCCGCGAGCACCAAATGCTTTTCGACGCCCGCGTGAACAGCAACCCACAACTGGCTGCCGCACTCCCCCAACTTGGAATCCCACTCGGACACGTCTCCAACGGGCTGTGGACCTGGGCTGATAGTCCCCTAGTCCGCCACCTGCGCAACTTTGGGCAGGAACACACGATGCCCGTGTTTGTCCGACCGCAGGTCCCACTCGATGTTGCCCAAAAGCTCAACCTGATCGACTGCGCCAAAGCAGCCTCTCAAGTGTGGACGCATGTCTTCATTCCGCTCACCCCGACGGCCTATCGCGTGGTGCTGCTACAGCACCCCGAATTCACGGTCCCGGTGGCAACCCGCGAAGTTATCCACGCTGTGCTCAGCCAGCCACCGGCAGGCGACATCGACCAAGACGCGGCCCGCGAGGAGTACCTAGAGCACGTACGCCTGCGAGCCGAAAATCGCTAGTTCAATACTGCGTGGTACTTGGCAGCGTCTACTTCATCGTAGGTAGCAGGCACGAAGCTGGGGTTGCGATCCTTGTCAACCAACACCGCGCGAATGCCTTCCGCAAAGTTCGGCTCGCGTCGCAGCAGGTAGCCGATCTCGTATTCGTTGTGAATTGCTTCTTCGACGGTACTCACCTTGGTGTTCACTGCGTACATCTCTGCCGAAGCAACCACCGAGGACGGGTTCGCGTTGCTCATTAGGTCACGCACCAGGTCAACGAATTCTTCGTTTTCACATTCGTTCAGCGCGGCATCGATTTCCGCCCACGTCCCCTTGCTGAAGCATGCCTCAATCTCAGGCAGGAATTCGCGGATCCTCGGTTCTTCGTCCAATTCCCCCGCGTACTTTTCGAGCGCCTCATCAATAGACTCCGCGATGAGCATTTCTTGGAACTCCGCCAGGTCTTTGCTCGGCACGAAGTGAGTAGCCAAGCCGGTGTAGAGCATATCCGCTGCGCTTAAGCGGTAGCCGGTCAAGCCAGCAAAGGTAGCAAGAGCCGGAATCTTCCGGCCTTCCTCGCCGACCATGTGCGTCATCATGTAGGAAATTCCCACATCGGGGACAAAGCCGATCGCCATCTCCGGCATTGCAGCGAACGCCTTTTCCGTAATCACTCGGTGGCTGCCGTGGGCACTGGCGCCAAGGCCACCACCCATCACGACGCCGTCGATCAGCGCCACGTACGGCTTGGGGAAATTCGCCATGATTTTATTCATGGTGTACTCCTTCTGGAGATATTGATCCCCAAACTCGTGATCACCTTCAATGGCGTGGTCTCGCACTTCGCGAATGTCCCCTCCCGCACAGAAGCCACGCTCGGAGTTCGAGAAGATGAGCACCCGATGGATCTCCGGGTCATCGCGCCAGTCCTCGAGCGCCGGCGTGATGATATCTACCATCTCGCCGTTGATGGCGTTAATCGCACGGGGCCGGTTGAGCTCAAGAATGCCCGTGGATGCTTGAGCGTATGCACGCACTGGAGCATCGTGGCGTGTTTCATGTCGTTTTCTTTGCATAGTGTTGAGTGTGCCACAATTCCGCACGTCCGTGGCTACTTACGCCCAAAATTCCAGCTCACAGCTCACATCCCCTAAATGTTGCACCCATCATGCAAGTTTGCATAGACTGTGCAATGTTTCTCAAACGTCTACCCAAGGGGATACTTTCGTGGCTTCATTCCTATACAAGCTTGGCAAAAATGCCTACCTCAACCGCTGGAGATACCTTGCCATCTGGTTGATCATCCTCGTAGCAGTAGGTGGAAGTGCTACTGCCTTTTCCAAAAACACGAGCAGTTCCTTTTCTATTCCGGGCCTCGATTCCGTGGTGACTCAAGAGAAAATGAAGGAACGCTTCCCCGACAGTGTTGACCCAACTAGCGAGCCAACTGCACAAATCGTCATTCAGGCTCCCGAAGGGAAAACCTTGAATGACGAAGAACAAAAGAATGCCGTCAACTCACTGATGGGCGACCTCCAAGCGAAAGACTATCTAATTCGCAAAGAGCAGCTTGTTTCGCCTGCGATGGCAGCGATGGGAATGAAACAGCAGCTCAGCCAAGCAAAGGCTGCACAAGGCGTTCCTCCGGATCAGATCGAGGCGGACTTCAAAGTTCTGTCCCCGTTGAGCGAAGATGGCCGGACGGGCATTGCATCTGTGACCTTCGATGCAGCAACGTCAATGGATGTGTCTTCAGAAGACCTTGCTGATTTGCAGCAGACCCTTGACGAGCCACGCGACGGCATCACCGTTTCCTACGGCGGCCAAGTCATGCAGGGCAACAACGCCATAGGTGGGGCATCGGAACTCATTGGTCTTGCAATCGCTGCCCTGGTTCTGATGATCACCTTCGGTTCTTTTGTCGCAGCAGGCATGCCTCTGATTTCTGCGGTAGTAGGTGTGGCGGTCGGCCTGCTGGGCATCACCCTGGGCACGGCTTTTACAGACTCGATCAACGATATGACTCCAACTCTTGCCTCAATGATCGGCCTGGCTGTGGGTATCGATTACGCGCTGTTCATCGTTTCGCGGTTCCGTAGCGAATTGATCTCGCGGATTGGCAATGACCTTTCCCCTGCCGAACTTGCCCAGGCAATCAAACGAACCTCTCGTGAACAACGCGCTGAGGCAATGGGCTTCGCTGTGGGCAAGGCCGGTTCTGCCGTCGTTTTCGCAGGTCTCACTGTTATCATCGCGCTCACGGCCCTCACGATTATCAACATTCCATTCCTATCTGCCATGGCGCTAGCTGCAGCTGCGACCGTCGTTATTGCTGTAGCAGTGGCCTTGAGTTTCCTGCCGGCTCTGCTGGGAGCGCTCGGGACCAAGGCATTTGCTGGAAAGGTGCCTGCTGTTAAAGCTCCGGATCCAGAGGACGAAAAACCAACCATGGGCCTCAAGTGGGTACGTCGTATCCGCAAACACCCACTTATCCACCTTGTTGCTGGCGTAGCTTTCTTAGCGCTTCTGGCAATACCCGCAGGTAACCTGCGCCTCGCCATGCCTACTGACGGCAGCGCCAACCTTGGTTCTCCTGCCCGCATTGCTTACGACACGACCGCGGAAGCATTCGGCCCAGGACGAAATGCTCCGATGATCGCTCTCATTGACCTAGCCGACGTCCAGCCGGAAGGCCGGCAAGAGGCCGTCGCAAAGGCTGTGGAAACCTTTGCCACTACCGAAGGCGTGGCCAACGCACAGGTAGTCAAGACCACAGACAGCTTGGATACCGCGCAGGTGCTAATCACCCCACAGTTTGGCGCAACAGATGAACGCGCTTCTGAGACCCTGGCACGACTGCGTGAGCACGCCGCAGCGTTCAACAGTGAAACGGGTGGTACGTATGGAATCACCGGTGCCACCCCAATTTTCGATGACATCTCGCAGCGCCTCCAAGATGTCCTCTTGCCTTATGTGGCGATCGTACTTGCGTTAGCATTCTTGGTGCTCATGCTGGTATTCCGCTCCATCTGGGTGCCGCTCATTGCAGCTGCAGGCTTTGCTCTTTCTGTAGCCGCGACGTTCGGTGTGACGGTCGGGTTCTTCCAGGAAGGTTGGCTGGGCCTCATCGAAGACCCACAACCATTGCTTTCCTTCCTCCCTATCATGCTAATCGGACTCGTGTTTGGCCTTGCGATGGATTACCAGGTCTTCCTCGTCACGCGCATGCGTGAAGGCTGGGCGCACGGTAAGACTGCCGGGAATGCGACCTCCAACGGATTCAAGCACGGCGCGCGCGTCGTCACGGCTGCTGCCCTCATCATGATCTCGGTGTTCGCCGCGTTCATGCTTCAAGACGCCGTCTTCATCAAGACCATGGGTTTTGCCCTCGCCGTGGCCGTGCTTTTCGACGCCTTCGTGGTCCGCATGATGATCATCCCAGCCACAATGTTTCTACTCGACGAACGGGCTTGGTGGCTGCCAAGCTGGATCGATAAGATCTTGCCCAAGGTTGATATCGAGGGCGAAAGCCTCCAGCGAAGCGCCGGAATTCAGGCCTCGAACTAACCTCTCGTCCGTGTCACCCCGCTACAGAAAGTTCAGGTAACGCAACACTCATGGCTGGTCTCCGCGAATCCAAAAAGGCAGCTACTCGTGCTGCAATTGCAGCTGCGGCAGCGGAAATCGCAATGCGCGATGGTGCAGATGCAGTAACCGTCGCGGCCATCGCCGAAGCAGCCAATGTCTCAACGCGGACTTTTCATAACTACTTTGCGTCCCGCGAAGAGGCGCTCGGTGAATATTTGCGGGGATCCGTTGAGGCTCTGCTTGCAAAAGCCGAAGGGATTCCAGCCACGACCAGCCTGTTCGACACCATCGAGCTCATTTTGATCGACACGATCCTGCACGATAAAAACATGCGTGGCACCATCACCGCGCTGTTCACGATCAGCCAACAGGTTGATTGCATGTCCCCTGGGCAGGTGCCTGCGGAAATGAAAGAGCTCACGCAATGGTTCCTGGAGCGGTGCTATGCACGTTACCCCGACCACGATCGCCTTAGGGTTCAACTGGCCTTCCAACTAGCTGCCCACACAGCCGCAGCGGCGATCGAGAGCGAATTGCTGCACAGTGGCTCAATGGAAGCCACCGACCAGCTCGAACAGCGCATTCGTAAAACTTTCGCACTAGTGCGCAGCGGTGAGTTCACCCGCTGACAAAGCACTACCCGGTCGGTGGCCGATGCTTCCCAAAGCTCTAACGGGCGAATGCTCAGTGGTCGGCGAGCATAGCCAGTACGGTTTCGGGTAACCTCAGCTTTGAAATGAACCTCTTCAATCAACTCCTAGGTGCCACTTTGATGATTGGTGGCGTGCCCATTCTCTGGAGAGAAATCATCGGCAACATTTTTGGCCTCGCCAGCGCTTACGGTGGGATGAAACGCGTGGTGTGGGCGTGGCCGATTGGAATTATCGGCAACATTTTGTTGTTTACGGTGTTTTTAGGCAGCGCGTTCTCCACACCCCAGAATTTGGATTTGTACGGCCAAGCTGGCCGCCAAGTGATGTTTCTAGTGGTGAGCACCTACGGTTGGTATTCCTGGTCTGTTGCCAGACGTCAAGGAATCAAAGAGGAAACGGAACTGGATCCTGCTCGATCAATCGTGTCGGAGCCGGCCGCCGATGCCTCTGCGGTGCGACCACGCTGGGCTAGCACACGTGAGCGGCTTGGCATGGTCGTGTTCGCAGTATTCAGCACGGTGGCATGCGCATGGGTTTTTCAGGCCCTGGGCTCGTGGGGACCATGGGCAGACGCTTGGATCTTCACCGGTTCACTATTGGCGACTTACGGAATGGCTCGTGGCTGGACCGAGTTCTGGCTGATTTGGATCGGCGTCGACATCGTCGGCGTACCGCTACTCCTACATGCCGGTTTTTACCCTTCGGCGTTTCTCTACGTCGTCTACGGGGCGTTTGTATTGTGGGGGTTTATCACTTGGCTGAAAGTGCAGAAAAACAACCCGCACTAGCTTTTCGACGCGACATGCTTAAGCCCAATTCGCGTTGTTTGTTTCGCTGCTTAGTGCAATTTTTGCTTTCTCCGTTCGATTTCACCCCCGCCGTTGGGGCAGGAGATCCCACGAGCGGTTTGGGGCGGAATTCCGGTTGGCACCTTGCCTGAGAAGGAAATACCGCGGTTGAAGATGAGGTATGGTCCCCGAGTTTGCGGACCTGTATCGGCTTCAAACAGTGCCAAGGGGTGAGTTCGGTCGGAGCGCGGGAACTATTTTTTGGTCTTTTTGTGGGACTTCTTTCCAGGCTTTTTAGTTTCTGCGAGTCGGTCTTCTTCCAGATGTGCCGCCACGTCCGGCACATAGCGGAACTCTTCCCGAGGCGGTCGCACGTAATCATTGGACGATTCAGGGCGTTCTGGGATCTCCGGCAACGGACGATCGATCTTCTCATAAGGAATCGTGGAGAGCAGGTGGCTGATCACGTTGATTCGGGACCGCTTTTTGTCTTCGGATTCCACGGTGTACCACGGTGCGGATGGAATGTCGGTATGGATAAACATTTCATCCTTCGCGCGCGAGTAATCTTCCCAGCGCGTGATGGACTGCAGATCCATCGGCGATAGCTTCCAGCGACGAAGCGGATCATTCCGCCGCGATTTAAACCGCTTGACTTGTTCTTCGTCGGACACGGAGAACCAGTATTTGCGCAGCATGATGCCGTCTTCAACTAGCAAGCGCTCAAAGATTGGGGCTTGGTGCAGGAAGCGTCGGTATTCCTGCGAGGTGCAAAATCCCATCACTCGCTCAACACCAGCGCGGTTGTACCAGGAGCGGTCAAAGATGACGATTTCTCCGGCGGTCGGCAGCTTTTCGACGTAGCGCTGGAAGTACCATTGCCCCTGCTCCCGAGAGTTCGGGGCCGGCAGCGCCTCGATGCGGCAGGTACGCGGGTTGAGGTATTGGGTGATGCGTTTGATCGCGGAGCCTTTTCCGGCAGCGTCGCGCCCCTCCATGATGATGACCACGCGGGCACCGGTTTCCACCACCCATTGCTGCATATCGACGAGCTCAGCCTGAAGCCGCTTCAGCTCGGCCTCGTACGCTTCTTTGGCTAGCTTAGGTGGTTTGTTTGCGTCCTTTTTTCCCATACCCGCAAGTCTACCCGCCGTTAACCTAAAGTTTGCTTTTGGCCTGCGCTGCACTCATGGACGAGAAAGAACTACTTCTCGACCTTAAACTCAGCCATCTCATCCCACTCAGTCTTTCCCGGGATGAGCGTATTGATGATGGTCGGCGTTTCCACCAGCAGCTTCGGCATATCGACGCACGCCTGCTTGAAATGCTCGGAGTTGACATGCGCTTCCGCGGCATCGTCCTTGAAGCCTTCTACCAGGATAAATACATCATCTTCCTCGGTGGAACGGTACCAGTCGAAGAACAGGCAGCCGTCCTCGGCGCGGGTGGCGTCGGTAAATGCAGCTACTTCCTGGCGGAAGGTATCGACGAATTCTGGACGGACTTTGTACTTAACGTTGATGAGGATCATTGGAAAAGCTCCTGTTCTTCGTTGAGGACGAGTTTTTGTAGTTCCCTATCGTAGTGAACTTCGACGATGTCGCCGGTTCGGATCATGTCGATGGCTTGATTGATCACCGTAAGTGGCACAACGAACCATTCTTTGGGGGTGTAGTTCTTTCCCTCCAAGTCGATTTGGCTAAGTTGCAGGCGCGCGCTGTCGAACACCCGGTGAATGAGGTTTTCCAGCGCCGATGGCCGGATGGCTTGTAGTTCGTAGTCGGCGACGATTTCTACGGGTGACATGAGATAGGTCGGGTCGGTTGCGGCGTTGGCAATGCGCTTTTCGACGGCCGTCCTGCTGTAGCCAATCTTGTATAGGTCTTTCATGCCCGCGATTTGCGGGTCCGTGCTTTGTGATTTGAGCACGTAGATGTGCCCTGTCATGACTGCCGGGTCCATGATTTCGGTTTCGTCGAATGAGGTTTGGGCGAAGGCGCGGCCTTGTTGTTCGTACATCCGAATTGCTAGGGATTGCCTGTACATGGATGACTCGGTGCCGTTGGAAAAGATGACGCGGAGTCGCTGCTTCGGACGCAGGCGATCGCCGTTTGCTTTGAGCTTGGTCTCTTTTACTTCAGCGATGTAGCAGGTCAGACCACCGAGTACGAAAAACTTTCCCTGTTCGATGGTGGATACTCCGCCGAACGGAACCAGAATGAGGTCCCCGGCTTCTAGTTTCTGCTGCACATCAATAAATAGCGGTTTGAATTTGTCGAAGTCCTTTGCAGGCTTGCGTTTCGCGGCGTCTTCGTTCTTTCTTGGCTTGGCAGGAAGGGCGCCGACGTCAAAGATTCCCGAGTCATCGCCGAGCAGGTCAAGGTCATCGAGGGAGTTGAGTTCGTCGATGGTTGTGGGCGCCTCGGGAAGCTCGAGCAGTGCGAATTCATCGAGGTGTTTTAGAGCTTCGATTTTGTTGGGGTTGGCCAAAATGCCGTCGAGGCGTGCACCTAGTTTACGCTCGGAGATGTTCCGGGTGGTTGAGCTTGGCTTTTCTCGGTTCTCTCGATAGAACTCGTTGATTTCGAGGAATGCTCGTTCGAGCCGGTCTTGGGAGGTGACCGGTGCTACTTTTTCGGGTTCGTCGAGCAGACCGTCAAGGTCGCTTTCGAGGAGTTTGTCAAAGTCGTCGTACAGGCTCATTGTTGTTTCTCCTGTTCACGCTTTTGCTTCATCTTTCGAAGCACAAGGATTGCCTCGGCGTAGCTCTTTTCCGTTGGGTCTTCTGAACGGCGGTCTGGGCGTTTGCCGTTGACCTTAACCCATTGCTGGATGGCCGGGAAGAGGTGCATTGCTTCTTCCTCAGTCATGGTGATACGACCGGTTTCGATTGCGTCTGAGATGAGGCGCAGCACGGATGGTGTGACGGATTTGGAGAGGACTTCGAAAGCGCGTTGGAAGGGGTTGACGGAGTCGATGAGGTTGATGGAAATTTCGTCAATGTTGACGAATTTGTCTCCTGCTTTGAGGAAGCGCTGATCTCCGACGTTGCGAACTTCGCCATTTTTGATGACAGAGTCAACCACCACATGCTGGCGAACTTCTTCGACTTCCGCTGGCGATAGTTCTGGGTACCGCTTACGAATGATTTTTGGAATCAGAATCTTGTTAGTCGTTTCCGGATCGACCTTGCCGACGGCTGCGCGTGCAAAGGTGTCGTCCTGCAGGATGGTGGCTTTGAGGTCGTTGAGGTCGGATTCAATGATTTGACGTACTCGGTCTGTCGATGGTTCTTTAAAGCCCTTGATTTTGATTTCACCAGGCTGTGCAGCATCGTCGCCGGAGTGTTTGGTCTTGAACTCAAAGTTGGGCGCAAGGACCTGTTCCATTAGCAGGGAGGCCGTGATGGCTTTGAGCATGTTGTTGACTGATAGAACGACTTCTCCTTGAGTGGCGTCCGGCGCGGCAATGAGGTTGGTGAATTGGGCGTGGGTTTTTCCTTCGCTGTCTCGGGTGACTCGACCGATGATTTGGATAACTTCTGTTAGCGAAGCGCGGTAACCAACGGTCAACGCATGCTCCGCAAATGGCCAGTCGAAGCCTTCCTTCGCCATGCCAAGGGCGATGATGATGTCGACGGCATCCCGGTTTTTGGAAGCAACCTGGGTCAAATACAGCAGCGTCTTGGCGCGGGCCTTTTGATCAGCGTCATTCACCAGGTCAGCAACTTTTAGGATTTCACTGTTGTCTTTCCTACGAATGGAAATGATGCCAGTGGTGTCATCGGTCGAGACGACATCACCAATAATGTCAATGATGGAGTCGACCTCTTGGAGTTTTTCTTTGGTCGACTCGCCGGAGTTGACGTTCGGGATATGGATGATGGTCTTTTTGTCCAGGTCGAGGACTTCGCCAATCGCTTCAAGGTACTGGTTGCCGTAAAAGTGATGTCCAATTCCCAGCGATTTGAGGTATTGGTAACCGTTGAGCTGGTCGTAGTAGTTGTAGGTGACCGGAGTGAATTTCGCTTCGTCTTCTGGGGATAGCACCGGAACGGAGTCACCGCGGAAGTAGGATCCCGTCATCGCCACGATGTGGGCGTCGGATTCCTTCATTACCTCGCGTAGCAGAGCGCCAAGCTTGCTGCTTTCCATGTCAGCGGAGACATGGTGAAACTCGTCAATTGCGAGTACGGTGCCGTCGAATTCTTTCGGGGATAGCTTTTCAAAGGCAAAGCGCAGGGTGGCATGTGTACATACCAGCACTGCATCTGGGCCGTTAAGGAACGAGACAAAAGAATCCACTTTGCTTTGGCTCGTCCCCGGGGTGCATAGGTTGTTCTCGGGTTTTACCTCCCAGTCCGCGAAAAAGCCAAAGGGTGTGAGCTTGGTGGAAGCAAAGGACTCGCCGATGGAGCGTTCCGGCACCGCTACGATGACCTTTCGACGCCCCTGATTAAACAGCTTGTCTAGGCCCACGAACATCAACGCGCGCGACTTACCCGACGCAGGAGGCGCCTTCACCAGCAAATACTGCGCATGTCGCTCCTCAAATACTCGCTGCTGCATCTCGCGCATGCCGAGCTCATTGGTATTAACCGAAGTACCCGCCTGCGCGTATTCCACATTGACAATGTTTGCCTCGGCATGTCGGCCGCCTTGCCCCGGAGTAATCACTTCTTCTTACCCTTCGATTTCTTGGCGAGCAGCTCTTGCGCTTCCCGCTCGATGTACTCCTCATACATAGCAAACAGAGTAGACAGTCGAGACTCATCATCGAACACCTGTTCCCCATAGAGGGAATCAACGAGCTTATCTACGGCATGGTGCGCCTCCCGCAAGTCCTGCGGCATCTTCTCCCGGTCATAGAGCTCAGCCAGCGTCCGATCACAGTGATACTCACGCACATCCAACACTCGGAGCGCCACCTTGGTGAGTGCTTCCTTGACTTCATCAGACAATGGCGGCACTGGGAAATTGTTGTAGACGATGGTGTTAGAGTAACGAAGTCGCGTCTCCAATTGCCCACCGACAGCACGAACCCACACCATGTGCATCTTCGAGGTAAGCAGGGAAAAGAGCCATGGCTCGGCGTCGTAGATTGCAAAAGCCAGATTCGAAATCACCGTATTTGAATCTAAATAACCAATCGGAATGTATTCCCGCCGTTCCGACGAAACACTGGGCACAATAATCGAATCAGTTTGTTTGTATGAAATCTGCACAAATCGATGCGAACGGTCTGCATATGAACGAGTACTACTAGCCTTACTTGCGGCACGTTCTCGCCTCACTCGATCCAACCGTTGACGAATGAATGCATTTCCCATCGCATCCTCGACCTGATTATCCTCAATCCAAAGACAGTACCGAACATTTCCTTTGATAAAATCTTCGGCTCCGATAAATTTCTTTATAAACTTTAAAACCTCTTTATTCCCACTCACCAGCTGTTCAAATTCAGATTCCGAAAGAATTAAGTTGCCCCCATCTCTTGGCATACTTCCGAAGGCCATCTTCGGCAAATGCTCATTAAAATTAGACTTGCGTCGCACGATCTCCACATTTGGAGCATCCGAAAGGTAGCCATTAATATTTTGAGCAAATCGCGAAATCCCCGAGTCGAAAATAAATCTCGGATCATCCGATTTATTCCGCAGGCCGATTACAACAACTGTTACCCCAGCATTTCTCTTTGCATTGTTCTCCCATTTGAACGAAGCATAAGCGAATCCAATTTCAACACCCAGATTGAAAATATACGGAAACATCAGAGAAACATGCTCACCTTGGGAGATGGAATTGGTAGCGACCAATGCGACCTTACTTAGTGAGCCCTGAATGTAACGCGCCCCTTTGATAAACCACAGTGCCACGTAATCGAGATTCTTGTTATATGGTTCGGAACCAAAAATGAAATCGTAATCCTCCTTTTGCTCTGGTTCAAGCTTCTTCGAGCCACCATAAGGCGGATTTGAAATCAGATAAATCTCATCAGAGCCATTATTTGGACATACTTCGTTCCAGTCGATTCGGCAAGCGTTTCCGGCACGAATTTGACCGGTTTCCTTCAGCGGAATGAGTGGGATCGCGACACCAAACTTATCTTCAAAATCCTTATTCATTTGGTGCTTAGCAATCCAGAGGGAAAGGATAGCTACTTCGGTGGCAAAGTCATCAATTTCGATGCCGTAAAAGTTTTCGATGTTCACCAGGGACGTAGTTACCATCGAACTGTATTTGGCTGGATCAAGCTCCGCGAGACGGCCAAGGATCGCATGTTCGAGTTTGCGTAGTTCCTTGTAGGCGATAATGAGGAAGTTGCCGGAGCCACAGGCAGGGTCAAACACTTTAATTTGGGAGATTCGAGCCAGAAGTGCCGTCAACTGTTTGGGGCTGTCATAGCCGGCGTCGAAAAGCTGCTTGAGCTCATCCAAAAACAGAGGCTCGATCGTTTTGAGAATGTTGGGCACCGAGGTGTAGTGCTGCCCCAGGTCAGAGCGTTGCTCGGATTTGACGATCGCTTGAAACATCGAACCAAAGATGTCCGGGTTGATCTCCTGCCACAGCAAGGTTCCCAGCTGGATCAGGATTTCACGCGCGTGCTTGGTGAACGTCGGGATGCTGACCGGGGCATCCTTACTGAACAGCCGGCCATTGACGTAGGGGAACCCAGAAAGGTAGCTCGGCTTGTCCCCTACATTCGGCGTATCCAGTGCGAGGAAGAGTTCAGCGAGGAATTCCCGGGTATCTGAGCCGTCCGTGTGGGTGTGCGAACCTACAGCATTGGTGAACTGGTTCTCTTTGAAGATTCCAGTATCTTCCGCGAAATAGCAAAACAGCAGACGCGTGAAGAACACATTGAAACCATGCCGACCTTCATCGGTTGAGGTCAAGTCTGGGTTAGCTCTCAGCAGCTCGTCGAAAAGCTTGCCCATGCGCTCAGCAGCCTTGACGTCCGCATGAGATTCGGCAGCATACTGCGCCTTTTCCATGCCTGCCCACGGCAGGAAGAAGATAAAGTGCTGCGCAATATCTCGAATTGGAATCAGCAGGTTCTCGCCGGTCTTCATGTCCAGGGCCACCAGCTCGACAAAGTCCGTGGTGATAATGAAACGAGGATTGTACCGAATTACATGTGGCTCGGTACGCAATGTTTGAAGCTCGGCGAGCGCATCTGCGCTTTCCCGGAAGTAGACAGTGTTCTTCAGGCCAACCTCTTTGTCCTTGTCCTGCGCAATGTTGATGGAACCGGAGCGAAGCCTGGTGATCGTTGCCTTCGGCTTACCAAAAACATCGAGTAATTCGAAGATAAATTCACGGTCATAGTTTTCGCGATTCCCCAGCGATTCGACGCGTTCCTCGATGGTTTTCAAGCTGAGCCGGGCCACGTTCACCACTCCACTCCACAGGGTCAATGAGCGCGCAAGTAAAACACTTGCTACGCAGGTCAGTACGTTTATTAAGACTACTAGTTGGCCTGCAGCGCCTCACGCAGCAGCTCCACATCTCCCTCGTATCCAGTTATCGCCGCCATCCCGTCTAGCACCTCGGTGCCGTAGTTGTGTCCGTAATAGTCGGGCACCTTCACCGAGTTCGCCATGTCCAGCGTGACCTGCCAGAACGTGACGATCGGTTGCCAGCTCATGCTCGGATGCCGCCCGATCCCCGGCGATTCTTTGAGCCAGTCAGGCTGCTCGAACAGCAGGTTTGGCGACCACCACACAATCGGATCTGTGGCGTGCTGAATAAACAGGACACGTGGGCGGTTCCACGGGGCGTCGTCGTGAAGCATGCCCGAAATCTGGCGCGAGTTCTCCGCAAACCGCACGGTGGTGCCACCACCAAATTCCGGCGCGACCTCGCGGGTGCCGGGATCACGACGCAGACTCAACGATGCCCACAGTTCGTTGGAATTCGGGGGACCCACCCACAAAACACCGTCTACCTGGCGCGTGATGTCCCGCACTCCTGTAAACGCGCCTTCACCCTGGGTAGAACCCAGAGATTCACCAAAGATGTATAACTCTGGACGCTGATTTTCGGCGAGGCTATTTCGCCAGGCGACTACGGTATCCACGAGCGCTTTGCCAGACTCGTGAACCAGCTGTTTGGAAGAAATGAACTGCACTGGTGAAGGCAAATTGGAGTATTGCATGGCCACGATGGCAGTGTCACCGCCGTAGAGCAGCTCGAAAGATTGCGCTGCTGTGGGGTTCACCCAGCCAGTGCCGGTAGTACCTGAAATGAGGATCGCTTTGCGCTCATGTGCCTTGGTGCGATGGAGCTCGGCCACTAACAGGTCCGCTTGGATCTGCGGGGTTTCACCGTTCTTGAGCCCAGAAAATAGCCGAATTGGTTCCTTGGCTGGGGCGCCAGTAACCTGTTCAATTTCCGTAGCAGTCATGCCTGCACTGATGAAGCGCGAACCGTGGGCCCCGAGTCCGTCCCATCGATTAAAGGAGTATTCCGACCCAGAGCGATGAGGGTTGCTTGGCGGCGACAGCGAAGGGTCAGGTTCACCATTTGCTACTGCCGCACCTTCCTCAAATGTGCGAATGACAGTGCCAGGTATGACGGAATCGACAAGCCAGAGCCCGAGGCTGAGCGCTACGACGCCGGCGATGATCGAATGGGCGGCTGCTGTCCAGCGCTCGGGTGCGATTCGAGCAACGAACCTGCCCAAATCCAGCGCCCAGTGCACGAGCAACAAAACGAGTGCCCACAGGCCGAGCCCCACAGGCAAAATCCCCAGTGCCTCCCAACCAAAATGCACTGGCATCCCCATGTATGCATGCAATTCACTCTGCCAACGAACGGCAGAAACCGAAATATAAGCGACCCACACCAGCACCGCTGCCAGCAGGGACATCTCAATGCGAAACTTTGTCCGTTCCGAGAATCGGAGACGCTGCTTCAGCGCAGCATACTCTTCTTCAAAGGCGAAGGCTCGCAGGAACTTGTGCCCGAAGACGGCTCCTACCTCCCTGCCCCAATTGCGCCAATTCCAATCGAGAAATACTCCGAGGCCGTAACCAGAAGCAGCCGAGAAACCGCTGGCTACGGCTTGGAATTGCCAGTCGCGTGGCAACAAAGAGGGCGTGGCGGCAATAGCAAACATGATTCCCCCCAGGATCAGTCCCCAAGGGTGGAGGCGCCAGCGTCGCCAGAACGAAAGTATGCGTGGCTTCTCCGCCAGACCCATCTTCTACCCTCCGCATCCTTTCCCGATGCCTAGTGTACTTCTACAATCAGATTTCCACCGGTCACGGCATGTTAGCGGATCACACGGCAACTACATTTGCCTTAAAAGTTTGTAGGTTGTCTACTTTTCTTACTAAACACCAATTTCAAGATGAATATCCGAGTTATGCGCAGATTAACTTATAAATACAACATATTTATCATGGCCCCCGCCAGGGAATACTCCGCGAAACCTTTTACGTAGCCCCTGCGCAAACCTGGCTTAGGGAACGAATTCCCCATTGTCATCATCGATTCAACTACTGCCAGCGAAGGTCTGCTCCACCGAAACGTCCGGCCAATCTGCCATAAGCTCCAACGAGGATGCCGTGCTTTCCAGAGCGTTCAGTTCCTTGTTAAAGCTGATCGGCTTCTAAGTGTGCGCAATGAAGGGCAGCCAGGTGATCTGCCAGAAGTAACTATTCCAGTTCCTCGCCGAGCTCCATCCACTGCATTTCGAGTTCCTCCAGCTCAGCTAGCGTTTCCTGCAACCGGGCGCTGAGCTCGGTGAGCTTGTCGGTGTCAACTGCTTCGGCGGCGACCGCCATGTCGTCGTTAAGCGATGCCTCGACGTTGCGCAGCTTCTCCATCTTGCGCTCCAGCGCGCTCATCTCCTTTTGCACGCGCCGGTGGGTGGCCGCATCGACCTTCGGTGCGGCGGCTTGGGGTTGGTCGCGCTTCTCGCCGAGGTCGATCACACCGCCGACATCGGCGGCAGCTGCTTCTCGACGCCGCAGGTATTCCTCGATTCCTCCCGGCAAGTTCGTAAGCTTGCCGTCGCCGAACAACGCCCAGGTCGAGTCACAGACTCGTTCGATGAGGTAGCGGTCGTGGGAGATGACCACGAGGGTGCCCGGCCAGCCGTCGAGAAGCGATTCGAGTTCCTGCAGGGTGTCGATGTCCAGGTCGTTGGTGGGTTCGTCGAGAAGCAGCACGTTCGGCTCAGCCATGAGCACCCGGGTGAGCTGCAGGCGGCGTCGCTCGCCGCCGGACAGATCGCCGACCGGGGTGCGCTGGCGTTTCGCGGAAAATCCCAAGCGTTCCGCGAGCTGGGAGGCCGACATCTCTTTCTTGCCAAATTGCACGTAGGTGGCCACCTGCTCGACGGCGTCGAGAAGGCGCAGGGTGGGATCGAGATCATCCAGCTCTTGCCGCAGCCAACCAAGCTCGACGGTCTTGCCTTGAATGCGCCGGCCGGATTCGAGCGGGTGCTCCCCAGCCAGAGTGCGCAACAAGGTGGTCTTGCCGGACCCATTCACGCCGACCAGACCGATGCGCTCGCCGGGAGCGAGCCGCCACGTGAGGTCTTTGACCAGCTCACGGCCGTCCGGGGTCGCGATGGTTGCGTCTTCCAGCTCGATAACCACCTTCCCCTGGCGCTTCTTGGAAAACGCCATCAGCTCCACGGAATCGCGGGGTGCTGGCACATCCGCGATGAGGGCTTCGGCAGCCTCAATCCGGTAGCGGGGCTTCGAGGTGCGGGCAGGTGCGCCGCGTCGCAGCCAGGCTAGTTCTTTGCGAGCCAGATTCTGGCGGCGCTGCTCAATCGCGTCCGCCTGGCGGGCACGCTCGGCGCGGGCAAAAGTCCAGTCGTTATACCCGCCGTCATAGGTGTCGACAACACCATCGTGGACTTCCCAAGTTTTGGTGGCGACGGTGTCGAGGAACCAGCGGTCGTGGGTGACTACCACCAGGGCCATTTTGGATTTCAGCAGGTAGCTGGCCAGCCACTGAACGCCTTCGACATCTAGGTGGTTCGTCGGCTCGTCCAAGACGATCAGATCTAGATCCTGCACGAGAGCGGCTGCGAGATTGGTCCGGCGACGCTCGCCACCAGACAGATTACCGACCGGGGTGTCGAGGCCCAGGTCGACGATCCCCAGCCCGCCAAGCACCTCCCGCACCGCAGCGTTGGACGCCCACTCAAAGGTCTGCAAGCCCAGGGGTTTTAGAACCACGTCCGCGACGGTGTCCTCATCCCGCAAATTTGCGCGCTGCGTCACCACAGCCATCTTCAGGTCAGAATTATGCGAAACTCGGCCCTCATCTGGGCTTTCAATTCCGGTGAGTACCTCCAACAGCGTGGTTTTGCCGCCGCCGTTGAGACCGACCACCCCGATGCGATCCCCCGTTTGAATACCGAGGGATACCTTGTCTAGAAGGGTTTTAAGGCCCCACGTCTTTGACACATTTTCCAGATTAATGAGATTCGCCATGATGACGCTCATTCTACTGCAGCCAGCACAAACCCCTAGAGCAGGTGAGCGCCAGGAGCAGGGCCCGTAGCAACAGCGGTGCCACTAGCCACGCCGGCGCCAAGAATCGCTGCGGCGACGTCCTCGGCACTTTCCGCCGATTCGCACAGGAAAGCGCAGGTGGGACCGGAACCGGAGACGATGCCACGGAGGGCACCGGCTTCCTCACCGCACGCGAGGGTATCGGCTAGCCGGGGCAGCAACGCCAGTGCTGGTGCCTGCAGATCATTGGCCAGCAATCCGGCCAACCCAGCCACATCGCCGACAGCCAGCGCCTTTTCTACTGCACTGGTGTCTAAGGAAGGGATGAGCTGTGAGTCCTCCTCGCGCATTTTATCCAGCGTCGCGAACACCGCAGGGGTGGATAGCCCCTGATCTTGGAAGGCAAGCGCCCAGTGCAAGGTGGCAGCACACTCCGTTGGGACGAGCTGCTCGCCACGCCCGGTGCCGATCATGGTTTCCCCCAACAGAGTAAACGGCACATCCGAGCCCAGGTCCGCGGCGATAGCCAGCAGCTGTTCTTCCGAAAGTGGCTGCCCCAACTGCATGTTTGCTAAGCGCAGCGCGGCGGCCGCATCCGCCGATCCCCCGGCCATGCCCCCAGCGGTAGGAATCCCCTTAGTGAGCTGCACAGCACAATGTTCCGTCACTCCAGCCGCTTGAGCAACCGCGTCTAGGGCTCGCCATACCAAATTGGAGCCGTCGGTGGGAACCTGGTCGGCCCCCAGCCCGGACACCGTCAACTCATGCGATTCTGCCAGCGTGGTGCTGAGCGACAGTTCGTCGAAAAGCGACAGCGACTGAAAGATCGTGCGTAGTTCGTGGAAACCGTCGGCACGCGCCTTGCCGACGCCGAGATGCAGGTTCACTTTTGCGTGAGCACGAGCGAGGAGCATTAGGAGATCACCCCAGCGAGCCGCACGAAGTCGGATACTGAAAGTACCTCGCCACGCAGCTTCGGGTCGATGTCAGCTGCATGCAGCGCAGCTTCGGCTGCTTCGCCGCCACCGAAATGACCCGAGAGGGCGGCTCGCAGGGTCTTGCGGCGCTGGGCAAAAGCTGCGTCAATGAGTGGAAATACACGGGCGCGGGTTTCTGGAGTGATTGGCCAGGGTTGGTTCCGGGAAGTGAAGCGGTCAATGCGGACAAGGCCGGAATCGATCTTCGGCGCAGGCCAGAACACATTTTTCCCGATCGAACCGGCCCGCCGCACCTCGCCATAGAAAGCCGCTTTGACGCTTGGGACGCCATAAACCTTCGAACCAGGCTGAGCTGCCAACCGATCGGCCACTTCAGCCTGCACCATAACTAACACGCGGCTAATACTGGGAAACTCCGCCAAGAGATGCAGCAACACAGGAACTGAGACGTTGTAAGGCAAGTTGGCCACCAGCGCCGTGGGCTCCGGCGCGCCCGCCGAGGAAAAGTCCTGGTGCGTGACCTGGAGTGCGTCCTTTTGGATGATCATCAGTTTGGCAGCGTGATCCGGAGCCCGCCACTGCACGGTATGCGGCAACTCAGCTGCGAGTCGCGGATCAATTTCTACCGCGGTCACATCGGCGACGGTATCCAGCAACGCGAGGGTGAGCGAGCCAAGACCGGGCCCGACCTCAACCACGTGGGCATCGGCATCGACTTCGGCAGCAGCGACAATCATCCGCACGGTATTCGGGTCGTGCACAAAGTTCTGCCCGAGTTTCTTCGTAGGCGTGACATCGAGTTTTTCCGCCAGCTGTCGAATCTCAACCGGGCCAAGCAAGTGTGCTGCTGCAGGGGTATCCATAATTAATAGAATTTACCCCACGCAGCCACAGCACAACCGAGCCACACGGTCACAGCACCCCGGGGTTTCTTTCCCGCTAGGGTGTTAGCGGATCCCCAGCTTTGCGGTACAGGCAGGCCACGCTCCCCAACCTTGACCAGCTTGTACCTTTTCCGCCACCGCGATTTGCTGCTCGCGGGTAGCCAGGTGAGCTTGTGGGGCATACTGTCCGCCACCATAGGCTAGCCAGGTGGACGGGGTGAATTGCAGACCGCCGGAGAAGCCGTTTCCGGTGTTGATCGCCCAGTTGCCACCTGCTTCACACTGCGCGAGGGTATCCCACACGGAGCCGTTCGCAACCGCCGGAGCAGTCGGCTTCGGCTTCGTCCCCTTCTTAATCACGGCGGGGACAGCTGGGGAAACTTCCTTTTCGCCAACGACCTTCTCGCTGACTACCTGGCCGTTTTCTTTGCGAACCTCGCGGGTTACTTCCTTCTTCCCCGCAACGGCTGGCTTTTCCTGCTTTTCTTCACCAACAAACGACGTTGGGTCTTCAACAACCGTGGCGGGAAGCTGGAATTCTTCCGCTTTCTTCTCTTCCGCGACCTCGACTCGGGTCACAGCAATGTTGGCGTTAGGGGCCAATCGAGTATCAGGAGCTGGCGTGACGATGTCGTCAGAATCGTATGCAATCCCCCGCTTCGCCAGCACATCGCCGACGGTCTCGGCAGCGATCTCGGTGTAGGCCACCGTACCAGCGTTGTCCACCTTGACGATCTTCGGCTTCACGACGTCCACCACCGCACCCTGAAGTGGCAACTTCTCACCGAGCTGCATATTCATCTTGTCCGCAGCGGTGACCCCGCCGAACTCCTCCATGAGTTCATCGACGGTAAGTGCGGTTGAGGTGACCTGCTTTTCTTCGCCGTCGATCACCACGGCTACCTGCTTGGCCGAACGAACCTTGATGGTTTCGCCGTTGTTGAGCGTGGAGCTAGGCGCAGGAGCCACGAAATCCTGAGCTTGGATGGACACGCCAGCCTGCTCAAGAGCGCCCTTTACATCTCCAGAGAGAGTGGTCAACGTGATGGTTTCGCCGTTGACATCGAGGACTACATCTTTCTTCAGGCCGACCGCCGTGACGCCGCCTACCAGCAAGGTGGCCAACATTCCGCCCGTCGCTAAGCGCAATGGCACGGAGTTTGCGGAGTTCAAACGGTTAATGCGTGATTTTTGGTGCAATCCCACGGTGAAAATCTCAAATCTGTAGTCGAGGACAAGGGTTCGTCTTCTGCGGGCACCCACCTTGGGCGGGAAGCCCATGATTCGTCACGATACGGTAACAAACCGGCAATGTCCAGCACTTATAGAAAATCACAGTGGTGACATTAAGCCTCTTTTACTAACAGAACGCCACAGCTTTCACACCCGACCATGGATTTCTTCGGTTTAAGAACCCGGCCTTCGGTTGCGCTTAAAGTGGGATTTTCAACAATCTTTACCCAGCTTGGCAGGCTGCTGACACCGCAGAATCACACTTCGAGCCCATACACCCGGTCAAACGTCACGTTCACCATCTCGGCAAACTCCAATGGATCCTGCCCACGCGCCTGGGCAACACACAGCGCGGTATGCCCAATCAACGATGACTCGTTCCGAGCGCCACGGAACGGCTCGGGTGTCATGTATGGCGCATCCGTTTCGATCAACAATTGCCCTGCTGGCGCGATACGCGCAGCCTCACGTAGCTCATCATTGCGCTTAAACGTCACATTGCCCGCGAAACTCAAAACATATCCGCGCGCCAACGCCTCCTCCGCGACAGGCAACGGGGAGGAAAAGCAATGCAGGATCGTGGCTCGGGGCGCCGGGGCGTCGGCAAGCACGCGCATCAGCTCCGCATCAGCTTCTCGATTGTGGATCATCAACGCCTTGTCATGCTTGATCGCGAGATCGATATGCCAGCGCAGCGCCTCTTCCTGCACGTCGAGCGGCGCGCAGTCCTCACTTTTATCGATCCAGTACGTGTCCAGGCCCGTCTCCCCCACGGCTACACAGCGCGGATCCGCGACCATCTCATCCAGGCGATGCCGCGCCGTCTGATCCAGCTCATTCGCGCGCGTCGGGTGGATCGCGCACGCAGCGTACACCCGCTCGTGGTGCTGCGCCGCACTCAACGCCAGCTCGGCTTCCGCCAGGCCGTCGCCCACTGTGCACAGCTTATCGACGCCCGCCGCCACGGCCCGATCCACCAGCTCAATCACCTCATCCGGCGTCCGCGCCCCACACGACGCGAGATGCGTATGAGCATCGGTCAGGCCAGGGATCGGCTCAGCAGGAACAGGGATCGGGCGAGGCTTTTTCTTCGACACGAGACAATAGTCTAGCCACTTGGGCAGCTTGAGGTCGAGGAACAGCACGACCAATCAAAGCCCCAGTGCAGAAAAACCGCACCTCAGAGAGAACGAATCAAGCGCGCCACATGGATCGCAACGACAAGAGTTTCAGCTTAAGGACCTGTCACTGGAGCAGTACGCGGTCTAGTTCAACGATTTACTTCGCCACCGGCGCCCACTCCGGGCCAGTCTCACCGAGCTCTGGCTCAAGCTTCGCGATCAGTGGCTTTGGCTTGGCCAGCTCAGTACCAGGCACGACCGGCACCCGCTGCCATACTGCCTGCTGGTTGACGTAGTCACCCATGATGACTGGGTAGGTACGGCCAGCTTCAGGTAAGCCAACGCCGACCGGGGCAACGTCCATGTCGTCTTGAACTTCAACGATCTGAGGCGTTGCCGCCCATACGCCTTCGCGTCCCAGCGTCTCATGCACGGCCTGCGCAATGTGCGGCAAGAATGGGGTGAGCAGCGTGTTGCAGTCGGAAACCACTTGGAGTGCGACCCAGAGGACCGTCGACAAGCGCTCGCGCTGAGATTCATCCTTAGCGAGCTTCCAGGGCTCCATCTCGGCGATGTAGGCGTTGGCTTCACCGACCACGTGCATGGCGTGGGTGATGCCGACCTTGAACCGGTTGTGCTCGAGGGCATCGCCCACCACGTCGAAGGCATCAGCGGCGAGGGAAAGAATGCGCTGGTCGGCGTCGGTAAGCTCGGCGGGCGTCGGCACGCAACCGAAGTTCTTGTGCGCCATGGAAACGGTGCGGTTGACCAGGTTGCCCCAGCCGTTGGCCAGCTCGTTGTTCACGCGGCGGACGAACTCATCCCAGGTGAAGTCGGTGTCGTTGTTCTCCGGACCTGCGACAGCGATGAAGTAGCGCAGCGGGTCGGGACCGAACTCGCGCAGGAAGTCCTTGACGTAGATGACCACGCCCTTGGATGAGGAGAACTTAGAGCCGGACATCGTGAGGTACTCGGAGGAGACGACCTCGGTGGGCAGCTGCAGCTCGCCCAGTTCACCCGCTTCTCCCCCGGAAGCGCCGAGACCGCGGTATCCCAGCAGCTCGGCAGGCCAAATCTGGGAGTGGAACGTGATGTTGTCCTTGCCCATGAAGTAGAAGGACTCGGCTTCCGGGGAGGTCCACCATTCGCGCCACGCCTCCGGGCGGCCTGCCCGGTAGGCCCATTCGATCGACGCGGACAGATAGCCGACCACGGCGTCGAACCACACGTAGAGCTTCTTGGCGTTGTTGTCCTGCCAGCCGTCGAGTGGGATCGGCACGCCCCAGTCGATATCGCGGGACATCGCGCGCGGGCGCAGGTCTTCCAGCAGGTTCAGGGAGAACTTCAGGACGTTTGGTCGCCAATCCTGACGCTCCTTTAGCCACTCCTCCAGCGCGCCCGCCAATGCAGGCAAGTCGAGTAGGAAGTGCTCCGTCTCCACAAATTTTGGTGTTTCACCGTTGATCCTGGACACAGGATCGATGAGATCGGCCGGATCCAGCTGATTGCCACAGTTGTCACACTGATCGCCGCGGGCACCGGCAGCACCACAGATCGGGCAGGTGCCTTCGATGTAGCGGTCCGGCAGGGTCCGCCCCGTGGATGGGCTGATGGCACCGAAGGTGGTCTGCTTGATCATGTAGCCGTTATCGTGCAGACCGCGGAAGAGTTCCTGCACTACCGCGTAGTGGTTACGGGTGGTCGTGCGGGTAAACAGGTCATAGGTCAGTCCCAGACCAGCGAGATCCTCGACGATCTGCCGGTTGTACCGGTCCGCCAGCTCCTGGACCATCACCCCTTCCTTTTCCGCCTGCACGAGCAGCGGAGTGCCGTGTTCGTCAGTGCCCGAAATCATCAGGACGTCGTTGCCACGCATTCGCTGGAAGCGCGCGAAAACGTCGGAAGGAACGCCGAAACCCGCCACATGTCCGATGTGACGGGGTCCGTTGGCATACGGCCAGGCAACAGCTACGAGCACAGACTTTGTCATGCCCAATACCTTACTAACAGCCACCCAGCCACTGCAGGTTAGGGGCGCGAATTGCGCTTGGGCGCGCCGCCAGCCTCCGCAGCTTTGCGACGCCCAATGCCACGCGCCCGACGCGCCTCCATTTCCCGGTGGATGCGTCGTTCCCGTGCAAGCCGGCGTTGGAACTTTTGATGTTCCTTGATTTCCTTGTAAATCGGATCCTGCGCCAGCCCCTTGACCAGGGCAAACATCAAGGCCACGAGGATGATGAGGAATGGGCTTGCCATCACGATTGTCACGCTCTGCAGGTTTCCAAGTGCATCGTCCCCACCGGCTACGAGCATGGTCAATCCGATGACCGCGGTGAGCACACCCCACAGTGCGGACAGCCAGGGCTTGGCTACCAGTTTGCCGTTTTGGCTCATTGATCCCATGACGGTGGAGGCAGAATCGGCTGAGGTGATGAAGAAAGTGCCGAGCAAGACCATCGCAACGATTCCCGCGATCTGGCCGCCAGGCAGTTGGTGGAGCAGGGTGAACAGCTGGTTTTCGGCGCTGCCGTCTCCCCAGATGGACTTGCCGGATTGCTCAGCGCTAATGGCTGCGCCACCGAAGATCGAAAACCACACCACTGTGACAGCTGATGGAACAAGGAGCACCCCGATGACGAATTCGCGGATGGTACGTCCGCGAGAAATCCGGGCGATAAACATTCCGACGAACGGGCTCCACGACATCCACCACACCCAGTAGAACAAGGTCCAACTAGACAACCACTCTCCGGCGGTGCCATCCGCAGATTCGGCAGTGCGGCCGGCCATGGCGAAGAAATTGTCCAGGTAGTTGCCGATGTTGCCTGGGATGAGGTTCAGGATGGAAACCGTGGGCCCCAGTACGAACACGAAGATCGCGAGCAGGGCGGCGAGCGCCATGTTGGCATTCGACAGCCACTGGATTCCCTTGCCAACACCGGACATTGCGGAAAGCAAGAACGCGAGCGTGAGTACTGCGACGATCGCAATTGTGGTTTTCATGCTAGGGTCCTCGACGATTCCCGAGGCGCTGAGCCCAGCGGAAATCTGCAGCGCGCCTGTGCCAAGGGAACACGCAGTGCCGAAAATCGTGGCCACGATAGCTAGGATGTCGATGATTCTCCCCAACCAGCCGTCGGCACGCTTTTGGCCGATCAATGGCACGAAAGCCGAGGAAAGCAGCTGCTTGCGCCCCATGCGGAAGGTGGCGTAGGCCAATGCCAGGCCGACGAGGGCGTACATGGCCCACGGGTGGAGCGTCCAGTGGAAGAGTGTGGTGGCGAATGCGGTGCCTACCTCGTGTTCTTCGTGACCTGGCACGCCCTTACGGTAGAACGTCAGCGGTTCCGCGGCCCCGTAGAACATCAAGCCGATCCCCATGCCCGCGGCGAACATCATCGCGATCCAGGAAGGGGTGGAAAATTCCGGTTCTTCGTCATCGCGCCCCAGCCGGATTGAACCGAAGCGGGACAGCGCAATGGCAGCGACAAACACCACAAAGACAGTACTGAACAGGACGAATGCCCAGCCGAAGTTCTCGACGACAAATCTCAGGCCATTCGTGGCAGTAGCGGCCATAGCACCGGGCCATCCGAGGCCCCACAGGATGGCCGCGAGCACGATACCGGCGGCCGCAATGACTACCGGCCAGTTCAGCGGTGCATTGTCGTCGTCAAAGGCGTAGTCGATATCTTGGCGCAGGACGGAAGGGTCAAGATGCTCCTCATTGTCGAGCACCGTGGCCAACTCCGCGTGTGCGCTGCGGTTATTTTGCGGTGATGTCATATATTCACTGTCCGCAACCAAGGCACTATTGCCAAAAAATTTCTAAAGGCCTACCCTGGGCTAACCCGAAGAAACCATCAACAGTTATAAAACTGTTATCTTGATATCCGCAGGCCCCTCCAACTTTCCTGTCGGGAGGGTTGCAATTTCATAACAACTGCTTATCTTCACGTCTATTTCGCAGCGATAATTGCGTCGTAAAGCTCTTTCTTCGAGGCCCCATGGGTGGCCGCGAGCTCCCCCGCTACCGTTTTGACCTTCTCACCAGCGTGCACTCGCTCTAAGCCAAGCGCAACCAGTTCTGCCAAATCAAGCTCGCTTTCTCCGCTCGCCCCTTCAATGACCACGCTGATTTCGCCACGCAAGCCATCGGCAGCCCACGCTGCCAACTCTCCTAGGCCACCTCGTCGCACCTCTTCATAGGTCTTAGTCAGCTCGCGGCACACCGCTGCGCGACGCGTCTCCCCCAAAATTTCCGCAGCTTGCGCAAGGGTTTCGGCAATCCGGTGTGGTGACTCGAAGAAGCACACCGCTCGAGTTTCGCTGCGCAGAGACTCCAACCACGCGCGTCGCGCCCCCGCCTTGCGCGGAGCAAAGCCATCAAATGCGAACTTGCCCACGGGCAACCCCGACAACGCCAACGCGGTGGGAACAGCGGACGGTCCTGGGAAACATGTCACCGGAATCCCGGCCTCGTGGGCTGCGTCGACTAGCGGAAAACCCGGGTCAGACACGGAAGGCATGCCCGCATCGGTGACCACAACGACCTGACCGGTGCGCGCATGCTCAAGTAACTGCGCAACCCGGGCAGATTCGTTGTGATCGAAATTGGAGATAATCTGTCCAGTGATCTCAACGCCCAACGCGCTCGCCAAATTGCGGGCCCGGCGGGTGTCCTCGGCCGCGATAACAGTTGCGCTGGCCAAAGCCTGCCGCAATCGCGGCGAGGCATCATAGATGTTGCCCAGCGGGGTCGCAGCGATAATAATTCCGTGTGGCAAGGGCGCGAGAGGTTCCATTCCTTAAAGCATTCCACATTCTCGGCCGAACTTCCTTAATATAAGCAACGTGCCAATAACTCTGCTTGCTCGATCAAAAGCCGCTCGGACTGCTCGTTTTTCTAGCAGCCGTCGCAGCACGATGTTGCCCGGTGGGAGCCACACCATCAATATTGCCGAGCCCTCACGGGTGGTATGGACGGCTGTCGATTGGGCTGTCACCCTCACCGTCGCGGTTTTCGCCTTCGTCACCCGCTTTGTTGGGCTCACCAGCGCCACCGACAAGGGCACCCCCGTCTTCGACGAGAAGCACTACGTCCCCCAGGCCTGGGACATGGTCGAATCACTCATTGATCCCGTCACCGGCGGCATCGAATCGAACCCAGCCTACGGACTGGTCGTTCACCCTCCCCTAGCCAAACAGCTTCTCGCGATGGGTGAAATGGTCTTCGGCTACACCCCACTCGGCTGGCGCGTCATGACCGCACTCTTTTCGACCCTCACCGTCGTGGTCATCCTGCTCATCGCCCGCCGACTCAGCAACTCCACGGCAGTCGCGGCATTTGCCGGCACGCTCGCGCTTTTCGACGGCGTGCTACTCGTCGCCGGTCGCTTCGGCATGTTGGACATCTTCCTCGTGCTCTTTGTGGTCCTAGCGGCCTACTTCATCGTCCTCGACCACGACCAGATGCGTAGGCGAATGTACCGCGCGTATCTAGACGACCTGATCTACCAAACCCCACTCGGCCCCCGCTTCGGCTTCCGCTGGTGGCGTTTCGCCGCCGGGATTTGTCTCGGCTTAGCGCTGTCCGTGAAGTGGTCCGGCCTGTATTACATTGCCTTCTTTGGTGTGCTGTGCGTGTGCCTGGACTGGGGACTTCGCCACGCCTACCGCATCCAACAACCTTTCCTCGGCACCCTCCTGCGGGACTGCCTGCCTGCGTTCGCCTCGCTTGTTATCGTGCCGATCCTGCTCTACGTGTGGTCCTGGCGCGCCTGGTTCGCCTCCGAAACCTCGGTGTACCGGCATGCGAAAGTAAACGGCACCATCAAAGAGGACTCCCTCTTGCAGATGTTGCCGGATTCCTTGGCAGGTTGGTTCTACTACCACGACTCAGTATTGAAGTTCCACGCGTCATTGACCAGTTCTTCAGGCCATTCCCACCCCTGGGACTCCAAGCCTTGGTCGTGGCTGGTGGCGGCCCGTCCGGTGCTCTACTACTCCCAAACCAACCTCTCCTGCGACGGTACCGACACCTGCCGACGAATGATCTACCTCTTTGGCACCCCCGTGATCTGGTGGCTAACCGTCCCCGTCGTCCTTTGGGCCCTGTGGCGGGTTTTCATCGGACACGATCGGCGCTACATCGTTCCGCTCGTGGCCTTCGCCGCGGGTTTCATTCCGTGGATCATGGCGTATGACCGCCAGATGTACTTCTTCTACGCCATACCGCTGGTCCCCTTCACCATCGTGATGATCGCCCTCACTCTGGGCCACATCGCGAACTACCAAAAAACCTGGCGCGTACCGGGCTTGGGACGCGAGCTCCCGATCGGCCAAACACTCGTCTTTTGCTATCTCGGCCTGGTCTTCCTGGCTTTCGTCTATTGGTCGCCCATCCTCTACGGCACCCAGATCACCGAGCAACATTACGAAAACATCATGTGGCTGCGCAGCTGGAAATAGTCCGCAGCCACGTCAACAGGCTCACCCCATCACGAACACGGGGTGGGCCTGTTAGTTTTCTGGGACGGGCCGAGCCCCCAGAGAGCGCACCGAGCGACCAACACGGCCGAAGCCCAAGGTGGCGAACCACGCCCACAACAACACCAAGACGCTGACAATATGAAGGATCCACCCCCACACCTGAGCTGGCTGGACACTCCCCCCAAAAACCTCTCGCATTCCAAAACCGAGGGAAAACATGGTGACGGTCGCGAAAATGGGCAACATGCCCCCGGCGAGGCGAGGTTTCCACGCGGCAAAGAACAAAGCATAACCAAAGGCCATTCGGATCGCCGCGACGTCGATAAGCAAAGCGATGTAGGCGGGATCCGCAAAGGGCACCGGGGTGGCTGCCGTGACTACGTGCCGCACGCCCCAGCCTAGGAACACCATCCCCATGACTACCAGCAACACTCGGGCTAACACGAGCTGCTCAGGTACAAATTTTCGGGAGGTGGCTTCGGTGCCCAGGTTGGCCAAGATATTCGCACTGAGATCTGGGGCCACCAAATCCGAGGTATCTGCGGAGCTAAATGCCAATTGGCGGTTCAGGTGCGCTGCCTGATCGAACCACGCCTGGCATTCGGCGCATCCGGACAGGTGGGCGTCGGCAAGGGCGTCGTCCAAGCCCGAAGGCTCACCGTCCAGCCTGGCGGACAGTGCTGCCCGAACTTGATCGCAGGAAAGCATTAGGACAAAACCTCGTCAATGGAGGCACGCCCCGAGCCAAAAACGACGATAACCAGTAGCGACACTACAAGCACAGCCGTGTATTCCACTCCGCCGTCCGTCACAAAGATGCCATGTGGCAGATGCACAAAATACAGCGCGCAGGCCATCAACAACGCTAGAACCCCCGCCACGAACGTGGTCAACAGACCGATAACGAGGAGGGCACCACCGATGAGTTCCGTGCTCGCGGCAAGGTAGGCTGACAGCTTCGGTTGCGGCACATTCCAGGCGCTGAACTGCCCGGTCGTTTCCACCAAACCAGTGATAAAGAACCGATCCCAGCCATGCGCAATAAACATAAATCCCAATACCGCGCGCAGCAGCAACAACATGCCATCGCGAACAATCGGTTTATCCATGCCCCATAGATTACCGCCAACCACTTCGCGCTACGCAGCTGGCACTCCGCTGCACAATCACCCTCGGCCCTGTAACCGCAAGCAGCCAGCGCCCTATGCGGAAAGGGCGCTGGCTGCAAAGAGCGAAAACGTGGCGTTAGCTGACTCGTCGTGGGCGCGTGAACTCCACAACATTGCCTGTTTCTGAGTCGTGATCGTAGGTCAGCTCGGCTGTCGGCAGGTAGTCAAAGTCGGGGCTGTCATCATCCAGCTCGAGTACTACCGCACCTGGGCGTCGCAAGCGGGAGGGCATTCCCAACTCGGCGTCTTCGGAGGTGCGCACGCCGAGTCGAGCGCGCCGCATATGCCGAATTCGACGTGCGCGCAATTCGTTCTCGGCCCGCACCTGCTGACGCAACGCGAACAGGTAGGCAGCTGTCAGCACGAGGACCAGGCCTGGGGCCACCCAAGCCATTCCACCCATAACGACAGCAACCACTGTGGCGACGACGAGCGTCACCCCCAACGCAATCAGCGTGCGCTGGCGACGCTGGAATCGATTCGAAGAAGCTAGCGCGTCTGCTTCCGGATCGTAACCACCCCGACCGCGTCGTCGAGCAGCGAACTCGAGGTCAGCGTCCGTCAGCTCGGCTTCTTCGGCTGGATCCTCGGCCGACTCGTCGTCGGTAGCATCTTCTTCTGCCTGGTAAACCGCCTCGCCGTAGTCGGCGCTGTCGTGGAGGAAGTCCGCTGGGTTCGTATACGCCTCATCGTAGGCGTAGGTGGTTTCTTCATCCTCGTCGTACTCGGCAAAGGCAGGCTCCTTTCGCTCCGCCTGTGCCGCGATGTCATCGCCTTCCGACTGCTGGTCCAGGGAATCGGCATCGGCAGGCTGGGCGGCCGGGAGTTCGGCCACCACATCGCCGTCGATAACAGGCTCTGCTTTGGACGGCTTCTTGATCTTCGAAAATGCGTTGCCAAGCTTGGAGAATGGTGTCGCGTTGTCCGCTGGCTCATCGATGAGGATGTCGCTATCGTCGACTACCTCGTAATCTTCGTCCAGCTCATCGGAGATATGCATGTCATCGGCGGTAAGACGCGGACGACGTCGTGACACCGGCAGTTCAGCTCCACCCTCGTGGATAACTCGGGTTTCCTCAAACGCCTCATTAGTGTGGCGGATGGGCTTTCGGCTGCGCAAAGCGATCGGCGCCAAGACGAAAAGCCACAGCACCACGATCAATCCGAGGACAGGGGTTCCTAACACGCGGGCTACACCCAACCTTTCCAAGCTTTTCGATACTTATTGCACTCATTGCGCGGGCTGACTTCACAAAAGCAGTCAACGATTGGTGCCAAGTTTAAGGCGCTTGTGCCAGGTTGCTGGGGGTGCCACGCCGATAACGTCACCGATTAGCAGCTAAATCTCAGGGCCTCAACCGAGCCGGAACCACAGAAGGAAACACCAGCCGTGCCCGCCCTAAGTGCGAATAACCCCGGCAGTGCGCATCCGTTCCACGGCGGTCGTGGTGAAATCATCAATAACAAGCGCCATGAAGAGATGGTCCTGCCACGCACCATTGATGTGCAGGTTCCGGCGCAACACTCCCTCTTGGGTAAAGCCGTTTGCTGCCAGCACTGCTCCTGATGCCGGGTTCGCGGGCAGATAAGTTGCGGTCACCCTATGCAGCCCCACCCTGCCAAAGGCGTGATCAACTCCGAGTGCAACTGCTGCCTTAGCAATCCCCCGCCCGGTGATCGCGTGGTCCACCCAGTACCCGATCCAACAATCTTTTTGCACCCCATGAACAATGTTGCCCAGCGTTAACTGGCCCACGAACTGGCGGTCGAGCTCGATAGCGAACGGCACAATATCGCCGTTGGCAGCACTATTCTTCAAGTAATGCATCATTGTGCGCCAGGAAGCCACTGTGTGAGCTGCTTCCCACGTCGAATCCACGGTCGGTTCGACGGGCAACAAGTGTTCCTGGTTCATCAAGCGCAGCTGCCGCCACCGCGCTCCATCTTTCCGGGTGAGCGGGCGCAGCCTTAACGACGCCCCATCGGCTAATAGCACCGTGGGAGTGACCTCTGGCCAGCCTGGATGCACAGGGTGTCGAGGAGCATGGGGAGGCTGTGGCGACGCGCCGGCAGAAAACAACGTGGGGAACAAGCCGGCTGTCACTAGCTTTGCGAAAGGAACAGGACATCGACGACATCGCCGGGACGCACCTCAGTGACGGCCTCGGGAATCACCATGAGGGCGTTTGCGTCGGCAAGGCCCGCGAGCAGGTGCGCGGGCGCACCGGTAGCCGCACCCAGGCCTTCCACCAAGTAATCCTGCGTCTCGGCATCGCGCATCAGGCGGGCCCGCACGAATCCGCGACGGTTATCCTTGGAAGAAATCGGGTTGAGTGCGCGGGCCCGGACACGTTTGCGTTGAATTGCGCGTTTCCCCAAACTCGCTCGCACCACGGGACGAACGAACACCTCGAAGCTCACCAAAGCAGAAACGGGGTTTGCCGGCAGCAAAAAGGTCGGTACTTGGTTTTCGCCCAGCAACCCGAAGCCTTGTACAGAGCCCGGATGCATTGCGACCCTTGTGGTGTCGACCGGCCCCAAGTCCCGCAACAGTTCACGGAAGCGCGCAGCAGAAGCACCCCCTACCGCACCAGTGATCACCACGATTTCACTGCGCAGCAGCTGACCTTCGATGATTTCCAGCAACCGACGTGGCTCACCTTCCGCCACGCCGACACGATGAACTTGTGCCCCGGCTTCGCGAGCCGCGGCAGCCAAGGCGTAGGAATTGACATCATAGACCTGACCCAAGCCCGGATCGCGGTCAATGTCGACCAGTTCGGCACCGATAGAGATAATCGACAGCCGAGGGCGCGGATAGACCAGAACTTTACTGCGCCCAACAGCAGCGAGGAGGCCGATGTGTGCTGCGCCAAGCACCGAACCAGCGGTGACGGCTACGTCGCCCGGCTGAATATCATCGCCAATTTTGCGCACGAATTCGCCGGAGCGCACAGGACGAGTGGCCGTGACTCGCTTGACTCCGCGGTCGCTCCATTCCAGGGGCAGCACGGCGTCGGCAAGCGAGGGCAGCGGTGCGCCGGTATGAACCCGAACAGCCTGTTTTGGCTGCAAGCGGAGTGGTTTTTGGGAACCTGCAGACACCTCCCCCACTACCGGCAGAGATTTCTCGACAGGCGCGAGCTGTGTTTCATCGCTGTTGCGATTGGTGATCGCGTTCATCCCGCCGACGTCCACCGCGCGAACGGCATAACCATCGATGGCGGCTTGCGCAAATCCAGGCAGCGGTTTCGCGGCCTGAACTTCTTCGGCGCACATCAGCCCAAGTGCCTCCGCGATTGCAATGCGTACCGGCTCAGGCGTGATCGCAGCTTCGGTGACCAACGCCAGGTGTTGCTCAACGGAACGCATGGGAACCTCCCTGGGGATACTGTGAGGACGTTAGGCGGACGGGTGTCAGCGATGAATTCTTCAGCTACTAACGCTAGTTATCTTGTCCGCAGAATGTCGGATTAGTTCTCTTCCGCCAATAGTTCGGTGATGTAGTGGCGCAGCCCCTTGCCATAGGTTGGATGCTTCAGGCCGAAGTCGACGCATGCACGGATGTAACCACCGGGGTTGCCGAGGTCGTGACGGCGCCCGCGGTGAACCAAGATGTGAACCGGATGTCCTTCTTCGATGAGCAGCTCGATGGCGTCGGTAAGCTGCAGCTCACCGCCTTTGCCAGGTTTGATTCGCTTGAGCGCGGAGAAGATTTGGCGGTCCAAAAGGTAGCGGCCAGTTGCCACAAAGTTCGATGGGGCGTCGTCCACGTCTGGTTTTTCCACCATGCCGATGACCTTTTTGACGTTGTCCACACCGATTTCCTCGATGTCGAATACACCGTAGTTGCACACCTCGTCGCGAGGTACTTCCACAGCGCACAGCACAGATCCGCCGAATTGTGCGCGGACCTTGGCCATTTCTTCCATTGCACCCATCGGCAACACGAGGTCGTCGGGAAGCATGACGGCAACTACGTCTTCGTCGTCGTCTAGAACGGACTCGGCTAGGCCCACCGCATGGCCCAGACCGAGAGGTTGCTCCTGCTCCACCGGAACCGCCTTGATCAGGTTGGCGGCGCGGCGGACCTTATCCAATTGCTCTTGCTTTCCACGTTCCTCGAGCGTCTGCTCCAGCTCGGGGTATGGGTCAAAATGCGCGAGTACGCCCTGCTTCTTCGGAGCCGTAATGACAGCCAGGCGAGTAGCCCCCAGTTGAGCTGCCTCTTCGGCAATCATTTCGATACCCGGAGTGTCCACCACAGGCAGCAGTTCTTTCGGAACCGTCTTTGTAGCCGGGAGGAACCGGGTGCCCATGCCGGCAGCGGGAACGACGACCGTCTTCACCGCGTGCTTATGCTCGTCAATTGGAAGCGTCATAACTTCCTAGCCTACAGGGGTGCCTACAACACTCTGTTCAGCGACACTGCAACTATCACTAAAGTCACTGTTATGCCGACTGTCCCGAGTTCTCCAAAGTCTGTACTACGCCGCCAGCTTTTCGACGCCCGTGCACAACGCAATCCCGTCTCCAACGAGGAAGCCAATCTTGCCATTCAGCAGCACTGCCTGCAGTTACTAGCCGATAATTCATTCCGCCGGGTAGCGGCCTATATCCCAGTCGGAACCGAGCCAGGCGGAAGCGACTTCGCCGAAGTTCTCCGCACAGCCGGCGTAGAGGTCCTTGTTCCGCGGTGTTTGCCTCAACGCCAGTTGGAATGGGCGGCATACCTCAGCCCAGATAGCCTCCGATTGGCCAGCTTCAATTTATTGGAGCCGACCGGTTCTGCAATCCCGGATGGTTTGGCCGGGTGTGACCTCATTTTCGTCCCTGCTTTGGCCGTAACCCGCGAGGGTTACCGCCTCGGAAAAGGCGGCGGGTTCTACGACATCGCTTTGTCGCAGCTTCCCGCTCCGATCCCCACCGCGTCCATCGTGTTCGACGAAGAAGTTCTACCCACTCTGCCCCTCGAGCCACACGACGCCCAATGCGACGCAATCATCTCCCCAGCTGGGATCTTGCACGTTTCGGGATCGATTTAGGGTGCTCACGCAGTCTAATTAGGTATGAAGACAAAAATTTCTAGCCCCCGTACCGCAATAAATTGGAAACAACACATTAGCCCTGGCGTCAAACGCACCCTCCTTGGCCGCCGTCTACTCGCCCTCGCCCTATGCGTCTTAGCCGTCGCCCTTGGTTGGCGATCCGCCCTCGAAACCACCCCCGAGGTGGTCGTCGTAACCCAAGACATCCCCGCTGGGCAGGTCTTACAAGCCAGCCATCTCACACAGGCACCAATGAATAGCTTTGCCGGCGACACCTTCCGCATTCCTAGCGATGCCATCGGCAAAACCACTGCCTATCCGTTAAGAACAGGTGACACCGTCTCAGCGCGCTCAGTGCTCAGCACCGAGCTTGCCGACGCCCTCAGCCACAATTCCGAGGGCGAAGCGTCTTACGAACCCTTTGCCCTCGTCCCCATTAAGCTGGCTGATCCAACCACAGCCGCTCTGCTCTATCCAGGTGTGACCGTATCGGTGGTCAATGCCTCTGAAAAGGAAACTGAGGTGCTTGCGTCGCAGGCTCGCGTTGTCCTGGCCACGGAGAAGGAAAAGGACACGCTGGCGGCTGGATCTGTGATCGTCGCGTTGCCTCAGGCACTGGGTGAACAGGTAGCAGCGGCGTCGCTACGCAGCCCCCTGACCGTCATTGTTACCTCACCTAGTGACAACTCTCACACGCAAGGGGCAAAACCATTAATTTAACGAAACTATTTTAGGTTTTTGTTGACACCTTGACACTTTCGTCCAGTAAGGTCTAATGAGCGTGGCCGCTAAGCCACCAGACTTTTTCAAAAGCTTTTCACGGGAGAAACTAGAATGCTCAAGGGTTTTAAAGACTTCATCATGCGCGGCAATGTTATTGACTTGGCTGTCGCAGTGGTTATCGGTGGCGCTTTCACCGCTATTGTCACCGCTTTCACCAACCACCTCATCAACCCGCTGATCGCCGTCCTGGGCGGTTCCGAAGTCAAGGGCCTTGGCTTCCAGCTCATTTCGGGTAACGACGCCACCTTCATGGACTTCGGCGCCGTCATCACCGCCGCCATCAACTTCCTGCTCGTAGCCGCCGTAGTTTACTTCGTTTTGGTTGCTCCCATGAACAAGTTCAAGGAGCGTCAGGCGGCCCGCAAGGGTGTCGTTGAAGACGAAGAAGAAAAGGCTTCCATCGAGGCAGAACTCCTCGAGGAAATCCGCGACCTGCTGAAGTCACGCAACATCTAGTTTTTCTGATCACACCGCTTGTCGAGCGGGGTGTGTACGAGAATTATCAAAACGCGCGTGGGGCGACACCTAATTCATGGTGTCGCCCCACGCGCTTTGAGTATTTTCAGAGCTGCCTAGTAGTGTGGCGGCTTTTGTTCTTCCCAAAATTCGCGGTCTAGCTCGCCGTTTGCGGTCTCCGGAGCAGGTGTAGCTGCGTCCTCTTCAAAGACCACCACCACGTCGTCGCTATGGCGCGGGTCCGTGGGGTCAGCCGAGCTCGCAAAAATTTCGGCGGCAGCTGCGCTATCCCACGACCTGTCGATGGATTCCGCGGTGGATTTACGCTCCGCACGTCGACGTTTCGGCGCGGGCACTTCTTCGTGGTCCGACGATGGGTTGGACTGTTGTTTGGTCACCCGGAACCTCCCGGCTAGTCGACGGTTGTGGTTTGCAGCTGGTCAATGACGAAGTGCACTAAGGGGCCGAGGGTGGCCATGCCGTCGCGAATGGCGGCGCGGGAGCCGGCCAAGTTGACCACTACTGTGGAACCAGAGACGCCGGCCACCCCGCGGGAGGTGCAGGCATCAATTGCACCACAGGCCAGTCCTGAGGAGCGCAGGGCTTGGGAAATACCTGGCAGTAACTGATCCAGCACGGCACGGGTTGCGTCCGGAGTCTTATCTCGGGGCCCTACCCCTACCCCACCGACGGTGAGCACCAAATCAGCTCCACCAACCACGGCAGTTTCGATGGCTTGCCGGATTGCCGACTTCTTTGACTTCACCTCAACGACGGCATCGACGGCGAATCCATCTTCCGCCAGCAGCTCCGAGACGAGACGGTCAGCATCCGAACCCGCATGAACTTCGTGATCAGCGACCAATACCACCAGGGCACGTCGAACGGCGGATGCCGGTACCTCTTGGCTTTCCGTAGCGAGCAAAAACTCGGGATCCGGCTCAGCTATGTCATCCAAGAGGTCCCCAGCGACAGACGCGGAAAGAGTTGGGTCGATAGCTGTTTCCATGTTGTTGTCCTTTTAATCCGTGCTCTTTGTTTTTTAATTTCAGCAACTATGACTGTAGACCGCAAAGCGCGTCTTGGATAGTGGAAGCGTACCCCACCATCCCTCGCCAGCTACTGCGGTGGCAGGGTGACCTGTATCGTATGGGTTTCCTTGGTGTCTGGCTTCATGATCTCCAGGGTGATTGTCTGCCCGAATTCCTGCGAACGGACCGCTGCAATCAATGCATCGGCATTATCAATCACTCGGTCGTTCACTTTGGTGACGAGGTCCCCTCGTGACACGCCTGCCTGACCAGCTGGGCTCTTGGGATCCACCTCGGCAACCAGTGCACCCCGGTACTCCGAGGACTGCGAGACCTTCACACCGATCACCGGCTGTTTCACCTGTCCGGTTTCCACCAATTGTTGTGCGATGCGCTTCGCTTGGTTCGCAGGGATCGCAAATCCCAGGCCAATAGAGCCACTTTGCCCACTGCTGCCCGAGCTTAACGACGCAATTACGGAGTTCATTCCGATGAGATTGCCTTCCATGTCCACCAGTGGACCGCCAGAGTTTCCTGGGTTAATCGCAGCGTCGGTCTGGATGGCGTCGATGAGCGAAGATTCCCCGCCTTCGCCGCCCGAGGCACGGACCGGGCGGTTCAGCGCGGAGACGATGCCGGACGTCACGGTAGCTGACAAGCCCAGCGGGGATCCAATCGCTACTACTTCTTGTCCCACTGCGACCTGTGAGGAGTCGCCGAATTTGAGGACTGGCAGGCCCTGAACGTCACGGATCTTGATCACGGCGATGTCAGTGGAGGCATCGCTGGCCACATAGTCCGCGGGGTGCACTGACCCATCGTTAAGGGTGACCTCGATCAGCCCACCGTTTTTGGCATCGCCGACGACGTGGTGGTTGGTAAGCACTTGGCCATCGGAGGAGATGATGGATCCCGATCCTTCACCGGAACCGCGACGCGAAGAGACCTGGATGGACACCACTGAAGGCAATACCCGCTGCGCAACAGCTTCAACAGATCCAGCAGGTAGATTCTCTGCGCGAGGCACGGACTTTTCATTCAATGCGTTGTAGTCATGAGTGACATGGCTCGGTTTGCCGACTGTCGCTGCGGTGAGCACCCCAGTGCCAATGGAGGCAACCAGCATGAGCCCGAGCGCGGTAGCCAGTCCTACTTTGCGCTTCGACTTTGGTTCAGCGGGAACCTCTGCAGATTCCGTTGCTGGCCATCCGGCCATGGATTGTGCTTCAGGTTGCCCTTCCCACTGCGCGGTATTTACTTGTGTGGCGTAGGCATTGTAGGCATCGTCACGTAGATGCGCATAAGGGTTCTGCGGTGTGCCCTGAGCATCGGCCATTTTTCCTGGCATCGTCTGATCACTGCTGTCCCTGTACTGCTCCGTAGGACCTCCTGTTGGAGCTCCGGAAGTCGGCTGAAATGACGTGTTAACCGGGTTTTCCGGATCCTGCTGATTATTCATGATTTAATCCAACCTCCATGAGCTGGTCTGGGACTGTGCCACGATAAAAGCCTGTCTGAACACTTGCTGTTAACTAGCTGTACGGCGTTATGCACCCTACCTGGTTGAACTTTGCGGAGAGCAAAAAAGTTCCTCACCCTGGAAAAGGTGAGGAACTTTTGTTTTTCAACTAATGCTCCGTGGCCAACTTCTCCTCCGGATGCTGCGCTCGGATAATTGCCTCTGAGGCAGATCCAGGCAACGTGATTTGCATCAGCGTGCCGCCATCATCGGAATCGAGCACTTCGATCGTGCCGTGGTGGCGCTCCACCACCTTTTTGACAATCGATAGTCCCAAGCCGGAACCCGGCATCGAGCGCGCTTGCACGGAACGGAAGAAGCGCTCGAACACTTTGGCTCGGTCAGCGGCCGGGATGCCGGGGCCAGAGTCCGCGACGCTGATATGGATTTCGGAATCGCTGATTGGTTGCATGTTGAGCCGAACCACACCATTGGGCGGCGACCACTTTGCGGCATTGTCCATGAGGTTGACGACTGCACGTCCCAACGCGAAGGAATCGCCGAAGAGATACCAATCGGTTCGCACAAAGTCGAACTTGACGTCCGGGCGTCGACGACGCACGCGATCCAGTGCATTCGACATTGTATCCCCGAGATCGACGAATTCCGCATTTTGAACCCGGCTGTCTTCGCGAGCCAAGTCCACCAAGTCACCAATGAGCGTGGATAGCTCCTCGATTTGAGCGATGACATCCTTTTCCAAGTCACGCCGGTCCTCATTGGAAATGGTTGCCGTCGGACTGTTCGAGACGATCATCAACAGTTCGATGTTGGTGCGCAGAGAGGTCAGCGGAGTTTTGAGTTCGTGACCGGCGTCGGCGACAAGTTCGGTCTGGCGACGTCTAGAAGCCTCGAGCGACTCCAACATGTCGTTGAACGAGCGGGTGAGCTGCGCCAATTCGTCTCGCCCAACCACCTCGATAGGTTCCAAAGAATCGGTTTCCGTGACGTGTTCGACAGCTCGCTGCAGGCGGCTCACTGGACGCAAGCCAGTAGTGGAGACCACCATGCCTGCGGCAATCGCCATCAAAGTTCCGAGGCCAGCGATGATTAGCAAAACCATGCCGAGGGAGCTGACCAGGGCGTAGGTGGGACCAAGGTCTTGCGCCAGCACGACCGTAGCTCCCACTTCATTATTGAGCGCGAGAACTCTCTGGTCACCCTGGTTACGGAAGCTAATCGGGATTTCCCCTCGAATGACTTCACCTTCATTGACGAGCGGAATATTGTCGCCAATACCCCGAGAAGCGCCAGGAGGAAAATACAAAATATTGGTGTCGGGGTTATATGCCTTGAAAGACTCAATTTCAGTTTCGATGCGCTTATTGAACGCCGGATCAACGGACCTAGAAAGCATGGAACGGGCCACGCTTTCCAGTTGAGAATCCACCGAGCGATTCAAGGAGGTCGACACTGTCCAATATGCAACGATAGTCATAATGCCGACGGCCGCCGCCACCATGAGTGCCGTAACAATCGCTAGCTGCCACCGAAGCGGTGCCCTACTCCAGGAACTGTTGTGCCAACTGCGATTGCTAGCATCATCCTCTAGCGCAATTGGCTTGCGCAGAATCACTACGCGCTCTCACGGAGAACGTAACCAACGCCGCGCGCGGTGTGGATCAAACGCGACTCCCCTTCTGCCTCGGTCTTGCGTCGCAAATAGCCGATGTAGACTTCGAGGGCGTTGCCGGAAGTCGGGAAGTCGTAGCCCCAAACCTCTTCGAGGATGACATTGCGGCTCAGCACGCGACGAGGATTGGAGAGCAGAAGCTCCAGCAGCGCAAACTCGGTGCGCGTCAAGCTGATCTGGCGGGAACCTCGGTAGACTTCGCGGGTTTCGGTATCCATCCGCAAATCCTTGAACTCCAGCTGGGAAGAGCCTTCATGATCGGTCGATTCCGTGAACGAACGACGAAGCAACGACCGCACGCGAGCCAGCAACTCTTCCAACGCGAAAGGCTTTGGCAGGTAGTCGTCGGCACCGGCATCGAGCCCGGCTACGCGATCGGACACTCCATCTCGAGCGGTCAGGACGAGGATCGGACGGTTATCGCCACCACTGCGCAGAGTGCGGCAGACTTCCAGGCCGTCCAGAATTGGCATCATCACATCAAGAATGACGAGATCCGGCTGCTCCTTATGGATCATTTCCAAAGCAGCCGCGCCATTGTCCGCGAGAATGACCTCGTATCCGTTAAAGGATAGTGAGCGGCGAAGGGATTCTCGGACGGCTTGTTCATCGTCTACAACGAGAAGTTTCATGTGGTTTCTGCCTGACGTCGACTGGAGCGTGCGCCCAAAAATTTTGGCCACAACAAACTCCACCTATTAGTACAGAAAACAGTATATGCGGTTAATACCCAAAATAACCAACCATCTGGGAGACTTCTTTAGTCGGTCGGCAAAGGTAT
Source organism: Corynebacterium epidermidicanis (assembly GCF_001021025.1). Taxonomy (NCBI): domain Bacteria; kingdom Bacillati; phylum Actinomycetota; class Actinomycetes; order Mycobacteriales; family Corynebacteriaceae; genus Corynebacterium; species Corynebacterium epidermidicanis. Next base: position 816,395 of record NZ_CP011541.1, on the reverse strand, counting down.
TGCCCCTGCTCATGCTAGGTTCCCGACCAATACCGGCATTCGAAAGAAGTACCTGTTAAACGACGCTTTTCGACGTCGACAGTCGGCTTTGCTTTGAGTTACCCACGAGCACACCTGAGGTGAACCCACCCCTGCACATCGGAAATTCGGGTTTGCCGGCGCGGGTTTGCGGGCGTGGGTCTGCCGACGCGGGCATACCGGAGTCGATGAGCTTCAGAAGTACGACCTAGCAGGTGTGCAGCCCAAAACGGCCAACAACCGCAACGGCCAACACCAGCATCAAAAAACACCAAAACCCAGGACATCTCCGTGAGGAAAAGTCCTGGGCTGCGGAATTCTATTCCGCGCGCATCTTTTATGCGCGACTGGAATTAGAACTGCTCGACGTCGATAAGGCCGAGCTGAGCTGCTTTGACCAGGCGGCGAGGAATCTGTACTTCCTTGCCGTCGATCTTGACGGTCTGGAGGGCGACATTGTCAGCCTTCCACTGGGAACGACGAGCGTGGGTGTTTGCACGCGACATACGACGCTTTGGAACTGCCATGTTGTTTTCCCTCCTTCTTTACTTGTTCTTCTTGCGGCGCGCGAGGGCACCGTAACGCTGGTTGAACTTCTCGACACGGCCAGCGGTGTCCATGACACGCTGTGCACCGGTCCAGAATGGGTGGGACTCAGAGGTCACGTCGACGACGATGAGTGGGTACTCGTTGCCATCTTCCCACTGCACGGTGCGATCAGACTTTACGGTTGACTTGGTCAGGAACTGGAAGCCAGTACCTGCATCCTGGAAGACCACTGGGTGGTAATCCGGGTGGATATCCTTCTTCATATGTTTATTCCCTCAGGATTGAACTTCAGGTCGCTTCTGCGTAGCACTTAATGGGACTACCGATCGTGCCTGAGTTGGGATTGACAATTTAGAGCCGTACGAACGGCACCGCAAGTACTATACACGCTGGCGGTTTCAGCACGAAATTGCTTATCGACGCGCCACCGCCACCGCTCGCCCGCCCCTAGCGCGCAAGCCGGGCGACAGCTTCTGAGACCTCCTTGAACTTCACATCGGCTTCTTCCCCACCTTGATGCACGGCATGGGCGACGCAGTGTCGCATATGGTCGTCGAGAAGCCCAAGGCCCACACCTCGGAGTGCGGATTGTGCGGCGCTTATTTGGGTGAGGACGTCGATGCAGTACTGATCTTCGTCAATCATGCGATGGATGCCTCGGATCTGCCCTTCGATACGCTTGAGGCGCGCGAGGTAGCGTTCCTTGTCTCCCACGTAGCCATGCTGTTCCATTGGGTTACTGCTCCTTGAAGTTGCGTAGTCGCAGCGAGTTGCTGACCACGAATACGGACGAAAATGCCATCGCAATGCCGGCAAGCATGGGGTTAAGTAAGCCGGCGGCAGCCACCGGGATGAGAACGACATTGTAGGCAAACGCCCAAAATAGATTGCCTCTAATTGTGGAGAGCGTACGCCGGGACAACCGCAAGGCGTTCACGACTGACGACAAGTCGTTGTTCATCAGGGTGATGTCGGCAGCCTCAATAGCAACATCGGTCCCGGCTCCCATCGCAAGCCCCAGGTCGGCCTGGGCGAGCGCCGCAGCGTCGTTGACCCCATCGCCTACCATCGCAACTACCTCTGACTCTTGTAGACGACGCACCTCAGCGAGCTTGTCCTCGGGCCGCACCCCGGCGATGACATGCTCAGACGCGATCCCCACTTCTTCAGCCACCACTTGCGCGGCGCTGGCATTATCGCCGGTCAGCAGCCACGGCGTGAGACCCAAAACTTTGAGCTTAGCGACGGCCGATGCCGACCCCGGCTTCACCGCATCTCGCAGGACAATAGAGCCGCGGAGCTCCCCGTTGACCAGCACATCCACCTGGGTTGTTCCCTCCACAGCGAGCTCGCCTTCGGACCGCTCGACTCTCACCTCGTGGCCGTCCACGATCGCGCGCACCCCTTGGCCAGGCAGCGACTCAAAATCAGTGCTTGATAAAAGAGGCAGCTCGCATGCGTGAACGATGGCTTTGGCAATGGGATGTTCGGAGCTTTGTTCCACCGACGCGGCCAGCTGCAGGAGCTGCGGATCGGCGGACTCCACCGCCAGCCGACCAGTGGTAACAGTACCGGTCTTATCCAGCAGGATCGCCGTTACTCGGCGCGTTGATTCCAGCACCTCCGGCCCCTTAATGAGCAACCCCAGCTGCGCGCCTCGCCCAGTGCCCACGAGCAATGCGGTCGGGGTCGCAAGACCCAACGCGCACGGGCACGCGATGATCAACACGGCCACCGCAGCAGTGAACGCAGGGGCTATGCCGTGGCCCAGCAGCAGATGGACAACCAAAGTGAGCAGCGACAACGCGATCACCGTCGGGACAAAGACTTGTGAGATCCGATCCACCAGCCGTTGCACCGGCGCTTTCTGCGCCTGCGCCTGCGTGACCATGCGCGCCATACGTGCCAAAGTGGTTGACTCACCCACCTGCGTTGCCTTGACGACGAGCCGCCCCGAGGCATTGATCGTCGCTCCAGTCACGCTGTCCCCAGCCGCCTTTTCCACCGGTACCGGCTCCCCGGTGAGCATCGATTCATCGACCGCGGAAGCGCCCTCGACGACGATCCCATCAGTTGCGACTTTCTCGCCCGGGCGCACCAGGAACTCGTCACCAACTTGTAATTGCGAGATGGGGATACGGTGTTCCTCGCCATCGCGAAGCAGCGATACCTCCTTCGCACCCATATCTAATAGTGCACGCAGGGCCTCCGAGGACCTTCCCTTGGCGCGAACCTCAAACCACCGCCCGAGAAGAAGGAAAGCAATAACGACGGCGACAGACTCGAGGTAAATCTCGTCCATAGTCGTATCACGCGGAAAGAGGTGCATGTGCATCTTCATTCCCGCATGGCCAGCGTTGCCGATAAACAGCGCCCATAGGGACCAGAGGAAGGCCGCGCTCGTACCTAAGGAGACCAAAGTGTCCATGGTAAACGAACCATGTCGCAGGTTAATCAGCGCTGATCGATGAAATGGAGCGCCACCGTACAGGTAGACGTACGTGGCCATGGCCAACACAGCCCACTGCCAATGCATGAACTGCAGCGCAGGAATCATAGAGATGAGCATGACTGGGACAGCGAAGACGCTCGAGGCGATCAGTCGTGCCTTAAGGTCTGATGCCTCACCATCTCTGGCATCTGAATGCGGATCCACTCCGGGATCTTCAGACTGCGACTGCATCTCGAAGGCATCGTAGCCAGTCCTACGCACCACCTCGATGAGCTCCGAGGGCGATGTTTGAGCAGGATCAAAACTGATTGTCGCCGTCTCCGTGGCGAAATTGACTGCCGCTTCGACTCCTTCGACCTTGTTTAATTTGCGTTCCACCCGACCTGAACACGAAGTACAGGTCATACCGGTCACGCCTAATTCAATGGTCTGCATACCCATACCCTATACCCCCAAGGGGTATATTTACAAGCATCCTCGGCAGGACTGAGGGCCGATCGACACCCTCAAGACATAATGAAGTTGAGTTGAGGTGGGCGTCGATAAGCGAGCTTCACTAGGCAATTAGGTTTTTTTGCTGTTTACCGGTAAGGTTTGCCCTTGCTGTTGTCGAAATATTCGTTTTCGCCCTCTTCGGCCGACTTAAGCGTGCCCCTTGACCTTTTGGTTCAAGGCGCGGCACCTTCTAATCCGGTTCGCAAGTGGGCGGCTAGGAGAAAGAAAGTTATGTCGGCTATTTGCCAAGTAACGGGACGCAAGCCGCAATTCGGCAAGCAAGTCTCGCACTCGCACCGACGCACGTCTCGCCGTTGGAACCCCAACGTGCAGCGTCGTAAGTTTTACGTGCCTTCCCTCGGCCGTACCATCACCCTGACCGTGTCCACCAAGGGCCTGAAGGTCATCGACCGCGACGGCATTGAGTCCGTTGTTGCTCAGATCCGCGCACGTGGGGAGAAGATCTAACCGATGGCACGTAATGACATCCGTCCAATCATCAAGCTGAAGTCTACGGCTGGCACCGGTTACACCTACGTCACCCGTAAGAACAAGCGTAACAACCCGGATCGCATCACCCTGATGAAGTTCGATCCGGTAGTCCGCAAGCACGTCGAATTCCGCGAGGAGCGATAATCTATGGCTAAGAAGTCTAAGATCGCCAAGAACGAGCAGCGCAAGGAAATCGTCGCCCGCTACGCGGAGCGTCGCGCTGAGCTCAAGGCTATTATCAAGAACCCAAATTCCACTGACGAAGAGCGTCTCGACGCTCAGTTCGAACTGAACCGTCAGCCACGTGACGCTGCCCCATCCCGCGTTCGCAACCGCGACGCAGCCGATGGCCGTCCACGCGGCTTCCTTCGTAAGTTCGGCCTGTCCCGTGTTCGCGTTCGCGAAATGGCTCACCGCGGTGAGCTGCCGGGCGTCCGTAAGTCCAGCTGGTAATAGGGAGATTTGCCAAAATGAAGCGCACCAACATGAAGAAGGCGCGGATCGAGCAGTCCCGCCGCCCAAAGAAGAACCCACTCAAGGCAGCTGGCGTTGAGAAGGTCGACTACAAGGACATCAATACCCTTCGCCTTTTCATCTCCGACCGCCACAAGATCCGCTCTCGTCGCGTCACGGGTCTCACCCCACAGCAGCAGCGCCAGGTTGCTACCGCTGTGAAGAACGCACGCGAGATGGCTCTCCTGCCGTTCACCAGCCGTTAAGTCGACTGCTGAAGGCTAAAAACGCTCTGCCCCTAGTACAAGCTTGGGGCTAATCGATAACACAGCGAGCTTGTGCCGCTGACAATCGTGACACGGCACAACCTCTAGAAGGCTCCACACCACATTGGTGCGGGGCCTTCTGGCATGTCTGCCCCGGTGGTTCGTCGTGGTAGTTGGTCGTGGTGGCTGGCTCCCCAAAGGCGGCCCCACTGGCTTGCCACGTGCGGCCGCCATGCTCCGGTGCCACCAAAAAACTTGACCACACCGCATGACACAAAGTCGCGAGTCTTTTGACACTACAGTGCGGTCAAATTTGCGACGCCAAGAAAGGCACTCGTCAGTGACCACAATCAAGGTACATGCTCTTCAGTCCACCACTGAATTGCCACTATCGCTGGTTCGACCTAACCCTCAAATCACCCATCCCGCGATTTCCACACCAACCCACACTACATTTCAACCAAATAGTTGCCCAGGTCACAAATGATCAGCTAGATTAGTTAACAACCATTAACTGAACTAGCTGAGGGAGTGATCTGATGCGCATCGCAGTACTCGTCAAAGAGGTGCCAGACACCTACGGCGAACGTCGCCTGAATTTAGAAACCGGCCTGCGGGAACGCGGCGAAGAGCAGGTCCTAGACGAGATCTGCGAACGCGCCATTGAAGCCGCCCTGCAAATCCCAGGCGAGAACACGGTTGACCTCGTCACCATGTCCCCCGAAGCAGCAGGCCAAGCCATCCGCAAGGGACTAGCGATGGGCGCAGACAAGGCGATTTCCGTGACAGACGACAAGCTCCTTGGCGCAGACCTCACACTCACTGCCGAAACCCTAGCCAAGGCCCTCGAAAAAGAGAACTACGATCTCATCCTCGCCGGTAACCTCTCCACCGACGGCAACGCCGGCATCCTGCCCGCGATGATCGCGGAGCACCTCGACCTTCCATTGCTTGCGGAACTCAACGAACTAGCCGTCGCGGAGACTCAGGTCGAGGGGACACGGGCCGTAGAGGGAAGCGTCGAGAAGCTCCAGGCACAGCTGCCGGCACTCGTGACGATTACGGAGGCATTTGCAGATCCGCGTTACCCGAATTTCAAGGGCATCATGGCGGCTAAAAAGAAGCCGTTCGACGTGCTCACACTAGCTGACCTGCAGGTGGACGCGGAAGACTTCACCCATCCGCGCGCGATCATGACCGAGGTTGGTGAGAAGCCTCCTCGTCAGGCGGGCACGAAGATCACCGACGATGGCAGCGCGGCAGCGCAGCTCGCCGACTACTTGGCCCAGAACAAGCTGATTTAGGAGCACTCTCATGAACATTCTCGTAGTAATTGACGCGCTCGCTCCGAAGCCAGCCGCCGAGCTGCTGGGCGCAGCTTCAGTGATCGGCACCCCGCATGCGGTTGTCGTGCGTGGCGAAGCACCAGCAAACCTTGGCGAGCTCGGGGCGCACACCATTTTCACTGGCGAAGGCTCCGCCATTGATGTGATTGAAGCCGCAGTTCAGGCTAGCAATCCGGAAGCGATCGTTTTGGCGCATTCGTCCACAAGCAAGGAACTCGCTGGTCGTCTCGCCGTGCGCCTCAAGCGGGCCGTGCTTTCCGACGCCACAGGTATTGACCGCGACGACGAGGGCATTATCGCCCGCCATGCTGCCTTCGGCGGAGCATTCACCGCCACTTCCGCAGCCACGCACAGCGCTCCAATCATCACGCTGCGCCTCGGTTCCGTGGATACCCGCGCCGAAGCTGCGGCTGGGGCCGTCGAAACGCTGCAGGTCAACACCTCAGAGCGCCGAGAGGTCACAGTTGCTTCCCGCGAAGAAGTCCTCGCAGAATCCTCCCGCCCAGCACTGGTAGGCGCAAAGAAGGTCGTCTCCGGCGGCCGCGGATTCGGTTCGACTGAAGGCTTTGAACTCGTGGGCCAACTTGCAGACGCCATGGGTGCAGCCGTCGGCGCCTCCCGCGCGGCAGTAGATGCCGGCTACATTGAGCATTCCGCCCAGGTGGGCCAAACCGGCGTGTCGGTTTCCCCTGACTTGTACGTTGCGCTGGGTATTTCGGGCGCGATCCAGCACCTCGCAGGTATGCAGACCGCCAAGACGATCGTCGCGATCAACAAGGATCCCGAAGCCCCCATCTTCGACATTGCTGACTTCGGCATCGTCGGTGACGTCTTTGACATCGTGCCGAAACTCATCACGGAGATCGAGGCCCGCCGATGACTACCCAAACACTTCGGCGAGGTCTGCCACGCGTCCCTGGCGGTGATGGCTGGCCACCGGCGGGTGTCGAGGTACGCGTGCCCGCTCAATCTCAGAAAGCCCCACCGGCAGCGGCCACCGCAGCTCCGGCACCAGTCACAACCTCAGCGCCCACTGTCACCAGGGAGATCTCCCTCCGCCAAGGCCTACCTCGAGTACCTGGTGGGGCTGCCTGGCCCGAAACTGCAGTGGCGCTGCTAACCTCCAGCGAACCAGCACCCCAGGTGACGGAAGCTCCAGAAGTCCAGACCAACCCCGCGCCGGCCGACACCGCCCTCACCGAAGTTGCGCTGCGACAAGGGCTGCCTCGGACCCCTGGTGGCGCCCCTTGGCCGGAGGTCACTCACGCCCAGGTTGCCGTGCCAGTCACCGCCGAACTCGACAAGCAACCCCCGGTCGTCGAGCCCCCGCAAGAAGCTACGGCGCCACCTGCCTCTCAAGTCTCGACTCGACAACCTCAGCGCGTCGAGAAGCAGGCTGAGCCGCGCCCGGCCTGGGTCGGTAAGGCTGCGGGCATCGGGCTGGCAGCGTTGGTCGTGCTCGTCGCTCTGGTACTGGGCTCCCGCTGGCTTGTCGACGGCCCCGCCCACGACTTCATCACCCGCTACCCAGGCGTTGCACCAACACCGCAGAACACGCCTGTGGGGCTGCCCGCTTGGCTTGGTTGGTCGCACTTCTTCAACTTCTTCCTCATGGCGCTGATCATCCGGTCCGGAATTCAGATTCGTCGCGAGCGCAAGCCGGAGGCGTACTTTACGTCGAAATCCGGCAAGAAGGTCAGCTTGACCATTTGGTTCCATACCTCGATGGACTTGCTGTGGCTCCTCAACGGCGTGATCTTCGTGGTGTTGCTATTTGCAACCGGCCAGTGGAAGCGAATCGTGCCCACGAGCTGGGAGGTCTTCCCCAACATGGCTTCTGCTGCGCTGCAGTACCTCTCGCTGAACTGGCCTGCCGAGAACGGCTGGATCCACTACAACGCCCTGCAGCAGGTGGCCTACTTCGTCACGGTGTTTATCGCAGCACCAATCGCCGCAGCTACCGGCTTCCGGATGAGCAACTGGTGGCCGACTACCTGGAAATTCTTCCCGGTCGAAATCGCCCGCAAGCTGCACTTCCCCACCATGCTCTACTTCGTGCTCTTCATCATCAGTCACGTGTTCCTTGTGTTCGCCACCGGCTTCAAGAAGAACCTCGGACACATGTTCGCTGCCACCCCGGACGGCGGGTGGCTCGGAGTTGGCCTATTCGTCCTAGCGCTGGCCGTTACCGTCGGCGCCGTGTGGGCGGCCCGTCCGATGCTGCTCGCCCCGATCGCACGAGCTTTCGGCAAGGTGACAAACCGCTAGCCTGTCGACGCCAAAGGCACCGGCTCAAAAACCGGTGCCTTCTCGCATTCGTGGGAGTAACGGGTGACTACATCCGACGCAAGGTCAAGGCCTGCTCAGCCCTACCCACTGGGCCATGTATGTCGTGCAATACCGACGAGGTGAGCCCAACACCGGTCGCTCCCCAGGTGACCGTCGTTTCCAAGCCGGTCCACTTCGGGTCTGGCTCCCGGAAAAGGTGCACCGTGAGGTCCACATTCGGAAACGCCCACTCGCGTGGAGACTGCCGGGGATTGATCCCATTCGCGGCGTCAACACGAGCGAGAAACTCAGCAACCGGGATGGGCTCGTCACCCGCTACGAGAGTATTTGGCGAGGTCAGCCAGGTGGCGCGGGGCTTGTCCACCTGCCGCGCCTGCATTTGAGCGATGAAACCACCCGGCCACTCACTCGCGAAATCTCGTTCCGGGCAGGCCATGGGTTCAGGCAGCGAAGGGAAGTCACAGGCTGCCACATCGTTAGTATCTGAAGGGTGGAGATACCAGGCCCGCGAACTGATCGCGGTCCTACCTGCGAGGGTGCAAGTAGCTTCCACTAATTCAATGGTGCGTCCGGGGCGAATCACCCGAACTTCAGTGGTGGCGGGGCCAAACGGAAGACGCCCCAGAATTTCAAAATTGATGCGAGCAAGCTGCAATGGACTATCTCCACGCGACTTTTCAATTACATGGGTAAGCAAGCCGGCCAGCGCGGCGAAATGGTAATCCTCTTTCGACCACGCGCCTTCAGCATGGATATTGGGTTGAAAACTGTCAGCATCCAGCCTGGTGAAGTAAGCAGAGTTGTTCATTATGGCCTCCACAAAATCGAGATCCCGTAGGTCCGAGCCCGGCCCACGCCGCCGGATCTAGCGGAGCGCGCCAAAGATGGGCGTAGAACTACGGGATTCCTATCGAGATTTGTTAAACAGGGGTGACGTCATCCAATTCCACCACATAGGCAGCTTCGGTGTTCTTCTCAATGTCCATCAACGTGACTCCCGGCGCGAGCCGCTTCAGGATGAGGTGATCCTCCGCGACGTCGAAAAGCCCCAGGTCAGTGATGATGCGCTGGACCACGCCCACCCCGGTGAGCGGTAGCGAGCATTCGCGGACCAGCTTAGGTGTGCCGTTTTTGGAGACGTGTTCAGTAATGACCACGACTCGTGGTGTTCCGGCGACCAGGTCCATCGCGCCGCCCATCCCCTTGACCATCTTGCCGGGGATCATCCAGTTGGCGAGGTCACCGCTTTGAGAAACTTCCATCGCGCCCAGTACCGCCATTTTTACTTTGCCACCACGGATCATCGCGAAACTGGTGGCGGAGTCGAAGGTGGCAGCGCCGTCAATGAGCGTGACGGTTTGTTTACCAGCGTTGATGATGTCGGGGTCTTCTTCGCCTTCATAAGGGAAGGGCCCCATGCCGAGGATGCCGTTTTCGCTTTGCAGCACCACGTGCACTCCCGGGGGCAAATGGTTGGCTACCATGGTGGGGATGCCAATTCCGAGGTTGACGTAGTCACCGTCGTTGAGTTCGCGGGCAGCCAGAGCTGCCATTTCATCTCTAGTCCACGGCATTACTTACTCCTCACTGTGCGTTGCTCGATCGGCTTGTCACGGTCAGTGACCACCATGTGGTCCACATGCACGCCCGCGGTGTGAATGTGATCGGGGTCGATGTTCCCGATGCCCACCAAGGATTCCGCCTCGGCGATGGTCACTACCCCGGATTCTGCGCACAGCGGATTGAAGTTGCGGGCGGTGCGTCGATAGACCAGGTTTCCGGCGGGGTCGCCCTGGTAAGCGTGCACTAGACCCACATCGGCGACGATTCCGCGTTCCTGCACATAGGTCTGCCCATCGAACTCGGCGGTCGGCTTTCCTTCCGCAACAAGTGTTCCTACGCCGGTAGCGGTGTAAAAAGCCGGGATTCCGGCTCCGCCGGCACGGAGGCGCTCCGCCAAGGTGCCCTGCGGGTTAAATTCCACTTCGAGTTCGCCGGCGAGGAACTGTCGGGCAAACTCCTTGTTTTCGCCAACGTAGGAGGAAAGTACTTTCTTAACCTGGCCGTTTTCCAGCAGCAAGCCGAGGCCTTGGCCGTCGATACCCATGTTGTTGCTCACGACGGTGAGGTCGCGACGTCCCACGTCGCGAAGCGCCTCGATCAGCAGGAATGGCACGCCGCACAGCCCGAATCCGCCCACGGCGATGGTCATGCCGTCTTCGATGACGTCCGCGATGAGTTCGCGAACATCTGCACGCACCTTATCCATTTACACCCACCCCAATACACGTGGGGCCATTTCGCGCAACTCCACCTTGCGGACCTTTCCGGACACCGTCATCGGGTAGGAATCCACGATCTGGACGTACTTAGGGATCTTGTGCCGAGACAGCTTACCTTGGGCGAACTCGGCGATGTCTTCGGCGGTGAGGGATTCCACGCCGTCTTGCAGAATGATCCAGGCCATGATTTCTTCGCCGTATTTGTCGTCCGGGACGCCGATAACCTGGGCGTCCACCACGTCTGGGTGGGTGAAGAGGAACTCCTCGATTTCGCGTGGGTAGATGTTTTCCCCGCCGCGGATCAGCATATCCTTCAAGCGACCCGTCACCATCAGGTAGCCGTCCTCGTCGAAGGTGCCGAGGTCGCCGGAGCGCATCCAACCGTCTTCGTCGATAGCCTCTGCTGTTTTCTCCGGGTGCGCCCAGTAACCCTGCATCACCGAGTATCCGCGCACGTAGATTTCGCCTTGGGTGCCCACCGGGACGGTGTTTCCGTCTTCGTCGACAAGCTTGCACTCGATGTGCGGCATGATTTGTCCCACGGTGTTCACGCGCTTTTCCAGTGGCGCATCGGCGCGGGTCTGGAAGGATACCGGCGAGGTTTCCGTCATGCCGTAGCAGATGGAGATGGCCTGCATATTGAATTTGTCCATCACCTCGCGCATGGTCTTCGATGGGCACGAAGTACCGGACATGATGCCCGTGCGCAGGGTGGACAGCCCATATGGGGAGCCGTATTCTTCGTGGTCATGAGCCTCCTCCAGTTCCTTGATGAACATGGTGGGCACGCCATAGAGCGAGGTGGCCTTCGCGGCTTGCACTGCCATCAACGTCTCGCGTGGCTTGAACGACGGAGCAGGTACAATCAAGCAACCGCCGTGGCTGAAGATGCCGATGGTGGCCATCACCATACCAAAGCAGTGGAAGAACGGGACCGGTGCACAGACGCGGTCTTCTTCGGTGTAGCCCAGCATCTCCCCCACGAAGAACCCGTTGTTCAAGATGTTGCGGTGCGACAGGGTCGCGCCCTTGGGGAAGCCGGTGGTTCCGGAGGTGAACTGAATGTTGATCGGGTCGGTGTTCTTTACCTCAGCGACGTACTCGGACAGGTCGTCGATTTGGCCGTGCATGGCGTCGTACCACTCCGAACCGCCGAAGTAGATGACTTCCTTGAGCTGGGATCCCCGCTGCTTGCGGGCCTCGTTGAGCATGGTGCGGTATTCCGAGTCTTTGAATCGACGGGCAGCGAAGACCAACTTCACCCCTGCCTTTTCCAAAACGTAGTTGAGCTCAGACTGGCGATACGCAGGGTTGATGTTCACCAGAACCAGGCCGAGATGATGGCAGGTCCACTGGACAACCAACCACTCCCAGCGGTTGGTGGACCAGATCCCGATGCGATCGCCCTTGCGGTAGCCACGACGAATCAGCTCGCTGGCTAGCCGCAGGACCCGGTTGTAGAACCGTTCGTAGGTGAAGGAGACGTCGGCATACACGTCGACGATGCAGTCTCGCGACGGGTACTTTTCCACCATTTGCCGCAGGATTTGCCCGAGGGTTTCCTCGCGCAGAGGGGCCGCGCCCTGATCGACGCCAGCGCCAATCACATGAGACATCAGCTGGCCATCCTCGTTGACCACAATGGAGCCATACGAGGTGGATTGGGTCTTTACGCTGCTCAAAGAAGTAGTCATGGCTGAAGTCAACTTTCTTTTTGTACTCGGCTAACAATGGCTTGTGCTTGGCGGAACAGTGGTTCATCAACCATCCGCCCCTCGAAACTGAAGGCTCCCCGGTTGTTTTCGGCAGCGGCCAACAATCGCTGGGCCCAATCCACCTGTTCCTCCGTGGGGCGGTAGCCGTCCCGAATGATGGCCACCTGCGACGGGTGAATGCATACCGTGCCCGCATAACCCAGGGCAGCGGCATCCTCGACTTCGGCCGCTAGCCCCGCGGTATTGGGAATATCGACGTACACCGAATCCAGCGCGGCCTTTCCGAACGCTGCGGCGGCCAGCTGCACCCGCGCTCGTGCATGCTTTGCGACGTCCCGGTAGGTGCCGTCCGCATGTCGCGAAGACGACCCCGATAGGCCCGCCACCAGGTCTTCTGCTCCCCAAAACAGTGCGACAACTCCCGGGGTAGCTGCGATTTCGTCAGCGCGGAGCACGCCCAGAGGTGTCTCGATGAGGGCGATGATGGTGGCGTCGCCAAGCACTGCGGTCACCGCGGCGATATCAGGGGCACCTTCCACCTTGGGAACCATCACCTGGCGAAACGGGCTGCGCGCGAGCATGGCGAGGTCCTGCGCACCATCGGTGCTCGTCGGTGGGTTGATGCGGACGATGACTTGGGCGGGGTCCAGTTCGCAGGCCTCGATGGCGGTGCGGGCCGCCGGGCGGTTGTCCGGTTGGCAGCCGTCCTCAAGATCGAGGATCACCATGTCGGCGCGTATGGCGGCTTTGGCGAAACGGTCTGCACGATCGGCCGGGGTGAACAAAATTGCTGGCCCTAGGGGTGTCCAGGCGCTCATTGTTGCTCCTTAACCTGTGCGGGATCACACTGCACCAGCGTGGTGCGCACCGCCTTGCACACGATGTCGCCATGTTGGTTGCGCCCGATGTGCTCGAGTTCGACAATTCCTTGGCCCGGGCGGGACTTGGACAGACGCTTGGACAGGCACACCGTCTCGGCGTACAGGGTGTCACCATGGAACATGGGCTTCGGGAAGCTAACTTCCTTAAAGCCAAGGTTCGCGACAATCGTACCGAGCGTTAGCTGGGCAACCGACAACCCGACGACAGTGGAGATCGTCCACATGGAGTTGACGAGTCGCTTGCCGTCGAAGCCCGGCTGCGAAGCGGACCAATGGGCGTCGAGGTGCAGTGGCTGGGTGTTCATGGTGAGGGTGGTGAACACGACGTCGTCGGTTTCCGTGACCGTGCGCCCAGGTCGGTGCAGGTAGCGGGCACCTTCTTCGTATTCTTCGAACCACAGCCCGCGCTGAATGATTTCTTTCCCGTGCTCAGACATGGCTTAGAGTCCCAACTCACGGGCGATCAGCATCAACTGCACTTCCGAAGTGCCTTCGCCGATCTCGAGGATCTTCGAATCACGGTAGTGGCGGGCCACGCGGTACTCGTTCATGAAGCCGTAGCCACCGTGAATTTGTGTGGCGTCGCGGGCGTTGTCCATCGCCGCTTCAGAGGCAATCAATTTGGCGATGTAGGCTTCCTTGCGGAAATCCAGGCCCTTGACCATGCGGGCAGCAGCTGCCATCCAGGCCAGTCGAGCGGTGTGTGCACGCGCTTCCATGCGGGCAATCTTGAAGGAAATTGCCTGGTACTCGCCGATCGCACGGCCCATGGAGGTGCGTTCCTTGGCGTACTTCACGGACTCATCCACGCAGCCTTGCGCCGCGCCCGCGGACAGTGCCGCGATAGCTACTCGGCCTTCCGCCAAGATGGACAGGAAGTTGGCGAAACCACGTCCCCGCTCGCCGAGAAGGTTTTCGGTAGGAACTCGGCAATCAGTGAAGGTCAATGGGTGCGTGTCGGAAGCATTCCAGCCAACCTTGTCATAGGCCGGTTCTGCCACAAAGCCCGGGGTGTCGGTCGGGACGATGATGGTGGAGATTTCCTTACGGCCGTCCTTTTCGCCGGTCACGGCGGTGATGGTGTTCAGCGAGGTGATGTCGGTGCCGGAGTTGGTAATGAACTGCTTGGATCCGTTGATGACAAACTGGCCACCTTCTTCCCGCGCTGTGGTGCGGGTAGCGCCCGCGTCGGAGCCAGCGCCCGGCTCGGTCAGGCCGAAACCAGCCAGCTTGGTGCCAGCGGTGAGTTCTGGCAGCCACTTCTGCTTCTGCTCGTCATTTCCGAAGTGGAAGATCGGCATGGCGCCGAGGCCAACGCCTGCTTCGAGAGTAATTGCCACGGACTGATCAACGCGGGCCAGCTCTTCGAGCGCGATGCCGAAGGAGAGGTAGTCGCCACCCATGCCGCCCACCTCTTCTGGGAATGGCAGGCCGAACAGGCCCATCTCAGCCATTCCAGAGACGACTTCGTAGGGGAAAGTGTGGTCCTTATCGTGCTGGTAGGACACCGGTTCGACTACTTCGTTGGCGAACTCGCGAACGATCTTCTGCAGCTCGCGGTACTCTTCTGGCAGGTCGGTGATGTTGATATCGGTCATGATTGTCCTCGTTTCGGTTAGGGGTGGGGTTTAGGATTCTTGTGGTTCGACGGTCGCCAGCGGTTTGCCGGCAGGTACTTGTTCGCCCGGCTCGACGTGGAACGTCACCACACCGTCGACAGCTGCCCGGAGGGTGTGCTCCATCTTCATGGCCTCGACGATCACCACGGCGTCGCCGACAGCCACCGCGGTGCCAGGCGCTACCGCATGTGCGATAACCGTGCCCGGCATCGGGGAGACGAGAGTTTTGTCGCCGCCATCAGCGTCTTCGCTGGTGGCGAGGACCGCGTCTTTGCGGGTGAATTCGATGGAGCCGGTGGCATCGGTAAGAACAACGTGCGCGAATTCGCCGTCGCTGAGGTCGGCCACGCTGCAGGCGTGCGCGATGCCGTCGATGTGGACGTTCCAGGCGTCACCAACGCGGAAGATGGCCGCTGGAACGGCAGCCTCGCCGTCGATACTGACCTGGGCGTCGCTCGGGGTGCCGGTGATCGCAATCAGGAAGTCTTCCCCGTTCGAGGCCAGGCGGATCTTTTGGTCCGAGGTGCGCCCGGCGCGCCACGCATCAGGAATAGCCCAGGCGCTGGTCGGCTTTTCTGGCCAGCGGGATGCGAGCCACACCATTGCAGCGCCGATCAGTGCATTCTCGTTCGGCTTGGCAGGCTCGAAGTTGTCGGACACCCGATCGAGCAACCCGGTGTCGAGGTCACCCGCAGCAACTTCCGGTACTGACAGGAGGAAGCGACAGAATTCCGTGTTGACAGTGAAGCCGGCGATGTGCGTGTGAGCCAAGGCGTCGTCGAGACGGCTCAGTGCCTCCTCGCGGTTGGCGCCGTGGGCGATGACTTTCATCAACATCGGGTCGTAGAGGGAGGTGATCTCCGAGCCGTCTGTGATGCCGGAATCGACGCGGATGCCCGCCCCGGTCGGTAGCGTGACGCGCTTGATCGTTCCGCCAGTAGGAAGAAAGCCTTGAGCTGCGTCTTCGGCGTAGATGCGGGCCTCGATGGCGTGCCCGGTGAGGGTGACATCCTCTTGGGCTAGTGGCAGCTTCTCCCCTGCTGCCACCGCCAGCTGGAGTGCAACGAGATCCACGCCGGTGACTTCTTCCGTCACTGGGTGCTCTACCTGCAGTCGGGTGTTCATCTCCATGAAGAAGAATTGGTCGGGGCGTGCCGACGGCACGATAAACTCCACCGTGCCAGCCCCAACGTAGCCCACCGAGCGGGCGGCATCGCACGCGGCCTGCCCGATTGCGGCGCGGGTTTCCTCGTCGAGCAGCGGTGACGGAGCTTCCTCGATCACCTTCTGGTGACGACGCTGCAAGGAGCACTCTCGCTCCCCGAAGTGGATGACGTTGCCGTGTTTATCGGCCATGACCTGCACCTCGATGTGGCGCGGGGTGTCCACGAAATGCTCGAGGAAAAGGGTGTCGTCGCCGAAGGCACCCGCTGCTTCTCGACGCGCCGCCTGCAGCCGCTCCGGCAGTTCCTCTGGAGTCTCCACACGGTGCATTCCCTTGCCGCCACCGCCAGCGGACGGCTTGATGAGCACCGGGAATCCGATGCCGGGTGCGGCTGCGATGATGTCGTCGTCGGAAAGCCCCGGGCGGGAAATACCAGGCACGGTGGGCACCTCGCGCTTCTCGACGGCCGCTCGCGCGGAAATCTTGTCGCCCATGACCTCGATGGCGCTGGCGGGCGGGCCGATGAATTCGATACCGGCAGCTTCGCAGGCGTGCGCAAAGTCAGCGTTTTCCGAGAGGAACCCGTAGCCCGGGTGGATCGCCTGGGCGCCGGTCTTCTTCGCAGCGTCGATGATCGTATCGATGACCAGGTAGGATTCGCGCGCGGGTGCTGGCCCGATGTGCACTGCGGTGTCGGCGAGTTGGACGTGCGGGGCGGTGCGGTCGGCGTCGGAATAGACGGCGACTGACTTGATGCCCTGTTCCCGGAGGGTTCTGATCACACGGCAGGCAATCTCGCCGCGGTTTGCTACCAAAACGGTGTGAAACATGGTCTGATTTCTCCTACATGCGGAAGACACCGAAGGCGGTGTCTGCGATCGGGGCGCCTGCGGCTGCTTCGAGGGCGAGGCCCAGGATGCGACGGGTATCGGCTGGGTCGATGACCCCGTCATCCCAGAGGCGGGCTGTCGAGTAGTACGGGCTGGATTCGCGTTCGAACTTTTCGCGGATTGGCTGTTCGAAGGCTTCTTGTTCTTCCGCACTCCACTCGCCGCCGCTGCGTTCGATTTGGTTGCGCTTGACAGTGGACATCGTCATGGCTGCCTGAGGACCACCCATGACCGCGATGCGCGCGTTCGGCCACATCCATAAGAAGCGCGGGCTGTAGGCTCGTCCGCACATTGAGTAGTTGCCAGCGCCAAAGGCACCGCCAATGACCACGGTGAACTTTGGTACGCGCGCGGTGGCAACGGCGTTGACCATCTTTGCCCCGTGCTTGGCGATACCGCCGGCTTCATACTCCCGCCCCACCATGAAACCGGTGGTGTTCTGCAGGAAGATCAGCGGGATCTTGCGCTGGTCGCACAGCTCAATGAAGTGCGCTCCCTTTTGGGCGGCTTCGCTCATGAGGATGCCGTTATTGGCGATGATGCCTACGCGGTGCCCGTAAATGCGCGCAAATGCAGTCACCAAGGTGGTGCCATATTCGGACTTGAACTCTTGGTATTCACCGGCGTCGGAGATAATTTCAATGACTTCGCGCACGTCGTAAGGTGTCTTCGCGTCCACTGGTACGACATCGTAGAGATCTTTTTGGTCGCGGCTCGCATCGCGCGGTTGCGCTACGTCCCACGCTGGGGCCTGATCCTGCGGGAGTGTGTCGACGATCCGACGGACACGATGCAAAGCGTCCGCATCATCGAGCGCCAAGTGATCGGTAACACCGGAGGTCTTGGAGTGCAGGTCGCCACCGCCGAGCTCCTCAGGAGTGACATCCTCACCGGTAGCAGCCTTCACCAGTGGCGGGCCAGCGAGGAAGATGGTGCCTTGGTTCTTCACGATCACTGCTTCATCAGACATCGCCGGTACATACGCGCCGCCTGCGGTGCAGCTACCCAACACGGCGGAGATTTGCGGGATGCCACGCGCCGACATGTTGGCCTGATTGAAGAAGATCCGGCCGAAGTGTTCCTTGTCTGGGAATACTTCGTCCTGGTTGAGCAGCATGGCGCCACCGGAGTCCACGAGGTAGATGCACGGCAGCCGGTTGTCGTTGGCGATTTCTTGGGCGCGCAGGTGCTTCTTGACGGTCATGGGATAGTACGTGCCGCCGGAGACGGTGGCGTCGTTGGCCACGATCATGCACTTTCGCCCCTGGACCAGGCCGATTCCGGCTACGGCGCCGGCGGCATGGACCTTTCCGCCATACATATCGGTTGCAGCAAGTGGCGCGACTTCAAGGAAAGGGCTACCTGGGTCCAGCAGTTCCTTAATTCGGTCCCGTGGCAACAGCTTGCCACGATTAACATGGCGTTGCCGAGCTTTTTCGCTGCCCCCCAGTGCGGCAACGTCGAGGCGTTCTTGCAGCTGGGCAACCAGCTGTTCGTGTCGCTGGCGGTTGCTGAGTTCTGTGCTTTGAGGTGTGGTCATGTGCTCACTTCTCGATTTCAGTTAACGACGATTAACTTTTACCAAGAGCGTAGTGGCAAATTTTGTGATGCACAACACCTTTTAAGATTTGTTAATTCTGCGCCACACTTCTTCGCACCTCATGCAATAGGCCAAGAAACCCCCTTGAGCTGCACATTTAGCCAGAAATCCCCCTACACCCCACATACCCCTTGCAAATCCCCCTAACCGCTCGACTTCGCCCGTCACATTCTGCAGCGACGGGCGTCGACAAGCCGCCCTGAGCCCACACCTCTACTCGGCCATCAGCGCCGCGAGCGCCATTTTGTGCGCCTGTTCCCGCAACAAATCGGGCCCCGCCCAGTGAATCACGTGACGAGTCGAATTGATCAGCCCAGCAGCCAGCTGCACCCGCAAACGAGCGGTCTGACGGTCCAGGTCTGGGCGGCACTCCAGCAGCACGTCCATCCACAGGCCCAGGTAGGACAGCTGCAGGGACCGCACTTTTCGACGGGCATCCTCGGTAAGATTACGGATCTCCCGCTCCTGCACGCGGATGATGTCCGGCTCGGTGGCCGCGAACTCCGCATGTCGCAAAACCAGCTCCGACATCAAGGTTTGCGGGGACCCGTCCCCCGATTCTGCATGGCTGGCGATCGCGTCGCGGGCTTCGTCAACAAGACGGATGGATATGTCTACCAGGATCTTTTCCAGCAAGTCATCCTTATTTTTGAAATGCCGCAGCACACCCGGGCCGGAAATACCCACCGCAGCCCCGACGTCACCCAACCGGGTTTGATGAAAACCTCGATCAGCCATAATCCTCGCCGCAGCGTTAAGCAACTCCGCGCGACGCTTCTGTTTAGCCTGCTCTCTAGAGGTCGCCACGCGCCACCACCCGACGAGCCTGGGAAATTAGTGGAGCATCGATCATCTCGCCATCAAGCTTGAACGCCCCCGGGTGGTGGGAGGCCTCAGCTACGACCCGGCGCGCCCACTCCAGCTGATCGACGTCCGGCGCGAAGGCCCGGCGCACCACATCTACCTGGAGAGGATGGATGCAGGCAAAACCGATGAAACCGGAACGAGCGGCGTCAGCAGCTTCTAAAAACAGTCCCTCTTCATCGCGGAAATCGGCATGGACTGCGTCGATAACAAACTTGCCGTGGGCTGCTGCGTGAATGTGCATGAGCGCTCGAGTGGTGGCCATCGCCGCGCGGTAAGGTCCAGGGCGGGTGCTAGGGGCGCCTTCGTCGATAAGGAGGCGCGAATGCGTGCCGCCGAGCAGCACGGTGAGATCCTCCGCGCCCCAGAACATGCCGACGACGTCTGGATGCGCGGCCAGCGCTGGGAGATTTACTACCGCTTGTGGCGTTTCCACCATCGCGATCAACTGCAGTCCTGCCAGCTCTCCGGGGATGTCGGACTCAACTTTGGGCACCATCACCAGCCGGTAGGGTGTGGTGCGCACAAATGCAACATCGTCAGAGAAGTGCGGCGAGTTCGGCCCGGCGACCCGGACGATCGTGGTGTCGGCGGGCAGAGCAGAATCGCGAATGTTGGCATAGGCGATATCCCGGTCAACGTCCCCGGCGCCGTCTTCCAGATCAAGAATCACCATGTCGGCCTTCGCGGCGGCTTTAGGGATGATGTCCGCTCGACCGGCCGGGGCGAACAAAATTGCTGGTCCGGGGATTAAATGATCGAAATTCATGAGGTGCTCCTTAGCAAGTTAATCGCAATTAACTTTGAGCATACCGCGGGGGTAGCTTCCGCCCCCGCGATCCTACCCGTGTGGGAATGAACAACATTCGGTTCGACGTTCACTTAAATGTCCGGTGGATCGATCCGACATCCACCACTACGTACCCAAGGAGCTTTCATGTGCCGTGCGATCATCAGCGAGAGGGTCGGCGCGCTCAACGGCGAGCTCCGCAGAAGCAACCGGTTAACCTGCCCCTTGCCCAGAAGTTCCTAACGAAACGCCGACACTGACGTCGCAGCTACGGTAATGAACTATTTGGCATGTTTCTTGTTAAACTCCGCCATCGACGCGACCAAGTCCAAAGTTGAGCTTTCGGCGGGTCCTTCCGCCACGATTCGTTCTACTAAAGCGAGCAAGGGGATAAAGGACACACCGTCTGATATACCAATACCGGCTCTCTCTGAGTATGGACCATCTTCCAGTGGACCAATCGCCCAATCAGATCCACTTGAGGAATTCATCCACGACCCGATCACCACAAGAATTTTGGAAATCTTTTCATCGGTAGCCTCTGCCCCGTTTTGAAGCAGACGAACTAAGTCGCGAGGAAAAGCTCCGTCTCCACTGCTAACTGCATCGAGTTCGGAAGGTGAAAGCCCGCTCAATTTCTCTGGAACGACTTCTTCAATAAACTTTGCCAACCTGTTACCGAAGAACTCCTCGTATCGTTCAAGCATTGACGCTCCTCATGCTTTTGTTGAGTAACCCTACTATTAACGCAGCCACCACATCCCTCTGCCACTATTCAATTCGGGATGCCAATGGCAATCTTTCGTCCAGGCCCAATAGGCTGTACTCGGATCATTTCGGAGGGCCTCAAGAGAGCGTTCACACTGATCCTGAGTTTCATACAAAAACTGGCCGATATCCGCTGATGCTGTTGAAGGAATCAAAAACGACACTCCAGAAACGAGTCCAGCTAGTAGTAATCGGGCCTTGTAACTAACTAGCATGTTTCGATCCCGTCAATCCGCCCCATCGCTGGAGAAATATTTGTGCGTGTATGCGCAATAACGAGTTTGCATGCTGAGTCAGGTGCGAAAGCAAAAATCACTTTGACTCTTAGGTCAAAAGGGCAATCATTGTAAACTTGAACGAAACCCCATTCGGATTGCGCACGAATGCAGTCAGGCGCTCTCTCGCCACCACGGCGAGTCATCGTTTCTGAACCTAATGTCGCCAGTGAAGTAATCTTTCCAGATTTGTCGACGTGGATCACTACTTGATCTACGTTTAGTTCTTCACGCACAGTAGAAGCGTTCACTGAGTTCGGTGAAATTGCCATCAACACACAAGCAGCAAGTGCGCTAGTTTTTTTTCCAACTCACATTAACTCCTCGATGTTCCTCAATTGAGATCCAACAAAACTTCCTCTCTCACGATATGCAACGCTATTAAAAACAAGTGCTTTTTCAAAAAATGTTTATGGATTCGTTACCATCTTTCACGCCCGACATACCGCACCCCTACCAAAAATATTCGAAATACACATTTTTCAAGAGTTTCGAAAGGAACAACCTCAGGGCTCAAACCACAACTATGAATGAGCGTAGATCACCATCAGTTTCGTCGCTTTCAAAGTAGCTTGTTCAGAAAAATACGGGAACGGCACGAAAGCCCTAGACCTTCGTGCCGTTCCCGTCATTGAGCACGCGAGCTATTTCGCGTTATGCACCATCAGAAGCCCTTTTTAGTGCGAGAAGTGGCGAACACCGGTGACATACATGGTCACCCCAGCCTTGTTGGCGGCCTCGAAAACCTCAGCATCGCGAATGGACCCACCTGGCTGCACGACTGCCTTCACCCCGGCGTCGATAAGCACCTGCAGACCATCAGCGAATGGGAAGAACGCATCGGAAGCAGCAAAAGAACCGCGGGCCCGGTCTGCACCATCAGCAAGAGTGTTGGCGCGTTCAACAGCTAGCTTCGCAGAATCAACCCGGTTGACTTGGCCCATGCCCACGCCCACTGCGGCGCCATCCTTGGTCAGGATGATGGCGTTAGACTTCACCGCGCGGACGGAACGCCATGCGAACTCGAGTTCGGCGAGTTCGGCTGCGTCCAGAGCGGTACCGGACACCAGCTGCCAGTTCTCCGGCTTGTCGCCTTCAGCCTGGTAAAGGTCAGGTTCTTGCACGAGCAGGCCACCGGAGATGAACTTCTTTTCCTCGGTAGGGGCTTCGTATTCGGCAACCAGGATGCGAAGGTTCTTCTTTTCGGAAAGGATCGCCACCGCTTCCTCTTCGTAAGCTGGGGCGATGATGACCTCGGTGAAGATGTCTGCCACCTGGCGGGCCATCTCGGCAGTGACCTCACGGTTGACGGCGATCACGCCACCGAAAGCCGAAACTGGGTCGCAGGCGTGCGCCTTCAGGTGCGCATCAGCGATGGAAACGTCCGAGACCGCCACGCCACATGGATTAGCGTGCTTGATGATGGCCACGCATGGGCGCTCATGATCCCACGCCGCCCGCCAGGCTGCTTCCGAATCCTGGTAGTTGTTGTACGACATCTCCTTGCCGTGCAACTGCTGCGCATTAGCCAGCCCCTTCGTTCCGATTCGGGTGACCGTAGCGGACTGATGGGCGTTTTCACCGTAGCGCAGCGTGGAGGTCTGCTCGGAGTCGGAAAGTTGAGCGACGAGCCACTCGGACACTGCCGCATCGTAGGCGGCGGTGTGCAAGAATGCATCGCGAGCCAGTTCGCGTCGTTCCTGCAGGCTAAAGCCGCCCTTACCCAACGCCTCGATCACCGTTGCGTAGCGAGCAGGGTCCACCACGATACCCACAGACGAGTGGTTCTTGGCTGCAGCGCGCACCATCGAAGGGCCTCCGATGTCGATCTGCTCCACACATTCGTCGAAATTGGCGCCCGATGCCACCGTCTCGCGGAACGGGTAGAGGTTGACGACAACAAGCTGGAATGCCTCAATGCCCAGTTCAGCGAGCTGATTGAGGTGATCTTCCTTGCGGGTGTCTGCCAAGATGCCGGCATGGACGCGCGGGTGCAGAGTCTTCACACGACCTTCGAGGCACTCCGGGAATTCCGTAAGCTGCTCGACTGGAGTGACCGGGATTCCCAGGTCAGCGATCTTTGCGGCCGTGGAGCCGGTGGATACGATTTCCACACCGGCGTCGTTAAGCGCACGCGCCAGGTCCTCGAGCCCGGTCTTGTCGTAGACGCTCACCAGAGCGCGCTTGATGTCTTTCCGATCTTCACTCATGGAAGTTCTGCCAACCCTTTCGACGATTGAAGTGCCCCCTGTCCATGGGGCACTTTTCGCCACCCATATTAGAGCGGTTGCAGTGGATTGTCCGAATTGAGTACCCGAACGATCAACGCGCGTTCCTGCACCTTGATGCGTTCGTGCAGCGTCTCTTCATCATCACCCAACTCCACCGGCACGGGCACCTGAGCGAGAATGCGGCCAGTATCGACGCCTTCGTCCACCACATGCACCGTCGATCCGGTGACCCGCACCCCGTAGGCAAGGGCATCCGGCACCGCGTGCGCCCCTGGGAAAGAAGGCAACAACGCAGGATGCGTATTGATCATCCGGCCCGCAAACTCCGCCAGAAATTCCGGCCCAACAATCCGCATAAATCCAGCCGATACGACAATGTCCGGGTTGTGCTCCGCGACCGCGTCCCGCAGTGCGATGTTCCATGCACTGCGATCGTCGCCGGCAGTGAAGCTCACTGTCCGTACCGCGATCCCAGCCCGCTGCGCCTTATCGACGGCCGGGCACTGGCGATCTGTCACGACGCCGACCACCTCATATTTGTCTCCAGAGGCGGCGATGAGCGCTTCCATCAGGCTTCCAGTTCCGGAGGCCATGATGACCACGCGGCGGCTACTTTTTGTCATTATTTTTCTCCTTGAGCCCGAGCGGCACGGCATTGCCGGCTTGTGTTGCGTCGTCTTCGTCTACTGAAGTCTCAGATTCTACTTCTATACCTTTATTATCTACTGTCCCGTGCGCCTCTATCGTTTCAGCTTCATCAGCCGGCTCGGTGACCTCATCTGCTTCTTTGGTTTCTTCCCCATCTTCAGCTACTTCAGGTTCAGCAGCCTCAGCTTCACCTTCCTGGGCTTCCTGGCCATCTTCGCCGACTTCCCCACCCGCCTCAGCCACGGCAGTTGCAGGTGCGTACTCGACTACTTCACCTCCATCATCGGCACCCGAACGGGCAGCAAACTTGGCCACACCCACCAGAACCAAACCCGACCCAACGAGCCACACCGGAACCAGTAGCAGGGCCAGCCACCACACTGGGCCAACGAAACCATGCTGCCCCATCGATCCGCTAGTAAACAGCAACAGCACAGCCGTGAGGACAATCGTCCAGATAGCAGCGCATCCGACGTCGAGAAGCGGGCGCTGGGCGCGCAGCAGCGGACGGTAGCTGACCGCAAACCCAACCAACAAAGCAATCGCCAACAAAGCCCAGGCGTAGGGCCACACCGATGCGGGCACAGCAACCAATACCGGCAGAGGCGGCAACGGGACGAGGAAAGCTCCAAAAAGACTAAGCGCGCCTCGTCCAATTGCCAGCTCGACCCCGGTAAGCACCATGGCAGCAAACATCGCCATATTAGGTAGGTACAACACACTCAAGCCGATGAGGTTCCCGCGGGCCGCCGGGTCAGTATAGGCACCAAAAACCTCGCCTAGTTGGCCCGCATGTGCAACTATCGACACCAAAACCGCCACCAAACCAACGGCCCCGAGGCCAGCGAGATAACGAAGCGCGATCACAAGCCCATCAAAAATTTCCGCTGGCAGGTTAAACCTCTTAAGCAGCGCCCGCCATAGGCGAGACCCCATGCCGAAGGCGAAGCCCAACAGAGATGTCATCAACGTGCGGGACAGGACCAACCCCACAGACGGCACCGCTACCGGCAACACCTGTGCAGCATCCAGCAACATGGCCACCGCAGTCAACGACAATAGGAGCGGTACGCCCGCGACGCACGCCACAAGCACATACAGATCGGCGAGAGAGACGCGGTCTTTCACCACGCCATACACTCGTCGCGCACCCAGAGCCACCACGCCCATCATGGGCAACAGCGGCACGATTGCTAATTGCGTACTGGAGCTTGCTACGGGAGCCCCCTGCGATATCAGCCAAAGCTGGGCGATGGTCGCAGGCAACGCAACGAAGCTTGAATTCGTTAACAAAATGCCAGCGATCGCCACCACCAACAAAAATGGGATGACGATCACATTGGTTATTAGTACCCGAGGCAGGAAAATCTTGAGCCGCCCCCTATAAGTGGTGTGATCCGTGGTCGAATTCACTGCCGATGACGCTGAAGCGGCGGAACGGTCCAGCTTTTTATTCCCCTCCCGCACCTTACCCCGCGAGCGGGCAGATCGGGCCGGGCGGGCCTGTGGGCTTACGTTTTTACTCATCTAGTCCACTGTGCCACGACACAAAACCCGATGGTCGGAACCCGCGCCCATCACCGTTCAAATTGCCAAAAATTAGACGAACCTGAGACAATACCTATCGTTGGATTTTTAAAGACCTATTGCCTGCAACCCTCAATTGCAGGTTGAGACTTTTCCTTTAGCGTTGTAATCATTTCGTGACATTTTGCCAAAATTGCTGAATTTCGCTTGCCTCGGTTGTAACGAAGCGCTATCGTGAAACCTCGTTAGGTAACGAGACGGTCACAATTTTCGATTGTGAGCAAACGGAGGAAGAAGGCTTCATGCAAAAGCATGCACCGCGGAACGGCGTAGGACGCCACCGCAAGCAGAGCGTATCGCCGACGACCAAAGGACGCGTCGCCCTCGTCGCAGTCGCAACTGGTGCGGTTTCCACCGCAGGTGCTGGTGGAGTAGCTGTAGCTGAAGCTCAACACGCTGAAGTTAAGCAAGAGCCAAACATCGATTTGGCAGCTAACACCGGTGCAGCACTATCCAGTGAAGCACCACAGATCTTGGCCATCGCCGAGTTCAAACCAATGGCTAATCTGACTGACCAGGTCACCAAAGCCGTGCAATACAACAATGAACGCGTCGCAGCTGACAACGCTGCCCGCGCTCCTCAGACCGCAAAGCCAGCCGAAGGCACGTTCACCTCCGGTTTCGGCCCACGCTGGGGTTCCTTCCACTCCGGAATTGACATCGCCAACGCTGTTGGCACCCCAATCCTCGCCGTAATGGATGGCACCGTCATCGACTCCGGCCCTGCTTCCGGCTACGGCAACTGGATCCGCATCAAGCACGAAGACGGCTCCATATCGGTCTACGGCCACATGGAAACCCTTGACGTTGCTGTTGGTCAGCACGTCACCGCTGGCCAGAAGATCGCCGGCATGGGCAACCGTGGTTTCTCCACCGGATCTCACCTGCACTTCGAAATCCACCCCTCTGGCCAGGGCGCTGTAGACCCTGTGCCATGGCTCGCAGCTCGTGGCATCCACGTCTAAAGCTTTACGCTAGGCCAGAAACCTCCTTGCAAGCGCTTGATCGGCGCCTCCAAGGAGGTTTTTGCTGTCCGGAACAGCTAGAGCTTTTCCATCGGCACCCCGCCGATCAGCATCAACCGCACGGTCCCTGCCGAGCCGAAGTCGATAATCGCCGTTGCCCGTGGCCCCGTCCCCTCACAGGAGACCACCGTGCCGAGCCCGTACTTTTCGTGCACAACCCGGTCCCCAGCTACCAAAGTGAGATTGTTGTTCTTCTTTGGTGCCTTCGGCAAAGTTGGTTTCTTTGACTGTGCCCCGCGTGCACCTCGGCCACCGGAATTCCAGCCGTCGCTACCAAGCCCAGTCCCGGCACTACCCCAGCTAGACCCGCCAGCGCCCCAGCTAGACCCGCCAGCGCCCCAGCCGGAGCCACCAGACCCGCCAGCGCCCCAGCCGGCCCCATAAGAGTTTTCGGGCTCTTCCCGTTTCCAGTCGATGAGGTCCGACGGGATCTCACTCAAGAATCGGGAGGCCGGATGTGCTACCGGATTGCCCCAGGAGCTGCGCAGCATCGTTCTGGTCAGGTACAGGCGCTGTCGGGCGCGCGTAATGCCTACATAGGCTAGGCGGCGTTCTTCTGCCAACTCTTTGGCGTCGCCCAGCGCCCGCAAATGCGGGAACTGTCCGTCCTCCCAGCCGGTAACAAAAACCACCGGAAACTCGAGTCCCTTTGCAGTGTGGAGCGTCATTAAGGTGACCACGCCCTGGCTGGCTTCATCGTTGTCCGGGATCTGGTCAGCGTCAGCAACCAGGGAGACGCGTTCGAGGAACGCCTGCAAAGACCCCGGCGCCGGCTCACCTTCCTCCGGGTCATAGGTCTCGCCATCCATTTCTTCGAAAGCAAGCAAGTTAGCTGCCTCCGAAGAAAACTCCCGCGCGATGGACACCAACTCATTGAGGTTGTCGAGTCGTGCGCCGTCCTGTGGATCGTTAGACGCCTCCAGCTCCGCCTTGTAGCCTGTGACGTCGAGAACATCGGAGACCACCGCGCCAATGTTCGGTAGCTGGGTCACTGAGTCAATGCGGGTGCTGGCTTGCTCGCGCAAACCGTTCATCATGTCTACGAATTTGGCCACGGCATTACGCCCCCGCCCGCCCAGCATGGTGACGTCGCCGTTCGCGGCGTCGACAAGCGCCTCGGCGAAGGAAATCCCGGTGTTTTCGGCGTGGAGGGCGATGAATGCGAGCGCGCGGTCGCCGATTCCTCGTCGCGGTGTGTTGATGATACGACGCAGCGACATCTCGTCGCCGGGATTGTCCAACACACGCAGGTAAGCGACGATGTCGCGGATTTCTTTACGCTCGTAGAAGCGGGTGCCTCCGACCACCTTGTATGGGATTCCTGCCCGCATGAACACATCTTCCAGCGCGCGGGAGGAATTGTTGGTGCGGTACATGATGGCGATGTCACCAAAATTCATCCCGGAATCCACCAAGGAATCGATTTCGGCGGACACGAAACGCGCCTCGTCGTGCTCGTTGTCGGCGACGTAACCGATGATCGGCTCTCCTTCGCCCAGCGCGGTCCATAGTTTCTTTTCCCGACGGTTCTCATTCTGGGAGATCACCGCGTTTGCAGCGGACAGAATCGTCTGAGTGGAACGATAATTTTGCTCGAGCAGGATGGTCCGTGCTTCCGGATAGTCGTGCTCAAATTCTTCGATGTTGCGGATGGTGGCACCACGGAAGGCATAGATTGACTGGTCGGCATCGCCCACCACTGCGAGTTCGGCAGGTGGCACCGCAAAAGGATCGGTCGAAGGGCGGCCGACGAGGAGGGAAACCAGGACGTATTGGGCGTGGTTGGTGTCCTGGTATTCGTCAATGAGCACGTGGCGGAAGCGCCTGCGGTAGTGATCGGCTACCTCTGGGTGCTCCTGGAAAATGCGGACTACCTCGCCGATCAGGTCATCGAAATCAACCGCGTTGGCGGCCCGGAGGCGACGTTGGTACTCACCGTAGACCGTCGCGACCGTGGTGGCATACGGCTCTCCCCCAGCCTCCTCCTGGGCCTGCGCCACGCCCACCAGCTCATTTTTGTGATTCGAGATCGCCGTGGCCAGGCCGCGGGCACTGAAGCGTTTCGCGTCGAGCTGCATGTCCTTCGCGATCATCGTTAGCAATCGCTTGGAGTCGTCGGAGTCATAAATGGTGAAGTTCGTGTTCAGGCCGTCGACAAGCGCAGCTTGCTGCCGCAGGATGCGCACGCAGGTCGAGTGGAACGTCGAGACCCACATCCGTTCCGCGACCGGACCCACCAGCCCCATCACACGCTCGCGCATTTCATTGGCGGCTTTGTTGGTGAACGTAATAGCCAGGATCTGGCTCGGATGCACCCCACCGCGCAGCAGGTACGCGATGCGCCGGGTGAGCACCGCGGTTTTGCCCGACCCGGCGCCCGCCACGATCAACAGCGGCACGCCACGATGCTCGACGGCAGCTTTTTGCTGCGGGTTCAAACCCGCAGTGAGATCCTCCACTGAGCCGAAGGCGTCAGCAGAGCTTATCGACGCCCGGTCGGCCGCCGGCTCTGATGGACGTGTGACACGCTGATTACCCGAAAACGGAGAGGCTGAATTCATCATGATGTCCCTAGCTTAACTGGTACCCCCGACACTTCGAACACTTCATTCGAACATACAGCTCAACGACTATGATGGACTGCTATGTCCAGTCCTGATTTCGAAATCCGCATGCCGTCGGGTACCGACGATCCGCTATCCGATGCCGAAATCCAGCAATATCGCGAGGAAATCAACCGTCTCGATGGCATCATCCTCGATGCAGTAAAGCGGCGCGCGGCCGTCTCCAAAGCAGTCGGCCGCACCCGCATGGGTTCTGGTGGGACCCGGCTGGTCCATACCCGCGAAGTAGCGATTATCAACCGGTTCCGCGACGAGATCGGCGAAGAAGGGCCCGCTCTCGCAGCCATTTTGTTGCGGATGGGACGCGGCAAACTGGGCTGAGGTCGAGGCCAGCACGAAGGTGCGAACGCGACTACCCTGGACAGGGTTAGATCTACTGACCACTATCAAGGGGAGATCCCATGTCTTTCGACGTCACTTCGACCGCTGAATGGGCCGCGCTGCAGGCACACAAGGCCAGCATCGACGCCACCACGCTCCGCGAGCTCTTCGCCACCAACCCGAAGCGTGCCCAAGAGCTCACGTTTGATGCGGCAGGTCTGCGGGTGGATCTCTCCAAGAACCTCGTTGACGCCGAGGCTGTCGACAAGCTCATCGCCCTCGCGGAAGCTGCACAGCTGCAGTCGCGCATCGAGGAGATGTTCAACGGCGTCCACATCAACAACACCGAAGATCGGGCGGTACTCCACACCGCACTGCGCAAGCCAGTTGAGGAAGACTTCCAGGTGGATGGCCAAGATGTCGCCGCGGATGTCCACGAGGTACTCGGACGCATGCGGGACTTCGCGCACGCCTTGCGTTCCGGCGAGTGGCTCGGCCACACCGGCCACACCATCAAGACCGTCGTCAACATTGGCATCGGTGGCTCCGACCTCGGCCCAGCCATGGCCGTCAAGGCACTGCGCCACTACGCAGTTGCCGGGATCAATGCGAAGTTCGTCTCCAATGTTGACCCCGCGGATATGGTGGCTACCCTCGATGAGCTGGACCCACACTCCACCCTGTTCGTCATCGCGTCCAAGACGTTTACCACCCAAGAAACGCTGGCCAACGCACACGCCGCCAAGCGCTGGTTGCTCGAGCAATTCGACGGCGACGAGTCCGCTATTGCCAAGCACTTCGTCGCGGTGTCGACCAACGCGGAAAAAGTAGCCGAGTTCGGTATTGATACCAACAACATGTTTGGGTTCTGGGACTGGGTAGGCGGCCGCTACTCCGTGGATTCCGCCATTGGCCTGTCCCTCATGGCCGTCATCGGCCCAATGGACTTCATGCGGTTCCTCGGCGGCTTCCACGCCATGGACGAACACTTCCGCACCACCCCATTCGCCCACAACGTTCCTGTCCTCATGGGGTTGCTCGGCGTCTGGTACACCGACTTCTTCGGCGCCGACACCCACGCGGTGCTGCCCTACTCTGAGGACCTTTCCCGCTTCCCGGCCTACCTGCAGCAGCTCACGATGGAGTCCAATGGCAAGTCCGTGCGTCACGACGGCAGCGCCGTCACTGCACCGACTGGCGAAATCTACTGGGGCGAACCAGGCACTAACGGCCAGCACGCCTTCTTCCAACTCATGCACCAAGGCACCCGCCTGATCCCGGCTGACTTCATCGGATTCGCGCGCCCGAAGCAGGACCTCGTCACCGCCGACGGCACCGGTTCCATGCATGATCTGCTCATGTCCAACTTCTTCGCGCAGACTAAGGTCCTCGCTTTTGGCAAGAACGCCGAGGAGATCGCTGCCGAAGGTGTTCCGGCCGAGCTGGTCAACCACAAGGTCATGCCAGGCAACCGCCCAACCACCACCATTCTGGCGGAGGAGCTCACTCCAGCCATTTTGGGCGCCTTGATCGCACTCTACGAGCACATCACCTTCGTGCAAGGCGTGCTGTGGGACATCAACTCCTTCGACCAGTGGGGCGTGGAGCTCGGTAAGAAGCAGGCCGGGGACCTGCTCCCGGCAGTTACCGGCGCCCAAACCGTCGACTCAGGCGATACCTCCACCGACGCGCTGATCGAGTGGTACCGCGCGAAGCGTTAGCGAAAGCGTGACATCGCTCTGACATATGCAGAAACTCATTGACTGGGTCGTATCACTCATGGGCGCGCTGGGCGCGCCTGGAGTGGGAATTGCGATCTTCCTCGAGAACATTTTTCCACCCATCCCGTCCGAATTGATACTTCCACTAGCGGGATTCACCGTCGGACAGGGCGGGATGAACTTTATCGCTGCCCTTGTCTGGGCAACGGTGGGCTCTATTCTTGGCGCCCTGCTGCTCTACTGGGTGGGTGCGAAGTTTGGAGCACAGCGGCTTCGCCAGATCGCGGACTGGATGTGGCTCACGGAACCGGAAGATGTAGACAACTCGCTGGATTGGTTTCAACAACACGGGCAGTGGTCCGTCTTCTTCGCACGTCTCATTCCCGGTGTTCGATCATTGATCAGCATTCCAGCTGGTATCGACCGCATGAGCCTACCGAAGTTCACCATGTTAACCGCAGCAGGCTCTCTGCTCTGGAATGCAGTGCTCATCGGACTGGGAATGTGGCTTGGCGAACGTTACCATGTGGTTTCCGACGTTATCGACAAGTATTCAACGGTGATATACGCAATTATCGCTGCGGCTATCTCCTATGTGGTCTACCGGATGTGGCGCCGAAAGGAACGTCGAAAAGCCCGGCGCAGAAGGAAAACTACATCTTGATCATCGGTTCGTAGCCGAATGGGATGCGGTCGCCGGAGACGATCTGCTTGCCAAATGGGAAGCAGGTGATCGGGATCAACTTGATGTTGGCCCAGGCAAACGGAATGCCGACGATGGTGACAGCCAGGGCGCAAGCGGTAATCACATGGTTGATCGCTAGCCACACTCCGGCGACCAGGAACCAGATGACGTTAGCGATCGCTCCCATCGTCGTGCCACCGCCGGTAGGTGCCACTACCGTCCGGCCAAACGGCCACAGCATGTAGTTTGCGATGCGGAAGCTTGCCACGCCGGCTGGGATGGTCACGATGAACAAACACGCGACGATCCCAGCCAGATAGTAGGACAGTGCGAGCCAGAACCCGCCGAAAAGGAACCACACAATATTGAGGAGAGTTTTCATGCCCTCCACACTAGGACGGATTCTGGAACGCTGCCGAAGTTAGTGGGACATCGCCGCGATGCGGGACTGGAATTCCCTGATCGCCCTGTCGATAGCTTCCCGGACTTGCGCGGACTTAGCTGGGTTCATCGAAATTCCGATGCCGACCAACGCCGAGAACAGCAACCCGACTCCCATAATCAAGCCAGAGCCGATCTTGACAGCCATAATGGAGCCGTCCACTCCCCCTGGCTGCGTCAGTTTGTTGTCACCTGGTTTGGTCGGTTCGGCGGGTGCGCCTGCGCCGAGGTCGATAGGAACCATCACCTTCGTACCGGCATCGGTCGTGATGGTCACCATCTGGATTCCTCGCAGGTCAGCAGGAACATTTAGGGTGAGGGTGGCGGTGCCCAAGGTCGCGGCGCTCGCGTCACCGCCGGCTTGGTTGATCGGCGCGCTGCTGGTTGCCTCACCTAGGGTTGCTGTGACAGACGTGGCGGACTCGCCATGCTCTAAAGCCAGCGAGTTCAGCTCGATGTTCAGCGGTTTACCTGGCTCAGGCTGGTTGGCGAAATGCACTCCCGTGGCAACCTGCGACGTGCGTGGCGTTACGTCTGGGTGGTCGGACAGGTAGGTGGCGAACAGGTCGACGTCGAGAAGCCCGGACGAGGCCATGGTGCCGTTCTTGAGTGCAGTGAAGCCATCGCCACCGTTGAGCAGGAACGCGCCGGCGGCGACAACGTAGTTGCGGGTCGGGTCGATGGGCTGGCCGTCTACGCTGATCGACGTGATGCGGTTCCCCTTCGGGCGGGTGACGTCGAAGGTGTAGGAGAAGTTGTTAGACCAACCGAGCATGGTGGTGGTCTCGTTGCCGTTCTTCGGCTGCCATTGCTGTTCCAGCACCTGCTTGATCTCAGCGCCACTGAGGGTGGCGTAGGTCATGTCGTTAGCAAAAGGTTGTACGTCGAAGACTTCCTTGTAGGTCACCTCTCCGGCAAAGAGGTCTGCGCGCACGCCGCCGGGGTTGATCAGGCCAAGATCTGGCTTCACGGAAGTCTTATCCGCGATGCCCTGCTTCGTCGCTTCTGCGATGAGGTTGGCCAGTTGGGACTCATTCAGTCCACGAAGGAAGTCGTGGTTGAGGGTGGTCACCGCGCGGTTGCCCTCGGTGGCGGCAGCCGCCACTGCCTTATCGACGATCGCCTGGATCGACGCATTCGGGGTGGTACCGCATTCTTGCATCATGGTTGCCGCATCAACCACCTGCGACTGGATATCGATGAGTTTCTTCGTCGCGGGATCAAACGTGAAGTCCAGGTCAGCGATGTTACGGCCGAAGCTGCCGGCTTGTGCCCACACGAACGGCGAGCCGTCGGCACGCGTGATCTTCTCATTGCCCACCAGGTGGGTGTGCCCGCCGAGGGCAGCGTCAACGTCCGGCCCGAACTGGGCTGCAGTGAGGTTTCCTTCGTGGATCAGGGCAACCACCACGTCTGCTTCGCCCGACTTCTTCAACTCGGTTGCCAGTTGGTTCGTCACTTCGAGCGGGTTCGCAAAATTTAGGCCCGTGACGGCGTCCGCGGCCACGATCTGAGGGGTCGTGTCCGTCACTGTACCGACGAACGCCACTTTCACGCCGTTTAAGTCCTTGACCACATAAGACTTCAGGTCCGGGTTGTCGCCAGTGATGTTGCCACCGAGGTAAGGGAACTTCGCTTCGCCATCGCCGTTGATACCGACCCGACCGGTAAGATCCGAAAATCCCTTATCAAATTCGTGGTTGCCCACCGCGGATGCTTCGAGCCCCATCGCATTCAGCATCTCCATGGTTGGGGCGTCCTGCAGCAATGCCGAGGAAAATGAGGACCCGCCAATGTTGTCTCCCGAGGAGACGAATGCCTGGGGATTGCCGTCGGCAAGCTTAGGCACCATGCACGCCAACACGGCAGCACCCGGGTCGACGACCTCACCGGTCTTCTTTGTGGTTTGCTCGAAGTGGCCGTGGAAGTCGGTGATCGCGGTGACGTTGAACTTCACCGGCGCGGTCTGTGCATTCGCTACTGCTGCGTGCTGGGCTGCGAGTGCGCAAACGACACCCACAGATAGGGTGCCGAGCTTGGACTTTGGGATCATGCTCTCTCCTGGTTAGACGAAACAAACTAACTCATCCATCTTCGGCCGTAACCAAGTTTTTCGCCCGCTGATGAGAAGAGAATTCGCCAAGTATTCACCTAGCCGCGAAGTGCTTTAAACTTTCTTCATGCCTGCCGACAACATTCGTCTTTCCGACGCCGACCGCGCCCGCGCGATGGAAGCGCTCGGCACCTACTTCGCCGAGGGGCGCCTGACCGTGACTGAATTCGAGGAACGCAGCGGGAAAGCAGCGACGGCCACCACCGCTGGGGAACTCACCCCGCTTTTCGACGACCTTCCCGGCGGCATGCCAACCGCCACCCCGATTGCATCCGCGTCTACCGAGCTAGCTACTTTGAAACGCAAGCGTGACATCTCTAGGGCAGTAGAATCCAGCGCCGGGATTGTTGCTTTCGGGCTCTTCCTTGTGCTGCAATTTGTTTTTAATCTGAACTACGCCTGGGTGCCATTCTTGCTGATCCCCATGGCAGTGGGTGGATCGCGCAAATTCCTCGGGCTCAGCGAGGAAGAAGAAAAGCTACTCAAAGTGCTCGAACGCAAGCAGGTGCAGGAACAAGCGAAACGGCTGGAGGGCTCTTAGCCCTCCAGGTGCGAGCTTTTCGACGGCTGGCACGTCGGACACCACCAGATAATCCGCTCGAGCTCGTCGAACTCAGTGCCCCCTAGGCTCGCCTTCGTGATGAGCGTGCCGCACCGTCGGCAGGGTTTGTTGTTTCGGCCGAACACGTAGCCATTCTCCCCTGCCCGTTTTACCCCAGTGGTGACGCGGATCGGCGAATTTCGATTCGCCCACATGATGCGTCGCGAGATATCAAGGAACTGCCCCACATCCACCTGACTGACCGGGGTCGCCGGATGCACGCCCGCGAGGAAACACACCTCGGCCCGATACTCATTTCCGATGCCAGCGACATTCTTCTGATCGAGCAGTGCCGTGCCGATCGGCCGTTCGGGGTGCTGGAGAATCCGACGTAGGGCCTCGTCACGGCCGTATTCCTCCCAATCTGGGTAGAGAATATCGGGACCGAGGTAGCCCATGCGGTCGACGTACATGTTCGCCGGGAAGACGTCGACAAGCCCCAGCTCAAACCCAACGACTTCGATGGGACCGACCGGGTCTGCGAGGGTGAGGACGACCCGCGCTTTGTGTCCGGGTTTGCGCCACTTGTCGCCACGCCGATGGATAGACCAGGTGCCCTCCATCTTCAGGTGCGTGTGCAGGATTTTCCGCTCCCCGAACTGCATGAACAGGTGCTTGCCGTAGGGCCACACGGCGTCGACGGTCAGGCCGGTGAAGGTCTCCAGCGCGGTGCTCGGGGTGCGCAGGCTCGTATCGACGACCTCGCGCCCGACCATAAACTGCAGACGCTTAGAGAGCTGATAGACGGAATCACCTTCGGGCATGGGAGTGATTGTAGTGCGAACAATCAGCATTCGATTCATCAATCTTTTGACAACTGAATCACAACCACAGTAGCGTGGTGAACATGCTCATTGAACATGTTCACTCGACAGGGCGAGCCCAACAAAAAGAACAAACATCCGAAAAAATTCTCAGCACAGCGTTTCAACTCTTCAATTCACAAGGATTTGAAACAACTACAATTCGCGAAATAGCTAGTCAGGCCGGCGTCAGCGTCGGTCGAGTCATGAAACTTGGCGACAAAAATTCGATCCTGATTCAGGTTATCCATAAACAAATTGAAGTGATTCACGACGAAATACGCGCTAGCTCAACCGAATTAATTGAAGTATTGAAGCCGTTCTTACTTCTTTTCGGAAAAAATCCATCGCTGTCTCAAGCGTATGCTTGCGCATTGATTTCTCAAGATCGGAACGCAAACGACTTGAATCGCATCAAAGCGCTTTTAATTGACGAAATCACTGCACGCCTAAGCGACAACCTCACCCTAGATCAAAAATCCGAATTCGCTTCCCTGTTCTACCATGGCTACCTCGGAATTCTCCTCGGCTGGATCACCGGATTACATGACATTGACGAGCTCGAGCGCCAGTCAAGCTCTTTGATTAATACCCTCGAAAAGGCATTTTTACCCAAATGAACACAATCACTTCAGAACCTCAATGGCCAACACTTCTCATGGCAGCTATTTTGCTTGGCGACATTGCAATGTCAATCAAACCGCTCCGGTTTATTAGGCAGTGTTTGTCTGGAGTGAACTTCCCCGAAAACTGGTGGTGGGCACTTATCCTGATAAAATCCGTAGCCGTTTTAGGATTGCTCATCGGATTACACATTCCAGGTTTTGGAATTGCTGCAATGTGTGGAATCATCGCTTACTTTTGCGCGGCAACCATTGCCCACATTCGAGCAGGATATCTTAAGCAGTCCTTCTGGATTAACTGCCTCGGCATGCTGTCACTCTCAATTGCAGTACTTTTGCTTACGATACTAACTTAGTCGCCTACCGCCGATACCCACCAGACCGAAACGATCGGCCATAAGGAGAGCTAGGCGGCGCCGGCGACTCTTCAACCGAAGAATCGTCAAAACTGATCACGGCTTCACCGAGAGTCCGCCCCGGCCGCTTAGCTGGCGCAGCAGAAGCAGGCACCGCAGCAGTCGCCGATCCATTGATCTTCAGCCCCTTCGGCGTGATCACTGCCCCAGCCTCGCGCAGCTCCGCAATCCAGTCAGAGTCGAACACCGGCGCGCCGTTGATCTTCTCCACAATGACGCGGTCCAAGCGACCAGCGGCCACAGCACCAGCCAGGGCAGAAACCACCGACGTAGCCAGCGACGAACGCGACAGGTCCCCCACCAGCGAGGACTCGAACAAGGTCAAGGTGCGCCCGCCCCGGGTGAGGTGGGCTAGGCAGAGGCCGTCGACAAGCACAACGAGCGCCCCGGCACCGCGGGTCGGCGTAGACCCCGAATCCGGCCACGGCAGAGCCGCCCCATAAGGGTTAGCAGGATCGGAAGCTGCCAACACAAAAGCCGCAGGCGCAGCAGCACCAGAAGGCCACCCCACCAGGTCGGGCGAGTCGGCGAAGGCGCGCAGGCGATCGATGACTGCGGTTGTCGAAAATTGCGAAGCGCCCAGGCCTTCCACCAGGTAACCGCGCATGGCTTTGCCGTTTTCCTCAAAGCGCGCAAGCACCTTGTAGGCCAGGGCGAAACCGCCACTGACATCCTCGGCGACCACGCTGCCCCGCGTGACGACGCCATAACGATCCAGCCAGGCCTCGCCATGTGCCACCGAACGCGAGGTGGCATCCTCGGCGGGTGCCACGGCGAGTGCCCACCGGCCGGTCATATCTGGCGGAGTCCCCGTCGCAGCACGGGTGGCCTGCGAGAACGAGGTCCGGCCCATCCGCAGGCGACCACGGGCGGGGGTGCGACGGGCGCGGTGGGCGGCACCTGCGGCCGGCCCGAACGTCGATAAGCGGGCGCGGACGGCGGCAAAGGAATCGGGAGTCGCAAGGCCTTGGTCGACCAGCGCCCACAACGCTTCGCGCAGCTCAGCGGACTGCACGGTGAGTAGATCATCCTGGAGCTCGGCGAGCAGGTCTTGGAAGTAGAAACCGCCGCCACGCTGCAGCACCTCAAGTACCTGGTCTTGGAGTGGGGTGAGGCCACCGGGTTCGATGAGCGGCGCGAGCTGCGCAGCATAGTCGGCGGGCAGCAACATGATCCACGGGTCTTTCGAACCCGCCACACCCGCGCCAAGGATCCGGACCTCACCGGAGGCCGTCAGCTCATCCAACATAGACGGCGCGTAGTTGCCCACGCGCTGCGGAAACACCAAGGTCTCCCAAGCGCTGGCAGGGAGACGAACCCCGGCGAGCTGCTCGATGACCTGGTAAACGCCATCCGCACCGGCCAGTTGGCCGCGCTCCCCGACCGCGGCGACGCCCAGCCAATCCAACAGGAATCGAGCATAGGCGGACTGCGACACCGGTTCGGCCTGCGCCCGGGCCAGCGCCAGGGACTTCGAGCGGATCATGCGCAGCACTTCGGTGGCGCAATACTCCACGTCCACAACACCAGAGCGGTAGTGGCCTTCAATCACCACTTTGTCCTGCTTAGCCTTAAGAACCGCAGCGTGGGCGGCAGAGAATCCGAGCCCGAAAGCCTGCGAAACGTCCAAAACCGTAAACGGACCGCGGGTGCGTGCAAAACGGTTGACGAGCTGCTGCAACGCATCCGCAATCGGCTCGCGCTGCGCCGAGACTCCAGGCGGGATCGGCACCCCCAGGGCGTCCCGCAGCAGCGGCGCGTCCTGCGACTGCGCCAGATGCTCACGACCGGCGATGCGCACCACCATCACGCGGCCCTTGAGCGCTTCCTGCGCTGCGACCAGGGGCTGCGCAAACAAGCAGTGTGCCTCCAGTTCGTCCACCGGAATCGGGCCGATCAAGCGCAGCGTATCCGCCAGCTCCTCCGGCGTGCGCGCCCGACGCTCGTAGGCGCGACGCTGCAACTGGTCATCCACCTCGACGATCACATCCGCGTCCAGCAGTTCCCGCAGGTCCGCTGTGCCAAGCAGCTTCGCCAGCAGGGATGGGTCCAGCGCTAGCGCCGCCGCACGCTTTTCCGCCAGGGGCGAATCCCCCTCGTACATGAACGCCCCGGTGTAGTTAAACAGCAGGCTAGAAGAAAACGGGCTCGGCTGATCGACGGTCACCTCAGCGATCTGAATCCGACGCTGCTGCAGTTCTTCCTGCACTTTGCGCAGAGCAGGCAAGTCGTAGACGTCCTGCAGGCATTCACGGACGGTCTCCAAGATGATCGGAAACGACGGATACTTACGCGCAACATCCAGCAGCTGCGCTGCCCGCTGGCGCTGCTGCCACAGCGGTGCGCGTTTGCCGGGATTCCGCCGTGGCAGAAGCAGCGCGCGAGCTGCACACTCCCGGAAACGGGCCGCAAACAAGGCCGAGTTGCCCACCTGCTCCTGCACGATCTCCGCGATTTCGTCCGGATCAAACACGAACAAAGACGGCCCCGGTTCCGTGTCAGACTCCGGCAGGCGCAGCACGATCCCATCGTCACCCGCCACGGCCTGAGCATCGATGCCGGTCTCTGCCGCAATGCGCGCACCGATTGCCAGCGCCCACGCAGCGTTAACCCCTCTGCCGAACGGGGTGTGCAAGACCACCCGCCAATCGCCCACTTCATCTCGGAAGCGCTCAACAAGAAGGGTCTTTTCATCCGGTACCAAGCCAGTTGCCGACCGCTGATCCGACAAGAACTGGACCAAGTTGTCCCGAGCGAAGTCATCCAGCCCGATCCCGTCAGCCGCAGCCGGGTCGGCTAGGACGGCGCGTCGAAAAGCCCCGAGCGCGAGGCCAAGCTCATAGGGGCGCCCCACCTGATCACCCGTCCAAAACGGCAAGCGGCCGGTGTGCCCCGGGGCGGGGCTGACCAGCACCTGGTCACGCGTGATGTCCTCGATGCGCCAGCTGGTGGCTCCGAGGGTGAAGACGTCGCCGACGCGGGACTCGTAGACCATCTCCTCGTCGAGCTCACCGACGCGCCGGGGCGCTGCCCCTTCCGCGCCCGAGCCGATCAAGAACACGCCGAACATGCCGCGGTCGGGAATCGTGCCGCCACTGGTCACCGCCACGCGTTGCGCACCGGGGCGGGCGGACAACATACCAGAGGCAGGATCGAGAACCACCCGGGGTTTGAGCTCAGCGAAGTCCGTGGACGGATAGACACCAGAGGCGAGGTCGATGACGGAGTCGAACACGTCGCGGGCCAGCGAGCGATACGGATAGGCCCGCCGCACGGTCTCGTACCACTCGTCTACCTGCAGGTCCTGGTTCACGCAGGCGGCGATCGTTTGCTGAACCAACACGTCGAGCGGGTTGGAAGGGACGTGGAGTTCCTCAATGAGTCCTGCCCGCATGCGCTGGACGGTGACCGCTGTCTGCACCAGATCCGAGCGGTGTTTGGGGTAGAACGAACCATGGGATACCGCGCCCACCGCGTGCCCGGCGCGCCCCACGCGTTGTAGGCCGGAGGCCACCGAGGGGGTGGACTCCACTTGGATCACCAGGTCGACAGCACCCATGTCGATGCCGAGCTCCAACGAAGAAGTTGCCACCACGGCCCGCAGATCACCCGATTTCAGCAGGCTTTCGGTGAGTGCGCGTTCTTCTTTTGACACCGAGCCGTGGTGGGCTCGGGCGATCACCGCGGGGGCTTTGCCGGCCACATCCACTGACTTCATCAGCTGCGCTGGGTCGCGCCTGAGCTGCGGGGATAAGGTTTCCGGGGCGTGCTCGGCGGCGTAGAGCTCGTTGAGGCGCGAGGTAAGGCGCTCCGCCGTCCTTCGCGAGTTCACGAACACAAGCGTCGACTGCGCCCCCATCACCTCTGCAAAGACGCGGGTCTCAATGAACGGCCAGATCGACTTTTGGGTAGGCAGCGCCGACTCCTCGAGCGGCGAGGGACCGGCCAGCCCAAGCGGATCATCCAGTACTGCTTCCCCGATCGGAGAACCTGGGTCGGCGGTCGGTAGGTCTGATAGGTCCGCCACGGGCACCCGCACTACCAGTTCCCACGCCTTTTCTGCGGGTGGGGCGATGATCGCCACGTCTTCCGATCCGCCTAGGAAGGCAGCTACCCGCTCCAGCGGGCGCACCGTGGCCGACAGCCCGATCCGCTGCACCGGCTTGCCCACTAGCATGCTGAGTCGCTCTAGCGTCAACGCCAGGTGCACGCCACGCTTCGTACCGGCCATCGCATGGATCTCATCGACGATCACGGTATCCACCTCGCTCAGGATGGCAGCTGCCTTAGAAGTCAGCATCAAGTACAGCGACTCCGGCGTCGTGATCAGGATGTCCGGTGGGTTGCGCAGCTGCTTGCTGCGTTCGCTAGCTGGGGTATCCCCCGAGCGCACGCCCACGCTTATCGACGGCACGTCGACCCCCAAACGCTCGGCCGTCCGCTGAATCCCCAACAAGGGTGCCCGGAGGTTGTTTTCCACATCCACGCCCAGTGCTTTCAGTGGAGAGATGTAGAGCACCTTTACTTTGCCGCGGCTGGAGTTGGCCGTCGGGGCGTCGACAAGCTGTGGCAAGGGCACCTGACCGGGGGCCTCGACCAGGGAGTTCAAGGCCCACAGGAACGCCGCTAGGGTCTTACCCGAACCGGTAGGGGCTACCACGAGGGCGTGCTGGCCTGAAGAAATAGCTTCCCAGGCCTGTTGTTGTACGGGAGTTGGGGCGGCGAAGACGTCCTCAAACCAGCTGCGTACTTGCGGACGGAAGCGGTCGAGGACGGAAGGGGTCATGTCTCTATCATTGCAAACTACTGTTCGTCAGGCACCACGCCCTGCCACTGAACCGGCACCTGACCTGCCTGAGTTGATTGAAAGCATTAAGCTGAAACACATGACTGCTCAGATTGATGATGCCCGGCTCACCTACCGTCTCGCCCTCGGCACCGGCGAAATCCTCAAGGGTGTGCGCGGTGTTGGTTTGCTTCGCGACCGCAACCTCGGCGACGCCGGCGACGACCTCGCCCAGAACTGGATCGCCCGAGTCCTCGCGCAACACCGCCCTGACGACGGCGTGCTGTCCGAGGAAGCAGCAGACAATCCCGAGCGCCTCGGCAAAGACCGCGTCTGGATCATCGACCCACTCGACGGCACCAAAGAATTCGCCGGGGGTCGGCAAGATTGGGCGGTGCACATCGCGCTCGTCGAAAACGGCCAGCCGATCCATGCCGCCGTCGGCTTGCCCGACCTCGGTGTCGTCTTTTCCTCGATGGAATCCAAGGCCGTCACCGGGCCGCTCTCCCGGAAGATCGTGGTGTCCCGCA
Organism: Corynebacterium epidermidicanis; assembly: GCF_001021025.1. Taxonomy (NCBI): domain Bacteria; kingdom Bacillati; phylum Actinomycetota; class Actinomycetes; order Mycobacteriales; family Corynebacteriaceae; genus Corynebacterium; species Corynebacterium epidermidicanis. The sequence continues at coordinate 774,031 of NZ_CP011541.1, read as the reverse complement.
ACCGCGCCCCGCAGGTCGCACAGCACGTGGCGGATGCCATGGGCTTCGAATTGACGCCGATGGGTTCCGCCGGGGCGAAAGCTATGCACGTGCTTCTTGGCGACGCAGACGCCTACATCCACGCTGGTGGCCAGTACGAGTGGGACTCCGCGGCACCCGTCGGCGTTGCCCGCGCTGCTGGCCTGCACTGTTCGCGCCTCGACGGCTCCGAGCTCACCTACAACAACAAGGACACCTACCTGCCGGACGTCCTCATTTGCCGCCCGGAGCTGGCTGAAGAAATGATGCAGCTTGCCGCCGCCTACTTCGCCGACAATGGCACCTACTGAGTCTTTTCTGACTGAGCTTCGCGCTGGATTCCAGCGCTTTGCTGACCCCGAACGTGCGAAAGGGCAACAAGCGTATCTCAAAACGCTCGAACCGATGCTGGGCATTACCAATGGTGACCTGCGTTCGGTGGTCAACGCGGTCTCGCTCGAGTTGTTGGGGCGCAGGCCTGGGCTGGCAGATTTGCTGGCGGTCACCGAATACACGTGGGCCCACGCGCAGTCCCGTGATGAGCGCAGCGCTGCGATTTTCCTGCTCGCGCTCCCTCGCTACGCGCGCCTGGTCACCTTCGATGCGATGCCACTGATTCGCCAACTGGTGGTGGAAGGTGCCTGGTGGGACCTGGTCGATGCCCTGGTTAAGGTGCAACCCTACGCCCGCGCCTCGGCGCCCGCGGAGTCTGACGCGCTCATGCGCGCCTGGGCGGTGGATGAGAACTTTTGGATTCGTCGCTACGCAATCATCTCCCAGCTCGGCACCAAGTCTGACCTGGACAAAGACCTACTGGTGGACTGCATCCTGCCGAACTTGGCCGACCGCGAATTCTTCGTTGCCAAGGCAATCGGTTGGGCGTTGCGTGACCACGCCCGCCACGACCCGGAGTGGGTGCGGGCATTCGTCGCGCTCCACGAGCGACGCATGCAACCGCTGTCGCGCCGCGAGGCACTGAAGCACCTCTAGCCACCGCTTAACGACGCCACACAGCGGGGATACTCGTAGTCACCGCATGCAGCCCGGCGCGCTCCAAAATTGGGCGGGAATACTTCGTGGAATCAGAGTGTAGGTACTTTTTGCCCTGTCGCATCGCTGATTCCGCCCGGGCAGCGGTAAGAGCTCGGTAGATGCCACGCCCACGGAACTCCTCACGGCACGCACCACCCCACAGTCCAGCGAAATCGGTGTTTTCTACAAAGACGACTCGCCCGGAGCACACAATCTCCCCGTCATCGGATCGCACAAACCACATTTCGAAGGAACCGGGGTGTTCGTGGGCAGTGCGCACCAGACTCTCACCTACCACCCGCGTCCATTCCGCATCTTTGCCGAATATCGCATAGGCCACAGCGTGAGCTTGAAGAAGTTCCTGATCGCTTTTCGCACGCATCAGCTCGAAGCCTGCTGGTAGGCCGTCGCTGGCTGATATCACGTCTGCGACGGGGCCGACCATGACGGTCTCTTCTTCTTCGAGCTCGAAACCAGCGGCGAGGAGTTCGTCGATAAGTTGTGGTGCGTGGTCGTGGCCGCGTGTCTTCCACTCGAACTCGGAGATCCGCGGGTCACCCGCGAAGTGGTCGACGGCAGCGCGCACCAAGTCTGCGGTCCCTGCAGGCTCCGCGGCGCTAGTGGACAGTTCTGCGTAGGTGACAAGGCCACGGCCGACCTCGGGATATGTGGCCAACCAGAGTGGGCCGATGCGCGCGACCTCCGAGGCGTCGGACACTTCGGCGTGCGTGCGCAGCTGCTCGTCGTAACGGGACAGCAGCTCCGATTTCCAATTGCTAACCATAGTTGTTCCTTGCGTCCACTCGGGCACTAGCTACGCCAACCTGGCCTTGAGCACAACCGTACTCAAAGCTCGAGTGTTTAGGCTACGCGTGAGCCACAGTCTCGGCACCTGTGATATTGGAATGGTGGTTCTTCCGCAGGTGGCCCGAGCCCCCATCTCATGATTTGTCCTGGGATGAACCACTGCGCTGGGTTGAAGTTCGCCCTTAGTTCGCGCTTCGGATCGATTGTGTCGGGCAATCGCCACAGCAGGTGACCGGTGCTGGTGCAGATGGTCCAGTATTTCTTTCGATTGGCTTTTTTGTCATCTATATTGCGGTGCACTCTGTGTCCCACCAGCATGAGGTTGTTCCCCACAGTCTCACCACCTTCTGCCCAGGGGTGGACGTGGTGGATCTCGCACAGAGCTGCTGGGAGGTCGGAACCTGGAGTTTGATCGCCCCCTTGGGAGGCCACCAAACCTAGGTAGGCATAGATGTCGGCTGCTCGCTTGGTGCGCCCCAGCTCGATGAGGTTGCCGGTCTCCGGGTCCAAAATAGCTAGAAATGCGTTACGGTCGGCCCCCAAGCGAATAAGGTCCCGCACTGGCAAAAGGGTTCCCACGTCGGTTGGCACAACCCCTGCTGCGCGCTGCAACTGATCAAGCCCAAGAGTGGCAACGACGGTGCTGCAGCCACGCGTCGGTGGCATTGGCCCTTCCCGATGCAACGCAGCTTTCAGCGCGGCGGTGAGAGCATCGTGACGTCGCTGCGCAGCCGTCCGGGTGTCATCGGCTTTTTCCTTTTCTGGAAGCAGGTCTCCAGGCCCCGCATAGTCGGCAAAAAGACGATCTAGCAGTGCTTTGAGCTCCGGAGTAATTTCCCCCTTGATGCCAGACATAAGGTCGGCACGCTGTGCGGTTACCGTCACGTTGCGTCGGCGTTGGCGATCCTCGTCTTTTGGTTCTGACTCGGCGTTGAGGCCTTGCAAAATCTTGATCCCGGCTTTGCGTAAGTCTTCGGGCGCCAGCCACTCGGCCATGTCAGCCAGCATCGATTCGACGCGGAAAACTGTCGCTGCAGGCGTTGCCTCTGGGATTTGATCGAGGACTTTGCTGATTTCCATCGCTGAAGCCACCCCGAACTTGGCTTCCGCAAATCCCAGCGCAGTTTTGGGCAGCCGGGGCGGTCGCGGTTCGGTTCGCTCAAGGCCAGCAGGTTGCTCAAATAGTTCGGAGGCCAACCGGGTGACGTCTTTTAGTTCGCGGCGTTCAAAGCGCCCCCTGTGCAGTAACTCATTGAAACTGGTGCGCGAATCGGGACGGAAGAAGTGCTCCTCCGCCAACGTTCTCACCAGCTTCACCGTCAGCTGTTGGGCTAGCCAGGAAAGCTCCCGCGCATGGTCCATGAGGCAAGCAAATTCTTCCCTTTGACCTGTGCTTTCATCGAGCATTGCCGAAGACCGAGTAAGCGCCTCAATCGCTTCCCGGAACCCGCACTCCACCATCCCAACCGTGAACATGCCCCTATCCTAAAATTTACCCGTGGACATAGCACCCCCGCTCATTCGAACATAGCAGCTAAACCGGCACTTTTCCTACCCCCACAACAGCTGCCCCACAACCAGAGACAAAGCGTCGAAAAGCATGCCTGGCGGAAGCCCGCACTGGGCGCACTGAGAGGGCATTTCTTCCGCGCCAAAACTGCGATAGGCTAGACAACCATGATCGCCACGCCAGCTACCCCAGCCACGCCTTATGAAGACCTCCTGGCCCGCATCCTCGAAGATGGGTCCAAGAAGTCGGACCGCACCGGTACCGGCACTACCAGCCTGTTCGCGCAGCAGATCCGGTTCGACCTGGATAAACAGTTTCCACTGATTACCACGAAGAAGGTCTATTGGAAGGGTGTTGTCGGCGAGTTGCTCTGGTTCTTGCAGGGCTCGTCGAATGTGCAGTGGCTGCAGGAGAACAACATTCACATCTGGGACGAGTGGGCTCGCGAAGACGGCGAGCTCGGCCCGGTCTACGGTGTGCAGTGGCGTTCCTGGCCGACCCCGGATGGTCAGCATATTGACCAGATCAGCCAAGCACTGGACTTGCTTAAGACCAACCCGGATTCGCGTCGCAATATTGTGTCCGCCTGGAACGTTGCTGAGCTGCACAACATGGCGTTGCCACCGTGCCACCTGCTGTTCCAGTTCTACGTTGCCGACGGCAAGCTCTCCTGCCAGCTCTACCAGCGCAGTGCCGACATGTTCCTGGGCGTGCCATTCAACATCGCCTCCTATTCCCTGCTCACGCACATGTTTGCCCAGCAGGCGGGCCTGGAGGTCGGCGAGTTTATTTGGACCGGCGGCGATTGCCACATCTACGACAACCATGTGGAGCAGGTCCGGGAACAACTTAGCCGCACCGCAAAGCCATATCCTCAGCTCAAGCTCAACAAGGCGAAGGATCTCTTTAGTTACACGTTTGAGGACTGCCAGCTCGTCGGCTACGACCCGCACCCGACGATCAAGGCCGAGGTCGCTGTCTAAATGCCCGAGCCGACCTATAAGGCCATCTGGGCACAGTCTTTGGACGGCATCATCGGCGACGGCAAAGACATGCCCTGGCACCTTCCCGAGGACCTCGCCCATTTTCGCGAGCACACCACCGGAAGCGCGGTTGTCATGGGGCGCGCCACCTGGGAGTCCATTCCCGAACGTTTCCGGCCCCTGCCTGGTCGCGCCAATTACGTACTATCCAGCCGGGAGCCCGGCGAGTGGTCCACCGGCGCAACCGTGGTCCGGGAACTTCCCGACATCGACGCCTGGATCATGGGCGGAGGGCAAGTCTACGAGGCGACACTCTCCCAGGTCAGCACGGTCATCTGCACGCTTATCGACGCCCACCTGGCCACCATTCCCCACGCCGTGTCCGCCCCACCCCTCGACGACTTTCGCCCCACCACCGACTCCGGCTGGCTGACGTCGCAGGCCGGTCACCTCACTGTCGGAACGGACCGAACGACTCCGCTACGCTATAAGTTCATCACCTACGAACGGAAGTGAACAATGAATCACGTAACTTTGTACACCACAGAGTGGTGCCCTTTCTGCCAGCGTCTCGTCAAAGCTCTCGACCGCACGGAGACCCCCTACGAGCGCATTGATGTCGAAGAAGACCTCGACGCCGCAGCCTGGGTGGAGTCCGTCAACGACGGCAACCGCGTAGTGCCAACGGTCAAATACTCAGACGGCTCCTACGCCACGAATCCGCCAGCTTCTGATGTGCGCCGCAAGCTGGAAGAACTGACTTCTTAAGTCCATTAGCGCCGCAAAAGATAGATATCCATGATCCAGCCGTGCTGCTCACGCAGCGCGGCTTTTTCTTCGGCAAGCCCCGCCCCGATCTCAGCGACAGTTCCGCTGCGCAGCACTTGAAGTTCGGTCCCGAGGTAGGCACCCCACCAGATCTGGGCATCAGGCACGTCAAGCCACGCAGCCCCACCATCCAGCATGACAACAGCGTTCGTGGTCGGGCCATCGAGCAGCGCCCGCCCGGTGGTGATGCGGATGTCCTCCCCGATGCGGTTGAGTAGAATCCCGTGAGCCGCGGTAAGCGCGTGAACTGCGGTGATCCCGGGAATCACCCGCACACTACAGTCCAGGCCGAGCCCCCGCATGCGCTCGATAATGCGCAGCGTGGAGTCATAGAGCGCCGGATCGCCCCACACCAGGAACGCCACCTGCTCCACATCTGGCAAAGCTTCGAGTAGTAGTTGGGCGCGGGCCTGGTGCCAACGGCGCACCTCAGCGCGGTAGTCAGCGGGATCACGGTCGCGTGGCGGGTCCGACACGGTGATCAAAGGGATTCCCGGTGCATGAGTGGCGATGATGTACTGCCGCGCACCCAAAAGATCAGCTTTGTTCTCCCCCTTGTCGAGCGCCACCACCGCGTCACTTTCCTGCAGCGCGGCGATCGCTTCCAGGGTGAGGTGCTGCGGGTTTCCCGCACCGATCCCGATGACGTTTATCTGCATAGCTTTCAAGTGTAGAAAACGCCCCGGTTCCGCCGTTGAGGGTGGTACGGGGAAAGGGGCGTCGATAAGCGGTGGCTTAGTCTTCTTCGCTAAAGATTTCTGCCATCTCCGCTGGCGAGAGACCCGTGTGGGACTCGTTGAATTGCACGGAGAAGATCTGCTGCAGATAAAGCTCGCACATGGCGGACAGCTGCTTTGCGTCATACTTGTTGAGCAGCATGAGGCGCTCAGTGGTGCCATCTTCCTTCACTTCTTCCACAGACAACACTGGCACGTCATTCTTGGTGACGATGCGGGCCAGAATGTCACGACGCGTAACATCGGTAAAAGTTGGCTTCAGATCTGACATAAAAAAACACCTGCTCTTCAAAGATTCGGTTAAAGTTTCCGCACCATCTAGATTATGGCGCTTTTCTCATCCGCGCCCGCACTTCCCCACATTTCCCAGGACATTACACAGTAAATAACCCCCAAAGTGTGCCCCCACCGGCCAAGCCAAGCTTGTCGACGGCGTAATGTCCTCAGCTTCGCATGCGCTTGGTGACGGCCGGTTAGTACTCAAAATCGACGGTGCGCTAAAATTTCCCGAGTGCACATGCTTTGGCTGCCGCTGGCGTTGAACTTTGTTTGCTGGCCAGCCGGCGCGTGCCTGTTGCCCTCGTAGCTCAGTGGATAGAGCACGGCTCTCCTAAAGCCGGTGTCGGAGGTTCGATTCCTCTCGGGGGCACTTTTTGTTTTATGGGTTCCGCAGTCCTTCATGATTTTTTGAAGCAATTCTTGGCATCTAAGTCGACCTACTGGAAGCGCACGATCGTGTCAGATGCTTTCGTCCTGGCCCCTCTCGTATGTCTGCCGCCGCGTGCCCCGGCATCTGGCCATCCTGTGATGCTGTCATCCACGGTGCGCCAAACTGCACAAAACCACCCAAAACCCACCAATTCCAGCACTTTCACGCACCCTCGATGACACCACCGCCCCACACTGTCATCCACGGTGCACCAAACTGCACAAAACCACCCAAAACCCACCAATTCCAGCACTTTCACGCCCCCTCGATGACACCACCGCCCCACACTGTCATCCACGGTGCACCAAACTGCACAAAACCACCCAACACCCACCGATTCCTGCACTTTCACGCACCCTCGATGACACCACCGCCGAATCTGAACACCACAAACACGGCCGCAAGCAACTCCGAGCTCTCGAAAAACACGATCGCAAAGCAAGCCAATAAAGATCTGCTACCACCACGCGTCAGCTACATCTTCACAACCTCAACTCCCACTAGCCACCCACTCTCCTTGTTGCTAGAGTTCCTACTGTTACCCCAGTAGTCACTCGCAAAACTTAAGCACCAGGAGCATCATGGCGCACCCTAAAACCCAAAACCAAACCCACCCCCAAAACCAAACCCAAACGCACGCACCCAAGCACCTCTCCCGCCGTACTTTCTTCAAAGCCGCTTTCGCCGGCACCGCCGTCATTGCAGCTGGCAGCGTTACCCCGCGCGCCAACGCCCTGCCTGCCCCGATCGGCACTGTCATTGATTACTCGGCTGGTGTCCCTTCCGCCCAGGCTGTGAAGGCCCGCGGTCACCTGGGCGCGGTGCGCTACGTCTCTGAGAAGCGTCCGGGCGCAAACTGGATGGCCGGCAAGCCAGTTCGCCTCGGCGAGACGCAAGATTTTGCTAACCACGGGCTGGCCACCGCCTCGGTGTATCAGTTCGGCCGGGCCGAGACCGCTGACTGGCTGCAGGGTGCCGCCGGTGCTGCCATTCATGCTCCTCAGGCAATTGCGATTCACGCGGCCGCTGGTGGCCCGAAGGGACGCCCAATTTACGTCGCTATCGATGACAACCCTTCTCGCTCCCAGTACGATCAGCAGATCCGCCCTTATCTGCAGGCTTTCCAGCAGCAGCTGCACGCCGCCGAGCTCAAGTTGGGCGTCTATGGCAATTACAACACCATCGAGTGGGCCACCCAGGATGGGCTCGGTGAGTTCTTTTGGATGCACGATTGGGGTTCCAACGGCCGCATTCACCCGCGCACCACGATCCATCAAAAGGCGAAGTGGCAAGAAAATATCGAGGGCATCGACGTCGACATCAATAACGTCTACGCCCAGGACTGGGGCCAGTGGCAGCCTGGCCAGGGGCCTACCCCTTCGCAGGCTCAGATCCCAGCGATCCCTGGCGCTCAGCAGCTTTCCAGCATGTTGCCGCCTCAGGTGCGCAACGTGCCGCTACCGAACCAGCAGCAGATCAACGACGCCCTAAACCTGATCAACAAGGTCAAGCCACTATTGTCCAGCTAGCAGCGGGCGCACTCGTCGCTCGACCAGCGAGGTGAGATCCTCGGCGGAGCCCAGCACGGCGGCGGCTACCACGTAGTCGTCGCCAAAGCTTACCGACGAGTGCACCACATAATCGTTCGACCAACCCCATTTCGTGCCCACCACCCCGGGGAGTACGGCCGTGCCGAAGTTCTGCGCGTAGCCGTCCTCGGCGGTATCGTGGGCTTCTTTCATGGCCTGGAGCAGGGGTGACTTCGGATCATGTTCGAGTTTGGCGCGCACGAACTTCACCACGTCGTACATCGAGGTCACGGAGTATCCCCAGCCTTCCTCGCTCGAACGTGTCGACCACAGCCCGTAGTCCCGAGCCACCGCCTCTATGGAGTCTGGGTAGGCGGCAAAGAGTTCCTCGGCGTACCCATCAGACGACCCCCGGATCATCTCCAGCGCCTGCTCTTTTTCCGCCTCCGTGCCGTGTACCAGCACGTAGTCGGCGATATACAACTTGATTAGGCTCAACGCGGGTCTCGGATAGCGTTCGGTGGCGCTGCCGACGTGGTGGCCATCGCTAAGCCGGGTGAATGAGAGTTGGGAGCCGGTGGGATTGTTGATGAAGCTGTCGTAGGCGACATCGATGCGGTCGTCAACCACAGTGGGTGTCGGCACGCTTACCACCGGCAACACCGGTGCCGACGCAGGTTGTGACTCCACCGACCAGGAGAGGTTCGCGACCACCACGCCGATGCACCCGACAGGGATGAGTAGGTGCCAAGGTCCTCCCCGCAGCGTCGACACCTGTGTTTGAAACATAGCAAGAATCATATGTCGAACCCGCTGCCATGAGAAAACCCCAAACAACCAACGGTCGTTTGGGGTTTCGTTGAACCTAACTGAACAGCTTAGTGATCAACTGGTGCCTCGACACCAACACCGGTCAGGGAGCGAACTTCCATCTCGGACTGGAGGTCATCGAGGTTGTCTGGCTTGCCGACGAGCGTACCGACGATACCGCCCAAGAAGCCAAGCGGAATGGAAACCAGGCCTGGGTTAGCCAGCGGGAACCAAGCGAAGTCCACGTTCGGGAACATCGCAGTCGCGGAGCCGGACACTGCTGGGGAGAACACGATCAGCACGAGAGCGGAAATCAGACCGGAGTAGATTGCCCACAGCGCGCCGGTGGTGTTGAACTTCTTCCAGTACAGGGAGTACAGGATGGTTGGCAGGTTGGCAGATGCGGCGATTGCGAATGCCAGTGCCACCAGGAAGGCCACGTTCTGGCTCATGGCCAGGATACCCAGCACAATCGCGACGATACCGATGACAACCACGGTGATGCGGGAGACACGGACCTGCTCTTCTTCGGTGGACTTACCATCGCGAATGATGGAGTGGTACACGTCGTGAGCGATGGAAGCCGAGGCAGTAATTGCCAGGCCAGCAACCACGGCGAGCACTGTCGCGAAGGCGATAGCAGAGATGATCGCCATGAAGAAGGAACCACCGAGCTCGAGTGCGAGCAGCGGAGCGGCTGCGTTGGCGCCACCAGGAGCCTTCTTGATCGCGTCTGGTCCAACGAGGGCAGCTGCGCCGTAGCCCAGGACCAGGGTCATCAGGTAGAAAGCACCAATCAGGACGATTGCCCAGGTCACGGACTTGCGAGCTTCCTTTGCGGTAGGAACCGTGTAGAAACGCATGAGCACGTGTGGCAGACCAGCCGTACCAAGCACCAGCGCGAGGCCAAGGGAGACGAAGTCCAGCTTGGAGATCTCAGTCTTGCCGTACTTCATGCCCGGCTTGAGCAAAGCTTCGTTTCCGTTGTGTGCAGCAACTGCCTTGGTAAAGAGCTCACTCAGGCCACCCTTGACGGCAAAGAACACGAGCGCAGTCATGATAACCACGGTGCCGACGAGCAGCACGGCCTTAATCATCTGCACATAGGTGGTGCCCTTCATGCCACCAATCAAGACGTAGGCGATCATGATGATACCCACGATCACGACGACGATAGCCTGCTCAGTCTTGCCATGCAGATCAAGCAGCACGGCCACGAGGGAGCCGGCGCCAGCCATCTGCGCGATCAGGTAGAACAGCGACACAAACAGGGTTCCCATGGCAGCTGCCATGCGGACTGGCTTTTGCTTCAGGCGGAAGGAAAGCACGTCAGCCATGGTGAACTTACCGACGTTGCGCAGCGGTTCCGCAACCAGCAGCAAAGCAACGAGCCAAGCTACGAAGAAGCCGATGGAGTAGAGGAATCCGTCGTAACCAGTCAGTGCGATAGCGCCGACAATACCGAGGAAGGATGCTGCCGATAGGTAGTCACCCGCGATAGCCAGACCATTCTGGGTGCCGGTAAAGGATGCGCCACCGGTGTAGAAGTCGGAGGCTTCAGAGGTCTTCTTACCGACGCGCATCACGATGCCCATGGTGACGACGATGAAGATAATGAAGACGGTGATGTTCAGAATTGGGTTACCGGTGTTGGAACCCGCAGCGAGAAGTTGAGTATTCACTAAAAGAACCTAGCCTTCCATTGCTTCACGGATCGCAGCCGCACGAGGCTCGATGTTCTTATTGGCAAACTTGATATAAATCCAGGTGATCAGGAAGGTCGTCACAAACTGGAGCAGGCCCAAAACGATGCCGACATTCACATTGCCGAACACTTTGGTAGCCATGAAGTCTGGCATGTAAGTAGCTACGAGAACGTAGCCGATAAACCAGACGAAGAAGAGCACGGACATAGGGAAAGTAAAGGAACGGAACTTTGAGCGCAGTTCCTGGAACTGTGCACTCTGTTGCATTTCCCTAAACTCTGCGGCGGTGGGTTCCCGGCGCGTGAGCTGAACTTGATTAGCATTGCTCATCGAAGATCATCTCGCTTTCGGTGTTGGGGTCAATCTTCTACAAGTGTTGACGGATGGACTATTTACTTCGGTCACGTCGACACGTTGTGGACCTCTCCGCCGGCCAACTCTGCCATTGTGCGAGCGGTCACAAATATCGCGTAGATAAAAAGTTACCCAGCTCACATTGCAATAGTGAACATTTTTAACCACAAGGACTACACATACCTGGCAAACCACCCCCAAACCCCTACCCTAGCTGGACTTTTACCTAAATCTGAATTACCCCCACCCCGATGACCCACTTACAATTGCAAATTTTGTGAAGGTTACGATTTGGGCAAGTAAAGCCTTTGCAAGCCACACATTGACCGGCCGTAGCTAAGCCCGTGAACCTTGCTCTGCAAATTGACGCGTCAGCAATTGCGCGATCCTGGTGGCGGTCTCAATCGCAGTCGCCCCGAGACCTCCCCAGATCGCGGCGTCGATAAGCAATGGCACGTTGGAGGCATCCAGAAGCAATAGTCGCTGCAATGCAGGCACAGTGAAAATCACTGCGTAACCAGCAACGCTGCCTCCCAACAGCGCCAGCCTCCACCAATTCAGGGGACGGGCGACGACACCGAGCACCCACACCGCCATGATGAGCAGCACCAACAGGGTTGCGGTGGAAACCTGACGCGCATGGTCGTCAAGCACGTCCCCGGGGTAGTGCCAGATCCAAAAGCCGAGGGTAACCGCCCCAATGAGTAGCCCCGCTGGAAGGGCGAGCAACAGTACTCTGCGAACAAAACCCGGACGGGCACGTTCATAGTTGGGCGCCAGCGAAAGGATAAAGGCCGGGATGCCGATGGTGAACCAGCCGATCATCGTGACATGGATCGGTTGAAATGGGTACGTGAGCCCCCAAATGCCCACTACCAGCGCGATGAGAACGGAGTAGATCGTCTTGGTTAAGAACAGATTGGCAACCCGCTCGATATTGCCAATCACGCGTCGTCCCTCGGCTACCACCTGTGGCATTGTGGCGAAGTCGTTGTCCAACAGCACCACCTGTGCCACCGAGCGGGCCGCTGGCGAACCGGCACCCATCGCAATGCCAATATTGGAGTCCTTGAGGGCGAGGACGTCGTTGACCCCGTCGCCGGTCATCGCCACGAATTCCCCGCTGGCCTGCAAATTCTTCACTAGCATGCGTTTTTGCTCCGGGGTGACGCGGCCGAAAATGTCGTGCTCGCGCACAATCTCTGTGACGGCGTCCGCATCTGCAGGCAAGTTACGGGCGTCAAAGGCTGCCCCTTCAACGCCTACACGGTGAGCGACAGCGGCCACCGAATCCGCATTGTCACCAGAAATCACCTTCACATCAACGTCTTCAGCGGCAAAGAACGCCAAGGTCTCGGCAGCAGTCTCGCGAACTTTCTGCTGCAGGCTCAGAACAGCTACCGGTTCAAAGCCGACCAGTTCTTCGCCCAAACTCGATGTAGTTCCGATCAGCAACACGCGCAATCCGCTGTCACTGATTTCCGCACAACGCTGGAGCACATCGCTGTCCTGGGTCAGCATCTCTGGGGCGCCGATCACCCAGTTTTGGTTTTCAAAGGAAACCCCCGACCATTTACGGGTGGAATCAAAAGGAACTTTCGCACTAATTGACGCAGGCTCGGAGGCTACCCCGGCACCGATGGCCCGCATCGTGTCGTTAGGGTGCTTATCGGCCACAGCCATCGTAGCGAGCGCAGTGCGCACCCGGGTTTCAGTTTCCGCGCTGGGGGCCGTCGACAAAAGCTGGACCTGGTCAAACTCCATGGCATTGTCGGTGAGGGTCCCGGTTTTGTCGGCACAGAGCACGCTGATCCGTGCGAGCGCCTCGATGGCTTTGAGCTCATTGATGAGCGCATTGTGCCTCCCCAGCCGCACCACACCGACCGCGAAAGCGATCGACGTCATCAACACCAAGCCCTCCGGCACCATCGGAACGAGGGCGGCGACCATCGACAACAAGGCGTCGTTGGGTCGCGCGTGGGTTCGCCACAGCTGGGTCCAAATGGTCAAGGCGCCGACCGGCACGAGCAGATACGTAATGATTTTCAGAATCCGGTCAATGCCTTGGTGCAGCTCGGAGTCGGTGAGTTTGAACTCCCCCGCTTCCCGAATCAGCTTCGCAGCGTATGCATCTTCGCCGATCTCGGTGGCCTGAAAAGCCCCTTGGCCTGCAACCACAAAGGAGCCAGACAAGACTTTGTCGCCGACCTGCTTTAATACGGGGTCGGATTCCCCGGTGAGCATCGACTCATCCACTTTGAGGGACTCCGCGGCGCGCACGACGCCATCCACCACTAGTTGTTCCCCAGAGCTGAGCTCAATCAGGTCATCGAGCACAATGTCGTCGCGGTTGAGCTGACGAGACTGCCCGTCGCGTATCACCCGCGGCTTCGATTCGCCCAAGATGGTCAACTTATCGAGCGTGCGCTTTGCACGCAGCTCCTGGACAATACCGATACCAGAATTCACCACGATCAACAGCCCAAAAGCGCCATTAATCCACGACCCCGTCACCAACACGATGGAAAACAGCACCGCGAGGATCGCATTGATACGCGTAAACACATTGGTGCGGACAATGTCGGCGACGCTACGCCCAGTTGTCCGCACCGGGTGATTGACTAACCCGTCCGCCCGACGCTTGTCGACGTCCGCGCTGCTCAATCCCTCAAGGCTCGTGGCATTACTCATACCGCAATGCTAGTCAGGAAGCTTATCGGCCCCTAAATTCTGGTGCTCGTTTTTCTGCCCGCGCCTTGATAGCTTCCTGTGCATCTTGGCTGCTCCACGCGGCTTCATACATCTGCTGTTGGGTGGCAGACAGGGCGAAACCAAACCCTTCATCGTTAAGCACTCGCTTGAGCTGTTGCACTGATAGCGGCGCATAACTAGCAATCGTTTGGGCATACTGCAGCGCAGCGTCGGCATCGCCTCGTTCATTGGCAAACCCGAGTTGGCCGGCTAGGTCAGCAGAGACCTTTTGCACCCCAAGCAAAACTCCGCGGGCCACGGATCCACCCAACATGCTGGCTGCGCGACGAATTGTCCAGTTGTCCAACGCGAACCCGAGCTTTGCAGGCGGGACCAAGAACCAGGCATTGTCGCCAACTACACGCAGGTCGCATGCCAGCGCCACCTGAACTCCGGCGCCGACAGCTGGACCTTGGATATCAGCGATGACCGGGACGGGAGCTTCGAGAATTGCCGTCAGCATCCGTTGCAGGCTGCCCAGGAATTCTTCGTTGTACACCCCGCTGAAATCGGCTCCGGCGCAAAACGCTGCCCCTTCGCCTCGGATGAGCACCGCTCGGGTGTGGTCTGGGCCGCGGGAGGAAAGCGTGCGAAGCTCGTCGGCAAGCGCCGTGGTGAGCTCCAGGTTGAGGGCGTTTCGCTTCTCCGGTCGATTCAGCGTGAGAATCGCCAGGTGGTCCTGTTGTTCGTAACGCAGCACCATGGACTAGTTACCCTCAGGATCAGGGAATTCCAGTGGGTCAGGCCCAATACGCCCCAGGCCGGTGGCATTATCCAGCGCGGTGAGCTGAGCCATTTGATCCGCAGTGAGCTCAAAGTCGAAGATAGCGGCGTTTTCTGCGAGCCGTTCCGGCGACTGCGACTTCGGGATCACCATGTTGCCAAGTTGAATATGCCAACGCAAGATCACCTGGGCCGGGGTTTTCCCAGTGGCCTGCGCGATGTCCCGGACCGTGTCATTTTCTAACAGCGTTCCCTGCCCCAACGGTGACCAAGCTGCCGTCACGATGCCATGCTGCTCATGGTAGGCCCGCAAGGATTCTTGGGAAAAGCCCGGGTGCAGTTCGACCTGGTTAACCGCGGGGGTAATGCCGGTCTTGGCCACAAGCTCGTCCAAAGCGTCCGGGAAGAAGTTGGACACGCCAATCGACTGCACCGTCCCCATGCCCTGCATCTTGGCCATCACCTCGAAAGTCGCTACGAATTTCCCTGCCGAAGGCCACGGCCAGTGGATGAGGTAGAGGTCAAGATAATCCAGTCCAAGGTTGCGCAAGGAGGTTTGAAAAGCGTCCGCTGCCTTGTCTGCGCCCTGGTCGGTGTGCCACAGCTTAGTGGTCACACACAATTCATCGCGGGTGACATCACCCGCGGCGATGGCTTCCTTGATCGCTCGACCGACCTCTTCTTCGTTCTTATACAGCGCTGCAGTGTCAATATGCCGGTATCCCAGCTCGATCGCTGCGCGCACCGCACGGATCGCATCTTCTCCGCGAAGCTTCCACGTACCAAGCCCCAGCTGCGGATACTCGCTGCCGTCCCGAAAACTTACCGATGGAATCAAAGTGGCACTAGTCATATCCCCCATTAAACGCACTTTCTTCACTCACCGCAGCAAAATGCTTGTCGACGCTTCCTTCCTCCCTCACCTTCAGTTTCAAAAAATTTCTAGCAAAGTTTGACAAAGTATTGGGTTTATACAACACTTTAGAGCATGAGTCCAGCAAAGAAACCTACAAAACCAATATTCAATCGGATTCGATTATTAAGAACCGAACGCAATCTCTCGCGCGCCCAGCTCGCCGACGCCATTGGAGTCAACGTCCAAACCGTCGGCGCACTGGAGCGCAGCGACCACTATCCCAGCCTAGATCTGGCCATGAATCTTTCCGAGACCTTTGGCCTGCCGATCGAAGCCATCTTCTCCCGCACCGAATTCACCCCCATGTCCACCCAAATCTATCCAGGAGGAAACACCCAATGAACATCAACACCTACCGTCGCCAACAAGAACGCACCCAGAACTTGCTGCCGGGCTTACGAGGCCAAAAGCAGCGTCGAATGCTCGTGAACCTTTTCGTGATCATCGCACTCATCACCACCGGCTGCGCCTTCTTGATTCCCGCCTACAAGACGATGCTGCTAGCCATTGTCGCTGGCCTGCTTCTCCTCGCTGTCATCTGGACTATCATCCGCATCGCAATCGACAGTGAAGATCAGGCCCCGCCGGAAGCACTCGACGAGTTCCAATTCGAGCGCCTCGAACGCTACCGAGCTTTCGCCTTCCGCCTCTATGGCTTCTTCTGCACCGTCATCGCATTCGCGCTGATCTTCGCGGGAAACCTCTGGAAAGACCTTGCGTTTGGCGCCGATACTGCCTCGCGAGCAGTCCTCGGCACCGGCTACGTGCTGCTGTTGATCACACTCACCGTCAGCGGCTACCCTGCCTTGGCATTGGCTTGGAACAAACCCGACGATGACGCCTAGCAAACCTCCCCCAATCCACCCGCTTCGGCGCGAAACAGCTCAAGCAACCTAGGAGATTTGCTAGCTTAATCACTATGAGCAGCACCACTCGTACCAGCGCAAATGACCTCATCACCACCGTTTTGGACCCCGGCTCCTTCATTAGCTGGGACACCTCTCCCGAGTATGGCGACATTAGCGACGACTATCGGGAAGCCCTAGCGCGCGCCCGCGAGAAAAGCGGGGTCGACGAATCTGTCATTACGGGCGAAGGTACCGTTGCGGGGCGTCGAGTAGCAACGATCGTCTCGGAGTTCAGTTTCCTGGGCGGGTCGATCGGCGCCGCAACTGCACGCCGCATCATCGCAGGAATTCACCGCGCCACCGCGGAGCGCCTGCCGTTGCTCATTTCTCCATCTTCGGGCGGGACCCGCATGCAGGAAGGGACTCCCGCGTTCGCACTGATGGTCTCTATCACCACCGCGGTCTACCGCCACAAGGACGCTCACCTCCCCTTCCTGGTTTACCTGCGCAACCCCACCACCGGCGGGGTCATGGCTTCCTGGGGTTCAGCTGGGCATTTCACCTTCGCCGAACCCGGCGCGCTGCTCGGCTTCCTCGGCCCCCGCGTTGTGGAGCTCACCACCGGAACCCCGATCCCAGATGGGGTACAGTCTGGGGAAAACCTCGCCCATGTGGGCGTTATCGACGGCGTCCTCTCACCCAAACTGCTCCGAGATGCGGTTCGGAAAATTGAAGACGTGCTACTTTCCACCCATTCAGATCTGGAGCCGACCCGCCCCGAAACGGCGGAGGTTGCTGCGGGGAACGTATGGGAGTCTATCCTCAAGACCCGGCAAGCGGATCGTCCTGGGGTACGCGATATCGTCGCCAAGCTCAGCCCCAAGCTCATTGAGCTGTCCGGGTCGGGCGACGGTCGTCGTTCCGCGGCGATGACCGTCGCGCTGGCGCAGATCGCCGGGCGCCCCGTGGTGTTGATTGGACAGAATCGTCACCAGCAGCCTCCCCTCGGGGAGGCGGAGCTCGGTCCTGAGGCGCTGCGATGTGCGCGTCGCGGCATCGCACTCGCCCACGAACTGCAACTACCTTTAGTGAGCATCATTGATACTCCAGGGGCGGAGCTTTCCCAGCACGCCGAAGAACATGGTCTGGCTGGTTCGATTGCCCGCACGCTAGGCGAATTGGTGTACCTGGATGTCCCTACGATATCGGTGATCCTTGGCCAAGGGTGCGGCGGTGGCGCATTGGCAATGCTGCCGGCCGACCGGGTGCTGGCAGCTGAACATGCTTGGCTCTCGCCCCTCCCTCCGGAAGGAGCGTCCGCCATCATCTACCGCGACATCGATCACGCTCCGCAAATGATGGAAGAACAAGATGTGTCCGCGTTTGCTTTGCACCGCGCAGGAATTGTGGACAGCATCATTCCTGAGCAGCCAGATGCTGCCGAGGAGCCGGAAGCATTCATCGACCGCGTCCTATCTACCATCAGTCATGAACTTTGGGTACTGGAAAATAGCCCTGAACGGGTGGGACGAGAGCAACGTTTCAAACACTACGAGAAGTTGGCAACCCGGCAGTAGCATGGAGTAATGCTTAGTGACCAGGATATTTTTGATGCTCACCGCGGCGGAAAACTAGCAACAACGTCGCGACGCCCGCTCGAGACCACCCTGGACCTCTCCCTCGCCTATACCCCCGGCGTTGCCCGCGTCTGCGAAGCGATCCACGAAGACCCCTCCCTCGCGCGGGAGTTTACCTGGACCGGCAACACGGTCGCCGTAATATCCGACGGCACCGCCGTGCTGGGCCTCGGAGACATCGGCCCAACTGCCGCCCTCCCCGTCATGGAAGGCAAGGCCCAACTATTCCAGCGCTTCGCGGGACTCAACGCAGTGCCCATCGTGCTAGACACCACGGACGTCGACGAGCTTTTCCACTCCATCGTCCGCCTCGCCCCCTCCTTCGGCGCGATCAACCTTGAGGACATCTCCGCGCCCCGCTGCTTCGAACTCGAACGCCGACTCATCGATGCCCTCAACATCCCCGTCATGCACGACGACCAGCACGGAACCGCAATCGTCATCACGGCAGCTCTGCGCAACGCCTGCGAAATCACCGACCGCTCACTTCGGGACCTGCGCGTCGTGATCTCCGGGGCCGGAGCCGCTGGTGTGGCCACCGCACGCATGCTTATCGACGCCGGTGTCCGCCACATCACGATGGTGGACTCCCGCGGGATCATCCATGCTGGCCGGGAACCGTTGTCACCGATCAAGCGAGAACTAGCAGCGCTCACAAACGAAGAGGGACGAACCGGGGGCATCGAAGACGCGCTGCGTGGCGCAGACACGTTCATCGGGGTCTCGCGTGCCCATATATCCGAAGATCAACTCCAGTTGATGGCCCCCGATCCTTTCCTGTTCTCGCTAGCCAACCCGACCCCAGAGATCGACTACGACCTCGCCGTTCGCTACGGCTCTGTGGTTGCCACTGGCCGTTCGGATCTACCAAATCAAATCAACAACGTGCTGGCATTCCCAGGCATCTTCCGCGGTGCGTTGGAAGCGGGTGCCACTCGCATCACGCCTGCGATGAAGTTAGCCGCATCGCGGGCGATTGCCGAGGTCGCGCACTCACACCTCGATCGCGACCACATTGTGCCCTCCCCGCTTGATCCACAGGTAGCGCCGACAGTTGCAGCGGCGGTGAAAGCTGCAGCTATTAACAAGTCCTAGGTTTCCTTGAGGGTTCTGGTTTGTTAAATGTGTTGTGCTGCAAACCTGCTAAGCAGTACTTCCGTGGCAATACTTAGCACTCTTGAAGCCTAACTGCGCAGCAGGCTCCGCGGTCGCCGGGCGGCCAACGCCTAGTGCGTTCCCACTAACGACAAAAGTGCACTGCCCGAACGGGTAGTGCACCTGCGAAAGCATCGACTAGCTTAGTGCGCGCTTACCAAGTCGATGACGAAGACCAAAGTGCGGCCGGACAGTGGGTGTCCGCCACCAGCAGGACCGTAGGCAGCCTCTGGGGGGATGGTCAGCTGGCGACGGCCACCGACCTTCATGCCTGGGATGCCTTCCTGCCAGCCTGCGATCAGACCGTTAAGCGGGAACTCGATGGTCTGTCCGCGGTCCCAGGAGGAGTCGAACTGCTCGCCCGATTCGAAGTCAACACCAACGTAGTGGACTTCAACAACACCGCCTGGCTGAGCTTCCGGACCGTCGCCTTCGATGAGGTCGACGATGACCAGGTCTTCTGGCGCCGGGCCGGTTTGTGGTTCGATTACTGGCTTTTCCATTGTGAGAAAACTCCTTGAATAGTCAGTTGAGAGAAATGACAATGAGCCAAACTCTTTCTCCCAAGTGTACGCAAGGGAGGGAGGGTTTGGCTCAAAGCAGGTCAGCGGAGGGACTAGCCGCGCTGTTCGCGAGGAACAAACTCGCGGAGAGCTTCGCCGGTGTAGATCTGGCGTGGGCGGTAGATCTTGCCGTTAGGCTGGGAGACCTGCTCGACGTACTGTGCGATCCAGCCTGGGAGACGCCCCATGGCGAACAGCACAGTGAAGAAGTCGGTCGGGAAGCCCATGGCGCGGTAGATCAGGCCGGTGTAGAAGTCTACGTTCGGGTACAGCTTGCGGGAGATGAAGTAGTCGTCGGCAAGCGCGATCTGCTCGAGGTTCATGGCGAGCTCGAGGAGTTCGTCGTTTCCGTTCTTGGACAGCAGCTCGTGGGCAGTCTTCTTGATGATGGCTGCCCGTGGGTCGTAGTTGCGGTACACACGGTGGCCGAAGCCCATGAGCTTGACGCCCTTTTCCTTGTTCTTGACGCGAGTCATGAAGTCGGTTGCGTCGCCGCCGTTGGCCTTGATCTCATCGAGCATTTCCAGAACAGCCTGGTTTGCGCCACCGTGCAGCGGGCCGGAAAGTGCATTGATACCTGCTGCAACGGATACGAACATGTTTGCCTGTGCGGAGGCAACCATACGAACGGTGGAGGTGGAGCAGTTCTGCTCGTGGTCAGCGTGCAGGATGAGCAGCTGGTCCAGGGCCTTCACGTGGAGTGGGTCTACCTCGTATGGCTCGGTTGGGAAGCCGAACATCATGCGCAGGAAGTTCTCGCGGGCGTTCAGAGAGTTGTCTGGGTACATGTATGGCTCACCGTGGCGGGCACGGTGTGCATATGCAGCCAACATTGGCACCTTCGCCATGAGGCGGATGGTGGCCTTGTGGAGGTGTTCTGGGTTAAGCGGATCGAGGGTGTCCTGGTAGTAGGTGGACAGAATGTTCAGGGAGGACGCGAGCACTGCCATTGGGTGAGCGTCGCGTGGGAACACGCTGAACTGCGCCTTGAAGTCCTCGTCGAGGAGGGTGTGGTGGCGGATTTCGTCGCTAAACTGCGCCAGCTGCTCCTGGGTTGGGAGCTCACCGTGGATCAGCAAGTAGGAAACCTCGTTGAAGGTAGCCTTCTCCGCCAGATCTTCGATGGCGTATCCGCGGTAGCGGAGAATGCCCTGCTCACCGTCGATGAAGGTGATCTTGGATTCGGTGGAACCGGTGCTGACGTAGCCTGGGTCGAAGGTTACGAGGCCCGTTTCAGCAAGCATCTTGCCAAGAACGACACCATCATTGCCTTCTGTGGCCTTGATGATGTCCATGTTGAATTCGCCACCTGGGTAGTGGAGAACGGCCTTGTCGTTGTTTTCAGATGCCACAGTTTTCCTTTCAAAGAAAATCGTTTGAGGCCTCCCCGCGAAGGGACATTTACGCTTCGATCCGCTGATCGAGTCGTGCCTTATGAATTTGTCCGTCGATGTGGACGGCAACCCGCAGGCGAGCAAACCTCCCAGTACTGGGCAAGTTTGAAACCCTAAAGTGTTGCGTTAATAGCCACATTTTAAGGCATGTTAGGCATGCCTTCTCATCACAGAGTCTACCTTCAACCCCAGCTTGTCGACGCCACGGTGGGCCCGACTTGAAAGTCGCTGGTCAAAGGCATCTTGCACGCGAAGACATCATCCTATGCTCATGCACTCAAAACACCGCAACCATCGTGCATAGTCACGTGCATTTTCTGCACCGACTTTCCGAAGGGATTACCGGCTAAGAAAACGCCACCTGACGATGGCATTGGAATGAGACCAAGTTTAGCAAATAGTGTGATGGCGGCAACAATTTCTAACAAAGCCCCCAGCCGAGAATTGTTCACATGCTTCGCAAACCAGGTCAATCGCTTTACACCCTTTGCATGTTGACATTTCACCCACCCCCATTTGCACCACCTTGCAAAGCCACACGATCCCCCAACCCACCACCACGACCGACACTTTCCTGCCCAAAAATTTCACCCCCACAGTCACACATGCCCATTACCCCCGCCCTGTATATTTTCACCCCAACGCATTAAATTAACGGTCAGCACTATCGTCCGGCACAGAAAGCGTGACTTCAATGACTACTGAATTCCCCAAGCTTCCGGCTGAGCTCGTCCCAAGCGACGGCCGCTTCGGCTGTGGCCCGTCCAAGGTTCGCTCGGAACAACTTGCCGCGATTTCCCAGGGCCAACCGGGAATCATGGGCACGTCCCATCGTCAGCCTGCAGTGAAAAACGTGGTGCGTTCCGTACGCGAGGGCCTCAGCGAGCTTTTCCAGTTGCCTGAAGGCTACGAGATTATTCTTTCGCTGGGTGGTGCCACGGCATTTTGGGATGCTGCTACTTTCGGCCTCATTGAGCAGAAGTCGGGTCACCTTACCTACGGCGAGTTCTCCGGCAAGTTCGCCAGCGCCGCCAAGAAGGCCCCCTGGCTAGACGAGCCCGTTGTCGTCTCTGCCGAGCCTGGTGACGCGCCCGAGCCTCAGGCAATCGAGGACGTAGATCTGATCGGCTGGGCGCACAACGAAACCTCCACCGGCGCCATGGTGCCCGTCACCCGACCGGCAGGGACTGACGCACTCATCGCTATCGACGCCACTTCAGGCGCAGGTGGCCTACCAGTAGATATGTCTCAAGCAGATGTCTACTACTTCTCCCCGCAAAAGTGCTTCGCCTCCGACGGTGGCCTGTGGTTTGCTGCGATGAGCCCCCAAGCGCTTGAGCGGATCGAAAAGATCCACGGCTCGGGTCGGTTCATTCCGGAATTCTTGAACCTGCAGACGGCAGTGGAAAACTCCCGCAAAGATCAGACGTACAACACCCCTGCGGTTGCCACCCTCCTCATGATGGATAACCAGGTGCAGTGGATGAATGAGCACGGTGGTCTGGCCGGGATGGTTGCCCGTACCACCGAGTCCTCACAGACGCTGTACCGCTGGGCCGAGCAGCGCGCGGGCGCAACACCGTTCGTCGCCGACCCTGCCAAGCGTTCGCTGGTCGTCGGCACAATTGATTTTGACGATGAGATCGACGCGGCGCAGGTAGCCAAGCTTCTTCGTGCAAACGGCATCGTCGACATCGAGCCATATCGCAAGTTGGGTCGTAACCAACTGCGCATCGGCATGTTCCCGGCTATCGATCCAGCCGATATCGAAAAGCTCACCCACGCCATCGATTGGGCCATCTCACAGCTGTAACACACCCCGATACACGCGCTGCAACTCCCACGTTGTGGCGCAATTGTGCGTTAGAGTGGTCACATCGATGTTGTTTGCCCACCTAAGGAGTAACTTTGCGCGAACTCAGGCTCATCGCCGAAGAATCAACCGCCACTTCCTTAGTGCTGCGTGCCGAAGACAACCAGGACTTCTTCATTGAAGTCACCGACGAGCTACGAACACTCATCACGCAAGAATCTGTAGCGCCGGAGCAGGTTAAGGATCACCAAGAGGACTCCCAGCCGGAGGCCGTCGATAAGCCAGCCCCACGCCCGGAGCCGCGGGAAATTGACCCGCGCCTGTCCACTCCACTGAAGATGCGCCCACGCGATATTCAAGATCGCATTCGCGCAGGTAAGACCATCGCGGAAGTTGCTGAAGAAAACGGCGTGACGGAGGCTCGGATTGAGCCATTCGCACACCCGGTGCTCATTGAACGCGCGCGGATCGCTGACATGGCCAAGCGTGCCCACCCAGTGCGTTCCGACGGGCCAGCGAAGCTGAGCTTGTGGGAAGTTCTCGCGACCGCTTTCGCGGCCCGTGGCAACGACCTCACGGATTCCGAATGGGACGCCTACAAGGACGCCTCCGGTCAATGGGTGGTTCGGGTTGGCTGGAAAGTCGGGCACACCGACAACGTTGCTGAGTGGTCTTACCACCCGCAGGGGATGAGCTCGGCGACTGCGGTTGCTCGCAACGCCGTAGCGGCCGAACTCACCGACCCCGATTTCGGACAACCAGCGATGCGCTCGCTGGCCACCATAACTGCGGAAGAAGAACCAGAAGAACCAGAGGTCCCGGAAACCCACGCCGAAAGCTCCGACGAGGACTTTCTCCAGCACCCCGAGGCACAAGCTCGGCCGGCTAAGCGACGTCGCAAAGCAGTCACTCCGCACTGGGAGGACGTGCTCTTGGGAGTTCGTACCAACACCAAACGTCCAAGGAACTAGCTGCCATGCACGCGCACGATGCTGTGGTCACCCTCTGGTTCGTCAACACCGACGACCCCGCCGCCGTCCTGGCCAAAGAGCCAAAAGCTAACCGCGGATTCGGGCGCAAATACCTGGCGCTGATGAACCCCTCCTGGCCCATCTCGGTCTTCGGGCAATTCCCCCTGAACCGCTCCGTGCAAGCCAGCAAGGGTGAATTCTATATCGCCGGCTACCCAGGGATCACTGTCGTGCAAACTGTGGTTGAAGAACTCACCTGCTTGTCACAGCTCTCGCCGA
Organism: Corynebacterium epidermidicanis; assembly: GCF_001021025.1. Lineage (NCBI taxonomy): Bacteria > Bacillati > Actinomycetota > Actinomycetes > Mycobacteriales > Corynebacteriaceae > Corynebacterium > Corynebacterium epidermidicanis. The sequence goes on along the minus strand of NZ_CP011541.1, from coordinate 749,958 downwards.
CGCTGCTTAATTCCGTCCCTGCTCACAACACTTATGCGTTCGCCACTAACCCCGACACCGGCTTTGGTGGCATCGCACACTGGATCGACGGCAAACTGCGACGCAGCTTCTGCGCACGCCGCAATCGGGTGTACGAGGACATCGGCCTGCCCTCCCCGTTTGAAAGCCCGTTTTGGGCCGGGGAACGTGGCGAAACCAGCCCGCACTCCATCGACCTCCCCTTCGAGCCAATTGACCTGGTCCATGAAGCAGACAAGCATTGGTTGGGTGTCGACATTTCCGCCGAGGGCCCTGACCTTTCCGTGGTGGGCTACGCCATCGACGGCCGCAAAGAACCCCGGGTCGTGGCCCCGCCCGAGCGAAACGACGTCGGCGCGCTCATCGACAACGCCTCCGCCAAACTAGGCCTCGGCCCCCAATACTCCGAATACGACGACTACGAAGACACCCCCGACGACAACACCGAAACCCCCGTCGCGAACCGCGCTCGCTCGCTTGCCGACGGCGCCCTGAAATTCACCGCTCGATCCCTCAAACAGGCATCGACTGCCCTCAATAACGTTCGCGAAAAGCTCCGGCACACCGATCGCAGCTAGTTCTGCCTGTTAGTTCGCGCGTTGGCGCTCATAGAAAGCGATCGCGGCCGCAGTCGCCAAATTCAGCGAATCAGTTCCCTCCGCCATCGGGATTTTCGCCCGCACCTGCGTCGCCCGCATCGCCCGCTCCGTCAACCCCGGCCCCTCGGAACCGACAAGGAAGGCCACCTTCTCTGGATTGTCAGCCAACGCGCCCTTGAGCAGAGTCTCCGTGTTGGGAGTCAGCGAGATGAGGCGCCAGCCGTCGTCGACAAGCGGTTTGAGGCTGTGGTGCCAGGTGGTGGGTGAGCCGTCGAGGTACGCGAACGGAAGACGCAAAACGTGGCCCATGGAAACACGCACCGAGCGCCGGTACAACGGGTCTGCGCAAGCGGCACCAAACAAGATGGCATCCACCTCCATGCCCGCCGCGTTGCGGAAGATCGAGCCGATATTCTCATGATCGCCCACGCCCTCTAAGATCGCGATGGTCTTGGCGCCTTCGAGAGCCTCCGCCACCGTCGCGGGCTCGGCGCGGTCAGCCGCCGCCAACAGACCGCGATGCATGTCAAACCCTGCGACTTCCGCGAGCAACTCCCTGGAGACCACATAAATGGGCAGGTCCGCAACCAGCTCAGGAACCCCCTCCTCCGCCAGGAAGGTGTCGATCTTCGCTGCGAATCCCACGATCGCCCGCACCGGATAGCGCGACTCCAGCAGCCGACGCACAATCAGTGGACCCTCTGCAATAACCAGGCCCTTGCCCGACTGATCTGAGTGCTTCAGGTCGCGGAAAGGGTCGAGGCGGGGATCTGCAGGATCATCGATGTGTGTAAGAGCCATAATGGTGTTGAGTTTAGCTTCGTGGTGGGTGAGGCCTCGTGGTGGGTGAGGCCTCGTGGTGGGTGGCGATGGAATTTGGTGTGGCCAAACTTCATCACACCGTAGCCCCCCATTCCGAGGGCCAAAATAGACGCTACAATTTGGTCAAATTGAGCGGACCCACGCAGCGAAGTCCGACTGCCCGACAGCACGAAAAAGCACCTGGGTGCGAGCGTTCCTCGCTTCCCAGGTGCATGCCTAAGACCGGCGACGTTGCTAGGACAGGGCGTTCATCACCGGGTCGATGGCAAAATACACCATGAACAGCACGGAGATCAGCCACAGCAACCAGTGAACCTTCTTTGCCTTGCCAGAGGCCAGAGCCAACAGGGTGTAGGACACGAAACCAACACCGATGCCGTTAGCAATGGAGTAGGTGAAAGGCATCACTACGATCGTGAGGAATGCTGGCAGCGCAATCGTGAAGTCGGAGAAGTCGATTTCCTTGATTTGGCCCATCATCATCGCGCCGACCACTACGAGCACGGGAGCTGCTGCTTCGATCGGAACGATTTGGTAAAGCGGGGTCAAAAACATCGCGGCCAGGAAGAGCACGCCGGTGATCACGTTAGCCAGGCCGGTCCGGGCACCGTCGGCGATGCCAGCTGCGGAGTCAATGTAGACGGTGTTGGAGGATGCGGAGGCACCGCCACCTACGATGGCGCCGAAGCCTTCCACAACAAGGGCTTTCTTCATGTCGGGGAGGTTGCCATCGTCGTCGGTAAGCCCTGCCTGCTTGCCCAGCGCAGTCATGGTGCCCATTGCATCGAAGAAGTTAGCCAGGACTAGGGTGAATACCAAAAGCGTGGCGGAAAGGGCGCCGACATGAACGAAGGCGCCGAAGAAGTCTACGCTGCCGACAATCGAGAGGTCGGGCATGCCACCAAGGGAATTCGGCAGTGTCGGTACGGCGAGGTTCCAGCCGGTAGGGACTGGCTTGCCGTCCACGAAGGATGGGCCTGCGCCGGTGAGCGCTTCGACGATCATGCCGATGATTGTGGTGATGACGATCGCGAAGAAGAGACCACCGCGGACATTCCGGGCAACCATGATGCCAGTGATGATCAGACCGACCACGAACACGAAGGTTGGCCAGGAAGCGATCGAGCCGTTAATACCCAGGCCGACCGGCACTGTCGTGTGAGCGGCGTCTGGAATACGACGTACAAATCCGGAGTCGACCAGGCCGATCATCGCGATGAACATGCCGATGCCAACACCCATTGCAGCTTTCAACGAATGCGGGATCGCGTTGAATACTGCGACACGGAAACCTGAAACCGCCAGGATAACGATGATGATGCCGTCAATAATTACCAAGCCCATAGCTTCCGGCCAGGTAAGGCCCTCCCCAGCGACCAGGGTCACAGCAACCAGGGTGTTAATGCCCAGGCCAGTAGCGATACCGAAAGGATAGCGGGCGAACAGTCCGAAGGCGATCGTCATGACGCCAGCTGCGAGGGCAGTGGCCGCTGCAACCTGCGGGATTCCCAGCGCATGGCCAGTACGATCGGCGGTGGTGCCGATGATGAGCGGGTTCAAGATGATGATGTAGGCCATCGCGAAGAAGGTCACAACACCGGCACGGATCTCCGTCCCAACCGATGACCCCCGGGCCGAAATGGAAAAGTACCTATCGAGCGCGCTACGTGAGGCGGTCGGAGTAGTCATAAATGCTCCCAATGAACTTTTGAAATTGTGCTGGCACCCGGCGAGCTTTTCCGCTATGGCTGCCCCGTCAACAATCGCATTAATGCCCACCCACCTGCAAACGCTGCACCCATCTACCACAGGGTTTACACTGAATAAATGCGCATTTCCCAGGAACAATGCCGGTGAGACGAGTACCACTGTGACCGATATCCTACTGATTGATAATCACGATTCATTCACCCACCTGCTAGCAGACCTCGTCCAGCGGGCCAGTGGCATCACCCCGCGCATTGTCGCCAATGACGCCCCCGCAACCCAGTTGCGTCTCGACGACGCCGACCTCATAATCATCTCCCCCGGCCCGGGCGAACCCACCCGGGCGAACCTCAAAGCTTCTGCGGTGGCCCTCGACCAAGACCACACCCCGGTGATTGGTGTCTGTCTCGGCCACCAAGCCATCGCCTTCCTAGCGGGAGCAGGATTACGACGGGCACCGTTTCCCATGCATGGTCTGGAAAGCCTGGTCCAGCACTCAAGCGAGGGCATTTTCGCTGGTCTTCCGCAACCGCTTCCGGTGATCCGATACCACTCTCTGGATGTCGCACCCCACCCCGATATTGAGGTCCTGGCCACCGCCGAAGACGGCACCATCATGGCGCTGAAACATCGCCACAAGCCACAGTGGGGCGTGCAGTTTCACCCGGAATCCATCGGGACCCACTCGGGTGTCCAACTCATGCAAAACCTACTGGCTGCCACCGGGATCATGCGCCAATGGCACCGGAGCACCGCCCCGCTTCACGCCCCTGCTGAGGTCGCGGCCGGCCTACGTGAACACTTCCCCTATGTGTGCTGGTTTGACACCGCCACCGCGGACACCGCCACCTCCGGCATGCATTTGGTTGCAGCAGGGCAGAAGCTTATCGACGTCGACAGCATCCCACCCGCCCGCTTGAGCCCCGATTCCAGCTCCGGTCACACTTTCGTCCCCGGCGCGCTCGGCGTGCTTAGCTACGAGGCCAGCGATGGCACGGATGGCGGTACTTTCACTGAACAGCTGCTCCAGCCTGAGGTGGTCTACCAAATCGTGGACGGACAGGCATTCCTTTTGTCTCCAGACGATGCCCGCTTAACAGAAGTCCCCCTAGCTGTTGTTGCACCGGCCCGCATCCAGGCGCCGGTGCGCATCCGTCACAGTAGGCAGAACTACCGGGAATTGGTGGAGCAATGCCAGGCGGAAATCGCGGCGGGAAACAGCTACGAGCTGTGTTTGACCACGTCGGCGCACGCCGAGGTTGATGTCGATCCCCTAGCGCTCTACCTGCAGTTGCGGCAGGTCTCACCGTCGCCTATGGCTGGTTGCTACCTCTCACCGCAGCGTGCGGTGCTATCCGCTTCGCCCGAGCGGTTCTTGTCGGTTCGGCAGAGTGTTGCTGCTGCCAGTCCAATTAAGGGCACTCGGCCGCGTGGGCAAACCCCTGAAAGCGACCGTCAGTTGGCGGAGGATTTGGCCACGTCGCGCAAGGACCGGGCGGAAAATCTCATGATCGTCGATCTGCTGCGCAACGATTTAGCGCGGACCTGCACCGACATCGCCGTGCCGGAATTGTGCGCGGTGCATTCGTTTACGCACGCCCATCAGATGATTTCGACGATCACGGGGCGCATCGCCCCTGGGCGTCGCACGGCGGACGTCGTCAGGCTGGCGTTTCCGGGTGGATCGATGACGGGCGCGCCCAAGCAATCCTCCATGGATATTCTTGCGCGGCTCGAAGGCCAGCCTCGTGGCGACTACTCCGGGATCATGGGCTATATCTCCGCTGATGGTGATGCTGACTTCTCCATTTTGATCCGTACCCTCGTGCTTGCCGACGGCCGTGCCACCTACGGCGCTGGTGGAGCGATCACCCGGCTAAGTGACGCGGACGAAGAATATGACGAAGTCCTGGTAAAACTGCGGCCCTTTTTGGCGGTGTTGGGCAACGATGATCTGCACTAGTTTTCGTATGGTCGACGGCAAGGTCCGCAACCTGGGCGCGCACTTTGAGCGCCTTGGGCTAGACCTGGAGCAACAACAGATGGTGCGCACCCAACTGCGCGAAGCAGCCACTGGTGCTTCGAACCCTCTCGTGCGCGCCGACGGTCAGGTGCAACACCGTCCAGATCGTCCATTTAGCGCGCTGATCGGTGTTGATCCGATCCCGCACTTGGATCTTCGCACCCAACCTACCCGGAAAGGTCCCGATCTAGTGTGGTTGACCACCAGGTTGCGCCAATCCGAACGGCGTGGTTTCGCAGAAGGGCTGTTGAGCCAGGATGGCCTCGTCGTCGAAGGCATCTTTTCGGCCCTGATTTGTTTTGATTCTGGGGTGGCTGAGTTTTGTACTCACCCGCGCACCCTTAACTCAACTACTTTGCCCCCGGTTCTTGAGTTCTTGCGTAGCTCAGGACTTGTGGTTAGGCCGTGCTCGGGTTGGCGATCCCCGAAACGGTTGTGGCTGCTCAACGCGTTTTCCGGCGTGCGCAGCGCGGGTGGACCTGACCCTACCTCGGTCAACCGTTGGCTGTGGGACCACGCGGACGTCGTTTAGCAGTGTTGGAGAGTTAAAGGTGCCCGTCGTCGAACGCCTCGTGTTCCTTGGCTGCGAGGTTATCCGCCGGTGGGGTTTCGGAGTGTGCTCCGCACCCGTACGCCACGTGGACGACACGCCCATCGGCTGCGTAGATGTTGAGGCAGGCGCCAAAAGTCCGGAAGTCTGCGATGGGGTGAAAGAACGCGCAGCTAGAGCACTTGAGGTGAGCCTTCTCGGCGTATTCTGTGGTGGGTCCGTAGTTTTCTCGCCACCTCGCCAACGAGTCTTCAAAGCCCTTCTTAGTGAGGGTATGGGTGCCGTCGGGAAGGGTATCGAGGCGATCGTCGTCGGCACGCGGCGGAAATTGGTCACCCGGTTTCAGGTCTCCAGGGCGGACACGATCCTCGTAAGGAATCCAGCTTGGGGCGCGCAGCGCATCACGCCCTGGCATGAGCGCAAGTTCATTGACGGTGACGTAATGCGAGCCGTCAGCGCAGGCCAGGACGGCGGTCCATTCCCAACCTCGGTAGCCCGGCACATGAGCTTCGAAGTGGTGGATTACCACGTTGTCGCCTAGTACCGATACCCCAGTGTGTACGCCTACTTCCCCCTCGTCGAGCTCCTCCAAGGCAGACCGTGCGAGGTCGATGGCTTGGGCGTCGAACAGCTGACCCTTGTTGTTTCGCTTGCGTCGTTTTCCAGGTGCCACCTCTCCATTATTGCCGATTAAGGCACAATGATTAGTTATGGGTCTAAAACAGGTGTGGCAAATGGTGGTAGCGCTTGCGCTAACCGGCGGGGTCGTCGGTTGTTCGTCGAGTATTCCGGCACCGCCGCAGGCAACCAATAGTGCCGTCGACCAGTCAGTTCGGCTACGCCCAGAGATCGTGGCGACCCACCAGATGAATCCGGCGTGGTTTACCCAAGGGCTCGAAGTGGACGGCTCGGACTTGCTGATCGGCACTGGCCAGTACGGCGAAAGCCAGATCATGCGCGTTCCCCTTTCCACCCCGACGGCCTCTCCGTTGGCCCAAAAGAGCCTTCCGCCACGACAATTTGGGGAAGGCATCACCAAATTTGGCGACGATATATGGCAGTTGACCTGGCAAGACGGCATCGCCTACCGACGTGACGCCCGCACACTCGCCGAAAAGACCCAGGTCCGCTACCCAGGTCAAGGCTGGGGACTGTGCGCCACCAAGGATCACCTAGTGATGTCCGACGGCACCGCCCAGCTGCGGATCCTCGACCCACAAACCTTCAGCGAACAGCGGCGCATCACCGTCACCAACGGAGGCCAGCCCGTGACTCAGCTCAACGAACTGGAGTGCGTTGACGACCAAATCTACGCCAATCGCTTCCTGACCAGCGAGATTGTGCGGATCAGCCCGGATGGGAAAGTCAACGCTACTATCGACGCCAGCGCCTTGCCCAGCAATGCGGCCGCCGATCCAAACAACGTCCTCAACGGAATCGCGGCCCTCCCAGGCTCAGATTCTTTCCTTCTTGCTGGCAAGCGATGGCCCCAGATGTACGAGGTGCGATTTGTTCCAGCTGGATAACTAGCTAGCATTGGTAGCTATGGCCAGCAGCACCCGGAAACGCAATCTGACGCAGTTCGTGATCCTCATCGTCGCCGTAGTGGTGATCGTGGCAGGAAGTATCGCTTTTCAAAAGTGGTGGAATGATCGGCCGGGCCCAGACCCAAAGACCGTCACTCTGCAGGTTTCCGCTGGCAATGAGAAGATGGATGTCCATCCATATACGGTCTGCGAGGCAGGAGTCGAGTGTCCGCAAGGACAGGTCGCAGAGCTCAAGGTGGGCGATAACCCAATGAAAATCTCCCTACCCAGCGACGTCTATGACCATGACTGGTCCCTGCTGAAGATTTACGACGACCCGGCGGCCAACGATCAGATGTTCTTCAAGGGTAATGAAAAGAAAGAAGTCGAGATCCCGGCTCAATCCGAATCCGGGTCTCGACTCGTCGTCGTGGAAGTTTCTTCCTTGATGATTGGCGAAGATGCCCAAGGAGTAGAAACCCCATACACCGTGGTGTGGTCCGTCAACGCCAAGCAGTAGGGCTGCTTGGCGTATGGGGGCATTTAGGCGTCAAGTTCCTTAGCCACTGCTCGCAGAATCTCGGCTACCTGTCGACCTTCCTTGCGGTCCGGGTACCGACCCTGCGCGAGCTGCGGCTGCACCGCAGATTCCAGCACAGTCATGAGATCGGAAATCATAGAGTTCAGTTCTTCCGGCTTGTATTTGTGGATCGGCTTGCGAGTCGCCTCTTCCAAAACCTTCACTCGCAATGCCTGCGGGCCACGCCGCCCGGCCGCGAAATCAAACTCAATGCGCTGCCCAGGGTGCAGCTCGGTGACTCCCTTAGGCAACACTGCCTTGTTGACATAAACGTCCTCATCGCCCGGGTTCGAAACAAAGCCGAAGCCACGCTCGACGTCGTACCACTTCACCTTGCCGATGGGCATAGTCATCAGTCCTTTCACTTCGCGTTCGTAAAAGTTTAACTATACCGTGTTTAGGCGCGGTATTTTCCACCCCACCCAGCCTTATCGACACCTCTCTCTCGCCACACATCCGCACCTTTCCCCTAAACCCTTGTTCCACAATTATCAAATCTGCGCGAGTGAGCACGTTTTATTGATCCGTCACCGATCAAATTCCACCATTACCTGCACAAACCTCACAATGGCCAAGGTTTCCAAAGCGATACTTCAAGCAGTTACCACAATAATTGTGACTATCATCACACAGATTTCTTGGTCGAGTTCACCTGCGGATTTCTTGCCTTCGAGAGAATTTCGTAACTTTTCCGCCAAATGAGCGTGACACTTTCGTTACATACCGCTACCGTTATCTAGCAAGCGCCACAGAGCAAGCATCTTTCTTTACGCCTAACCCAGTCTGCGAGAGATGCCGAAACTGCTGGCCATTAAATACAAAAATTTTTCATTCATGTGCAGACTGGGGCGGGGAACCCACTTTGGGAACCATTCCCTTGGGGTGAAGCCACGTAGATTTCTCACAAGGAAGCTACTGGCCGGGCACTGTGATCCTCCGCCCGAACCCGACAGCTAACCTCGCAGGCGTTTAATATGAGAGGAACACATTTTTTATGGCACGTCATGCAGCCGGCTCTTCCCTGAAGGCCAAGTTCGCCGCATCCACCGTCGCATTCGGCACCGCAGCAACTCTGCTTGCCCCAACCGCTAGCGCAGCTCCAGATTCCGACTGGGATCGTCTCGCAGGATGCGAAGCAGGTGGCAACTGGTCCATCAACACCGGCAACGGCTTCCACGGCGGACTCCAGTTCTCCCCTTCCACCTGGAATGCCTACGGCGGCCAGGAATTCGCCCCTTACGCTTACCAGGCAACCCGTGAACAGCAGATCGCCGTTGGCGAGCGCGTTCTCGCCGGTCAGGGCTGGGGCGCATGGCCTGCATGTTCTGCAAGCCTTGGACTGAACGCGGGTCCAACTCAACGCAACGTCTCCGCTCCGGCTCCGGCACCAGCGCCTGCCCCGGCTACACCTGCTGCTGTTGCATACGATGCCCCGGCAGCACCAATCGCAGCTCCAACCGCTGCTGAGGCCGCGCTGGAAAAGATTAAGGCCTTCTTCGCGCAGTACGGCATCGTCCTGCCACAGCAGGCACTGGATTACTACGCAGCTAATACAGGCCAGATCGACGCCCTCCTCTCCTCCGGCCAGCTGGCAAAGCTCTAAGCTAGGCCCAGCCTGAAGCTTCAATCCGCTTCTTCAGCCCATCATATGGTTGAAGGAGCGGATTTTTGCTGTGTTCGCTGCGACCCCGGCACGGCGCACGGGGGGTAAGTAAAGAAAAGTGTGTCCGGTCGGCGTGTCGCCGGCCGCGCGGGTGTGCTGCACAAGTGCTATGTCGTCGCTTCGGCGTAGTCCGACTACGTAGAACAGCGTTTTTTAATGAATAAAATCCCACAGCGGTAGTCCGACTACACCGAAGGGACGACATCGAGCGAGCTACGGCCCCCAGACAACAACAAATACTGGCCTCAGGCCCACAACACTGCGGAAAACAAGAATGAGAGAGGGTTAAGTAAAGAACAGTGTGTCCGGTCGGCGAGTCGCCGACCGGACACATTTGTGGTTTTAGGGGATGGTTCCTTTGCGTATTCCGGTGTCGTGGTTGTATTCGGTTGAAATAGCGTTGTCATAGAGGGTTGGTCAACCTGTTTCTTGGTTTGCTTGGTTGTCGTTTGGTTGGGTCAAGACGGTGACTTTGGCGAGCGCTAAGGCAAGCCCGTAGATCGCTTCGCCCGCATCAGTGCACGGGCGTGACCTGGTGAGCAGTCTGAACCGTCGTTAAGCATGGACAATGCCGCATTGAACCTTGATCGTGGGCCAGCACGTAGTGATCGCACTGCGTGCCCCTTGTCCACCGTCCAACATGACCATGAGCGGTGACCGGATGGTGCACAGCACACGTGTGTATAGGCCTCAACCGTTTCCGGTTTTGCACCAGTGCCAAGCGATGACATCGCCGTTGGAAGACAGGATCAGCAAACACTGCTCATTGAAGTAGATGCCGCCGATCAAGACTTAATCGAAGATACGGAAAAGAACCGATATACGGTTGAGGATGAATCAACCAGCACCACCAGAAGCATTGACGCAGAGTTAGACGGGCGACACCTGCTTTTGCGGCAATTGCAACAAGTGATGTGGCGGCGGTGATCCAGTCATAGAACAAGCGGAAAGCCGCCGCATTCTTTGAAGCTGTTTGCGAGCTTCGGGCGGTGGAAGCACCGCAGGACTTATTGTTACATCGCCATCTGGTGGTGCCGTTTTTCTTCATTGACCCAGCACACACTGAGCGAGAGGATCGGTTTTTGTACACCGGCGCGACCCGAGCACCGCAACCGCAAATACCCGCCTCCCTACTACCCCCGCCCGCGCCAAAGCGCTCAAATTAAGCCAGTGCGCCACTCGCCCACTCCCTTTTCACCTCGGACTCCAGTTCTTGACGGTAACCACGCAAAATTCACCCCCACCAACACAAGTTCCCCTTCGCAGACTTAACAAAACCACTTATCTCAACATCTTCACAAGTTTGGAAATCTCACTTATCGCAAGGAAAAGTACCCCCTAGCTGGAAAAAGCGTCATGGAAGCAAACCTAGTTGTGTAGCGTGTCACACAGTCAATTTGTCGTGACTCAGATCGCCTTAACTAGAGAGGTCGCTATGCAACAACAGCACCCCGTGCATCCCCAACCGCCGACAGCGGACGAGTTCCTTGCTGTCAGTCAATCGGAAGAGTTCGGTGCACTCCGGCACACCTTCCGGTCCTTCGCCTTCCCGATTTCTGCAGTGTTTCTGCTGTGGTTTGTGTTCTACATCGTCGTTGCCACATTCGCCACCGATTTCACGTCAATCCGAGTCTATGGCGCTATCAACATCGGCATGGTTCTGGGACTCGCCCAGTTCGCGACAGCAGGCATCGTCACTTGGCTATATGTTCGCTTTGCCGACAACACCTTGGACCCCGCCACGGCGTCGATACGCAATTCGATGCTGCAACAGCCTACCCCGATCGGAAAGGTCTAACCCATGCACTCTGTACTAGCTGCTGAGCAGATTTCAACGGGTAACCCGCTGCTCAATATTTCGATTTTCGTGGGCTTCATCGTGGTAACGATGGCGATTGTTGTCCGAGCTACTCGACAAACCTCCCAGAAAGGCTCCGACTTCTACACCGGTGGTGCTTCGTTTAACGGCTGGCAAAACGGCCTCGCAATCTCCGGCGATTACCTTTCTGCAGCCGCATTCCTCGGTGTTACGGGCGCTATCGCGCTCAGCGGCTACGATGGCTTCCTCTATTCCGTTGGCTTCCTCATCGCTTTGCTCGTTGCACTCGTGTTGGTTGCTGAACCGCTGCGCAACACCGGCAAGTTCACCATGGCCGACGTGTTGTCATTCCGCCTCAAGCAGAAGCCGGTCCGTATGGCTGCTGCCATCTCCACGCTCACCATCTCGCTGTTTTACCTGATCGCACAAATGGCCGGTGCCGGTGGCCTGGTGGCGCTGCTGCTGGGTATCGACGGCAAAGCCGCCCAATCGGCTGTCGTGGGAATCGTTGGCGTGCTGATGATTGTGTACGTGCTGGTAGGTGGTATGAAGGGCACGACCTATGTGCAGATGATTAAGGCTGTGTTGTTGGTGGGTGGATCGATCATCATTACCCTGCTGACCTTTGTCGCCATCAAGGGCGGTTTCAACGCGGTGTTGGAGTCGGCCATTGCCAATCATCCCAAGGGCGACGCGATTTTGAACTCCGGCCTCAAGTACGGCAAGGACACCCTGACCAAGCTTGATTTCGTCTCTCTCGGCCTCGCCCTGGTCTTCGGCACCTCCGGTTTGCCACACGTGCTGATGCGTTTCTACACCGTTCCTACCGCTAAAGAAGCTCGACGTTCCATCACCTGGACCATCGCGATCGTTGCCCTGTTCTTCTTGCTCACCGTCGTTATGGGCTACGGCGCGGCCGCTCTGGTGGGGCCGGAGCAGATCGCGAAGGCTCCGGGTGGCGCGAACTCAGCCGTGCTGCTGCTTTCCGCGAAGGTGGGCGGAACGATCTTCATGGCTTGCATCTCGGCAGTTGCCTTTGCCACCATTCTCGCTGTTGTAGCTGGCTTGGCGATCACCGCATCCGCCTCGGTCGCCCATGACATCTACAATTCAATCCTGCGCGATGGCCAGGCGACGGAAGAGGAGCAGGTCCGAGTTTCTCGCATCACCGTGGTTGTCATCGGCGTGCTGGCAATCGTGCTGGGCATTGGCGCGATGGGACAAAACATCGCCTTTCTGGTGGCTCTGGCTTTCGGCATCGCAGCCGCTGCCAACCTGCCCACCATCCTCTACTCCCTCTACTGGCGAAAATTCAACACCACCGGGGCACTCTTCTCGATCTACGGTGGGTTGTTGACCTCGATCGTGCTAATCATCTTCTCCCCAGCCGTTTCGGGCGCTCCCTCGGCCATGTTGCCGAACGCTGACTTCGCGATCTTCCCACTGACCAACCCATCGATCATTGCGATCCCTGCGGGCTTCATCTTGGGAATCATCGGGACGTACGTCGGCAAGCCTGACAACTTCCCTAAGAAGGCTGCCGAGATGGAAGTTCGTTCGCTCACCGGCATTGGCGTAGAAAAGGCCGTCGCTCACTAATCAGGCAGAGCGCGCAAAAAGAGGGTCAAGTAAATAAAAGTGTGTCTCTGCTGCGTGTTTTCCGCAGCGTTGTGGGCCTGAAGCTAGTATTTACGGTTGTCTGGGAGCGTTAGCCCGCTCGATGTCGTCCCTTCGGTGTAGTCGGACTACCGCTGTGGGATTTATTTCATGAAAAAACGCTGCTCTACGTAGTCGGACTACGCCGAAGCGACGACATAGCACTTGTGCAGCAAACCCGCACGGCCGACGACACGGCGACCGGACACACTCTTCTTTACCTAACCCCAAAAAGATCTCCACCCCCCGAGGTAATCAGGGATGGAGATCTTTGTTATTTACACCACTTACTTGTTAATCACAGTGTGTGGGTGCACGTAGCCGATTTGGTCGGCTGGAAGTGGGAAAGGCATTTCGTCGCCGTATGGGCTAGACGCGCCAGCCAAACGGGAAAGTGCCTCAGTGACAGGGTGACCGGTACCCGGGATGTGCTCTGGCCATGCCGGATCGACGTAGCTCTTCTTCTCCATTTTCGACATACCGCTATTGTCTCAAACTCTCCCGCAAAAAGTCACCTCAAGTCCCACTAAACTTGGAAGGATCATGAAAAAGAGCAACAGCGAGTCCCAAAAAGTTCCCAGTTTCCGTGAATGGTTAGCCACGCTTAACGACGCCCAGCTGACCCAACTCCTCACGTTGCGGCCGGACACTGTGCTCCCATTACCCCCAGGTATTGCCCCATTAGCTGCGCGTTTACAGATCCGAGCGTCGGTTCGACGCGCCATCGCCCAGCTAGGAGTGACCGAAATTCTCGTGCTCGAAGCACTCGCGGAACTCGGCGCACACAATACCCCTGTTGCTGCCCCCGAAGTGGTGAGCATCATCAGCCAACGCTGCCAAGCAGACGACCAGCCGTTGGCCGAAGATCTCAATTCGGCCTGGGCGACTTTGCAAAATCTTGCCCTCATTTATCCCGCGGATGGAACAAGCTTTATGGTTCCGGGCGAGGTGTTGCACGCGTTGCCGTCGGGCATGCGCTTACTGCCCGAGGAAGCTAGCACCCAGCTGGTGATGGATCAGGAGGAGCTGGCTGCGGTCGTCGCTAAGCTGGGTGCCCGTAAACGCAAGATTTTGGACACGCTGAGTCAATCGGGTGGCCTAGGGATCACTAAGGATGCGGCTATCGATGCGGATCCTAATCGACCGATTCCCCAGTTAATCGCCGAAGGGTTGCTACTTCGCGTTGATGCCCAAACAGTGCGACTACCCCGGCAGGTGCGCGCAATACTCCAAGACCAACCCCTTATGCCGTTGCGACGCCCCGAGGTTCCCGAACAGGCATTTGCGCGTGCCGACGATGAGGCGGGTGCCGCCTCGGGGCTGGAAGTATTGCGTCTTCTCCGCCTGCTGCTGGCGGAATTGGGTAGTGCACCGGCATCAACGCTGAAAGGTGGCGCGGTTGGGGTGCGGGTCATTAATCGGCTGACCAAAGCGCTCGGCATCACCGAAGTGGAACTGTTCCGGGTGCTCACTGTGGCCGAATCTACGCGCCTTATTTCCAGGGGCGTCCCCGATCCTCTGCCCGCTGACGACGACGGCGGGGACTACTACGCGCCCACCCCACTGGCTGATGAATTCCTAGCCTCCCCCTTGCCCCAACGGTGGGAGATGGTCCTTCAGGGTTGGCGCCGAAGTCCTTGGCGAATCCCCAGCGCAGCAGAGTCACAGCGAGTCTCGCATATTTTCACCCCAGAGTCCCACGATCCGCAGGTGGTGGAAGTCCGGAACAAACTGATCGACCAATGGGCTCGCTACGGCAACCTCACCGCTGAGCAATCTTATCGGTTGTTACGTTTTACCACTCCCCTGCTACCGGTATCGCTTGAATTGGTCAGCGACTTGCATGAGGAAGCGCGTTGGGTCGGCGCTTTGACATCCATGTTGACAGGTAAGGCCGCCCAAGATCTGCTGCCTGAGGCTTCGGAGAAGCTCATCATTCAAGCGGATATGACCCTGATGTCTCAAGGTCCGTTGGTACCGAAGGTGCAGTCGCTACTGGACAGCATCGGAGAGTTGGAATCTGCAGGCCTGGCCAGTGTCTATCGCCTCACTGAGTCGTCGATTAGGCACGGGCTCGACCTGGGCCTCAATGCGCAGGAAATTTTGGATGCTTTGGCGTCTTATTCACTCACCGAACTGCCTCAGTCGGTGGAGTTCCTCATCAACGACGTGGCGCGCAGGCACGGCAGCGTACGCGGCGGTCCGGCAATGAGCTACGTGCGTTGCGATGACCCGAGCGTGCTGGTCCATGCGGTTTCTGTCGTCGGCGAGAGCCTGGCGATGCGCGTGATCGCACCCACCGTGGCGATCTCCCAGGCACCGCTTATCGACGTCATTCGCGCGCTGCGTGCGGTTGGCCTCCAACCTGTCGCCGAAGATGCCGCCGGCATGCGACTGGATTTGGTTGATGTTCCGGCGCGTGTGGCCACTCCCGAAGCGACCGAGGCGTCAGCATCTCTGGACGCTAGCCGAATCGCTGCTGCCGTCGACGCGATTCGTCGCAACGACCAATCGGGCATCCGTCCAGGCAAAGCACCAGGGCAGGCTGTGGACCCCAGCGAGTTGTTGGCAACCCTGCAACAGGCCGCAAGTGCCGGGCAGATTGTCACGTTGGGATTTGTCGACAAGCACGGCATAGCTGTCCACCGAGTCGTGAAGCCTGTCACTGTTTCGGCTGGCCTCGTTGATACCATCGACCCCAGCACCGGCACTGCGCACCGTTTCCGGCTGCACCGGATCACCGAGGTCCGCCTTAACCCCTGATTAGCTCATACGTGCCATAATGGAGGTTTGCCCCTGCACAATTGCACACGTTAGGAGCGAGCATGGCACTCGGCGACGGCCCCCTCATCGTTCAGTCCGATAAGTCAGTCTTGTTGGAAATCGATCACCCGCTGGCCGGAGAAGCCCGCGCGGCACTCGCACCATTTGCTGAGTTAGAGCGCGCCCCCGAACATATCCACACGTACCGGATCACTCCACTCGCACTCTGGAACGCGCGCGCCGCCGGACACGATGCCGAACAGGTGGTGGACATGTTGGAAAAGTACTCGCGCTTCCCGGTCCCGCAGCCGTTGCTTATCGACGTCGCTGAGACCATGTCCCGCTATGGACGCGTCCGTCTGCATAAACACCCAGCGCACGGCCTCGTCCTTGAGTCGCAAGAAGCAGCAATCCTGGCTGAGCTCCAGCGACACAAGAAGATCAAACCGATGCTGGGCGCAGCCATCGATGCCGAAAACATCGCCGTCCATCCGTCTGAGCGTGGCCGTCTCAAGCAAGAGCTGCTCAAAGTCGGCTGGCCGGCAGAAGATCTCGCTGGCTACGTCGACGGCGAATCTCACCCGATTGCGTTGGTGGAAGACGGCTGGCAGCTGCGCGACTACCAGTCTTATGCCGCCGATGCATTTTGGGAAGGTGGCTCTGGCGTGGTGGTATTGCCGTGTGGTGCAGGAAAGACCATGGTCGGCGCGGCCGCGATGGCTAAGGCTCAAGCCACGACGCTGATCCTGGTAACCAACACCGTTGCAGGCCGGCAATGGCGCGACGAACTTCTGCGGCGCACCTCACTCACCGAAGATGAGATCGGCGAATACTCCGGTGAGAAGAAAGAGATTCGCCCGGTAACCATTGCCACGTACCAGGTAGTTACGCGCAAAACCAAGGGCGAATACCGCGCCCTCGAACTTTTCGACTCCCGAGACTGGGGACTCATCGTCTACGACGAAGTCCACCTTCTCCCCGCCCCTGTCTTCCGCATGACCTCGGACCTGCAGTCCCGTCGTCGCCTCGGGCTCACCGCTACCCTTGTGCGTGAGGACGGTCGCGAAGGCGACGTATTCTCCCTCATCGGCCCCAAGCGCTACGACGCCCCGTGGAAAGACATCGAAGCCCAAGGCTTCATCGCCACGGCCGATTGCGTCGAGGTTCGCGTCACGCTTGCCGACGACGAACGCATGGCGTACGCCGTCGCGGAGCCTGCCGAACGGTATCGCCTGGCAGCCTGTTCACCAGCCAAGACACGCGTCGTGAAGCGACTGCTCGAGCAGCACAAGGGCCAGCCGACGCTCATTATCGGTGCATACATTGACCAATTGGAGGAGATTGCGGCGAAGCTGGAGGTACCGGTGATTGAGGGGAAGACGTCGAACAGGAAGCGCGAGAAGCTGTTTGAGCAGTTCCGCATCGGCGAACTGAACACGCTTGTCGTGTCTAAGGTGGCAAACTTCTCAATTGACCTTCCGGAAGCGGCGGTCGCGATCCAGATTTCCGGCACATTCGGATCTCGGCAGGAAGAGGCCCAACGACTTGGACGTCTGCTGCGGCCGAAGGCCGATGGGCGCGAGGCGCATTTCTATACGGTGGTGGCGCGCGATACGCTAGATGCGGAATATGCAGCCCACCGCCAGCGTTTTCTCGCAGAGCAGGGCTACGCGTACCGCATTATCGACGCCGACGACATCTAAGGACATTCCGTGCGCACTTTCCACTTCACGGTCGACGAGAACTACAACAAGGCCCACAATGAATACAGCAAGGACGTCACGCGTCTGCAGTTATCCGCAGGTGTACTAGGCGCGCTTCTTTTGGCGGTCGCACTGGGTATCTTTTTCCTGACGACCGTCGGTTGGCGACTTGTCGCCCTCGTAGCGCTCGGCACCTTCGCGATCTTTTGTTTTTCTCTCATTTTCATCCTCCCCCGCCAGATCGGAGGTGCACAGCGGCTTTACGACTCTTATGAACTCGTACCGGCCATCGTCGCCGAGGTCAATCCTCGCGATTTGGTGCTCATGGCTTTGGTGAATGCTTCCGCGGACCCAGCTGCTCAGCGACGCCCCGCGCTCGCGCTGCGCACGGTGACGAAGCTCGAAGGTCATCCCACCAAGGTTGGCGTGCGAGTACCTTCCGTGGCCGTATCTGGTCGACGTTCGATTGGCAAGGACGCCCAGTGGGACGAAATCAGCCCCATGCCTATAGCTTGGGCTACTCCCGACCGTTCCGTACTCGTCGACGCCGAACGCGCAATTCCGGAAGCCGAATGGCGCCGGCTAGACAAACTACTGCCAAGACTCAAAGACGTGCAGACAACCACGTACAACCTCCTCGTTCTCTAAGAACTTCTCGACGCGCCCCAGCAGGTCCTACTGCTGGGGCGTTTTCATGTTGGTTAAGTGTAAGTGCTCTTGGAAACACAGTGATAGTGGAGTACGGTACCGAACGACTTTGCTCTGAGGGTGTCGGAAGGCGTGAGTGAATAACTAATCCCAATCGGGATGGCGTAATTCATCAGCCTTGTGACGACGCAATGCTCTGGACTGAAGATGGCTAAAGGGGTTAAGTAGTGTACCCAATTCGTGGTTTCCGCAACGTCGTGGTATTTGAAACCAGCGTTTGTTGTAGTCGGGGCCTTAGACCACTCTATGTCGTCACTTAGGAGTCGTCGGACTACCGCTGAGGGAATTTAGTCATCAAAAAGCGCTGCACTTCGTGTGCGGACTTGGCCGAAGCGACGACATAGCACTTGTACGACAAGTCTGCACGGTCGGCGACACATGGGCCAGCCAGACTTTCCTTTACTTAACCAGCTACTGGCGTAGGGTGCGGTAGGGATGCAAGGAATCCGGTAGCGGGCCACAGGTTGTGGTTGCTACCGGATTGTTTGTGTTTTGTGGAGCATAGGAGAATCGAACTCCTGACCTTCTGCTTGCAAAGCAGATGCTCTACCAATTGAGCTAATGCCCCGTGTTGTAAGGGTGTGCAAGGCCCGAGAACAAATGGTGTATTTGTTTCGGGCCTTGCACGTGGTTTTTAAGTTTTTTGGTCGGCGGTGACCTACTCTCCCACACCCTCCCGGGTGCAGTACCATCGGCGCTGGTGGGCTTAGCTTCCGGGTTCGGAATGGGACCGGGCGTTACCCCACCGCTGTTGCCACCGACACATCTTTGTTTGTGTGTGTGGTGTTGTGTCAGTTACTGCATAGTGGACGCGTGCTTTTTGTTCTTGTTTTGTGTTTGTTGTTGGGTGTTGTTGGTTTTTTGTTGGTGTATTAGTACCAGTCACCTGCACACATTGCTGTGCTTCCAGATCTGGCCTATCAACCCCATAGTCTATGGGGAACCTCGAAAGAAACCTTATCTTGAAACAGGCTTCCCGCTTAGATGCTTTCAGCGGTTATCCCTTCCGTACGTAGCCAACCAGCCATGCACCTGGCGGTACAACTGGCACACCAGAGGTACGTCCGTCCCGGTCCTCTCGTACTAGGGACAGCCTTTCTCAAGTTTCAACGCGCGCGGCGGATAGAGACCGAACTGTCTCACGACGTTCTAAACCCAGCTCGCGTGCCGCTTTAATGGGCGAACAGC
This sequence comes from Corynebacterium epidermidicanis, assembly GCF_001021025.1. Taxonomy (NCBI): domain Bacteria; kingdom Bacillati; phylum Actinomycetota; class Actinomycetes; order Mycobacteriales; family Corynebacteriaceae; genus Corynebacterium; species Corynebacterium epidermidicanis. Next base: position 730,633 of record NZ_CP011541.1, on the reverse strand, counting down.
CCAACCCTTGGGACCTACTCCAGCCCCAGGATGCGACGAGCCGACATCGAGGTGCCAAACCATCCCGTCGATATGGACTCTTGGGGAAGATCAGCCTGTTATCCCCGGGGTACCTTTTATCCGTTGAGCGACACCGCTTCCACAAGCCAGTGCCGGATCACTAGTCCCGACTTTCGTCCCTGCTCGACCTGTCAGTCTCACAGTCAAGCTCCCTTGTGCACTTACACTCACCACCTGATTGCCAACCAGGCTGAGGGAACCTTTGGGCGCCTCCGTTACTCTTTGGGAGGCAACCGCCCCAGTTAAACTACCCACCAGGCACTGTCCCTAACCCAGATCATGGGCCGAGGTTGAGATGTCCAATACGATCAGAGTGGTATTTCAACAACGACTCACACACAACTAGCGTCATGTGATCACAGTCTCCCACCTATCCTACACAAACCGTACCGAACACCAATACCAAGCTATAGTGAAGGTCCCGGGGTCTTTTCGTCCTGCCGCGCGTAACGAGCATCTTTACTCGTACTGCAATTTCACCGGGCCTGTGGTTGAGACAGCAGGGAAGTCGTTACGCCATTCGTGCAGGTCGGAACTTACCCGACAAGGAATTTCGCTACCTTAGGATGGTTATAGTTACCACCGCCGTTTACTGGGGCTTAAATTCTCCGCTTCGGTGTTACCACCTAACAGGTCCTCTTAACCTTCCAGCACCGGGCAGGCGTCAGTCCGTATACATCGACTTATCGTCTTCGCACGGACCTGTGTTTTTAATAAACAGTCGCTTCCCTCTATTCTCTGCGACCACAACCAGCTCGAAACCAGTTTGTCACCAGTCGTGGTCCCCCTTCTCCCGAAGTTACGGGGGCATTTTGCCGAGTTCCTTAACCACAGTTCACCCGAACGCCTTAGTATTCTCTACCTGACTACCTGTGTCGGTTTGGGGTACGGGCCGAATATGCACATCGCTAGAGGCTTTTCTCGACAGTACAGGATCACCAACATCAACCAAACGGTCTACGCATCACGCCTCACCCTTTACATGCAGTCCCGGATTTACCTAGGCTGCAGGCTACACGCTTACACCACAATCCAATAAGTGGCTCGGCTACCTCACTGCGTCACCCCATCACTAAGCTACTACCAGATCAGGCCCCACGCATCACCACAACCACAATGTCAAAGACACTTATAGCCACGGCTTTGGGTGGTTAGTATCACTGATTCACCTTTGGCGCGCACACTCGGGTACGGGAATATCAACCCGTTATCCATCGACTACGCCTGTCGGCCTCGCCTTAGGCCCCGACTCACCCTGGGAAGATTAGCTTGACCCAGGAACCCTTAGTCATCCAGCGGATAAGTTTCTCACTTATCATTCGTTACTCATGCCTGCATTCTCACTCGCACACACTCCACAATCAGGTCACCCTACTGCTTCACCACGTGCACGACGCTCCCCTACCCAACCACCACAAGATGGTCGCCGCGGTTTCGGTGGTGTACTTGAGCCCCACTACATTGTCGGCGCAGAACCACTCGACCAGTGAGCTATTACGCACTCTTTCAAGGATGGCTGCTTCTAAGCCAACCTCCTGGTTGTCTTCGCGATCCCACATCCTTTTCCACTTAGTACACCCTTAGGGACCTTAACCGGCGATCTGGGCTGTTTCCCTCTCGACTACGAAGCTTATCCCCCGCAGTCTCACTGCCATGCTGCTCTTTATGGCATTCGGAGTTTGGCTGACGTCGCTAAGATGATAGTCCCGCTAAACCAACCAGTAGCTCTACCTCCACAAAGGAACACACAACGCTGCACCTAAATGCATTTCGGGGAGAACCAGCTATCACGGAGTTTGATTGGCCTTTCACCCCTACCCACAACTCATCCCCTCAGTTTTCAACCTAAGTGGGTTCGCGCCTCCACAACCTCTTACAGCTGCTTCACACTGGCCATGGGTAGATCACCCCGCTTCGGGTCCAAGACATGCCACTACAAACACACTAGTTAGTATTCGCTTTCGCTACGACTCCCCCACAACGGGTTAACCTCGCGACATGCCGCTGACTCGCAGGCTCATTCTTCAAAAGGCACGCCATCACCCCACAAAGAGGCTCTGACGGATTGTAAGCACATGGTTTCAGGTACTATTTCACTCCCCTCCCGGGGTACTTTTCACCATTCCCTCACGGTACTAATCCGCTATCGGTCACACTGAGTATTCAGGCTTACCGGGTGGTCCCGGCAGATTCACAGCAGATTTCACGGGCCCGCTGCTACTCGGGAAAGCAATCACACAACCAACACGCATTTTCAGGTACCGGGCTCTCACCGTCTACGGCAGGCGTTTCCACACCACTTCCCCTAACACACATTGACATCATGAGTGGCACGGCAGCACCACAACAATCACTCCCCACAACCCCACACACGCAACCCCTGCCGGGTATCACACGCATGCAGTTTAGCCACCATCCGCGTTCGCTCGCCACTACTAACGGAATCACACTTGTTTTCTTCTCCTACGGGTACTGAGATGTTTCACTTCCCCGCGTCAACCCCCACACCCACTATAGATTCATGGGCAGGTAACCACACACAACCGTGGCTGGGTTTCCCCATTCGGACACCCTCGGATCAACGCTCTATTGGCAACTCCCCGAGGCTTATCGCAGCCTTACACGTCCTTCATCGGCTCAGTATGCCAAGGCATCCACCATGTGCTCTTACTAAAAAACCAACACACAAAAAACACTAAAACACAAAAAATAAAGAAAAATGCTCGCGTCCACTATACAGTTCTCACACAACACGCACAACCACCCACACCACACCACCCACACAGCAGCACAGCACAGACAGCCACACACAGGAAACACACGAATGCATGCCCCAGACACCCAACAGCGCACCAAGCACACACAATTTTTGATCATGACAACCCACACCACCACGGCGCGGGGCTGGCCTCCACCCGATTACAACACCACCAGTAAAACACTCGTTTACTCAAGCAGCGAAAAACAAGCCTGCAACCACAGGCCCATAAAAATAAAACTCCATAGAAAGGAGGTGATCCAGCCGCACCTTCCGGTACGGCTACCTTGTTACGACTTCGTCCCAATCACCGATCCCACCTTCGACAGCTCCCCCCACAAGGGTTAGGCCACTGGCTTCGGGTGTTACCGACTTTCATGACGTGACGGGCGGTGTGTACAAGGCCCGGGAACGTATTCACCGCAGCGTTGCTGATCTGCGATTACTAGCGACTCCGACTTCATGGGGTCGAGTTGCAGACCCCAATCCGAACTGAGGCCGGCTTTCAGCGATTAGCTCACCCTCACAGGCTCGCAACGCGTTGTACCGACCATTGTAGCATGTGTGAAGCCCTGGACATAAGGGGCATGATGATTTGACGTCATCCCCACCTTCCTCCGAGTTAACCCCGGCAGTCTCTCATGAGTCCCCACCATCACGTGCTGGCAACATAAGACAAGGGTTGCGCTCGTTGCGGGACTTAACCCAACATCTCACGACACGAGCTGACGACAACCATGCACCACCTGTACACCAACCACAAGGGAGGACGTATCTCTACGCCTATCTGATGTATGTCAAGCCCAGGTAAGGTTCTTCGCGTTGCATCGAATTAATCCACATGCTCCGCCGCTTGTGCGGGCCCCCGTCAATTCCTTTGAGTTTTAGCCTTGCGGCCGTACTCCCCAGGCGGGGCGCTTAATGCGTTAGCTACGGCACAGAAGTCGTGGAAGACCCCTACACCTAGCGCCCACCGTTTACAGCATGGACTACCAGGGTATCTAATCCTGTTCGCTACCCATGCTTTCGCTCCTCAGCGTCAGTTACTGCCCAGAGACCTGCCTTCGCCATCGGTGTTCCTCCTGATATCTGCGCATTTCACCGCTACACCAGGAATTCCAGTCTCCCCTACAGCACTCAAGTTATGCCCGTATCGCCTGCACGCCCGAAGTTAAGCCCCGGGATTTCACAGACGACGCGACAAACCACCTACGAGCTCTTTACGCCCAGTAATTCCGGACAACGCTCGCACCCTACGTATTACCGCGGCTGCTGGCACGTAGTTAGCCGGTGCTTCTTATACAGGTACCGTCACATAACGCTTCGTCCCTGTCGAAAGAGGTTTACAACCCGAAGGCCGTCATCCCCCACGCGGCGTCGCTGCATCAGGCTTGCGCCCATTGTGCAATATTCCCCACTGCTGCCTCCCGTAGGAGTCTGGGCCGTATCTCAGTCCCAATGTGGCCGTACACCCTCTCAGGCCGGCTACCCGTCGACGCCTTGGTAGGCCATTACCCCACCAACAAGCTGATAGGCCGCGAGCTCATCCCACACCGCAAAAGCTTTCCACCACACACACTAAAGCATGGTGAATATTCAGTATTAGACCCAGTTTCCCAGGCTTATCCCAAAGTGCAGGGCAGATCACCCACGTGTTACTCACCCGTTCGCCACTCGAGTACCCCGCAAGCAGGGCCTTTCCGTTCGACTTGCATGTGTTAAGCACGCCGCCAGCGTTCATCCTGAGCCAGGATCAAACTCTCCATAAAAGAACGATCACAATAATCAGAACTCAAGAAAAGCCCAACTACCTGACAAAAACAAACAACCAGCAAAAAAAATTCACTAAATTGTCCAAAAAAACGTGATGACAAACAGATCCGACGAGGAAAAACCCGCCACCACAAAAAAATTGAGTACTAATGCTTACACAGACCACTCCTGGCCTGCCGGCACCAACACACAACCAAAAACAAAAAAAGTACTTGGCACACTATTGAGTTCTCAAACAACACACGCACACCCCAAAAAAATTAACCAAAAATTAACTTTCCCGAAGCGACTCGTTTCAAGCTACCGCCCAAAACAAACTTTGTCAACCACCACCCTGCAACACAAGGCGTCTCGCTGACCCAGATAAAACTACGCAAACACAACCAACAACACAAATCCCCAGGTCAAACGCTATGTTTTAGTAGTAGCAAGCTAACTTACCGCGCGGCGTTTCGATCACGTCGATGTCCGTGCCAAAGATCTCGGAGAGCACATCGGATTGCATGATGTCATCCGCTGACCCGAACTTCACAACCTCCCCGTGTTTGACGGCACAGATGAAGTCTGAATAGCGCGCGGCGAAGTTGATGTCGTGCAAGACCACCACGATGGTGCGGTGGAATTCATCGGCAGCGCGCCGCAAGTGGCGCATCATCTGCGCGGAATGGGCCATGTCGAGGTTGTTCAGCGGCTCGTCGAGAAGCACGTAATCGGTTTCCTGGGCGAGTACCATCGCCACGTAGGCACGTTGGCGTTGTCCTCCAGAGAGCTCGTCGAGGTAGCGGTCTTGGAGCTCGCCAAGGTCAAGGAAGTCGATGTAGCGCGAGATGATGGCTTCATCGTCGCGGGTGAGGCGTCCCCCACTGTGTGGGAAGCGACCGAAGCCCACCAGCTGGCGCACTGTGAGTCGGGTGATGAAGTGATTTTCTTGGCGCAGGATCGACACGATCCGGGCAAGGTCCTTGGATTTTGTGGTCGTGACGTCGTAGCCAGCGATCTCGATTGTCCCTTCGTCAACGCCAAGGAGTCGACCAATCATCGTCAAAAGGGTGGATTTGCCTGCGCCGTTAGGCCCTACCAGGGCGGTGACGCCGCCTGCGGGAATCGTGAGCGAGACGGGTCCGATGGTGACCTCACTGGTGTAGGCCTTGCGGACATCGGAAAGCGAAATCATAGTCGCCCTTTCTTCATCAGTACGAGCAGGAACACCGAACCGCCAACGAGCTCGATGATGATGGAAACCACGCCTTGCGCGTAGAAGATGTGAGTCATCGTGAAGTAAGCAGCCGTGAGCACCGCGAAGGCGATCAAGCTGGCCAGTGGCAGGACGTATCGGTGGTCGTAAGTGTCCGCGCATTGATATGCCAGTGTTGCTACCAGGAAACCTAGGAAGGTCATCGGCCCCACCAGCGCCGTGGAGGTAGAGATAAGCACCGAGACCAGCACCAGGAAGAAGATAGTGTTTGCGCGGTAGTTGAGCCCTAGGTTGGTTGCTACGTCGGGCCCCAAGGCCACGATGTTGAGCGCCCGGCTTCGCAGCAAAAGAAGCAGCACGGTGACCCCCACCAGGATCAGCGCCGGCACGATGAGGTCTTTATTCGCATTGTTGACCGAGCCAAACATTTTAGCCGCTAGCAGGTCAAATTCGCTTGGGGAAAGTAGGCGACGCATGAACGTCGATAAGCTTGCCATGCCTCCGCCCAAGATAATTCCGACCAGCAACATGACCTGCATGTTTGCGTTCCTGCCAGTGAGTAACCAACCGTACAGGACGAGGGAAAAGCCCACCATGAGCGCCACCTGCATGAGAAACTGCGGCCTGCCTGTGAAGTTCAGCAGTCCGGTGACCCCGAAGAAGTAGACGGTGGAGGTTTGAATCACCATGTAGAGCGCTTCAAATCCCATGATTGACGGCGTGATGATCCGGTTATTCGTCACCGTTTGGAATGTCACCGTGGCGCACGCCTGGGCAATTGCCACAATTGCCATCACAATAACCGCCGTGGCTCGTCGTTCAGCGATCAGCCAAAAACCCGGCGAGTCCATGGGCAGCGGGTTCTTCCAGGCCAATAGACCGAATGCGCTCACCGCGGCAATCACAATGAGGACCGTAAAAATCAGCCAAAACCGCCGGTGCTTTTCTTGAGAGCCAAAGCTTGTCGACGCCCGCCGCTGCGCCATCGCCTTCACCCCGCTACCCACGGCGCTGTTGCTTCACAACGAGGAAGATGAACACAGCGGCGCCGACCACACCGAGTACCAGAGACACCGGAACTTCGAAGGGCATGATGAGGACGCGGCCGACGATGTCGCACAACGTGATCAGGCCGATTCCCAAGAGACAAACCCACGGAAGGTTGGAGCGAAGGTCGTCGCCACGCAGCATGCTGACCAGGTTGGGCACGATGAGGCCAAGGAACGGCAGGTTACCGACCACCACGGTAACCACACCTGCCGCGATTGCGACCAGCATTGTGCCGATCAAGATGATCTGGTTGTAGTTGACGCCGATATTGGTGGCGATGTCTTGGCCTAGGCCGGCGGCTGTGAGGCGATCTGCCAGCACAAACACGGCAACCACTACCAGGGCGACGAGCCACAGCACCTCATATTGTCCCTTGAGAACTGCTGTGAAACTTCCGGCGAACCACGAGCTGAGCGACTGCAACATGTTGAACTTCAGCGCAATAAACGTCGAGATGGAGCTCACGACCGCGCCCAGCATGATGCCGACGATCGGCACGATAAGCGAGGATCGTAGCGCCACTTTGCGCAAGAAGGCGAAGAACACCATTGTCCCCACAAAGGCAAAGGTGATCGCACCGATCATGCGGGGCATGAGTCCAGCACCTGGGAATGCAAGCAGGACAAAGAGCAGGCCGAGCCCAGCCCATTCAGTGGTGCCGGTGGTGGTGGGTTCTACGAAGCGGTTTTGGGTGAGCAACTGCATCACCAGGCCACACATCGCCATCGCTGCCCCGGCTAGTACCAGGGCGATGGTGCGGGGTACGCGCGTGATTGCGAAGATGCGCGCCCCATCAGGGTTACTAAAGATGTCGTAGACTCCTACGAACAAGCTGGTGGTCACCAATACCAAGACAGCCAGGACACCGAGCAGCAGTTTCCAATCGAAAGTCTTGCTGCGGGTTCGTCGCGGGCGGTCCTGGGTTTCTCCAGGGGCGGTGGTTGGCGACAAAGTTGCAGTCGTCATAGTGTTCCTCGTGTTCGTAGGGGTTAGTATGTTTTAGCCTCGGGTCCCTGCCACAGCGGTGTAGGTCAGCAACCACCAAAACGACCAACCTGCATTTACGCAGGTCAGTCGTCTAGGAAGGCCGAGATTTACTTCTTGAACGCCTGAGCAAGTTCCTTCAGGAACTCGGTGTAGGTCTGGATGCCGTCGTTGGTGTAGGTGTCAGCTGGCATGTACAACACATGGCCTTCCTGCACAGCCTTGACGTTCTTCAACGCTTCGGATTCCTTGATGACGGTTTCCGCCGGCTTGAATTCCGGCTTCGTGCGTGCCGAGGTGCCAGCATCGCGGTCCATCACCAGGATCCAGTCCGGATTGGAATCAGCGATCGCTTCCACGGAAATCTCGTCGCCCTTGTGATTGTCGGAGGCATCCTTGACTTCGAGGGCTGGGGTCAGGCCAAGCATGTCGTAGATCGGTCCGAGGACGCGGCCCTTGCTTGGTGCAATGTAGCCGATCTTGCCGCCGGAAACGTTGACTGCGAGCACTTTGTCGCCTGGCTTGTAAGCAGCTTTCGCCTCCTTGATTGCCTGATCAAATTCACCATTGAGCTGTTCGGCTTCCTTTTCCTTGCCGAAAATCAAGCCCAGATTAGTGGTGAATCGTTTGAGGTAGGCGTCGAGGGGCTCATTGTCTTTCGGGTCGGAGTCAACGACGGTCGCATTCGGCGCGAGCTTCTTCATCTCATCGTAGAACTTCGTGAAACGCTGACCGTTGACTACAACGTCCGGATTGGCAGCCACCACAGCCTCCAGGTTTGGCTCGGTGTGCATGCCGAGGTCGACGACCTTGTCATCCGTCCGGTACGACACAGTTTCCGGGATGATCGGCTTCGGTGCAGCTTTCAGTTCCACGCCCCATGCCGATAGCGTCTCGAATGCTCGGTTGTCGGTGACCACTGCGGACTTCACTGGCGTTTTGACGGTGACTTCGCCACGCTTGTCCTGAATTTTCACCTCGCTGGTGGCCGCGCTTGTCGACGCCTTGTCGGCTGAGTTATCTGCAGTGGTCTGGGAGCTACACCCCACCAGGCCAACAGTAAGAGCGACAGCTGTGGCTGCGGAAAGCACGCGGAAACGCTGGAATTTCATTGCTATGAAGCACCTTTACAAAGTCGGGCTGCGAACCTAATGTCAACATTGAGTCCACAACGATCGGCTACGCCTGACCCCCGCAATGCAGGTTAGTCAAACCTAAGTAAAGTTAGGGTAACATAACGAGGCTCGATTTTGGCAAGCGTTTTGTAGCGAAATTAATGTCTCGGGTGCCCCCACTTCTCAGACTGAGGTGTTGGAAAGGCGCGCGTCGCTAAGCAGCCTAGGCAAAGAACAAATCCCTGCTCGCCGGCTGGCAAGCAGGGACTGGTATGCAGACAGACCTAGATGAATCCCTGGGTTCGTAGATAGTTAAGCAGCGGTGGCACCATTGCCAACAGCCCGCCCCCTATCGCCACGAGCCAGGCGATGACTCTGCCCCACTTGTATCCACTTTGATTGTGGTCGAGTTCGAGTGTAGGTGCCGGGCTTGTCGTGGAGGTAGTTACCTGCGGGAGGACAGTCACCGTCGTGGTCACGGTTGTCGCTGCCGTGACGGTGGTAGGCACTGTCGTTGTTGTAGTGAGGACCGTCGGTTCAGCCACCGTCGCATTTACCGTAGTAGGGACCGTTATGGTCGTCGATTCCGTGACCGTAGAGCGTTCCGTAGACGTAGTAGGCACCGTGATTGTCATGGTAACAGTGGTGGGCTCGGTATGCGTTGCTGTAACGGTTGTTGGCTGAGTGACCGTCGTTGGCTCGGTAACCCTGGAGGGCTCGGCGACCGTCGTCGTCACGGTGACCGTCGTTGGCTCGGTCACCGTCGTTGGCTCGGTGATAGTCACCGGCTCCTGCGTTTCGGTCTCATATATCGTCGAAATCACGGTCTCCTGCTGCGTCGTCGTCTCCGTAGTAGTTGCAGTAACCGTCGTGGTGCTTACCGTTGGCGTCGGCGAAACAATTGCGTTCTTTGTGCCGTAGAGCCTAATCTCCGCCGCAGAGGCGTTCGTACCGCTAGGACCAGTATGTTCTCCAGAGACGTGAATCTTGAGGCAGTCGACTTGGCGTGCAGCTTCCTGGTCGAGAGAAATACCCGAGAAGTATCTCCGCTCATACGCCAATTCTCCGCTAGCGACGGATGCCCAACCGCCAATGTCAGCGCATGAAGCATTGGCGCCACGTTGTCCCACAAAGACTTCGTAGTTCTTGAACGCCCCGTTCTTCTGATCGCGCTGTGGTGGCAGGTAGCCGATCTTCGTCAGGTCATGTTCGTCGGCCAGCGACACCACAATATCGTGATTGTTGTTGAGCTCAGCAGGCTTGTTTTGCCATTGTGAATGCCAGAAGGTGGCTGGATTGTCATCAAACGCCAATCCGATTGGGTTCCCGTCGTTCGAATTGGCCCACACTGCCACCAGGTGATCGCGCGGTACTCGTGTGTCGTCAACTACGGACACCTGCACTGCCTTGGCGGCTACCGCACCGTCATCTCCGACGTAACGCAATGAGATGTGATAGGTCCCTTCGATCGCGGACTCGGGAATATTCAGCTGGATTTCTCCGTCCTCCCCACTCACGTGCACCGGGTCTGCGGTCCATCCGGCGGGCAACCCGACAGCGGTCAATTCACCCGCCACCGTTCCCGTCGTGGAGGCGATTTTTGCTGGGATAGTGACTGATTCGCCGGCCGCTGAGCCCTCAACGTCCGAAGCCGTCATGCTTGCACAGGATTGCTCCAACCATCCAAGACCAAAGCTTCGGTAGAAGATGCCGCTTTCCTTACTATCCCCGAGTCCGTCCTCGGTGAGCATCCCGATTCGACCGTCGTTTTGCACCGTGATCGTGGCATACCCGGTTGATCCTTCATTGAAAACTTTGGAGATCGGCCAGGTGCTACCCCCATCGCATGACATCCAGATTGTCCCCTTCTTACGGTTGTAAGACTGGAAGATCTGCGCGTTGGCAAACAGCAGAATACTCGAGCGTGGGTCTTCTGGAGTCGCTTGCGGAAACGCCCGAATCGGCTGGCCATTCGTCATCGCGTCGACAATGTCGGTCGCAAGCCACGGCTTAGACCAGGTAGCGCCGCCGTCGAAAGATTCCGCTTGCCAGCGCGAACGATTGGCCCCGGTGCGCTCGCGAGAGTTAAGCAGCAGCGAACCGTCAGCCCTTTCGACGACTTTGTTCTCGTCCATCTCAGTGCCCACGGGTTGTCCTGCATGCCAGGTTGCGCCATGGTCATCGGAGTAGAGGGAGAAGGCTTCTTGAGCAGTCGAACCTTCCTTGGCCTGCGTGAACTGTTGTACGAGGCGTCCAGCGTGTTTTCCGTTGCGGATCTGGATGCCTTGTCCAGAAGCTGCGAACCGCCACCGTACTTTTGGATCAGGCGTGACTGTCTTGGTAATTGTTTCGCTCTCCCAGGATTTACCATCGTCCTTCGAACGCGAGACTTCCACCTGGATCACGAACCGGTCCTCATGATCGTTGCCCACGTGTGCTTCCTGAATACCTGCCTGATAGGACAAGACGTGGAAGTTGAAGATCTCGCCGGTCACCCAGTCCACCACATAGGAAGGATCCGAACAGCCGTTGATCTTGGTCCAATCCCCCACCGGGTTTCCTTGGCAGACGTAGCCATCCTTTTCCCAGGTAGTTCCATTGTCTTTCGACCGATACTGGGCGATGGAATTCGGGTTCGGGGCATCTCCACCGTCTTTCCACTTGCTCTGCAAATCTCGGTACCAGTCTTGCCCGTTCCAGCCGGTTGTTGACCCTAGATTCGGGTCGTTGGCACTGATGGGACGTTCATCGAATGCGGCGATCAGGTCACCCCCGGGTGTCGCCGTAATCGCGGGGATACGATAGTTGACCACTCCGGGGATCTTCTCCACCAGTGCGGTCGGATCCGACATTTCTTGCAACGCCGGATTTACCGAGGGCTGATCACCACTTTCTTGTGCAGCCGCATACACGGGCGCCGCAATGCTCGCGGCGGCCACGCTCAGGGATGCCAGAACACTCCCGAGCTTCTTCCTTCCAGGAAAATGCACCATGTGACATCAAACTCCTAACTAGGTGACGAGTTATTCAAAGCATAATCACCACATCAGACGTCTGATGTCACTTTCAAGAAAATATATCCAGGAACACAAAAGAGGCCCCGGACATGAACTGGCCCCCGAAAGTTGGACTGGTTTAATTCTAGGCGGTTTGGGTTTCAAGGGTCTGGTTCCGATAGTGCATCGGAGTCAGGCCCTTAAGTCGTTGTTGGATGCGTTCGTGGTTGTACCAGTAGATGTAGTCATCGAGTGCGTGGTAGAACTCGTCCAGGCTGGTAAATGTTTCACCGTGGTACATCTCTGTCTTGAGGTGCCCGAAGAAGTTCTCCATCACCGCGTTGTCGTAGCAGTTACCTTTCCTTGACATTGACTGCACACCACCAATGCTGTCAATGAGGTCGCGCCAGCTGGAATGCTGGTACTGGAACCCTTGATCCGTATGCACCAGTAAACCTTTTCCTGGTGATTCTTGTGCGATGGCATCACGCAAAGACTGTGACGTCAATGCGGTATTCGGTGAGGTAGACACGCTATACGACACGATCGCCCGATCATATAGGTCCATGATCGGCGACAAGTAAACCTTGGTGCCAGCGACCCGAAACTCCGTGACATCACTTACCCACACCGTATTTGGTGTATCCGGTGTGAAGCATCGATCCAGCACGTTCTTGGCGATGTGGCTGACAGTGCCTTTGTACGAGTTGTACTTCTTTTTCACCCTGACCTTGGATTTCAGCCCTAACTCATCCATAAGCTTGTAGACCAGCTTGTGGTTAACCGCCCACCCTTGCCGTTGGAGTTGAGCATGCACCCGCCGGTAACCATAACGACGGTTCATCCGCTGAAAGATGTCACGGATTGCCTGCTTAAGCTGGGCATGCTTATCAGCTGCAGTGAGGCGTTGTTGGTGATAGTAAAACGTCGACCGGGCAAGACCTGCCGCAGCAAGCAGATCATCCAGCCGGTGGTCTGACTTGAGGATGACGATAGCCTCGACTTTTAACCTCGTCGCTGGTTCCTCAAGTCCCGCAATTTTTTTAGGTATGCGTTTTCCGCCCGCAGTTTCTCTACCTCGCGGCGCAGCCGATCCTCCTCGGTCACTGTCTTCGTAGGTGAACTGCCCTTGGGTCGTCCTTTTGGCTTCGGTCGCAAGGCTTCGTCACCACCTGCACGCCAGGCACGGACCCAACTCGAGACAAGCTGGTCGGAGGACAACCCGAACTCGCGGGCAAGATCCATCTTCGACTCACCAGCAATGAAGCGATCGACGACTTCCTTCTTCACCTCGAAGGAAAACTGCTGCTTGGTTGGTTTTTCCACAAGACACAGCTTGCCATGAAGCTTGAACCGGCGTTCAAGCTTTCGCACCGGATCACGAGCGACACCAAGCCGGCGTGCCGCTGCTTTATAACCCAAGCCTTGTTCAAACAAGTCAACGAGCTGCTCTCGCTGCAGCTTGCTCAGAGAACTTCGTGCCCTCAAAGAAATACTCCCCACTAGTTAGAAACTGATTTCTCAGTCCAACTAATGGGGAGCAGTTCAACATCGTCCGAGACCTCTTCAACTGCCGAATTACTTGGCGAAGAACTCCGCCGCAGATTCGAAGAGCTTCATGTCGTATTCGCCGGGCACGTTCTTGTACGTGGAGGCAGAAATGCGTTCGGAGTGCCCCATCTTGCCGAGGACGCGACCATCTTCAGACATGATGCCCTCCAGCGCGAAGAGCGCGCCGTTCGGGTTCGCCTCAATGCCCATAGATGGTTTTCCGGCTGCGTCCACATATTGTGTAACGGCAGCACTCTTCAAGCGCTCCCACTGGGACTCCCCAGCTGTGATGCGGCCTTCGCCGTGCGAGATTGGCACGGCAAACACATCGCCTACGTTGATCTTCGACAGCCACGGCGAATTGTTGTTCACCACCCGCACCCGCGAGATCCGGGATTGGTGCCGGCCAATCCGGTTGAATGTCAACGTCGGTGTTTCGGCACCCGGTGCGGAAATCTGGCCGAATGGCACGAGGCCGAGCTTGATCAGCGCCTGGAAGCCGTTGCAGATACCGAGAATCAGGCCACCGCGGTCGTCGAGAAGCCCCTGCACCCCTGCGGTAAGGGCTGGGTTGCGCAGGAAGGAGGTGATGAACTTTGCCGATCCGTCCGGCTCGTCGCCACCCGAAAAACCACCTGGCAGGAACAGCATTTGGGAGCGGTCGAGGGCGGCGGACATCCGGTCGACCGACTCGGCGATGTCTTCTGGTGTGCGGTTGCGGACCACGAAGATCTCCGGCTCGATCCCGGCGCGCTGGAGGGCGCGGGCGGAATCGTATTCGCAGTTGGTACCTGGGAAAACCGGGATCAGGGCCTTAGGAGTCGCGCCACCGAAGGTTGGAGTCAGCGCTGGCTGCGCAGCCTTATCGACGCCCTCCAGCTCCGTCGTACCGGCCTGTTCAATGAAGTTCGGGTAGATCGGCTCGAGGGTGCCGACGTATGCTGCTTCAGCCTCCTCGAAGGTCACCGTTTCCCCACGGTAGGTGAAGCCACCTTCGGCGGTGGCGCCCAGCAGCTCGCCAGCTTCTGGTTCGCCTGCCCATTCGAGAACGAAGGCACCGTAGGCGTAATCGTAGAGCGAGGCGTCGTCTTCGAAGCTGAAGCCGATGGCCTCACCCATGCCCATCTTGAGCACGGCTTCTGCCACGCCACCGAAACCTGGGGTGTAGGCGGAGATCACCTTGCCGGAGCGCAGCAGCTCCGTGACGGTCCGGAAGTTTGCGAGCAGCGACTCTGGGGTGGGTAAGCCTGCGAGTGCGGTGTCAGTTTCAGGTCCCAGCTCAGGAGTCAGCACGGTGACCTTGTTGCCTGCAGCCTTGAAGTGGTTTGGCACCATGTTGCGGGCGTCGTCGTGGCTGACGGCGACAGAAACGACCGTCGGCGGTACGTGGATCTCCTCGAAGGTGCCGGACATGGAGTCCTTGCCACCGATGGCGGCGACACCCAGGCCAAGCTGGGCTTTGATCGTGCCGAGTAGAGCGGCCGCTGGCTTGCCCCAGGCTTCGGCGGAGGACATGCGCTCGAAGTACTCCTGGAAGGACAGGTAGGTTTCGTCAAAGGAAGCACCCGTCGCGATCAGCTTGGCTACCGACTCGACCACCGCGAGGTACGCGCCGTGGTACGGGCTGGCCTCGGTGATGTATGGGTTGTAGCCCCAAGACATGACGGAGCAGTTGGTGGTCTCCCCCAGCACCGGCAGGGTGTTGGCCATCGCCTGGATTGGGGTGGCCTGGCGAGAACCGCCAAATGGCATGAGGACGGTGCCGGCGCCGACGGTAGAGTCGAAACGCTCAGAAAGCCCCTGCTTGGAGGCAACATTCAGGTCGGAAGCCATACCGAGGAAGGACTGCTTGAAGTCCGCGGAGCGAGCCCAATCGCGGGCAGCGCCACGCCAGTCTCCGGCAGAGCTGACCTCTGCGCGGGCGTGCTTCTTGGCGCCATTCGTGTTCAGGAAATCGCGGGAAAGGTCGACGATGGTGGTGCCTCGCCAGTGCATGCGCATCCGGCCGGAATCAGTTACTTCCGCGATGATCACGGCACCCAAGTTTTCCTCGTTGGCCAGCTCGATCAACTTATCGGCGTCCTTGGCTTCCACGACGATCGCCATGCGTTCCTGGGACTCGGACAGCGCCAGTTCGGTGCCGTCCAAGCCCTCGTACTTCTTTGGCACCTCATCCAGGTTGATCTCCAGGGAATCAGCGAGCTCGCCGACTGCCACGGACACGCCACCAGCGCCGAAGTCGTTACAACGCTTGATGAGCTTCGTGAACTCAGGGTTGCGGAACAGGCGCTGCAGCTTGCGTTCCTCAGGCGCGTTGCCCTTTTGGACCTCGGCGCCCGCGGTGGATAGCGACTCCACGGTGTGCTTCTTCGAGGAACCGGTTGCACCACCAATACCGTCGCGGCCGGTAGCACCACCGACGAACACCACGAGATCGCCCGCGGCTGGCGCTTCCCGACGCACATTTGCCGCCGGAGCACCCGCCACAACAGCACCCATTTCAAAGTGCTTGGCTACATAACCTGGGTGGTACAGCTCGTCGACAATGCCGGTGGCCAGGCCGATCTGGTTGCCGTAGGAGGAGTTGCCCGCAGCAGCGACCTGCGCGATGGTTTTCTGCGGTAGCTTGCCCGCACGAGTCGTGGTTTCCAGCGGGTTGCCAGATCCGGAGATGCGCATCGCCCCGTAGACATAGCCACGTCCGGAAAGTGGGTCTCGGATCGCACCGCCGACGCAGGTGGCAGCGCCACCGAATGGCTCGATTTCGGTTGGATGGTTGTGCGTTTCGTTCTTAAACAGCAGCAACCATGGCTCTTGCTTGCCGTCGACTGTGATGTTGACGTGCACGGTGCAGGCGTTGATCTCTTCGGAAACGTCCAAGGCGTCCAGCTTGCCGGTGGCGCGCAGCACCTTCGCTGCGATGGTTCCCATGTCCATGAGGGTCACTGGCTTGGTGCGGTTGATGGACTCACGAGCCGCCAAGTAGTCCTGGTAGGCAGCTTCGGCGGCTGGTTCGTGGAAAGTGATCTCGTCCAGCACTGTCTCGAAGGTGGTGTGGCGGCAGTGATCGGACCAGTACGTATCGATGACCTTCAGCTCGGTGATCGTCGGATCGCGATCCTCGGAGGCAAAGTAGTCGCGGATCAGCATCGCGTCATCGGCATCCATTGCGAGGCCGTGACCCGCCACGAAGGCGGGCAGGTCGGCGTCGGAAAGCGCGGTGAAGCCGGTGAGCTTCTCGACATCCGCAGGCTGATTGACAGTCATGGTCAGCGTCTCCGGAAGCTCGAGATTCGCCTCTCGCGCTTCAACAGGGTTGATCAGGCCCTTGCGCATCGCCTCTGGGATTTCGCCCTCGACAGCGTAAAGCACGGCGGTGCGGACTACCGGTCGTTCCTTTTCAAAGAGGAACTGGATGCACTGAGCAGCGGAGTCGGCACGTTGATCGAATTGGCCTGGCAATGGTTCGACAGCCAGAACATTGCCGGTGATGCCGGCTTCTTCGAGGGACGAGTACGTGTTATCCACCTGAGGCTCGGAAAGTACGAGTTGGACCGCCTTTGCGAACTCTTCGTTGCTGGTGCCCTCAACGTCGTAGCGATTGAGCACGCGTACAGTGACGCCATACTCCTTCGACAGGGCCGCTGCGTGCCCACCCTCGCGATTTTCCACGTACACACGCTGAACCATCGTGCCTCCTTCTAGGATATTTGTCCCCACCAGAGTATTGGTTCGGGGTGCTCGATGACAATTCTAGAGGGCTGTTGCGAGCGGGTCAGCGGACAATTGCAACCATAATACCTTTAGGATAGATGGGATAGAGCATTCTCGATTTGCAGCGAACCCGCCCACAATTCCCGATCATTGCAAAATGCGCCAGTATGCGAGGACTGTGGCGAGCGAATCACCTCTGATCTCATCGATTTCAACGGCGAGAATTGGCACAATTCATGTTTCGAAGTGAGCGGATGCCCTGATTATTGTTGCGGCATGATCTACGAAGAAGGCGAAAGCTACTGCACAAGTTGTGGCGAACCCCTTTAAGTCATTGATTCAACAATTTGAACATAACCCCTCAACCTGAATACAATGTATTCAGCCGATGGAGAAGGAGGTTACCCAATGGCAACGATGACGGTCCGAATGAGTCCTGAAGACGCCGAGTTGGTGCGAAAGTTCGCCGCTTTTGAAGGCATGACTATTTCCGATTTTGCCCGCAGCGCGATAATGGAAAAGATCGAAGAGGCCTACGACCTCGAGGCATTGCGCCACGCTATCGCAACAGACGATGGCGAACGCTACAGCATTGACGAAATCTTAGACGAATTGTAATTAGCCGATGAGCGACCGTATGTATCGAGTCCAACTCACTGGTGGAGCGCGAAAACAGCTCCACAAAATGGACCGATTCGACGCAAAGATTCTCGCAAATTGGATAAAGAACAATCTCGATGGCTGCGCAGATCCGCGGGCGTTCGGCAAGGCACTCACCGGCAATCGATCTGGTGAATGGCGATACCGAGTGGGCACCTATCGGATCTTGGCCGTGATTCACGACGACATCATCACCATCAAAGTATTTTCCATTGGCCATCGCAGATCAATCTACAACTAGCCCACAACACAAGGCCCCCAACCTGTTTTACCAGGTCAGGGGCTTATTTTGTGGAGCCGCCGGGAATTGAACCCGGGTCCTACGTCACCTCGCCAGGGCTTCTCCGTGCGCAGTTCGCGCATCATCTCTGCTCGGCTCTCCGGCTCGGTCGAACACGTCCGGATGATGAGCCCAGTTGCCAGTAAACGTCCCCATCCGCCCTGCCAACGCAGCGGATGAGCAAGCCTCTTAGTCGGTGCCGGCTACCAGGTCAGAGGCAAACCTGGGCCGACAGACACGCTAGTCGCTGTTTAGGCAGCGAGAGCGTAGTCGCGCTGAGTATTCTCGGCGCTTATCATTTTGCTACGACGCTTACGGTGGTCTCTAGCCTGCACCGGCACGCTTCCCCTGGCTCAATAAACGCAGTCGAAACCAAAATCGACCCCATTTTCTCACCCGCAGCGGGAATTGCGATCAGCTGCAAATGAGTACCTTAGACTAGCACGCAACGAGGACCGCAAGCAAGGGCGTGATCAAGCGTGAATGCCCTTGACGCGACGGCCCAGCTCACGAGTGATTTCACGTTCTTCGGTGCGCTTCTTAATCGCCTGACGTTTGTCGTAATCCTGCTTACCGGCAGCCAGACCAAGCTCGACTTTGAGGCGGCCTTCCTTGAAGTACAGCGACAGCGGGACCAGCGTCTTGTTGCCGTCGCGAACCTTGCCCATCAGCGAATCGATCTCGCGGCGATGCAACAGCAGCTTCCGATTGCGACGCGGCGTGTGGTTCGTCCAGTGCCCCATCGAGTATTCGGGGATGTAGAGGGCGCGCAGCCAGACTTCGCCGTCGTCGATGGTGGCGAAGGCGTCGACAAGCGATGCCTTGCCTTCCCGCAACGACTTGATCTCGGTGCCCACGAGCACGATTCCGGCTTCATGGGTCTCCAAGATGTGGTAATCATGGCGAGCCTTGCGGTTCGTTGCCACCACATTGCTTGCCGACGTCTTTTTCTTCTTGGCCATAACGCCTTTAGCCTACATGGACACTACTTCCGGACATACATCCGTAGCGTGACTTGAGCGGTAATCGCCGCGAAAATCAGGCCAATGACGGCCACGACCGGGGCAATAACCCAAATGTCGTTGTTGGTCACGGGCGCGATGAGCTGCTTCGAATAGATACCCGCCAGGGCCTTGTCGATCACAAACTGCTTGCCCAAGAACAGTCCAGCAACAGCACCCACCGCGCCGATTGCCGTAGCTATGATGGCCTCCAGCACGAATGGCGCCTGGGTGAACCAGCGGGAGGCGCCGACCATGCGCATGATGGAGATTTCGTCGCGACGCGAGAACGCCGCAATCTGCACCATGTTGGCGATCAGGAAGATGGCCGCGATCGCCTGGATCGCTGCAACGAGGAAGGTGGCGTTTCTGATCGCATCGAGGTTGTCGGTCGCTCCCCTAAGATCATCGACCTGGTCGGCGACCTCGACCACCTGCGGCAAGCCACGGATAGGGTCCAGTGGTGAGGCATCCAGCGGGTCCTTCAGCCGCACGTGAAACGCTGCCGGGAGGGCATCGGGCGAAGTCTCCTTGACCAACTGCGGATCAGTGTGTTCGAAGATTTCCACGAAGCGCTGATAGGACTGCTCACGGTTGCGGAAGGTGATCGATTCCACCCCGTTCGCGCTTTCCAGCTTGGTGCGGACTTCCTTACATGCACTGCTGGTGCAGTCGGGGTCCTTGGCGGAGATGTCCTCATCCAGCTGGATCATGACTTCCACCCGGTCCAAGTAGATTTCCTTGGTCCGTTCGGTCATGCCGGTGACCAGGAATCCGGTGGCGAGCAGCGCCAGCGAGATGGCAGTGGTGATGATCAGCGCGATCGTCATGGTCAAGTTCTTGCCAAGGCCGGCGAAGGCCTCGCGGAAAACAAATCCCAGTCGCATGATTAGCGCCCCTCTCCATAAACGCCGTGCGCGTCATCGCGGACCAACTTGCCCATGTGTAGTTCGATCACACGTCGACGCATGTTGTTCACCGCCTGCGCGTTGTGCGTGGACATCACGACGGTGGTGCCGAGCTTGTTAATACGATTGAGCAGCACCATGATGTCTTGCGCCGTGTCCGGGTCCAGGTTTCCGGTTGGTTCGTCGGCAAGTAGCACCAGCGGTCGGTTCACGAAGGCGCGGGCAATGGCGACGCGCTGCTGCTCACCGCCGGACAGCTCGTTAGGCATGCGGTTCGCTTTAGCGTCCAGGCCAACCATTTCCAGGGTTTCCATGACTTGCTTTTCGATCTGCGCTTTTGGCTTCCCAATCACTTCGAGTGCGAAAGCCACGTTTTCGTAGACATTCTTCTTCTGCAACAGGCGGAAGTCTTGGAAGACGTAGCCGATTTTCTGCCGCAGCTTATTCACCTGTCCGCCACGCAACTTGTTCACGTGAAAGTCAGCGACGTGAATATCGCCCGTGGTCGGGGTCTCCTCGCGCAGCATGAGCTGCAAGAAGGTGGACTTGCCCGATCCGGACGGGCCGATGAGGAAGACAAATTCTCCCTTTTCAATATCAACGGAGATATTGTCAAGCGCCGGCCGTGTCGAGGTCTTGTAGGACTTTGTTACTCGGTCGAAGGTGATCACCCAAGTAACAGTAGTTGACTTTTACCCCAAACGAAACTCTAGTTTCGCCATGCGGACTAACTTTCGCGGACTATTCCGCCGCTCCTTGCTGCGCCATCCGCCAACGAATCCCGGCCTCCAAGAACCCGTCGATTTCGCCATCGAGTACCTTAGACGGATCATTGACCTCGTAATTCATCCGCAGGTCTTTGACCATCTGGTACGGGTGCAGCACGTAGGAACGCATCTGGTTGCCCCACGACGCATTACCACCGGCACCCAGCGCGTCCATTTCCGCGCGTTCCTCCTGCCGCTTGCGTTCCAGCAGCTTCGCCTGCAGCACCCGCATTGCCGACGCCCGGTTCTGGATCTGCGACTTCTCATTCTGACAGGTCACCACAATGCCCGTCGGGATGTGCGTAATACGCACCGCAGAGTCGGTAGTGTTCACCGACTGGCCACCCGGGCCAGAGGAACGATAGACGTCGACGCGGATTTCAGAGTCCGGCACGTCGATCGAGTCGGTCTGCTCGACGACCGGAAGCACCTCGACTTCAGCGAATGAAGTCTGGCGACGCCCCTGATTATCAAATGGCGAGATGCGAACCAAGCGGTGCGCCCCCTGTTCGACCGACAACGTGCCGTACATGTACTCGCCGTGTACTACGAAGGTTGCGGACTTGATGCCTGCTTCTTCGGCGTAGGAAATGTCGTAAATATCGACTTTGTGGTCGTTCTTTTCCGCCCAGCGAACGTACATGCGCATGAGCATTTCGGCCCAGTCAGCAGCATCAACTCCGCCAGCACCGGAGCGAATATTGATGACGGCCTCGCGAGCATCGTACTCACCGGATAGCATCGTCTTCACTTCGAGCGAAGCAATCTCGGCACGAAGCTCCGCCAATTCTTCGTCGGCAAGCTCCGTGCCCTCGCCCTCCTCTTCGGCAAGGTCGTACATGATCGGCAGGTCGTCGAGACGCTGGCGCAGATCGGTGACCTTGCGCAGGGACGCCTGAACCGCGGACAGCGACGACGTGACCTGCTGTGCATTGTCTGGATCGTCCCACAGCGAAGGGTCCGAGGCCTTTGCCTCAAGCTCGCGCACCCGGTCCGACATCTCAGCTGGATCCATCACCTTTTCGATGCTGGTCAGGGTCGCGTCGAGGGTCGAAATTTCAGCAGATATGTCCGGTCGCATAAGCACTCAGTTTACTGCAGCCCTGCCTGGCTTCCCACGTCCGCCCGACATTCGGCCTGTTTACACCGCGTGCTGGCCGAGTCACTATCTGGTGTGCACTTTGGTTAGCTGGGGCGCCAGATGTGCTAGGCCATACTTTCGCGTTAGCACTAACTAGCAGGTGTGCAACCCAACGCAGCCGCAAAAACGAAAGCCCTCAAACCTCGCAAAACACTACACAAGGCACAATAGAACCCATGAGTGCAATAACTTCGGACATGTTGGACGCCCTAGCTAAGACTTTCGTCATCGCCCACACGGAGGACTCCGACGAACACCTCGCCCAGGCGCTGGTGTTCAATGCTGGACGCCTCGCGTGGCGCATGCGCGAAACCGGAGTGACAACGGAGCAGAAGACGAGCATTTCCGACGTCGTCACGGAGGCAGATCGTGCCGCCGAGAATTTCGTGGGAACCGTCCTCGCACAGCTGCGGCCCGAAGACGGCGTGCTCGGCGAAGAAGGAGCCTCTCGCGAAGCAAAGTCCGGCAAAACGTGGGTGATCGACCCTGTTGACGGCACCTACAATTTCACTGCCGGCTCCGATTACTGGTGCTCCGCGCTGGCGCTGGTCACTGGCGATCCAGGCAATCCGGACGAGCTGCACTTCGGCGCAGTACACCGGCCTGCGATGGGCTACACCTGGTTCGGCGGACCGAAAATACCCACCACGCGCGATGGGAAGGCTGTCGCACCCTTGGCTGACAAGTCTCCAGCGGACATCAGCCTGGGCACGTATCTGCACCCGACCTACTTCCGTCAGGACGAGGTCCGGACCGCGTGGCAGACGGTCGCCCAGGAGTTCGCTTCCTTGCGCATGCTAGGTGCCGGTTCCGTCGATCTCGGTGGCGTCGCCGACGGCTCCCTCGGCGCCTGGCTGCAACACTCGGTAGCCGCCTGGGATTGGCTGCCTGGCCGTGCACTCGTGGAGGGCGCAGGCGGTACGACCGCCACGTTTGAGGCAGGTGGCGTTACCTGGCGCCTGGCCGGGAATGCGCAAAGCGTCTCCGAAATCCGCGCACTGTTCTAAGGTGAACTCTATGTATGCTGACGACCTCGCCCTCGCCCTCGAACTCGCCGAACTAGCCGACGCCATCACGCTCGACCGTTTCGAGGCCACCAACCTGCGTGTCGAAGCCAAACCCGACCTCACCCCCGTCACCGACGCTGACCTCGCCGTCGAGGAGGCAATCCGCGCCCGACTCGCCACCGACCGTCCCGCCGACGCCATCATCGGGGAAGAATTCGGCGGCGAAACCACCTTCTCCGGCCGGCAGTGGGTCATCGACCCGATCGACGGCACCAAGAACTTCGTCCGCGGCGTGCCCGTCTACGCCACCCTCATCGCCCTGCTTGTCGACGGCCAACCCGTCGTCGGCGTCATCTCAGCACCCGCGCTTTGTCGACGTTGGTGGGCTTCCCTCGACTCAGGCGCATGGCGCAGCTTCAATGGCGGCTCCCCTCGAAAGCTCACGGTATCCGCGGTAGCAAACCCTGCCGACGCCTCCGTGTCCTTTTCCAGCCTCGACGGTTGGCGCGACCGAGGGACCCTCGACGGTTTCCTCAAACTTAGCGACGACACCTGGCGGCTCCGAGGCTTCGGCGATTTCTTCTCCTACTGCCTGCTTGCCGAGGGCGCAGTAGACATCGCAGCGGAACCCGAGGTCAGCCTCTGGGACCTCGCCCCGCTCGCCATCCTTGTCAGCGAGGCGGGTGGTAGCTTCACCTCCCTCGACGGCACTGCAGGGCCACACGGCGGATCCGCGGTAGCAACTAATGGTCTCTTGCACGATTACGTGCTCAACCTGCTGAAATAGCCAAAAACGCTTTCGTGACGAAGACCGGCTAGCACCGCAGTGCGAACCGGTCTTCGTCTCTTTTTATTTAAGGGAGTCTAAAGCCCGCCCCCGGGCCACCCACAGTGTCGAGGTGGGCCAACACGGCGTCGATAGGCGCGCTCACCGTAGGAGTGTGCAGCGGTCCTTGCCAAGGAGTCCGGCAGGCCCCGTTGGGGATGAGGCGACTTCCGCCGGAGACGATACCGACCAGTCGATCACCGGCAAGCATCGGGCCGCCAGAATCACCCTGCATGGCGCAGACCTGCGACTGGTACTGATCCCAGGCAATCCCGCAGGTCAACCCGGTGGCGACTCCCTTCTTACACAGCTGCTGCCCCAGCGTCGTAACCCCTCCGAGGGCATTCACCGTGACACCTGCATAAGAGCGGGTCACCGTGGCTTTGTTGTTGAACACCACCGCCGCGTAATCCAGTTCAGGTACGGATTGGGTGACTACCCCAACCTCGCCCACACCGGGAGCATCCGCGCTGTAGACCTTCTCCCCCGTTCCACCGCAGTGTCCGGCGGTGATGCCTACCTTGCGGCCAGCGGCATCGAAGCCAGCTACGGCAAGCGTGCAGATCTTGTTCCCAACAAAGATGGGCGTTCCTGGTCCGAGCAGCGCGGTGCCTGAATTCTCGGACTCGCGCGATTCTTGCGGAATGTCCGGCGCGTTAAACCAAGAGCCTTCCACGCGATGCAGCACCGGCCCGAGATGCTGTGCCATGACTTGGGCTTGGACATCGTTACGCCACTGATAGTTCCAGTCCGCTTTCGGTGCAGCCAATCCCGCCTCGCCAACCGAAGACCCTTGAGGCATCTCTTGGGCAAATGCACCGGTGGGAGCGCAAATACTTACGCCCGTGGCGAGGAGAGCAGAGACGAATAAGGTGCGGATTCGGCGGGTGTTAATCAAGATAGTCCGATCATATTTCGAATAGGCAACAAAATGCTGCCACAGACACTCTTGAGGCGAGTGTGACGGATGTGCATAACGTTCTCGATAATACTGCCACGGTTTGCGCGCGCCGAACACCCTTTACCCCCAATTGGACCGCCCGCTGAAGAAAATGATTCTCAAGTGGGCAGATTGGGGGTATCTAGCAGATGGCTAGGTGATTTCGAGAAGCGCTTGGCCACCTTGAACCGCGTCGCCAGGGGCGACGTGCAGGCGGGTAACTGTACCCGCATTCGGTGCCGTAATTTCAGTCTCCATCTTCATCGCTTCGAGGATGAGCACGACCTGGCCGGCTTCAATTTCATCGCCTTCCTCGACCAGTACCTTGAACACCGATCCCGCAAGGGGCGCGACGATCGCGTTCAATGAGGTACCCGATACCTTCGCGTTCGATGGTTCGGTGTGCACCCCAGTGCCGCCGCCGAAAACGATGGGAGCGAGCGTGCGCTGCTCTTCTTCCACCTCAACTTCGACGCTGTAGGCAATACCGTTGACGGTTACTTTCAGTTTCATGGCTGTTGTTCCCTTAGTGCTACCGATTAGAAGTGAGGTGTGTGACGAGTCTGGACTTGTTGACGCCCCTGCGCCGCCCACGTGGAATGACGCGCGAGCTTCACAGCCTTAACCTTGCCCCGGTTACCCAGGTAGGCCGATACCGCAGCGCTGATCGCGAGCAGCACATCCTCCGAAACCTCTTGGTCCGAGCGCTTCTTCAGTTCCGCCAGTTCGGATTCGACTTCGTCCAAACGCCGGGCCAGCTTCTCGACGAGCTCCTGGAGCTCAACATTCGTTGGTTCAGTCATTACTGTTCTCGACTCCTTAGGACGGACCCAAGCCGTGTTTCTTCGCCGGGCGAGTAACACGCTTGTTGGCCAGTACTTCGAGCGCCATGGCAATCTCTGCCCGGGTGTTGGCTGGGTCGATGATGTCGTCGACAAGCCCGCGGGAAGCGGCCATGAACGGGGTGGAGAACGTGTCCTTGTACAACTGGATCAGTTCCTCACGCTTGGCTGCTGGGTCCTCTGCGGCTTCGATTTCCTTGCGGAAGACTACATTCACCGCGCCTTCGGCACCCATCACGGCGATTTCAGCAGTTGGCCAGGCAAATACCCGGTCGGCGCCAAGGTCCTTGGAACACATCGCTAGGTGAGCGCCACCGTAAGATTTGCGCAGGACAACGGTGATCTTTGGCACGGTTGCGGACGAATATGCGTATAGCATTTTTGCCCCGTGCCGGATGATGCCACCGTGCTCCTGGGCCACGCCCGGCATGAAGCCTGGAACGTCCACCAGGGTGACGAGAGGGATGTTGAAGGCGTTGCAGAAGCGGATGAACTGAGAGCCCTTGTCGGAGGAATCGATATCCAAAACACCAGACATGACGTTTGGCTGGTTGGCGATGATACCCACGGTACGGCCCACCACTCGGCCGAAGCCGACCACAATATTGGGCGCGAAGCCGGCTTGGGACTCCAGGAAGTCGCCACGGTCGACGATGCGGGCGATGATCTCGCGGACGTCGTAGCCTTTCTTGCCCTCGACTGGGACGATGTCGCGGAGAGACTCATCGGGTTCCACCACGAAATCTGGGTCCACCAGCGGCGGCTCCTCGGTGTTGTTTTGTGGCAGGAAGCTCAGCAGCTTCTGCGCGATGAGGATGGCCTGCTCATCGTCCTCGGCAATGAAGTGGATATTCCCTGCCTTAGCCATGTGAGCGTCTGGACCGCCGAGCTGTTCAGCTGTCACGTCCTCGCCGGTCACCGACTTAATCACGCCCGGGCCGGTGATGAACATGTTGGCCTTGCGGGTCTGGATGATGAAGTCAGTCAAAGCCGGTGAGTACGCAGCACCACCAGCGCAAGGACCTGCAATGATGGAGATCTGTGGCACCAAACCGGAAAGCAACACGTTCTGGTAGAACACCTTGCCGTAGCCGGAGAGCGAATCAATGCCTTCCTGGACGCGAGCTCCACCGGAGTCATTGATGAAAACAAACGGCGTACCGGTAGTAGCAGAGGCTTCCATCATCGCTGCCACTTTGTTGGACTGTGTTTCACCAGCCGAGCCGCCCATAACGGTGAAGTCCTGGGAAGCTACGTGCACTGGCCGACCAAGGATGGCACCCACGCCGGTGACGACGCCGTCTGCAGGAGCCGTCGCCTTGTCCATACCGAAGTGCGTCGTCCGGTGCTTGGCGAACATCCCGGTCTCGTGGAAGGTGTCTTCGTCGAGTAGCAAATCGACGCGCTCCCGTGCGGTGAGCTTACCCCGCTCATGTTGCTTTTCGAGTTTCTCTGCGCCACCGCCAAGGGAAACTTCGCGCTTGGCCTCAGCCAGCTTGTCGAGGCGCTCCTGCATCGTTGGTTCTTGAATCGTCATGGTTTCGATAGCTCCTTCTAGGCTGGTTCGACCTTGACAGTCTGGCTGCGGCCACCGACCGTGACCTTGTACTGGATTGGCTCACGCACTGCCTGCGCAGCCCCGGATGCCTGCTCTTTTTCTTTGGCCAACTGCTCAGCAGTCTTACCGACGTTCTTCGGGCCATCTTTCCGCGTCTTGAAGAAGCCCGGCGCTACCCCTGGGAACAGCGCATTGGTGAGGACATCTTCGTCGCTGCCATCAAAGCCTTCGAGCCCCTGAGCCTGCTCGACGAGCTTGTCCCACTCAGGTTCGAGCAGGTCAGCTGGGCGGCCGGTAATGGCTTCCTTCTTAGTCTGAGCTGCAGCTTGCTCAATCAGTTCAGGGTTACGCTCACCGATGCATTCGCCGTAGTAGCCGAGCATCAAGTCTGCGAACTCGGCCGTCATGACTTTGTAACGACCCATCAGTACGTTGAACACAGCCTGGGTGCCAACGATCTGCGAAGATGGCGTGACCAGCGGCGGATAGCCAGCGTCTTTGCGGACGACAGGAACTTCGCGCATCACTTCGTCGATACGGTCGCCTGCCCCCTGTGCACGCAGCTGGGATTCCATGTTGGAGAGCATGCCACCTGGGATTTGGGAGAGGAAGATATTCGTATCAACCAAGGTCTTGGACTCGAATTCCGCGTACTTCGGGCGGACAGCCTTGAAGTGGTCGCGGATCTTGATCAGGCGGTCCATGTCCAGGTCGGTGTCATACTCGGTGCCTTCGAGCATTTCGACCAAAGACTCGGTGGGGTTGTGGCCCGGGCCAAGCGACATGGAAGAGATGGCCGTGTCCACCACATCTGCGCCAGCTTCGATCGCTTTCATCAGCGTGACCAGGGTGACTCCGGTGGTGGAGTGGCAGTGAACGTTGATCTGAGTATCGGCACCATAGGTGTCCTTGATGCCCTTCACAATGTCATAGGCGGGCTGCGGCTTCAGTAGCGCAGCCATGTCCTTGATGCAGATCGATTCCGCACCCATGTCGAGCAAGCGACCAGCCTGCTCGATGTAGCCCTCGACGGTGTGCAGTGGGGAAACCGTGTAGCAAATCGTGCCTTGGGCATGCTTGCCGACCTTGGTCACGGCGCGCATCGCACGCTCTAAGTTGCGGGGGTCGTTAAGGGCATCGAATACGCGGAAGACGTCCATGCCGTTTTCCGCCGACTTCTCGACGAACTTATCGACGACCATGTCTTCGTAGTGGCGGTAGCCAAGCAGGTTCTGACCACGCAGCAGCATCTGCAGCCGGGAGTTTGGCATGAGTTTGCGGAAAGTCCGGAGCCGCTCCCACGGGTCTTCGTTGAGGAATCGGATGCAGGAGTCGAAGGTAGCACCTCCCCAACATTCCACTGACCAGAATCCGGCTTGATCAATTTCTTCGCAGATCCCCACCATGTCCTCCATGGCCATACGGGTAGCCATGAGTGATTGGTGGGCATCGCGCAGGGCAACTTCAGTAACACCAATTTTACGAGGGCTCATGCACCCTAGGTTATGCGAATTACGCTTGTCCCGCAGTTCGATCTAGCTCACAAGAAGCAGGTCACAAATCTGCTTCTCCGCCAGCAATTCGGAGAAGAATACACCGAGGTAACCTCAAGTTTCCAATCTGGGTGTAGCTGAAACGCTATTTGGCTCTGGCCAGGGCACCTTCGGAGCAAAAACTGCCCGTTTTCAGGGGCACGAACCCCCAAAAGTTCCTGTCCGATCGGACATGTGATTTCAAACTCGCTCCCCCGCAGGTCGCGTTATCGACGCTTACGCAGCTGCAATAACACCGGTCCCCGGCCCTGGGGGTTTGCTGCCCCACTACACCCGGTGTTCGCAGTGCAGGACCCGCAACCGGAGGATGGGCAGGAGCTTAGGGATTCCCGCACGAGTTCCCCGCTGCGCTCCAGGTGCTCCATAACGAGTTCCACCGTGCTGGGCGATAGGCCAGTCTTCCGGGCAATTTCCGGGCGGGAGGTACAGCCCGACCGGATCGCTGACTTGATTTGTTCGCTAGGTGTCACAGGAAGACCTTGAGGATTTGGAATGCCGCCACCGCGAGGACCCACGCCCCAACAAGCTGAATCGCGAAACCGAACATGGTCCACTTCCACCCAATTTCTTTGCGCTGAGCAGCCATAGTGGCCACACATGGGGTGTATGCGAGGAGGAAGATCATGTAGGCCCACACGGCCGCAGACGCGTGGCCACCTGAGGCGTTGTCAAAGTCCTGACGGATATTTGCTGCCAGTGGTGATTCGGCTTGTTCCTCGGGTGCTGCGTCGGTGACATCTTCCACGGCATAGGTTTGGGCCCAAGTGGAGATTAGGGCTTCCTTCGCCACGAATCCCGTGATCAACGGCCCGGTCAGAGACCAGGATCCGAAACCAGCTGGTGCAAAGGCCGGGGCCATCGCCTCGGAAACCACTCCATACACCGAATCTTGCGGGTCTAGGTCTTCGTCGGCGATGCTGTGTCCGCCTACCACCGGGATGGACATCATCAGCCAGATCGCTACCACGGTCACCACGATGATCCCGCCTGCGGTGTTCAAGAAGGCCTTAAGGCGCTGCCACATCACGCTCAGCGCAAGTTTCACGGTAGGAAGCTGGTAGGTCGGGAGGTCAATGACTAGCGGTTCGCTCGGCATCGCGCGCCACAACGTGGAACGCAGCAGGAAACCTGCGCCGATAACCAATGCGATCGAGAGCACGTACATGGCGAACACCGCGTTCCCTGCGTGCTCCGGGAAGAAGATCGTCGATAGCATCAAGAACACGATGAGGCGCGCGGAACACGAGGTGAACGGAATCAGCAGGGAGGTCAGAATCCGGTGGCGGGCGTTGCCCAGCACGCGGGTCGCGGAAATCGCCGGCACATTACAACCAAAGCCGACCACGATTGGAATAAATGCCTTTCCTGGCAGGCCAATCGCACGCATTGCCCGATCAGTTACCACGGCAGCTCGGGCCATGTAGCCGGAGTCTTCCAGGACGGCCAGACATAGGAACATCAGCGCCAACAACGGCGCGAAGGTGAGCACCATGCCGACTCCGCCGATGAGGCCGTCGACTAGCAGGCCGGTGACCAGCGGATGATCACCATGGATGGCGGTGAGTCCGGCGCGCGCGGCGTCGGAAAACGGGCCCGTGATGAGCGCTTCGAGGCCGTCCTGCAGCGGGCTGGCGATCTTCGTGGTGATCATGAACACGGCCCACATCACGGCCAAAAACAGCAGCGGTCCGAAGAACGGGTGCAGCGCGACGCGGTCCAGACGCTGCGAAAAGGTCTCCCCTGCCTCCCGCTCAGTCACCGAGGCCTTCATCGCGGCGTCGATGTCCGCGAAGCGCGCGTCGATGTCATGGTTGACACGGACCTGGGTCGCGGGCCCTGCCAGCGCCTTATCGACGGCCTCCCGCAACTCTTCCACACCCTGATTGCGGCGCGCGTTGACTTCCACCACCGGCATCCCGATGCTGGCAGCCAGTGCGGCGGCGTCAATGCTGATGCCCTGGTTCTCGGCGACATCCATTTTGGTGAGGGCCACGACGATGCGATACGGCTCCTCCGCAATCTGCATCGCCAGGTTCAGGCCTCGCGCTGGCGCCGAAGAATCTACAAGCACCACAACAGCGTGTGGACGTTCCTCGACAGGCTTCTCGACGAGCATCTCGCGCGTCAATTCCTCATCCGGGCTCAACGGGTCCAACGAATAGGTGCCCGGGAAGTCGATAAGATCCAGGTCGCCCCTGGTTTTATCTCGCCACAGTCCACGGCTGACTTCAACGGAAGTGCCAGGCCAGTTGCCCGTCTTTACCTTCGCACCGGTCAACGCGTTAAAGACCGTAGATTTGCCCGAATTGGGGGCGCCAACGAGCGCCACAATAGGGGTCCCCTCGGGAGCTACCGATGTGGAGGAAGCGGCGTGACAACTTGGGGCTAGGTTAACCCCGCCGCTCACAGCTTGATATCCAGTTGCTGCAGGGTCTTGCGGTCAATGGCATAGCGTGCGGACCCAACCGTCACGATCCGGCCACCACCGGCGACCTTTTGACCGAGCTTCACCTGGATGCCTGGGCGAATCCCAAGTTCGCGGAGGCGCAAAGCCAGCGCAGGGTTGGCCGCGGTCGCTCGTTCCAGACAGCATTCCGGCAAGCTAGCGACACAGCCGATAGGAGCAGCGTCGGCGGAAATGCAGTCCTTGCGGACGCACTGAGGAGCAGTGGCCATAGTGAACACAGCAAACTTCCTTTGAACTCGGATTATGCGATGCTTGCCCGGCATCAAACTAGGCAAGCTTCACCTTAGAAAATCTTGGTAAGGCTAACCTTAACAGCTTTCGGACAATCAGAGCAATAGCCAGTTTTCATTTACAACACATGCTTATTGCGGAATTGGGTGGGGATAGTTTTTTGGGGTGTTTCGACGGAGCGCGGTTCGGCGCTGGCTAGCCCTTTGAAGGATCCGGACATCCGATTGGGGTTAAGTAAAGAAAAGTGTGTCTCTGCTGCGTGTTTTCCGCAGCGTAGTGGGCCTGAAGCCAGTGTTTACTGTTGTCTGGGGGGCCGTAGCCCGCTCGATGTCGTTCCTTCGGTGTAGTCGGACTACCGCTGTGGGATTTATTTCATGAAAAAACGCTGTTCTACGTAGTCGGACTACGCCGAAGCGACGACATAGCACTTTTGCAGCACACCCGCACCGCCGACGACACCCCGACGAGACACACTTTTCTTTACTTAACCCGCCAACAGCCAGCGATACAGAAAACCCCTTACCGGAAACTTCCAGCAAGGGGTTCTTATTAGTAGCGGGGGCAGGATTCGAACCTACGACCTCTGGGTTATGAGCCCAGCGAGCTACCGAGCTGCTCCACCCCGCGACGGGTGATAATTCACCTCGCTGCAACCACTTGTTAAACAAGCAATCGCAGCGACATGGAACAACTATACACATCACCCGCCCGCCACGCCAATCTGCAGGTCAAAAGGGTTTCTCGCATGGAATTTATCCGCGAGCCCACGCTCCGATGGCTCCTGGCAGCACGGCAGGGAGATCGCCCAGCAGGGCTTTCATGTTCCCTTCCTCCTCGATCGGGCTTGTCACTGTCTTAACCTTGGACTTTTTGGAATCCTGCGAATTCGCCGCCAATGGCATCCCGCCGAAAGGCACCGCTCCCCGTCCAGTGCCAGTTGAAGATCCCCCGCCAGCAGTCGTCACCGGTGAGTTCATCGGGTTTGCCACGCCGAATGAACTAGGGGGTACTGCCCGAGCTCCTACACCTGTCGGGCCGGCCGATCTCGCGTTCGTAGCAATGTTTGGGTCGATAGGGCGTCGGAAAGTTTCGGGATTTACTCCGAGTTGTCCGTGTTGTGGCCGCTGGTAAATCGGAAGGCCTGAGTTTGGAGCAGTCGCGCTAACCGTACCAACGTGCGGGGCAGTCCCGGACCCACGCAGCGCGGAACTTGGACGAACCCGACCGGGTTGCGTACCTCCAGCGCCGGCGAACCCAGGCGCTGTAACCATTGAGGCTGCCACATTGCCAGGCGTGCTCCCACTGAACGGGACAGCGGCGCTCTGCGCACCAGAAGTTGGCCCGAAGGCACCAATGCGTGGACTCTCAAAACCAATGTTGTTCCCGAGCAGGCCCGCGCCACCAGCCGCAGTGGTGGAGATATGACGTGGGTCTATGCTTGGCGACCCCACCGCGGCGAGTTCCGTGGCTTGTTGATTGATGTGTCCGAAAGAGCTAGCGGTCAGCCCTCGGGGGTCGTCGATAAGGCTCTGCAGCTGTCGGGAGCCGGCTTGAATCATTTCGACCCCGGGCAGGCCGCCACCACCGGCGATGTCATTCATCGACAGGTGCAGCGCGCCGCCGGTACGCCCGCCGGCGTCCATGTCCATGAGGTTGCGCAGCGACGGCACCACGGATTCGACGGCGGCTGGAAAAGTTGATCCCATGAAGCTCGATAGGAATTCTTGTTCGGCTGCGGCTCGCTCCACCGGGTCTTCAATGAAGGCAATCGCTAGCTCCGCGAGGGCGACATGAAACGCGCCGGCCTGCGCTACCGCCCCCATCGACTCGACAGAAGTTGCCATCACCTGCGCATTTACTGAAAAGCGGTCTGCAGCGTCGGCAATCTCCAGCGCTCGGTCGACGGCCTGCTCTATCGCCCGCGCCTTATTGATCTCGTCCATATCCCAAGCAGTCAGACGAATCCCCTCAGCTAGACGTGACGCATTCTGCGAAAGTCCTCGCCAAACATCAGCCGTCGCCGAAACAGCTGAAGAATCCGTTCCAGAAAACGCAGCGCTCAACTCAGCCAAACTCGACGGGACGCTTACCACGGGCGTGGGGAACTCGAAATCCTCGAAAACAACATCCGGGCGCTCTGGGAAGAGCGACTCCCACCCGCCCACCGAACCACCAGCGTCAGCAATCTGTACCGCCCGATCAACCAGCCCCTCCTGGTCAACCAGCGCCCGCTCTGTCGCCAACAATCCATCCCGCAACCACGACACTTGCTGTGCATACTTCTGCAGCGTAGCGACGGCAGACCCCACCCCACCATCGACAACGGCACCATGAAACTGCCCCATCTGGTCCAAACCGGACACTTCCGAGTACGAGGCGGAGATGGTGCCTTGACCACCTAACCTATGAAACTCGTTCGCTTGAGACGAAAGGTCTTCAATTTCAGAAACTTGGTTACGAAGAACCTTTTGGTTAATTTCTAGACGATCCATTCCGAGCAATTCCTTCCACAATCGGATACAGCTTTTCCAAAAGTGCCAAGGAACGATCACAAACTTCTTGCTCTGTCATCTTCTTATTCCGGTCTTCGAAGTCGACATCAAATTGTCCACCTGAGGTCTGGGCAACCGAAGCACAGGTGAATTTATCACCCACCGCGAGACGATACTGATACACATTCGGAATCGAGGTGCGTAGTGGCAGATTCACTGCCTCACCAACTGACTCTGCCTTTGCCTGCGTACCCGTATTCACCGCTAGACGCACGCGATTGGGAAATCTTTCCCCCGATTCCACTGAAAACCCACAAAACCTAAATTGTGCTCCTGGTTCATGAGTTATCCGCGACCTCTCCCCCAACCCAACCTCCCGCAGCACCTCGTCCGGGATTTCCGAGCAAGGGTCGACGATACGAAAGCCGGGGGCTTTCGGGTCGAAGGAGGCGGGCGTCGATAAGTCAACCGTCGGTAAGCCTGGGCTTTCCGCAGCGTCCACAGCCACCGATGTAGGTGACGGCGGTGCGGGCGGGTCCCCTGCGCTACAGCCAGTTAAAGCAAGCAAACAACTTGTGACCGCAATGGCACCTGAGGCGTTCTGAACTCTCAATGAATACCGACGACGCACATTCCCCCCTCATGGAAATAGCTCACCTAGATACGTCGGGCTTCATTCTAAGTGCATACCCCCTCACTTGCATTAGACTTCCCGACGCCCCGAACCGATCCATCCTGCCCACAAATTCCCCCTTTATGGGGGTATGGCGGGCGACTGCGCAGCATAGCCAAAAGCTAACCCCCGACACCACCTGCGGTTTCAGGAGTGTCGGGGGTTAGCGGAATAGTCAGTCGAAATCGACCGCCCAGTGCGGGCCTCGGCTTACGGCTGCGGTGCTTCCTGCGCCCGGCGGAATTCCGCCATAGCGCGGTCGAGCTCGTCGAGAGCCTTGCCGTACTCCTCATGGGAAGAACTCTTAGCCTTGTTGAGCTTGTCCATCGCCTCGTTCACCTTCGCCAGGGCCTCCGTCGCATTTGCGGGCGCGGAAACCGGCACGTCACCGGCCTTGTTCTCTTGGCTTGGCGACGCCGTGTCTCCAGTCGCCTCAGGAGCCTTCGGCACATCCTTGGCGTCCTTCAAGTCGTTGGCGGCTCGCGGGTCAATGCCAACCTGCGACAGCGCTTCGGCGATCGTCGGGGCGTAGCCGACTTTGCCGTCATAGGAAACCAAGACACGCAGCAGCTTCGGGAACGCGGACTTTTGATCCTTGCGCTGAGTGTAAATCGGTTCGACGTAGAGGATCTCCCCGTCGCCGACCGGCAGCGTCAGCAGATTACCGTTGGAAAGCTTGTTGGTCTGCTCCCACAGCGCACGGTCCCGAGCGATCTGGTCAGAGGACATCATCGTGTCCTGCGCCTGCTTCGGCCCCTGGGTCTGAGTGTTCGTTGGCAACACGCGCACAGTGATCTTGCCGTAGTTTTCGGGGTCCGAAGACGCCGTCATGTGCGCCGCCAGGAAGTCACGGTTCAAGCCACGGAACGGGGTGATGAGCTGGAAGGATGGTTTTCCGGTCTCCGGATCTGCCGCCACGACGTGGTATGGAGGCTGTGCCTTATCCTTACGGTTTTGCTCAACCGCAGTCGGATCACTCGGCACCGACCAGAACGCGTCGTTGGTGAAGAACACGCCTGGGTCGTCAACGTGGTACTTCGCGATCAGCTCACGCTGCACCTTGAACATGTCTTCCGGGTAGCGCAGGTGCTTATTCAGCTCGTCAGAAATCGACGACTTCGGCTTCACCGTGTTCGGGAACACGCCCTTCCACGCCTTCAGCACGGGGTCTTCCGTATCGAATTCGTACAGCTCCACCGTGCCGTCGTAAGCATCCACGGTGGCTTTTACCGAGTTACGAATGTAGCTGGTCCGCTCGTTAATCAACGCCTGATTCGTGCCGTCCGGGTTGAGGGCATCTTCCGTAGCTTCGGTCAGCGAAGTGCGCTGCGAGTAAGGCAGATTATTCAAAGTGGTGTAACCATCGACAATCCACTTCACCCGGCCGTCGATAATTGCAGGGTACGTGGCGGAGTCAGTGGTCAGCCACGGTGCGACCTTCTGCACGCGACCGCGAGGGTCACGCTCGTAGATGATCTTTGACCCCTCACCGATTCGGTCCGACAGCAACAGGTTCAGCTCCTGGTAGCGAGCAGCAAACATCGTGCGGTTAAACATGTTCGAAATGTCCACGCCGCCCTTGCCGTCGTAGGTGAAGTTCACCCCGTCAGCGTCGTATTCCACCGGGGTGCCTTGCGTGCCGACGATCGCGTAGTCCACATTTCGTGGCGTATCCGAAATTACCGGGCCGTAGTACAACCGCGGCTGGACAACTTCCAACCCCATCGGATTCTTTGCATTGCGCTCCTGAGCTTGCAGGTCTGCAACCGAGTACATCGGATAGCCACCGCGGGTGGAGCCAACATCCCGGGCAACTTCATCGACCTGATTAGCGGGAGCCGCAATGAAGCCATTGCCGTGCGTGTATACCGTGTGCTTATTGATCCAGTCGTTCTGGTTGCCGGACAACGCGTTCGGATCCATCTCGCGAGCTGCCACCACATAGTCCCGCAGCTGGCCGTCGGTTTCATAGCGGTCAATGGACAGAGTCTCTGGGAAACCATAGAAGTTCTTCAGCTGCTGTTGCTGCGTGAACGTATCGGAGAGGACCTCCGGATCCAGCAATCGGATGTTAGAAACGGTCGCTTCATCCGCCGCCACTGCTTCCGCAGACTTCTTGTCTGCGGACTTTGAGCCCCAGTCGCGCTGGTAGGTCACCTTGTCGTCGGTAAGGCCGTAGGCAAATCGGGTGGCCTCGATGTTTCGACGGATGGATTCCGCTTCCTTTTGCGCGCGGTTCGGCGCTACCGAGAACTGTTCCATCATGAGAGGCCAAGCCACGCCGATAACGCCCGCGGACAACAGCATGAGCACCGTGGCCAGCGCGGGGATGCGCATGTCGTGCAACACGATCGTCGAGAAGAAAGCCACTGCTACCAACGCCGCAATAACCATAAGCACGATTTTCGCTGGAAGGTAAGCATGCAAATCTGTGTAGGAGCCACCAGTGAAGGTGGTGTGCTGGACGCCCAGGAGGTCATAACGCTCCAACCAGTAATCTGCGACCTTAACCAACATCCACAGACCCGCCGTGATCGCGAGCTGCACCCGAGCCGCGCTCG
The DNA here is from genome assembly GCF_001021025.1 of Corynebacterium epidermidicanis. Taxonomy (NCBI): domain Bacteria; kingdom Bacillati; phylum Actinomycetota; class Actinomycetes; order Mycobacteriales; family Corynebacteriaceae; genus Corynebacterium; species Corynebacterium epidermidicanis. The sequence continues at coordinate 693,530 of NZ_CP011541.1, read as the reverse complement.
AAACAAAGCCCTTTCGCGTTGGGCTACCAGCACGAATGCTGCCAAGCAAGTAATGGCCAATCACAGCAACGAAGAAAGCCAGCGCCAGCAACACCGACAGCGAATCCACCACGAGGTGAAACATCGGGAGTGAGAAGGCATAGAAACCGTAGTCCATGCCGAACTGCGGATCCTGCTTGCCGAAGCTCTCCCGATTTAGGAACAGCGACACCGTTCGCCAGGCGCTTTGGCCAGCAATACCTGCGATAACGCCCACGAAGAGCGGGATTCCTAGGAGAAGTTTGCGCAGGCTTTGCTCAATCAGACGCCGGTAGCCGTGTACCGGGCTATCCAGTTCCAAGACATCCAAGGTGTCAGGCCGATAGCGAAACGCCATGAACCCGGCCAACCAAACGATGAATGCCGCAACTGCGCCGAAAATAGCGAACAGGGCGATCCGGGTGAAAAGGACCTGGGTGAACACACCACGGAAGTCGACCTCACCGAACCACATCCAGTCCGTGAAATATCTCACCGCTACTGGTGCCAGTACTATGAACAAGGTGAGTATCGTCAAGACAATCGACAGTGTCCGCGGTGGTCGTTTTGATCGGGATCCAAGGCTCGTGGCCAATTCCCAACTCCTTTTCACTATCTAGCTTTGGCAGTCCCCTACACTTTACGGGTTTTCCTCTCTAGGCAAACTCACCGCTAGCCACAAAAGTTCCACCTCAATTCGTAGCAACAAGGAAAATTCACCCCCATGACAACCCCAGAACAGGCCAGCTCCAACCCATCATTGAACAAAGCAATGCTGGAAGCGGTGGATTTCATCCATGCTGAAGGCTGGGATGCCAACCCCACCCTGTTCGCGCTAGTTCCGGTTGAGCTTCTGGGACTACCGGAGGAGGAAGGCCCGCTTGCCCTAGTTGTCCAAGACGAACTACAAGGTGCCGTGGAGGATCTACTCCCCCAGTTGGCGTGGCCCGCAGAAGTCGAAGGCGTAATTCTGGCCCAAGAAATCATGTTCCGCGAGCAGGGCGAAACTGATGCCCGCCCAGCCCGCCTCTACTCCGGTGTGCTTCGCGACAATTCTCAGCTCACCTTGCTACAACTACGCCCCACCGAAGAAGAACTCGCAGCTCCCTTCGCAGACGACAAGGTCGAGCTCCGCGGGGGCACCAACATCGCACCCGAAGTGATCGAAGCACTGCGGTTTACTTTAGATGCCCAAGAAATGGATGAGGAATAGCCCGGCAATCCTGGTGGTGCATTTCACGGTTCACGGTGGGGTGGGCTTTTGTAGCTGAGTCGAATACTCACAGCCCGGAACTCGGTTAGACGCCCGTAGCTGGTGGCGGGCTCGTGGCTTGGGTCGGGTGTCTAGCCGGGGCTTCAGAAGCGCTATGTCGTCCCTTCGCGGTAGTCCGACTACCTAAAGCATCGAAAAATCCCCGAAATTAGGGCGTCTGTGTAGTCCGACTACCGCGAAGGGACGACATAGGAAGTTTGCAGCCCAAACAGCCCAAACAACCCAAGCCCAAACAACCCAAGCCCAAACAGCCCAAACAACCCAAGCCCAAACTGCCCAAACAACCCAAGCCCACCCCACCCAAGCTCAATCTTGATAAAACCGATTAGCCAAGTCCCCTGGACATCCATCGATAGGTTAAGGTGGAACTCGTGCTATCGCGCTGCAAAACATTGACAACTGCCCTGGCTGTACCGCTCGCGGCAGTACTTTTGGTCGCGTGCGGAGGGGCAAAAAAAGACGAACCCAACCCGGACAACACGGTCGCAACTGCCACAGAGACGTCGACAAGCCCTGGCAGCGCGACGGCCACCACGGCTCGAACCGTGGAGACTTTCTCCACGTTTTCGCTGGACCCAGGTTCGCGGGAGCTGGCGAAGGTGCGGGAGAACTTCGGGTCCTTGGCTCCGTCAGAGTTCTTTGAGCTGTTTACCAGCTGTGATTCCAACGGGATCCCCGATTCCTACGCGTGCACCGGCCCCGAGGTGGGGCAATTTCAGTTCTTTAGCGGTGATGCCAAAGCGGCTTCCACTACCCAGCTGCTCACCGAGCTTCGCAGTTCCCGCGTGGTAGAGGATTCTGGTGATCGCATCGTCGGTTGGTCGACTTTGGGGACCACCGCGGTCATCACAGTGGTCGATAATAAGAGGGGCTTGACCATGCAACAGATGGTATCCTCGGACAAACAAGATCCACGCAAGCGGATCGAAGAACTCGGGTTAGCTACCGAAAAGCGCAGCACTACCGCGCCTTCCGAAACTCCCGAAGCTACCCCAACGGCCACCACGCCATCCAGCTCCAGCTAGTACCATCTCCGCAGACGGCTACTTCTCGCAGCGCACGACCTCACCGCCCGAATTGTAGGCATTGAGCTGGTCAATCGCCTGCGCTAACGTGTCGACCTTCAATACCGTCAATCCCTCATGCGTCTTGCTCATCGCCTCCGCGCAGTTTGCGCTGGGCGCTAAGAATACTTCCGCGCCGGCGTCGGCAGCCGCTTGCACCTTATGCTTGATGCCACCGATGGGGCCCACGGTGCCGTTTTCCTCGATCGTTCCGGTTCCTGCCACGAACTTCCCACCGGTCAGCTCACCAGGGCTGAGCTTGTCGACGACCGCAAGGCTAAACATCATGCCGGCACTAGGCCCACCAATGTCTTTGAGGTTGTACTCAACCTTCGTGCCATCCGCAGCCACCGCCCCCATGGTGATTCCCAAGAACGCATTGCCGGTGTCCGGGTTCTTCCCCAAGGTGAGTGTCTTCGTCTCTGGCTGCGTCTCCGGTGTGGCCTGCGCACCCACGACGGAAAGCTCCACGGTGTCTCCAGGTTGCCCTGCCAGAACTTTCTCGCGTACCTGGCTCGGTTCGGTAATGGGTTGGCCTGCGAAGGCAACGATGCGGTCGCCAGGCATGAGAATTGACTGGGCGGCGGAATCGGGCACAATGTCCACAACCTCGACCGCGGTCGGACGCTCCAAATACTCCAGAGCAGCCAAGGTGGCAGCTGATTCTGATTGCGAAAACTGCACCTTGTTTTGATGATCAACTTCGGTCTGACTCAAGTTCGGTGGGAAGATCTGCTCGATGGGCACCAGGGTGTCATCATGCACGAGCCACCGGCTCAATGCCTGCGCGAATGTCAGCTGCGAATACACCGAGACCGTGGTCATGTTGAGGTTGCCACTGGTAGGGTCCGTTTCGGTCCCCGTTACTGCAACGATTGGTTTTCCCTCGAATTCCGCCAGGGTATTAAAGGTAGGGCCTGGGCTTTCCGCAGCGTACGGAACCGTGAGGGGAATGGACGTGAAGGGAACCGTCGGGGCTGTCGCCAGGTACGTCATTGCCAAGACGGGGATAGCTCCCCACAGAATGGTCCGGGAACGGGCTTGCGAGCGAAGTTTCACGCTTTGATACCTTACCTGCTCCCTTTGTGTTCGCTAACAGCGTAGGGCGCTCGGGAAGTTTTGCCGTGGTGCTGCGGTAGTTTGGAGACATGAACAACAACAACAACTTCTTCTTCGGCGGCAACTTCGGCTTCGGCAGCAACCCCGGTGGCGGTGACAATAATGGCCCCGGCGGTTTTGGCGAGATCTTTAACCAGCTCAGCGCTATGTTCGGTGGCGGCGCCCAGCAAAATAGCGGGCCCGTCAACTATGAATTAGCCGAGCGTATCGCCCGCCAGCAGATCGGGTCTGACACCAAAGTGACGGACTCCGATCAAACAGCGGTGCAGGAAGCAACTCGCTTAGCAGACATGTGGCTTGACGACGCCACCGTGTTACCCACCGCCAGTGGCAAGGTAGAAGCTTGGAGCGCAGAACAGTGGCTTAGCGCAACCCTGCCGACATGGAAGCGCTTCGTTACCCCGGTTGCTGAGCGCATGAATGAAGCGCAGCTAGAGCAGCTCCCAGAGGAAGCCCGCGAGATGGTTGGCCCGATGCTTCAGATCATGAATTCCATGTCTGGGATGAATTTCGGCATGCAGCTCGGACATGCCCTAGGAGACCTCGCCAAGCAAACTCTTACCGGTTCGGATTTTGGCCTCCCCATCGCTCCCTCGGGTATCACGGCTGTCCTACCACAGCATTTGCGCGCCATGTCTAAGGATTTAAGCGTGGCCGAGCAAGAAGCGCTGGTATATGTCTGTGCACGAGAAGTAGCTCGTCAGCGCCTATTCAAGCATGTTCCATGGCTGGTGGAGCGCCTGGTTTCTTCCGTGGAGGAATACGCGGCCGGGCTGGTGATCGATACTTCCCATATCGAGGAGGCCACCCGCGAGCTCGGCCTCGAGTCGGGCGACCCGGCCCAGATTCAGGAAGCGATGCAACGACTTCAAGGCATGGACCTATCCCCTCGCATCACCTCGCGCAACGCCGGTGCCGTCGCTCGCTTGGAGACGCTACTCGCCCTTGTCGAAGGCTGGGTGGAATTGGTGGTAACCCAAGCAATGGGAGAGCGCATCCCGTCGACCGCCCAAATGAATGAAGCATGGCGACGTCGCCGGGCAACGGGCGGTTCCGCAGAAAAGGCATTTGCCAAGGTCGTGGGCATTGAATTCGCGGCGCCGAAGGTTGCCGAGGCGCAGGAACTATGGCGTCGAGTGGAAAACGCCGTCGGGGTAGAGCGTCGAGATGCCGTGTGGGATCACCCAGATTTCCTCCCTTCTGCGGAGGATTTGGGCAATTCCGCTGGATTCATCGACACCTTGCTTGATGATGCCGATTCCGCCGACTTCGACCCGATCGCGGAGATTAACGCGCTGGAGGAGGAACTCAAGAAGAACCCACCACAGCGCCGGGAAGACGACGGCAAAGATCCTGGTGACCAGGACGGCACTGAGTACTAGGCTTCGTCGAAACTCCCGCCCACAAAGCGGGAGTAGGCTTCCAAATATCCTTTTGCCCGCTCGGCCTGCGGCACCCGGTCAGCCCACTGCCAAAATTCAGCGGAGTGCCCGGAGTGGATGAACGTGTGGGTGAGTTCATGCACGATAACGGCATCAAGCACATAATCAGGAACTTGCTGCAACAGATGAGAAATCCGGATGTCGTTGGTTAACGGCGAACAGGACCCCCAGCGCCGCCGCTGATTGGTAACCCACCGGATACTTCCAATGGTGGCTCGAGAATCCAACACTCTCTTATTGAGCTGCTCGGCGCGCGCAGCTAATTGCTCATCACTTTTCGCACTGACACTCAGCTTCGCCTCCATCTTGGCGACCAGCTCGGCAACAATCCTCTCCTCCTCTTTCTTGCTGAGCCGGGCGGGGATGAGGACACGGATTTTTCCGTCGACAAGCTGTGCATTTACGGTCTTCTTGCGTCGAGCGGACCTTACAACCTCTACCTCATGCGTCACGACGGGCTATTCTATGCCACATGGGGGGATTACTTCGTCTTTCACGGGCGGCTCGCATTGTGGTGCGCCCGGGACCTGCGCTGCAATTCGGTATCGACGGACGCACGTGCGGCGTCATCGCCCAGCTGCCACCGCCAACGATCGGCGCCCTGGCCAGTGCGTTTTCTTCACTGCGCACCGCACGCCCGCGTGCCGACATCACCCGGGTGCTCAACAAAGCAGGGCTTGTCGACGACGCCGCGAACCTCCTCATCGAGGAGCTCATAGATTACCGAATCCTGGTGCACCAGCCCGCCGTCGCACCTGAGGTGGCCATTGTTGGCCGCAATGCCCTGGCAGCTGCTACCGAAGATCTGTTGCTGAAGTCGGGCTGCGCGGTGCGTCGACCATTGCGGGGCGAAACCGATAAGAGTTTCCTCCGGCATACCGACCCGCGGATTCCGCTGGTGGTATCGGATCGCTATGCCGCTGGCCGTATGATTGCGCCCCTTGTACATCGGCGTGGTTTTGCAGACTATGTGCCTATCTCCGTCGTCGATGGCACCGCGGTGGTGGGGCCGGTTGTCGTTCAAGGGTTCGGCGCATGTCCGATGTGTGTTGACCTGTACCGGGTGCGCCATGACCCGGATTTCAGCCAGGTGGCCGCCCAGCTGCCGGCTTCCTCCGCTGTGGATCCGTTGTCGGTAGCGTTATGTAGCGTCCAAGCCACCGCGGTAGTGCTGTCACTATTGGGTCTGGCGGAGCCTGCGCCACAGACTTCCGGGCTGGAGGTTATTCCGGGATGGCTGTGGCGGCAAGACCCGTTTGGGGTCGCGGAGCACTCCGTGCTGCCTTCTCATCCGCGCTGCCCGTTATGCTTCAGCGCGCAGAACCTCCAGCAGCGAAGCTCCATATCTTTCGATCTTGACTGGGCCCACGCCGGAGATGTCGAGTAGCTCCTCCTCGTTTGTCGGTTGTGCCTCGGCGACCGCCAACAAAGTGGCATCAGAAAAGACGACGAATGCGGGGACTTTCCATTCCTTAGCGACACTTGCTCGCCACTGGCGCAAGGCGGACCACAGGGAATCGTCAACATCCGACGGGCAGCTTTCACAGCGGCCAAGCACTTTCGCTTGCGGAGTGGAAAGCGTCGCACCACACACCGAGCACCGTTTGGGGCGGACTTTCCGCGCTGGTACATCTGGTGTGTCCGCCACTGCCCCATCCAGGAAACGGGTACGTTTGCGAGACTTCCTGCCCCCTTCCTGCCTGGCCAACGCCCAGGAGCAGTGCAGGTGCTCGCGCGCACGGGTGATACCGACGTAAAACAAGCGACGTTCCTCTTCGATCTGCGCGTCCCCGGCCTTGATGGCATAAGAAATCGGCAGGGTGTTTTCCACCAAACCGACCAAAAACACCGCATCCCATTCGAGACCCTTGGCCGCGTGCAGGGAAGCTAAGGTTACCCCTTGCATGTTGGGCGGGTTCTTAGCATCGGCACGGTTCTTGAGCTCGTGCAGGGCGCCGATCAGGTCAAGGTCCGGGGTCGCATTCCCGAGCTCCTCGATGAGTTCGACGAGCGCGTTCAGCGACTGCCACCGTTCCCGGGCCTGAGCGCCTTCCGGCTCTGTGGGAGTAAGCCCAAGCGGTGCCAGCGCAGCCCGCACCAAGCGGTGAAGTTGCGGGCCAACTGCTTGTTCAGGGAGGTCATCGCGTTGCGCGGTGCGCACGAGTTGGCTGATGGCCTGGGTGATCTCGGGCCGTTGGAAGAATCCTTCGCCGCCTCGCACTTGGTAGACGATCCCGGCGTCGGCAAGTTCCTGTTCGAACACCGCCGACTGGGCGTTGATGCGATAGAGCACGGCGATCTCTGCGGGCGCGACGCCGTCGTCGATAAGCTTGGCGATTTTCCGAGCTACCTCGCGTGCTTCGGTCACTTCGTCGTCGTAGCAGCTAAAGGTGGGTTCCGGGCCTTTGGGTCGCATGCCGATCAACTCAAGACGGGTACCGGCCACGCGTCCTTTCGCCTCGCCGATGATGTGGTTGGCGAGCGTGGTGATCTGCGGAGTCGAGCGGTAGTCGCGTTGCAGCCGGGCGACGGTAGCGTGCGGATAGGTTCGCGAAAAGTTCAACAAATAATCTGGGGTGGCACCCGTGAAGGAATAAATGGTCTGGTTGGCGTCCCCAACGACCGTGAGGTCATCGCGATCACCCAACCAAGCATTAAGGACCCGCTGCTGCAGCGGAGTGACGTCCTGGTATTCATCGACGACGAAGCTGCGGTACTGTTCGCGAAATTCCTCCGCGACCGCTGGCGAATTCTCAAGCGCCCCGGCGGTGTGCAGCAGCAAATCGTCGAAATCCAGCAGCAACCCGGCATCAGTAATTTTCGACTGCTCGTAGCGCCGATACACCTCGGCCACTTTCGCCGCATCCGCAGGGGGCGTCCGGCGCGCCTTATCGACGGCCTCCGCGTACTGCTCAGCAGAGACGAGCGAGGCCTTCGCCCATTCGATCTCGCTAAGCAAGTCACGTACGGTGTCCTTGTTGGTATCTAGCCCAACGCTTCGCGCCGCGGCTCCCACTAGCGGAAACTTGTTTTGGTGCAGTTTCCACTTCAAATCTCCTGCGACCTGGGGCCAAAAGTACCTGAGTTGGCGCATCGCAGCAGCGTGAAACGTCCGGGCTTGCACTCCCCCGATCCCCATCAGCTGCAGACGATGTCGCATTTCGCTAGCAGCCCGATTGGTGAAAGTCACAGCGAGGACGCGGTTTTGGCTGACCATTCCTTGGTCAATCAGGTGCGCAATCCGGTAAGTGATCGTTCGGGTCTTACCGGTCCCAGCACCGGCCAAAATACACACCGGTCCGCGGGGTGCGGTGGCTGCGATTCGTTGGTCATCGTCAAGTTCATCGAGGTTAATCACAAGTATGGCTCCAGTCATCGATGAGTTTTCGGGCTATCGATCCCGGCGCGGCCAGCGGCAGTGTTGCCAACTGTTCTCGGCTGGCCCAGCGAATTTCAATGAGCTCCCCGTCGGGTGTTTGTCGAGGATGCACATCGGTGGTGAAAGCGTGAAACGCCATCATCAACGATCCGGACATCGGCCACGGCTGCGAACCCTGGTATGTCATTTGGTGGACGCTGCGACCGGTTTCTTCCAACACCTCCCGGGCAAAGCACTGCTCGAGGGTTTCGCCGGGGCACACGTATCCCGCGACCAGGGAAAAGAACTGTGGCCTCTGGGCATTTCGACCGAGCAAAATGCGATCGTGGCCTTCCAGCTCCACTATCCCGATGACGCAGGGGTCGATGCGTGGGAAAACTGCAACACCATGAGGATCTCGTGCTTGGTCAGCCTGGTGGGTGAGTAGCTTACCGCTGTGGGGGTGAAAGCGGTGAGATTCCCGAAACCGAAGCAGGTGGGCGGCCCGGGCAACACGTGGGTCATCGCTCAACGCACGGATAGATTTAAGTTGCGCGCCAAACCGCGTGGCTAGCTGCTGTGCTGTTGTAACGTCACGACGCACTGCGCCTTCAAGCCCGTCGGGGCATTCCTGCTTCGCGACGTCGATAGCCGCCCCATCAAACCACAGCGGGGCGCCCTTGTCGGTCACCAGCGTGCGGTTATCCGGAGTAATAACTAGTACTTGCACGGGTTAGCCGAATACCCGTCGGACATACAGCAACCGGTCTCCGGGCTCGACGATTTCTGCCTCTGGGGCATCGATGCGGTAGAGCTCTCCAGACCGCACCACTCCGAGGACAATGTCGGCGAGGTGGCGGGGGTTGGCTCCGACTTCGTCTTCTCCAACGATGCGCTCCGCAATGGAGAAGCCTTCGTCCGGGGACAGCAGATCTTCCATCATTTCCACCACCGATGGGGTGACGGTGGCAAGCCCAAGCAGTCGCCCTGCGGTCTCCGAGGAGATCACCACTGAGTCGGCCCCGGATTGGCGCAGCAAGTGCATATTTTCCGACTCGCGCACACTCGCCACGATCATCGCGCTCGGCGCAATTTCGCGCACGGAAAGCGTCACCAGAACGGCAGTGTCATCGAGGTTGGGGGCGACGACCACGGCACGGGCGCGAGTCACACCTGCGAGCTTGAGGACATCGGACTTGGTGGCGGTGCCGTGGACTGTCGCCAACCCTTGGTTGGAGGCCATCTCCAGGGCGCGTGGGTCCGAGTCTACGACGACGATTTGGCTGGCCGGGGTGCCGTCGGCAAGCAGCGCCGCGACGGCGGAGCGTCCCTTGGTGCCATATCCGATGACAACAGTGTGGTTACGCAAGGACTTCCTCCATCGTTGGATTTGAAGGGTTCGGCGGGATTCTTCGGTGAGAACGGACAAAGTGGTGCCGACCAGAAGGATCAGGAAGGCGATTCGCAGCGGTGTGATGATAATGATATTAATTAGCCGGGCTTGCTGCGTGACCGGGGTGATATCGCCGTAACCGGTTGTCGACATCGACACCGCGGCGTAGTAGACGGCGTCGATAAAGGTCAGATGCTCGGTGTATCCGTCCTTATCGACGTACGCCAGCACGGACACGATGGCCAGCAGGATCATCGCGTACAAGAAACGACGGAGAATCAGCTGCCATGGCGATGCAAATGCCTTACCTGGCACGTTGATGATATTGAGCAGGGCATGTGCCGGCAAGTCATTGAGTTCGGTATCGCCACGGAGGCGGTCTCCGATCCGATTTCGCATTCGCTGTTCATTCTCCTCAAGGTCGCGACCACTGATTGTGTGGCCTAGGCCTCGTCGCTTCCGACTAGTTTTGCCAAGTTAGCTGCGGTTGGTAGTTTACCCGGCGCATAAGTCTCTCCCTCGGCAACGTAGTAGAAGGCAGCCTTAATGCTCTCGGGGTCAACTTCGATGCCATGTTGTTTGCTCACAAGCTGCGCCCAGGCATATCGATAAACCGCGAGCTGGATGGCAGCGGCCGCAAGTTCCGACCCCCGTGGTTTGCGGCCGGTCTTCCAGTCAACCACGAGCCAGCCGTTGGCGGGATCTTCGCCTTCGTGGAAAATGGCATCGATCCGACCGCGAACAATCGTATTGCCAATAGCCACTTCGAATGGCGCTTCGACCTGAGCGGGCTGTCGCTCCGCCCATTCCGAGGCCAGGAACTTCTCCTGCAGCTCAGCGAGTTGATCCGCGTTGTCCATGACTTCAGTTGTGTCTTGAGCGTCGAGCATCAGTTCTTCGTCGTCGAGCAAGGTAGCAGACCCAAAGCGACGTTCCAGCCATTCGTGGAATGCTGTGCCACGTTTGGCATATGCGTTCGGTTTGAATGGAACCGGCCGTAAGGTGCGTTGGGCAAAGAAGACGGGATCTCGTTCGAGGGCGACGAGGTCGGTAGCGGTGAGTTCTTGGCCAAGAGGTACTTCAATTTTTGTCGATGAGAGTCGGCGATGTTCCTCGATGAGGGCAGTGACATCGCGGTGCCATTGTTGCCCCTGCTCGCCAAGTTGGGTGAGCTCTGGTTCTTCGTCGGTGTGCAGCACGTTTGCTAACATGTGGCGTACCCTTTCGGCCGCGGCCTCCACGTGGGGACGACGCTTTCCTAACGGGTCGGTCGGGAACACTGCGCTAAGTGTTTCTGTCTGTGCAGGGTTTTCCTCTTCTGCGGAGGCGCCGTCTTCCCAGTGCACGACATTTTCGGGCTGAGTACTTCGCAACAGGTCGAAATAGACGTAGGGTTTTCGAACTTTGGAGCCGCCGGTGTTCGCAGAACCGGTGACCAGCACATTGTGCTCGCTCCGAGTAATTGCCACGTAGAACAATCGAGCGGCTTCTTGGCGAAAGGTGTCGCGGAACTCCTCGATATGCGCCTTCACTGCCTTTTCTAGATCGCTGCGGACCTCTGCTTCGGCGGCTTCAAATTCTGGAATACCACTTAGCTCCTCTCCTTCGGCAACGTCTCCCCGCAGCGTGGAGGGTACTTTGGTGACGTCGGTGACCCAGGTGCTTAATTTCTGGCCCTGGAGGTTGGAATGTTCGTCCAGATAGGTACTGTTATCCGCTCGTACAACGGCGACATGCTGCCATTCCAAACCTTTGGATTTATGTACGGTAAGGATCTGCACGCGGTTGCTCCGTACTTTCACTTCTCCTGGCTCCAGCCCGTCTTCATGTTCCAAAGCAAGGGCAAAGTAGTCCAACAAGCTGCGCAAACTTGCCCCTGGGATAGCTTCGAACGACGCTACCTCCGCGGCGAAGCTATCCAGGTGGATTGTGCCGGAGGCACCATCGGCATGCGGGTCTTGCCGGGAAAGTACTTCGGTGCGGATGCCGAAGACCTCCTCGATATCAGCGAACAGATCGGTAAGGTTTCGCCCGAGACTGTAGGTGCGCAGGTGCCTCAACATCGCTGCGAGTTCGCGCAAACGGTAGTAGCCAACCTCAGTGTAGAAATCCGGTTCCCCAAGGTCAGCTACGGCATCGACCAGCCCGATGGAAGTGTCTTCATCGGTAGCGACATTCTCCGCGATAATGACTTCCAGTTTTTCCAGCGGATTGGGAGAGTCTTCGTCAGCAGGCTGAGTGGGCTTTCGGCGTGCTCTACCTGCCAGGTTAGCTGCTCGTTGCTGGAGACCAAGCAGGTCACTAGCTCCCAGCTGCACCAAGGGTCCGGTGAGGACCCTTAAGGCTGCTGCGTTATCGGTGGGGTCAATGAGCATGGTAGCAATGGCGACGAGGTCAGCTACTTCCGGGATGAGGAGCAGGCCGGAGAGTCCAACCACCTCGTACGGCACACCTCGCTCGGCTAATGCGGAGGCATAGCCCTCAATATGAGACTTCTTGCGCACCAAAATGGCAGCAGTGAATGGTTCCCCCGGTTCGAGGCTATGATAGGTCTGCGTGAAATAGTCAGCCACCCAGTTTTGTTCTTGCTCCGGGGTCTGAAACCAGCCGAGTTGTACGGCACCGTTGTCTTTGCCCGGTAGGGCGGTGAGAGCTTCTACCGTTCTTTTTCCTTGGTTGTAGCGGTCAAACACGGCTCCAGATACGGCATTGGCACCGGAAAGTACCTGGCTGGGGTTTCGGAAAGAGACCGTCAGCTGCTTCTTTTCGGCAGGTGTGCGCTCTCCGTCGGGTCCGCTAGCTGTGGCGAAATCAGTGGTGAAGCGTTCGAGATTCGCGGCCGTTGCACCGCGCCAACCATAGATGGATTGCATCGGGTCCCCGACCGCGGTCACTGTTAGGTCGGGGTCCTTGCTACCGAACAGAGAGCGCAACAGGACCCGTTGTGAGTGGGAGGTGTCTTGGTATTCGTCCAGCATGACAACGCGGAACTTTCGGCGCTCTTTCTCCCCTACTTCCGGAAAGCTCTCAGCGAGGCGTGCCGCCAGCGTCATTTGTTCCCCGAACGTGATCACTTGACGCTTGCTGAGTTCCGCCTTGAGCGCTGTCACCAACGGCAGATATTCCAGCCGTAGTTGCTGGGTGTCGATCCAACCGGAGATCGTTGTGTTGAAATTCTCGGAGCTCCTGCCCCGATCAATTTCTTCGAAACGCTGCACAAACGACGTGCTTTCTCCCAGCACGTCATCGTGGCTAACCATATGGTTATCCAGTTCGGCAGATAGCGCAAGCAGGTTTTTCACCACTGTTGCTACAGATTGCGTGGCGCTAAGTTTGTGTGGGTACTCCGCCACGACCTGCCGAGCAATATGAAACAACTCAGTATCAGTAATCAGCCTGGCCGTGGGTTCCACCGGAAGCAGCAGCCCATACTCCTGCACAAGGCGACCGGCATAAGAGTCATACGTGGACACCGTGGGGTTTATCGACTCTAATTGTTTTTCCAGCTCACCGCTGGGATCCTGCCGGCGCGCTACCGGGGTAGCAGCAAACGTCGATAGGCGGGCTCGGATCCGCTGCGCTAGCTGCTGAGCGGCCTTACGAGTAAAAGTCAGCCCTAGTACTTGGTCGGGGGCGGCATATCCATTGGCCACAAGCCACACAACGCGATTGGCCATGGTTTCGGTTTTCCCCGCCCCTGCCCCAGCAACCACCAACAACGGACCAGGTGCCGCGCCGATAACCTCAGCTTGTTGGGAGGTAGGAGCGTGTTTTTGTCCCAAGATTGCCGAGAGCTTTGTGGGACTAATGATCTCATTGAACATCGGTTAGCGGCCGTCCTTCCTGATGGGCAGGGCACATGGTCAGCAGCGGGCAGGAATCACAGCTTTCGTTTACGCGCGCTTCTAGAATGGGGCCCGCGAGCGCGTCGAGTAGCGGAGGTAGTTTCGCGGCAAATTCTTCAAGCTGCTCCGCTGTTTTGGGTGCCTGTTGGCGGATCGTGAGCTTGGTGGTTTTTACCCCGGGATACACCAGGTGGGCACTGCCCACGGCTAGAGTTTCTTCGTTCGGGTGCGCTGTATTCACGTGACCTTCGTGCAAGGTGCCGTGATGAAGTGCGAGTTGGTAGGCCAGCAGCTGCGGATGATCCTGAGTCTCCTTGACGGTAGCAGCTGAGGAACCTGTCTTTAGATCGACGATCACATACTCGCCGTCGGCGTTCTTCTCCAAGCGATCCATTCGGCCGGCAATGACGATGGGGGTGCCATCTGCCCGCGCACCCACCTGCACTCGCACTGGAACTTCTACCCCGACGGCATCATGAGCTTCAACGTAGTTAAGGGTGCGAGCGATCAATTCGTCCCACTCAGCGAGGTAAGACTCCTGACGCCACTTAGGCACGTCCGACACCGCCGCAAACGCCTCCCCGACCAGCTTCTCGATGGTAGCGCGAGGCACTTTATGCGCCCGAGCTTCCGCAGCCGCATGCACCAACGTCCCCTTCACGAGGTGAATCTGAGTCTCATCTTTTTCCGCCACCCCAGCCAGCACGGCACGCAGCGGGCAGGCGAGCCCAGCTTCAATTTTCGACGGCGAGACCCTTCCTGACGCCTCGGCGGAAACCACGGGCGACATGGTTGATGGCGACTGCAATCCCCACCACTGATCGGGGTGGGCCCCATAGATCCCGGCGTCGCTAAGTCGGCCGAGTTCAAAGGCAGCTAGTTCTTTCTGCTTTGATACCGCATTAGGGTTTTCCACCACGCGTCGCAATTCGGCAATGATGCTCGGTGCGGACAGAAGGCGTGGGTATTCCTCCTGTTGCGGAGCATATCCAAGTGATTCCGCGGACAAGGCGGAATCCTGTGCCATTTCATCCTGCCCCACGATCCTGATCTGGCAGTGCTGCTCCTGGGCGAAGTCTTTCAGAAAACGCGACGGCTCATCAACCTCATCCGATTCGGCATCAAAAACCGCGCTGACGTGCAAATACTGACTCGCCCGACTAACGGCCAGATTAAAAAGTCGGCGTTCTTCCGCCACCCGCTCACCCGTGCGCGCGATAATGATGTTTGGGTCGATGCCGTGATCAATGAGGTCAACCAGCTCCTCTTGCCCGAACAGGCTGCCGGTAATGCCAAGGGAAGGCCACTGTCCTTCTTGTACCCCAGCGACGGCGACTACCTTCCACTCTTGACCAGCGGTGGCGTGGGCGGTGAGAATGCTGACAGCATCACGAGTAACCCCGCGCCGATCGCGGGCCCCCGACGGCAATTCTTGCTGAATGATGTGGTCGACAAAACGGGCAATGTTTGCGGTGGGTTGGCGTTCGACGAAGTCGCCGGCGGCGTCGAAAAGCGTCATCATGGCATCCAAGTCAAGGTCTGCGCTGGACCCCAGCGCCCCTCCGCGCAAAGAGGCGTTCATCAGCCGATCCGAAAGCCCGGTGGCATGCCAAATATCCCACAAAATCAGTTCCACGGAATTACCGGCCCGGTAGGAGTCAATTCCTGCCCTGAGTACAGTGCGAATCCTGGTGAGGATGTCACGCTCACGTTCAGTCAGAAACTCCAGGTCTGACTCTGTCGGCGCTTGCTCGGCGCACGCAAGTTCCCGGAAGGCCTCCATCGCGCGTCGAGAGCCACCCCGCTGAAGTTCGGCTCGTCGCAGCCCACGCAGCAGTCGTCGCAAGGTGACGGTGTCAGCTCCACCGACGGGACCGAGGATCAGGTCCTCAAACTCGTAGCTGGCCAGCGGTTCAGTAATAGCCCGACAAGCCAACAAGATATTCGCCACCAGACGCTGTTGCGAGAGCACCACATCCGTAGGCTGGATGCGCACCGGGACCCCTGCGCTCAACATCGAGCGACGCACATGTGCCACGGCAGCGCTAGATCTCACGATGACGGCCATGTCCTTCCACGGAATCCCCTCCAGGAGATTCTTGCGACGCAAAACATCTGCTACCTGCAGCATCTCGACGGCCGGCGTATCACAACAGACGACATCAATCTGGGGGTTGGCCCGTAGCCGTTCCCGTAGCTCCAAAGTGGTTGTCGCCGCGAAATTGAGCAGCGAAGCTGGAGTGGCGCCACGGAAATGAAAGACAGACTGGTGCGGGTTTCCTGCGACCACGGCACACTCCGCGCTGTCTGCAAACAACTCGACTAGCCGTGCAGCCTGCGGATCCAGGTGCTGTGCATCGTCGACCACAATGGTATTAATACGGCGTTGCTGGCTAACGAGAAAATCGGTATCCGTGCCCAATATTTTGAGTGCGGATGTGACCAATTCCGAGGCGTTGTATAGCTGTGCCCCCGAAAGGGCTTGGAGTTCTTGGTATTCCGCAAGGAATTCCCCCGCAGCCACCCACATTGGTCGACCATGCTCAGTGCCAAGCTTGATGAGGTCCGTCGAACCGAGTCCGCGCTCCTGTGCGCGCAAAATGAAGTCGCGGAGCTGGCGGGCAAACCCTACCATTGGCAAGGCGGCTTTAACATTATCCGGCCAGATCGGGGCACCAATTTCACTGTGGATGTGCAGCAGCTCGCGCACCACCAAGTCATGTTCGGCGCCAGTAATAAGCCTCGGAGCGCTATCCTGCAATTCAGCTAGCCGAACGAGTGCGAAGGCAAAAGAATGCACTGAGCGCACCATGGGTCCATCCGAGACGTATCCCAAGCTGGGCAGCGCTGCGGTGATCTCCCGGCGTAATAGGGATCCGGATTCTTTGGACGCGGCAAGCACAACGATGGAAGCAGGATCTACCCCCGCTCGCAAACGTGCGAGAACTGCATCCACTACCAGAGAGGACACCCCCGTCCCAGCGCTGCCAATGATGCGAAACTTACCTGGTTTGCGCGAAGGGTCGGCTAGCTGGTCCAAGAACTCAGCAGCCACACCGCTCCAGTTGCGCGGCCGCCACCGGGAATCGGTGGAAACCAAAGAAACTTGGAGTTTTTCTTTCGGAGCGAACCGAGCATGCGGCGCAAAACCGGTATCGCGTTGGGGATCCAAGTCAGTCATGTCAACCATTGTGACATCTCCTGGCGACACCTAGGCCTATCGCCTCCATTTTCGAACAAATAATCCAATGCTAACCGCGGATGATCAAATCGGAAACAGACTGTAAGCGAGAGCTCATTTCCGGGTTTGCTTCCTTAAGCAAGCAGTGAACAAATGTTCGATAAAGCAGGGCGCGGAGCAGCAATCCCATCAAGTCTGGGATGTGTCCAAATCGATTGATGATTCCACCATCTACGGCGTCGGCAAGCAACCCGTCCACCATCGTTAACGCGGCCGTATAACCATGCGGATGAGCGACTGGCGCCAATTCCGTAACTACCGGATCTTGCGAGCCAACATAGATCGTCGTCGCCAACATGTCCGCATGACTTAATTGATCCGGCGCCGAAATCGGGGGAACCAAAGGCAACAAGCGCGCAGCCAGTTTCAACGCGCTTTCCACCGCGGGCGACGCCACCTGGGTTCCGTCTAGTCCCAGAGAAAGGATCTGCTCCGGGTCATTCGACCAGGCTGCGCGGTCGGCCACGGCGAAAACCTGATGTTCCTCCCAGGCTTTTGAAATTGCCGACTGTACAAAAGAAGGGATCTTCTCCCCCGCCAAAGCATCTGCCAGACGGAGGGCTGCCACTACGGTTTCGTCGACACGCCCAGCTTGCAGCTGGCCGGGCTCGAAGATGCTCGCGCGCCAGCCTGAAACCACGTAGCGACCGTCTGTTGCGCGGACCGGGCGCGCCAAACGGACATGGGAAGGTTTAAGCTGCTCCCGCAACTTGGCAGCAAAGCTAGCGACGTCCGGCTGCTGAGCAGGCATCAAAACAGTATTGCCCACGCGCCAGCCGTTGTCCCAGGCCCGCCCGAGATTTACCACTTCACCTGTCGGGACATGGAAAGCGGCCCGAACATGATCAGGAAGGGTATCCATTTGCCTCCCCCCTGCTACAGTCGGCCATACGGGTAAGGCCAGGGGTTAAAAGAGCACGTCTTGTTATCGTCTTGATACACCTCGTTCGGGTCGATCCGAAACAGCTCCGAGTTATTCAGGCTGAGTGTTTGCTGCATCATGATCGGCGCCAGCGCACCGCCCTCGCCACACGCTTGATGCGCGGCAAATCCCAGGCCATGGCCAACCTCATGGTTAATCAGATATTGGCGATACAGCCCGAGGTCCCCCTGCGCGGTAGTGGCGCCCCGGACCCACCTGGACTCGTTAAGAATGACGCGGTTACCCACCGGGGTGAAACAGCTTGTCTCCATAGCCAGGTCATGGCCACAGTGTTCGTGGGTGGTATCCAGCGAGGTGAGTTGAATGCGGTATTCCGGGTTCTGATCGGGCGCGACATGCTGAAAAGCGAACTTTGGGTCCACTGTCCAGCCCTTGGGGTTGTTTAACGTCGCATCTACCATCGCAGCCACGGCATCATCGCCACCGTAAAGCGCGGTATTGACGCCATTTTCAATCTCAATGACGTAGTTAAACACCTTTTCTTGTCCTTGCCCAACCTTGGGCCCTGGGGAACCAACCACCCGGAAGGTCCCATCGCCTTTGGCGGTGAAAGCTCCACCAGGTGGCAATTCGCCCGTCGGCAACCGCAGCTGCTCTTGAGCAGCAGGTTGCGGACCAGCGGAGCGAGCACCCTGCTCTGCTGTTTGGCCCGCAGTAGAGTTTGCCTGCCCTGCAGGATCGGAATTATGGGTAACTGGGCCGCCGAAGAAAACATCGACCAGGATCCAGACAGTTATCACTGCTAGGACTGGGATGGCGTATGCGCGCCAGCCGTATTCCCGTGCGAAGCGCACCAGCATTGGATCAGATGATTTCTTCATGCTTGCCTTAAAACCGCAGATAAAACGATAGCGAGTCTGCTAACCAATGAAGCCAACAGTACGTGCGTTGGCTGCGCCGATTTCTACGTAAGCGATCCGGCTGTTGCGCACTAGGTACTGGCGGCCACGGTCGTCGGAAAGCTCCAGCACGCCGGATTCGGCCTCGAGTGCGGCAGCAACCTTTGCCCGCACCTCATCCTGGGAGGCGTCGGTGGCGATGGTCAACTCTCGGGGGCTGTCAGTAAAGCCAATCTTGATGTCCATCAAAAACTTCCTTTGCGCTCATATTCGGGACAGGAACTTGCAAAGCCCTGATTTGACCATAACAATTTACGCGCAGGACGAGCCCGCGGCGTGTCATCTAGCATAGCGCTGCCCCACCCCGAAATTACGTTTAGACTTATCCAACCAGCCGGAAGGAACGTTAATATGTTAGGCGTGTCTTCCACAGGTCCTGCCCCCAGCCCCACGTTTGCCAAATTGGGCGTTGCCCACGAAATCTGTACCGCGCTTGCGGAACGGGGAATCGTCAATACCTTCGCTATCCAGGAGCTCACCCTTCCGATCGCACTCGACGGTTCCGACATCATCGGTCAAGCGCGCACCGGCATGGGGAAAACCCTGGGTTTCGGGGTGCCCCTGATCGACCGGGTTTTTGATTCCGCGGACGTCGCAGAACTCGACGGCACACCCCGCGCACTCGTGATCACGCCGACCCGCGAGTTGGCAGTTCAGGTATCCGCGGACCTCACTCAGGCAGCCAAGCACACCCCCGTGCGAGTGACGACGGTCTATGGCGGACGCCCCTACGAAGAGCAAATAGCCACGCTTAGCGACGGCGTGGATGTCGTCGTCGGGACGCCGGGACGAATCTTGGATCTTTACCAAAAACACGCCCTTCAACTTGATCAAGTAGCCATCCTCGTCCTCGACGAAGCCGACGAAATGCTTGACCTCGGGTTCCTCCCAGCTATCGAGAAGATTCTCCAGGCGTTAACGCACAAGCACCAAACCATGCTGTTTTCAGCCACTATGCCCGGCCCGATCATCACGATGGCGCGTTCATTCCTACACAAACCCATCCATATCCGGGCCGAGACGGAAACTGAGTCCCAGACGCATGCCACCACGAAACAAGTCGTGCTCCAGGCACACCGGATGGACAAGGTCGCGATCATGGTCCGAGCGCTACAAGCTCACGGACGTGGGCGAACGATCATCTTCACCCGCACCAAACGCTCAGCCGCAGAAACCGCACAGGATCTAGCCCAGGCTGGCTTTACCGTCGGCGCAGTGCATGGCAACCTCAACCAGGATGCACGCGAGAAATCCCTCACCGCATTCCGCAACGGCACCATCGACATTTTGGTAGCCACCGACGTAGCCGCCCGCGGTATCGACATCGACGACGTCACCCACGTCATCAACTTCCAAACCCCAGAAGACCCGATGACGTACGTGCACCGCATCGGCCGCACCGGGCGAGCCGGCAATACTGGAGTAGCCATCACGCTCGTAGGATACGATGAACTACACAAATGGCAGAGCATCAATTCCGAACTCGGCCTCGCTACCCCAGAACCTCCCCGGTGGTTCTCAACCTCACCAGAGCTGTTCACGGCGTTGAATATCCCACCAGACGCCCAAGACAGCGTTGGCCCTGCAAAGCGAGTCTTCGGCGGATTCAGCTCTACCGAGCGTCTCCGTGGCCACAAAGGTGCCACCACACGTCCGTCCCGAAAGGCCAACAGCTAGTGAATTCACCATCACAGTCCCCCAAGCGCGGTGCAGCGGTTCTGCGACGCACGAAGAAGGACTTCATCGCGGTGGGAACCATCACTGCTGTAAGCGCGCTGGCCATCGGCGTTGTCTACGCCAACGCTCCAGTCCGCCACTCCGACTTAACCCCAGCTGCGGCAGAATTTGCAAGCACGGCAAACTTGGCCGACCTGCCGGCCACGCTTAAACCAGCCTGGGAAAGCACCTCCAAGTCCACGCCAAGTATGACCAAACCCCTCGTGGCAGATGGCTTGGTCATCACCGGTAACGACACCACCGTCACCGCACTCAACCCCGACAACGGACAGACAGTGTGGAAATATGAGCGCGATAAACAACTGTGCTCACTGAGCGTTGGTTTTAGCAGTGTGGTGGCCACCTATCGGACGTCGGCAGGCTGTGGCGATGTCACGCAGATCGCCACCAAGACCGGCACCTACCGCGCGACCCGCAGCGCCACCGCCCCTGACGATGTAGTACCGATTTCCTCCAACGACCGGGTAGGCACGGTGTCCCCGGAACGCGCGGAGCTGTGGCGCAGCGACCTGGTGCGGACCGTCGAATACGGCGATAAAGATGCCCGGCAGGAACCGGATCAACAGCCACATGAAGACTGCACTATCAATTCTGCACTGACCCGAAAAGAGCTGTTCGCTGTCGCCGAAACGTGCCCCGACCAGCCGAACAACACCATGCTTCGACTTCAAGCAGCCACCCCCGAGGACTCCCGAAAGCCCAAGATAAAGGCCGATGTCGCCGTCCCAGGGACAGGCGCGCAGCTGGTGGCAATCGGGCAAACCACGGCATCTGTCTATGTTCCCGGCGCAGTGCCACGGCTGATCGCCTATGACGACAAGGGCAAAGAAGTCGCCCGCAATGACGTCAAGCCCAGCTCAGAAATCGACCGGGCCATGACGGAAACGAACAAGGCTTTCTACCCGCAGACCGCCGATCTGCCACACCACATGTCGTGGTTCGACGGCGAGCGTTTGTACCTCCTCAACCCCGCAAACTTGGCGGCTGAAGCAATTTTTGAAGGCGCACTCGGCACTGGTGTTGCCGTCGGGCAACGCGTGGTGTTCCCCGTGGTCGGCGGGCTTGCTGTTGGCAACTGGGAAACCGGACAGATTGAGCGAACTGTCCCCGTCGACCGGGGCGGATACACCGGCCCTGTGTCGGTAGCAGTCGCGGGCTCCGCATTGGTGGAAAAGCGCGGTGACAGCATCGTCGCGCTGCGGGGCTAGGTTAGCTGGCTAACGGCCCCCAAATTCCTCGGCGCAGTTTTGAGCGCAGCTGGGCTCCGCCAAGCAGCGCAACTTAGGAATTGTGGCGCGCGGTTGCCCAGCTCAGTGCAGCCGAGTTGAACAGCAGACCTAGGCCAAGCACGCCAGAGGCTGCTGCGAGCGCGGCCCACACCATTTGGTCAGCGGACCACATGTAGTAGGCCATTGCCAGCAGGAACATTTCCAGCATGGCAACTGGCCCTCGTCCCCATCGGTGCCCCTTGTTCATGCTGATCGCAGCCGCCAAGACAACGCCGAAAATAATGATGAAATACACCGCTGTTCCCATCCCCACGAGTCCCACGGAACCACCATCGGCCTTCACTACGCCGTCGGCACCGTGGCCCGTGAATTCGCGGTAGATCAGCAACGCGGCATACCCCAACCCCAGGGCCGATTGAGCCATCGCCAGCCAGCCAGCGTAGCGAACCGTTGCGGGGACTTTGAGAGTTGGGTCTTTCGAGGTTGCAGTCACGGCTTATTAGCCTACTAGAGCCAGGCGTTTTCATTGTGCAGGGTGTACATGATCAACGTAGTCTCGTCTTCTATGCGATGCCTCGTGCTTTCGAATCCGAACTCGACCAGTCACACTCATGAGCTATTCCAGGCGATTATTCCGCCCCTGGCTCAGGTGTCTGAGCTGCGAGCGGTCTACACCGAGTATCCCGGGCACGCGCGCGAGCTCTGTGCCGGGCTGCGCCGTACAGATTACGACGCCATTATTGCTATTGGTGGCGACGGCACCGTGAACGAAGTGCTGGCCGGACTATTGGGCGATGACCCGGCCGTACGTCCCTCGGCCGCGGAGTTGCCCGCCTTGGGCATCATTCCGACTGGTTCGGCGAATGTTTTCGCCCGTGCGCTGGGTTTCCCCAATGATCCAGGTCGGACAGCCGTCGTGTTGGCGGAACTACTGCATGCGCAGGCTTATCGACGCCTTCCGGTCGGCCTCATCAATGGCCGGTGGTTTTGCGTCAACGCCGGGTTCGGCCTGGATGCCGAAGTGATTGGCCGAATGGAAAAGATTCGTGCCAGCGGAGGCTTGGCCACCCCGTGGCGATACTCTGTGGTCGCACTCAATGTGTGGCGCAAGCTGCGCAAAGCCACACTGGAGATCCGATTTCACGCGCGATGCACCGACGGCGAAAACTATCGTGGCACCGCAGCCTTCGTGATCGTGTCCAATACCAATCCGTGGAGTTATGCCGGCCCAATCCCGCTTGCGCCCAACCCAGATCATGACTTTGACAACGGCCTAGCCTTGTACGCAGTCAACGACATGACGGGCCCGGTGGGCTTCTTGACGCTTTCTCGAATGTTGGGTTTGCCCGTCCGCAATGTGGCGCGTGACTTGATTGATTTTCGTGAAACGCGAATTGACGGCATCGAACAGATCACACTCACCAACCCACATCCACTAAAGTGGCAGGTAGACGGGGAATACGTCGGCGAAAACACCGAAGTGAGCATCTCCTTTTCCCCGCAAGCCATCGACGTTATCAGCCCCAAAACCGCCTGATTTTTGTGAGCTTCGTTACTTTTTGCCCGTTATCCCTAGCCAAAATTGTGCTGACGTGTCATGATTCTCCGGTAGCGAAAACGACAGGTTGTAAAACCAAAGTCGAACACTAGCAGTACTTCAGGTTAAGTACGGGTTAACTACTCACCCAAAACCTCACCATTATCGCCAACCGGTTTAGATATCCGGCTGCATTTCGCATGCCGTCCATCTGATATCCCAACCAGTTCGATAACTTAAGGTGCCACTGGCCTTGTGCCGACGGAAGGAACCTAGCCACCACACACACTTTGAATTACTAGGAGATTCCATCATGGATTGGCGCCACGAAGCTGTTTGCCGCGACGAAGACCCAGAGCTCTTCTTCCCAGTCGGCAATTCCGGACCTGCCCTCGCACAGATCGCTGCAGCAAAGGTTGTTTGCAACCGCTGCCCAGTCACCTCCCAATGCCTCGCTTGGGCATTGGAATCCGGCCAGGATGCCGGCGTCTGGGGCGGCATGAGCGAAGACGAGCGTCGCGCCCTGAAGCGTCGCAAGAACCGTGGTCGCGGCCGTACCCGCGCAACCGTCTAAATTAACCATTCGACAGCACACTCGTTTAACATAAGTGCGTCTATCAATCGCCTAATTACAATCTCAAGGAGGCAGCCATGAGCAAGCGTGGCCGCAAGCGCAAGGACCGTCGCAAGAACAAGGCTAACCACGGCCGTCGTCCAAACTCTTAAGAAGAGTTTCTGCGCCAATCATAAATTAGGTCGTCTTCCTCTCACCGAGGGGAAGACGACCTTTTTCTGGGTTAAGTAATGAAATGTATATCGGGCCGACGTGTCGCCAACCGTGCGGACTTGCTGCACAAGTGCTATGTCGTCGCTTCGGCGTAGTCCGACTACGTAGAACAGCGTTTTTTTAATGAATAAAATCCCACAGCGGTAGTCCGACTACACCGAAGGGACGACATAGAGCGGTCGAAAGCACACAGACAACAATAAATACTGGCTTGAGGGCCACAACGTTGCGGAAATCACGAATCGGAGAAACACTCTTTTACTAAACCTGAAAAGTGTGTCTGGCCGACGTTTCGCCAGCTGGCTTTCTTTCACTAGGAGTGCGGCTGCACACCTGCTAGGTCGTACTTCCGAAGTAGCACTCCTACGCAGCAGCTCGTTTTTCGACCAATTTTCCGCCTTCTAGGTAGGAGTACTACCTCGGGAGCACTGACTAGCACCTGTGAAGCCCGAATGCCGAAAATTCATAAGAGCCACCGACGAGGTTGCGTCGTCGGCATTGTTTTCGGGGTATATCAGATCTAGGAGTTTCGCCGGAAACACTGGATCCAACTACCTTTTTAGTCGCACAACCTACTCCGTGCGGACTAGCGTCCTCGCTGCACCTGGATCGAAATGGAGATGCGTTCATAGAGAGTCGTCGGCGCGGTAGTTTCGCAGCACCGCTTGAGGAGTGCCCTCACTTCTTCTTCGACGCCGAGGGCAGCAAAGCACTCTGGGCAGCTTTGGATTTGTCGGCGAAGTTGGGCTCGCGTTCGTTCGCAGCAGGTGTCGTCGTCGAGGATTCGACGCAGCATGTCATAGGCGTCGGTGCAGTTGCACTCGCAGTTGTTATTGCTCATGATGCTTTTCGCTTCCTTTACGTTCCGATCCCATATCCGGCTGCCACTTCTTTTAACGCACCGCGGAGCTGTTTTCTTCCCCGGTGAAGCCTGGACATCACCGTTCCCAACGGAATGTCGAGGATTTCGGCGATTTCCTTGTACGCGAGGCCCTCCACATCGGCGTAGTACACCACCATTCGGTACTCCTCGGACAAACCATTCAACGCTGCCGACACTTCGTCATCAGGGATCGTTTTCAGTGCTTCCACCTCCGCTGATTCCAAGCCGGTGAAGTGGTGAGAGGCGCTGGAATAGATCTGATAGTCCGTAATTTCTTCGGTGGGTAGTTGTGATGGTTGCCGCTGCGCCTTGCGATAACTGTTGATGTACAGGTTCGTCATGATGCGATACAGCCATGCCTTGAGGTTCGTTCCCGGCTTGAAGCTCTCGAAAGCCTGGAACGCCTTCATATACGTTTCTTGCACCAAGTCTTCAGCATCGGCTGGGTTGCGCGTCATGCGCAGCGCACCGCCATAAAGTTGGTCGAGCAATGGCAACGCTTCAGTCTCAAAGCGTTGCGCAAGTGTCGCGGTCGGGGCCATGCCTCTCCTGTCTATCCTCGTCTGTTCGACGTATCCCTTCATCATACGGCGTAGAATCTGCGATGTTATGGCCAAGAAGAATTCCACCGGTACTGCAGCACTCCAAGCGCTTGTCGACGCCGCCCTCCCCCACACCGTCCACCAATTCGACACCCAGTCCCACCACTACGGCGCCGAAGCCGCGGCGGAGCTCAGCACTCGGCTCGGAATCGCCGCCGAGCAGGTCTTCAAAACGCTCCTAGTGGATTTAAGCGCAGGCAAAGGCCCCAAGCGCCAACTGGCCGTTTGCTGCATCCCCGTTACCGAGCAACTCGGCTTGAAGAAGGCGGCCACAGCTCACGGCGCGAGCAAGGCTACCATGGCGGACCCCAAAGATGCCGAGCGTAGTTCGGGCTACGTCGTCGGCGGGATCTCTCCCATCGGCCAAAAGCACCCGCTTCCTACGGTTATTGATGAAACTGCCCAGCTCTTCGACGTTATCTTTGTCTCCGGCGGGAAGCGGGGCCTGGACATCGAATTATCCCCGGACACTCTCCGTGAGGTAACCGGGGCGAGCTTCGCTGACTTAGTGGCCGATTAACTCGGGGTAGTCGTTTTTCACTGCCCCTACCGCGGGGTCGGCAGGGGAAATCCGCAACTGCGCCACCAACTCTTGCCCAGATGGGTGCAACAGCTGTGCTGCGGTCGTGGTGTCGTCGATAAGCCATTGTCGCGCCTCCTCGGCCTGTAGGAACCGAGGTAGGCGGTGGTGAAGATCCTGCATCGGTTCCGGGGCATCGGTGGTAATCATCGTGGCGGAAAGCTGGCCTAGCCCGGTCGACCACAGCCCAGCAGCCCAGAGCAGTTCGCCATCTACGCGACGCACGAAGTACGGCTTTTTGTCTTTCCATTCGTAGTATCCATCTAGCGGGATGACGCAGCGCTGGGTCTTGAATGCGTCACGGAAAGATGGCTTTTCTTGCACGGTCTCCGCCCGCGCATTGAACAACGGCGGACCACTGATGTCTTTCTTCCAATGCGGAAGCAGCCCCCACCGCGCAGGTTCGAGGAGAGCTTCGCTCGGGGAGGCTAGTCGCATCATGGCGATCATCTGAGTCGGTGCGACGTTGTACCGCGGCGGGGGTGTGCCTTCGGGTGCCTGAATGGTGGCCTCGGGGGCGTCGATAAGCGAGGTGGCCGCTGCAAGCAGCTTCTCCTCGGTGGTAAAGAGCACAAAGCGTCCGCACATGCCATCTATTATGGACGTCATGGCAGAAAAAGTGCAGGATCAATGGTGGCAAGCCCCGCCGGCAGCGGGTCCGATCGATTGGGAGTTGCGGATACCGGGCTCGAAATCGATGACGAACCGGGCGCTCGTACTCGCAGCGCTGGCCGACGGGCCATCGGTCATCCACGATGCCCTCATCAGCCGAGACACCGAACTGATGATGCAAGCCCTGGAACAGCTCGGCACGAAAATCACCCGAACCGCCACCTCCCATGGCACCCCGTCAACCACCATCAAGGTTGAGCCGGGCCGGTTCACGGGCGGATCGGTCCACACGGGCCTTGCGGGCACCATCATGCGCTTCCTCCCACCTGTGGCGGCGCTTGCCGACGGCACCGTGTTCTTCGACGGTGACCCAGAAGCCCGCGTACGCCCGATGAGCACCACCCTGGAGGCTCTGCGCGATCTCGGCGTGGCGGTCACCGGCGACAGCTTGCCGTTTACGATCGTCGGAACCGGAGCAGTCACAGGAGGCGAAGTCAGCATCGACGCGAGTGCCTCCTCCCAGTTTGTCTCCGGGCTGATGCTCGCCGGTTGCCGGTTCCGCGACGGTCTGACCATTACGCACACCGGCAACAAGCTGCCTAGCCTTCCCCACATCGAACTCACCGTGGACATGTTGCAGCATGCGGGAATCAGCGTGACTCGGACGGCCCCCAACCAATGGCACGTCGCACCTGGTGTGCCCCGCGCCTGCATCTGGCGAATCGAACCGGACCTGTCCAATGCCACCCCGTTCTTAGCTGCTGCCGCCGTCACGGGCGGCCGGGTACGCATTCACGATTGGCCAATGAAAACTGCCCAACCGGGTGATGCCATCCGCGACATTCTTATGGACATGGGGTGCGAGGTGGAATTCATCGCCGTCGGCGATGGTCACGCCTTGGAAATTCACGGCCCGCACCCCGGTGAGCTGCGCGGACTCGATCTGGATCTCTCCGATATCGGTGAACTCACGCCCACCCTTGCGGCCCTAGCCGCCGTGGCAAACTCCCCATCCGAATTGCACGGCATCGCGCACCTTAGAGGCCACGAAACCGACCGCCTGGCAGCATTGACGGCCGAACTCAACAATGTCGGAGTCGATTGTCGTGAACTTCCCGACGGGCTCGCCATCCGGCCCCGCCCCTTGCGAGCCGGAAAGTGGCGCAGCTACGCCGACCACCGCATGGCGACCGCCGGAGCGATCCTTGGTCTGCTCACTCCCATCAAAGTGGAAAACATCGCCACCACCGCAAAGACGCTGCCCGGCTTTGCGACGATGTGGGAAGACATGGTCCACCACGCCGCCGAACCAGAATCGGGTGTAACGAGTGGCTAGAAGACAATTCGACGAGTCTGACGTCCGTATCCGTCCCGGCCGCGGTTCACGACCCCGCACCAAAGATCGCCCCAAGCACGACGATGCGCAATTCGGCATGGTGGTGTCGAAAGATCGTGGCCGTTGGGGCGTAGTTCTCGACGGCAGCGACCAGGCCGTCGCCTGCATGCGCGCCCGAGAGCTCGGCCGAACCAACATCGTCGTGGGTGATCGCGTGGCCGTGGTGGGCGACACCAGCGGCCAACCCGGCACACTCGCCCGCATCGTCCGACTTGAAGATCGCACCTCGGTGCTGCGTCGCACCGCCGATGACACCGACCCCTACGAACGGATCGTGGTGGGTAACGCCGACCAACTGCTTATCGTCTCCGCGGTAGCCGACCCACCTCCCCGGGCCGGTTTCGTCGAGCGCGCCCTGGTGGCCGCGTTCGTGGGTAATCTCTCACCTATTCTCTGCCTGACTAAATCGGATCTTGCTGACCCAGAAGAGTTCGCCTCCCAGTTCGCAGATCTCAACGTTCCCGTGGTCACCGCAGGCATTAACGACGACCTCGCCGAGGTGCAACACATCGTGACCGATCACGTCACCGCGCTGATCGGCCATTCGGGCGTCGGTAAGTCCACGCTGGTCAACCGCTTAGTTCCGGAAGCTGATCGCGCCACAGGTGCGGTATCGGGCGTCGGTAAAGGACGGCACACTTCCACGCAATCGGTTGCGCTGCGGCTGCCGGACGGCGGGTGGATTATAGATACCCCGGGAATTCGCTCGTTCGGGCTTGCGCATGTGGACGCGGACACAGTCGTGGGCGTCTTCGAAGATCTCGCGTTAGCAGCGGAAAACTGCCCGCGTGGGTGTACTCATATGGGCCCACCTGCCGACCCAGAATGCGCCCTCGATCAGCTCACCGGAAGCTCTTTGCGACGGGCGCTGGCCGTGCGCAAGCTGTTGGTTGCTCTACGCAGCAACGAAGACTGGGAACTCGGCATCGAAAGGGACTAACCGTGCAGCTGCCCTCCCCCATCGAGCGCACCCCAATCGATGCCACTCCGCTCAACCGGCTGGCAGGCTTGGCTGTCCTCACGGGCGCGGTGACCGGCTTGCTGGTGGCCGGGCTCAACTGGACGGTCATCGGCGTGGAGCGGCTGGTCTATGACGTGGATCATCTCCACAACCCGGATCCCACTTCGCAGGTTAGTAGGTTACGAGTCAGTCTCACTCTCGTTTGCTTGGGCGTGGTGCTGAGTTGGGCGTGGTACGGCTTACGACGGCTCGGACGCAAACAGGTGGGCGTGCCAAACGCCATGAACGGCCGTCCGATGCCGGTGCTTGAAACGCTCCTTTCCGCGTTCCTGCAGGTCGCTTCGGTCGCCGCGGGTGCCCCGGTGGGCCGGGAAAACGCCCCGCGTCTCGCCGGTGGACTCGCTGGCTCGTGGATTTCCACCAAGCTCGGCCTCGATATTCATGCCCGCCGGCTCTTGGTGGCAGCGGCCGCGGGTGCTGGCTTGGGTGCCACCTTTCATCTCCCCCTGGCCGGCGCCCTGTTTGCCCTGGAGCTGCTGCTGGTGGAAATGAGCACGCGCTCGGTGGTGGTCACTATGCTCGCCTCAGCCACAGCAGTAGCCGTCACTGGGGTCTTCGTGAAGCCGCACCCGGTCTATTCCTCGGTGCCTGCCAGCGAGGATTGGCCCACCCTTGGTGTCGCCATCCTCGTGGGGCTGGTAGCTGGTGTGATCGGCCACTGGTTCGGAGTGCTGGCCCGCAAGGCTGTTGCTGCCAGCCCGCAAGATGGGCGCATTTTGTGGCAATTGCCGGCTGCGTTCGTGGTGATCGGTGCTGTGGCTTACTTTGTTCCTGGCACCAGCTCCAACGCCCGTTCTATGGCCGATACGATGCTCACCAACGGCATGCCCGCGGCTGCCTTGCTCGCGGTTGCGTTGCTGCGCTTCGGCGCGACCCTGTTGTGCCTACGCGTTGGTGTGGTGGGAGGCACCTTGACCCCGGCGTTTGGTTTGGGAGCAATCGTAGGGGCTTTGCTCGGCGTGGCCTTAGCACCACTATTCCCCGGGGTACCGGTAGGCGTTTTCGCTCTGCTTGGGGCGGCCGCTTTTCTATCCACTGCGATGGCAGCCCCGCTTTTCGGACTGATCGCAGCGGTAGAATTTACCGATCTCGCAGCGGAGGGTTACCTACCCGTCTTTGTCGCAGTAGCTAGCGCTGCGATCGGTGTGCGCCTGTGGTCGGTGGCTGTCCATCGGGATCAGCCGATGGTGCCATTTACTTCGGCCTTGTGGACTCGCGACTGACGTCGTACCGGCCGCATCAGGGCGTAACGCAGAGCTTCTTTAGCACTCGGGCGAGCCTTAGCTAGCAGCTGCAATCCTGGCTTGAGGCCACGACGTCGGCCAGCTTCATCGGCACCAACCTGCAGGTTTGCTTCGATGTCTGGGGTAAACGCCTGGTTCGAGCGTACTTCCGGGGCATTGTCCGGGGAGGCAGCCAGGAAGCTATTCGGCAAAGAAAGCTTGAGCAGGGTGCGCTGCACCTTGCCGAACTGCGCCGGGAAAGACCCGGTGTGGTACGGCAGATCAAACTCTTCAGCCAAAGCCTGCACTTGCTTACCGACGGCCGCCAACCGATTAGACGGCATGTCCGGGAACAGGTGATGTTCGATCTGATAATTGAGATTTCCGGACAAGATGGTCAACGCTGCGCCGCCCTTGAAGTTCGCGCTACCCAGCATCTGGCGCAGGTACCACTCACCCTTGGTTTCGTTTTCCCATTGTTCTTTGGTGAAGGTTTCCGCCTCGTCCGGGAAGTGCCCACAGAAGATCACTGCGTACGACCACCAGTTACGCACCAGGTTGGCAATCAGGTTGGCCCGGACGGTGTGCTTGAAGTTGGGGCCGGTGAGCAGTGGGTAGAGCAGGTAGTCCTTGAGCACCTGGTTGCGAACCTTCGCCACAGTTTCCCAGAACTTCGGTGCGGTTTCCTCCCAGGTCTGTTTTCCTGCGAACAGTCGCCCCAGCTCAACGTCGTAAAACGCGATGGCCCATTGAAAGAAGGATGCCAACACTGCGTTGGTCACCGGCTGGAATGCGTGCTGAGGCGCCCATTTCCTATCGCGGGTTACCCTCAGGACGCCGTATCCGACGTCGTGATCCATCCCGAGGATGTTGGTGTACGTGTGGTGGACGTGATTGTGGGTGTGCATCCACTGCTTAGATGGGCAGTTCATGTCCCATTCCCAGGTGGTGGAGTGGATCGTCGGGTCGTTCATCCAGTCCCACTGGCCGTGGATGACGTTGTGGCCGATCTCCATATTCTCTAGGATTTTCGCCAATGCCAGCATGCCAGTTCCCGCCCAGAATGCTGGCTTGCGGTGCGAGAGCAGCAATGTGGCCCGGCCGCTGAGTTCCAGGATTCGTTGCGTGCGAATCATCGATTTGATATAACGAACGTCGCGTTCGCCGAGGGTGCTTTCCACGTCGGCTTTGATGGCGTCCAGCCGACGCCCAATTTCTTCAATATCTGCGTCCGTGAGGTGCGAATAAGCCTTGATGTTTGCGATTGCCATGTCGATGCTCCTAAATGTCGAGGGTCACGTCGCCGTTGGCAACGGTGCAGCACACGCGAACGCGACTGCCTGGTTCATGGGTTTCCCCGGTGCGAAGGTTGTGCGCGTGGCCTTCTTTGAGAGACTGCACGCAGGTCTGGCAGATACCCATCCGGCATCCGCTCGGCAAACGAATTCCGGCCGACTCGGCTGCCTCCAGAATCGTGGTAGCGCCATCCGCGATAACGCTGCCTCGGTTGCCAAAAGTCACCGTGCCACCCCGCGCATCACTTGCTCGATCCAGGGTGAAGTGTTCCGTACGCAGCGCATAAGGCTTATCGACGCCCGTCGCCCACCATGCGCTGAGCTCATTAAGTAGCTGCGCAGGACCGCAGGCATATGGTGCCCGATCGGCGAAGTCTGGAACCATCTCCTCCAGCTGAGGGATCGTTATCCGACCGTCCACCGAGGTGACACGGATGTCCACCCGTAGCCCAGGATTGGCTTCTTGTAGGCGGTCAAGTTCTTCCGCGAAAATCAGTTCTTCCTTCGCGCGCACGGAGTGGATCAGGACGGCGTCGCTAAGCTGGCGGCGATCGTCGAGCATGCGCAGCATCGAGATCACTGGGGTCAATCCAGAACCGGCAGTAACAAACAGCAGTTTGTGGGGAATCGGATCAGTGAGGTAAAAGTCACCGGCGGGCGCGGCAAGCCGGATTGCTTCCCCTGGGCGAGCGTTGTCTTGCAGGTGGTTGGAAAGTTGCCCATCTGCGACGGCGCGGACGCAAATCTGAAAGTTCTTCGCCCTTCGGGTGGGTGCTGTGACTATCGAATAGCTCCGCCACACATAGCGCCCCTCCACTGAGACCCCAATGCCGATGTACTGACCGGCTTCAAAGTGGACCGGCACTCCCCAGCCTGGTTCGATGTCGATCAGGATGCTTCCTTCGGCCGCCGGAGTGATCTGACGGATGACTCCACGCAGTTCCCGGGTGCTCCACAATGGGTTGATCAGCGCCGAATAATCATCGGGCAGTAGTGGCGTGGTCCAATTCTTGAGAATTCTTCGCACGTGTTTGAGGCTGTCGCTCGTGGTTCTTACCACCATCACACCTTCGATCCTTTTGCTATCAAAATTGGTACGCTTCCGTAGCTTACGGTAGCGTAGGTTAGATTGCAAGGGCGCCGAAAAAGAGGTTTGATATAGAAAAGTGTGTACCGGTGTCGTGATTCCCCCCAGTTCAAGCACACTAAATCCGGGTTCTACCGTTCCTCTAGTGCTCTAACCGACCCCGACAAATGTACTATCGCGTGTTTTGCGGTCGCTGCTCGTGGCGGGGTGGGTCGGTGCAGAAAACCGTCCCTCTTGCCCAGTACGCGCTGGGCAGACACTGGAAGAAGTGCGGCGTAGCAATGAGACTCGCGTCGATTGAAGCAAGTACAAACGTCACCAGTCAAAGGCTGTGTCCGCGACGCACTCACATAAGAAGCCGTTTAACTCAACCGCAGGAAACAGGTCCGGCCAAGATACTGGCCGACCAGCTCGCTTGTAGCTGCACTCTTCCGACCAGGCGCAGGTTTCTTTAGGTATCCCAGGTTCCGGATGATTCTTACAGATTTTCCTGACTCTTCCTGGAGGCTGCACAAGTGCTAGTCAGTACTTCCGAAGTAGGAGTACTACCCCGGTGGGCGTTTTTTCGTTAAAAATCGTTGATCTAGGTAGGAGTACTACCGCGGAGGTACAACCTAGCACTCGTGCAGCAAAATCGCGCCGCCGGCGATGCGCCGACCGGATATACCTCTTCACTCAACCCCGAAAAAAACGACCCACCAACGCGGGTCGCTTCACTCATAGAGAACCTAAAGATTTAGCTCAGTTCAATCAAGAATGGCAGCTCAACTGGGTCATACCAGGCCATGAAGTTGTCATCGGCGTCTCCAACTGCCAGTTCCGCGTCTTCGTCCCCCAGATCCGCAGCATGGATCGCGTCAATAGCCTTCGCAGTGGCCTCTTCCGAGGACTCAATATCCACGTGGAGCGCCGCAACTTCAGAAAGAGCGATGTGGGCAGGCTGGATCTTCACCACGGTATCCCCCTGGTCATCAGCAAGAGTGACCTGCTCATCGGGAAGATCGGCAGTAATTACCACGCGTCGATGCGGATGCTGTGACACTCCCATTCCCAGCAATCTCAAAGACGCCCGGGCTGCATCAATAAAGGCAAAGTGGGCGATTTCTTCTTCGTCTCCTGATTCGAAAGACTCGATCAACGTAGGAGTTACCGCAAAACCCCACCCGGAACGCGCAGTAAAGACCCCATTTTCATTGAGCTCTCTCAAGATCTCAAAGGTTGCCGGCACATAGACGCGCATCTAGAACTCGCCTTCAATCCCGAATAGCCCGGTAATTTCCACCACTGCACGATCGAACTGCTGGTAGAACACTCCGACGAGTCCAGCCTCCACTGCGCCACGAACATTCAAGATTGAATCATCGACCATGACACAGTCGCGCATCGGCAACTCGATCGCGTCAGCCGCTGCCTGAAACGCGGCCTCAGCAGGCTTTTCTGCGCCAATCTCGCCCGACAGCAAGACGGCGTCGACAATGCCCCGGTATTCCAGTTCACGGATGTGCTCAGCTCCGGGACCACCCGGATCATTGGAGAGGACGGCAGTTGCTACCCCATTGCTTTTGGCGGCCGCCAAAAGGTTGCGCCACCTGCGCCGGTCCTCATCGGTGCCGTCCAGAACTCCGACATAATCAACGATTAATCCACGCACGCTCTTAAACTCCCACTTTTGCACATTTTCTCAGGCATTCTTCTCACATCCATGACACAATTAACTGCGCTGCATGCATACTCGCTTCCACATTCTTCCACAATTCTTCCTTGGGGCGGGTGTGACAGACAGACAAATTGCTCGTTAGGTATGGCTTGTGAACCAAGAATGTAGCAAATGTCTTATTCACCAATTCCGGGCTACACCCTATTAATGACCTTAACCCCGCCCCCGGAGCCACCACTCGCCCCGGAGGCGCCCCCCGAACTGACCCGAACTATCCTAGGAATCGTCCAGGTGGCACTCGAGGCTGCCTTTGGGATGCGAGATGTCACTAGTTTGCCCAAGAACCGTTTCGCACAGAGATTGCGTACCCAAATCACCGCCTTCCTGCGCTCGGGCGCCCCGCGCGGCCCGGTTCGGCTGCAGCGGATCGCCCACCAAGGTGCGCAGTGCCCCAAGCCCCGGTTCGCCGATCCGCTCGCTATCCGCGTGATTGCGGCAATGGAAGTGCACGGTGCCGCTATCGTGGGCGAGAAAAACCAAAAGACGTTTGCCGGCCGACTCGAGATGTCGGAGGGCAAACGTCAGTGGGTGTTGGTCAGCCTACGAGTTTTTTAGGCTTCTTCTGGTCCAGAGGTACGCAGTTGGTCTGGGCGTGGGCCAGTTGGCGCACCCAAGTCAGCTGCGTCCAACTTGCCATCGCCGTTGATGTCTACAGATCCGGCTTCCTCAACCTTTGGCAGGAACTGTTGGCGCAGCAAGAACAGCTGGCGGACGGTTTCTTCCTTAATGCCGTCTTTCATGGCGTTGAACATGTCGCCACCCTCGCGCTGGTACTCGACCAGCGGATCGCGCTGTGCCATGGCACGCAGGCCGATGCCCTCCTTGAGGTAGTCCATCTCGTAGAGGTGCTCGCGCCACTTCTGGTCCACGACGTTCATGATGGCAACGCGTTCGATGTTGCGCATTTGTTCGTCGCCAGCAACTTCCGCCACCTTGGACTCAATGTTGGCGTAGATCGCCTTTGCGTCCTCGATGAGTGCGGTACGGAGGTCCTTCGCGGAAAGCTCACCGGCAGCTCCGTACTGGGTGCCGTCGATAAGCGACTTAGCCGACATCGACGGGCCGTAGAGCGCCTCCAGTGCGTTCCAGAGCTTATCCAGATCCCAGTCCTCAACGTAGCCGGTTGCCGTGGCACCGTTGACGTAGTCGGTGATCGTGTCTTCGATCATGGACTGCACCTGTGCCGAGACGTCTGCGCCTTCGAGCACAGAGCGACGCTCAGCGTAGATAACCTTGCGCTGCTCGTTCATGACTTCGTCGTACTTGAGCACGTTCTTGCGCATCTCGAAGTTCTGGGACTCCACCTGGGTTTGCGCGGAGCGCACGGAGTTGGTGACCATCTTCGCGTCGATGGGCTGATTGTCTGGGATGTCCAGGCGGTTCATCATGTTTTCCAGCATCGGGCCCACGAAGCGCAGCATCAGGTCGTCGCGCATCGAGAGGTAGAAACGCGTCGTACCAGGGTCGCCCTGACGGCCGGAACGGCCGCGCAGCTGGTTGTCGATACGACGCGAATCGTGGCGCTCGGTACCCAGAACGTAAAGGCCACCAGCCTCACGTACCTGCTCTGCGAGTTCGGTGGATCGCTTCTTGACGCGCTCGATCTCGCCATCCCAGGCAGCCTCGTATTCTTCCGGGGTCTCCACTGGGTCCAGGCCGCGTTCGCGCAGGTAGATATCAGCCAAAATATCTGGGTTACCGCCGAGCACGATGTCGGTACCACGACCGGCCATGTTGGTGGCAACGGTCACGGCACCCGGCAGACCAGCCTGTGCGACGATCTCCGCTTCCTTTTCATGGTGCTTCGCGTTGAGCACATTGTGCTTGATACCTCGGCGCTGCAGCAGCTGGGAGAGGTACTCCGAACGCTCGACAGATGCGGTACCGACCAGCACTGGCTGGCCTTTTTCGACCCGCTCCGCGATGTCATCAACCACGGCAGCGAACTTGGCTTCCTGAGTCTTGTAGATCAGGTCATTTAGGTCCTCGCGCTGGTTAGGGCGATTGGTTGGAATCGGCATCACGTTGAGCTTGTAGATCTGGTGCAGCTCGGAGGCTTCCGTCTCCGCAGTACCCGTCATGCCAGCGAGCTTGTCGTACAGACGGAAATAGTTTTGCAGGGTGATCGTCGCTAGGGTCTGATTCTCATTCTTGATCTCCACCCCTTCCTTCGCTTCGATCGCCTGGTGCATGCCTTCGTTGTAGCGTCGACCATCGAGCACGCGGCCGGTGAATTCATCCACGATCAAAACTTCGCCGTTGCGGACGATGTAGTCCTTATCGCGGGTGAACAGCTCTTTCGCCTTGATGGCGTTGGTCAGGAAGGACACCAGCTGAGAGTGCTCCGGGGCATACAGGTTAGAAATGCCAAGCTGATCTTCGACGAACTCGACACCCTCTTCCCGGATGCCGACGGTGCGCTTGCGCTCATCCACTTCGTAGTGGATGTCGCGCGACATGCGCGGCACAATCGTCGAGAAGGCGTTGTACCACTCGGTGGAACCACCGGCTGGGCCGGAGATAATCAGCGGAGTACGCGCTTCATCGATGAGAATCGAGTCGACCTCGTCGACGATGGCGTAATGGTGGCCCCGCTGCACCAACTCATCGAGGGAGTGCGCCATGTTGTCACGCAAGTAGTCGAAGCCCAGCTCGTTGTTCGTACCGTACGTGATGTCCGCGCTGTAAGCTTCTCGACGCTGTGGCGGAGTCATATTCGACAGAATCACATCCGTCTTGAGGCCGAGGAATCGGTGCACACGCCCCATCCACTCAGCGTCGCGCTTAGCCAGGTAATCGTTGACCGTGACCACGTGCACGCCCTTACCTTCCAAGGCATTGAGGTAGGCCGGAAGCACACAGGTCAGGGTTTTGCCTTCACCGGTGCGCATCTCAGCGACGTTACCGAAGTGCAAGGCAGCACCGCCCATAATCTGAACCTGGTAGTGCTTCTGCCCCAAGACACGCCACGAAGCTTCGCGAGCTGTGGCGAAGGCCTCCAGCAGCAAATCGTCGAGCTTGGCGCCGTTTTCAATGCGCTCCTTAAACTCCGTGGTCTTGCCCTTGAGCTGCTCATCGCTCAATGCGGCGTACTCGTCCTCCAAGGCGATGACCTTATCTGCAATACTTTGGAGGTTTTTAATAGCACGGCCTTCACCGAGGCGAAGAATCTTTGAAAATCCGAACACGGGCACGTAGTCCTTACAGGTACTTTGGGGTGACTTACAGTTAATCTCTGCCTATTCTACGCGCACGGCTACCGGGGCGAGTCAATTGATCAACTCAACCGGGGTTCTCCTGGGATTTTTGCGACTACAAACGCACCGCTTGCAACCAACCATCTCGATTGAGCCACACGGGCTCCACTCGTCCCGTCATGGGAAGAAGGGTTAACTAGAGAAAACCGTCTCTCGGTCGATGTGTCGCGGGCCGGGCCTTTTAGGTTCTTGCGGATGGATCTTCCTGGAGCTACACAGGTGATAGCTAGTGCCTCCGAAGTAGGAGTACTACCTCTGTCGGCTCTTATTCATCAAAAAACGCTCATCTACTTAGGAGTACTATCACGGAAGTACTCCATAACATTCGTGCAGCAGATCCCGACAGCCGACGACACACCAACCGAGACACTCATTTCTTTACTTAACCCCGAAAAAGCCACCGTCGTCAACGACAGTGGCTTCGGTTTTCACCTGTTAGGGGCTACTTCTTTTCTTCAGTCAAGGAGATCAGACCGTAGTCGAAAGCGTGACGGCGGTACACCACGGATGGTCGTCCATTCTCCTCATTAATAAAGAGGTAGAAATCGTGTCCGACCAGCTCCATCTCAGACAACGCATCGTCAACAGTCATTGGAACAGCAGCGTGCTCCTTAGTGCGGACGATCTGACCAGGGGTGACATCCTTAACGAGGTTCTCGTATGGATCCACATCAAATTCGCCAACCTGATCCTGCGCCTTGTTGGCTTCCGCGACCATTTCCGCTGCTACCTCACCAGCGCCCAGCGGTGCACGGTGGCCGGAGCGGGAAATGCTGCGACGTTCCTTCACCTTGCGCAGGGAACGCTCCATCTTGCCCAAAGCGGTTTCCAGCGCAGCGTAGAAGCTATCTTCCTTCGCCTCGGCGCGGGCAATGTGGCCCTTACCGGTGGCAGTGATCTGGATACGATCTGCATGAGCTTCTCGACGAGGGTTTGGCTCATGCTGCAGTTCGACGTGGAAGAACGTGAGAGTTGGGTCGAGGCGCTCGATCTTTGCCAGCTTGGACTTTACTCGCTCAGCAAAATGCTCCGGCACTTCGACGTTACGTCCGGTGATGCTGACCTGGGCGTCAGGGCTCAGGATGTTGTTGTCAGCAGGGGTAGTCACGGTGTACCTCCCGGGGTATTGAGTCATCGCACATTGTGAGCGGGATTACTCACAGCGTCCACGATGACGTTCATCAACTACATCTCTAAGAATACTCCTGGTCATAACCTTTGCGCCATAAGCCCCCGCTTATCCGTTAGGCACGCTAAGCATGCGAAATCGCTAAAGCACCAACCACCTGCACATTCGCCGCCATAAGCACCGCGGCCGTCGCAGCAATGGTGGCGCCAGTGGTCACAACATCATCCACGATGAGCACCTTTCGCACCGGGATCCGCTCCAACTTGACCCCACCACTCAAGTTTTTTCGACGAGCCGTCGCATCCAATCCGACCGAATCGCGAACCTGACTTCCGTGCACTACCGCGGCACACACAGCAAGGCCCGATGCCCTCGCCACTAAAGTCACCGGGTCTCCGCCCCGCAGGCGCGCCGATCGACGTCGCGTCGGCGCCGGCACCAGATCTAATTCTGCTGGCTCTGGCAACTCTCCCCGGGCCGCTAAGAATTCCACCCCTGCCGCCAACACAGGGCCGAGGAAAGCTGGTACGTCGCGACGTCCCCGCTCTTTCATTCCCAATACCAGCGCTCGATGAACACCGGCATAGGGGCCAAATGACCACACTGGAATGTGTGGGTCCACGCGGGTGAAAATACGTTGCGGGGGCCTTGCCAGGTGGCGTCGACAAGCGGGGCATAATGCTTCGCCCGGCGCGCGGCAGCCGGCGCAATGCTTGGGCAGAAGCAGCTCGATCACTTGGCTACCACGGGGGCTAGTCGTTGCCCTTGCAGGCCAGGGACTTCTCGCCAGAAAGCATTGCTCGTGGCATTGACGGGAAGTTGCAGCACCGATCGAGAGTCGGTGGCATATATCGCCGTAGAGCTAGCGGAGATTGCAACGACCGGAGCTGCGATATTGCTTGATGGGAGGGCCGTGAGTGCAGAGCCGTCGGACTGTAGGTGCCAGACCGGAGTCTCGCGATCCGAGGTCCCGACAACCAAGGACCCATCGATCTGCCAGTCCAAGGTGAGGGCGGTGCCGCCAATCGTCGGTGCGAGCTCACGAACATTAGCCACCTTGTATTGGCCGGGTGACGGATGCTCGACGACACCCAGATACACGCGACCGTTGATGATCACCGCCACGCGAACGCCGGTGTAGGACAGTCGCAAAACGGAGATCAGTCCTTCGATCCCTGCGAATCCGTTGGAATCCACCTCAGTCTGCGACAACTCACCGGTCGAGGAAGACCTCGCAATGCGGGCAATTTTTCGACCATCCAGTACTGTCCAGACACCAGCCCCGGCTGGCTCGAAGGATGGGCGGCTGAGCGTTTTCGCTTCTACTGACTCCTTCATCGCTCCGCCCAACTCGCCAACGAGCAACTTTGAGCGCTTTTCGTCGTTTTCCCCCGTAGTGCGCACTGCAGCAACCAAATTCGAACGGGCTTCCAGATCCGCGGATTCGATGTCACGGGCGAGCCCCAGTTCACCGGCGACGGGAACTGTGCCACTCGCGTCCACTTTGACCATCGCACCATTGCCCAGGCCATGCAGTGGCGAACCGGCGCCCGCGGAAGCCCCGGGGTTGAACTCTGCCACATCTTCAAGGTCTAGGCGCCGCGTATTTTCAAGAATGGGAGTGCCATCCACCTGAACGTTGTAAGGACCAGGAACGCCCGCGCGGGCCAAGGTCCACGCCACTTGGGCAGCGAAGCGGTAACGACCTTCCTCACCAAGGTCACCGAATCCTGAAAAGCTATAGACCCCTTGACGGACTCCGGAGAACGTTGCCCCGGCGGGCAGGTAGGTCTTGACACCGCCAGCGAGTTGCTTTTGCGGTCCTTCGAGCAACAACGACAGCAGCGCAGTATCGACGGAGACGTTGCCGTTGTATACCCATCGGCGGTCCCCTACTAGGGTCTTGTCCAGACTATCGAGGAAATAGAGGTTGTACGGCTGGTAGTTGTTGCGCAGCTCGGAACGCTCAATCGCTACTCCCGGGGGAAGGCCGCTGATGCGCCACTCGCCGTCGATACGCTCCATGGTTATTGTCGCTTCGTAGGCTCCATTTTCCGGCGAGTACACCCCACCGGGACCAAGGGAGCCCACCACGGTTCCGCGCACATTAAAGCTGCGTTTGTCCTTTTCGGCAACCCCGGCAGAATTGATGTCGATGCGATCCAGAATCAGCGTGTTGGCCTGCGAATCCCAATTTTTGGCCATCTCAGCCGTGAGAAAGGTTCGTGCTTGTTGGTGTCGTTGGGTGGGTTTTACCGACGCGGTGAAGAAGTCTCGCAGCAACAGATCTGGTTCCTGGCCCGCTGCTGGCTTGATGTTGTCTTCTGTCGGGCTCGCGGGCACATAGGTTCGCAATGCCTGTGGCGCGGAGTCGGACGGCAAGGAGGTGCAACTTGCGAGCACGAGGCTGGCCACACATGCAGGCGCACAAAGCCGTTGCCAAATTCGGGGTGCCACTTAGTCCTCCTTCGCCTTATCGACGTCGTGATGGTGCGAAACCGGGATGAGGATCATGCCTTCGTCCTCCGCGGTTTCGATGGCGACCACATCGGGATGAATCAACGGAATTGGGCTTTCCTGATATGGCTGACCTGGACGAACTGGCAAAGTTAGCCGGAATCGAGACCCAATTCCCAGCTCACCTGAGGCTTCTAGTGCGCCACCGTGCAAGCTTGCGTCCTCGGAACTAATTGCCAACCCAAGCCCTGTACCGCCCGAATGGCGCTTGCGGGAAGGATCGGCGCGCCAGAAGCGGTTGAACACCAATTCTTCCTGACCAGGCTTCA
This sequence comes from Corynebacterium epidermidicanis, assembly GCF_001021025.1. Classification (NCBI taxonomy): domain Bacteria; kingdom Bacillati; phylum Actinomycetota; class Actinomycetes; order Mycobacteriales; family Corynebacteriaceae; genus Corynebacterium; species Corynebacterium epidermidicanis. The sequence goes on along the minus strand of NZ_CP011541.1, from coordinate 652,057 downwards.
ATCCAACACCATGGTCGGTGACGGCAATCGCGACGGCATCATCACTAGTTGCCAGCTGCACGTTAATTGGCTTTCCCTCAGAGTGGTCAATGGCGTTGGCAATGAGGTTACGCAGAATGCGCTCGATCCTGCGGGAATCAATAACCACGTTGACCGGCTGCTCTGGCAGCTCGAACTTGACGTCCACATTGAGTTTTTCGGCGAGGTGCTGGACTTGCTGCCACGCAGCGGTGATACACGCTCGAATGTCGACTTGCTCTTCGGAAAGGTCGGCCACCCCGGCATCGTGGCGCGAGATTTCCAGCAAGTCCGCCAAGAGAGCCTCGAATCGATCGAGCTCGCGCACCATCAATTCGGAAGCACGCTTGGTGTAAGGGTCGAGTTCGTCCGCATTGTCGGCGATCATATCTGCAGCCATCCGGACCGTGGTCAGTGGGGTGCGCAGCTCATGCGAGACATCCGAGGTGAACTGGCGCTGCAGGTCGCCGTATTCCTCAAGTTGATCAATCTGCTTGGAGAGCGATTCCGCCATGGCGTTAAAACTTAAGGCCAGACGCGCCATTTCGTCTGAGCCTTCCACCACCATTCGTTCGCGCCGGTGTCCAGCAGCAAACCGCTCTGCAATGCGGCTCGCGGAACGCACAGGGGCCGTGACCTGCTGAGTCAACAACCAAGCAATGCCTACGATGAGGACCAACAACACCACGCCACCAGCGGCGAAAAGTCCTCGGATCAGCGCTAGGGTGGATTCTTCGCTCACCAGGGGCATCACCAGATAGATTTGCAGCCCGGAGATGTCAGCGTTGGTGGGACTACCAATGACCAGCGCTTTGTACGCCCCACCGTCTGGCTTATTAAACGTGGCAAACTGATAAGAAACTTGCCCTTGGGAAACGAAGAATCGGAGCCGCGCTGGGATCTCGTACCCTTCGGGTGAACTGGTGACTTGCCCATCTGGGTTCTCCACCACGAGCACCGGTTCGTAAATCGTCTCAGTATTTCCCGAGGTGGTGTAATTCGTCAACGAGGCTCGCGCAGAGTTCAGTCGCGACTGCAGGGAGTTCGACGGCGCGGAGGTCGCGATTTGCCTCTCGACGACCGCCCGCGCCCGATCAATCTCATTGCTCGCGGTTTCCAGCTTGCTGTCCACCAGCCGCTGAGCCACGATACTGATGAGTGTCAACCCGAGGATAAGCACCACAAGTGTGGAAGACACCAAGATAGAGCCGATCACGCGGACCTGCAGCGAAGTCCGCCATTTTTCGGCTAGTTGTTGGGCTGTCTTCTGGACGAAATCCATATCTATGGAGGCTTATTCTCCAAAGCCAGTTTTGTAGCCGACACCACGGACCGTCAGCACGATCTGCGGATTTTCGGGATCCTTCTCGATCTTGGCGCGCAGCCGCTGCACGTGCACGTTCACCAGGCGAGTATCCGAGGCATGCCGGTAGCCCCAGACCTTTTCTAGCAACTCTTCACGAGAAAAGACCTGGCGTGGCTTGCGCGCCATCTCCAACAGCAGATCAAACTCCAGTGGCGTCAATGGGATCTCTTCGCCATTGCGACGCACCAGATGACCAGGGACGTCGATAGAAAGGTCGCCCACTTCCAAGTACTCGCTCGGTTCGTCGTCGGTACGGCGCAGGCGGGCCCGGATCCGCGCGACGAGCTCCTTAGGCTTAAAAGGCTTGTTGACGTAATCATCTGCGCCAGATTCCAGGCCAAGGACCACATCCACTGTGTCGGTCTTGGCAGTCAACATCACTATCGGCACCATTGATTCCTGGCGGATAGCTTTGCAAATGTCCACGCCGTTCATCCCCGGCAGCATCAAGTCAAGCAGTACAAGATCAGGCTGTTCGCGTTCAAACGTAGCGACCGCCTCGCCACCGTCCATCACCGCAACAGTGTCAAATCCCTCTGCTTGCAAGACGATGGTGAGCATCTCTGAGATAGCCGGGTCGTCATCAACCACCAAAATCTTCGCGTTCGTCATGCTGATCAACCAATTCCTAAATAAGTGGAAAGCTAACTAAAACTCGTTCTACATTTTCACTATGCCGTATAAAGGCACGAGTGTCTTGCGTTTCAGACTTGATAACTCTTTTAACTCAGCACACGCAAGATATCAGCGGCTACGGCGTCGGGTTGTTGTCCCGGCACCACGGAGAACCATCGCCCCTGCCAGTGGGATTGCGCCAGGCGTCGATAAGCCTCAGCCGTGCGCGCCTGCAAGTCAGCGTCACTTTCGTAGACATCCCGGGTGCGGCTACTATCTAGCGCTTCTCGACGCTGGGCCCGGTCAGCAGCTACCTCCACGGGAGTATCTAATAGGACCTGCAAATCCGGCCGTGGCAGGCCAAGCAAGGAAAATTCCAGCTCGGCGATCCAATCGGCCATGTCCGGTTCCTGGGTACGGGCTACCGAGTACGCAGCATTGGATGCCACATAGCGGTCGAGGAGCAACACCTCGGAGCTCGTGGCAGCGCGCTGCAATTTCTCCAACGCAGCGTGGCGATCTAAAGCGAACAGTGTGGCCATGGCATACGCACTGTCAGTGAGATCCCCCATCTGACCGTAAAGCGCTCGGGAGGCTAGCTGCGCAGGAATCGACGATTCATACTGCGGAAAGGCAAGGGTTTGCACCTCTTGGCCAGATTTTCGCAGCACCTCGACGACGGCGGTGGTCAAGGTGTTCTTTCCGGCTCCGTCGATCCCTTCAATAGCGATGATCATCGACTATGCCAACGCTTCGAGGTAAACCTCAAGGTCTTCTTCGGTATCGGCATCCTCAAGCACAGTAGCAGCGGTCTCCCGCAGCCCCGCGGAGCCCTCCCCGATGAGTTCGCGAACAAAAGGATAATTTTCCGCAATCTCCCCAGCCGTAAACGGAGCCCCCGCCCAAATCGCTGCGATCGTCGCAGCCAAGAGGCCATTGGCCTTTTCTTCGTCGCTCACATGATCTTGCTTGGCGACGAGGTTAACCGCGTCTTCAACTGCCTCGACGATATCCTCCGCATCCAGCGCGGTGAGATCGTCCAAGAAATCGGAATTAAGTTCGTCGGTAAAAATGGCGACGTCCCAGGCTCCCATTGTTCTCCTGCCTCAACTTGAGTTGTGCGCCCACTAGAGATTTCTTAGCGCGCTATTCCTTCGCCCGCGATATTAGCGTGTTTTCCCACGACGTTGCGAGGGACATCAGATTACAGTGTGCAATCCCACCTCGGCACTGATTGCAATGCTTAGCAGAAAGCAATCAAAAAATTTGCAAAAACCTTTGAAACATGTCTTTTCTAATTGTTGGGGCCGTGCTATCGTCGAGTTCGTTATAGAGTTGTTACCCAATGAGCGCAAATGTGCTAGTAACTTCATTGAACCCGCAGACGATGTAACAATTATTTGTCGAATAAATCACTTGAGGAGCCTCATCAGTGAGCACTAACGCCCGCAGTTTCGTAGCCTTTGTTGCTACTGGCTGCCTCGCCGCGGGCGCAATCGGGTGGGGAGTGTGGAAAGCCTCCGCACCCGAGCACATCGAACCATCTGCGAGCACCGCTACATCGAACCAGAGCTCAAGCATCAGACAAGCTGATGCAACCAGCGCAGTCGACCAGTCCACAACTACCACGCCTTCAGAACCTTCGGAGCCGGGATCCCAGAGCTTGGATCTCATAGCTAATGATCCCCTGCTCGCCCCCAACGCATACCTGCCGCCTTCGGGGCTTTCTCAGCGTGCCACTCCAACCCGTGTGTTCACCCCGCGCACGTCGACGACAGCGGGAGCGGTACCATCACAATCCCCGACCACTAGCGTGCCTGCCAGCACTTCACCACGGCCAACGACTACTACGTCTCCGTTCGCCACCGCGCCAGAAGCGCTCACCGAGCCGAACACATCGCGCCCGTCGACTCAACCGCAGCCACCAAGCTTGGAACCGCCGACGGAGACGACCTCAGCGCTCCCAGGCAGCACCACTGACAACAATGATCCAACTACAGTGGTTACCTCAGTTGAGCCAAGCCCGATAGCACCAACTCCAACAGTTCTGGCTCCTACGTTGGCGCAACCGCAAACCAGCGCAGAAGTTCCAACAACTGTCCAAGAGCCGATGCCTGCCACACCATCGACCAGCGTTGCTACGACCACACCAACCACCGCGGCGAGAGTGCCCGCTGAACCTACTCCGCTTTCTTAACGCGCTTTCTTACCCCACTTCAGCGAGGAAAACGGTGGCTTGTCCGCCAAGCGGAGTGGCCGTGACCTCCGGATCTTGGGCTGCAATCCACGCTGCATCCCCAGGCGACAGCACAACCGTGGCGTCGCCACATTTGGCCTCCACTTTCCCGGCAACCACCAAGAGGATTGCTGGGCCGTGCGCGTCGACGAGGAAAGATTCAGTGTTCGTCGCGGACCTTAGCTGAAACTCGTCCACCGGGGTGGCATACCGTGACCAACCCGCGACTTTATCTGCTTCGACCTGGGGAGATTCCAGGGAACTAAATTTCAGGATGCGCACTAGTTCTGGTACGTCGACATGCTTCGGGGTCAAACCGCCACGAAGGACATTGTCAGAATTGGCCATGATTTCCACACCGAGTCCATTCACATACGCATGCAACTGCCCCGCATCCAAGAATATGGCCTCACCAGGCTGCAGGGTGAATTTGTTCAACAACAGCGCGCCGAGAACGCCAACGTCAAAGGGGTAACGCTCGTGAAGCTGAACGATATTTTCGAGGGCTTCCGTTTGCCAGGGCTCCAATTTCCGAGAAAGTGCAGCATTGATTGCTACCAAAATTTCGGAAATGAGCTGCTCACGAGCCATCGTAGGGATGGTGATCCAGGTGGTAAAAAGCGCCCGGAGGTCATCTTCTTCTCGGCTGCCTTCGCCACCGAGCATGGACAAGTAGCGTTCCAGCTCAGCACAGTTCAGCAGGTGCAGCAGTTCCAACGTCTTGGCAAGTGGCCGAAAGCCCGCCATCGCTTCGAACTCAGTCAAAGCGACGATCAGTTCGGGCTTGTGGTTGTCGTCCTTGTAGTTGCGTTGATCAGCGCCGATAGCAATGCCTTCGGCATCTTCCCGGGCGAATCCTTCGCGGGCCTGCTCAAGTGAGGGATGGGCTTGGAGTGAGAGCGGTTCCGCCGCGGCAAGTAGTTTCAGCAGGAATGGCAGTCGATCACCGAAACGGGCGCGGACATCCGCACCGAGCTGGCTTTCAGGGTCAGCTGCGATGATATCCACCAACGGCTGCTCCCCAATCAGAGCAGAACCGGCAGGGTGCGCCCCGAACCACACCTCAGCTTCAGGGCGTTGTGTCGGGACTGCTTCACCTCGAAGCGTCGCAATCAGTTCCCTTGAACCCCAAGAGTAATGACGAACGCTACCCGTAAGCAGCTCCATGTCGTACCTTTCTGGTCAATCAGTCAAAGCAGTGACCGCCAGGCCTCGGACCAAGAGTCGAAACACTTCTTCGTGGCGGCTAGCTGCCGGTGGGGTGCATTCCTGCACAATAGCCTGAGACGAGGCTTGGGCATGCGCTCCCCAAACAACGACTCTCAAGGGTAACACTTCTGCTGGTCCGTCCTCGAACGGGTCATAGAAAACGTCTGGCGCAGCCTGCTGCAGGCGCGGTAGGGCCTGGGGCAAATCCGAGATAGACAGTGCCGCGCTCAACAAACCATGCGCGGTCCAATACGTAGCCAAGAGCCGCGCTAAAGCACCGTGTCCGGTGTGGAGGATTCGGTGCCCGTCGAGTGACTCCCGCAGTTGCTGGGCCAGATTCACTGAAGGATCACGGTCGGGAGCTACTCGAGTAAGTTCGTCATCGACCGCGTCGGCAAGCTCGTCGAGCTGCTCACTAGCGCACCGCACCCCCAGCTGGACCAGCCAGCTCACCCCAAGCACCGCCGCACACACCTGCGAGATTGCGACCTCCGGCGAGTTCGGCAGACCAGGGATGATTGTTACCCGGTCTGAGGCATCATCGATGAGCGGGGCGCCAGAAGGCGCGATGAGCAAAGTCGTCGCGCCCCGCCCGCTTGCCGACGACAAGGCGTGCTCAAGTTCTAAGTCTGTACCCCGCTGCGACACGACGAGGACGACGTCGAGCGGACCCACGTAGGTCGGCAGCTGTGTCGCCACCACAATCGGGAAATCGAGAACCCCGAGCTCAGCCAGCGCCAGCTCAGCCGCGCTGCGCGCTTCGTCATCGGGGGCAAGAACAACGAAGCTTCTTAGTTGAAAATGTTCCAGCTCAGCACAGTCAGCAGAGCGCAGAAAGTTAGCGATGCTGCGCAGATGCGCCCCAGAATGTGCGATGTCATAGAACTGAACTGCGGCTGGATCATACATCGCTGCTCCTAAGCTCGGATTACGGCGAGAATTTCTGCTGTCAGATCGTCTACTTCTGCTGCGGTCGGCGCCTCGACATTAAGGCGCAGCAGAGGCTCGGTATTAGAGGCCCGAACATTAAACCACGCCTTAGTACCCCGAAGCTCAACGGTGACTCCATCCAGCCGATCCACCGATTCAATACGGTCAGCGAAGTGCGCCAGCACTGCTTCAGTTCGGTCTTCTTGGGCCTGTTTGGAAGCAAGCGTCGAGTTGATCTCGCCGGAGGCTTCGTAGCGATTGTATTCCGCCATCATCTCGCTGAGTGGCTTTTCTTGCCCGCCCAGGGCCGCCAGCACATGCATCGCGGCCAGCATCCCCGAGTCCGCATTAAAGAACTCCGTGAAGTAGTAATGCGCGGAATGCTCACCGCCGAACACGGCTCCCTCATCGGCCATTGTCTTCTTAATGAACGAGTGTCCAACTCGAGTCCGCACCGCACGACCACCATTTTCCGCAATGATCTCGGGCACAGACTTCGAAGTAATCAGGTTATGAATGATGGTGGCTCCCGGCTTCTGCGCCAGGTAGCGCTCTGCGACGATCGCGCAAATTGCCGACGGGCTTACCGGCTGGCCCTTCTCATCGACCACAAAACAACGGTCTGCGTCACCATCGAAAGCCAGGCCGATATCGGCGCCGGTTTCGACGACAAATTTCTGCAAATCCACCAAGTTCTTGGGATCCAACGGGTTAGCCTCGTGATTAGGGAAGCTACCATCGAGCTCGAAATAGAGTGGGAAGATCTCCAGCGGCAAGCCAGCAAGGACCGCAGGAACGGTATGTCCACCCATGCCGTTCGCGGCATCGACGGCCACCTTCAGCGGTCGAATTCCACGCAAATCCACTAATTCGCGCAGGTACTGGCCGTAGCCTTCGAGCACATCTTTCTGCTCGATCGTGCCAGCCGGTCCGTCGAAAGGCTCGATTCCGGCCACGAGCTCGTCGATAATGCGAGCCAAGCCTGAATCCTGGCCGACCGGGCGAGCACCCGAGCGACATAGCTTGATGCCGTTGTAGGCCGCGGGATTGTGCGAGGCCGTAAACATCGCTCCTGGGCATTCCAGGACTCCAGAGGCATAGTAAAGCTCATCCGTGGAGGTCAGGCCAAGGTAGGTAACGTTGACCCCCTGGGAGTTCACGCCCTTGGCAAACGCCGTGGAAAGCTCGGGAGACGAATCACGCATGTCGTGACCAACGGCCACGACGGTGCTGCCGTCCTCGCGCATCAGACGTCCAAATGCTGCACCAATGTCGTACATGAAATCGGCGTCTATGCCGTCTCCGACGATGCCACGCACGTCGTAGGCTTTGATGACCGCTTCGACGGATTCACGGGAACGAGGTTGTGCTGTGGGCATGGGTTAGCTAGCTCTCCTTAGGGAGTGGAAGAAAATACCTGTCCGATTGTACTGGTGTTAGTCTTTAGACTCATCTGTGACCACGTACAAGTGCGCACGCCGACGTCCCCGTTCGGCTGCTTTGTGTTGCACCCGATTAACGGGGTGGTTGCGATTATCGATGTGATGAGGTTGAGCGGTCCCTGGCGGCGGCGGATCCATGATCAGTCCGGAAGTCTTGGTGCCCGCCTCGCGGACCGCTTCTGCAAGCGCAGTCAGGTCATCGTCGTCCCAGTCGGCGTCGTCCAGGTCAGACCCAACGCGGACTAGCTCCCAGCCCAAAGGGGCGGTAATTTTCTCTGCGTGCTCGAGACAAAGATCCCAGCTGTGCGGTTCGCTATTTGGAGCAAGCGGGCCGATGACTGCGGTGGACTCGGCGTAGGCATACGTCAAGGTAGCGACAGCGGGTTTGCCACAACCCGGGCGGCTGCATCGTCGAAAATTGCTCACCCGGACAAGTCTAGACCTTACATTGAAACTTTGGAAGCGATCTCGCCTCGGCGTGCCTTGCCAAGCAATGCTCTTCCCGCAGCTTAAGGTAAGAAACTATGGAACTTAGCGTAACCCGGGATCGTCATGGCAGAGGCATGCGTGGACCTTTTGTACCCCAAGCCACTCCCCGGTACCGCACTCGCAGCCAGAAATTTGACGCGGCGGTTCTCGACGCCTACGCCCCTCTCGCCGCGAGGTTTCAGCAACAGCTCCACAACTTAGACGTTGCGGTAGACACCGTTCCCCGCATGCGATTGAGCGCCGACACCACGGTGCTTCCAGATGAGATTGTCGCCGACGGACCAGTTCCACTGGGAAGAGTAATCCCGGCTGGAGTGGATCGTCGCGGACGCCCTACGCGGCCACGGATTGTGATTTTCCGCAAACCCATCGAACAGCGATACGTCAGCGTGAGCGAGCGTACTGAGATCCTCAAAACGGTGCTCACTGCGCTGGTGGCTAACCACCTCAATATTGATCCACTGGACATCGACCCAGATTTCCAGTGGTAAATGAACTAACTAGCCGATCTGCTTCTTTAGGCGTCGGCGCTCACGTTCAGAAAGTCCACCCCAGATTCCGAATCGTTCATCGTGCTCAAGAGCAAATTCCAGGCACTCATCGCGCACAGAACACGCCTGACAGATCCGCTTGGCTTCCCGAGTGGAACCACCTTTTTCCGGGAAGAAAGCTTCCGGGTCTGTCTGTGCGCAAAGCGCTTGATCTTGCCATTCTTGTTCAACCGCGCCAAAGAGAGCGTCAAAGGGAAGATCCGCGCCTAAATCTAGGCCTGTGCTCACGCCACGGGAAGTAGCGTCGTTCGCAACAAATTCCATGGACGCTCCTCCTTCACCGTCGGTAGTGGTTACAGAAAACTAATTTATAGGCTGTTGGGCCTTGACTTACACATTTGTGATTACACACGCATCACTAGATATCGTCAACCCGATCGCCAAGTTTTTACAGCCGAACCCACCTTTCCCCACGTCAGTTTTCACATCAGTAACATATGAAACATCGGGCGCGGGGAGGGGGTATCGTGCAGGGGTACTACATGTAGTGGCTCTACCTGTGCAGCAAGACAAGGAATTAAGCGTCCGGCGAGAAACGAACGCCATTGTCCGGGATCTCGACACCCGGCCACACGCGCATGCCACCTTTAAGCTCACAACGCGCACCGATTCGCGCACCGTCGCCAATGACACAGTCGCTAATTCGCGCGTTCGCACCGATGGTCACACCGGCGCCAATGATCGAGTTTTCAATAATCACTCCGGGCTCAATCCGCACCCCGTCAAAGACCACGGTTGCATCCAGACGCGCCCCGGCGCCAATCTCCGAGCCTCGACCGATCACCGTGCCACCGAGCAGCAAGGCACCATCATGAACGCCGGCAGACTCGTCAACAAGGCTCTCGCCCGTTCGTCCAGCAATCACCGGAGACGGAGCGATGCCACGAACGAGGTCTGAGGAACCGCGCACGAAATCATTCGGGGTGCCCATATCGCGCCAATACGATTGATCCACGTGACCAAAGACGCGCAGACCATCTTCAAGCAAGCGCGGGAACGTCTCCCTCTCCACGGAAACTGGGCGCCCGGCAGGAATCGTCTCAATCAACTCACGCTTGAACACGTAAATGCCGGCGTTGATCTGATCCGTAGGAGGATCTTCCGTCTTTTCCAAAAATTCGAGAACACGACCATCAGCGTCGGTTGGCACACAGCCGAAAGCGCGCGGGTCAGCCACCCGAACCAGGTGCATGGTGAGGTCCGCATCTTTGGAATGATGCGTATGCAGTACCTGAGAAAGGTCAGTGCCACCCAATACGTCTCCGTTAAACACCATCACAGTGTCATTGCGGAGTCTGTCGTACACGTTTCGGATCCCACCACCGGTGCCCAGCGCGGTTTCCTCCACCACATACTCAATTTCCAGCCCGAGGTCAGCACCGTTGCCAAAGTAGTCTTCGAACACTTCGGCCTTGTAGGACGTTCCCATGACCACATGGGTAATACCAGCTGCCTTGATCCGGGCCAAGAGGTGTTGCAGGAACGGCACGCCGGCCGTCGGCAACATCGGCTTTGGAGTAGCAAGCGTCAACGGCCGCAAGCGCGTTCCCTTGCCGCCCACGAGGATCACAGCATCAGTGTGCTGCCCGAGGGAATTCTCTTCAGTCATAGTCCCAAATTTACGGTTGTTCGACATGTTTCCCCGCTCACGACACCCGAAAACTTGAATCATTTACCGACGTCGACGACGAGCGCAGGCGACCACTAATTCGGAACGAGCCTTCAACCCCAACCACAGCAGTGCTCTAATCGGGGCCTGCCACCAGTCGGCATGCCGATCAGCTTGGAATCGATAGGCGCTTTGATGATGTACCGGCAGCATCAGCTCCGGGACTTCCCCAGCGACGTGCCCTTGGGCATGGGTGATTACTGACGAAGGACAAAACACATTCAGCCAACCTGCTTTACCCAGCCGGTCGCCTAAGTCAACGTCTTCCATGTACATGAAGTAGTTCTCGTCAAACCCGTCAACTTGCAAGAATGCATCCCAGCGAAGCAGAATACACGATCCACTCAGCCAACCAGCGGGACGTTCCACATCCATGTCCGCACTGTGACGATAGGCTTTGGACCACGGATTTTGTGGCCACACGGCCGAAAAGATCGCATGTCCGATACCATTCGCCAAGGTCGGAACCGCCCGGGCCGAAGGGTAAGGAGAACCGTCCGATTCCCGAATAAAAGGCCCAATCGCCCCCGCGCGTGGCCAGCGACGTGCGCAAGCGAGCATCGCATCAATGGACCCAGGCTCAAATACGACATCTGGGTTGGAGACCACAAAGAACTCATCGTTGATTTCGCCCGCTTCTCGACGCGCGATGAGCTCCCGAACCGCCACGTTGACCGCGGTGCCATAGCCAAGATTGCCGCCGGTAGGCAGAAAATCCGCCCATGGATACCGCTCCGCCGCCGCCTCCGGGGCGCCATCGGTTGAGCCATTATCGGCCATAATTACGATGGCAGAATCCGCGGTGGCAGCCTGCACCGACTCAAGAAAGTCAGTGAGATACTTACCCGGAGAATAGGTCACGGTAACAACTGCGATGGGGGCATTCACAACTGCCAGAGTCTACCGACTCAAAGTGACAATGTTTTGCTGCCCCACCGTTAATGTGTAGGTATTTTGCTCCGAAAATCACAAGACCCGCTGCCATAGTTACTGATCTGACTCACCACTAACCTAAAGTCAATAGAAGTAAAGCTGCATTCCCTTAAAGTCGTTATAAAGAAAAGTGCTGTTGTTCCCCATGACTGATAAGCGTCGACAAGCCCGCAAACTGCAGGCAGCCCCGCTCTTGAACACTACGGTTACTCAAGCTGGATCTACGCCGGCCCGGGTCGTCCTCGCACTGCTGTCTGCGCTCGTCCTGATTATTTCCGGCGCAGGCTACGCCTCGGTTGGACGATTGGGTAACGATGTCGCATCTGCCGGCGGGCTGTCATTGGGCGGAGGAAGCAAAGGCACCAAAGATGCCAAAGATGGCGCCACCGACATATTGCTAGTGGGTTCGGATTCGCGTTCCGATGCACAGGGCAACCCCCTCTCTCCAGAAGAAATCGGAATGCTTCGTGCCGGTGACGAAGAAAACGACAATACCGACACCATTATGGTGATCCGCATCCCCAATGACGGTTCCTCAGCTACCGCCATTTCCATCCCGCGAGACACTTACATCCACGACGACACCATGGGTAACATGAAGATCAACGGTGTCTACCGCGCGTACAAGGATGCCCGTCGAACTGAGCTTTCTCAGGGTGGGCTGACCAACACCCAGAAATTGGATCAGCAGGCTACCGAGGCCGGGCGAAAGGCTCTGCTTGATGCGGTCGCCAAACTCACGGGGATCACCGTTGACCACTACGCCGAAATCGGTTTGCTGGGATTTGTGCTATTTACCAATGCAGTTGGTGGCGTGGAAGTCTGTCTCAACGAAGACACCCAGGATGAATACTCCGGGGCGAACTTCAAGAAGGGTCGACAAACGCTCGAGGGCCCCGATGCACTTTCCTTCGTGCGCCAACGTCACGGGCTGCCACGCGGAGACCTGGACCGCATCGTGCGACAGCAGGCCTTTATGGCTTCGCTAGTCAATAGAGTCCTGGCAACCGGTACGCTCACGAATCCTGCGAAGCTCAACAGCTTGGCCAATGCAGTGCGACGATCCGTGGTGATCGACCAGGATTGGGACGTCATGGGTTTCGCTACCCAATTGCAAAACCTGGCTGGTGGCAACGTCAAGTTCGACACCATCCCGGTGACCTCGATCGATGGCACAGGAGATTACGGCGAATCGGTTGTCACCGTGGACCCGGTCCAAGTTCGAGCATTCTTTGACACTTTGCTGGGGTCGAAATCCACGGCATCGGCTAGCCCAACGGTGTCAGCCGGAACGTCGGCCTCGCCGAGCAACGTTGCTGGTGTCAGCCTGCACATCCTCAACGCGACTCCCACCACCGGTTTCGGCGCTTCCGTGGCCGCACCACTCAAGGACGCAGGTTACCGCGTCGCGGAAGTTGGTAATGCGCCACAGGGATTGTATTCCCAGTCCCAAGTGGTGGCCGCTGACCCGAACAACCCTAAGGCTATTGAACTCGCCACGAAGTTGGGTGGCGTGCCGGTGACCGCCTCACAGTCTTTGGATAGCGATTCGCTGGTCGTCGTGGTGGCGGAGGACTACGCCGGCCCACGCTCCACTGAGCCCCAAGCCACCCAAGCTCCCGAAGCTAAGGTAGTGGGGCAGCCCGGCGGGGACTTCGGCCAGCAAATCGACGTCTCCCCCAAGCTCGATGCCGGTGGCGACGGCCCGCGCTGTGTGAACTAGTACCCTGGTTCGCATGGAACTGCTGCGCCATCTCCTTAACGAAGACCCCTCCCGACCCCGGTTGACGTTTTACAACGAAAGCACTGGGTCCCGGTTGGACTTTTCAGCTACAACCCTCGACAACTGGGCCGCGAAAGTCGCCAACATGCTTGAGCAGGAGTTTGACCTGCAGGCCGGTGCCGACATCGGCGTAAGCTTGCCGACGTCCTGGCAGTCAGTAGCCATCATCTTGGGAGCACTCGCCGCCCGAATGAACATCCATGTGGATTCCACCGCAGTTGACATCCTATTTTGCGGCGTAGACGCAATTGCCGAGGACGCCCCGGCAGATACTGTAGTGGTCACGGACGATCCCTTCGGACGCGGAGTAGCCGAGCTCGGCCTTGAACTTCCCGCTGGATCCGTAGATTTCGGACCAACGGTCCGCTTCTATGGCGACCAATACATCGGCGACTCTCCTGCCCTCCCCGAGGTTATCCCCCCGGCAGAAACCGCAGCCCGAGTACTGTCGACGTCCATCTCGACCTGGCCCAAACTCGTTTCCTCCGTACTCAGCCCGCTCGCTGCCGGTGGCTCCGCAGTCGTCGTCGTGGGAATGAGCGACGTCAACCGGCTGAGTCACATCGCGGACGTTGAAAAAGTCGACGTTATCCTCTAGCTGGCGTGGCCGGCTGGCGTGGCTAGCGAAGGGGCCGGCCGGCTGGCGTGGCCGGCTGGCGTGGCTAACGAAGGGGCCGGCCGGCTGGCGTGGCTAGCTGGCGTGGCTAGCCAGGAGGCTTCAAAAGCGCTACATCGTCCCCTCGTGGTCGTCAGACTATCTAAAACGGCCAAAAACGTCGAAAAATGGGACATCTGCGTAGTCCGACTACCGCGAGGGGACGACATAGCAGGTGTGCAGCCTAATCTGCTTGCAGCTACCAGAGCACCCCAATGCCCCACACCTCCAGCCACCGGAGCACCCCAATGCCCCATACCTCCAGCCACCGGAGCATCCCGATGCCCCCCTCAAATAGCCCATAACCAACAGCACCCACCAACGCCACGCTCCGGTCCGTACACTGAGAGCGCCCCCGCATCTACCCCCGAAATACGGCGAAACATCACAAACCGCCCATGAATGCGTTCTGCGTCGCTAAGTTCAGGTGTAGTCCCCTGAAACGGAAGGTAACTTACTCATGAATTTTGCACGTCGCTCAGTAGGCGTCCTGGCAGCCACCGGCCTGATCGCTGCTGCCCTCACTGGCTGCTCATCCGATTCTGGAAAATCCGAAAGCAAGACTGACTCGGCCAGCAACTCCGCTCGTGGCAACATCACTTTTGCCATGGGCAAGAATGATACGGACAAAGTTAAGCCGATCATCGAGAAGTGGAACGCCGCGCATCCCAACGAAAAGGTCGAGCTAAAAGAACTCGCCGGCGAGGCTGACGCGCAGCGCGACACCCTTGTTCAGTCGCTCCAGGCCAAGAAGTCCGACTACGATGTGATGGCTCTCGATGTCATCTGGACCGCCGACTTCGCAGCTCACCAGTGGCTAGCTCCACTGGAAGGCGACCTCAAGGTTGACACCTCCAAGCTGCTCAAATCCACCGTCGAATCTGCAACGTACAACGGCAAGCTCTACGCGGTGCCACAAAACACCAATGGCCAGCTGCTGTACCGTAATACCGAGCTCGCAACACAGGCCCCACAAAAATTCGATGACATCAAAGCCTCATGCGCCCAGCTCTCCGGCCAAGACTGCCTCACCCTGCAGCTCAAGCAGTACGAGGGCTTGACGGTGAACACTGTTGGCTTCATGGAAGGCTGGGGTGGCAAGGTTGTTGACACCGACGGGAAGACGCCAAAGGTTGATTCCGAGCAATCTAAGGCCGGTCTGCAGGCGCTGGTAGATGCCTACAAGGACGGCACGATTGCCAAGTCCTCCATCTCCGCAACTGAGGAAGAAACCAACCTGGCCTTCACTGAAGGCAAGACGGCCTATGCAATCAACTGGCCATACATGTATTCCAATGCTGAAAAGGGTGCGCTGAAGGGCAAGTTCGAGGTGCAGCCACTCGTCGGTAAGGACGGTGTCGGCGTGTCCACCCTGGGTGGCTACAACAACGGCATCAACATCAACTCCAAGCACAAGGCCACGGCCCGCGACTTCATCGAATTCATCATTAGCGAGGAGAACCAAAAGTCTTTCGCTGATAACTCCTTCCCACCAGTGCTGGCATCCATCTACGATGACCAGCAATTGGTGGAGAAATACCCTTACCTGCCAGCTTTGAAGAAGTCACTTGAGGCTGCATCCCCACGCCCAGTTTCGCCGTTCTACCCAGCCATCTCTAAGGCGGTTCAGGACAACTCCTACGCAGCTCTGACTGCGGGCAAGAGCGTTGACGACGCCACGCGCGACATGAAGGCTGCTATCCAAAACGCCGCCAAGTAAATCGCGAATTTGTCTCAGGAAGGGAAGCCTTTGTGCTTCCCTTCTTTCGCTATTCTGCAATACTCTAAGTCACAAGCTGGCTAAAAAGTGGGAAGGACCTCACCACCTTGAGTGCGAGGAAGAGGAAG
Organism: Corynebacterium epidermidicanis; assembly: GCF_001021025.1. Classification (NCBI taxonomy): domain Bacteria; kingdom Bacillati; phylum Actinomycetota; class Actinomycetes; order Mycobacteriales; family Corynebacteriaceae; genus Corynebacterium; species Corynebacterium epidermidicanis. The sequence goes on along the minus strand of NZ_CP011541.1, from coordinate 636,313 downwards.
ACGTCGACAAGCGCGCTGGTGCTTATTGCACCTTCGCTTGCGGTATTAGCGGTGGTCATCGGCTACCCGATCGTTCGGGCTATCTGGTTGTCGTTTCAATCGGATAAACACTTAGATCCCGCCACCGGCGTGTTCGTTGAGGGTGGCTTCGCCGGAGTGCAGCACTACCTGTACTGGTTGACTCAGCAATGTGGGGACATGACCTGCCCGCCCGGGGTCATCGCCACCGATTTTTGGCCCTCACTGCGGATTACCATCTTCTTCGCCTTGGTCACCGTGGCGGTTGAAACGGTTCTTGGCATGTGGATGGCCACGGTGATGAACCGCGACTTCAAAGGACGTGGCCTACTGCGTGCCGCAGTCCTCGTGCCGTGGGCGATTCCCACAGCTGTCACAGCGAAGCTCTGGCAGTTCATTTTCGCCGACCATGGCATCATTAACTCGCTTTTGGGCACGAACATCGGATGGACCACCGACCCATGGGCTGCCCGCACTGCCGTGATCATCGCCGACGTCTGGAAGACCACCCCATTCATGGCACTGCTCATCCTCGCGGGCCTGCAGATGATCCCCCAGGATGTCTACGAAGCCGCGCGCGTCGACGGCGCGTCGAAGTGGCAGATCTTCACCAAAATCACCCTTCCGCTGGTCAAACCAGCACTGATGGTTGCGATACTGTTCCGCACCCTTGATGCCTTGCGTATGTACGACCTGCCGGTGATCTTGATCAGCTCCTCTTCCAACTCTCCCACCGCCACCATTTCTCAACTGGTGGTCGAAGACATGCGCCAAGGGCACTTCAATTCGGCCTCCGCGCTATCCACCTTGGTATTCTTGCTGATTTTCTTCGTCGCTTTTGTGATGATTCGCTTCCTCGGCGCTGACATTTCTGGAAGGGGAAAAAAGTGAAGGCTTTCCGTAACTACCTGGGCGTAGTGCTCATTTTGATTTGGGGTCTGGCCCCGTTTTATTGGATGCTCGTCACCGCCTTTCGCGATAAGTCGCATACCTTTGACACCACGCCGTGGCCAACACATGTAACCCTCGAAAATTTCCGAGAGGCGCTTGCTACCGACAAAGGCAATGATTTCCTGGGGGCTATTGGCAATTCTCTACTCGTAGGCGCGGTGACTACCATCCTGGCAGTGACCGTGGGCGTGTTTACAGCCTATGCGCTCGCGCGCCTCGAATTCCCCGGCAAAGGGATCGTCACCGGCATCATCCTCGCCGCATCGATGTTCCCTGGTATTGCGCTGGTCACGCCACTGTTCCAGCTCTTTGGTGACCTCGAGTGGATCGGCACCTACCGAGCGTTGATCATCCCAAATATCTCCTTCGCACTCCCGCTAACCATCTACACCCTGGTGTCGTTCTTCCGGCAGCTACCGTGGGAGCTCGAGGAAGCTGCGCTTATCGACGGCGCCACCCGCGGCCAAGCCTTCCGCCTCGTACTTCTACCGCTGGCCGCCCCGGCGCTGTTTACCACCGCGATCTTGGCGTTTATCGCTACCTGGAACGAATTCATGCTGGCGCAGCAGCTCTCCACCAACGCCACCGAACCTGTGACCGTGGCTATCGCTCGGTTTTCCGGGCCAAACTCCTTCGAGTATCCGTATGCCTCGGTGATGGCCGCTGGCGCGCTCGTGACGGTGCCTTTGGTCATCATGGTGCTGATTTTCCAGCGTCGTATTGTTGCCGGCCTGACCGCCGGCGGCGTGAAGGCTTAAGCGAAGGCTAAAGATGTCCCGCAAGCAGCTGCGCAATGATTCGCTGGTGGGGTTCTTGGGATTCTTCGCAGCGTTATCGGTGATTCAAGCAGCAATCAACGTGATGCGGCCTGAGCCTGAAATCTGGCCGGCCGTGTTGGCGCTGGTGCTGGTAGTGGCTACTGTCCTGGCCTGGAAAGCCCCTCGGAAATAATGTTGTGCTCGGCAATGACTTCGAGTGATTGCCGAGCGTCTGCTTCGCTGAGCACATCCATCGCGTACCCGTTCTGGATCAGCACATAGTCCCCCAGTGTGGCGTCGGGAACGTAGGCGAGGCTGCACTGACGGATCTGTCCCGCCACATCAACGGTGGCGATGGGCAAAAATCCGGGCACGATGTCGGTGATCCGCGCGGGAATTCCAATGCACATTTTTAGGCTTCCTCCACTTTCACATTGACTGCTCCTGCTGGTGCTGAACTAATCGGCAAGCAGGGGTCGGCGGCACGGATGGCAGCTTCAATCCGCTCTGCGGCTAGGGAACTCGCCAGCATGTCTGAAAGCCACCACTCATTTTGGGCAGTGGGCGTGAGGATGTTGCAGCTGACCAGGTTGCCTTCCCCATCGCTGTCGTAGCGGTGGATGAGCAAGCCTCGTGGCCCGTCCACCACGCCTACCCCACCGGTGCGTGGCGATTGCTTCTCAGCATGCAATAGTCCCCCATGAACAGCCTGTTGGGTGAGGATCTCCGCTACTGCTGTGAGGCTGCGCTGCAAAAGCGCCTTTTGCGCGGCCAACGGCGAGGTCGATTCACCCAACAGGCGGGCCTGTGCCACGGGGCCGACCCGGAACTTTTGGCCGTCGAAAGTCGGGCGCGGTGCGGGATCACCGGGGCGGGTCTCGATAACGTGGTCATAAAACTCCTGTGCAGGGACGATCTTTTCCCCGGCACGAATGAAGTCCCCCAATGGGTTGAGGTTTCCGTCTCTAGTGCAGACGGCCACGTCTAGCCCGGCGAAGTCGTCCTCGGTGTGGGTCTGTACCGGCAATGCTGCCACCCGCTTAGCGACATCGTCGAGCTCTGCCATCTCAGCCGCATTGCGAACCCCGCCGGGGATGGCGACATCGGGGAAGTGCCCTGGGCAGCCGGCCATCGCTAATACAGCCTTGCCGTATCGACGCGTAGCGATGGCGGTATCCCTATCGATATCCACAAACTTCCAAGCGACTTGCTCGATGATCGCGCCATGTAACAGCAGGGCCCGCACTAATTGGGCTGTTTCGGGAATCTCGGCGATGCCATAGTAGGAGTCAAGCGCTCGTATGCCCGCCAGGTGATGGGCCACCGGGCAAAGGCCACAGAGCCGTTTGACGATGTCCGGCACCTCAGCCACCGGTTTGCCCACGAGAACTGGATCGAGCCTGGGCAGCCCTGAAAGGTCAAAGTGGGCGTCGATGATCTCCCCGGAAGCGTTCTTGCGCACCACCACCCTGGCTTCGAAAGGTTCCACCAATTGGTCTAGGTTGAGGGTGATTTTCGCCATCGTTGGTGCTCCGGGTCCATAATCGAGTTTGTGCATGAGTTAGGGATGTTGACCTCTGTAGTTTCCACCGTAGTAGCAGCGGCCGCCGGCAGAAAGATCAAAGAGGTGGGGTTGCGGGTAGGCGCCCGGTCTGGCGTGGTTGCGGAAGCTTTGGAGGCTTCCTGGCCGATCGCTCGGGCAGAGACTGCCTGCCAGGAGGCCAACCTCGTGATCACCGAAGTCCCCGCAGCGGTGTGGTGCCCGTCTTGCGAACAGGAGCAGCCCATCGATGAGTTCTTCGCCTTGACCTGCCCGGTCTGCGACACCCCGACCGCGGACTTGCGCCATGGTAAAGAATTTGAGATTGCTTATGTGGACGTGGACACCCAAGACTGAATAAGCGTAACAGCTGCAGCGGTGGCCGCGGGCAGCGCATTAGTGACTACCTCTGTCATACCAACGTGAAGCTGCGTGTCTGCGACCACAACGCCCACAACCCCGACTCGGGCAGGTTCCGTGCCGAGTAAGCGTGCCGCGGAAAGCAAATCCAACAACCCCACTTGGTGGGGCGATAGTTTCGATTGCAACAGCCTCGGGATTTGGTCTCCTTCGAGTGTCACCACGGAACCGGGTGCTCCGGGACCCGCTAGGGCGTCGAGAAGCAACAGGCCTTCGGCGTCCTGAACCACGGTGAGGTTTTCGAGTCCGGCGGTGCCACCGTCGACAAATTTAATGCCTTCGGCGGCCCCGAACTCTTTGTGTACCCGGGCTAGTAGTTCCAAGCCGACGGCATCGTCGCCCATGATTGGGTTACCTACGCCTAGGACGGTAACTTTCACAGTCGCAGTCCCCGGGTGCCGATGCGGTGTGCGTCGAGAGGCTGTGAGTCGCGTTTGACCCAGACCCCGCCGTTGATCATGGCGGAGACGCCACCGTGGGTTTCCTGAGTGTCGGCACGCACGGCCAGATAGACGTGGATCACTACAAACGCCCACAAGATGAACATCAGTGCCGCGTGGATCAATCGGGTATATGGCACGCCAATCCAGTGCACCGGGTAGCTCAGCACGACCCAGATCCAGGAGCTTTGGTCATACAGTCCGAACAGCGCCAGGCCCGTGAGCAGCTGGATGATGCACAGGGCATAGATCGCTGTGTACGCGAACTGCTGCAATGGGTTGTGCGCGAGATATGGTGCGTGATCCTTCTTGAGGAACAGGTAGTACAAGACGGTGTCCCACAGGCCACGTATGTCGCGTTGCGAATCCAACGGCCATAGTGCCCGCCAGCGCAGCTGTCGCTGGCTAGAAAATAGCCAGAGGCTGAGCCGCCACACGCCCATCGCGATCCACGCGAAACCGGCCAGGAAGTGCGCAAACCGGATGTAACCCATGAGGTATCCGGTGTCGCCGGGCACGCCTGGTTGTCCACCGAAGAATGGGTCCATGATGTAGTAGCCCGTCAGGCTCATCAAGATGATGAGGGCGACGTTTGCCCAGTGCTGGAAGCGTAGCGAGCGCGTCCACAGCTCTACACGCACCCACTCATTTCCGGGAGCTCCGGGACCATGGTGCGCCCCGGGACGATCGATACCGAGCGCCACGAAACCGGCCATAAAGTATCCCGACTTCTGCCCAATGTGGTCCACGTCCGCCACGGCAACAGCCATAATGCGATGGCCAAGGATGCGGGCTGCTTCGTACGCGTCCGTAAACTTCCGCTTGTCGGCCTTCGGCAGGCCCGCGTCAGCTAGCACGGCGTTGGCATCGCCACGCATCACCAATTGTTTGACGTGGCCTTGTGGCAGCTCGGCGAGCGAGTACTTCCGCTCTGGAGTCGCCGGGTTGAACTGATCCACCTCGTAGGCGGAATGCTTCCGCAGGGCCTTATCGACGGGGTCTGTTGCCATCTTCGGCACTGCGCCAGCAAACGCCAGTACTTCATCCGGGGTGTATTTCCCCACTGAATAGACCTGTGCGACCCTAATGTCGGCCGGGGCGATTGTCGACGTCATTGTGTCATCACCTGAAACAGTGGTTTCCCGTCCGGGTCAAGCACATGCACCGCGCAGGACATGCATGGGTCAAAGGAGTGGATGGTACGCAATGGCTCGAGTGGCTGCTCCGGGTCTACCAGTGGATGCTTGCCATCCCCGGACAGCGAATGCTCATAGGGCCCCAGGTTTCCTTGCGGGTCCCGGCCACCGGCCAGCCACGTGGTAGGCACAACCGCCTGGTAGCGACTGACTTTTTCGTCCTTGATAGACACCCAGTGAGACAGGCAGCCACGCGCCACCTCGACGAAGGCATAGCCAGAAACTTCGTCCTTCGGCCACGAGCTGGGTTCCCACTTGGTGCCGTCGAACACGTCATAGTCGCCTGCGACGATGCCTTCGATGAATTCGGGAAGCACCCGGTTGAGCATCGCTTCCGCGTTGGTGACGGCTTCGATGGCGCGCCCGAGGGTCCGCCCAGCGGTGGAGTTCATCTTCTCCAGAGGGAAGCCGATTTTGAGCATTGCTTCATCCAGGATCCGCACCGTTGTTGGTTCGCCCTGCGCGTACGCTAAGAGCACTCGGGCGTGTGGGCCCATCTGCATGGGTCGGCCGTCATAGCGAGGCGCCTTGGACCAGGTGTATTTATCCTGGTCAGCAAGCCACTTATATGGTGGCTTCGGGCCGGTGTAGTTGACTTCCGTTTCCCCCTCGGCCGGGTGCAGACCAGCGGCGTCGCCGTCTTCATACTGATACCAGGCGGAGGAGATGAACTCTTTGATCTTGTTTTCGTCGATCGGATGTACGGTTCGGAAGTCGCCGTCGAGAAGCACGCCGGGCTTGACGTCCGCATTCGGCGTGGATACCGGGCGGCCTTTGAGGGAGCCTCCGTAGGTGGTGCCCTGCATGCCCACCGCCATCATGTTGGGCGAGGAAGCGCCGATATCGAAATAGTCTTTGTAGACGCTCATCAACGCACGCACGTCCGGGTAGTAGCATTCGTTGACGAACTCGTGGATTTCGCGCGTCCAATCCCCCACCTGATCCAGCACCACTTGGTTGACGGTTTCGGACTTGTTCGGGTCGATGGAACATGCCATACCGCCCACCAGGAAGTTCGGGTGCGGGTTCTTGCCACCGAAAACGGTGGAGATGCGGATGATGGAGCGCTGGAACGCCAGCGCATCGAGGTAGTGCGAAACTGCCATCAAATTCGCTTCTGGCGGGAGTCGGTAGTCAGGGTGATCCCAGTAGCCACCAGTGAAGATAGACAGTTGCCCGGAAGCGAGGACGTCCTGCAAGGTCTTCTTAACCTTGGCGAACTGCGCCTCCGAGTTCAGCTTCCACGTCGAACCGATCGACTTCGCAAACTCGACAGCCTTCGCCGGATCTGCTTCAGCAGCTGACACCACATTGACCCAGTCCAAAGCGTGCAGATGGTAAAAATGCACCACGTGGTCATGAATTCCATGCGATGCCAGAACCAACTGCCTAATGAGCTGGCCCTGCTTGGGCACATGGGCGCCAATGGCATTTTCGACGGCCGTAACCGAGGCCACCGAGTGCACACCGGTGCATACACCACAGATTCTGCCGACGAATGCCCAGACATCGCGCGGATCGCGCCCCTTCACGATGGTTTCGATGCCGCGGAATTGGGTCGTTTCACTCCACGCCTTGGTAATCTTGTCGCCCTCGCGCTCGAGTTCAATCCGCAGATGCCCTTCGATGCGGGTGAGTGGGTCGATGACAACACGTTCGGTAGCCATTAGTTGTCCTTCTTTCCTGCGACAGGCTCATCGCCGAACGCAGCCAATACTTCGTCATTGCTTTGGGAGTCCCGGACGGGAATGGTCTTAAACAAAGTCAAACCACCGTGAATTGCGGTGCCGACGGCCGCTGCGCCGATGAGACCGAGCCCCACCTTTGCCACTGGTTCTTCGATACCGAATCCCTTGACATCGGGTAGTTCGGAATAAAACGGGGTGAATTTGTCGAAGAAGTCCTTTTCGGTGCACCCGATGCATGGGTGACCAGCACCGATTGGCCAGCCGGACTTGAGGTTCCACTGCACGATCGGGCAGGGACTGAAGGTGGAAGGCCCCTTGCAACCCACCTCATACAGGCACCAGCCGTTTCGGGCGCCGTCGTCGTCGAAACGCCGAACGAACTGCCCAGCGTCGAAATGCGCGCGACGCGGGCAGGAATCGTGAATGCGCTGGTCGTAGGCGAATAGCGGGCGACCTTCGGCGTCGACTTCCGGGGTTTTGCCGTGGGTGAGCACGTACGCAAGGGTTGCGGTGATGACCTCGCCGATCGGTGGACATCCGGAGACGTTGATGACGGGCTTATCCGTGATGATTTCGTCAACACCCACCGCGCCCGTGGGGTTCGGCTTTGCGGCTTGGACGGATCCATAGACGGCGCAGGCTCCTACGGCCAAGACGGCGACAGCATTCTCGGCGGCTTCCCGCAGGATGACCTCGGCGGATTTCCCACCGATGGTGCAATAGATACCGTCTTCTTTCATGGGCACTGAGCCGTTGACCACGAGGATGTGGGGTTCCTTATTGAGGTCATCGAGGGCCTTCTCGGCCGCATGCCCAGAGGCCGCCATGACGAGTTCGTTGTAGTTGATCGACAACAAGTCCAGCACGGCATCTTCGACAGTGGTCCCGCCGGAGCGGAGCACGGATTCCATGCAGCCGGTGCATTCTTGTAGCTGTAGCCAAGCCACATTAGGCTTCTTCACTCCGCCCAATTTCCGGGCAATCTCAGCTGCCAGAACTTCTGGCGGGTTGGCGGTTGGTGCACCGACCGCGAAGATAGCGGCGAGTCCGCCACAAAGTTTCATGAAATCACGGCGGGCGATTCCTTGTTGTTCGAGATTCTCCGCCAGGGTATCACCCTGCCACAATGATCCGATGTTCATTGGCGAGCCCCATTCTATATTGAGTGACCCACGCCACCCAATGCAGCGCTAGGTCAAAAGCATCACTATGACTCACGCTACCAACCGGCATCATTTTTGTGGAGGTGAAAACGTGCTGGTCTACCCCCGAAATGCGATGAAATGAAAGACTTGTCACACTTTTAAGCCCGTAAAATGAAGGGCAGGCCCGGGGGTGGCGCCTCCCTGGGTGGGTTGATCTGGCGGCTAGCACGATTGGCACCACCAATCCCGGATTCACTGCCCGGCTCGCCCCCGCTAACTCTGTGGCTTCGCGTGGGAACGGAGCCAGTCAATCCACTGCTCGATCCCCTCGCCGGTTTTCGCGGAAACTTCGAAAATCACCGCGTCTGGGTTAACTTTAGCCAAGTTGGCCTTGAACAGCTCCATGTCAAAGTCCAGGTAGGGCAAAAGGTCGATCTTGTTCACCACAACCGCAGCGACCGAGCGGAACATCACCGGGTATTTGAGTGGTTTGTCTTCGCCTTCAGTGACGGAGTACACCATGGCTTTGGCGTGCTCGCCCACTTCAAATTCCGCTGGACACACCAGGTTTCCCACGTTTTCGATCAGCACGAGGTCCAGCGTGGACAGATCCAGGCCTTTGAGGGCTCGGGCGACCATGGGGGCGTCGAGGTGGCACTCGCCACCGAAGCCGTTACCGGTGTTGAGCAGGGAGATTTGCGCGCCGTAGCCCTCGAGCCGATCGGCGTCGATAGCCGTTTCGATATCGCCTTCCACGATGCCCACCCGCGTCTCTCCTTGCAGCGCGTCCAGGGTCTTTTGCAGGATGGAGGTCTTACCGGAGCCCGGCGCGCTCATCAGATTGACGCATTGCACACCATGCGCGTCGAAGGCCTCGCGGTTGTGGGCTGCTAGGTGGTCATTTTCGGCGAAGATGTCCTCAAGCACGACGATGCGTTCGCGGCCGGTTTCGTAGCCGGAATGGTCACCGTGCTCGCTGGTGGCGGGGTCAATGTGGTCGAGGTGGACGTGTTCGTGGCCGTCATGGTCGTGGTCGTGGCTGTGTACGGTTCCGTCGTCGTGGCGGTGGAAGCGACCCATGGTTTAGCTCCTTGTGATGTCGATATCGATGATGGTGAACTCGTTGCCGGCGCTGATTTCCGCTGGCTGGCCACAGGACGGACAGCTGAAATCGATGTCGCTGAGCGTTGTTTCGTGTCCGTTTGGGCAGGTGACCCGCAATGGCACCCAGTCTATGTCGAGCTCGGCCCCTTCGAGCGGGGATCCTTTGCTCACAAACCCCCAGGCATACACCAGGGTTTCGGGGACAACTTGGCGCAAGGCTCCGATTCTCAGCCGAACTGTGTGGACGGTTGCGTCGCCGGCTGCCCGGGTTACGGCCCGCGCGAGCTGCGTGGCCAGTGCAACTTCATGCATATCTTTGAACGTAGCAGTCTAGGCTGGAATTTATGTTAGTTCGTCGCGAATTCCGTCTCCGCGGCGTGGTCCAGGGCGTCGGTTTCCGACCACATGTCGCCCAGGTCGCCGCCCGCTTCCCCATCACGGGTCTTTGCGGCAACGACGACCGCGAAGTGTTCATCGAAGCCCAGGGCAAGCTTGTCGACGTCGAACGCTTCCGCACCGCCGTGCTTGAGGGATTACCTCCCCTGGCTCACGTTCTTTCCGTGACGACGACCGACCTGCCGATTATTTCGGAGACTCGCTTCACCATCGTCGCCTCCAGACGCGTTGCTGGCGAGCGCACTCTCATCCCACCTGACGTTGCGACCTGCCCGGATTGCCTGGCGGACATGGCCTCGCCTGACAACCGAAGGTATCGCTACCCCTTCACCACCTGCACCAACTGCGGTCCGCGGCTGACTATCATTGCGGATCTGCCGTATGACCGGCCACTGACCACGATGAAGAAGTTTCCGATGTGCCCGGAGTGCGAGGCTGAGTACACCAACCCCGCTGATCGCAGGTATCACGCGCAGCCGATTTCCTGCCCAAACTGCGGGCCAACCTTGTGGATTGAGGGCGTGGACTGCGAGGATCCGATTCTTGAGGCACAGTCCTTACTGTCCGCGGGGCATATTCTGGCAGTCAAAGGCCTTGGCGGATTCCATCTGCTGTGCGATGCCTGGAACGAGGAAGCGGTGGCTGAGCTGCGACGTCGCAAGGCGCGCCCCGGAAAGCCATTCGCTGTGATGACCCCTGATTTGTCGTTGGCTTCGTTCACCCCACAACAGGTTGAGCTACTCAAATCGCCGGCGCACCCGATCGTGATCGCGCCGATGTCAGCTACTTATGATTTGGCGCCGTCGGTCGCCCCGGGATTGTCGGATGTGGGCATCATGCTCCCCTACACCCCGCTGCACACCTTGCTGGTGGACCGGCCACTGGTTGCGACCTCGGGAAACCTTTCCGGCGAGCCGCTGTGCTACACGAATGAGGAAGCGCTTTCTCGACTCAGCAAATTCGCTGACTACTTCCTGCTGCACGACCGCGACATCCACGTCCCAGTGGAAGACTCGGTCTTCCTCGAATCCATGCCGGTGCGCCGTTCCCGCGGCTACGCCCCGCTCCCCTTCCCTATGCCGGGCTCGGGTACGGTCCTGGCGGTGGGCGGCGAGCTGAAAAACACGTTTTGCCTCGCTCACGACGATGTCGCGCACGTTTCGGCCCACATCGGCGACATGGGATCGCTTGCGAGCCAAAAAGCCTTCGACCGCTCGGTATCCCAGATGCTGACGATGCAGCGCTGCACCCCTGACCTCGTGGTGTGCGACCTGCACCCGAACTACGCCACCACTGCCTGGGCAGAGCGCTCCGGCTACCCAGTTTTCCCAGTTCAGCACCACTACGCGCATGCGCTATCACTCTTGGCCTCGCATGGCCGATTCGAAGGCCCCTTCGCGTGCCTCACCATCGACGGCACGGGCTATGGCACCGACGGAACCGTCTGGGGCGGCGAGGTGCTGGTGCTATCTGGAGATTTGCGGACCTTTGACCGTGCGTGGCACCTACCCGTATTTCCGATCGTGGGCGGCGACCGCGCCGTGCGTCAGCCTTGGCGACTCGCTCTCGGGCTGGCTCACGCCTGGGATCTGCCGTTCGACTACGACCATGCCGAATCGGCCCAGGTCAAGCTGCAGCTCTCGCGCGAAATTGGCCTGGTACAGACTTCCTCATTGGGGCGCTTGTTTGATGCCGTTTCCGCGATGCTTGGCGTCTGTGTCGAGCAAACCTACGAAGCCCAGGCGGCCATGGAATTGGAGCGAGTGGCAACGGGCAGCTTGCGGTCTACTGCCACTGATTGGCGATCACTACTGCTGGAAATCCTCGATGACGCTGTGCCCGTTCCCGATCGGGCGATGCGGTTCCACCACGGCTGCGCAGTGCTATTAGCTCGATCTCTACGCGCAACTGAAGTTCCGTTAGTTGGAGTCACAGGAGGATGTGCATTAAATCGCCTGCTCATGCAATTCTTACGCGCTGAGCTAGCCGGACTCGAGGTCTTAGAACATCACACAGCGCCTGCCAATGACGGTGGATTGTCATTAGGTCAGGCGCTGGCGGGAAGGCTTTTCGAGGCATAAAAATTCGACATTGTGGCCGTTCAAACCGGAGTCTTCCGGGCCAGAATGTCGAATTTTAATTACGGCTACCGCTTAAGCAGAGACGCACTCATCCCAGTGGTCTTCGTGCTTGTGGTGCAGATGGCCGTCATGAATGTAGTCAACGTGGTCGCCGTGTTGCACAGCCTCGTGGCCACAGTCTGGACCATGCTCGTGGTCGTGGTCTGCGTGGACTTCGTGCACGTCAGCTGGCACGCACTCGTCCCAGTGTCCCTCATGCTCGCGGTGGAGGTGACCGTCGTGGGCGTAGTCGACATGGTCGCCGTGCTTTACGGCAGTATGGCCGCAGTCTGGGCCGTGCTGGTGGTCATGGTTTTCGTGAATGGTGTGGGACATGATTGTCGCCTTTCAACTAGCAGCATGTTTTCAATTACAAGCTTATATTGAAAACGCGCTGAAGGGAAGCCTCCTTAACAAATCCGAGGCAGCGGGTCCCCAACCAGCATGTCCACCATTCGCGTCCCGCCAAACCCGGTGACCAACACGACCGAAGCCGCCGGTTGGGCCTCCACCCGACCAATAATGCACGCGCCCTCTGCGCCGGCCTCCCGCAGCGCAGCAACAGCAGCGTCCGCAGTCTCTTCAGATACCACAGCTGCAAAAGTTCCTTCATTCGCCACGTACAGCGGATCGATGCCCAGCATGTCACAGGCACCGCGGGTCATGTCCCGAACTGGAATCTTGGAGTCCTCCAACACCGCAGCCAGTCCCGTAGCCCGAGCCATCTCGTTCATGGAGGTCGCGAGGCCCCCGCGGGTGGCATCGCGCATCCAGCGCACGTCGGCGGCCTCAATCAGGGCCTCGACCAGGCCGTTAACCGCCTGGGTATCGGACTCGATCGGCGCTTCAATAGCGAGGTCACCACGCGCCATCATCACGGCCATGCCATGGTCGGCTATAGGGCCGGAAACAATAATGCGATCCCCCACCTGAATCTGATCAAAGCCCAGGATACGAGACGGCGGAATCACGCCGATTCCAGCAGTGGTGATGTACACTTTGTCGCCCGCCCCCTTCGGCACAACCTTCGTGTCACCGGTGGCAATAACAACACCCGCCTTATCGGCGGCCTCCTTCATCGACAACACGATGCGACGCAGCTCGGAGAACTCCAGTCCCTCCTCCAGGATGAACGCCACCGATATGAGCTTTGGCACAGCACCGGCCACGGACAGGTCATTGACTGTGCCGTTGATCGCCAATTCGCCGATGTTGCCACCCGGGAATTCGATGGGGTTGACCACATAAGAGTCGGTGGACATGGCGATGGAGGAGCCATGGGCGTCGATAAGCGAGGCAGCAGTGACCACGGAACTATCTCCGCCTTGGGCAAGCAGGTCGTTGCCGTAAGCGTCGAAAAAGACCTGTTCAACGAGCGCTGCTGAGGACTTTCCGCCTGCGCCGTGGGCGAGAGTTACGCGATCTTCCAGCAGTCGGAATGGGCGCGAGCGCACCTTGGAAATGTTGAGGTTGACGCGGGATTCGTCCTCGTTAAGCCGGTTCTTCGGGTCCACGACTACTCCTTCGCTCCTAGGCTGATCCCATGGTAGCGCTGCTAAGCTTGAACCATATTCAAAGGAGGACTTATGTGCCTTGGTGTGCCAGCGCAAATCGTGGAAATTCCCGAGCCCGCGCGCGCGAAAGTCTCGATCAGTGGCGTGACCCGCATGATCTCCACCGACCTCATGACCGAACCTCTTGCGATCGGCGAGTGGGTGCTCGTCCACGTAGGTTTCGCGCTCAGCAAGATCGACGAAGACGAAGCACAGCTGACGCTGCAACAGATCAAACAGCTCGGCGCGAACACTTTCGAGGACGAGTTGGATGCGTTTAAGGAGAGTTCGATTTGAAATTCGTCGACGAATTCCGCGACCCAGATGCCGCAAAAGCCCTGTTGAAACGCATCGAACATGACGCTGCCTTGCTTGACGAGCCAATCCGTCTGATGGAAGTCTGCGGTGGCCACACCCACACGATCTACCGCTACGGGCTGGAGAACCTGCTGCCGGAAAACGTGGAGCTCGTCCACGGCCCGGGTTGCCCCGTGTGCGTGATCCCCATGGGACGCATTGACGACGCCATTTGGCTCGCCAACCAGCCGAACGTCATCCTCACCACCTTTGGTGACATGATGCGCGTGCCGGGTTCAAACGAATCCTTGATGCAAGCCCGTGCCAAAGGCTGCGATGTCCGCTTCGTCTACTCCCCGCTCGATGCGTTGAAGCTCGCCGAGGACAACCCCTCTAAAGAAGTGGTGTTCTTCGCCGTCGGATTCGAAACCACCACGCCTTCCACTGCCGTGACCTTGGAGACTGCGTGCAAGAAGGACATCGATAATTTCTCCATCTTCTCCAACCACGTCACCATCGAGCCACCGCTGCGCGCGATCGTCAACGGGGGCGAGACGAAGGTGGACGGCTTCATCGGCCCAGGTCACGTATCCACCATCATCGGCACCCACGCCTTCGATTTCCTCGTCGAGGAGTTTGGCATGCCCTGCGCCGTAGCAGGCTTCGAGCCTCTCGACGTACTGCAGGCCGTAGCCATGCTCGTTTCCCAGTTCGCACACGACGAGCCAAAGCGCGTGGACAACCAGTACGCCCGCGTCGTTCGTGCAGAGGGCAACCCGGCTGCTAAGGCGCTGCTCGACCGCGTATTCACCCTGCGCGACACCTTCGAATGGCGCGGCCTCGGTTGGCTCGACAACTCCGGCATGGGCATCGCCCCTGAATATGCGAAGTGGGATGCCGAAAAGAAGTTCAACGTACCGGGCCGACGCGTCGAAGACCCCGCCGCCTGCGAATGCGGCTCCGTCCTCACCGGACGCATCAAGCCATGGCAGTGCAAGGTATTCGGCACCGCCTGCACTCCGCAAACCCCGATTGGCACCTGCATGGTCTCCCCTGAAGGCGCCTGCGCGGCGTACTACAACTTCGGTCGATTGGATCGACAGGAGACGGCGCAGCTGGCGCAGAACTAGCAACAACGAGGTAGAGAGTGCGGAAATCTGCTGCCCCACTAGCGAGCATCCCGACGTGGCGATACCCGCTGCTCGAGATTGCGCTTCTGTTGGTGGCAGTAGTTGCCCACTTCCTCCCTCTCGATCTGAGCCCGTAGGCCGGCCTCGCTTTACTGGGATCGATTTCCTCGGTGTTCTTCTTCCCCTTGCTGCAGCGAGTCAGCATCCGCTCCTTTTGGGTTGATGCGCTATTAGCCGTCGCATCGATAGCAGTCATCTACAAGTATTCAATCCCGCTGCGCGGCGAACCAATTCTGAGCGTGACTGCGGTCCTTGGACTCGTCGCACCGTACGGAGGAGTTGTTGCAGCGGTTTCTGCAGCTCTTCGCCGCTTGGGCGCATTGCTGGTCCCCCAGGAACCTGTTGATGAGCGATCTTCTTGGCGATGGGTTTTGCTGGCATTCGCAGTATTGTGCGCGCTCTGGTTTGCCATCGCGTTCCCGCTCATTGGATACGTCTTCCAGGAGGAAGGCCCCAACACCATTCAACCCATCGGAATGGCCGTACTCATCTGCCCTGCGATTGCTTTCGCGTGGCGGCCTCGAGCCCGTCTGACTAAAACTAGTAATGGTAACGACAAGCCAGCACAGTGATTTCGTTTTCGCTCGCTCGGTAGACGAGGCGATGCTCTTCAGTGATTCGTCGAGACCAGAATCCGGCAAATTCATGTTTCAGTGGCTCGGGCTTACCGATTCCCTCGTTGCCATTCCTGGCAATGTCCTTGATCAGAGTATTGATCCGCTTCAAGACTTTCCGGTCGTGCGCTTGCCACCACAGATAATCTTCCCAGACATTCTCATCCCAAGTGAGGAGCATGAACCTTAGTCCTCAATGAGCTCGTGCTCTGTTACATCCCCAGCTTTCACACGCTCCAGCGCGTCGAAAAGCCGTCGGGCATTTGCCGGAGAACGCATAAGGTAAGCGGTTTCCTGCAATGACGAGTAATCATCTAGGGACATCATCACGACAGATTCGTGGCCCGCCCGCGTAATGGTGACAGGTTCGCGATCATTGACAACTTCATCCAGTACCCGCGCATAATTCGCACGCGACTCGGTGTAACTGATCGTCTTCATAGCAAACACCTCCTGTACAAAAAACAGTACATCCCATCCTCGGCGAAGTAAACCTCCCCCAGATGGCGGAAACCAAAGACTGCCTGCTTAGCCGATGTTTTTCATGCCATTGCTCAATAGCGTAAAAGGCATGAACACCACATTCACAGCACGAGACATCACGGTCTCCTTTAACGGACATGAGGTTGTACACGGGGCGAATCTCACTGCAGCTCCTGGCCGAATCACTGCCCTGCTCGGCCCCAATGGTGCAGGCAAGTCGACCACATTGCGTGCCACGCTCGGCCTGGTGAAATCGACCGGCACCAAAGAGATCAATGGTCGCATCGGTCTCCTCCTTGACGACGGTGGCCTCGTCCCAACTCTCACTGGACGCAGGCATCTCCAAGCGATGGCGCACCTTTATGGCGTCGACAAGCGGCGGGTGCAGGAAGTCCTGGAGCTTGTCGACATGGCGCACCGCTGCGACCGGCTCATCAAGACGTTCTCGCTTGGCATGAAGCGGCGAATTGCACTGGCAGGCGCGCTGCTGCAGGATCCGGACATCATCATCCTGGACGAGCCGTCCTCGGGTCTGGACCCCGACGGCATCCGCTGGTTCGGCCAGCTCATGCGCGCCGAAGCTGACCGGGGCAAGGCCGTCCTCATGGCCACCCACCACCTGGCCGAAGCTGCGGCCATTGCCGACGACGTTGTCATCATCGCCCGCGGCCACACCACTTTCACCGGCGCGGTCGCCGACATCCCCGATCTCGAAGCCACCTACTTCGCCCACACCACGAAAGGCTAGCCATGAAATCCGAACTTTACACCCTGCGTCACCTGCCAAACATGCTGGTCGTATCTATCCTCGCGATCCTCATGGCCGGCGTCGGCGCCACCCTGCAATGGTCGCTGCCATTCCTGCTCAAGATCGACCCGCCGCAAGCCGGTGACGGCCCCGCAGGCCAGCAGGTACAGGCGCTTATCGACGCCTCCGACCCGGCCAAGGCCGGATTCCAGCTGGCAGCCCTCGACATCACCGGATCCGGGCAATCCTCTAGTATCTCAATTTTTATCATCGCCATCGTCGCGCTCACCATCACTGCAGCTAGCTACGCCTTTTCCAGTGGCGCTGTGGTGTGGAAAGTGGTCGGAACAGGTTCGCGTTTGAAGTGGGCACTGTCTCTGACAGCCGCAGTGCTGTGCTCCGTCCTGCTTGTGTGCGTCGGGGCATGCATCTTCAGTGCCTTGATTGCCCTGGTCGCGGCTCCCATGAGCGATGCGTCCTTGGTTGCTCCGACCGCAGATGTGGCGATGATGTGGCTGCGCGGCACTTTGGCCGTTGTGCTGCTGGCTCTCGCGCTCACTGGTGTGGTGCTGGCCGTGCGCAAGGTGGGTTCTGCGATCGGTATTGTCGTCGCTGTGGTGATGGCTGGAGTGATCTTCGGAACCGTCGGCGCCATGGCTGGCTGGGATCCTTATGCGTACAGCTGGCTGCCGACTTCTGCCGTCACGATCGCCGGCGGCCAAGGCCTGACGCAAACACTCAATCCGTGGGTCGGCATCAGTGCACTTGGCGCGTGGGCGGCACTCAGCATGGGCCTTGGACTTGCCCGATTCACTCGCGCAAACCTCTAACATGGATGTTATGAATCGCCCTTCTACTAGGGACATTTCGGTAGCCGCCATCGCGCTGGGACTGGACCTGTTCGGATTCCTGATGTCCCACACGGTGGCGCCAGCGACCTTCAGTTTCGCAGTCTCTCCGGTGCAGTTTTGGCTCATCCTGTTGACCATTGTTGCCAAAGCGAGCATGCTGCTGTGGCGCCGCCATTTCCCGGTCCTCGTGATACTCGGTATCTCGGCAGCTGAACTCCTGCTTCCCCTCTATTGCCTGGTCACCGGCGAGCAGAGCCTGGGCTACAACGGCATCGCCGCCACGGTTGCTGCGTTTTCATTGGCGCTTCATACCCGTTCGAAGACCCGCGACATCGCGCTTCTTGTGATTGCGGGCCTCACGATTGGCATCGCCCGGGCTTTCACCACCCCAGTTTTGGGTGACATGAACCCGACGCTTTTCGCCCTGCTCACCGCACTCGGCTGGCTGCTTCCGCTCGTCGTCATGTTCGCCATCGGTCTTGCGGTCCGCAATAGCCGCGAACTCACCGAGTCCCTCGCCCGTCAGGCAGAGCTGGCCGAACGCAACGCCATCATCGAGGAGCGCGCCCGTATCGCCCGCGAACTCCACGACACCACCGCCCACCACCTCTCCGCCATCGCCATCCAGGCCCAAGCAGCACGCGCGCTTATCGACGTCAATCCCCGTGCGTCCAAAGAGCATTTGGATCACGTGACTTCATCCATCACGAAGGCACTGCAGGATGTCCGCGCAACGGTGGGCAAGCTTTCTGTCACCGATGCCGAGGTTTCTCGAGTTCCGCAACCTACAGATTTGCCTGCGTTGATCTCGGAAGTTCGTGGGTTGGGACAGGAGGTAGCCTTTTCTGACACATCGGTGTTGTCGGGTGCTGAACGAGTTGCTGCGTACCGGATCACCCAGGAGGCGCTCACCAATGCACGCAAGCATGCTGCCGGCGCTCCAGTAACCGTGACCTTGAGCGATGATGAACTGTGTGTTTTAACGTCAGGTTCTTTTGAACGAGGCGAATCAGGGCGCGGCATCATCAGCATCCAAGAACGTGCCCATGCGGTTGGTGCCACCGCATTCAACGGACCAACCGCCGACGGCTGGCTCGTACGCATCAAGTGGAGGAAGCCATGATTCGAGTGCTTTTGGTAGATGATCAGCCACTGATCAGGCAGGGTCTCAAAGCGATCTTCGAGGCCACCGGAGAAATCACCGTGGTGGCCGAGGCAGCTTCCGGGAATGAGGCCATTGCGAAGGCCCGCGACGTCGACGTGGTGTGCATGGACATCCGCATGCCCGATGGGGATGGCATCTACGCCACCACGGAGATTAACAAGCAAGAGAATCCGCCTGCGATCATCGTGATCACCACCTTTGACCTTGACGAATACGTCTTTGGCGCGCTCGAAGCTGGCGCCTGCGGCGTCATGCTCAAGGACTCTCCGATGGCTGACCTCATCGAGGGCGTCAAACGAGCGGCTTCAGGAGAAGGCATGGTGGATGCTGCGGTCACAAAACGTGTGATTGCGGAATTCGGGCGTCGAAAAGCGCGTGCCGTGGTGGATTCAGAGCTGCTCACGGCACGCGAGCTCGACTGCGTTCGGGCGCTGGGGCAGGGCCTCACCAACATCGAAATCGGGCGGGAGTTGTACTTGGAGCCTTCTACAGTGAAAACTCACTTGTCGTCCGCGATGGCGAAAGTCGGGGCCAGTTCAAGGGTGCAGCTCGTGATCTGGGCGTTTCGGGCTGGAGTGGTGAGCTAGGCATTGACGTACAACTTGTACATCTCGTACACTTCAGATAATGACCACCAGCATCACGTCCTCCAAGTTTCGATCTGAAATGAGTCGATACATCGATGTCGCCCAGCGGGAACCCGTTTCAATTTTGAGCCGTGGCACCCGTCCCCGAGCAGTACTCGTTTCCCAAGAGTTTTATGAGGCGGCGATCGAAGCTTTGGAAGACAGAGACGACATCGCCGCAGCAGCGAAAGCTCGCGAGGAAACCGTGACAATCAGCCATGAGGAACTGAAGGCGGAACTCGGCATCGACCAGTAGGCCATAGATGACTTACGGCATCAGATACTCCAACGCCGCTGCAAAGAGCCTGCGAAAGCTTCAGAAGAAGGAACAGGTATCAATAGTTCGAACGATCGAACGACTCCAAAATGATCCCCGCCCAGCTGGTGTCAAGAAAATTATGGGCGGAGCTGGCGAATTGCGGATCCGAGTTGGCAATTTCCGCATTATTTACGAGATTCAAGACGGCGTATTGCTCATTCTCGTGTTGGCCATCGGGCATCGATGCGAAGTGTACCGCGACTTTTAACCCCGCAGCTTCCGCCACAGGATCCTCCCCAAGGAATGCGGGAGCGCGAAGGCTTCTCGTATCCACATTTTCGGCGCTTTAGAAACCGGCGTGCGAGCGGTCACCAAGTCAATAGAAATGCCGTGGTGCCACGCCCACATCTTGGTGCGCCAGGCATGGAAATCGCTGGTCACGACGATCCAACGTGGGTAGCCCTTCAAAACGCTGAAAGCATGCTCCAGGTTCTCATTGGTCGAGCGGGCCTGATTCTCCACGGTGATCACGTCCGAAGGGACACCATGAGAAATGAGCCAATCACGCATCGCCTCGGCCTCCCCCATGTGGCCGGAGACGACAACGTGATCGGAAATGTGAGGCAGTGCGGCGGTAAGTCGCCGCTCAAGGGTGCGCCCGGGACGGCCGTCGATAAGCCTGCTGCCCAGGATCAGCACGGGCTCGTGCATCTAGCTCTCCATGAGGCGCTGACGCAAGGCCTCATCCTTTGCAAGTACTTCTTCGCGCATGGCGTCCTGGTAGGCGACCATCTTCTCGACCAAACCTGGATCACCGGCCGAAAGAATGCGCGCGGCCAGTAGACCGGCGTTCTTCGCGCCACCAATGGAGACGGTCGCAACCGGCACGCCACCAGGCATCTGCACGATCGACAGCAGCGAATCCATGCCGTCGAGATCCTTCAACGCACGCGGAATACCGATGACCGGCAGCGGGGTTGCCGCAGCCACCATGCCCGGCAGGTGCGCCGCGCCACCGGCGCAGGCAATAATGCACTTCAGGCCACGCGTGTGGGCCTCCTTGGCGTACGCCAACATGCGCTCCGGGGTGCGGTGCGCGCTCACGACGCCCACCTCAAACGGGATATCGAACTGCGCGAGCACCTCGGCAGCCGGCTCGACAGTCGGCCAGTCCGAATCCGAGCCCATGATGAGTCCTACGAGTGGCTCCATTACTAATCCTTCCAATTCTTGCTCGCCATAACATTACCAGCACCCCGTAACACCATGTTTTTGAAAATGCATTGCATTATTCCATTTTTCAAATACACTGGCCCTCAAGGGCGACCAACCGCTCTTTCCGGTCCCAACAAGCAAGACCTCAACAAGAAAGGTTTGCCATGAAATTAAAAAAAACTCCGCCTACCCGTTTGCGCATTACTGACCGCAATAAATTTTCCCGCCGTAGCTTCAGCAAATACGCTGGACAATGAACAACTGGTAACGCATGTCATGCAATCGGCAGATCCTGAACAAACATTTTCCCAACTAACCGATGCTGAGAAACACACCTTCGTCGAGGCAATGGCCCCTACGACAGTGACAACAACTGAGCTCACTACCGATCAAGCCATGCCAATGCGAGCAAGCAATGGTTGTTGGAATCAACAAATCCAGCAAGACTACCGAAGCAACTTTGGCTTTGTAACATATCGACTCTTTGTATCCAGCCACTGGTGTGCAGAAAACGATCGAATCACTTCCCATTCCATAACGGGCGCCAGTGGTCAAAAGGTTGCTCCAGGTTATACTTTTGAAGGGATCTCAGCACAAGGAGCGACCAACTACGGAGATCGGGGCGTATCGGTAGCTCAAGGACACTTTAAGGTCTGGGACGCACCAGAATGGATTCCAGGAACACACCACTACCCTTGCGCTCGTCAAACCACTTTCCCCGGTCGATCTGAAGCGTCAGGACATATCGGTGGTTCCTGCATGCCATAACCTTGCGTCCGCAACAACTATCCCTTGGGGCGCAGATCTTGCCTGGGCCAGCTTATTCTTCGTGCACCTAGCGATCGTACTGACTGTCGCGGGAATTGAGCTCCAGAAAAACTCTGTTATCTCGGCAGTTTTCTGGGGACTAATCGTGGTTACACTTCCTGCAATAGGCCTGCTATTGTGGCTACTCTTTGCGTTGCCGCGCAAAAAATAGCCACAACATCACTGATCCTTCCACTCAGCGTGCACCAAGAAGTGGGCTGCGAGCTCGCCGTTACGACGAAGTTCCTCGACATCCCCGGCGCCCGTCATGTTCACATGTCCGATCTTACGGCCCGGACGGTGGCCCTTGCCGTAGAAATGGATCTTCGCATCTGGGAAGCGCTTCCAAACCTCGACCATGCGCTCCGGCATCGGCATCTCCGGATCCTCAGGAGCACCGAGGACATTTGCCATGACGGTCCACTCTTGGAGAGTTTCCGTGGAGCCTAGCGGCATGTCCAGCACAGCGCGGACGTGCTGTTCAAACTGGTCAGTCACGCAGCCATTTTGGGTCCAGTGGCCGGTGTTATGCGGGCGCATCGCGAGCTCGTTGACGAAGATCCCTTCTGGGGTTTCGAAGAGCTCAACGGCCAGGTTGCCGGTCACGCCAAGAACTTCGGCAGTCTTGATGGCTACTCGTTCCGCTTCCGCTCGCAGCTCTTCCTTGAGACCAGGAGCAGGGGCAATGGCAAACCAGCAAATGCCGTCCTTCTGAATGGATTCCACCACCGGCCAGGCCTTGACCTCGCCGGATGGGCGGCGCGAGACCATCGCGGAGAGCTCGCGGACGAGGTTGACCTTTTCTTCCGCCATGAGCGGGGTGCCGTTGGCAAGAAGCTCTTGGGTCAGGTCCTTCAGTTCATCGAAGGACACCGGGAACCACACGCCCTTGCCGTCGTAGCCGCCGCGGCGAGCCTTCAGGCACACGCGGCCTTCGACGGCATTCCAGAACTTTTCAGCATCTTCGATGGATTCGATAGCCGCGAATGGAGGCACCGGAGCACCGAGTTCCTTCAAGCGCGTGCGCATGACCAGCTTGTCCTGCGCGTTGATCAGCGCCTCCGGGCGCGGCTGCACGTTGATACCCTCGGCGATGAGGGTTTCGAGGTGCTCGTTTGGCACGTGCTCATGGTCAAAGGTGACCGCGGTAGAACCAGCGGTGACCGCGCGAAGTTCGTCGAGGTTGGTGTAGTCGCCCAACACAACATCGGCGGCGACCTGGGCGGCAGAGGCATCGAGCGAGCTCGCGAGCACGCGGACGGACTGTCCAAGCTCAATCGCCGCGGTTTGCATCATGCGTGCCAATTGCCCATCGCCGATCACACACAGAATTGGCATGTCTGGTGCGTGCGCTGCCGGATTATCGATGTTGTGAGTCACGGCTAATAACTATAGCGGTTCGTTGTTCATGCCGATAACCTAGGGTTTTATGGACTTTGATCGGCAGAGTTTTCCAATCGCGTGGGAGAAGATGTGCGCGGGCTCCAGCATCGAGCTCGGCGAGCACGTGTGGCTTAGCGACGCCCTCCTGTTTTATCCCGATGCGGTAGTGACCACGGAGAACCAACCATCGTGGACACTGCATGTGCCTCTCGTGTTTGACCTACCTAAGATGGCAGCATCCTACAAACTCCCCTGTGGCCGAATCGACCTCACCACAGACAATGAATGCCTGTGGATGCTCGTTTCGATGATCACAGTGAGAGTCGATACCCAAACAACCGCGTGGGATAGCCACTTCGATTTCACCCACGAGGAGACGCCCCGACTGTTTGCCTACATTGACGAGATTCCGTGGGGAGTCACCATCAGCGCACGGTCGAGTGATGCCCCGAAGCTGGAAACGAAGCCGTCTGAAGACTTCGGCTGGAGCCTATATGTTGTGGCCGGTGCGATGGTGGCGAGTCCCACTCCCGGAGATAGTCCTCAGCACCTTTGCCGGGTTCGGGGTGAGTTACGACACTGACGATGAACTGATACTCACCTGGCTGGTCCTGATGATCCCTTCGTTTGTGTTGTCGCTGGTTGTGAACTTTGCACCAGTTCGGTCGTTCCTAGCTGATGCACTATTCATCATCTTTGGCGTCAGAATCATCGCGGGAACTATCTATTACTTCCGGGATGTGGACGGACCTGTTTATTCCGGGTATTTACTTCTTCGTAGGGCAGTGGTTCCTCACAGCAGGGGCGTGCACTGCGCTGCGAAGGCTGGACGCTAAGTTGAGTCCTAATTCAAAAATGCGGAATACCAAATGTTGAGAAGTCAAAAATTCCCTTTAGCGATTTTTTCCTTCGGGTTTCTCTGTGCCTCATGCAGCACCACACAAACAGGTGATCTTTCCAACGGATGGAATAGCAGCGGGGGCACCCTGATTGGCCTCGGTCCACACTACGAGCCTATTCATCGACAGGCAACGACCAATTTCCTGCTTTTCGATTCACAAGGAAAACACACCAGTAGCATATCGGGATCCTCCGTCTACGGGGACAAGCATTGGCCGGGAATCAATCTACCTATTTTCAATACAGTGATTCCACGATTCTCCATGGTCAAGAAACTCGAACCCTTGATTTCCCAAATACATTCACCGAGAGAAACAACGTATCGCCCGACGGGCGTAATAATAGCTCCATGTTCTTCAATGATTCAAACGCGAACGAGTTCGTGTATAGGTATCCCATCGCTTCTGACGGCGGCTCCCATGCCACAGGCGAGCTGGCTGGCGCCATTGAGGTCGCTGCATCGTCTAAAACCAAAACTCTCATTTGCACGAGAACTAAATCGGCTCTTCCGGCTTTAGAGTGCGTAGCTAGTACCTGGGGTGTGATCCGAGATTGAACAACTACATCTCTGTAAGGCCAGTGCCTAGCTTACGATCAGTTAACACTATGGAAATTGCTAACAGAATCGGAATAAACAAAAATGAATAGATAGCAGTTGAAATAACAGCGACCTGCATAATGGTGGACGATGGTGCAAAATTTGAAGTAATGAAAAGAAAGCAAAAAAAATAGGAATATATAAAACAGCAATTAAGGATTACCTTACCTAGCACAACGCCAAAATAGCTGTTCGATCCTTTCATAAAAGCGCTATTGGTCAGGAAAATAAAGATTAAAAAGCCAAAAGCAACCACACCTATGGCGTAAATACTCCAACCATATACATTAAAAAAGGTACGTTCTCCCCATAAATCAGGCTTACCTTTCTGCCCAAAATGCACTGGCACCAAATCAACGACCTGAAATTTTAGAACTTGGACTAGAACTATCGCAATTACCCAGACAGCAACGTTTAAGATCAGACTACGGTACAACAGCTTTCCCATAGCACCCTATCTTCCGTATGCAAACCTGGCTGGAAGCAAAGCGTAAATTGCACCGCCAATCATCACAATCGAAAAACTGACAATACCGAGAAAGATGGCAATTGAAGAATGTAGCAATACAGCCAAAGTCAAAGCAACTTTCTTTGCAGAATCACCCCCAAAGATCGCATAAGAAATAAATACTTCGGCTGATATTGTACCCCAGGTTATAGCTAATAAAATAAAGTCATAGTCGACAATCAGCATCGCTAGTTTCAAACGCCAACCAGTTGCGCCAAACATCGGATTCAGTAAGTCGTAATAAATTTCGCTACCATCAGCCCATGATTCAACTCCGAGTTTTGCAATACCTGCCTGAAAATACACGACAGCCATTTGAATCTTAATCATTAAATGCCATACATAATGCCACGCCTCAGCCCCTCTGCTTTTAAAACCAATCCGCTTTTTAAAAGTCTCCGCGAGGCCCCCAAGGCTGTAGATCAACAAAAGTGTTGATAAGCACAGTGCAATTTGTTCGCCACCATCTGAGGTGGGAATCATATGAAACATTGTGCTGGAAATCCAGAAAAGAATCAAGCTGGAAAGAAAGAGATATTTACCAACAATAACTAGTCCACAAAGCACTACAGCAACCCATTTGCCCAAAGTAAGGAATTCGACGGGTACGATGCAAAAGAATAGCGCTTTTTTTAATGTCCCCTCACAACGCAGTGGTTCTAAATTAACAGCGCTCGGTGTAATGAGAAACTCGACTGGCGTGAATATGAGAGTTAGCATCAAACTTAAAGCAATTGAACGGCGCAATAACAAGTTGGCATTTGGATTAACACGTGGTATATATAACACGGAAATCCTATTTAGCTTGGCATTCAATTTCGAGCTTCACCCAACCTTCCCCATAATAAGGCGATTTCACGTACTTCCGATACTCATAGGAATACGGTCGAGTGGAAAAAAGAAATACTTCACCACAGAGCGAGGGTCTCGTTACTGGGTTATGGACTTTTATGGGTTCCAAATTTGTATTTCTAGCTTCAGCAAGGCAGTCCGGAAGGTTTAAATCTTTACAGTTGTGAAAACTCTTCTCTCCAATAGATGCTGTTATTAGCCCAATTTCAATTCCTTGAGCTCTTCCCTCGCGATTTAGACCAAAAGCATTGGTTGTTCGTGAAGTTGGCAACTTAGACAATGGACTTCCATTGCTTCCAAAAGCGACGGTGTTGGGCTCCTTTGCACTTCTCGTAAAGAAGGACCATCCTTGAGGTGTAACCAATTGAGCGTATTCAATTTGCCATATTCCAATTTTTTGAGGACTCCATACTATAGCCTTCACACTCGAAAAGATTAGGCTTAATACCAAAATCGTCGCAAATAAAATGGGCAATGCTATTTGCATGGTCGACACCTTGACTTTTTCATGTGTAGCCATGCCAAATTAGGCGCTTTTCTGATTGGTAAATGTTTTCAGTACTCCAGCTATCGCTCTTTCTTTAGGGATCGAACCTCCCTCGCCATTCAGAATTTTTTGATTTGATTGTCCCCACTCAGAAACTGAGAAATTTGTCTTTTGATGCACATTTACGTGGCCCTCGACATTAAGTGCAACTGCATAGTTCACGGCTACAGCGGCGTCCCAAACCACCAGTGCCCATACGGCCGCCGCAATTAAAGCCACTAGTGACGTAGGGTTGGCGCGCCCATCAATATTAGGCGCAGTGCCTTGCTCCTCGACTTGTTGGTCAAGATAATCGAAACCAGAATCCACGGTTTGCTCAACTTTCTTTGGATCACCGCTTTGAATTCCTTCACCAAACGTAGTGAAAAATTCGGGATTCTTCTGCGAAAGTTCATCAACTACAAGATCTACTTGCACTCGATATTGATCGTCTTCGGATAGCTCAGTATGCTTAGCCCGCAGCGAATTGCTTAAATATTGATTTAGATTCAAATTCTTCTGGAGCTTCGATGCTTCTGGCCCAGTGCCAAAATAGATCGCTTTGAACGCCTGTTTCCCAGTCTCAGTCGCTCCAATGTTTGTCTGCTGGTTTCCTTTGGGGTGATCGGCTATCTGTCTCTGCATCTCATCAGAGTTTGCCACCGCCAGCGATGAAAAGGAAATGCCCAATACAGTAACGACAGAAATTAATGCCTTTAGCCTCATTCTTCCACCCTTCCTATTTTCCTATTACAAAGTAGCCGCCCCCAATCTAGTTTTCTACCTAAAACTGTTTAGTGTCCCTTATTAGGGGTGTTCCTATACAGGTTGTCAACTCCGTGGGTGAGATTGTTGGGGGTGTGAATGGCTTCTGTTTTACTTCGGCGATGTTGTTTTCGGGCACGCTGAGGGGCCGACTGGGCTTCCTGCGCAATCGGCTTGAGGCGAGGTTTGTGGATTCTAGGCTGCTGCGGTCTCCTGGACTATGGAGATGTCTCGGTAGCACTCGCCGCTACGCATCATGGCGAAGAGGACGTTAAGACGTCGGCGTGCGAGTGCAACGACTGCGGCGTTGTGCCTTTTGCCTTCTTTGCGTTTTCGTTCATAGAATTGCCGGGAACGCTCGTGGAATCTGATCGATGCAAAAGACGATTGACATAGGGCGTTCTTTAATTTTTTGTTGCCGGCCCGGTTGGGTGAATTCGACATGATGGACGTTCCCGACTGATTCGTCCGCGGCGACAGGCCTGCATAGGACGCTAGGTGCGCTGCATCAGGGAAGTCGGACATATCGCCAACAGTCATGAGGATCTGTGCCGCACTACGCGGGCCGATGCCGGGCATGGACAAAAGAATCTCGGTTTGAGGAATGTCCTGAATGAGCTCGAGTACTTGGGCCTCGATTTCCTTGCGATGTTCTAGCTTGGCCAGTGCATCTTTGGCGGACATTGCTACGCCAAGTTCGGCGTCTTCTGCGCCGGCAATGGTCACGGTCTGTGCGTGGATGGCCGCAAGCATGGCATCGATGACAGGCTCAGGATTGCGTGCCCTGTGACTGCGTGCGAAGGCTGCTAGGCGAGCTTTACCGACGCGTCGAATCTTGGTGGGACCACCGTATTTCGCAAGTAGGTGGAGGATCCACTTTCGGTGAATCATTTGTCCGCGTAGGACATGTTCGAATGCAGGATGGGTTCCCACGAGCGCGGATCGCATCTGGTTAATCAAACGTGTGTAGGCCCTCGCGAGGTCTTCGTCGATACCGTTGAGGACTTTTAGCTGGATGAAGACTTCCTCGACTCGGTCGACGCTGCGCAGGGCATCCGGGAGGTTAAGACCGGCATGGGCGATGACGTAGGCGTCGCGCACATCGGTCTTGGAGTTGCCGACGTGGACACGAGAGAGCTGCCGCATCGCAAGCCCAGGGAGGTAGCGAACCTCAGCGCCCATTGCTTGGGCGACTGCGGCGGTCAGCCGGCCGATGTTGTTGGGTTGATCGACAATGACAAGGACCGAGGCGTTGTCGGCGAGGAATTGGCCGAAGATCTTGCGTAGCGAGCCTTTGTGTTGGTTGATGCGTTTGGACAGGACTTGACTGCCCTGGGGATCGAGGACGCAGGCGTGGTGGAAGTATTTGCCGACGTCCATGCCAATGACGAAGTCATAGGCCATGGGTGTGTGCCTCCTAGCGACGATTTAGAAGTTGGGTTATTTAGGTTTCATCGCTGGGGTTGTCGGACATACTTGCGCTGGCATCCACATTACTGTGAGACCTCATGCCGCCTGGGCCGGGTCAGGTTCCTATTAGCAGTTTGAGTATGTCACTGTCTTCGGCGACATCACCCCCGGATCATTTTCAGACAGGGACAGGAATAAGCCATACCGAAGCCAGCGACTAGTTCCACTGTCCTTTCGGATGGCGGGAACGGACATAAACATAGCCCGCCCAATCGGGTGGACAGGCTATGAATCTTCGGTGCCCTGAGGTGGAACTGCTAACAACGTAATGGGCATGTTGTGTGGCCTCTCATTGCCCACCTGCCAACCGAGCTTCTGTACCCGGGGGTTGGGGGTATCTCCGACCTGGAGTTCACGAATGTCAACGATTAGGGGCCCTATTTTCACCACATCCATCGAAATGGTCGACTTATTCACTTGCCAGCTACATTTTGTCCTTAAAGCTGCTTAACCTAACAGGACGGCGTTCGTCGTCGGTACACCAAACGCTAGAATGGTGCAGGCGCTTTCTTAGGCTCAATTCGGCTTAGGGTCAGACTTTAGCGAGGTCTCCCCATATTTTTGTCAAGTTTTTATCTCGCGTGTTATTTACAACGCTGGGGGTACTTTCGGGCAGACCAACTGGTCGACTAACTTTGGCTAGTAGACTAGTGCCGTTTTCTCAGGCTGCGATTGGTCTTGTGGGGGATATCCCGGAAGAACTCGTTGTTTTTCGGCTGCGCAAAAATAACGTTGCATCGACGTCGCGCCAAGCAGCTTACAGCTGCATTCTGGCGCTTGCCTTCTGCTCGTTTGTGCGCACAATAGCGCCGTGACGGCTCGTGACTACGTATCGCTGAAAAGCTGAATAGACCTTTTCGTTTTTAGTTGCTTGTTGCCAGACTTCGCTGGGCATTTTCCCTCTGATGGATGTGCCAGATCTTCTGGTTACTGGCGCAATCTCTGCATCGGCGACCCTAAGGGCCAGCATTTCAGAGTCGGAGCCATCGCCGATCGCTAGCAGGATCTGTGCTGCGGTTTTGATGCCGACTCCAGGAACACTCATCAAGACCTTGCAAAGAGGGAAGTCATCAAGCATCTTTTCAACTTATTCAGCAATGGTGTGCCGCCGCTATTGCAGTGCTTTGATATTCTCCGCCAATTGCGGGACAACTAGCTCAGCTGCTGCATTACCTGGGACGCTGACGGAATGAGCTTTCAGGGCATCGAATGTCTCAGCTACAATTGTTGTTGGCTCACGGTGACCGGAATGAACGGGAATTGACCGAGCCAAGACTGACCCGAGTGGGCTCATTTTCGAAAACATATGCTTCTTTGAATTATATGCCGGATTCAGCTACCCGGTCTGCCTGGTCCTCCAGACTTCAGTCCACCCCTTTTTTTTCTGAAAGACTTTTCTCGTAACCAAGCAGTTTTCACCCCAACACTTTATATTTGCACACAGGCAACATTCACGGAGTTGTCATGTTTTTCGTATTATGGGGATCAATGTTTCAGGAGATAAACACGACCTTGAGTGGCCAGCTGGTTTCGATCCATTTACCCCGACATCACCAGTTGCTGGATGGCATATTTGTCCAATGGCGAATTCGCACTCACTCGTCCTGAAAAGATTCCAGGAACGGAAAACAGCTATCGCCTTACTACATTCACATTCCGATTGGACATAGCTGGACCTCAATGGAAACTTGCCGAACTTTCTCGAAACGAGCATCAAATCAAGCTACCAACAGAAATATTTTCGTCTATATCGCTCTCAAAGGGAAGGTTTGCGGGTTAAGTAGCAAAAATGGCGACGTTGAAATCTTTTCACAAACTGGCGAGAAACCAGAAAGAACCGGAAATATTTCGGGATCGCTACAGGGACCGTGGTCAATCGGAATGGTTCAGTCATTCGATCGCGACTTGTTCTATTCCACAAAACCAGGAACTGTAGAAATATGAGACTGGCGGAATCCCGAAGTCCCTGTCTCCACCATCTAATACTCGAAGGAAACGTGCCCTACAAATGTCGCAATGCGCGATGATTACTGCGATGTTGTCAGTGTCGCCGTCAGAAACTGCCCAGTCGGCTCCTCAGCGTGCCCGGAAACAACACGCCGAAGTAAAGCAAAAGTCCTTCACACCCCCAACAATCTCACCCACGGAGTTGACAACCTATATAGGAACACCCCCTACCCTACAAGGCAATTAATTTACTCCGCAACTTTCTTCGGTCGAGAGACGTCCCGGAAAATCATCGGCTGGACAAAGCCTGTGGCATCGAGATAGAGCTGAACGCGACGTTGATAAGCGGATATAAACCTTCTACCCGATAATCGGCGAAGGGTATCCGCCTTATCATTCAGAAAAGGTTCCCGATTGGCGCAATGCAGCTTATGCGAAATGGGCTAATTGCGTGGACATCCCTATTCTCGCCAAGTGCATAGACGACCAACTCAGTTGGCTGGAGGATTAAAACCTTCATGCAAAGACGAAAACAATGGCAATACGGCAGTCCGGTGATTTTGTTCAGATCATCATCATGTTGAGGCTGAAGGAAGAATTCACCGGATTTGTCGGATATGATTTTTGGGATCACAATGTATGGAGCTTTCCCACATCGCCCGAGTTAGAATATGCTCGTTCATTCAGCGCCTACTGTTTGATGGGCGATCCTCTAGTTCTCCAAGTTTCACGTGATTTTCCAGATGAAATTGCGCGGCACTCTACCTGGGCCGATATTAGCCATCAGTTAAAGTTTTCAGAGGTATTGGAAGATCGAAGCTTCACGATCTTTCAAGTTGGGTAATTAGGAACAATCCAACTCGTGCCCCGAGCTCCAGATTCATTGCCACTGTCGGCCGAAAAACGTACCTGCAGAAATGACACGGCAAGAACCATGACGCGGGCTGACAGCGTTGTGAAAATCCACGAGTGAACCTTTGGAAACTCCACACTGGCTCCTCATTAGCATCCAGCTCTTGAAATCACACTATCGGCATAGCCGCAAGCTGAAACCCCTCGTACCCCCACCAGGCAGTTAATCTCCTCCGCAACCTTTTTCGGCCGGGGGACGTCCCGGAAAATCATTGGCTGGCTACGGCCTGCGACATCGAGGTAGAGCTGGCCACGGCGTCGATAAGCGCGGCGCACGTGGGTGAGCGGAATCGTGTCTTCGCGTGCCCCGAAGCTTGGCGCGCGCACGATAATGCGTTGGTCGGTCAGAGCGAACCGCTGCCTGCGGGAACGCAGGATCGGAAGAAGTAGCCGCCAGCACACCAGAAAGAACCACAGCGCAACAATGCCGTTGTGCAGGTCAGGGATGCCTTGGGTATCTACCCATCCGATCGCCATCCAACACACTGCGGTCAAGAAGAGTGATTCAATGACGGGAAACGTCAGCGTTTTAAGTGGCGCGGTGAGGTCATATCTCAGCTGCTCGGACATTACTGCAACCTCAGGTGAACCACATCGCCGGCGGCGATGGCGTGCACTTCCTTATCCTCGGATTTCACTTGAATGAGGCCATCATCGGCAACGCCGACGCACTCGCCGAGGAGTTCCTTGTCACCTGGCAGATGTACGCGGACCTGCTGACCAATGGAGCTGCACACTTTGCGATAGTCCGCCATCAGGGATGGATCATTGTTCATCCACTGCGTGAGGCGGTTTTTCAAGGCGAGGAGGATCGCTCCGACGAGCTGAGTTCGATCTACCTCAGACCCCACCATTTCCAAGGAAATAGCGTGTGGCACCGGTAGTTCTTCCTCAGTCAATGACACATTCACGCCCAGACCGATCACAATTGCTGGGCTCGGCTGGAACTGTGCCACCTCAGCGAGGATGCCGCAGACCTTGCGACCATTGATCAGCACGTCATTGGGCCATTTCAGCGCGACATCGTAGTCGCTGGAAAGGACGTCGATAAGCGCCAAGCCTGTCACCAACGGCATTGTTCCCAGCCGGTCGACGGCTTCGACGGAAGGACGGATCAGGATGGAGAGAGTGGCCTGCGACATTGGCGGCGCAGTCCACACGCGGCCATGTCGTCCCCTGCCGGCGCTTTGGAAATCAGTGACGGCTGCAGTCCACTCCGGCGCACCTTTGAGTGCAGCTTGCACCAGGTCAGCGTTGGTGGATCCGGTTTCCGGGGTGTAGTCAATGCGAGGTAGCGGCAGGGCGCGGAGCTTCTCAGCATCCAAAGGCGTTCTCATAATTGCAGGATTCTACCGTCTCCTTAAGGAACGGATACGGGTGCGCGATAGGGATCTGACTTGCGATTCAAATCGCTACGCGATTTTTAATCAAAACTGCAGGTCGTGATGAAGGATTGGCGTAGGAATTTAAAATCCGGAACAGATCCCTACGCGGTTCCCCAATGAAGCATAGAGACACGCCGTGTGACGCAAATTTCTTTTATTAGCTGACCAGGCAAAACATGAGACAAACCTCAACTACTTTTGTTTCTTAGTGGAAACTAACCAAAAAGGAACATAGAATCCCCGAACATGACCATTTCCTCACCTTTGCCACGCCTGCAGGAACCAGTGACCGCAGCGCACGCCAGCACCGCCGACAAGATCAACGATCTCAAGGCACGTCGTCAGGAAGCATTGACCGTATCCAAGGAACGCGAAGGTCGACTTACCGCCCGCGAACGCCTCGACTTCCTCCTCGACGAAAATTCTTTCGTAGAGTACGACCAGCTCGCGCGACACCGCACCCATGACTTCGGGATGTACACCAAGCGCCCGGTCACTGATGGCATCGTCACCGGCTGGGGCACCATCGACGGACGCGAGGTATGCGTGTTTTCTCAGGACGGCACCATCATGGGTGGCGCCCTCGGCGAGGTGTATGGCGAGAAGATGATCAAGATTATGGAACTGGCCGTCACTACCGGCCGCCCACTCATCGGACTCTATGAAGGTGCTGGCGCCCGCATTCAAGACGGCGCGGTCTCCCTCGACCTCATCGCGCAGACCTTTTATCACAACGTCAATGCCTCGGGTGTTGTCCCGCAGATCTCGGTAATTATGGGCGCCTGCGCAGGTGGCAATGCCTACTCCCCTGCGCTCACCGACTTTGTGGTCATGGTGGACAAGACGTCGAAAATGTTCGTGACCGGGCCGGATGTAATCAAGACGGTGACCGGCGAGGTCATCACCCAGGAAGAACTCGGCGGCGCCTCAACCCACATGGCTACCGCCGGAAACTGCCACTACGTGGCACAAACTGATGAAGAAGCACTCGAATGGGTGCAAGACCTCGTGGCCTACCTGCCTTCGAATAACCGCACTTTCGCCCCCGTCCAGGACACGGCACCACTCGAAGAAACTGTGGACGATCTCGCTCTCGACCATATCATCCCTGACTCGCCAACCGTCCCCTATGACGTGCGCGATGTCATCTCCGCACTCACCGACGATGGCGACTTCTTCGAAGTGCAGGCCGACCGCGCCGAAAACGTCGTTATCGCCTTTGGGCACGTCGACGGCCAATCGGTCGGATTCGTCGCCAACCAGCCGATGCACTTCGCCGGCTGCCTCGACATCAATGCCTCCGAAAAGGCCGCCCGCTTCGTCCGCACCTGCGATGCCTTCAACATCCCGATCGTCATGCTGGTCGACGTCCCCGGTTTCCTCCCCGGCGCCGGCCAGGAATACGACGGTATCCTCCGCCGTGGCGCTAAACTGCTCTACGCTTATGGCGAAGCAACCGTCCCCAAGATCACCGTCACGATACGCAAGGCTTACGGTGGCGCATACTGCGTCATGGGTTCGAAGGGGCTTGGCGCTGACGTCAACTTGGCGTGGCCGACCGCCCAGATCGCCGTCATGGGCGCCGCGGGCGCCGTGGGATTCATCTACCGCAAAGAGATCAAGGATGCCCACGCACATGGGGTTGACGTGGTGGAGCTCGTACGTTCCTTCGAGCGCGAGTACGAGGACTTCATGCTCACGCCATATCTTGCTGCCGAACGCGGGCTTATCGACGCCGTCATCCTCCCCTCCGAGACGCGCCCGCAGATTATCCGCAATCTGCGCCTGCTGAAGGACAAGAATGTTTCCCGTCCGGCCCGCAAGCACGGCAACATTCCTTTGTAGATGACACTGGTCACTACGCGCCGTCGATAAGCTGACAGGACACATCTACCCCCATAAGCGTGGCCTGTCACCACCAATTTCGGGCGTTGACCCGAAAGAAATGCCCACTCTGTGAACAAAGCAAGCGCTAGCCCTTAAACTAACTTCCATGACTGCCGCTATGAACACCGGCGCCGACGCGCCTGATTTGACCACGACCGCTGGAAAGCTTGCCGATCTTCGTGCCCGCATCGCGGAAACTCAGGCCCCTATGGGTGAAGCTTCTGTAGAGAAGGTGCACGAGGCCGGTAAGAAGACCGCCCGCGAACGCATCGAATACCTGCTCGACGAAGGCTCCTTCGTCGAAATCGATGCCCTTGCCCGCCACCGCTCCAAGAACTTCGGCCTGGATGCCAAGCGTCCAGTTACCGACGGTGTGGTTACCGGTTACGGCACCATCGACGGCCGCAAGGTCTGTGTCTTCTCCCAGGACGGCGCAGTCTTCGGTGGCGCGCTCGGTGAAGTTTATGGCGAGAAGATCGTCAAGATCATGGATCTGGCGATCAAGACCGGCGTGCCTCTCATCGGCATTAACGAGGGCGCTGGCGCTCGTATCCAGGAAGGTGTCGTCTCCCTGGGCATGTACTCGAAGATCTTCTACCGCAACGTCCAAGCTTCTGGCGTTATCCCGCAGATCTCCCTCATTATGGGCGCCTGCGCAGGTGGGCACGTGTACTCCCCAGCGCTTACGGACTTCATCATCATGGTGGACAAGACCTCCAAGATGTTTATCACCGGCCCAGACGTCATCAAGACCGTCACCGGCGAAGAAGTCACCCAGGAAGAACTCGGTGGCGCACACACGCACATGTCCACCTCGGGCACCTCGCACTACACCGGCGCAGACGACGCCGATGCCCTGGACTGGGTTCGCGAGCTCGTCGGCTACCTGCCACTGAACAACCGTGATGAGGCCCCACGCATGGAAGCCGACATCATGGTCGGCTCCATCCAGGACAACATCAACGACACCGACCTCGAGCTGGACACCATCATCCCGGATTCTCCGAACCAGCCATACGACATGAAGGATGTCATCACCCGCATTGTCGACGACGGCGACTTCTTCGAAATCCAGGAGCACTACGCGGAGAACATCATCATCGGTTTCGGCCGAGTTGAAGGTCGCTCCGTCGGTATTGTCGCTAACCAGCCAATGCAGTTCGCTGGCTGCCTCGACATCAAGGCTGCTGAAAAGGCTGCGCGCTTCGTCCGCACCTGCGATGCCTTCAACGTACCGATCATCGAGTTCGTCGACGTGCCAGGCTTCCTTCCAGGCACCAACCAGGAGTACGACGGCATCATCCGCCGTGGTGCGAAACTCCTCTACGCCTACTCCGAGGCGACTGTCGGCAAGATCACCGTCATCACTCGTAAGTCTTACGGTGGCGCATACTGCGTGATGGGCTCCAAGGACATGGGTGCAGACATCGTGCTGGCTTGGCCAACCGCGCAGATCGCCGTCATGGGCGCATCCGGCGCCGTCGGCTTCATCTACCGCAAGGAACTCAAGGCTGCCGCTGCAGAGGGCAAGGACGTAGCTGCGCTGATGAAGGAATATGAAAAGGAATATGAGGAGACCCTCGTCAATCCATACATGGCTGCCGAGCGCGGCTATGTCGACGCCGTCATCCCACCATCCGAAACTCGCGGCCAGATCATCGAAGGCCTGCGCCTGCTTGACCGCAAGGTTGTCAACGTGCCGGCTAAGAAGCACGGCAACATCCCACTGTAAGGACTTTCATGGAAGACAAAAAACCATTTCTCAAGGTCCTCAAGGGCAACCCCACCGACGCACAGGTCGCAGCACTCACCGTGCTGTTCGCCTCGATGTCGGGTGGCGAGCCAGAGAAGCCGAAGCCTACCAACCGCTGGGGCAGCATCGCTGAGCGTCTCCGACGCCCGACGATGTACAACCCAAACGCGTTCCACAACGTGAGCTTCTACTAGAAAATCCCGGTAGCGTGGAGGCCATGCGTATTGTCTTGGCCTCCGCCTCTCCCTCTCGAAAAATGATCCTGGAAAATGCCGGGATCAATCCAGTCATCTCCCCTGCAGACGTCGACGAAGACGCTATCGCTGTTCAGATGGCCGGCGCGGAGCCAGCAGATATTGTGGCCGCGCTTGCCCAAGCCAAAGCCCAGTCCCAGGCAACACGCTTTCCCGATGACGTTCTCATCGGATGTGACTCCATGCTGCTACTGGATGGGGTTCTCCAAGGCAAACCACACACCGTCGAAAAGGCAATCGCACGCTGGCACGCTCAGCGTGGTCGCACCGCCGAATTACTCACCGGGCATTACCTCATCAGCCCGCACGGAACTTACTCCGAGACCATCCGCACGGAAATCCGCTTCGCGGACGTCTCCGACCGTGACATCAGCGCTTACGCTCATTCCGGCGAGCCGCTGGAATGCGCGGGTGCGTTCACACTCGAGGCGCTCGGCGGCTGGTTCATCGACTCCATTTCCGGCGATCAAACTTCAGTGATTGGGCTTTCATTACCTCTGTTGCGCCGAGCATTATATTCATTTGGCTACGATGTCTCAGAGTTTTGGTCGCCGCACTAGGCTAGCTGTTATGAAAATCAACGACATGCTCGCTCCCCCTCCCGTTCATCTTCCGGAAATGGGCGAGCCGGATGCAATGAAGAATCCGGCAAATCCCCTGGCCTGGGCCCTGTTGGCCGAAGGCGCCACCGATCCGCTGGTCCGTTATGCGTTCGCTCGCACGGGCTACCATCGTGGGCTCGATGCCTTGCGCGGTAATGGTTGGAAAGGTTTCGGCCCGGTTCCGTGGTCACACGAGCCAAACCGTGGTGTGTTGCGTTCTATCGCTCAATTGGCGCTGGCAGCCCGCGCAATCGACGAAGAATCCGAATACGACCGCTGCCGGGCGCTCCTTTCGGACTGTGACCCAGATTGCGTAGCAGAGTTACTTACTTAACACTGTGTGGAGTAGTCTACTTTCCGAAATTTTTTTAGACCATT
This sequence comes from Corynebacterium epidermidicanis, assembly GCF_001021025.1. Classification (NCBI taxonomy): domain Bacteria; kingdom Bacillati; phylum Actinomycetota; class Actinomycetes; order Mycobacteriales; family Corynebacteriaceae; genus Corynebacterium; species Corynebacterium epidermidicanis. The sequence goes on along the minus strand of NZ_CP011541.1, from coordinate 598,609 downwards.
CGTCTGGGAAGTCCCTAGTCCATTTTCCGAGTGAGGCTTTCTTGATGAAGCCACCCGGAAGAGAGGAACTGGTGCTGTGAAGCAAACTCCCCAGCGAGAATTAACTACTCGCGCCGTCATCATCGGCGGACTTATCACCCTAGTTTTTACTGCAGCAAATGTTTACCTCGGTTTGAAGGTGGGCTTGACCTTCGCCACCTCAATCCCCGCCGCCGTGATTTCCATGGCGGTCCTGCGAAAGTTTTCCGGCCACACGATCCAGGAAAACAACATCGTACAGACCGTTGCCTCGGCCGCCGGTACGCTCTCCGCCATCATCTTCGTCCTCCCTGGCCTGGTCATGATCGGTTGGTGGAGCGGATTCAGCTACCTCACCACCGCGGCGGTGTGTGCCATCGGTGGCATTCTCGGCGTGATGTACTCCATCCCGCTGAGGCGCGCGCTGGTAACAGGTTCTGATCTGCCTTTCCCTGAAGGCGTCGCAGCAGCCGAGGTGCTCAAGGTTGGCGATGATCACGGCTCAGCGGAAGACAACAAGGAAGGCTTGCATGTCATCCTCTGGGGTGCCCTGGCATCGGCGGGCTACGCCTTGCTCACCGCGTTGAAAGTCGCAGCTTCCGAGCTGTCTACCGTGTTCAAGTTCGGCCCCGGCTACACCATGCTCGGCTCTTCGATGTCCTTGGCGCTGATCGGCGTCGGGCACCTCGTCGGCCTGGGCGTCGGTGTCGCCATGATCGTAGGCCTCATCATTTCCTACGGCATCTTGCTGCCGATGCACACCTCAGGTGACATCCCTGAGGGCATGAAGCTAGCGAAGTATGTTTCCTCCACCTTCTCCCAAGACATCCGCTTCATCGGCGCAGGTGCCATGGCTGTGGCTGCCATATGGACATTGCTGAAGATCATCGGCCCAATCATAAAGGGCATGAGGGAATCCCTGGCTTCCTCACGTACCCGCCAAAGTGGCGGCGAAGTTGAGCTGACCGAGCGGGATATCCCATTCAACGTGGTCGCGGGCGTTACCCTTGCTTCGATGGTGCCCGTGGGCATCCTGTTGTGGCTATTCGTACAGGGCACCTCGATCACCCATCACACTGGTGGCCTCATCACCCTGTCGATCGTGTACGTGCTGGCTGTGGGTCTGATTGTGGCCTCGATCTGTGGCTACATGGCCGGTTTGATCGGTGCGTCAAACTCGCCAATTTCTGGTGTGGGCATCATCGTGGTAATTTCGGCGGCGCTGCTCATCAAGCTCGTGACGTCCCACGATGCCGGTGTGGATCCAAAGGCGCTTCTGGCCTACACGCTGTTTACCGCAGCGGTGGTCTTCGGTATCGCTACGATTTCCAACGACAATCTCCAGGACCTCAAGACCGGCCAGCTTGGTCGGCGCTACCCCGTGGAAGCAGCAGGTCGCGCTTATCTTCGGTGTGCTCTTCGGCTCTGCAATCATCCCGCCAGTGCTGCAGCTGATGATGACCTCCTTCGGCTTCCAGGGAGCTCCAGGCGCAGGCGACAATGCCTTGGCGGCACCGCAGGCGGCGCTGTTGTCCTCTGTGGCGCAAGGCATTTTCGGCGACTCTTTGGATTGGAACTTGGTCGGTCTAGGCGCGCTAATCGGCGCTGTGGTCATCATGATCGACGAAGTCCTTTCCCGCACCACCTCGAAACTGCACTTGCCTCCATTGGCCGTCGGTATGGGCATGTACCTGCCGGTCAGCCTCACGCTGATCATCCCGATCGGCGCCCTGCTTGGCTATCTCTACAACAAGTGGGCTCCAACTGAAAAAGCCGAGCGCTTGGGTACCTTGCTCGCCACCGGGCTTATCGTCGGCGAGTCCTTGTTTGGTGTTTTGAACGCGAGCATCATCGCCGGCTCGGGCAAGGAAGCCCCGCTCGCGATCGTTGGCGAGTCCTTCGAGTCCAGCGCCCAGTGGATCGGCTTGGCTATCTTCGTCGCGATCATCGCTGGCTTGTACTCCTGGCTAAAGAAGATTCATAACAAGCAACAGGCGTAAGGTTATTGGTCTAACCAGCACCGTTTGATGGAGAGGAAGACCATGCCAAACCCACATAAGCTCGTCGTATGCGGTGTCGGGCACGTAGGTTCTTACGTGCTTGCCGACGCCATGAAGATGAATCTCTTCGGCGAAATCATCACCATTGATTCCGAGCACGACGTGGCACATGGCGAGGCCCTCGACCAACACCAGGCCACCGGCCTGCACACCCTCTCCAGCACCAGCGTCCGCGCCGGCACTTATGCCGATTGCGTGGGCGCTGATGTCATTATCGTGGCCGCCGGCCCTTCGATGATTCCGGATCCCAATGACCCGGATGCGAAGCCAGACCGCGCGGCACTGGCGCCCCATAACGCGCAGGTGATCCGGGAGGTCATGGCGGGAATTACCCGCCACACCCGCGATGCCGTGATCATCCTCATCACGAACCCGTTGGACACAATGGTCTACATCGCCGAGAATGAGTTCGACTACCCGGCCGGCAAGATCTTCGGCACCGGCACCATGTTGGATTCCGCACGGCTGCGCCGGATCGTGGCGGATCGCCTAGGAGTGTCACCGCTGTCGGTTGAGGGCTACATGCTGGGCGAACACGGACTCTCCGCGTTTCCGGCCCTGTCACACCTCACGGTCGCTGGCATGGGACCTGCGGAGATCGAGCGCGTTTTCGGCGTGCACTTTGATCCCGCGGAGCTAGCGACCGCCGTCGTCAATGCCGCCTACGAAGTTTTTGGCTCGAAGGGCTGGACGAACGCTGGCGTGGCTGCTTCTGCCGTCGCAATGGCCCGCGCCATCCTCCTCGACGAGCGCACCATCTTCCCCACTTGCACCACCCTGCGCGGCGAGTACGGCTACGACGGCACTGTCGCACTCTCCCTCCCGACCCTCATTGGCGCAGGTGGTGCGCAACGCCGCTTCGAGCTCACCCTCGACGAGTGGGAAAGCCAAGCTTTACGACGCACCGTCGCCGCAATCCAAGACGCCATGAAGGCCGCTGACGTGCAGTTTTAACCAAAGTGGTTTGCGGGCATTTCGGGGCGTAAGGTCTAGATCGGAAAAGTTTCCTACTTGGATATTCCTTGGCTATTCCTTGGTTATTCCTTGCACACCGCGATTAGGACAGTTAAGTGACTGCAACCCTCATCATCCTGGCTATCGTCGTCGTTACTGCTTTGGCGTTTGACTTCACCAACGGCTTTCACGACACCGCTAACGCGATGGCTACGTCCATCGCCACGGGCGCGCTGAAGCCCTTCAACGCAGTGGCGATTTCGGCGCTCCTCAACCTGATTGGTGCCTTTTTGTCCGTGAACGTGGCCGCGACTGTGGCCAAAGGCATCGTGAATCTCAACTCCTACGATGTCAGCAACATTGCCGACGGCGAAGCACTACTCATGGTAGTGTTCACTGGCTTGATCGGTGGTATTTTTTGGAATCTCTTCACCTGGCTCTTGGGCATGCCTTCTTCGTCCTCGCACGCGTTGTTCGGCGGACTCATTGGTGCAGCGTTCGCAGCCATGGGCACTAGTGGCGTGGCCTGGTCTTCGATCGCTGGGAAGATCATTATCCCGGCGATTGTTTCGCCTTTCATTGCGGCGCTGGTGTCTGCTTGCGGAACCTTCTTGGTCTATTGGGTTACCAACACGATCCCCAACAAGATCAAGAACGAGCATTTCCGCCACGGCCAGATCGTCACCGCGTGCCTCGTCTCCTTGGCCCACGGAGCTGGAGATGCGCAAAAGACCATGGGCGTCATCTTCCTGGCATTGGTTGCGGCCGGCGAGGCACAAAGCACGCAGCACATCCCGACCTGGGTGATCGTGGCATGTGCGGTAGCCATCGCCGCCGGCACCTTGTCGGGCGGCTGGCGCGTGATCCGCACCTTGGGCAAGGGCCTGGTGGAAATTGAGTCTCCGCAGGGCATGGCTGCCGAGTCCTCTTCCGCCGCGATCATCCTCACCTCTGCTGTGGGTGGCATGGCCTTATCGACGACGCACGTCTCCACCGGCTCGATCCTTGGCACAGGCTTGGGCAAGAAGGGCGCTAACGTTCGCTGGGGTGTCGCAATGCGCATGGTGGCCGCTTGGTTGATCACCCTGCCGTGTGCTGCCGCCGTCGGCTTTGCTTCCTGGTGGCTGGCGCACGGGGTGACAGCGATGTCGAACATCACCGCCGGCGCAATCGTCGACCTTATCCTACTGATTGCCATGGTTGCCGTGATTTTGGTGCGTGCTCGCATGAACCCTGTGGACGCCTCCAACGTCAACGACGATTGGGATGCCGACGCCGAATCCGTAGATTCTTCGATGAAACCAGTAATCAAGCCACTCGCTCAGGAGGCTTAACAAATGGCTATCGCAACGTCGATTTTCCACGTAGCTCTCCTCGCGCTCGCTTTTGGCGCAGGGATTCCGTTCTTGTTCGCTCTGGGGATGCGCTGCATGACCGGTGACCCCATCCGCGACGAACACGGCGTAATCATCGGAGACACCGACGCCTCCACCCAGATGAAAGTCCTCGGCTGGACCGTCTACGCCGTTCTAGCTGGGATTATCGCTATCGCCATCGTCTGGATCGCAAAAGATTCCTTAAACCATTTCTTCGGTTGGAACCTATTCCCAGGCTTGTCCAGCAAGCACTAACTCCTAGAAGGTTGCGTCGGGTGAGCCCTGTGTTTAGCTCCTTGCAGGGTGGCCAAAGGTGCACTAGTAGCGCGGACCCAAACGACCGCCCCTCGATGAACTGGCACCACCCACAACAACCCCAACCGCCCCAACTGCCCCGAGCTTCAACGCACCGTAACGCCTAAAACACCACCACTAACACCGCTACGGTGTGGTCAAGTTTGCGCCCCGCCCCTAAAGAGGTAACCCAGCCCTCAAAAGTTAACAACAGGTTAACTAAAAACAAATTAAACCTTGCCGATTTAGCGGGCTTTGGCATACAATGGGTCCTTACCCATCAATCACGGACAGCTACATTCTGTCCGTACTCTAGTTCCCGAAAGGAGTTAACCATGAGGTCAATCAGCACTTTCTTCAATGCGCTGTCACATACTTTCCGCAGCGGAAACACCCACACCGCATTAGACGTACTAGCACCCGCAGAACCAGTAAACATTGCGGCCACCGTTGCCGAACACCTCATTTGCACAGATTCCGTGCCCGCAACTCCGCAGGAAGTCGCAGAAATGTTTATGGCGGTAACGGGACAACCCGCTACCGCCCAGGAGTTAATGGATACCGAGGAATTGCTCCTCAGTTTCGGCTTACTCCACGCTAGCTAGCCTCAGCGCCACCAATGGCGACCAAGCCACCGGCAACTTAAGCAAACTTCTTTTCGACGCGAGAGATCGCTTCCTTGGCGACCATCTCTTGGATGCCCATGTCGAGCTCCGAGGTGAAGCCGACGCAGGAACAGTTGATCTCACCGAGGACATAGGTGTCTTCGCCGTTTTCGCCGTCGGCAAGCATGAAGTCAGCGGTCCAGATCAGTGGAATGTTGTCGCCACCGAGCTTTTCAGCGATAACCGGGCGAGCCTCAGCGAACATGTCGATGAGCGGCTGCCAAGCCTCCGGCTTGTCGTAGGTGTACTTCGCGCCGGAGAACAGGGTTGCGGAGAAGTTGTCGCCACCAGCTGCTGGCTTCTTGTGCACCACGAAGATTGGGTGTGGACCAACGAGGAGGATGCGGATTTCGCCTTCAACGATGCGTGGCATGAAGCGCATGTCCACGAGCATGCCGTTGTCGCCGATGATGTACTGGTCGCAGAAGTCCATGAACTCGCCGAGTTCGCGGATCTCAGTGTGGTTGTCCACAGCCTCGGTGCACTTGAGCTTGGTATCCAGTGGCAGCGGGGTGCCCGGGACCAGTTCGATGGACTTGTCTTCGACCTGGACGCGCCAGATGCCTTCACCGGTGGAGCCACGGTTCTGCTTCAGCACGCGCTCGCCGTAGGACAGCGAGGTTGGGAAGGTGTTGTGGAAGGTTTCAACGTCGTAGTATGCCGCGGTGTCGGCAGGAACGAGGGAAGTGTCGTTGAGCTTAACTAGCGCATCTTTCGCACCGTAGGCCATCATCTCTTCTGGGGTGGACATGCCGACAAGGCCAGCTTCCCTGGACAGCTTGGTCAGCAGCTCAAAGTAGCCCTTTTCGCCACCAGGGATGCTGCCTGGGTTGACGCGGGAGATGTATGCGTCGAAGTTTTCGGTGACATAGTCGAAGATCTTCTCGGACCACTCTGGGCGGTAGTAAACAACTTCAGCGTTCCAGCCCTGTTCCTTGATGGCGTTGACAATCGGCATGGTGTCCTTGCGGTGCCCATCGAAGCTCTTGTCGGAGCCACCTTCAACCTCGAAAACGACGATTGCCTTCTTCATTAATTTTCTCCTTTAGTCCGCCTGCAACCAGGCATCGTTAGATCCAACATTTAAAACCATACTTTTGTATGCGTGACCCTGCACCATTAAAAGTTCCAAAGGTGCGCAAGGACACAATCTCCCAACGCGGTGTTCAATTGGGCACTATTGTTGAGAGAAGTAAGCAGAGCAGAAGCCACTAATGAATAAGAAGGAAACACCGTGGGAGTACCTGTAGATCCGCATCCAAAGTTCGCCGATTATGCCCGCCCGGAGCGCCTCGTCTCAGCACAGTGGCTTTCGGCAAAACTGGGCACGCCCGGGCTTAAAGTCATCGAATCCGACGAAGATTCCCTGCTCTACGACATCGGACACATCCCCACCGCGCAGCGCATCGACTGGCACAAGGACCTTTCCGACCTCGTCACCCGCGAGTTTATTTCCCCCGAAGGCTTCGCAAACCTCATGAACTCCAAGGGCATCGCGCCAGACGACACCGTAGTCATTTACGGTGACAAATCTAACTGGTGGGCCGCCTACACCTTCTGGGTCTTCGAACTTTACGGCCACGCCGATGTGCGCCTTCTCGACGGCGGTCGCGACGCCTGGATGGCCGAGGAACGCGACACCTCTTACGACGTTCCCCAACTTCCTTCCACCAACTACCCAGTCCCAACCCCGAATGTCACCGCGACACGTATTTTTGTGGACGAAATCACCCCTGGCAGCCCGGCGCAGCTTGTCGACGTCCGTCGGCTCGAAGAATATATGGGTTTGAGCTCCACTTCCCCATTCACTGTCCGCCGCAGCGGCCACATCCCAGGAGCTGTCAATGTGCCATGGCACACCACTGTGATGGCCAATAGCTACTTCCGATCCCGATCCGAGCTTGACCAGCAATTCACCATGCTAGACCCCGGAAAATCCACCGCGGTTTACTGCCAGTTAGGCGACCGCTCGGCACACATGTGGTTCGTGCTGAAGTACCTGCTCGGATTTAGCGATGTCCGCAATTACGACGGCTCCTGGTTGGAGTGGGGCAACATGGTGAAAATGCCCGTCGTCGCCGGCGAACAGCCCGGCAAACTGAACATCGTTTAGGACTTTTTCACTCCCGCATGGGGGTGCAGCTTGGCAAACTTCCCAATATTTTCGGGTTTCACCCGGGTTATCTATGTAACAATAAGTGTCATGCGCTGCACCCCTTTTCTCATTTGTGGGAAGCGGCACAAAATTTAAGCGAGAGTACAACATTCACAACCAGGAGGGGTTTGACTTGACCGTCGAAACCAAGAAAATCACCAAGGTACTGATTGCTAACCGTGGTGAGATCGCTGTGCGCGTCATTCGCGCAGCTCGTGACGCCGGGATCAAGAGCGTTGCTGTGTACGCGGAACCCGATGCCGACGCACCTTTCGTCGGAATGGCTGATGAGGCTTTCGCCCTGGGCGGTCAAAACTCTGCCGAGTCCTACCTGGTCTTCGACAAGATTCTGGACGCCGCTAAGAAGTCCGGCGCCGATGCCATTCACCCAGGCTACGGCTTCCTGTCCGAGAACGGTGACTTCGCAGAAGCCGTCATCAATGCCGGTCTGATCTGGATCGGGCCATCTCCGCAGTCGATTCGCGACCTCGGTGACAAGGTCACCGCTCGCCACATCGCACTCAAGGCCAACGCTCCAATGGCCCCTGGCACTAAGGAGCCAGTTAAGGATGCTTCTGAGGTAGTTGCGTTCGCGGAAGAGCACGGCCTGCCAATCGCCATCAAGGCAGCCTTCGGTGGCGGTGGCCGTGGCATGAAGGTCGCTTACAAGATGGAAGAGGTCGCTGACCTCTACGAATCTGCTACCCGTGAAGCTGTCGCAGCTTTCGGCCGTGGCGAGTGCTTCGTGGAGCGTTACCTGGACAAGGCACGCCACGTCGAGTGCCAGGTTATCGCCGACATGCACGGCAATGTTGTTGTCGCAGGTACCCGTGACTGCTCCCTGCAGCGTCGCTTCCAGAAGCTCGTCGAAGAAGCCCCAGCCCCATTCCTCACCGATGACCAGCGCACTCGCCTACACGAATCCGCAAAGGCTATCTGTAAGGAAGCCGGCTACTACGGCGCGGGTACCGTTGAGTACCTGGTTGGTTCTGACGGACTGATCTCCTTCCTCGAGGTCAACACCCGTCTGCAGGTGGAACACCCGGTCACCGAGGTCACCACCGGCCTGGACCTGGTCCGCGAGCAGTTCCGCATCGCAGAGGGCAAGGAACTCCACATCAAGGAAGACCCGACCCCACGCGGCCACGCTTTCGAGTTCCGCATCAACGGCGAAGACGCTGGCAACAACTTCATGCCTGCGCCAGGCAAGGTCACCAAGTACATCGAGCCAGCTGGCCCAGGTGTCCGCATGGACTCGGGCATCGTCGAGGGATCCGTCATCGGTGGCCAGTTCGACTCCATGCTCGCGAAGCTGATCGTCTTCGGTGAGACCCGTGACGAGGCGCTGCAGCGTGCCGCCCGCGCACTGGACGAATACGTCGTCGAAGGCATGCCGACTGTCCTGCCATTCCACCGCCACATCGTCGAGAACCCTGCTTTCGTGGGCGACGGGGAAAAATTCGACGTCTACACTAAGTGGATTGAAGAAGAGTGGGACAACCCAATCCCTGCCTACGTCGATCCAGCTGACGTGGAAGAAGACGAAGAAGCTACCCCAGCCCAGAAGGTCGTCGTCGAGATCGACGGCCGTCGCGTGGAGATCGCTCTCCCTGGCGACCTCGCCCTCGGCGGTGGTGCCGCAGGTGGCGCAAAGAAGAAAGCCAAGAAGCGTCGCGCTGGTGGCGCTAAGGCAGCTGTCTCCGGCGACGCGGTAGCTGCACCGATGCAGGGTACTGTCATCAAGGTCAACGTCGAAGAAGGCCAGGAAGTCGCCGAAGGTGACACCGTCGTGGTCCTCGAAGCCATGAAGATGGAAAACCCAGTCAAGGCACACAAGTCCGGTGTTGTCACCGGCCTGTCCGCTGCTGCGGGCGAAGGCGTAACCAAGGGCGCAGTCTTGATGGAGATCAAGTAACCCCTCCACCGATTGCCTTTGAGATGCCTCATCCCGTAAAGATTTGGACCATCTCAAAGGCATTTCGCGTCTCTCAGCCATGAATTTCGCACAATTCACCCGCCCCGCGCTCTCTTTCGAGGTCGAAGCCGACTTTAGCCAACCCGAGCTTCCCCGCGCCGGCCTGACCGACACCAAGCTCGGCGGTGCACCTTACCGCCCGATCGGCGCACCGTGGCCAGCCAACATGTACCTTTTGGCCCAGCTCAACCTCGGGGAGCTCCCCCAGGTACTCGACCTCCCCACTACCGGCCTGCTGCAAATCTTCCTGCCGTTCGCCGAGGGTTACGGCAGCTACGGACCCCCGTTTTGCCACATTGATTACTGGCCTACCTATGACGATCCTGCCGAGCCCTTGCTTTTCGACGGCACCACGTTCCGCTCCGAAGACGTACAGCCCGAGCGCTACCCAATGAGACATGGCGAATCCGGGATAGCCTTTACCCTCCAGAAATGCGCGTTGCTCAACCCCTGTTTCGGACTGCGTCTCACCCCGGGGCAGGTAATACAGCAACTCCCCCAATTGGACGAGGACATCGATTCCAATGTGCCTGGGCGTGCAGAAATCCTGGAATACCTAAGAGATGCAGCGCGGAAAGAATACCTAGCGATTCATGAGCAGTCCGCGCAGGGTGGCATCCAAATCGGCGGATTCCCTTGCCTGATTCAAACCGATTTCGACGCACCCCCGGAGGCAGAGCAGCTGCTATTCCAGATTGACTACGACCCACATTTCGCCTGGCTGGGCGACTGCGGGAGCCTGCAGGTGTTCATCAAAGACCGAGGTTTTTCCACCGCTCGAGTCTATTATTCCTGTTTCTGATGGGGCATATTGGTTGTCGTGACGGACATCGAGCGGCACAGCTACCTGATTGGCGATTACGAACGTGAATATGCCCTGCGCAAACTAAAGAGCGCAGTGCAGTCCAGGCATCTCCCGCTGATCGAATTTGATCGTAGAGCAGAACTCGCAGGACACGCCCGTAACCAGGGCGACATCGATACTCTGCTACGCGATATCCCAGACGACCTCATGATCCACACCCACCGCACCTCTGGTCTACAAAAACGATTCGGCAATCTGGCGTTCAATGTCCTGCCTCATCCCGATCGCTGGACTCATGGCAAGCAGTTTCGCCGGTTTTGTGGCGCTCATGGTGACAGCCTCTTCGTGCCGCCGTTCATCCTGAAAATCGACCCCGAGTCGCTCTACCAGCCCAAAATCAGCTACAAACAGATCGGAAACTGAAAGGAACCTATGGACGTCAACGGCGGACGATTCTACGCCCGCCCACTTCGCGACAACGATGCCCCGGCCCTGGCGCAGGCGGCCAATAGCGTGGCGTCGCTAAGCCCAAGAGTCACACAAACTCCTAGTTCGGGTTTTAGGATCCGATGAAGACTATGTTATTTTTCCGCCCTACGCTTCTACCGGAAGACATCGATCACACAGGAAACCACCGCAATACGACAGCTTCGGAATTCATTATTCCAACGACAAAACACACGATTTCATCCCGAGCATTACAGAACGGAACTGCCCGGAACAGACGCGAACATCGATCAAATCGCGCGTGACCTATTACGATCCCAACATACCTAGAAATTCGAACGAATCGAATTACTGGCGATCGTTCCCATGACTCATTTCAAGGGGCACACATAGTCCTGCTCTTAGAATGCCGGCAGGTCGATTACGAAACGTTGTCCGAGTTGTATCCACCCTCTTACCGGTCCACCTATGTTTAAACACCGCCTCAAACACGATGCTGTAACGAACGCAACAATACAGTTGTCAAAAAGCTAAATTCGCATGAAACAGCGACCTATTTTGAGTAAAACAGACCTTAGCTGGACAACGGATTAAGATTCGAGGAGATCAACTCATGCCAGCAGAGGAACACTTTGACCTTGAGGGGGTGCACATCTCGAGAAGTGGACACGCACCCCCATCTCACCGGCGGAACCCTACGTTCCACCATACTGATTCTTGTATCCGGAACCATCAAAGATACTTGCAAAGACAGTTCTGATTCGACGTACGAGCGCCATTTCCCCTCCTTCCCACTCAAGACATTGATTAACCACACGGATTAAGTGTGTCGAAAGACACAATGTGGTTGTGACCTAGGATACAATTTAACACTAAGGGAATCAAGGACCATTTACCACGAGGACATACATGTCGGCGCACAACATCTTGCAGTTCTTAGGAACACGCTGGGTCAATCGCATGTACTTGAAAATGCCGGAGGGGCGTACGGCAGAAATTCTTCCAAATCTTTTCGTTACCACAAATCAAGATTTAATAGACTTGGTCATCCGGCATGGAGGCCGAAAGACAATCGAGGATTCAGGTTTCTATAGACTCGGCTCTATACCGCTCGACAAATCGAAAAGAATCTACCTCTCCAAGTCATTGCGAACACTTTTAGAAAATCATCTTCGAGACAACGGTCAACTTTTAACCGAGACCCTGGACCGGCTATTTCAAAACACGAAAGTTCAAACGCAGGAAATTGGCTATGTAATCACGTATGAATTTTTTAACTCCATACTGAGCCCAATGACCGATAAGAACTTTCGGCAAGTTATGCATAACTATCTTCACAATTCCATTGTCCAGGAGGAATGTAGGTCAAAGAAACATAAAAACCAAACAGTCATTCTTGAAACTCGACGATACTTAAGCGACCAGTTTAGAGTTAGGACTTTGGATAACGCTGCCAATCCAGCGTCTATATTTGAGATCTGTCAAAGGCTCGAACTTCAACCAGATCAGCAGGCGGAAATATTCCAAAGGCTTATTCTTTCCGTAGTGGGCTTCACTGGATGCACGCTTGAATGGGGGCTGTTGTCACTGTGCAATTATGGAAAAATTTTTCCCATAGATCATTATTATGTCTATGAAATACTTCGAAAGTATAATCCCATTTGGAGGCTAGATCGAACACTCTGCAGTGAGATTAAATTTGGAGACAAAATCTTCACTGAAGGAAGTCGAATAATCGCCCTCCTTCCCGCAATTCATTTGTCCGATAAGCTATGGATCGAGCCGGAGAATTTCCTTCCCGATAGATGGAATATTTCAAGCACAAAGAAGTCTCAGCTTTTTAGCTTTGGCTTCGCCCCTTCGCCTTGCCCGGCGCGAGCGCCAGCCATAACATTCTTGAGTTACGCACTCAAATATGTCAACTCTACATACGATCTAAACTTTGAGAAAGATGTTTTCGCAATGGAGATTTACGGCACATTCCGGTCCTGCCCTAGAGGTACATTACATGCAAAAAGCAGGCAGGAGCCTCACTAATGTCAAGTAACAAGCGACTGCCTTTGTTGCTATCCAACGTGTTAGATGGCTTTGCTGGCCAACTTTTCACCTTGACACTTGAGCTGATTTGCATAAATCAACTCAACTTTTCAGGAACACAGCTTGCCATACTCAATGTCAGCAGTTTGGCAATATTTCTATCGCTCAACATTTTCGCCGGTCTAGTGGCCGACAGGCTTAATATTGGTACAAGTTTAATGCTGTTGCTATTTACCAAACTAGTTCTTTTCGTGTTGTTTTTCTTTTCTTTCACAGTTTTTGGACTGAGCTTTCATTCAATATTTATTTACGAGGCTCTTATCGGAGTCATTGCAGTATTTTTAAATAACTCACAGCTTGTTGCTTCCATATCGCTTCCAGATGATATTTCTAAAACTTCGCTCGCCTCTCTTATCGCGTCAGGTGATCAAGTTGCGCGCATTTTAAGCCCGCTTATTTTAATGTTTTCAATTCACGGAAATCATTATTCCCTGGTCCTTCAGTTTGTCATTTTCGCGGCATTTCTGGGTTTTCTAACCGCTTTACCATTGTGGAATTTGCATACAGGAGATATCGGTGTTCAAACTCGCAAAACGACGAATAGATCGAACTTCACCCAGGGTTTTCGCATTATTTCAAAATCCCCACAGCTTTCGATAGCAGTCGCCGTAATGATAATAACAAATTTCGGCTTGGCAATGGGAGATCTAACAGCCTCTTTGCTGCTCCTCAGACATTTCTCACTGCCCCCGAGTCAATTTACGTTTCTCACACTTTGGTGCAGCGCGTGGGGTCTTGTCACAGCATTAGTGGCGCCACGCCTGATCACACTTTTCCACTACATTCACTTAATTTTTATGTGCATTTTCGCCGAATTATTATCACCAGTAACTTATCTATTGGCTTTACATTTCTCCTTGCCAGTACTTTTCATTGCAATGTTCGCGGGTTTTTCCTGGACGGTCGGGGTCGTAATTGTAAATATAGTATCTACCGATGCTATTTCGCGGTACGTGGATAAATCCAACGCGGGCGTAACCTTCGGCACCCTTAGAGCGCTATCAATGTCTGTGGTTCCTATCGGCACAATGTTTAGTGGATTACTTGTTGACCATGCTGGATTTATGATTCCATTGACTTTGTGGGCGTGCTCGTGTCTTTTAGCTCTATTCTTCGTTTTCTACAAAGGATTTTCAATGCGCGTATCCTAGGCTGCATGGTCATATCGGTTTGAGGGTACTGATATGCCGCTCGCCACACTTTCAGTTTTCAAGTTCGTTTTCAGTGTTTGTCGGAATAGTGAATCAAGTAATGCATTGCTTTTTCCACTGCATATGAGTGCGGGAAACCAGTTATTTTAAAAGCCGGTTTTGTTTTGTATTTATACGCCTTCGAGTGCTATTAATTGTTCTGATTGTACAGTCGAAACGCGTCTCTAGAAATAATGAATTGTTCACCAGTACATCGAGATCGGAAATTGAATGGAACCCATGGATGTCAACGGTGGCCGTTTCTACGCCCGCCCACTTCGCGACGACGATGCTTCTGCCCTAGCGGAGGCTGCCAGCAGCGTGACGTCGATAAGCCAAGCTCGGGCGGAATGGCTGAGCGACACCGCTTACTCGTGGGCGGTTTGTGAACAAACCAATGTCAATGCGGTGGCCATCGCTCGCTATGACCAGAAGGAGCTCGAGATCGTGCCGGTGGGCGACCCGGAGCGCGACCTTCCGAACGACCCAATCCTGGAGCCGAAGAAAGTCCGCGACGGAGTGGCCGAGGGACGAGTCTTTCTCCAGCGTTGGATCGATGGGTTTTTGCCGACTTACCGGGAACAAAACGGGTAGATCAAGAATCGTAAATGGGTAAGGATCACGTTCAGTTTGCTCATGAAATTGGGCTCGTACCCCTCCCCCCGCCTGACATACCAGTCAACCTTTAGGATCCATTCCGGAAGCATGCGACAAGCTGGGCTCCGCGACTCAAAACTCGGCGGCGCCCCATATCGACCGTGCGGTGCAGGATGGCCAAAAACGCCAAAGGTGACCCCTACAGCTTCGTCGCCCAGCTGAACCTGGCGCAAGTGGAACGAGACCGAATTGAACTCGGCATCCCGCCACTGCTTGACGGCGCCTTACCGACGACCGGCCTCATCCAATTCTTTTTGCCCTTCGATGACGCCTATGGTCTTGCTACCGGCCAGCCTGATTGCTTCGTCGCATACATAGTTGACCCCGACCTACCGGCCGATGAACCGGTATTTGCGTGGAAGGCCATCTTCGACTCGGACACCCAATGGCTACGCGAAAACCCAGCACCGGAGCTTAATTCCCGAGGAGACCATCTTGCTGTCTCGCCGTGCTACACCGAACTGTCGATTTTGGAGCACCCCGAGGTTGCCCAAGCCCGGATTGCATGCTGAAGTCTCCGATACACAGGAAGCGCTATGGCGAGCTGCCTTTCCAAGCGGAGTGCCCCGAAAAGACCTGCTAGGTGAAATTAGCCATCAGGTCGGAGGATACGCCGATTTTGCCCAAAACGATCCCCGCACCAAAGAGACGCCACTCCGTTTGCTCTTCCAGATCGACGGCGACCTGGATATGCAGCGCATCGGCGATATGGGCACGATGCAGTTTTTATCGACCCCGCCGACCTCAGAAGGAAAGACTTCACCAAGGTGTTGTTGGATTGGGCTTGCGGCTAATAGCTATTCTCCCTGACCACGGCCTCACGCAGGTCTGATCGCTGGCGGTGGTGAGATTCTGGCCAGCCCAGATTCGAGTGCGACTACCATCTGCTGTGAGGATGTCCCGTCGCTTTCTCACAGGTCTGTTCCTGCTCACGCCAATTAGTGACACGGCAAGAACTTCCAGCCCTGCAGACTAAACTATTCCCCTATGGCACCCCGTTTCCCCACCCGGATTCCACACAGGCGATCAATCGTGGCCGCTATTGATCAGGGCACGACGTCGACACGCTGCATGCTTTTCGACGACCACGGCCAAGCAATCGCCTCCTCCCATCTGGAGCATAGGCAGATTTTCCCCCGCCCCGGCTGGGTCGAACACGACCCGATGGAGATCTGGGCGAACACGCGGCGCGTCATGGCTGATGTGCTGGCGCGGGCGGAAGTGACGGGCGACGACATCGCAGCAGTGGGCATCACCAATCAGCGCGAGACGACCGTCGTGTGGGATAAAACCACTGGCCAGCCAGTGTATAACGCGATTGTCTGGCAAGACACCCGGACGTCGGAAATTTGCGCGGACTTGCAGGCGGCCGACTTCGAACACACCGGGCTGCCAGTATCGACCTACTTTTCCGGACCGAAAATCCGCTGGATCCTCGACAATGTCCCCGGGGCCCGCGAACGCGCAGAAACCGGTGAGCTAATCTTCGGCACTGTCGAATCGTGGCTGATCTGGAATCTGACCCGCGGCGAGCACGTCACCGACGTCACCAATGCCTCCCGCACCATGCTCATGGATCTCAGCACCGGAAAATGGGACCACGAGCTGGCTGAGAAGCTGCAAATCCCCGTCAAGATGTTGCCAAAGATTGTGTCGAATTCGCAGGTCATCGGCAAGATCAAGCGGGTCAATGGCTTTAACAATGTACCGATCGCTGGGGTGCTCGGGGATCAGCAAGCCGCCGCGTTCGGCCAAGCCTGCTTGGAGCCGGGGGAAGTTAAGAACACCTATGGTACGGGCAATTTCCTGCTGCTCAACACCGGCAATGAGATCAAGCGTTCCGAACACGGGCTCATTTCCACCGTGGCCTACAAGCTGGGAAACGAACCCACCACTTATGCTCTCGAGGGTTCCATCGCGGTCACGGGCTCTTTGGTGCAATGGCTGCGGGATAACTTGGGGATTATCTCGACAGCGCCGGACGTCGAAAAGCTGGCAGAGAGCGTCCCGGACAACGGCGGTTGTTACATTGTCCCGGCGTTTTCAGGGCTGCTCGCCCCCTACTGGCGGGAAGATGCGCGCGGGGTCATTTGTGGCTTGACCAGGTTTCACACCAAGGCGCACTTCGCGCGGGCGGCGTTGGAGGCCACTGCGTATCAGACTCGTGAAGTTGTCGAGGCGATGAACCAAGACACCGGAATTCCCATCACTGCGCTCAAAGCCGACGGCGGGATGGTCGGGAATTCGCTGCTCATGCAGTTTCAAGCCGACCAGCTGGGCGTGCCGGTGATGGTGCCGAAAATCACCGAGACCACTGCGCTGGGTGCAGCCTACGCCGCCGGGCTGGCAGTTGGGGTGTACAAATCCATGAAAGACATCCGAGCGATGTGGCGGGAGCAGCGCACCTACCACCCGCATCCCACCGAGGACGCGCTTTTCGACGGCTGGCGAAAAGCAGTAGAAAAGAGCTTCGACTCATGAGCCTTGCCCAATCGATAGCACACCAATCGGCACTGCGATCCATCGCGCGAGTAGTGGAAGAAACTGTGACGCCTACCGACCCGGCGGTGGCGCTACCGGAAATAGCGGGGCAGTTGCGGTCCGGCGGGGTGCTCGTCATCACGGGCGCTGGCGTGTCCACCGATTCTGGTATTCCCGACTACCGTGGCCCAAATGGTTCACTGACCAGGCACCGGCCCATGACCTACCAGGAATTCAAACATGACCCAGCTGCCCTGCAGCGTTATTGGGCGCGGTCTTTCGTGGGCTGGCGGCACATGGCAGCTGCCCGCCCCAACCGCACACACTTCGCTCTCTCCGAGCTGGAACAATCGGGTTTTGTTTCTGGGGTGATCACACAAAACGTCGATGGCCTACACATGGCCGCCGGGTCGAAGAATGTGCTGGCCTTGCACGGTTCGCTAGCGGATGTGGTCTGCCTGAACTGCGGAAACCTGGAGGATCGTCGCAGCCTGGACCAACGGATGGCCTCCGCCAACCCCCGGTTCGCGCCCGCCTACGACCAATCACAGGTAAACCCGGACGGCGACGTGGCGCTTTCGGACGCCGATGTCGCCCAATTCCACTTGGTAGGCTGCCTAAGCTGCGGCTCCACCCTCTTAAAACCCAATGTTGTCTATTTCGGCGAACCCGTACCGGCCGAGCGAAAAGCACAAGCTAAAGAAATGCTCCTAGCAGCGAAATCGGTCCTGGCGGTGGGGACTTCGCTAGCGGTCATGAGTGGACTACGCCTGGTGCTGGATGCGGAGAAACAGGGCAAGGTGGTCAGCGTTATCAACGGTGGCCCGGGCCGGGCGGATCCGCGCGCGAAGGTAGTGTGGCGGACCGCCGTGGGGCCCGCTTTCGACGCGCTTCTCGACGAGCTCGATATTTAAGTAGCTCGACGTTTAGTAACTAGAGAGCGGTGCCGGGGACAGCGGTGGCAACGTTGGCAGCGGGATAACAGGCAAGGCCACCCCTGGGATTTCCACGGATCCAAAGAGATTCGGGGCAGCTGGTTGCGGGGCACCAGGCACTGGGGCTCCAGGCCACGGCGCAGGTGCTTTCCCTGGTAGTGACACGCCCTGCACATCAGCGGTCAGCTGCTCGGCGGGGCCAATTGTGCGGGCGGCGACTGTGAAGCCGGGGCCGAATGAAGCGGTCGCGTTCATGCTCTTGCGGTCGTCGGACCAGCCGAATTTCGTCCCTTCCACCCCAGGTAGTGTTGCGGTTCCGTAGTTTTGGGGATTGCCGTCTGCGGCGATGGGCGCGGCCTGCCGCATGCCTTGGCGCAGCGGTTCGGCTACCGGGTCACTTGCAGTGCGGTGCAGGAAGTAGGTGACGTCAGCCATCGACATCCGGCAATTGCCCCAGAATGGTGCGACTTCGGTTTCCATCATCCCCAGATCGCGGACGACATCGCCGATGGCGCTGGGATATTTCTGATTCAGGTACGTAGCGATCCCGTCGTCGCTGCGCTGAATCATCGGCTCGACCAGCGCTTTATCCTCGTCGCTGCCGTGGTACAGCACCCAGTAGCCCAGTGGCAGCTTGATGAGCGATAGCGCTGGGGCAACCTGGCTATTCCAACTGAAGTTGGCTCCCCCAGCGTCCCGGACGCTGACTTCGGTACGTGGTGGCGGGGCATACGCCTGCGCTGGAGTTGTTGAAAGCGCTAGCGCGCAGGCCACTGTCCCAATGACCACTCTTTTCACATAAATAATCCTATAGGGCGTTTATCCCTGCTCCAAAACGAGGAGCAGGTCGCCTCCCTCAACCTTGGTTGGCTGGAGCAGCACCACTCGGGAGACACGGCCGTCGATAGGCGCGGTGATCGTGGCTTCCATCTTCATGGCCTCGATGATTGCCACTGGGTCACCCGTCTTGACCTCGTCGCCTTCCTTAACGTTCACGGTCACGGCACCCGCGAACGGAGCGGCAACGTGCCCAGGGTTGGTGGCATCTGCCTTCTCAGCCGTGGCGACGACCGATTCCACATTTCGGTCGCGCACTTCCATCGGACGGACCTGACCATTGACGGTGAGCATGACTTTGCGCATGCCTTTCGCGTCTGGTTCGGAGATTGCGTCGAGGCGGACGAGGAGGACCCGGTTGTCGGCTAGCTTGACCGTGGTTTCTACGCCTTCTTCCAGCCCGTAGATGAACTCGCGGTCTTCCAGGATGGAGGTGTCGCCGAATAGGCGACGGTGCTCGGCGAATTCGGCTGCCGGTTTCGGGAAGAGTAGGCGATCAAGGGCGCCACGGCGCTTAATGCCTGGCTGCTCTAGTAGGGCAGCTTCCTCCGCAGGCACTTCAGCCATAGGCTTTGGCTCGGCGCGGCCGACCAGCGCGGCGTCGCGAAGCAGCGGCCATCCACCTGGAGGCGTGCCTAGTTCGCCCCGAAGGAAGCCGATGACGGAGTCCGGGACGTCGTACTTTTGGGGGTTCTCAGCGAATTCTTGTGGCGTGATCCCGGCGCCGACCAGGTGCAATGCGAGGTCGCCGACGACCTTTGAGGACGGGGTCACCTTAGTTGGTCGTCCCAAGATCTCGTTCACGCCGGCATAGGCGTCTTCGATGAGTTCGAAGCGGTCGGCAAGCCCCAGCGCTACGGCCTGCGCACGCAGGTTGGATAGCTGTCCACCTGGAATTTCGTGGCGGTACACGCGGCCGGTTGGGCCCGGAGTGCCGGACTCGAATGGCGCGTAGATCTGACGGACCGCCTCCCAGTATGGTTCGAGGTCGGACACCGCTTGGAGGGAGAGACCGGTGTCTCGGTCGGTGTCGGCGAACGCTGCGACCAGCGCGGACATCGATGGCTGAGAGGTAGTACCCGACAGTGGTGCGGAGGCCACATCTACGGCGTCGGCTCCAGCGTGCGCCGCCGCCAGGTAGGTAGCCAGCTGGCCGCCGGCGGTGTCGTGAGTGTGGACGTGAATCGGGAGGTCAAAGCGCTCACGCAGGGCGGTCACCAGCTTGGCAGCCGCTGCTGGGCGCATGAGGCCCGCCATGTCCTTGATCGCGAGGATATGCGCGCCTGAGTCGACGATTTGCTCAGCAAGACGCAGGTAGTAGTCCAGGGTGTAAAGGTCTTCTGCCGGGGAGAGCAGGTTTCCGGAGTAAGCCATGGCTACTTCTGCTACTGCAGTGTTCGTGGACAGTACGGCGTCGATGGCTGGTCGCATTTGGGAGACGTCGTTGAGGGCGTCGAAAATGCGGAAGATATCGATGCCGGATCCAGCAGCTTCCTCCACGAAAGCTTGCGCCACCGAGTCTGGGTATGGCGTGTAGCCGACGGTGTTGCGACCACGCAGCAGCATCTGAATGGGCACGTTTGGCATGGCGGCGCGCAGGGCGTCGAGACGCTCCCATGGGTCTTCGTGCAGGAAGCGCATGGCAACGTCATAGGTCGCTCCGCCCCAGGCTTCCACGGAGAGCAGCTGCGGGGTCAGCTTGGACACTGCCTCGGCCGCATCGACGAGCGCACGGGAACGCACCCGCGTGGCCAGCAGCGATTGGTGCGCATCGCGGAACGTGGTGTCGGTGACGGCGAGTCCCTTGCGAGCTCGGAGGTTTTCCGCGAACTTTGCCGGCCCGACCGCCAGCAGCTCATCGCGAGCGCCGGCTGGACGCTCTTCCGGCAATTCCGGCAGCTTATCGACGGCGCGCACCGTCATCTTCGGCTTGCCATTGGGCCGGTTTACGGTGACATCCGCGAGGAAGTCGAGGATTCGTCCGGCTTCATCGTCGGCCGGTGGTGCGGACAGCAGCCAAGGGTGCTCATTGATGAACGAGGTGGCCACGCGCTTGCCGGTGAAATCTGGTTCGCGCAGAAGCGCGCGGAGGAAGCCGATGTTGGTAGCAACTCCGGAGATGTGGAATTCGTTCAGTGCGCGCTGCGCGCGAGCGACAGCCGTGGCGAAGTCTGCGCCGCGGCAGGTCATCTTGACCAGCATCGAGTCGAAGTGCGCGGTGATCTCACCACCGAGCATCGCTGCGCCGTCGAGACGCACGCCCGCACCGCCCGGGCTGCGGTAGGCGGTGATGATGCCGGTATCCGGACGGAAGCCGTTGTTCGGGTCTTCGGTGGTGATGCGACACTGCAGTGCGGCCCCGGTGGTGTGGATTTTGTCCTGCTCCAGGCCGAGATCTTTGAGGGTGGCACCAGCGGCGATCTGCATCTGGGATTTCACCAGGTCAACCTGGGTTACCTCTTCGGTAACGGTGTGCTCGACCTGGATGCGGGGGTTCATCTCGATGAAGACGTGGTTGCCGTTTTCGTCCACGAGGAACTCGACGGTGCCGGCGCCCCGGTAACCGATGTGCTTGCAGAACTTCACGGCGTCTGCGCAGATGCGCTCACGCAGCTGAGGATCTAGGAACTGCGCCGGGGCGATTTCCACGACCTTTTGGTGGCGACGCTGCAAGGAGCAGTCGCGTTCGTAGAGGTGAACGACATCTCCGGTGGCGTCGGCCAGAATCTGCACCTCGATGTGCTGCGGATTGATGACAGCGCGTTCGATGTAGACGCGTGGGTCGCCAAATGCGGACTCTGCCTCGCGGGACGCTTCGGCGGCTAGCTCACGAAGTTGGTCCGGGCTCGGGATAAAGCGCATGCCGCGACCACCGCCACCGGCTACTGCCTTAACGAACAGCGGATACTGCTGCCCTTCTGCCTGCTTGACCAGCACTTCAATGTCCGCGGACGGCTCGGACTCATCGAGGGTTGGTAGTCCTGCTGCGCGGGCGGCAGAGACAGCTGCCGACTTATCGCCGGTGAGATCGAGGACCTCTGGGGTGGGGCCGATGAACGTGATACCGTTTTCCGCGCATTCGCGGGCGAGCTGCGCATTTTCCGAAAGGAAGCCGTAACCAGGGTAGATAGCATCGGCGCCAGATTCTTTGGCTGCGCGGATGATCTCATCGATGTTCAGGTACGCCTTAACTGGAGAACCCTCGGCGCCCACCTTAATGGCTTCGGATGCGAACGCACGGTGGAACGAGTTGCGGTCTTCGACAGGGAAGATTGCGACGGTCTCGGCACCAATTTCGTATGCCGCACGGAAAGCGCGCACGGCGATCTCACCTCGGTTAGCAACCAAAACTTTTGCAAAGCTTGCTAACCCATTTTGCTGGGACATGTTATTCCTCTAATTTCGATCAATTCGTGACGGTGATCACTTAACATTCCCATGCTATCGGAAAATTTTCGCAGATTAAACCCCAATTTCTCATTTGCGCCAAAACCGCAGTTAACAGCGTTGCGAAACCCCGACTGAGCGAACCGCCCCCACCCCATTACCCCCAAGCTAAGCTGTTAAGCATGCGTCAGTTGCCTGCTTTCCCGATCCTGCTCGCCCTCATCGGGGCCAGCCTCACCGCATGCAGCTCGCCCCCACACGACGCCCTCGCCCGCCTCAAGAAGGAGCCAGGCACCCACGCCATCCTCCCCGCCAGCGAATTGCTTATCGACGGCGCGCAGTCATTCATCATCGTCTGCCCATACATCCCAGCCGATACTGTTTCCGAGCTTGTCGGTGGCGAATCCGTCAAAGTCCCCTCTGACGGCTACGACAGTGTGCTCAATTCCGCCGTAAGCCTCCTTGCAGACGGCAGCGTATGGACCCAGAAATACGCACGCGACGAGGTCAACCTCTGCCCGAGCGGTTCGGACCCCTCCCCAACAATCCGGCCTGCGAGCGACCTTCTCACTTTTGAAAAGCACGGGCGAGGCTGGGTATTGACCGAGGTGACGCAGGAACGCCCGGAGTAGACGCTACCTATCAAATCCGCCTTCACAGAAAAACTCAATTTCCCCGAGACAATTCCCGGCTAATATCTTAAGCTTCTTGACAGGTGCCAGTAACACCTTTGACAGCACCGATAACCTTCGCCCTTCTAAGGAACGCATAGGCCATGAAGCTGAACCTAAAAAAACTCGGGGCAGTATTGACCGTGATCGCCACTAGCGTATTCACCCCCATTATTGCCACCGCCCAAGACATCGACCTCACACCACCGGCTAGCAACCAGCAGGTAGCCACAGAGCCGTTCATCCCGCCCTACGAACCAGACCACTACCGCCAGGTAGACACCTCAGACTGAGACTTCAACGAACCCGGCATGAACAAAAACACTGTGGACAACCACGAACTAGAACGCGCCCTCCCCGCTGATCTCGGCGACCCGCAACCTGTGATCACCCCAGGCAAGATGCGCTCCGACCGCATCCCACTGCCCGAAGGCGTCACCAAGCAGGAAGCAGACCTGGCTGAAGTACAAGAAGCCCGCGAACAAGGCATCACCGCACCAGGCGACCAACCCATGATCCGGACCTTCGCCGCCGATAACTGCCGCACCTACTGGCCATCCAGCTTCCAGGTCTGCGGTGCGATCCGCGCGAAATACGAATCCATGGCTGTGACCTGGGCCGGACAAACACCCGTCTCCTTCCTCGGCCTACCCAAGTCCAACGAACTGACCAACCCCGACGGAGTGGGCAAACGCACCGAATTCGATAACGGCTTCATCTACTGGCACCCCGACACCGGAGCCTGGTCAGTCACCACCCACAACTCCATAGTGTGGGCCCGTAACGGCTGGGAACTAGGACGCCTCGGCTACCCCACATCCGATGAAATCGGCACCGGCGACAGAGTAGGACGCAAACAATACTTCCAACGCGGCCGCATCTACGGCTCCCTATCCGGCGTGGTGTCCATCGAAGGAAAAATCCTGGAAAAATGGGTAGAAACCGGTGAAGAAAAAGGCCCACTCGGCTACCCAGCCACCGACGAAGAAGGCACCCCAGACGGTGTCGGCCGCTACAACCGCTTCGCACTCGGCATGATCTACTGGCACCCCAACCACGGCGCACACCCTCTCCTAGGAACAATTCTCCTACGCTGGTCCTCAGCAGGTTTTGAGAGAAGCAATTGGGGCTATCCAGTAGCCGATTTCACTAACGACCAGTACTTCAGAATTACACAGAATTTTGAACGAGGGAACATCGGAGGATTCCTTCCACCAATCCATTCACTTTTCTCTTCGGTGGGAATCTCATTTAACGATTATGACTCCGTCTACGATCTTTTAGTTAAAGACTTTCAAGATCACAATTTAGAGGTCAAAGAATCGTTCATCGCGTTGTCAGAGCGAGCTAATGACTCACTTCGAATCCATCGTCAGCCTTTAAACGCCAATGGATCGCCCGAAGAGACGCTGGTCACGCCATACTCAACTATTTATGACAACGCTGCGATACCTGGTCTACCTTGCGATTCCTTCATTGCTCCCGGTAATTCCCGGACGAACCGGGGCGATGTTTTCTACTCCAAAGCCGTTTCAAAGCATGTTGTAAACCACGGCCACGCTGGAATTTTCGTTGAAAACCCTGACGGAAATCCGGAAAACATCGCTACAGTGGAAGCCGTTAACGCCGAAAAGGGTGTCCAAAAGTTGCGCGGTCGAGATCGAATAGGCGTATGCAACCCCCGTTATTTAAGTGTCAAGACCGACGATGAAACTCGAAACCGAGCAGCGGCTTGGGCCGAATCTCAAGTCGGCTCCGGCTACAACAACAATTTCCTAACCACACGGATCGGCGGCTTGGAGAAGGATCAGTACAATTGTTCACAACTTGTATGGGCTGCATTCAAAATAGCTTCCGGAGGCGGACTTGACATCGGGGAACGCTACCCGTATGAGCCTTATCAACCGGCGGTGTTTCCTCTAGACATCTTGCTTTCACACAACACCAGAGAGTTCCAATGAGGCTATACAGGGCTACGCTGGGCTTTGGAGCAATGATTGCGACCTTAATTTTGATGATCGCAGCATGTTCACGAGCAGGTTCTAATTCCTCCCTTCATCCCGCGACCGATGAAGTAGCTTACGTCGGAGTTGTAAGCCTTACCAATTCGAAAATCAGCAAGCCGAATAGATTGGTTCGCATTGACAAGGCTGGAAACCTGACAACCGTTGCAGAAATTGGAAATACCTACTTCCCCAGCGTGGAACCTGTTCAAGATGGTTTTTCCGTTCCAGGAACCAACTCTATCGAGATCTTCTCGAAGTCTCTGGACAAGATTCGTTCTCTTGAATTGAAAAATACCGATGCAGCAACCGAGACCCGGTCGACAAGCTCACCGAGTGGCAGCTTTGCGGCATATGTCTTTAACGAAAGCGATGGGGGACAAAACAATCCCGAAAAAAATGTGGTTGTGTTCACCAACGGTACTTCGGTAACTGAGGTCGTCAATGAGCACTACACGTCAGCGTTAACCGTCTGTGACGACGGAAAGACCCGCTGGCTCGAAAACGTGCAAGACGGCGGGACGGAAGCCCAAGGTCGGAGCGGTTTCGTAAATGTAGTGACTTTAGAGAATGGTGTGGTAAGGAAGGATCGAATTCCCCACACTTTCAAGCAACTCCCAGACGGCCCCAACAAGCTTCCGTGCCGAGATAGCCCAATGTATTTGCAGTCTCGAAATGCCTTCTATACGTTCAGTGAGGCTGCCAGCGGATTTCATTTAATTAGTGAGATTCCCGCCCCGCAAATGCCAACCGAGTTATCGGCTCGACTTAGTGACTCAGATGGCGAAAAGTTCACGGTAGTGGGCACCGATCTCACGGTTTCGCAATTCGCGATTGCGACAGGCGAACCAATCTTTAAGAGTCAGCCGGTCGAAGACCTGAGAGGGGTAGTCGCAGCAAGAATTTTCGACTCGGGGATCCACCTAGTATCTAGGCCTAAATCAAAAAAGGGCCAACACGCGATCCAAGTGTTTGATAATTCTTCCCGGCAATTAAAGAGCGAAAGCATTCCTTTACGTCCAATCGACGACACACAAATTGGTGTGAACCCCAAAGAAGGTTTCTACATGATAACGTCGATATATCCGGTCTCTCCGATGTAGTAACCTGCGCAGTGCCCCCGTCCGCACTTCCCTGCACGGACGGGGGCATCGGTCTCCCTTACGCGCCCTGTTACCCCAAATCGTCGTGAGCCACGAGCTGACGCGCAGCCTCCACAACAGAACCAGACAAAGACGGATAAACATTGAAGGTTTCCGCCAAATCAGAAACAGTCAGCTGCTTATTCACCGCAATTGCAACCGGCAAAATCAACTCAGAAGCCGTCGGCGCAACCACCACACCACCAATAATCTGACCAGAAGCAGTACGACAGAACAGCTTCACAAACCCATGACGCAAACCACGCATCTTAGCGCGCGCATTACGCTCCAACGGCAAAGTAATCACACGAGCATTCACCTTGCCATCCAAAATCTCCTGATGCGTAACACCCACCGTCGCAATTTCCGGACGAGTAAACACCGCAGTAGCAACCGTCTTCAACCGAATCGGAGAAACACCCTCACCCAACGCGTGATACATCGCAATACGACCCTGCATCGCAGCCACCGAAGCCAAAGGGAACAAATCAGTACAGTCACCGGCGGCGTAAATTCCCGCAACCGTAGTACGAGAAACCCGGTCCACCTTGATGTGGCCCGATGGGGCGAGCTCCACACCCACGGTCTCTAGGCCCAGGTCAGCGGTATTCGGCACAGAACCAACGGTCATCAGCACGTGCGAACCGGCGATCTCGCGGCCGTCGGAGGTGTAGACCACCACGCCGTCGTCGGTACGCTCCACGCGGTCCACGCGGGCGTGCTTCTCGAGTGCCACGCCCTTTTCAGCGAGCACGGTCTCCAGCACGTCGGCGGCGTCGGCGTCGTCGTGCGGGAGGATGCGGTCGCGGGAGGCCACCATCGTCACCTTCACGCCGAGCTGTGCATATGCGGACACGAACTCTGCGCCGGTCACGCCGGACCCGACTACGATCAAGTGCTCTGGGACCTCGGTGAGGTCGTAGATCTGCCTCCAGTTCAAAATGCGCTCACCATCCGGTTCCGCGCCCTTGAGCACGCGTGGCGACGCACCAGTAGCAACCAGTACGAGGTCGGTTTCGAGTGTTTCTTCCGTACCGTCAGCGTGAGTTACTGCCACATAGTGGAGGACCTGCTTGGCGTTGTAATCATCGAAACGCCCCCGGCCGTTGATTACCCGCACGCCGGCGCGCTGCATCTGGCCAAGGATATCCGTGGACTGCTGTTGTGCCAGCTCCTTCACGCGACGGTTGATTTCCTCGATATGCATGAGCTCGCGTGCGCCGTCGATCTCGGTGTAGATGCCGGTAGCAGCGATGAAAGACTTGGAAGGAACACAGTCATAGACGACAGCAGAACCACCCATGCCCTGATCTTCCACCAAAGTGACGGAAGCACCGTACTTAGCACCCGCGAGTGCTGCCTCGTAGCCTGCTGGGCCACCACCAATAATGACGATTCGAGTGGTCACTTAACCTAAGTCCTCCGTGTAGTCCGTACTAGTCCGTAGTAATCCCTGTAAAACCGGGTAAACCGACCAAAATCAATAACTATCCGCAACCAGCTTAGTCGAGCTCATCGGCCCGGGCCGCTTGAGCAAAGCGAGCAGCGACCGCTCCGAAGAGCCGAACGCCGACCGCGAGGGCCCGTTCGTCCACCACGAGATCAGATTGATGCAGGTCAAAGCGGTTGCCTTTGCCGTCCCAACAGCCAAGTCGGGCCATGGAACCGGGTACGTGCTCAAGGTACCAGGAAAAGTCTTCGCCGCCCGAAGACTGCGGGGCCTCCACGATCGAGTTCGGATCAATGCCGCGGGCGGCATCCACCAAGAGGGCGGTGGCCACTTCGTCGTTAAGCACTGGCGGCACGCCCTTGGTGTAACGGATATCAAAGGTAGCACCGGTAGGGGCGAGAATCTGGGCGATCAACTCGCGGAGCAGTTCCTCGATACTGCGCCAGACTTTGATGTCGGCCGTGCGAATCGTGCCGGAGATCGTTCCGGTTTCGGGGATCGCATTGGCCGCGTATCCAGCGTTGATCGCCCCGAAGACCAGCACGGTTCCCGTGCGGGGATCCACCCGTCGCGACAGCAGCCCAGGTAGTTGGGTGGCCAACAGCGAGAGTGCGTACACCACATCTACGGTGTCTTGGGGCCGGGACGAATGCCCGCCGGGGCCAGAGACGCGAATTTCTAGGATGTCGCTGGCAGAAGTGATCGCACCGGTGCGCACGCCGATTCGGCCTACTTTGAGCTTCGGTTCCGCATGCACTGCGAAGATCTGGTCGACATCGTCGAGTCCGCCCCAAGAAATGACCTGGCTGGCACCGCCATCCATGACTTCTTCGGCGGGTTGGAAAATCACGCGAACGCCCGTGTCGAGCGGGTAGCTGCTCAAGGCGACGGCGGTGGCCAGGGCGATAGAGGTGTGGACGTCGTGCCCGCAGGCGTGCATCACTCCCGCGTGCTGGGAAGAAAAGGGCAACCCGGTGGTCTCGGTGATGGGTAGCGCATCGATGTCGCCTCGGAAGGCGATCTTCGGGCCGGTTTGTGGGCCTAGGTCTACCATCAATCCGGTGCCAGGGAACCGCTGTGGTTTCAGGCCATGTGATTCGAGAACCCCGACGAGGAAGTCGGTGGTGGCGTACTCCATGTGTGATAGTTCGGGGTTGCGGTGCAGGTGGCGTCGCCATTCGAGCAGGGTGGACTCGTTGCGCAGCAGCCAGTCGTCGATATGCTCCCGCAGGCTCAGCTTTGGCGCCGCGACTGTGGACTTGTCTGTCGCTGTCGGTTTTGTCATCGCTTAGTCTCTCCCACTTCCCACATACTGCTAGTTTGCTCCCACGCCGTGCGGTTTGGCACTACGTTTGAAGGTATGTCTTTACCTCGCGAGCTCAATTTCGGCACCGCTGGCATGCGTGCGCCGATCGGCCCGGCCACGGACCAGATGAATGTCACCCAAGTTACGCGCGTAACCGCTGGTGTGGCAGCGTGGCTGGCCCACAAGATTGGTCAAGAGCGCAACGAACACCCCGTAGCCTCTGTGTGTAGCCAGCAAGGGCCGTTGCGGGTCGTCGTTGGCTACGATGCCCGCTACGGTTCACCGAACTTCGCGATCACAGCGGCTGAGGTCTTCGCCGGTGCTGGTTTCGAGGTTACCTTGCTTCCTGCCCCCGCCCCGACCCAAATCATTCCGTGGCTCATCCGCTTCCGCGGTCTCGACGCCGGAGTGCAGATCACCGCGTCCCACAATCCGAGCGCCTACAACGGGTACAAGGTCTACCTCGCCGACGGCGCCCAACTCGATGCCTCCGCCGAGCGGGAAATCGAGGCGATGATCCGCGAAGTCACCTCGCCTATCGACGTCCCCCGCGTGATGGTCCGACCCACCACTGACCAGCTGCGTCGCTATATCGACGACATCACGGACCTGATCGCGCCCACCCAAGCCGAGCTGCTGCGCGTCAACAATGAACGAGCTGCCTTGAAAGTGGCCTACACTTCACTGCACGGGGTCGGGGGCCGCGCGATGACGCAGGCGCTCCAGGCCGCAGGCTTTGCCCAGATCTTCCCGGTATTGGCGCAGCACTACCCAGATCCGCTGTTCCCGACCGTAGATTTCCCGAACCCAGAGGAACCTGGGGTCACGGACCTCCTATTGGGCACTGCAGCCGAACACGATGTTGACGTCCTCATTGCCCTCGACCCAGACGCGGACCGCTGCGCAATAGGCGTGCGCACTGCCGACGGCAGCCACCGCATGTTGCGTGGCGACGAGCTTGGCCCGCTACTTGCGACGCGACTAGTACCACCGTTTCTCGGTGGTGGCCCAGCTCCAGTCGTAGTGACCTCGGAAGTTTCTTCCCGGCTATTGCAGGTCATCGCCGCGGAACGGGGATGGGATTACCAGGAATCCTGCACCGGGTTTAAAAACCTCATCCGGGCAGCCACCTCCCGGCCCGGGGAACTGGTATTTGCGTATGAAGAAGCCAACGGTACCGCCCCAGCACCGCACCTCGTAGCGGACAAAGATGGCATCGCCACCGCGCTCTTTGCCTGCGCCTGGGCAGCTGAACTCAAAGCACAGGGCCTCACCTTGCTCGATGAGCTCACCGCACTACACAAGCGATACGGCATCTTCGCTGGCACCCAAGTCGCCGTACGCACGAGCGACCCGGAGGGCCTACTCGCCGCCCTGCGCGCTCACCCGCCGACGCACCTAGCTGGTGAAACGATCCACGCGGCTGATCTGTCCATCTCGGATGGAATCCTGCTTTCCGGTGCCGGCGTACGCGCCCTGGCTCGAACCTCCGGGACCGAAAACAAGTTGAAGTTCTACCTCGAAGTTCACCAACCATGGACACCAGAGGGCGCCAATGAACAGCTGGAACGCCTGCGGGCAGAAGTGGAGCTTCTGGTTGCCTCGCTTTAGGCGACCCGACTATGCATACAGGTCAATGTTTCGGGGACCGTAGAGGCGGTCTCCGGCGTCGCCAAGCCCGGGCACGATGTAGGCGTCCTCGTTGAGCTCTGGGTCGATGGTGGCGGTAACGAGCCGCACTGGCAAACCGGAGTTGGCCAAAGCGTCCACGCCTGGCTGCGCAGAAACCATGCAGACCGCGGTGATGTCCGTGGCGCCGCGGCCCGCGAGCAAGCGCAGAGCGTGCAGCAAGGAGCCGCCGGTAGCGAGCATCGGATCAACCACGAAAACGGTGCGCCCAGTCAGGTCTTGTGGGAGCGCTTCGAGGTAAGGCACCGGCTCATGGGTTTCTTCGTCGCGGGCGAGGCCAATGAAGCCAACCTGGGCGTCCGGGATCATGGACAAAGCCGGATCGATCATGCCGAGGCCGGCGCGAATCACAGGGACGATGATCGGTGGATCCTGCAGACGGGCCCCTTCGGCCACTGCGACGGGCGTCTGGACTGGAAAAGTCTCCGTCGCTAGATCGCGGGAGGCTTCATAAATCAGCATCGCTCCGAGATCAGCCAGGGCGGCACGGAATGCAGAGTTGTCGCTACGTTCATCGCGCATGATGGTCAAGCGAGACGCTGCGAGCGGGTGATTAACCACGTGGATATCCATGTTTACTCATTCTAGGCACTAATTTTGAAAATTTTGGAACGGTTTGGGGTGCTCGGACAGTCCAACTAAGTATGAGGGATTTACATTTTGAACCAGACCGAATTGTCCGTTTGTCCGCCGAGCTTTCCCAACAAACCGCCCAACTCGCCCCGATTTCCCTGACTGCCTGCCCAGATAATGACTTTGGTTTCGCTTTGTCCGCTGCGGTGGATCGCTGCAACTCCTACGTTGCCGCCGTGCACTCGTTCAGCAATCGAGTGGCCAACAACTCCTTGCGTGTGCTTGATCACGCCCAATTAAACGACATCCAACATGCCCAGGCTCTCGAGCGATTGGAGCTGAGCAACTCATGATCGATCTCGTCAATTGCCTGCAGGAAATCGAAAAGCTACTGCCGATAGTACCGCAACTAATTGGACACATACCTGAGCTCCATGCAGCCGCCGAGCTCGCCTCCGCGGTCGGCGCCAACCCAGCCAAGCTGCACGACGCCCACCAGCTCCTCACGCTCGCCCACCGCCAACTACTGGAGGTGGTCACCACTGCCACCCCTATCGTTAGCGCAGCTGCCTTCGACTTGGTGGCCATCGGACAAGAGTTCCTTGTTGACGCCGGCAAACTACTCCCTCGCTTGTTATCGCCAATCCCCGGCGATGCAGCGATCGCTTTTGCTCAACTCCTAGCCCTGCCCGGGATTGCAATCGCGAAAGCTGGCGAACGTCTCACCCAGCTCGCTAAAGAACTCGAACCCGCTACCACTCGCGCAAACGACGTCGCCCTCGCCCCGATACCGGAGCTGCCAGCAGAAATTCCCCCGGCTGCCCCGGCACCTACCCCAGCGATGTCTACTGTGTCACTCTCAACTTCCGAGAGCGGTTCAACCGCTGCGGGGGAAGCAGCTGTCGCGGCCGCGAAGTCCCAGATCGGCGTGCCGTATGTCTGGGGTGGCACCACGCCCGGCGCAGGTTTTGATTGCAGTGGCCTGACGCAATGGGCGTGGCGACAAGCCGGAATTGAGCTGCCCAGACTAGCCCAAGAACAGACCGTGGGACGTCCCGTGGCTTACGAGGACCTGCAGGCTGGTGATCTGCTGGTGTGGGATGGGCACGTCGCCATGTACGACGGCGCCGGATCCATCGTGGAAGCCGGAGACCCCATCAGCGTCAATCCGATCCGAACAACAAACATGGGAATGGCGTTCAAGGGCTACTACCGACCTACTGGCTAACCCAAACGGCTAATATGTGTGACTATGGCGAAAACCGAAGGCATCCTCCCGATCAAACTGGCCCTCACCGAGGGCGACTACTACACCTTGTGGGCTCCACTCTGGAAAGAGCACGGCGCAGAATGGCAAGCATTCCTAGGCAAGGGCGACCACGTCTTCTTCTTCGAAAGCCCAGCACAGCTGTTGGCTTACCTGAAAGCGAACCCTACGCACGACCTCAGCTCGCACCCCCAGTGGGCTGCTTTCCAGGCAGGACCTGCAGACCGGGTCGTGCCTGGTCCGCGTGATCTTTACGATGTCATCGGCACCCCTGCCCTGCTGGCGGAACGCCCATCCCATGACAATGTCAAAGGTGTTGCCCGCGCCTTCGCCGTCACCCAAAGCTTGGGCAATGTTGCCTCGATTGCTGAGGTAGCCACCTTCTTCGCCAGCTATTCCATGCTCGGCAACGTCGAGCGCGGATCCGAGCATTTCGCCGGGGAAAACGGTTTTTCGGAGTGGTCTGCTATCGGTCGCACCGTGCTGAAGCGTTGGGATGGGGTCGTCGATAAGCTCGACGAGCTCGTGCACACCCCGAGCCTCAATGAGGCTGAGGTCGAGGTGGCGCAGCAAGACATCGACAAGGCGATTGCTGATGCCAAGGCCGAAAAGGAGCGCCGGGAGCAGGAAGCCGCCGCCGCGGCTGCAGCAGTTGACCCCTACGACGAGTCCCTCTGGGGAACCACCGGCATTGACCCGA
Source organism: Corynebacterium epidermidicanis (assembly GCF_001021025.1). Lineage (NCBI taxonomy): Bacteria > Bacillati > Actinomycetota > Actinomycetes > Mycobacteriales > Corynebacteriaceae > Corynebacterium > Corynebacterium epidermidicanis. The sequence goes on along the minus strand of NZ_CP011541.1, from coordinate 565,475 downwards.
TAAAAATCGCCATCGACGGCCGGGTGCTCTACACCCTGCGCACCTATGTCAACAATTCCCCAGTCTTCCTGGGCAAATTCGGCGAAATCCGGACCTTCTCTAACCCGAAGGCCCTGCTGCGCTGGCTCGTGGAACACGAAGATCACGACCTCGCGAGAGTTGCCACCTGGCCGGAAGTCATGGATGCCGTCAACGGCGGCACTGCGGAAATCAGCGTGCACCGGGACAACATCTACTCCTTCACTGGGCTCACCCGCGACATCGCCAAAGGCCCTAAAGAAGTGGACACCAACCAGATGCGCCAAGCCTACGAACTGCTTGCCGACGCCGCCGACTGGGCCGACGACGACTCCCTGAACTCACTCCTGCTGGCCAACCCAGGGCTGCAGGACTACATCTCCTACATGCTGGGCGCGCACTCCTCTTACATCCCTTCCGCCCCATACACCGATGAGGCGGAAGGCTGGAAGCAACTCGAGGAATCGCTCACCAAGCGATTCTCCAAGGTCTAAAGCACTGCCCTAATCCAGGCCGGTGATGTTGAGCTCAACGTCACCGGCTTCGTCGTCTTCGGTGTCTTGCTCTGGATCATCTGGTTCTTCCGCGAATTGCTGGAAGCCGGGCACCACCACGTCATGCAACAGCTCCTTGCGCTGTGGCAGCGGCAGGAAACAGCTCTCCACCGCATTCAGGGTGAGCTGGAAAAGTTCCTCCAACCCAAAATCAAAACCATCGACCAGCACCTGCATCTCCGCGGACAGTGTCCGGCCACCTTGGCGGTTTTCTACGCCGAGCACACACGTGAAGCCGAGCTGATGTAGCAGCGGGAATGGGTGTTCGCCGAGCTCGTCGACAAGCCCGGACTCGACGGCCGAGGTGAGCGACATTTCCACCGGCACCTCCCGATCGCGCACATGCGCCGACAACGGACCGGGGTGGATGCCCTCAATGTCCACATGGAAGTCTTCGTAAATATCGATCGCCTGGGTAAGGCGTGCCGCCCCAGTGAGCACGGCATTAGTGAGTTCAATAGCGCGACAGTCCACGCTGAACGGAATGAAGTTTTCGGCCAACACCGGTGCTGCCGCAAGCGCGGGTTCATCGGTGATGACAGCACCCACCACCATAAGGTGCGCGCTGAGCAAGGCGGCGTGCTCCGTCGCGGAATCGCCAGCCAGTTCTACCAGGAGGCGCGCGGTGATGCCGGTGTTTTTCTCCCCTTGTTGCAAGCCAGCACAGATGGCCGCCAGCTCAGCATCATTTGCAATCGGATGCCGAAGCTCGGCATACACCACTCCATCGGCAGCGAGGTCCTCCACCGCTTCCTTGGCGATGCGGGTCCAGGCCGCGTCATCCCGAACATCACCCAATTCGCTAGCGGTATCGGGGCGGATGGCGCCAGCGAGCGAGTCGAAAATCTCGATCTTGGGCAGGCTCCGCACCAGGTCGGATGCGTGGGCTTTGTATTCCGGGCTTACGTGAAGGTCATCATGCATGTTTTTCAGTCTAGGCAACGCGCTAGCGATTGCGTCGCACTACTTCAGCCCCGCCGAGGCGATCATGGCTGCCAAGTTGGCCGTTCGCTGGCGTAATCGTAGAGACCAGCACTAATGCTGCGATACCCGAGATCACGGGCCCTACCCCTGGCACCAGACAGGACAGCCGCCACCAATTGCGCTTCGCAGCCTGCGCCAGGGTTAGCTTCTTGCCAGTATCGATATCGCGAACCGTGTAACCATACATCATTTTGGCTGGTGAGGCACCTAACCAGACTTCCGACACCAAGAAGTAAGCCACCATTACGATACCGAACACCGCGATTTCAAACATGCCACCAGCTCCCTCGACAGCGACCGCACCCGCCCCACCCAACATCATCGCCAGAAATGTGTCGATGACGGACATCCATATCCGCATCCCCATGGAGGCTCGCATCGGCAATGCAAAAGCGTAGGGAGGCCCGGAGGGCGATTGGGGCGTAGCTACCTCAGGCACGTGAGCAGCATACGAAGGGGCAGCAAAAGGTTGGGCAATCACCGGCCACGCACCAAAGTTAGCGAGGTGCTCCAGCTCGTATTGTTGTAGCGGGCGGTGGTTGAGGATCGCTTCGTCGTAAAGCCTGCGGTTTTCTTCCTTGCTCAGGATGCCATAGGCCACCATCGTTTCGCGACGCTCGGGGGCCTCAGGAGGCACCCCGTACTGGTCGAACTGCGCATCCCGGCCAGCTAGCAAAATCCCCAATTCTTCGGAACTAGCACTGGGATCGAGATTCAATCGGGTATAGAAATTATCCTGATTGCCCAACGGAGCCATCGCACATAGTCCTTTGCAATTGAGAAAATCGATGAAGTGCTTTTAACCAGCATTTCAAAGCTTACTCACAAGTTATTTCTTGCGGAATGCCAGCGCCGCAACAACCGTACCTGCCAACGCGGACAACCCCCACACTGCGGGAGACGCAGGCTTAGCACGCACCTCATTGCGGACCCGGATAACCGCCGGTTCCGGCACCTCCACAACGGCTTGGGCCAGGGACTCTCGAGTGGTTGCCGCCCAGGCAGAGCAGTACAGCAGGATACGCCAAACAAAGTACAACAAGACCATCAGCCCAATAATCGGACCGAAGGTCGCACCCGCGGGGTTCTTCAGGCCATTTGAGAAGAACACGCTGGCCAGCTGCTTAAACACCTCAAAGGCCACCGCGCCGATCATGGCTGCGTGGATCGCTGAGCGCATCGGCACCTTCGTACGCGGCAAGTACTTGATCAACCACAGGAAAACCAGGAAGTTCGCCAGCAAGCCAACCACCAAGGCGACGACGAAAGCGACAGTGCTGATACCCGGGATATGGTCTAGGCCAATGCGTTCCATCAAGGTCATCGTCAGTCCCGAAGAACCAACCGCGGTTACGCCAAACGCAACCACCAACGCCACCAACAGTCCGATCAAACCAACAAGGTCTTTCAGCTTCCCTACGAGGAAATTCTGCGCATTCGGATCAACTTTCCACATCTTGGAAACCCCGTAGCGCAGGTTGGCCATCCATCCCAGCCCGGACCATAAGGCCGTCAACGTACCGATTCCAGCGATAGCGCCTCGCTGATCGATCGCCGTGACCAGCACCTCGTTGATAGTCTTGCCCATCTCCCCTTGCGCGGAGTCGGCGATCTTAGCCTGCACCTCGGCTAAGAGTTCTGGGTTGTTCGCCAAGGCAAAACCAGCACCGGCGAATACCAGCATCAGGATGGGGAACATCGAGAGCACCGAAAAGTAGGTAATGCCGGCGGCATATTGGTTACCGCCGGACTGCCCAAACCTCTCGTTCATCCGCATGAGATGGTCAAACCATTCATGCTCGAGCCTCAACTTAGCGACAAACCCCGGGTCGTCCTTGTTAACACGCTCAATCCCGTATTCATCGGTCTTCGATTTTTCCGGTCGGGTAACAGCAGGCATAGTGGGTGGCTAACCTTTCACAAATAATTAATAACGTTCTGTTCCACCCTAATGACAAATGACCTGCACCACACGACACTTAGGGTTCCGTGGTGCAGGTCTTTGCGGGATTGTTACCCAACTTCCGCTAACCGCGCGCTTTTCGACGTGAGCTGCGCCACCAGCCGTCGCAAGCTAGCGGCCACGCGGAGCGAGGAAACCAACGCGATCGTAGACGTCGGCAAGCGTGCGCGATGCGATCTCGGAAGCTCGCTCCGCTCCTTGGGCGAGGACCCGCTCCAATTCGCCACGATCAGACATATAGAGGTTGAACTTCTCGCGAAGTGGCGTGGTGAAGGCCTCCAGCGCGTCGGCGGTGTCCGTCTTCAGTGCTCCGTACCCGGCGCCCGCGTACCCCGCCACGAGGTCATCAATGTTTTTTCCGGTCAGGGCAGACTGAATGACCAGCAGGTTGGATACCCCGGGCTTGTTTTCCTTGTCATAGCGGATCTCACCGTCGTTATCGGTCACGGCGGATTTGATGCGCTTGACCGAAATGTTCGGTTCATCCAGCAAGTTGATGAGGCCCTTCGGGTTGGCGCCCGATTTGCTCATCTTCGCAGTAGGCTCCTGCAAGTCGTAGATCTTGGCGGCACCTTCCGGAATGAGGCCCTCGGGCACCACGAAGGTCTTCTTGTACCGCGAGTTGAACCGCTCTGCGAGGGTGCGAGTGAGCTCCAGGTGCTGGCGCTGGTCTTCACCTACCGGAACCACCTGTGGGCGGTACAGCAAAATGTCAGCGGCCATGAGCATCGGGTAGGTGAACAAACCAGCCGAAGTGCGATCCGCACCCCGCTTGGCGGACTTGTCCTTGAACTGGGTCATCCGCGATGCCTCGCCGAAACCGGTCAAACAGGTAAGCACCCAGCCTAGTTCCGCGTGCTCATGGACGTGGGACTGCACAAAAAGCGTCGAGCGCTCCGGATCAATGCCGAGCGCTAGCAGCTGTGCTACGCCGGTCATGGTGCGTTCGCGCAGCTCCTTGGGATCTTGATCCACCGTGATCGCGTGCAGGTCCGGGATGAAGTAAAACGCCTCGTAATCGTCTTGGAGATCAATCCACTGCTTCAAAGCACCCAGGTAATTTCCCAGGTGGTAGGAATCTGCCGTCGGCTGAATTCCAGAAAGGACGCGCTTCTTCTTTTCGGATACCTGTTCGCTCATGGTGTCTTAGTCTATCGCCTTCGTCTGCTTGGTTCGCCATAACTTAACCCAAACGCGCACCGCAGCCAGCCGGTTCCCCGAGCGCAGCCGACGTGAAACGCCACGGTAACGCCACACTACAATGTGGAAGCCATGAGCACTTTCCAACCAGGCCAGGCCACCGTGTTTCACGCAGCTTCCGAGATCGCGCAGCTCACGCGCGCATGGCGAAAACTCGCGCGACCCGTTGTACTTGTGCCCACCATGGGTGCACTGCACGCCGGTCACCTTTCCTTAGTGACGCAAGCTAAACGGATCCCCGGTGCGCTGGTCGTGGTGAGTATTTTCGTCAACCCCACGCAATTCGGCCCAAGTGAAGATTTGGCTGCCTACCCGCGTACGTTGGAAACGGACGTCGAAAAGCTGCGAGCAATTGGTGCGGATGCGGTGTTTGCCCCCGCAGCTGAGGAGATGTACCCGCACGGGCCACGAACAATGATTACTCCTGGGCCTCTCGGCGACATTTTGGAGGGCGCATCCCGGCCGGGCCATTTTGCTGGCATGTTGACGATCGTCCACAAACTGATGCAGCTGTCCCACTGCACCCACGCAATCTTCGGAGAAAAGGACTATCAGCAATTGTTGCTGGTCCAACAGATGGTTACCGACCTCAACCTGGATGTCCAGGTCATCGGTTCCGCTATCGTCCGCGAAACCGACGGCCTCGCGCTGTCCTCCCGCAATGCATACCTGTCCACTGAGCAGCGCGAGCTCGCCTTAACACTCTCGGCCGCGCTGACGGCGGGTGCCTACCACGCTGGCCAGGGTCCCGAGGCCGTCCTCGCTGCGGCCCAAGCAGTGCTCGAGGCGCAGCCCAGCATTGCTGTGGACTACCTGGAACTGCGCGGGGCGCAGCTTGGCGACGTCGACCCGCGAGGAGCCAACCGGCTCCTGGTAGCAGCCCGGATTGGCAGCACTCGACTACTCGACAACGTCGGCATCGACTTCGGCTCCGAAGAAGTTACCGGCCAGCCCCGTCCGTCATGAGCGTGTTCTACTACGACGCGGACTGCGGTTTTTGCACCTGGGCCGTAGGTCATCTGCGTCGCATGACCACCAACCTCACCACAGCCCCAGGCCGTGGCCTTTACATCCAACGAAACGCCTACTACGTCGACGACAACGGCAAGGAATTCCTCGGGCACCGCGGGATCAGCCACGCGTTGCTCCGCCACGGGCGAACCGCCCTGATCCGTTTTTTGGGCCGCGTAGTGGGCATACCTCCGGCGGCGATCATTTATCGTCTCGTCGCAATGAACCGCCACCGACTCGGCCCGCTAGTGGGCGTATCTAGCTGTCAGATCTGATAGGTGACGTTCAGCGGCGAGTGATCTGACCAGCGCAAATCATAAGCGTTTGCTTTGTCCACCCACGCAAGCACAGCCTTTTCCAACATCGCGGCAGTGGCGGCTTGGTAGTCGATCCGCCACCCGGCATCGGTGTCAAAAGCCTGACCTCGATACGTCCACCAGGTGTAGGCGGCATCTTCCGGGTTGAGCCGACGGGCGACATCGAACCAAGCAGGCTGGGTAGTCGGCTGACGACGTGGCTTGCTGGCAACATAATCCACCGCACCAAGGAACTCCCCGTGCGCTTCCACTTGCGATTCCTCATCCGGGTAACACCCGAATACGGCATCCATGAACGCCCGCTCATCAGGCAAAAACCCGGACTTCTTCTGGTTGGTTTTCCAGTTCTTCAAATCCTGTTGCCGATGGCAGATGTTCCAGTCGCCACCAATTACCATCTGCTGGTGCGCCTGAGCGAGCCCAGCGAGATAGTCCTCAAACACATCCAAGAACAGGTACTTTTCGTCCTGCTTTTCGGTGCCCGCGCTTCCCGACGGCAAGTACAATGATGCCACCGTGATGCCTTCTTCGGAGAGAGTCCCCGAAATGTAGCGGCCTGCTTCTTCAAAACCTGGGATACCAACCTTGACCTCAGTGAGCGGGCTGCGCGACAGGATCCCCACCCCGGCGCGCCCTTTCGCTGATGCTTCAGCGCCTATGTAGTGCCAACCGTCATCCAACGCAGGGGCTAGGGCGTCCAAGGTTTGCTTTTCACTGGCGCGCACTTCCTGGAGCAGCACCACATCGCTGGTAGATTCGTTGAGCCAGGCAAGAAAACCCTTGTTTTCTTCGCTTCGTTCCTTCACCGCGGCGCGGATTCCATTGACGTTGACGGTGCTAATTGTGAAAGTCATGACTCACAGCTTAACTTGCGGGCACTGGTGTGTTTCCTCCGGATTCGCCTTTCGCCGGCGCTTTCAACACACTCGAACCAAGGTAGATCATCCAGGTGCACAACGCGCCATTGGCGATCAGCGCGGAAAGGTCCGTCATGAAGGCCCAGAACACTTGTGCCGATACGTTGCCGTTGACTGCGCTTAGGGTGAACCAGCAGGTCGCGTTTATCGCAAAGAAGTACGCCAACAAGTTAGGGACGCGGTCGTCATGAAAGCACAACACGGAAATTGGGATCAACCCTAATGGCAGAATCAGCTGAGAGAGCCGGATGGGGTACTCGGCTGTGGCGAAGTTTTCCACCATCTCTGGCATGGTGTGCATTTCGTATTGGTAAACACTGGTTCCCACCAACCCCAATAGGAACATGGATAATGCCCAAACCATGTCACGACGCCAAAATACGACAAAACAGGCTATGGAGAGCACAAACAAAATGGAATTGACGGCAATTAATATGAAGTAAAGGTCGCTTGGTCGCTCTGCTGAGCTGCTCATCAAGCTGGTGAAGAACTGGGCCAACAAGGAGCACGCGCCACAGAAGGCACCCCAACACTCCACTCTGGGAGTCTCTTGCTCTGGAGCAAGTGTCGATCTGCGTTTCATGTACCAGTCTCCTACTCGGCCGAGTTCGTTCACGGCCGAGCGTGAAAAGGCGGGGTCGTCAATTACGTAAAACTATCCTAATGCTTGCACGAGCAAAAACCTGTGCTTTATTAATACATCTCACAGGGTGTGTGCGCGGGTCTTGGCCCGAGTTGTTACGGCAGCCCACCAGACCAGAAGAGCGGCGCCTGCCATGGCTGCGCCAGCCAACGCTGGGGAAGCATAAGACAATCCTGAGGCAATGAGTGCACCGCCGACGGCAGCTCCAGCTGCGTTGGCCATATTGAGCGCTGAGTGGTTGAGGGCGGCTGCCAGTGTTTGGGCATCACCCGCGACATCCATGAGCCGGATCTGCAACTGAGGCACAAGGGCCGAACCAAACAAGCCGAGCAGTGCGAAAAGCACCATTCCGCCCGCTACCCAGGCGGACAGGTAATAGAAGCAAACCAGCGTGATAGCGATGCAGCTCAAGACAAAGCCAATGCCAAGTTCCAAATTTCGGTCTGCTAGGTGCCCTCCAAACAGGTTGCCCACCAAACCACCGGCACCATAGGCCGCCAGTACAAACGGAATGAGGGAGGCAGACATCGCTGCGCGAGTCGGATCGGTCATCGTCCAACCGATGTAGGTGTACACCGCGAACATCCCGCCAAAGCCCACGGTGCCGATTGCCAGGGTTAACCAGACTTGACTGCGGGCCAAAGCGCCCAGTTCGGTAGCTGGAGAGGTTGATTTCATCTCCGTCATGTGGGGCATGAAGAACCACAGCGCAAGCAGGGTCAAAACCCCGGCGGTCACGACGACGCCATATGCCGCTTTCCAGTGCACAACTTGGCCAAGCCACTGCGCCAGGGGCACCCCGCCGATTGTGGCAGCTGAGAACCCAATCCCCACCAACGCGAGTGCCCGCCCGCGTTGACCCGCCGGCGCCATCGATGCGGCACAGAGCCCCGAAACCGAAAAGTATGCCCCATGGGGAAAACCGGCGATAAACCGGGCCAAGATTAACAACCCGTAACTCGGAGCGAGCATCGACAGTGCGTTTCCCAACACGAAGAACGCCATCAGAATAAGCAAGAGACGCCGCCGAGGAATCCGACCCGTCAGCGTGGTAATCACAGGCGCGCCGATCACGACCCCCAACGCATACGCCGCAATAATCCGGCCAGCTTCTTCCTCCGTCATCTGAAAGTCGGCAGCAATGAGGGGAAGCAAACCCATAGAGACAAATTCCGTGGTGCCAATTCCAAAGCCGCCGAGTGCAATTGCGAACATCACGATCGAACGATGAAGCGGAGAAATTTCGGTTTGCAGCGGCAGAGCTCGACGACGAGGCAGTGGCAAGGAATTCACGTTCGCTCACGCTACCCGCTCTCTTTCCCCGACGCATGTTGCGTGCTGAATCGCCCCGATGCGCACCCCTACCCGTCGACAAGCGGGCAAGTACAGCTAAACTTGAGCTTTGTACTACACACTTTTTTAGGGAGTTACATTGGCAAAAATCATCTACACCCGCACTGACGAAGCCCCACTGCTCGCGACCTACTCGCTGAAGCCAGTTGTTGAGGCCTTCGCTTCCACCGCCGGCATTGAGGTAGAAACCCGCGACATTTCGCTGGCTGGCCGCATCCTGGCTCAGTTCCCGGATTACCTGGGCGAGGAGCAAAAAGTTGCCGATGCTCTGGCTGAGCTGGGCGAGTTGGCCAAGACTCCTGAGGCGAACATCATCAAGTTGCCTAACATTTCGGCTTCTGTGCCTCAGCTCAAGGCCGCCATCAAGGAACTGCAGGCCGAGGGATACCAGCTGCCGGATTACCCAGATGCTCCTGAAACCGACGAAGAAAAGGACATCCGCGCACGTTACGACGCAGTCAAGGGCTCGGCCGTGAACCCAGTGCTGCGTGAGGGTAACTCTGACCGTCGTGCACCGATCGCGGTGAAGAACTTCGCTAAGAAGAACCCACACCGCATGGGCGCGTGGACCGCTGACTCCAAGACGAACGTGGCCACCATGGCTGCCGACGACTTCCGCCACAACGAGAAGTCTGTCATCATGCCAGCTGCCGATGCACTTACCATCAAGCTGATCAAGGCTGACGGCTCTGAGGAAGTCCTCAAGGAGGGCCTGAAGGTCCTCGAGGGCGAAGTTATCGACGCCACCGTCATGCGCGTAGCTGCCCTCGACGCCTTCCTCACGGAGCAGATCAAGCGCGCCAAGGAAGAAGGCGTGCTCTTCTCCACCCACCTCAAGGCCACCATGATGAAGGTCTCCGACCCAATCATCTTCGGTCACGTGGTTCGCGCTTACTTCGCTGACGTTTACGCTCAGTACGGCGAGCAGCTGCTGGCTGCCGGCCTGAACGGCGAGAACGGCCTGGCTGCCATCTACTCCGGTCTCGAGTCTCTCGACGACGGCGCAGAAATCAAGGCTGCTTTCGAAAAGGGTCTGGCTGAGGGCCCGGCGGTTGCCATGGTGAACTCCGACAAGGGCATCACCAACTTGCATGTTCCTTCCGACGTCATCGTGGACGCTTCCATGCCAGCCATGATCCGCACCTCTGGCCACATGTGGAACGCTGCTGGTGAGGAGCAGGACACCCTCGCGGTGCTGCCTGATTCCTCCTACGCTGGCATCTACCAGGTGGTCATCGATGACTGCCGCGAGAACGGCGCATTCGACCCAGCCACCATGGGCACCGTCCCTAACGTCGGCCTGATGGCTCAGAAGGCCGAAGAGTACGGCTCCCACGACAAGACCTTCAAGATCGCAGCTGACGGCAAGGTTGTCGTCGTCAACGGCGCTGGTGAAGTTCTCATGGAGCACGAGGTTTCCGAGGGCGACATCTGGCGCGCCTGCCAGACCAAGGACGCCCCAATCCAGGACTGGGTCAAGCTCGCCGTTACCCGCTCCCGCCTCTCCGGCATGCCAGCCGTTTTCTGGCTGGACACCGAGCGTGCTCACGACCGCAACCTCATCTCCCTGGTGGAGAAGTACCTGAAGGACCACGACACCGATGGCTTGGACATCCGCATCATGTCCCCAGTCGAGGCCACCAAGTTCTCCATCGACCGCATCCGCCGCGGCGAAGACACCATCTCCGTCACCGGTAACGTCCTGCGTGACTACAACACCGACCTCTTCCCAATCCTCGAGCTCGGCACGTCCGCGAAGATGCTGTCCATCGTTCCGCTCATGGCTGGTGGTGGCCTCTTCGAGACCGGTGCTGGCGGATCCGCACCAAAGCACGTCGAGCAGCTGGTCAACGAGAACCACCTGCGTTGGGACTCCCTCGGCGAGTTCCTCGCGCTGGCTGAGTCCCTGCGCCACTTCGCTAACACCGCTGGTATCGCCAAGGCTGCCGTGCTTGCCGACGCCCTCGACAAGGCCACCGAGAAGCTTCTCGACGAGAACCTCTCCCCATCCCGCAAGGCTGGAGAAATCGACAACCGTGGCTCCCACTTCTTCCTAACCAAGTTCTGGGCAGAAGAACTGGCTTCCCAGTCTGAAGACGCTGAGCTGGCCGGCATCTTCCAGCCGGTGGCTGCCTCTCTGGCTGCAGCTTCCACCGAGATCGAAAAAGACCTCCTGGATGTTCAGGGCAAGGCAGTGGAAATCGGCGGCTACTACGCACCAGACGAAGACAAGCTCAACGCAGTCATGCGCCCATCAGCGAAGTTCAACGAAATCATCGACGCACTGAAGAAGTAAACTTCATCTTATTTGCGCCGATAGCCGCCACTCACCACGTCGTTGGTGGGGGCGGCTTTTCGCATGCAGCACAGCATGCTTCGTTTCTTGCTCCGTTCGCCGAAAACTTGCTCAAAATCGACACTTTTCACACCAGAAACCTGCTTTTACCTGCACTAACGTTTTCTTGCTCGTTTCTTGCTTCTGATGCCGAAATGCTGTCGCAGCATCCCCGATCGGCCTGCTCCCGAGCTTTCTTCGACACACAACCGCAAAATTGTCTTGGCAGAGTCTGGAAAGCATCTTGCTTTCGGCTGGAAAGGAGATCGCCGCGTAATGTCTACTCCTACCCAAGCTCATGACATAACCCCAGTTAGATCGAAAAGGGTTCGTACACCATTCCACCAGATACTATTCCACCGGACTTGCCCCTTTTAATGTGTCTATACCAGGTGTGATTCATGCCGAAAATGGTGCTGCCATGATCCCTCGTGAGGACAAGGAGTTGTTTGGACAGTTCGGGGCACAACCATCGAATTCGAGGCCGTGGGATTCTAAATATAATTCGTATTCGGAGTCGGTTTCGCAACGATTAAAACACACCCCACTCATCCCGGAATTTTTAGGGATCTTGAATCAGCACGCGCCTGGATGAAGCGCTGGGGACCGTCACAAAACCAAAAAAGGTCCGCACCAGAACTGGAGATTTCACTCCGAGTGAGGCCTTCGGCGAAACCTGGCAAAACAAGTGGATAACAAGGCAGTATGAACTGGATCGATACCAAGCTCGATATCCGGAGCGGTTTAGGAAACCGCTCCGGACTGAGGCCACAACGCCACTGACAGGGATAAATCTCACCGTTCGAAGTCGGCACAACTCCAGCAATCACTACCGACTTACATCAGGTTAATGAACCCCTGTTGAGATGAAAACTGTGGCCTTAGGATTGTTGACGCCTCCTCCACCAGGTCCACAGCAGTCCGATTAGGCAAATCACGATGAAGGCCAAAGAAAAATAGTGCCAGTTTAGGATCCATTGGGGCGTGTAGGATGCTTTTGCCCCAGGATCATGCTCATGCGCCCGGTAGTGGAGGCCATTAGCAATGATCGACACAACAAATGACAGTACTCCAGCGATCAACCCGCAAAGCCAAAGCAAGTTCGACGTAGATATCTTTTTCAATGTTATTCCCAATTGCAATGGTGTTGGTGGGGAGTCAAGGCCCAATCTCCCTTGTCAGGCCGTGCCCGCTCAAGGTTGTATTCGCCGGTATATGGCAGACCGAGGGTCCCAGCTAGAATATGGCATTCATATTGTTGGCGAACAGATGCTTTGGAATTGATATCGGGGAATGCCGCTTCCCATTCTTTCCACCCTGCATCGCGCATTATTGCTTGCCCGGCAACGTAGCCACCAACTCCGCCTCCGCCAGTCATTACTACGGCTCCCCAGGGAGAAACTGTCCCATTGAAGGTCGCGTCACCATTCCATTCACCTTGCCAAAGGTTGTTAAACAGATGCTTACCAAGGAATGGATCCGCAACAACCGGGTATTGATCGGCAGATACCGTAGCTACCTTTTGCACGATCGAATCTCCAACGACGTCGTACTCAGAGGAAACCCTGTTACCTTCGGCATCTCGAGCCCATGCCGGCGCAATCCCCGCAACAAAATTCTGTTTCGAGTCAACAAAATCAATGCCACCATCCTCATTCTTTGACATTGAGACCTCAGCAGGTAACGAAACGTCGTAGCGAAACTCGTGCGGCGCAGTCGGAGACAAAATGACCGAGTGCATTTGCATGCTTTCATCTGGATAGGCCGTTACCGTAGCAACCGTGTCGTCCCCCTGATCAAACATCACCGACCGATCACCAATGCCGGTTGCGGTTTTAGAAGCATTTTGAGTTCCCTTTGGAATTGAAAGCTCGATATCTCCAGCAGTCGTCCGCAGCTTCACGTTTCGATCATCACTCGCATCCGCCGAACGGGTCGAAGCGCGGTCTTCCTCATGAATTTGTGGCCGATAATCGACCCCAATCAAATCAGCAATCTGCTCAGGTGTCACTTCATGACTTTCCTGTGCATCCGCCACTGACGGACTCAGCATCAGTGAAAGTGATGCCAAAAAAAACTAACACGCGAGACTGTTTCACCAGTTTCCTCCTTTGAAAAAACGGAACGGACACCTTCAACCATATGTTGATGAAAATAAACCCGAGTTGAATTATCGATAACTAATCGATAACGGATTGCTAACCCAACTTCTTCACATTTTCCGAAGTCATAGTCGCCCTAGTCTCCGAGGTCATATGCATCGAGTGCCATCACACGGGCTAGTCCACGTGCGGAGACGACGAGCCAGACCCAGTCAGCATGCTTCAGTTCGTCACGTTCAAGTGACTCCTCCTTACAGGAAAACCTTTTCCAGAGAACGTCGCAAACAGGGATACCACCGTAGCGCTCGCCAAGACATCGAGCCCGGGCCTGAGCACCTATACTCGATAGAGACTCTACTGGCATCAACGCTGCTCAAGGATAATTTATGTCTGCTCCTAAGGTTATGACCGTCTACGGCACTCGCCCGGAGGCGATCAAGGTTGCTCCGGTGATTAAAGCCCTTGAGGCTGATGAGCGCTTCACCTCGATCGCGGTGACCACCGGCCAGCACCGGGAAATGCTCGACCAGGTCAACGCGCAGTTCGGCATCACCCCAGACCACGACCTGGACATCATGCGCCCTGGACAAACCCTCAACGGCATCGTCGCCCGCGCCATCGAAGGCCTCGACACCATCATCGAGCAGGAACAACCCGACATCATCATCTCCCAGGGCGATACCTCCACCGCCATGGCAGCAGCCATCGCCGGATTCAACCGCGGCGTGAAAATCGTCCACCTCGAAGCAGGACTACGTACCGGCAACATCCTCTCCCCCTTCCCCGAGGAAGCCAACCGCCGAATCATCGGCCAGGTCGCAGCCCTCCACCTCGCACCGACGCAAGAATCCAAACGCAACCTCCAGCGCGAGGACTTCCGCTCCGCCGACATCGTCGTAGCCGGCAACAGCGTCATCGACGCACTCCTGGAAGCAACCTCCTGGAATACCACATTCAGCGACGAACGACTCCAAGCAGCAGCAGACTCCGATGCCAAGATCGTGCTGTTTACCACCCACCGCCGTGAAAACCTCGACGCGATGGCCAACATCGGCCGGGCTATGCGCCGACTGTCCGAAGACTACCCAGACATCGTCTTCGTGCTACCTGCACACCTGAACCCTAAAGTCCGGGCAGCAGTCTTCCCGGAGATCGAAGGGCGCGACAACATCCTGGTCACTGACCCGCTGCCCTACAACGAGTTCACCAAGCTGATGGCACGCGCCCACATCGTGCTCACCGACTCCGGTGGAGTGCAAGAGGAAGCACCCGCGCTGGGCAAGCCTGTCCTAGTGATGCGGGAAAACACCGAACGCCCCGAAGCAGTTACCGCAGGCACCGTCCGACTCATCGGCACCGAAGAAGACCGCATCGTCTCCGAAGCTAAGATCCTGCTGGATACCCCAGCGGCCTACGAAGCGATGGCCAACGCCGTCAACCCCTACGGCGACGGCAAAGCCGCCGCCCGCACCGTCGCAGCCATCGCCCAACTACTAGGCATCGGCGAGCGCCTGCCGGATTTCGCTAGCGTTTAACCGCCAGTCTTAGAGCTCACGGGCTGGGACGAATTCATAGCCCAGCCCCTCGATGCCGTCGACGATTTCGGCTAGCAGTGCGGTGTCAAGGAACGGGTGGAAGAAGAAGCTAGCCGTGGCTTGGCGCACCACCTGGTTCTTTGCTGCATTGTCCACCAGCAGTGCCGGTGGCCGAGCGGCGTGGTTGTTGAGGTCCTCGATGGATGGGTTACCGATGTTTTCCGGCAAGACTGTAGCCCCATAAACATCGGTGACCCGATAAGGCAGGATCTGGGTGAGAGAGGTCCTAAAGTCCTGCTTCTGGCCCGATACGAGGCCTGCATAGTATTCGGTTTGCTCGTATCGGTAGGCAAATTGCTGCCCCATCGCTTCGTAGGCGTTCGGCGTTGCGCCATAGTGCGGGGTCTCGAAAACCTCTGGCACCCGCAATCCTGCGGCTTCGAAAGCCCTCTTCCCCACTTCGATGCGTTTGGTGTGGTCGCTGACACGGTCGTCGATAAGCGGGCCGGTGAGCTGGACCCACGAATTCTGCTGGCAGTCCTCGAAAGTCCACGGTGGCGTGTTGGTGGTGCTGCATTGGGAACGGATGAATTCGTAGTCGGCAGTGGTGGCCGCGCCCGGGTAAGGGTTTGGGGTGTTACCGAATTGGTGGGTGGTGCCGTGCTGGATGAGCTCGCCACCCTTGGATTCCATATATTTGAGCGCTTCGACGACTTCGGGGGTGTCTTTGAGCTCGAGTCCGATAGCGCGGTCGTCCTTTGGGTTAGCTTTCGGACCAATGTAGATGGGTACTACCGCTACCTGAAATGGGATACCTCGAGAGCCGAGGTAGTCGGCGACGCGTCGCAAGTCGGCGGGGTTGGATTTGGGGCTGACGTCTTCGATGCGGACCGCGGCCTTCGCAGAGGGAGCTGCGTGCGGATCAAGCATCTCGTAAAACAGGTCAGCATAGGCGAGGTAGTGCGAACCATTTTCTTGCCATTCAAAAGGCAAATCGGCAACGTAGATGAGGTTGCCACTTTGCGTTGCCCAAGGGAATTCTTTGTGCTCAGTGCCGGTGCAGGAAGTGCCGTCGCACACGGCCTCGCCCAGCGTACGCACGAGCTCAGGCTTCACGACGGCCGGCACCTGCATTCCCCTGCTGTTTTCATTTCGGGACAGTTCTTGTCCTTTGTATCGGACTGTGTTGATTTTGTCGGCCTCGTTGAGGGTGAAAGCGTGCGGATCTATCCCGTAGTGCTCCACAAACTCGGCTGCCTCGGGACTCCCGGCGGGCCCGGCTAGTTTCCGCAGGTTGGCGTTTGCCCACAAGACGGGTTTTTCGGTAGTGCGGATATCGGTGCGCAGTGAATCCGGGATGACTTGGTTGTAGTCATAGCCTTGGTAGACCACGGCATCAAAGTCCGCGATCTGCCCTGCGGTGTATGCGCCAATGGGCTGCACCGTTGCAGTACCGAAGTGGGTTGCCAGGTTCGCGGCGAGGATGCCGAGCACTTCACTGTCCGAGGCGGAGTCATCGTAGAGCACGAGCGTGCGTTTGCCGCCTGGGGTGCCATAAGTCGAGCTAAAGGTAGAGCTTTGGTAGGAGCCTTGGATGTCAGCGGTGTTGCGATAAGGCTGAACAAAGGTTCGCACCAGCGCCGACTCGGTGCCCTTTTCCAAATCCCGATCAGTGAAGGAAAAGATGACGATCGTGGCGACGAGCACGCTCAGCGCTACCACCACCCCGAGGACTACGTTGGTGCGTTGACGCTTTTGATCTAGCTTTTTCGCTTCCAATTTCGCTGTACTCCTTAGTTTTAGTGTTAAGGCTCAACCGCCAAATCTTTAAAAACGACTCGTGCGTCTTCGGTATAAAGTCCGATCGCGCCACCTAAATATGGGCGTTCCGTGTCGGTGAATTCGCCGAGTTGGGTGCCGTTGACCCAGAATCGGACGGTGCTTCCGTGCTGGCTGACACGAACGTGGTTTTCCGTACCGATGGCAAAGCCAGGTTCGTGGCCAGAGGCCAAAAAGCGCTGGCTGCCCGGGTAGGCCGGGTCTTGCTTAGACAGTTCCCAGCCATTGGGTTTGAGAGCGAGAGCATAGAAGCGCTCGTTGTTCTCGTAGTTCCACAGCACCCATCCCACTTCCCAGGGGTTTGGCGTGCCGCGCCGTACTTGTTCTTCGGTGCGTACATTGATTGAGAAGTCCACGTTTTCGGCGAACTTCTTCTCGGTGTGCACCAGGCAGGCATGGGTGTTTTCCGCAGCTTCGGCAGACTTTGGGTACATCTGGACTTCGGCGTCGTTGCCGGTCACTGCCCCATGCCCGTCAAAAGCGAGGTGCCACTGACCGTAGGTTTTTCCTTCGTGCCATTTGTCATCTGTGCCTGGGCTACACGCGCTGATTGACACCATCGCCACCAGTCCTACTAGGACGCCAAGTATCTTTCTCCACATGTCCCCTAGTGTTCCTTGTGCAGGTGCGTCGCGCGAGCATCGGGTAGTGGCTGCGGGATGGGCCCCGGCTCTAGGGCCGGTTGCCGTTCGGCTTCTAGCTCTGGGGTTTCCGCCTCTGGAACTTCAGCCACCCGTTCAGTCTTTGCCCAACCCGTGCGCCCGCGTAGTTGGTTCCACACGGCTTTCCACCCCGCGATTCCCCACAGCTGTGCATAGAACACGTAAGCGTGCCCAAGCAGCAGCGCCTTCACGATGCCCAATTGCGGCTCATTCTTGCGGTACAGAAAGCTCAACACCAGGGTTGGGCCGAAGGCTAGGAGGTAAATCACCAGGAATTGCCAACCAAAGTGTGCCGTTCCCCGCGCAAACCCAATTCCGAATGCCACGAGCCAGACCAGGAACGAGGCGGTGAAGAAGGTGACGCACAACAGCAGGATTGGACTGGCGATTGTCCAAAACAGGTCGATGCGTGCGGTGCCCCAGAGCCGAACGAGGATATTGGCCACCTGATTCCAGCCCTGCAAGTATCCCTGGAACCAACGGGTCCGCTGGCGAATCCAACGCCCAAGGTCTTCCAGTCCTTGCTGGTGCACCGCTACTTCCGGACAGTAGTCGAGCCGGAATCCAAGCAGATGCAGTCGGATGCCTAGATCGAGGTCTTCAGTGAGGGAGTCGCTCCAGGGGTCACGTCCCAGGAGACGAAGTGCGGAAAGGCGCACGAACTGCCCGTTGCCACCCAGCCCGACGCTGTTGAGTTTGACTCGACCACGCTGGAAAACTTCCGTATAGAGCACAAACTCGAGGTCTTGCATACGCGCGAGCATGTTGCTGACGCGGTTGTTGATCCGCACGCCGATTTGCACCCCGGCCAGCATCGGATCGTCGAAGGCTGGAATGACGTAGTCCAAGGATCGTCGATCCATTCTTCCGTCAGCATCGACGACGACCAGGATGGTGTTTTCCGGGTCGATATGGGGATTAATGCCACCGTCGTAAATGAACTGGAAGGCGTCGTTAAGCGCTTTGCCCTTGCCTTTGCGGGCATTGGGGAGGGTGCGTTGGAACAGGTGGACGCGGGGGTCGGCAACTTGTTTGACGATGTCTCCGGTGCCGTCGTCGGAACCATCGTCGATGACGACGATGCTCAGCCGCGGGTAGTCCATCGCCAACAGACGCTGCAGGGAGGCACCCACCACGGTGGCTTCGTTCAAGCAGGGCATCACGAAGACGATTTCCGGAGTGGTACCGGTCCAGCTGTCATAGTTCCGCGGGCGCCATTTGGGCTTCTTAACGCGCGAGAGCACTAGTAACATGGCTAGGTAAGCCAAAGACAGCACGATAGCTGCGACCGAAACTAATAGGACGATATCGTAAATCTCGCCTCGGAAACTGACCATGCGCTACACCTGCGCGTGGCGCTTGTCGACGCCAGTGTGCATCAACTCGGCCCGAACCATCATTTCTGCTCGATAGGCCTCCACCATGGCCATCTTGGTAGTCTTTGGCCGCCACGTGAGCAGCAGAATGATTGCCATCGCGATAATGCCGGCGAGCACTAGCGTTGCACCGATTTCCAGCAAAAGCCGAGAAAAATTAAGAAGGATATCTTCTACTGCGGACACATTTTCCAACATTGACTTACATCCCCTCATCTAAAGCTTAAAAATGGCTCTCCGAAAGACGTAATTTACGCAGCCCATCGGATAAATGGTGGTCAAGAGTGTATTCAACGACTCAAAAACTTAACATTGGCCAAATAATCAATCCATATATATGTTTCACCGCTAAAGGTATCCCCAAAGTCGAAGGTGTGGGTTTAAGTCCGATCCCACACTTTCAAAACGTTTTCCACCGCATTCGACCAGCAATAGTGTGAGATTTCAAAATTCCCCAACCCTACCCACCGTGGTAGTCGGAACTAAATTTAGCCCCCAGAAAATACCCCCATAAATAAGACTGAACTTAATGCAAAATAAATAGGCCGCGGGCATCTTTAAGCGATTTTCCGCTCATGCGCCGTCCCACTCGTACCTTGTTTTACCGATACAGTGAAGGTCATGACTTCCCAAGAGACCCGCGACTTCGACCTCGTCCTTTTTGGCGCCACCAGCTTCGTTGGTAAGACCACCGCGGCCTACCTGATTGAGCAGCACCCACAGCTCCGGATCGCTTTTGCCGGGCGCGATGAACACAAACTGCAAGCCCTGTGTAAAGACATCGGTGCGGACTCCATCCCCCTCATCATCGCGGATGCTACCGACAAGCCGAAGCTGGATGAGCTCACCGCTCGTACAAAAGTTGTGATCTCCACGGTGGGCCCCTACACCCGCTACGGCGATATGCTCGTCGACGCCTGCGCCGAGCATAATACCCACTACGTCGATCTATGCGGCGAAGCACTTTTCATCCGCAGGATCATTGACTGCTGGCACGGCCGCACAAACGCCAAAATTGTTCCGTCCTGCGGTTTTGACTCCGTCCCCAGTGACATGGGGCTATTTCACCTGCATCAAAAGTCCGGGAAACAGTTTGATGCAGTGACGATGGCTGTCGAAGACCTCCGCGGAGGCCTTTCCGGAGGCACCGTCGACTCGATGCGCGAAGTCAGCGCGGATGCGAAGCGGATGCCTCATGGTGGCGCCATCTTGCATAGCCCATATTCGCTTTCCCCCGATCACAAACAAGAACCGGACCTGGGGCCTCAACCAGATTTCGAGGTCCACTTCGACCAGCTCATCCGGCAGTGGACCGGCCCATTCTTCATGGCGATGTTTAACACGCGCGTCGTCCGGCGCTCCAACACCCTGCAGGATTACGCATATGGGTCACACCTGCGCTACCGCGAGGTCATGCCGACAGGCACTGGACTTGCCGGAATGCTTAAGGCACGTGCACTGGACACTGCGGTCAAATTGGGTTTCGCGGCCGTCATGACAGATAGCCTCCGTAAACCTCTCAAGGCTATCTTCCCCGTCGCCGGCGAGGGCCCGAAAGACATCAATAAGGGTGGTTTTAGCATCACGCATTATGGCCGGGCCACCGACGGAAGCCTGCACTCCGCACGGGTCCAGGCTGAGGGCGATCCCGGCTACAAGGTCACGGCAATGATGCTGGCCGAGGCGGCGGTGCTGCTCGCAGCGCACCCCGAGGATCTGCCACAGCGCTCTGGGGTGCTCACCCCCGCCACCGCTCTCGGCTCAGCATACGTGGAAGCGCTTCACCGCAACGGCATGCGGTTTAGTTAGCAGCAGGTTTAGTTAGCAGCAGCGCGCGCCTGGGTTCGCGTCCTTTTCCGCGAAGCGCTGGCGGAAGTACTCTCGCTCGCTAGGTATCGGGTGCCCGGGGTGTCTAGCCCGCAGGTGAGCCACGTACTTTTCATACTCCCGCTCACCAACAAGCTCCCCGAGCCACCACCACACTGCTTTAAGTGTGCGCATGCGCCACCGGGCCACGCGCTTGCCACTGCGCCTCGATCTGCTTTTCGACGTCCGTCGCTACCATGCCAATAGGTGCGAAGTACTCCGATGGAACATCCGGGTCTTCGCTGGTAGGCGTAGCCTCCCCGCGTCGCTGCGCTGCGATCGTTCGCACACATACCCACATGGCTACCAGCACCACAATCAAGGTAAGCACGGCAAAGATTACCGAGAGCATGCCCTGGATCATGGTGTTGCGGACCACGGCGTCGATAGCCTCCGGGCTTTTCGCGGTGCCAAATTCGTGTAGCCCCTTAGCCTGGGCTTCGGCAAAGCGGTTGTGCTGCGCGAAGTAGCCCACCTTTGGGTCGTCGGAAAAGATCTTCTGCCAGGAGGCGTACATGGTGACGATGAGGTCCCAGAACATCGGCAACCCTGGAATCCAGGCCCACTTCAGCAGCCCCTTCTTCACCACGATCACCACGATGAGCGAAAGCGCGATGGCTGCGAGGAGCTGGTTTGCGATACCGAACAGCGGGAACAGCACGTTGATGCCACCAAGCGGATCCGTAACACCCATGATCAAGATGGCGCCCCATAGTGCGCACACAAACATGGTGGAAATCCAGTGGCCTACCGTCCAAGACTGATCGCGGAACTTGGCGAGCCCTGGGACGTTAGCCAAGGTATCAGTCATCATAAAGCGTGCCACGCGGGTACCAGCATCGACGGTAGTCAGGATGAACAACGCCTCAAACATGATCGCAAAGTGGTACCAAAATGCTTGCATACCAGGATGCCCGACGATGCTGGTAAGAATCTGCGACATGCCGAATGCCAAGGTTGGGGCGCCACCAGTACGAGAAACGATGGTGTGCTCGCCAACTGCTTCGGCTGCGGCAGTGAGCTGGGCGCCAGTAATGCCGTCGCCAGGTAGTCCCAGTCCGTTGACAAAAGCCGCCGCCATCTCCGGGTTCGCCCCGGTCAACGCGGTTGGTGCGTTCATGGCGAAGTACATGTGCCGGTCAATAACCACGGCCGTAATCAGAGCCATGATAGCCACGAACGACTCCATGAGCATGCCGCCGTAGCCGATCATGCGCATCTGCGATTCCTTCTCCACCAGCTTCGGAGTCGTGCCGGAGGAAATCAGCGCGTGAAAACCCGAAAGCGCGCCACAGGCAATGGTGATGAACAAGAACGGGAAGAGGTTTCCGGAAAAGACTGGCCCCTGCCCCGTCCGCGCGAACTCAGTCACCGCCGGCATGTGCACCTCAGGGTGGTCAATAACGATACCCACGGCCAGCATGCCGATCACGCCGATCTTCATGAAGGTGGAGAGGTAATCACGCGGCGCAAGCAGCAGCCACACTGGCAAAATCGCAGCAACGACGCCATAAATAATCAAACACCAAGCCAGGGTGAGTTTGCTGAGCGTGAACCAATCTTGGCCCCACGATGTTTCGGCTACCCAGCCGCCGGCGACGATGGCGAGCAGGAGCAAAACAACGCCAATGAGGGAGACTTCCATCACGCGTCCCGGGCGCAGGAAGCGCAGATATATGCCCATGAACAGAGCGATCGGGATGGTCATCGCGATGGAGAACACGCCCCACGGCGACTCCGCTAGCGCGTTCACCACTACGAGCGCCAGCACCGCGATAATGATGATCATGATGGCGATAACGGCGATAATGCCGGCAAACCCGCCAAATGCGCCGAGTTCATCACGCACCATTTGTCCCATGGAGCGGCCACCGCGACGGGTAGAGATCCACAGCACGAGGTAATCCTGCACCGCGCCCGCCAAGATACAACCAATGACGATCCACAGCGTGCCCGGTAGGTAGCCCATTTGGGCTGCCATCACGGGACCGACCAGCGGTCCGGCTCCAGCGATCGCAGCGAAGTGATGTCCGAAAAGCACGCGACGGTCGGTAGGCAGGAAGTCTTTGCCATCCTGAAGGTATTCCGCCGGAGTGGCGCGATTGTCTTTGGGCTGGACAATGCGGTATTCGATCAGGCGCGCGTAAAACGTGAACGCGATGATATACGAGCCGATGGCGGCGAAAACTAGCCACACCGCATTGACGGTTTCTCCGCGCGCGGTGGCGATCGCTCCCCAGCCCAACGCTGCAAGAAGTCCGCACACCGCAATGATGATTTTCTTTTTGGTGCTCATTGGCCGGTTATCCACGACCCCAACCGGCAAGTCTGTGGCTTCGGAATGAAGCAATTCGACGTCTTTTGGTACTGCCAGAGTGCTGCTCATGTGTGCACTCCCCTTTCGGTATCCAGTTGCTGGGAGCACTCTGCGCACACGGGTTGTGAATGCTGGGTATCTCCACCGACGAGTTGAACTAATTACAAGTCAACTATGGATCAGGTCAGGGCACAACTACTTTCTAGCCATGGGTAGATCACAGCTACCTACCGCGCAGCTCACAGACTGAGCGGTATGAATATTTTACGCCATTAACCTGCAACTTTACAGAAAAATAGACAAAGCGGTTTACATAGACCAAGCTGTCCGCTATGGTGTGTAACAAGCTTTGGTGAGGCCCCGCGCAGCGGCCAACATGCTGCACTACCCAAGCTGGTTTTACCCACTCTCGAATCACAAACGAAGGACACGATCATGACTAAGTACAGCAACGAAAATGCAGCTGAATGGGGTTTTGCCACCCGCGCTATCCACGCCGAACAGCCACTCGATTCTGACGTGAAAGCACGTAACCTCCCGATCTACCTCACTTCTTCCTACGTGTTTGACTCCGCGGAGCACGCCAAGCAGCGTTTCGCCCTTGAGGATGCCGGCCCGGTCTACTCGCGACTGACTAACCCGACTGTCGAGGCAGTAGAAAACCGCATCGCCAACTTGGAAGGCGGTGTCCACGCAGTTCTTTTCGCCTCAGGCCAGGCAGCGGAAACCGCTGCAATCCTCAACCTCGCTGAAGCCGGGTCCCACATCGTGACCTCCCCACGCCTCTATGGCGGTACGGAAACCCTCTTCCAGGTGACCCTCAAACGCCTGGGTATCGAAACCACCTTCGTAGAAAACCCAGATGATCCCCAGTCCTGGCAGGACGCAGTACAGGAAAACACGGTGGCTTTCTACGGCGAGACCTTCGGCAACCCGATCGCTGACGTCCTGGACATCCCAGCCGTCGCCGAAGTCGCGCACCGCAACAATGTCCCACTGATCATCGACAACACCATTGCCACCGCCGCTGCAGTCAAACCACTCGAACTCGGCGCCGACATCGTGGTGGCGTCGCTGACCAAGTTCTACACCGGCAATGGCTCCGGCCTGGGCGGCGTGCTTGTCGACGGCGGAAAACTCGACTGGACCGTCGAGCGCAACGGCAAGCCCGTGTTCCCACAGTTCGTCACCCCAGATCCGGCCTACCACGGCCTGAAATATGCCGACCTCGGCGCACCTGCTTTCGGGCTCAAGGCCCGGGTCGGTATTCTGCGCGACACTGGCGCCACGCCATCCCCATTCAATGCCTGGGTCACGGCACAGGGTCTCGACACCCTGAGCTTGCGCGTAGCCAAGCACAACGACAATGCCCAGGCCGTCGCAGAATTCCTGGCAGCGCATCCAAAGGTCACCAAAGTGAATTTTGCTGGCCTGCCGACGTCGCCATGGCACGAAGTCAAGCAGAAGCTCGGCCTGCGTTATACCGGCTCCGTGTTGTCCTTTGACATCGACGGCGGCCGCGAAGAGGCCTGGCGCTTTATCGACGCCCTTCGCCTCCACTCCAACCTCGCCAACATTGGTGATGTCCGTTCCTTGGTGGTCCACCCAGCTTCGACCACTCACTCTCAGTCTGACGAGGCCGGACTCGCCCGCGCTGGTGTCACCCAGGCCACGGTACGGTTGTCCGTCGGCATTGAGGACATCGACGATATCCTCGCTGATCTTCGCCAGGCTCTGGACGCGGTCTAATGCTCAGCCTCGGCACCCCCGGCGAGCAGCAGGTCCGGCGGATCGGCGATGTCACCACAGAGGCTGGTGGTGTGATTCGGGATGTCCATATCGCCTTCCGGTTCTGGGGCATCCCACGCGTCACCGCGACCGACAGTAACGTGATTCTGGTCAACCACGCCCTCACCGGCGATGCCAATGCCGTGGACTGGTGGGCCGGGCTCATCGGTCCGGGTCTGGCGATCGACACAGATGTTTACTGTGTGATCTGCACCAATGCGCTGGGTGGTTGCCAAGGCTCGACCGGACCATCGTCTCCGCACCCCGATGGCAGATTTTGGGGCTCTCGTTTCCCTGCGATTTCCATCCGCGACATCGTCGCCACAGATCACAAGCTGCTGACATCTCTGGGAATTGATCGCCTGGCCGCGGTGATCGGCGGTTCCATGGGTGGCGCCCGAACGCTCGAGTGGGCGTTGATGTATCCCGAAATGACAACGGCTGCTCTGGTGCTGGCAGTGTCGGCGCGAGCGAGCGCGTGGCAAATCGGGATCCAATGCGCACAAATCGCAAGCATCGAAAAAGACCCAGATTGGCTCGGAGGGGACTTCTACAGCACGGGCGTTTCCCCCGACGCCGGGATGGCGACCGCACGCAAACTAGCTCACTTGACGTACCGCGGCGAGCTGGAAATCGACGAGCGCTTTGGCACTGACCCGCAGGAAGGCGAACAACCACTCGGAGTGTTTCGCTCTGCCGACGAACGCTTTGCGGTGGAAAGCTACTTGGATTATCAGGCGCAGAAGCTGCTGGCGCGATTCGATGCCGGCTCCTATGTCGCACTCACCGAGGCCCTTAACCGCCATGACGTCGGTAGGGGGCGAGGCGGATTGAACAAGGCACTGGCGTCGATGAGCGTGCCGACGTTCATCGTTGGCGTAGACACCGACATCCTGTACCCCTACCACCAGCAGGAACACCTTTCGCGCAATGTAGGCAACCTGCTGGGGATGGCAAAGATCACCTCGCCAGTCGGGCATGATGCGTTCTTGACGGAAACGCGACAGCTGGATCAAATCATGCGGCGCTTCTTTCGGCTACTGCGCGCGCAAGGCGATCGGCCATTAGCTGCCGAGGGCGTCGATCGACACAGCTAGGTAGACGATTGCGCAGCCCAACCCCGTGGTGAACCAAAAATCGAATCGACGAGAGCGGACTGCCAAAACCCCCAGCACCCCGGAATCGCAAGCCAGGCGAAGCACCGCCAACCACAGCACCGCTACGCCGAATACCAGGGTGCCTCGACGCCAGTGTTCGGTGACGAAATACCCCAATGCCACCACCAACAGCACCGCCAAGGCGGCGAGACCAAAGAATTGGATTTGTTTGGGTAGGCGGGAAGGGGCGAGTCCTACGTCGTGAGGATTCGCCAACTGGTTCCGGCGCTGTCGGGGCACGAAAGAACTGCTTTACCGCAACTAGGCCTGCTGCTCTGCGCGCTCAACCACGTTGCGCACCAGGAACGCACGGGTCAGTGGCCCAACTCCACCAGGGTTCGGCGAAACGAAACCGGCAACGTCCCATACGTCTGGATGCACATCGCCCAGCAGTTTTCCGTCCTTCCGGGAAACTCCGACGTCAAGCACGGCAGCCCCTGGCTTCACCATGTCGGCGGTGAGCATATGTGGCTGACCAGCAGCGGCGATGATGACATCTGCATTGCGGGTCTCTGCGGCCAGATCTTTGGTGCCGGTGTGGCACAAGGTGACGGTCGCGTTTTCCGAACGTCGCGTGAGCATCAGACCGATCGGGCGCCCCACGGTCACTCCGCGCCCAATCACGACGACCTTCGCACCATCAAGCTCGACGCCAAATCGACGCAGCAAAGAGATCGCACCATTCGGCGTACAAGGCAGTGGTGCAGGCTCGTTGAGAACCAATTTCCCCAAGTTAACTGGGTGCAGGCCATCAGCATCTTTGGCTGGATCGATGGCAGCGAGCACGGCGTTTTCATCCAGGTGCTTCGGCAGCGGCAACTGCACGATGTAGCCAGTGCAGGCCGGATCGTTGTTGAGCTCCTCAATGACTGCGAGCAAATCTTCCTGCGAAACGTCGGCTGGGAGGTCTTTGCGGATCGAACGAACTCCGATTTGCTCGCAGTCGCGGTGCTTCATCTTCACGTAGGAATGCGAAGCGGGGTCGTCACCCACCAGGACCGTCGCCAGGCCCGGGACGATGCCTCGTTCATTGAGTGCGGCTACACGCTGCGCAAGATCGGAAAAGATTTCATCACGGTACAGGTTGCCATCCAGCTTGGTTGCAGTCATAGGGGACATTATTCCACGTTTGGCGGAGTAGCTGAGGAATCGCGTCTTTTACACACCGGGCAAATTTCAATCAGCGCTTCTTCAGGGCTACCCTAACCACATGCACTTTGACTCCCCGTTTGCCCACGTCGTGTTTGATCAACCAGTGATCCCACCGAACACCGGCAACGCTATTCGCATGTGTGCTGGCACCGGCGCGCGCCTGCACTTGGCCGGGCCATTGGGTTTCAACCTCGAGGAAAAGAACTTGCGTCGCGCCGGACTGGACTATCACGACCTCGCTGACGTTTCCGTGCATGACAATCTCGACGCCACGTTCGAAGCGATCGGTCCGGCCCGAGTCTTCGCTTTCACCGCCCGCACCAGCATCCGCCACACGGATATCGCTTTTGAACACGGCGACGTCCTATTGTTCGGTACCGAACCGACCGGGCTCGATGATTATGCCCTCAACCACCCTCGGATCACGGAACTAGTGCGTATCCCTATGCTTCCAGGACGTCGCTCGATGAACCTGTCGAATGCTGCCGCGGTGGCTACCTATGAAGCCTGGCGTCAGCTGGGATTTGTCGGTGGCGAGTAGCTCACATCGATGACCTCGAGCGCTTCCGCGGCCAGCGCAATGTTGCTCCCAGCAACGGAAATCAGCCGCATCCCGGCGAATTCCGTCCCCACGGCTTGAACAACCACCCCGGGGCGAATCCCCTTTTCCGCTAGATAGCGCAGTAGGTCTGCATTGGAATCGTGAACTCGCTCGATTAAAGCGCTGGCTCCGTCGGGAAGCTGCTGCAATGGGGTGACGCTGATTTCCTCGACCTCCCCGTTTGCTAACGGGATCGGATCACCGTGTGGGTCCCGCGTCGGATGGCCGAGGAGTTCGTCGATACGCGCGATAAACAGGTCGGATACCGCGTGTTCGAGCAGATCCGCTTCTGCATGCACTTCGTCCCAGCTATAGCCCAGCTGCGCGACGAGGAAGGTTTCAATCAGCCGGTGCCGACGCGCCATGGCCGTCGCAATGCCCCGGCCAGCTTCGGTGAGCGTGATTCCGGTGTAACGCTCATGGTGGACAAGTCCTTTTTCCGCCAGTCGCTTGACTCCCTCGGTGGTGGTTGACGGGCGCTGTTTCATCGCCGCCGCCAACTCGCCCATCGTCGCCGCCTGGCCGGTGCGCTCGACGATGTCAAAAATAATCTTCAGGTAGTCCTGGGTTTTAGCAGGCAGCGTAGCGACGTCCATGGTGATCAAGAATAGCGTCGGAACATGGCTGACGGTTGGCGGGTACTCGTCGCTAGCTGGTGCCCACACTGGGAAACAGTGAAACACCCACCGCACACGATGGCAATTGTCCCGCCCACCGACAGGCCCCACTGAACTGCCAACGCAAAACCGAGCCCGCCCACCAGCACACCCAGGATCGGAGACCAGCATAACAACGCAACTGGGCTGCGTACCCACGGTTGCACGCTCGCTGCAGGTGCGGCCAACAGCGCGATCACCACAATGGTGCCCACCGCGGGAATCGCCACAACAATGACTGCACAAATCAACAACAGGACCAGGGCATCCAGACGTCGTGTAGCTCCTCCAGCGGCGCGGAAAAGCGTCTGGTCAAAGGCCATGCTGATCAGCGCGGAGCCGAAGGCAGCCACCACCAATAACGCGGTCAGCGCCACTGCTACCGAAGCATACACATCCATTCTTCCCACGCTCACAACAGAGCCGGTGAGGAAAGAATCGACTCGGATCGGTAAGGGTTTAAACCAATTGGCCAGGAAATATCCGAAAGCAAACCCGGATGACAGCACAATACCCGCAGCAGATTGGCTGTTGAGACCCGGAACGTCCACCAATGCCCGCATCAACAGCGCTAGCGCTACGCAGCCGGCAAAGGCCCCAAGGAAGATATAGCCCGTCAGCTGAGTTGCGGACAAGGAAGCCGCGAGCACCACCCCGATAACAGCCCCGGGAAACGACGCGTGCGAGATCGCCTCGGCGAAGAAGATCCGGCGATGGAGCAATGCCAGTGCCCCAACCAGACCGGTACCGGCCCCCAGCACGAGGACCTCCGCGAGGGGCCAGAAATGTATCTCCCACCAGTTCATCGTCGACCTCCCGCTACCCGATGGCGCAACTGAACCCAGCCGATTGCTAGGCCGAACAGCACCAAAAACACCATGATGACGCACGCCTGCGCGGAGACCGGGTGGCTGTGCTGCCCCGTCACAATCAACATGCTCACCAGACCTCCAACGCTGGCAAAACCCACCGCGAATGCCAATTGCGCGCCCACGGTGCGGCAAAGGATTCTGCCCGCGGCGGCTGGAATGACGAGGTATCCCACCACCAGCAGCACCCCCACAGCTGAGGCACCGGCAGCTACTGTGGCGGCGACGCTGAAGTTGAATATCGCGTCGAGAAGCCGGGGGCGGATTCCGTCGATCGTGGCCGTCGTCCGATCAAACGCCACGCTGACTTGCGCGGGGAGCAGGCTGAGCATGGTGATAGTGGCCAGTCCGCAGATCACCAGGGATTGTTGAAGGCGTGCCGGGGACAGCTCGAGCAGACGGCCGAACATCAGAGCCTCGAGTTGACCCGAGCGGTCGGCGTGGGCCAGGGAGATGACCATGCCCACCGCGTAGAAGGTTGCCAGAATGACTGCGGTACCGGCCTCGTTGCTGTGGTCGGTAGTGCGGGGCAGCACAGTCAGTACCGCGGCGCAGAGCAAACCGGCCCAAAAACCACCCGGGATAATCCCGCTGATTCCGTTAACGATGAACCCAAGTACCACGCCCGGGAAGATCGCATGTGCCATGGTCTCCGCGGTGAATTCTGCTTGTCGGAGATTTACTAGCGCACCCACGCACCCTGCGGATATACCGAGCGCGAGCAAAAGGATCAGGGGCCGGTAGAGATATGGGATTGTGAACAACGCCTGCACTTCCATCAGCGCACCGTCGCGTCTTCCACCCGCAGCAGGCGGGCATCGGTTTCGGTGGCCAGGCGCACGTCGTGTGTGGATGCGATGATCGCTAGGCCACGATGTTTGAGCTCGTTGAGCAGCGTGATCAAGCGATTACGGGCAGCTTCGTCGAGGCCGTTGAAGGGTTCGTCGAGAAGCAGCAGTCGGGGTCCGGAGACGAGGGAGCGGGCGATGAGTACCCGCTGCTGTTGCCCGCCGGAAAGCTCCCCGAAACGCAAGCGTGCGCAGTCGGCGAGGTCTACCGCGGCGAGCGCCCGATGGCAGCTTTCCCGATCAGCTTTGCTGAGCCTGCGGAACGGACCCAACCGGCTCACTAGACCAAGACCCACAACCTGAAGGGCGGTAATCGGGAAATCCTTAGCGGCGTCGAGTTTCTGAGGCACATACCCGACGCTGCCTTGCGCTGACTTTGTGCGGTGTTCGCCATCCACGGTCACGCTTCCACGCAACACTTCAGCGAGTCCCAAGATCGCTTTCAAGATGGTTGATTTACCAGCCCCGTTGTCGCCTACCAGCGTGACCATGCTGTGTGAGGGGATCGAGAAGGAAACATCAGTGAGCACTTCGTGGCCTCGGTAGCCCACCGATGCCTGGTCAAAAGTCACCACCGGCGTGCTCATTGGATAGTTTCCTTCGGGGCCCAAGGCTGCAAGGAAACAGGTAATGGTGCCGGGGTGCCACCCCACGCGCGCACCAGGTTGGTGACATTGTGCAGGATCGAGCCGATATAGGTGGCGCCGTCGCTGCCTGCTGGGCCGAGCGAATCTCCGTAGAGGGCTTCGTCACCGGTAATGACGCGCACCCCGGCCGCCCGGCCGATAGCTTCAATGGACTTAGCGTTGTTCGAGTTCTCCGCGAAAATCACTTCGGCGTGGGCCTGACGCACTTGATCGACGCCCGCTTGAATGTGCTGGGATGTTGCATCCTGCTGGGCGTTGAAGTCCGAGAGTGCAGACCCAATGAAGTCCACATCATAGTCGCGCGCAAAGTAGCCGAAGGCATCATGCGAGGTAAATAGCACCCGCTTTTCACGCGGTACGGTCTGCAAGCTATCTTGCACCCACCGGTCCAGATCAGCGAGCTTGCTGAGGTAGGGTTCGGCCTGCGCGTTCCACTGGACATCGCCAGCGCTTTCCGCCGCTAGTGCTTCGGCGATATTGCGAGTTTGCATCATGGCGCCTTTGGGGCTGGTCCAGACGTGCGGGTCGAATTCGAACTCCGCTTCTTCACCCGGTTCGGGCGCGAACGGCCAAGGGGCGACATCGATCTTGTGCGTGCCAACGACGCGCTGGTACTCGCGCTTCCCGGCAGACTGAGCTGTGTCGTCTTTGCCGGAAGTGACGGCTAATTTGCCATGGAATCCGGAGGATTCGATGGCTTGATCCATGAAGCGTTCCAAGTCCACGCCGTTGACGAAGATCACGTCCGCAGTGGCCAATGCCGCCATCTGTTGGGCAGTCATCTCATGTTCGTGCGCCGATGCGTTGGGAGACAAAATGCAGGTGAGATCCAGTTTCGGGTCCTGCTGCTCGCTGGTGTGGGTCTTGCCTTGGGGGTCAGTTAGGCGTACTGGCACTCCGGAAGAAAGCTGGGTGAGGTAGTCACAGATTTGCGTGGTGGTGGCTACCACTCGGAGCGCTGCTGGCTGGCTGGAGTGCGATTGGGTGGCTGCTTGGCTACACCCGCCTAGCGCGAGCGCGCTGGCCACGATGAGGGCTTTGGTACCTCGAACGGACATTGACGATCCTTCCCAAGGGTTGGGCTAATGCTCCTCGCCGAGGAAAGGCGCGCAGCATTAGAGTGAGCTTTTCAAGCTCACCCTAACACTATTTTCAATACATTGAAATTAGATGGTCAATGAATTGAACTTTCGATGTCTGAGGTGCTCCAACAAGATCGACGCATCCGCGCGCGTAAGCTGTGCAGCCGTCATTGCCACCGGACCACGAACCAAGTCAAGACGCACATTTGCCAGACCCAACGCATGCCCAATCGGCCCCTGATCAAAAGACAGCTCCTGGATATGGCTGGGATGAATCACCTTCATCCGGTGCCCCAACCGACCGGCGTGCATGACCACCGCGCGGTCGTCGATAAGCGTGGTTGCCTGCTGATCGCGATCAATGGGGCTCAACCACTTCGCCACCTTTGGGCTGCGGAACTGTGCCCCCTTATGCCCGCGCGGGTCTGCGACCGTAGCGAGGTCCTGCTCGCTCAGCGGGGTAATCACCGCAAGCATTGCGAGCGCCTGCTCGAAAGTGCCCACTGGCAGCAGGGACGTCGTCGACGCATTCTGCTTGTCGACGCCATACCCAGCGATCGAGACGCGTACCCGCCACCAGCCGGTGCCCCGCCACAACAGTGGCTGCTCGACTTGGACCGCGTGAATGCGTCCCAGCGGAATGGACTGGCGGCGTCGATCAGCGAGCCCGTAGGAGATGTTTAATACGTCCTCATCGAGTTCGGCCGTGAATCCGTAGGAGGTATCGATAATTCGCCACAGCGCCGGACCGAAACCAACTATGAAAGGCAGCACGATTCCGAAGCCACCGGGAAGAAACACCGCGCCCAGCAGCGACAACACGACCACAACCGCGTGGCTGGACAACACGGCAACAGCAATGCTGCGTGACACCGGGATCGGCGGAATGAGCGCAGGTGCAGCTTGCGGAGGGAGTAGCCCGGCGTTATCTGTTTCGCCTGCTTCTCGCGGGTTTTCATGGCCGATCCCTGCCCGGCGCGCCAGCACCTCCGCGCGAACTTGTTCAGCTTCTGCGCGCTTGAGATAGCTGATCTCCAGTACGGAATTGTTACCGCCGGCGGTTTCCACCCGTACTTTCGCCACGCCAAAGATCCGCGCGATTACCGGCTCCACAACGTCCACGGCCTGGATGCGGTCATAGCGGGCGGTCCGCAAAGAGTGCGAGATCACCCCGTGTTTGATTGCCAGTTCTTCCGAGCCGAGCCGAAAGCCTATCGCTTTCCACCAGATGCCAGAAACCAGCCAAATGACCGCACACAGGGCGACGAAACCGGCGATGGCCGCCAGGAACCACACCGACTTGATCTGCCCGTGTTGCACGGCAGCAACGATGTCACGTAGGACTGTCGCCGAGACGTTAGCCAGGGCGACCGCGAGGATCGCTAGGATGGTCGTCCAAAATTGCAGCAGTGGCGTAGCTCGATGCACATGACGGAACTCGTTCATAGCCCGCTCATCCGTTCGCGCGCTTTCATGGCCAAGCGATCGCGCAATTCATCTGCAGTGGTGGCGCTGAGTCCCCGAACTTTGGAATCACTGGTGGCAGACGCGGTGTGTAGTTCCACGTGTTTGAGGCCAAAGGCTCGTTCGGCAGGACCGGCTTTGACGTCGACAAACTGGATGCGTCCGTAGGGCACCACCGTAAAGGTATGCCACAACTTGCCTTTCGTCAGTAGTAGTTCGTTCTCGGCTTCCAGCCAACCTAAGTTCTTTACTTGCTGTGGAACTAGCCACAACCACCACAGCAACCACAACATGCATACCCCGGTGGCGATGTGCAGCCACGGAGTCCACAGCAGACCACCGATGGCACACCCGATAGCAAAGACGACAATCCAGGGCAGCTCCACTAGGTAGCGCACCTTGATGTATTTCGATTCTGCTGGATTCATGTGTGGCATGCTCATGATTCCCATTATGCCTGGGCGCATCGCTGCGGAATTCGCCGGTGGGTTAGTCTCTACGTGTCCTGTTTTCCTCCTCGGTTAGTAAGGCCGCGTTGCGCATATGCTCTCTTTGTTGAAAATCCTCTGGATCATCGGCATCACCGCTGAAGGGATGACTGGCGCGCTTGCTGCCGGTCGCCGGAAGATGGACCTCTTTGGGGTGGCAGTTTTAGCGTCGGTGACTGCGATCGGTGGTGGCTCGATTCGCGATGTTTTACTCGGGCACTATCCGTTGACGTGGGTGGCGGAGCCACAGTACCTGGTCCTGGTTGTGGTGGCGAGCTTCGTCACCGTCAGCATGCCTTTCCTGTTGGAAAATTTCCGAGTTGTGTTCCTCGTACTGGACGCCGTGGGACTCTCTGTTTTTGCCGTCATCGGCACCCAAGTGGCCTTGGGGTTGGGCCATGGCTTTGTGATCGCGGTGGTCTCCGCTGTGGTGACTGGGGTGTTCGGTGGCGTGATCCGAGACCTGCTGAGTAATCAAATCCCACTGGTCTTCCAGGAGGAGTTGTACGCCTCCGTGGCCGTGCTCGCCACCTGCGTTTATTTCTTGTTGCGCGCGCTCGGCGCTTCGGATTCCGTCACCGTCATCGTGTCCATTTTGGTCGCGGTGACGGTGCGCCTCCTGGCCATTTGGCGAGGCTGGTCGCTGCCAATCTTTGATTACCAAGAACGCAGCTAATCGACGCCCATTGCCTCGCCAGCTTGCCCCAGATCAGCGACCGGCGTGGGCGCCCGCCGCGATCACCCCAAACCTATGCATGGTCTGCGAGATAGCTTGCTCTTTGAGGAAGAGGAGTAACTCGCGGCGGCCGTCGGCAAGCAATGGCCCTTCGAGCAGGTAAGAGCCGTTGTCGGCGGCGAGCCGGCGGAGCTCTTCGGGCGCGTCGCCGATTACCCTGATTCGGGAATTGGCGGGGAAGTCGGCGGATCGGAGGCGGATGAGCGGCACCCCGGTGAGTTCGCTGGCAATCTTGAGCCGTAGCTCGTCGCGCTGGGTTAGTTCCGCGGCATAGTACAGATAGGAGTCGGCTGGAACGTAGCGGAAGACGTTCGATTCGCTGCGTAGCCCGGTCCGGTCGTGTTCCACCCCGAATTCCGTGGCCCAGGCGAACGCGTCGAGTTCGGCGGCTCGGGTCACCCACTCCAGGTCCGCAGCTGGGAGGTGGGCAGCGCGAAGGAGTTGAGTTACGGCTGGAGCCAAGGAAACTCCGGCGACCGGCGACAATGCGCCATCTTCCCAACTGCCAAACTGTGCCACATAATTCGGACCACCGGCCTTCGCCCCCGGCCCAATGGCGGAATTCTTCCAGCCACCGAACGACTGCCGCTGGACGATCGCCCCGGTAATACCACGGTTGATATAGGCGTTACCCACCTCGACGTGCTCCCGCCAGTAAGCGATTTCTTCCTCGTCGAGGGAATGCAACCCACCCGTCAGGCCGAAACCAGTGCTGTTTTGCCACTCAATGGCCTCCTCGAGCGAAGATGCATACATGATCCCTGTCACCGGCCCGAAGCACTCGGTGGTGTGGAACCAGGACCCGGGTTGGACGTTGTCTCGGATCCCCGGCGTCCACAGGTCCGGCGCAATCTCGCGAGGTTGCAGCAGCCAGCTCTCCCCTGGGTCGAGTTGGGTGAGCCCCCGGCGCAGCTTCTCGCCCGGAGCTTCGATCAGTCCATTCATGGTGGTAGAGATCTCCGTTCCCCGCCCAACACGCAGCGTGGCAACGGCGTCCACCAGCTGGTTTTTGAAGCGCCCACAGTCACCGACCAGAATCAGCAACGAAGCCGCCGAGCACTTCTGACCCGCGTGCCCAAAGGCCGACTTGTAGGCATCAGCAACTGCCAGGTCGGGATCCGCGTGCGGGGTGACGATAATCGCGTTCTTCCCCGACGTCTCCGCCAACAGGTTCATTTCCGGACGCCACGAGCGGAACAACCGCGCGGTTTCCGACGCACCCGTCAGCACCACCGTGTCCACCTCCGGATGCGAAATGAGTCGCTTGCCCGCATCCGATTCGTCGGCATTCACCAGTTGCAGCACATCCTCGGTGATGCCAGCTTCTCGCAGCGCCTGCACAGCCACCTCGGCGCACCGCAGCGTCTGCGGCGCCGGCTTCAGGATGACCCGGGCACCAGCAGCGATCGCCGCGAACACCCCACCCATCGGTATTGCCACCGGGAAGTTCCACGGCGGAATCACCACCACGACCCTGTTCGGAGTAAATCGATCATCCAGTCCCGCGATGCACGACGCGTAGTAATTCGCGAAGTCGATCGCCTCGGAGATCTCCGGATCCGACTGATCCACCGTCTTTCCCGCTTCGTACGCCATCACCGCGATCAAGTCACCGCGATGACGAGCAAGCGCATCCGCAGCCGCGTGGAGCAGTCGTTCCCGGTCCGCCGCGGGAAGCGGTGCCGCATCGCGAGCGCGAGCCACCGCGGCGTCGATAAGCTGCACGTCGGTGACTTGCGCCGAGCGCGCCGGGCCAGGGTCTTGGCGCAAGTGCTGCAACGCCCATGCGCGGTTCACTGCGAGTGCAGGGTCGGTGTCTGGTTCGTTGCGGAAACCGCGGTGCCCGGCGTGGGCCTGCTTGTCGACGCTCCGATCTTGGCTACGCCGAGGCGTATCGGCAACGTTCCACCGATCCGCCACTGCACTTAAGAACGCAGCCTTTTGCCCCTCGAAGTCGCCCACAGCCTGCGCATGCAAGAAGTTTTCTTCGGCGCCGTTTTCTTCCAATCGACGAACCAGGTAGGACACTGCAACGTCAAAATCTTCGGCCCGGACCACTGGGGTGTAGAGGATTTCCTCGCCGATCGCCGGGGCCATGCCTTGCAGCATCTCCATGTCGATTTGGCGCTCGACCCCACGAGCAGCAGCCAGTTTCTTAGCAAAAGCCATCGTGAACAGGTTATGGCTGGCGACGCCAATGCGGATGCTGTCGGCGTATTCGGGCTGCAGGATGAAGTCGAGGAGTCGATAGTAGTTGGCATCGACTTCATGCTTGGTGAGGTACGGCGCCTGCGGCCAGTCGTGCAGTTCGGCCTCGACACGCTCCATGGAAAGGTTCGCGCCCTTCGCGATACGGACCTTCACGCTCGCGCCCCCATCGGCGACCCGCTGAGTGGCAAACGTTGCCAGGCTGCGAAGCGCATCGTAGCTATCCGGCAGGTATGCCTGGAGCACGATACCGGCCTGATAGTCCCTGAACTCGTCCTCGCTCAGCAGCTCCGTAAACAGGCGCACAGTGACCTGCAGGTCCTTGTACTCTTCCATGTCCAAGTTGACGAAGACCCCATTGTCCCGGGCCGCCCGGTAGAGCGGACGCAGACGCCCCTTCAACCGGGCAAGGTTACCCTCCATGTCCCAGGGGTTGAGCTGGGCTGCCACTGACGACGCCTTGATGGACACATAGGACACCCGAGGGTTCTTCACCAACTCAATGGTGTCCTGCAGGCGTTTGTCAGATTCCTT
Organism: Corynebacterium epidermidicanis; assembly: GCF_001021025.1. Lineage (NCBI taxonomy): Bacteria > Bacillati > Actinomycetota > Actinomycetes > Mycobacteriales > Corynebacteriaceae > Corynebacterium > Corynebacterium epidermidicanis. The sequence goes on along the minus strand of NZ_CP011541.1, from coordinate 528,253 downwards.
CTCCCCCAACACAGCCTCGCCGAGCAGGTTCAGGTTAAGCTGAATGCCCTGCTCTTGGGCCTCATCCAAAAGCTCATTGAGGGCGCTGCCATCCGCATCAAGGATGAGGTCCCCCACTAGTTGCCGTAACCGCAGCTTAGCCGCCGGGATAACGATGTGTGGCAACACAGGTGCAAGCCTGATGCCGGCGAGAAACAGCGCGCGATCCACACCACTGATGAAGCTCGGTGGTGCTTGAAGCTCATGGAGCGCCTTCGCGGCTGCCTTATTATCCGTAGGCCGTGCCACACGATCCACAAAACGCATGGTGAAATCGATTCCCCCATCGCTGCGCACCATGTCTGAGATTTGGTTTTCCTGATCTATTCCAGCATTCCACTGCACCGCCTGCGCGGTGGCTTGGGAAATGACCCCTGCTAATGGGTCCGTGGCCAGTGGGTCGGCGGCCAGTGGGTCGGCGGCCTCGCTCTTTCGTGCGTGCTGGTCAGACATGGGTCTCCTCTCCGACGCTGTATTCGCAAGTGATCGGTGAACCGAAACACCACCTATGTGTTGCAGGTTACCCTCGAACGACCAAGTGAGAAACCCCTAATGCGCTTCTTTTTCGCTGGCGGTCGGCAACTCTGGCCACAATAGTCCTGTTCTAGGCGGTAGGCGCTTTGGGCTGTGCCTATGGAGGCGGGCAAAACTTCGCCACACCCTATGACCGTTTTCAGGCCAAAATCAGACGCTACTATGTGGTCAAGTTTCGGGTCCAGCCGGGTCCAGCCGGGTCCACCGCGGCGACGGGTTAAGTAAAGAAAAGTGTGTCTCTGATGCATGTTTCCCGCAGCGTTGTGGGCCTGAAGCCAGTATTTAGTGTTGTCTGGGAGCCGTAGCTCGCTCGATGTCGTCCCTTCGGTGTAGTCGGACTACCGCTGTGGGATTTAATTCATTAAAAAACGCTGCTCTGCGTAGTCGGACTACGCCGAAGCGACGACATAGCACTTGTGCAGCACACCCGCACGGCCGACGACACGCCGACGAGACACACTTATCTTTACTTAACCCGCGGCGACCCACAAAAAGTGTTAAGTGGCAGCCACTACGAGTGGCCACCACTTAACACAGCTAAAACTTGTCATTCAGACGTCCGAGTCCATGGGAAACGACCAACTCACGCCACGGCTACAGCACTACCTGTGCGAGCAGCGATCCCACGACACAGGAGGTAATCACCGAGATGAAGCCCGGGATGATAAAGGAGTGGTTGAGCACGTACTTGCCGATGCGGGTTGTGCCGGTCTTATCGAAGCCGATGCAAGCCAAGTCCGATGGGTACGTGGGCAAGATGAAGTAGCCATACGCAGCACCGTAGAAACCGACGATCAGTTCAGGCGCTACACCCAGCTGGAGGCCGATAGGGGCGATCGCAACCAGGGCCGCAGCCTGGGAGTTGACCAGCTTAGAAACGACAAGCAGTACGATTGCGTATGCCCATGGGGCTGCTTCCACTACGCCACCCAAGGAGCCTTTCAGAGCGTCGATGTGTGTTTGGAAGAAGGTGTCCGCCATCCACGCCACTCCGAACACCGAGAACACGGCCGTCATTCCGGCCTTGAACACTGCGGTAGAGGCGATCTTATTGGACTCTACACGGCAGAAAATCAAGATGAAGGCACCGGCTACCAGCATCACCATCTGAATCACGAGGTTCATCGACAGTGGCTCCATGCCCTTCTTGCCCTCGAAAGCTGGACGAAGATTTTCGAAAGCACCAAGGATAACCACCACTGCGATTGCAACAAAGAATGTCCACATGGCACGGAAGGATTCCTTCGGGAAGACCTTGCCAATCAAGGTTTCGGAAGAGTTATAGACACTTGCCCGGAATTCTGGGTCCTTCAAACGTTCCTGGAACGCCTCGTCCTTATCCAAGTCCTTGCCGCGGCGCAGGGACCAGAGTGCCGCGAGCAAAACGCCAGCTAGCGATGCTGGAATGGCAACCATAAGGATCTGTGGGATAGTAAACGCTTTGTCGATCGCACCGGCTTCCTTAGCCAGAATCGAGGCCAGCGATACTGTCGCAACAGATACCGGAGAAGCCGTAATACCCATCTGTGCAGATGTGGACGATACTGCCATCGGGCGCTCTGGGCGGATACCCTTCTTAATCGCGATGTCTTCAATAATCGGGAACATCGTGTACACAACATGGCCGGTGCCACACAGCACGGTCAAGAACCAGGTGGTCAACGGAGCCAGAATGGTGATCATTTCGGGCTTCTTGCGCAGCAACTTTTCTGCGTATTGCATCATCACGTCGAGACCGCCGGCTTGTTGCAGCGTGGCGGCGCAGCCGATTACCGCGATGATGGTCAACATGACGTCGACAGGCGGGGTGCCCGGCTTCAGGCCGAACAGGAACACCATGAGCAAGAGGCCAAAGCCGGAAATGAGGCCCAGGCCGATGCCGCCGTAGCGCGTGCCCAAGAGCAGGCAGAACAGCACCACGGCTATTTGGAGCACGATGGCGAGGGCGGAGGACGGGTCGAGGATCGAGGCGAGCACGATCTCCCCTTTCGGTTTTTAAGCAGGTTTTGGATACAAACCCAGATCACGCTTCGATTCGCAATCTGCATCATCTCTAGCTTAAAACCGCATGAGTCTCCACACCTAACGCACAGGGCTTAATAAATCCCACATAATCAAAAATTGACAGCGCGTTAAACAACATACTCACGCCCATTTTTTTTGGGAAACCACAACATCCAAGCACGGACTAACGGAAGTCACGTGAACCACGACTGATCCATTCCCCAATCGGCAGAGGCTCAATGCGATCCGCCACCAGGGTGGGCGCGCCGGTGGCATTCTGGATAATCCCGCGGATGAGCAGCGCTTTCGAGGTTCGCGCCACCCGCTTTTCACGCGCCCACAGCCCAGGCGAGATCATGACGTTCATCAGCCCGGTCTCGTCCTCCATCCCAAGGAACGTCACCCCGCTCGCGGTTTGCGGGCGCTGCCGGTGCGTGACCACACCCGCCACCCGGATCCGCGTCCCATCTTCCGGCTCCAGCAATTTGTTCGCAGGCACCACGTCTTGCGAGTTGAGCGCATCCCGCAGTAGTTCCATCGGCTGCGTGTCATGCGTAACCCCGGTCGCCGCCACATCTGCAACCACCATTTCAAACGCGTTCATCCCAGGCAGGCTTGGCGCGCTAATCGACGACAAGCCCGGCAGCATCTCCTCCTGCTCCGTCGCCGCAACGCCTGCTTGCCACAATGCTTGTCGACGGTCCACCCCGAAGCAATCAAATGCCCCGGCTTTAGCTAGCGCCTCGGTCTGTGGCACGTTGAGCTCGGCCCGGCGAGCCACATCCGCGATGTCTCGATAGGGAGCGTTGGCTGCCACGCGCTGCGCAGCTTTGTCACCGAGTCCGCTCACCAGGTTCAATCCCAACCGGATCTCCCCATTCGGACAGTCGGCTTCCACCGCCGAATCGTTGACCGAGATGGGCAGAATCTGCACGCCGTGTCGGCGCGCGTCCTGGATCAATGACTGTGGCGAATAGAACCCCATCGGCTGCGCGCGCAACAGCCCCACGCAGAATTCCGCCGGGTAGTAGTACTTGAACCACGCGGAGAAATACACCAGCCCCGCGAAAGATTGCGAGTGGGATTCCGGGAAGCCGTACGCTGCAAAAGCAACCATCTTGTTCCAGAGGTTATCCGCCACCGATCCTGCTATGCCGTTGGTGTCTTTTAGCCCCTGGTAGAAGCGACTACGCAGCGCCGCCATCTTGGCGGGAGAGCGTTTGGAGCCCATGGCACGTCGTAAAGCATCGGCCTCGGCCCCGGAAAAGCCCGCCGCGTCGCGCGCCATTTGCATGAGTTGCTCCTGGAAGAGCGGGATACCGAGGGTCTTGGCTAGGGCGTTTTCCAGGCAGGGGTGGTCGAACGTGACCGGCTCCTGACCGTTGCGACGCCGGATGTAGGGGTGGACGCTGCCGCCTTGGATGGGGCCGGGGCGGATAAGGGCCACTTCAACCACCAGGTCAAAGAAGCAGCGGGGTTTCAGGCGTGGGAGGGTGGCCATCTGGGCGCGGGATTCGACTTGGAAAACTCCGACGGCATCAGCGCGGGCGAGCATTTCGTAGACTTTTGGGTCGGCGAGGTCGAGCTCCCACAGGTTTACTTGGCGGCCACGATGCTGTTTCACCAGGTCAATCATGTGGTGCAGCGCTTCGAGCATGCCGAGGCCGAGCAGGTCAAATTTCACAAGCCCAGCAGAGGCGCAGTCGTCTTTGTCCCATTGGACCACTGATCGTTTTTCCATGCGGGCCCACTCGGTGGGCACCACATCGGCAATGGGGCGATCGCAGATCACCATGCCACCGGAATGAATGCCCAGGTGACGTGGCTGCCCTTTGAACTTCGCAGCCAACTCAAGCACTCGCTCCGGCGGCTCCTCCACACCGCGAGACCACGCATCACAGGCGCCCTGCGGATAGCCGAGCGCGCGACCGGCGTCGCGAATTGCGCCTTTGGTGCGGTAGGTAATTACGTTCGCAACCTGGGCGGCGTTGTCCCGACCATACTTGTCGTAGACATACTGGATTACTTCTTCGCGACGACCGGATTCGATGTCAATGTCGATGTCCGGCGGTCCGTCCCGATCAGGCGAAAGGAACCGCTCGAACAGCAGCCCCGCCTGAATCGGCTCCACCGCAGTAATCCCGAGCGCGAAACAGACAGCCGAGTTCGCGGCCGACCCCCGGCCTTGACACAAAATGTCCTGCTTGCGGCAAAAATCCACCAAGTCCATCACGATGAGGAAGTAACCGGGGAATCCCAGCTTCTCGATCACACCTAGTTCATATGCGATTTGAGCGTGCGCCTTTTCCTGGATGTCTGCCGGCCAGCTACGGTAGCGAATCTCGGCCCGTTGCCGTGTTAGCTTTCGCAGCCAACTCATTTCGGTGTGATCTTCGGGGGTCTCCCACCGTGGCAAATTAGGCGCGACCAGGTTCAGCGCGAAGGCACACTCCTGCGCTATCCGCAGGGTTTCCGCAATCAAGTCGGACGCATCCGGCACGGCACGCCACAAGGTTTCCGCGTCCCGCAACCAGGTGCTACCCATGGGATGGAGCTCGCCCACTACTTCTCCAAGGCTTTGCTTCAGATAGAGGGCGTTTTTAGCGGCTGCCAGTCCCGCATCCTCACGCGTGGCAGCGTTCGGTGTCCCGGAGATCACCGCCCGCAGTCCACGCTTTTGCTGTTCGACGCGCAATGCGGCCAGCCGGTCAGAGTCCACGGGCAACATCGCACAGCGGTGCTCCAGCACCACGCTGTCGGAGCCGAAGGTGGCGATCAACGCATCCAGCGCTGGGAACCACTCGTGATCTGCAAGGACGAGCCAGTAGGATGCGTGTTCGGCGAGTTCCTCGAGCATGGGATAGCACACGGAATCTTTGTCTCCGCCTGCCATTCGGGCAGCGGAGATAACCCGAGAAAGACGCCGGTATCCTTCCGGCCCCCGGGCAAGCACGGTCAAGGGTGGGTTTTCTGGCCCCTGCACGGAAAGCTCAGCACCGAACACAGTTGCCAACCCAGACCGTCCGGCAGCTTCTGCGAATTTCACCATCCCATAGAATCCATCCCGGTCAACGATTCCCAAGGCGGGCATTCCTAGCCGAACGGCCTCCGCGACGAGGTCTTCCGGCTCCGAAGCGCCGACCAGAAAATTATAACTGCCTCGAGCATGGAGCTCCACAAAAGCTGTGGTAGTTTCCGCTTTTGGCTCCGGATTGGCCGTGGCGGTATGTAAGACGGAAACAGGCGTGGGCACTTCTTTGCCGCTCAAGATACGCTCAAGCTTCGACCAGCTCAGCGGACGTCCATTAAATCCTCCCCCGTTCCATTCCACAGACGCAAGCGTACACATGTTCGACCAGAACCGTCAATGGCTCCCGGCTCAAAATTGAAGATGGTCGAACATGGCCAGAAAGCCTGGAATCAACCTCCTTCGACAACCAAAGCACCCCGCCGTGATGCACCTCACACGCATGCCGACACCCCAGCTCACCCGCCTTTCACGCGAAAGAACAGACCAAGCTTTCTAGACTAAGCTGTACCTGGTTTCCTAAAGCTGCTAGTGTTCCCAACAACAAACAGAAAGCTTGGTCTAGAAAGGCAGCAAGAAATGAAATTCCGCCGTACAGCAGCGCTCGCGCTGGCAGCTATTGCAACCACCACGTCCCTCGCCGCTTGCGGTCGTGGCGCTTCGGACGAAGACACCATTAAGCTCGGCACCACCGAGGCCGACATGGGCTACTGGAAGGTCTTCGAGCAGGAAGCCGAAAAGGCTGGCGTGAAAATCAAGACCACCCAGTTCGCAGACTACAACACACCAAACCGCGCGCTCTCCGAAGGCGAAGTAGACGCTAACCTCTTCCAGCATCTGAAGTTCCTCGCTGCTTACAACACGGGTGCTAACGACAACCTCGTGCCAATCGGCTCCACCCAGATCGTGCCACTGGCGCTGTACTGGAAGGGCCACACCGGCTTGGATGGCATCGAAGGCCAAGACATCGCCCTACCTAACGATCCTTCCAACCAGGGGCGCGCCATCAACGTTTTGAAGCAGGCCGGATTGGTCACGCTGAAGTCCGAGAATCTGGTTACTCCTACCCCAGCGGACGTCGATACGGCTGCGTCGAAGGTGAAGGTCGTGCCAGTTGACTCCGCGCAGACCGCGACGGTGTACAACGAAGGCAAGCCAGCAATCGTGAACAACACCTTCCTCGAGCGCGCGAAGATTGATGCGAAGACCGCGATCTTCAAGGATGATCCGAATTCCAAGGAAGCAGAGCCTTACATCAACGCCATCGTGGTGAAAGAGAAAGACGTCAACAACGAAAAGATCGCTAAGCTCGTTGATGTCTACCACTCCCCTGAGGTGCAAAAGGCGCTTGCAGAAGACTCCAAGGGCACGTCCGTCGAGGTCAAGCGCTCTAAGGAAGATCTGAAGGCCATCCTGGATCGTCTCCAAAACACGAAGTAGAACATTGAGCAATTCAAATCAAACGCAACGCCGTGGCACTCGCATCGAGTTCCGCGGCGTTGGCAAGGTGTTTACCAACGCCAAGAAAACCACCACCGCGCTCGAGGATGTCACCCTCACCGTCGAGCCCGGTGAAATCATCGGCATCATCGGCTACTCCGGCGCGGGCAAATCCACCCTCGTGCGCCTAATCAACGGTCTGGAGGCAGCCACCTCCGGACAGCTGCTTCTCGACGACCTCGATGTCGTCGGTCTTTCCGAACGCCAACTGCGATCGGTACGCCGTGACATCGGCATGATTTTCCAGCAGTTCAACCTCTTTAGCTCCCGCACCGCCGCCGGCAACATCGCTTACCCGTTGGAACTTGCTGGCGTGCCGAAAGCGGAGCGAGAAAAGCGCGTGGCTGAACTGCTCGAATTCGTCGGTCTTGCCGACAAAGCCAAGCACTACCCGGAGCAGCTATCTGGCGGCCAAAAACAGCGCATCGGCATCGCCCGCGCGCTGGCCACCAACCCGCGACTGCTGCTTGCCGACGAAGCGACGTCCGCACTCGACCCCGAAACCACGCAAGACGTGCTGCGTTTGCTCCGCGAGGTGAACAAGAAGTTCGGCATCACCATCGTCGTAATCACCCACGAAATGGAAGTGGTCCGCTCCATCGCGGACAAGGTCGCCGTCATGGAGTCTGGGCGCGTTGTCGAATATGGCTCAGTTTACGAGGTCTTTTCCCACCCGAAGACCGATGTGGCCGCCCGCTTCGTAGCCACATCGCTGCGCAACACCCCCGACATGGTCGAATCCGACGAGCTCGCGCTTCGCGACGGCCGAATCTTTACCATCGACCTCACCGAAAAAACCGGGTTCTTCGCTGCCTCCGCCGATGCCACCAAAGCTGGTGTCAACATCAACATTGTGCACGGCGGCATTACCACGTTGCAGCACCAGTCCTTTGGCAAGGTCACAGTGCAGCTCACCGGCCCGGACGAGGCGATTGAACAGTTCTACCAGGCCGTGTCCACCAATGCTGACGTACAGGAGATCATCCGATGAACCAGACCGTACTTGCAGCTGACTGGGATCGCTTAGGCGACTCCTTTGTGACCTCCATTATCGACACCTTGTACATGGTTTCGATCACGATGGTGGTGGCAGGCATCCTCGGCCTTGGCCTCGGCATTTTACTATACACGACGCGCTCTCGCGGAATCTTGCAGAACAAGGCGCTTTACACCGTGCTCAACGTGATCGTGAACTTTGTTCGACCGATCCCTTTCATCATTTTGATTGCCTTCATCGGGCCGTTGACCAAGCTAGTCATCGGTTCAACAATCGGCATTGATGCCGCGACCTTCGTGATGTCCGTGGCCGCGACGTTTGGCATCGCCCGCATCGTCGAGCAAAACCTCGTCTCCATCGACCCCGGCATGATCGAAGCAGCCCGCTCCATGGGCGCTTCCCCATGGCGCATCATCCGCACCGTGATCATTCCTGAGGCGCTGGGGCCGCTGATCCTGGGCTACACCTTCGTGTTCATCGCGGTAGTCGACATGTCCGCGATGGCCGGCTACATCGGTGGCGGCGGCCTGGGCGACTTCGCGATCGTCTACGGATACCGATCCTTCGACACCGAAGTCACATTGGCTGCAACTGCCGTGATCATCGTGATCGTCCAGATCGCGCAGCTGCTCGGCAACTACCTGTCCAAGAAGATCATGCGCCGGTAAACCTGTTTTGCGCTCATGGCCCTCCTTCGGGAGGGCCTTTTGCGTATGCGCTGCTCGTGGTGAGAGCAGTGAGCAGGAACAGCTCTGCAGCACAAATTCACCTTATGTTCCGCAGTAAGTTACGAAGCTTGACTCGCTCGGGCCCGCCGCTAAATACGTGGCGTTGAACTGCTCCCCATTAGTTGGACTGAGAAATCAGTTTCTAACTAGTGGGGAGTATTTCTTTGAGGGCACGAAGTTCTCTGAGCAAGCTGCAGCGAGAGCAGCTCGTTGACTTGTTTGAACAAGGCTTGGGTTATAAAGCAGCGGCACGCCGGCTTGGTGTCGCTCGTGATCCGGTGCGAAAGCTTGAACGCCGGTTCAAGCTTCATGGCAAGCTGTGTCTTGTGGAAAAACCAACCAAGCAGCAGTTTTCCTTCGAGGTGAAGAAGGAAGTCGTCGATCGCTTCATTGCTGGTGAGTCGAAGATGGATCTTGCCCGCGAGTTCGGGTTGTCCTCCGACCAGCTTGTCTCGAGTTGGGTCCGTGCCTGGCGTGCAGGTGGTGACGAAGCCTTGCGACCGAAGCCAAAAGGACGACCCAAGGGCAGTTCACCTACGAAGACAGTGACCGAGGAGGATCGGCTGCGCCGCGAGGTAGAGAAACTGCGGGCGGAAAACGCATACCTAAAAAAATTGCGGGACTTGAGGAACCAGCGACGAGGTTAAAAGTCGAGGCTATCGTCATCCTCAAGTCAGACCACCGGCTGGATGATCTGCTTGCTGCGGCAGGTCTTGCCCGGTCGACGTTTTACTATCACCAACAACGCCTCACTGCAGCTGATAAGCATGCCCAGCTTAAGCAGGCAATCCGTGACATCTTTCAGCGGATGAACCGTCGTTATGGTTACCGGCGGGTGCATGCTCAACTCCAACGGCAAGGGTGGGCGGTTAACCACAAGCTGGTCTACAAGCTTATGGATGAGTTAGGGCTGAAATCCAAGGTCAGGGTGAAAAAGAAGTACAACTCGTACAAAGGCACTGTCAGCCACATCGCCAAGAACGTGCTGGATCGATGCTTCACACCGGATACACCAAATACGGTGTGGGTAAGTGATGTCACGGAGTTTCGGGTCGCTGGCACCAAGGTTTACTTGTCGCCGATCATGGACCTATATGATCGGGCGATCGTGTCGTATAGCGTGTCTACCTCACCGAATACCGCATTGACGTCACAGTCTTTGCGTGATGCCATCGCACAAGAATCACCAGGAAAAGGTTTACTGGTGCATACGGATCAAGGGTTCCAGTACCAGCATTCCAGCTGGCGCGACCTCATTGACAGCATTGGTGGTGTGCAGTCAATGTCAAGGAAAGGTAACTGCTACGACAACGCGGTGATGGAGAACTTCTTCGGGCACCTCAAGACAGAGATGTACCACGGTGAAACATTTACCAGCCTGGACGAGTTCTACCACGCACTCGATGACTACATCTACTGGTACAACCACGAACGCATCCAACAACGACTTAAGGGCCTGACTCCGATGCACTATCGGAACCAGACCCTTGAAACCCAAACCGCCTAGAATTAAACCAGTCCAACTTTCGGGGGCCAGTTCACGTCGGCAGGCTTTTCAAATGGCCTCAGCAAGACTTCGAGACACTCCAGGAACGGTGCCAAGTCTCCCTCGTTCGCGGTATCTAACGCGCGCTGCACCGCGAAGTTACGAGGGATGACCTGAGGGTTTTCCCCTGGGAGTTCGGCGTGAGCCAGAGTGTGGTCCTTTCCGGGCAAGGAGGCGAACCACTCATTGATGCCCATGGGGTCGGCGGTGCCCAGTTTGCGTGAAAACACCTCCTGCAACGCATCGGAGAACATCGAGACGAAATCCCCGGTAAAACCCAGCTGTGCGAGATTCCACTGCAGGATTGCGGGCTGGCGCCCATAGGCGTACCTCTTTTGGGTGTCAATCGAGGAAAAGCACGCCGCGGGGTCATGTGTATCGAGGAATGCGCATGGCCCATAGTCAATGGTCTCGCCAGATATCGAGCAGTTGTCGGTATTCATCACGCCATGAACAAATCCGACCCCCATCCACTCCGCCACGGTTTTGCATTGCCGCGCAGCAACACCGTCCCGTCCTCCTGGGAAAATCCCCCAAGCATATTCTTCCAACCGGGAAAGCATCTCAGGAGTGCCCGATCGACTCACTAGTTCAAAAGTGCCCACCCGCAGATGAGATCGTGCCACGCGAACCACTACCCCGGCCGGCACCACCATCCGTCGCTGGATTTTTCTTCCCGTGCTCAAAACTGCGAGGGCTCGCGTGGTGGAAATACCCACCGCGTGCATGTACTCCGAAATGAGATACTCGCGCAACATTGCGTCCAAGGGGCCACGCCCATCGCCACCACGAGAAAAGGGCGTTCGGCCGATCCCTTTGCTTTGCAGCTCGAAACCTCCATAGGATCCGAGTAGTAAGGCACGGCCGTCGCCAAGCAATGGGCTGTATTGGCCGAACTGGTGCCCCGCGTATGCCAGCGCATACCCGCCACGTTGCCCGAGCAGGAACGCAATTCCCTCATCAGAGCGCAGCCACTCGGGGTCCAGGCCAAGTTCCTGAGCAAGTGATTCATTGAGGACCAGCAGCTCGGGACTCGGCGTGGCCTCGCCGACTGCCGGATGAGCAAGCTCGGGCATCGCCTCTGGGAACGGAAACTCTGGCTTCATCTGCCTCATTATAGGAAGGGTCTTGTAGGCGAGGCCAGAATGAAAAATCCACCAAAAGGAAATCCCTGCTGGGTGGCCTGGAAATCAGTCGAGTTGCTGTCGCTGAGGTTGGGGTTTAACTAGAGCTAGTTGCATTCGCGTCGCGTCAACCTCGCAAAGTGGGTTTTCATGAAGAAGATACTCAAAATCCTCCTGGCTTTCGTGATCATTGTTTCTGCTGTGATCGGAGTGCGGGCGTACAACGTGCATCGTTACGCTCTTCCGGAGGGTAGGCCCCAAGAAGCGAGCTCCTACCCCACCACTGATCGCATCACGCACATCGAAGGCACCTACCTCAGCGGCTTTCATTTCCAGCCGGTGGAGAAGAAGCACGCCGGCACAGTGGTCGTATTCGGAGGTTCCGAAGGCTCCCCTGACTATGCCCGCGCCCGCCAGCTATGGGAGGCAGGCTACGAAGTTCTTGCGCTTTTCTTCTTCGGCCAACCAAACCAGAAAAACACCCTTGCCGACGTCCCGCTGGAGTTCTTTGATGAGGTCACCACCCGCGTTTCTGAGGGTCCTGTCACCGTCGTGGGCTCATCGAAAGGCGCAGAGCTCACCGCTAATTTGGCCACCCACGGGGCGAAAATCGACAACATTGTTCTGTTCACCCCAACGGAGTACACCTTTCAGGGTTTAGCTTTCGGCCGGGAGGAACACCCATCATTCAGCCAGGGCGGCCAGCCGCTTCCTTACTTAGCGTTTAAGGATTTTCGATCCTAAGGCTTCAGTGAAGATGTTCTTTGACATGATGCTCAGTCTTCCAATGCGCTATCGAGAGGTCTACGAGTCGAGGGCGCAACGTGCCCAAAACACTGACGAGGCACGCATCCCCATCGAGAATTTCCAAGGTCAAGGCTTGGTTTTCGCAGGTGACCAGGACGCCATGTGGCAGGGTGACGTGGCCGCTCGCGGCATAGCAAAACGCAACCCCCGGCTCGAAGCGCACGTTTATCCTGACGCCGGTCACCTCTTCTCCGATGACATCACCTCGATGGGTAGATCATGGGAGAAGACGTTCGGCGGCACGGTCGAAGGCAACCGCGCCGCCAAGCAGGACTCCGACCGCATCCTGCTGGAAAAGCTAGCCGCGTGGCATCCGGCTCACTAACGCGTTGCTTCATCCAACAGATACGCCACGTGTTCGTAGGCATGGCCCGTGGATTGTTCCAAGCCCATTTCGCAGGTGCGGTTGGCGGAAACGAACGCATCAACCGGCCCGTCTTGCGCTGCCCGGGCCAGTCCCACCCGCTCATCCGCGGTTGCCGATTCCAGCAGCTCCGGATGCAGAAGACCACGATCGCCTGCGGTGCCACAGCAGGTGGCACCCAACGGTACAAAAGCGTCCTCCGCAGCAAACGAAGCGACCTGCATGAGTGGACCAACTAGATCCATGTGTTGCAGGGAACAGTTCGGGTGGACGGCCACCCGGCCTGCTGGCTGCGTTACGCTGAGCGACGGCAGCAGCGTTTCCGCCCACTGCACCGCATCCATGATCTGAATCTGCTGCCAGCGGGATAGCTGTTCTTCAGTCAACTCGCCCGGCACGTTTTCGATCATGCCGTGCGTACAGGACGATGCATCGACCACGATCGGCAAGGTTCCAGCTTCGGACCAAAGCCACAAGTCTTCCAGAAGTTTCACCGACATGTAGTGCTTGGCGTCGCGGAAGCCCTTGGAGCTAAACGGCGTGCCACAACAGGTTCCGGACACGCCACCCGGGATATGGAGAGGCTTACCCGCACGCGCGGAGACCGCGACAAGGGTTTCGGGCAACGACGGCCCTTCCCCCGAGCGACCGAACATGCGGTTAATGCAGGCCGGGAAATAAATCGCGGCTGCACCGGCACGCACAGTTTTCGGCAGTGCGGACGCTGCCGGCGGTAGACCATCTTGGGCAGAAGGCACCAGATCCTCCGACACCACCGAACGCACCACGCCGGTCAGTGCCCCCAGCACCGAGGAACCCAGCGATGGCCCTAGTACCTTCTGGACTGCTCCCGCAGCGGTGAGACCACCACGGGCTGCCTTTTCCACCGCTGCCCAATTCTTGGCGAGCTTGAGAGCAACGTCGTTAGTCTGCTCGGTTTGTTGCGCGGCCCGGAATTGCTTCATCATGACACCGGTATCGATGCTGATCGGACACGAGATAGAGCAGGTTCCATCGGCTGCGCACATGTCGATTGCGTCGTAGCCGTAGTCGTCGTAAAGCGCGTTGAGCAGCGCAGATCCTGCAGGCTGGCGGGCCATTTCGCGGCGCAGCACGATGCGCTGGCGCGGAGTGACGGTGGCGTTGCGCGAAGGGCACACCGGTTCACAGAAGCCGCACTCGACACAGTGGGTGGCCACTTCCTCGATGCGTGGGAAAGACTTGAAGTTTTGCAGGTGGATGTCCTGCTGTCGGGTCAGTTTGACGTCGGGTGCGAGGATTCCTTGCGGGTCAAGAGCTTCCTTGACTCGCCACATGAGCTGGTATGCCTTCTCGCCCCATTCGCGCAAGAGGAACGGGGCCATGTTCATGCCCGTGCCGTGCTCGGCTTTCAGCGAGCCGGAGTACTTGTCGATAACCAGCTCGACCAGCTCGTTAATGAACGCGTCGTACTGGTCGATTTCCTCCTGGCGCCCGAACGCCGGTGTCATGAAGAAATGCAGGTTGCCGAAGGCCGCATGCCCCATCACCGATTCCGGATAGTCATACTTGGCGAGCAACTTCATGAGGTCTTTCGCAGCCTCGCCCACCAGCGCCGGCGGGAAGCACACGTCTTCAGTGATCAACGCGGTCCCTTCTTGGCGCTGCTTGCCCAGCAACGCAAACAGGCCACCACGAATTTGCCACGCCAAGTCAATTTCGGTGGCATCCCGCATGAACCGCAGTGGGCTGGTCAGGGGCGCCTCCGCGAGAACGGCTTCAGCCGCGGCGATTTTCTGCTGCAGATCATCTTCATCCAGGCCAGCGACCTCGAGCAGGATGGCCGAGGCGTCGTCGTCAAGCTCTGCCCATCCGGCATCTGCGCCATCAAAGTGGCCGACGGACTCCCGAAGCACTGGGCTCACCAGCAGCTCACACGCGGCTGCCCCGGCATCCATGAGTTTTGGCACGTACTCAGCGGCGGCCGCGAGCGTCGGCAGCATGACCCACGTGACCGCCTTGACCTGCGGCAACGGCTGCGTATCGAGTACCGCCTCAGCAATGAATCCCAACGTTCCCTCCGCACCAACGAGCAGCCGACGCAGGATTTCCACCGGAGTATCTCCGTCCAAAAACGCATCCAGACGCAAGCCATTGGTATTGCGGATCGAGAATTTTCGACGCAGGTGCGCCACCAATTCCTCATCCGCGACAATCTCCTCGCGGATCGCGAGCAGCTCCTTGACCAACTCTGGTTCGTCGGCGGCCAGCCGGGCATCTGCGTCCGGGTCCGCCGTATCGACGACCGTCCCGCTCGGCAGCACCAAGGTGGCATCCACGATCGAGTGATACGAGTCTTGGTCAACGGTGCACCGCATGCCACCCGAATTGTTGGACAAAATACCGCCAATGGTGGCCACCACCGCAGACGCGGGGTCCGGCGCAAATCGACGCCCATGCCGCGCGAGAACCGCGTTCAACCCGGCGAGCGTCTCGCCCGGACGCACCCGCACGCGTTCTCCCTCGACTTGAATACCCCGAAAATGCGTCTTGGTATCGACCAAGATGTCGTCGCCTTGGCACTGCCCGTTTAGGGAGGAACCACCCGAACGGTAGGTCAGGTGGCGACCATTCGCGGCGCAGTAGGCCAGCAAGCTAGCCATGTCCTCCACACTGCGTGGCGACACAACTACCTGCGGGAATAGCCGGTAAGGGCCGGCATCAGAAGCAAACCGCACCAGATCGAGGGCACGCGAATGGACAGCGTCCTTCCCCAACAGGTTTTCCAGATCTGTCTTAAGCTCAACGGGGGTTCCCCCAGCTAATGCTTCAGGAAACTTATCCGGGAAATCTTGTTGAATCCCCTGCTCGGGCTGACCAATTTTCTTCGTATCCGGAGTAAGTAGTTTCGCCATGTCTTACTAGTGTAGGCCACTACGAAAGCTCTGTGACGGAAATCGCAGACCAACTTTTCCCCTGTTTCGGCGCATCACCGCAGGAGGACACCACGCCGTCGACAAGCTGGGGCTCAAGTTCCACGAGCCATCGTTGTCCCGTGCCGCCCTCAACCACGGCCGTGTTTTCCTCGACCTCCGCGATGCGCAGCTCCCCCGCCTGTGTACCGGGATTGCGGGCCGCAACTGCGAGTTCGGCGACCTGGCCTCGCGCGTCCCAACAGGAGCGCCCTCGGTTGCCCGGCAGGAATAGTTCGCCCCGCTGCAAGTGCAGCACCAGGTCTTTGGCAGCGTGCTCATTAAGATGCCCGAAAGAATAGCCCCACGGCAGTGCAATTATCGACGGCGCGAAGCGGTGCCCCTTCGTGTGGGAGGATTCCCAAATTAGTCCCCCCGGGAACCCCGCGGCTAACGCAGCCGCTAGTGGCCGCCCTTTAATGGCGCAGCAACGATCACGTTTACCGTGAGTACAGACCAGCAGCACCGGATGATCAACCTTGGTACCCACTGCCACGTGCGGATCAATATCCAACAGCGCGGCGGGTTCTGGGATGGCCAGGCGTCGTACCTCGCCAAAGACGTCGGCGATCAAGACAGTCGGTTGTTCCACCCGCTGGCCTTCCCTGCCGGGCCGGCGGATCAGCTGTAATTGCACCTTGTGGCTCGCCGTGTACTTTTTGAGCTCCGCGGTGAGGTCGTCTCCGAAGGCGTGCCCGTCGAGAATGTCGTGTCCCCAGCCATAAGGATGCTCGAGAGCGACGAACAGCTCGCCAGTTTTGGCAGTGCCCGGCAGTGGCTCCGCCTGCACATCGGAACACAACGCAATCTTCCTAGGAGTCATGCCGTCAAGTGTACGTTTACAACGATTGGCTCACGAAATACCTATTTTGTTTAACTACCGCTCGGTGCCCACTACCCTTGAGTATATGAACGCCACAATAACCACTCCTTTCACACGCAATCTCGTTGTTTGCGCCGCCGCGGTTGCTAGCGTGGCACTCCTTAGTGCGTGCGGCCCCGAGGAAAACTCCCCGGCGACCGCTACTTCGAGCGTGGTAACTACCTCAAGTTCTACGATTCAAAAGCAAGCCCTCACCACAGACCAGGACAGTTCCCCCCAGCCATTAGGGCAAACGGCACCGGGCAACAAAACCCAAACGCCTAGCCCATCGGGCAAGCTTGTCCCTACCAGCATGCGGGTGGGCCACCATGAAGATTTTGATCGCGTGGTGTTTGATTTAGAAGGCGATGGAAACCCCGGTTGGTTCACTAACTACACCGACACCGCCACCCAACAGGCCAGTGGACAACCGCTTAATGTTGCCGGGCAATCCTTCCTCAATATCAACATCGACGGCACCACTTATCCCTTTGAGCTGGGCATTCAACAACAGCTCGACCCCATTAAAGGCGCAGGTGGCCCAGTCGCCGAAGTAGTGTCCGGCGGGACTTTTGAGGGCCGGTCTCAGTTTGTCATCGGCATCAACGCAAAAGATGCCCCCTACTCAGTCACATACCTGGAGAACCCAAAACGCCTCGTCGTGGACATTGCGGCTCGCTAATCATAGGTAGCTTCCACACGCCAGCGCCCAGCTATCCACAACAGTAAGAACGCCCTCGGCCCGACATCAGATACCACCTGGAGTCGGGCGCAGGCTGAGTCCGCATCGCCTTCCCACCAGCGCCCCGCCACTGGCCATGGCCCAGCCCAGCCAATCACGCTGGCCCGATACGATCCCCAAGAAATCGCTGCTGGTGGGGCGCTCAACACTGCATCAGCAGTGACATACACTGCGTTACCCTCGGCAGATAGTAGGTGCACCACCGCCGCCGGGTGTCGAGCCCGCGCAGGCAATGGCCCGGGTATTGCGCCTGGCCAAGAGCCATCCGCCGGCTGGGCAGGATCCCGTTGCTCACCGAAAGCTACCAGCTCCACTCGCTCCACCGGGCTTTCGCCACCCGCGGCAATCGGCTGACATACCGCCTCGACCCCCAGCATCGACTGCACGCGACTTGCAACACGACGCACTTCTTCCAGTCGCTCGTTAGCCCCGCCCCACAACGAACGTTCTTCTGGGGCGCTTACTCCCAGAGGCGTAAGAATGAGCTCCACGATGCCGTCGCCAAGCTCGGCATCCTCGGTCACCCCACGCGCCGTGAGCCAACCATCCAACTGCCAACGTGAAGCGTCCTGGGTTTTGTTCCTACTCACTTTTGAGAGGATTGGAACATGGCCAAGAGGTATTCACAGGAGTTCAAGGATCGCGCGGTGCGGATGCTGATCGATCGTTTAGCCGATGATGGCTCGTGTTCTCAGTGGCAGGCGGTCAATGAGATCGCACCGAAGCTAGGGATCGCGAATGAATCGCTGCGCCGCTGGTACGAGCAGCATTTAGTGAACGCGGGTGAACGGCAGGGGCTTACGCGTGAAGAGCATGAGGAGATTAAACGGCTCAAACGCGAGGTTGCGGAGTTGCGGCGGGCGAATGAGATTTTGAAGACTGCTTCGGCTTTTTTCGCAGCGGAGCTCGACCGTCCGGCCCGATAATGATTGCTTATATTGATGAGTATAGGGATCGTTTCGGGGTCGAGCCGATTTGCCGGGTATTGGGCGTGAGTCTGGAGGGAGGGTTTATCACCTCTCGTGGCTACCGGCTGGCGAAGAGCAGGCCAGCGAGCGCCAGAAGCATACGAGACAGGATCCTGATCGATGAGCTCAAGAAGATCCACACCAAGAATTACAGCGTCTACGGGGTGCGGAAGATGTGGCATGCAGTGCGGCGTGCTGGTTGGGATGTTGGCCGTGACCAGGTGGCTCGGCTCATGAGAATCGGTGGAATTGAGGGTGTTCGCCGGGGACGCGCCCCAATCACAACCCGGCCCGTTCAGGAAGTAGATTCTCGTCCGGATCTGGTCAATCGGCAGTTCAAGGCCAGTAGGCCCAACCAGCTGTGGGTTGCTGATATCACGTATGTACGAACCCTATCCGGCTTCGTGTATACAGCGTTCGTTACTGATGTGTATAGCCGCAAGATTGTGGGTTGGGCGACGCGTTCTTCGATGAAAACCGAGGCGCTACCACTAGAGGCACTCGAGCAGGCCATTCAGGGAGCGAAAGATACTCTGGTGGATCTGACGCATCATTCCGATCATGGCTCGCAATACACGAGTGTTGCCTACAACGAGAAACTCGCTGACTACGGGATCAAGCCCTCCACCGGGAGCGTGGGTGATTCCTACGATAACGCGCTAGCCGAGGCTGTCAACGGCCTGTACAAAGCCGAGCTGATCTATTCCCAGCCCTGGTTCTCACTGACCGAGGTCGAGTTTGCGACGTTGAACTGGGTCCACTGGTGGAACCACGAGCGCCTCCACGAAGCCCTCGGATATAAGAGCCCTGCAGAGATCATCGATATGTATAATCACACCCGGGTCAGCGAGCTGACCCCCGTATAAGAAGCGGAACAAAACCCAGGACGCTTCAAACGCACCCGATCGGCGGTGGCCGCTTCACTCAAGGGCTCGTGCGTACGCCACGTGCGACTCAATTGCTGCTCGTTACCAGCGACATTCACTACCGCGGTCACCTTAAGCCGTTGACACACCACGCCGGCTGCGCGCAGCTTTTCATGCAGTGCAGCCGCCAGACCGCGGGCATAAAAGGCAGCGGCATCCACTCGATTAATAGGGTCTGGCGGAGTTCCCCGCACATCAAGGGGTTCCCCCTCCCACGCAGGGGCAACTTTCCGCACCAGATCACCGCTGGCAATGTGGTGAATCCGCTGTCCAGCTTGCCCAAAACGCGTAACGACGCTCCCCTTCGGCAACCTCGCCACCTCACCCAACGTTGACAACCCCAGCTCACACAACGCTGCAACGGTGTCCCGACCACAGGCCAGCGACTCCTCCGCAAGCAAAACCTGCGTGGGTAAACCCGACAAAAAGTCCCGATCCGCTCCCGGCGCTACCACCTGCCCTTGCCGCGCCGCCAACACGGCCGTCTCGATACTGCCAGCCACTCCCACCAAACAATCGACACCCCGCAACGCAGCCGCATCCAACAAAAGCTGGGCAGCCCGTTCCTCCCCACCATGAAACCGCGCCGCCGCACCCGCATCAACCACCGCCAAACCAGGGCGCAGCACCTCAACGCTCGCCACCACACTATCCAGCCCCTCAACCACCAGCTCGAAAGCGCGGGCGTCCCGGTCATTATCCCGCTCCACCAGCCTTAACGACGCACTAAGCGCCTGCGCCGCCCTCGCCTTCATCCCCCTTCGCACGCCCCGCCTCCGAGCAGCTGCCGAACACGCCCACACGCGGTGATTGCTCACTAGTGCCAGCTCTTCGTCGCGCTGGCCCGGGCGTTGGCCCAGGTGGTGGCCGGTCTGATGGCCGGGGCCCAGGTGGTGGCCGGTCTGATGGCCGGGGCCCAGGCCCCCAGCTAGAGCCACCGCATGAATGGGCCAATCCGGAAACCACAATGCCATCATCCGCATCAGCTACACCACCCTTAGCCGAGGTGTCTCAGCTACCGTCGCACACTTGCCCACCGACAGCACCCCACTGCCCGGCCGGCCACTTTTCTGCCACACATTCACCGCAAGGTCCAGACCGCGAATCCGTCCCGTGCCCGGACCAATCCCATGAAAGGCACACACGTGCGCCTCTATTCGCACCGCCGGAGAAGCTACCGCAGCGTTCACCAAGACTAACGCCGCCCGACCACTGCGCAACTTGGCGAGCAACGGCCGCGCACGTGCCGGAGAAAGCTCCACTACCTCCGCACTGCGGTACAGCACCATATCCATCCCTTCACATAGCACTGCAACCGTATTTAAGGGCTCCACCCCAGGATCCGGAACACTGATCACGTGTGCTAATTTCCCACCGGCTTCCACAACCGCAGCTAGCAACAGCTCCGGCCACCCAATAACCGCCACATAGCCACCATTTTTGGTTACCTGCGCCATCAACTCAACCGCCAATATCGAGGAATCGCCCAGCTGTGTGACTGCACGTTTTGGCAGGCCACCACCGATAAGGAGATCGGAAATCGCACTAGGGACCGCTAACGTTTCCTCCGGAACCGGCTCCGGATCTACCCCGGCACCAATGCGCGACATTCGTGCCCGAAGCGCTGCGACGCGATCTTGCCTGCTCAGTGCAGCAAGATCAACCTCCACAGATTTTCGAACACTCGTTCCCGTCATAAAAATAGTAAACCGCACTCCCCCAACATGGTCAACCCGGCCGACTAGCAGGGGTTTCCTGGGGGCGGTTAGCTGCGACGATTGAAATGGCTCCTATCCACGACTCAACATAGCAGCCTGACTGTCGGCAGCTTGATGGTTGAAACTCGATGGCTACAGCTTGGCGAGCTGAGTGCTTACAGCCCAGCAGGGCTTCAGAAGCGCTACATCGTCCCTTCGCGGTAGTCGGACTACACAGATGCCCCAAATTTTGGCGTTTTTAGCCGTTTTAGGTAGTCCGACTACCGCGAAGGGACGACATAGAAGGTTTGCAGCCCCCCTCAAGCCAAAGCCAAGCCCAAAGCCAAAGCCGAAGCCCAAAGCCAAGCCCAAACCAAAACCCACCAAGGTGCTTTAGGATACAAACAATGAAACGCATCCACTCCGGCTGGAACCGCATGCTCTATGCATTTGCCTTGGGCGCGGTCGCAGCCACCTTGGGCAGTTTTATGAGCATCCCCATCGCCATATTGCTGGCCATCACAGTTACCACCGGCAGTTTTGTCATTAGTGGCTGGGCAGCCACCTGGCCATTAGACGCTCGAGGCACACAGCGCCACGTAAGCCAGGAAGACTACTCTCCGCTTATTGACGAGCTAGTCGTTTTAGCCACAGTAGCTGCCAGCGTGGTATGCATCGTGGTCCTACAGCTGGGGAAACAGCAGTTGCCGTTGCTCGATTCTGGGCTCACCATCCTGGCGGTTTCGCTTTCGTGGGCGTGTGTGCATTTCATGTATGCGGTTCGTTATGCGCACGCCTACTACCAGCGCGATGGTGGCATTGATTTCAATTCACCTGAGTCACCCCAATTTAGCGATTTCCTGTATTTCAGCTACAACCTGGGCATGACTTATCAAGTGTCGGATACCTCTGTTTCTTCGCCACAACTTCGTGCTATTATCCTGCGCCATTGTCTATTGGCCTACGGGTTTGGGGTGTTCATCCTCGCTACTGCAGTCAACCTGACAGTAGGCCTGATCTCCGCGTAAGCCGCTAATGGGGGCTAATCCAAGTCAAAGCGGTGCGCCCACCGGGTGAGGGCATGCCGGTTTGATTGCTGGGTTTTCCGCAGGATATTGGATGAGTGTGTCTCCACCGTTTTTACCGAGATGAATAGCTCGGAAGCGATCTCTTTGTAGGTGTATCCACGCGCGAGCAGCCGGAGCACTTCAAGTTCGCGACGCGTAAGGGCGTCGATAGCTGGGTCGGCCGGGGCTGCGGGGGTGTCGTCCACTACCCCGGCTCCCGCAGTGGCGTCCGGGCGCGCGAAGGCATCGAGGACGAAGCCCGCCAAGCGTGGCGAAAACACCGCGTCCCCTTCCGCTACCCGATGCACTGCTGACACCAGTTCGGTACCGGAGATCGTCTTGGTTACATATCCGCGCGCACCAGCTCGAATCACCGAAATAACGTCTTCCGCTGCGTCGGACACGGACAGCGCGAGGAAGCGGGTCTCGGCAGTGACGCCACGGATCACTGCCTGCCCTCCGCCGTCGGGCATGTGGACGTCGAGAAGCACCACGTCTGGCGCAGTCGCGTTGATGCCGGCGATGGCGTCTGCCACGGTGCCGGCCTCGCCCACGATCGTGACGGCGTTGGAGATTTCGGCACGGACACCGGAGCGGAAAACGGAGTGGTCATCGACCAGAAAGACGCGGATCATGCTTCCGAGTCTAGTGGGAGGCTCAAGTGGACTTCCACGCCTTCGCCCGGCGCGGTCTTGATGGAGACGGTCCCGCCAGCACGCTCGACGCGGGCGCGGATGGAGTCGGTCAGCCCATGTCGTGAGGGGTCCACCTTAGCTGGGTCGAAGCCCACGCCACGGTCACGAACGAAGATATCCAACGTGTCGCCAAATGCCTCCGCATACACATCAACGGTGGTTTGGCCGGAGTGCTTAGCAGCATTGACCATGGCTTCGCGCGCAGCCAGGATTCCGGCCTGGGATATGTCATTGAGTGCGCAGTCCGAGCCGACCAGCACCGGGGCGATACGAACGCTAAACATGTCTTCGACTTCCCCGCACGCCAGCTCAATGGCCTTAAACACGGTGGCTGCCCCGCCGGACATGTTGTCTTGGGTCCCGAATAGCCACTGGCGCAGCTCGCGTTCCTGTCCGCGCGCGAGCCTGGCTACTTCGGCTGGGTCCTCCGCTCGCTTCTGGATGAGCGCCAAGGTCTGCAACACCGAATCATGCAGCCGGGAGGCAATGTCGGCGCGTTCGGCAGCCACGGCCTTTTCTTCCCGCTCTTCATTGATCCGTTGCCACATCCGCACCACCAGTGGCACCGCCAGCAAGGCAGCACCGGCGAGCGTCAGAAGTACCGCGGCGAGCGTAGCTCCGAACATCGCCGGCGACGTCCAATTGACCGTGATAAACATGATTCCGGACAGCACCAAAACCGTTCCAGCGACGATTCCCACGATGCTCCGTGGCGCTGTGAGCGCGTCAATACCCTGGTCATAGACCCGCCATAGCAGCAGCGCACCTACCCCGACAACCACCACCGACAGCAAGTTTGCACCGCGGAAACCCGTCACGAGCGCAATACTCAAAAACGCCCCCACAATCCCCAGCGCCACCAAGCTCAGGTTCGCGGCCCGTGAAAACTGCGGCAGCTTCTTGCTTGCCGACGCCTGCGCGGTCGCCATCTCAAGCGTCTTAACAGCTTCCTCATCCTGGATCGGGTTAGCCGGCTTGGTGAAAATCCACAGAAGCATGTAAAACCACAGTCCAGCACCCCCAAAGAATGCCGAGAACAACAATGCCAACCGGACGAACAGCGGATTAGTTTTCAGCTGCACAGCTAGCCCGGCCGCGACTCCCCCGACTACCCGGGATTTCTTCGGCCGGTAAAATACCGGATACAGGGCGGTTGAACTCATGAGATCAATAGTGACACGTGCGCCCCGGCTACGACATCAGGGCAAGCCCTGAGCTAACCCTGATTTTTACGTTGAGGTGGGAAATCAGGTGAATCCCTGATGCTTTCTCATTCCAAATCTTCCACAATCAAAGTATGAGCACAAACACCACTTCCACCGATTTCCAGGAAACCTTCCGTCAGATGTGGGCCACCCGCCCTCCTCGAATCCCCAAGGACCAAGGCGGGGACGGCCACGTCGCCGGTGTGTGCGAGGGGCTCGGTGTCCGCTACCAGCTTGACCCGACGATTTTCCGCGTACTCTTCGTCATTTTCGGCATCTTCGGTGGTGGCATCGCCACGTATTTCCTGGCCTGGCTTATCATGCCGCGTTATTCCTTGCCGATTTCACCGTTGGAAGCGGTGAGCAAGCCCGAAGGCAAACAATTCAAGAAGGAACGCGAACTCGGCTGGTGGCTTATCGTCGGCACCGTGATCTTTTGGTCCACCACCTTTAGCGACACCGCCAATTTCATCGGCAGCTCCTCCCTAGTAACCACGCTCGCAGCATGCGTCGTCTGGTACTTCCTGCACCAGCGCACCCCGGTCCCACCAGCGGGCTTGCTTAGCGACATCCCCGGTGACCCAGGACCAGACTTTTCCTCGTTGAAGCCGGTCGATGGATTTCCGCACCCGTACGTTCGCCAAACCCCACCAGATTGGGATCCGCTTGGCGTAGCGCCATTTGCTTGGCATCTTCCCGATCCAGGGCCAGCTCCGGAACCGGAAAAACCGAAGTCATCCGTGTGGAAGTGGATCATCGGCATCGGTGGCGCCACCGCAGCCGTCATCATGGTCGCCTCGGCGACAGGCACTGCGGTGTTTATTGCAAAGGATGACCAACCGCTTACCACTCCGGGTATCCAAAATGAGATTGTCACGACCGAGATGGAGCTCAAAGACTCTTACGACTTCGGTGTCGGCAACGTCGAACTCGACTTCTCCGAGCTGGCACCGCTCAGCACGGAACGAAAAGTAAAGGTAGACACCGGTGTGGGCAACGTCGACATCTATCTACCCACCACGTCCCCAGTGAAGCTGGAATGCGACACCGGGGTCGGCAACACCAACTGTGTGGACGGCACCTATCACCCAGACGCCGACGGCAAACTACTCACCTTGGTTGTTGACCACGGCATTGGAAATGTCACCATCCACAACCAATAGTGCTGGTCCAAAAGTGCACCCGGTGCGCGCTACCCATCAAGCGATGGGAGCCAAACCGGGTGCACTTAGTTTTATCCAGTGACTCAGGCTGGGAACTGCAAGTCCTTCGCCTCGGCGTAGGAATACTGTGTGCCGCGCTTGGTTACGGAATCCGCTGCGTAGAACGCCGCTCGTCGCAAAGCAACCGGCAGTTCAAGGCCTGCATCAATCGCGTGGGAAAAACATCCGATGAAAGCGTCGCCAGCACCGGTTGTGTCCACCGCGGCGACGGGGAACGGTGGAGTGAAGGTTTCGCCATCATCGTTTAGGCACAGCACGCCACGATCACCGAGGGTAACGATCACGTTGGAAATGCCTTTACGACGGAGAAATTCCGCGGCTGCCCTGACCTCATCCAGAGTGGTCACCGGCATACCTGTGATGAGGGCTAGCTCAGACTCGTTCGGCATGAAATAGGTGCAATCCGCAATCTCCGAAAGCTTGAGTCCAGGCTGCGCCGGTGCGGGGTTGAGCAGAACCGGCACCCCGAGTTCCTTGGCCAACCGAATGGTGTAGTACACCGTTGGCAGCGGAATCTCCAGCTGCATGACAATTAGTGAGCACTGTGCGAGGTCCGCACGAGCTGCTGCGACATCCTCCGGAGAGAGTCGTGCGTTCGCACCTTGCACGATAAGAATCGAATTTTGGGAGCTTTCGTCGACGAAAATGGGGGCGACGCCACTCGTTGCCTCGGTCTCGAGGACATACTTGGTGGAGATCCCATTCGCCACAAAGTTCGCCCTGGTATTAGCGGCAAACGCATCATTGCCAACGCGCGTAACCATTAATACCTCGGCGCCATTGCGCGCAGCAGCCACTGCCTGATTCGCGCCTTTGCCACCACACCCCATCCGAAAATCTGGGGCCTCAATCGTTTCACCAGGTCCAGGCATTCGATTGATATAGGTGATGAGGTCAACCATATTTGACCCAACAACTGCGATCATTTTTCGCTCCTCAAGCCGGTACGAACATGGAACTCACGCGTCTGGCCAGCAGCCAACTGGACAAGTGTTCCTGCCCGCTGCGCCGCTTTGAATCCTTCCGGACGGCACGTGCCAGGTAGCACAAATGCTGCCACTTGCTGATCGGGATTGTGCAGCACCCAACGGGTAGCGACGGGAAACTCAGCCGAATCGAAGGAAGTAACAAAGTCGCCCATCGTTACCTCGATTGTTTCACCGTATTGCGCCAAATCTTCGGCAAACCACACGATCTCCGGATCATATTTCTCCGGCTCAGACAATTCGACATAAGGCTTGCCCAGAATCTGCTTGTTGAAGGTCGTCCACTCCGGGGTCGGCTGCACGTGCGCTGGCACTGACTCCCGCAGCTTAAAGGCATCGTCCGGCACGTTGCCGCCAAACCGGGCATTATCGACGTAGGCATAGTTCATATGACACATGTACTGCAGTGGCATCGGCTGGTACTTGCTCTTATTCGTTACCGCAAGGTCGATATCGAACTGGGCTTCCCCGGCACCTAAACGCACCACTGGCACTGCCTCGTAGTGATGACCGAAGCCCTGCACGTAGGTGTAGGAACCCGAGATCGCTACACTGTTTTCGGTAATTTCCAGCCAGGCCTCGTCGAAAGGCGCGCAGGGAAACTCTCCATGGAGTGGATGTGAGTCGTCGGGAGCGGGGCACCCAGCGCTGAGCAATCCAGAGTGGAAAGCGAAACAGCCGTAGGTGTCCACGATGACGTCGGCAGGCTTTGGCTCGGTGAACATGTTCTTCATGGTCAACGAGGTGCCGTCAAAGTTGGCCTCCCAGATTATCTGCCCCATGAAGGGCAAGACCTCTACAAAACCACGGCTGTTGCGGATCCGCACTGCTTCGACTCCGGAGCTATAGGTCCAGGCGGTGACGGTAAATTCGGATGAGCTCAGCAGGGTGGTCTCCGCGGAGTACGTGCCTCTGTGCAGTGGAACCTTATACATTGCTATGCCTCCTTGTATAGGCGAATGAAATGAATCAAGACTGCAGCGAAGCACACGAGGGACACCCCGAAAGCGAGCTGCATGGAACCGGTTTTGTCAGAAACCAAGCCTTGAATGAGCGGTACCACCGCACCACCGATAATCGACATCACGATGACGGCACCGCCAGTTTCGGTGTGGCGTTTGTCCTCGATGGCATCCAATGTCCGGGAGTAGATGGTGGCCCAGCAGGGCCCAAACAAGCCCGAGGCAATGATGGCGGCATATACCGCGGAAATATTTGGCACAAACATCACGTAGAGCAAGGACAGGCAGCCCAAGACCGAGTACCCGATGAGCACGAGATTCGGATCAATCTTGGACATGAAGATATTCGCGAGGAACTTGCCCAGGAAGAAGGCGATGAAGGCGAAGATCATGAACGTCGAAGCCGAGCGTTCATTGAGTGACGTATCCAGATTGAGCGCCAGGCGAATCGTGAAAGACCACACTGCAGTCTGCATACCGACGTACAGGAATTGCGTGAGAATGCCACGGCGGAAACGCACGTTACCGGCCAGGTAGGTCAGCGTTTCGCCAATGGATGCGGTAGCCTCGTGCGTGGCATCGCGCAATGGCTTGCAGCTAGGCATTTGTGTCAGCGCCACGATGATCAGTAGGACCACCAGCACCATGATGATGAACTGGTAAGGCATCAGGGTTCGCTGCAACATCTCTTGTGCGAAGGCGGTTTGCTCATCCGCGCTCATCGCGGCCATTTGTTCATGTAGGGCATCACCTTCGGTGAATACGAGGTATTTGCCCAACAAAATTCCGAAGATTGATCCGAGCGGATAGAAGGTCTGGGAGATGTTGAGCCGCAGCGTCGAGCTGGACTGTGGGCCAAGCATCGTGGAATAGGTGTTGCAGGAAGTCTCAAGGAAAGACAATCCAACCGCGATGGCGAATAGCGCCACGAGGAAGACAGAATAGGTTGCCATGTGCGACGCTGGGAAGAACAGCGTGCAGCCGACGATGTAGAGCGACAGCCCGATCAAGATTGAGAGTTTGTAGCTGTATTTCTTGATCACGCGGGATGCCGGAATTGCGATCAAGAAATAGCCACCATAAAACGCCGATTGTACGAATGCGGAGGCGAAATCCGAAAGCGTAAAGATCGACTTAAACTGCGTGATCAGAATGTCGTTCAGCGAAGCAGCCGCGCCCCACATGGGGAAGCAGATGGAGATTAGGATGAATTGGAACCACGGGATCTTATCCAAATAGCCATCCTGCTGCTGGATGGTTCGGTCCTTGATCAGCGTGGTCATTGTGCACCGCCGGTGATGATCTCCACGCCCTTGGAAGCTCCGATCCGGTTTGCGCCCGCTGCCTTCATTTTCTCAAAGTCTTCGCGGGTACGGATACCACCGGATGCTTTAACGCCCACCTGAGGTCCGACGGTTTCCCGCATGAGCTTGACATGATGTTCAGTTGCCCCTGCGGTGCCAAATCCCGTGGAGGTTTTCACAAAGTCTGCGCCAGCTGCCACCGCTCGCATGGAGGCTTCCACGATTTGCGGGTCATCCAAGTAGCACGTTTCCACGATGACCTTGACCACGGTCTCTGCGGGGACGGCCTTGACAACCGCCCGGATGTCCGCCTCAACTGCATCCCAGTTGCCGTCGAGAGCAGCACCAATGTTGATTACCATGTCAACTTCACCTGCACCATTGGCTACGGCTTCCTCAGCTTCCCGAGCTTTTGTGGCAGTGGTGTTCGCCCCAAGCGGGAATCCGATGACGGTGCAGACTTTTACGTCAGTGCCAGCCAAGCCTGCTGCGCAGCGCGCCACCCACACCGGATTGACGCACACCGAGGCGAAGCCGAACTCTTTTGCTTCGGCAACCAGGGTGTCGATGTCAGCCTTACGTGCCGTCGCGACAAGAAGGGTATGGTCAATTAGTTTTGCGTCCTGCATCACAGAACCTTCCACTCGATGTGTTAAGACACATTTAGATTCACACCGAGTGGAACATATGTCAATACCCTAAATTACAAATGTGCCCCCATTTGGGAACTAATCTGAAGTACTTTCTCGCCTGTAATGGCATCAATCACAAGATGGGAGGCGTAACCATTACGCAGCGCCACTTCGATAGCCTCGGCCTTTTCCAATCCTCCCGCCACAAGAAGACGAACCGGACGGCTCTTTAGTCCTTCAAGTGAAATCCCTACCGTCCGAGAGTCCACATCGGGGCAGCAAATATTTCCCCGCAAATCCACCCAACGTGAACAAATGTCACCAACGGCATTTGTCAATATTTTGGCTTTGTCCTCCTCGGAAAAGTAGCCAAGCTGGAAAAGCACGGAATCTGGAGTAGCCGCCCCCACGGTAAACACGACTACATCTGCGTGCGCACCTCGATCCATCACCGAACGGATGTGTGGCTCTGCTTCAACCAGAGACTTCACTTCACGATTCTGGAAAACCGCAGGCAACGGCAACAACGAGGCATGAGCGTTCAGCGCCCGGCAGAACAGGTCGATCGTCTCGAAGTCATGCGTAGCTTTCCCAGAATGTGACATCCCACCCTTCAACTGCACGACTTCCACATTCCGCAAATTTTGGAATTCAAGATGCCGGGCAATTGAATACATTGTCCTGCCCCAACTGACTCCCAGCACGGTGCCGTCGTCAAGCAAGCTCTGCAAGGTTTGGGCACCCAGTCGGCCGATGGCAGCGTTGACATCGGCGGCGTCGCGGGCACGCCCCGGCGCGACCACCACTTCATCGAGCCCAAACTGTTGCTTCAGCTGGGAAGCGAGATCGGAACCTGACTCGCGGGGATCGTCAATTTCTATGCGCACGAAGCCCTTCTCGCGTGCGTACGTTAGCAACTTAGACACCGTCGGCCGCGAAACACCGAGCTCCTTCGCGACCTCCGATTGCGACAGGTCCAGCAAGTAGTACAGACGAGCTGCGTCAATGGCGGAGTTGTCCTTGGAATCCACGATGTTTTGCTACACCGCCCGTCGCATGATGGCGTCGAAAAGCTTGTTCGGCAGCACGGCATGCGCAAAGACCAGCGGTTTCGCCCCAAACCCAATGAGGTAGCGCGCCTTTGGCCGCTTGGCCTCGACCGCCTGAACCATCGCTTTCACCACTACCGCGGGATCGGAAATCATCGACCCTTCGTACATCTTCCGCATGCTTGCCGACGCCCGCTTGGCCTCCTTCGCATAGGCGCCGGCGCCGGATGCCTTTTCCAGGTTGTCGGCAGCGATTGCTCCCCATGGGGTCTTGATCGCGCCAGGTTCGATTAGCACGACATCAATGTTGTGGCCTGCGGTTTCCATACGAAGGGCGTCGCTAAGTGCCTCGACGGCGTACTTCGAGGCGTGATACCAACCGCCGAAGTAAGCCACCATTCGGCCGCCCATGGATGAGGTATTGATGATGCGCCCGCTCCCCTGTGTGCGCATGATCGGCAGAACAACCTTGGTCAATTCCATGAGTCCAAAGACATTGACATCGAATTGCTGACGCGCGTCTGCGATATCGACATCTTCGAGGGCACCGTAGAATCCGAACCCCGCATTGTTGATAAGTACGTCGATGCGTCCCGCCTGCTCCTGAACTGTTTGGACGGCCTTTTCGATGGACTCCGTGCTAGTGACGTCCAGCTCAACTGGAACGATTTGGAAATCCCGAAGCTTTTCCAGCTTGTCCAACCTGCGAGCAGCTGCGAAAACTGTGTGGCCACGAAGCGCGAGCGCCTTGGCGGTCTCGAAGCCGATCCCTGAGCTAGCACCGGTGATGAAGATATTTGACATGCATCTAAGTCTACGTTTGCCCATGCATGTGGGGTTGGTTCTCCGTCCGTCTCCGGGCCGACTGTTGAGCGCGCCGCATTTTTGCTTCAGACCTGCTACCGCGTCGGTTCATGGTAGTCGGACTACCTCGATCGAATTTTATTCGCCTTTTTCCGCCAGTCTGCGTCGTCAGACTACGTCGAAGGGACGCGCTAGCACTACTGCAGCCCGCCTCAGCCCGCCTCAGCCCGCCTCAGCCCGCCTCAGCCCGCTGGGCTGCTTCCTCTGAGCAGCCCGCCTCAGCCCACCACGAGCCCGCCGCAACCCGCCTCAGCCCACCACCAACCCGCCTCAGCCCACCTGCAGCCTCACAAAAAACAAAACTGCACCTAGCAAATTGAATCGCTAGGTGCAGTCAGCCTAAAGAGAGGCTTATTCCCACTCGATGGTTCCCGGTGGCTTGGAGGTGCAGTCCAGCACGACGCGGTTGACATCCGGCACCTCGTTGGTGATGCGGGTGGAGATTTTTTCCAGGACGTCGTAAGGCAGGCGGGTCCAGTCGGCGGTCATGGCGTCTTCAGAGGACACTGGGCGCAGCACGATTGGGTGGCCGTAGGTGCGGCCGTCGCCTTGGACGCCGACGGAACGGACGTCGGCAAGCAGCACGACTGGGCACTGCCAGATCTCGTTGTCGAGGCCAGCGGCGGTCAGCTCGGTGCGGGCGATGAGGTCGGCTGCGCGCAGGGTCTCGAGGCGTTCCTCGGTGACTTCGCCGATGATGCGGATGCCGAGGCCTGGGCCTGGGAACGGCTGACGGTTGACGATTTCCTCCGGCAGGCCAAGCTCCCGGCCGACCGCGCGAACCTCATCCTTGAACAGCAGACGCAATGGCTCTACCAGTTCAAATTCGACGTCGTCAGGCAGGCCACCGACGTTGTGGTGGGATTTGATGTTTGCGGTGCCAGCGCCTCCGCCGGACTCGACAACATCTGGGTACAGCGTGCCCTGAACCAGGTAGCCGACATCCTGCCCCTCAAGCACAGACGCCACGGCGCGCTCGAAAGAACGAATGAACTCTGCGCCGATGGCCTTGCGCTTTGCTTCCGGCTCGGTCACACCGGCCAGCTTGGCCAGGAACGCTGCTCGCTCGTCGACGGTCACCAGGCGGGCACCGGTAGCTGCGACGAAGTCCTTTTCCACTTGTTCGCGCTCTCCGGCACGCAATAGGCCGTGATCCACGAAAACGCAGGTCAGGCGGTCGCCAATGGCGCGCTGCACGAGCGCTGCCGCCACCGCGGAGTCAACGCCACCGGACAGGCCACAGATGGCGCGCCCTTCCGGTCCGACTTGCTGCTGAATCTTTTCCACCAGCTCGTCGGCAATGTTGGCGGCGGTCCAATCCTGCTCCAGACCTGCGATCTCCGTAAGGAAGCGCACCAGCACTTCCTGTCCGTGCGGAGAATGCAGCACCTCTGGGTGGTACTGCACACCAGCCATGCGCTTTTCGACGCACTCGAAGGCCGCCACTGGGGCGCCCGCGGAGGTCGCAGTAACGGTGAATCCGGCTGGGGCCTCGTGCACGGCGTCTCCATGCGACATCCATACCTTGTGGGTAGCTTCCAAACCGGAGTGCAAAACACCGCCGACCACATCCATATCGGTGCGGCCGTATTCGCGGTTGCCGGTGTTCGCGACGGTGCCACCCATGGCGTGCGTCATGGTCTGGAACCCGTAGCAAATGCCGAATACCGGCAAATCAAGATCGAAAATTGCCGCATCGATCTTCGGTGCGCCTTCTTCATACACGGAGGAAGGTCCACCGGACAGGATCAGTGCTGCCGGGTTCTTAGCTTGGATTTCTTCCACCGTTGCGGTGTGCGGAATTACCTCGGAGTAGATCCGAGCTTCGCGGACGCGACGCGCGATGAGCTGCGCATATTGGGCGCCGAAGTCCACGACAAGTACAGGGCGATGGTTCGGTGAAGTCACGCCTTAAGAGTCTAGCCGACGTGCACGTGCGGACGCGATTTCCCTTCGGGATACTTCCGTCGCAAGATCTCATGCACGAGCGCCGCATTTTGCCCACGCCCGACGAACAGGAATCGCACCATGTCCCGATACGGCGACCCGGGCGACCATTCAAAGTACAGGTCAATTGCCACTGGATTGTGGTCAAAAATGTCCGCTGCGATGGCCGCGATCGCATTCGGAATGGAAGCTGCCTGGGTGCGTAGCACGCTGACCTCCCCGACAGACACACCATGGACCTCAATGGGAGCCGAAAACTCCGAGACATCTCGCAACTTGACTTCCAGGAAGATGATCGGCTGGGAATCCGGGATAAGGTTTCGAGTGCGAATTCGGTGCTCTTTGTATTCGTAATCTTCACTACTCCAGTCACCTGCCGCGTGTGCCACGATCGCCATCCGCTGCCCGCATGCCCCGGCTCTGATCATGTTGTTGGCTTGCTTGTCATAGCGAATCGTAGAGCTACGCAGCTCAAAGGCTCGGTGTGCGCGCGAGACCAGCGAAGACACGACGATGCCCACGATGAACCACATCGCCACGTGCAAACCCTCCGGCCGCTCAATCATGTTCGCGATCATCGTGTACACAAACACCGCCGCGATCAGCCCGTACAGCAAGAACTTCCATTTCGCACCGCCGTGGTGTTTCGCGTCCCAACGCGCCGACAGCGTCACCGCCACTGCACCCGAAGTCAGCAGGACCAACACGCCAGTCGCATAGGCGCCTGCCTGCTTTTCGACGCTCGCCCGGAACACAATCGTGATGAAGAAAGCAATCGCCGCCACCATAACCACCATCGGACGGTTCCGAGCCACCCAGCTAGGGGCCATACCGTAGCGAGGTAGCCAGCGAGGAATCAAGTTCAAGATCCCAGCCATCGCCGAGGCGCCAGCGAACCACAGGATCGCCACGGTCACCAGGTCATAGACCGTTGAGAATCCCTGGCCCAGGTACATATGCGAAATGTATGCCAGGGCTCGGCCGTCGGCAGGCCCGCCGGGCTGGGCGTCTTCGGCCGGGATGAGCAAGGTGGTAACCACCGACGACGACATCAAGTAGATGCTCATAATGCTCGCAGCAACCAACAGCAACGTACGGTCGGCTTTGATTTGGCCGGCCTTGCCGGATTTGGTTTCGATCTGCGGAATCACGGCCACACCAGTTTCAAAGCCGGACATGCCCAGCGCAAGCTTAGGGAAAATCACCACGACTATCAGCGCCATTGCCCAAGGATTAGGGTACTGCGTGAACAATTGTTGTTGCCAGGCAGTGATGGCCTGCGGGTGCTGAGCCACCTCATACAATCCCCGGCCAATGACCACGGCATTGAGCGCCAAATAGGTGGTTACCAGCACGACAGCAATGCGAATAGCTTCGTTAAAACCCCGGTAGAACACTGCAGCCAATCCGGCCAGCATGAACAAAGTCAATGGCATCGTCCAGGGGGATTCCGTGGTGCGCAAGACGTGGGCGGAAGCGTCTGCTGCTGACAACGTCATGGTGACCATGAAGTCAGTGGCGGCGAAGCCCAGCAGAATCAAGACCGCAAACTTACCCTTCCACCCTGGGATAAAGCGATTGAGAACGGTAATGGAGCCTTGGCCATTCGGAGATTCGCGGGCGATGCGCCGGTACACTGGCACAGCGCCAAGCATTGTCACGGCCACCAGGATCAGCGTTGCTAGAGGCGCGAGAGCACCAGCGGCAGCTAATGCGATTCCGGGCGCGTAGCCCAGCGTGGAGTAATAATCGAGCCCGGTTAAGCACATAACCTTCCACCATGGGTGGCGCTCTTCAACCCTTTTCGGGGACTTAACAGTCACCAGGATTGTTTTACTCCTGGTTGTGCCTAGAAACTAATGAATTATTCATGGCGATCCTTTTCCACCGCCGGCCCTGGCGACTCGCGGAATGGCGCTGGCAGGAATTGGCTGGTCGCTCGCAGGACTCGCGAGTTGACGGCAGCTCAGCCAGAGCTTCAGAAGTGCAATTCAGTACCTCTGAAGTAGTACTCCTACCTAGAAAGGCCAAAATCTGGCAAAAGTTGCGGTTCTGCGCAGGAGTGCCACCTAGCAGGTTTGCAGCCTCCCACGCCCAGCAGCCCCCACCGACCGACCAAAACCACGCCCAAGGTAAGAAAAAGCGCACTACCCCGAACGGCCACGGCCACCCAGGCTAGTGCGCTTTTCCAACGCTTCCTCGCCTAGAAACTACGCAAAGATAGCGCGACTTTTTGGAAGCTCTTCAGGTCCGTGTAGCCGCACTTGGCCAAGGCGCGTCGCAGCCCACCAACGAAGTTGAGGTGCCCGAACGCGTCGGTGGAAGGTCCATGCAGCACGACTTCCAGGGAAGGAAGTGGCTGGTCTTCTAGGTTTTCTGCCGAGACAACTCCACGTGGGAAGCGTGGGTGTGCCGCGACAGCTGGCCAGTAGAATCCCTTGCCTGCGGCTTCGGCTGCTTGGGCAAGTGGGGCGCCCAGCACGACTGCATCGGCGCCGCAGGCGATGGCTTTGACCACGTCGCCGGAAGTTTCGATTTCGCCGTCGGCAATGATGTGCACGTAGCGGCCACCGGTTTCATCGAGGTATTCGCGTCGCGCAGCAGCAGCGTCGGCAATGGCAGTTGCCATGGGGGTTTCGATACCGAGTGCGTACTCGTTGGTGTTGTTGCCTCCACCGACGATCACTCCGGCTGCGCCGGCGCGCATGAGGTGCATTGCGGTGGTGTAATCCGCTACGCCACCTGCGATGACAGGAACGTCGAGGTTGCCGATGAACTCTTTCAGGTTCAGTGGCTCGCCGTCGGCTTGCACATATTCAGCCGAGATCAGTGTGCCCTGGATGATGAGCAGTTCGGCGCCGGCTTTGATCACCACTGGTGCCAGCTCCCGGGCGCGCTGGGGCGAGACCCGAACAGCTACGGTGGCGCCGGAGGCGCGGACTTCTGCGATGCGCTCGGAGAGCAGATCGACGTCGAGAGGCGCTGAGTGCAGCTCCTGCAGGAGCGCAATTGCCCGTGAGCTCAAGATGTCCGTGGAGAGCAGTTCTTCGCGTGCTACGTCCAGCACCTTGCCGATTGCTGCTTCGAGGTCGGCGTGCCGGCCCCACAGGCCTTCGGCGTTGATCACGCCGAGGCCACCTTGCTTGCCCATCTCGATGATGAACTCCGGCGTAGCAAGCGCGTCCGTGGGGTGGGACATGAATGGGATGTCGAAGGTGTAGGCATCGATATTCCAGGTGGTGTCCACGTCCTTGGAGGAGCGGGTACGGCGCGAAGGGATGATTGAGATGTCATTCAAGCCGTAGGTGCGACGGGCCTCGCGGCCGATGCCGATTTCGACGATGTCTCGCATGAAAAGTTACCTTCTAGCGCTGGTAGTAGTTTGGAGCTTCGACGGTCATCTGAATGTCGTGTGGGTGGGATTCCCGCAGGCCCGCAGCGGTGATCTGGACGAAGCGTGCATTCTGCAGCTCTTCCACCGTCGCGGAGCCGGTGTAGCCCATAGCCGCGCGCAGGCCACCTACCAGTTGGTGCAGGATGGAGTCGATGGAGCCGCGGAAAGGCACGCGACCTTCGATGCCTTCCGGAACCAGCTTTTCTTCGCTCTTAACATCGGCCTGGAAGTAACGGTCCTTGGAGTAGGAGCGCTTCTCGCCGGTGAGCCCACGGCCTTGCATCGCGCCAAGTGAACCCATGCCACGGTACATCTTGTACTGCTTGCCGTTAACGACGGTGATTTCACCTGGTGCTTCCGCGGTACCAGCGAGCATGGAGCCGAGCATGACGGTGGAAGCGCCGGCTGCCAGCGCCTTAGCGATGTCACCCGAGAACTGCATGCCACCATCGGCGATAATTGGGATTCCGGCCTTCTTTGCGGCAGCCGCAGCTTCCATGATGGCGGTGATCTGCGGAGCACCAACACCGGCGACGACTCGGGTGGTGCAGATGGAGCCTGGGCCGATACCGACCTTGATGGCGTCTGCGCCAGCGTCGATCATTGCCTGAGCAGCGCCGCGCGTAGCGAGGTTGCCGCCGATGATCTGGACGCGATCACCGAAGCCCTGCTTTACGCGGGAAACCATGTCAAGGACGCCACGGTTGTGTGCGTGTGCGGTGTCCACGATGAGGACGTCCACTCCGGCGTCGACAAGCGCGCCCGCGCGGTTCCAGCTGTCTTCCCCGGTGCCGATGCCAGCGCCGACGAGCAGCCGACCGGAGGCATCCTTGGAGGAATCTGGGTACATTTCGGTCTTTACGAAGTCTTTAACCGTGATCAGGCCGACGAGCTTGCCCTGCTTATCGACGATCGGAAGCTTCTCCACCTTGTTGGTGGAAAGGAGGTTAAGGGCGTCTTCCTTGGACACGCCTTCCTCGGCGACGACGAGTGGCATGTGGGTCATGACTTCGGCGACTTTGCGCTGCATATCGTGTTCGAAGCGCATGTCGCGGTTGGTGCAAATGCCTACGAGCTTGCCGTCGTTGTCTACCACTGGCAGGCCGGAGATGCGGTAGCGGGCGCACAGCGCGTCTACCTCGCCGATGGTCATGTCTGGGGAACAGGTGATGGGGTTGGTGACCATGCCGGATTCGGAACGCTTAACGATTTCCACCTGCTGCGCTTGGTCTTCGATTGAGAGGTTGCGGTGCAGCACGCCCATGCCTCCTTGGCGAGCCATGGCAATGGCCATGCGTGCCTCGGTGACGGTGTCCATTGCGGCGGAGAGCACTGGAGTCTTCAGGCGGATCTCACGCGTCAACTGACTGGAGGTGTCTACCTCGCTCGGGATGACGTTGGACTCTTCTGGAATGAGCAGTACGTCATCGAACGTCAGTCCTACCAGGGCGACCTTGTTTGGGTCGTCGCCACCAGTGGACACGCGGTTTTCAGTCATGAACTCCATCCTCCTACTATGTTGTTTTAGGTTCCTCGCGGCGGGAAAACACTATGGGTTCTAGATTAATGCTTTTGTGCCTGCTTGGATAATCTGCCAGCATAAACGATTAACCTGGTGGTCCGAAAGGGTTTGTGTGGAAGGGCGGTCCAGGGTTGGCCTTTTGCGCCAACTCACAATAGAGTTTGTGGGGTGAACTTCGATGGAATGATGCCTGAGGACCCCTTCGCGGACGATCCTAATGATCCCGCGTCGTTTTTGGAGCCTGAAGAGGAGTTCCCGCCGCTGTCAGTCGATGAGCGCGCCCAGATCCTTCACGACCTCACGTTGCTGGAGAAGTTTGAACGCCATCTGAAGCACCGCGGTATCGACGGAATCTTCTTCTTCTGCGAAGACTGCGCCGAAAACCACTTTTACACCTGGGGAATTATGCGGGATAACATGCTTTCGCTGTTGTCCAACCATGTGAGCCCGGTGCACGAACCGTCGGCTGATCCGGATCCCAACCGCTATGTGCCGTGGGACTACTGCCTGGGCTACCTGGACGGCATCGAAGCTCGCTAACGAACCTCGAAGCCGACTAGTTGCTGGTTTCCTGTGTTTGCGCCACTGGGCTTGGCGACGGCGCGATGGTGACCATCGTGGTCGGCTCTGGGGTAGCTGTCGGAGTTTGTGTTGCTACCGGCTGCTTTTCTACCGTGACGGTTACCGTTTCGGTAGTGACCTTTGTCTGCACGACAGTGACTGCGGTTGGCTCAGGGTTCTGTTGTGGCGCCCGGTTCGGCTCAGATGTGACGATGCTGGTCGTGGTGGATGGAGCAGCAGTCTCGGTGATGGTCGTTGGCACCTGTACTGTGCGTGCCTCCAGCTCAGCGATCGCCCGCTGGGTGGATGCGCGATCCCGGGCGTTCACGGCGTCGGCGAGTGCACGAGCCCGGTCGAGGAGCTGCATGGCGCCCTCGATGTCGCCATCCGCGTGGCGCTGGTCTACTTCTTGCAGTGCGCTGGCGAGATCGACGACGGCAGCGTGCTCTCCAAACATGGCAATCTTGGCTCCCCACAGCGGCGAGCTTGGGTTGGCGTTGTAGATCGCACCTCCGCCACCGGCAATGACGAGGGTGGCAGCTGCTGCGCCAACGAGGCCGGAGACCCACGGGTTAACGAGGCGACGCTTCTTCGCGCGACGAGCCGCGAGGTCGTCGGCAGGCGCGGTGGTTGGAGCGGTAGCTTCGGCGGGCAGCAGGTCATCGAGGCTTGGTGCCGGAGGCATCGGAGCGTTGACCTGTTGATGCAGTTCGAGCATTAGCTGCGCCAGGGGATCCTTCCCGCCGGTGGGGTCAACCCCGCGGGAAAGATCATCGAGAAAGGCGTCAGCGCCGAACAGCTCGTCGAACTGCCCGCTGGTGCCGTTTCGATCACGACGATCGGTCATGCTATTTCCTGCCCATTCACTTGCTTCCGAAGTGCCGCGAGTGCGCGGTGTTGCGCGACTCGGACAGCCCCTGGAGTACTACCAACAATTTCGGCGGTTTCTTCCGCCGAAAGCCCCACGAAAACACGAAGCGTAACGATTTCGCGGGCCTTCTCACCTAATGAATCGAGAAGTTTGATGACTCTGTTACTTCCATCGCTGACCAGCGCAAACTCTTCCGGATTCTCATGCAAGAGCGCAGAATCAGGAACATCATCGGTGGGATTAGAAAGATCCCGGGCAAAGCTGCGATGCGCATCAGCGACCTTGTTGGAGGCAATGCCGTAGACGAACGCCATGAATGGCCGACCCCGGTCAACATAGTTGCTAATCGACGTCGCCACCGCCAGCAATACTTCTTGGGTGACATCGTCCGGGGTCGGATGCCGGCCACCGCTGACCCGTGCGCGACAATAACGTAGGACCGGTTGGTGAATCAGCGTGATGATTCGCTGCAGCGCGCGCCGATCACCATCGGCAGCCTGGGGAACCAGCTCCGCTAGTTCGCGCTCAGAATCGTTCACGACTCACCTTTCAATAGCTTCGGCATTTTTCTCTTACCGAAGCACCTTCTTTCCCATCTTAGTCTGCAGAACTGCACCCACAAACAAAGAACAATTGTGACTCATAAGCGATTGAGTTTCCTAATCAACTGCGCTCCCGTGACCGAATCGTTACCTTTTACCTGGCCTTTTCGACGTCCAACCTTCCGACATTCCTACAACGACAAAAGTTCATCAATCGTTAATCTACGTCAGTTCCCGCAGGTCGACTCGAGGAAAATAGCAAACCTTCGCAATTAGTCCACACAATGGCAACGAATGCGCAACCCAATGTTAACCAACATCCTCAACACTAAATCTCGCTTGTATGACCGAACTCGAGGAGGAACCCCGTGCCACAGCCAAGCCAGCTTCCCGGCCCGAACGCTGACTTTTGGGATTGGCAGCTCCACGGCGCATGCCGAGGCGAAGATTCTGCCGTCTTCTTTCATCCAGACGGCGAGCGCGGTCGTGCGCGAGCTCAACGCGAGAGCCGCGCCAAGGCGATCTGCCGCGAATGCCCGGTAATGCTGCAATGCCGCGCCCACGCCCTCGAAGTTGCTGAGCCGTATGGCATTTGGGGTGGCCTCAGCGAATCCGAGCGCGACCTCCTCCTTCGCCCTCGTCGCGGCAACCGCAACCGCCGCATGGTGGTTTAGTTCCGTTTTCACTGAACGCTAAGGCTGGATTTTGGCTCGGCCCCCCGGACAAAATCCAGCTTTTGCTTAGTCACAACTTTCCCCGAGACAATTTCCGGCTAATACCTTAAGCTTCTTGACAGGTGCCAGTAACACCTTTGACAGCACCGATAACCTTCGCCCTTCTAAGGAACGCATAGGCCATGAAGCTGAACCTAAAAAAACTCGGGGCAGTATTAACCGTGATCGCCACTAGCGTATTCACCCCCGTTATTGCCACAGCCCAAGAAATCGAACTCACACCACCGGCTAGCAACCAGCAGGTAGCCACAGAATCGTTCATCCCGCCGTACGAACCAGACCACTACCGTCAGGTTGATACCTCAGACTGGGACTTCAACGAACCCGGCATGAACAAAAACACCATCGACAACCATGAGTTGGAACGCACACTTCCCGCCGATCTCGGCGACCCGCAACCTGTGATCACCCCAGGCAAGATGCGCTCCGACCGCATCCCACTGCCCGAAGGGGTCACCAAAGAAGAAGCAGACCAGGCCGAGATCCAAGAAGCCCGCGAACAAGGCATCACCGCACCAGGCCAACCACCCATCATCCGCACCTTCGCAGCCGATAACTGCCGCACCTACTGGCCCTCCAGCTTCCAAGTCTGCGGTGCCATCCGCGCGAAATACGAATCCATGGCCATCACCTGGGCCGGACAAACCCCCGTTTCATTCCTCGGCCTGCCCAAGTCCAACGAACTGACCAACCCCGACGGAGTGGGCAAACGCACCGAATTCGATAACGGCTTCATCTACTGGCACCCCGACACCGGAGCCTGGTCAGTCACCACCCACAACTCCATAGTGTGGGCGCGTAACGGGTGGGAACTAGGACGCCTCGGCTACCCCACATCCGATGAAATCGGCACCGGCGACGGAGTAGGACGCAAACAATACTTCCAACGCGGCCGCATCTACGGCTCCCTATCCGGCGTGGTGTCTATCGAAGGAAAAATCCTGGAAAAATGGGTAGAAACCGGTGAAGAAAAAGGCCCACTCGGCTACCCAGCCACCGACGAAGAAGGCACCCCGGACGGAGTAGGCCGCTACAACCGCTTCGCACTCGGCATGATCTACTGGCACCCCAACCACGGCGCACACTGGCTCAATCCCCTGGTCGCAACGATGTGGGGCAAACACGGCTGGGAACGCTCAAAGTGGGGCTACCCAATCGAAGACTCCCAACCTCTACCATCGGGTGACGGACACCAAAGATTCGAACACGGCGATTTCGATCTATTTCACGAAATTAGCGCACTAGGAAGTAGAAATGTCAATGGAAAAGACATAAGCAACTTAATCCCCGACATCTTCATCACCGAAGAACCCATCCCCAACTCCCCCACCATACGACCATACGTCACTGCAGACTCACTACCATTTCCCAACAACCCCAATGTCGGCGGGGTGACGATTCCAGACGACTATGAATATCGAAATACATATGGGCTTGATGACTTCTGCACAAGTTCGCCTGACGCATGGAACATACTGGGCGTATCAGTAAACTTCCGAGGCGCCTGTGCTCGACATGACATGTGCTACATCCGGGTTAGAAATCAATACCCAACAGAAACACAAGACTCAGTCTTCGCACCAGTGAGGCGTGAGCGAATGCGAGAGTGTGACACAGTGTTTTATGCACACATGGGCACTGTATGCATAAATGAAACTGTTGACAAAGCATGGGCCACCCCAACGTGCATAGAAGTCGCGCATACTTACTGGGGAGCTGTTGTGGCTCGACATCACAAAAACTACTTCGGGATAGTAGGAGAATAGGTGCGACGCAAAATATCTTTGATGGTTGCTACCTGTTTTACAACCATGTTCCTTTTTGGCTGTGGAAACGATGTCCAAACCAAATGGATCGGACAAGTAGCAATCAAAAAGGTGAGTAACGACAGGGTGGCTGTCTTGATAAATCCGTGTGATGCCCCTTTGATGGATGTTAGATTTACCGCTACCTCACCGTCTCAGCGCTTCGCAAAGCTGATTCCACTCGATTCTCCACACGCCTCGCCATTTGAAATGTCCTACTCCATCGATCCGAACGCCACCGATAGCCTCCCAATTTTCACGCAGAATATCGGTGAATTCCACATTTACGCAGTTGCGCCCAGTGCAGACACCAGAACTCGCTCAGTTCATGCCACGAGGGAGGAGCTTCTCGCGCTAAAGGACGGAGAGCTGATCACTGGCGATCATCAGGTTTCCAATATCGACAAGTTCGCCCATTGCCAAACTAGGTTTAACAGCTAGATGAATCACGCACGGAGCCCGCTTATGCATCAAACATAAGCGGGCTCCGGAGCGCTTTTCTTAACTAGTGGTGATGATGCCCGTGGCCATGAGCAGTATTCTGCTCCGGCTCGGCAGGCTTCTCCACAACCGATGCCTCGGTGGTCAGCACCATGCGAGCTACCGAGGTCGCATTAACCACGGCAGAGTGGGTCACCTTCACTGGGTCGATGATGCCCTGCTCAAGCAGGTTGCCGTACTCGAGAGTCGCAGCGTTGAATCCTTCGCCATTACCCATCTCGGCAATCTTGGAAACAACCACTGCCCCATCCAGGCCAGCATTATTTGCAATCCAGAACGCAGGCTTCACTAGTGCACGAGACAGTGCGAGCACGCCTACCTTGGCATCGCCCTCGAACTGTTCAGCGTACTCACGCAGCTCAGCGGCGATCTGAACCAGCACGGAGCCACCACCAGCGATGATGCCTTCCTGTGCTGCAGCGCGCGCGGCGTTGATGGCATCTTCGACGCGGAGCTTGCGCTCGTTGACCTCGGTCTCGGTGGCAGCGCCGACCTTGATCACAGCGATGCCACCGGAGATCTTGGCCAGGCGCTCTTCAGCCTTTTCCTTGTCCCAGGTGGAGTCCGTGGACTCAATTTCACGGCGGATCTGCTCGCGACGTGCCTCGACAGCCTCGGG
The DNA here is from genome assembly GCF_001021025.1 of Corynebacterium epidermidicanis. Lineage (NCBI taxonomy): Bacteria > Bacillati > Actinomycetota > Actinomycetes > Mycobacteriales > Corynebacteriaceae > Corynebacterium > Corynebacterium epidermidicanis. Next base: position 484,953 of record NZ_CP011541.1, on the reverse strand, counting down.
CGTGCCGGCGCCATCAACGATGACCGTCTGATCCTTAGTTACGGTGATGCGGCGCGCAGCACCGAAGACAGTCATGTCCGCCTCGTTGAGGTTGATGCCAACCTCAGGGTCGATGACGGTGGCTGCAGTTACCACCGCAAGGTCATCCATGAACGCCTTGCGACGATCGCCGAAGTATGGAGACTTCACTGCAACGACCTTCAAGGTCTTGCGGATGGAGTTAACCACCAGCATCTGCAGTGGCTCGCCCTCAATATCTTCAGCAATGATGAGAACCTGCTTGCCCGACTCGACAATCTTTTCCAAGATCGGCAGGAAGTCCGGCAGTGAGGTGATCTTGTTGCGGACGAGGAGCACCAGGGCGTCGTCAAGCACGGCCTGCTGGGAGTCAACGTCGGTGATGAAGTATGGCGACAGGAAGCCCTTTTCAAAGGACACGCCCTCGGTGACATCGAGGACAGTCTCGATAGACTGGGATTCCTCGACGGTTACTACACCGTCTTTACCGACCTTCTCCATCGCGCCGGCGACCATCTCGCCGACCTCTGCATCGCGGGAAGAGACAGTCGCGACGTTGGCGATCTCCGCGGAAGAAGAAACCTCAGTTGCGCGCTCCAGCAGAAGTTCGACAACCTTCTCGGCGCCTGCGGCGATGCCGCGGTTCAGTTCGATTGGGTTTGCTCCCGCCGCCACATTGCGCAGACCTTCTTGGATCATGGCCTGAGCCAGCAGCGTTGCGGTGGTGGTGCCGTCGCCAGCGATGTCGTTGGTCTTAACAGCCACGGACTTCACTAGCTGCGCGCCGAGGTTTTCAAACGGCTCGTCCAGGTCGATCTCACGGGCGATGGTCACGCCGTCGTTGGTGACGGTTGGTCCGCCGAATAGCTTATCGAGCACCACGTTGCGGCCGCGTGGGCCGAGCGTAACCTTGACGGCGTCAGCGAGCTGGTCCACACCGGCTTGGATGCCCTTGCGGGCCTCCTCGTCGAATGCAATAAGTTTAGGCATCTACGGCCTACTTTTCGATGACAGCGAGCACGTCGCGCTGAGACAGGATGAGGTACTCCTCGCCCTGGTACTTGATTTCGGTTCCGCCGTACTTGGAGAAGATCACAACGTCGCCAACCTTGACGTCCATTGGGATACGCTCGCCATCTTCGTCGAAACGGCCAGCGCCGACGGCGATGACAGTTGCCTCCTGTGGCTTCTCCTTTGCGGAGTCTGGAATGACCAGGCCAGACGCGGTGGTGGTCTCAGCTTCGTTGATCTGGACCAGAATCTTGTCTTCGAGCGGCTTGATGTTTGCCACGATTAACGCTCCTTGATGAGTTTGATGTGCCGGTTGCGATACCTGCACAGCCGTCGTCGCGGGTGAACAACTGTGTTTGACAACCTGCTAGCACTCTACCCTTGCGAGTGCTAGCGCGCAACGACAGCAGGTGCTTAAAAAGCCGACCCCCGCAAGGACCGGCAAACTTATCGACGCCCAGTAGTTAGCGATTCAGGTTCAAAACCGCACCGCGCCACAAGCTGTAGTCCTCCGGCTCGTCCTCTTTGTAGTTTCGAGCAGCCCGAATGCCATCTTCCACACGCTCGATGTCGGCATCGGTGATGTCGGCGCCTTCGGCACCCACGAAGATAACTGGGCCACAGATCGCAGAGGTCGGGTCAGTAAAGAACGCAGAATTTCCGGTAGCTGCTTCATTCTTCGCCATCGAAGCGACCGGGTTAGGCTCCGCACCTTCGCTTTTCGCATCCGAGGAGTAGAGCGCAGCAAGGGTCTTGCCGTCTTCCTGGAAGGCTACCGAGACGCGCTCGTTATCAACGCGGCCCAAGAATTGGGCAGCATGCTCCAACTCGAACTCGATCTTACGGCTGGTGAGATCAGGATTAACGAGGTATCCGATGGTCATTTTATCTTCCCTTGTGTAGGCAGCTGGCTGTAAACACAGACGTGTTTGTTAGCGTACCTGCCCTCTCACCATTCCGCTGGGTGAAGCTTTCTAGCCACCGCTACGCGTACACCTGCGGCACTTCCACCTCAAGCGAAGGATCACAACCAATCGACAACCCGGATGGCTCATGGCCCTCGAAGACTCGCTGCGCGCCGAGCGCTGCGATCATCACACCGTTATCAGTACAGAGCTTAAAGCGAGGTACTCGCAGTTCGATTCCAGCTGAGGCACAGCGTCGAGAAGCAAGCTCGCGCAACCGGGAGTTCGCCGCCACCCCGCCGCCGAGCAGCAGCACGGAGGCACCCACTTCCTGGCAAGCGCGCACGGCCTTCTTGGTCAGCGCATCGCACACTGCCTCCTGGAAGGACGCGCAGACGTCCTCGACTACGATCTGGCGACCCTCACGCTCGGCAGCCTCAACGTAGCGGGCAACTGCGGTCTTCAGGCCAGAAAAGGAGAAGTCTAGGGAGCCACGCAGGGCGCGGGGGAAGTCGATATTCGCCTCGCCCTGCTTGGCGAGTCGATCGATGACAGGGCCACCCGGGTAGCCCAGCCCGAGGAGTCGGGCGACCTTGTCGTAGGCTTCACCAGCGGCGTCATCCAGCGTGGCGCCAAGCTCACGCATCGGGGCGCCCACGGAATCAACCTCCAGCAGCTGCGTGTGCCCGCCAGAGACCAACAACGCGACCGAGTGCGGCAGCTTCTCCCCTTCTAGATTTGCGACCGCCACGTGCCCACCCAAGTGGTTGATGCCATAAAACGGCACGCTCCAGGCCGCGGCATAGGCCTTCGCCGCCGACGCCCCGACCAGCAACGCACCTGCAAGACCAGGCCCTACGGTTGCGGCGACCACGTCCGGCTTCTCAATGCCAGCCTCCTTCAATGCAGCACGCATCACCGGCTGCATAGCTTCCAAATGCGCCCGGGAGGCAATTTCCGGCACGACGCCGCCGAAGCGGGCGTGCTGTTCCATTGAGGAAGCAACCTGATCAGCGAGGATCTCTACGTCGCCAGTGTCAGGGTCCAGGCGCACGATTCCGACACCTGTTTCATCGCAGGAGGATTCAATTCCGAGGATGATCATTTCTTAGGCTCCCGTTTCATCGTGTAAGCATCGGCCCCTGAGGGCTGATAATAGTTCTTGCGCAAACCCATCCGCTCGAAGCCATACTTTTCATACATGGCGATCGCCGGTTCATTATCCGTACGCACTTCAAGGAAAACCGGCCCTTGATACTGGTCAGCTGCGTGCATGAGCTGATCCATGAGCTCACCCGCGATTCCTTTGCGCTGGTGGGCCGGGTCGACGCCGATGGTATGGATCTCAAATTCCGGCTCCTTAAGCGACCCCAGCAAGCTCAGCCCGGCATAACCCACAAGATTTCCGTCAATTTCTACGCCGAGGTAGAAGTTGTTCGGCTGCGCGAACTCCTGCTCAAACGCCGCTGCTGGCCACGGGTCGTCCCCAGCAAAAAGTTGCTGCTCAAGCTCAGCACACCGCGCTGCGTCATTAATTACGAGGCGCCTTACCTCCCAGTTCACAGCTGCACGTCCGGGATCGCTGGGCTCTTCGGCTTTGGCTTAGGCTCCTTCGCGTCCGGCCGCCGCAAGTACAAGGGCTGCAGCGGTCCTGGCTGTTCGCCCAACGAGGCAACCTGCACCAATGCCAGCGGAGTCGGGTACAAATCATGGGTGGCCTCGGGAAAGTGTTCCGCGAGGTTCGCAGGCGCGTTCATCTCGCCGACCCGCGGCACTTGGTCATACGGAGTAACCTGCGGCTCGCCGACCCGCTCCCCCTCATACCGCGCCCAGTATGCTTCTCGACGCCGCGCGTCAATGGCCACAACCTTCTGTTCCGCCGGAATCTGCACGGCGATAGCGTCCAGGGAACACACACCATGGACCGGAATCCCCAAGGCATCCCCGAAGGCCGCGGCAGTTGCCATACCTACCCGCAAGCCGGTGAACGGCCCCGGACCGGTGCCGACGACGATAGCGTGGATGTCCTGAAACGTCTTGCCAGCCTTGTTCAACGCGGCTTGCGTGGCCGGAACCAGCTGTTCGTTGTGGTCACGGCAGTTTTCGAGAATGGTCTCCCCCAACACTTCGTCGGTGTCGGAATCAACGACGCCTGCGACGACAGTAGGGGTGGCAGAATCAATTGCGAGTACAAGCACGGGTTCCATCGTAGTGGGTTGGCTAGTTACCAAGACACGCAGACAGGTTTCGCTTAAGATTCTGAGCAAGAGCCTATAAAACCGTGGAGGATACCTGCCATGATGCGTACCTTAAAAAAAAACTCGGAGCTACCTTAACCGTGGCAGCGACCTGCCTGTTCCTACCTGTAACTGCTCACGCGCAAACCGCGCCGGCACAGGCTAGGGCTCAAGCAACCGCGGTGACGGGCGATGCGTCCTTCATCCCGCCCTACGAACCAGACCACTACCGCCAGGTAGACACCTCAGACTGAGACTTCAACGAACCCGGCATGAACAAAAACACTGTGGACAACCACGAACTAGAACGCACACTTCCCGCCGATCTCGGCGCCCCACAACCTGTGATCAACCCAGGCAAGATGCGGTCTGACCGCATCCCACTGCCCACAGGCGTCACCAAACACGAAGCCGACCAAGCCGAGGTTCAAGAAGCCCGCGAACAAGGCATCACCGCACCAGGCCAACCACCCATCATCCGGACCTTTGCAGCAGATAACTGCCGCACCTACTGGCCCTCCAGCTTCCAGGTCTGCGGTGCCATCCGCGCGAAATACGAATCCATGGCTGTAACCTGGGCCGGACAAACCCCCGTCTCCTTCCTCGGCCTACCCAAGTCCAACGAGTTAACCAACCCTGACGGAGTGGGTAAACGCACCGAATTCGACAACGGCTTCATCTACTGGCACCCCGACACCGGAGCCTGGTCCGTCACCACCCACAATTCCATAGTGTGGGCGCGTAACGGGTGGGAACTAGGCCGCCTTGGCTACCCCACATCCGATGAAATCGGCACCGGCGACGGAGTAGGACGCAAACAATACTTCCAACGCGGCCGCATCTACGGCTCCCTATCCGGTGTGGTGTCTATCGAAGGCAAGATCCTGGAAAAATGGGTAGAAACCGGTGAAGAACGTGGCCCACTCGGCTACCCAGCCACCGACGAAGAAGGCACCCCAGACGGAGTAGGCCGCTACAACCGCTTCGCACTCGGCATGATCTACTGGCACCCAAGCTACGGTGCACACACAATTCTTGATCTCATCCTCGAAGCTTGGTCTATATCTGGATACGAACGGGGCCGATTCGGTTACCCAGTTTCCGATGCCTATAACGATGAATTCGGTGGGCCGGTTCAAGATTTTGAACATCAAGTCCTGGTGCTTGAGAATGAGCTCGACGCAGCAGGGACTTCAATGTTTGGCGGGAAACAACTAAATAATCTGCTAATCCAGTCTTTGCAGCGTCGTTTTGTTGCAGAAGCTGATATCGCTAACCTAACATGGTCGCGGAATCCGGTGTGGTCGCCAAACGACTCCCCAAACATCGGCACTTTCGCCTCGATCTCTCGAACCGAAAGCATTCCCCCTTGGGCTGCATGCGGTTTTACTACTTCGGAAGATAAGGTTATTAAGTCCTGGACCGGCAACTATGGGGTTCATCGAGGACACAAAATTGACCTTAAGTGCGGGCCACGAGACGGTCAAACCAGCGGTTTTCGGCACATCAAACGCCGACACATGAAAGAGTGGCAAACCCTAGCCGCTATTGAAGGCATCGGCTGGATGGACCTTGCAGATATGAGTATGACCAAGGCATTCACTGACGCAGACTATTGGAAAAACAGCCAAGAACGCAATTCGACTTGCTATTCAGCCCAAGTTTACCTTGTCGATAAGGTGCGCGGCACAATAGCTATGACAATAGACCCCTCATCAATCGTTTCCGACAGCAACGATCTTGTAGTGACAAGCTTTCCTGGAGGAAAATGTCATACACACTAATCCTCCGCTGCAATTATTGCGACTTTTAAAGGAGTGAACATTCCTCATTCTAATTTGCGCCTGCAAGCTCAAGAACAATTTCGGCTCCATTCAACCATGATTGAGCTTTTAGGGATTACCTCCCATACCACGATTTTCTTTGGCCAAGATAATTCGTTGGTATTCCCGATCAACAATCCGGAATTTCTAGATTTCAACCAATCCCCCTTTTTGGTGAAATATAATTCGAAGGAAAATTCTGATTTTCCCAAATCATAAGAACTCAATCATATTTTTAAAGAAATCGGTGTCTCCATCAAATCGGCCCCGCCGGTTTGCGTCAAATCAAGCAAATTTAACGCCGAAGCATCTCCAAGCCTAATCAGTTTTCTTAACCGACTAGAAACTAAATATATATGGCATGTCGCAAAAGATATATTTACCATCTTACTTTCCCCCATCACCAATCCTTCAAACAATGAAACCATAGAAATTTTGTGCATAATCGATGATGCAAACTTGAAGGTTAAACCGGCAACCGTTAGTTTTGAAGATTCCTCCGTTATGCAGCAGGATCAAGAAAGGAATTCTCAAGATTTGATTGATTCTCTGTTTTCTAAAATTTTCACGGCGAACACAATCCAAAAATGCAATACGTTTTTCATCAACACTGACGGAGTCCAAACTCTTAGCGACCCGATTTGCATCCGAAAACCGTTCAAATCATACATCTACGACCCAGTTGCAATGAAAATCCAAAGTATACCGTAACTCATATTTCGAAACTACCAGCCATTTTGGCGTCCAATGAAAAAACGCCCCTATTTTTCGGATTCTGGAATTGTTCGAGAGGAATTTTCTCACCGCAATTCCATTAGCTTTGCAAACGCTAACCCCGCCACTCCCAAGAGATAATCCGCGCCTCTGACTCCGGATCTTCAGCCACCGCGGTCTCACGGTCGAGCTGCACAAAAAGGTAGCGATCTGCAATCTGCTCTACGAGGCCGCCGCCCCATTCTGCAACAACCACGGAGTCGAGCAGGTCAGTATCCAGGTCCAGGGAGTCCAATGCGCCGAGTGGATCCACTCCGGAATCTAGCAGCCGGTAGGCATCCACATGTACGAGGGAGGGGCCGTCGTTAAGCGAGCGGTGCTCTCGGGCGATCACAAAGGTCGGGGACGTCACGCGGCCTTTCACCCCGAGGCCACGAGCAATACCCTGCGTGAGGGTGGTTTTGCCAGCGCCAAGTGGCCCGTCGAGGATGACGACATCCCCGGCGCGCAAGGATTGCCCCAGCTTAAACCCCCAGGCCTGGGTATCCTCCATAGTTTCGCAGCGTACAGATTCCACTACTAACCTCCCACGTACACGCGCTCGGTGCGCCCGCGCGGGGTGCACAAGATTTCGTAGTTGATGGTACCGGCTGCGTCGGCAACCTCGGTGGCGGTCATTTCGCCGCGATCACCGGGGCCAAACAAGAGGGCGGTATCACCAGGTTCAACATCGGTGGTTGCCCCCAACCACACCACGATTTGGTCCATACAAACGCGTCCTACCTGCGGATATCGACGACCGTTGATCGTCACAGCGAAAGAACCCTGGACTTCACGGGGCAAGCCGTCGGCGTAACCTACTGGGACAATCGCCGTATAGCCATCGGAAGGCGCATGCCACGTCAGGTTGTAGGACGCCCCCTCTCCGGCGCGAATACGCTTGACCGTCACCACATCGGCTTCCCAGGTCATGGCAGGGCGCAGCTCAGAGCCGTAGGAGGAGGTCGGCAACGGCGAATACCCGTAGCACGCGAGTCCTGGACGGACCATTTCTAGGCCGAAGTCGTCGTGCATGAGCAGGCCGGGCGAGTTCGCCAAGTGATTACAGCGCGGGTCCAGTCCGCAGGCGCGCGCGATGGCCAATGCCCGCTTAAACGTGGCCACCTGTTCGTCAGTTGCAGTGGAGCCGAGCTCATCAGCGCTAGACAGGTGACTAAAAAGGCCCGTCACCGTGATCTGTGGCTGCATAGCTAACAGAGTGAATGCGCGTGCCCAGTCTTCCTCATCAATTCCAGAACGGTTGAGGCCAGTGTCTACGCCAACGGTGACCCGGGCAGGCTGGCCAGCAGCAACCACAGCGCGAACGTGCTCCAAACCCGCCACCCCAATGTCCAAGCCTCGGTCAAATGCCGGAGACAGATCGATGGTAGGGGTCCACAACCAGAACAGGATAGGCTGCATGATGCCAGCGTCACGAAGAAGCACCGCTTCCTCAAGCGTGGCCACACCGAATTGGTCAGCACCGTTGGCCGCCATCACCTCAGCGACATGTCGCATGCCGTGGTTGTAACCGTCCGCTTTCACTACGCACATCAACTTCGCCCCACCAGCTTCCGCTTTCACTACACGAGTGTTATGCGCAATGGCGTCTAAATTAATGATGGACCGAAGCTGACTCATGCACACTATTGTGCCACTCTAGGGTCGAATCACTTGCGTCAGTGCCCGAGCAATGTCACCCGCTGGCACCGGGCCTCCGCAGAGTGCAGCAGCGTTAGCATGCATGCGCACAGCATTCGCCACCATCCGCGCGGTAGGTTCAGCTGCGATAGCCGCCCCGATGATGCCGGAGAGGACATCACCGGATCCTGGTGTGGCTGCCCACGATGAACCCGCTTCGATGAGATACAGTTCGTCGCCATAGGCCACCTCCGTGACGCGACCTTTAAGCAAGACACAAACTCCAAGCTCGTGGGCAAGTTGTTGTGCCGTCTGAGCAGTAGTAAGCCGTTCGAATTCGCCTCGATGTGGGGTGAGCACGGTGAACGCTTCCCGATCACAGAGGGCATTGATCCCAGTTTCGGAGGCAGCGAGAGCGGTGATGCCATCGGCGTCGATAAGCAGGGGCTCGGGGCGAGCGAGCATGTCGAGCATCGCAGCACGATCCACCCCAGCACCCGGGCCGTACACCCACGCCTGCACCCGCCCGGCTTCCGCAGGGGTTTGGGTTGCCACCACCTCCGGCAGCGCTCGTACGACGTCCGCGTGGCTGGGCCCCGCGTAGCGAACCATGGCCGACGTCGCCCGCACCGCCCCCAGCGTCGCTAATACCGCAGCCCCCGGATACTCCTCACTACCAGCGTGGATACCCACGACACCGGTGCTATATTTATCGTCCTCCGGGCCGGGATATGGCCAATGATCCACCCGGCGCACGTGGTAACCCCACGGCGTACCCAAGTTGTCCTCGATACCCAGCCCATACAACTTCACCTCCCCGCAGTGCTCAAACCCGCGCACATGCACCGGCTTCAGCCCACCAAAAGTCACCGTGACCTGGGCGCTTATCGACGCCCCCGTGGCCCGACCACTCATAGGCCCCACGCCGCTCGGCACATCGACAGCGAGCGCCGGAATTCCAGCGACTGCGGCAACAGCCCGAGCTGCTTCGCCCTCGAGGCCGCCTTTCGCGCCGATCCCCACGATTCCATCTAGAACTAAGTCAATCCCATCCGGGCACTCCGAGACAAAGCGAGGCCACTTCAGAGCACTCAGCCCCGCCGCATGGGTGCGCTCAGCGACCTGCCAGACATAAATGCGTGCGCCAGACTTCTCCAATTCAGCGGCAGCAAATAGGGCGTCGCCAGCGTTATTACCTTTTCCTGCCAGCACCAAAACCCGCGCGCCATAAGGCGAACGATCCAGCTTGCGGATGAGTAGCTTTGCTTCGCGAGCAACAGCAAACGCCGCTGATCGCATGAGCTTGTTTCCAAGCAATGCAATCAACGGCGCTTCGGCATCACGAATCTGCGAAGGGGTGTAAATCGGCTGATATGCAGGAGAATTCATATCCTCAAATGTACCGACCGACTCGCCCTAAGAAACGTGGTTAAGTCTAAAACTTAGAAAGCGGAGTACGCCACAATCCAGTCCATGCCATCCTTCTCGACGATTCCGACGCCGATCTTCGTCAAGGATGCGTTTGTAAAACCAGTGAACGTAGAAGGCACTTTTTGGGTGAGGAAGTCAGAAAACGGCATAGACAGCGGGTGACCAGCGTAGAGAGCACCAAAGTTCTGGGTGGTCTTGTTGATGGTAGTGGTATCGACATTCTTCTGCGCATCGGTGCGAGCGATACTGGTCACGTTAGCATCAAGCGTCAATGGCTTAAGCCCGCGAGCTACACGCTCCTGGTTTATCGCAGCCCAAAGCTGCTGTTCCTTCTGCGTCAAAACGATCGAAGGGGCAGGAGTGGTGGTGGCAGCAGGCATGGTGGTCGCTGGAGTGGTCATAGTCGGCGTGGTGGTCACTGGAGTGCTCGTCGTCGGCGTGGTGGTCACTGGAGTGCTCGTCGTCGGCGTGGTGGTGGCCGGAATCGTGCCTTCAGGCAAAGACACAGTCGGAGCCGTCGTCGGAACCGAAGACGAAGGACGCGGCGTGGTCGTCGCAGCAGGCGTGGTCGTCGCAGCAGGCGTGGTCGTCGCAGCAGGCGTGGTGTTCTTACCTGGGTTCATGCTCGAGCCCGACGATGTCATGCTGCTTCCGCCACCCTTTGCGAAAGTCGCGATCAAGGCAATGACGCCAGCAAGTCCACCAGCGACGCCAAGGATGGCGAGGATCTGGCGAATGCCTTCGTCGTTACGCAAGTGCGGTGGCAGCAGACCGAAAAGTGGGTTGCTTTCGTGTGCAGTGGAGTGAGCGATCGGGAATGGTTCCGCAGCCTGAGCTGGTGCGACCGCTACTCCAGTACTAACGGTTGCGATAGCGACGGCTGTGGCCAGAACGCGCTTCTTCATGGAATTAAACATTGGGTGCCCCTTTTTTCAGATTTATTTAGAACAGTGACCAACTTAACCTATCCTTAGAAAGTTATTAAGAAATTCTAAAATTATTCGCGTCAATCAGAGCATCAAAAGTCCAAAACCGCTGGCTACGCACGAATCCCCACCATCCGCCAAATGAATATTACTCGGATTTAAATCCAGGTAGCCTTACGCCGGGCACGAACGCCAAGTGCCCCAACACCGACTCGTCGGCATTGGGGCACTTCAGCGAAGATGGACAGCGACTATTCCACAGTCACCGATTTCGCCAAGTTACGTGGCTTGTCAATATCGTCGTTGCCACACTGACGAGCAATCTCGGCCGACAAGTACTGCAAAGGCACCGTTGCCAGCAGTGGCTGCATGATCGTCGATGACTTCGGGATGCGGATCAGCCAGTTTGCGAAAGGCTCGACAGCGTCGTCGCCTTCCTCGGCAATCACGATGGTCTTGGCACCGCGGGCGCGGATCTCCTGAATGTTGGAGACGATCTTAGAGTGCAGCACCTTCACACCGCGTGGCGACGGCACGACGACGACAACCGGCAGGTCATCTTCAATCAGAGCGATCGGACCGTGCTTGAGCTCGCCCGCCGCGAAGCCTTCCGCATGGATGTAAGCCAGCTCCTTGAGCTTCAGCGCACCTTCAAGGGCAACTGGGAATCCGACGCCACGACCGAGGAACAGCATGGTCTTGATCGCACCGAGGGTGCGGGCAATCTCGGTGACCTGTTCTTCACAGCTCAACACCTCTGCGATCTTCGCCGGAATCTCTTCCAGTGCGGTCCAGATCTCGCGGATTTCATCTGGGTACTTGGTGCCCTTGGCCTGCGCGAGTGCGAGACCGACGATATAGTTGGCAGCTACCTGCGCCAAGAACGCCTTGGTGGAGGCGACGCCAATTTCTGGGCCAGCGTGGGTGTAGAGCACAGCATCGGATTCACGCGGAATCTGGGAGCCGTTGGTGTTGCACACTGCCAGGACCTTCGCACCTTGGGTCTTAGCGTGGCGCACGGCCTCCAGGGTGTCCGCAGTTTCACCGGATTGCGAAACAGCGACGACGAGGGTGTTCGCGTCAAGTACTGGGTCGCGGTAACGGAACTCCGAGGCCACTTCAATTTCCACTGGAATACGCACCCAGTGCTCAATGGCGTACTTTGCCAGCAACCCGGAGTGGTACGCCGAACCACAGGCAACCACGAAGACCTTATTGACAGCCTTGAGCTCTGCTTCCGAGATGTTGGCTTCGTCCAGCACGATGCGCCCGTCGATAAAGTGCCCCACGAGGGTGTCACGAACAGCGTCCGGCTGCTCGTGGATTTCCTTCATCATGAAGGAGTCGTAGCCGCCCTTTTCGGCAGCAGCGAGATCCCAGTCAATGGTGAATTCTTTGCCTTCACCAGGAGTGCCATCGAAGTTCAGGATTTCGAAATCATCAGCGGTAATGATGACAACGCTGTCTTGTCCGAGTTCAACAGCTTGCTTGGTGTGCTCAATGAACGCTGCAACGTCCGAACCCAGGAACATCTCGCCTTCGCCGATACCGACGATCAACGGAGTCGAACGACGCGCAGCGATAACGGTGCCTGGGTGATCAGCGTGCGTGAACAAAAGCGTGAACGCACCTTCCAGACCGCCAAGAACCTTCAACGCCGAAGCGCGGAAGTCGCCGGCAGTTTCGCCCTCGTTGTAGGCCTGGGCCAACAGGTGAGCTGCAACTTCCGAGTCAGTTTCGGACTTCAGCTCCACGCCGTCTTTGATCAGCTGTTCGCGCAACGGAGCAAAGTTTTCGATGATGCCGTTATGGACAATTGCAGCTTTGCCGTCGAAAGACAGGTGCGGGTGCGCATTTTGATCCGTTGGGCGACCATGCGTGGCCCAACGCGTATGTCCAATTGCGGTCGAGCCAGCGAGGCTCTCCGCACCGACTTCCGCGATTTTGTCTTCCAGGTTGGCTAGCTTTCCAGCACGCTTGACGATGTTAATAGAGCCAGCACCATCGACAACCGCAACTCCTGACGAGTCGTAGCCTCGATATTCCATGCGGCGCAATGCCTCAACTGCGATGTTAAGACCCTGCTGTCCGCCTACGTATCCCACGATTCCACACATAGCGACAATCTTAGAGGTATCGGCCCCCGATTAGCGACCCTTACCCATGTATCTAACTATCTACCTCTGATAGCCAGCAAAAAGCTTATCGACGCCCTCCTGGTCCCCACCCGTGTTGAGGGCAGGTGAGCGTCGATAAGCAGCAACTTTTGCGACGACTCCTTAAGCTTTGCACTATCCTTGTGATGTGGCTGAGAACCTGAACAAACTAATGAGCAACCTGTCCAAGCGTGGTCCTCACCGAGTTTTGGTGGGCGATCTGGAATACGCGGGCCTACCGGGGCGCCTTTACACGCCTGCGGAAGGCAATGGCCTGCCAGCTGTCGCTTTTGGACACGACTGGATGACTGACATCAAGCGTTACCATGCCACACTTCGCCACCTGGCGAGCTGGGGCATCGTCGTGGCGGCTCCGGCCACCGAGGTCGGTCCACTGCCGAATCACAAGGGCTTGGCCTCTGACTTGGAGACTGCATTGCAGATTCTCACTGGCGTCAAACTTGGGGCCGGTCACGTTACTGTTGCACCCGGCAAAATTGGTCTCGCCGGCCACGGGATGGGTGCCGGCGCCGCCATCTTGGCCGCTGCAGGTCGCGAGCGTCTGCGCGCCGTGGCTGCTCTCTACCCTGCCGAAACGTCCCCTTCCTCAGTGAGCGCGGCTGCTCACGTTTCGGCCCCAGGCCTAATCATCGGACCTTCTTCTCCTGATTTCATCGAGGCAGGCAACCCGCTTCGGGTAGCTGGAAACTGGGGTGGCGCAGTAACTTACCGCGAGATCGAAGACGGCACTCAACGCGGATTCGCTGAGTTTTCTCCTCTCCGCGTTGCTGCGGGGCTTGGCATGCCACAGTCGGCCAAGCAAGAGATCGCCCGCGGGCTGCTCACCGGCTTCTTGCTGCACCGCGTGGCAAACGAAAACAAATATTCAGCCTTCTCCGATCCCACTGCCGTAGCGAAGAAAGTTCTTAGCTACGACTCAACTGGGATTGCTCTCAAACTCGCTGATTCCAATGCTGGTAACGGCACCTCAATCAAGGTGAGCAAATAGCCACACTGCGCCCGTAACCTGGTCAGTTTCCGCGCTGCAGTACACTCCGCACCGCAGTCGCAGGCTGACCAGCGCCACGTCCCCACCCCTTCCTTGGCAAACCCAGTTCAGCCCGAGGCTGCGAAGGGTTGGTCCGCCGAGCAGCATTCGCCGTTGTCCTTGGTACGACGGCGAGGTTTTCGGTGCGGCTTTCAGGTCTCTGGTGTGGAACATTTTGGCCGTGGACCCCTGCGACAGCTTTCTTCACTTGCGATTGCGACTGCTCCAAGCTGCGCTCAAACTCGGCGATTCTTTCGATAGCTCGGCGTCGGAAATCAGCCAAGATTTCATCAAAATCAGTATTCTTCATCAGTTACCACGCTCCGGCCTTGTGAATATGTGCAGACGATCCCATGCTTGATCCAGCTCCCACCAGTTCTGGTTCCGCAGGAACTGCCTCCCCCGCGGCCGGAAAGACCTCAGCGGGAGCTGGCGTACCACCTACCACCGAGGCTGAATCGAATTGTTTAGGCGGTGAAGGTGGTTCCGTAGTGACAGGCGGAGGCACCACCTTCTTAGGCGGAGGAGGTGGTTCCTGCGCTGGGTCCGTTATTGGTGGCGGCGGCGGTTGATGAGCAGCAGGTTGCGGTTCAGGCACTGCAGCTGGCGCCGGTTCCGGTGTAGGCACCGGTTCTGCAGCTGGCTCCGGCGTTGCCTCAGACAGGAAGTGATCGAGCGCGAAATCGATCAGTGCACCTATCGCTACCAGCGCTAACCCAGCAACGAGGACCGTTCCCAAACCACAGGTCTCGGTGCTAGTTTCTTCAGTGCATACCTCTTCAGTTTCCCCAGATGGCTGATCCACAGAGTCTGGTTTTTCATCGTCACAATTGCATGGTTCAGCTGGAGCTGGTTGCTCAACCACCTTGATTTCCCCAGTCGCTGCAGGCTGAGTCGGTGGGCAGGACACCTCTTGCTTCGCTGGTGGCACAGGGCTTGCTTCTTCAGGGCACTCCACAATCGGATTCACTATGCGCACCTGGGCAACTGGCTCTGGGCGAGTCTCGGCCTTGGGCTCCCGCTGTGCCTCCGGCTGAGGCTCCGGGCAGTCCACTGGTGCTGGCCGGTTCTGCACTTCTTGAGTTGCTGGTATACCTACCGGAGCTTGGGCAGGCTGAGTCTGTGGCGCTGGCTTCGGACAATCCTGGAGCGCGGGTGCAGGGGCCGGCGCTGGTGCAGCAGTCGCCGCCGGCTGAGTCTGGGGACACTCCACAGGTGCGCTGGCCGGACCACTCGAAGCAACCTGCTTTTCGACGCATTCCAACTCTTCCCCCGGCTTTGCCTCCTTTGCAGCTGGAACCGCTTCGCACTTTTTAACCTCGTCACAAGCCGCGGGCAGCGCGGGAATCGGTGTTTCGCATACCTGACCAATCCGCGCCAACATCTCGTTGTACGTGCTGGCAATACAGCGATCCCGGTCTTGCGAAAGCCCAATGAGCGCAGCTGAGCACTGTGCAATGGCTGCATCCCCAGCAGCAACTATGCTTGCGAAGGCATCGGGATGTTCGGCCGGTTCAATCGTCGATAAGGCTGAGGTGATGGCCCGGATATGTGCGGCAGTGGCTGCAACCAGTTCGTTCGCAGCTGCGTTGGCGGTGTCCTCCGCTTGTGTACACCCTTGCGAACACTGCTCCTGGTCAGCTTTAAGCTGCTCAGCTTCCTCGTCCTTAGTGATCCAATCCCACACCCGCGAGCGAACTTCATCGGCGATGAGCCCGCTAGCAAAGGAGACGATGAGCCCAAAGACGATGGAGAGCACCCCTCGTCCCTTCACCTTCTTCGCGCTCGCTTGAGTCGCATCGGAGAGGGCGGTTTGACCTGCCTGCGGGTCCATCCCGTCGGTCGTGCGCATCGCTTCTTCAACCTTGGCCGGGGTAATCGCGGGTCCAGACCAAAACCCAGCTGCAGCCGCAGACAAATCCGCAATGGTTTCTTTCAACAGCTCAACGATGGATCCTTTGCTATCCTGCCCGCTTTTCGACGCCCCCGACGGCTTCCTCGCCTTTGGCCCACCCATACGAGGCATTAGTAGCCACCCCCAATGTTTTCGGCAAAGCCGTCATCTTCCGAGGCGAAGCGTCTGACTTCTACGCGGGCAGCTTCGGACGTGGCCAAAGCAGCGCTGATCCGCTGCCCCAACATGTCGTGAGTTGCAGCGTAAGCCTTCGCCAGGGCTTCACCATGAGCCGCGAATCCCTTCCCAGCCGCAGCCACGGGATATGTTGGTACGGTTTGTTGGTGCCTGGTGAGTTCGGCGCTGGTGTCGTCGATAAGCGCTGTCAGCGCTGTGGTCGCTGCGACGACGTCAAGATCGATGTCGAACATGAAAAATCCCCCTTCAAGAAAAAGTGTCCCTACTTAATTGGACTTCTTGAAGGGGGTGAATCGTTCCCAAAACGGGCGAATTTTTTGAAAAGCGCGGTTAGACCTCTGCTACTACTGCTGCCAGGCGGCCGGCAATGCGAACGGCGGTGTCTGCGTCAGCGGCCTCGACCATCACGCGGAAGACCTCTTCAGTGCCGGAAGCGCGCAACAAGACACGACCGGTCTCGCCTAGCTCCGTTTCCGCGATCTCGATCGCTTCTAAGACCTTTGGGCTGGACATCACAATGGTCTTGTCGGTGACGGGCACGTTGATCAGCTTCTGCGGCAGGACAGTCATCGCTTCAGCTAGCGAACCAAGCGACAATCCAGTGTTTGCCATACGAGCCATCAATGCGAGGCCGGTAAGGGTGCCGTCGCCGGTGGTACCGAAATCAGGCAGCACGATATGCCCGGATTGTTCCCCGCCAAGCGAGTAATTCCCTGCGTTAAGCTCTTCCAAGACGTATCGATCGCCCACCTTGGTGGTCTTTACCTCGATTCCAGCGTCTTTCATTGCGAGCATGAGACCCAGGTTCGACATGACGGTAGCAACAAGGGTGTGCTTGCGCAGCTCGCCGTTGTCTTTCATAGCGATTGCCAGGATAGCCATGATTTGGTCACCGTCAACCACGTTGCCGTGTGCATCCACTGCTAAACAACGATCGGCATCACCATCGTGGGAAAGTCCGAGGTCTGCCCCATGCTCTACCACTGCCTTCTGAATTTCTTCAATATGGGTGGAGCCGCAGTTTTCGTTGATGTTGTACGAATTCGGCGAATTGTGGATCGCGATGACTTCAGCCCCCGCAGCCTGGTAAGCCATTGGTGCCACATCGGATGCAGCACCATTCGCGCAGTCCACTACCACTTTGATCCCGTTGAGATTTGCCGGGACAGCATCACGCAGGTGATTAAGGTAGCGTTCCCGTGCGTCTGGCGATTCTTCCAAGACGCGGCCAACGCCATGTCCAGTCGGCCCAGTTTCGATATTTTCGTTCAGGACACGCTCAATCTCATCCTCAACTTCGTCGGCAAGCTTGTGCCCGCCGGCTGCGAAGAACTTGATGCCGTTGTCTGGCATCGGGTTGTGGCTGGCAGAGACCATCACGCCCATGTCCGCACCATAATCGTCCGTGAGGAAGGCTACAGCAGGGGTGGGCAGCACTCCCACGCGCAGCACGTCGACACCGCGGGACGCCATACCTGCGGACAGCGCCGCCGCCAGCATCTCACCGGAAACACGCGGGTCACGGCCAACCACCGCGATCGGACGCCTTTTCGACGAGCGATTCTCCCGAGTAAGAACTTCCGCTGCAGCCTGCCCGAGCCGAAGAGCAAGGTTAACAGTCAAGGTCTCATTAGCGAGGCCACGCACACCATCGGTACCAAATAGTCGAGTCATACGTTCCATTATGCAGTGTGCCCGGATAAAGCTCCTCGTTGACTCCACCATCACTCAGTTGATCTTGCAGCTATTCCCGGTTAAGTCACAGCCAATGCTCGGATATAGGTTTTCCGTTAACCTGGTCCTTGTACCAATAGGCTCGACTGAATACGGAGGATAACTACTATGTCCAAGCTCCTAGGTAAGAAGATTGCCGTGCTGGTTACTAATGGCTTCGAGGATTCCGAGCTCACCAGGCCAATTGAAGCGGTGAAAACGGCTGGCGCTGAAGTCGTAGTGATTTCCACTGAATCTGGAGAGATTGAGGGCAAGAACGGCACCACGGTTGCTGTCGACCTAGAGACCGCGAAAGCTGTCGCTGCCGATTTCGACGCGCTACTCCTCCCTGGTGGAGTGAACAACACCGACACCATTCGAACGGATAAGCACGCGGTGGCGTTCGTGGCGGAGATCTTTGCTGCTGCGAAGCCAACTGGCGTCATTTGCCACGGTGGCTCGATCCTGACTGATGCCGATGTGTTGCGTGGCCGGACACTTACGTCTTACCCATCGATCAAGACCGATCTGGTGAACGCGGGCGCCAACTGGGTTGACGAGGAAGTCCATGTTGATCGTGGTTTGGTCTCCTCACGCACTCCCGCTGACCTGGACGCGTTTAACGCCAAGATCGTGGAAGAATTCGCCGAGGGTAAGCACTAGTAGCCCAATACAAAGCACCCAGTTCAGCAACCTCCTTGCAGGAGATGACTGAACCGGGTGCTTGTGTTTTCACGGCACTAGGCGCTACCTAGCTTTCCTTGCGCTACCTAACTTTCCTTGCGTCGCTTGACCAAAGCTGCGCCGAGGAGCAAGGTTATGGCTGCGATCAGCGCGATCCCCAATACGGAAGCGCCCGTATTGGCGAGAACGCCACTCTTGTTCTTCCCCTTTGCAATGCCGACAACTTTGTTTTCAGGCTTGTCTTGCTGTGGGGCTGCGTTGGCTACGCCACTAACTGCAGGGGTAGGCATTGCAGGTGCAGACGTCGTTGGCGCACCTACCGCAGTGGTAGGGGTCGGAGACGGAGTTGGTACCGGTGCCATGTTCGGCTTGTCACTGCTTACGTGAACGTCGGAAGAACCAGCCGACGAGAGTAATCCAGCACCGATCAGGACTGGGATAGCAATCCACCAGTTGCCGTCGATTGAGGATCCCGGTACTTCGGTCACTGAAGACAGAGGCGGGGTCGATGGCGTCGTAGCAGGAACTACTGACGTAGTCGGGATGACCACGGTCTGTGGTACGGACTTCAGGTCCTTATGCTCACCGATCTTGATGACATTCAGATCGACCCGATTCCCATTCTCATCCTGTACCTGCAGAGTTTCCGAACCGGGAGTCTTGGTTGGAACAACTACATAACCTTCCTCAAACACCACCAGTTTTTGACCAGCGTATGTTTCGAGCTGAGCGTCGCTCAAGGTGAAGGTCACTCGAGCTTCAGCTGGAGCTACAACGGAAGTTGCAGCCTTAGCTACTTCCTTACCGTTTTCATCAACCAGCGTTCCAAGGAACACCACCTGAGTTCCGACTGGTAGACCAACATACTTAATGGTGTCTACCACAGTGTTTCCCTCGGATAGCTCTGCAGTCGTGCCAAACTTCTGCGAGACATAAACCGTCTGCTTGAAGTCATTGATGTCACGGTGCGATGCCAAAGAAGGCTTTTCAGTAACGCCGTCCTTGATACCCGAATCAGCGAGAGTCACGGAACCTTCCAGCAGGGTTTCGAAGGCAACCAAGATTTGACCTTCATGCCCAGCAGGGATCGTGAATTCTAGGTCGATCGAACCATTCGCGGTAGTCGTCGTGAACGTCTTGGATTGCTTAATGCCGGTACCCAGACCAGTATTCTTGTCCATCAATTCACCGACGATAGTGTAGGTCTTGTTCACGGTCAGGCCACTGTAATCAACTGTGTCAATCACGGTGCCGCTTGGCTCAACAACCTTGTCCTTGTCGAGCTTGTCCACCGCCGAGGTTGCCAGCTTCGGCGATTCTGGATTCGCAGAAGGCGACGGGGTCGGCGAAGGCGACAGGGTCGGCGAAGGCGACAGGGTCGGCGAAGGCGACGGCGTCTGAGCTGCAGAAGGAGCCGGTTTCGGTGAAGGTGTCTCGATTGGCGAAGGCGAAGGAGTCGCAGAAGGCGACGGGGTCTGCAAACCCGCTTCGGCTTGATCGGTAACGATTAGCTTGTGACCTTCAGCCGTCACGGTATTTCCATTGACATCCGTCAAGGTAACCTGCCCACGGGCATCAACGTGGAACTTAATGTCCGTGACTGCCAAATAGCCCGTTGGAGCTGCTATTTCATGGAAGACGTAGTCACCTTCGGCCAGCTTGATTAGGTGCGGCGTGCTTGTCGACGTCCACGTCTCTTCAAATCCGTTCGGCCCGCTAACGGTGATCTGAGCTCCGACTAGCTCGTCGCCTGCGATATTGATCTTGGAGATCTCCACGGCCGGCTTATCAGTGATCGTTAGCTTCGCCCCGTTGGAATCCACAATATTTGCGAGATCTCCATCGACGATCGGATTGTTGTTGTATTTAGTTGCAACAACTGTCCCATCCGTATTCACAACAAATACGATGTCAGAAACTTCAACGAGACCTTTCGGAGCGCTGACTTCGTGGAAGACATATTCGCCTGGCTCCAGGGTCAAGACGTGCGGCGTGCTTGTCGACGTCCACGCCTCTTTAAACCCGTTCGGACCAGTTACGGTAATGCTGGCACCCTCGACCTCAGCACCCGCAATATCAACCTTGGAAATGGTGATTTCCTGAGTACCAGGAGTCAGGGTAGGCATTACTGAAACGGTCTGGGACGCAGAATTGATGTCCTCGTGAGTGATTACTTTGGCGTCACTTGGTGGAGTAGGCGCGGTTCCTTCACCCTGAGTGAAGTCTTGTGGCTGGGTGCCTGATGCATTTTCGAGGTTGCCGTTGGCATCCCATGCCCGTTCAAAAACAACGAGTTCTTCACCTGCAAAAGTTCC
This sequence comes from Corynebacterium epidermidicanis, assembly GCF_001021025.1. Taxonomy (NCBI): domain Bacteria; kingdom Bacillati; phylum Actinomycetota; class Actinomycetes; order Mycobacteriales; family Corynebacteriaceae; genus Corynebacterium; species Corynebacterium epidermidicanis. The sequence continues at coordinate 464,200 of NZ_CP011541.1, read as the reverse complement.
CGGAACTACAAATTCCAGCTTTACCTTCGGATTTGCTTCCGCCGCAATGAAGCTACCCCAGGCCGTGATTCCAGTTTCCGCGCCTGTTGCGGAGTCGTCCTTGAGCATGAGCTTGCCGGACACGATGTACTTCTCCCCCACGGTTAATCCGGTAAAGGCCACCTCGTCGACGATGATGCCACCAGTCGAAGGCAGTACCTTATCGCCATCGGCTTTGTCGGTTGCGGTCGTCGTGATGTTCGATGCCTCGTCGGTGACCTTCAGAGTTGCCCCTTGCGCAACACCATCGACACTCACCTGACCTTTTGCATCGACATGGAAATTGATGTCGGTGACGGCCACATAACCGTTAGGCGCGGCTACTTCATGGAAGACATAATCACCTTCAGGCAAGGAGATGACGCGTGCGGTCGTGGTGGATTCCCACTCCTCGACTACTTTGTCTCCCTGACGAATTTGGATGTTCGCTCCGGGGAGTTCATTACCTGCGATATCAACTTTCGAGATCGTTACCGGGAATGCCCCTGGCGCTTCCACTGTGACTGTCTGTCCAGCATCAGCTGCATCACGGTGGTAGCCGACAACATATTCGGTCGCTGGGTTACCAGCGGAATTCTTCACAAGCTCGTTATTTGCGTTGGTGGCGGAGATGCTTAGCGTTTCAAATACAACGTAGTCATGACCAACCTGTGCCGTCACTTCATCGAAAGTGACACTTTGCTCGCCATCGGCCTCAGTAGCTTGGAAAATGACAGTCTTGGTCTGCACTGGCTTGCTGAGATCGGACTTATCCATCAGCTCGGCCGTGAGCTTGTACCAGGTGTTCGGGATCAGCCCTTTGTACTTGACTACATCGGTGATCGTGGCAGTTTCGCCCGCAGTGATCGTCTTGTTGCCACCAGCGGTCGCGGTGGTTCCCAGTACCGCGTTATCTGCCTGTCGGACCAATCCCACAGTCTGTTCAGCGCTGTATGGGTCGATGTGAGTCGCAATTGGGGTTACCGACTGAACCGGCTTCGTGCTCGTAACCACCCCACCAGGAAGATCCGATTTCTTGTAAACGTACTCCAACACGGTGAAAGCATTGGAAACGTTTGGCTCCACATTCTTGATGAAATCTGCCGACAACTCGATAAGTACGTCGACGAAGTAGTCGCCGTCGATACCCTTGAATTCCTGGCTGCCACGTGCAATGACATTGTTCGTGCCGTACTCAACGAGCTCCGCGAATGCGACATACTCGGTTTGATCATCCTGGAAATTGTCAAGACGAATCGTGTCGAAAATCGTCTGTGGGTTGACGTCATCCACAGCGAGATTCTTCAGCTTTGGACCTTCAGTTTTATCAAATCCTGCAGTCGTCCCGATCCCGAGAGTTGGGGCGACGATCACAGTTTGGGCAGTGCTGTCCTTGTCTTCGTGTGAAGCAATTGGCCGCCCCACCGGATTCCCGGAAACGTCTGCCTGGTACAACACCTCGGTCATCGTGATGCGGTTGCTCTCGCCAGCATTGAGTTCCGATGCGTCGATTTCATATCGCACCTTGAATGTCCCCGAATACTGCTTCGGTTCTACTCCAGTCGGCGAAGTTACCTGAGCATCTCCGCCAGCACCGCCGACTACCTTGCCAGTCGCATCAATTCGAAAATCGACTAGCGTTTTGGAAGGTTGTTTTTTCCATTAATGAAGGCGCTGGTCTCAAACGTGTAAGACCCATCATTCAGGTTGGCAAAACTAATCTCATCGAATACTACGGCCTTGCCGTCTTTAATGTAGACAGTCTTGCTATCCTGCTCAGACCACGCATTCGTATGAATGGTCGGTCCGCCGTAGAAGGTCAACCACACAGTTTGGTCAAGGGAACCGAGTTCCTTGTGCTCCGCATAGCTTGGAGAGGTAGGAATCCCATTCGAATCGGTGGTCACCGATGTTCCAGCTGCGTAAGCCGCCTCGAAGACCACATAATGCTTGGAAATGGGAGCCTGCTGTGCGACGGCTGCATCAAGTTGTTGCTGCACCCAGTCACGGTCCAGGACGAGGTCGACAGTGACTTGGCCGTCGATAAGCTCTTGCGAATTGGCTTGGATTTCGGATTTCTTCACGCCACCCGCAATCGCGCCGGTCTCCTTATCGACCAACCAGGTGTAGAGATCGTAGGACTGGTTCTTGTTGAAGTTGTTCAGAGCAACAACGTCAGAAATAACGTTTTGCGCTTGAGCCGAGGTGATCGGGCGATTGACCAAAGTTTCATTTACCCGCGGAGTCAGCGAGTCATTAACTACTTTTCCGAAAGCATCAACGGCGGGCGCGCCGGTCGACGAGGTGAAGTTGTCCTTGACAACAGTTCCCATAGATGGATTCTCGTTTGGCACAGGCGTGTTCGGCACAAACTGCCCGCTAATAACGTTTTGCACGCCCTGGCCGTCATTGGACCAGTACTTGGCTTCGAAGAAGAAGAGTTGGAAGTTGCCCGGAGGAACTGGCTTCTGGAATAGCTCATCAAGGACCGCCCACATCGGTGGGTTTTCTTGACGACCATTAGCCGAGTTAGTCATCGCCCAAATCAAATCCGATACCTTGTAGCCGTTGTACATCAACGGCGCATCCGGAATCTGGCGGGAGCCATCAGAAGAAGGCAGGTACTGGGCGTAGTACAAGACCTTTTGGAATCGTTCGTAGAGCTGCGCTAGCTTAGCCGGATCATTGTCCGTAACTTTTAGCAGCGACTTATCCGACATGTACGAGTTCAGGGTAGCGCCATTGACGATGTCGAGACGGCGGTAGTCGAAACGATCTTCCTGGCCTGCGTACCAATCCGGATGTTCAAGGAATCGAGAGGTCTGCTCAGCATCGTGGTTGAAGCAGAATCCCTCGTAAATCTCGTTGGGATTGTTGATGTTGCGGACGTAGATGCTGTTACTGTCGTACGACCATGTTGAAAATGCGCGGTAATCATATGCGGCCGCAGCCTGCACAGGTTTGTGCGATTGGACTGCTACCACGCCCGGGAAAACCAGGGCAATGGCGGCGACGAACGCGAATATACGTGAAAACGCGCTACTCTTCCCCGCCGTTGCCCGGTGGTTGCCACCGGCAGTATGGAGTTGGATCATTGGAGTCTTTCAATAGCTGACACTATTAGCAGTGCCATCAAACGAACATCGATAACTACGCTTAAACTAAGGAAGCGGTTAAGTTATTGAGTATTATCTAAGAATAACAAACTTGCTATCGTATGAAAAACAGTTTCCATTGAATGAATCAGATTGCCGGAGATCCTGCCACATTCGCTCCAGCCTCAGAAAGCTACGATCGCTCACAAAAACGGTAACCGGCAGTTCAGAACTACTTTCGGAGTTGGATTCGTCAAATACTCCGTGTGTGAAATCAAGCTGGAATTCACGCAGTGGAATGCACCACAGTTCAGGCTGTAGTAATCCTCACCAAATTCATTTTCACTATTGCCTAAGAGTGATTAAGAAATCGTAAGGACCGTTTCCTGGTACTGTCGACACTCGCGATCAAAAGCAAAGCTTGAGGTCCGGCTGCGTCATCGCTGTCGCCATGCACACCTCACGATTATTGGGTTAAGTAAAGAAAAGTGTGTTTCGTCGGCGTGTCGCCAGCGGTGCGGGTGTGCTGCACAAGTGCTATGTCGTCGCTTCGGCGTAGTCCGACTACGTAGAACAGCGTTTTTTTAATGAATAAAATCCCACAGCGGTAGTCCGACTACACCGAAGTGACGACATCGAGCGAGCTAACGCACCCAGACAACAATAAATACTGGCTTCAGGCCCACAACACTGCGGAAAACACGTATCGGAGACACACTTTTCTTTACTTAACCACGATTATTAGCTGAGGCGTTCACCACAAATGAAGCTGAAAGCCCTGACAGAATTCGCAGCCAACTTGACCACACCGGGGCGCCACAACTTAGCCAATTTCAGACGCTACGGTGTGGTCAAGTTGGATAACACAACGCGCAATGTCTTTCTTCCCCCATCGACACTGGCACAGCACTGCATCAACACTGCTACAGCACTGCTCCTGAATCTTCGAACGACTTACTCCGCACACCCGCTCACCTGCGCGCGGTTCGAAATCATCTACATCCTCTTCAAACAACAACAAAACCGCTCTGCCCACCCCAAAAAGGAGTGGCCAGAGCGGTTTTGGCAAAAGGCGATACGCGCCTCGTACGCGAAGCGATTAACGCTTGGAGTACTGAGGTGCGCGACGTGCCTTGTGGAGACCGGCCTTCTTGCGCTCGACGGCACGAGCGTCACGAGTGAGGAAGCCAGCCTTCTTCAGGGCTGCACGGTCAGCTGGGTTGTATGCGTTCAACGCGCGAGCGATCGCGAGGCGAAGTGCACCAGCCTGGCCGGTAGGGCCGCCGCCAACCAGGTTAGCCTGGATGTCGAACTGGCCTTCACGGTCGATGAGAACCAGTGGAGCCTTGATCAGCTGCTGGTGCAGCTTGTTCGGGAAGTAATCCTCGAGGGTGCGGCCGTTGCAGGTGATCTGGCCGGAGCCAGCAACCATGCGAACACGAACGATGGCGCGCTTACGGCGACCAACGGTCTGGATTGGGCCTTCGGTGATCACTGGAGCTGCGACAGCGTCCTCAGACGCGGTTTCAACATTGATGGCGTCGCCGATGGTGTTGGTGAACTCCTCGGTTGCAGCGGTTGCAGCAGCGATGTCTGCAGCGTCAGCAGCCTGGGTTTCGTTGATGTTTGCTTCAGTCATTACTGGGCCACCTGCTTGATTTCGAAGGTTTCAGGCTTCTGAGCAGCGTATGGGTGCTCGGAGCCGGCGAAAACGCGCAGCTTCTTCACAGAAGCACGGGTCAGCTTGTTGTGCGGCATCATGCCTTCGATTGCTTCGAAGACGACGCGCTCTGGGTGCAGTTCCATGGAGCGACCAAGGGTCATGGTCTTCAGGCCACCTGGGTAGCCGGAGTGACGGTAGCGGAATTCGCGGTCACGCTTGTTGGAAGAGATGTGCACCTTGTCCGCGTTGATGATGATGACGTAGTCACCACAGTCAACGTTTGGAGCAAAGTAAGGCTTACGCTTGCCACGCAGGAGGTCCGCAGCGGTTACTGCGAGACGACCCAGCACCACGTCAGTGGCGTCGATGACGTACCACTTACGAGTTACGTCACCGCTCTTTGGGTGAAAAGTAGACAAAATGACTCCTTATAAGTCTGTCTAGGACTGCCAGCCAACCCATGTGTTTTGCAACCCTCTCGGCGGCCGGTGGGGACCCGAGTTGATACTTAAAAAGCACACATAGACTCACCTACCCTAATGCACTACGCGTCCAAAACAAAAATCGCGTGGCACCAGGTTTACGCAATGGTCACGGCCAATGCTTCTCGACGTCTTCCACCTCGTCGAAAAGCTCGAAGCCGTGAGCACTGGCGGGCCTGGGCCACGCGATGAGCTCGTTAGTTGGCTTTTAGCGGGTAAGGATTTTTGGGTTATCCCCAGCTAGCTGCGGCCATTCGGTTGACCTCCGACATGCGGTCGTTTCCTTCGCGCACCGTCGAGGCAATAGTAGCCAAGATGGTGTTGAGTTCAGCAGCGGAACGGTCCCACTTCTGCTGCGCTTCCTGATAAGCCGTAGCCGAGGTGCCTTCCCACGTTGCGACCATGGGCTGGATTTGGGTTTTGAGTGCGTCGAGCAGCGAGTTGATGCGGCCAGAGGTCGCGTTGATGTCCATGGCTGCAGTCTCGATCTCGCCGAAGGAGTACTTGATCATTTGGTTCATGGTGATTGTCCTTATCTGAATTGAGGGTTAGAGCGCCAGGCCCTGGCCACCGATGTTGTTGAAGGCAGTCGAGTTGTCCGCCTCCATGCTGTCGAAGTTTTTAGCGTTAGCGAGAGTAAAAGTTGGGGTGTAAATAGAAAATGGCCCCACGAGGTGCGGTAACACCAACATGGGGCCTAGACGAAACGGAGCACAACCTCCGCCCGCGTCATGCCTCACACACTACCAGATCAGGCATAGCGAGCACACCCTTTACCGGGGCCGTCGTTACGAGATTAGCCCGACGGGATAACCAGCAATCGGCGTTTAACGAGCCAGCTCGTAAGGAGAAGATGCAACGCCCATCTTCCACCAATAGCCCGCCTGATCAGCCAGCTAAAGGTCATAGGTTGAGCCCCTCACGCTAACGACGTGACGGGGCTACAACCCGTGGGATAGCAACGGTTGGCGGTCAAAAGGGCAGGCACGCTGGGCAGGCTATCCAGCGAGGGGCACACTTGTGTTCCTTATGGCCACCACAGCAACCACCACCTACCAGAAGGAAGAAAACAATGACAGACAACAACGACGCCATCACATTGGCCGAAGCGATCACAGATCAAGTCCTCATACAACTGGTATGCCACTTCCCCGCCAGCACGAGCGACTTCCCCAACACCGTGACAGTAGATGATCTCCAGAACGTCGCAAAGCTCACAGGAACCACCGTGTCACACATTTTCGAGGAAGCGGAAACCATCGTCGGTCAACCTAAAGACAGGCTAAGCTTCAGCGTCAGGTAGCGAGCTCCGCATGAGCATGTCATAATCCAATTCAGTCACCCATCCCCCGAGGGGTGGCGAGGCCCCGGCGTAGATCACCCCCTATAGCTCCGCCGGGGTCGATCTATTCCCCACCTAGTACGTCGCTTCACACCTACGGGGAATGGGTCGGAGGGTTTATCGGAAATTTCCGAGAAATCCAACGCCGCTTCGCGCCCACGGGGAACAGGGATCGGTGACGTCAGCCTGGCTTACGTCATCGAACGTCGCTTCGCGCCTACGGGGAACAAGGAGTCTTGTACCCGGTCATTTTTGACCGTATAGAACGCCGCTTCGCGCCCACGGGGAACAGGGTTTTCCCGAAAGCTTCCCGGAGATGGGAAGCAACGTCGCTTCGCGCCTAGGGGGAACAGATTCCCAAGATCTTGGGAATCCAGTGAGCCGTAAACGTCGCTTCGCGCCTACGGGGAACAGACTCCACCACCAGCTACTTAGCCCGTTTCCGATAGCGGTTCAGCACCGCGAGCTCCACGAGGTTAAACCCCTGGAAACCAGCGTCCCGATAAAACGAGTACGGGCCAACCTGCTCCCGCTGTTGAATCTGCTCCGGATTAGCAAGGATCCGAGCGGCCACAGCAGTGATCACAGCATCCACTCCAGGACGCAATACGCCCCCACGCTTATGACGCCCGCGACAATACGCATCCACGAACGCCTCCGCCATACTCAACGCCTGCTGTGCTTGCGCCTGCACGTTCGGGCCCGTAGCCCCCGTAAACTTGATCAACTCATCCGGCGTCACAACGGCACACCTCCAGCCATACTCTTAGAAAGTTTGACCTCCACCCCACCCACGCGGGTGCCGAACGGGGAAACATGCTTGGACACTTCACCGTCCACGTACCAGGTGGCGCCACGGACTTCAATCTCCGCGCCAGGCTTCACACCAGCCGGCACCGACCAACCATGTGGCACGAGCAGGCGGGCACGGGTAGCGACAACAGCCACGAGGCCACCACCATCACCCTTCAACGTGTCGGTGGACTCAGGTACGACCACGGCTAGGAAATCGACGCCGGTAGTACCGATCACTTTCCCGTATTGGTTTCGCTGAACACCCGTGACCACGCGCACCGACTCCCCCTGCAACCGGGACACTAGGCGCCCGCCGCCTCAAGAATCACAACACCCTTCGGATTGAGCAGACCAAGGTCATAACGGGTCACAACACGGATACCAACCTCGTCATACTCCGCGTAGCGCTCATTCAGGATCGTTATCGCCGGATCGACGTCACGCACAACCGCGACCTGCTTCATGTCGAGCAGCGCGGCCTTACCCGCTGGCACCTTGTTCGACACCGTGACCGGGATACCAAACAGCTTGTAGGTGGTATCCGAAGTGATGTCCTCGGTGAGGATGTACCGGCCGTTGCCGTCCTTGACCTTCCGCAAGGTGAAGAAATCACCGGCGTTGATGAACCAGCGGTTAGGGGTTACTTCCTTCGCCGTCGTTAGCGCCAGGGCGTCGAGCAGGCTGTCCGGCTTCGACAAGTCAAGCGCGCCCTTCTGGGTGCCCGGCTGGTTGAAAATGCCAGTGATCGTGTTGTCGGAACCGTCACCAACGAGCAGGGCATCATCAAGCTTGTTCTTCACATCAGTGACGATGCGCTGCTGCATGATCGGAGACACACCAATCGCAGCCATACGGATCAGCTCGTTAGTGAACCGGCAAATCACCTTCAACGACTTACGTTCCTTCGGCATCAGCGGAATCTCCGAGAAACCCGCCGTGTAATTGTCCGGGATCAGCTCGCCTTCACCCACCCAAGTGACATCACCGGAGGAATCGAGCCTCGGAACGCGCACCGGTTCGGAGCTGGGGAAGATCGTCGGGCCGGATGCAAGCACGATGGACGCCGCTTCGAGCGGCTGAACGAGCATCGTGGACACCTGATCCTTAATCAGAGTGCCGTGGTTAGAAGTGGTATTAGTGGCCATGAGAAAACTCCCCTTCCGGAGTCAAGAGAAAATGGTTAATTTTCGCTGACTCCGCCGGGGAGCTATGCGATGAAGGCCAACACCGCCAGGGCGTCTAACCCGCACCCACCATAACATAACGTCACAGTGTCGTAAATACTAGTAGCCCCTAATCGCCTTGATCAGGTCAAATTCAGCCGGCTTAGCTCCACCACGGTTACCTTGCCCCGCATCCCCTATCGGGCGCATCGCCTTCATCCGTGGGTTCTTCTCAACCAGGGCTGTGATTGCCGCCGAGAGCTGTTCAGGATCCTCGAGGTGTTCCGCGTGAAACGGTAGATCCGCCGGATCTGCGAGGCGCCCATCCAGCTTCACGAGCGCCAGGTGCAACTGCTGCTCGAGGGTATCGGTTCGCTTCGCACGTTCACGGTATTTCGCCGCTTCCTTACGCAAATCCTCGACAACCTTACGCGGGAACATATCCGGGGAGTCGTGTTCCGCGGCATCCTTTGTGGGGTGCTCATCACCCCGGTTGGAACCATCTCGATCTTCACCACGGTTCACTTCCGACGCCGTCATCCCATTGGGTTCAACGCCCAAATTCGAGTTGGGGTCATCATGACCATTACTAACTGCGTAGCGATCATCACCATGCGGGACTTCATTCTTAACCTCTTGATTTTCCATTTCTTTACGCTCCAATCTTTTCTTCACCCACACGAGCGCGGGCTTCATCGGTACTGATCACTTCTTGCTGCACGAGTTTCACCGCCGCGTCTGCTTCCTGCGCAATTGAGCGCGTGGAAGGGTCTGCCCACTGGACAGATGCCTCCACACGATCCGGGGACACACCAGCATCAATGGCCACCATGAGCCGTACCGCCCACTCCAGCGGCTTATCAAAAACGCGGATCCTGGACTGCGCCCGCGACGTCAGCGCAACCTCCGACGCCCGCAATGCTTCGGCCGTCGCCGGGTTACTCGTTGTGACACCCACGAGGTGCCCCGGCAGGCCACTGATCGCCATGATCTGCTGCACGATCAGATTCACGCCGGTTTCATAGCCAGCGAGATCCGCGCCCTGCAGTTGACCAAACTTCGCGTCCGCCTGCTCCGCCACCCACAGATCATCCGAGTCCTTAAACGGAGACTCCGCCGACACCTCATCGGCCACCGCGTCGACGTCAACAACCTCCACCGGCGCATCCGCCTCAAAACCAGCATCCGGCAAAAACACCGATTCCGGATCCTCAAGCTCCACACCCGTCACCCACCGCTTAGGACGAGCCACCGCCTCCGACGTCACCAACATGTCCACAATCAGCTTGTTCAACGCATCCACCAGCGGCGCCAAATCATCCACCACACTCGAGCCCGCCTGATCACCTACCCGCTCAATATTGAGCAGCTCAACCACCGGCACCACCCCAAGAGGATTCGGAATCGACCGGACGAAACGCAGCTTGCCATCGGTAGCCGACTGCTCCAGATGCACAATCTCCTTCGGCAAATACTTCACAAAATGAGTGGCAAGCTCAACATTGTTATGATCACGCACCACCCACCGCTTCAACGCACCCACCACACCATTCGTGATCGGGTCACGCTCAACTACCACATGCTCCGCCGTCTCCACACTGATCGACGGACGCCCAAACTCATCCGCCCACACCACAAGGAACGCCGAACCCACCGCCAACGCATCCACAAGCGCGGCCTGAACCAGCATCGGCATATCCGCATCCGCCCACAACTTCCACGCCCGCTCCGACACATCACGCCCATCAACCGACGCCAAAATACCAGTGACGTTCAACCGCTCCCCCACAGCACCCACAGCCACCTTGCACAAGTTCGCCGTGAAACCAGCAATCTGTGGATCCACAGTGGACTTCATGAACCGCAACGGCTGCCGCCCGCGGTAATACATATCGCGCCGCGCAATCACCGGCTGCGCATGATCTAAGCGCGCCACCAAACTTTCCGTCGACACCCTCATCGCTTAAAACTCCTAACTTTCTTTTTGAAACGCTTACTCCCCAACCAAAACGCGCGACTGTACGCCATCACCGACGCCACAGCCCCATCAATGTGCTGGGTCTTACTTGCCTTATCCAACTTCATGCCCGTACCAGATTCCTTAATCTGCGCCGCAAGCATGTGCTTGTTCAACCGCTGATCCTCCGCATGGGTCAAGTTCCCATCCAGCGCAGCGGCCTTAAACTCCGCCAAGGAAGGCGACATACGCCCCGCCGACTGCGAAAACTTCGTCACACGCAGCCCCGCATCCTCAAGCACCTGCAACGTCCGCATCCACAAAAACGGATCCCCCGTCACCTCAACCACCTTGTACTGCCGTGCCAGCTCCAAGACACGGGCCTCCACCTCCGCATGAGACACCTCATAATCCGGGTCATGATCACCAAACCACCACCCCGCAACCTCAAGATGAGGCTTCGCAGACACCGACGCCATCATCAGCACCGTGGCATCCCACCGCTGCGACCCATCCAACGCCAACACAACCTTCGTGCCACGCGGAATTTGCACACCCGGCCGGGCCTGCCGACGCCACGCATCCGCCGGCATGAACGACTCACCACTTTGAGTAATCCAAACCCCCATGCGAGCACGACGCCACTCCGCCTCCGACGTCTTCGGCGGCGCCTGCGCCCGCACCGTCTCCGCATCCAAAAAATCACCATATGCAGGATTAGCAGCAATGATCGCATCCCAATCATCACTAGCGGCATTATCCGGCGCCCCATACTCCACCAACGACACCGACGGATCACCACCACGAGCAGCAACAACCAGATCCCAAAACGGCGACCTGTCACGCATCCGCGGCTTCGACGGAGTACCAATACCAAACAACTTCGACCCCGGACGCTTCAACGACAACAACGCAGCCTCAAAAACATCCCGCTCCACAAAACCAATCTCATCCACAATCGCCGTAGTCAGATCCTCACCCTCCACCGCCGACTGCTCCGACGCCACCGCCAAAACATGAGAATCCGTAAACGGGTACGTGATCTTGTCCTTATAGATCTCACACCGACAAGCCAGATCCTCATTCAGCTCAACCATGCGCGCCATCGTCTTAACGAGAGCCCGCGCCCTCGTGTCGTTCTGCGCCACAACCAACCCCGCCGACCCCTCACCACCGTAAAAAAGACGATAGAGAGACACCGCAGCAATCAAACCAGACTTGCCATTACCACGCGGGATACACAGCAAATTCGTTTTCGCCTCACCCTCAAAAAACGGACGCACCGCCTCCAACTGCCACGGACGCGGCCGGAACGGAGACAACGCACCCACACCCTTCGGCACCTTAAGGAACCGATGGCAGAACAAACGAAAATGCTCCACCGTCCCCACCTTCGCCCGCGACTTCCACGGCAACGGCTCCAACACACGCGGCCCCTTTGGACCCCGCTTCAAACTCATTGGTCACCACCCATCATTTACACTTACCAATCATCATAAACTACCAATTAATACGGACAGGGAGCCGGGCCGCGGGGGGTGTAGCTCATGAACCCTCGTAGGGGCCTCCCCCCACTGCCTAGCTGCCCGTTTCGCAGCCTTTCCCGCCCTAGCCACGCTCTCGATCATTGGTTGGGTTTCAACTCCTTAGATCGCCGTTTAACGTCTTTGCCTCGAGCTGCGCCACGGCGTCGATTACAGGGGCCACACACAACATCAATGTCCTGTAGCCGGATCGGTAGCCCACGGTTGTGACGTTCCCACGCTTCGGGTGTGTGGTCACATTGGAGATCTTCGCTGGTTCCGCAGTCTGTGCAGAACGGCTGGAGCTTTCGGGCCTTTTCTGATAGTCGGCGCCAGCGCGTGTCATAGCCACGCTCCGCCGCTGTGGTGGCCTTGGTTTTCTTTCGGCCACGGTCTTTGATCCGTGCTACTTGCTTCGCGCACTGGTTGCAGCGGGAGCCGTGGCGGGTGGGTTGGCCGCAGGATAGGCATGGGTTGGCTAGCATGATTCTTTCCCGAGTTTTGTGGCGTTTCGGTGTTGGACTTCTTCGGCGGCGTCGACGAGGCGGTTTGCCAGTGTGTAGGCTTCGGCCGTGGTGAGTCGGTACCAGGTTTTGTCGATCCTGATTCGGACGTGTGGGCCTTTGCGCTTCGATCGTTTTACCGCTACTTCTGGTAGTGGTATTGCTGCTTCTATGCGTTGCATGTTTTACCCCTTAAAGTAGGTAGGATTTGGTGGCGTATGATAGGCTCTTGCTCGAGCGCTCGCTAGCGGCCGTAGGGCCTTGCGACGCAGAGCCGAGTGGCAAGACGGTCGTACTATGCCCTCCATCAGATGAACCCCTGTTCTTCAACCAAGTTGTATCGGGGGTTCTTCTCATTGGTGCTGGTCACACGCCCTTGGTCGATCCAGTAGGACAATTGACGGTAGACGTCGCGGTCGTGCATGTCGACCGCTGCCTTGAGCTGTGGCAGGGTCAGCGGTAGCGCGTTGCGGATCGCGGCCATCTCGATCAGTAGTGTGTGGTCAGCTTCCCTGAACTCCGGGGCGTCACTTTCGATGATCATGGAACCGTGGGATTCCGACAGGCGTAGCCCAATTGGTGCGAGTCCGCGCCCGTCCTTCCGCTTTTCGTCCTGCAATATGAGCCCGCCGCCGCTGCGCTCGAGTTTCATGAGTTGGTCCACACCTCCGAGTAGCGCGGAGGATCCGCGTACTTCGCCGCTTTTGCCGGTGTGGTGGACTGCGAGCACTGTGCCGTGATCTCCCATCGCTTCGCGGATCCTATAGAGGGAGTCGACTACTTTGCCCATGTCGGTTGCGCTGTTTTCCTCGAGGCCGAGGGAGCAGCGGGCTACGGTGTCGACTACTACGAGCCCATACTCCCCTGCTTCGATCTGGCCGATGAGTCGCTCCACCTGGAGAATGGATCCGAGGTTGACGGGTTTGTCGATGAGGTGGAACGCGGCAGCGGGCACGGTGGTTTTCCATGCTTGCTCCCATGCGTTGAGGCGTTGCTTAATACCGCGGGCGCCTTCCGCTGCGATGTATAGGACGTTGCCGGTTGCCTCGGTGTCGTGGCCTTGCCAGCGTTTGCCTGTGGCGTAGCAGCACGCCCAGTCGAGCGCGAGGAATGTTTTACCGGCCGCTGGTTGTGCCGCGAGCATGGCGACGGTCCCCTGGTCGATAACCCCCTTGATGAGTGGCTCGAGGTCGGGGATGGCGTCGATTTCTTCGCGGGTGAGGATGTGGAAGGCGGGGAGTTCCGGTGCTTCGGGGTCGACGTATTTAGCCGGCTTGTGTGGTTTGATTAGTGGTTCCATTGCGCACCCATGATCTTTCGGGCGGCGCTGTTAATTGTGCGCTCGATCTCGTACAACTCGAGACCCGCGCTTAGCGCGGCGTCCTCGAGCTGGTAAAGGATCCGGAGCCCGTCCTCGTAGGCTACGCAGGCAGCCCAAAATAGGATGTTGTTCCGGTTGCCGTCGGGTGCTTCGGCTACGCAGCGGATGAGGCCGTCAGCGTTGCGGTCGCCCCATGTCCATGAGGTTTCCCGGCGGAAGTGCCCGCGTGGGCGCCGTGGCTTATAGACAAGATCCTCAAGGTAGTCAGGAAGCATTGCAACTTCCATGAACCGCTCCCACTGGTAACGGTTGCCGTTCGGATGCCAGGAGCCAGGAGCAACGACATAGCCAGTTCGGGTCTTAATGTCGATGCCGGGCGCCGCGTTGTTTCCGCGGGTTGAGCGATCATCGGGGAGATTAAACCACAGGTGCAGGCCTTCGGAGCCTGTGAGAGTGGTGAGGGTTTCGGGAAATGGGTTGTCTCCGAGTATTTGGCTGAACGTCTCGAAACCGCCGTGCCGCGGGTCAATGTCAATAACGCAGTGCCCTTCGGGGACGCGGATCCCGATGTTGGCGTTGGGGTGATCTGTCCAGATTTCCTGTGCCAAGTCACAGCTTGAGGATGCGTTGTTGTGGCCACCGAAATAGATTGGGGTTTTTTCCTTCGGCTCCCCGTCGTGGCCGATTGTGCCGCGTGGGTGGAGTGGGAATACCTCGAAACCTTGACTAGCGAGCTCAACAGCCCACATGCACATTTCGGAGTTGTTGATAGGCAGGTTGGTCACTTGACATCACCGCTTTTCGCGGTTTGGAAGATGCGGGTGATGTACTCACGTTTTTCTTCGGTGAGTGGCGGGGCGTCTGCTAGGACGCGCTTAATGTAGTCGCCAAACTGTTCTGGCTGTTGCGACATATAAAACCCCTTAGACATGAAAATCTAAGGGGCCTTTTGTGCCACCTGGTACGCGGTAGACGTTCACCCAATCTAGTTGGGGCCCTGCTACCGTCCAGGGCTATTCTGTGGTCATTATAGCATCTTAGCGTAGAAATCGATGTATTGGATATCCAGTTTCGTCATACCGGCATCTGCAATGCCCCTCAAGATCTGTTTGAGCACTTCATCATTGCGGCTTACATGCATAGTGCATCGTGGACAAATTAGCTGGTCAGCGTAGTAATTAGTAATCGCATTTCGGCGTACCCTGGACATGCCCTTAGTTCCGAGGCGCTCAAGCCCTTCCGCATCGTGATATTCTAAGTGATCCTCATCGATTCCCCTGCGGCGTAATTCCTCCGGAGACGGGGGCGGCACGGCCTCATCAATGGCTACCGGGTTGTAATGGCCTTTGCGGTTCATGCGGTTGTTCATGTTGCCCCGGACGGGGTTCCAGTCAAGGGCGATATGCGAGGCGCGGCTGGTGTCCATTTCTATAATCGCTTCACCAAGTGTTGCCGGCCGTTTATTGGAAAGTGTGCCGCTCTTGTGACTGCAAACAATCTGGATAGTCGTCGGATCACTGAAACGCCGGAGCGATCGTTTTCGACGCGCCAGCCATTTACTTTTCGGCAGACTAGTCGGCTCTGGTTGCTGCTTTGAAAATGCTTTGAAGTGTTCCATGAGTTCATCGTCTGACATGTTTTCGTACATGATTTACTTCCATTCGATCTTGATTAGTTCGGGGTCAAATTTTGGGCCGCGCTTACCGGGCATGACCGTCACCGTCATGAGCATGTCGATCACTTCGGCGCGATTATCGGCAGACAGCCCACCCCACGCCGCTGCTACGTCATCGGAGTTGAGCACGAGCGCGAGTCCGGGGTGCGTGGCTGAAATGTCGCTGATCTTCCGGTCAAGTTTCTTGAGTGCATCCTCGACTTCGCGGGTGCCTGCCACGAGTTGTGAACGGTCGATAACCCCGGCGCCAAACAATTCCCCCAATGACGTCTTGCGAGAGAGTAGCTGCAGGCGCTCGTTCTTCAACTTTGGGAGATCGGGCCCTTTCGGATCCGCTTTAGACGCCAGCGTGATTTGATTCTCCGGCTTCGACAAATAGCCAATAACCACGCGGTCAACGAGGGCATCGAGTGGCTGTTGTGATCTGTGAACGCCTCCACATTCGCGGCACATGTAGGATCGTTTGCCGCCGTAGGCGCCCATTGAGTAGAGTTTTCCCCCGCATTTTCCGCACCTGTAGACCCCGGCGCCTTGCCATTTTCGGTCCGTGCCCTGTTGTGTTCGACGTGCTGGATCTGTGAGCAGGGCGCGGATTTGGTGCCACTTGTTTTCCTCGAGGATCGCGGGCCATTGAGCCTTGCCGACGATCTTCTTCTTATGGGTGGAGAATCCGGCGATTGTTGGGTTGAGCAGGGCGTTGCGTAGTGTGACGCTTCGCCATTGGTTGCCGTGGTTTGTCAGTGATCCTTCAGCGTTCAGGGACTTCACGACGGAGCGGAGCGAGTGGCCTTCGAGCAGTAGATCCGTGGCCCTGCGGAGCCATTGCGCTTCATTCTCGTTGATCTCGAGGCGCCCCTCCCCTTTGATGTTTCGGTACCCGTGGGGGACGTAACCACCTCGCCACTTGCCTTGCATGGCTCGTTGTTCCTCCGACGCCTTGAGCCGTTCGGTCATGTGGTCTACTTCGTAGTTGGCGATCGTTGCGACCATGCGGGCCATCATGCGGCCTGTGGCTGTGTTGAGGTCGAGGTCTCCGGCCTTGACGGTTCTTACTTCAACGCCGGTTGTTTCGACGATCTCCACGAGGTTTTCAAGGTCGACGGAGCGTCGGTAAAGGCGATCAATGTGCCAGCATATTATGCCCTCGAGTTGACCGTCTTTCGCGGCTTGCATCATCTGCTCATATGCGGGGCGGGTGGCGCCTGAAAACGCGGAAATGTCGTTGTCGGTGTAGACGTCGACAACTTCGAGGTTATGTAGGGACGCGAATTTTCGACAGTCGTTTTCCTGCCTGTCGACGCCGTGACCTTCACCTTTTTGGTCTTTCGAGATTCTGCAGTAGATCGCCCAACCCATAACCCCATATTACACCCTGTCTTGACATTTAGCGTTGCTGCGAATGTTGTCGCTGATCGAGTTCAGTGCTTCTTGAAGCTCACGCGCGGAGGTGTTCCAGCGGTTCATCAAGTTGTCGAAGGAAACCTGGGCACTACCAGCCCAGGTGTCTCGTACGCCGTCGACAATGCCGCGCAGGCGAGTCAGTTCCCCCTGGACTTCGTTGTTCGTGTTGTCTACTTGGCCGGCGGTTGCCAGCATCACGTCGGCTTCTGTGCGGAAAAGTTGAGTCATGAAAGTTCGCCCCTCCTCGAACGAATAAGTAAGTGTTAAGCATTGGACGGCTAGGACTGCGGTTGGCAGCGGCATCGCTCCCCCACCCCTGCATGCAACACACCCGAGCCAATCCTGCACTGGAAAATGAGCGGCCATTCAATGATGAATTTTTGCCCCTCATTATGTTTAGACTTTCCTCACGCCCAAAACGATCCCTCAAACTCAAAATTAGTTTTTGAGCCCAACGCTATCCACTGCCATTCGGCAGGTCGCGCGGTGTGGCACCGTAATTTCGAAGCGAGAATGGCAACCGACGGAAAACTGGTGTTCTTGCTCCACCCAGCTGACCCAGCGCACGTTCGACCCATCTCCTGGGTCTTCGTGATAGTCGATCGTTTGTGTCTGACCCCGCAAGTTCTCGCTGGCCAACGGAGAAAGGGCAGGATCCCGAGAAACCATCAGTTCCACTTCACGTCGCACCGCCTCCGGCGACACACCATAGATCGGATCTACCGCAATGAGGATCCGCAAGTTCGGATCACGCCCCACCGCCACCAATTTGCCGTCTTCTCGAGGCGCCATGGTGAAATCTGACGGCAGTTGAACCCGTATCCGATCATGCTCGACAATTTTGCCAGCAGCCCCAGCAGCTCCAGCAGCGCCATGGTTTTCCGCTGGTTTCGCCGGTACTGCCGATAAAGACTTCTGCGAGCTATCTAAGCCATCATGCGATTGTGGCATACTCGTTGCCTTTTGCTGCGGGGTCGACTCCGCTTCCAACCCCCACCAACTCACTCCGATCACGCTGATAATCACCACGGCAATAGCCGCATGAAACAGGGAAGGTCGCCAGCTTCTGGTCCTATTTCTTCCTTTCGTCGGCCGAGTGATCTCTACCGGTGCTTCCGCCTGCGCGATCGCTTCCGCGGGATAGGCCGCCAGTCCCTTGTTCAGTAGCGTTCGCGTCAGCATCTCTACCGCGGGGTCTTCCCCGGAGATCACCACCTCAATATCTGGCCAATGATCCCCAGCGATGGTCTTGATCTGATCGCTTACCGCAGTCAGCGCCCACCCCGAAACGATCCCGCTACCGGGTAGGTCGTACCGATAGATGTGCTCAGGGCCATCAAAAACCGTGGCGGTATCCAGCACGGTGATCGTAATCTTCTCCATCACCGCTCCTCTTCTTCGCTGGCGACGGCAACGTGGCAGGTACCGACCACCTCGCCACGTACTTGCCACACCCCGCGCCCCGGCGGCAGCGGTGTCGGTTTGATGCCGAAGATCTTGCCTTCCTCCCGATCAGCATCCATGAGCAGCACAGACGGCGAACTATCCCGCAGCGCCGCCATGAACGGATCAAACATTGCCCGGTTAATTCCGCCGGCTTTCCGTGCCAACACAACATGCAAGCCAATATCCCGGGCGTGAGGCAATAGATCTTTGAGAGGCTGCAAGGCGCCGTCGGGTAGCAAGTCGGCGTCGTCGATAAGCACGTAGAGCTCTGGCCCCTGCCACCAGGACCGCTGTTTGAGCTGTTCCGGGGTGATTTCCGGGCCGGGTAGCCTGTCACGAAGCGTAGTCACCGTACTCGCGATTGTCGCGGTGATGTCGCTGGGGGTAGCAGCGTAGGCAGCGACCATGTCCGGCGCGAATTCGGCCAGGTGGGCCCGGCGCGTATCGACGACCACTAGCCGGGCCTCGGCCTGATCCAGCTCGCAAATCGCTGCGCCAAGGGTGGACAAAAGGGTGGATTTCCCGCTGCCCTGAGATCCCACGCACAGGAAATTGCTGCTGGTAGTTGGGTCCCAGGCCAGGGTTGATAGCTGCCTGCCTCCGATTGCGAAATTGAGTCCTGGAACGGCAGCGAGTTCAGCACGCGCGATCCGGGTTGGGAGCAGCTTGAGCTTGGGCACTGGCTGCCAACCGTTGCTGCGGCTAGCCAAAACTACATGCCCCACGTCCTGGTTCGTGGAGTGTGCCATGAGCATGTGTTCACCTTCTGGGGTTAATCCACGGCCCGGCGCGGCGGGAAGTTTTTGCTGCTTCTTTCGGTCAATGAGCGAATCCATCGGTTCGCCGAGTCGCAACTCAATGCGGGTACCGATGAGGTCTCTGATCGCCGGTCGCACAACCGTCCATCGTGGTGTTGCAAGCAACAGGTGGACCTTGGCGGCAAGGCCTTCGGCGGCAATCGTCGCGAAGTCATCGGCGAGATCCTCGAACTCGGAGGTGACCACCTGCCAGCCATCGACGACGAGGAAGGTATCTCTTTCCTCTGGCTCGGCAATTAACCCGAGCACTTCATCGACGATCCGACGCACCTTTTCCGGCTCGGATTTATGAGCAACACCCGCGACATGCGGTACTGCGCTAAGTCCGGCTAAGGCAGTTCCGGAAAGATCAAGAACATAGAATCTCACCTGCTCAGTGGAGTGGGTCGCAGCCAGCCCCAACACCACCGACCGCAACGCCGTGGTCTTCCCGGTCTGCGGGCCACCACATAATGCGCAATGTCCACCAGCGCCGGAAAAATTCAAAATGAAAGGGTCCTGGCGCTGTAGAAATGGCCGGTCAATAACTCCCACCGCCGCTTGCAACAGCCCCACTTGATCGGCAACACCAGCTAGCGGGACTGAATCAGGCAGCGGTGGCAACCACAGTTGGTGCGCAGTCATCCGGCTATGCCGACCAGCTGCGACAATCAGTTGAACCGACGCACTCAACACGGTGTGGCTATCATGATCTCGGTAGTACGTTTGAGCTTCCGGCGCCAAAGCATCCCAACCACGAAAGAGTTCCACCTTCGCCGATGGAATGTGCCCGCCTGCAACTACCGGGAGCGCGCCAGAAACGTAGGAGCCTTGAAAGCGCGTCACATCATCATGATCGGACTTGATATAACCGGCACCGGGCTGAGCGGGCAGTTGATACGCATCCGTTACTCCCAGCACCTGACGCGACTCCGCTGCCGAAAACGTCTTCAAACCGATCCGATAGGACAAGTGCGAGTCCAATCCCCGAAGTCGGCCTTCTTCGAGTCTTTGGCTGGCCAGCAACAAGTGCATCTGCAAAGACCGCCCCAGGCGCCCAACCGCCACGAACAAGTCCGCAAAATCAGGGTGTTGACCCAACAGTTCTGAAAATTCGTCCAGCACAATGACCAACGCGGGCAACGGTGGCAGCTCCGGATTCGTACTTGCACGAGCCGCCGAGTATTCCGTCACGTTGGCAAAGTTGCCTGCGCTGCGCAGCAATTCTTGGCGACGATTCATCTCGCCACTAATCGCATCATGCATGCGCTCCACTAGGGATGCTTCCTCGGCCAGGTTCGTGATCACCGCAGAGGTGTGTGGCAGATCCTCCAACCCCAAAAACGTCGCACCACCCTTGAAATCGACCAGTACGAAATTAAGCTCCTCCGGCGAGTGGGTGAGCGCAAGTGCCAAGACAAAGGTTTTTAGAAGCTCGGACTTACCAGAACCGGTAGCCCCGATACACAAACCATGGGGGCCGACGCCGCCATGCGCTGACTCCTTGATGTCCAGCATTTGGGGCTGGCCCAACGCATTCACGCCAATCGGCACCCGCAGCCGATCCCGCGTACCTCGACGATAAGACCATAGCTGTTCAGGCGGAACTGCCTGCAAATCCGGAAGCCCAAGCAGCCCGAGGAAGTCCATTCGTTGGGATTGGGCGCCGTCTGGGCGTCGATAAGCGCTCATGGCCCGCGCGCACTGCAGCGCATTTCCAACATCCACGAGGTCGGGCACGCCGATGTCCTCCAAGCCTCCTTCTGTGTGGACCGTGAGCTGCTCGCCTGCGGTGAGCATTAGCCCCTCGGCCAGCGCGCGCATCCCCAGCTCGGTATGCATCCGGGCTTCGATGTCGATGATGCATTGCCAGTGCGGGTCGTCCAGGTAGTCTTCGATCCCGGTGGTCGGCACGTCCGAAAGCACCAGGATGCGAAAAGCTGCGCTATCGGGGTCGCGGGTGTGCGGCAGCCATTTTGTCCACTCGCAGCCATCTCCGATGACTTTGATTCCCACTGTCTCCGGACCATGGTGGTACGCCAGCTGCAAAACCAAACTCCTGCCTAGGGCCATCGCGAACGGACCCGCGAGCCCCACAAACCGAAAGGCCTGAAGCTGCACCGCCACTGGCATGTGCGCTACCGCACCGACTGATCGCACGGTATGGCGCAATGTCACGGCACAAACCGGGTCGAGGTCTTCGGGTGGCCCGGAATCCGTCACGGAGACTGGTGTGTAGAGCGCTGTGGTCCCTACTCCGATGCGGACCTCCAGCGCATCCGGGTCCACCGCTGCGCGTTCCCACATGCGACGAGCCCCAACCACCGACCACAAATGCCGGGGATCGGGATGTTTATGCAGTTCATGGGCGCGCTGTTGTTTTCCTGCAGTTAAGGCCTTTTCCCGCACCGCCCCGAGGTGGCGTAGATAGGCCCGCCGGATTTCGTCCGTGTCGTCGGTTTGCCCGCCACCGAACATGGTCATCATCGAAACCACCAACATAACCGGAAACATGAGCATCATCGGGCTGGCTTGACCATCGCCGCTGGTGAGCATCAGCGCAAGCATTCCGCCGACCATGAGCACCATCACCAAGGGCATGATGATTCTGATGAGCGGCAGCGGTTGCGGCCGCATCATCGGCGGTACTTTGTCACACACAATGCTCCCCGCTGGCAACGGCGGGGCCGGCTCGCGTTCCCCGATGGACACCCGAGGTTGAATGAACTCCGAAAAGTAAGTCTCCGGATTCATTTCCGCCCGACTGTCCGCGCTCCGCGCAGGCGGGTCGGCCGCATCGCCGGTGGCACCTTCCCCGACCTGCAGTCTTGCCACAGGTTCTACCGCTCGGCTGTTATCAGCCAGCCTTGATTCCGACATACTTTCCCCCAAAGTATCCCTAGCTCCAGGGGGTCTCGGCGCACCTAGGCGCCGTCGCTATCTCTGAGATCCTCCCCCGAGTTGCCCAAAATACGACGCCCATTTGCAGCACCAACCCCTGTAGCTGCTAACGATTTTGAAAAATCCCCCAAAAACCTGCTGCTAACAACATGTTTCTTCACTTCGCCGACCGGAGAGCTGTCACTTCTCCGGTAGACACCGCGCTTAGTTTAAGCCAAGATTGTGACTATCGCCACGGGGGTGGGGAATTCATTCGACTACGCATTGCCGGTTAGTCGTCAGCAATTACGGGGGAACACATGCCAAAATCGTCACACACTTTAGCGCTCACTATTCGAATCGACCTCAGCGAACTCGGTTCACCTCATGTCACTTCTGGTTCGGCATCCCCCAGCACGCCCGTGCAATCAATGCAGCTATCAGCTCGCCCCACCGAGGTGTTGCCGTCTACTGATCTTTCCTTGCCCGCGTACTCAACACTCGCCGAGTGTTTGGACGACATTCTGGATCTCATCGGCGCTCCGACCATCACCCTCCCCTGGGAGTTTCGCACCGCCGCCGGTCGCGAGCTGGATCCGTGCGTTCCCCTCACACAACTGGGCATTCCTCCGGGCAGCGTTGTGGTCTTGTCCCCACATCGGGAACTGCCCGCCCCAATCTTGAAAGACGCCGCAGAATCTCTCCTCGATATCCCCGCTACTTTCAACTCCACGGGATTGGCAGCCTCCGCTTTCCTCATCTCTGCGCTCGGGCTCGGCGCTCTTGCGTGGACTTCACGGTTACCGACTCTCTCGTCTCCCCTCCTCCTCCTGCTGCTCTCCCTGACATTTTGCGCGCTGTGCCTTTGGTTGAAGTTGTTGCCACCGGTCATCGCCGGGGGACTTCCCGACCAAGCAAGCTCAAGTGTGATCGCAGTCCTCGCATGGGCCTTTTGCCTAGTCGGAACATTCGCCTTAATAGTGCAACATCGGCCACTCCATCCCGGCCCCCAAGTAGCCTGGGCCGCGCTAGCTGCCCTGACCACCGCCGGGATTTTGGTGGTCGTTTGCCTGCTACTTGCCGACATTCCCATCGTCACCGGAACCATCCTCTTGACGAGCACCTTCGTCACCACCGTCAGCTGCCTCATGCTCTTTGCATTCCACTCATTCATCGCCGTAGCCGCAAGCATCGTCGTAACGTCGTTACTGCTGCTGACTTGGTCAGCCCCACTGAGCATTCAACTTTCCGGCCTTACCGTGCCACAACTGCCCTCAGCCGGCCAGGACCTCAAAGTGTCCGACCATCCCATCCACGACGCCGCCAGCAAGGCACAACGCGCCAGTACGCTTCTCGACGCCCTCTTGTTCGGACTCGGCCTGACCGCGGGGAGTGCACTAGTTTTTCTAGGCAGTTCAGGTGGCGGTTTCAGCTCAGCTTTCTGCCTCACCAGTACCTTTTGCGTACTGTTACATGCGGTACGTCATCGCAGTCCGCGGGCGATGTGGGGATTATGGCTGTGGGCGTTAGCGGGTTTGGCAGGTGCAGTACTTTCCGTGTGGCTTCGACCTGCCAGTGACATCGCATTGTCAGTTGTGATCCTTTCGCTTTTTGTTGGCATCTCTGCTCCGTTGTGGGCAGGGCGAGTGCGTACCCTGCCCGCGACAACAATTAGTTGGTTGGAAAAACTAGAGACTCTCGCCATTGCTGCTGCCCTGCCAATTGGCGTCCACCTCATTGGCCTATTCGCCTGGATTCGGGGACTGGGCTGATGCGCGGCAGACTCGGATCGATTGCATGGATTGGTCTCCTAATTGGGCTCTCGCCAACTGCCGCACCTGCCCAGGAGGTTGC
The DNA here is from genome assembly GCF_001021025.1 of Corynebacterium epidermidicanis. Lineage (NCBI taxonomy): Bacteria > Bacillati > Actinomycetota > Actinomycetes > Mycobacteriales > Corynebacteriaceae > Corynebacterium > Corynebacterium epidermidicanis. The sequence goes on along the minus strand of NZ_CP011541.1, from coordinate 440,285 downwards.
GGACAACTGTCCCTCAGTTGTACCTGCCTCTGAGCAACCTGTCCCGCACCTCGATCAACCTCAGCAGCTCGAGGCAGTGCATCAATTTGCAACCGGTGCCGGAATTCGCGTCGCGGTAATCGATACTGGCGTTTCGAACCATCCGCGGTTAGGTGGGGTCGAGGATGGCGGGGATTTCGTCGATAAGGCTAGCGCCCACCGAGATTGCGATGCTCACGGCACGATCGTCGCGGGTGTGATCGCGGCGCGCCCGGGCCCGGACACGGTCGTAGGAGTGGCACCGGATGCTCAGGTGGTTTCAATTCGCCAGACTTCGGCGTTGTCGCGAAGAAACGACCGGGATGCCAACTCATTGGCTACCCTCGTAGCGGCGATCAACCGGGCGGTCGAACTGCGCGCGGACGTGATCAATATTTCCGTGGTGTCCTGCGTGCCTCGGCAAGCCGCGGGGTCGCTGAATACCTCCAGTCTCGCCGCGGCGTTGGCACGCGCCGAGGATGCTGGTGCGGTCGTGGTGGCAGCAGCGGGCAATACTGGGAATTCTTGCGACGCTGACTCGATAGTGTTTCCGGCTCATTCGCCGACGGTCTTAGCTGTGTCGGCGAGCAAATCAACGCATGAACTTGCTGAATATTCAGTCGCACCGCCCAGCGCACCAATCTCGGCCCCGGGCACGGTCGATCTCGCCCTCGATCCGCGGTCAACGGGGCTAGCCACCGGAGTTTCTGGTTCGCAGGGACCAACCAGTTTCACCGGTACGAGCTTTGCAGCTCCCTTCGTTGCCGGGGTTGCGGCCCTAATCAAGCAGCGCTACCCAGATGAGTCGCCGGCACAAGTGCGCGAGAGGATCCGAGCGGCCGCCTCGCCAGGTACCGGCGCGGTAGATCCACTGTGGGCGGTAGCTTATCTGCCTGCAGATTCAGCCCGCAATCATCCAGTTGCTCTGAAAGTCCCGGGACCTTCCTCGCGGCTAAGCGAGCACCGGGCACAGGTTGTGCTCGCTACCCTTTTGGCTGGTGGGGTGTTAGGCAGTGTGCTGCTAAGCGTCGCGCGAACGCTGCGTCGATAAGGTGCATTTCGATACCTAGTACAGTGGCTTGAGTGCCTGAGCTCGGCTGAGCTCGCTTCCCTCGGGGAGCAACCTCAGGATGCGCCAGGGTGCCGACGGCGAGCCTTCTATCCCCAAGGCCGCGGCATCTTTCGGGGTGCTTACCCGGTGAAAAACCCCATACTCCGACACGATTCCGTAGCCATATCCGGTGTCTACTCCTACGCTTCCTGCTGGCAGGCCAGAAAAGATGGTGGCAGCCGACTTCCCAGATAGCGCGACCCCGCCAGTCAGCTCTGTTGGCATCGTTGCCACCGTCCCTTCCGCCGAGGTGACGCACACAGTCGAGAAATCAATCCAGCGAAGTTCGGTGGTGGGCAAATGTATGGGTGCGTTGCTCGTCGGAAAGCTTGTTAGTTCCTTGCGGGCAATGTGGTGAGTGGTGGCACCGGAGTCTCGAAGGATGTCGTATTGGGTTGGGGTGAGATGTGTAATCCCGTCTGGGCGTTCCAGCCAATAGTCCCCTTCCGCGTCATACACGCGTAACGCGCCTTCCGGCACATGAAAAGGAGGGTGTTCAAACGCCGCAGAGAGCACTTCGGCGTCGGGCCGCCACACCGGGTGCTTTGGATCGATGTGCAGCCGGCGCCGAAGTGAACGACCCAACGGCTCATCTGGAGGGGGCAACATGGTACGTCCGTTTCGCGTGACCAGCCACTGATGGCCATTGGCCTCGGCAATGATTCCGTCACCGTCGGCAAGTAGCGGGATGGGCTCAGTGTCTGCACGGACCATCGTCGTCTTCCCGTGGTGGCACACACCCCAATGCAGCAGCGGATGAGGCGCTGGGGCGATGATTCCAGGCGCCTCCTTGATTCCCACCGGCACCCCACGAGGGATCTCCGCGAGAAGCTGATCGGAGGCCCGAGCTGGGTTTTCCGGGGCACCCGCGATCAACCGGGCAGAAGCCATATTTGCGACGGGATGCGCAGTCGGACCTTCTTTCCCTTTAATCTGCACGTATAGTGCGCCCGATTCGGCCGCGATTATTGGAGCATCTCCTGGGTCGATGGCCGGTCGAAACATCGCCATAGCTCCGGAGCCGATGCCGATGATGACAACGGCAAGAAGTCCGAACAGCGTAGCCCGCCTGCGTGCACCCAATGGGTCCGAAATCATGCGGATGTCGCCCAGCACCACACCGTGCTCGACACGTCGCATCAAAAACCTATGCCCGGTGATCTGGGCTTTTGTTGTGGGCAGCAGCACTGTTTCCACGATGTCCCCCGAATTGGAAAATGTCAGCTAGCACGCGCAGGCTCCCCCGAACCCGCGCTTTCAATCACACACGTTTATCTTAATGGCTCCGCGCCTGCTTCGCTCCGCACGCGACGAGGGCAGGAAAGCAACGCGGGCAGGAAAGCAACGCGCGTCGCAAAGCAACCGCCACAAGCTACGGCGCGACTACTTCCCCATCGCCACCGGCTTCGACGTCGGCTGGCGATGGCACCTGGGCGAGCTTGTCCCCGCCGGGCCATTGATCTGGCTTGTTTTTGGACAGCCACTCGAAGTGGGAATCTCGCCCGCGGTTCGGGATGGTCGGCCGGTGAATGACTGGCTGATCAATCTCGTCAAAAGTTTCCGCCAATCCGAGCTCGCCCTTCGTCTTCAGACGTGGCAATGGGTCTGGTGATGGCGAATTCGCCCGGATTGCTAGCAATTCTTCGTCGCTAAATGCTGCGTTGACGGCGTAGATACCGATTTCTTTATCGCGGTAAACGGTGGTGAGACCCGGGGTTTCCATGAGCCCAAATTCAAGGTCCGGGCGATCCCATTGGAATGGCCAGAACTTCGGCGGCGAAATGTAAATGTAGGTGACGCCGAGCTCCTTAGCGGCGATATCGACCCGGTTTGCTTCATCCGGAACATCGAAATTGCCCGCACCCAGTCGCATGGTGTGGAAGAACAATAAGTTCGTTTCAGAGCCCGCTGGCGCATTCGGCCACAGATAATGCTTGTAGAACGCCGGCAGACCGTTGTAGGCATACATCCAACCCGAGCCCTCGTCTGGATTAGAGAAGATCACTCCGTCCATGGCGCGTGGCTGAGTTTTGAGCCAATCGAACGCCCTCAAATCCCGATGATTAACGATGCGTTCATCACGAGCCGCATTGATCGTCCACTGTGCTCCCGGGCCAATGTGCTCCGTGGCCGCGGCCTCAACCACGCCACCACCGATCAGGGCCAAAACCACCGCGCTTATCGACGCCGGTTTCGCAAACTTCTTGATCGGCCCACCTGTGACAAGTCGAATAGCAACAGCAAGCGCAACCGCGGCTCCTGCAACGATGAACATTGCGCACGGCATGATGAGACGGTGGGCTGTGTTGTAGTGCAGAGCACCGATCATGCCGAGGGTATCGCCCCAGCCGTCGCCGAAAGGCTGCAGTGAGTTAGCGGTGATCCACACGCTCAAGCCCCAGAAAGCCGGGGCCCAAAGGTTGCGACGCCACACCAGCAACGCAATCGCACCGGCCAACGCGAGCCACACCCACGGCGTCATATCGAGCTGGAACACGCTGGTGTGGCGCGTGCGCATGAAAATCGAGTTCATCCAGGTTTCGGTTCGGCTCAAATCCTCGAGGGCGGAGAATTCCTTAACCTCTTCAGTCTGTTCGGCACCGAGCAGAATTTGTGGGAGCAGAGTGAGCGCGCCCATGATTCCAGGGATCGCCAAGAGCGCTACATCGCGGAGCCGGTAGCCGATGTGTCCCTTCCAGGTCGCAGGCCTCCTAGCTGGCCGCCATAGCAGGTACAGCAGCCACCACAGCGCCAAGCCCAGCACCGGAACGGTGGCCGCGGCTGGGTGAATTTGCACCAAGCCCATGAAGGCCAAAGCCGCTGCAAAGATCCGGATCGGTGAATAGGGCACGGACATGAACAGCCCCAGGACGATTCCGGACACGGACATCGCGGCCAAATATGGCCAAGCACCCACAAAATGGCCGATCCAAAACAGCACCGGGAAACCTGGAACGATAAGTGGTGCAAGTCCAGCTGCGATCTGTGCAGTCAGACCACGATTATTGACCAACCGCCACGCGATCGCAGCTACGGTCAGCGGCAAACAAATCGCAGGCAGCACCAGCGCGGTGAGGTTCGTTGCTGCGATTGGTGAAATCCCTGCGATCTCCCGAAACAGCGCCCCACCAGCGTGCCATGCCGAGGGGTAGTACATCTTGGCTTGGGTCTCGGTGTTTTGCAGCTCGCCCATGCGTGTTGGGGAGGCGATACCTGCGTCCATGATCCATCGCATGACGCTGGCATGCCAGTGCACATCCCACCCTTGGAAGATGTTGTCCATTCCCCTGGTAGACACGCTCAAGTACCCAAGGCTGCATCGCAGGAACAGGTACGCACCAAGCATTGCGCCGACACCAGGAAGAATCCAACGCGGATCGAGCAACGTTCCGACGCGCCAATCCGTCTTGTAGCTAGCCGGTTCCGCGAGGCTCGCTTCGCCGTCGACGGGTGCCTCCGAGTCGATGTCGGATCGTGCTTTGGCAAGGCGACGACGTCGAAAAACTATGACCCCCGCACGCCAAATAATCGCCAGCACGACGATGGCCGCCCAGATTACCGCCACCGTCTTGACTTCAAAGCGGTAGTCAGTAAGGCCCAGCAACCAGGCGGCGAGGCCAAATACCCCAAAAGACGATGGTACGGATGCGGCGATCGCCCACGGGCCCCGCGCTCCGGAAACCCAGTTGAGAATAAAGCCAGGCAGCATGAATACTGCGATTGCGATTGCTGCCGCACTGGCCATCCCCATTACTTCGCACCACTTTCATTTGTTTCGCCCGTCGATCAGGGCATTATGCCTCAATTAGCATAGGCCAGTAGCTGTACTATGCGGGCGTGCCACGCATGTTAGCGTGGGATTTTCCGAGCTAGCTCAGCGTCCGAAGGTCACGTGTAAGCGCAGCACGTTCGGCAAGCTCATCCTCCCTTGGATAGTCCACCCCCACTAACGTCAGTCCTTTAGCAGGCGCGACTGGAACTTCAGGCGAACGCTGCGTCTCACCCAGCAACCGCGACGCAAAACTCTCATCCCTACGTCCCTCACCCACCGCCAAACACGTACCGACGAGCGAGCGAACCATCGACCAACAAAACGCATCAGCTGTGACATGCGCTTCGAACAGTTCGGGTTCATGCGCCGTCGAAGCATCTACCCAGCGAAATTCTTCCAGCTGCCTAATCGTGGTCGCGTTCGGCTTGGCTTTACAAAAGGCAGCAAAGTCATGCAGCCCGACCAGTGCGTCGGCCGCTGCTTGCATTTTTGCCAAGTCCACCCGTTTGGGCCAGTTAGCGGTATCTCGACTACGCACCGGTAAGGCCCCTGCAGACGCGGTAGTCACCCGATACACATAGTGCCTGCGCAACGCCGAAAACCGCGCGTCAAATGTCTCCGGAGCCTCCTCAACTTCCCGGACCCGGATATCTTCCGGCAGCAGCCGGGCTAGCCGACGCACCAACTTCCTTGGGTCACCGTCAATGCTGCGCTGCGCCAGTGCTTGCTTATCGACGTCGAAATGCGCCACCTGCCCAGATGCATGCACTCCGGCGTCGGTACGCCCGGCGACAGTCAGTTGGATCTGGCTGCGCAGAATCAAGGACAGTTTGTCCTCCAAAACGCCTTGGACAGTGCGTAGTTCCTGGTGCGCTTGGCCCGGTTTATTTGGTGCTTCTTCGATGCTTTGATTGGGAACTTGGCGCGCCCACCCGTGAAAATCGGTGCCATCGTAGTCAAGCACCATTTTGATGCGCATGTTTTCGTTAGTCATGATGTTTTTCATGTTAACGCGAAACGGCGAGACTCTAATCAATAGAGTCTCGCCGTTTGCAATCTTTGGTTTTCTAAACGAACAAACCCTCACCCCAACCGGCGGATCATTGCCCTCCAGCTAGAACGTCGGCCGATTGAGGATCAGCGACAGGGCTTAGTAGCTACCACGCATGGTGATGAAGTATCCACCGGTGGCATGGTTCTTAGCCACGCCAATACCCAGGGTCTTTGCGTAAGGGTTGAGGATGTTGTCACGGTGTGCTGGGGAGTTCATCCAAGCTGGAACCGCATCGCGTGGGTTGCCGTACATGACTGCAACATTTTCCATGTCAGAAACCTGGAGTGCCATTGGGTCGTGAGCAAGCTGATCGCGCTGCGCGCTGCTCTGCGCCCAAGAGCGGGAGGTGTTTGCGTGTCCGTCGCTCCAAACCACTGGAGCGAGTCCGTGTTGAACACGAATCGCGTTGATTTGGTTGAAGATGTCAGCCTCAGCAGCAGCGAGATTTTCTGCTGGGGCGTTCCATGGAAAAGCATTTGCATTTGGAGCTTCGTTGATTGCGGCACCAAAAGTGAGGGCGAGAGCGGCGGCTGCGGTGATGATCTTCTTCATGGCTGTTGGGCTTTTCTGTTAGCTAGAGGAGGTGTCTTGCTTGACACCATTGATCCAACTACCCCCAGTTGAGGTGACAGCCAGAAAAAAGCTCACTCTTACATAATTGTTGATTCTCATTCAATGAGATTTCGACCCTGTATTTCAGGGTTTTTGTCTCAGTCAGATAAATGCCTTAGTGCCGTTTTATCAGATCGTTATAAGCAATGTGGATGCATCTTTTAGCTAAGAGGTTCGCATTTAGCTTCCCATGCCCCTCCTGGACTGCCGCTTTAATCACACCTTCAGGTTGTTATCGGATCACAAACCTGAGATTGGTGACATATCGCCTATCTGAGAAACCGTAAGCTACCAGCAAACCTTAACGAGCTTCATCAGCATCGAAACGTCAAAGTTACCTCGTTTGGGGCCAGCTTTTCGACAATTTCCTTGATCTTGGTCATTCCCGGATGGCAGCCGAAGAGTAGACAACTGTAGAGTGCCTGAACCCCCGTCACCACAAACTCGGGTGCCTGACCTCGCTTCTCCTTCGATCCGCATATCCTCCACCTGCTGGCCAACCACAGACTGTGATCTTGATGGACTTCACCAGAACCCAGCATCCGCAGACAACGAAACATCCGATCGCTTTCAGATCGCGCAAAACTGCGGGCAGATACCAAACCGCCTGGAGGGGCCATCCGAACAGAATCGGAGTTGAGCAAAGAAGAGAGTCTGGTTGGGGTGTTGCCTCCGGCCGTGCGGTGCGGGTTTGCTGCACAAGTGCTAGTCAGTACCTCCGCGGTAGTACTCCTACCCAGATCACTGATTTTTGACCAAAAAACGCCCGCGTAGGTAGTACTCCTACTTCGGAAGTACTGACTAGCACCTGTGCAGCCCCAGGAAGCCCCAGACGAACCGGGAGAACAGGAAGAACCACAAAGCCCCAGGAAGCGCAAGGAAGAACAATCCGAAAACTAGGCTCCCTAAAGCAACACGCGCGCGTCCAGTTAGAAAAGCGCCACCACAAGCGAGATGGTCGACCAGTTCCTGTGGCCTGGGGCAAAACGGAGACACATCTAAGCGCGCCGTATCCCAAGCGGTGACACCTGCTCGTGAGGCGATCGCGGGACGTAACGCAAGCGGTAATCCAGTCGCAGAACTGGCAGGATGCCGCCGCAATTGTTGAGGCAACTTGTGCGTCTCGCATGATTGCAGCGCCACAAACCTTCACTCCTACATCGCAATCTTTTCTACATCGGCCCAGAACGAGAGCAAAACGCGGTAGAGAACGTGTCGGAGGGCGATTTTTAATCTAGAACAGGAACGCAACCTGAATTTAGTGTCCTTGAGCTGGGAGTATCATGATGCCGGCACACACCATTCTCTAGCTAATCCACAACACAAGCACAATTGCATGAGGAACGCAGAACCCGGCTCCACCTAAAAGTGGAGCCGGGTTCTAGCAGTCGGTATGTCACATACCGGACGATCAACTACTTTTCGGTAGCCTCTGCGGAATCCTCAGTAGCTTCGGCTTCAGCAGCTGCATCAGTAGCAGTGTCAGCCTCTACCTCAGGAGCTTCTTCGACCTCAGCAGCTGGAGCTTCTTCAGCTTTCTTGGAAGCAGCAGCGCGGGTTGCGCGGGTTGCCTCAGCGGAGACGGTCTCCTCGAGTACCAGAGAGATCTGGGACATTGGAGCGTTGTCTCCCTTGCGGTTCTCGAGCTTGACGATGCGGGTGTAGCCGCCGTCACGGCTCTCGAACTTTGGAGCCAACTCGTTGAATAGGTAGTTGACTACGTCCTTGTTAGGGACGAGCTTCAGCACGTTGCGTCGATCAGCAACGGTGCCAGCCTTAGCCTTGGTGATGAGCTTCTCTGCGTATGGGCGCAGCAGCTTTGCCTTAGCGTCGGTGGTCTTGATTGCGCCGTGCTCGAACAGCTGAGCAGCCAGGTTAGACAGAATCTTGGTCTGGTGCGAAGCCGAACCGCCGAGACGGGCGCCCTTCTTTGGGGTAGGCATTGTATGTACTCCTCGTGTACAGGTGGGTTGAGCGCTAGCTCGTCAATTACTCGGTATCGTCGGCGTCGAAATCGATGAACTCGCCGGTTTCAGCGTCGTAGCCTTCGATCTGGGTTGGATCGAAGTCCTCTGGGGCGTCCTTCAAGGTCAAGCCCAAGCCCGCGAGCTTGATCTTGACTTCGTTGATGGACTTTTGACCAAAGTTGCGGATGTCCAGCAGGTCCGCTTCGGTGCACTCTGCGAGCTCACCAACGGTGTGGATCTCCTGGCGCTTCAGGCAGTTGTAGGAGCGAACGGAGAAGTTCAGGTCCTCAATTGCCATTCCGTAGGCAGCGATGTGCTCGGTCTCCTGTGGAGATGGTCCGATCTCGATGCCTTCGGCGGCCGTGTTTAGCTCGCGAGCGAGCCCGAACAGTTCAACTAGGGTCTTGCCTGCAGATGCGAGGGCGTCACGTGCGGTAATAGAGTTCTTGGTCTCTACATCGATGATCAGCTTGTCGAAGTCGGTGCGCTGCTCAACACGAGTAGCTTCCACCTTGTAGGACACCTTCAGTACTGGGGAGTAGATCTGGTCGACTGGGATGCGACCGATCTCGCCGCCACCGGCATTCAGGGTAGCTGGGACGTAGCCACGGCCACGCTCCACGACCATTTCGATTTCGAGACGACCCTGCTCATTCAGGGAAGCAATGTGCAGATCCGGGTTGTGGATCTCCACACCAGCTGGAGGCTGGATGTCACCAGCGGTGACCTCCCCTTCGCCGGTCTTGCTGAGGTACATGACTACTGGCTCATCGGAGTCAGAAGACAGCACAATGCCCTTGATGTTGAGGATGATGTCAGAGACGTCTTCCTTCACACCGTTGATCGTGGTGAACTCATGGAGCACACCGTCAATCTTTACGCTGGTCACTGCCGCCCCCGGGATGGAAGACAGCAAGGTGCGGCGCAGCGAGTTACCGAGGGTGTATCCAAAGCCTGGCTCCAGTGGTTCGATGATGAACCGGGAGCGTGCTTCGTCTACGTATTCTTCGGTAAGCGTGGGACGCTGAGAAATGAGCATGGGTAGAACTCTCCTTGGTGACGCCCGCTATTTGACGTCGATAGGCAAGCAAAAATTTATAAACCGATTGCGATACACAGTGCTTCGCAGCACCGATAGTAGTGCCGCCAAGCGTTGCGTGATTACTTCGAGTAAAACTCGACGATGAGCTGTTCCTGGATAGGAACGTCGATCTGAGCGCGCTCTGGCAGCTGGTGCACGAGAATGCGCAGGGTGGACGGAACGACCTGCAGCCATGCTGGCACGACTGCGTCGACGAGGTTGTCCTGAGCCTCTTCGAACCAGATCATCTTGCGAGACTTCTCACGAACATCAATGATGTCGTATTGAGAAACCTGGAAAGAAGGAACGTTAATCTTCTTGCCGTTCACGGTGAAGTGACCGTGGGAAACAAGCTGGCGAGCCTGACGACGGGTGCGTGCGAGGCCAGCGCGGTAGACAACGTTGTCGAGACGACCTTCCAGCAGGACCATGAGGTTGTCACCGGTCTTGCCTGGGCGACGGTTAGCCTCAGCGTAGTAGCGACGGAACTGCTTCTCCATGACGCCGTAGGTGAAGCGAGCCTTCTGCTTCTCCTGCAGCTGGAGGAGGTACTCAGACTCCTTGATGCGAGCACGACCAGCCTGTCCCGGAGGGTACGGGCGGCGCTCAAATGCCATATCTCCGCCGACGAGGTCGACACGGAGGCGGCGGGACTTACGGGTTACAGGGCCGGTATAACGAGCCATAGTTTGTTACTCTTCCTTTCCCTGATTAAACGCGACGGCGCTTAGGCGGACGGCAGCCATTGTGTGGCTGTGGGGTGACGTCGGTGATGGAACCGACCTCAAGACCCGCGGTGGACAGGGAACGGATTGCAGTCTCGCGGCCAGAGCCTGGGCCCTTGACGTAGACGTCAACCTTCTTCATGCCGTGCTCCATTGCCTTACGAGCGGCAGACTCAGCAGCCATCTGTGCAGCGAATGGGGTGGACTTACGGGAACCCTTGAAGCCGACGTGGCCGGAGGATGCCCAAGAGATAACAGCACCGTTAGGGTCCGTGATGGACACGATGGTGTTGTTGAAGGTGGACTTGATGTATGCAGCGCCTTGCGCCACATTCTTCTTTACGACGCGACGGCCAGTGCGGCGCGCGCCAGAGCGTACTTTAGGAGGCATGGTTTACTTCTTCTTTCCGGCGATCGTCTTCTTAGGACCCTTACGCGTACGAGCGTTGGTCTTGGTGCGCTGACCACGAACTGGGAGGCCACGACGGTGGCGCAGACCCTGGTAGGAGCCGATTTCAATCTTGCGACGAATGTCGGCTGCTACCTGGCGGCGGAGGTCACCCTCAACCTTCCAGGTGGCTTCAATAACGTCACGAAGAGCTGCAATGTTCTCGTCGGTGAGGTTATCGGTGCGCAGATCAGGAGAGATGCCAGTCTCTTCGAGCAGCTTGGCAGCACGGGCTGGGCCGATGCCGTAGATGTAGGTAAGTGCGACTTCCATGCGCTTGTTGCGAGGGAGGTCAACACCAGCTAGACGTGCCATGTTGGTACGTGCCTTTCCGGTTGTTGCGGTGGTTTTCTCCACATTCATCCCCGTCTCATAGCGCTTTGCCCGGTCGGTTGCCGGACGGTGGGCTACGCAATCACGAGGCTTCGGCCACCGTTGCCGAAGGTATGAGAAGTACGCAAGCTCGCTTGTCGACGACCTTTTGGCCTCCCACGAAGTCGCGCTTTCTACGCGTACCTGGAATGTGCAGGCTGATAGTTATTTACTTGTAGCGGTAGACGATGCGACCGCGAGTCAAATCGTATGGAGAAAGTTCCACTACGACACGATCCTCGGGAAGGATGCGAATGTAGTGTTGACGCATCTTGCCCGAGATGTGAGCAAGTACTTTGTGTCCGTTATCCAACTCGACACGGAACGCTGCATTTGGCAAAGGCTCTACTACTTTGCCTTCGACCTCAATTGCGCCTTCTTTAGCCATATCCTCTGCTTTCCTCGGCATTCCAAGTAAAAAATGCCAGGTTGTTTTTCACTTCTGCAGTTTGCACAGGAGCGGGTGCGTGCACTAGTACATACACCAATCGATCAGAGTACATGTCACCAGGCCCAAAAAGCAAGACAGTGTGGCGCAATAGCAAAATCCGCCGGAGTGTCAACTCCGACGGATCACTTGAAGCTAGTTATTAGTAGACGTACACCATGTCGCCCACCTGCAAATCATTGAAGTATGCTGCAGAATCTTCGTAGGTGAGGTGGACACAGCCATGGGAGAGCCAATCGATTCGACCAGCATGGAACGCAATACCGTTGTTGGTGAAGTACACCGAATTAGGCATTGGCGCATTGTTGAACTCGTAAGAGATCTCGTCCTTGACCTTACGGGTTACGTAAAACGTTCCGGTTGGAGTTGCTGTTTGTGGTGAAGGTGCACCGTGGGAGACGGCGACTGGCCCGTAAGTTACCTGGCCATTGCGCTGCAGCCAAGAGCGGTTACCAGCTTTATCGAGGCAGGCGCGGGCCTGAGGTGGGCAAGAACCACGATCGAACTCAGGAGCTGGGGCCGGTGCCGGAGCAGGTGCTGGTGCTTCAACTACTGTCGCCGGAGCTGGAGCCTCGGGAGCCACTGGGGTACGCGAGAGGGTCAGTCCAGGGAAGTAAAGGTTGAGCTGTTGGTCAACTGCGCCACGCACCACTTCGCGTTGCGCTGCTGGCAATGTCTCGGACGATCCATAAACACCGTTGCGTAGGTTCCAAGCGGCGTTCGCGGCGAACTCCGAAGAACCTACCTGCAGGTCAGAGGACGTTGGGATAGTCGGTAGAACTGGTGCAGCCATAGCTGGTTGCGCCATGACCGCGGAAGCGGTCGCTGCGGTCGTAGCGGCGATTGCGGCGCGACGCTTGATAGGAGATGGCTTACGGTGCTTACTCATGGTTTAGCAGTATATTCCTTTGAATGACCAAACGTCTAACTAAGTGAAACGTTTTAGGTTAAGAGCTAGCAGAATAGTTACAGAAGTGACTAAAAGCGAGGCGTGAGAATCCGTGGCCCCTGCGCGGTCGCAGCCACGGTGTGTTCCCAGTGCGCAGACCACGAACCGTCTAGCGTGACTACCGTCCAGTCGTCGTCAAGCACCCGGCTATCTTCGGTGCCGAGGGTGAGCATCGGCTCGATTGCCAGTACGGAACCTTCCTGAATGATTGGGCCTCGGCCTGGGCGGCCTTCATTAGCGAGGTACGGATCTTCGTGCATGGTTCGCCCGATCCCGTGGCCACCGTAGCCATCGACGATGTGCAGTTCAACATCAAACTTGTCCTCGGCAGCCCAGGTCGCTTGTTCGAGCGCGTAGGACACGTCCGTGAGCTTGTTCCCCGGAATCATCGCCTTGAGCCCTTCCATCAGGACCCATTCGGTGGCACGGTTGAGCTTGTCGACGTCCGTCGCCAGCTCTCCGATGCCAAACGACCATGCGCTGTCGCCAACCCACCCATCAAACGTGGCGCCGCAGTCGATGGAGACGAGGTCCCCTTCTTTTAGAATCGTGGCGGCATTGGGGATGCCGTGGACGATCACTTCGTTCACAGAGGCACAAATCGAGCCGGTGAAGCCGTTGTAACCTAGGAAGGTGGGGATTGCCCCGGCATCACGGATCGTCGCTTCGGCCACCTGGTCGAGCTCCAGGGTGGACACTCCTGGCTTGGCGGCTGCTTTGACGGCTTGGAGGGTGCGTCCGACGATTTCGCCGGCGGCTTGCATCGCGTCTAGTTCCCCTGGGGTTTTGGCGGCGATCTGTTTGTTCTTCTTGCGGAAGCCCATGTGCTGTCCTCGGTGTGGTTGTGATTGGAAAAGCCGGTTGCTGTGTTGTCGCAACCGGCTTCTTCGCTTGAGTCTATTTACTTTCCGATGGCTTCCATCGTGCGGGCGTTGATGTCTTCAACAGTGCCCTCGGCTTCGATCGTGATGATCTTGTCGCCGTAGTGATCGATCAGTGGTGCGGTTTCGTCGCGGTAGACGCCAAGGCGGGTGCGGATGGTGTCTTCGTTGTCGTCTGCCCGACCGCGGGCGAGCATGCGCTCTACTACGACATCTTCAGAAACCTTAAAGTTGACGACGCCGTCGAGCTGCGTGCCATGCTTTGCGAGCAGGTCTTCAAGGATGTCAGCTTGTTCCACGGTGCGTGGAAATCCATCAAGCAGGAAGCCGTTAGCTGCGTCCTCTTGGTTGAGGCGGTCCTCAACCATGCGAGCGGTGACGTCGGTGGGGACGAGCTTCCCGGCATCGATGTAGGACTTCGCTTCAACGCCCAGAGGGGTTCCCTCGCCGATGTTGGCGCGGAACAGGTCGCCGGTAGAAATGTGCGGAATGCCTAGCTTCTCGGAAAGAATGGCTGCTTGGGTGCCTTTGCCGGCACCGGGAGGGCCTAGGAGTACGAGTCTCATTTCAGGAATCCTTCGTAGTTGCTTTGGAGAAGCTGGCTTTCGATCTGCTTCACAGTGGTCAGTGCGACCGACACGAGAATCAGGATGGCAGTGCCACCGAATGGGGTGGCGTTAGCTGCACCGGAGTTCACGCCCATGTCCATCATGATGTTTGGCAACACCGCGATGATACCCAGGTAGAGGGCACCTACGAACAGTAGGCGGTTCATCACGTAGCCCAAGTATTCTGCGGTCGGACGGCCCGGGCGGATACCCGGGATAAATCCACCGTACTTCTTCATGTTGTCTGCTTGCTCATTCGGGTCGTATTGCACCGAAACGTAGAAGTAGGAGAAGAAGATGATGAGGACAAAGTATGCGACGATGTACTGCCAGGTCGACGGCGTCTGCAGGTAGTGAATCACATTGCGCTGCCACCAGTTATCCGGCACAGTTGCCGAACCGGAGTTGATGATCTGAGTGATCAGGACCGGCACGTACATCAAGGAGGATGCGAAAATCACAGGGATAACGCCAGCTTGGTTCACCTTCAACGGCAGGTAGGTGGAGGTACCACCGTACTGACGACGGCCCACCATACGCTTTGCGTACTGCACCGGAATACGCCGCTGCCCTTGCTCAATGAACACCACGCCGATAACCAGAATGACGACCGCGACCATGACGAGCGCGAAGACCATACCACCGGAGGATTGGAAGATACGGACGCCGTCGGCAGGCAAGCGGGTTGCGATGCCGGCAAAAATCAGCAGCGACATGCCGTTACCGATACCACGGTCGGTCATCAGCTCGCCGATCCACATAACCAGTACAGCACCTGCGGTCATGGTAATAACCAAGACGATGAGGTCAAAGATATTTCGGTCTGCCTTGAGCACCTCAATTCCCTGCCCGAGCAACTGCTGCCGGTCCGCGAGAGCAACGATGCCAGAAGACTGCAGGAGAGCCAGGGCGACGGTCAGATAACGCGTGTACTGCGTCATCTTGGTTTGCCCTGATTGGCCTTCCTTCTTCAGTTCTTCGAAGTGTGGAATAACCACAGTGAGGAGCTGGACAATAATCGACGCCGTGATGTAAGGCATGATGCCGATGGCGAAGATCGACAGCTGTAGCAGCGCCCCACCCGAGAAAAGGTTGATGAGCGAGTACACGTTGTTCGTGCCGTCGGTCAACTGGCGCAAACGGCCGGCGATCGCAGCGTAATCCACACCAGGCGACGGAATTTGCGCACCGATCCGGTACAAAATGATCATCGCGATGGTGAACAAGATCTTCTTACGAAGATCTACGTCCTTAAAAGCTGAGATAAGGGCGGACACATATCCTCCTGGCTCTCCCCAAGTTTGCGCAGGTCATACGCGGGAGAGAAGTTTTCTATTTAGTGTTAGTGCGCCCTTAGGCACACGGCAGACATTCAACACGACAACTTTACCAGCTATTAGCCCGGTTGAAAATTCTTAGGTTCGGCAATTTAGGTTACCCGGGGCGTTTGGCTCCGAACAATTGCTGGCCAAGCGCGGGCTGTAAAGGAAAACTATCCTCGAGGCTATGTCGATCTTTGTAAACGCCTACAGCACGGTCCGAGATGCCTCTCCTAAGGGAGACGAAGTTTCACACCGCGGTTTTGCCACCGCCGAATCAGCTGAAGCCATAGAGGAAATCCAACAACATCTTTACGACTTCGCTGGATACGTGGACCAATTGGGCATGGCTCGATTCGGCACGATGACAGCACAAACCTTTGACACCATCGATCATATTAATCACACTTTAAATCAGTATGTTTTCGAGCGCCCCGATACTTACTCTCCGACGGATCTGACTGAGTTTACTGATTGGTCGCAGTCCTCCAATTCGATTTTCTTCATTCAGGGCTACGATTCTGTTTACAACGCCCACGGCATAGACCTCCTCAATGAAAACGGGCCAGCTGTTCCTCGTCATCCCTCTGCAGCTATCCGTGCACGAGAGATTCGCGCATCACTTGCCGAAGATGGACTGACCATAGCCGACACCCTTCCTCCCGTGCGGGCTGCAGAAGAGATCTTTTCGCAAACGCCAGAAGATGTCCGGAATCGCATTGCTTCTTTAGCTGTACTATCCAAAGCCGCCGGCACTCTAATACAGGGCGAGCCAATGCCTTTCGAAGCACTGGCCCGTGAATTTGCTGGATACGAATTGTCTTTTGAAGAGCAGGAGTCCGAATTCGTTGAGGCTTACGAGGCAGCTAGATACGACGACATCCAAGACGAAGCTACTCAATATCAATGGAGCATCATCGCTGCCGATACCCTCGCTTGGTGCTTAGAGGCCAGCCCCGGGGAGCCCACCGACTTGGAAAGCGTCAATCCCCAGGAAATTTACGAGACCGTGCGAACGATCCCGGAGGAAGCGCAGTTGCGCGACCCAGATGAGATCTGCGACTTGCACGAATGGATCCGCTGTCTGCGTTGGCATCACATTAGCCACGGCTCCCTGGATGAGATCGCAGCATCAATTTGCCTCGAACGACATCGCGCGTTGGCCTGGATCACGGATCCATTCAGCTCGTATGAAGACGTGGATCTGAATACTTAGCCCGCTATCGCACGACGCGACGAAACTCGGGCCTGCCCGATGTCGCTTCGCGCTCCCGCTGCTGCTCCTGCGCCGTAGGCGGCGGGATCTAGTTCGGAGCGAGACTTTCGCGTAAACACCCTCATGCCTTGCTCCGAGAGGTATGCATCCAGCGCCTCTTTTGCTTTCGTTCGGTCGTCGATAAGCGCCAGCGTTCGTGGCTGATGTTCGGAGGCAACCTTTCGCTCGGCGTCAGCAAGTCGCTGCCCTACCGCGAGACAAAACCCGAGCATATATGACCTACGTGCGCGTCTAATGCCCTTCCGACCGACGATGCCATAGGCGCCAGCGATCATATTGAGGTTGAGTATCGAGTACAGCATATCCACCCGCTCGAGATGGCTAGTCAAACCGAACACTTTGACGGCGCTGACCCGAGTTGATCTATGAACTACGTCCTGAACACCCACGCAGTGGAGCGCATTTGCGATGGTCAATAGCAGGCGCGCCTGCAAATCGGTGTACGAACCATCAAAGTGATATTCCGCAGATGTGGTCCGTTTTGAATGCGGGTCGCTCGGCACATCCGACTGCTCGAGCCCATACCGAGCCATCAGCTCGAACGCCTTCCGATAGAACACCTCCCCCTCGGGCGTGCCCTCCTGGTCAGCCGCCTGCGCGAGCAACTTACGGATCCGTTCCTTCACCTTAAACATTGTTTCTCCTGATCTAGGTCGCTGATATTGCGCTCTAGTCATATCAAAACGTCACCGCTTTTCGACGGGCGGGCCGAATGGGCCTGTGGATAACCAGTATTCGTTGCGGAGGGTGTGGATAAGTGTTTGGTTGGGAACCGAAATGCCCGCTCGAAAGGTATCGAACGGGCATCTGAAGCGTTCTAGCATTAGCTCAGTTTTGGCGTGCCAATGTCGAAACCAAATCATCGGAGACTCAGGAATGATCATCTCGATAGAAATTCAACCGGAACGAAATGGTCTTAGACTCTGCCGGGATTGCAATATGATATTTCAGAACGTCTTCGCGACGAACGCCGGTTCTTTCAGCTACTTTGCCGTCAACATATGTTTCCATGGCAGCGTCAAGCAAAGTAGTAACCCTTTGAATAGTTTGGATCGAACCCGAGAGTCGCGTCAAAATTTTTGCAACCAATGGCGTACGCATCCTTATACGTCAACGTAGTTCACTCGACCGTAGCAATTGGAAACATAGGAGTTTGGATAAGTATTCCAGCCTAGGACAGCCTGTACATTATGGGTATATGAATTTGTCCAAGCACTTTTGAAGTTTACGAGCAATGTCGGAGCAACATGTGGGGGTTGCGAATCCGTATCAACCAGCTTTGCAGCGCTCGAAGATCAAGTGTTACTAGACAATTACGGAGTCTGAGTTGCTCGGCCAGTGATGAGACCGGAGGTGGCCACCAAGGCTGCCACGATAGCTGGCAGCTGCTTAGCGAGGCCTTCAGATTTGAAATTGGGGACATTTCAAAAGTCATTCCAATAGAGAAAGTATCGTCATTTCATCGAAGCTGCATAAAACTACTTTTGAAAATAGCGCCCCCACCTCTTGTCCACTGGTACGGCTAGGTCACCACCCTATTTCAACAAATTTGGGGTATTCTTCATTCTTGCTTAGCGAAGATTTCGCAGCCGATACGCGAAAGGCCTCCACTTTCCGAAAAACGAAATAGTGAAGGCCCTTCGACCGAGTTTCTAGCTATGGAATGTTGGAGTTCCCACAAAGAGCGTGTTTTTATCGATAAACAATTGATCGCCAGTCTTCGACAAAAGATCGATTTGAATTTCTACCTTTTTCGCATAATTAACATCGGCCTTCACATTGAGCAACTGTCCGACCACCGCATCATCCTTGAACACAGTCTTGCCGTCAGCTGTAACTATGACGGAGAAAGTCGCATTGGGATACTTCGACTTCGTTGCATCAGCCATGCCAACCGTTGCAGTCAACGTCTTGTACTGCTGATTGGTATCAACCTTGTCGCGCTCTCCCCGGCCATGCACAGCGATAGAATTGGCGTAAATTTTGCCATTCAGCTTTCCGGTTCCCCGGGTTCCTTCACCGCCGCAGCACCCGCTAAAATCAAACCAAGATGCGGTTCGTCCAGGAACTGGCTTTCCGGTTACCGTTCCAGTGTTCACAACACCCGGCTTATCGCTGCCGCTCGAAAGCTGCGGAGCCTGAGTTGCTAGGCCAGTGATGAGACCGATGATGGTGGCCAGGGCTGCCGCGATTGCGGGCAGCTGCTTAGCGAGGTCTTGAAGATTTGGAATTGGAGGCATTTCACTTTTCTTTCTGAGAGTCTCGGGTAGTTAGGGAAGAAAACGAGCGATCGCCGGTGGGAGCAGGTGCTTGAACTGCATAGCGATAGCGCCAAAAAGTCCGAACAGACCGAGGACACCAACCAGGGCCCCCACAATCGCGCCGGCGTTGGACTTCTTCTTCGGAGTTTCGCCAGGTTTAACTGTTGGCTCCGCCGTCTTGGTAGGCGTAGCAGTAGCCGTAGGCTTCGCAGTTTCGGTTGAAGTTGCAGACGGAGATTGCGTCGCAGAAGTAGGCTTTGGCACCTCCGAAGTAGACACAACAGGCCGAGAGGTCGAAGTAGAAACACTCGGAGTCGTTGATGGCTTCGACGTTACGGTTGGGCGGGATGCGCCGATCGGAGCCAAGTCGAATCCAGGCAGGTATTCGGAGGGGTCCATCTTGGAAGTATCGACCGTTAGGGATTGCCGATTTAGGCAAGCCCTAAAGACGTCAATTTCGAAAGCCGAGCCGCGATCAGCGCCATAGAAAGTACGGACTGCTGCTTCCCACTCAGCCTGGATCGCTGGGTTCTCGGAAACAACCCTGGAACGTATATCGGACAAGTAGTCGTCAATAACCTGCCCTGGGTCAACCCCTTCCTTAGCAAGGTAGTCCTCGAGTTCCTGCCGCGGAAAACGGGACTCCGCAAATTTCGCCACGATTGGATCGGGATAAATTTCAGTTTCATCCAGACGGGCAGGCGCATCGAGCTCGACACCTGCTTGCAGCATGGCTTGATAGCGACCGTACAGCGTAACGGTCGAAAGTGCGATCACCCTAGCGCCTTCTTGGTTATACCCGGCTGCCTCGAAAGCAGCTACCAATCGGCCGTTTATCTCAATCGTTTCCGCCAACAAGGACGAAGAAAGTTCTTCAGGGATTTTCCCCTGATATTGCTTACTAAGTTCGTTGTATTTGATTGAGAGTTCTCGATACCTTTTGACGTCACTCACAAAAGATTTCTTGTCAGAAATCCGATTGAGCGCTGCTCGCACCCCATCCCATACAAATGCATAGTTTTCGCCCAGAATATTATCCCGATTCGTAAAGCGAATCTCACACGTGTCATCGGCCGGGTAGTAGGTATTAGACGCAGCCTGCACCGGCTGCACCCCTCCGAGCACCATCACAGCCGCCATGCCCGTGGCAACTGTTACCTTTTTGAGATGGGAAAGACGCATCTAGCGGCTCCTCTTTGATCAAATTGTTACAAACTGGTCAGAACTGGAAACTAGCTAGAGACTAACTCCCCCCGTTACCTTGTGAGTATCCCCGATAATGGGGATAGTCGCTGGTCCCGGTATGGCTTACTTGCCCTGTAGTTTCCATGATCCGGGGGGTGTTGCCACCGGGTGCCAGGACGTTCGATGACAGCTGATAGGGACACGGCCGGAATCTATATATCCAGGTCTCTTTGTAACGTGGGTGCTCGCAACGAATGTCATGACGCCAGCGACTGGAACAACGACATATTCAACTCGTTTTCTAGGAGCTCACCATGTCGCAGGAACACTCCATCGACATATTCCTCGGCCTAGACGTAGGTAAGTCTGAACACCACGCCTGCGCTCTCGACCGCGACGGCAACAAGGTCTTCGACAAACCATTGCCTCAACTCGAGTCCGATCTAGCAAGCGTTTTCCATCAGCTTCAAGAGCGTGGCTCTGTTCTTGTGGTCGTCGATCAACCCAATACCATCGGCGCACTACCGATTGCTGTAGCCCGTGCCTGCGGATGCGAAGTCGGATACCTACCAGGCCTAGCCATGCGCAAAGCTGCAGATCTCTATCCAGGCCGTGCGAAAACAGACAAACGCGACGCCTTCATAATCGCTGATACCGCCCGAACAATGCCTCACACGCTGCGTGCCGTCGACCGAAACAACGAAGTTCTGTCAGCATTGAAAATGCTCTCCGGCTTCGATGACGACATCGCCCGCGACTGCACCCGCACCGTCAACCGACTACGTAGCATCCTCACCCAGATCTGCCCAAGCCTGGAACGAGTTTTTGCTGGCAGCACCCTAACTCGCACCCCAATCCTGGACATGCTGATCCATTACAAGGGGCCCCAGGGGCTGAAACGAGCCGGGTATCAACGAGTGCTGAACTGGATGATCAAGCACACACGAAAAGACCCCACCCCACTGGTAGACGAGATTTTTGCAGCACTGAAAGCGCAAACAGTTATTGTGCCTGGAAGCGATGCCGCCGAGCTCGTCATTCCCCAACTAGCTGCAAACATCAAGGCGTTAAAAGAGCAGCGCGACACCATTACTGAACAGGTTGAGAGAATGCTTGATGATTTCCCTCTTTGTGAGGTCTTGATGAGCATGCCCGGAGTCGGCATCAAGACCGCAGCACAGATCCTCCTGGCGATCGGTGACGGCTAAAGACTTCGACAGTGCTGGCCACCTGGCCGCTTACGCAGGCATCGCACCAGTGACACGACGATCAGGATCATCAATCAGAGGCGAATTCCCAGCACGATCAGGCAATAAGCGGCTGAAAAACGCTTTGTTCTACTCCGCATTTGCCGCTATCCGCAGCCACGAACCGTCACGACAGTACTACGAACGTAAACGCGCCGAAGGTAAACGCCACAACGCGGCAGTTATCTGCCTGGCACGACGCAGATGCAACGTCATCTACGCAATGCTGAAAAACAAAGAGTTCTTCCGAGAAATCCCACCACGCCCAGTCGCCGCTTAATGTCTAAAGACGAAAACCGACCAGCACACGCTGGCCGGTTCCTAAGCACGCCTAAAAGCTACCCCCACATCTGTATTCGTCAGCGACAACCTCACACTTGACAAAAACATAGGGACACCCCCCGCCTGTCCACAGGAAAATCCAATTTTCGAATGTTGCCCACCCAAAAGGGGGTATCAAATTAGTAATTTTTCATCATTTAATTGCCAAACTATTAGGATTCATGCGAGCGACAAGACGATCATACACGTCGAAAAACATGCGCGCAGGCATGCAAAAAGGGCCCTTCCCAATCGGGAGAGCCCTTAACGCTTAAGACTTAAAAGGTTTAAGCCTCGGTGACCGTGCCGCCAGCGGCCTCGATCTTCTCCTTGGCAGAGCCGGAGAACTTGGTTGCGGTGACGTTCAGCTTGACGCTGATGTCGCCGTTACCGAGCACCTTTACTGGCTGGTTCTTGCGAACGAGGCCAGCTGCAACGAGGTCTGCGACGGTGACGTCGCCACCCTGGGCGAAGTGCTTCTCAAGGTCAGCAACATTAACCACTTGGAAAACCACGCGGTTAGGGTTCTTGAAGCCCTTGAGCTTAGGCAGACGCATGTGAAGTGGCATTTGGCCACCTTCGAATGCAGCAGAAACCTGCTTGCGAGCCTTGGTACCCTTGGTACCGCGACCAGCGGTCTTACCCTTGGATGCTTCACCGCGACCAACGCGGGTCTTAGCCTTGTTTGAGCCCGGAGCCGGGCGCAGGTCGTGGAGCTTGATTGGTTCGCTCATTGTTTACTCCCCCGCTACTTCTTCGACGACGACCATGTGGCGCACCACGTTGATCATGCCGCGAGTCACTGGAGTGTCTTCGCGCACGACGCTGTGGTGGATGCGCTTCAGGCCGAGGGAACGCAGCGATTCCTTCTGGTTCTGCTTAGCACCAACGGTGCCCTTGGTTTGAGTGATCTTCAGGGCCATGGTTTAAGCCTCCTGTGCTGCGCGAGCGCGCAGGATACGTGCTGGAGTGACCTCTTCGACGGTCTTGCCACGACGGGCAGCGACCTCTTCAGGACGAACCAGCTGCTTCAAGCCAGCCACGGTTGCGTGGACGACGTTGATAGCATTGTCGGAGCCCAGGGACTTGGACAGAACGTCCTGAACGCCTGCACATTCCAGAACTGGACGCGCAGCGCCACCGGCGATAACACCGGTACCTGGAGCTGCAGGGCGCAGCATCACGATGCCGGCCGCAGCTTCACCCTGGACTGGGTGGGTGATGGTTCCGCCAACCATTGGGACGCGGAAGAAGTTCTTGCGAGCCTCTTCTGCACCCTTCTGGATTGCTGCTGGAACTTCCTTGGCCTTGCCGTAGCCAACGCCGACCATGCCCTGGCCGTCGCCAACGATGACGAGAGCGGTGAAGCTGAAGCGACGACCACCCTTCACGACCTTGGACACGCGGTTGATGGTTACAACGCGCTCAATGTACTGGGAGCGCTCGTCCTGCTGCTGGTTGCGGCGATCGTCACGATCACGGCCGCGACCGCGGCGCTCGTTGCGCTCGTTGTTGTTGTTCTCGTCGGCGGAGCGTCCGCCGTTACGCCGTTCACGTCCCGGCATTACGCGATCCTTCCGTTGATGTTCATGGTTGCGGTGATCATTAGAACTTCAGACCACCTTCACGTGCGGCGTCAGCCAGAGCGGCGACGCGACCGTGGTACTGGTAGCCACCGCGGTCAAAGACCACAGCTTCAATACCAGCAGCCTTGGCGCGCTCAGCAATGAGCTTGCCAACCTGGGCACCACGTGCCTTCTTATCACCATCGAGTGCGCGTACTGCTTCTTCCATGGTGGAAGCTGCAGCAAGCGTGTGACCTGCGAGGTCGTCGATGATCTGAACGTGCATGTGGCGAGAGGTACGGTGTACGACGAGACGTGGCATCTCGGCAGTACCCCGCAGGTTCTTGCGGATGCGGAAGTGGCGACGTGCACGAGCCTCGCGACGGCGAGTGGAGATGTCCTTGCCTACTGGCAGGCGCTTGTTTGAAGTGTTCTCGTTGCTCATTACTTACCCGTCTTTCCGACCTTGCGACGGACCTGCTCACCCTCGTAGCGGATGCCCTTGCCCTTGTAAGGATCATCCTTACGCAGACGACGGATGATAGCAGCGATCTGTCCGACCTTTTGCTTGTCAATACCCTCGATCGAAAGCTTGGTGTTGCCATCAACAGCAAACTTGATGCCTTCTGGAGCTTCGATCAGAACTGGGTGAGAGTAGCCCAGGGAGAACTCGAGAGCAGTGCCCTTGAGCTGGACACGGTAGCCGACACCGAAGATTTCCATCTTGATGGTGTAGCCCTTGGTAACACCCTCAACGAGGTTGTTCACCAAAGAGCGGGACAGGCCGTGCAGGGCGCGGTTCTTGCGGTGATCGTCTGGACGGGTAACGAGGATCTCGTTGCCCTCAACGGCGACGTTGATCGGAGCTGGAACGTCGAGAGACAGGGTACCCTTAGGGCCCTTGACCTCTACGTGCTGGCCGTCGAGCTTAACGTCAACACCGGATGGGATAGCGATAGGGTTCTTACCAATACGCGACATTTTACAAATCCTCCCTTACCAGACGTAGGCGAGAACTTCTCCGCCTACACCCTTCTCGGTAGCCTGGCGATCGGTCAGGAGACCCTGGGACGTGGAAATAATAGCCACGCCCAGGCCACCCAGAACCTCTGGCAGGTTGGTGGACTTTGCGTATACGCGCAAGCCTGGCTTAGAAACGCGACGAACACCAGAGATGGAGCGCTCGCGAGACGGGCCGTACTTCAGATCCAGCTTCAGGGTCTTACCAACTTTTTCCTCCGAAACAGAGAAATCAGCGATGTAGCCCTCTTGCTTGAGGATCGTAGCGATGTTCACCTTCAACTTGGAAGATGGCATAGACACGGAGTCATGGTACGCATGGTTTGCATTGCGCACGCGAGACAACATGTCTGCAATTGGATCAGTCATGGTCATATTACTGTGACCTTGAGCCTTTCTCGTTGCGGTTCCCTTACCCACCCGGCGTTATCAGTTAACAACCGGCCACTGCCGCTCACCTAGCTAAATAGTCAGGAAGCTCGCTGCCTTGAAATTTCACTGGACGCATTGGGCGGGGGGCCTACAACAAAGTAGGTGGAATATGTACTTGTGGCACTCGAGTCATTCAAGTCCAACGGGCTACCCTACCGCAATTGCCCACTTTTGCCAAGTACCTCTTAGATTGCTTATCGACGCCCGTTCGGCCAGGGTGGCTACCTCCGGCAACGCAGGCCACTGCACGGCTTCTTAAGACCAACGGCCGTCGATAAGCAAGGTGGCGGTGATGTTACCCACTTATCCCGCATACCCCTATTCAATAAGTGCATTCGCATGCGAAAATAGATAGCAGCAATTGAATACGTCGTAGCCAAGTGGCGCATCGATGGGCTGAGTGTTTGTGGCGCTACTTTGCTGACCCCAGTAGAGAAAGTGAGCACCTTAGCGATGCTGTACTTATTGATAGCCGGCCTTGCTGTGGCCGCGGTTATTTATCTGATCGTGAAGAAAGTTAATGCTGCGGCGTCGATTTTCTTCGTCGGTGTCATCCTCCTCATGGTGGCCGCGATGCTCGGCAAAGCGCAGCCGTCAGTCAAAATTACCCCTTCCGGCAATAGCTTCTACGACGAACTTCTCGTGGTGGAAGCCCTGTTCAAGTCCCGCTTCTCCGGCATCGGCATGGCGATCATGGTGCTGTTCGGTTTCGTTGCCTACATGCGCCACATCGGTGCCGATGCCAAAGCAGTGGTCGTCCTGTCCAAGCCTTTGCAGCACTTCGAAGGCTCCTATTGGATGGTTCCCATCGGATACCTGATCGGTAGTCTGTTGTCCCTGGTGGTCCCTTCCGCCTCCGCGCTGTCCCTGCTGCTGATTGCGACACTGCTTCCCGCGCTTATCGCCGCTGGCCTCACACCTTTGACAGTAGGCGCTATAGTGGTGACCTCCTCGACAATCATCCCGACGCCACTAGAAGCTGGCCTCATCCAAGGTGCGAAGCTCACCGGATTGCCTATTTCCGAATTCGTCTTTGGCCACGTTGCCCGTGCCACGGTGCCCACCTTGGTTATCACCGCGTTCGTCCATATGTGGTGGCAGCACCACTGCGACAAAGTTGATGCCGCCCGGTCAGTCGCTACCGCCGGAGACAGCGCGGTTATTGAAACGCACGCCAGCGTCGAAGAAGCACTGCAGCGAGCCAAAGGACTGCCCGGATTCTATGCCATTCTTCCGCTACTTCCTCTCCTACTCATCGTGCTGTCGGCGATTTTGAAGAACTTGCATGTCATTCCATTCGAGGCCGAGATCCTACCAGTAACTGTGGCATCCATGCTGATTACCCTGATCATCGAAGTGATCCGCCACCGGGATGTCGTGAAGACGATTGATTCCACCAAATCCTTCTTCACCGGCATGGGCGAAGGCGCAGCAGGCGTGGTGGCCTTGCTGGTCGCCGCCGCCGTCCTGATCGAAGGCATCACACAGCTGGGGATCATCGACATGCTCATCCGCGCCACCGAAGGGTCGTCCGGTGCGGCCGTTATCGTCGTGCTGATCTTCGTGGCAGCCACCGCGATCATGGCAACGTTGACGGGTTCCGGCACTGCCCCTTACTTCGCCTTCGCGGAAGTGGTGCCCAAGCTCGCCGCCGAAACTGGAATCCAGCCAGTGCAAATGCTCAACGCCATCTGGGGCACTTCCAACCTGATGCGTCAGGTTTCCCCGGTTAACGCCGCGGTGCTGATCGTCTCTGGCGCGATCAACGTTAACCCCATTCGCCTGGTCAAACGCACTGCGGTGCCGATGATCGTCGCCACGATCCTCAACGTGGTCTTCACGTTCCTCTTCATCGCTGCCTAGAGCCAGCCACCTAGCAAACGCCGCCTAGCAAACGCCGCCTAGCGCGCTGCGAAAACTCAAAAGTGCCCGACCAGAAACTAACTGGCCGGGCACTCTAGCAATTACCTAGGCAGACCTAAACGATGCTCACCGCAGCGAGCAGTATGGACACCACGATTATCGGCACAACAACCGTACACACTGCCACATCCTTGTACGACTGCTTATGCGTCATCCCACACACCAACAGCATCGTCAGCACTGCCCCGTTGTGTGGCAAGGAGTCAAAGGATACCGAGGCCATCGCGGTGATCCGGTGCATGGCTTCCAAAGAAATTCCCTGTTCGGTCGCCATGCGGGCGAGATCGGAGCCGAAGGTCTGCAAGGTCATCGACAACCCGCCCGCAGAAGATCCCGTGATACCTGAAATAACACCAGTGGACACTACCGCCACTACCAGCGCGTTGTCAGAGATCGAGAAGACACCGTTGCGGATCATTGTGAAAGCGGCCAACGAGGCGATCACTGCACCGTAACCCACCTCGCTGGCGGTGGTGAACACCGGGAGGATGGCAGTCTTCGCGCCGTCGGAAAGCGCCTGTACAAATGCACCGAACATGCCCGGTCGCATGGCGAAGATCACCAGGATGGCGGTCGCGAGGGCGACGGTCACCGACCACGTACCGACGACAGAATCCAGGGAGACCTTGCCGAACTTTTCTTCCGCGAGGTAGGAAAAGTCGAGGCGCTTGGAGATTAAATAAATAAACGAGTAGTTCATCACTACCACGACGACAATGGGTAACAGGCCGAGTAACCCGCGTACAGCAGTATTTCCAGCTGTCCGGTGCGCCGGCACTTCGGAGTGTCCGCCTTCCTCTTCCTCCAACGCCGACAGCGCTGCCGTAGCATCGGCGTGTACCCCGTCCAGAGGCATGTAACGCTCCCCGGCGCGATGCAGAGCCCGGACTCGGTACTCGAGCCAAAGCATGCCCAGGACCAGCATCAATGCTGTGCCGGATAGACCGATGAGCGGAGCGGCATAGGAGGTAGTACCAAAATACTTGGTCGGAATCACGTTGTGCACCTGCGGACTGCCAGGCAAAGCGGCGATCGCGAAGGTGATCGTGCCGAACGCAATCGCAGCCGGCATCAGGCGCTTCGGGATTTCCGCTTCTTGGAAAAGAGCTGTGGCAATCGGCACGATCGTGAAGGCGACCACCCATGCGCTGACCCCACCGTAGGTCAGCAGTGCCGTCGCCAACACCGTCGATAAGAGCGCGCGCTTCGGGCCGAAGAGTTTAGAGATCCCCACCGCCAGGTCATGTGCAAGCCCGGAAACCGTCATGAGGCGGCCAAACACCGCTCCGGTTAAGAACAGCGGGAAGAAGTTGGTGATGAACTTCCCCAGCGCGGGCATGAAGATCTGGGTGTAGGTAGCAAGCAGCGGAGCCCCGGAAAGCAAGGTAGCGAGCAACGCAGCGATCGGAGCCGCAATCACCACCGAATGACCGCGGTATGCCAACACAATGAGGACCACGAGGGAAAGGAAAATGCCGATCATGGGAACTACCACGGCAGGAACTCCTTAAGCTTGTAGAGGAAATGAACAATGAGGAGTAATTCAGTTATGGAACAACGGCACTCTTCGACGGTGCGTCGACAAGCGGCAAACCCGCCCAAGGACTCCAAGCAGCGCATCTTGGATTGCTCTCGCACGCTGTTTAGCGAACGCAGTTTCGCACAGGTGTCTCTGAAAGACATCGCGGAGGCGGCGGGGGTGAGCGCGCCGCTGATCATCAAGCATTTTCAGAGTAAGGAGAACCTTTTTGAGCAGACCGTCGACTTCACCGTCAGCGCCCAAAGCCTGTTCAAAGGGCCCTTCGAGCAACTGGGCATAACGGCGGCCACGGAAACGCTTACCGCGCCGACGACCGCGTCTTACTCGATCATCCGCACGATGACGATCACCGATGGCTCCGAACGATCCCTGAACGCAATCGGCGCCCGCATCAAACGTGACATCCTGAACGTGCTTGCGACCCGAATCGAGCAAGAAGCTCCACTGCCCTATCCCGCCCCCGAACTGCGGGCGCAGGCGGCAATGGCGCTGCTCACTGGTCTCTCACTGATGCGCCGCGTGGGAGACACCGAGTTTGAGCACTACAGCCAAGAAGAATTGACCACCTATTACGGTGGCCTAGTCCAGCGCATTATCGACGGCCGTCCCACCCCCGACAACTAACTGGACTAGATCTCCTTAGTTGCTCGCTTCGCGGATGCGCTCGATGACGAAGGAGCAATCCTTATCGCCAAAGCCATCGTCGACGGTCTTTTGGTAGAAGTCGCAGGCTGCTTGGCCAAACTCAGCCTTGGTCCCGGTAGCTTGGAGGGCCTGGGCTGCCAGGTTGAGATCTTTAGACATCAGAGCCGAGGCGAATCCTGGCCGGAAATCGTTGTTCGCCGGGGAGGTCGGCACTGGTCCCGGCACTGGGCAGTTGGAGGTCAGGGCCCAACAGGCACCGGTGGAGTTGGATACCACGTCGAAGAATGCCTGGTGGCTAAGACCTAGCTTCTCGCCGAGTACCAAGGCTTCCGAAACTGCAATCTGCTGTACGCCGAGGATCATGTTGTTGCAGACCTTGGCGGCCTGGCCCGCGCCAACTTCACCGCAGTGGGTAGCGGTCTTGCCCATCGCCTCAAAGAGTGGTTGAGCCGAGGCGAAATCCTCCTCGGCTGCGCCGACCATGAAGGCGAGGGTGCCAGCTTCCGCACCTACCATGCCACCGGACACCGGGGCATCGATGAATCGGTGCCCTCGGCTGCGGAGGAGTTCCGCGATGTCACGGGCCTCCTCTACTGCGATGGTGGACGAGTCGATGAAAAGCTTTTCACCGGAGTCAGTGTCAAGAATTTCCTGTACCACTTGATTGACCAGCCCGCCGTTCGGCAGCATCGTGATCACAATATCTGCGCCCTTGGCCGCTTCGGCTGCAGATTCCCGGACATCAACCCCGTTTTCCGTGGCCCGCTGCTTTGCCTCCGCGACAACGTCGAAACCCTGCACGGTGTGCCCATTCTTGACGAGGTTGTGCGCCATGTGGCCGCCCATGTTGCCGAGGCCAATAAATGCGATCGTGCTCATGTTCGTCTTCTCCTTAGTCCATCTGTGGCATTGCGAAGTCAGCGCCGGTGGCATCACCAGACGGCCAGCGCGAGGTTACGGTCTTGGTCTTGGTGTAGAAGCGGAAGGAATCCGGGCCGTGCTGGTTGAGGTCACCAAAGCCGGAGGCCTTCCAGCCACCGAAGGTGTGGTAGGCGATTGGCACTGGGATTGGCACATTGATGCCCACCATGCCCACCTGGACGCGCTCGGCGAACTCACGCGCTGCACCGCCGTTGCGGGTGAAGATCGCGACACCATTGCCGTACGCATGCTCAGTAGGGAGCTTGATTGCATCTTCGAAAGTCTCGGCGCGCACGATGGTAAGTACTGGGCCGAAGATTTCCTCAGTGTAGATGGACATCTCTGGCGTGACGTGGTCGAAGAGAGTTGGGGCGATGAAGAAGCCGTCCTTCAACGACTCACCGTTAAACTCTTCATCGGTAGCACCTGCGCTACGGCCGTCGATGACCAGCTCCGCACCTGCCTGCTCACCTTCACCGATCAGGCTGTGAATGCGTTCCAGGGCGGACTTTGCGACGACCGGACCGTACGAAGCCTGTGGATCGAGGGAGTGGCCAACCTTGAGCTCTGGAATGCGCTCTTCGAGCTTCTTGCGCAGCTCGTTCGCGGTCTCCTCCCCCACTGGGACTGCGACAGAGATGGCCATGCAGCGCTCGCCTGCCGAGCCATACGCTGCACCGATGAGGGCGTCTACGACCTGATCCATGTCCGCATCGGGGAGGATCAGCGCGTGGTTCTTGGCGCCGCCGAAGCACTGGGCGCGCTTACCGGTGGCCGCACAACGCTCGTAGATGTACTGCGCGATCGGGGTGGAACCCACGAAGCCTACTGCCTGGATGGTGTCAGAGTCGAGAATCGCATCCACCGCGGTCTTGTCGCCATGCACCACGTTGAACACACCTGCAGGTCCGCCAGCTTCGATGAACAGCTCAGCAAGACGTACAGGCACCGATGGGTCACGCTCGGATGGCTTGAGCACGAACGCGTTACCACAGGCCAGCGCAGGGCCAGCCTTCCACAGCGGGATCATCGCCGGGAAGTTGAACGGGGTGATACCGGCGACCACGCCGAGCGGCTGACGCATGGAGTACACATCAATGCCGGTGCCTGCCGAGGTGGTGTATTCACCCTTGAGCAGGTGCGGTGCGCCAAGCGAGAACTCGAGGACGTCGATACCACGGATGATGTCGCCCTTGGCATCCTCAAACGTCTTGCCATGCTCCAAGGAAAGAGTGGTGGCGATGTCGTCGATGTTCTCGTTGATCAACTGAATCCACTTCATGATGACGCGGATGCGCTTCTGCGGGTTGGTCTTGGCCCAGCCGAGCTGCGCCTCAGCAGCATTGGCGATTGCCTCGTCAACTTCCTGCGCGCTCGCTAGCGGAACTGCGCCCTGCACCTTGCCTGTCGACGGGTTCAGCACCTCCGACGTACGCTCGCCACCGGAGATCTTTTGGCCGCCCACGAAATGCGGAACTGTGTAGGTCATTGGGATTCCTTCCACGCTCTTGAATGTGTCTTGGAACACACCATAGTTTGTCCCGGGTCACATTTGGAGCGTTGAATGACGTTTACCCCCAGTGGAGTTTGCGGGGTCCGGGCGCCAACGAGCTCCGGCGCTTGAGCGCGAGCGATTCCGCATTCGCTGTCTGTGATCCAGCGCGCCTGCGGATGGTTGTTCTTCAGGCCACACACCAGGGATTTTGACTTCTCGTTAACTAAGCTTGAGTGGTATGACCAGGTTTTCTGAATGCATCGTGGGCGCCTATGCCGCGATGCCAACGACACAGGCTGAAAGCGAAAAGTTCTATACCGCACTCTCACAATCGGGATTTGTCACCGGCATCGAAGTTCCGTGGCTTGGGACCGCATCTGCGGATGATCCGGACTGGCGTCGGCTCGCTGGGCAACTGTCTGGCCGCTTTCGCGGAGGAGTTGTCACCGCGATCCCCGGCACCATGAAGACGCTGGCGCACAATCCAGATTTCGGAATTGGATCCACCGATTCGGCTGGCCGGGCCGCAGGAATAGCCTTCATCACCCAGGTCTTAAGAAATACGGCCCAGCTCAACGACGTAACTGGTGAAGAGACAATCTCCCGCGTGGCGGTACATTCGGCCCCGAGCCGAACTGCCCGCGTTGATGCCTTGCGCGAATCGCTGGCTGAGCTCGTCCCGGTTGCAGATAGTTACGGTATCGCGCTCATCATCGAGCACTGCGATGCATACGATGGAGTCGGACCTGGGGAAAAGGAATTCCTCACCCTCGATGAGGAAATCACCGCCTGCGCCGACACCAACACCCCGATCACGATCAATTGGGGACGCAGCGTAGTGGAATCCCACGACGTCGACAAGCCGGCAAAGCAGGTAAAACAGCTGAAGGAAGCCGGGCTGCTGGGTGGCATTATGTGCTCCGGTGCCGGGCCGGCGGCCACCCAATACGGCCCCGCCTGGGCAGATGCCCATCTACCACTCAGCACGGATGAGCCCTCAAGCTGGATGACGCCGGACAAAGTAGCCGAATTCTGCGCGGCTACAGCAGGTGCGGCCGTCTATCATGGCATCAAAATCCAAGTACCCAAAGATGCCGACATCGAGACCCGCATCGGAATGTTGCGCTCAGTTTATTCAGCGATGACGAACCCAGTCGAAACTTAGAGCGCTACTCGATTCGCTAGGTGACCTGCCTGAGATGTCCTCGCACGGCGAGAGACCTTTGTTACGCATACGATTCGACAGTGGTCGAACTTTCAGACGTGTCGAGTCTTACTCCCGCAAGCAATTCCCAGCTCGCTCGCATCACCAATGGGTCAGCCTCCCCGTTCAATGCAGCGAGGTGGGCCCGGGAGGTCGCAGGCTTATCGACGTCGAAAGCCTGGCTACTTGTTCCGCCACGAGTCCGCTGCAGCACAACAAGACCGAGTATCCCGGAACTGACAATGCTGACCGGCAACAACAAGATTTGTTCCGCCATCGCTGCGCCTGCGAAACCTGTGATCACCGAGAGCCCAATAAGTCCAACTGCAAGACGGCCTAGGCGCCGGTGGATCGGGTCAAGTTCGATTAGCTCGTCTCGCCGCTGCTGCCTCACGCGCGCCGGAGTTTCACCGAGATCAAGACTGCCTCGACTTAATGCGCCCAGAATGGAGCGTTGCAAAGAAGTAGCGCTCTTGGGCCTAAGACGGGTTACGTACAGCATGTCACCACTGGGCCGAACGAATCCCTGATCCACAAAGTACACAACATCCGCGAGCACCAAACGCTTCGCGTCGCCGGCGAGCGAGGCGATGGCCTCAATATCATCGTCTGGAAAGAGGCGCACTGTATGTTTGGGGCGACGACGCATCGCCACGCTGACGAGCACCAATTGCAGGCACGGGATCACTGAGACCAGCAGCAAACCAAACAAGGTGCTCCCTTTCCCTCTAGTCTTCCAGGACATTGTTGGCATTGCACCAGCATTTCTTACGGAGTTTCAGCACCAAAGCTCTGCAACGCCTCTTGATGAAACCCACGCTATCGGATGCAAGTGTGTGCGCGAGCGCCGGACTCGCAGGGACAGGATGACTTCACATGTGCTAGTCAGTACCCCCAAGGTAGTGCGACTACCTAGAAGATCGAAAAATCGCCGAAATCTAAGCTGCTGCGTAGGAGTACTACTACGGAAGTACGACCTAGCCGGTGTGCAGCCCGAAATAAACTAGCTCCAAATAAACCAGCCCCACTAACCTGCCGCGACACCCCCGAAACCAAGGGTTAAGTATAGAAAAGTGTGTCTCTGATGCGTGTTTTCCGCAGTGTTGTGGGCCTGAAGCCAGTATTTACTGTTGTCTGGCAGCCGAAACCCGCTCGATGTCGTCACTTCGGTGTAGTCGGACTACCGCTATGGGATTATATTCATTAAAAAACGCTGCTCTACGTAGTCGGACTACGCCGAAGCGACGACATAGCACTTATGCAGCAAACCCGCACGGCCGGCGACACGCCGACCTGCCCCACTAACCTGCCGCGACACCACCGAAACCTAGCCACCAAGCCAGCACCCTTAGACACAAGCAAAACCCGCCACCCCAGCGGGGTGACGGGTTTCACAATAGCAAGAGCGATTTACTGCTCGGAGTCGCCAGCCTTCTTGAATGGGAAGCCCAGCTCGCGCAGCAGCGCGCGGCCTTCCTCATTGTTGGTAGCCGTGGTGACCAGGGTGATGTCCATACCACGAGGACGATCGACCTTGTCGACATCGATTTCGTAGAACATGGTCTGCTCGGTCAGGCCGAAGGTGTAGTTGCCGTGTCCGTCGAACTGCTGGTCAGACAGGCCGCGGAAGTCACGAATACGTGGGAGGGCGACAGTCAGGAGACGGTCAAGGAATTCCCACATGCGGTCGCCACGCAGGGTAACGCGAGCGCCGATCGGCATGCCTTCACGGAGCTTGAAGTTTGCGATGGACTTCTTCGCACGACGAAGCTCTGGCTTCTGACCGGTGATCAGGGTGAGGTCTTCGAGTGCGCCGTTGATCAGCTTGGAGTCACGAGCAGCGTCGCCGACGCCCATGTTGACCACGATCTTGGTCAAGCCTGGGATCTGCATAACGTTGTCGTAGGAGAACTCGTCGTTAAGCTTGGTGCGGATCTCTTCGCGGTAACGCGTCTTGAGACGTGGGGTGTAGTTTTCGCTCATTTTAGATGTCCTTCCCGTTCTTACGAGAAATACGGACACGCTTGCCGTTCTCGTCTACGCGGTAGCCAACGCGGGTCGGGTTGCCGTCGGAATCCAAAACCATAACGTTAGAAACGTGGATCGGAGCTTCCTGGGTAACGATTCCGCCGGACTCAGCGCCGCGCTCTGGAGCAGAGTTAGCGACGTGCTTCTTGATGCGGTGCACACCCTCAACGATGACCTTGTTGGTCTTAGGGAAAGCCTGGATGACCTTGCCCTTAGCGCCCTTGTCTGGGCCGGAGATGACGAGAACAGTATCGCCCTTATGAATCTTCATAAGTTAGATCACCTCCGGTGCGAGAGAAACGATCTTCATGAACTTCTTGTCACGAAGCTCACGGGCAACTGGGCCGAAAATACGGGTGCCACGTGGTTCGTTGTCGTTCTTGATGATAACGGCAGCGTTCTCATCAAAAGCGATGTAGGAACCGTCTGCACGACGGGTTTCCTTCTTAGCGCGAACGATGACAGCCTTAACGATGTCACCCTTCTTAACATTGCCACCTGGGGTAGCTTCCTTGACAGTAGCGACGATGACGTCGCCAATGCCAGCAAAGCGTCGAGTAGAGCCACCGAGAACGCGGATGCACAGGATTTCACGTGCACCGGTGTTGTCGGCAACCTTCAGACGCGATTCTTGCTGAATCACTTGGGTCTCCTGACCTGGTTGAATCGTAAAATGTGCGCCGGATTTCCGTCCCGAGCGCACGCGGTCAAACGTGCCCATGAAAACTCATAGACAACCGGTAAAGAATAACACGCCCCCGACCAGCAACAAAATACCTGGCCGGACCCGCTTTTCCGACGCCACCCTGCCCCACTCCCCTAGGCTTGAGGACATGAGCCGGAATATCAGTTATGCATGCGCTTGTGTCGCCCTACTGTGCTCCCTAACGGCATCTTTTCCCTTGCCGTGGAAAACCCGCATGGTGGTCCTCTGGGGCATCGTTGCCATCGTGTCCTTGGCGCTGGCCATCAACGAAATCCGGCTACCAGTCAAAGCTACTCTGCGCTGGCCAGTTGTTACTGGCGCTCTCATCACCGTGGTAGGTGCCGCCAGCTGGGTATTCGTGGGGTTTACTGCAGGCCCCGGAGACCCAGTCATTAATGTCACCGGACTGCTAGCCATGGTGGGAATACCAATCTTTTGCGCGTGTTTGCTGCTCGCTGCGGTTATGGACCGGCTCCCAAAGTCGTTGACTTACTCCTGGGCGCCGATTTTCGCCGTCATCCAAGTTGCTCTATTCGCCCTAAATATGTGGACTCTTAGCCGGGTGAGTCAATGGGATTTGGAAGGGTGGTACATGTGGGGGCCCGAGTTTCTCGGGCTCATGGCAGCGATCGTGCAGTTAGGCGTGGCCTCCACAATGGCTGACACTCTCCCCGGGAAAAGGTGGGCTCAAGCCTCCGGAGGCAGCTTCCTCTTGAGTATTGTCAGCTTTCTAGTAGGGACGGTCTTTTACCTAGTCGGAATCGGGTCGGCAGTGGTCGCGGGATACTTCGATTACCGTCAGTACGTCAAGACCAAGGCTGCCAGGACAGCCCCAATGCTTGAGCCGGACCATGGCCCTGAGTAACTGGTGGTTCATCAGTGCGGCGCGGCGCGCGAGCACCAGCTAGCCAACGACCCACACTCGGTCCACCGTCCCCAGTTCCTCCACTTCGCCTCCGGTGGTGATCATGCGCAATTGCTGGCCGCGTGTCAGGCCCTCCAGCTTGCGCCAAGACCACTCCTTAACATCAAGCTCCCGGCGTTGTTGCACGTAGGCAAATAGTTTCTTGCTGATCAATAGGCGCGTGCCGTCGGAAAGCTCTGCGACAAAGATCCGAAATCCCCGGTCGGCCGTGTCAAGTTTCGTCGGCACTTCCGGGTTGAGAGGGGTGATCGAGCGAACAATGCCATAGGTGTGAGCGGAGCCGGTGGCGTCGATAAGGCGCAACGGCCAGGAGACCTGAGCCGCGCCAACTTCGGACAGCTCCCAAATACTTGGACGGCCGGGGCGGGGGCCGACTTCCCGGAGGATCGCGGTGGAGCCGTGGATGGCGATGTCATGCGAGTCGGTTCGTACCACGCATGGGCCTTCGCATTCAGACACCCGGGCAGGGAACTGTCGGCGCAGTTCGGTGAGTCTGGCTGGGAGCTCCTCTTCACCAAGGTGCTCGTACCCGATGAGCCCAATGAGATCCCCAAGGCAATGATTGGGCAACGCACTCCACAGGCGTTCGATTTCTGCGGTGAGCTGCGGAATACGCGTGGGATCCTTCATAGGAATTCATCATAGATCCCTCGGTCGATCGCGATAGCTGCAACAATGGAGTTCGTGACTTCTTCCTTAGCATCCGTGCACGCCCTGCGCGTGGCCCTAGACAATGCGACCTTTGCAGCGCACGACAACGCCCGCGCGGAGGCACTAGCACTGGCTTCCCAGCTGGAGGATTACATCCTCCCCCGCCTCGAAAATATCGACGCGCCGCTGCTGGCCGTCGTCGGCGGATCTACGGGCAGTGGTAAATCCACCCTGGTCAATGCAATAGTCGGCCAAAAAGTGACCCAGCCGGGCGTCATCCGCCCCACCACCCGACAACCGGTGTTGGTGGCTCATCCCGAGGATTCCGCCTGGTTCAACTCGGATCGGGTGCTACCTGGCCTTGCCCGCGAACAAGGCGAAGCTGGCGCTAACCCGCAAGCGACATCCCTACGCACAGTCGCCTGCGACGCACTCCCACCTGGGCTCGCACTTCTCGACGCCCCCGACTTCGACTCCATCGACGACCGCAACCGGGCCCTAGCCTCGCAGCTCCTTGCGGCAGCTGACCTCTGGGTGTTCGTCACCACCCCGGCGCGCTACGCCGATCAATTGGTGTGGAATTTCCTCAACGACGCAGCCAGCCGGGACATCGAAGTTGTGGTCATCTTGAACCGCGTCGATACGGATGCGATGACCACCGTGCCCGAGGACTTACGCCGCATGATGCGAGAGGCGGGTCTCACTGACGTCAACCTTTTCACTGTGCCAGACGCCGGGCATATCGACGGCCAACTGCCCCAAGACCTCGTCCTCCCCATCCGCGAACACCTGGCGGCATTGGCTGCGGATTCCGCAGCCCGGCGCGCTATGGCTGCCAAGACCGTGCTCGGAGCGCTCGGTAGCGTGCAGACCCGGGTGAACGCCCTCGCGGACGTCCGCGAAGGCGAGGAAGAGTTTGGGCTGCAGCTGTCCACCGCGTTCGACGCGAACTATGACCGGGCTCGCGAGCAGGTCATCGCTGCTACGAGCGATGGAAATCTCTTGCGCAACGAAGTGCTGCAACGCTGGCAGGATTTTGTAGGTACCTCCGATGCCTTTCGAACGGTCGAGAAGTGGTATTCCACGGCGATCGATCGCGTCGGTAGTTTCTTCACCGGCAAGCCGGCCCCAGTGCGAGAGGTCAAAGCCGAAATCGAGACTGGTTTGCACGCCGTTGTGGTCGATTCCGCCCAAACCGCGGCGGCACGGTCCTGGTCCCATCTCGGCTCGATGGCCCCCGACTTAAGGGCAACGCTGAGCCCAGACTTGGCAGCCGCCAGCCCGGAAATCTCCGAAGCTGCCGCACAACTGGTCCGCGAGTGGCAAGCCGAGTTGATGCACACCATCGAAAACAACGCTGCGGACAAGCGTAAACAGGCCAGACTGATGTCTTTGGGGTTCAACGTGGTGACCGTGGCCTTGATGCTGGTGGTTTTTGCGTCCACCGCGGGGCTAACAGGCGGAGAGGTTGCCATTGCTGGTGGCTCCGCAGTAGTTGGCCAAAAAATGCTGGAAACAATCTTCGGCGAGGACGCCGTTCGCCGCATGGCCACCCGTGCCCGCCGAGACCTAGACGAGCGCATTAGCGTCCTCTTCGCTGCGGAACGTGCCCGCTTTGATCAGGTGACACAGCAATTTACGTCAGGCACGGACGCCCAAGAGCTCCGCGCACGCGCAACCTCGGCTGTCACAGACGTCGCTAACCAAACGAAGGGCTAATCCACATGGGAATTTTTCGGTCTGCGGCGTCCCTAAACGACCGTTTGCAAGCGCTTGGCGAGGCCGCCGAAATAGGCGGTAGCCGACTCACCCCCGCCGAACACGCTGCGCTAACCCGCGTTGCTACCGCCGCCCAAGAACGACGCGCACTGTCCGGTGACCACACAGTAGTGGGCTTCTTCGGTGCCACAGGCTCCGGCAAGACCTCCCTGTTCAATGCGGTGGTTGGAGAGAACCTGGGCCAGGCAGCTGCCCGCCGTCCCACCACATCTTCCCCGCTGGCTGCAATTTGGCACCCGGAAGGCTCCGAAGAGCTACTTGATTGGCTTGAGGTAGAAGATCGTCGCACCCGTCCTGGCGATTTCACTAAGAAGGCGGGACCCCTGATCTTGCTGGATCTTCCTGATTTCGATTCCGTCGAGCCGGTCCACCGCGAGATTGCAACCCGATTAGCTGGGCAGGTAGACGTCTTGGTGTGGGTCACGGATCCAGAAAAGTACGCAGATGCCATCATCCACGACGACTTCATCCGCCCCCACGCACTGCACAGCGACATCACCCTCGCGGTCTTAAACAAATCTGACCGGCTCAGTGAGACGGACCGGCAGACCGTGTCCCGTTCTTATGCCCAATTGCTCAGCGACGACGGCCTGCGCAATGTCACCGTCATCTCCACCTCGGCAACTACTGGGTACGGTATCGACGAGCTCCGCACCGCGATCGCCCAGGTATCCGCGGAACACACTGCCCAACAGCGACGCATCGAGGCTGATATCGATGCGGCAACCGCTACCTGGGCCGGCGCCAAGCCACCTAAGTCGGTTCCCAACAGTGCGAAACGAGCCCTCGATGAGGCGCTAACCACCGCCGCTGGTGCTGATGCATTAGCCGACGTCACTGCGGCTGCCTACCGCAAACGGCTTGGGCAGAAGACCGGCTGGGTTCTCACCGCATGGATGCTGCGTTTGCGTCCGGATCCATTACGCCGCCTAGGACTTCGAGAAGAAGCGGATACTTCCGATGTCCACCGTTCTTCCATGCCGACACTCGACGCGGCCAGCAAGGCGGTAGCCAATCGTGGTGTGCGGGAGTACGCCGCTCGTGTCGCCGAGGGTTTGCCGGAGCAATGGCAGCATGCGGTTGGCGATTGCACGGAACAGGTCGTCGAGAAGCTGCCCGAAGAGCTGGACCGCGTGGCCACCCGCACCAAGTTGCCAGCGCAGCCTTCGGGCGTGTGGAACATCTTCACACTCCTGCAATGGCTTGCGTTGTTGGCTGCCCTGGTAGGAGTAGGTTGGTATCTGGCGATCGCGTTCCTACCTGGGATCATTACCCCGCTGCTGGGCGAGACGATCCCAGAAGTAGAAGGCTGGCCTGTGCCTACCCTGCTCATCATGGCGGGTTTGCTGCTGGGAATTGTGCTCGGTCTATTTACGGCAGCATTCGGGTTCGCTATCAGTGCCGTCATCAGGTCACGTACGCGGGCAGCGCTTCGCGACGAAGTGTCGGAGGTATCCGGGACGGTGGTAGAAGACCCGCTGCTGGATATCCGGGACGACTATGCGGATTTCCTCGCCAAGATCTCGTTAGCACGGGGCTAAGCATTTCCGGTCGGGTAGTCTCGAACGGAGAATCACAGTTGATGTCGATGGAGGTATGTGGACGTGGCGAAGCAGCCAAGCAAGGGCGTGGTCGCTTACCGTGAGCTCCGCAAACGGATCGTCTCTGGTGTCCTTCCACCTGGGTCCCGGCTCCAACAATACGATCTTGCCGACGAACTCGAAATGAGCATCACTCCCCTGCGCGAAGCGATCCGCCAGCTGGCCTCCGAAGGCTGGATCCACATGGAAACTCATCGCGACGCCCGCGTTGCAGAAACCTCTGACGACGAAGCCCGTGAGCTCCTCGAGGTGCGATATGCCCTAGAACCGCTCGCCGCCGAACTTGCCGCCATGCGACGCACCGACGCTGATCTCATCGAAATTCGTAGCACGGCAAAAGCGCTTTTGCCCGTCACACTGGATACCAGCGAAGAGGCATTCCATGCCCACCGCGCTTTTCATACCTCGATTTTCAAAGCAGCCCACAACACCGTACTGCTGGGCTCCTTGGAAGACGTATGGGACAAGTCGGATAGATACCGTCGGCTGTCAACAAACTACCCGGCTGACGACGGTGCCCGAGCCGTAGACTTCGCCCAGCATCATCGGCTAGCAAAGCTCATCGAAGAAGGCGACGGACCTGCAGCCGCTGAGCTATCACGCGAGCACATCCGCAACAGCTTAAGCGCTATACGCACCGGTGCCCTCAGTGGGTCGCTAGACAACAACGGCGCCTTCAAATTTGGAGCGCACTAGTGTAGCGAGAATTCGCCACTCAACGGGCAGAACTCGGCAATCCTCGTTAGGCTGTGCTGTGCGCCACCTTTGGTGTCTTTGAAATCGGACCACTGCTTGCCCTTCTTAGAAGCCATATCGTGAAATTCGCACAACGCTTACTTTCCATTAGCGCCGCTGCGCTGGTTGCCCTTGGTGCTTTAGTTGCACCACCAACTGCTCAAATACCTATGTCCTCTAACCTGCCCGCCTTCGGTTTCCTA
This sequence comes from Corynebacterium epidermidicanis, assembly GCF_001021025.1. NCBI lineage: Bacteria > Bacillati > Actinomycetota > Actinomycetes > Mycobacteriales > Corynebacteriaceae > Corynebacterium > Corynebacterium epidermidicanis. Next base: position 399,257 of record NZ_CP011541.1, on the reverse strand, counting down.
CCAGTTGCGCCTGGTCAGGCTCCTTCGCCAGTTGACCATGATCCGAATTGCCAGGTGGGGTATGAAGATGGACTTTCCCACCAGAGCTCCCAAATTCCACCTCCATTAGACTTCACTCGTTGGGAGTTTACCGGCACGACTAACTTCAACCCCTGCCGCGAACTGAGCTATGCAGAGCTCCGCGAATTAACAAAGGACCCCAACGCGCCGAAGCAGTACCTGCTGCTTCACCCCGGGGAATTTGTGGGCACCACCACTGCCCTGAAGTCTCGTTTCCAGGAAGTACGCGGGGCTACCGACGACCGCGTGACCATCGACTAATTCCATTGGAAAGGCCCAGGCACCGCTTCGGTTTTCGCCTTCCCCGTCACCTACAGTTGGGACGGCTCCAAGGTGGTTAGCGAAAGCTTCATTCCTGTTGCGCTGAGCTCACGATAGGTCACTGCAGCTTTACTCTTACCCCGACCCTGACGAATAACAGACCCTATCGTGCGGGAGCGTCAGGGCACGAGGGCTTCGCGAGTGCTAGTTGGGACTCCAATTTCCAAGCCACAACCCACACTCGGCCAACCAGCCACAGCTCTCGCCACTTAAGCCGCTCATTGGGGCGTCGATAGGCTGCATGCAAAAGGCCCGCCCACCTCATGCGGTGGACGGGCCTTGAAGCTGCTAAAGACTACTTAGCCTTCTCGACGATCTCGACGAGACGGAAGTGCTTGTCCTTAGACAGTGGTCGGGTCTCCTCGATCTTGACGAGGTCGCCGATGCCGGCGATCTCGTTTTCGTCGTGGACCTTAACCTTGGAGTTGGTACGGATGGTCTTGCCGTACTTGGCGTGCTGCTTACGGTCTTCCAACTCGACGACGATGGTCTTGGTCATCTTGTCGGAAACAACGTAGCCGGTGCGCACCTTCTGGGCGCCCTTTGCCTTCTTTGGGGTGTTGTTCACGTTTGCCTCACTCATGATTAAGCCTCAGCTCCCGGGACAACGGACAGGCCCAGCTCGCGCTCACGGATAACCGTGTAGATGCGGGCGATGTCCTGCTTGACCACGCGCAGACGGCGGTTGTTGGTCAGCTGACCGGTAGCCATCTGGAAGCGCAGGTTGAACAGCTCTTCCTTGGCTTCCTTCAGACGGGTGGTCAATTCTTCCTTGTTGAGCTCGCGGAGCTCGTGTGCTGGGATACCAGATGCCATTAGAACTGGTCCTCCTTCTTAACGATGCGGACCTTGCAAGGCAGCTTCTGGCCAGCACGACGAAGAGCTTCCAAAGCGATCTCTTCGTTCGGGTAGCTCATCTCGAAGAGGATACGGCCAGGCTTTACGTTGGCGACCCACTTCTCAACGCCGCCCTTACCGGAACCCATACGTACACCGAGTGCCTTCTGGGTCAACGGACGGTCTGGGAAGATGTTGATCCAAACCTTGCCACCACGCTTGACGTGGCGGTTGATGGCGATACGAGCGGACTCGATCTGACGGTTGGTGATGTAGGCGGGCTCGAGAGCCTGGATGCCGTAGTCACCGAAAGTAACGCGGTTGCCGCCCTTGGATACACCGGTACGGTGTGGACGGTGCTGACGGCGGTACTTGACGCGCTTAGGGATAAGCATTCTTAGCCCTCCTGCTTCTGCTCAGCACGCTGGCGACGCTGGCCGCCACGACGTGGGCGCTCACGACGATCGCCGCGACCGCGACGCTCTGCTGGAGCGTTGAGTTCGGACTCGCGACGGCCACCAACGACGTCACCCTTGTAGATCCACACCTTGACGCCGATGCGGCCGAAGGTGGTGTGAGCTTCGAAGGTGCCGTAGTCGATCTCGGCGCGAAGGGTGTGCAGTGGAACGCGACCCTCGTGGTAGCGCTCGGTGCGAGACATCTCGGCGCCGCCGAGACGACCGGAACATACAACCTTGATGCCCTTAACCTGTGGCTGACGCATAGCGCCTTGGATTGCCTTGCGCATTGCACGACGGAATGCGACACGGTTAACGAGCTGCTCGGCGATGGACTGAGCCACCAGCTGAGCGTTAGCGTCGATGTTCTTAACTTCGAGGATGTTCAGTGCAACCTGCTTGCCGGTCAGCTTCTCCAGCTGGCCACGGATGCGGTCAGCTTCGGAGCCACGACGACCGATCACGATGCCTGGACGGGCGGTGTGAATGTCGACGCGAACGCGGTCGCGGGTGCGCTCAATGACAACGTCGGCAACGCCGGCGCGGTCTAGACCCTTTGCGAGGAACTCGCGGATCTTGATGTCCTCAGCGATGTAGTCAGAGTAAGACTTGTCGGCGTACCAGTGGGACTTCCAATCGGAAGTGATGCCCAAGCGTAGGCCGTGTGGATGGATTTTCTGGCCCACTACTTGGCCCCTTCCTTCTGGCTTTCAACAACCACGGTGATGTGGCTGGTGCGCTTACGGATGATGAATGCACGACCCTGAGCACGTGGCTGGAAACGACGCATGGTTGGTCCCTCGTCAGCGTAAGCCTCGGAGATGACCAGGGTGCGTGGATCCAGGCCGAAGTTGTTCTCAGCGTTAGCTGCTGCAGAAGCAACAACCTTTGCAACTGGCTCAGAAGCAGCCTGTGGGGCGTACTTCAGGATAGCCATAGCCTCGGCCACGGACTTGCCGCGAACGAGATCGACGACACGGCGTGCCTTCATCGGGCTAACCCGGACGAAGCGCGCAGTCGCGCGGGCGGTGGTGATTTGGTCACTCATCGCTTATCGACGTCCCTTCTTGTCTTCCTTGACGTGACCCTTAAAGGTCTTCGTTGGTGCGAATTCGCCGAGCTTGTGGCCCACCATAGAATCGTCAATGAAAACTGGCACATGCTTGCGACCGTCGTGGACGGCGAAGGTGTGACCGATGAAATCAGGGAGAATGGTGGAGCGGCGAGACCAGGTCTTGATGACCTGCTTGGTGCCCTTTTCGTTCTGAGCGTCGACCTTGTTGAGGAGGTGCTCATCGACAAACGGGCCCTTCTTAAGGCTGCGTGGCATTTTCTACCTCCTCTTAGCGCTTCTTGTTCTTGTTGGTGCGGCGGCGACGAACGATCAGACGATCGGACGGACGGTTTGGCTTGCGGGTACGACCCTCTGGCTGACCCCAAGGAGAAACTGGGTGACGACCACCGGAGGTCTTACCTTCACCACCACCGTGTGGGTGGTCAACCGGGTTCATAACAACACCACGGACGGTTGGGCGAACGCCCTTCCAGCGCATACGGCCGGCCTTACCCCAACGGATGTTGATCTGGTCAGCATTGCCGACCTCACCGACGGTAGCGCGGCAGCGGATGTCCACGCGACGGATTTCGGAAGATGGCATACGCAGGATTGCGTACTTGCCTTCCTTACCCAGCAGCTGGATAGAGGTACCAGCGGAACGTGCCATCTTGGCACCGCCGCCTGGCTTGAGCTCTACGCAGTGGATGGTTGCACCAGCAGGGATGTTGCGCAGTGGCAGGTTGTTGCCAACCTTGATGTCGGCGTTTGCGCCGGACTCGAGGATAGCGCCCTGTTGCAGGCCCTTAGGAGCAATGATGTAGCGCTTCTCGCCATCACGGAAGTGAAGGAGAGCAATGTTAGCGGTACGGTTCGGGTCGTACTCAATGTGAGCGACCTTTGCGGTGATACCGTCTTTGTCTGCACGACGGAAGTCGATGACACGGTACTGACGCTTGTGTCCGCCACCCTTGTGACGAGTGGTGATGTGGCCGTGTACGTTACGGCCGCCCGACTTGGACAGTGGGCGCAGCAGAGACTTCTCCGGAGTCGAGCGAGTGATCTCCTCGAACATCGAAACGGAGCTCTGGCGGCGACCCGGGGTTGTCGGCTTGTACTTACGAATAGCCATAGTTTTTCTGGTCCTTAACTTTCCGCCGCTTAGGAGGCGGAACCGCCGAAGATGTCGATTGGATCGCTGCCCTCGCGCAGGGTAACGATGGCGCGCTTGGTGGCCTTACGAACACCGTAACCGGAACGGGTGCGCTTACGCTTGCCCTCGCGGTTGATGGTGTTTACGGAAGCAACCTTGACGCCAAAGATCTGCTCGATAGCAATCTTGATCTCTGTCTTGTTAGAGGAAGGAGCAACGAAGAACGTGTACTGTCCCTGCTCCATCAGGCCGTAAGACTTTTCAGAAACGACCGGTGCGATGATGATGTCGCGTGGATCTGCGATGGTAGCCATTACTTAGCCTCCTCCTTGGCCGCAGCAGTAGCGCGGTCGATGAAGGTGTTCAGAGCCTCAACAGAGAACACAACGTCATCAGCCTTGAGGACGTCGTAGGTGTTCAGCTGGTCAGCTGCCAGGGTGTGTACGCCTGGGAGGTTGTTAACACTCTTCCATGCGGTGATATCTTCACGGCCGAGGACTACGAGCACGCTCTTGCGGGTCGTGAGTCGCTCGATGAATGCGCGTGCAGACTTCGTGGATGGGGTCTGGCCAGCAACGAGTTCAGTCACCACGTGAATACGCTCATTGCGAGCGCGATCAGAAAGCGCACCGTAGAGGGCAGCCTTGATCATCTTCTTAGGGGTGCGCTGCTCGTAGTTACGAGGCTGCGGGCCGTGTGCGATGCCACCACCGGTGAAGTGAGGAGCACGGATCGAGCCCTGACGAGCGCGACCGGTTCCCTTCTGGCGGAATGGCTTCTTGCCGCCACCAGAAACCATGGCACGAGTCTTCGTGGCATGGGTGCCCTGGCGAGCAGCTGCGAGCTGAGCGTTGACGACCTGGTGCATCAAAGCAATAGATGCTTCGCGGTCGAAGATCTCCGCTGGCAACTCAACGGTGCCGGAGGTCTTTCCGTCAGCGGTGTGGACGTCCAACTTTAGATTGGTCATGCGTGTGCACCGCCCTTCACTGCGGTCTTAACGGTTACGAGGCCGCCGCGAACACCAGGGATAGCACCCTTGATGATCAGCAGGTTTGCCTCGGCGTCAATCTTTTGAACCTTGAGGTTCTGGGTGGTGACGCGATCATTACCCATGCGACCAGCCATGCGGGTGCCCTTGAAGACACGGCCTGGGGTTGCACAAGCACCAATGCCACCAACACGACGGTGTGCGGCCTGGTTACCGTGAGCAGCGCCCTGACCTGCGAAGCCGTGGCGCTTCATGCCACCGGCGTAGCCCTTACCCTTGGAAGTACCGGTAACGTCGACGAAGGTAACGCCTTCGAAGATGTCTACGGTGACGTCCTGACCGAGCTCGTAACCGGAAACATCATCCATACGGATTTCGGTTACGTGACGGCGGGGGGTAACACCAGCCTTGTTGAAGTGGCCAGCTGCAGGCTTGTTGGCCTTGCGTGGGTCGATTTCGCCAAAAGCGATTTGGATGGCGTTGTAGCCATCGGTTTCTTCGGTGCGAATCTGGGTTACGACACATGGACCAGCTTCGACGACGGTTACCGGAATTACGCGGTTGTCCTCGTCGAAGATCTGGGTCATGCCGAGCTTGGTGCCCAGAATGCCCTTCACTACGTTTTCACTCATTATTTATTCTCCGCCAAGTAGTCCGTCGATCACTGAATATTCACATCGACGCTGGCCGGAAGGTCGATACGCATGAGCGCATCAACAGTCTTCGGCGTCGGGTCGAGGATGTCGATCAGGCGCTTGTGCGTGCGCATCTCGAAATGCTCACGCGAGTCCTTGTACTTGTGTGGAGAACGAATAACTGCGTATACGTTCTTTTCGGTTGGCAGTGGCACAGGGCCGACAACGCGGGCACCGGTACGGGTGACCGTCTCGACAATCTTCTTCGCGGATGCGTCGATTGCCTCGTGGTCGTAGGCCTTGAGCCTAATGCGGATCTTTTGTCCCGCCACGCTTATCCTCTTCCTCGATGTCCCACATCAGTTACTGAGCGGTGGGAAACGTTTATGTCTCTATAACGTTGTCCGAGCCTGTATGGCTTGGCATTCAACGCCAGTTACCTTGACTTGCCAATCAGATTGACCGATGCACACATTAAGACCTTGGTTCACAAACGAACGCCATTGTTGTAGTGCCGGTCTTGATCAGGGGCTTTATCAAACACCGTGACTTATCACGCCATGTTCTTCGGGCCACAATCAAGTGGGAAGGGAACTTACCTCGCGATAAGCGCTTATCCTTGCCGACTGCCGCTGTTTATTTGCCATGCCTTACCTGCCTCGGTCTCCCAGCTTGCGCTGGAACAACCTTCTCTTCTTACGAAGGGGAAGGAAGATCATGTTTGCATTACCATCTTGTGCATTCTCCACGCTTGAGGGCATGGTTGATTCACCAGTTGTTAACGCAACCTGGATAGTTAACCATGTATCCACTCAAAACACAACCCCTAAATTCTTTTCCGTCGAGGTCACCTTCATCACAGTGGTTTCTGGCCTACGATTGAGGAGGAATGCCTACCGCACTCCGCATCGTCTCGAGGAGCCAGAATGAACGAAATGACCGCGAACTCAGATCATCGCAACCTGGGCAAAACTCATATCGAAGACGCGGTGGTGGCCAAAATTGCCGGTATGGCCACGCGTGAAGTTAGTGGGGTTTATGCTCTCGGCGCTGGTGGCACGCGTATGGTCGGCGCCCTGCGAGATTCGATTCCGGGATCCCGTGTAAATATGCAGCAAGGCGTCAGTGTCGAGGTTGGCGAAAAGGAAGCGGCTGTTGATGTCGTCATCGTCGCCGAGTACGGCGTAGCCATCCACGAACTTGCAGACGCCATCCGCCTCAACATCATTACCGCGATCGAGCGCATGACTGGCCTGACAGTCTCCGAGGTCAACGTCATGGTCCACGATGTCCATCTTGACCTTCCCGAAGAATCTGAACTCGAGCCAGCGTCAACGCGGGTCCACTAATCCAAAATGATTGACGCAGCCACCGCCAACCGCATCGCCGACGCCGTCACTCGAGTTCCCGGCGTCGCCGCCATGTATCGAGGGGCCTACGGCGAGCTGGCACTGCTTTACCCCGGCACACGCGTGTACGGCCTCAAGCTTATCGACGGCACCCTGAACATCCACATTGTGGCGTCCCTCCGGGCTTGTCGGGACACGGACGTCGATAAGCCCGCGCTGGAGACACTGGCCGAGGCAGCAGCCATAGCTGCGACGGAAGTTTCGGGGCTGGATGTTCGGGTCGTGGTTAGTGACATCATCGAATGAGCTGGGAGTAGAGAATGTCTAAAGCTATCGTTATCGGCACCTGTGTGGGGTTTGTGCTGGCTTTTGCCACCATTCTTGGTGGCTTTTCGGGCTTGCTACTTGCAGTGCTATTCGGTGCGCTGGGCGGTCTGGCGGGCGCTCAGTTTGATGGCCGGGTTGATGTGCGTCGAATGTTGGACGCGCTGAGGTTCGGCGGCCGAGGTTAATCAATGGCGTTAACGGTACGGATTTCAGAACGGGCGATCACCAGGATTGTGGCCGCGGCCGTCGCCAGCGTTCCCGGCACGATCAGCCACTCCGCGGGCATTGACCGCTTAACCGGCCGGAAATTCCCTCGTTACGACGTGCAATTGGACGAGCTCCAGGGGACGGTGTCGATCGAGACGTTTATCGCTGTGACGTGGCCAAGCCCCGTGGTGAAGGTAGCTGAAGCGGTACGGGATGCTGTTCGGATGCATGTTGAGACCTTCACGGGATTGACCGTGAGCCAAGTAAATGTAGTGGTCGGTCCTGTGGTCCACACTGGGCTTCGCGTCACCGCTGATCAACTGGCGTTAAGTCCGCCGCCAACAGCATCGATACGCGTGCGCAGCACCCCAGTGACCTCGGTTTCGATGCCAGTAGCGCCTAGGCCACTGCGGCCAATCGTTATTTGGAGGGCCCCACGATGACCTCGCAGAAGTTGAAACAACCCAAAGCCCAGCCGGCTGCCCGCGCGGTGGCACTGCTGTTGGCGGTAGCTCTTTTGGGAGTAGTCGTTGTTGTGGGTCGTGAACTATGGACGATGCGCACCGGCTCCCAACTGCAATCCTGGCTCGAACCCATCTTTGAGACCATCGGGACCGCCCGCTACCAGCCATGGATGTTTCCAGCAGGTTTGTTCGCGATTGCACTCGGACTGTGCTTGATTGTGGTTGCTTTTCTGCCACGTCGCGCCACACATCGCCAACTGCGCTCCTCAGCACGGATTTGGGTGCGACCCGTTGACATCGCTCGCCTGTGCACAGCGCATGCGCAACGGGTGCCGGGCGTCCTTCGGGCCTCCACTTTCGCGACTCCCCGCGCCATCAACATCTCCGTGACCGGAGACCCCAACGATCCCAACCTCCCGGGGCGCGTCGAAGAATCCGTTTACCCCATCCTGCAGCAGCTTATCGACGACCCGAAGATCAACATTCGCGTCCACTCCCGAAACGAGGAGGCTCGATGACAAAGCTGACATCCATCGTCGATCGGTTCTTTGTCTGTGTCGCCGGTCTACTCCTGGTATCGATCGGATTGCTTGCAGTCGGCCTGTTTTACGACTATCCCCTTGCGCAACACCTGGCCGACCTGGCCAGGCTACCGGAATGGCTCGATGTCCCTAATCAGCGTTGGTACTTATCCGCAGTCGTAGGGATCGGGCTATGTGCTCTTGCCTTGTGCGTGGGAATTATCGTTTTGAACCTGAGGCGGCACCATATTCACCGCATCTCAACGTCAGCCACTTCAAACGCTGGCGCAGTGGATATCGATCTCTGGGCTTTGGCCGGCGCAGTAGCGGACTCTTTCGAGGAACTACCCCGGGTTATTCGAGCTTCATCGCTCGTACACACGGATCGAGGTCGGCGAATAATGCAGGTTACCGTTACATCTGAACCGGGAACTTCGTTGTCACAGTTGATTGAGCATGCGGAACAAGCAGAACAGGACGTTCGGACGGCCATCGGTAAATTGGACATCCAAATCTTGTTCAAACTGCATGCAGCACCAGTTGATCGGAGCACGAGCTAGTTTGCTGTAGGCGCGGTCGCTGAATGCCTTAGAGATTGCTCAGCATTACGAAGTCTGTACCAGCTCACGGGCAAACGACGGTAGTGCTTTAGAAAAGACACCCTAAAATGACTAAAGCCCGCTACCTTTCGGCAGCGGGCTGAAGTTTGCGTTAGCAGATCAAGAATTACTTGGTGATCTTGGTAACGCGACCTGCACCAACGGTACGGCCGCCTTCGCGGATAGCGAAGCGGAGGCCTTCGTCCATAGCGACAGGCTGGATCAGGGTGACGGACATGTCGACGTTGTCGCCAGGCATGACCATCTCGGTGCCCTCAGGGAGCTTCACAACACCGGTAACGTCGGTGGTGCGGAAGTAGAACTGTGGGCGGTAGTTGTCGAAGAATGGGGTGTGGCGGCCACCCTCATCCTTGGACAGGATGTAGACGGAGCCCTCGAACTCGGTGTGAGGGGTGTAAGCGCCTGGCTTAGCCACGATCTGGCCACGCTCGACGTCTTCGCGCTTGGTGCCGCGGAGCAGCAGACCACAGTTGTCGCCAGCCTCGGTGTAGTCGAGGAGCTTGCGGAACATTTCGATACCGGTAACGGTGGTGGTCTGAGACTTTTCCTTGATGCCGAGGATTTCAACTTCCTCGTTGACCTTCAGGGAGCCGCGCTCAACACGACCGGTAACAACGGTGCCACGGCCGGTGATGGTGAAGATGTCCTCGATAGGCATGAGGAATGGCTTGTCGGTCTCGCGAACTGGGTCTGGGATGTTGTCGTCACAAGCCTGCATCAGATCGAGGATGGACTGGGTCCACTTCTCGTCGCCTTCGAGAGCCTTCAGAGCGGAGATGTGGATGATAGGAGCTTCTTCGTCGAACTCCTGCTCACCGAGAAGTTCACGAACTTCCATCTCAACGAGCTCGATGATTTCCTCATCGTCAACCATGTCGCACTTGTTCAGAGCAACGAGGATGTAAGGAACGCCAACCTGGCGAGCGAGCAGAACGTGCTCGCGGGTCTGAGGCATTGGGCCGTCGGTAGCTGCAACAACGAGGATTGCGCCGTCCATCTGAGCTGCGCCGGTGATCATGTTCTTGATGTAGTCGGCGTGGCCTGGAGCGTCAACGTGTGCGTAGTGGCGCTTCTCGGTCTGGTACTCAACGTGGGAAATGTTAATCGTAATGCCACGTTCCTTCTCTTCCGGTGCCTTGTCGATGGCGTCGAAAGCGAAAGCCTGGTTGAGATCTGGGTAAGCGTCAGCCAGAACCTTGGTGATAGCCGCGGTGGTGGTGGTCTTACCGTGGTCAACGTGACCGATGGTGCCGATGTTTACGTGCGGTTTCGTGCGCTCGAACTTCGCCTTTGCCACTGTATGTCCTCCTGGACTTCATGGTGGCTACGACTCTCGCAGCCACATTTGGTGGTTTCCTCCTCCCGTAAATCTTCCATGAGTGGAAAGACCCGAGACTCGGATGGTTATTTCTGCCAGTTACATGATACTAGGGTGCATTGGGTTGTTTTTCAAACCCTCACGCTTACCCAGCTTTTCCTAAAGTAATGGCCAGTTCAGCCTCGCACGACATCGGTCGCGGCGAGGTTCAACAAGCCACTACTTTAGGCTCGCACCGAATTATAAAAGCTTGCTGTCGCCTGGCAAAAATCAGCCTGCTTTTTGGTGCGGCCGACGCTCACTCCCCCAGTTTTCCCGAGGAGAGGTGCGCGCCGACCTTTTGCCTAGAAACTAGGCGTTTCCGTTGCGCTCAGCGATGATCTCAGCAGCTACGTTGGTAGGAACCTCAGCGTAGGAGTCAAAGATCATGGTGAAGTTTGCACGGCCGGCGGTGCGGGAACGCAGGTCGCCGATGTAGCCGAACATCTGGGAAAGTGGAACCTTAGCCTTGACAACCTTGGCACCTGAGCGGTCTTCCATTGCATTGACCTGGCCACGACGGGAGTTCAGGTCGCCAATGACGTCGCCCATGTACTCCTCAGGGGTGGTGACCTCAACGGCCATCATTGGCTCGAGCAGAACTGGCTTTGCCTTTTCGACAGCGGCCTTGAGGGCCTGAGCGCCTGCAATCTTGAAGGCCATTTCGGAGGAGTCCACGTCGTGGTATGCACCGTCGACCAGGGTGGCCTTGATGTTCACGAGTGGGAAGCCTGCGAGGAAGCCGTACTGCATTGCGTCCTGAATACCAGCGTCGACAGATGGAATGTATTCCTTAGGAACACGGCCACCGGTGACGGCGTTCTCGAACTTGTAGATTGCGGACTCGCCCTCTGCCAGTTCCTCTGGTTCTGGCGCGTAAGGCTCGATGGTAACGATAACCTTTGCGAACTGACCGGAACCACCAGTCTGCTTCTTGTGGGTGTAGTCGAGGTTTTCCACGGTCTTGCGAATGGTCTCGCGGTATGCGACCTGTGGAGCACCAACATTAGCTTCGACCTTGTATTCGCGCTTCATGCGGTCAACGAGGACGTCGAGGTGAAGCTCGCCCATTCCGCCGATGACGGTCTGGCCGGTCTCTTCATCGAGCTTAACGGTGAAGGTTGGGTCCTCTTCAGCGAGCTTCTGGATGGCGGTACCCAGCTTTTCCTGGTCAGCCTTGGTCTTAGGCTCAATAGCAACCTCAATAACCGGATCCGGGAAGTCCATCGACTCCAGGATGATTTGGTCGTTGATGTCACAGAGGGTGTCACCGGTGGTGGTGTCCTTCAGACCGATAAACGCGTAGATGTTACCAGCCCGTGCTTCGTCGACAGGATTTTCCTTGTTGGCGTGCATCTGGAACAGCTTACCGATGCGCTCCTTCTTGCCCTTGGTGGAGTTAGCAACCTGGGCGCCAGGCTCAACGATACCGGAGTAAACGCGAACAAAGGTCAGCTTACCAAAGAATGGGTGAGCAGCGATCTTGAAGGCAAGAGCAGAGAACGGTTCATCAACAGAAGGCTTACGGATGAGATCAACAGCTTCGTCGCCCACCTTGTGGCCGTGAACTTCACCGATGTCCAGTGGGGTTGGCAGGTAGTCAATAACTGCGTCGAGCAGGGGCTGAACGCCCTTGTTGCGGTATGCGGTACCACAAAGAACTGGGTAAACTTCGGAAGCAACCGTCATCTTACGGATAGCAGCCTTGATTTCCTCAACGGTGAGCTCTTCTCCACCGAAGTACTTCTCCATGAGCTCTTCATCGGACTCAGCGACGGTCTCAAGGAGCTTCTCGCGCCACTCGTTGGCCTTGTCGACGAGATCTGCTGGGATCTCTTCGATGGTGGCAGGAGCACCAACCTCAACCTTGCCGCGCCAGGTCAGAGCCTGCATGTTGACGAGGTCGACAACGCCGTCAAAGTCATCTTCAGCACCGATTGGCAGTTGGAGAACCAATGGCTTTGCTCCGAGTCGGTCGATGATGGTCTGTACGGTGAAGTAGAAATCCGCACCCATCTTGTCCATCTTGTTCACGAAGCAGATACGTGGAACGTCGTACTTCGCAGCCTGACGCCACACCTGCTCGGACTGCGGCTCAACGCCTTCCTTGCCGTCGAACACAGCAACAGCGCCGTCAAGGACACGCAGGGAACGCTCAACCTCAACGGTGAAGTCAACGTGGCCTGGGGTGTCAATGATGTTGATCTGGTTTTCGTTCCAGAAACAGGTCACAGCAGCGGAGGTAATGGTAATGCCGCGTTCTTTTTCCTGCTCCATCCAGTCGGTGGTAGCGCCACCGTCGTGGGTTTCGCCGACCTTGCGGTTGATACCGGTGTAAAACAGAATACGCTCGGTGGTTGTCGTCTTACCAGCATCGATGTGGGCCATGATGCCGATGTTGCGAACCTTATTCAGGTCCTTAAGCACTTCTTGTGCCACAGTGGTTCCCCAACTCGTCTATCGTGGCGATTCTTTACCTGGGTTTACCGCGTCTTTGAGGCAAAGCAGCAGGCGAAAACCGCCGATGAATATAGTACTCGTTCAATTGTGCCATTAGTTGACGGTTTTCACAGCCCTAAAGGGGCAAGAAACCTGCTTTTGACTAATGGCTTGGGTGCGCAATGGCCCCGCCGCCGATTGTCGCCGGGACTAGCACGCCTGGTAATCAGGGATGCTAGCTTCGTCGAGGTACGGCGACAGGGCCATTGCTACGCTGCACAATTACCAGCGGTAGTGAGCAAACGCACGGTTGGCTTCTGCCATCTTGTGCGTGTCTTCGCGACGCTTCACGGAAGCGCCGAGGCCGTTTGCTGCATCGAGGATCTCGTTAGCGAGACGCTCGACCATGGTGTTCTCGCGACGCTGACGGGTGAAGGTCACGAGCCAACGCAAAGCCAAGGTGTTGGCACGGTTCGGACGAACCTCAACAGGAACCTGATAGGTTGCGCCACCAACACGACGGGAGCGAACCTCAAGGTCTGGCTTGATGTTGCCCAGAGCCTTTTCGAGGGTCAGCACTGGATCGGTGCCGGTCTTCTCGCGGCAAGCCTCGAGTGCGCTGTAAACGATGCGCTCTGCAGTGGACTTCTTACCGTCCAGCAGAACCTTGTTTACGAGCTGGGTGACAGTTTCAGAGCCGTATACCGGGTCTTTGACGACCGGGCGTACTGGCGCCTTTCCCTTACGCATTTACTTATCCCTTCTTTGCACCGTAGCGGGAACGTGCCTGCTTGCGGTCCTTAACACCCTGGGTGTCAAGTGCGCCACGCACGATCTTGTAGCGAACACCTGGGAGGTCCTTCACACGACCACCACGAACGAGCACCATGGAGTGCTCCTGGAGGTTGTGGCCTTCGCCTGGGATGTAAGCGGAAACCTCGATGCCGGAGGTCAGGCGCACACGGGCAACCTTACGCAGAGCGGAGTTAGGCTTCTTAGGAGTAGTGGTGTAAACACGGGTGCACACGCCACGGCGCTGAGGGGAACCCTTCAGTGCAGCGGTAGCGACCTTCGTGCTCTTATCATGGCGGCCCTTGCGGACCAGCTGCTGAATAGTAGGCATAGAAGTTCTTTCTATTGTGATGAGCTTTAGCTGTAGCCTTGGAAAAGTCGGTAGACAAACGAAAAAAGGGGCTCTTTCCGGGGCCGCTACCGTGGTTCTTCCATTGCACTTAGCGCTTCGCACCTTGTGAGCGGAGCAAATGCAAGGCTCCCAACATATGCATGTGGGACTAGTCAGTACACTACCGCATAGGGAGCCAATACTCCAAATCTCGTCATCTTCCTAAAACCTTTTGTAGAAGAGTGGCGGATTCTAGTGGTCGTGGAAACACCTGATTGTTGTGAGGTGTTTTCATGGGGTCGGTATGGGATCCTGATCCGGTTGTTGTTGACAGGTTTTCCAGCTTGGTACGAGCTGGTAGCTCGGTTCGCGCGGCAGCGCGTAGTACTGGGTTGCCTGATAGCGTGGCGTATGCGTTGGCGCACCGGTTGGCGCTACCTGTTCGTTCACGGGTTACTACGTCGTCTAAACAATACGAGCAGATTGCTTCGTTGTGGCTTCGAGGCTGGGCGCCGATGGATATAGTCCGTCACTGCCAGCTGGGCAGCTCGGTTGTCTACCGAGTGGGCATCGATCTGGGGTTATGGACGCGTAATCCTCATGGGCGGCGTGCTGCGGCAACCTCGCGCCGGTGTGCTTATTTGCAGCTTCGAATTGGTGCGTTAGGGCGAAAAGATGCCGCTGATGCGTGTGGAATTCATCTACGTGATGCGCGTGATATCGACAAAGGCGTCATCAAGGTGGGGCGGCAGCGTGTAGCGTTCATCCCGGATGGGCCGGATGCGGCCTTGTATAACAGGCTTATGCAGTTGCTTGACTATGTTGACGGCCGGCAGTCGTTGCCGATTGCTATCGTCCCCCAATCGCGTATTGATCAGCGGATTTCACCGCGTTATCTCTGTATTGAAGAACGTGAGCTTATTTTCGACTTGCATCGGCAAGGCTTCGGTGTGCGTGCCATCGCCCGGCGGTTAGGGCGCGCACCGTCAACGATCAGCAAAGAGCTACGCCGTAACCAGGATGATTTCGGCCTGTATTTACCCACCCATGCACAGCGCACATCAACGCTTCGCAGATTCCGGCCGAAAAAACGCAAGATCGACCTCGTCCCAGGTTTATGGGAGACCATCTTTGCCATGCTGCGTGACAAGCTCTCTCCGGAACAGATCGCAGGGAGGTTGCGCAAAGACTATCCAGACGATGACACTATGCACGTGTGTGCTGAAACTATCTACCAAGCATTGTTCTTCCAGGCTAAAGGCGAGTTAAAGAAAGAAATCGCAGCATGCCTGCGACAAGGGCGCACAGTGCGTAAACCTCGCGGGCAGCGTATCCCTCGGCGGCGATTTGTTGACCCTATGGTCATGATTTCCGATCGGCCAGCCGACGTAGAAGATCGAGCTGTCCCAGGGCATTGGGAAGGTGACCTCATCTTAGGTAAAGGAAACACATCAGCTATCGGCACCCTCGTGGAAAGATCCACCAGGTATGTCATGCTATTGCACCTACCCGATGGACATGACGCCGTAGCAGTAAGAAACGCACTGGTTGCAGCGATCAATGGGCTACCTGAGCATCTCAAAGGCTCGTTAACCTGGGATCAAGGAAGTGAAATGGCAGGACATAAATCGTTTACCATCGCCACAGATTGCCCGGTGTATTTCTGTGACCCAGCCTCACCCTGGCAACGCGGCAGCAACGAAAACACCAACGGGCTCCTACGCCAGTACTTCCCTAAAGGCACAGACTTAAGCGTCCACACCGCCGAAGACCTGGAATTCGTTGCCATGCAGCTCAACAGACGACCACGAAAAACACTCAACTTCGATACCCCCGCAGAACGCATGGCACAATTGCTAGACAAAGAAACCTAGACCGTGTTTCCACGACCACTAGAATCCGCCAGTCTATGTAAAGGGACGAAAACCCCGCTTCGCATCCCTCCCACCCACTGGGAGGTTGTTTACGCGAAGCGGGGTTTTCTCTATCTAAAGCAGACCGAGGGGCCTAGAAGCTCTCGTCTAGCGGAACGGATGCGCCGGTGAATTCACCGTATCCGTCATCACCGTAGATCGAATCACCGAAGTTGGAGATCGAGTACGGAGCCGAGTTACGCGCAGCTTCGGTCGGCTTGACCGAGATGTTGCGGTAGCGCGAGATACCGGTACCAGCTGGGATCAGCTTACCGATGATCACGTTCTCCTTAAGGCCGATCAGCTTGTCCGAACGCTTGTTGATAGCGGCGTCAGTAAGCACGCGGGTGGTCTCCTGGAAGGAGGCCGCGGACAGCCAGGACTCGGTCGCGAGCGAGGCTTTGGTAATACCCATGATCTCGGAGCGAAGCTCCGCAGGCTGACCGCCGTCGGCAATTGCCTGGGCGTTAGCTCGCTTTGCTTCGGACAGATCAACCAGGGTACCCGGCAGGAATTCGGTGGAACCGGATTCGATGACGGTACCACGGCGCAGCATCTGGCGGATGATGATTTCGATGTGCTTGTCGTGGATGGCCACGCCCTGGGCGCGGTACACGGCCTGCACTTCGTCGATAAGGTGCTGCTCCACACCACGTCGGCCGAGAACCTCGAGCACGTCGTGCGGGTCAGCTGGACCACGCAGCAGGCGGTCGCCTACGTTGACGCGGTCTCCTTCGCGCAGGGTGCGCTCGATCATGGCGTCTGGGTTGGATTCCATTGGAACCTTCACCATTGCCAAGCCCTGACGCTTGGACAGCTTCTCGTAGACCACGTTGTCCGAGCCATCTTCTGGCTCGATGGTCAGGGTGTAGAAGTTGCCCTCGTCCTCCAGGTGGACCTTACCTGCGACAGAAGCGATCGGAGCACGGTTCTTTGGAACACGGGCTTCGAACAGCTCCTGAACACGTGGCAGACCACCGGTAATGTCGCCACCGACACCACCCTGGTGGAAGGTACGCATTGTCAGCTGGGTACCAGGCTCACCAATCGACTGAGCAGCGACGATGCCGACTGCTTCGCCGATGTCCACCTGATGGCCGGAAGCCATGGACTTGCCGTAGCACTTTGCACACACGCCGGTGGCAGTCTGGCAGGTCAGCACGGAGCGAACCTTGACAATCTCTACACCGGCGTCAACCAGCGCGTCGATCTGCAGTTCGCCGAGGTCGGTGCCAGCAGCGAGCACCACGTCGCCGGCAGCGTTCGTTGCATCAGCAGCCAGAACGCGACCGGAAACCGAGGTCTCTACCAGAGAATGGCGGACGAACTTGTCGCCGGACTTCTCCGCGACTGGAACGCGGACGCCCTGACGGGTGCCACAGTCTTCTTCGCGAACGATAACGTCCTGGGCGACGTCCACGAGACGACGGGTGAGGTAGCCGGAGTCTGCGGTACGCAGTGCGGTGTCGGCCAGGCCCTTACGGGAACCGTGGGAGTTGTTGAAGTACTCGAGAACGGTCAGGCCTTCACGGAAGGAGGTCTTGATCGGACGGGTGATGTAGTCACCCTTCGAGTTCACAACCATGCCCTTCATACCGGCCAGGGTCCAGATCTGACGCATGTTACCTGCAGCACCAGACTTCACGATCATTGGAATCGGGTTGTCGTCCGGGTACAGATCCTCGACAGCCTTACCAACTTCGTCGGTGGCATCCTTCCACAGCTCAACCAGGCGGTCGTAACGCTCGCGGGTCGTGAGTTTACCGAACTGGAACTTCGTCTCGATCGTACGAGCTTCTGCTTCGTAGCGATCCAGCATTTCGTCCTTGTTTGGCAAGACCAGAACGTCAGACATGGTAATGGTCACGCCGGAACGGGTTGCCCAGTAGAAACCAGCGTCCTTCATCTTGTCCATGGTCTGTGCGACCGTGATCATTGGGTAACGCGCGGACAGGTCGGTGATGACGTCGCCGAGCATGATCTTGTCGGAGCCGCCGCCCTTACGAACCATCACACCTTCGAGGTATGGGTAGTTCCATGGCAGGAGCTCGTTGAACATGATGCGGCCTAGGGTGGTGTCAGCCATCCAGGTGTCGCCCTTGTTCCAGCCGTCTGGGAACTGCTCTGCCTCGATATCTGCAGGCGGACGCAGGTGGCTGATGCGCACCTTGATCTTTGCCTGCAGGCCGAGCACCCCACGGTCGTACGCCATGATGGCTTCCGCCATGGAGGAGTACACACCCTGTGCCGGACCGTTTTCGTCGGCTGGGCGGTACGCGCCCTGGCCGCCGAATTCGTCTTCCTTCTTATCGAGGGTCAGGAAGTACAGGCCGGTCACCATATCCAGACGTGGCATAGCCAGTGGCTTACCGGATGCTGGGGACAGAATGTTGTTGGAAGCCAGCATCAGCACACGAGCTTCCGCCTGGGCTTCTGCGGACAGTGGCAAGTGAACTGCCATCTGGTCACCGTCGAAGTCGGCGTTGAAGGCTTCACAAGCCAGCGGGTGCAGCTGGATTGCCTTACCTTCAACGAGAACAGGCTCGAAGGCCTGAATACCGAGGCGGTGCAGCGTTGGCGCACGGTTCAGCATCACTGGGTGCTCGGAAATCGCCTCTTCGAGGACGTCCCACACCTCTGGACGCTGGCGTTCCACCATGCGCTTCGCGGACTTAATGTTTTGCGCGTAGTCGTTTTCGACCAGACGCTTCATCACGAAAGGCTTGAACAGTTCGAGAGCCATCAGCTTTGGCAAGCCACATTCGTGCAGGCGCAGCTGAGGGCCGACGATAATTACGGAACGACCAGAGTAGTCAACGCGCTTACCGAGCAAGTTCTGACGGAAGCGGCCTTGCTTACCCTTGAGCAGGTCAGACAGGGACTTCAGTGGACGGTTGCCTGGTCCGGTGACCGGGCGGCCGCGACGACCATTGTCGAAGAGCGCGTCCACCGACTCCTGCAGCATGCGCTTTTCGTTGTTCACGATGATCTCTGGGGCACCCAGCTCGATCATGCGCTTCAAGCGGTTGTTGCGGTTAATTACACGACGGTAGAGGTCGTTCAGGTCGGACGTCGCAAAGCGGCCACCGTCGAGCTGCACCATTGGGCGAAGCTCAGGTGGGATCACTGGGATGCAGTCGAGAACCATGCCGGCAGGGTCGTTGCCGGAACGCTGGAAGGCCGCTACGACCTTCAGGCGCTTGAGCGCACGCATCTTCTTTTGGCCCTTGCCGTTGTTGATGATCTCGCGAAGCTCTTCAGCTTCAGCGTCGAGGTCAAAGCCACGGATAAGGTTCTGAATAGCTTCAGCACCCATGCCGCCCGTGAAGTAGTCCTCGTAGCGGTCGACGAGCTCGGTGTAGATGTTCTCGTCGATGATCATCTGCTTTGGTGCAAGCTTGACGAAGGTGTTCCAGATTTCATCCAGGCGATCGATTTCGCGCTCAGCGCGCTCGCGGATGTGCTGCATTTCCTTGTCAGCGGCATTTTGTACCTTGCGACGAGCATCAGCCTTCGCACCTGCTGCTTCGAGCTCAGCGAGGTCCTCTTCCAGCTTCTGCGCGCGCTCAGCGATCTCGGACTCCATGTCCGCCTCAACGTCCTTCTTCTCCAGGAGCATTTCTGCTTCCAGAGTGGTCAGGTCGTTGTGGCGTGCCTCGTCATCAACGCTGGTGATGATGTTGGCAGCGAAGTAAATGATGCGTTCCAGGTCCTTTGGTGCCAGGTCTAGCAGGTAGCCCAGGCGGGAAGGAACACCCTTGAAGTACCAGATGTGGGTTACCGGGGCGGCGAGCTCAATGTGGCCCATGCGCTCACGACGAACCTTGGACTTGGTGACTTCAACGCCACAGCGTTCACAGATGATGCCCTTGTAACGGACGCGCTTGTACTTGCCACAGGCACATTCCCAGTCACGCGTTGGACCGAAGATGCGTTCGCAGAACAGGCCGTCCTTCTCAGGCTTCAAAGTACGGTAGTTGATGGTCTCAGGCTTCTTAACCTCGCCCTTTGACCAGCGACGGATGTCGTCCGCAGTGGCGAGGCCAATGCGGAGCTCGTCGAAGAAGTTGACGTCGAGCACGTAACTCCCTTTCACCCCGAGGGGTTTTGTTGTGGGTTCTTACAAGTTTTCGGTTTCTTTTGCCCGCTGCGCTTATCGACGGCCATCTTGGTGTCGATAAGCGTCGCGGACCGTGAGTTACGCGATGTCGGCGTCGGAACGCTCGTCGCGAGACAGGTTGATGCCGAGAGAGGCACCGGCCTGGTCAAACTCGTCGTCGTCGGAAGTGCCCAGTTCCATTGGGGTGCCGTCTGCGGAAAGAACTTCCACGTTCAAGCACAGGGACTGCAGCTCCTTCAGCAAGACCTTGAAGGACTCTGGAATGCCAGGATCAGGGATGTTTTCGCCCTTCACGATGGCTTCGTAGACCTTCACGCGACCGACCACGTCGTCAGACTTGATGGTCAACAGTTCCTGCAGGGTGTAGGCAGCGCCGTAGGCCTGCATTGCCCACACTTCCATTTCACCGAAGCGCTGGCCACCGAACTGGGCCTTACCACCGAGTGGCTGCTGGGTAATCATGGAGTAAGGGCCCGTGGAACGAGCGTGAATCTTCTCATCAACCAGGTGGTGCAGCTTCAGGATGTACATGTAGCCGACCGAAACTGGGTATGGGAATGGTTCGCCGGAGCGGCCGTCGAAAAGCTGGGCCTTGCCGTTTTCGTCCACCATGACGTCGCCGTCACGGTTAGGCAGCGAGTTGGCGAGCAGACCAGCAAGCTCCTGGTTGGAGGCACCGTCGAATACCGGGGTTGCGGTGAGCGATCCAGCCGGCACGTCGTAGAGCTCCTCAGGCAGGGTCTGCAGCAGCTCTGCATTCTTTGGATCTTCTGGGTCGATCTTCCAACCTGCAGCAGCGAGCCAACCGAGGTGAACTTCGAGCACCTGGCCGATGTTCATACGGCGTGGCACACCGTGGGTGTTCAGGATGATGTCCACTGGGGTGCCGTCTGGCATGAATGGCATGTCTTCCTGAGGCAGGATCTTGCCCACAACACCCTTGTTGCCGTGGCGGCCAGCGAGCTTGTCGCCGTCCTGGATCTTGCGCTTCTGAGCCACGTAGACGCGAATCATCTCGTTGACGCCTGGAGCGAGGTCGTCGTCGTCTTCACGGGAGAAGCGACGAACGCCGATGACCTTACCGGTTTCACCGTGTGGCACCTTCATGGAGGTGTCGCGGACTTCGCGAGCCTTCTCGCCGAAGATGGCGCGCAGCAGGCGCTCTTCTGGGGTGAGCTCGGTTTCGCCCTTAGGCGTGACCTTGCCGACCAGGATGTCGCCGTCGCGGACGTCAGCACCGATGCGGACGATACCGCGCTCGTCGAGGTCCTTCAGGACATCTTCGGAAACGTTCGGGATTTCCCGGGTGATCTCTTCGGCACCAAGCTTGGTGTCGCGAGCATCGATCTCGTGCTCCTCGATGTGGATAGAGGTCAGGATGTCCTCTTCCACCAGGCGCTGGTTGAGAATGATGGCGTCCTCGTAGTTGTGGCCTTCCCATGGCATGAATGCCACGAGCAGGTTACGGCCAAGTGCCATTTCACCGTTGGCAGTACCAGGACCGTCAGCTAGGACCTGACCAGCTTCTACACGCTGACCCATGTCAACGAGTGGCTTCTGGTTGTAGGAAGTGCCCTGGTTGGTGCGCTGGAACTTGCGCAGCATGTAGGTATCGCGGATGCCGTCATCACCCATGATGGTGATGAAGTCAGCTGCCACGTTTTCGACGATGCCGGCCTTCTTCGAGATGATCAAGTCACCGGCGTCGTAGGCGGCGCGCTTTTCCATGCCGGTTCCCACGAATGGAGCTTCGGAGCGAACCAATGGCACCGCCTGACGCTGCATGTTCGCACCCATGAGGGCACGGTTAGCATCGTCGTGCTCGAGGAATGGAATCATAGCAGTTGCCACGGAGACCATCTGGCGTGGGGAGACATCCATGTAGTCGATGTCTTCGGCACCAACAATCTCAATGTCGCCGTTCTTCAGACGGACTGCGACGCGGTCTTCGGTGATCTTGCCGTTGGCGTCATGCTCGGTGGAGGCCTGGGCCACCACGTAGCGGTCTTCCTCATCGGCGGTCAGGTAATCGATCTGGTCGGTGAGCACGCCGTTTTCTACCTTGCGGTATGGCGTCTCAATGAAGCCAAATGGGTTCACCTTCGCGTAGGAGGACAGCGAACCAATCAGACCAATGTTCGGGCCTTCCGGAGTCTCAATTGGGCACATGCGGCCGTAGTGAGATGGGTGAACGTCGCGGACCTCGATGCCGGCGCGCTCACGGGACAGACCACCTGGGCCCAGAGCGGACAGACGACGCTTGTGCGTCAAGCCCGACAGGGAGTTGTTCTGGTCCATGAACTGAGACAGCTGGGAGGTACCGAAGAATTCACGAATAGCCGCGGAGACCGGACGAACGTTGATCAGCGACGTAGGAGTGATGGACTCGGCGTCCTGCGTGGTCATGCGCTCACGAACGACACGCTCCATGCGGGACAGGCCAACACGAACCTGGTTCTGAATGAGTTCGCCAACGGTGCGCAGACGACGGTTACCGAAGTGGTCGATGTCGTCGGTCTCAACCGGGATAACAACGCCGTTCGGCGAGGTCATCGTGGTCTCACCCGCGTGCAGACGCACGAGGTATTCGATCGTGGTTGCGATGTCTTCTTCGGTCAGGGTCATCAGACCCTCGTGGTCGCCACCGAGGCCGAGCTTGCGGTTGACCTTGTATCGGCCCACCTTGGCGAGGTCGTAGCGCTTCGCACGGAAGAATGAGTTATCCAGCAGCGACTGTGCGAGGTCGCGGGTCGGCTGCTCGCCTGGGCGCTGCTTGCGGTAAATCTCAAGCAGTGCTTCGTCGGTGTTTGCAACACCGTCGTTTTCCAGGGTGGACATCATCAACTCGGAGAAGCCGAAGCGTTCCTTGATCTGCTCGGTGGTCCAGCCGAATGCCTTCAGCAGGACAGTAACCGGCTGGCGACGCTTGCGGTCGATACGCACACCAACGGTGTCGCGCTTATCGACGTCAAACTCCAACCATGCGCCACGAGAAGGAATGACCTTCACTGAGTGCAGTGGACGTTCGGTGGACTTATCGATGGATTCATCGAAGTAGACACCTGGCGAACGCACCAACTGAGAAACAACAACACGCTCGGTGCCGTTGACGATGAAGGTGCCCTTGTCTGTCATCATTGGGAAGTCGCCAATGAAGACCGTCTGCGACTTGATTTCGCCGGTTTCATTATTGACGAATTCTGCGGTGACATACAGCGGCGCAGAGTAGTTGATGTCCTTGTCCTTGGACTCGTCGATGGAGTGCTTAACCTCTTCGAAGCGAGGCTCGGACAGGGATAGGGACATGTTTCCGGAGTAGTCCTGAATCGGGGACAATTCTTCCAGAATATCTTCAAGACCACTGGTCACTCGTTGGCCTTCACCGACTTCAGCTTGCATGCGTTCACGCCACTCAGGCGTGCCGATCAACCATGCAAACGAATCGAGTTGAAGGTCCAAAAGACCAGGGACCTCGATTGGCTCCGTTACCTTAGCGAACGAGTATCGCTTCGGAGCTCCAGGGATTTCGGCCATAGACTTGGTCTGGCGGGAGACTGCCAAGATGCGTCCTTCCAGCACCTCACGCGGTAGTAGCCCCTAATGTGGGTGGAGGCCACCGACCGCTATTATTTGAGCATTCGGTCTGCTTTGGGACTTTCAACCAGCGCACCACCCGGAACACGTCCAGATAGCACGGAATGACCTTGTCAAATCGGTTTTTTAACTCCGCTTGCCAAGGTCTTTCAAAAAAACTGGTCAAAAGATTCCAGTGCAACGAAACAGCCTATACAATTCTCCGCCAAAAGTAAAGCGTTATGAGTTAGTCAAACTGGGTGCACTCTAACACACAAACTAGGACGCTTTTCGACGCCCCACGCCGAACACGCCGAGCAACGCAACAATACTCACGACGAGCCCCACCCCAACCGCGACCTTATTGAGCAGCGCTATAGTCGATCCATCGTTGATACTCGCAGCTTGTTGCACTAGAGCTGCGCGATCAGTGTCGCTGAGCTGGGCGTCGAAAAGCAAGACCTGCTCCTTCTTCTCCCCTTTTGCTGTGCCGTAGAAATCGTCGAACTTCTCGTGGATGTCTACCACCATGCCGGTGTGCTGGTCAACGAAAATATCGCGGGTCCCGGAATGGAACAAGAAGCCCTTTTCGCCATCTTTAAAAGTGGTGGTGTTGAATGGGCCGGCATAACCTAGCGCGACATTCGTCGGTTCAATGTCTTGGTGGTAGCGGTACACCGTCCGGCCGTCAATCGATAGTTCTTCAGCAAAATTGGCTGGAACGGGCTTTCGCAGGGTGTCATCGAACACTTGATAAGTGATCTGCTCTGCGTTCGCCGGGAATTTTACCCACAAGGCGTCCACGGGAACTGAGCGAGTGGGGCTCGCGGGTTGGTCCGCCACCGTAGCCGGGGTGAGTGGCAGGCCAGTAAACCGGTCCAAGCGATAAGACCAGACTGACGCTGTAATTAAGCGGTCAAGATCCGCTTGCCGGCTCTCCCGCATCGTCGTTACCCCCATGCGCACAGTCACCGAATTAACATCCACTGGATCTTTGAACTCAGCATGAAGCTGTCGAGTAACGGGAGCATCCAGGACTCGCCCATCAGGGTCCTGGTTCAGACGAGTCTTCGCCTTCTCATCACGCAGCGAGTATGTAGTATGTTCCAAATCCAACGGCATGCGGCCATCAAAATGCAGGAAATGCGGCGCGAGGAGACCCCACGCAAGCAGCATCGCACCAAGGCCGAGAAGCAGCGCAGAAAGAATTCGGGACTTTGGGAGCATGCTGGCTATGTTACCTATTGGCGTTTATGCGCTCAGTGACAGCACCCTAATTAGCAGCACTAGCGTCGAGGCTGTTTCCCGGCCACGACGTCGAACCGAGGCGCCGATTGCCTTTCAAAATGCGCAAAGTTGCAGTCGCATTCAACGCGCAGTTGCTGGAATTGGTCAAAGAAAAACCCCGCCCACCAGAAAACCAGTGAACGGGGAATTCAAGCTATGAAAGCCAAGATTACTTGAGGGTAACCTTTGCGCCAGCCTCTTCGAGCTTAGCCTTTGCAGCCTCAGCGTCGTCCTTGTTAGCACCTTCGAGGATAGCCTTAGGTGCGCCCTCAACGAGCTCCTTAGCTTCCTTCAGGCCGAGACCGGAAACGATCTCGCGAACAGCCTTAATAACGCCGATCTTCTTTGCGCCTGCGTCTTCGAGAACGACGTCGAACTCGTCCTTCTCTTCTTCAGCAGCAGCGCCTGGAGCAGCAGCGCCAGCAGCAGCAACTGCAACTGGAGCAGCAGCGGTAACTTCGAAGACCTCTTCGAATTCCTTAACGAACTCAGAGAGCTCGATGAGGGTCATTTCCTTGAAAGCTTCGATGAGCTCGTCCTTGGTGAGCTTAGCCATGATGGCAAGTCCTTTCGTTTGTTTGACTCGTGTGAGTCAAGGTGAAGTTTTTGGTGTAGCGAATCTGCCGGTCGGCAGATTATTCGCCCTGCTTCTTTTCCTGCAGTGCAGCGCCGAGGCGTGCGACCTGGGAAGCAGGAGCGTTGAACAGGCCTGCAGCCTTTGCCAAGTTGCCCTTCATGGCGCCAGCCAGCTTTGCGAGAGTGGTCTCGCGGTTGTCCAGCTCGGCGATGGCGTCGACCTGAGCTGCGCTCAGTGCGTTGCCGTCCATGTAGCCACCCTTGACCACGAATGCCTTGTTGTCGGTGCCGAATTTCTTCAGCGCCTTAGCAGCGTCTACAGCTTCGCCCTGGATGAAGGCGACTGCGGTAGGGCCGGTAAGGAGATCATCAAGACCTTCAATGCCAGCTTCTTGAGCAGCCAGCTTGATCATGGTGTTCTTGGCGACGGAGTACTGAACGTCAGCGCCCAGTGCACGACGCAGCTCGGTGGTCTGAGCGACGGAGAGACCGCGGTACTCGGTCAATACGATCGAGTTAGCTGCCGCGAACTTTTCCTTCAACTCTGCCAGTGCAGCGGTGTTCTTTGCGTTTGCCATTACTTCGCCTCCTTCCTCATGTGTGATTACGTTGTCCGCCGGGACCTTTTACACAATGCAAAAAGCCCCGTGCAAGAGCACAGGGCACAACCTACATCATGACAATGAGGATGGACTCTCGTAACTCCTGCGTGGGCCGGCTCCCATTCGGGAAGCACCTTCGATCCCATTAGGGATGACCGACGGTCTTCGGTGAAACTTGAGCTGCGTCGACTAGCGACGCTTCAAACTTCGACTGCTTACTTTATAGCTCTCGAGGACAATCACCAAATCGCCACTACATGAGCGCTTATCGACGCCAGACTGGCACTACACCCGCAACTGGGCGAAGGGCTCGAATGGCAGGAGACGCACCACAAACCAGACTGCAGTCAAAACACCAACTACATGTGGCGACCATTTCCAACCAGTCCAGTTAGGCATTGTTTTCCCCAAAGTCTTCAGCAGCCAAGCCAACCATGCCCATAACAACAGCACTGTAAATAGGACGGCGAGTGCGTTGTAGCGCACGGCATCAGCGAAACGAAACTGAGTTAAGCATTGAATCATTCGCATCGCGCCACATCCGGGACAGTTAATCCCTAGTAGAGCCTTGGTTGGACAAACAGGAATGACCCCACCGGGCGTGGTGGGGTCAGCAGCAGCTATTGCCATGCAACTGCAGATTGCCCCGGTTCCAATAGCGATGGGAGCTAGTGGGGAATCGTGCAGGCTCGACATTAGGCGTTGGTGGCATCCATGCCAACGCCCATCGCAACCATAATTCCGTAAATGACGGAGAAAATGATACCGACGACTGCAGAAATAATCGCCCAGGTCTTGGCCTTCTTCGCAGCATCGCGAGCGCCTTCGTAATTACCCGCATCCCAGCGACCATTCACTTGCGACGCAAATACGATAGACACAATACCGGCTGGCAAACAACAGAAGATCGTGGAGAGGATTGCCCATACCAGGTAGTTGTTCGGCTTGGCACCCATTTCCTGGTAACCAGCGTCCGCCCCGGTTGGGAAGCTGCCTGCGGAAGAATAGGCGTTGTCGTAAGGGTTCGACTGCCCCTCAGTAGATCCATAAGGGTTTGCGTTGTCACGCGCTGGGTCGTTGTTAGCACCGGTTGGGTCAAATGGGTTCTGCGGGGTAGTCATTTGCTTTCCTTAAGCTCTAAACAAACAGTGAACAGTGACTATGCGACTTTAGCAAGTAACTTCTAGTTTCGCAGGGCAAATTTTACAGGGAGGAGAACACTAAACCCACCATCGCGCGTTGACCATTACTTTTATTAGCGGGCGGAATGATAACGATTTCACAACACCTGCCATAAAAATCTGAAATACCTGAATAGCAAAGCCGGGCCCGTCGATAAGTGGACGAGCCCGGCTAAGGTGCAGCTAGGGATTAGCCTGCGTAGTTCTTCTGTACGGATGGGTCAACTGGGACGCCAGGGCCGGTGGTAGAAGACAGGGTGATCTTCTTCAGGTAGATACCCTTTGCAGAGGATGGCTTCAAGCGCATAACTTCGTCGAGAAGTGCGCCGTAGTTCTCGGCCAGTTTCTCAGCGTCGAAGGAAGCCTTGCCGATTGCAGCGTGTAGGTTTGCAGCCTTGTCGACGCGGAAGGAGATCTTGCCGCCCTTGACGTCAGCGATTGCCTTAGCAACGTCGGTGGTGACAGTGCCAGTCTTAGGGTTAGGCATGAGACCACGTGGGCCCAGGACGCGAGCTACGCGACCAACCTTGGCCATCTGGTCTGGGGTTGCGATAGCAACGTCGAACTCGATGGTGCCAGCGGTGATCTGCTCGATCAGCTCGGAGGTACCAACGATGTCTGCGCCTGCAGCCTCAGCCTCGGTGGCCTTTTCGCCTTCAGCGAAGACAGCAACGCGAACAGTCTTACCGGTGCCGTGTGGCAAGGAGACGGTGCCACGAACCAGCTGGTCAGCCTTACGTGGGTCGACCCCCAGACGCATAGCAACGTCAACGGTAGCGTCGTAGTTCTTGGAAGATGTCTCCTTGATGAGCTTTGCAGCTTCAATTGGAGAGTAGATGCGACCGGCGTCGATAAGCTCGGCGGCGGCGCGGTAAGCCTTAGACTTCTTGCTCATTTGTTTTCCTTTGCGAAAATTGTGGTTTTAGCGGGCCGGAGCGGGCCCTGCCACGATGTAAGTCGGGCTGCCGACGGGTGTCGACAACCCAGGGGAATTACTCGCCTTCGACGGTGATGCCCATGGAGCGGGCGGTACCAGCGATGATCTTTGCGCCGGCTTCAACGTCGTTAGCGTTGAGGTCTTCCTTCTTGGTGGTAGCGATCTCGCGGCACTGATCCATAGTGACCTTACCAACCTTTTGGGTGTGCGGAACGCCGGAACCCTTCTGCAAGCCAGCAGCCTTCAGCAGCAGCTTGGCTGCTGGAGGGGTCTTCAGCTTGAAGGTAAAGGAACGGTCTTCGTAGACGGTGATCTCAACAGGGACCACATTGCCGCGCTGGTTTTCCGTTGCAGCATTGTAAGCCTTGCAGAATTCCATGATGTTGACGCCGTGCGCACCAAGCGCTGGGCCAACTGGAGGTGCAGGGTTTGCCTGACCAGCCTGGATCTGCAGTTTGATGAGGCCAGCGACCTTCTTCTTAGGAGCCATCGAACTACCTACTTTCCTTGTTACCGCCTGCACTTGCCATCGATGCCTGCAAGCGCGACGTCCGGATGCCCTTATTTCTATGAGCCACCGGGGATGAATGATTCAAGGCGTGCAGAAAACACGCGGTTGCTAACTGTACGCCACAGCCCGCCCCGATCCAAATCGCCGATCGTGCTTGTCGACGTCCTGGTGCAGGGCGGGCTGTTGTGCGAAAACTAGGAGATCTTTTCTACCTGATCGAAGGTGAGCTCGACCGGAGTTTCACGGCCGAAGATGGACACCAAAGCCTGGAGCTTGCCGGTCTCAACATCGATCTCCGAGATGGTTGCGGAAACAGATGCCAGCGCACCCGTGAGGATGGTGACAGCTTCGCCAACTTGGAAATCAACCTGAGGCTTCTTCGAAGCTTCAGTCATCGGCTGAGCAATGACCTTCTCCCCTTCTGCGTTGGTTGCGTCTGCTTCGCCTTCCGCAGGTGCGGTCTGCGGCATCAAGAACTTAGCGACGTCGCGGTGCCTGACCGGGGTGGCGTTACCTTCATTGCCCACGAAGGAGGTCACACCCGGGGTGTCGCGCACCACAGACCAGGACCGGTCGTTGACATCCATGCGGACCAGGACGTAGCCCGGGAGGAGCTTACGCTTGACCAGCTTGCGCTTGCCGTCGCGAATTTCAGTGACCTCTTCGATCGGCACGACAACATCGTAGATGGAGTCCTCAACCTCGAGAGTCTGGGCGCGCATGTCAAGGTTGGTCTTCACCTTGTTCTCGTAACCCGAGTAGCACTGAATGATATACCACTGACCCGGCAGCTTCTTGAGCTCACGAATGTAGGCACGCAAACGGGCCTTGTATTCGGCGAGCGCCGCATCCTCCGCGTCGGCCACCTCGGCAGCTTCTGTGTCCCCGAGAGCCTCGGCTGCGCGGGCGACTTCTTCGCTGCCAGGAGCCTCAGCTGCCGCTTGCTTCGCTTGGTCTTCAGCAGCAGCGAATTCGTCGATGTGGCCGTTTTCCGTAGCCAGTTCGTCACTCATGGTTGATCTTCTACTCTCGCTTTACGTTGGGTTAACTCGGGTCGTGTTTTGCAGCGCAGGGCCTGCGTTAGGGCGAGCCTCATCGACTTCGCCCCGGGGCGACCACGATTGGCCCCCATCATACTCGTGGGGCTGCTTCTCATGATCAGGCAATAAATTATCCCGCCGACCCTTGCGGGCTTTCGGCGGGATAAACAGTACTTTGATTCTAGCTAAGCGCCAAGAACTTTCTCAACTCCGAGTCCGGCCAGCCAATCGACGCCAGACACCAGAGCAGTCATGATGATCAGAAACACGAACACGATCGTGGTGTAGACCACCATCTGCTTCGCGGTAGGCCAGATAACCTTTTTTAGTTCCGAACCGACTTCAGGAAGGAAGGAAGCTACACCACCGCCAACCTTCTCAGAATCATCCGACACACGAGTAGCTTTCTTAGCTTCCATCTGTGCAGTGGAAGTGGTTGACGCTCCAGTGAGCTGACGCTTACCAGTAGGGCGGGCTGCACCTGCCTCATTTGCTGGTTGACGATCTTCAGACACACGAGCTCCTTGAGTCACACAGTTAGGGTTACCTTGCAGGGGCGACAGGAATTGAACCTGCAACCTACGGTTTTGGAGACCGTTGCTCTGCCAATTGAGCTACGCCCCTAAGCACCACCATGTTTGGCAGTACGGAACCACTTTAGCGGAAACTGGACAGAATTCAAATCTCTTGCCAGCGATACCTCGGTGACTTCTCGAGTTGAGATCCTTTTACCCGAAAGCACCGACAACCAAATTGGATCCCGGTGCAGAACTTGTAAATGAAATCTCAGTAGCGATGGCGAGAATTGAACTCGCGACACAACGATTATGAGTCGTTTGCTCTACCACTGAGCTACACCGCCATGGGTTGGGTCTTCCCTCCGGCAAACTTACCAGAGAAAAGAACAGAGCCCCCTGACAGAATCGAACTGTCGACCTTTTCCTTACCATGGAAACGCTCTGCCGACTGAGCTAAGGGGGCACAGCCTCTGAAAATCTGACAGCTTTTCACTGCCCGCTTTCCTTGAAGCCTTGAGTAGAATAACCGCATTTTGTTTATCAACACAAATCGACTGGTCAAAGCTAGTTTTTGATTAACTCTTTTCACACTTTAACGACCGGCGAGTCGCGGTGCGCTTCGGCGAGTCGCGGTGCGCTTCGGCGAGCGCGAGCGCCGAGCGCCTTAGAGCTTGCTCAAAATCGCAAAAGCTGAGCCATCTGAAAGACAATCCGAGCTTGAGTAGCACACTGAGCAAACACTGAACTAGTCGCCACAAACAATCCAGCTTTCCGAAACTTCCAGCACATTGTGAAGCTCGGCCACTGGTAAAGCCTGCTCCCCAGCTACCCGAACAGGAGAGCTTCGGAAGTACGACCTAGCAAGTGTGCAGCCCCAACAACACTCAAAAAAACAAAGCTCACCCCGGGTGTTAAGTAAAGAAAAGTGTGTATCTGATGCATGTTTCCCGCAACGTTATGGGCCTGAAGCCAGTATTTACTGTTGTCTGGCAGCCGTAGCTCGCTCGATGTCGTCCCTTCGGTGTAGGCGGACTACCGCTGTGGGATTTTATTCATTAAAAAACGCTGTTCTACGTAGTCTGACTACGCCGAAGCGACGACATAGCACTTGTGCAGCAAACCCGCACGGCCGACGACACACCGACCGGACACACTTTTCGTTACCTAACCCCAAAAAAGCTCATCCCCGGCCTGACAGCCCAACCCCACAAGCAGACACACGAAAGAGCACCCCACGCTCATCTCAGAGTGTGGGGTGCTGTTCGTGTGCCAGATGATGGATTCGAACCAACGTAGGCAATGCCGACGGATTTACAATCCGCTCCCTTTGGCCGCTCGGGCAATCTGGCGTGCTCTTTTTCAAGTGCGTTACATACTCTACTACGAGGCACCTACTAGAGAGCAAATCGGCAGGTAGATGCAGCTAAAAGTAGTTTTATCCGACGCGGGCAACTGTCATGGCAGCTAGGGTACGCAGCGCATCAGTGTGTGGTCCTTCAGGCAGGGAATCGAGTTGGGCGTTGGCGTGCTCAAGGAGGCGGTTGACGTCGGCAAGCGCGCGTTCACGCCCGTCAGTTTTTTCAATCAAACCAAGTACCTCGACGAGCAACTCGTCGTTGTCCCCGATAGGGCCGGTAAGCTTTTCGCGCAGCTCGGCCCCGGCGGCGGACGTATCAGCCAATGCGTAGAGGACGGGGAGGGTGAATACACCTTCGCGCAGATCGGTGCCGGGGTTCTTCCCGGACTGTTTGGGGTCCGAGAAGATGTCGATGATGTCGTCGACAATCTGGAAGACCATGCCAATGTCGTAGCCGAAAGCGTGGAGAGCCTCACACACCGGCTTGGGCGCGCCCGCGTGAAGGGCACCTAGGTAGCCTGCGGAAGCGATAAGCACCCCGGTCTTTTCCTTGATCACTGCCATGTAGTGTTCGACCTTATCGCCATCTCGAGCGCCGATGGTCTCGCGCATTTGGCCGGTAACCAGATCATGGAAGGTCTCGGCGAAATGCAGAACAGTATCCGTACCAAGCTGGGCCATAATGCGGGAAACATTTGCCAGCAAAATGTCGCCGGCAAGAATGGCGATGGAGTTGTCCCAGCGGGCGTTGGCGGAGTCTACCCCGCGTCGCATGTCCGCTTCGTCCATCACGTCGTCGTGGTAGAGGGTTGCCAGGTGGGTCATCTCCACGATCGTGGCTGCGCGGACAACATTGTCTGAACCTGGCTCGCTGCCGTATTGAGACGCGATCAGCGCGAACATGGGGCGGAATCGTTTCCCGCCCGCCTTCGCCAGGTGCAGCACCTTTTCGGTGACGAAGTCTTCACCTTGCTGGAGTTCACTGCGCAAGAGGTTTTCGACTTTTTGCAATCCAGAATTGACGGCGCTGGTTAATTGGGCATCGCCAAGTTCAATATGGGGAACAGTGCCGTCCGCTGCAGTCACCTGGGTGATTGGCGAGGTGCCGTTGCCATTGCTCATTCCTCGATGCCCTCGATCTAAAAGTCACGTGTTGACCCATGGTGGCCCCATGAGTCCCGAAAATAAAACTAGCTAGGTATTTACCGTAGTCCAAAGATTTATGCGATACACACCCCGGGGTGGGTGTCGCTTGCAGTAACTTGCCACAATGGTAGACGTGACCGACATAGTTTCGACCGATCTACTCATCGTAGGCGCCGGCCCGGGCGGCAGTACCGCCGCCATCTACGCAGCACGCCAGGGCCTTAGCACCCTGCTTATCGACGCCGCCGAGTTTCCCCGCGACAAAACCTGCGGTGACGGCCTCACCCCTCGCGCCATCCACCAACTACGCAAACTCGGCCTAGCCGACGACATCCTGCGCAACTACACCTCACACGGTTTGAAACTGCACGGTTTCGGCGGATCGGTTACCGCCCCTTGGGCAGACTCTGCTTTCGGCCCCGAAGGTTCCGCCATGCCGCGTACCGAGTTAGACAACTACCTCGTCCAACACGCAGCTAGCCAACCTGAGGTCACACTGTGGCAGGGTGCCGAAGCAGGAGAGATCCAGTTCGCGAACGGGCAGATCGAGCAGGTCCACGTTCGCGTAGGTGAGCAGGAGCGCGTCGTTAAGCCCCGCGTGGTTATCGTTGCCGACGGCGTGCGCTCGACCTTCGGCAAGCGCCTCGGACGCGAGTGGCACCGTGGAGAGGTGTACGGCATCGCCGCGCGCTCCTACTGCCCTACCCCGCTGCACGACGAGCCCTGGATCCATTCCCACCTGGAACTCCGCGATTCCTCCGGCGCGATCCAGCCGGGATACGGCTGGATTTTCCCGCTCGCAAACGGCAGGGTCAATTTAGGTTGCGGAGCGTTGTCAACAGATGAGCGGCCCGCGCGGATCAACACGAAGAAGCTGCTGCGCACCTATGCCGATTCTATGCGGGACGAATGGAAACTCGGCGAGCCAACTGAAGTTGCTTCTGCACTGCTGCCGATGGGTGGCGCTGTGTCCGGGGTCGCTGGCCCTAACTGGATGCTCATCGGCGACGCTGCTGCCTGCGTCAATCCACTCAACGGCGAAGGGATCGACTATGGCATGGAGACCGCGGAACTTGCCGTTGAGCTCGCTGCTACCTCGAAAGACTTCTCGTTGCTGTGGCCGCATGTCCTCCGCACGCAGTATGGCGACACCTTCCAGCTAGCGCGAACCCTAGCCCGCGCGCTCACCTACCCGCAATTCCTACCGATGACCGGCCCCCTGGGCCTGAATACCCCACTTTTGATGAGGTCCGCTGCCCGGCTGATGGGAAACCTAGTCACCGAGGAAGACAACGACATCGTCGCGCGGTTATGGCGCACTGCCGGACGCGCCGTCGCGGGCCGACGTGGCGACGCACCGCTGTGGAGCTAGGTAGCCCCAGCAGCTAGGCCAATGGCTTCCTAGCCGAATGCAACGCCACGATGCCGAACGTCAGGTTCTGCCAACCCGCATCCACCCAGCCATTGCGATTAATGCGACGCGCCAATTCCTCCTGGTCCGGCCATGCCCGGATAGAATCCGCCAAATATTCATATGCAGTCGGATTGGAGCTCACAGCCCGCGCAATGCCAGGGAGCACCCGCAAAACCAGCGCATACGCCTGAGCAAATCCAGGAAGAATCGGGGTGGAGAACTCCGCGATCGTCAGTCGTCCGCCGGGTTTGGTTACTCGAGCCATTTCCCGAATTGCAGCCTCGTGGTCGTGGATGTTGCGCAGCCCGTAGGAAATGGTGACGGCGTCGAATGTATTGTCCGGGAACGGCAGCTGCATGCCATCGCCAGCCACCTTGGGTACGTTGCGGTGCGCACCGGCTGCGAGCATGCCACGGGAGAAATCGCACGCGATCACATCCGCACCGGATTTTGTCAGCTCAACTGTCGAAACTGCAGTGCCCGCAGCTAGATCAAGGACCAGTTCACCTGGCTTCAGCGCGAGGCGCTGCCGGGTTCGACGCCGCCAGTGAGCATCAATCCCCATGGTGAGCACCGTGTTGGTGATGTCGTAGTTCTTACCGACCTGGTCAAACATCCGAGCGACGTCGATAGGCTGCTTGTCCAGATTCGCCTTGATTCCCTTTTTAGCCACGCGTCCAGCGTAGTCGACCTACTGGTGGTTGGCGTCGATGCGGGCACCTAGCGCCTTCGCTGCCCACAATGGCAGCTCCGGGATGGGCCCGAAGAAGGTGAGTGGGACGCGTCGGGATTGTTCGATGACAGCGTCGTAATGCTTCATCAGCTGGGCACACAGGCTTTCCCATGTTTTGGTGCGCACAGAATCACGGGCGGCTGCGCGCATGCGGTCGTAGCGTACCGGATGCAGGATAGAGTCGACCGCGTCCGGAAGTTCAGCGGAGAAGGTGTCTACGTTGAGGAGCTCACCATTGACTCCCGGCGTAATGAGGTCGATCGGGCCACCGGCACGAGGGCCAATGGTCGGAACGCCGGAGGCTTGCGCTTCCTGAATGGCCTGGCAGAAGGTCTCAAATTCGCCCGTGTGCACGAACAAATCGAGGGAGGCATAGGCCACAGCCAGCTCCTCGCCGCCAAGCGCACCCATAAACACTGCGTTGGGCATGGCAGCTTCGAGCGAGGCACGCTCGGGACCGTCGCCGACGATAACTAGTTGCAGGTCATTGCGGTGTGCAAGGGACTTCAGGCGGTCGACACCCTTCTCCGCAGCCAGCCGTCCAACGAAGCCCACAATGCGCTTAGAACGCGTTGGGTCCCATTCTTTGCGCAGCTCTTCTGAACGCTTGGCTGGATGGAAGCGGACCGTATCCACGCCGCGACCCCAGTGGTAAATCTCGTTGATGCCATGGGATTCCAGTTCCGCGATGGTCACCGAAGACGGCGCGAGCGTGCGCTGACACATGTTGTGCAGAGTTCGGGTCCACTCCCAGCTCGCGGCAGCGAGTGGCGTCAACTTGTATTTGGTGGCAAAACCCGCGACGTCCGTTTGGTAGATCGCGATCGCCGGAACACGCAGCTGACGTGCAGCGAAAGCTCCCGCGCCACCCAACACGAACGGCGAGGCCAAGTGGATGATGTCGGGGTTGAAGTTTCGCAACGCGTGGGTGACAGCTGGAATCGGCACGCCCACCGGCAGCGAATTGATCAGCGGAACCATGATGGTGGGCACCCGGAAGATCGGGAAACCCAGGTAATCTGCGATTTCTTCCTCGAAATCCCGCGCCCCAGGAGCAACAACCATTGCCTCATGCCCATTGGCATGGAGGTGTTCCAGCACTCGGAGCACCGAGTTCGTTACGCCATTGACGTTTGGTAGGAAAGATTCCGCCACAATCGCTACTCGCATGCGGACGATTGTCTCCCTTCAAAGTCACGTAAAGCTTGTCACCAGGTTACCTAGAAGCAACATTACGGCAAAAAGATTGCGAACTAATTCATTCCACCTATCGCCGGTTGCGCTTTTCGACGCCCACCTCGACGCAAAGCGACGAGCAAGGCTATGAAAACCACCGTAGCTACCGCGGCAGTTGACCCGGCCGGCAGCAGCGAAAGCGTCCACGTCCTACCTTCAACTTTGACCAACTCCGGATTGCCTTTAGCGTACTCAACCCAGACTCGCTGCCCCTCACCTAGCCCGCTCGGGTACAACACACCCGCGCGCGGTGAGTGGAAAATACCTGCTTCGTCTTGATAATCCACCGTGGTCCGGATGCTGGATACCGAGGTTACTCGGGCCAGCGCCCGTCCATGGCTCGCGTTGATTTCACGGTCGTTGAGAAATGGGCCTGCGACCATCGCCACGCAGCCAAGGATCGCACAGGCATACAACGCGATAACCAGCTGGGTAAGACGCCGACGGACCTGCACTAAAATTTCACAGCCTTCGTGATGTTTGCATGCAAATCGCGGCGGGAAGCGCGCGTGGTACGCGCCTCAATCACGCGGAATGCTGGGGGTTCCTCGATGCTGTCCATGAGGGCATCGATAAGCTCTGGCAACGAAGTAACCTCTTGGTGTTCTACCCCGTATCCTGCGCAGATGTCTGAGATCTGGGCATCGTGCGGGGTGCCGAATACGCGCTCGAAGCGGTCGCGATATTCTTCCGCGCCTTGCTCCAAGGTTTCGAAAATGCCACAACCGTTGTCGTTGGCAACAACGATGGTCAGGTTTTCTGGGCGTGGCTCGTCGGGGCCGATCAGTAAGCCGCCAACGTCGTGTAGGAAAGTCACGTCGCCGAGCAACGCGACAGTGCGAGGCGCGCGAATCTCCTCCGGGTGCATCGCCTGAGTAGCCAGGGCGACGCCCACGGCCTGTGCCACAGTACCGTCGATTCCTGCAGCTCCGCGCGGTGAATAGGTGCTCACGCCATCAAACGGCAGACCCACGAAGGCAACATCGCGAATCGGGTTGGAGGCACCGACCACGAGCGTATCACCAACACCCAGGGTATCCGCGATGGCTGCCGCGACATGCAGGCCCGTGAAATCCTCAGACTTCTCCAACTGTTCTCGCACCGTCTCGGCTGCCAGTCGGCTCGCCGCATCACAAATCTGAAGCCACCGCTGGGACGGCTCTCCACTTACCCGCACTCGGCTGGCCACGTGTTTCGCGTTGCCGGTCGGGTCGGTGAACTGGTCGTTCTTGGTCAGCACCGTTAACTCAATGCCTGGATCCTGTAGTAGTTTCAAGACCCCACGATGCAGCGTCGGATGGCCAACGACCACGATCTGTTCGGGCTTCGTGTGCACCACATACCCCTCGCTGGAGACCTGCTCCTGTGCGAAGACCCCGGCAGCTAGCGGGTGAACTGCGTGATAGGGCGCCGGGGCGGTTGGCTCGGCGATGGTCGGTACGTCCTCGAGACCTTCGACCGCCCAACTACCGTCGCCAGCGACGACCAACGTGTTCTTGGTCAGGTCCAGATCTTTAGTACCCCAGTCACGTTCCCCCAGCTTAATGCTGTGTTTACTGGCCTCGATCAGCTCAGACTGCCCCACCAAGGGGTTTCGGAAACCAACATTCACGTGGCTCACCGGGCGGGCTAACGCACGCCGGAGGGTGGCGGCCGCCGTATCCGGACGAGTGTCTACCTCGATGTTGAACGTCTCGGCATAGGGCTCAAAAAGCCCGTTTTGCTGGATGGTTTGGGAGGCGCCGGTACCCACGAAGTAGCCCGGACGGTCCGCAGAAAGAATCAGCAATGGAGTGCCCGAAAGCTGTGCTTCGATCACAGCTGGCAAGGTATTGGCGACAGCCGTCCCGGAAGTCATCACCACCGCCACCGGCCGCTTCTGGACTCGGCCAAGTCCGAGCGCGAGGAATGCGGCCGAGCGTTCGTCGATACGCATATGCAGCTTGAGCGGGGACTTCGCGAGCGCCAACAACAACGGTGCGTTGCGCGAGCCTGGGCAGGCAACAACATCCGTCATTCCCGAAGCGATGAGTTCAGCGACAATTCGGTTAGCAACGTCCACAGCGGTCATGGGTTTTAAGTCTACTGCGTCTAGGGCGGGGGAAGTTCCCTCGGCTGATGCGCGGGTTACAACGCCCGATAGCATTCCCGCAGCCGAGCTATCCACCAATCCCGCACGTCTGCCGACGCGGCCAGTTCAGCCAATCGGGCTTTCTCTGGTACGACTGGCGCTACGGCGAGATGACCGTCGATAAGCGGGCGGCTTTCGGCCACATCATGCACGAACAGCGAGGACGTGCCCAGGCCTGCGGGGGCGGGCGGGACGTGGATGAAATCGTCGTCATCGTGGTCCGGCAGCGCGGCCACCGCTGCAATCCCGGCATACATACCGACTGCCGTGTCCAGCGCGCCCGACACCGTCAGGGCCAACCCATGCTCCGCCAAGTGCTCCGCAATCTGCAGCAAGCGGCGGGGGCCACCCAAGGGCGGAGCCTTAACGACGCCCACGTCGGCGGCCTTCTTTTCAAGCACGAGGAACGGATCGTCGGCCTTTCGGATCGACTCATCCGCCGCTACCCGCTGGAAGATGCCCTTGCGTTGCAGCCGACGACGCAGTTCAGCGAGTTCGTCGAGGGTTGCGCACGGCTGTTCCAAGTAGTCGAGGGGGCCAAAAGTCATGGCGGCTTCCTCGGCTTGGTCAAGCGTGTAGCCCATGTTGGCGTCAATCCGAATCTTGGCTCCCGGTCGCGCTGACCGAACCGCCTCGACCCGCGCCCGATCCTGGGCTAACGTGTGACCCTTTTCAGCGACCTTAACCTTGACGGTCATGCAGCCCGGAGAGCGTTCTAACAGCTCAGCGACTTCTTCCGGCGCAACCGCCGGGATGGTGGCATTGACTTCCACTCGATCGCGTAGCGCCGGCGGAGGCCCCTGGAAAGCCATCTCCAGACCACAGGCCAGCCAATGTTTCGCCTCCTGAGGTGCGTACTCGCGAAACGGGCTGAACTCTCCCCAGCCGGCAGGGCCGTCGATGAGCAGGGCTTCCCTGGTGGTGATGCCCCGGAACGAGACCCGCATGGGCAAGCTGACGACGTAGGAGCGGTCGATCAATTCGTCTAGGTCAATGTCGTGAATGTTGAAATTCAAGCGAGCGCCTTCCGCAAGTATTCGGCGGTGGTCGTTTGTGCCTTGGTCATATCCTCAGGTGTACCAGCGAAAACGATCTGCCCGCCACCGTGGCCGGCTTCCGGGCCGACGTCGATGATGTGGTCCGCGGCAGCCATGACAGCCACGTTGTGCTCGATGGCAATCACCGTGCGGCCCTGGTCAACAAGCGAGTGCATCATCTCGATGAGGGTCTTTGTGTCGGCGAGGTGCAGGCCCGAGGTTGGCTCATCAAGCACGATAATCGGCGCGTTTTCCGTCATCTGAGCTGCGAGCTTAAGCCGCTGGCGTTCACCACCGGACAATGTAGACAGTGGCTGCCCCAGCTTCAGGTACGGTAGACCGACCGATACGAGTCGCTTCAGCACCTTAGCTATTTCGCCGGTCTTGAACACCTCCAAGGCTTGGCGGACGGACAAGTCAAGGACTTCCGAGATATCCAAGCCGTTTACCTTGTACTGCAGCACATCTTCTTTAAAGCGCTTACCCTGGCATTCTTCGCAGGTCGTGGAGACACCGGAGGTGAAGCTCAGGTCCACGTACACCACGCCGAGCCCCTTACAGGTCTCGCACGCGCCCTCCGAGTTGCTGGAAAACAGTGCTGACTTGACCCCATTGTCCTTGGCAAACTTTGCGCGAATCTTGTCGAGGATGCCGGTGTAGGTCGCTGGGTTGGAACGCCTTGAGCCACGAATTGCAGATTGGTCAACAACCAGAACATCATCCCTCTCGGAAAGGGCTGCGCTGACCAGCGAGGACTTGCCCGATCCCGCCACTCCAGTAACTGCGGTAAGTACCCCGAGTGGGAATTCAACGGTCACGTCACGCACGTTATTGCGGTTGACATGTTCGACCTTGAGCACGCCGGGGGGCGTGCGGGCTTCCCGCAGTGTGAGCTTCGTATTCAGGTACTTCGCAGTGATCGAATCCGTCTCGGCGAGCCCTTCAAGCGGGCCCGAGTACACCAGCTCGCCGCCGTCCTTGCCCGATCCCGGGCCGATGTCGATGATATTATCCGCAGCCTTGATGACCTCCGGCTTGTGCTCCACGACCAGCACCGTGTTGCCCTTGTCGCGAATATTTTGCAGTAGGGTGACCATCCGCTGAATGTCGTGCGGGTGCAGTCCCGTCGTCGGCTCGTCGAAAACGTACGTGACGTCGGAGAGCGGTGAGCCCAGGTGGCGGATCATTTTCACTCGCTGGGCTTCGCCACCAGACAAGGTGCCGGCCGCGCGGTCGAGAGAGAGGTAGCCGAGGCCGATGTCCACCATGGATTGGAGGATGCCGAGAAGATTGTCGCGGGCTGGGCCGACCTTTGGATCGAGGCCTTGGACGAAAGTCAGCAGCTCGTCGACCTGCCAGGTGGCCAGCTCGCCGATGGTCTTGCCGTTGACCGTGGCGATCCGAGCCGCTTCCTTCAGCCGAGAGCCCTGGCAGTCTGGGCAGGTGCTCGTGGTGGCGATATCTGCCACAAAGTTGACGATCTGTTTCGCCTTCGGTGGTTCCGCGCGATCAATCCACAACCGACGCACACGGGTGATCAACCCCTCGTAGCTGGTGTTTTTGCCGTTAACCTTGATCTTTTGTGGCTCGGCGTACATCAACATGTCGCGATCCTGCTTGCTGAACTTGTTGATCGGCTTATCCAGGTCAAACAGCCCCGTTTCGCCATAGGTCTTCCAATACCACTCCCCCACGTTATGGCCCGGCGCGGTGATTGCTCCTGCATTAAGAGACTTCGATTCGTCGATAATTTTGCTCTCGTCGAGGGTCGCGGCCTGGCCGGAGCCTTCGCAGGTGGGGCACCAGCCGTCGGGAAGGTTGAAGGAAAACGCGCTGGAGGTGCCGACATGTGGCTCGCTTAGGCGCGAAAACAACAGTCGCAGGATCGCGTGCGCGTCAGTCGCGGTGCCGACCGTTGAGCGGGAATTCGCCCCCATCCGCTCCTGATCGATAATGATTGCTGGGCTCAGGTTTTCCAACACATCGACTTCAGGGCGTGGCAACGACGGCATGAAGCCCTGGATGAAGGTCGAGTACGTCTCATCGATGAGTCGGCGCGACTCGGCGGCGATGGTGCCGAACACCAGACTCGATTTACCCGAGCCGGACACTCCGGTGAACACGTTGAGGCGACGCTTCGGGACATCAACGTCCACATTCTTCAAGTTGTTTACGCGGGCGCCACGCACCCGGATAGTGTCGTGAGCATCGGCTGGGTTTAAGGTCATATCACCATTATCGCACGCTTATCGACGCCCTCCCGCTGGCTCCGCCCTGGCAGTGGCGGGGAATGCTTTGCTTCCCTTACAAACGGCTGCAAACCCGCTACCGCGTCCCCTCGTGGTAGTCCGACTACGCTCTAGGGGCATTTTCGGCCGTTTTCCAGCACCGCTGGGTAGTCCGACTACACCGAAGTGACGCGGTAGCAGCTGTGCAGCACAAATCGAGGCGCTGCCGACCCAAGCCAGCCCTACCCGGTGCCATCACGCCAGCCGACCGTCCCCATAAAACTAAGCTGGTACCCATGACTAACCCATTTGACCCCACGCAATGGCAGACCGTCGAGGGTTTCGAAGACCTGACGGACATCACTTATCACCGGCATGTCGGCACCAGCCGTGCCGACGGCATCGTGCGCATCGCATTCGACCGCCCCGAGGTGCGCAATGCTTTCCGACCACACACCGTCGATGAGCTTTACCGGGCACTCGATCATGCGCGTCGCTCACCTGATGTCGGCACCGTGTTGCTGACCGGCAACGGCCCGAGCGAAAAGGACGGTGGCTGGGCGTTCTGTTCTGGCGGTGACCAGCGCATTCGTGGCCGTTCGGGGTATCGATATGCGGAAGGAGAGACGGCAGAGACCGTCGATAAGGCTCGCGAAAAGGCCGAGGGTGGGCGTCTGCACATTTTGGAGGTGCAGCGCCTAATCCGCACCATGCCGAAGGTCGTGATCGCGGTGGTCAACGGCTGGGCCGCGGGTGGTGGGCACTCGCTGCATGTGGTGTGCGACCTCACGATCGCCTCACGCGAGTACGCCAAGTTCAAGCAAACAGATGCAGATGTCGGATCCTTC
The DNA here is from genome assembly GCF_001021025.1 of Corynebacterium epidermidicanis. Taxonomy (NCBI): domain Bacteria; kingdom Bacillati; phylum Actinomycetota; class Actinomycetes; order Mycobacteriales; family Corynebacteriaceae; genus Corynebacterium; species Corynebacterium epidermidicanis. The sequence goes on along the minus strand of NZ_CP011541.1, from coordinate 356,953 downwards.
GATGCCGGCTACGGCTCCGCTTACTTGGCAAAGATGGTGGGCCAGAAATTTGCCCGAGAGATCTTCTTCCTCGGACGCACCTACGATGCGGAGACAATGCAGCGCATGGGCGCGGTCAACATCGTTGCCGACCATGCGGACGTGGAAGACGAAGCGATCCAAGTCGCCCGCGAGATCAACGGAAAGTCCCCAACTGCGCAGCGCATGCTTAAGTTCGCCTTCAACCTGACTGACGACGGCCTCATGGGCCAGCAAGTCTTCGCAGGTGAGGCCACCCGCTTGGCCTACATGACCGATGAGGCCGTGGAAGGAAAGAACAGCTTCCTGGAAAAGCGCGACCCGGACTGGTCCGAGTTCCCGTATTACTACTAGGAGGCGGGGTGTTTTGCTAAGTCGGAGGCAGCTTTGCTGGGGGAATCACCAAGCCCTTCGGCTTCGACCCGGGCGGCATCGGCCGCGGTGAAATCGACCGTTTCATCGGCAACAAGTTCGTCGACGACTTCGCCCGTCAGGTTTTCCTGCAAGATCTCCGACTCCGCGGGCGATTCTTCCACCGCCTTCTGCAGGGCAGAAGCGTGCTTTCGGGTGAACATCTTCCGCGGGTCGAGCTTGCGGATCAGGAGTGCACGAATCGTCTCGCGTCGCTTGATCTCTGCGTCGATCTGCCGACGGTGGCGGAGATACGCGAGGAACAGCACCGCGATGAGCACTAGACCGACGTAGCCCAAGATGGGATACAAAAACGAAACCAGGCTCTTGAATCCGACGGTGGACAGCACGATCCCAATCACGCAAAATCCGAGGTAGACACGTCGGAAAAGGTGAGGTCGGCTGGCGGTGGCCCGGCGCGACATCGAGTAGAACATGCCGATCGCGGTGTTGTAGATCATGGCGTAGATGACGATTGCCATCGCTATGCCCAACCATGGATGGATGTGGTTGACCAGTGCGAGCGTCGGCATGCTTTCTTGGCCGACGATTGGCAGCGTCAGCCAGAGGCTCACCACCAGGCACAACACCAGCGCGCTAAAGATCAAGCCACCTAGGAATCCGCCCCAGCCGGCTGCGCGGGTATCGGTCTGCACGCCGCCGATCACGATTGCCATAGATGCACCCACGATCAGGTTGAAGCCCACGTAGTTCAGGCAAGACACCCACCAGTTCGGGAGCCCGGTTTGGACCTGCGCGGTAGCGGCATCAAGTGTTGAAAGGTCGCTGGGGGCCTGGGTGATGGCGTACACCGTGGCCAGAACAATGAACATAATGATGAACGGGGTGCAGGCGCCGATAACCGTGGAGACTTTGTCAATGTCCAGGAAACCGGTGGCCATGGTCAGCACGATCATGATTGCCGAGCCGACCCACAACGGCAGACCGAATTGCTGCTGCAGGTTCGCGCCCGCCCCGGCAAACATCACGAAGCCGACAGAAAACAGCGTGATCATCACCCCGACGTCGAGAAGCAGGGCGATCGGCCGACCCGCTACCTCGTTGAGCACGGCGGTGTGTTCCTGGGCCATCCAGTAGGACCCGAAGCGCAGGACGATCATGCCCGTGATGGAAATCAACACACTGGAGATGACTGCTCCGACTATCCCCCATGGGCCGAAGGCCACGAAAAACTGAATCGCTTCCTGCCCGGATGCGAATCCTGCACCAACGACAACGCCTACAAACGCCATAGCGATGCCTATTGCCCGCTTAATCACGACGATCCTCTTCTCATCTGTGGCTGTCCCACGACAGCCATCACCGGCTACCCCATGGCAGCCATCACAGTGCGTTCTACTCTAGGACGGACTAAACCCTGTGGTCACGCAGGCAAAGGTCTCAAAAAGGTCTCGATGCTGGGGTTTTGCTCCGCTACACCCTGCGCGCCCAGGCATGGTTTTCACTTACTGACCAGCGCACACTCGCTATTTAAGAAAGAGTTACCGTTTTGATACGCTCCCAAGCCCCTAAAATCACTAGACATGAACCTTCAGCCACTCGTCGTGCCTGCCGAAAACCCGGCTTTAATCCTGGACGATCTCGAACGCGCCATTAGTGGCGAGTGCGCATTATTACCCTTGCCCTCCACGGATCATGCGCGGGCGCGCGTCCTGCGTGCCAGCCAACGGGCCGGCGAACACATCGAAAACACCGCCCTGGTCATGGCCACCTCGGGCTCCACTGGCGAGCCCAAGGGGGCGATGCTCTCCCCCGCTAACCTCGTTAGCAGCGCGGATGCCACGCACAAGTTCTTAGGTGGGGCAGGTCAGTGGTTGCTCGCCTTGCCCGGCCACCACATCGCCGGGATCCAGGTGCTCATCCGCAGCTTGATCGCTGGCGTCGAGCCACTGTGCCTGGACCTGCGCACCGGCTTCCACATCAGCGCCTTCGCGCAAGCGGCCCGGGAGCTCAAAGCCACCGACGACCGCGTCTACACCTCTCTCGTACCTAACCAGCTGGTCAAAGCCATGGACACCCTAGAAGGCATCGAAGCACTCCGGCTTTTTGATGCCATCTTGGTCGGCGGCGCGGCGGTGGGACCCGACACGCTGCGCGCCGCTCGCGAATTGGACATCAATGTGGTTACAACTTATGGCTCATCAGAGACCTCCGGAGGTTGTGTCTACAACGGGAAGCCAATACCGGGGGCGCAGGTCCGTACCGACAGCTCGGGGCGTATCCATCTGGGGGGCCCGATGGTGGCCCACGGCTACCGCAACGTGCCAGACTCCCCCGCGTTCGCCACGCCCGGCTGGTTCGCCACCTCGGATCTAGGAACCGTGGTGGACGGCACGTTGGTGGTGTCGGGACGCCTGGACAATGTGATCATCACCGGAGGCCTGAAAATTCAGCCTGAAGTGGTAGAAAACGCCATGTTGGCGGTGCGTGGCGTGCGGGAGGTCTGCGTCCTCGGTGTCCCGGATCCCAGGTTGGGGCAAAAGATCGTGGCCGCTTATTCGGGGGCAGTCTCCCCCGGCGAAGTAATTTCTGGCCTGGACGACCTGCAGCGCTGGCAACTGCCCCGCGAAATTAAGCAGGTGGAGGCTTTGCCACTCATCGGTCCGGGGAAGGTGGATCGTCGGAAAGTGGCCAACCTCTTTGGTTAGTCTTCCTGCCGGGAAGCCTCAACGAGTTTTTCCAGGTCCTCGGGGTGGTAGACCTTGCGGATCTGTTCGTCGTTTCCACCCATGAGCGTGTTTCCTACTACCAGGGCGCCGATCTGAGTTGTCGGGATGACGGCGAAGTGGCGCGGCTGTGCATAGACCTGGCGGATGGGGTGGCCGGAACGCAGCGCGCAGGCATGCAGCCAAACATCGTCCGCACGTGGGGTGAGCTGCTGAAACACGTCGCCTTGTTCGACCACATAGGAGATGAAAGCCGGCGGGTACATGACCCCAGACACCCCGGTGGCGAAGTGGAGGAAGGAAGCATCGCAGGTATTGGCGGCGCTCCATTTTGCGTAGGGCATCATTCGGCCGTCGCGAAGCTCGATGCGGTGGGCACGGTAGGCGTGGATGACATCGCTGCGGAGATCGCCGATGAACAGCAAGTTTTGCAGGAACCATTCTGGGTAGATCATGTCGTCATCGATGGTTACTACGCGGGTATCCGTGCCGACAACTTCGCGGAACTGCCCCCAGTACTTGGTGTGCGGGCCATAGTGCCCATCTGAGCAGCGCACCTGCAGCCCGCGCTTGATGAGGCGCTGGAGTGTCTCTGGGTACTCTGAGTGAAAATCTTCTTCGTCGAGCCACAGCACGATCGGTGCTTTCATATAGCCCCGGGCGATAGATTCCAAGGTCAAGTACACCTTTTCCAACCGCTTACCGTGTGAGGTAAGCGAGATGACAACAGGGCCGCTGCTCGGGATCCGGGTATGTTTGATGCGGTTGCCCACGTAGAGCGGGATGATGCGGAAACAAGTAAGGAAGAAGCTGGCGATCTGCCCGAGGGTATATCCGATCCACATCATCGTTACTTGGCCGCTACCTTTCCGAACAGAAACAAAATTTGTCCCTACCTTACTACCTTGCCCCCAATCGAGCCCGGCGGGCAGCCAGGGGGCACAATAGATGACATGTCTACACGCACCGCCACCCCACAGGATTGGTTCCAAGCTGCTCGCCCCCACACCTGGGCTAACGCCTTCGCGCCCGTCGTAGCAGGCTCCGGTGCGGCCGCGCTTATCGACGCCTTCTCCCCCGGCCGGTCAGCACTTGCTCTGATCGTCTCGTGGGCGTTGATCGTCGGGGTGAACTATGCCAACGACTATTCCGATGGCATCAGAGGCACCGATGAAGATCGCACCGGACCGGTCCGATTGACCGGAGCGCGTCTAACCGAACCACACAAGGTTAAACAGGCTGCCTTCCTCGCTTTCGGGGTGGCCGGGGTGGCGGGCATCGTGCTATCGCTATTGAGCGCCTGGTGGCTCATCCTCGTCGGCGCCGCCTGCATCTTGGCCGCCTGGTTTTACACCGGCGGCAAGAACCCATATGGCTACCGGGGGCTTGGTGAGGTCGCTGTGTTCGTGTTCTTCGGCTTGGTAGCGGTCTTAGGCACGCAATTCACCCAAGCTGGTCGCGTGACGTGGGCTGGCCTCGCTTGCGCGGTAGCCATTGGTTCCATGTCTTCGGCTGTCAACCTGGTTAATAACCTGCGAGACATTCCTACCGACAAAGAAGCCGGAAAGATTACGTTGGCGGTCCGGCTTGGCGACACCAACACCCGTCGCCTCTGGGTCGTACTGGCATCGTTGCCACTAGTGCTCAGCGTAGCGCTGGCCATCTATACGTGGTGGGCGTTAGCTGCCCTGATTGCAGCCCCGCTTTTAGTCAAAGCTGCGCGCCCGGTGGTGAGCCAGGCGCAGGGCAAAGCCCTGATCCCAGTGCTGGGTAACACGGGCCGGGCCATGTTGGTGTGGGCCGTAGTGACGGCAGTGGCCCTAGCGTTCGGCTAGTTCGCTCCGCACCCATTCTTTGTGCGCTTTGCGCTGGGCATCCCATTCCGCGAGCTCGGCGTTGACACGAATACGCAAACCTTTGAACATGAACATCGACAATGGGAAAGCGACGAAGAGCGCCAGCATTGCGGAAATGAGCAAAGGAACAGGCGCACCAATCAGATAGGCCAGCCACGCAATGACCACGGTGAGCACTGCGAACAGTAGAATGCGGGCTAGGCCGTACAGCGCGATGTCCCGCCACGCCCGATTGCGCAGGCTGGTATCAAGCGTCGGCTCTGGATTCGTTTTTTCGTTCACGACTGTAGACACTATCAACTGGAGGTTGTAATGGGTCGCCTGCTCCTACTATTGCTCGTCATCGTGGCGGTGGTGCTGCTCTGGAAGGCTTTCGCCCCACAATCTCTCGGTGGCGCGCCCCGCCCGCAACAGCCTCGCGCTATCAAGGGGCCAGACGACGACGAAGAATTCCTCTGGCAACTAGAAAAGGAACAGTTTAAGAAGCGTCGCGCAGAGGAAGAACGCAAGAAGCGGGAAGAAGACTAGAGTTCTGCAAGCAGCGCCCGCACCCGCGCATCGATGTCTGCCGCAATCAAATCCATCCGCTCTTCCCCTTCGATCCCCCGCAAGGAAGGCTCGTCGGTCAGCCAACGCTCATAGGTGATATCCGCAGGCAGTTGTGCATCTGGCCCCAACACGATCACGCGTTGCGCTTCGCGGATGGGGACGTCTTGCAGTCCCTTCGACACCGTGCCCATGGTGGCGCCCAGCTTTTCGACGGCCCGTGCGCTTTCCGCGTTTACCGAACCCTTCGGCTTCACGCCACACGAATACGCTGGGATGTCACTGTGCAAGCGATGTAACGCTTCTGCCATCTGTGACTTCCCGGCATTTGATACACATACGTAGACGATCATCCTAAATCTCCTTAAACCACGTCTTCTTCAAGTACAACGCTACGTAGACCAGCCCAAGCAGGATGGGAACCTCGATGAGCGGCCCGATCACGCCAGCAAGGGCTTGCCCGGAGGTCACCCCGAAAGTCGCAATGCTTACCGCGATGGCCAGCTCAAAGTTGTTTCCGGCGGCGGTGAATGCCACCGTGGCAGAATCCTCATATGGCAAACCGGCTTGTTTCGCGGCCCAGAGGGAGAAGAAGAACATCACCACGAAATAGGCCAATAGGGGCACGGCGAGGCGCACCACTGACCAGGGGTTGCGGGTGATTTCATCGCCCTGTAGGGCAAACAAGAACACGATCGTAAACAACAGTCCTGCGAGCGCGAGCGGGGAAATCCGCGGCAGGAAGGTTTCTTCGTACCAGGTTCGCCCTTTGGCTCGCTCACCAAAGATGCGCGTCACTGCGCCGGCAACCAGGGGGATACCCAGGAAGATCAGGACACTCTTGACAATTTCTGTCGTTTCGAAGTGCACGCTGACGCCGTCGCCAAGCCCGAGCCACTGGGGAAGCGCCTCCAGGTACAGCCAGCCGAGTGCGCCGAAAGCAAGGACCTGGAAAATAGAGTTGAGGGCCACCAAGACCGCAGCGAGTTCGCTGTCTCCGCAGGCTAGGTCGTTCCAAATCAATACCATCGCGATGCAGCGTGCAAGGCCAACGATGATCAGTCCGGTGCGCAATTCGGGAAGGTCCGGCACGCACAGCCAGGCGAGCGCGAACATGAGCGCCGGCCCCACCACCCAGTTGAGCACCAGGGACAGCGCAAGAAGTTTCTTGTTGCCAGCGATGGCTCGGGTTTCGTCGTAGCGGACCTTGGCTAGCACGGGGTACATCATGACGAGAAGGCCGATAAAAATGGGCAATGACACATTACTTACCTGAACAGCTGAGAGAATTTTATTCAGGTTAGGGACTGCTCGTCCTAGCAGGATACCGGCCATCATGGCGAGCAGTATCCAGACGGCCAAGTAACGATCTAGCAGGCTGAGCGATTTATTAAGTTTCACCGCACCAAATCTACTACACGATTAGACCGATGACTAACTGAACGATGGTGAACGTTATTTTAATTTCCCGGCGCGGTAGTTATATTGATTGCATGACATTCAACCTGCCGATTGAAGATGCCGACGCTTGCTGCCCCGCAGTCATGCTGCCAGCTGACGCCACCAAGGTCGTCGAACTTCTGAAATCGGTTGCCGACTCCACCCGCCTCCGGCTGCTCTTTCTCGTAGCCGAGCGGGGTTGTGAGAACGTGTGTGGCTGCGACCTCGCCGAGGCAATGGGGGTCTCCGCACCCACCATTACACATCACATGAAGAAGCTCACCGCCGTCGGACTCGTCGAGCGGGTACAGCAGGGCAAGTGGGCCCACTACACGATCAACATCGAGCTCTTCCAGATCGTTAAGAATCTGGTGGATAGCGTCTACCAACCGATCGCCCTGGACGCGGCCTAATCACAGTCCACGTCAGGACTATTCGCCGACTTCTTGATTGGCGATCACCCAGCCGTCGCGAAGCATCGTTTCGTAGGCTGTGCAGTCATCAATGTGTGGCAGCTCAACCTCCGCGAGCTTCGGAGCGACTTTGTCCTTAACTGACAGAACATAATCCATTTCGGGCCATTCAATTCCCAATTCCGGATCGAATGGATCGATTTCATGCTCGCCACTCGGGTCATACTCTGAAGTGGTGAGGTAAGCGACGGTGGAATCCTCCAGTGCCACAAAGCCGTGCGCAAAGCCAATGGGCACGTACACGCTATGACGATTATCCGCGCTCAACTCAAAAGATTGCCAACGCTTGAAGGTAGGCGAGCCCGCGCGAACATCAACCACCACGTCCAGCACGCGCCCCTGCACGCAGCTGACAAATTTCGCTTGGCCTGGAGGCACATCGGCAAAGTGCAGACCGCGCAGCACCCCGCTTTTCGACGTCGAGATGTTCGCCTGCTGCAGGTCAAAAGGAAAGCCCGTCGCTTCCTCAAACTCGCTGGCTTTGAACCACTCATGGAAAGTGCCCCGGCTGTCGGGATGCACCAGGGGTTCGGAAAGCCACACTCCACCAAAAACTTCGCGCCACATGTCAGCTAGTCTAACGTCCATCTTTGGACCGCGCCCGACCTACTTGTGCCCCAAACAAGAAGTCGAGCACACCACCGGGGTGCTCGACTTAGTACTGGTTCTCGTTCTTCGGACTACTCTCCTGCGAGTTGCACGGCGTAGCGCGCGATAGCTAGCTCCTCGTTGGTAGGCACGACCAGCACCTTGACCTTAGAGGAGTCTGTCGAGATGATGCGCGGCCCAGTATTAGGCAGCGCGTTGCGTTCCGGGTCGATCTCGATGCCGAAAACTTCCAGGTCCTGCAGCGCCGAGGCACGCACATCGACATCGTTTTCACCGACGCCTGCGGTGAAAGTGATCGCGTCGACACGACCCAGCGCGATCATGTACGACCCGATGTATTTGCGCAGGTTGTGGATGTAGATGTTGTAAGCCAACCAAGCATCTTGATTGTCCTGCTCGATCATCGCGCGCAATTCGCGGAAGTCATTAACTCCGGAAATACCCTTCACACCCGACTTTTTGTTGAGCAGGGTGTCAATCTCATCGATCGACATTCCGGCGGAACGGTGTAGGTGGAAAACGATGCCGGGATCAATATCGCCGGAGCGGGTGCCCATGACGATGCCCGCGAGCGGGGTCATACCCATGGAAGTATCGATCGCCTTGCCATTGTGCACTGCGGAGATCGACGCGCCATTGCCCAGGTGGCAGACAATCTGACGGGTGTGTTCCGGATCGCGGCCGATCAGCGCTGGAACCTGTTGCGAAACGTACTCGTGGCTGGTGCCATGGAATCCGTAGCGTCGCACGCCATGCGCAGCAGCAACTTCAGCGTTGATGGCGTACAGCGCTGCTGCTGGCGGCAAGGAATGGAAGAACCCGGTATCGAAAACGGCAACGTGTGGGACGTCCGGCAGGATTTCCATCGCGCCCTCAATGCCGACGATGTTGGCCGGGTTGTGCAATGGCGCCAACGGAATGAGATCGCGCACCATGTTCAAGATTTCATCGGTAATCACGACGGGCTGCGAGAACAACAGACCACCGTGGACTACACGGTGCCCCACAGCAGTGATTTCTACCTGCGAAGGCCCGATCCCATGCTCTGTCATCAGGTCAAACACCATGGAAAGGCCCACAGCGTGATCTGGGATCGGCGCGGAGACCGTGTACTTTTCTCCGCCAGTTTTCAAGGTGACGGCGCCGGATGGTTCACCGATCTGCTCCACTAGACCGGAAGCCAAAGGTGGCTGCGTAGCGTCAGCCGATGGGTCGATGAGCTGGAATTTCAGCGAGGAAGACCCGGAATTAAGGACAAGTGCCAGTGCCATTTACTTCGTTCCTGCCTGAATTGCCGTAATAGCAACGGTGTTGATGATGTCCGACACCGTAGCACCCCGAGAAAGGTCGTTGACCGGCTTGTTCAGGCCCTGCAAGATCGGGCCAACAGCCAACGCGTGGCCGGTGCGCTGTGCGGTCTTGTATCCAATATTGCCCGCCTCAAGGTCGGGGAAGATGAAGACATTTGCTTGACCAGCAACCTCGGAACCTGGCATCTTCTTCGCAGCCACGCCCATGTCCACAGAAGCGTCGAACTGCAGCGGACCGTCCACCTTGAGCTCTGGGTCCAGCTCGCGAGCCTTAGCGACGGCCGCCGCGCACCGATCCACGTCTGGGCCAGAACCGGAGGTGCCGGTGGAGTAAGAAAGCATTGCTACGCGCGGATCGATGCCGAACTGCGCAGCGGTCTTTGCGGAAACAACAGCGATTTCGCCCAGCTGGTCTGCGGTCGGGTTCGGATTCACGGCACAGTCGCCGAAGGCCCATAGTCGGCCACGCATCACCATCAGGAAGATAGAAGACACCACGGATGCTCCCGGGACCGTCTTGATGATCTGGAAAGAAGGCTTGATGGTGTGCGCCGTGGTGTGAGCTGCGCCGGAAACCATGCCGTCGGCAAGGCCCTTATGAATCATCATGGTGGCGTAGTAGGAGATGTCTTTCATCGTCTCCTGAGCTTCTTCGAGGGTGACGCCCTTCTTCTTGCGCAGCTCGGCGAAGTCCGCGGCGAACTCCTCGGCGCGCGGATCGGTGAGATGGTCAACGATGGTGGCCTTTGACAGGTCAAGCCCCAGTTCTTGGGCACGCTTATTGATGGCGGTTGGTTCGCCAAGGATCGTGAGGCGGACGGTGTCGTCAGCGAGAAGGTAGTGAGCAGCCTGAAGGATGCGATCATCTTCACCCTCTGGCAAAACGATGTGGGCGTTTGCCTTCTTGGCGCTTTCCAACAGCCAGTTCTGGAAAACTTCCGCACACATAACCACTTCTACTTCGGTCTGGAAAACCTCGTCTGATACTTCTTCGCCAGCGTGGAAGGTAGCCAAAACCTGGGCACCCAGTTCCTCGGCGTGAGCCACGGAAAGATCAACGTGCGTGGCGTTCGCCTCGTGCAAGAGCAGCAGGCCTACACCCAAAGCAGCGGCTGCCTTGGCGTCGAAATCGATGGATCCGGTCCCGATGAGCAGCTTCGGGCCGTCGGCAAGCGGTTGCGCTGCCAAGATTTCAGCGAGGTCCGGACGATCCTTCGTCAATGGAGCCACCTTCAGGCCGTGCTGGGCGGCAAAGGCATCAGCGTCGAAGCCGTCGAGAGTACGGCCGACGGTGGTGAGGAGGACTGACTTGGTTTCGTTAGTCATGGTTAAGTCCCTTTCTGCACGGTTCCAACAAAATGTGGGAACACATGGACAGCGGTTAGTGAGTCCAAGCACACATCAGAACGTTGAGTGTGATTCATCTCGAAGTTTAGCTAGTTGACCCGCAACTTTGCATGCCCGAAACATCTTATAAGAACGGCTCAATGCAGCTACGTCGCACTTCTCGTTCTCAGTGTGCGAATTATCACGTCAAAGTGAGGAAAAATTCTTAACATTGCCTATCGGAGCAAGGAGCTGCGCACCCACATTCGGTCACCCACTCGCTCTCACCAGCTAAGTTACAACCCAAAACTTTGTAATTTTTCAACTCAACTAGACTAGAAACCACTAATGCCTTGATACCCCATCGAATAACTTTAAGGAAGTTTTCCTCGTATGTCTCGTCCAATGCGCGTTGCTGTCGTAGGTGCAGGTCCAGCCGGCATTTATGCCTCTGATATTTTGATGAAATCCGGCAAGGACGTCGAAATCGACCTTTTCGAACGCATGCCGGCGCCGTTCGGCCTCATCCGCTACGGCGTGGCACCTGACCACCCACGCATCAAGGGCATTGTTAACTCGCTGCACCGCGTGCTCGATTCGGACAACCTCCGCTTGCTGGGAAACATCGAAATCGGCAAAGACATCAAGGTCGATGAGCTGCGGGAATTCTACGATGCGATCATCTTCTCCACCGGCGCTACCGCCGACCGCGACCTCAGCATCCCCGGCATTGAGCTCAAGGGATCGCACGGTGCCGCCGAATTCGTCGGCTTTTACGACGGCAACCCGGATTTCCAGCGCGATTGGGACCTCAGCGCGGAGTCTGTCGCCGTCATTGGCGTAGGCAACGTTGGGCTGGATGTGGCTCGCATCCTGGCTAAGACCGCCGACGAGCTTCACGTCACCGAGATTCCGGACAACGTATTTTCTGGGCTGGGCAAGAATGCCGCCTCCGAGGTGCACGTCTTTGGCCGTCGTGGCCCCGCGCAAGCCAAGTTCACCCCACTCGAACTGAAGGAATTGGACCACTCCCCAACCATCGAAGTTATCGTCGACCCGGAAGACATCGACTACGATGCGGCCTCCGAGCAGGCACGACGCGACTCCAAGTCAGTGGACCTCGTCTGCCAGACCTTGGAAGGCTACGCTATGCGCGAGCCAAAGGGCGCACCACACAAGCTCTACATCCACTTCTTCGAATCCCCAGTGGAAATCCTGGGCGAAGACGGCAAAGTCCGCGCCATCAAAACCGAACGCATGCAACTTGACGGCAACGGCGGGGTCACCGGCACTGGGAAATTCACGGAATGGCCAGTGCAATCGGTCTACCGCGCCGTCGGCTACCGCTCGGATGCCATGCCAGATGTGCCATTCGACGACGCCCGCGCCGTCATCCGCAACGACGGTGGCCACGTCATTGATGAGTCGGGGGAGATCGTGCCAGGGCTCTATGCCACTGGTTGGATCAAGCGTGGTCCGGTGGGGTTGATCGGCAACACCAAGTCTGACGCGAAGGAAACCACAGATATGCTGCTGGCAGACTTCGAAGCCGGACGCTTGGAACAGCCTTCTTCGCCATCGCCCGAGGCAATCATCGAACTTCTCAAAGAGCGCGAAATTGCCTACACCACCTGGGATGGTTGGTACCAGCTCGATGCCGCCGAGAAGGCCCTCGGCGAGGCCGAGGGCCGCGAACGCAAGAAGATCGTGGAATGGGATGAAATGGTGGAGCACGCCAAGCACCAAGCTTAGCGACGCCCGTCGGCAAGCAGGGCGCGCTCCTTAGCTGAGAACGTGCCCCGAACTCCACCCCATCCATCGCCTACTGCATGAAACAGGGAGACCGCGAAACTACCCCCGGGCCCGATCTACTGGGCAACATTCGGGCAATCCCTCAGCCAGCTGGGCCGGGAAAACAAACATCGTCCTGCGTCCTGCCCAGTTCCCTTTTACACTCGTGGGCTATGAGCTACTACTTCGCTGTTCAACAGTTGACGGATCTCACCCCAACCGAAGTGCACGAGGTGTACAAACTACGCGTCAGCGTGTTCGTCAATGAACAAAACACTGCCTACCAGGAGGTTGACGACACCGACATCCTACCTACCACCTATCACATGCTTGCCTGGACCGACGAGGAACACAAACAGCTGGTGGGCAATATCAGGATTTACGAGGACATCATCGATAACGATGAACACGTCATGCGCTTAGGCCGCGTCTGTGTGGCTGAATCTGAGCGTGGGACTGGGCTTGCCAAAGAACTTATGCGCCGCACTATCGAGTTTGCGGACCAGACTTTCCCGGATAAGAGCCTGGTGCTCGATGCCCGCACCCCACTTGTTGGTTGGTATGAAAAGTTCGGCTTCCGCACTATCGCCGAACCTTACCCTTTCGCAGACATCACTCTCACTCCGATGAAGAAGATCCACTAATGTACCTGTCCGCCACGTCGCTCTCCGAACTATCCGGAAGCGAAGCCCACGAACTCTTCAAGCTCCGCACGGACATTTTCGTTGTCGAACAACAATGCGCCTATGCGGAGATTGACGACATCGACGCGGCGAAAGACACAGTGCACATTCGGATGCGGGCCGAGGACGGCACGCTCATTGGGGTGGCGCGGGTCTACCCGTCCGAAATGGAGTGGCATATAGGTCGTGTGTGCGTCGCCCCTGCATGGCGAGGCACAGGCATGGCGGCCAAACTTTTCGAGTACGCCTTATCCCGCACGAGCGGGCCGGTGGAGCTGACGGCACAATCCCCGCTAAGGCAATGGTACGAACAGTTTGGTTTCGAGGTTTGCGGGCCAGAGTTCGACTGGGACGGGATCCCTCACCTGCCCATGCGACGGGGCTAGACAACCTCGGAAAACACAAGATGTCGCAAATTCTGGCCGATTAGTTCCCATATCTTGTGCCGGAATTCTCACACCGCGGTGGCTTACAATTTTGTAATTTAGCGCTTATGGTCAGAAACTATGACTCTGATCAACCCCACCTCCACCGTCAATGAATACCTCGACCGCAGCGACTGGCGCGTCAACGCCAACGCCAACCAGGACTACTCCCTCGGCGGGCTGATGCTCAACGCCAATGGGAAAATCACCGCGAACTACTGGCTAGATAATGTTTTTAGCCCCGAAGCTGCGGCCGCACACCGTAGTGGCGACCTCCACATTCACGACCTAGACATGCTGGGAGGCTACTGCGCCGGATGGTCGTTGCGGCAGCTTCTGGAACAAGGTTTCGGCGGGGTGCGTGGCACAATCTCATCCAACCCACCGCGTCACCTTTCCAGCGCACTGGGCCAAATGGTCAATTTCCTCGGCACCCTGCAGAATGAGTGGGCTGGCGCGCAAGCCTTTTCATCATTCGACACCTACCTAGCCCCCTTCGTCCGGCTCGACCGCCTCACTTACGACCAGGTCTATCAACAAGTACAAGAGTTCATCTTCAACCTCAACGTACCGAGCCGCTGGGGGACGCAAACTCCATTCACAAACATCACCCTCGACTGGACCTGCCCCACAGACATCGCCCAAGACCACCCCTTCATCGGCGGAGAACCCCTCGACTTCACCTACGGTGACCTCGAGCAGGAAATGGCCCTTATCAACCGCGCGCTTATCGACGTCCTCGCGGCCGGCGACGCCGATGGCCGCCCCTTTACCTTCCCCATCCCTACCTACAACATCACCCGGGACTTCGATTGGGATTCGGACAACGCGCGGGCACTGTTCGACATGACTGCCCGCTATGGCCTGCCCTATTTCCAGAACTTCATTAATTCCGATCTTGATCCCGGCATGATCCGCTCGATGTGTTGCCGACTCCAGCTGGATCTTCGGGAGCTGTTGAAGCGTGGCAATGGCCTATTCGGCTCGGCAGAACAAACAGGTTCGATTGGGGTGGTCACGCTCAACTGCGCCCGTTTGGGCAAGAAGTACCAGGAAGAATCGGAGCTGTTTGCCGAGGTGAAACGGTTGGTGGCATTGGGCGTCGATACGCTTGAGCGCAGGCGACGCACGGTGGCGCAGCTGCTGGATCGCGGGTTGTACCCGTACACGCAGCGGTGGTTGGGCACGCTCGATAATCACTTTTCCACCATCGGGGTCAACGGGGTCAATGAGATGGTGCGTAACTTCACCTCGGATGCCTGTGACATTACCTCGCCATTTGGCCACGGCCTCGCGATGCGCTTGCTCGCCTACATCAATGAGCTGCTGGTCGATGCGCAGGAGACGACCGGTCACTTGTTCAATCTGGAAGCAACACCTGCTGAGGGCACAACTTACCGGTTTGCGAAGCTAGATCGACAGCAATTCCCCGGCATTATCCAGGCAGGCTCCGCCGAGCAGCCCTATTACACCAATTCCACCCAGCTGCCAGTGGCGCACACCCCAGATCCATTCCTCGCTTTGGCGATGCAGGAGGACCTGCAGTCGCAATACACCGGAGGCACGGTGCTGCATCTCTACCTCGGCTCAGCGGCTGGTACCGGAGTGGAAGCGGCGAGCCTCGTACGACGGGCGCTCACGCACTTCCGGCTGCCGTACATCACCGTCACCCCGACATACTCGATTTGCGAAAACCACGGCTACCTGCGGGGCGAGGTTCCCGTTTGCCCGCAGTGTGGCGCTCACACAGAGATGTGGACCAGGGTGATGGGTTACTTCCGTCCAGTGGAGAGCTTCAACATCGGCAAGAAGGGTGAGTTTCATGAACGCACCTACTTCCAGGTGTAACACCACTGCGCAGCAACTCCCACTCGCTGGCATCATTGCGTTCTCCCCGACGGATTGGCCTGGAAAGCTCGTCGCGACGGCATTTACCCAAGGCTGTCCGTTGGCCTGTTGCTATTGCCATAACCCGAGCTTGCAGGAGACTTGCCCGGGCACCGTCGCATTCACTGAGCTCACCAACCTGCTCGCCCAAAGACACGGGCTCCTCGACGGCGCGGTGATCTCCGGTGGCGAACCGCTCATGCACGCTGCGCTCGGTGCCGCGATCGCCGAGATTCATCGAATCGGTTTCCCCGTCGGCCTGCACACCTCTGGGTACGCGCCCAACCGATTAGCGGCCCTGCTGAACTCCCCGGACTCTGCGCCCGACTGGGTTGGGCTGGACATCAAAGGGCTCCCCGAGACCATGCAGGCGATCACGGGGTGCGCACCGCGCGCCGCTAGGGGTCCATGGGACTGCCTGCGCTTGCTTTCCGACGCTGGTGTCGACACCCAAGTACGCACCACCGTGTGGCCACGTTCCGAAGTGGCAGAACAAGTGGACCTCTTGACCGCCAAGGTGGCTGCTTTTGGGGCAGAGCTCGTGGTGCAACAAGCCCGGAATGTGGATTCCGCTGGTCGGTATCTTGGGGCTACTCCACAGTGATAGCAGCGGCTGCCTGCGTTGCCCGGGAACGAGCTTCTTCGGTGGTTTCTGCCGTCGCCACGGCAACGCCCATGCGTCGTTTAGCGCCGGCGGTGGGCTTGCCAAAGAGGCGGATGTCAGCTTCTGGAATAGCGAGCGCTTGCGAGACGCCCGCGTAACGGACCGGGCCGGAAGACGCCCCATAAATCACGGCGGAGGCCCCCGGGGAGACCAAGGTGGTGTCGATCGGGAGGCCAAGGACGGCACGGGCATGCAGCTCAAATTCCGAGAACCGCTGGGAAGCCAGGGTCACCAGGCCAGTATCGTGCGGGCGCGGAGAGACTTCGGAGAAGTAGACGTCGTCGCCTGCGATAAAGAGCTCAACGCCAAACACACCACGGCCACCCAAAGCCCCAGTGATGCGGGCTGCTACCGAACGCGCGTTTTCTAACGCAGCAGCAGTCATTGCCATTGGCTGCCAAGATTCGACATAGTCGCCATCCACCTGGCGGTGCCCGATGGGTTCGCAGAACCAAGTGGCGTCTTTGCCTGTCGCCGGGTCGATGGAACGCACAGTCAACAAAGTTATTTCATAGTCAAACTCGACAAATGATTCGATGATGACCCGGCCGCTAGAAACCCGCCCACCCGACATGGCATACTGCCAAGCTGCACTGATATCCGCCGGAGATCGCACCACGGACTGGCCTTTTCCGGAAGAACTCATGACGGGTTTCACCACACAAGGAAATCCAATCCGCGCTACTTTTTCCGCAAACTCAGCTTCCGTGGAAGCAAACTCATAGTTTGAGGCGGGTAGCCCGAGTTCTTCGGCGGCGAGGCGACGAATTCCCTCTCGATTCATCGTCAACTGGGTAGCGCGGGCGGTAGGAATGACCGTAATCTCGCCAGATGCCTCGATGTCAGCGAGCGCGTCGGTGGCCAGTGCCTCGATCTCCGGAACCACGAAATGAGGTTTGACCTGCGCTACCAGCTGATGGACGGCTGCCGCGTCAGTCATGTCCAACACGTACGAGCGGTGGGCCACTTGGTGAGCTGGCGCGTTTTCGTAGCGATCCGCAGCGTGGACTTCCACCCCGAGCCGTTGGAAACCAATCGTCACTTCTTTGCCCAGCTCACCCGAGCCGAGCAGTAGGACGCGGATGGCGGTATCAGTCAGGGGCGTGCCAAGGTGAGTAGGTGTAAACATATGTTTAGACTATTGCCCCGCCTGCCAGTTGGCTAAATCTCCGCATGGACACGGGTGGGGACCAACCCCAGGCCAACAGCTCCACAGTGGCAACTACCAAAGCTGCGGTTTCTTTAATAAGTATGGTCGCAGGACATTCAAGCTGACATAGGCCAAGACAAATACGATGATCTTGTCCAGCGTATCAACGTAGATCGCCTTCATCAGCAAGGCATTGGGAATGGACCCATCAGCCATGAGCATTTCAGCGTAGAAAGAGAAGATTCCTTGTTTAGGCGCATCTAGGTAGGAGATGATCATCAGCGGGGCGGACAAGACGCCCGACATGAGCCCCACCACTGCCCCGTAGAGTGTCGCCACGACTACATTGCCAAATGCCCCCAGCTGCGCGAGCACGCCCGCTAGCAGACCAATGATTCCCGCCAATACAACGAAGGGCAAATTCGTTGGCTCGATGAAACTCCAGATCAGTAGGGAAATCATGCCGGTGGCAGCCCCGGCGCGAGCGCCGAAGATATTTGCGATTATTACGGTACCCACAGCATCTAAGTACAACGGCACATCTGTAAGTGAAGCGACGAGGATTCCAAGAAAGTTCAGTCCTATGCCTACCAGCATGAATCCGATTCCGCGGACACCTTCCCGAACGGCAGTGCTTAAGGCGAAAACCACGATTGAAAAGCTGGCAAGTAGGAATGTGACCCGGGATTCGCGGGTGCCGAAAACAGATTGCCAGACGGGGCTTGCGGTAGCAGTGAGGTATGCCCAGGTGAAAAAGAGTGCGACAAAAGCGAGCATTGAGGCACTGTTGTGTACCCACCTCATTGCAGTCAAGGAGTTCTCCTTGTGGGTGGTCCGTTGAGGCTCCACCATGAGCTTATTCACAACCCCGTACTCAATCCTAAAATTTACCCAATCTGATACTTAACCAATACTTAAAAAGCTTATCTTACTGGCAAATATCAAGGCAAATGCTATCCATCTAACATCTCCCTGGGAATTCTATACACAAGGAATTAATTTTCCCACCCTATAGGTTGCCAAAGATACCAATTCCTCGTTTTCACCTTGAATATAATCCAAATGGCGGGGATTTTTCGCTTGAACCTCCTGCGCTAGTCGAGCAAGCGAGTAACCATCGGACCACACGCTAACGCTAGTTGCGCGGCAAAATCCTCGTCATGTGTAACCAATACCACCCCATTCCCTGGCGTCTCGCAGTGCCGGGCAATGAGTTCGATGGCTTCTACCCGGCCTGGACCATCTAAGCCGACCTCTGGCTCGTCGAGAAGCACGATGGGACGGCCGAGACCACAAATCATTCGCAGCTGCGTCAAACGCAAGTTCCGAGCAGATAAGTCATAAGGGTGTTGATCCGGAGCGTCGGAAGCCATCGCACGGGCGGTGCTGAACAGTAGCTGGTCGTAAGGATCTTGAGTGAGGAGGCCACAGGCAGGCTGCTTGGCCAGCTCGTGAAGCAGCGTCGACTTGCCTGCCCCGTTGGGTCCGCACAACCAGACAATCCCTTGATTCGGTACCGAGATCTCCACAGGGCCGACTTTGAAGTCCACACGTTCTTTGCGCCACCAACTGCCTGGAACCCCTCGGAAGGCCGTTACTGCAGCCTGGAAAGCTGTGCCTTGCCGACGCTGCGGTGTGACCCAGCGTGGCGGTTGAAAACCCCGGGGGTCGTCCCCTATCACCTCCACTGGGAATTCCGCAAACGCTGGGAGATGGGAAAACACCCAAATTTCCATTGTCTCCTGCAGACTGCGCAACACACGGCTCAGCTCGGCGGTGGCATGCTTGTCCAAGCCAAAGAATGGATCATCCAACACCAGTCGCTGCGGCTGTAATGCGAGCGCAGCTGCGATCACCATCCGTCGAGTTTGCCCTCCAGACAGCCTGGTGGGATCCCGTTCCAACAAGTTGCTAATATCCAGGGCTGCAGCGGCCGATTCACACCTACTCTGCATCTCAGCTCGGTCCACCCCGCGTTGCTCAAGCCCGAAGGCCAGTTCCTCAATGACGGTCGCCCGCAGATAAGTGACGTGGTGCAGCGGGGTAGCCGAAACGTAAACGGCGTCCGGGATACCTCGAGCAGCGGCGCTAAGCCCGGCGCCCGAATAGCCAATGACCTGCGTTAAGCCCATATACACAACCCGAAAGCCACCAGGAGTGATCCTGCACCGATAAGATAATCCCACCTTGAAACCGCAACCGGACGGAGCACCGTGCGTCTGCCTGGCAACTCAATTCCGTGGGTTTGAGCGGCCATTGACCGGTCAGCCCCTTGCACGAGCATGCGTGTGACCAGCGGGAATGCCACATACTTGATTCGCCCTTTGAGTCCGAGATGCCGATACTGCTCAAGGTAGGTTTCCGCATATCGACGCCCTTGTGGCAAGGTCTGCAACGCGGTGCCACACACGTAAGCAAATTTGGGGGAAAGTCGCGCTCCTTGGATAGCTTTGGCCAAGTCGGACGTCGAGAAGCAAGCGAACCCTGCCAGCAGCGAAGCGATCAAAGCTGCAGACCGTAAGCCCAAGACCACCGCGGTGCCCCAGAATCCGAACAAACCATGCACAAGCAGCAAAGATGCGCATACCGGGAGGCTAAGCGCGAGCGTCGCTGCCAGGACGCGTGGAGAGCGGGCCATCAACCACGCACCGACAACCACCGATGCGGAGACCCAGGGGGAATTTACTCCCAGCACCACGATCCATGTGCTCGCACATACGGCGAGCACCGTCAATGGATTCATTGAGTGACACGCTTGGGCAACGCCTTGACCAGCAGGAAAACAAAGGCAAAAACTGCGGCCTTATCCAGCGGGTCCGAGGTGAACGCCTGCATCGTCACCGAAGCTAACAAAGAATTGCCCATTTCTCGGAATAAGGCGACCACAGCGCCAGTACCCACTCCCGCCGTGCCACCGTACACAAACGCTGCCACCGGAGCCGCCAACGCACCGCACACGAGCCCGACAAGGGCACCCCACAACACCACCCACACGATGTTACGGAATCCACCTCGTTGCTTTACCACCCCAGCCAAAAAGCCCACTGTGGCACTGACCGCAGCGAACGGCAACGCTGCGGGATTTAGCAACCCCCACACGACCGAACTCAAGGCACCTGTCGCAGCCCCAGCCGCAGGCCCGGCCAGGACCGCAACCAATACCGTGCCGATGGAATCCAGATACAGCGGGATCGCGAAGCTACCTACCACCTGGCCAATGACCATATTCAGCACCAATGCAACCGGGATTAATGTGAGTACACGGGCAGAGAGTGTTGGGAAAATTCCGGCGAGTAGCAATGCCGTCCCGCCGAGGTATCCGATCAATGTCAACAACGCTGGACTCGAGGCTCCAACATTTTCCCAATCTGTTGGGCGAACCAAAACGAGATAAATCCACGTCGCGGCGATGACAACTGCTCCAACGATTGTCAACGCCTTCGAAAAGACCGGTGACATACTTCTCCCCTTGAATAAGTTTGATAGCTGCCCCTATGTCACCTCGGGGAAGAAAATGTAAAACGCAATAGTGCGCTTACTTTTAAGTCGCACTGAGTATAAAACAGTGTGACCGGGCGAAACAAACTCACTTCCAGGTCGCACGCTCGTACTAGTCCGCGTTGCTGAATTGCAAAACTAATACCGGAAGGTGGCGCCAAACAGTTCGCAGACACGAAGGAGTTCCCGGTGCGCGGCTGGGATATCTACATCGGTAACGAGCTGAGCATTCGGTGGTCGATGCCAGTGATTCTTGAGGTCTGCAACAGTCGTTCCGCGCAGCCAGCCGGTGCTGGCTTCCACATCAATCGTTGCGGGCCTGGTAATCACCGGAACTTTTCCAAGTGCAACCATGCACGTGATGAGGTCATGAATCTGGGCCAGATAACCCTCGCCGTGCGCTTGGTGAAACTCGAAATAAAACCGCAGCATTTCGGGCAAAAACGTAGCTATCGGCGCTGGCCCAAGAGCGGAGATCACCTCAGCAAGCGAGCCAGGGTCCAAGGTGAATCGTTCTGTGACCCCCAGCGAGCACACGGTTGCGGAGTTGAACTGAAAGAAGCTTTTCGCCGCGTGGGGATCGACCCAGCTGTTCCATTCCGCGGTGGGTGTAGTGTTACCCGGATAGTTGTATGCCCCGCCCATGAGCGTGACATCCGCATTGATCCTGCCCCAGGCAGCGGCATTTGTGGCCGGACCTGTGACAATGAGCTTGTCGACGTCCTCTTCCCACAACCGCATCCAGTGAAAATCAACGTCGCAGGGCTCAGGTATCAGATATCCCAATCCATAGATTCCATGGGTTTCAGGCGTGGTAACTAGGTCCAGCATCATTGGCATATTCTCTCCAACTGCCACCGGCACTGTTACCCCGCATGCCGCGAGCACGAAGTGGGAGTTGATGGCCGCCTGGGTCGCGGAAGTATTTCCAGCAGTGGTGGTCACTCCAACCAATTCGATTTCACCTAGGCGATGCAATCCGGCCAGATACATCAACGCAAGGGCGTCATCAATGCCGGTATCGCAATCCAGAAGAATCCGTACCATAACTCGTCAATGCTAGCACCGAGACATGTGCTAAGGCCGGGGCTTAGCTGCCTCAATGAGTTCCGGATACGGTGGTTCGACTTTGAAAGTGCGGTATAACCAGGGCGAAATCATAAACGTGACGAGGAACACCACTGTTATGTCCACAGGATCCGAAATGATCTCGCGGAAACCTAAGGAGCTGGCGAAATAGGTGTCTACTGCGCTTAAAGGCGAATAAATATCAAAGTTGAAGCGTGCCACCGAGCTATTGCGCAAGGAGTAGGTCAAAGGCGCCGCTCCAATGCTGCAGGCAATGCCGGCGATCAACCCGCTGACTGTCACGGTCAGTCTGTTACCAAAACCGTCCAATTGCCTAAAGACTCCGGCTAACCATCCTGCGACGATATTGACCGTTGCAAAGGGAACCGAGACTGGGGCTATTAACACCCACATACAAGTCGACAATGCCGCAGTTGACGCGCCAGCTAGCGGACCCAGCAGCATCCCGACGCACACTGACCCGATGGTGTCGAGGTACAGTGGCAGATTCAAACGGGCATTGATTTCCCCAAGGATATGGTCGGCGGCCACCCCGGCGATAACTAACAGCCACAGTCGCCTATCAATTTGCCGAGAAAACACGAGGAGAAGCAAAAGCGTAGCCACCACCAATGTAACTACAACAAACCAATTAATGTCTCGCCCCATGAAATCCATCAACCAGGGTGATATGGGCATCGCCACTGGTATTGACCACTGCAGAATCAACAGGATGACGGCCAAGCCAGTGAGGAGGTGTCGGGGGAAACTCATTGCTAAGTCGCTCCCCTAACTTCGCCTTCTCTTCAACAGCTACCAAACGTTTACCCATTAACGAGATTACCATTGGCCACGCACATTCGACCACGAATAGCTGGAATCCTTAATGAGCTAGTCCGTCCAGAGTAAGTTGGTCTCGCCGCAAGATCTTTGACCGCAATATTTTCGTCGCCAGGAGATAAGCCAGCCCAAAGCTCACTGCCTTGTCGAGTGGATCGGACACCGACAAACCGCCGCCAAATACACCCAGCAAGCAGTACTTCAGCTCGTTGAAGATTGCAGCCGTTGAGTTTTGACCCTCTTCCAGAATCCCGCCGAACACCTGGAGATTCAGTGGGGCTGCCACCATTGCGACGACAATACCCGCCACGAAACCAGTGACAATATTCGTAACCAAGTTTCCCATACCACCGAGCTGCCGAAAACGTCCCGCTGCCCAGCCAATCATCACGCCGAGTGGAGCGAATACCAAGCAGGTGGGTGCCCAGATTTCCCAAATCAAAGAGGTGGCGAGCGATGCAGCCATCCCCATCTCAGCACTGTAAATCAACGCGATGGTGATCGTTCCAACGCAGTCTAGGTAGAGCGGTAGATGTGAGTTTCCAAGAGAATATGGCCAAGTGCGACGTCGAAAACCGCGAGCAGCACGAATAAGACGAGATGTCGCCCGCGAAATATCGCACGGTTACCCCAAACGAGGGCTAACAATGCGAGCTATGAGGTTGCCAAGAGCAGTATTTGCGGTCGCTGCATCGGATAGCTGAGCCAGTCAACTTGCGGGCGCACGATGACCACATAGCACCAAGCGAAGAGCATGAGGAGACCAGCGACGATATTGGGGACGCGCTGACCCATGTTTATCAAATTCTAAACCGGCGAGGGGTGGGAAATCGCTTGTATTTTCAGTAGAAAATGCACCAAACTGCATAAACTCGCCAAGAAAGTCACCAGTTTACTCACACAATTCCCATAATGTCTACCGATTGGGCCCCTCAGCGAGGCCCAATCGGAGCACCTCACGCACGGAGATGGACCGATAGAACGCGCAAATAGTTCTTGGTCCTGTGTGCTTTAGGAAGCCATGATGTCGTGGCGGATGATGGTTTGATCACGGCCAGGACCAACGCCGATGTAGGAAATCCGCGCTCCGGAAAGCTCTTCCAACCGCAGCACGTAATCCTGTGCCTTTTGTGGCAATTCCTCGAAGGTGGTGCAGCCGGTGATGTCTTCGTCCCAGGCTGGCATCGTTTCGTAGATTGGGGTGGCGTGGTGGAAGTCCGATTGGGTCATCGGCATTTCGTCGAAACGCTTGCCGTCGACATCGTAGGCGACGCAGATCGGGATTTCGCCGATGCCGGTGAGGACATCCAGTTTGGTCAGGAAGATGTCGGTAAACCCGTTCACGCGCGAGGCGTAGCGGGCAACAACGGAGTCGTACCAGCCGCAACGGCGCTTCCGGCCGGTATTGACGCCTACTTCCCCACCGGTGGTCTGCAGGTATTCGCCCCACTTATCGAACAGCTCCGTAGGGAATGGACCGGCGCCAACACGGGTGGTGTAGGCCTTGATGATTCCCAGCGAGTGGGTGATCCGGGTCGGACCGATGCCTGAACCAACGCAGGCTCCGCCGGCGGTGGGGTTGGACGAGGTGACGAATGGATAGGTGCCGTGGTCGACGTCGAGCATGGTGGCCTGGCCGCCCTCCATCAGCACATGCTTGCCGGCATCGAGCGCTTGGTTGAGCTCGAGTTCCGCCTCGATCATCATCGGGCGCAGGCGCTCCTGGTAGCTCAGGAAGTACTGGACGATTTCGTCGGCAACAATAGCCTTGCGGTTATACATCTTGACCAGCATTTGGTTCTTGACATCCAGCGCGGACTCGATTTTCTGGCGCAAGATGGACTCGTCGAAGATGTCCTGAACGCGGATGCCGACGCGCGCGACTTTATCCGCATAGGTAGGGCCGATGCCACGGCCGGTCGTGCCGATGGCACGCTTGCCCAGGAAACGCTCCTGAACACGGTCAAGGATCTGGTGGTATGGCGCAACGACGTGCGCATTTGCGGAGATACGCAAGCGGGAAGCGTCACAGCCCCGAGCGATCAGGCCGTCCATTTCCTCGAACAGCGCCTCAAGGTTGATAACCACGCCATTGCCCAGTACCGGAGTCGCGTTTTCCGACAGCACACCAGCGGGCAGCAACTTCAGCTCGTACTTTTCCCCACCGACAACAACGGTGTGACCTGCGTTGTTGCCACCGTTGGGCTTGACCACATAATCGACCAAACCGCCAAGAATATCTGTGGCTTTACCTTTGCCTTCATCGCCCCACTGGGCGCCGACAATTACGATCGCAGCCATTTCACGTCACTTCCATTTCCATAAAGGAGCGCCCGCGTTCCCGGGGCGCATGAGACGTTGCTTAATTCTACATGCCCAACCATTGCCTACGAGTAATTTTGTGCACATTCCCGCTTCTCGACGCCCTATTCCCCGACCATTCCAGATGGACGAACGCCGAATGTGTTCTATGCTTCACACATAGCTTTCGTAAAACGTAGCCAATTTTCTAAGGATCCCTATGCGCCTGTCTTCCCCTCGCACTCTCGTCGTAGCCACGTTGCTCAGTGTCTCTGTGGGGATCGGTGGCGTTCCGGTCGCAGGCGCGGAGCAAGCGGCCGGGTCTTCGGACCCTGCGGTTGCTTCACCTGCCTGGGGCGCGATGCGGGCTCCTGATGTTCGGGACCTACAGCAGCTGGCGTCCATGCTGGGCGTGGCTGCCGTGGTGACCGGTGGCCTGGCAGGAATCTTAGCTGCTGGAGGAACAACCCCGGCTACGCCAGCCGCACCTGACTCTCCTAGCGAGAAGGTGCCCGTAGCTGCTGGAGCAGAATTCCCCGCTGCCGGAGACATCACTACTCAGGAAGGTTTCCGGGCAGCCATGTACCAGGAAATCCAAGCGACCCGCCGAGCTCACGGGCTTGATGCCGATGGTTCCTACCCCACCCGCAATCTGACACACGAGGCTAGCGCTCAAAAGTGGGCAAACTACTTGGCGTCGACGGGCACGCAGTCTCACGATCCTAATTTCGGAAAAACGGTTGAGTTGCTGGGGCCTGGGGCGACCCCACGGGAGGTCGTCGCTATGTGGCTGGGTTCCGCGCCGCATCGCGAAGAACTCCTCCGCGAGAACCTGTATGACTACGGCATCGGCGTAGCTCGCTTGGCCGACGGCGACTGGATGGTGGTCTACCGCGGGACCCCGGATTTCGTGGCTACGCGCTAGTCGGCGTAGTCGTCAGGGTCGACTACCTCAGGTGGCACCGCCGGGGTCTGCGAGGTTGGTACCAACGTGGCCAACGCGGAGTCCTCCGAAAGCCCACAGACCTGCAGCAAGTCGACGATGAGGGAGCGTGTTTGTCCCAAAATCATCGTCGCGGAAAGCACCCCACCTTCCGCAACCTCCATGCCCGCTTTCGCCCCGAGTACCCGCAAGCGACGAACAATCTCGGGAAGTTCCGGTGCGAAGGAAAAGTCCCTGCTGTTGTAGACAACCTCCGACAGATCACCCGCCACCGATGCCAGCTCGTAAATGAGCTCAATCTGCGCCGCCGAGACGACATCGTTGTCTTCCGTTAGGATGACTGCCCGTCGAGCCAGCACGCGCGTAGAGCGCATTGCATTATCGACGGGGTTTAGCACGCGCATGATCGATCCAAGTTCTCTGCGCTGACGCCACATCAGCGGCGATGTCAACACCACTTCCTCGCCCTCTTTGGCGGTCGCAATCATGTTGTTGATGTGACCTTGGGAGCCGCGGGCCTGATTCAACGCAGCTTTCAGCATCTTGGTGTCATGAGATTCAAGCGACTCAGCTACGTCGTCCAACACCCGAGAGGTAATGCCCAGAATTCGCGCGATCTCCCTCCGACCGTTGCGCAGCGGAGACTGCGGGAACAAGGCCATGACGGCGATACCCACCCCAGCCCCCAGGAAGGCGTCGACCATGCGCTCGGTGCCGCCGGAGGAGCCGGGTGGGAGGATCGTGGCAATAAGAACTGCGGAAAATGCCGCCTGATTGGCAGCTAGTACGCCCTTATCGAGGAACATTGCCAGCGCGACAGATATCACCACGCCGACCGCAATTTGCCACGTTCCCGGACCGACGTAGTTAATCAGCAAGTCGCCCAGGCCGACACCCAAGCTGACACCAAAGCCAAGCTCAAACGCTCTACGGATACGCCCGCCACCCGCTGCCGACAGCACGATCACCGTAGCCATCGGCGCGAAAAAGGGCTGTTCGTGGCCAATGAGGTGCCGGCCGATGTAATACGAAGCTCCAGCAGCGATACCTAGCTGCATGATGTAAAACCAGTTGCTTCGCAGTCGCAGCCAGCCAGCGCGGACGCGACCGATCGTAAGAGCAGAGATAGTGCGTTTGGTACGGGGCACGGTTTCTTAGTGTAGTTGGCTGGCACAACCAACTGTGGTGCGGGTGGCGAGTGCGCGAGCGCGGGTGGCGTGGTGCACAACCTCAAGTGGGACGTTGCTCCCAGGGCTAGGCTTCAAGTTTTGCTTCAATACCGCTAGCGCGTCCCCTCGGCGTAGTCGGACTACGCCGAGAGGTTAAAAACCGGGTCAAAAGCAGCCCTTGCGGTAGTCTGACTACGCCGAGGGGACGCGGTAGCACCTGTGCAGCCGAATGAGTGAACGCTTTAGACCTGTTACATGCAAGGCGGATTAGGGATCTACATGGCGTCGAGAAGCAGGACTGTGAAATGGGACAGACGAAAAACCGCCACCGGCAAACTTTGGTCAGTTTGCTAGTGGCGGCTTCTAACAGGTACAGCCTGTGTTGACTTGTTCTCTCCTTTTCGACGACGGACGAGGACGAATCCGAGGAGGAGGATCAGGCCTGCGAGGATCGTAATGCCGATGACGGAAGCTCCAGTATTTGCGAGCTTGCTGCCCATGTTCGGCGCCTTTGAGATTCCAAGCACCTTGTCTTGCTTAGCGGGGCCCTGCGCGCCACCCTGCGCGCCACCCTGCGCGCCACCCCGCGCGGGGGCAGGTTTTGCAATTCCGCGCACTTCGTCTTGACGAGGAGCATTGCCTGGCGTTACGGAACCATTCGAAGAACCAGCAGGTGAACCATTCGAAGATCCCAGTTCAGAGGATCCAACGATTCCGCCACCGATGATCGGCAGCAGTGACACCAGTGCCAGCCAAGGGAAGTCGTTCGGGTTGCCCACGCCAACGGTTTGGGCTTGGTCGTTGACGTCTTCGTGAGTGCCAACAACTACAACCGTCACGGTGTTGCCGTTGTGGTCGACGATCTCCTTGATTTCGCGGCCCGGGAAGGTCTTTTCTTCGCCTGGCTTGATTTCTTGGGAGACCTCTTCAAAGACGACCAGCTCGTGCCCCTTGTGGGCCTGCGCGGTTTCTTTGTTCACCTTGAACTCGATGGTCGTGCGGCCGTTAGCTTCAGTTGGCGTGAAGCGGGTTACAGCAGTTACTGCTTCGCCGGTGACCGCGTCGATGACTGGCTTGTCGACGGCCGTCGTACGGATCACGCCAACAACATGAACTGTCTGGTTCTCGTCGTTGATGTCTTCGTGCTTAGTGATCGGCTCTTTACCAGGGGTTACAGGCGAAGCATCGGTGGAGTCACCTTCGTTCTTGCCGTTGTCGCCTTTGACTGGCTGGCCGGCAACATCGAGCTGAGCTTCAAACAGCTTCTCGAAGGCAACCAGAGACTTGCCACCGAAACTTGCAGGGACCTCAAACTCTACGTCGACATGGCCGTTTGCAGACGTTGCCTGGAAAGTCTTCCAAGCCTTGATCCCAGTCGGAGCACCCGTCGCCTTGTCCATCAATTCACCAGTGACGGTGTACCACTTGCCAGCCTCAAGACCCTGGTAGTCAACTCGGTCAACCGCAGTCGAGCCGCCCATTGCCACTTCGTGATCCCCATCCGCCTTGTCGGTTGCCGTGGTGCCGATAGTCGGTTCACCTGGTACTCCAGGAACAACCGGGATGCTTGTCGACGGCGTGGTGGTCGGCGTAGCAGACGTGGTCCGCCAAAACACCCAACCAACCGCCTAAAAGATTAGAAACTTTTAAAAATTTTCAAGCACATATCGTTGAACCGCCAGAAAATCTCGAAATCTTGTTACGGGTTCGAAGCTCTCCCACGAACCAGGTAAGTTATCGATATGCAGTTTTTGGCACTTTTTTGCGGCGTCGCCCCCGCTCCACTCCCCTACCCGGCCGAGTCTCATGAACTCCCTGAGGTGCCTAGCCAGCGGGAACTGAAGTTTCTTGACGACGTCGCCAAGCAATTTCTGCCAAACGACCCCACACCGTCCCTCGACGAAATCCAACGCCAGCCCGACGTCAAGCCCCAAGGTGCTCCCGAGCGGGCTCCGCAGCACCCCTCTGAACCCGTTCGTGTCGTCGTCTTCGGCACTGACGCCGCCCTCTCGGCAGTACTCACCAGGCTCATGCGTATCGACGCCCTCTGGATCGAAATCGCCTTCTGCCCAAACGGCGACTCGGTTGCAGCACAGAATTGGCAACTCGACGGCACGCTCTCCGAAGCTTTCGAAGGGGCAGTTCACCCCGTTCCGCTCATTCGCGACGACGCTGGAATCGCCGTCGCTGGGAGCGCAGCCATCACCGCATGGGAGGGCGGGCCAATAACAGGCGAAGCTATTGTCGACGACGCCACCCTGTTTTCCCCTGGTCAGGCGGTAGGAGCACAGCTCATTCCCACCACTAACGCTCCGGGTCTTGCCGCGGTGCGTATTGAAAAAAAGCTGTTTCGCACTCGAACTGTTCAGGAATCACTGCGGGTCGGCAGGGCACTGCAGGTCGGCGGAATTCAGTTAAGAATTGAAGTTGATGGGGTGAGCCGGAAACGGGCCGTCGATAAGGCAACTTTTTATAGGCACCTGCGGGATTTGCAGGTGGTACGGCCTGGGAAGTAGACGTTTTCACCGTAGAAAATTCATAAGAATTTATGTGATTAAAAATCTAGCGCAATGCGAGGTGCTAGCTTAGACTTAGGTTTTCTACTACTACGTATTACGAAGATCGGTCCATGCGCACACAATCAGAAGGCAACCGAGAATACCTTCCCGTATTCTTTGCGCTTGGTTTTGCAATCCTCTGTCTCTTTTGGGCAGATCTTTACCCGGCACCGTCACAGTCCCCGACGCAAAGATTTTTCAGCGCGTTGATCGCGGACGGCCCGGCGGCAGTTGCCGTATTCGCAGTCGGCTTCTTGATCATGCACCTTGTGCGCCCCTACCTCGACGGGGACGAGATGCATACCAAATCAGCTCGCGCCATGATCTTGGTATACGGTGGCTTAATTGCGATTGTCGCGCTCGCTTTACAAAGCATTCAAGCATCATTCGTGCCGGTACTGCTTGTTACCTCTGCGGTGTTTTTATTTTTACCGTACCTAATCACTGCAACCACCTCAAACCTCGTTTGGCTGTACATCGGTGCCACGCTTGTATCCGCACTGGCCTGTACTTTTGTCCGATTCAATCCACCGATTGGTGGCGAATATCCATTCTTTGCATTTCTTGCCTACGCCATCGCTGGCGTTGTCACTGAGCGACTCTGTTTCCGAAGCCCCCGCCTCTTCCCGGTGCTATTCATGGTCGGCGTGGCGAGCGCGATGGCCGGGCTGCTAACTATCGTGTGGTCAACATTGTTCGCTTACACCAGCGCGAACACCTTGCCTTCGCCCTTGCTTCGATTTCTTTCCCCCGCACCCAACACCGGAGCCTTGCTCAACACGTTGGGTAACACCGCCATGGGCTTGTATTTCGTCACGGGAAGCTTTTTGCTGTGGAGGTCTAAAATTCTCCGCAAAGTTTTGCAGCCAATCGTCGCCATAGGAGTGTCTGGGGCAACCGTATATACGATTCATATTTGCGTAGCTTCGCTGATGTTGACCGACCTCAACACGATGTCGCTTGAGAGAACGGATGGTAGCGCCAGGCCCGCTTTGTCCAATCACCCCGTATTGACCTCCATTGAATGTCTGTTCTTCCTCGTTGTCAGCCCAGTGTGGGTTCGCATCTTCCGAACCGGGCCTGTCGAATATGCCATGTTGCGCTTGAGCAGGATGTTCATACAAGATCCGCCAGACATCCTGCCACCGGAAATAGATCGATCAATTTCTAGCTGATCTGGGAGCGGTATTCAAAGACGGGTTTGTGGATGTGGAATCTCTGAGCTATCCATCGTGCAATCAATGAAACGACCCCAAATACCAAAATTTTGTCCAAAACATCGCTGATGGCACCGGGGCTTGTAAGTGCACCGAAGAATATCCCATAGAACTTCATGAGCAACTCTTCGGGATTGGTTTGGTTCACAATGGGGGCATCGCCCAGCCCTAATGCCATGAGGGGCGCCGCGCTCATTCCGGCTAACACGCCCGTGACTAGACCACTTAGCCCAACCGAGAAGGCTGTGGTGAACCCACCCATTTTCGCGAATAGTCCGGCTGCCCACCCAACAACTACATTAATCATGTAAAAGATGGTGGCTGGCGGATACATGATCGAGAGGATGCCCTGCGATATCGTGGCGGTTAATCCGCCTGCAGAAGGTCCTAAAATTACGGCGACAAGGACAGAGCCGATTGTGTCTAGATAAAGTGGCACTTCCAATTGCAGCAATGTTCCGCCGATGACCAGGTCAAGAACCACTCCTAGTCCGATGAGGGCGAGAGAATTCTTGGTTCCTGAGAGCAGCACAAGGCGTGCAGACATTGCGGCGATCAGCATCAGGATGATCACCTGGATTGGCTGCAATATGCCGGGCAGATAGCTGTTCCCGTCCCATGGCGGGCGAGTTGCAACAAGGTAAGCCCAGTTGACGGCGAAAATAGCGACCATAGCAAACGGGAGCCACCGTGGGTATTGGTCCATTTTCCGAATTCCCGTCAATTGTTCAACCTTCATGGCGGATGGTTACATTGCGAACAATAACAGAAAGCACCTAAGGGGGATAAACCTTAGGTGCTTTCTGTTTCCGAGAGGCTCTTGAGAACACTCTCGAAGTTGTTGCGTGCTACTTCGAAACCGAAGTCCCTACCGAGTGCAGGTCCTGGCAAGCCTCAATGACGCGCTCGGACATGGACTGTTCGGCCTTCTTCAGGTAGGAGCGTGGGTCGTAGGCCTTCTTGTTGCCAACTTCTCCGTCGATCTTCAGGACACCGTCGTAGTTGGAGAACATGTGCGCTGCGACTGGGCGAGTGAATGCGTACTGCGTGTCGGTATCAACGTTCATCTTGATAACGCCGTAGCGGAGGGCTTCCTCGATCTTTTCCTTCTCGGAGCCGGAGCCGCCGTGGAAGACGAAGTCGAATGGGAGGGCGTCGTCGCCAAGCCCCAGCTTCTTACGGGCAACCTGCTGGCCCTCAAGAAGTACCTCTGGGCGAAGCTTCACGTTGCCTGGCTTGTACACGCCGTGGACATTGCCGAAGGTGGCCGCCAGCAGGTAGCGGCCGTGCTCACCGGTGCCGATTGCGTCGATGGTCTTTTCAAAGTCTTCAGCCGTGGTGTATAGGTTGGCGCCGGCCTTAGCCTCGACGCCGTCTTCCTCGCCACCAACGACGCCGATCTCAACCTCCAGGATGATGTGAGCGGCCTTCGCCTTGGCCAGCAGCTCCTGAGCGATCGTCAGGTTCTCGTCGATTGGAACGGCAGAGCCATCCCACATGTGGGACTGGAACAGTGGCAGCTCGCCGCGGTCAACACGCTTCTGGGAGATAGCCATGAGTGGGCGAACGTACTCGTCGAGAACTTCCTTCTGGCAGTGGTCAGTGTGTAGTGCAACGTTGATGCCATAGTGCTTGGCTGCCTCGTGTGCGAAAGCTGCCAGGGCAACAGCACCTGCCACCTTGTTCTTTACCGCAAGACCGGAACCGAATTCCGCACCGCCGGTAGAAAACTGAATGATGCCGTCAGACTCAGCCTCAGCGAAACCCTTCAGAGCCGCGTTAATCGTTTCGGAAGAGGTGCAGTTGATCGCAGGGTAGGCGTAGCCACCCTTCTTAGCGCGATCCAGCATTTCGTTGTAGACCTCAGGAGTTGCAATAGGCATAAGTGTCCTCCAGACAGGATTGAGAAAATTACCTGCCCTCAATTATGCCTGCATCTGAAAAAGTTTGCCGAGCATATACAATACGAAAAATGACCACTCTTGCTCTTGGCCCCCAGTGGATGGATCCGCTCTACCTTCTCAGTGGCTCCGGCCCGTTCGGTAACTTCATCTTGGGAGCCTTGCTCCTCATCGTTTTTATCGAATCCGGACTGCTTTTCCCACTGCTGCCTGGTGATTCTCTGCTATTCACCTCCGGCATGCTCAGCCAACAGCCCGATCCCTTCGCACCTTTGTGGCTGCTGCTCATCCTCACCCCCATCGCTGCGGTTCTCGGCGACCAAGTGGGCTATTTCATTGGCCACAAATTCGGCGACGCACTCAACGACCGCCCCGACGGTCGAATTTTCAAGCAAGAGTACCTGCAGAAATCCCACGACTTCTTTGAAAAGTGGGGGCCAGCCACCATCATCCTCTGCCGTTTCGTGCCCATCGTGCGCACCTATGCCCCACTCGTCGCCGGGATGGCAGGCATGCGCTACCGCGTATTCATCACCTATAACATCATCGGTGGTGTGCTCTGGGGCGGCGGTGTGACACTACTCGGCGCTTGGCTTGGCAAGTACGAGTTCGTGCAGAAGAACATTGAGCCAATCTTCCTGCTCATTGTGTTCGTGTCAATCCTCCCCGGAATCTTTGGTGCGATTAAGGCCAAATTGCAGCAGCGCAAGAACGCCTAGTTAAACAAACTAGTGGGGTGTCGGTTCTAACCGGCACCCCACTCGCGTTTGAAGATCCCGCGCCCAGCCCCTCGGCCAGCGTTAAGAGTCAAAACCAGCTTTTGCCACACGAGCAGCTGCTTCGAGCAGCATCCAGCCGGAAAGCTGCACCGAGAGGTCGCGCTCGGCAATAGTCGAGCCCAGCACCGTGCCCTTCAACGCCGAGCTTCGGGACCCGGAATTCTTCGGCAGTTGCGCTTCGGCGGTCCAATCCGCCCCGAACACCGGCAGGCCATCGACTTCCAACCGGTTATTCCATACCGACTGCGCAGAACGCAACACCAATCGAGCAGCGGTCCGGCGCGCTTGCTTTGACTCAGAAGAATCGCCAGGCAAGCGTTCGGCCACATCAGCGAGGTATCGAGCCAGAATCCCCTTGAAGAGGCCACCGTCTCCCCCGCCGGTATTCGAGTTAAGCACTCCGGTTGGCGTGGCGAGGTGGTGGGAGATGGCGTCGATAAGCTCCCGAGCGCGGGTGACATTGCGGTGTCCTACTTCTTCAGGGAGGGTGCGCTCCGCGATTTCGAGGCAGGCACCGAGGGCAACCCCCTGGCAATAAGGGTGAATGTCGCGGACCAGCTCGGGCCCGTGCATGCGCATACGCATGCCGTCCATGAGTAGGCCGTTGTCGTCGAGGAGGTGGTCAAACATCCAGTCGGTGAGAGTTTGTGCCTGCTCAACCCTGCCCGTGCGGGCCATCATGATGGCTGCGGGGCCGTTCGTGGGTACGTTGTAAAACGTCTCGTGGATGCGCCACGGCAACACGCCGGTGAGGGAATCAATGCCCTGCTCAATGTTGCGCTCCAGTGCCCGCAGGCCTTTGCTTTTCGACGCCTTCGTGAACCGCCCCACGGCAAGGGCCAGCCAGCTCTTGTCGTCGTAATAGCGATTCACTGTCCACGGGTTGATATTGCGCACGCGGATCC
Organism: Corynebacterium epidermidicanis; assembly: GCF_001021025.1. Taxonomy (NCBI): domain Bacteria; kingdom Bacillati; phylum Actinomycetota; class Actinomycetes; order Mycobacteriales; family Corynebacteriaceae; genus Corynebacterium; species Corynebacterium epidermidicanis. Next base: position 322,498 of record NZ_CP011541.1, on the reverse strand, counting down.
CACGGAGCGTGTCCGCGATCCGCTTCTTCCGCAACTTGGTGGACCGTCGGTTCAGGGCATCGATCTGGCAGTCGAGATAATGCGCCTGCCACCAATAATGCCAATGAAAGAACAGCTCATCGCGAGTGGAAGAAGGCCAACTCACCACGGCCAAGTTGGTTCGGGGGATCCCCCACACACGACGCGCATGGCGTTCCGAAATGGCGGATTCCGCTAAATCCGCCCGATGAGACCAAATCTCTTGCACTCTTAAGAACCTACCAAGCTTGACTGAGGTCAGCATGCTGGCGGATCCAGGCATGCATCGCTATGCCTGCCGCCACACCAGCATTAATTGACCGGGTAGAACCGAATTGGGCGATCGAACACGTCATGAGCGCGCCATCCCGCGCAGCCTGAGTCACACCCGGACCCTCTTGCCCGAACAACAACAGGCAATTGACCGGCAGGTCCGCGGTTTCCAACGGCACCGAGCCTGGGGTGTTGTCGATCGCGACGATCGTCAGCCCCTGCTCACGCGCCCAACCGATGAGTTCATCGACGGTGTCATGGTGCATCAGGTGTTGATACCGGTCAGTGACCATCGCTCCCCGGCGATTCCACCGCTTCTTGCCCACGATATGCACGGTGTTGACCGCGAAAGCATTGGCTGTCCGCACGACGGTGCCGATGTTGGCGTCGTGTTCAAAGTTTTCGATCGCGATATGCAGGCTATGGCGCCTTTTGTCGATGTCCGCGACGATCGCATCCCGAGTCCAGTAGCGATAGGCATCAACCACATTGCGCTTATCGCCCTGCTCCAGCAGCTCCGGATCGAAATGCGCATCGCTTGGCCACGGACCTTCCCACGGCCCGACACCAACCCGCGATTCAAACCATTCGGTGGGGCCTTTGTGAACCTCAGAGTCCAAGGTCAGCCAGCCCCAACAACGAGCGATACTCCAGCCCTTCCGCAGCAATAACCTCGTCAGCGCCCGTATTGCGATCAACCACGGTGGCCACACCGACTACATTCGCTCCGGCTTCGCGCAGCGCCTTGACTGCAGTCAGCGGAGAATTGCCGGTAGTCGTGGTGTCTTCCACCACCAACACGTTCTGGCCAGCAACATCAAAGCCCTCGATCCGGCGTTGCATGCCGTGCTTCTTGGTTTCTTTACGCACCACGAAGGCGTGGATTTCCCGACCTTCGGCATGCATGATTGCGGTGGCCACTGGGTCCGCACCCAAGGTCAGTCCACCGACCGCAGCGTAGTCCCAATCCGCCGTGAGCTCGCGCAACAATTCGCCAATCAGCCGACTGGCCTGGGCGTGCAGCGTTGCTCGACGCAGGTCGACGTAATAATCAGCTTCTTTACCAGAAGACAACGTCACCTTCCCGTGCACCACGGCAAGTTCCTTGACAAGCTCCGCTAACTGCCGTTTCTTATCCATGTCAATTTCTCCTTAAAGTTAAAAAATGGTTGGTCGATCATCTGGCCTAATGATCCTCGTACCATCGCTTTCTGGCAGCTGCGCCGGGCCTTCTGCAATGGCGTCGATATCATCAACGCCAACCGGCCGAGGCTCAACCACACCTAGCGCGGTAGGAACAGATCGCTTCGGCTTACGCACCGGCTCCAGTAGCACCAGTTTGGCGGGGTCTTCCGGCTCCACGACGGCGGTTTCTCGCGGCGCCACCATGGGGCGCGTGGGGTCGAGCTGCACGAGTGGCTTCGGCGAACGTGGTGGCAGCACAGCTGCAGCGTCGGCGAAAAGCCCTAACGCTGCGGTTATTTCTGCGGGGTCTTTGTCCTTAAATTGGGCCAGAACCCACTCTGATTCCGCCCACACGGCATCCACGTCGAGTGCTTGTAGAGCAATCTCCATCCGGTCATCGAGCGCACGCTTAGCGACGTCCGGGTCATTGGAATACAACTCGAAACCTGCAACATGCTGAACTGGCAACAAATCAGTCTCAGACTCAAAGGTCCGAAAATCCAGGACAACATCGGATTGGGTGGCCTTCCGGACCGCAAGCACAGGAGTGTTTCCAACGTTGGCGAGGTAAAACTCGCGGTCGTCGATAATTGCTTTCCGCACGTCTTTCGGCGCCATTCCCGCGGCGGCCCCACGTACCCACTCGTCGGTGAGATCGTCACTGGACTTAAGGAAAACCCCAGTAGGGACAGCTGGTTTTTCCGCCCACCACAAAACGGCAGCACAAACTAGCAGCACGACGGCTGCTAGGAAAAGCCACAGTGGATCGATCACACGCTAGATCTTAGTCGACGCGCATCACGGGATTTGAGCGATCCGCCGCCCAGAGCGACCAACCACCAACAAACAGAGCTGCGCCTTCCAACCCAGCATGGTGCATGGCGGCGATCATCTGCGCGGAGTGCAGGCCCGAACCGGAATAGACAATAACGCTCTCACCGCTGGTGATGTTGTGCTGCGCAAACATCTCCCGGATCTCGTCCCGGCTGCGGAATTGGTAGTTCTCGTCGAATAAATCCAGGCTCGGCAAGTTGATCGCGCCCGGGATGTGTCCTGCTTTGAGGTCGAGGGCTTCTTTCCTACCAGCGAAGCGATTGTGTTCACGGCAGTCAACCAGCACTCCGCCATTGTCGACGTGAGCTTTGACCTCTTCGATCGTTGCGGTCGGCAATTGTCCCAGCTGGGGGTTCATGTTTGCGGCAGTCGACAGGTTTCCTGGTCCACCAACGATTGGGAGCCCTTCACGCTGCCAGGCCTGAAGCCCACCGTCAAGGATGCGCACATTCGGGACACCAGCCCAGGTGAGGATCCACCACGCGCGAGCTGCCATCAGGCCTTTATCGTTGTCGTAGACAACCACCTGGGAGTCGACATTCATGCCAACGGTCCGGAAGAGGCGGGCAACTTGCTCATGATCCGGTAACGGGTTGCGGCCCTGTTGTGATGAAGGCACGCCCGCCAACGCAGCAGCTGCGTCACAGAACATGGAATCAGGGATATGCCCATCGCGGAAGCGCAGGTAACTTGCGCCTTCGCCGGGTTCCCAAACGGAGTTGATGATCGTGGTTTTCTTCGAGGTACGGACGCGGTCGAGTAATTCCCGAGGAGTAATAGTGATGCCCATGCCTGCCAGTCTATGTGCCCCGCGCGCGCATCGCCGGGCTGGCCGGGAATTAATTCCGCCTCACCCTGGATAGGAGAAATGCCCAGGCAAGTGGAGTTGCCTGGGCACATGCTTGTCGCTTTACGACGACAAGTCGAGGGTCTCCCCACCATCTGCCACATCGACGTGCACAGTATCACCGTCGACAATTGAGCCAGCCAGCAGCTTCTTCGCTAGCTGATCGCCGATGGCCTGCTGAATCAGCCGGCGTAGCGGACGGGCACCGTAAGCAGGATCATAGCCACGCTCCCCCAGCCAGAGCCGAGCCGAATCAGACACCCGGAGGGTCAGACGACGGGCAGCCAAGCGCGCAGCCAGCTGTGCGACCTGGATGTCCACGATCGAGGTCAGCTGTTCCTCGGACAGGGCGTCAAAGATCACGACATCGTCGAGGCGGTTGACGAATTCCGGTTTGAAGGAGGCCTTCACCGCATTCATCATCTGCTCGCGGGTGCCACCTGCCCCGAGGTTCGAGGTGAGGATCAGGATCGTGTTGCGGAAGTCCACGGTCCGGCCCTGTCCGTCGGTCAGGCGACCTTCATCGAGAACCTGCAGCAGGACGTCGAAGACATCCGGGTGTGCTTTTTCCACTTCGTCGAAAAGCACGACGGTGTACGGCCTGCGGCGCACGGCCTCAGTGAGCTGTCCTCCCTGGTCGTAGCCGACGTATCCCGGAGGGGCACCGACGAGTCGGGCCACGGAGTGCTTCTCGCCGTACTCGGACATGTCGATGCGGACCATGGCGCGTTCGTCGTCGAACAGGAACTCGGCCAGCGCCTTGGCTAGCTCCGTCTTACCGACGCCTGTTGGGCCAAGGAAGAGGAAGGAGCCGGTGGGTCGGTTCGGATCGGCAACACCAGCGCGGGCGCGTCGAACGGCGTCGGAAACAGCAACCACGGCTTCCTTTTGGCCGACCACGCGTTTGCCCAGCTCAGCTTCCATGTTGAGCAGCTTCTCGGTTTCGCCTTGCATCATCTTTCCGGCAGGAATTCCAGTCCACGCCGAAACCACATCCGCGATAGTGTCCGGGGTGACCTCCTCCGTGACCATCGAGGTTTCGACCTTCGATTCGGCTTCCGCCACTTCCTTCTCGAGCTCTGGGATTCGGCCGTAGCGCAGCTCCGCTACGCGGCCGAGATCGCCGTCGCGTTCCGCGCGCTCGGATTCACCACGGAGGCGCTCCAGCTCCTCCTTGGCGGTGCGCACGCGGTCGATGGATCCCTTTTCGTTCTGCCAACGCGCCTTGAGTTCGCCAAGACGTTCCTTTTCATCGGCGAGCTCCTGGCGCAGCTTGTCCAGTCGCATCTTCGATGCGGCATCGGATTCTTTCTCCAGCGCCATTTCTTCGACTTCGAGGCGACGAACAACGCGCTCGAGTGCGTCGATTTCCTGTGGTGAGGAGTCGATTTCCATGCGCAGCCGGGATGCGGCTTCGTCAACGAGGTCAATAGCTTTGTCGGGCAGGAAGCGCGAGGTGATGTAGCGATCGGACAGCGTGGCCGCAGCCACCAGAGCCGAGTCCTGGATCCGTACGCCGTGGTGTACCTCGTAGCGTTCCTTGAGTCCACGGAGAATGCCGATCGCGTCTTCTACTGAAGGCTCGCCGACATAAACCTGCTGGAAGCGTCGCTCCAGGGCAGCATCCTTTTCGATGTACTTGCGGTATTCCTCCAGCGTGGTGGCACCGACAAGGCGCAGCTCACCTCGTGCCAGCAGCGGCTTGATCATGTTGCCGGCATCCATGGCGGATTCACCGCTCGCGCCAGCACCAACGATGGTGTGCAGCTCGTCGATAAAGGTGATGACCTGCCCTTCAGCCGCCTTGATTTCATCGAGAACCGCCTTCAGGCGCTCTTCAAACTCGCCACGGTACTTGGCACCGGCGACCATCGAACCGAGGTCAAGGCTAATCAGAGTCTTACCCTGCAGCGATTCGGGCACGTCACCGGCAACGATGCGTCGAGCTAGTCCTTCCACGATCGCGGTCTTACCGACACCTGGCTCACCAATGAGCACCGGGTTATTCTTCGTGCGTCGGCTCAGCACTTGAATGACGCGTCGAATCTCCTCATCACGTCCGATAACTGGATCAATCTTGCCCTCTCGAGCGAGCTTGGTCAGATCCGTCGAGTACTTCTCCAGCGCTTGGAACTGCCCCTCTGGGTCTTGGGATGTCACCTTCTGCGACCCGCGCACCGACTGAAATGCCGCCTTGATCGTGTCATAAGTCGCCCCGCGTGCATGCAGCAGCTTGGCGGCGTCGTCTTCGCCTCGCGCGATGGCGGCCAGCAAGACTTCGGTGGAGACGAACTCGTCGCCAAGCTCGCCAGCTAATTCCTGAGCTGCGGTGAGCGCGTTGAGGGCATCGCGGTTGAACTGTGGGTTGGCCATATTTGCCCCGCTTGCCGACGGGTACTTGGCCACAATCGCAGCGGCTTCCCCAATGATGACGCGAGGATCCGCTCCCGTGGCCTGCAATACGGGAGCGGCAATGCCATCGGCTTGTTCGAGAATCGCGATAAGTAGGTGGGCTGGACGAATGTCCGGGTTGCCGTTCTTGGACGCGTTCTGCAGGGCACCCTGCAGCGCCTCCTGGGTTTTAGTGGTTGGGTTAAATGAATTCATGCGGTGTGTCCTCTCTTTCTATCTAGCTCAACGAGCAAAAGGTTGAGTCTGTTCCACTCAACTGCAATTTGCGCTGTGATTTATCACACACCACTACTTGATATCACCGTACTCAAGTTTAGTTGTTGATGTGTCAACCATGCGGGTGTAGGATGGCCTCATGAAGGCATTTGGTTTCCTCAGCTTCGGCCACTACTCACTTTCCCCTGCCCAACCTGGCCCCGACGCCACCGAAATGGCCCGGATCCACATCGAACTCGCACAAGCCGCCGACGAAATCGGCGTCAATACCGCCTCTTTCCGAGTGCATCACTTCGTACCCCAGGCATCTGCGCCCATGCCCTTGCTCGGTGCAGTGGCCGGCAGTACCAAGCGCATTGAGGTGGGAACCGGCGTGATAGACATGCGCTACGAAAACCCGCTCTACCTCGCTGAAGAAGTCGCGGCCCTCGACCAGATAGCTCAGGGACGCATCGCACTCGGACTCTCCCGCGGCGCCCCCGAAGCAGCCGACAAAGGATGGGAAGCGTTCGGTTACCAGGCAGAACGCGAAGATGGCTCAGATCTTGCCCGCACAAAGTGGGAGCTATTTCTCGACGCCATCGACGGCTCCGCTTTCGCCAAAGCAGCCCCACTCGGCAAGCAATATCCCAATATGTTCCAGCCGGGGACTCCCCTCCCAATCTTCCCACACTCCCCTGGCCTGCGCGAACGCATTTACTGGGGCTCTGGCACGCACAGCAGTGCCGAGCAGACCGCCCGCGACGGAGTCAACCTGATGTCCTCAACGCTTGTCTCCGAAGTGGACGGGCCAAGTCTCGGCGAAATCCAAGCCGAACAAATCGCACGCTACCGCGCAGCCTGGAAAGCAGCCGGACACGGTTGGACACCACGTGTCTCCATCTCCAGATCCATCTTCCCGCTGGTCAGCGCCCAAGACCACGAGCTTTTTGGCTTGGAAAGCGGTAGCTCTGACCAGGTGGGACACCTCCCGGGAGTAGGTGCCTCCACCTTCGGGCGCAGCTACGCCGCCGAGCCCGACCAACTCATCGAGCAGCTCAAAGCCGACCCAGCAATCGCCGCGGCTGACACCTTACTGCTCACCCTGCCGACCGGGATGGGCGTAGACATCAACGCTCGCATCCTGGAAAACTTCGCAACGCATGTCGCACCAGCGCTCGGTTGGCAACCAAACACCGAAGGGCCTGTCACCGGCTACCCAATCGATTAGCCGGGACTTCCTTCCGCAATCGGCCGCCGATTGCCTTTGAAGCCGCCCGCGAAACTGAGCAACCTCGAAGGCATTCGGCGCACCCATCTAGCACCCAAACAACGGCTAGCTCAGCGCCTCCGCCTTGAGCTCCGGCAGGGTAAAAGCTGCGATGGCAGCGCATCCGAATGCCGTGGCGAAGATCGCAAAAAGTCCCGTAGTTCCCGCGAATGCTAGCACGGGCGGAACGATGAGGGGCGCGATGATCGACGCGATGCGTCCGAACCCGGCCGCAGATCCGGTGCCCTGACCTCGGATATTCGTGGGGAAGAGCTCTGGGCCGATCGCGTATAAGGCACCCCAGGCGCCTAGGTTGAAGAAGGAAAGTAAGCAGCCGGCGGCGATGATTTGCCATTCGGCCGTCGATAAGCCGTAGAGGCCGGCAGAAATTGCTGAGCCGATCAGGAAGGATGCGAGGGTGGCGCGACGTCCCCAACGTTCGATGAGGTAGGCTGCGGCGGCGTAGCCGGGAAGCTGCGCCAACGTGATGATCAGCGTGAACGTAAACGAGCGCACCAGCGAAAAGCCCTGGGCTGCCAGCAAAGATGGGATCCAGATGAAGGCTCCGTAGTAGGAGAAATTCACGAAGAACCAGATTGCCCACAGAGCAGCGGTCCGCCGGCGGACGGTAGGGGCCCAGATCGAGTCGGCTTCGACCCCAGGCCGGGGAACTGGGCGTGACCGGGTATCAAAGAGCATCGGTGAGGATTCGAAATCATTGACGATCTTTTCGGCCGCGTCATGTCGGCCCTTGGATTCCAAAAAGCGCACCGACTCAGGCACCGACATACGCACGACCAGCGCATAAAGGGCAGGAACGCAGCCGAGCGCCAACGCCCAACGCCACCCGTTGTGGGAGCCAGCGACAATAAAAGTGCCGATCAGTGCAGCCAGAATCCACCCCACGGCCCAGAAAGCCTCAAGGATGACGACCATTCGGCCACGCACCGAACGCGGCGAGAACTCCGAAATCAAGGTGGAGGCGACCGGAAGCTCCGCGCCGAGACCTAGGCCGACGAAGAAACGCAAGATCATCAGCACTGCTAGGGATCCGGCGAGGGCAGATGCACCCGTCGCGATGCCGTAAATCAGCAGCGTGGCGGCAAAGACCTGCCTGCGCCCGATTTTGTCCGCTAGCAGGCCGCCCAGGGAGGCGCCGACCGCCATGCCGACGAAGCCCACTGAGCCCAACCAGGAGGTTTCGGTTTTAGTCAGGCCCCATTGGGTCGCCAAAGCGGCCATGATGAAGGAAATCAACCCCACATCCATGGCGTCCAGGGCCCAGCCGATTCCAGAGGCACCCAAGATTTTTGCGTGTTTCTTCGTGACGGGCAGCTCATCAAGCCGCTGATTTCGGGTTAGCATGAGTAAAGCATAGGGTGCCCAAACACTTTGGTCCCAGAAAGGGTGACTTCTCATGTCAGTCGTAGCGACGCTCCGCGCAAAAAGCCCAGCTTTTCGACGCGACGTCCTGCGCGACTTCTTCTCCCAGCACCCCCACATGCGTCTAAAATTCGCCGCCAACGAAGACCATGCGCATACCGAACTTGTCTTCGCCCTCACTTATTTGCTGGAAAACCCGACAGATCCGGAACTCATCCGGACGCTAGCCCGGGATCACATCAAGGTCAGCCCGGGCCAGGAGGTAGTCGCTGATTTCTTCGCGATCCTGCATCGGCAGATTCATCGCTACTGCGCGGATCTCCCTTATGAGGAAGTCCGGCAGGCTGACCTGAAGCTTCAGGAAATCGCCCGGCACTTCGTCGTCGAAGGTGCCCCAGCTACTGCACAAGTCGTGGAAGTATTGCGCCGTTCGCGCCGAATCACGGTGGTGCGACTGATGTCGGAGCAGGACATCGTCTATCACGCGGGCCAGTTCATGGCGGTATCGTGTGAGCTCACGCAGGGCTATTGGCGCAATCTTTATCCTGCGATGCCGAGTTCGGGCGGGATGCTTGAGTTCCATCTTTTCGACGATGACGAGATCGTCCACAGCCTCAGCATGGCTCGTCCAGGAGACATCTGGACCCTGGGCGTTCCGCACGGAAATCTGCACGTCAGCGGGCATAACGACGTCCTGATGATTGCTCACGCAACCGGGCTCGCCCCTATGCGCGCCTTGATTTTGGACATGATGACGCGGCCCGAGCCACCCCGCGTGCATCTGTTCTTCGGCGCGGAATTCCCAGGCGAGCTCTATGATCTGCGTGGGCTATGGGAGCTCGCCGCGATCTCCCCATGGCTCAACGTCACGCCAGTCACCGGCCTCGAATCCGATCCCTGGTGGGTGCGCGCCAGCGAACATTCGCAAGCCCCGCGTGGCCTCCACCTGCAAGAAGTGTCCTCGATCGCGGAAGCCGTGACCAAATGGGGCGCATGGGCAGATCGAGAAGTGCTCGTCGCTGGCCCGGGTGATATGGTGCCTAACACGGTGGCAGCCCTCATCGCCGCAGGCACACCAGAGGAAAATATCCAGTTCTAGTGTGGCTGGTAGCTAGCCCTCTATCACCGGAAGCGCGCGTCGGGCCTCAGCAACCTGATCGAAGTCAATATCGACGACCAACAATTCTTCGTCGTAACCGGCCTCGACCAACCGCTCACCCGTGGGCGAGATCAGCGCGGAGTGTCCGATTCCGGTAGGTCCGCCTTCGGAAGCTGGCGGGCGAGCCTGCCCGACCGCCGCAATGAAAGAGGTGGAATCTAAACCGCGCGCATTGGTGAGCAAACGCCATTGACGCAGTTTGTCCGCTCCATCCGCCCAGCTCGCGGGCACTACGATGAGTTCTGCGCCGCGTCGGGCTAGCTCCTTGAACTGTTCGGGGAAGCGGATGTCATAGCAAGTGGCAACGCCAATGGTTCGGCCATCAAGTTGGAACACCACGATCTCGTCACCAGCGCGAACGGTGTCCGACTCCCGGTAGCCGAACGCGTCGTAGGTGTGGATTTTGTCGTATTTGGCATCGGCGCCGCCGGTCACGAGCAGCGTGTTCGTCACGCGATTTTTGTCGCCTCGCTGGTCAGCCGGGCAAAACATTCCCACCACGATGGTCACGCCCAGCTCCTGCGCGAGCTCCCGCACTTTGTTCGCCCATGGTCCATCTATTGGCTCAGCCACCGTGTCCAGACGACCGGATTGGAATGCCTTCATGGTCGCTTCAGGGAAAACAATCAGCTCAGCGCCTAGTTCCGCTGCTTGGAGAGTCCATTTTTCCACCGCAGCCAAGTTTTCCAACTTATCCGCTTGGGACAACATTTGCACGAGTGCGATCTTCATGCGCCCCACTTTATGTGGATAACTACCACTTATCCACACTTTCCCGATCGAGCTAGTTGCTCGCCAAGTCCACGCCGACCACTATGTGAGCCATGAAACTTACCTCTGCCCCAGCCCACCCCACACCACTTGATTACACATTCCCTACACTCAGCGCATCCCACACCTCGCAGGCGCTCGCCGAAGCAAGCTCTCTATGGCGCTACAACACTGACACTTTCAACCACCAACGCCGCACCCTCTTCGACGAACTTGCCGAATTCATCAGATTCGCACGCCACCTCGACGCATCCATCTTCGGGCGACTGCAATGAAGCTACGCTCCGCCGAGCTTTTCGACGCCGCCCGCATCCTCAATCAGACCGCGACCCAGCACCAGGACGTGTTGCATTCAACCGACTTTGGTGCGAACTCCGGTGACGCAATCGACGCAGCGCGACGTCGAGAAGCGCAGCTTAGGCGGGAACAGACGCAGGTTGTCGTGCATATGCGCGCTGTCGCATCTGTGTTGGACCGCACGGGTCACACGATGGCGTACGTTGAATCCGACCTCGACCGGCTTGTGCGTCGTCTTGACGAAGCCACCCAAGACTCATCGCTCCTGGGGAAGCTCTTCCTCGAGTTGGAACAGTTCAGCGCGGACCTCGATGCTGCTTGCGCCCAGGAAATCCGGGCGCTGTGTGGTCTATCTGTGGCCGAGGGACACGGGCTGGAAGACTTTCCACTGACCCCGCTTGCTGAAATTCATGCAGAACTGGCAGCTACATCGCTTCTCGACGAGCGCTTCCCCGACGCCACACTTTTACCGACCCGGGACGGCATCGTACTAGCTTTTGGCGACATCGAAACAGCTCCCGCAGTAGCCACCATTGTTCCCGGGGTGGGCTCGGCTGACCCGGACAGTTGGGATACCTATGCCGCGCGAGCCCGGCGCGCCGCAGCTGCCACCGGTGCAGCTGTCCTGTGGATCGATTACCCAGCGCCTTCCTCAGTTCCGGCAGCGCTGTCCAAGGCGCCCGCACAACTGGGAGCACAGCGGCTGGCGGCGTTTCAGGCGGCACTAGCGAACCGGGCGGCTCGGAAGGGAAACGAGCCGGAACTCATTGTGCTTGGCCATTCCTATGGTTCGCTGGTCACCGGATTGGCCGCTAAGTCAGGTCTCGTTGCGGACGCGGTCGTTTTCGCTGGTAGCCCGGGAGTTGGGGTTTCGCATTCGAGCGAATTGGATCTCCGGACAGATCATCCACGGGTGGTGAGTACCACCTCTCCGCATGACCCTATCGGGCTCACGGTCGGAGCATTGGGTGGAGTCCATGGTCCTGATCCGGCAAGTGACGGGTTTGGCGCTCAAGTCTGGCCTGCCGTAGGCGGGCACAGTAGTTATCTGGATTCGCCTGAGTTTTATGAAAACCTCGGCCAGCTGGCTCGGGCCCGGCAGGGTAGCTCCTAGTGAATTGTCGTGCTAAAACGCAGAAATGCCGGTCAGCGCGTCTGCGCTGGCCGGCACCATGATCTGCGAGAGCTTGGGTCTAGAACAGGCCGGTTGGCTTCTCATCGTAGGAGACGAGCATGCACTTGGTCTGCTGGTAGTGCGCAAGCATCATCTTGTGGTTCTCGCGGCCGATGCCAGACTGCTTGTAGCCACCGAAGGCAGCGTGTGCTGGGTAGGAGTGGTAGTTGTTCACCCAGACGCGACCTGCTTCGATCGCGCGTCCTGCGCGGTAGGCGGTGTTGCCGTTGCGGCTCCACACGCCGGCGCCGAGGCCGTAGATGGTGTCGTTAGCGATCTCGATGGCTTCCTCGAACGTCTTGAAGGTGGTCACTGCCAGGACTGGACCGAAGATTTCCTCCCGGAAGCACTTCATGTCGTTGTTGCCCTTGAAAATCGTCGGCTGGACATAGTAGCCGCCCTCAAGGCCCTCAATGGTGTTCACGGAACCACCGGTGAGGGTCTCGGCTCCTTCGGCAGGGCCGTGCTCGAGGTAGCCCTTGATCTTGTCGAGCTGCTCCTGCGAGGCCTGTGCCCCCATCTGTACGTCCGTGTCCAGCGGGTTGCCGATCTTGAGCGATTCGACCTTCTTCACGGCACGCTTGAGCAATTCGTCGGCAATGTCTTCGTGAATGAGAGCACGGGATGGGCAGGTGCACACTTCGCCTTGATTGAGCGCGAACATCGCCAGGCCTTCCACGCACTTGTCGAGGAAGTCGTCGTCCGCATCCAGGATGTCTGGGAAGAAGATGGATGGCGACTTGCCACCGAGCTCGAGCGTGACCGGGATGATCTTGTCAGACACCGCGGAGTGAATAATCTTGCCGACTTCGGTAGACCCGGTGAAGGCGATCTTGTTGATGCGCGGGCTTGCGGTCAAAGCGGCACCAGCTTCTGCACCCAGGCCATTGACAACATTGAGGACGCCCGCTGGAATCAAGTCTTCGATCAGCTCGAGCAGCACCAGGATCGAAGCAGGGGTCTGCTCCGCCGGCTTCAAGACGATGCAGTTGCCCGCTGCCAGCGCCGGAGCGATCTTCCAGGCCGCCATGAGCAGCGGGAAGTTCCACGGAATAATCTGCCCCACAACGCCGATTGGCTCCTGAAAGTGGTAAGCGACGGTGTTGTCGTCGATAGGCGAAATGCTGCCCTCGTCGGTGCGCACGACTGATGCGAAGTAGCGGAAGTGATCAGCCGCAAGGGGCACGTCTGCAGCAAGGGTCTCGCGGACAGCCTTACCGTTATCCCAGGTTTCCGCAACGGCGAGTTTCTCGAGGTTTTCCTCAATCCGGTCCGCGATGGCATTCAGGATGCGGGCGCGCTTGGTCGGGCTGGACTTGCCCCACTTCGCCTTTGCCGCGTGCGCAGCGTCCAGCGCCTTATCGATGTCAGCTGCATCCGAGCGTGGCACCTCGGTGAAGACTTCGCCGTTAACTGGGCTGAGGTTTTCCATGTACTTGCCGTTTACTGGCGGGACCCACTTGCCGTCGATGAAGTTTTCGTAGCGCTTCTTAAATTCGACGATGGCGCCTTCGGTGCCAGGATTTGCATAAACCGTCATTGTGGATGCTCCTTTGCTGAATTTCTTACGAGTTATCAGCAGCCTAGCGGGGCGATTTTGTGTCTGCAATCACATTTGCAAAGTTTACAGTTAACGGTGATTAACTTCGCAGGCTGGCACATTTCCGCAAATTTTGCCAACCTTGGTCGGCGCTCACCAACTCGCGAGAATCGCACACACCGCGGTCCCCGCCACGATCGACAGGATCATATTCTTCCGCCACAGGTGCAGAACAACGGTCACCGTGAGCCCCGCCCCATAAGCCCGCGCGTCATGCGCATTCTTCCAGTCCACCCCGGTGGTGACATACATCGCCAAGATCACCATCCCGCCAAGCGGCATCCAACGGCCCAGATCCTCCATGAATGCCGAGCCGTACAGCCGTTGCTTAATCACAAAAGGGGCCAGACGCAGCAGGAACGTTACCAAGCCGGCCAGGCCAATCGCCGCAAAAACATAAGCTGAATTAGCCATGACGAGCCTCCATCCTGTGCCGGATTACCAAAGCAACCAACAATAGACTCATACCGACGAGCATCATGTTGCCATGGCCCGTCGATAAGCCAATGAGTCCGGCAGCGACGGCGAGCCCTACGGTCATGGCGTCACGACACATGCGCCAGGAATCAATAGCAAGCACCACAAACAACGCAACTAGTACAAAATCGAGGCCCTGCACCCCGGCCAGCAAATTCGCGCCGGCGACCGCCCCGGTCACCGACCCTGCCACCCACGCGATATGCATCCCCAGGTGGATCCAAAACATCTCCCGCGGTTCCCGCTCCTCCGGCGGAGTGGTCGAGACCAGCGCGAACGCCTCGTCGATCATCGCGTAGATGATGTAGAGCTTTGTGCCGGGGTGGCGAAACTTCTCCAGCGGATAAGTCAGGCCGTAGAAAAGATGACGAAAATTGATGAGGAATGTGGTCAGGGCGATCGTCCCTAAGGAAGCTGACGCCACCAGCAGCCCAAGCAGCATAAACTCACTCGAGCCCGCAAAAATCACCATGGAAATAATCGGGGCCAGCCACCAGGGAAAACCCTGGGTGGGCACCATAACGCCCAGGCCAATACCCAGCACGAAAACCCCGACCCACACCACGCCTGCGCGCTTAGTTGCCCTAGCAAGCGGGCTTGTCGACGACTCCATGAACAGACATCTTATGGCACGAGCGGTCCGCGCCCCGGTTTACTTGCGAGCGCCCTGAAACTTCACCACACCATAGCGCACTCGGGGCACGGATTTTCGGACATACGGTGTGGTCAAGTTTGAGCCAGGCAGCGGCTAGGGTGCCTGGGAGCTGCAGCGTCGCCAGGGCGACTGGGGCGAAAAACGGCGGATTCTAGTGGTCGTGGAAACACGGTCTAGGTTTCTTTGTCTAGCAATTGTGCCATGCGTTCTGCGGGGGTATCGAAGTTGAGTGTTTTTCGTGGTCGTCTGTTGAGCTGCATGGCAACGAATTCCAGGTCTTCGGCGGTGTGGACGCTTAAGTCTGTGCCTTTAGGGAAGTACTGGCGTAGGAGCCCGTTGGTGTTTTCGTTGCTGCCGCGTTGCCAGGGTGAGGCTGGGTCACAGAAATACACTGGGCAATCTGTGGCGATGGTAAACGATTTATGTCCTGCCATTTCACTTCCTTGATCCCAGGTTAACGAGCCTTTGAGATGCTCAGGTAGCCCATTGATCGCTGTAACCAGTGCGTTTCTTACTGCTACGGCGTCATGTCCATCGGGTAGGTGCAATAGCATGACATACCTGGTGGATCTTTCCACGAGGGTGCCGATAGCTGATGTGTTTCCTTTACCTAAGATGAGGTCACCTTCCCAATGCCCTGGGACAGCTCGATCTTCTACGTCGGCTGGCCGATCGGAAATCATGACCATAGGGTCAACAAATCGCCGCCGAGGGATACGCTGCCCGCGAGGTTTACGCACTGTGCGCCCTTGTCGCAGGCATGCTGCGATTTCTTTCTTTAACTCGCCTTTAGCCTGGAAGAACAATGCTTGGTAGATAGTTTCAGCACACACGTGCATAGTGTCATCGTCTGGATAGTCTTTGCGCAACCTCCCTGCGATCTGTTCCGGAGAGAGCTTGTCACGCAGCATGGCAAAGATGGTCTCCCATAAACCTGGGACGAGGTCGATCTTGCGTTTTTTCGGCCGGAATCTGCGAAGCGTTGATGTGCGCTGTGCATGGGTGGGTAAATACAGGCCGAAATCATCCTGGTTACGGCGTAGCTCTTTGCTGATCGTTGACGGTGCGCGCCCTAACCGCCGGGCGATGGCACGCACACCGAAGCCTTGCCGATGCAAGTCGAAAATAAGCTCACGTTCTTCAATACAGAGATAACGCGGTGAAATCCGCTGATCAATACGCGATTGGGGGACGATAGCAATCGGCAACGACTGCCGGCCGTCAACATAGTCAAGCAACTGCATAAGCCTGTTATACAAGGCCGCATCCGGCCCATCCGGGATGAACGCTACACGCTGCCGCCCCACCTTGATGACGCCTTTGTCGATATCACGCGCATCACGTAGATGAATTCCACACGCATCAGCGGCATCTTTTCGCCCTAACGCACCAATTCGAAGCTGCAAATAAGCACACCGGCGCGAGGTTGCCGCAGCACGCCGCCCATGAGGATTACGCGTCCATAACCCCAGATCGATGCCCACTCGGTAGACAACCGAGCTGCCCAGCTGGCAGTGACGGACTATATCCATCGGCGCCCAGCCTCGAAGCCACAACGAAGCAATCTGCTCGTATTGTTTAGACGACGTAGTAACCCGTGAACGAACAGGTAGCGCCAACCGGTGCGCCAACGCATACGCCACGCTATCAGGCAACCCAGTACTACGCGCTGCCGCGCGAACCGAGCTACCAGCTCGTACCAAGCTGGAAAACCTGTCAACAACAACCGGATCAGGATCCCATACCGACCCCATGAAAACACCTCACAACAATCAGGTGTTTCCACGACCACTAGAATCCGCCAACAACCCATAAACCAAAAATCCCCAAGGATGACCTTGGGGATTTGGAGCCGCCTGCGAGAATCGAACTCGCGACCTTTTCATTACGAGTGAAATGCTCTACCGACTGAGCTAAGGCGGCACGAGTAGTTATTCTACAACACGCACGCGATAGGAATAAAATCGCTGGTCAGGATACTCGACAGGCCTTGCGCAGGCGACCAACCAACCCAGATAACGCCACCACAGGACGCACGTTGTAGCCCAAGGATTGCCGACACTGCATGATGGCGTCGAGGCAGGAAGTAAGCGCTGCAGCGGAGTTTCGATCCGCTAAATCACGAGCGAGTCCCGAGAAATCCGGGTGCGTGAGAGAGGTATCAGCACCTGCGTTAAGCAAAAGCGCATCCCGGTACAATCCAGCGAGGTCTACCAGGGCGAGGTCGAAAGCGTCGCGCTGCGAGCGCGTTCGCCGCTTCTTGTGCTTAGATTCCAGTTCTTTGAGCTCGGATTCCATCCCCTTGGTCATCTTCGCGGTGCCTTTGCCCCTGACACCAGCCCCAAAAGAATTACGAACCTTTTCCACTTCTTCATCTTCGAGTGGGGCAAGCTCGGCAAGGGTCTCTTTTTCCACCCGTGTGACCAGCGATCCGACTTCTTGGAAGGCTGCCTCCCGGTGGTAAACCAACTCCGCTAGGTGCAGCACCTGTGCGCGTCGGGATTGCGCTTCTTCTGAAAGCGCCAAGTGGCGGGCTCGGCCGATGTGTCCCCAGGTAGCCGCTGCTGCCAATTGGGCGGTTTCTTCGGAGATACCGCCGTCGGCAAGCAGGATGCGGGTGGTTTCCGCAATGGAAGGCGTCGGCACATACACGTGGCGGCAACGCGAGCGCAGGGTGACGGAAATGTCATGCGGGTCCAGCGAGGGCGCGCACAGCATGATGACAGTGCGTGGTGAGGGTTCTTCCACTGTCTTCAACAGCGCGTTAGCAGCGCCTTCGCTCAGCCGATCGGCATCCTCAATGATGATGACTCGCCAATCAGCAATGGAAGGGAAATCGAGGTACGTCGCGACGACCCGTTCGCGCATCAGATCCACGGAAATCGACAGCTCTTTGGGAACGATATGGACCAAATCAGGGTGCTTGCCCGCGAGCACATCGCGACAGTTCGGACACTCGCCACAACCAGGGATCTCGCCCGTGCACATGAGAGCTGCAGCGAACGCCACAGCGGTATTGGACCGGCCGGAACCAGGAGGACCGGTAAACAGCCAGGCGTGCGTCATCGCTGAGGAATCCGGCACGGTTCCTGCGGCGATCTGGCGGGCGGCCAGGGCGGCGTCGATAAGCGAGGAGCTCAGAGCAGCGCCACCTGCCAGCCGGGCAAACACAGAATTTTCGCTCACCCACCCCACCCTAATGTCTCGGGACGATAAAGTTATTAACATGACGCGTTTTGGGGAGATTGTAATTTGGCTCATGAAGACCTCATGGCCGCTTTACGCTGCCGTCATCGCGGTGTCGAATGTGCTTGGCGCCGTGGCGACGATGCTGTTCTTCCATTTCCTCATCCCCATGGACGAAAAGTCGCTGCTCAGTGGCACGGCTGGGAAGTTTCCCCTCATCGGAATTGCCTACCTAATTATCGCGGTAGTACTGAGCTCGATAGTGACATTCTGGCTGTTCCGCCCCGTCCTCGTCTGGCAGCATGAGCCGGAAACGCACGACCCAAATATGGTTCGCAACCTGGTCATGCGGATTCCGATTTACCAGTCGTTGCTGTGCATCGTGGTGTGGATCTTCGGTGTGTTTATCGCGACGGCGCAAGCTGCCTCCGTGAGCGGTCGCCTTGGCTTGGTGGTGTGCCTGGTCAGTATTCTCGGCGGTTCGATGTCGGTCCTGCTGACCTATCTCGCAGCCGAACGACTAGTCCGCCCGGTGGCGGCAGCTGCCCTAGCGCAGCGCTTCGAAGATTCCACCCTCGAACCCCCGGTGACCCAGCGACTTCGCGCCACCTGGGCGGTCACGTCCGCCGTCCCGCTGCTGGGCATCTGTTTGTTGGTAATCGGGCAGCGTTCGGGCTATTTCACCGCCGACGCCAATGAGCTCCTACCAGCGATCTTGGCGCTGGGTGCGGTTTCGCTGCTGACCGGATTCGTCGCGCAAACACTTGTCATTATGAGCGTGGTCGACCCGATCCACGAGCTTCAAGAAGCCATCAATTCCGTGCGGCGCGGAGAAACCGACGTCACCGTCGATATTTACGACGGTTCCGAAATCGGCGTGCTCCAGGCCGGATTCAATGAAATGATGCGCGGCCTAAAGGAACGACAGCGAGTCCGTGACCTGTTCGGCCGTTACGTCGGTACCGAAGTCGCCCGCCGTGCGCTGGAGGAACGTCCTACCCTGGGCGGTGAGGATCGCAGCGTAGCAGTGCTATTTGTCGACGTCATCGGCTCCACCACCTTCGCTGTCAACCACACGCCAGAAGAGGTCGTGGCAGCTCTCAACGAGTTCTTTGAGCATGTCGTCGAGGTCGTTCACCGCAACAAGGGCGTGATCAACAAGTTCCAAGGCGATGCCGCTCTGGCCATCTTCGGGGCACCGCTGCCGCTTTCCGACGCCGCCGGGCACGCCCTCACCGCGGCCCGAGAACTGCGCAATGAGCTGAAAGACCTGGAACTCGCCTGCGGCATTGGTGTCGCCGCCGGCCATGTCGTCGCCGGCCACATCGGTGGCCACGACCGCTTCGAATACACCGTCATCGGCGACGCCGTTAATACCGCAGCGCGCCTCACCGAACTAGCGAAAGACACCCCCGGTCGTATCCTTTCCAACGCGGCGACCCTGCGGGCGGCCAACGAAGCAGAACAAGCCCGCTGGACGGTAATGAAATCTGTCGAACTTCGTGGCCGTAACGAAATGACCCAGCTCGCCCGCCCAATCCGGCCGACGCTGGCGGATCGGTCCTAGCTCGCCTGATTGTCTCCCGCAATCTGATCGGCACAGCTGCTGGGGTCTAATAACCGGCTATCTTTTGGCTGAACAAAACCGATGGCATAGCGTTCGATCGATTCCAGCACATGTCCCTGCATGACAAACTGTAGCCGTCGTACAAGTTCCGCTGGGTCGTCCTTCATTCCCGTTGCTATCCAGTGCGAGAGGTGTCCTAGCACTGCCAAGGTGTAGTGGTCAATGATGAATTTCTGATCTGCGTCATCAAGGGTGTGTCCGATCGACAGCTCCGCCACGATCGCCGCCATCATTTGTCGCAACGCCCGGAAGAAGAACCGCTCCATTTCAGCCTTCCGCAAAGACTTTAGGATCGCGTGGACCTGCGGCCGATGTTGGTGCATATACTCCAAAAGCTCCTGGAAACCAGATGCCCAGGAATCATAGTGCGCATGAGAAAGAATGTGACGCGCCACTTCTTCTTGAAAGAGCAACGCTGCTGCGTCATAGACATCGCTGAAGTGATAGTAGAAAGCTTGCCTGGTTTGTGGTCCTCGGAGCCCTCATCGGGTTAAACGAAATCGTACGACGTTGGCGTGGCGCCGGTTGGGCATTCTTCATCGCGCTGCCGATCATCCTCACGATCTTCGTGTGGCCCACCACTGCTGGGCCTGGGTCTTCTACCGGCACCTGGTTTCACTGGGTGAAGGTCTATTCCGCTTTGGCCGGCTGCCTTGGTTTTATGGCCCTGCGTTATCACCCCAAACTTGCAGCCAAACGTTGGGCGTTGTGCTTCCCACCCTTCATCCTCGGCCTTAACATTTTGGAAGCTTGCATCCGCGACTTCCAAGTCGGCGCCATGAACGCTGATGGTTTGGTCGATGACGTTCACATGGTTTCCGGCTCCTGGAACTACATGAACGGCATCGCTGGCTTGCTGAACCTCATCACGATTTGTGGCTGGACGGGCATAATCATTTCCCGCGACTCGTCGAAGGATATGATTTGGCCGGACATGCTGTGGTTCTGGATCATCGCCTACGTCTACAACTGCGTTGGTGACCACTCGTTCTACGCGGGCGCTGCACTGCTTATTTCCTGCACAATCCCAGCCTTCTTTATCAAGAAGGGTGCTTGGCTACAGCACCGTGCTAATACCCTGGCTTTCTGGACGATGTTCACTATGGCAGTGCCAAGCTTTGTTACCGATTCTAAGTTCGCGGTTTCCGCTTCCCACAGTCCAACCGCACTATTCCTTGTCTCCGCCGTCGCTCTCGCTGCAAACATCGCCGTATTTGGCTACCAGATTCATCGGATCCGTGCGCAAAAGCTCCATCCCCTTCAAGATGAAATCTACACCGACCACGGCAGCTATCAGGAGGTGCTTAGTGCGAACATCAACATCCCTCACACCGCTTCGAACGTCACCGATCAGCACCCATTAGCGATGAGCTGATCCTCGCAGTCGCATCCAAACCAAAAGCTCCCCCAGCCGAGTTGTAACAACCTCCGGCCCGGGGAGCTTTTCGAGGATTCAACGGGTTAGCGCTTCTTCGCACCCGCCTTCACCACGCGCTTCGTGGTCTGCTTCACCGCTTTCTTCGCGGCTTTCTTAGTGGTCTTCTTGGCAGCCTTCTTCCCCGCCTTCTTCGCGGGAGCCGGGTTCGCGGCCTCCTTGGCGCGACGTTCAGACAACAGCTCGTTGGCTCGAGCGTCCGTCATCGTCTCCGGCGAATCACCCTTGCGCAGCGACGCATTGGTGGTGCCATCGGTGATGTATGGGCCGAATCGACCATCCTTGATGACCATTGGCTTGCCCGAAACATCGTTATCCCCCAGCACCTTCAACGGCGGGGTGGCGGTGGTGGCGCCACGACCGCGTCGTTTCGGCTCGGCGTAGATAGCGCGTGCTTCGTCGAGGGTGATACTGAAGATCTGTTCCTCGTTGGCCAGCGACCGCGAATCGTTGCCCTTCTTCAGGTACGGGCCGTACCGGCCGTTTTGGGCTGTAATGACCTCGTTGTCCGAAGGATCGACACCGACTTCCCGCGGTAGGGACAGCAAGCGCAGGGCTTCTTCCAAGGTGACCGAGGCCGGCTCCATCGTCGAAAAGAGCGAAGCCGTTCCAGGTTTGAGAGTTTCCTCGATGATCTGGTTGATCCGCTTTTCCTTCTGGGCAGCGGCCGTCTTGGTATCCCAGTTCTTGGCCCGCTTGCCTTCCGCCTTGCGTTGCGCGTCTTCTTCTGCGCGCTCAGCGGCCACGATCTTTTCGGCTTCGGCCTCCACCGTGGCGCGCTCTTCATCGCGAACCTGCTCGATGACGTACGGGCCAAAGCGACCATCCTTAGCCACGATCATGCGACCGTTCGCCGGATTCACACCCAGCTCACGCCCGCCTTGTGGAATGGCAAAGAGCTTCTCGGCTGCCTCAAGCGAAAGCTCATCCGGAGTGGTGGATTCCGGCAGGTTGGCACGCTGGTACTCAGGCTCGCCTTCCGCGGTGCGGCCGACGACTCGCTCAAGGTACGCACCATAGCGTCCGACTCGAACAAAAATTGGGCGCCCTTCGGAGTCTTCGAACAGCTTGAGGGAGTTGACCTCACGGGCGTCGATATGCTCTAGGTTATCGCCGACCAGGGCCTTCAACCCGCCGAGGCGCGCGATGGAGTCGGCCGTAGCTTCGGAGGCCTCGGCATTGCCGAAGTAGAAACCGGTGAGCCACTCGGTGCGGTCCTCGTTGCCGGCTGCAATGTCATCGAGTTCATCTTCCATCGAGGACGTAAAGTCGTAGTCAACGAGCGAGGAAAAATTCTGCTCCAAAAGACCAACCACCGCGAACGCCACCCAACTCGGCACGAGCGCATTGCCACGTGGCAGCACGTAGCCACGATCTTGAATCGTCTTGATGATGCTCGCATACGTCGACGGACGCCCAATCCCCAGGTCCTCCATCTTCTTCACGAGGCTCGCCTCGGTGTAGCGCGCAGGAGGATTCGTGGAATGACCTTCCGCCTCCAGCTTATCGACGCCCAATGGATCGCCCTCTGTAAGCCGTGGCAGTCGCTTTTCGGCATTGTCCGCTACATCGCGCCCATCCTCGAGACGGGAAGTTTCCACATAGGCCTTCAAGAAGCCCGGGAAGGTGATGGTACGACCCGTGGCGGCGAACTCGACATCCTCGCCACTGGCGGCACTACCGGCGATGGTCACCTTCATGGACGTGCCACGCGCGTCCGCCATTTGCGAAGCGACGGTGCGCTGCCAAATAAGCTCGTAGAGCTTAAATTCTTCGGCGTCGAGTTGGCCGTGCAACTGCCCTGGGGTGGTGAATGTTTCACCCGCGGGCCGAATAGCCTCGTGGGCTTCCTGCGAGTTCTTCACCTTGCGGGTGTACTGGCGAGGCTGAGCGGCCACAAATTGTGCACCGTACAGCTCCTTGACCTGCTGCCGAGCGGCATTAATGCCGGCCTGCGACAGAGTGGTCGAGTCCGTACGCATATAGGTGATGTGGCCATTTTCGTACAGGCGCTGCGCGATGCGCATCGTGCGTTCCGAGGTAAAGTGCAGCTTGCGGCCCGCCTCTTGCTGCAGCGTCGACGTCATGAACGGTGGGTATGGCCGACGCGTGTACGGCTTCTCCTCAACATTGGCCACCCGCATGGGTTGGCCGGTCAGCGCGTCGGCAAGCGCCTTAGCTTGGCTTTCCGTGATGACGACGACATCTTTGCCTTTGAGCTCACCGCGGTCATTGAAATCGCGTCCCAGGGCGACGCGCTTGCCGGACAGCGCCGTCAAACGAGCAGCGAACTGGCTGGGATTCTCCGCGGTTTCCGGCTTGCCCGTGTTAAATTCCGCGATAAGGTCCCAGTACTGTGCGGAAATGAACGCCATGCGCTCGCGTTCCCGCTCCACAATCACGCGAGTAGCGACAGATTGAACGCGTCCCGCGGATAGCCGTGGCATCACTTTCTTCCACAGCACCGGCGAAACTTCGTAGCCGTAGAGGCGGTCCAAAATGCGGCGGGTTTCCTGCGCGTCGACGAGGTTTTCGTCCAAATCGCGGGTGTTTTCCGCAGCCGCAATGATGGCTGGCTTGGTGATCTCATTGAAAACCATGCGCTTAACCGGCACCTTTGGCTTCAAAACCTCCAGCAAGTGCCAAGCAATTGCCTCGCCCTCGCGGTCGGGGTCAGTTGCCAGCAGAAGCTCATCGACGTCCTTGAGCTTGGCCTTCAGATCCGCGACCTTCTTCTTTTTGTCTGCGCTGACCACGTAAAGAGGCGAAAAACCATTGTCAGTGTCCACTCCCAAGCGAGCCCACGGCTCTTTCTTGTACTTCGCGGGCACGTCCGCGGCACCGCGCGGCAAGTCACGAATGTGGCCGACAGACGCTTCAACGATGTAATCCTTCCCCAAGTAGGGCTGAATTTTCTTCGCCTTGGTCGCCGACTCCACAATCACTAGGCGCTTTACGCCCGGCTCAGTACCTGCCACAGCGGACACAATCCTTCCTCATCGCCCTCCTTTGATACTTCACATCTGGTGGGCTGCAACGTGCATTTCTTCACTACCGTACACAGTTATATATGGCTCTACTACGAAAGGAGCCGTAATTTGTTCTAATCATTGCCTCTAATTAGGGGCAACGTCAATTAGAGTGCCGCGAATGGGTGCCACTTTTATGCAAACCCAGCGCTCGGAATCTGCGCGTTGAGCGGTCACGGTCGGCGCGTTGAATGGCTGCGAAAATGGCTGCGAAAATGGCTTACTTTTTGAAGCTGGGCTAAGTGAATAAAAGTACTTCTCAGCTTCGTGAATTCCGCGACGTAGTGACCCTCAAACCAGCATTTGTTGTTGTCAGGGAGCTTTAGACCGCTCGATGTCGTCCCTTCGGAGTAGTCGGACTACCGCTGCGGGCTTTTATTCATCAAAAATCGCTGCTCTACGTAGTCGGACTACGCCGAAGCGACGACATAGCACTTGTGCAGCAAACCCGCATGGCCGGCGACACACCGACCAGACACACGATTCTCTACATAGCCCGCGTTGAATGCCTTCGAACCCGCCGGCGTTTTTGAACCATGTGAAAGGCAATCGCGCACCATGTTCACCCGAAAAACGCAAAAGCTCCACCCGACCGTTTCCGGTTTGGTGGAGCTTGAAGCTAGCTATTGAAATTAGATAGCGGTGACGTTCTGAGCCTGTGGGCCCTTTGCGCCTTCGCCGATCTCGAACTCAACCTGCTGGTTCTCTTCAAGGGTACGGAAGCCGTTGCCCTGGATCTCAGAGTAGTGAACGAACACGTCTGCAGAGCCATCTGCAGGAGCGATGAAGCCGAAGCCCTTTTCAGCGTTGAACCACTTAACGGTGCCTTGTGCCATGTTAAAACCTTTTTCTTCAGTGCGAATACATTGTTCCAAGATGTTGAAGGAACAACGGGCCGTTGTGAACCCCCGATCACTTCGCACCAGTGAAGGTGTGTAGCAACGAGCGCTCGCAATCTAACAACTATCCTCTGCGAGCGCCATATGACTCTGCGCGTGGAAACTGCGACCAAGGACCAGTGTGTCATGAAAAAGGCTTTAGCGATAGTCTCTTATAGAAAGTTTTTACCTAACACTTGTTTATCCGCAGGTCAACACCACAATAAATTTTTCCTGAACGGCACTTTGAAAGCACGCTTTTGCCCGAAAAACATCAATATCCCACAATCGGAACCGAGATTGCAGATCTACTGCAGCGCCGCTACCCCGAGTCGCACTGCACTCATCTCGAAACGATGGCTCCCACCCCTGCCCAGTTCGCCCCGTGGCCAGCGTGGGTTCCCGCCGATTTGGTTGCCTACCTGCAAGATTCGGGAGTGCAGCAGCTTTATGTCCATCAGGAACGCGTCGCAAAGCTGGCGAGGCAGGGCACGCATGTGGTGGTGGCCACGGGCACGAGCTCGGGAAAGTCGCTGGGTTATCTCCTGCCGCCCCTCGCCGAGTTGGCAGCTGATCCGCAGGCTTGTGCTCTTTATCTCACGCCCACAAAGGCCCTGGGCTCGGATCAGCTCCGCAACATTTTGGAGCTCACTCGGCAAGTCCCCAGCTTGAACGGGATAGCCGCGGCGCCCTATGACGGCGACACGCCGACCGAGGCGCGGGCTGGGATCCGCGACAATGCGCGCTTCATTTTCTCCAATCCGGACATGATCCATGCGTCCATGCTCGCCAATCATTCCAGGTGGGGTCGGTTCTTTCGACATTTGAAGTTCGTCATCATTGATGAATGCCATGCCTATCGAGGGATGTTCGGCGCTCACGTCGCCCTCGTTATCCGCAGGTTACGACGCCTCGCCGCCCACTATGGCAGCGATCCGACCTTCATTTTGGCCTCCGCAACCGCCACTGCGCCTGGAGCGCACGCAAGCAACCTCATCGGGTCTGAAGTCGCGGAGGTCACTGAAGACGGCGCTCCTACCGGGGCGCGCACCGTCATGCTGTGGGAACCTGGATTCATCGAAGGACTGTCCGGCGAAAACGGAGCCCCGGTGCGTAGGTCCGCCACCTCGGAAGCCGCCGGCATCATGGCTACGGCCATCGCTGAAGGCGCTCGCACACTCACTTTCGTGAGGTCACGGCGTGGCGCCGAAAGTGTCGCGCTGCGTGCAGCGGAAGAACTCGCACTGCTCGGCCGGCCCGACTTCTCCCGTCGCGTGGCGAGCTACCGCGCAGGCTACCTCGCCGAGGACCGCCGCCGGCTTGAGCGCATGCTTGACGACGGCACCCTCCTAGGAGTCGCCACCACAAACGCCCTCGAATTGGGCATTGACGTCGGTGGATTGGACGCAGTGGTCACTGCCGGCTTTCCCGGAACTGTCGCCTCCTTTTGGCAGCAGGCAGGGCGCGCTGGCCGACGCGGTCAGGGCTCATTGGTAGTGTTCGTCGCACGGGACGAACCCATGGACACTTACCTAGTTCATCACCCAGATGCCCTCCTGCGACGCCCCATCGAGCAAATCGTTTTCGATCCCACCAACCCTTACATTCTCCGCGGGCACATCTACTGCGCTGCTGTAGAAAAGCCGCTTTCACCAGCGGATGTGTCCGCGTGGGGAGCCGAGCAAGTTGTCGAGGAACTCACTTCGCTAGGCCTGCTACGACGTCGCCCTCGCGGGTGGTTCGCCGCCGACCTACCCGATGCGCCAATCACGCCAGATACCGCCCATGACCAGGTGAATTTGCGAGGCGGATCGGGCCACGAAGTGATGATCGTCGAGTCCACCACCGGACGTCTACTCGGCACCATTGACACCGAGCGAGCCCCAGCCCAGGTCCATCCCGGCGCGGTGTACGTGCACCAAGGCGAAACTTATGTCATTGAATCTTTGGACCTCGATGAATACCTCGCTCTCGCTGAACCCAAAGCTCCGGAGTACTCCACCTATGCTCGCAGTACCACTGACATCCGCATCATCAGCAATCCCGGTGACAGCGAACTCATCAATCCGAGTCCTGGCCTGTGGGTGGCCAATGTTGACGTAGAGGTCACCACGCAGGTCGTGGGCTACGTAGCCAAGCTTGCCGACGGCACGATCCTAGATTCGGTTGCCCTCAACATGCCTGCTCAGCAGCTCACGACCCGGGCGGTGGCCTACACCATTGACCCATTGGCACTGTCCGCCATGGGTATCGCCGCTGGTGATATCCCAGGGTCACTACACGCAGCCGAGCATGCCGCCATCGGCATGCTGCCGTTGCTGGCGACATGCGATCGCTGGGACATTGGTGGGGTGTCTACCGCCGAGCATCCAGACACTGGCTTGCCCACTGTCTTTGTGTACGACGGTCACCCCGGTGGGGCTGGGTTCGCCGACCACGGATTCCATCGCTTCGCCGAATGGATTGAAGCCACCTTCCTCGCCGTCACTTCCTGCCCGTGCGAGTCTGGTTGCCCCTCCTGTGTGCAATCACCCAAGTGTGGCAATGGCAATAATCCACTCGACAAGTCGGGCGCAATAAAGCTGCTCAGCGCCCTGGATACCATGATGAAATCCACTACAACGGACCAGCCTTAGCCGTTGCGTGGCGCCCGCGGACTTCCACCGTTGTGTGAACATCACCTCCTTTTACTACACACGAAACTTGTCTTGCTTTGTTCTCTCCTGCGACAGTTCGGGCGACCTCACAGCCGGCTTGGTCCGCATACACGGCCCAGGCTCCTGCCACAGCTGATAGATCTGCGGCTACCTGAGCTCGGTGCGTCGCCACCACCATCCCCGCGGCGAACGCAGCTATGCCGAAAATGGACAGCACAGCTGCCGAAATCGCAGCGGAGACGATCGTGAGATTCCCACGGTCGTCGAGAAGCCAATGGCGCATCATCGGCTGGCCCCGGCCGTATTTTCTGCGGGGAATCGAGCGGTGGCAACCATGGTTCCCAATGGCGCAGGAACCTTCGCTTGTACTTCGACCCACGCATCGTTTTCACTCACCGACACGGTGCCTCGCGCTGGTTCAAACCCCTCACCTATCGCATGCGCACGTGCGGCAGCTCCAGCAGTATCCACGGCTTGGATCTGCGCGGCGAGAGTCGCAAGAGCAGCAACAATCATCGCTGCCACCATGACCAGCACCGCGATCCCGAAGGCCGCCTCGATGGTGACCGATCCTTCATCGTCGTTCATGGGGCGTTCGCGAAGCTACGACGGAACATCCGCCAGCGCCGAGGTGAGAATACCTTGGATCGCATTGACCACTTGATCCCCATTGACCACGGTAAATAGCACCGCGGCCAGGGCGGCAGCTGCTAGCGAGCCCATTGCATACTCGATCGTGCTCATTCCCTCGTCGTCACGCAGGGATCGCAAGACGCGGGCAAAGTTTTCAGACATGAGTTTTCTCCTAAGGTTGTGGTGATTGGTACAGCATTGTGCTGGCAAGGTTGATGACTATTGGGGCGAGCCCCAAGATGAAGAACGCTGGTAGGAAGCACAATGACAGCGGAAGTGCGATCAGAACACCCGTCCGTTCTGCGCTTGCTACAGCGGTATCGTTGGCTTCTTGTCGTAAGGTTTCGGCTACGCGCTGGCAACTATTTGCCAGGGCGGCACCGGTGTGCTCAGACACCTCCGCGATCCGGGCGACATCCGCAATCCCAGGTGTGCCTTCGGCGGGCGCCCACGCAGCGCGAGCATCCACCCCGATTCTCAATAAGGCAGCAATCGAACCCCACACCTCACGGGTCGGGCCATGTGCAAGTTCTGCCACGATGTCTGCTGCTTGGGCAGTAGAGCGCCCGGCGCGCACACATGAGGCAAACAAGTCGATGTCTGCAGAGATCGTCAACGCGTCGGTCGGGCCGTCCCGCTGACGAGCGTGGGGTCGTGGTTGGGCGACGATTCGTTGGCTTGAACGTCGTGTCGGCCAAACCCACAAAGCGATTGCTAGCAGTATCAAGGTCAACATTGGTGCCCCGCAGCCCGGTGGGTCATCACCTGTACCCACGCGAATCCCCCACAGGCGAGGCTCACCCCACCGATGAGCAGTACATTGCCCAACGAAGTTTGGCAGAGAAATTCAAGGGGATGCGCGCCCATCGCGGCTCCCATTCCAATCCCAGCTAGCGGCAACAGAGCAAGCACCACAGCTGTTGCCTGCGGGCCCTGCAAGGATGCCTGAGTACTAGCGGAATGCCGCAGCCGAGTATCGATACGTCGTTGGCATTGTTCCAGGAGCACTCCCAACGCGATACCGCGCGATTCCGACACCGCCCAGAGCTTTCCTAGATAGCGCAGATCAGGGCAGGTGCTAGGGGCGTCGATGAGCAGGTGTGCCCCGCTGGCCCCCATCGCAGTGTGCCGGGCCGTTGTGTGGAGGACCCCGGCGATCTCCGGTGTCGTTGCAGGTGGGAGGTTGGCGCTGATCCCGCGAATGCTGTGGCCGATGGACGCCCCGGCCGCGACATCGCTGAGTAGCTGACCGACGACTGCTGCCGTCGCTTGGGCATTGCGCGTAGCTGTTCGGCGTCGACGTCCGCGCTGTACCGTCCACCACAGCGTCGCAGCGACCACGGTCCCAGCTAGCAGCAGCCCAACGCCCGCCCACCACGCTCCGATCACCACAACGGGGACTGTGAGCACGCTCCACCGAACTTGGTGATTCTTTTGACCGGCTATTCGGTGGCTGGCCCGTCCAGTCGGCAAGACCAGCAGTGCAGTCGCCAGGAGCAAGCAGCTAATCATCGTGACCTCCGGCAGAAAGCGCGGGATCAGGGTGGGACCAGATCGACTCGATGGCCAGTTCCCTCGCCCTCGTGTTGACGAGCCTCCCAATATGCGCCAGAAACCGCCCCTGCGGGGTTCGCTTCATCGCCACTACTAGCTGCACCGCCGCGATGAGCTGCGCGTGCAAAGCATCCCGGTCGAGCCCGCCCAGCCGTGCGAGTGCTTCCATCCGGGCGGGGACTTCGTGAATGGAATTGGCGTGGATAGTCCCAGCTCCACCGTCATGGCCGGTGTTTAGAGCGGCCAGTAGATCAACGACTTCCGCCCCACGGATCTCACCCAGCACAATCCGGTCGGGACGCATCCGCAATGCTTGTTTGAGCAGATCGCCCATTGAGATAGCACCTGCCCCTTCCACATTGTGCGTCCGGGCCACCAAACTCAACACATGAGGATGCTGCGGCTTGAGTTCTGCGGTGTCCTCAATGCAAATGATTCGTTCCTCAGGCGATACCTCCCCGAGCAGGGCGGATAGCAACGTCGTTTTCCCAGAGCCCGTTCCGCCCACGACCAGAAAAGACTGTCGATCGCGCACCGCCGCCCGCAGCAACTGCGCTGCCTCCGCGGGCACACTTGCGCGCTTCTCCAAATCAGCCAAGCTTGTCGACGCCTGCCGGAGCACCCGCAGCGAGATGCAAGTACCGCCCTCCGCTGGAGGAGAGAGCATGGCGTGCACACGGATACTGGAGCCATCGTCGCGAAGTA
This sequence comes from Corynebacterium epidermidicanis, assembly GCF_001021025.1. Taxonomy (NCBI): domain Bacteria; kingdom Bacillati; phylum Actinomycetota; class Actinomycetes; order Mycobacteriales; family Corynebacteriaceae; genus Corynebacterium; species Corynebacterium epidermidicanis. The sequence goes on along the minus strand of NZ_CP011541.1, from coordinate 292,244 downwards.
ACCGGCCGTCGGCGAAAGGCTGAGCATCATCCAGTCGGCGTCCACAAGACACTGCCAGCCGAGTTGCTAACTGCCGAACCGAGGCCTCACTATCAAAGGTCAATCGGGCTCGTTCTACTCCCTGCCCGCGATCGAACCAGACCGAGTCTGGCCCGTTGACCAGCACATCCGTCACACCGGGAACAGCCAGAATCTGCTCAAGTTCGCCCACACCTTGAGAGTCGTTGCGGATGCGTCTTAACACTTGCAAAACCGCTTCATCGCTGATCACGCCTGCTTCTTGACGCACGAGCTGAGCTACGAATGTCGGGGTGACTTCACTCGCTGTTCGGCTAGCGAGCTGTTGCTGGATTCTTTCGATGATTTCTCGTTGGCTCAGCATGCCCATACCCGCCGTTCAGCGAGGATTTCCTCGGCACATTTCTTAAGCGCCCGTGGCAGTTTCACCAATCCTTGGGTTTCCACGGACTTCGAAAGTGTTGAGACATGAGGCAGCTCTGCGATGATCGGCATGCCAGCCAGTCGTTCCGCCTCCGCTAGATCAACCCCACACCAACCCCGATGGCGCAACACTGCCACCATTTCTGTCGCGGAGAGCTGTCGTCGAGATCTGGCGGCAATATCCGCGGCAGCTGACAAAGCTCGAATCTCCGCAGGTATCACCACGACGAGCGCTGCGCACCCCGCAGCAATTTCGATCATCTGATCACCCCACCGCGGCAGATCAATGATGACGTCTTCCGTGCGTAAACTATCCACCGCCCGCACAACATCGGCAGGAGAAAAAGTGGGCCCGACGGAAGCGCCCCGGTGCGATGTCAAGACGCTGACCTGCTGAGCTTTGGGCAAGGCTTGGCGCAAGTCATGCGAAGAAACTTGTCCAGAATCAAAACTAATATCACCCCAACGGGCGCCGAGTTCCGATTCGATACCTAACAGCAAATCGACTCCCCCGGAATACGGATCAGCGTCGATTAGCACACCGCTGCCGCTGGCTAGCGCCACAGCGGCAGCGAGGGTACTGGCCCCCGCGCCACCTACTGCTGGCATCACGCCAAGGCAATTGCGACGCCCAAGTGCCGGTGGCTCCGGCTCCTGACTACTGCCAAGGGCTCTCAGTAGTTCCGGGGACTGCGCAGGAATAACGTAGCCATCTTCGGCTCCGCAACGTAGCGCTGATCGCCAATCGATCGGCCCCGGATCCGCTGCCACGAAATAAATTCCCGGGCGCGGCGGTAAATCTTTCAAAGTTAAGGCGGCATCTTTGTCGACGACGACCGCCGACGCTGACCGCGCTAGCCGGGCAATCTCGACGGGTTCTACGGTGTCGACAATTTTGTGCCCGGTAGCGGCAGCAATATGCATGACTTCGGGATGGAGAGTCGGGTCTGCGATGGCAACAAGAATGGCGTTCATGCCTGCAAATATCGTGCATGCCGACAGTTCTGAACAAGAGGGCTTTCGGCATCGTGTGGATAACCCCGCTTTTTGTTGACGGTTACACAAAACCTGTGGATAGCTTCACTTGGGATCTGTTGTTGCACCGAGATGCAACCAAACGAGGACAGTAGAAATCCACCAGCGCCAAAATAAAAAGCGACGACCCGCGCCTCGGGGGGGGGTGGTGCGCGGGTCGTCATTTTTTAACCCGGCAACAGGGGGGGGACGTGCCGGGGCTGGCCACACAGTATATCGGGGCCGTGCAGTTTTTATTATACATCGCCTATACCATGGTGCAACAGCAAAGCGAATTTTCCGGAAAATTTTTTCGCTGCCAGGTTTTCCTGCGCAAAGTAAGATCGTCGTCATGCACCAAACCCCAGCCCAACTGCCCCAGTTGCCCAAGGTTGCGGCTTTTTTTGACCTGGATAAGACGGTGGTCGCAAAGAACTCCGCCTTCGCAGTGGGCCGGGAGTTCATCAATAACGGCCTCATCTCCCCGGTAGCAGCCCTCCAGCTCACCCTCGCGCAAGCCACCTACATGATCGCTGGGCACACTAACGAGCAAATGGACTCGACCCGAGATCAACTGACCAAAATGGTCACTGGCTGGGAAGTAGCCACCGTTCGTGAGATCGCCGAACAGACACTCAAGACGGTGATCAGCCCCAGCATTTATACCGAAGCGCAGGAGCTCATCCGCTTCCATCAAAACCTCGGTCACGACGTGATCATAATTTCCGCTTCTGTCACGGAGCTCGTCGCCCCCATTGCCCGAGAACTCGGCGTCCACCACGTCGTTGCCAGCGAGCTTGCCACCAAAGACGGCGTATACACCGGAGAGGTCCTTTTCTACGCCAAAGGCCCCGCCAAAGCCGCGGAAATCCGCAGGCTGGCCGAGGAATTCGGCTACGACCTAGACCGCAGTTTCGCCTACTCGGACTCTGCCACCGATATCCCGATGTTGGAGCAAGTAGGAAATGCCGTCGCGGTAAACCCCGACCGGGCGCTGCGACGCCACGCCACCATCCACGGTTGGGAAATCACCACATTCAAGAATCCACAGCCACTTTTCAACATCCCGACCAGCCGAGAAGTGGGCATTGGTGCTAGCGCTGTCGCAGGTGCCGCCGCACTAGCAGCAGGAGGATTCTGGCTGTTTAAGAACTACCGGTTCAAGCCAACCGAGCAATAGCTTCGGCTTCCGCCGCACCTGCCAAGAACGCGCGCAGCTGCAGGTCCAAGAAATCCTTCGGGTCGCTCGCGAACCCCGCAACGGCGGCCGCATATTCAGAACTGTGTCGATGCAGATAGACCTCAGGTACCGTCAGCCCTCGTGGGTCATTGCCTACTGCGACGGCTGCTAGACGAGCGCACCCTCGGGCAATCACCCCAGATCGAGAACCAAAACAACCGTAGTGAGCGATCACCCCATGGGCTATCCCCGCCAGGTTCTCCGGTCTCTGGACCACGATGTGAGCTAATTGTTGCAATGCTGAGACGTTGGTGACTGGTTTACCGTCCCCACCTGCTAGTACGTCCATTTTCGCCAAGATTTGCAGTGGGCTGCGCAAAAAAATCCGCGCAGAAGATTCGACCAGGTCTGGTGCCAGAAGCGAGTACACCGAGATTGCTGTCTCGGCCGGGACGGCGTCGATAAGCGCCGACAGCTTTGCCCCGCGCAGCACCCCTTCTGCGCTGGTCACTTCCCATTTCCGCAGGGACACCGGACGCCGGTGGACTTGGGCGATGGCCCGTGCGGTTTGCTCTGCAAGTGAGATTTCCGGCTCAGTCATGACACCTAGATTAGTGAGCCCGATGAGACCGGTCATTAGCACGACGCGGAGTTTCGTGGCACGATTATGAACTAGACGCTTTTAACAAAAGGATTTTTGGAGGATCACTGTGAGCAATGGCAAAGGCCTATACACCGCCGGCGACGAATCGTTTGCCCCTCGGGTAAACGCTATTCCACTTTCTGACGTGGACACCCGCGCAGCAGGCCAGGGCTCCATCGGTGACCTCGTCTCCGACGCAACCGCCCAGATGTCCAGCCTCTTCCGCGCCGAAGTGGAGCTAGCAAAGACGGAAATCGCCCAGTCTGCAAAGAAGGGCGCAATTGGCGGCGGTTTCTTCGGCGTGGCAGGCACCGTAGCGCTTTACAGCTCGTTCTTCTTTTTCTTCTTCCTCGCCGAGCTGTTCGCCGACCTCTGGATGCCACGCTGGGCAGCGTTCCTCGTGGTCTTCCTCATCATGATCGCTTTGGCTGGCATCTTCGCTTTCGTTGGTTTGAAGCAGATCAAGAAGGTAAAGGCACCTAAGAAGACGATCCAATCGGTTCAGGACATGAAGAACCTTGTCCCTGGCAAGGCCACGGCAAAGATCGAAGCTAAGGACCGTGGCCTGTACTCCTAACAGCCACACTCTGCCGAATTCCTCCCGTTTTCCGAGCCAGCACGCCACTTTTCCCGCGCGCGAAGATAACTCCCATGCAACACCCCGTTTCCCCTGGTGCGCTGGCCATTCCTGGCCCGTTTCAGCATGAGTTAGTGCACACCCGTGGCACGCGCCTCCACGCTGCCACCGCCGGAAACCCGCGCGCACCGTTCGTACTCTTGCTTCACGACGCCCTCGGCGGTTGGTTCGACTTTCTTCGACTCATCCCGCTACTGAGCGCCGATTTTCACGTCGCCGCCGCTACGGCCAGGGGTTTTGGCCAAAGCGATAAGCCACCCAGCGGCTACACAATCCGTTTCGCTGTAGGTGACGCTGCCGGGCTCATCGGGGCGCTCGGACACGAAGATGCCGTGGTTGTAGCTCATGGCAGTGCGACCCGGGCAGCTACCACGCTGGCCGCAAATTACCCCGAGCGCGTCCAACGTCTCATTCTGATCGACCCCTTGGGCCGCAACAACCTGTGGACGGTGCGTCGCAACCAAGCGCTGGCGCGCGTGAGCAGTCGAGTCCCCCAGCGTGTCGCACGCAAATCACTCCTCGATCCAACTGAATCATCCGAGCTGGTAGAACTGCGATCCCTGGCTTATCAGGTCGGCGGCACACACGCTGCCCGGCTAAAACACACACGCCTTCCACTGGCACCTCTCCCCATAAACTGGCACAGTACAGCGCAACAGCCGACGAGCACACTCCACGGGATGCCACAGTGGTACTCACCGGAAGAATGCGCAGCAACAATCATCCAAGTCTAATAGAGCTGGGATAACCTATTTGGCCACGCATTCACCGGTAGCTACCGGCTCCGTTTTCTGCTGGTAATCCCCCACGGTCCGTTGGATTTGTTCTCCGGTCAGCGCGTATCCAGTATCGGAGGAATCCACTGCAGCTCCGAAGACCATACCGAGCAGTTGACCATCCTCGGTGACCATTGGGCCACCCGAGTTTCCTTGACGAACTTCGCCACGAATGGTGTACGCTTCACGATCAATTCGATGTAGTGCATAGATGTCCGGCCCGTTGATGGTGATGCGCTCGCGAACCCGGGCCGTGGTGGCCGTGAAAGGGCCGGAACCCGGGAAACCCATGATGACGGTGTCCACACCGCTTTCCGCGGGTTGTGGCGCCCACGTCAAGGGAGCAAGACCTAACCCGGGCGCGTGAAGGACCGCGATGTCGATAGCAGGATCGTAAAACACCACGGTAGCCGGCTTGACACCCAATACCGTATCGAGCTTCACTGCCTCGGTACCCGCCACGACGTGTGCATTCGTGAACACATAGTCATCAGAGACTACAAAACCGCTGCCGGATAGCAGGTGCCGGCATTGCGACGCCTGACCGAGCACATGCACCACCGACGGTCGAATCTCCTGCACCACTTCAGGGTGAGCCACCTCAACTTTCGGTGCTAGTACGTTCGCCTTGATTTGCGGGTTGAACGGCGACGTTAGCGGTGGCAGCCCGGACTCATTCAGCATCGCCGAAATTTGATTTGGCAACGAGTGCAGTGGCGACGGCGCGTAACGATCAACCTCACGCAGCACCCGGGAGTTGTGCAGTTGTTGCGCAAAACTTCCGCTGGCTACCGTAGCCAACGGGATGGCTACCAACCAGACCACCACTAGCGTTGCTAGCGCCTGAAACAACGCCCCGAAAACGGAATCAAAGCGTTGCGTAGATCGCAGCTTCATCCGGTTCCGCAACGCGTTGCCAGCAATCCCGCCAGCCATGTTGCCCACACCGACGAGCAGAACAACCATAGCGATCGCCAGCAGGAAGCGGAACGCTGTGGAATCGGTGTAGCTCATCACCCACGGAGCCGCTGCCGCACCCAAAACTAGTCCGGCGATCACTCCAACGGTGGCCAACACCGAAGCCAGGGCGCCTTGGCGCCAACCCGTGATTAGGGTGCCAAGGACGATGACGGCAATGACGGCGTCGACAAGCATGCCTGTGGTCTCCTCGGCTGATTATTGGTTAAGACTCATTATTCTAACGCAGCAGCTGATTTTCCTGATTCCGGGACTTGCTCAGCTCAGCCTGGAGGTCATGAACCGTGGGGTCAAATTCTTGCTCCCAGCCTGCGGAGGCGATGACCGCGGCTAGGAGACCGCCCGTGAATCCCCAGATGAGGTAGTCATTGAATTTAAACGCCGGCCCCTGCCAATCGTTCCACCCCACCATCAATCGATTCTGCGGGTCAATCAGCGACAGCAACGGGGCAGTAAACACGTCATCAGTCTCGTCCGGGCTAGCCACCCGCACCGGGCTGGGGGTGTGCCAGTGCGCTAAGACTGGATGCACTGGGTAGCCCGTTCTCCGGATATGCACCTGATCGAGCTGCGCTAGCGGTGTGACCATTTGGCGGTCCAGCCCGGTTTCTTCCCATGCCTCCCGTAGGGCGCAGTCGACGGGGTTGGTGTCCGTCGGATCCAGTCGACCCCCAGGGAACGCCACCTGCCCCGAATGCGAGCGCATGCGTGGGGTGCGGTGTGTCAGGAGCACCTCGGCGTCATTGGGCAACGACGCGGTGGTTTCCGCCCCGGCCAGCAAAATTAGCACCGCGGCCTGGCGCTGCATGTCGGCGCCACTCATGCTGCGCTCCGGTAAGGATCTGTGTAGGCTACCGTCGGTCGCCCGGCTGACAAGCTGGTGCATCCATAGCGGCGCCGCCTCTGGACGCAAACTCGTATTGTTTCCCATTTAGAGTGTCACCTCACTAACCGCGGCTTCCAATTCCGCCAATGTTGAAAATGTCCGCGGGAATGTGCGTGCCACGGTGCCGTCAGGACGCACCACGAGCGTGATAGGAACCACGTTCGGCAGCGCCAATTTACCTGCGAAAACACCAATATTGTCTTGATAGCTGGGCAGCTTGATCTGCAGGTCATTCAGCATGGCCGCCCCATTTGCAGCATTCGGGTCCGCATGCACCCCCACCACGGAAAACTCCGGGTGAGCCGCCGCAAAAGCGTCCATGACAGGCAACTCCGCCCGACATGGCTCGCACCACCAAGCCCACACGTTCACTACGGTCGGTTTGCCTGCCAGGCCGACAGATTTCCCACCCAAACACGCCAAGGACACCCCGGCCACATCCGCTTCCGGACAATCCGGGCGAGGATCTACCTGCGCCACCGCAGGCTTATCGACGCCCGTCTCTTCCACTCCCGCTGGCCCAGTGTTACGCAGCATCCCAGGAAGCAATGCCAGCACCACAGCTAACACCACGACGCTGCCAGCTATCGACCACTTCACTGTGTTATTCATCAGTACCCTTGTTCTTTACTAGGCCCGCCTCGTTGGCGACATCGCTCAATCCCACCAACTGCAGCAGGTGCGGCCGCTCGCTGCCCTTGACTAATCTTGCCGCTTCTAGTGGATCAGCGGGACCGACTATCCCTGCATTCGGACACAGTTTAGCGATCGAGCATGCGCCACAAGCAGCCCGCCTAGAATGACACACTCGCCGACCATGGAAAATCAACCGATGCGAAAACATTGTCCACTCTTTGCGCTCAATGAGGACCATGATTTCCTTTTCAACGGCTACTGGGTCGGTGGCGTCGCTAAGCCCTAGCCGACGCACCAGACGCCCAAAATGGGTGTCCACGGTGAGCCCAGGCACACCGAAGGCATTCCCGAGCACCACGTTTGCAGTCTTGCGTCCGACGCCTGGCAGTTTAACGAGATCTTCAAGTTTGGCCGGAACCTGGCCTCCGTATTCCGTGACCAGCACCTCACCTAACCCACGTAGCGCGGTGGCCTTATTGCGATAAAACCCCGTCGGCCTGATGAGGGCATCGAGCTCCTCGGGGACCGCATCCGCATATGCCTGCGCCGTTGGATAGCGCCGAAAAAGCTGTGGGGTTACCTGGTTAACCCGAACGTCGGTTGTTTGGGCAGAAAGCACCGTAGCCACCAAGAGTTCCAGTGGCGAGGTGAAGTCCAACTCCGCCCGAGCCTGCGGATATGCCAGCGCCAAGTCACGATTGATCCTGCGCGCTCGACGTTTCTTCCCCAGCGGAGTTTCCGCTGTCCAATTCTTCATGTTTTCCACTTTAGGCGCGAGGAGAAATTAGGCTTTAAGTATATTGGGAGTAATGAGCATCTTCTTCTCTGTGCTGACCCCCGTCGTCCTGGCTATTTTCGCCATCCAAATGGAAAAGTTTGAGGCCTTTTCCACCCGACACCGGTCTACCCCAGCGCAGGGTGCGCCTGACGTTGAAGCAGAAAACTAGGGTTTGTAAGCCATTTCATTCAAAAATTTGCTCACATTAGCCGAGCCAAGTTGCACATATCACAGCATTTCGCCCCAATTGATTCTAAACCCATGTAGAGTCTTTAAGGGTGCGGCCTAGCTGATCGCGCAGTTGCTTGCTAACGGATTGTGAACTGTGCACGCCGCATTTGAACGGTTATATTTCCGATTTTGTTTCGTTTCACAAGGAGAAGTGATTTGGAAGGCGTACACGACATCCTATCCCGAGCAGGGATCTTCCAGGGTGTAGATCCAATCGCTGTTAACAACCTCATTCGCGACCTAGAAACCGTGCGTTTCCCGCGAGGCACCACCATCTTTGAGGAAGGCGAACCAGGCGATCGCCTGTACATCATCACCTCAGGCAAGGTGAAGCTCGCACGCCACGCTAACGACGGACGCGAAAACCTGTTGACAGTAATGGGACCATCCGACATGTTCGGCGAGCTGTCCATCTTCGACCCAGGCCCCCGCACTTCCTCCGCAGTATGCGTGACCGAAGTGCAAGCCGCCACTATGAACTCAGAAATGCTGCGCCAATGGATCTCCGATCATCCTGAGATCTCCGAGCAGCTGCTCCGCGTCCTCGCACGTCGTCTGCGTCGCACCAATGCCTCACTGGCCGACTTGATCTTCACCGACGTGCCAGGTCGCGTGGCAAAGACCCTGCTACAACTGGCTAACCGCTTCGGTTCCCAGGAGGGCAACGCCCTGCGCGTGAACCATGACCTCACTCAGGAAGAAATCGCGCAGCTCGTCGGCGCATCCCGCGAGACGGTAAACAAGGCGCTCGCCACCTTCGCACAGCGCGGCTGGATCCGCTTGGAAGGCAAGTCCGTCCTCATCTCGGACGCAGAACACCTGGCCAAGCGCGCACGTTAAGCGTCACTGCCGAAAGCAAGGAGCCCGGGTCTTAGTTCAGTGAACTAAGACCCGGGCTGTTTACTAACCCATGCATCTGGGTTCGGCGCATGAGAGCGCCTAGCCCCTATCCCAGCGAATCCAGGTACCGCACGGTCACGCGTGTGGACTGCGCAGCAGCGCCCCGCAGAACGGGATCTACATCGGTGTAGATTTCGTCGACGAGTTGCTCGATGGAGACGTCGTCGCCAAGCTTGCGGCGGGCTTGTTTGACCTGCTCCAGGCGATGCTCGCGGCGCTCGATGTACTTGGCTGCCAATTCGGCGGTGTCACCGTGCTCTGGCCCGTGAGCTGGGAGCATCGGGATGCCTGCGCCACGATCTTCCAGGAGGCGCAGGGATTCGAGGTAAGCTCCGAGGTCGCCGTCGGTCTCGGAAATCATGGTGGTGTGCCGTCCGGCGATGGTGTCTCCGGTGATGATGCCTTCGAGGGTGGATTTTCCAGCCTCACCGCTCCAGATGAAGAAGCACACAGAGTCGCTAGTGTGGCCCGGCGTGTGAACGACCTCGATTTGCGGGGAGAGGCCATCGAGGGTGATGATTTCGCCGTCTACCAGCTTTTCCCCGCCTCGGCAGTAGGTGGCATCGAAGCCACGTACTGGTGCGCCGGTGAGCTGGCGGAATCGATCAATGGAATCGGCGTGGTCGTGGTGACGGTGAGTGATAAGAGTCAACGTGACATGTCCTGCCTTTTGCTGCAGAACGTTGAGGTGGCCTTCGTCCTCTGGGCCCGGATCGATGACAACCGCCACGGTGTCCTCGGGTCCGCGAATGATCCACGAATTGGTGCCTTCAAGCGAACTGTACCCGGGGTTTGGGCAAAGCACGACGGCCGCGGATTCGGTAACTGGACGTAACTGACTGTAAGCAGGGTGCTCCATAGTCACAATCTTATCCTTTAATGGGCAGGAAGTTGCGATCCTCAGCTGGCGATCTCAACCACAATCTCAATTTCCACCGGCGCGCCAAGTGGCAGTTCGGCAACACCTACGGCTGAGCGCACATGGGTTCCCCGCTCGCCAAAAATTTCTCCAAGCAGTTCAGATGCACCGTTGACTACCTTCGGCTGATCGGTATATCCGTCCGCGCTAGCCACATAGCCGGTAACTTTGAGAACCCGCGTGACGTTGTCGATCCCAGCAACCGCGTCAATAGCCGCGAGCGCGTTGAGCGCAGCAGTGCGAGCAAGGTCGTAGGCGACCTCCGTGGAGACATCCCAGCCGACTTTCCCAGTCACTTCCAGGTTGCCTTTAACGATCGGCAGCTGCCCTGAGGTCCACACCTGGTTGCCGACTGCCAGCGCCGGCACGTAGGCCGCAACCGGCTTAGCGACGCCCGGAAGTTCAATGCCCAGTTCGGCTAATCGATTGCTAATCATTGCTTTTCCCGCTTCATGAACGCAACGAGTTGCTCCGAATTAGCGCCAGGAACTACAGATACGAGCTCCCAGCCATCCTCACCCCAGGTGTCCAGGATTTGTTTGGTCGCGTGCGTCAAGAGTGGCACAGATGCATATTCCCAAGTTTTCATGAAATCTAGCTTAGTTAGATTCCGACCAGTTCCCCACCATTAGCCAAATATTCTGCCCAGGAAGTCACATGGGGGTTCTTGCGCAAGAGTGCTCGACGTTGCCGCTCAGTCAGCCCTCCCCAGACCCCGAACTCCACACGGTTATCCAGTGCATCTGCCCGACACTGCAGCATAACTGGGCAATGCCGACAAATGGCTGCCGCTCGACGCTGTGCTGCTCCGCGGACAAATAGCGCGTCCGGATCCCCATCGCGGCATTTTGCCAAGGTGACCCATTCGCCTCGTTCTACCAACTGCTTCTCATTTAAGAGTGATGCGGTCACGGCTTCCTGGCCTCCCTTTGGTCGAGATAACTCTCACTAACAGCTGTAAGTGTATTCACACACTTTGCACATTGTCGAATGCGTCACACAAATGGGGGACTGACAACTGGGAGATATTGCGTAGGGTATATAGCGTGCCTAAGTTCCAATCATCGCTTAAAGCGCTTGCCGCGGTTATCGCCGCCGGCATAGTCAGTGCTGCCGCCCTTGCTCCTGTCGCGAGTTTGTCCGGTGTTGCAATCGCACAAACCGAACGCACAATGGAGTCGGATCTCACTGACCTGACTGATGGTGTTTCCCCTGGTGTCACCACCATTACCGACAGTCAAGGCAAGCCGATTGCCTGGGTGTATGACCAATACCGCCTAGACGTTAAATCGGAGCAAATTGCCGACGTCATGAAGCAAGCTATCGTCTCCATCGAGGATCGCCGTTTCTACGAACACGACGGCGTGGATTGGCGTGGCACGGCACGTGCGATGGTCGCTAACGTCACCTCCGGGGGTGTTTCCCAGGGCGCTTCGACACTGAATCAGCAATATGTAAAGAACTATCTTTACCTTGTTGACGCACAAAACGAGGAAGAACAAGCGGCTGCTATTGAGACTTCAGCGGCTCGCAAACTTCGCGAAATGCGGATGGCCTCCGATTTGGAAAAGCACCTTTCCAAGGACGAAATTCTCACCCGCTACCTAAATATTGTCCCTTATGGCAACGGTGCTTTCGGTATCCAAGCTGCGGCTTCCACCTATTTTGGCGTTTCTGCAGCTGACCTCAGCGTCGATCAGGCAGCCATGCTGGCAGGCATCCTGCAATCGTCTTCGGCATTGAACCCGTACACCAATCCAAACGGAATGTTGGAACGCCGCAACCAGGTACTCGATGCGATGGTGGTGTCCCAGCATTTAACTGCCGAGCAAGCCGCCCAATTCAAGACGAAACCTCTTGGGGTGCTCGACCAGCCGAAGCGACTGCCCAACGGCTGTATTTCGGCAGGCAACAATGGCTTCTTCTGCGACTACGCCATTAAGTATCTCCAAGGACACGGCGTATCGAAGGAACAGCTCACACATGGCGGCCTGACCGTCAAGACAACCTTAGATCCGTCAGTTCAAGAGGCTGCACACAACGCGGTTACGCGTCAAGCTAACCCGCAAGCTACCGGCGTGGCCGAAGTGCTCAACGTGGTGCAGCCGGGGAAGGACTCTCGTCGAATTTTGGCGATGACATCCTCACGAACCTACGGCCTCAACCCCGAGGCCAGCGAAACCGTGCTCGCCCAGCCCGCTTCTCGATCCGGCAATGGCGCCGGCTCTGTTTTTAAGATTTTCACGGCGGCCGCCGCTATCGAACAAGGGATGGGAATCGAAACTGTCCTTGATGTTCCTCGCCGGGTGGAGATGCGTGGCATGGGCCACGGCGGAGCCGAAAACTGCCCAGCTGACGCCTACTGCGTGGAGAACGCCGGAGTGTATCGCCCGCAAATGTCACTGAAGCAGGCGTTGGCGCAATCCCCCAACACCACTTTCGTGAAGCTCATCGAGCAGACCGGGGTTCCAGCGGCCGTCGACATGGCAGTGCGCCTTGGGCTGCGAGACTACACCGATGAGGGCAGCTTCGACGGCCAGGCGTCGATCGCCCAATACGTCAAGGACCACAATATGGGCTCCTTCACTTTGGGACCAATGGCCGTAAATCCTCTGCAGCTATCCAACGTGGGCGCCACGATCGCGTCCGAAGGCATGTGGTGTGAGCCAAACCCGATCGAGTCAGTCACCGATCGTTTTGGCCAAAAAGTCGAGGTCAAACACACACCGTGCGAGCAGGCTGTCGACGCCAAAGTAGCTACCGCCCTGGGCGAAGCCCTCTCTGATGATGTCAAGAATGGTACGGCCTCCGACGCTGCCCGTGCCGCTGGTTGGTCGGCACCAACCGCGGCCAAGACTGGCACGACCGAGTCTCATCAATCTGCTGCTTTCCTCGGCTTCAACTCAAATTTCGCAGCCGCGCCGTACGTCTACAACGACGGCACCACCACCGCCTCACTGTGCACGTCCCCGCTGCGCCAATGTGCCAATGGCAACCTCTATGGCGGTATGGAGCCGGCTCGCGCCTGGTTCGATGTCGCCCGCAACACCCCAGGTGCAGCCAGCGGGTCTCTCGGTAAAGCCGCCCCTGAGCAGGTCAAGGGCAAGACACAAGCGCTTATCGACGAAGTGGTGGGCAAGCCTCAAGCCACCGCAAAGCAACTCCTGGAGTCCCGCGGCCACCAGGTGAAAATTGAATCTGTTCCCGGCCCTGCCTACAACCGAGGCACGGTAGTTTCAGCCCGGTTCGACAATCTACAAGGGGCAAACCCGCCGGTCACGCTGCAGATTTCCGATGGTTCGCAGCGGCCGGCGCCCGTGGTAGTTCCGTCCCAAACCTACGAGGAGGAGCCGGCTACTCCGGACTCGCCACCCGATCTAGGAGCAATTATTCAAAACTTGCTTCGCCAAAACGGCTTATAGAGTTATTGCGCCGCTAGGGCGTTGCGGACGGCCGTCGATAAGCGTTTGCCGTCCACCCTGCCCGCTGCAGCCTGAGTCGCTAGCTGCATGACAGGGCCCATCTTCGCTTCCGGACCCGCCTCTGCGATTGCTGAATGGACGAGGCTAGCGAGTTCATCGTCGCTGAGTTGCTTTGGCTGATAGTCCGCGAGGATTTTGGCCTCGGCGAGTTCTGTGTCCGCAAGCTCCTGGCGTCCGTTGGCTGCATAGACCTCCGCAGACTCGTTGCGCTTCTTGATTTCCCGCGCGATCAGCTTCACGATGTCCGCATCGCTTGCCTCATGCTTCGTTCCGGAAACTTCCTCCGTTTGAATAGCAGCCAGCAGCATCCGCAGGGTGGCGGTGCGCTCCTTCTCACGGGCTTTCATGGCTTCTTTTAGATCGGCTCGAATTTGGTTCTTGAGGTCACTCATGGTTTCCAGGATACGCACCGTCTACCATGGATGATGTGTCAAAACTCGTCCGCTTTTCCCTGTCCGCTCTTGCTGCCGGCTCTGTAGCCGGTTTGGGGCTCGCCGCTTATGGCTACCGCTCTCTCACCGATTTCCGACTCAAGCACGTCACGGTGCCGGTGCTGGACCCAGGGGTAGTGGACAAAGAATTTACTATCCTGCACATCTCTGACCTGCATATGCTGCCTTCACACCGGGCAAAGCAAGCATGGGTATCCTCACTCGATGCGCTGAACCCGGACCTTGTCATCAACACTGGCGATAACCTAGGCTCCGCCGATGCCGTCCCCGCGGTCTTGCAGGCACTCAGCCCGCTCCTCCACCGCCCCGGCCTGTTTGTATTTGGGACTAACGACTACTTCGGGCCACGCCCGGTCAACCCCGTCAAATATCTCTTGGGCAAAAAGCGCAAAGTCAGTGAGGAAAAGTTGCCGTGGGAGGGCATGCGCGCCGCCTTCATCGAACGCGGCTGGCACGACGCCACCCACAAGCGCGTCGAGTTCAAGGTTGGAGATGTGCGGATTGCTGCCGCCGGTGTCGACGACCCCCACCACGACCTCGACGACTACTCCCTTATCTCAGGTGCCCCGAACGCTGACGCGGACCTCTCGCTCGCCCTCACCCACTCCCCCGAGCCGCGAGTACTCGCTTCCTTTGAAGCCGACGGCTACCAGCTCTCGCTATCTGGGCACACACATGGTGGACAGTTGTGCCTGCCGGGCGAGCGGACCATCGTCACCAACTGTGGGATCGACCGCAAACGCGCCTCCGGATTGCACCGCTTCGGGAAGATGTGGATGCACGTCAGCAATGGTCTCGGCACGTCGAAGTATGTCCCGTTTCGCTTGTGGTGCGCGCCTTCCGCGACACTCATTCATGTGACTGCCGCGTAAGATCAGTTGCCACCACTCTGAACAGGCGTTTTGTTTCCGTTGCCGGTGCGGGTCTATGGTGAATTTATCGGGATATAGCGCAGTTTGGTAGCGCACGTCGTTCGGGACGACGGGGTCGCAGGTTCAAATCCTGTTATCCCGACTCTTTGAGGAGGGTTTCCCAGTAAGTTTTGGCGGGAAACCCTCCTTCTTCGTTGTCGTGACGCCGTTGAATGCCTTTGATACTGCTCACTTTTCGAGTTTTGTACCACCTGAAAGGCAACCGGAGAAGGCAGCCCTCACCCCCGGAGAAGGCAGCAAACACCCCGAACCAAACTTCACCACACCGTAGCACCAAATACGCGCTGTCTGGGTTAAGTAAAGAAAAGTGTGTCTCGTCGGCGTGTCGTCGGCCGTGCGGGTGTGCTGCACAAGTGCTATGTCGTCGCTTCGGCGTAGTCCGACTACGCAGAGCAGCGTTTTTTAATGAATATAATCCCACAGCGGTAGTCCGACTACACCGAAGGGACGACATCGAGCGAGCTACGGCTGCCAGACAACAGTAAATACTGGCTTCAGGCCCACAACACTGCGGAAAACATGAATGAGAGACACGCTTTCGACTACTTAACCCCGCTGTCTACTGACGTTTCAGTGTGGTGAAGTTTGAGCGATGTCTTTAACCACCAAATAAATAGGAATACTAACTAAGTATCGAAAGATAAGCAGCGCTAATGTTAATAAACTAAGGTTCGGCCAATAATCTATTAAGAGGTTTCACTTAAAGAAAATTCGCCATTACGATAAGCTGCATGAAATTCTGGCAGCTTCCTGATGCCCTCCGGAGAGGAAATCCACCGACCACCGCCCCCGACCAGCAACCCGCAACCATACCATCAGACCCTGAACACAAAACTGCGCAGCACCTGCGAGTATGCGTCAACTCCAGCACTCAGAATGACCTAGCCACAGTATGGGACCGACTTGCTCAAACGCTCTCTTCCGGAGCCGGCTCCGCAATTGTCCGCAACCGAGTAGTCACTCGGAAGATAAGCAGCCACACCTTGGAAGTATCTGCCATGAGCAGCCAGGCGGAGGCGGAAATCGCCAGTTTCATCAACGTGCACATCGCCTGCGCAGTACACAAGCACGCGCCCGACGCGCAGGTGAGCTATGAAACCGAGTTGTTCTCTTCCGGCCCCACAGACGCCGAATAACCAGCAAACTTGCTCACCAAGAATCCACACACTGCGGTAGCTGCCAGCACTCCGAGGGACACTCCGAGCACCGTGGTGGATCCCGAATTACCCGCTGAGGTCAACGCGCCCGTCGAGTAGTGCATGGGCATGAAGGCGGAAACTGCGCCGAGCACTGGGGAAATGTCCGCACGGGAGGCGAGTTTCCACACAAATCCCACTGCGCCAATCTGCACTAATAGCCCTGCCCACATGACATAGCTGCCCCAGCGGGGACCGAAGACGGCCACGAGTCCACGGGCGAGGAAACCGGCCGCTAGACCGGCCAGAATTACTGTCGCCACCAAACCAGCTCCCACCACCGGGGTCAGATCCGTGGCCAACACAAGTGCTGCGAGCGCCCCCATAAGCAGGACTGCCACGAAGCCGAAACGGGAGGTCAGCGAGCATCCCACCATCACGAGCGCGGAAATCAGGAAACCTAGGAGCGGGATCAAGGTGGGCATTGGCTCCTCAGCAGCTGGAGCAACGTCGGCTGGCAGCGCCCGCTGCACGGCACCAATCTTCTCCTTGTTCTTGGCAGCCATGTTGTCGACTTTCACCGCGCCGTCGCGAAGCTGGTTGGCCCCGTTTGAAGCCTCTGCCAGGCCGGCGTCAAGCTCCGCGAGGCCGGTGGCCAGCTCTTTTGAGCCTTTGGTGGCGGAGTAGATACCGTCGTGGAATCCATATCCAGGGACGGCCAGCTGGTTCGCGATTTCCCGCGAACCAGTACGCAGCTGGCTGAGCTGATCAACCATCGCCCCATCCAATTTGAACTGTTCCACCTGGGTACGGAAGCCCGCGAGTTGCTTGCGGAACTCCGCAGCCTCCGGAGACTTGTCTTTCTCCAACTCGGCGGAAACCCGGTCGATTTCGCGAACAATCTGCATTTGGATCAAGCCGATGCCCTGCACCTGGTCGACGGCTTGTTGAACGCCGTCGGCTACCTTCACCGCGCCGTCGCCAAGCTGACCCGTGCCAGCCTGGAGCTGCACCATACCGTTAGAGAGCTCGTTGGCTGCCCCGGCCGCGGTATGCCCTCCTTCGGCGAGTTTCCCGGTCCCGTCGGCGAGTTGTCCTGCACCGCTACTGAGTTCCTTGGTACCGCCGATCAAAAAGCCTGCCTGAGAGCTGGCCTCGCCAGCTGCCCGGCGCGCCGGCACTAAATCCGCTGCTCCGGGGGCTGCCGAAGGCTCGTCTGGTGACGACCACGCCGCGGACGGATCCGAATTCGTAGCAATCGAATACGCCGCACCGCCGATCAACGGCAGCACGAGTAGCAAGGCAAAAAGAAGACGGCGAATGGGGCGCATACAGAAGAATTTAGGTCACTCGAGTGCCATTTTGGCTGTGGACGCACCGGAAATGCAGGCAGAAAGAATGGGAGAACAGTGATTGTGGCTGCTAAAATCGCTTACTATTACGCGCTCAACACCCCGAGCGACCTGTGATGATCAGTGGCCCAACAGGCCGGACTTATAAGGAAAATCGACAGCCCAAGGTGTGATTTACACGTGACCCTGCTTTTCGTCCTGCTACTGGCAGGAACGGCAGTAGTGGCATCCCCACTACTCGTTAAGACCCTTGACCGGAAAGCAGGGTGGCCACTAGCCGCACTCTTTGTGGCCGCCGCTGTGATCATGACGCAGTCGCCCGCGTCGATCGACGTCCCCTGGGCCCTCGGCGCGCACTTCGCCCTCAAAGCCGACTCCTTAAGCACCTTCTTTGCTTTGCTCGCCCTGCTGGTCGGCGCAGTTGTATTCTGTTATTCCGCAGCCTACCTGCCCCGACGCACTGGAAACACGAGTTTCTACGTGATCATGTCGGCGTTCATGTTTGCGGTGTTGCTGCTGGTGCTTGCCGACGACGTCATCACCCTCTTCGTCGGCTGGGAACTAGTCTCGATCGCATCTTTCCTGCTCATCGCCCGTTCGGGATCAGGCGGCCAGGATGGCTCCGTGCGTACTTTGATCCTCACGTTTGTCGGTGGCCTCACCTTGCTCACCGCAGTGGCGATCGCCTCAACGCAAGCAGGAACGACCAACCTTTCCGAGATTTTGGCTAACGACATCTGGGCCAACCACCGGCTGACCGAATTGTTAGCAATTCTCATCGCGGTCTCGGCATTCACTAAAGCTGCCCAGTTCCCCTTCCACTTCTGGCTGCCCGAAGCCATGGCTGCTGCCACTCCGGTGTCAGCCTTCCTGCACGCCGCTGCGGTGGTGAAGGCAGGTGTGTATGTGCTGCTGCGCTTTTCCGGAATTTTCCACTCCGAGCCCGTATGGAACGCACTGTTGATTTCGGTGGGCTTGACCACCGCCGTGATGGGCGCGCTTTTTGCCATCCAGAAGACCGACTTGAAGCAGCTCACCGCCTATTCCACGGTGTCCCATTTGGGCTGGTTGGTGGCCACGATCGGGGTGGGAACTCCCCTGGCGCTGGCTGCTGCGCTGGTACACACCATGGCGCATGCCCTGTTTAAGTCAAGCTTGTTCATGTTGATTGGTGTGGTGGATCACCAGACCGGCACCCGCGATATTCGTCGCCTGGGCCCACTGGTTCGTCGAATGCCTTACACGTTCGGATCCATGGTGGTCGGTGCGCTGTCCATGGCGGCTGTGCCACCACTGTTTGGCTTTGCTTCAAAGGAAGGCATGCTCGCAGCCTTGGAGCAGAGCAGCGAAACGTTCGGCAACCCCGTGTTTACTCCCTTGCTCCTTGCAGTCGCCGCCTTCGGAGCGCTGTTGACCTTCACCTATTCCGCACGGATCATTTTCGGCTCCTTCATTGATGGCCCGCGCGATATGTCGCACGTCAAGGAAGCGCCGGTTTCTTTGTGGCTTCCTGCGGCTTTGCCAGGCCTTTTGTCGATCCCAGTTGCATTCGCTCTGCCTTGGTTGGATGCTCCGGTCGACGCTGCAGTGGCGGCAATTGGGTTGGAATCCCATTCGCATCTCGCGCTGTGGCATGGCATCAACGCCCCGTTCCTGATTTCGCTGGCGGTGCTAGTAATCGGTTGCATCGGTGTGTACTTCCGCAAGCCGTTGCTCGCCCCGATTGAGCGTAAGCAATTGCTTCCGTTTACGGGGGCTTCGGTTCTCCATGCTGTAACCGAGGCGTCAAAACGCTACGGCCGGCTCGGCGCAGGTGTTGCAAACTCCTTCTCTCCTGCCCGCCACCTGGCTTGGCCATTTGCCGCAGTCATCACACTTGGTGTTGCTGCCGCAGTCACCGGCATGGACGGTGCCGGCCTAGCTCCTCGGGTAGCCAACACTGATCGCGTGATGGATCTCTTGCCGTTCGCAATCATCGTCGCTTGCGTGTTGTCCTTGCTACGCACCCGTTCGCGGATTAGCGCCACGATTTTGCTCTCCGCAGTCGGCGTTGGCGTCACGCTGCAGATCCTCATGCTGGGCGCCCCGGATGTTGCCCTCACGCAATTCCTGGTGGAGCTACTGGTGATCGTCATGATCATGATGGTCCTGCGGCATCAGCCACGTGGTTTCCACCCGGTGCGCACGCGCCGTAAATACTGGTCGGGGGCGATCGCGGCTGCGACCGGCGTGGTGACGTTCTTCGGGGTCTACACCCTACTTGGCCGACACGAGCGCCCTAAGCTGGCGATGTGGTACTTGCAGGAGGCGCCGGGCATTTCCGGAGGCGCGAACGTCGTCAACACCATCCTGGTCGAGTTCCGTGCTCTGGATACGATGGGCGAATTGTCCGTTCTGGGCATGGCTGCCGTGGTGATTGCTGCGGTAGTCGCGTCGATTCCGCGGGAACGGGGCGTCGATACGCAGCCACTGCTTGAGCCGGAACGCAATGCCTTGCCGCTGCGCCACTTGCAGCGATTGCTGCTGCCGGTTTTGGGACTGCTCAGCCTGTTTATCTTTATGCGCGGGCACAACTCCCCCGGCGGTGGCTTCATCGCCGCGCTGGTGGCGGCTTCGGGTTTCATGCTGGTGTATCTAGCCAAGCCAGCCGACGCCCCCGTGGTTCCCAAGCGGGTGCCGTTCATTTTGACCGGCGTTGGCGTGACCACAGCGCTGGTAGCGGGCTTTATCGGCATGACCCACGGCTCTTTCTTGTATGCCATCCACGGCCATTTCCTGGGACAACACCTCACCACTTCGATGATTTTCGATGCCGGTGTCTACCTCGCAGTGCTAGGAATGGTGAGCCTGGGCATCAACGCACTCGGCGGGGAGAGTCGACCCGGCGCCGACGAGCTACCTTATGACCGGCCTGCCGATACACCCGTCCCGCCCCCGACGGTGCGGGAGCGCAAAACTGATCAGCATGATCGACAACGTGCCCGAAATGTGGAGACCGCACTGCAACTCGCCCAAGCACAGGCCGCAACCAAGGAGGACCTCAAGTGATTATTGCTTTGAGCATCGCAATCCTTATGGCCGGTGGCGTCTACCTGGTGCTCCAGCGCGGGATGTACCGCATCGTTATCGGCATGTCGTTGATTAGCCACGCCACCAACTTGATCATTTTGGCCGCCGGTATCGGCGCATGGCGCAGCGAGCCCTTCTCCGACACCCCGCTCGACCAAGCCGCCGACCCTATCCCACAGGCGTTCGTGCTGACAGCAATCGTGATCGCGATGGCCACCACCACGTTCATGCTTGCTCTAGCTGCGGTGGGACGAAATGACGACACTGCCTCCCAGCACGCCAACGAGGTGGACACGAACCAATTGGTCACCGCCGCGCGTAATGCCTACGCGGTGCCTGCGGACGACCCTCGGGCAATCCACAACCAGCAGCTTCTCGACGGCGGTGCCAAGTGATCCTCCCCCTTTTCCTCGCAATCCCGCTGCTCGGCGCAGCCCTGTCCGTCCTATTCCCGAACCGCATTTTTGCCACCGCGCTTTCCTTACTGCTTCCTGCAGCAAGCATCGCCGGGGGTGTCTGGCTCTTCCAGCAGGGCCCGCAAGCCCACGCGGTGGGTCTCTACGTAGGCGGGGTGGCGATCCCCTTCGCGGCTGACGCCTTTTCTGCGGTGATGATCGTAACCACCGGTATTGTCACTTTCACCAGCAACTGGTTCGCAGCCGCCGCCGGTGAGACGCGCGCCCGTTTTTACCCGGCGCTCACCTTGATGCTGCTCGGCGGTGTCAACGGCGCCCTGCTGACCGCCGACCTGTTCAACCTGTTCGTCATGGTAGAGGTCATGCTGCTGCCTTCCTACGGGTTGATGGCGATGACCGGCACCCGTTCCCGACTCGCAGCTGGACGAACTTTCGTGCTTTCCAACCTGTTGGCATCGACGATGCTGCTGCTCGGCGTGAGCTTTGTCTACGGTGTCAGTGGCACCGTAAACATCGCCGCGCTGGCCGGGGCAGCTGACTCCGGCCCACTCGTGGTGGCCTTCGGCCTGGTAGTTATCGCGCTGGTCATCAAAGCCGGCGTCTTCCCCATGCACACCTGGTTGCCACGTACCTACCCGGCGACGTCCCCTGCGGTGATGGGACTTTTCTCCGGCTTACACACCAAGGTGGCGGTCTACGCCCTCTTCCGGATCTACGTGGTCATTTTCGATTGCAACCCCCGCTGGACCTGGTTCATCATCGTCGTGATGGTGGTAGCCATGCTGGTTGGTTCTTTCGCTGGCCTGGCGGAACGCACCATTCGCAGGGTCTTGGCCTACCAGATGGTCAGCGGTATGCCATTCATTCTGGTCATGCTTGCTTTCGGCACGGAAAACGCGCTGGCTGCTGGCCTGCTGTACACCGTGCACCACATGATCACGATGGGAGCGCTGATCCTCACCGGTGGCGCCATCGAGGAAACCTACGGCACAGGGACACTTTCTAAGCTCTCTGGCTTGGCCCGCAGGGATCCCTGGGTTGCGGCGGTATTCGCGGCGGCATCCTTCTCTATCGTTGGCTTCCCGCCATTTTCCGGCATGTGGGGCAAAGTGTTCCTAGTGTTGGAGGCGGCCCGCCAGGGTGATGCCCGGTCCTGGGTCGTGATCGCGGCGATCATCGTGGCGTCGATAGGCTCGCTATTCTCGATGCTCCGCCTCTGGCGCAAAGTTTTCTGGGGTCGCCCGCCCGAGCAGTACCCCGTCACGCTCGTCGTCCCGTGGGCAAAGCTCGCCCCCGGCGCCGCACTGCTAGCTGTGTCTGTGGTGATGTTCTTCGCCGCCGGCCCGCTTACCGACGCCATCCTGCACGGCACCCACGACCTGTTCAACGTCTCTGGCTACAGCTCAATGATCCTGAGCGATAATCCGGTAGGAGTGGTCCGCTAATGCACTTGCTGAAATTCATCCCCTGGCTGATTGGGCAGATCTTCGTCGGTGGCGTCGTTATCGTTCGAGATTCCTTCTCCCCCGGTAACGCCATGCAGCCCGTCATCGTGTCCTACCCCCTCCGAGTGACCTCCGAGCGCGACATTTTCTGGTTCTCCACCTGCATCACCATCACGCCGGGAACACTCTCGCTCGGGCTTCGCGACGACCGCCTCCTGGTCCACGCCGTGTACGGAGCGGATCCAGGCGAGGTCCTCGCAGGACTTGCAGACATGGAAGAACGCCTCGTCCCTTCCATCCGCGACATCGACCGCGGCGCGCCAGGCCAAGGCCCCGGTAACCCGCTCCACTCCACCTTCGTGGCCGGACACTCCGACACGAACTACGGCCCTTACACAACGGAGGAACGCTAATGGTCACCTACATTCTGCTGGGCGTGTGCGCGGTGTCGATGATCGCCAACCTCGCCTTACTGATCTCCACCAAGGATGACGCAACGCGCGCAGTACTCGCCGACATGGTGTTCTACCTCATGCTGGCCTTCTACATCGGCTGGGCGATCCTGAATGACACCTCTATCGTCTACGAGGTTCTTCTGCTGGGTGCTCTGCTAGGCCTGCTATCGACGGTCTCTGTGTCACGAATCCTGTCGAAGGGGCGTCGCTGATGCTGACCACAGTTTCCATGATTTTGCAGATTGTTGCCGCCCTGTTCATTCTCGGCACTGTGATCGCGCTCTGGCGCGCGCCCGACGCCCTGACCCGCATCAATGTCATGGGCCCGACCACCGGAGTGGCGCTGCCGCTGCTTGCAGTGGCAAAGCTGCTCGAAGACTTCGCAGCTGGTCCCGTCGATGCGAACTCAGTGGTCCGAGTCGTACTCGTGATTTGCGGACTGTGGATCGTGGCGGCTGTCTCGTCGTTCTACATGGCCCGCGCTATTCACGACGCTGTGGAAAGCCTCTAGTTCGTTCGGTTTCGAGGGGTTAATTTCGCCGCTGATGGGTGGGCTTCCGGGGTGCTGGGTAAGCGAGCTTCAGAAGTACTGACTAGCAGGTGTGCAGCCCCAAGCGCTGAACGACAACCCGCACCCGGCCAGTATCCAAATCAAGAAACACCACTTCTTTGCTGAACCCAAAAGCCCGGAGGCGATGATTTCATCGCCTCCGGGCATCTTTTGTGTGCTGACTACTTGCGCTTAGAGCGTCGGATCAAGAAGACTCCGAGAGCAGTCAGGACTGCAGCTCCGGCAACTACACCGAGGATGTTCGCACCGGTCGAGGCCAGTGCTTGCTTTGCCCGGGTTATTGCTTGGCCCTCGCCGGAACGCGTAGGTTCTGGCTTCGGCGCAGGGCTCGGAACTGGGGCTCCAGTCGGGGCCTTGCTTCCTGCAGACGATCCTGCAGAAGACCCGACGGCCGAAGATCCGCCGATCAGCGAGCTGCCGATCACAGCACCCGACGACCCGTCGACAGAACCGCCAGGATGCGGCTCATTCGTCGGCTCCGAAGGCTCCGACGGTTCGGTGGTCGGCTCAACCGTCGGCTCCGTCGTAGGATCCGTCGTAGGATCCGTCGTTGGAGGCGTCGTCTGCTCGTCACGGTCGTAGCCGGTGTCGCCGGCATGGGCATTCAGGCCGCCTTCGACTACCAACTCGTCACTAACAATGACACCATCGATCTCGCGACCAGAACCAGTGACCTTACCAAGACCATCAATTTCAGCAGGGAGCTTCACCGTGTACTTGCCTGGCTTCACATCCAGGAAAGTGTAGAAGCCATTCTCATCCGTCGTGGTCTCCGCGACCACGCGACCGGTAGCGTCGACAAGCTGGACCTTTACGCCAGCCAACAACTCCTCGCCAGGATCGACAGTGCCGTCGCGGTCATCGTCATGGAACAGGCGACCGGTGACGGAGCCGAGCTCCTCAGGAGGCACGACCTCGTCCGCATCGAGACCGAAGTTGACGTCGGTGATGGACTCGTTTTCGCCGAGCGTCAGGCCGAAGCTTGACGACGCCGCCGTCCCGGTCGCGCCCTTCGGATCAGACACGAGGTGCAGCGCATCCTTGAACGGCGAGGATGCCTCATCGATCTCCACCCGGTAGTTGCCTGGCTTCAGACCATTGAACGCCCAAGAGCCATCGGCTGCCGTGCGGGTTTCCAGGGTAGTGCCATCCGGCAGGTGCAGGATTACCCGCACGCCACCGACACCGGCTTCACCGCTGTCGACAGTGCCCAGGTGGGCGGTGTCGCGGTAGACCTTACCTGCGATCGACCCGGTCGGATCCGGGATCGGGGTAGGCTCCGGATCCGCGTAACCGAAGTTCACATTCTGGACAGAACCGCCCTTTACGAGCCCCACCTGCGCGGTACGCTGCGGATCAATAGTGAGCTTGCCGTAAGAGTACGTCAACTCCTTACCTGCAGGGCTAGTCACCGTAACGGTGTAGTCACCTTCTGCGAGGCCAGGGAACTGGTAATGACCATCCTTGTCAGTGGTCGTCGTGAACGTGCCACCAGGTCCAGTCAACGTAACCGTTACCCCGGAGAGTGGCGTTTCGCTAGCGGCAATCACACCATCGCGATTCGCATCGTCCCAGATCACGCCAGCAATCACGCCCACCTCTGCTACCGGTGTCGGCGTCGCTGTAGCGGTCGGCGTAGGCGTCGCTGTAGCGGTCGGCGTAGGCGTCGGCTCCGGCTCCGGCGTCGGCGAACTGGTCGGCGTCTGCGTCACTGTAACCGTGACCGTCACCGTTTCACCCGGCGTTGGAGTGGTCGTAGCCGTTGGCTCCGAGGTTGGAGTTTGCGTCGGGGTCACTCCCACCGTCTCCGTGACCGTGACCGTGACGGTGACTGCCGGGGTCGGCTCCGGAGTTGGAGAGACCGATGTCGTCGGCGATGGCGTCGGCGACGTCGTCGTGGTCGGCACCGGAATCGGCTGGTCGACAGTAACGCGACCATTTGCCGGCACGGTCACCGTCTGCGTGTACGTCTTATCATCAACCACGATGGTCAAGGTGTACTCGCCCGGCTTCAAACCTGGGAAGTCGAACAGCCCGCCACCAACGGTGCCTGGGATCTCGTTACCGTCCTTGTCCGTCAGGGTAACGACTGCGCTGGTCCCCAGTTCCTCAGTACCTGCATACTTGCCGTCGTTTTCTGGGTCGTAGAACACGTGCCCGCTTAGCGACGAGTACTGGATACCAGAGTCGTTATCCACCGATGGGGTACCAACGACCAGCTTGACGTCTAGAACGTCCTTCTGGTTTGGCGCGTAGACGGTGCCA
Source organism: Corynebacterium epidermidicanis (assembly GCF_001021025.1). Lineage (NCBI taxonomy): Bacteria > Bacillati > Actinomycetota > Actinomycetes > Mycobacteriales > Corynebacteriaceae > Corynebacterium > Corynebacterium epidermidicanis. The sequence goes on along the minus strand of NZ_CP011541.1, from coordinate 266,650 downwards.
TCCGGCTTGGTGAAGCGCACCTTGTAATCTCCAGCGGCAAGACCGGTGAAGGCGTAGTGCCCCTGCTCGTTGGTGTACGTCGTCTGGAGGACATTGCCTTGGGCGTCGAGAAGCTCGACCATAACGCCTGGGACATTGGAGTCCGCAACGTTGTCCGTGTTCACATCCTGCCAGAAGTTACCGGAGATCGTGCCGGCCGGTAGGACATAGCCGGCGTCAATATTCGTAACCGCCTGGCGTGGATCCACCTTCACGGCGATGACACCTTGGGTGTTAACCAGCGAATCGTGTCCCTGTGCGGAGAAGGTATTTCCGGTCGCAGGAGCGAAGCGAACTTCGTAATTGCCCGGCGCGACGATCTGGAACTTGTAGTTGCCATCGGCGTCAGTCAGGCGCTCGCCGATGTACAGACCATCGCGGTACAGCGAAACCACAACTCCAGACAACGGCTTGCCATCGGCTTGGATGCCCTGGCCTGCTGGGTCCAGGAAGGCGGTGCCTTCGATGGATCCGGCGGCGATGACACCGGCGTCGACAGTTGCCTTAGTTTGACCCGCAACCAGCTCGAACTGGTCAGTCGTGCCGTTTTCGTCAACGTCGTTGCCTAGGGCGGCATCAATGTTCCCGGCCTTGGTGGTGGAGAACATGTCGACGCCATTCGGCTCGGCAACGAACCTCACCTTGTAGTTGCCCGGCATCGCCGAGAACAGGTAGGAACCATCCGCCGCGGTGCGCTGTGGCGCCACCGTGGTGATCACCTGGTCATTCTCGTCCAGCAGCTGAACGAGCATGCCAGCAACCGGTGGCTCGTTGGCTTCGCGCATGCCGTTGTTGTTCTCGTCAGCAAACGCGATACCGCGGATCTCCGCGCCTTGGCGGTAGCCAGCATCCTGATCAGTCAGGGTCTGGTCTGCTGCCAGGGAAACCTTGATTTCCTGGTCCGCGTTGATCTTCGAGTCACCGTCGGTGATCGCGTATCCAGTCACTCCGACGAATCGAACGGTGTAGTCACCACGCTTGATACCGGTGAACTCGTATTCGCCACTGGCGTTCGTTTGGACAGTTTGGATGACAGTGCCGTTGGCGTCTACCAGCTGTACGGTCGCGCCGATTCCTGGCTCAGCAACCTTAAGCGAGTCAAAGTTGCTGTCTAGGAACACGCGTCCGGAGATAGTTCCTTGCGGAATCACGCCAGCGTCAACGTTAGGAACCATCTCTCCGGCATTGACCTGGACCGGAGCCGACATACCCGTAGCTGGGTCGACGTCGTTCCAGTACATATCCGTGATGGCCTTGCTCTTGCCAGCGTAAGGACTGATGTCCTTACCCAACGTATTGAGGAACTTCACACGGTAGGTTCCCGGCGCCACATCAAAGGTGTAGCGACCGTTTGCACCCACGTTGACGACCATCGGGGTCGGCAGGGAGTTGCCGTCGGCATCCACGAGCTCGACCACGACGTCAGCTGCCGGATCAGGAACCGGAGTGGTGGCATCGCCATAGTCACCGTCACCGTTGTAGTCGGCAAAGGCAAGCCCGGAGATTCGAGCCGTGGTGATGTAACCAGCATCCACGCCTTCGACCGGAGTACCAGATTCGACGCTTACGCTGGTCCGACCATCCTGGCCAACAAGGGAATCCTTACCTTGTGGCGAGAATACTTCGCCGGTGAAGGTCTGGAATCCAACCGTGTAGTTGCCTGGATGAACATCCGTGAAGGTGTAGGCACCCGTCGTTGGGTCGGTGGTGGTACGAGCAACTTCGTTGCCGTTCTTGTCGTACAGCACAACTTCAACTTGGCGTGGTTTTTCATCAAGCTTGGAACCATCGTAGTTTGAGTCAAAGAATGCCACGCCCGAAATCGAGGTGAGCTCGACATAGCCGGCGTCGACGAAGTTTTGATCCTTGCCAGCAACGAGGTTGAAGGCCATGGTCGTGCCAGTGGTTGGGTCCGCGTCGGAAAGGCGCGCAGCACCAATTGCATCGTTTCCAGTCAACGGCGACAGTGCAGCTGGAGCGGTCGCTACGAACCTAACTTGGTAGGTTCCTGCCATTTGGTGCAGGAATTCATAGCCACCCAAGCCGTCGGTCAAGGTTGTCGCAACAACCGTGCCATTGCTATCGAGTAGCTCGACAGTGGCTTGCGCCCGCGGCTGCTCGGCGTCGTCCCAGAAACCATTGTTGTTCGAATCAAGGAACGCAAAGCCACGGATAGCAGCGTCAACGAGGTAACCTGCGTTGACGTTGGTCGTGGCGGAACCAGCAGTCACATCGATCACATTTGTCCGTCCATCTGGGTTGATGTCGGAATTCAAGGCAGGATCAGAGCCTGCTCCCATCGTGGTCACCACTGCCCCAGTTGGGGTGGTGAATGCTACGCGGTAGGAACCTGGAACCAAATCGTTGAAGACATACTTACCCTCGGCGTCAGTAGTGGTAGTTGCTACTACCTTGCCGGTGGCGTCGAGAAGCTGCACCTGCATGCCCTCTTGTGGCTGATCGGAGATGTCATTTTTGAGACCATCACGGTTGTAATCCGTGAAAGCCATGCCCGAGATGCTGGAGAGCGCCACGATACCGGCATCCACGTTAGGCACGTTGCCACCTGCAACCAGTTGAATTGGCGCAGAAAGACCGTCCTTGGTGACGTCACTGATGTTCGGCTCGGAGAGCACATGGTTCGTGCCATCAGTGGTGAAGGCTTCGCCGGTGTTAGGCAGCATGACCCGGACTTGGTAAGCGCCCGGCTGCAGGTTGGCAAAGACATACGTGCCGTCAGCATCCGTCGTCGTGGTCGCCTTGACCTCGCCTGTCGCAGAGTCGATGAGCTCAACGGTGACACCTGGGTAAGCTGTTTCGCTCGCGTCCCGAAGGCCGTCGTTGTTGACATCGTTGAAGGTCGCACCGGAAATATCGGCTGTGGTCTTGTAGCCCGCAGCGATGTTCGGGTACACCTTGCCTGCTTCAACGCTGACGGCATTGGTCTTGCCGTTGGCATCGATGTCCGAGAAACCAGGGAGGAGAACATCACGGCTGAGGTCGGATGACTCACTGTAAACCGCACCATCAACTGGCGAGTACACGACGTAGTAGTCATGCCCAGGCTCGGCCGCGTAGGCCCAGGTGCCGTTTGCATCGGTGGTGAGTTCAACCGGAGCAGCGGAATTATCCGTGCGGTAGATGGTCAATTTCACGCCCGGTAGCGAAGGCTCACCAGAGTCCCGCTTGCCATCGCCGTTGTAGTCCTGGAAGGTAGCGCCAGACAGACCAGCCAGCGGGGTGATACCAGCGTCGATATTGACTACGTCTGTTCCCGCTGCCACGGTGAAGCTGGCACTGTTGCCAGTTGCGCGATCGATGTCGTTCGCATCAGGGTTGCCGAGAATTGGGTCTGGCTGAGTGCCAGAGATCGTGGCGCCCTGAACCGTACCGACGTGGACGTGGTAGTCACCAGGCGCAACATCCTTGAAGGTGTAAGAACCGTCAGCACCCGTGTAGGTGGTGGCAACTACGTTGCCATTGGCGTCGATAAGCTCGATTGGCAGACCTGCACGAGCGAGTTCATCGCTGCTACGACGACCATCGTCGTTGGTGTCCGCCCACGCTAGGCCGGAGACATTAGCGGTGGTGATGACGCCGGCGTCAACGGTGGTTACCGGAGTAGTGCCCACGCTAAACGTGGCGGTCCGGCCAGTGCTATCGGCGTCGTTTACGGATGTATCGAGCACACCTTCGGCACCCTTTGGAGTGAGGGTCGTGAAGATGGCAGTATCCGGCTTACCGAAGCCCACCTGGTAGTCGCCCGGAATCACATCATTGAAAGTGTATGCCCCATTGGCAGCAGTCGTGGTGGTTGCTACTACAGTGCCGTCTGCACGGTACAAGGTCACCGTTTGACCTGCTAATGGCGCTTCGGTGACGTCGTTCTTGCCGTCACGGTTTGCGTCCACAAACATCACACCTGAGACCTTGGTCTGTGGCACGAGGCCCGCATCAACACGGTTGACGTCGCCGGCTTCTGGATACGCAGGATCGGTGTAACCGACCACGGTAAAGGTCACCGTGCTGTTCGAGTCAAAGTCCGACTTGTTCGGCTCCTCCAGTCCTGCGAGGGTGGAGGTATCGCCCACCTTCGGGGAGTTGGTGGTGGAAGCAGGCTTGACGACGTTCACCGTCGTCTGGCCCGCCATTACGGCGTCAAACTTGTAATAGCCGTTGTCGTCAGTAACACGCTGAGTTACCTGTCCACGAGCATTGGTCAGGGTGACGGTAACACCCGCTAGTGGGGTTTCACCCTGATCCCAGAGGCCGTTGTTATTGACATCTTGCCAGACGTAGCCGTCCACCTGCTGATTGCGGATAATTCCGGCGTCAACATTTGGCACTGCGGTGCCATTGGCCACGGTAAAGCCACGGGTGACACCGGTGGCATCGACGTCATTGAGGCGAGGCTTGGTGATGTCCGTATCAGCCGTTTGCACCTGGTAGTTGCCCGAGAACGGGTTGATGAACTTTACGTAGTAGTTCCCCGGTGTCACACCGGTGAACTCATAGGTGCCCTTCTGCGCCAGCGAAACGGTGTCAGTCGTCGCGACCGGGTTTTGGTCATCCCCGACCTTGTAGAGCTGAACCGTGAGTGGGCGTTCCTTCCGGGGCTCGGTAGTGTCCCACAGTTGGTTATCGTTGTCGTCGTAGAAGACGTTGCCGGAGATAGTGGAAGTAGGCAGAATACCGGCATCGAGGTTGGTGGCTTTCTGTCCCGGAGCCAGGCTTACTGCACCGACACCGTCGGAAGTGACGTCGGAACCGTCGACCTTATTCGCATCTGAGGTTGCCGATTCAGTCGTGTAAATCGCACCTGGCTTGCGGACTATCACATAGTAGTCACCCGGGGTAATTCCGTTGAAGGCGTAACGCCCATCAGCACCGGTCGTAGCGGTACCGAGCTCGTTTCCAGCTGCATCGAACAGAGCCACCGTCACGTTCGCGAGAGGCTTCTCCCCATCGCCGAGGCCGTCACCATTGCCGTCCGAGAACACAAAGCCGCCGAGATCAGCGGTACGCTGCAGACCAGCGTCAATGTTTGGGTTTTGGCCTTCGACTGCCTTGAACAAGGTGGTTTGTCCATTGCCCAAGATGTCGGATAGATCGGCAACGTTGATAGCCGAGTCATCGCCGGTCTTCTTGGTGTAGGTGTAGCCAGCTGGTGGCGCCGGAATGCGCACCGAGTAGGTACCCACTGGTAAGCCGACGAAGGAATACGTGCCATCCGTGTTGGTAGTTGTTGTTGCTGCTACCGAGCCGTCTGGACGAAGTAGCTCCACCTTGATACCGGAAAGATCCTTATCGGTCTGGTCAACACGGCTGCCGTCGCCGTCCACGTCGTCGAACACGCGGCCGGAGATGGTGGCCAGGGAGTAAACCAAGGCGTCAATGTCGTTTGTGGTGCTATTTTCAGCAACCGCAAAGGTGTTGGTGGCCTGGTATGTTCCAGCAGGAACGGTAACCGGCGCTACCGGATCCGAGTTCACCGCAGAGTTACTGCCCACGAGTGGGGTGGCAAAAGTTGTCGACGGAACGATCTCAAACAGGACCTTGTAATTTGCGGCCGGCAGCGAGGTGAACTTGTAGTTGCCGTTGGCGTCGGTGTAGGTCTGCGCCACGGAGCGCAGAACTTCATTGCCAGCTGCGTCCTTGGTGACTTCCTTCAAACGGACCATCAGGCCTTCACGCGGGATGTCCCCAGCGTCCTGGAGATTGTTGCGGTTGACGTCGGTCAGGTATTGGCCCGTGATGGCAGAGTTACCAGCGTCGATGTGGACGATCGAGGAATCACAGTTGGTCGCGTTGTTGGTCACAGCCACGCAGTCAGCAAGGGTTGGTGAACCCGGGACGAGTGGATCGTCGTAGGCAACCATATTGGTCATGTCACCTGCACCGATATTTGAAGCTTTTACCTTCAGGTAGAGATACTTCTTTGCACCTGGGTCCATTCGGCCGGGCTTCCAATCGCCAGTCGCAGGATCGAAGGTGCCATCCGTGCCCGCATCGACAGAGACAAAGTCGATGCCGTGTGGCAGTTGTTCCTTGAGTACCGGATCCGGCAGGCCCGCACCTGTTGGGTCCGCGGTAGCTTCGATGACCCAGGTAAATTCTTCACCGCGACGAATTGATGGTGGAGTGTCAGCCTGGTTGAGGTCGTATTTGACGTCCTTAATTACCGCGTACTTGTTGATGATGACATCGCCCTTTGGCGCAACGCGAGCGTAGGCAGGTCCAACGAACGGAATCTTTGCACCGCCTTCGGTCATGCCACCTACAGCAACCAGATTGGTCGCAATGTCAGTGGTGTTGACCGGCTGGCCGTTGATAGCAAGGTCCGGCATGTTCATCGGAATGTTGAATCCGTACGACCCGAATACCTTTTCATTGAACTGAATACGCACGCCGGTAACCGTCGACAAGTCCGCAGGAATTGCAGTCGACCACTGATTTTGTGCATTAAAGGTGGTACACGAGTCGCCAGGGTAAGACGTATCAGAGGCAAGCTCAGGACGACACGGATCGATAGCGGTGGTGTACCAAACGGTGAAGCTCTTGTTGTGCCCAACAGCCGAGACCGGGCCTGCAAGCGTTGGCCTGAAAGTCGTTGCGCTGTTTTCCTTCACCGACAGGCCCTCTACCAAAGAATTCGAGCGCGAGTTGGTTGGGAACATGTCGTACATGACCATGTTCTGGACTGGGCTGGTACCCGTGGTCGACGCGGTAACTTGGAAGTCCACCCGGTCCTTTGCCAGCGATACCTCTTCCTTGGTACCTGGAATAAACGAGGTGACGCGACTTTCGATATCGCCCTTTGCCGTCTTAGCGACCTGCATGCTGGTGGTCTGAGCAACGGAGGCAAACATGGTGGCAGTGCGCCATTGACCAAAGCGGTTGCCGTCGGAGTTGATGTCCCACGTGTCACCTGCGGTCATCGTTGCGTTAGCTAGTACGTCCTGGCCAGCAGCATTTGGAGATTCGCGAACATCAAGCCGGAAACTGTGCAAAGGATCAGTAGGAACTGGCTTGTCATAGGTGCCATACAGTGCATTGTTCACCGTTACCGGCAAGGACCAACAAAAGACAGCAGCACCCTTAGCTGGATCAAGAACCACACCAGGCTTGAGCTGGAAGCGCCATTGCTCACCACCGGCATAACCGGCGGTCTTGGTAATGATCCAATCCGATGGCTGTGACTGACAGTTGATGACACCTGGCAATGGCGTCAACGTTGGGTTAGTTCCCAGCGTGAACCCTTGTGGCAAAGTGAGGTATCCGTCTGGACGGGAAAGCCCTGAATCAGAGTAGACACCCAGACCCATCTTCATCTGGAAAGTGTCACCGTTTTGCAAGTTCAGGTTGGCGCCGGTGTTCACTACACCGAGCTGCGGATAGATGTTTGGCAGCTTACCACGAATGGTGTACCAGGATTTACCGGATGCAACCTGAACGCCACCGACGGAGAACGTGGCAGAGTTATTCAAAAGGATGTCTGACTTCTTTGTCGATGCAGTAATCTGATCCGTCTTGATTGCTACAGATTGGGTAATCGTGGCTACCACTACGCCATTGGAAATAGTGCCGGGATTCGTGTCTGTTGGCCGGACATTGTCAACGACGATATCCACCCGGACGATTTTGTCCGTGACCGGGATAGCGAGAGTCGCATCGGTACGCAGGTCGTACGTCACCTTGGTTCCGTCAGCTTTATAGCCGATCACGGTCGCGGGGTAGGAAACGTTGCCATCGTTATAAACGACTGGGTTGAGCTTCACACTGGTGACATAACGAATGTCCTCGTGAGCTGCGTCGTTAAGCGCCAAAGGCACGGACCAGCTTGGGGTATCCGACATTACAATTTGCGCGGGAGCAAAACCCGGGTTCGATGCAGACAACGCCCACTGAACCGTCAGTGGGGTGTTGTTCGCATCCGACGGAGTTGTCAGGTACTCGGTACCAACACGGCTCTTGCCGAAGGTGCCCACACGATTGGCAGTAAACGTCGAGGTGGTCGAGGCCGGAGCAACAGTTACCGGCTTACCGTCCAAAGATGTTGGGTTGACTGCCTTGAGCGTGTTTGTGATTGGCGACTTATCCGCGAGAGCCGCTCCGTTCGCATCCCTACCGGTGACACGAACGGTGTAGTTAAGTTGGGTATTGCCTGGATTTCGGAGCGTGATGTACTGGTCAACGGACTTGGTAATTTCCACGATGATCTGACGATTGGCGGCATCGTAACGATAGACCTGCGTACCGTCTGCATTAGTTACCGACCCATCGGCGTTGCGGAAGTATCGGTCAGCAGGGATATTAGTTTCGTTAAATCCAACGAATTCGTATCCAGCCGGCAGCTGGTCAACCAGAGTGGTGGTCACACCCGTCAGGTTTGGAGTGAGGGAGTACTGGGCGCGGTTCCAGTTAATTCGGAAGGTACGGATCTGCCCGACGAAGGCAGAGGAAGTACCAGTGATATCGGTCTTGTTAAGGCTTACTTGCGGAGTACCAGTAACGGGGACGCTCATAGTGCCCGAGGTGGTGTATCCCGCCTCTGGGAACGCAGCCTGCCACTGCGAACTATATGTACCAGGGAGGACATATGGGTCGCGCGTCTGCCAGGAAACATCGAATACCTGCGACACCTGGGCGTCGAAACGCGTGAATGTAAGGGTAACGGTATCCGTGTCCGCCCCGGTCAGGGTGTACGTAATCGCTGGGTTGGAGCCAGACGCCAGGCCAACGACCATGGGGCCGGTCAGCTTGTTGCCATTGGCATCGGTTGGGCGATTAAAGGTAATGGTGGCTCCGGCACAGCCGGTGTCTTGACGACAGTTCACCGTCACCGGGAATCGAGCAACCGAGTTGGTGCCGACACTCGCAGAGTTGCCTACTGTTGCGGTAAACGGCTCATTAGCCGCCGAAGACGGCATGAGCGATGCGATACCTAAGACCAGTGCGACTGTCGCCAGCACTGCCAGTATTTTCGCCCCGCTACTGCTGAGGATTTTTTGCATTTGAAGCCACCCTTGGGGTTTAAAGATCGATCGTTAATCTTTCAAACCTTAACAAATGCATAGGGTAACTACCATACGAGATTTAGCTACCTGAAAATAACATTCCTGTCATTTTGCAAGTTAAAGAAAAACGCATCCAAGAAATGATCTCTTTATGCTTCAAAACACACCATTATGGCCCTATCGAGACTTTCGCCAATACGCGATCAACACGATGAGCATTGTGAATATATCTCGATTGACAAGTACCAAAACGCGAAAAATCGCCCGGCCAATCCCCACTAAAGGGACAAACCGGGCGATTTCTAGCCACATAGCTAGCGCTCCATATATCTACCGAAACTTAAGCCAAACGAGCGGAAATCTCGCAATCACCGCGCAGCGCACGGGAGTATGGGCAGAACTCATGTGCCTTTTCGACGAGAGCTGCTGCGTCTTCGAGTTCATCCTGGTTTGCAAATGCAACCTGGATTTCCCCGCTGATTCCGAAACCGGTCTCCACCTTGTTGAGGGAAACCACGGCGGTAACCTCTGGTGCGAACTTGGTGGCATCCACGCCGGCATCCTTCATGATCTTGTGCAGCGCACCGTTGAAGCATGCAGACCACGCTGCTGCGAACAGGGTTTCTGGGTTGACACCTTCGCCAGAACCACCGAGCTCCTTTGGTGGGCGAACATCGAAGTCGATGTGCCCATCGGTGGAGGTGACATGACCGTCACGGCCGCCACCAGTGGAGGTCACAGAACCGGTGTAGAGAACTTCAGACATGAAATCTTCCTTCCTTGTTGCGATCAGATGTCACCCAGTGTGGCACAAACCGCTACTTGCGCGCCGTGAAGATCTCGCGCACCCGGTTGCCGAGCCAGCCATCGACCCGGTTGAAGTACTCATAGACCTGCAACTCTACCTGGTCAGATACCCCATCCATCGCGTCGGCGATGTTGTTCGCGAGTCGCTCGCGAGCGGCGTCGTCAAGCACTTCGCGGACGAGGATACCGGCCTGAATGAAGTCATCATCGTCGCGGTGATGTACGTAGGCTGCGCGCATCAGGTCCCGGCCGTGCGGGTCCGGGTTGACGTAGAGGTCGGTGGCCGGCCCATAGGTTACTCCGCTTGCCGAGGAGGTGCCGTCGTCAAGGTAGCCTGCCGCCCGCGAGTGGCGGTTCGGCGAATACACCGGCTGGTCAGCGTCGTTGAACTGGTGGGTCGCGGCGCCATCCTGAGCATAGGAATTTACCGGGCACACTGGCCGGTTCACCGGCAACTGCTCGAAGTTTGCGCCCAGACGGTAGCGCTGGGTGTCTGGGTAAGAGAAGCCACGGGCCTGCAGCATCTTGTCTGGGGAGAAGCCCACGCCTGGGACCAGGTTTGATGGCGAGAACGCAGCTTGCTCGATTTGGGCGAAGAAGTTGCGCGGGTTTTGGTTCAGTTCGAAGTATCCGACTGGAATGAGCGGGTAGTCCTTCTGCGACCAGGTCTTGGTCAGGTCGAACGGGTTCCAGCGGTAGTCTTCGGCGTCAGCGATAGGCATGATCTGCACCTTGACATCCCAACGTGGGAAGTCCCCACGCTCGATGGCTTCGTACAGGTCTTGACGGGAGTAGTCAGCGTTGGAAATTGCCGCGGATTCTTCGTTGGTGAAATACTCCCAACCCTGCTGCGTCTTGAAGTGGTACTTGACCCACACCGGCTCGCCTGCTTCATTGATCCACTGGTAGGTGTGCGATCCAAAGCCGTCCATATGACGGAAGCCCTTTGGAATACCTCGGTCACCCATGAGGTACGTAACTTGGTGAGCGGACTCTGGAGTGCGCGTCCAGAAATCCCACTGCATATCCGCATCACGCAGACCGGAACCCGGCAAACGCTTCTGCGAATGGATGAAGTCAGGGAACTTAATACCATCGCGGATGAAGAACACCGGGGTGTTGTTGCCAACGATGTCGTAATTGCCCTCAGTGGTGTAGAACTTCAGCGAGAAACCGCGGACGTCGCGCCACAGGTCGGGAGAACCTTGCTCGCCGGCAACCGTCGAGAAGCGAGCCAACATGGGGGTGACGGTGCCTGGCTGGAACAGGGCTGCCTTGGTGTACTTTGTCACATCCTCGGTGATGTGGAGCTCACCGAACGCGCCGGAACCCTTGGCATGCACGACGCGCTCTGGGATGCGTTCACGGTCGAAATGCGCGAGCTTTTCAATCAATTGGAAATCATTGAGGATGTTTCCGCCTTGTTCACCGCTGGTCACCGAGTGATTCTCGCTGGCTACAGGGGATCCCCCAAGTCGGGTCGTCGCCCCATCAACTGATGGAATCAACCCTTCATTGCTTTTTTCAGTCATAACCTCTCCTTATTGGTGGTACTTACAAATATAGCTTACCCCTAAGTTATGGGTCTGGCAATACCTAGGATGAACCAATGAAGGTGGTAGGCTCACTAGGCGTGAAGTACTCCAAGGATCGCAACGACGAATACGTCACTGAGCTGGCACTTTTAGCAGGGAAAGGCGACCGCGCCGCCCTGACTGAATTTATCGAAGCCACCCAAGGTGACGTTTGGCGACTCCTTGCCCACCTCGGAGGGCGCGACATTGCCGACGACCTAACCCAGGAAACCTATCTGCGCGTAATTGGAGCACTCCCCCGCTTTTCTGCTCGATCTTCCGCGCGCACCTGGCTGCTGTCACTTGCGCGTCGCGTATGGGTCGACAACATCCGCCACGACATGGCGCGGCCCCGCAAAGCCAACGCAGCCCTCGAAGACACCGCAGACACCGAATCTTCTAGCTCCTGGACAGAATGGATTGACGCCCGTATGCTGATCGACTCGCTCTCTCCGGAGCGTCGTGAGGCTCTCATTTTGACGCAGGTGTTGGGCTATTCCTATGAGGAAGCTGCCCGGATTGCCGATGTCCGACTCGGCACCATTCGATCCCGAGTTGCCCGTGCACGCGCCGACATGATCGAAGCCGCGGGGTTGCAAAGTCAGCAGCGCAACGGCCTGCGCGCCATGTAACTTTAACTAGGGCACTTGTGGTAGGAACTGGCGGCGTGAACGCGCGACCAAAAGGACGCCGGCAATAATACAGACCGCCATAATGGCTGCTAATGCGCCTAATCCCGAGCCCCTACGGGCATTCGACGTGGGTTGCATTGTCTGGCTGGCAGCCACTTCGGGTTGCACCGCGGCGTGAAGATCTTGCACTCCAGAATGCTGGCCTTTTGACGCGGATTGATCCTCTATCAAAATAACGCCAGCCCATGGAATTGGCGAACCAGACTCCCCTTCCTTACTTGCCGTAGCACCGCTGTCACTTGCCGGGGCAGGCGACTCACCTACCACTGACACCTCCGATGGCGCCCCATTCAAACTATCTGTGGCTTCGATAACTTCGCCCGCACGGATCTGCACGCTAGTGTCCTGTGGTGCACGATATTGGTCAAGCACCGGCGGTGCCATCACCCGGTTCCGTCGCTCCTCGGAATTGCCCTGAACCTTTTGGCCAAAGACACTAGCAATCACATCGATGGCATGAAAATGCAGCTCATCTACAGCTTTCTCCTGCAGCTTTCGCAGTTCCTCCACTGACTGCATCCCCGCATTCTGGGGCTGTGCCGGGCCAACTCGTAACTGGGCTGACGGGGCGACAGTGGGGGTTACGTCGTCGTTGTCGCTCCGCGCGGAATCATCCCCAGCCCAGCCCATCTCGCCCAAAGAGAATCCTGCGCCGGGTACGGCCCGGTCGGCCCAATTGGGATCCAAACCTTCAGTGAATTCATCATCCGACAAATATGGTTTCAACAGGTCGGTGGGTGTTTCTGGAACCGCTTGATCCGGGACCGGCTCGTTGTTGATACTGACCATCCCGCCATTTTCAGGATCAGTCTCCTGCAGAGAGACGGCCAGGGGCGCGGTAGTCAACGAAGACGACGTGCCAGTCATAGACGAATGGCCCGCGGCAGAAGTGACTGCGTGTTCATGGGCTAACGCTGGGTGCGCCAAAGTAAGGCTTGTCAACGCGAGCGTCGAGAAGCCCAGCAATCGCGCGCGAGCATGGTTCATGAACTGCGGTTTCCCCACCTAAGGAGCAAAGCTGAGTGAGATACAGGATAATCTTAGCAAACTTTTAGTTTCTGGAGAAGTGTTTCGGACCACTTCGACACATCAGCCCGCCACATTCTAGCTTCCCTGCAAAGCGATTGAGAATTAACGCGGAAGTCCCCGGCTAAACAGCCGGGGACTAAAGGGAGAACGGGTTCTACTAAACCAACAACTCCGCGATCTGAATCGTGTTCAGCGCAGCGCCTTTACGCAGGTTGTCGCCGGATACGACGAGCACCAAGCCGCGGTTGTCATCGACCGTTTGGTCTTGGCGGATACGCCCAACCAAGGATTCATCGATTCCGGTCGCTGCGAGCGGCGTGGGAACGTCGACCAAGCTCACGCCGGGTGCGTCTGCGAGCAGCGTCTTCGCTTCCTCAACGGTGATCGGGCGCTCGAACTCGGCGTGAATCGTGAGGGTATGCCCGGTAAAAACTGGCACGCGCACGCAGGTACCTGCAACTTTGAGTTCAGGGATCCCCAGGATTTTCCGGGATTCGTTGCGTAGCTTTTGTTCTTCGTCGGTTTCTAGGGAGCCGTCGTCGACAAGGCTGCCGGCCAGGGGCACGGCATTGAAGGCGATCGGGGCGACGTATGGGCCCAAGTCAGCGGGGGCGAGCTGCGAGCCTTCGTGTGCGAGCACGGTCGGGTCGTCAAGTTCTCCGACCTGGCCGGCCAGAGCTGCCACCCCAGCCACGCCGGATCCGGAGACGGCCTGGTAGCTCGATACGTGCAGTCGCTGCAGCCCCGCGCGGTCGTGCAGTGGCTTGAGGACTGGCATCGCTGCCATCGTGGTGCAGTTCGGGTTCGCGATGATGCCCTTGACCAGGTTCTCCGCCTGATCCGGGTTAACTTCAGAGACGATGAGGGGAACTTCGTCGTCTTTACGCCATGCGGAGGAATTATCCACGACGATGGCCCCGGCAGCAGCGAAGATCGGTGCGTACTGCTTGGAGGTGCTACCACCTGCGGAAAACAGGGCGATATCAATACCGCGGAGGGACTCTTCGGTGGCCTCGGCGAGGTCTTCCACGGTGATGTCCTTGCCCCGGAAAGGCAGGGTGCTGCCCGCGGAGCGCGCCGAGGCGAAGAAGCGGATGTCATCACAAGGGAAGTTTCGCTCTTCGAGGATTGCGCGCATCACGCGGCCGACCTGGCCGGTGGCGCCTACGACTGCAACTGTGGTCATGGTGATTCTCCTATCGTCCGGTTCCAGCGTAGACCTTTGCCTCTTCATCGCCACCAAGCTCGAAGGCGGCGTGGAGTGCGCGGGCCGCTTCTGGGAGCTCGGATTCGCGAATCAGCACAGAGATACGGATCTCGGAGGTGGAGATGAGTTCAATATTGATGCCGTGGTCACGCAGCGTTTCGCAGAAGGTTGCGGTCACTCCTGGGTGGGACTTCATACCTGCGCCCACGAGGGATACCTTGCCGACTTGGTCGTCGTAAAGCACGTTGGCCCACCCCTCGGCCTCCTGAATCTTCTTCAGCATCTCGACAGCACGCGGCCCCTCCGAGCGAGGGCAGGTGAAAGTGATGTCGGTGAGATTGTTCTCGATTGCCGAGACGTTTTGCAGCACCATGTCGATGTTGATCTCGGCATCCGCGACGGTGCGGAAGATTTTCGCCGCCGCCCCAGGGGAATCCTGGATGCCAACGATGGTGATCTTTGCCTCAGAGTTGTCGGTTGCTACACCGGTGAGCGTTGCTTCTTCCACTGGGATATCCTCCATAGAACCGGCGACGAGGGTGCCGGGGTCATTGCTATACGACGAACGGACGCGCATCGGAACTCCAAATGCGCGGGCATACTCCACGCTGCGCAGCACCAAAATTTTCGAGCCGACTGCTGCGAGCTCCAGCATTTCTTCGAAGCTGAGCTTCTCTAGCTTCTTGGCGTTGGACACGATGCGCGGGTCGGCGGTGTAGACGCCGTCGACATCAGAGTAAATCTCGCACACGTCGGCCTTCAGCGCGGCAGCCAGCGCGACGGCGGTAGTGTCCGAGCCGCCGCGCCCAAGGGTGGTGACGTCTTTCGACTCACGGTTCACGCCCTGGAACCCAGCGACGAGGCAGATCCGGCCCTTGTCCAGCGCTTCCCGCACTCGTCCCGGGGTAACCTCCACGATGCGCGCATTGCCGTGCTTCTCGGTGGTGATAACGCCAGCTTGCGACCCGGTAAACGACTGCGCCTTCGCCCCAAACGACTCGATCGCCATAGCTACCAGCGCGTTCGAAATTCGCTCGCCGGCCGTCAGCAACATGTCCATTTCCCGGCCCGGCGGCACTGGATTGACCTGGGCAGCCAGATCCAGCAATTCATCAGTGGTGTCACCCATTGCCGAGCACACCACCACGACGTCATGCCCCTGCTTCTTGGTCGCGACGATTCGCTCCGCCACAGCCCGAATTCGCTCTGCGGTTTCCAACGAAGAACCGCCATACTTTTGCACGATGAGTGCCATCTGCTACCCCTTTCGCGCTTCTCGACTCTTTGCCCGTTTCATTCTACTGTGCTCTACCGCGCTTACCGACGCCAATAGTGACTAATAGATCACAATATCATTCACTCGAATGTATTTTATACGGCGTGGTGAAGCTTAGCTAAAGCTAGTTTAGCATTGCTTCATTAAGTGTTGCGGTTGCCAGGTAGAGCGCACTTTCAAGTAGCGTTGACACCGTGCAAAGTAATCTTCTGGCTGTGCTGTTCGCGCTCGCGTCCGCACTTACGATCGCTTGGGGCACCGTGGTGCGCCATCGCATCGCAGAAGCAGCACCCCAAGGAGGTAACGCCGCCATCCTCGCCGCTATGAAGCGGCCACTGTGGTGGGCGGGCATGTCCACCGCCATCATCGCCTACGTACTGCAAGTCGTTGCCTTAGGCTTTGGGCCGTTGCTGGTGGTGCAGCCCATCTTGGTGATGTCACTGATGTTCACACTGCCACTATCCGCACACTACGACGGCCGACGCATCACAGTCAGCGAAATGACCTGGGCTTCCATACTCACCGTCTCAGTTTCCGTGCTTGTTCTACTGGGACGCCCCCTACCCGGCGATTCCCACCCACCCCTGGAAAAGTGGTTCATCCCTGGCGGGATCGGCATCTTGATCCTGTTTGCACTAGACCGGTTCGCCTACCGACAGATCCGCCGCGAAAAAGCCCTACTCTTGGGGATCGTTTGTGGCGGAACCTTTGGCTTCGTGGCAGTTTTCTCCAAAGCAGTCGCCGACATCTTCCGCCTCTACGGCCCCCTCGGGCTACTAACCAACTGGGAAACCTACGCACTGGTCGCGGCAGCAACCATCGGGACTGTCGTCCAACAATCATCCTTCAACGCAGGCGCACTGAAGAACTCGCTCCCAGCCATGAAAAGCGGCGAACCCGTCTTCGCCTTCACCCTCTCCTACCTCATCCTAGGCGAAAAGTTCCAGGCCACCGACCTCGAATGGCTATGGATGGCGATCGCCGCCTTCCTCATGATCTTTTCCACCGTCATGCTTTCCCGACGTGGCGTTGGTTAATGTTCGCCGGCTGTGACGGCTGTGGCGGTTGGTGGCGGTTGCGGCGGTTGGTGGCGGTTGGTGGCGGTTGGTGGCGGTTGCGGCGTCCTACAGGACGTCAGCTACGGTGCACCAAACTGCACAAAACTACCCAAAACCCACCCATTCCAGCACTTTCACGCACCCTCGATGACACCACACCTACAGGACGTCAGCTACGGTGCACCAAACTGCACAAAACTACCCAAAACCCACCCATTCCAGCACTTTCACGCACCCTCGATGACACCACACCTACAGGACGTCAGCTACGGTGCACCAAACTGCACAAAACTACCCAATCCGCGAACTCCGGCTAAATCGCCCACTTCGTGGCAATCAACGGGTGTCCAGAAATCAGGGCACCAAAAACTACCCAGCTGAGCAGCAACAATCCCCACCTGAGGTAGCTCATCACTCTAAGAGCTGTGCTCAGCCCGCCACTCACCCGCATCTCATCAGGCGAACCATCAGCAGCAACACCAGAACCAGTCTCAACACCATCACCAACAAAACCCCGCGAAATAGCCAAAGCCACTGGTAGGAGACAGATTATTGCTGGTAGAAGTAGTCGGGGTCGGGCAGTAAGCACTCCATCGGAAAGCAGAATGTTGGCGGCCACTCCAGCGCTAAACAGCCAGACCGGCCACGGCAACGCACTCTCCCCAACACCGGCAACACCGCCAACCTGACCAAGACCACCACCCGAACGCACCGATCCCAACGCGCTCGGCAGCGTAGCAAGCAGACAAACCACTGTCGCAAGAATGAAGAATCCGCAGATCACCACCCATGAGTCAGAGGTGCCGGAGAAGCCCCAGCGCAAAAACCTCAGGACGGATTCACCGAAGTCAAAGGTGGAATTCCATCCCTTCTTCTGTAGTCCGAAGTATCCTCCGATGTCGCGGGTGTGGCTCTGCACGAAGCCGAGGTAGCTGATGAGTCCCAGTGACGAAATCACGAGCGCGATCCAGGCTGACAGACGGGTGCGCCCCCACGCTAGGACGACGATCGCGAAGACAATGAACAGGTCGATGCCGGTAAGTCGCGTGAGGCAGGTGAAGAAGACCAGCACTCCAGCCAGCCACCAGCGTCGTTGCAGCATCGCCCACAGTGCCCAGTAGGCGAAGGCCGCGAACATCGCTTCGGTGTACGTCATGTTGTAGGTCAGCGCCATCGGCGCTCCCGCGACAAGTACTCCGGCCGCGATGCGCCCCCGAAGTCCTGCCCCCATGTGCCCTGCGATAAACATCGCCGCTGCAACCAGTGCCGTGCCGGCCACTACGTTGATGAGGATCCCGGCCTGGAACAGCGACAGCCCCGTGATTTCGCTGACTAGTCGCATCGTGAATGGGAACAGCGGGAAGAAAGCGAGTCTCGTCTCGAAGTCATTCGCCGGAATCCCCGGCCCGGTTTCAAAGTAGCCGCCGCGCGCGATCGCTTGGTAGTGCATGGCGTCCCACCGGTCCAAGACGCTGGTCAGTGACTTGCCACGTTCGTCGGCAAGCAGCAGGACAACTAGCAGCCGCACCGCGCTCGTAACCAGGAACACCCCGGCCGCCCAGAACCAGTCGGGGTGGATTCGCGGAAGGGATTGTCGAGGTGCAGCGGGTGCGGTCATGGCGAATAGATTAGCCCATTTGGGGGATTTTCATGACGCGAGCCCCGCAAGAGTGTAACCTGCGTTACATGGCTTTCATGCAGCGCGCACTTCTCCTTCTTTGCCGCGGCGGGTTCTAGGTCTCTTGTGGCCGGCTCCCCGTCGCGGAGCTTGTCGACGCCGGCCTGCCCACCACCCCAAAGGAGAACAGCCCTCATGACCACTGCCACCGATTCTTTCATTACAGCTCCCGCAGAATTGACCAAGCCTGCCGGGGAGATTCCGGCCGGCCAGCCCGCCTGGAATAAGCAGCGGCCGTCGGCAATGCCCGTGAACCGCTACCAGCCTTACGATGTCGAGGTGCAGGATTTCCAGCTGGAGGACCGCACTTGGCCGTCGAAACGCATCACGAAGGCCCCGCAGTGGTGTGCTGTGGACCTGCGCGACGGCAACCAGGCGTTGATTGATCCGATGAGCCCGGAGCGCAAGCGGCGGATGTTTAATCTGCTGGTGCAGATGGGTTTCAAGGAGATCGAGGTCGGGTTCCCTAGTGCTTCGCAGACGGATTTCGATTTTGTCCGCGAGATCATCGAGAAGGACATGATCCCCGCAGACGTCACTATCCAGGTGCTGGTGCAGGCGCGCGAGCACCTGATTCGACGCACATTTGAGGCCTGCGCGGGCGCGAAGAATGTGATCGTGCATTTCTACAACTCGACGTCGATACTGCAGCGCGATGTGGTGTTCCGCAAGGACAAGGCCACGATCAAGAAGCTGGCTACCGACGCCGCGGAGCTCATCAAGACGATTGCCCAGGACTACCCGGATACGAACTGGCGTTGGGAATATTCGCCAGAGTCCTACACCGGGACCGAGGTGGAGTTCGCGCTCGAGGTATGTAACGCGGTGACCGCCGTGATGGAACCAACGCCGGAGAAACCGCTGATCATCAACCTGCCGTCGACGGTGGAAATGATCACTCCCAACGTGTACGCGGACTCCATCGAGTGGATGAGCCGCCACCTAGACAGGCGAGAAGCCATCATCTTGTCTCTGCACCCGCACAACGACCGTGGTACCGGCGTCGCAACAGCCGAGCTGGGCTATATGGCTGGTGCCGACCGCATCGAGGGCTGTCTGTTCGGCAACGGCGAACGCACCGGCAACGTCTGCCTGGTCACCCTCGGCCTGAACATGCTGACCCAAGGTGTGGACCCTTGCCTGGACTTTTCCGACATTGACCTGATCCGACGCACGGTCGAATACTGCAACCAGCTGCGCGTCCCGGAACGCCACCCCTACGGTGGCGACCTGGTTTTTACCGCGTTTTCCGGTTCGCACCAGGATGCCGTCAACAAGGGTTTCGATGCCCTGCGCGCCTCCGGTTCGGACATCTGGGAGGTGCCTTACCTGCCGATCGACCCGAAGGATGTGGGACGCACCTACGAAGCGGTCATCCGCGTCAACAGTCAGTCCGGCAAGGGTGGTGTCTCCTACATCCTCAAGACGGACCACGGCATCCAGCTGCCCCGGGCGATGCAGGTGGAGTTCTCCTCGGTGGTGCAGGCCGTCACTGATGCCGAGGGTGGCGAAGTAAGTTCCAAGGCGATGTGGGACATTTTCGCCACCACTTACCTGGACTCCACTTCCCCACTTGAGCTGGTGTCCGTGCATGTCAACGACGATGAAAGCTCCGACGGCCGTAAGTTCAGCGTCCGCGCCGATGTCGAATACCGTGGCACCGCGTACTCCCTCAGCGGCACTGGAAACGGCCCGCTGGCCGCCTACGCGAACGCGCTGGAAACGCTGAGAATCGACGTCGAAATCCAGGAGTACACGCAGCACGCTCGCTCCGCAGGTGACGACGCCGAAGCCGCCGCCTACGTGCTCGCCAACGTCAATGGTGACCTTGTGTGGGGTTGTGGCATCGATCCGTCGATCACCAATGCTTCCATCGCTGCGGTTACTTCCGCGGTCAATCGAGCGCTCTAGTCATGCTGCTAGTCACGTGGCCGCGGGCGTGTCTGATCTTGGCGCTTAAGCAGGTAGAATAAGCCACTAATGACTATCGAGCACACCACGCAGCCGCCTGCCGACCCCGCCCAGAGTGAATCGGCAGGCTCCGCGAGCAATCAGGATCGCCACCAAGACCGTTCCCAGCGGGAGGCCGAACTCGTCGCCGCGCCATTTGCCGTGGTCCATGTCGATTCTTCGGGCATCCACCCGTCGACAGCTCGGATGGTGGCGCTCACTATCGTGCTGCTCAGCCCAACCGGCGACGTCGTGGAGACGTTTTACCAGGTCTTTGACTCCGAATCCGACATCGGCCCGCAACACCTGCACGGGCTCACGCCGGCAGACATTGCGGATCAACCGAGCTTCGGCAAGACACTCCGGCAGGTCAACGGGCTTCTCGACGGCCGAACCCTCATCATGCACAACATGCCTCGCACCTGGGGTTTTGTTTACGCCGAGTCGAAGCTGGCCTTGCGCAATGCGCAGAAGCGGGCCCGGAATCGGACTCGGAACCGTCGAGGCCGACGTCGCGTCGGGCGGGTAGCCCGCCCAGCGTTGCTCGTGGATACCTTGGCCTCCGCACGTCGCGCCGGATTACCGCTCACGGATTCCCGGGTGCGCGCCGTGGCCACCGAGTTGGGAGTCAGCGAGCTGTCGGCCGTAGCTTCGGTCGAGCGGGCACAGCGCCCGGCGCAGGAGGTCAGCGTGGAGACCGCGCAGCTGATCGGAAAGATCTTCTTCCGGCTGCGCGAGCACGCCGCCGAGTACCAGCCCAACAATTTGAAAGCTGACCGGTTCGGGCTACAACGCTCCATCACACGAGTGGAAGCCATGGATACCCCGAGCGCATTCGAAAACCCAGGGGTTTACGAGCCCGGAACACGACTCGTGCAGGGCATGGAGTTTGTGGTGAGCCCGGACATTGAAATGGATCCCGACTCGGTGATCGCGGCGGGCGTCGCCAAAGGCCTGTCCTACGGCGAGAAGGTAACCAGGCAGTCCAGCGTGGTGGTGTGCAACATGACCTCTATCCTGCGCGGAAAGGCCATGCACGCGGATCGAAAGCACATCCCGCTTATCGACGACGCGACGTTCCTCGAACTCCTCGCCGATGTGGCACCCGGGGTAAGCGTCACGAAGCAAGCTGCTCCTACGCGTACCGCTTCCCCGGTAACGGTGCAGAAGCCGAAACCGCGCGGACGCAGGCGGAGCTCACGCAGCAACAAACCAAACCGAGCGGGGCAAACGAACCGAGCACCGCAGCAGGAAGCCTAGCCGCGCTGGGCGAGAAGCCGAGTCGCGCCGGGCAGGAAGTCGAGTTGCGCCGGGCAGGCGCTAGAATTTGAGGAATGAAGTTACCGTCTCCTCTGCAACGTGCCCGCACGGCGCTGGCAGCCACCGCAGCTGCCGCGGCTACGAAGGCTTCGCAGCTCTCCGGACGTGGCGCCGGTGGCATGATTGGTGGTTTGGTCGCCAACGCGATCGACCCGAACATCATGGCGTATCTTGGTGGCGGGCGTCCGGTGGCGCTGGTCACCGGCACGAACGGCAAGTCTACGACCACCAGGATGTTGGTCGGCGCACTGCGCACCAAGTTCAGCGTCGCTACTAATGATGGTGGCGATAATATGGACGCCGGCATCATCGCGGCATTGCTCAAAGGCAAGGACGCGTCCCATATTGTCTTGGAGTGCGATGAGCTGCACGTTCCGGCGGTAGCTGACCGGTTGAAGCCAAGCGCTCTTGTGTTGCTGAACCTGACTCGCGACCAGCTGGATCGGGTGGGCGAGATCAACAAGATTGAGCGGACGCTGCGGGCTGCGGTAAACAAGCACCCAGAGATGACCGTGATCGCGAACTGCGATGATGTTCATGTCACCTCGGTCGCATTCGACTCCCCCAATGTCATTTGGGTGTCTGCTGGTGCGGGCTGGGTTGGCGATTCCGTCTCCTGTCCACGCACCGGTGGCCATGTGGTGCGCGATGGTGCGGACTGGTATGCGGTCAAACCGCTTCCCGACGGCCGCGAGTTCCGCCGCCCCACCCCGACCTGGGAGATTAGTGCTGATGGCGTGACGCATGACGGCACCATTACCCCGTTGCATTTGGCGTTGCCGGGCAACGCGAACCGTGGCAACGCCACCCAGGCGATCGCTGCGGCCACAACTTTTGGAGTGTCGCTTCCTGAAGCTCTCCGGGCCGCTGAAGCCGTGGATAATGTCGCCGGCCGCTATTCGACGATCCGTTTTGAGCAGTGGGATGTCCACATGATTCTGGCCAAGAACCCGGCTGGTTGGCAGGAAGCTCTGTCGATGGTGGATCGCACCGCTGATGGCCTGGTCATTGCGGTCAATGGCCAGGTTGCGGACGGGGAGGATCTGTCCTGGCTGTGGGACGTGTCTTTTGAGGACTTCACTGATTCCCACGTTCACGCTGCTGGCGAGCGTGGTACCGACCTTGCCGTTCGCCTCACCTACGCCTCCATCTCGCATGACTTGCACGATTCCCCACTGGCAGCGATCCGTTCCTGCCCGCCGGGTCGGGTAGAGGTGCTCGCCAATTACACTGCGTTCCGCGACCTTAAGAAGGCTCTGTCATGATTTCCATCGGCCTCATCCTCCCCGACGTCCTCGGCACCTACGGCGACGACGGCAACGCACTCGTTCTGCGTCAGCGCGCCCGCATGCGTGGCTTGGAGGCGGAGATCGTGCGCGTGAAGCTCGGCGATCCGGTCCCTTCCACGCTGGATGTTTACTGCCTCGGCGGTGGTGAGGACACCGCGCAGATCCTCGCCGCTGAGCACCTCATCGCCGACGGCGGTCTGACGCGCGCGGCCAGCGCTGGACGGCCCATCTTCGCGATTTGTGCGGGCCTGCAGGTCCTCGGTGAATCCTTCCGAGCGTCGGGTCGCGTCGTTGATGGCGTCGGGCTTATCGACGCCACCACCGCCTCCCTCTCCAAGCGCGCCATCGGCGAAGTGGTCTCCACTCCTGTCTTGCCGGGACTGAGCGCTCCTCTGACGGGTTTTGAAAACCACATGGGCGCCACGATTCTGGGGCCAGATGCGTCTCCGTTGGGTTCGGTGACCCGTGGGGTGGGTAATACGGATTTGGCGGCTCTGGGAGCCGTTGAGGGCGGTTCTGTGTCTGTTTCGGAGCAGAAGCTTGCGGAGGGCGCAGTCCAGGGCTCTGTCATCGCGACGTATATGCATGGCCCGGCTTTGGCTCGTAACCCCGAGCTTGCCGACCTACTGTTGGCTCGCGCAATGGGTGTCGAGC
Organism: Corynebacterium epidermidicanis; assembly: GCF_001021025.1. Lineage (NCBI taxonomy): Bacteria > Bacillati > Actinomycetota > Actinomycetes > Mycobacteriales > Corynebacteriaceae > Corynebacterium > Corynebacterium epidermidicanis. The sequence continues at coordinate 243,060 of NZ_CP011541.1, read as the reverse complement.
TCGCTTCCCTTGCCCCGTTAGATTTGCCTGTTGTGGACAAATTGCGCGCTGAACGGCTGCGCTAGCTTAGAAATGTTTTGGGCCCAGTTCAATAGCCGGGCCCTTTTTAGTTGTCCCAGACGAGGGCTGCTCCAGCATGTCCAGTGAGAATCACACTAATCACAGCCACAACTGCTGCCACGATAGCCAGGACGCGCGCGGCGGTTACTGCTATCACTGGGACCTGCGGGAACTTCAACGCTAAGTGCTTTACGACGACCGAAATGGCAACCACCGTAGCGGCGATCAGCACGAATTTTGCTTTCATGGCGTGATCGCCGTATATGCCAGGATTCGCCTCGGTGGCGCCTTTGGCGACCATGAGTCCTTCACCGGTGTTGTTGCTGATGACTACGATTGCGGCCGTTCCCACTCCGAGGATGCTGGTGAGCCAGGCATGGTTGCGGTGCCAGCTGGGTTTGGTCGCTGCCCAGGCAGCTACGAGCGCTGCGATGGGGACGAGGATCACGGCGGCATGGACGATGAGCGGATGTGCAGGAATACCACCGATAAGAATGCTCATGACTTGTTTCCTTAGTCACAGCCTTCGGGGTGTTCCTGTTTTGTAGTGGGGTTATATTCTCCGTTTGCTTAGGCTTGGCTGATCCTGGGTGGGGTGTAGCGGCGGATATGGGACAACCCTCGTTCCTCCCTTTGGTGTGGGGTGGAACGAGGGTTGTGTGGTTTTCCCGAGGAACTCGGATCAGCTAGTTAGCTGTTTTAGGCTTCTCCGTCCTTGCGGCGTCGTACGAGTACGAAACCAAGCAGGAGGATGAGTCCAGCAACGAGGCTGAGTCCGATAACACTCGCGCCAGTCTTAGCCAGAGTGCCTCCCTTGCGAGGGGCTTTCTGGAGACCTTGGACGTCATTCTTAGGCGTGTCTTGGATGCGCAGAACTCGGTCTTGTGGCGCTGGTGGGGTGGTGACTACTGGTGCCGGAGGATTATTTCCAGAAGAACCTGGACGATCCGACGATCCAATAACACCCGGGATCAACGGAATGAGTGGGATCAATGGTACCCACGGTGGAATACCAGGCTTGCTGTGTGCATGCGCCGGGTCCTCCGAGGTCACCTTCTCAATCTCCTTGCCATCTTTATCCTTCGGAGTACTTCCATCAGGATTTCGTGGCGAGCCCTCAACCGTAGCCAGGTCACTGTGAACCTTGTCGGACCCTGGAGCCTTTACCTTTGCGACACAGGTCATAGTCTCACCGACAGCCAATTCAGTCTTAGGGCAAGTGATGTTCTCTGCAGCCACGGTATCGGCATTGAGGGCCTTGTCCGTCACCTGAACATCGACCAACTTGGTCAAACCAGTATTGGTCACCACAAACTCAATGGTCATGTCATGGTCCGGAGCAACCGCTACACCTGGAGCTGTATTTGCGTCATCGCCATTGATCTTCTTGACAACGCTGATTCCTGGAACCACGGCATTCGCTGGATCATGGTCCTCCACGACTGGTGGATTTTCCGGAACCTGCGGAGTCGTCGTCACCGATGGCTCACCTGGAACTGTAGTTTCTGGAATCGTGGTCTCCGGAACAGTTGTGCCTGGGACAGTCGTTCCTGGAACGGTCGTCGTAGCATTCGTCGTGCCAGGAATCGTGGTTCCCGGAACAGTCGTACCTGGGATCGTGGTTCCTGGGACAGTCGTACCTGGGGTCGGGGTAGGTGTCGGGAAGACTCCACCTGATGGAGGTGGCGTTCCTACTACCTTCGCGGTGTTTGTATGCTGCTCGCCGGCCGCCGGAGCCGGGATCGTTGCAGAACACGTAAACGATGCACCCGGTGCAAGCTCGGCGACCTTGTTGCCATCACCATTCTCGCAACGAATTTTATCTGCAGGCACCTTGTCATCGGTCACGACAACGTTGGTCAACGTGGTTGCACCGGTGTTCGTGACCTCAAATGTCACGTCCATCGGCTCTCCAGGATTAACGATCACACCTGGAGTGCTGTTGGCGTCATCGCCATTGATCTTCTTCACGATCTTGATGCTCGACGGCGAATCCACATGAGCAAACTCAGGATCCTCATCCGTCACCTTAGGCGGATTAGGGTTCGAAGGATCGCTTGGCGGAGTTCCTTCGACTCGACCCAAGTCGTAGTGGCCAACGCCTGGCTCAGGCGCCATGATTTTCGCAGAACAGGTCATTTCCTCGCCCGGAGCCAAATCGGTCTTCGGGCAGGTCACCTGAACATCTTCGTTACCTTCAGACTTAAACACCGTGTCCGAAACCTTCACATCATGAAGTTCGACATCACCAGTGTTCTTTACCTTATAGGTGACGTCCATCAGCTCACCGGTCTTTACAAGAGCGCCTGGCTTTTCATTATGGTCTTCGCCGTTGATCAGTTTGATGATCTTGATACCAGGAGTACCAGGAGCTGGAACCTCAGTCGTGGTCGTGACCGTAGCCGTCGCAGGATCGGTCGTCTTCAACGTCGTACCAGGAACAGTCGTACCCGGAACAGTCGTCGGCGGAACCGTAGAACCCGGAACCGTCGTCGACGGACCAGTCGTACCCGGAACCGTAGAGCCAGGAACAGTCGTACCAGGAACAGTCGTCGGCGGAACCGTCACCTCAACCGTACCCACATTCACGTGCGTCTCACCCACCGCAGGAACCTTCAGTACCTGCTTAGCAAAGCAATCCACAACCTGCTTCTGCTTCAGCTCACCAACAACATTATTGGTGGAACCGTTACACACAATGTACTCAGCAGCTACCTTATCGTCCGTGACAACAACATCCTTCAAATCCACACCACCGGTATTAGTAACCGTGAACTTAAAGTCCATCGCGTCACCAGCAACACCCGCCGCAACATCATTAGCGTCAGCCCACGCACCAGACGCGTCCAACACATACTTCTTAATCTCAACAGCAGGAGCCGGAACCTCAGTCGTGGTCGTGACCGTAGCCGTCGCAGGATCCGTCGTCTTCAACGTCGTACCCGGAACCGAAGTACCAGGATTAGTCGTACCCGGAACCGTCGTCGCAGGAACCGTCGTCTCAGGGTAGGTCGTACCCGGAACCGTCGTCGTCGCATCCGTCGTACCAGGAACCGTCGTACCAGGAAGCGTCGTACCCGGAATCGTCGACTCCGAAACAGTCGTACCCGGAATCGTCGTCGGCGGAACCTCACCAGCAACCGTACCCACATTCACGTGCGTTGCACCCGGAGCAGGAACATCAACCGCAGCAGTAGCAAAGCAGTCAACAGACTCCCCAGCCTTCACCAACGGAACAACATTCGTATTATCCGGCGCACACTGAATCAGACCAGAAGCAACCTTATCGTCCGTAACAGTGACATTCGTCAGATCCTTCTGACCAGAGTTCGTCACCACAAACTTAAAGTCCATCTTCTCACCAGCAACAGCAGCAGGAACATCATTAGCATCCGCCCACTGACCAGCAGCATCCTTGACGTACTTCTTAATCTCAACCTTCGGAACCACAGCATTAGCAGGGTTCGTCGTCGTCACAACCGTCGCAGGGACAGTCGACTCAGGAACAGTCGTACCAGGACGCGTCGTACCCGGAACCGTCGTCGTCGCATCCGTCGTACCAGGAACAGTCGTCCCCGGATCAGTCGTACCTGGAACCGTCGTCGGAGGAACCGTCACAGCCGCAGTACCCACATTCACATGCGAACCACCAGCAGCAGCCGGCGCCTTAAACGTCGCAGAACACGTCACCAACGCGCCCGGCATCAACACATCAACAACATTGTCGTCATCACACTTAATCTGATCAGCCGCAATCTTGTCATCCGTCACAGTGACACCACGAAGAACCGTAGTACCCGTGTTCGTCACCTCAAACGTGACATTCATATCCGAACCCACAGCAACAACCGCAGCCGCATCCACAGTATCCGCGTCAAAACCATTGATCTTCTTCACAATGCTGAAACCAGGAACACCAGGCTCAACCGGCGTGGTCGTGACCGTAGCCGTCGCAGGATCCGTCGTCTTCAACGTCGTACCCGGAACCGAAGTACCAGGATTAGTCGTACCCGGAACCGTCGTCGCAGGAACCGTCGTCTCAGGGTAGGTCGTACCCGGAACCGTCGTCGTCGCATCCGTCGTACCAGGAACCGTCGTACCAGGAAGCGTCGTACCCGGAATCGTCGACTCCGAAACAGTCGTACCCGGAATCGTCGTCGGCGGAACCTCACCAGCAACCGTACCCACATTCACGTGCGTTGCACCCGGAGCAGGAACATCAACCGCAGCAGTAGCAAAGCAGTCAACAGACTCCCCAGCCTTCACCAACGGAACAACATTCGTATTATCCGGCGCACACTGAATCAGACCAGAAGCAACCTTATCGTCCGTAACAGTGACATTCGTCAGATCCTTCTGACCAGAGTTCGTCACCACAAACTTAAAGTCCATCTTCTCACCAGCAACAGCAGCAGGAACATCATTAGCATCCGCCCACTGACCAGCAGCATCCTTGACGTACTTCTTAATCTCAACCTTCGGAACCACAGCATTAGCAGGGTTCGTCGTCGTCACAACCGTCGCAGGGACAGTCGACTCAGGAACAGTCGTACCAGGACGCGTCGTACCCGGAACCGTCGTCGTCGCATCCGTCGTACCAGGAACAGTCGTCCCCGGATCAGTCGTACCTGGAACCGTCGTCGGAGGAACCGTCACAGCCGCAGTACCCACATTCACATGCGAACCACCAGCAGCAGCCGGCGCCTTAAACGTCGCAGAACACGTCACCAACGCGCCCGGCATCAACACATCAACAACATTGTCGTCATCACACTTAATCTGATCAGCCGCAATCTTGTCATCCGTCACAGTGACACCACGAAGAACCGTAGTACCCGTGTTCGTCACCTCAAACGTGACATTCATATCCGAACCCACAGCAACAACCGCAGCCGCATCCACAGTATCCGCGTCAAAACCATTGATCTTCTTCACAATGCTGAAACCAGGAACACCAGGCTCAACCGGCGTGGTCGTGACCGTAGCCGTCGCAGGATCCGTCGGGGTCAACGTCGTTGAGGTGATGACGATTTCCGGCTTGGTGGTACCCGGAATCGTCGTCGCTGGAACAGTGGTCGGTGGAACCGTAATCGGCGGCACAGTGGTGCCTGGGAATGTGGTAGTTGCGTCCGTCGTACCCGGAACCGTCGAACCTGGAACAGTCGTACCCGGAACCGGGATTTCAGGACGGGTCGTTCCCGGAACCGTCGTCGCAGGTACCGTGGTCGGAGGTACCGTCACATGTGCAGTACCTACGTTGACATGCTGTGTACCTGCAGCCGGAGCCTTCCAGGTAGCGGTGAACACCGCAAACTCACCAGGCAATAGGATGTTATCCCATTGAGCCCAGGAACCATCAGTCTTCAACTTCTGGTTAGGGGGGACAATCATGTTCGTAGGGAGCACGTTATCCGTCACAGTGACAGGAGAAAGTGGAGCGTCGCCCGTATTTGTCACCTCGAAAGTGACCACCATGTCAGAGCCGACAGGCACCTCGACGGCTACATTGTTGGCGTCCTGGCCGTTAATCTTCTTCACGATCGAGGCAGCAGGTGTGCCAGGTGTAGGGATCGTCACACACGCATCATTATCAGAAACCTTGGCAGGGTCCTCACCCACCAAAGTCACAGCATTGTACGCACCAGTAGGCGACGCAGGATTCGTACCATCAACCGGCTCACACTTCGCAGCATCAGCAAGTTGCTGATCCGTCGCATCAGCATTCTTGGTGTAAGTCACCACAACCTTGAACGCCTTATTAGCGCCCTTAGCCAACGCCTCACCCTTAGAAACAAGGTAAGCACCATTATCATCCGCAGTCACAACCGTGCCGTCAACCTTGACCTCAGCAATCGTGTAACCAGGAACAACCCGCGGAGCATCCGTCAACTTACCGAACGTGCCATCAACACCACCGGTGTTATTAACCGTCACCGCGTACGACGCATCAAACGAACCATCCGCCTGCTGCACAGCAGCCGCAGCATCCGCAACCTTAACAACCTCAAACGCAGGATCCTTCACGACAGGGATACAAGCATCATTGTTTTCAACACCATCGGTATCGCCGTCCATTGTCACAAGGTTGTACAGGCCCTTTGATGGATCCCCGGCACCATTAGCAGCATCACAAGTCCCGAGGGAAGCCCAATCGGTGATCTGCGTCTGATCAACCTTAAAGGTCACCTCGACTACATGTTCTTTAGAAGCACCTACTGCAAGCTGATCACCAGCAGTAACCACGTATGGTGCGACGACAGGATTTCCATCAACCTTTACAGAATCAATCGTAAAGCCCGGAGGAGTTTGAGGAACGTCGATAACCTGAGCTGAAGTGGCATCCACCTTTCCAGTATTAGTGACAGTGACGGTGTAGTGCGTAACAACCGTTGTGGCACCGCGCGCGAGTGCAAGCTCTGAATCTACAGTTTCCTTCTTTACGGCAAAACGCGGAAGACACTTCTCATCACTGGAAATGTTGTTAGTCAGATCTGATTCTTTCTCATTACTAACGAGGCTTGCGGTGTTCTCTACACACTCAGTACTTTGCGTTGGGGTAGCCGTCAAAACAAATGATGCGGTTTTACCTCCGGCGAGACTTCCATGCGTGATAGTGACATTGGTCTTATCCGTAGCTGGTATGACATTTACAACATCCCACCCAGAAGTTTCAGTCTTCAGCGTTACCGAACCCGGCTCGTAGGCAGCTGTTGGAACTAAGTCAGACACCGTAAAACCGGTAACTGGACAATCCGAATCATTGGACACCGTCACCCGCCAGGCAACCTGTCCATCAGGAGCGGTAATGAGTTCTTTTTTGATGGAAAGCTCAGCCGTCTTTTTCACCAACTCATTAATGGCATACGCGTTTGATGTCGCGTCATTATTATATTGAGTCGGGGCCTGCGTGACCGAAACCAACTCAAACCCAGGATTATCCGAGTCGGGATTGGTCACCTTAATCTGATAGGCAAACCCTCCAGCATTATGACCGAACCCGAGGTTGCCGTTTCCATAAGTCCATGCCGTGCCATACACGCCAGAGGTTTGAAAGCCAACTCCCGAAGCGGTCTTAAGATTAGGAACTTCAAATGTCTTCACTTCGCCCGTAGAGGTGTTCATCCGATAGAGAGTTGGAATACCTCTGTGGTTGGGAGCAGTCGTAGTCAATGACCAAACGTACGGCGTTGAGTCAAAACCAACGGTTGCCCAGTCATTCGCACTCGTTGGCTTATCCGCAACCTTACCTACGTTTGTAACAGCGAAATATGCGCCAGAAGCCGTCAGTTGTGGAGATTTCCCGTCGGCGCCGAATGAAATCTTGTAAATAGCATTAGTACCCCCTGACGAGTTGTTGGCGAAGATATAATCACCGTTGAGATCAAAGGTACCGTTTGTCATTCCCGAGCTGATATCGATTGAAGCGACTACAGCGGGATCAATCTGCCCCAAATCAGCAATGGTGCCATCGACCGGGCTAATCCTTAGCAAATGGCCCATAGGATAGGCCGGTTCATTGTTTCCACCAGCATAAGGGCGATTTTGGGAGATCGCATAAATGTAGCCGTCTTTAGAATTATAGGCAATCGAATTATAGACCCAGTTAGTCACATCACCGACCGGGATAAACTCGGGATTTCCCCAGTCTTGACGAAAGAGCTGGGTATGATCACGCTCGGAACCACTAGGATCACTCTTAGCAACCCATACACTCGCACCGGAAGTTGTCGAGACCGACGCTAAACACTGGTCGGGAGTGATGTTCAAAACAGGATCAGACCCGCCAGAAGGTGTTTTGTTAGGGTCAATTGGACTGACAATCGCGGTGGTAACAGTAACATTGCTGTTTCCGGAGGTTCCCGCGCCGGTAGGCATGGTACCAGGGGTCGCCTGCAATGTAACCTGTAATCTTTGCTCTATACCTGTAACTGTTATTTCCTGCGGAAATTGCAGGACCAATGTCGTTCCATCATCGGAGGTTCCGGTCACCTGGCCAGAACCCTGAGAAGCAGTTGTGTAGGAGTAGGTGGCGCTTGCAGGAAACTGGTTCGCTTGCGCAGGTACCGTCAGCCGGATCTGATTGAAAGTATTCGATCCGCTATTTAGGAAGAAGTTCGCGGTCCATTGACCAGAAGCATTTTGCGTTACGTTCGCAAGCAAGCTTGCAGTCTGCGCTTCTGCCGTCGGCAGGAAGCTTGTTCGAGAATCATCTCCACCAATCGGAATTGCCACTGCACCTAAGAGAAGCGCGCAAGTAGCTAATACGGAAAGTGTGGTTCTCACTATAAAGTTTGGCCTTCGATCTGAGGCAAAGGTTTGTATGGGCACGGTTTCTCCAATTGCCATAGGTAGTTCAGAACCGGACATCAAGACGGAGAGATGCCGGTTCACACATAACACTCCCTAAACTACCACACTTATTTAGCTTTTCATCAGGTTGCCTTGCAGTTCGCGAAAGGTTCCATGCGGAAAGTTAAGTTTTCGCCCATATTCTCTACAAATGCCCTGCAGTGTCCCGCTCTTCACCTGGGCATAGGTTCAGTCTTCCGAATTCTTTTACCAAATTGTAATAGAAGTAGGTGCCCCGATGGTTCAGTTAGCTCTGCTACTACGACCTGTAAGCTATCCACGTCGCAGAGCAGAACAACTAGTCGAAAAGTCGGCCTAACCTGCGTCTCCCGCTTTGGTTTGACTCGATCGAATACTTACTTCGGACACAAACCGCTGATTACCATCAAATGCACCAGTATTGAAGGAAGCTCTCTAGAACCACACGTCGACTTGATGAGGAACCCAAACTATGGGGGCTATAACCCAAATGGTGGAATAGCCAGCTTGAATAGCCCTACACACCCGCTGATCACAATCTACTTGTGGCACTTCAGCAACCCCGCACCCGGAAACTTAGAACCCCGGCGAAACAATGACAAAGCGTGGTGAACCACAGCTGTACCCAGAATTGCTTCCGCCCTACAACCTCAACCGCCCACTCAACGCCCGAGACAACGTGAGCTCATCCACGAATTCCAAGTCGCCACCCAGTGGCATGCCGGAGGCCAGACGCGACACCGTTAGCGATGGGAAATCACGCAGCAAGCGTGCCAAATAGGAGGCGGTGGCTTCACCTTCGGTGTTTGGGTCGGTGGCCAGGATTACTTCCGTAATGTCGGGCGCTTCGCCCCCTTCGACGTCGGGTAGCACGCCCGCGATGCGCTGCAGCAATTCGGTAACGTGCAGATCTTTCGGTCCAATGTTGGCTAGCGGATCCAGGGCTCCCCCAAGCACGTGGTAGCGTCCCCGATATTCCCCTGTCCGCTCGATAACCTGGATGTCTTTGGGTTCCTCAACGACGCAGATGAGTGATTTGTCCCGGCCCGAGTCTGCACACACTCGGCACACCTCGTCGCGGGAAATGTTGCAGCAGATGCGACAAAACGTCACGCCTTCCTGCACCCGCGCCAGCGCGGATTGGAGCCTGGCTACATCTTCCGGCTCGACATTGAGCAGGTGGAAGGCGATCCGTTGCGCGCTCTTCGGCCCGACTCCGGGTAGGCGCGACAGTTCGTCGATAAGGTCCTGCAATGGTCCTTCAAACATTGTGTGCTCCTTGTCCGCGCCCAGCCCAAGCCCTAAGCATACAAAAGTGCCCGCCGCGCCCCACGAAGAGGCACCGGCGGGCGTCGAAAAGCGCGGGCTTAGCCGAACAGGCCACCCATATCAGGTCCCATGCCCTGAGACAGCGGCCCCATCTTCTCTTCCGCAACCTTGCCGATCTGCGCGTGCGCATCCAGGAACGCTCCCTGGACCAGGTCCTGGAGGGTCTCTACGTCTTCCGGATCAACGACCTTCGGGTCGATCTCCACGCCGGTAACGTCGCCAGAGCCCTGCAGAGTCACCTTCACCAGACCGCCACCAGCCTGACCCACAACCGTGGTAGCGATGAGCTCCTGCTGAGCCTGCTGCAACTGAGCCTGCATCTGCTGCGCCTGGGCGATGAGCTGGGACATATCTGGCTGAGACATTTTCGGCCTTCCTCTACTTCGTTGATTAATTGCTTCGAACCAGTTTAGCGACTACAACTGCCGCGCGCCCAACTCCGACTGCAACATCTCCATCGCGATGGTCCGCGCGTCCCGACGATCATAATTCGCCGGCTCCTTCGCCGCCTCCTGGATCATCTCCTCTTCCTCATCGCGCTCGCTTATCGACGCCACCTGCTCCGGCACTCCCGGCGAATAACCATCCTCGACATCGCCCGGATCCTCATCGTCCGGTTCGGGAGGCAACGGCACACCGTCGCCGAATGTGTGCGCTTGCTGCTGCTCACGCGCAGCCCGGCCACGTTCCGCTGCTTGCTTCCACCTCGGGATCGCCTCCGGTTGGGGCGTTGGCTGCTCTTCCGGGACCTGTGCAGGAACCTGCTCCGCCTTCTCCGGGGCTGGTTGAGGCGGTACCTGCCCACCGATAGGGGCAGGCTTGCCCCACCCTCCCGCTGACGGCTGCTGCACCTCGGCACGCGTCGGCCGGTTCAAGGGCTGCGCATCCGGCTTTCGGGCTCGCTCCGGCTCAGGTTCCGGCTCAGCAGCACCTGATACCCGCTGCTCCCCTTCTGGGCGACGAGCCTCCCGGCGCGGATCCCACTGCGCCCGCGGAGCCACATTCGGCGCACCTTTCAAACCCGCCGCAGCCGGATTCGTCCCGACAATCACCCGCACCGAGTAGTTGTGCCCGGTCACCTCAGCAACGGCACTGGCCACCGAGGAATTATTTCCGGTCGCATTCAACCGCTCGGCGAGCGCACCGGTATTGTGCCCGATCACCAGCTCATCACCATTGATGCCAAGCACTCTAGCTTCGGTAAGCATGATCTCGGCAACCTGATTAGTCTTGCCCACCACTCGGCGGATCTCTGCCCAGCGAGCGCGAACGACAGCCACGGGATCTTCGCTGTTAGTTGGCGGTTCAGCGGCTACCTGCGGAGATTCCTGCACAGCCGGACGCGCTGGCTCCGCTTCGCGCACAGGCTCGGCCGGACGAGGTGGCTCAGCCGGGCTAGCAGTCTCGGCAGGCCGCTGCACCTCTACCGGACGTGGCTGTTCAGCAGGCGCCTGCGCCGGGCGAGGAGGAGGTGGCGCTACCTGCCGCGACGGTGCCTCGGTAGCTGGTGTCGGCGCTGCAGGTGCGGGGGCCGGAGCTGCTTGGGCCGTAGATTTCCGCTGGTAGCGTGGCCTGGAACCCGGCGCACCACTTGGGGCGGGCGCATCCGTCTCCGAAGCAACAACTACGGCCTGAGCACCTGGCGCAGCTGACGATTGTCCCGCTGCCACCAACATCATCCGCGCGCACATGATCTCCAGCAGCAAGCGCGGCGAGGTCGCCCCGCGCAGTTCTTCGATTTGGTCATTGAGCTGGCCGGCCATCGCAGCAATGGTCCGCGAATCGAATAGCCGGGCCTGGCGCTGCAGTTCCTCATGGTGATCCGCCGGGGCATCGACCAAGCCCATCGAAAGTGCATCAGGTACTGACTGCAAGATCATCAGGTCGCGCAGCCGGTCCAAAAGATCCGTGGCGAAACGACGCGGGTCATGGCCTGCATTGATCACGTCATCGACGCAGGTGAACAACGAGGCATGGTTCTTCTCCGCGAAGGAATTAATCGCGGCGTCGATAAGCGATGCGTCGGTCACCCCGAGTAGTGGCACGGCCTCGGCATAGGTGAGGCCGTCGGGGCCGGAACCAGCGAGGAGTTGGTCGAGGATCGAAAGTGAGTCGCGGGGCGAGCCACCACCAGCCCTAATGACCAGCGGATACACCGCATCCTCGACTTGGACGCCTTCGGCGGCGCAGGTACGTTCCAACAGCATGCGCATATCCGGTGGGGTGAGCAGCCGGAATGGGTAATGATGCACGCGGGAACGGATCGTACCGATCAACTTGTCCGGTTCCGTAGTGGCAAAAATAAAAATCAGGTGCTCTGGGGGCTCTTCCACGATCTTCAGCAACGCGTTGAAGCCCGCGTTGGAGATCATGTGCGCTTCGTCGATAATGAACACCCGGTAGCGCGACTCCGCCGGCGCGAAATAGGCCCGATCGCGCAGCTCACGCATCTCATCAACACCGTTATGTGAGGCCGCATCCAACTCCGTGACATCGAGATTGCCCGGGCCTCCAGGAGCCAAAGACACACACGAAGGACACACGCCACACGGCTGCGAAGTCGGCCCCTGGACGCAGTTAAGACTGCGCGCCAGAATACGAGCCGAGGACGTTTTGCCACAACCACGGGGACCCGAGAACAGATACGCATGATTGATCCGGCCGCTGTCCAACGCGACGGACAGCGGTTTAGTTACCTGTTCTTGGCCGACAACTTCCGAAAAGCTCGCCGGACGGTACTTGCGATAGAGAGCCACACCTAAAGACACTACCGCTATTAATGCGCAGCCTCGACGTGCTCGCTAATTTCGGTTGGGGTCAACGCGCGTCGATAAGCGGCACCCCAGGCCATATCGCCACCGTAACACTGTGACTGGCTGCCCAACTCCGGCCAATCCGGGATGTTATCGCAACCAAAACGGAAGTAGCCCAACTGATCCACCATCTCGTGCGTCGCAGGGGCGGACGCCTCCAACTGGCCATCGAGATAAATCTGCAGCTCGTTGGTAAGTTCATCGCGAATGGCCACCACGTGGTGCCACTTGCCATCCCGCACGCTTCGATTCGTAGACACCGAGTCAAACTCGATCGCACCCGGAGTATCCGCCAAGGTGCTAAACACCAAACCGCCAGTCTTCGGCACGACATCCAGCTTGAACGACGGCAACAAGCGCGCCTCAGTCGGCTGCGACTCCGGGTACATACCCACCAAAGTGCCGGCACCATGATCTGTCCGGAACCACGTCTCCACCGCGAAACTACCACCGTTGAAAATCGTCGGCTGCATCGTGTAGACCATCGCCTTATCCGCCACGAAGCTCAACGCCGCCAGGTTCTCCGCCGCACACGGCGACGCGTAAATCGACCGCGCCCGCTCCAAACGATTGACGGCGTCAAACTGGTTTGCCGACCGGTCTTTCACCAGGTCCCCACTATGATCGCCACCAAACTCATAGGCGAAAATGCCCTGGTCCCGCACCGAAGCGCTTATCGACGACGCACAGGTGCCATCCCCCGACACACTAGGTGGCGTGGTGGTTGGAGTCTGACTAGTCGAGGTCCCCGGAGTAGGTGCCGGCACCAAAGTTACCGTGGCTTTCGCAGCAGCATAACCCGCAGTGTTGGTCGAGTACTGCAAGCTCGCAGTGAAAGCACCCAGAGTATCCGATGGCCGGACGCCAACGATCACAACCACCGCCATCAGCAAAATGAACAGCTGGCGGGGCGACTGAAAACGCTTAAGCACGATGCGCCCCCGATCCAGGATGCGCAAAGGCCCCAACCGCGCTCTTCTGACGCTGCGACGCCTGGGAAACATGGCGACGGTGCCACAGATGCAACCCATAGAACCACACGTAAGGAGCGCCGGCAGCAGCGACCAACAAAGCAATCATCGACGGCGAGAACACTGGCTTCGGGCGAAACTCAAACCTACCAGCGTCATTCGGAGTCCGAGCCACCGCGAAACCATCCGCACCTGCAGTGGTCAAAACCTCCGAAGGCGTCGAATTATCCCCTACCCCGTCGAGTTGGATCGGCAACATGCCAGTGGAAACGGCATGTACCGTCGCTGTCGCATGCGCGCCTTCCCCGTCCATCTTCATGGTGAGCATCTCCACCCCGAACAATGGCTTATACAGGGCCAATGCAATGGAAATGCCGCAAAAGACCCCGAGGGATCGATAGCGGGATCTTTCCGCGGGAGCCGGGAGGCGTCGAGAAGCGACGTGCATGAGCAGCCAGCCGCCGGCTGCATAGGGCAGCGTCCTTAGAATCCAGCCACCATAACGCCAAGAGAAGATAACTTTGCCCACCAGGTCACTCTGTTTGACCGGGGCAGGGTCGTTGGAGCCGTTGAGATCACCACGGGTGGTCAGGCTCGATGGAGAGGTTGCTACCACGCGGTGGGTTCGCGTCATGTCGCCGCCAACTCGGTAGGTCACTATATCGCCCACGGCAACATCTGACACTGGAGTTGGCTTCGTGACAATCATCGTGCCGACAGGAAGCGCTTTTCCCATCGAGGGCGTAGTGAGGACGTGGGTGCGGTAGCCGGTACCCAAGCCAAGGACAAAGGTCACCAAGAAAATGGCGAATAGCCCCATGCCTATGGGGGCCAACCTATGGCCCATCGTCCTAACCCTATCTACCTAAGAATCCTGGCTGCCTAGGCAGTGAAAGTCCAGGTCAGTGGCTGCTTAATAGAACCGCCCTGTGCCGAGTTCGGCACATCCTTAGATAGAGTCGTGGAGATGGTAAACGCGCGGCCCTCACCCGGTTTAACCGGAGCAGCCAACGTAAAAGCCTGGTTTGACAGCTCGGCAGCGGTACCGGCGAAGACCTGATGGCCTTCATCCATGATCGCAATGTTCATGTGGTTGCACATGTCCGAAGTGACAGGAACGCTTTCACACTGACCAGCAGTCAAAGTGAAGGAGGAGGCAGCCACGCTGCCGATATTGCTGAGCTTAAAAGTGGTGATCTCAGTGAGCCCAGGGGTCATCTGAAGATTGCCACCGTACTTATTCATGCTGGAACACACAGCTGAGTTGCTGGAATCATCCGAGGAAGTACAGCTCACCGAGCCTGGCTCCATGCCAGCTTCCTGCATGACGAGTTTGCCCGCACCAGCAGTGTTTGCATCATTGGTGACAGAGGCGGTCATAGCGCCCATCGTGCCCAAGCCCAACGAAGCAACTACGGCTACCGAAGCCATGGTTGCTGGAATGAGCCACGCATGAGACTTGGCGACTGTCATAGGGTGCTCGATCATGTTTGATTAGATCCTTGATTATTGAAGCTTCCCCCAAAAAACGGGCGGTCCCCCACCTAAGGGAACTTCATTCAACTTAACCAGTTAGTTGTCGGATCACAAAGTTCGACGCGTCTCATTTTGATTACTATCTGCGCAGGTCATGAATATTAATACTGTTCTTAGAAATCTCCTGCTGCAATGCCGGTAGGCCGTATGTGTTCAGATACACAAACTCATCATCAGTAAGGAAAATCACCTGGAGCATCAAGGTCTGCTTACCGGGTTCACGGAAGTGTGGAACGTCCCCACCCCACACATAAGGCACCGTCAACACGCCATGCTTCGCAGTGAGGTCGTGCTGGAGCGCAAGGGTAGCCAAACCAGGCAGTAATTCTCCCGGGCGAGCGAGGATTCGGCCGGCGGCGTCGACAAGCATTTGGTAGGCAGCGGCCACTAAGATCGGGGCGGCCTCCGCCTGCGTGGCGACAGTGAACAGCTCACTGCGCACGTCCATACCCTCAGCGGTCAGCCCCGTATCTACTTGGCCGAAATTCAACGTGCACGCAATATTTTCCGGCGGGTTCGCGAAGGTGGCCACTCGGCACGGGCCGAGCTCGCCCACCATCATCTCCCCCGGAAACAACCCAGAAACCCAGTGGGCGGTTTCTTCAAAATTCATCAGTTAGGCGTTATTAGCTTGGGCTTCACTGCGTTCGATAGCAGCGAGCAGCACGCAGGTAGCTACACCGTCCATCGCAAGCTCCAGCTCCTCCACCGGCGGCAAAGACGGCGCCAAACGCAGATTCTTATCCTCCGGATCGTTCTTCAGCGGGTAGGTCGAACCGGCCGCCGTCAATACAATGCCCGCGTCCTTCGCCAGCTCCACAACGCGCTTCGCCGTCCCCGGCACCACATCAATCGAAATGAAGTAACCACCTGTCGGGTTCAGCCACTGCGCCACACCATACTCACCGAGCCGCGACTCCAAAATCTCCAGCACCATCTCAAACTTCGGACGCAATGACCCCGCATGCTGCGCCATCACCGCACGCACCCCAGCCGCATCCTTAAAGAACTGCGCATGCGCCAGCTGATTAATCTTGTTCGGCCCGATCCCCCGCACCAACGCATGCTTGTTGTACCAGGTCAGGTTCTCATCCGACGTGTTCAAGAAGGCCACGCCCGCACCCGCCTGCGTAATCTTGCTTGTCGACGAGTATCCCCAGAATCGGTTTGGATTGCCAGATTCTGCTGCCAGCTTCACCACGTCGATGATCTCGGGAAACTCGTCGGTAAGCGTGTGCACCGCGTAGGCGTTATCCCAGATAATGCGGAAATCAGGCGCGCCGGTCTCCATCGTGGCGAGGCGCTCGACTGTCTCGCGGCTGTACGTGATGCCCGTCGGGTTACCGAAAATCGGCACATTCCACATGCCTTTGACCTGCGGATCCTTGGCGAGCTCCTCCACCCGATCCATGTCTGGACCGGTCGCCGTCATCGGCACCGTGAGCATGTCAAAACCGAAGCGCTCCGTGATTGCGAAGTGGCGATCGTAGCCCGGAACTGGGCAGATCCACTTCACCTTCTCCTCACGACCCCACGGACGCTCGGAATCATTCGTGCCCCAGATATAAGCCCAAGAAATCATGTCAAACATCAAGTTCAAGGAGGAAGCGTCACCTGCAACCAGCGACTTCATCTCAATACCCAGCACCTCGGCCCAAATCTCACGGATCCAATCCAAGCCAATCAGGTTGCCATAGTTGCGGCAGTCCGTGCCGTCGGGGGCGATGAAATCATCGCCAGGTAGGTGCAAAACAGCCTGCGCAAACCCGAGCTGCTCAGCCGACGGCTTACCGCGGGTCAAATCAAGCTTCAGGTTTCGCGACTTCAACTCCGCATACTCGCCAAGAATGTCAGCTTTGAGCTGAGCTAGCTGCTCAGCGTTGAAATCTTGCAACAACACGGTGTGAACCCTTCCTCGCGACACTCGCTTAATCCAATAAGCGATTTACCGTTATCGAGAATAGACGGTTTAGGCACGCCGTGAGACAGAAGGGGCAAGAATTTGGATTTGCTTTAGCGCTGCAATGGCGCCGAAATGAAAGGGCCTGGAATAGGACTTGACAGTTAAGGGGACCCTGCGAGTTAAGGGGACCCCGCGCACCCGACAGAGCTCGCTGACCCTTGCTGCATTCCTGCCCTGGGGGAGTTCACAAGATAATCGCCACACGGGATCCTGGAAATAAACCTTAGCCGTTAGGGCGCAAACAGGCCAAACTGCCAGCATTGAGCTGGGGTTTTGTTATCCCCACTGAGATTTAGTAAAGTTCTTCGGGTAGCAAACAGTAATGTTTGTTTCGCTGGAGGATTCGACTAGCGGCCTATGTCACACGCCTGGAACGCGTGCGGGGTTAACGCCCCTCAAGGGTTCAAATCCCTTATCCTCCGCAGTTGTGAAGTCTCGAGACATCGTTCCTATGTGATGTCTCGGGGCTTCTTTGTTTTTTCAGGGTTGGCGGATTCTAGTGGTCGTGGAAACACGGTCTAGGTTTCTTTGTCTAGCAATTGTGCCATGCGTTCTGCGGGGGTATCGAAGTTGAGTGTTTTTCGTGGTCGTCTGTTGAGCTGCATGGCAACGAATTCCAGGTCTTCGGCGGTGTGGACGCTTAAGTCTGTGCCTTTAGGGAAGTACTGGCGTAGGAGCCCGTTGGTGTTTTCGTTGCTGCCGCGTTGCCAGGGTGAGGCTGGGTCACAGAAATACACTGGGCAATCTGTGGCGATGGTAAACGATTTATGTCCTGCCATTTCACTTCCTTGATCCCAGGTTAACGAGCCTTTGAGATGCTCAGGTAGCCCATTGATCGCTGTAACCAGTGCGTTTCTTACTGCTACGGCGTCATGTCCATCGGGTAGGTGCAATAGCATGACATACCTGGTGGATCTTTCCACGAGGGTGCCGATAGCTGATGTGTTTCCTTTACCTAAGATGAGGTCACCTTCCCAATGCCCTGGGACAGCTCGATCTTCTACGTCGGCTGGCCGATCGGAAATCATGACCATAGGGTCAACAAATCGCCGCCGAGGGATACGCTGCCCGCGAGGTTTACGCACTGTGCGCCCTTGTCGCAGGCATGCTGCGATTTCTTTCTTTAACTCGCCTTTAGCCTGGAAGAACAATGCTTGGTAGATAGTTTCAGCACACACGTGCATAGTGTCATCGTCTGGATAGTCTTTGCGCAACCTCCCTGCGATCTGTTCCGGAGAGAGCTTGTCACGCAGCATGGCAAAGATGGTCTCCCATAAACCTGGGACGAGGTCGATCTTGCGTTTTTTCGGCCGGAATCTGCGAAGCGTTGATGTGCGCTGTGCATGGGTGGGTAAATACAGGCCGAAATCATCCTGGTTACGGCGTAGCTCTTTGCTGATCGTTGACGGTGCGCGCCCTAACCGCCGGGCGATGGCACGCACACCGAAGCCTTGCCGATGCAAGTCGAAAATAAGCTCACGTTCTTCAATACAGAGATAACGCGGTGAAATCCGCTGATCAATACGCGATTGGGGGACGATAGCAATCGGCAACGACTGCCGGCCGTCAACATAGTCAAGCAACTGCATAAGCCTGTTATACAAGGCCGCATCCGGCCCATCCGGGATGAACGCTACACGCTGCCGCCCCACCTTGATGACGCCTTTGTCGATATCACGCGCATCACGTAGATGAATTCCACACGCATCAGCGGCATCTTTTCGCCCTAACGCACCAATTCGAAGCTGCAAATAAGCACACCGGCGCGAGGTTGCCGCAGCACGCCGCCCATGAGGATTACGCGTCCATAACCCCAGATCGATGCCCACTCGGTAGACAACCGAGCTGCCCAGCTGGCAGTGACGGACTATATCCATCGGCGCCCAGCCTCGAAGCCACAACGAAGCAATCTGCTCGTATTGTTTAGACGACGTAGTAACCCGTGAACGAACAGGTAGCGCCAACCGGTGCGCCAACGCATACGCCACGCTATCAGGCAACCCAGTACTACGCGCTGCCGCGCGAACCGAGCTACCAGCTCGTACCAAGCTGGAAAACCTGTCAACAACAACCGGATCAGGATCCCATACCGACCCCATGAAAACACCTCACAACAATCAGGTGTTTCCACGACCACTAGAATCCGCCGTTCGTTTTGGGGTTAAGTACCAAAATGTGTGTCCGGTCGGGGTGTCGCCGGCCGTGCAGGTGTGCTGCACAAGTGCTATGTCGTCGCTTCGGCGTAGTCCGACTACGTAGAGCAGCGTTTTTTAATGAATAAAATCCCACAGTGGTAGTCCGACTACACCGAAGGGACGACATCGAGAGAGCTAACGCTCCCAGACAACAGTAAACACTGGCTTCAGGCCCACAACGCTGCGGAAAACACGCATCAGAGACACGCTTTCGCCTACTTAACCCTGCGTTTCTTGGGCGGTTGGCTCCTGGCGCTCGCGGTTTTGTGCTGCAAACCTGCTAGCCATCACTTCTGAAGCTCGTCCACACGGACCTCTACACACAGATATGGTCGAAAGCGAGTTCCCGATGCGAATCCGTGCGCAAGTAAGGCATAGTCGGCGCCCTAGAATGCGCCGCAAGTTTTGAGCAACCTCGACGGCAATCGGCGACCAGCAGCGCCAAACCAACCCGGACTACAATCGGCCCATATGAGCTCAAAAGAAGATGTCCTTGACCTGCGGATTGCTACCGAATCGGATCGTACTTACATCGCCAGGCTGAATTTTCTCACCGAAACCTTCGGGGACGAGCACGGCACCATCGGCGAAGACTTCGAGGAGGAATTCGTCTACTACGTGCAGGGATGGCAGCCCGAGCAGGGCGCTGTGATCGCTTGGCGTGGCGCGATCCCGGCCGGTGGCGCCTGGCTGCGCCCGGGCACCGACGACCGGCACGGCTTCGGGCATGTGCGTGAAGGTATTCCCGAGGTCGCGATCGCCGTGGAGGAACGCTACAAGGGCCAGGGCCTGGGCACTGCGCTGCTCAATCGCGCCACGGAGTTAGCCGGTGAGCTGGGCTACGCTGGCATTTCGCTTTCTGTGCACCCGGATAATGCCCGGGCGCACCGCTTGTATCTTCATCTTGGTTTCCAGGACACCGGCATCGTTCGGGAGGGGCACGCGGTGCTGGTCAAGGAGTTTTAGCGGTAGTACCGCCCCATGAACTCCTCTTTGAAGGCCCAGTAGTCGCCACTTTCCATGGTGGCGCGGATCTTATCCACCAGCTGGATCATGAAGTACAAATTGTGCATGGTGCAGAGCGTTCCGGCGAGGAACTCCTTCGCTTTGAGCAGGTGGTGGATGTAGGCGCGGGTGTAGTTTTCCGAGACGTAACCGCCCACCTCGGCGTCGATAGGCGTGAAGTCGCGCTTGAAGCGGGCGTTGGTGAGCGTCATTCGCCCGTCGAGGGTGTAGACGCCACCGCGTCGCCCCAGCCGGGTGGGCGCCACGCAGTCGAAGGTGTCGGCGCCGGCCTCGACCGCGGTGAAGATGTCGTCGGGCTCGCTGATTCCCAGTAGGTGCTTCGGCTTATCGACGGGCAACTCGTCATTCACCCAGCCCACAATCGTGCCCAGGTTCTCCTTCTCCAGTGCTCCACCGATTCCGTAGCCACCGAAACCGCGGCGGCCTTCGGCGGTCGCGGCGTCGCTAAGCTGCACGAGCCCGCGGGCCGCCTTACGTCGCAGGTCTTCGTACTGGGCGCCCTGCACCACGCCCCACAGCGACTGCAGGGGCTTGCCTGGGCGGGCGTGGGTGAGCCGGTCATGCTCGAGCAGGCAGCGCTGCGCCCAACGATGCGTGCGCTCGACGGACGCTTCCTGATAGGCCTTCGTGTCCACTAGTGTGGTGAGCTCGTCGAAGGCGAACATGATGTCGGCACCCAGTTGGTGCTGGATCTGCATGGAGACTTCCGGGGTGAAGCGGTGCTTGGAGCCGTCGATGACGGAGCGGAAGTCGACACCATCCTCATCGACGTGCGCCATGCGGTCCTTGCTGCGGGCCTTCACCTCGCCTTCGGCGATGTTTGCGTCCATGGACAGCACTTTCTTGAATCCAACGCCGAGGCTCATGACCTGGAATCCACCCGAGTCGGTGTAGGTCGGGCCGTGCCAGTTTTCAAAGGTGGCCACACCGCCAGCCTCATCGACCACATCGGGCCCGGGCTGTAAGTAGAGGTGGTAGGCGTTGGATAGGATGGCTTGCGCCCCCGTCTCACGAATCTGCTCGGGGGTGAGGGTCTTCACCGTCGCTTTTGTGGCGACCGGGATGAACGCCGGGGTCTGAATATCGCCATGTGGCGTGTGGATCGTGCCCGTGCGCCCATGCTTCGTCTGCTCGAGTCGCGAAACAAGCGAGAAAGAGGTGTCTGTCATGCGCTCTAGTTTAAGCCTGGTCAGCTACAACACCACTCCCGCCTGCCCAACCGGCGCAAAGGTGCCCTGATGGCCGTCCCCTTCTTTGAACGTCCCACCGATGAAGTCGCCTGCGATCTCCTCGGCGCAGTGCTCACTCACGACGGGGTGTCCATCCGCATCACGGAGGTAGAGGCCTACCTCGGCGCCGACGACGAAGCCTCCCACGCTTTCCGGGGCCCTACCAGGTCAAACGCTGCACTCTTCGGCCCGGCGGGACACATGTATGTCTATCATTCTTACGGGATTCACAAGGCGGGAAACATCGTCGCGCACCCACCCGGCCGCTCTGGCGGGGTGTTGCTCCGCGCAGGTGAAGTGGTATCTGGCATCGAGCTGGCGAGCCAACGTCGCACGCTTGACCCGGCAAAGCCAATTGTCCCCGCCAAACTCGCGTCCGGGCCGGGCAATTTCGGCAAAGCGATGGGTTTGGACATCAGTGATAATGGCCGGCCGGTTTCATTGCTTCCCGGAGCCGAGTTCTCCCTCGCCCTCACGCCCGAACGGCCGACGATTGTGTGCGGCCCGAGGATCGGCATCTCGAAGAATGTCGCCGCTCACCTACGTTTTTGGCTACCTCGGGACCCGACGGTATCTGCCCGGAAAACCTGGGCCGCCACGATTTAGCGGCGCCGTTATTTCAAGGTCGCATACATGATCGCTTTGATCGAGTGCATGCGGTTCTCGGCCTCATCAAACACCACGGAGCGCGCCGATTCGAAGACCTCATCAGTGCATTCCAGTTCGGTCATGCCGAACTTCTCGGCGACGGCGCGCCCCACGTCCGTACCAAGATCGTGATACGCCGGCAGGCAGTGCATGAAAATAGCGTTCGGATCCGCAGTGCTAAACATCTCCGAATTCACCTGGTAGGGCGCGAGCGCCTCGATACGTTCCGCCCAAACCTCGTCGGGTTCCCCCATGGATACCCACACGTCAGTGTAAATCACGTGGGCGTCGATAACAGCTTCCGCAACCGAGCTAGTGAGGGTGACCGAACCGCCGGACTGCTCGGCGAGCTCGCGGCACGTGGTGACGAGGTCCGCCTCCGGCATCAGCTGCTGCGGCCCGCACGCCACGAAATGCATCCCGAGCTTCGTACACGCCACCATCAGCGAATTCGCAACATTGTTGTGCGCATCGCCCATGTACACCAGCTTCTTGCCCTTGAGGCCGTCCGGGAAGCGCTCCTCGATGGTCATCATGTCCGCGATCATCTGCGTGGGGTGGAACTCCGTGGTCAGCCCATTCCAGACCGGCACCCCGGCGTGCTCGGCCAGCTTTTCGACGACCTCCTGGCCGTAGCCGCGATACTCGATACCGTCATACATCCGGCCGAGCACCCGGGCGGTATCCGGAATCGACTCTTTCTTGCCCATCTGTGAGGAACCCGGATCAAGATAGGTAACGCCCATGCCGAGGTCGTGACCAGCTGCTTCAAAGGAACAGCGGGTGCGCGTGGAAGTCTTCTCAAACAGCAGGACAATGTTCTTGCCCTCCAAGTGCCGGTGCGGCACGCCAGCAGCCTTCAGGCGCTTGAACTCATGAGAAAGCCGAATGAGGTGGCGGATTTCCTCCGGGGTGAAATCCAACAATTTGAGGAAGTGGCGGCCACTCAACGACACAGGCATGGGGTCCTTCTTTCAGACGAAAATAACTACCCCACCCAGGTTAGTTGCTCCGGGCCGCCAGTTGGGCCACTTTTCGTTCCGCTTCCTCATCGGCCGCTGCACGTTTGTGTTCCCACTCTTCCTCCAGGGCAGCGCCTTCGATGTCGAGGGTCGGCAGGATGCGGTCAAGCCAGCGCGGGAGCCACCAGGTGGAATGCCCCATGAGGAACATCGAGGCCGGAACGAGAGCCATGCGGATGAAGAAGGCGTCGAAAAGCACGCCCGCGCCGAGGGCGAAACCGAAAATCTTAATGAATGGCAGCGGCTGGTCAATAAAGGCGACGAACACCGCGATCATGATGAGTGCTGCGGAGGTCACCACGCGGGAGCCCAGGGTGTAGCCCTCGATGACGGACTCGTCGACGGCATTGAAACGTGAGCCCGGAGTTGCCAACCCGCGGTGGTGTGTGAAGTGCTCCCGCATGCGGGAGACCAAAAAGACCTGGTAGTCCATCGCCAAGCCAAAGGTGACGCCGATGAGGAAGATCGGCATGAAGGAAATCAGCGGACCCGGTGTTTCCACCAGCCCCCACAGGCCTTCCTGCCAAAACAGTACCGTCACGCCAAACGCAGCGCCCACGGACAACAAGAAGCCAATACCAGCCACTAGTGGCACCAAAATGGAACGGAAAATGAGCAAGAGCAGCACAAACGCGAGACCTACGACGATGGATAGGTAGAGCGGGAGGGCGTCGGAAAGCTTTTGGGTGACATCGCGCTGGATCGGGGTGAGGCCAGTGATACCGATTGTGACGCCGGTGGCCGATTCCACTTCAGCCTGCGAAGCTCGCAGTGAATGCAGGAGTTTCGTGGTCATCGGATCGTTCGGGCCAGCATAAGGGGTGATCATCAGCTGCGCTGCGGTGCCTGTGGGATTCACACCCACCAGCTGCGCATGCTTAACGTCCGCGTTCGTAGCAAACCGCTCCGCGACATAGGTAAACGCCGCGGTCGTCGCAGCCTTATTCTCATCGAACGCCTCCCCCTTCTGCTTAGCGATATCGCGCTGCGCCCGCACCATCGGCTCCAGCGCCGGTGCCTTCGGATCGACCCCCGCCGCATCCACAACAGCGAGCATCAAAGAGTTGCGGCCATCGCCGAAGCCTTCCGTGATGAGGTCCGCGGACTTGCGCTGGGTGCTGCTTAACGACGACGTGCTGTCATTAGGAAGCGCCAACTCGAGCCGCAGAGCAGGCATGGTGAGCAGGCCCAAAGCTACAATCACCACGGACAGCACCAGCGCCGGGTAGCGATGCACAAACATCACCCATGCGCGCCCCTTCGAACGGCGGGCACGCGGCTGATCTGAAACCTCATCGATGTGCACTGGTTTCGACCCAGCCAGTCCCGGAATCTTCAACCCGAACGCGAATTTACCCATCACGCCCAACAACGCCGGCACCAAAGTGAGTGCAACACAGACCGCCACGAACACCGTGAACGCAGCCGCCAAGCCCATATACGTCAGGAACGGGATGCGCACGATCGACAACGCAAGGAGCGCGATGATCACCGTCAGACCCGCGAACACGACAGCCGAACCAGCCGTACCCACCGCAAGCCCCGCCGCATCTTCCCGCGACGTGCGCTTATATTCGGTCCGGTAGCGAGCGAGGATGAACAAAGCGTAGTCAATACCCACCGCGAGGCCCAGCATCACCGCCAGGACCGGGGTGGTGTTGTTCAGGAAGACGAAGCGCGTTGCCAACACGATCGAAACCGAACCGATACCAATACCCAACACGGCCGTAACCAGCGGCAACCCGGCTGCAATCACCGAACCGAAAGTAAAAATAAGCACGATGAACGCCACCGCCAGGCCGATCATTTCCGACGTCGTTCGGATCTCCAGCGGATCGCCAAAAGCAGCGCCACCACCTTCAACGGTCAGGCCAGCAGTCCGGCCAATCTCTAGGGCATCCTTGATCGCTTGCCGATGCTCATCGGTCACATCCGTGGGGCTCGGAACATTCAACGACAACGTTGTATAACCAATGCGGCCATCCTCGCTCAGCAAGCTGAGATTTTGAGCATCACGACGGGCCGTGTCCTCAGGTAGCCCGCTGTCCACCTCCTGCTTAATGATCCCTTCTTGGAAAACCGGGTTATACGTCACCGGGTTGCCAAAACGGGTGCGATCCCCGATGTCCGGGAGGTGCTGATCGAGGTAGGCGATCACGTCATCCATCGCCTGGACGTACTTCGGCTCACTCAAAGTATGCCCTGGTGGTGCCGCGAAAATGATATTGACACCTGCATTATCCAGCGGGTTCTTCTGATCCGGGAAGTTCTTAATCAGCAGCTCGGCTGCATCCTGGCTCGGGGTGCCTGGGATCGCAAACTTATCGTTGAACCCCTTCTGGAGGGTGATCGCTGCGCCACCCAACCCCACCAAAACGACGAGCCAAAGCGCAATCACCACGTAGCGACGCCGATACGACCAACGGCCGACCTTAAACAATAGCTGTGCCATAGTGTCTGCGATGCTCCTCGCGGTTTCTCCGGATACCTAGGCTTTCAAGTGTTCCAGATTATTTCACCTGTGATCAAAAAGCACCGTCTCCGGTGCTTTGCCTGCGCTTTGCCTGCGCCCGCCGGTGCTTTGCCTGCGCCCGCCGGTGCTTTGCCTGCGCCCGCCGGTGCTTTGCCTGCGCCCGCCGGTGCTTTGCCTGCGCTTTGCCTGCGCCCGCCGGTGCTTTGCCTGCGCCCGCCGAACCGACCCGCGCGCTGAGCTGCTCACAACAAAACCCCATCCCCTCCCAAAGCAGGGAATGAAGATGGGGTTCTCTGGCGGTGGCGGAGGTGTCTGGTTCCGCGACATAGTTCCGGTATGTCTCACGACATCCTTCCGGTTGTCAGGCCCCTGATGTGCCACAACATCGTTCCGATTGTCCACAGACCGCGCCACTAATCAATGTTTCTGACCCAGCACCGCCGCGCCGGATGTCTCGAGACATACTTCCGGTCTTAGCGTGCCAACTATGGCGAAGAAACCAACGTCGAACAAAGTCATCATCGAAACCCTCCTCACCACCGGGATGAGCCAAACCGAAGCAGCCGCCGTCTTTAACGTCAGCACCAGGTCAATCGACCCCCACATCATTGACCGCATTCTCACACTGCGCCACGAATAAACCACACGAGGCACCGATGCCGGCGCAGGGTTAAGTAGGCGAAAGCGTGTCTTTGCTGCGTGTTTTCCGCAGCGTTGTGGGCCTGAGGCCAGTATTTGTTGTTGTTTGGGTGCTTTAGCTCGCTCGATGTCGTCACTTCGGTGTAGTCGGACTACCGCTGTGGGATTTTATTCACTAAAAAACGCTGCTCTACGTAGTCTGACTACGCCGAAGCGACGACATAGCACTTGTGCAGCAAACCCGCACCGCCGGCGACACCCCGACCGGACACACATTTTGGTACTTAACCCAAAAACCAACCCCGAAAAAACAAAGAAGCCCCGAGACATCACATAGGAACAATGTCTCGAGACTTCACATGGCGGTGGCGGCGGGATTTGAACCCGCGGTTGGGGATTACCCAACACTCGCTTTCGAGGCGAGCACCTTCGGCCGCTCGGACACGCCACCGCGAACAAGATTAGCGGGTGCCCATGGTCAAAACCAAATCGCCCCAGTCCAGCAAGTACGAGTCGGACAGAGGCGAGTTGTGGCTACTTGTCCTTCTGGAAGGAGCCGAGCACCTTGTCTGCGGTGTCGCTTACCGCATCCTTTGCTTTCTCGGCAGCGTCTTTGATGTCGGCTTTGGTCTGGTCGGCGCGCCCCTCGTCGGCAAGCTTCTCGTTGCCAGTTGCCTCGCCTACGGATTCCTTGGCCTTGCCACCCAGGTCGGTCACCTTGTTCTCAAAATCAGACATTGACTTTTCCTTTCAATTGGGAGTGTGGGCCCAGGCTACCTTTTTGAAGAAAAGAATGTCGTGAGTAGTTCCGCGCAGTCGTCGGCAAGCACTCCGCCGCGGAGCTGGAGGGGATGGAGTTGGCCCGGGGCGTGGGGGACGTCGATGAGCGATCCACACGCGCCAGTTTTGGGCTCGTACGCGCCGAATACGACGCGGGCCAGGCGGGCGGCGAGGATCGCGCCGGTGCACATCGTGCAGGGTTCGAGGGTGACCACGAGGGTACAGCCGGTCAGACGCCAGCCGTCTCCGAAAGTGCGCACGGCCGCACGGATCGCGACCAGCTCAGCGTGCGCGGTGGGGTCGCCGTCCGCTTCTCGACGATTAACGCCTTCCCCAAGTACCGCGCCGTCGGGGCCATAAATGACGGCGCCAACTGGGATGTCATCAGGCGGGGTGCGACGTGCCACCTCCAGGGCGTGCCTCATGCGGGTTTCGTCCTCGACATCGCGCAAGGCGCGAGGCAAAGCGCCCACTAAAAGTCCAGGTCGAGAAGGTCGGCGAGCTGTTCCGCAAATCCGAGTTCCTCGGCGATCGCGAGGATTTGCTCGGAGGCCCAGGCTTCCTCATCGTCGCAGATCACCGAGAGGACCTGCTCATTGAGGCCAAGGTCTTCGAACATGTCAAAATCACCTTCGGCGTATGGGCCGTCTCCCTCGCTGGGGTACTCCGCACCCAACTTGTCGAGGATAGACGCCGCGAAATCGTCTTCCAGGGCGGCGGTGGCGTCAGAAATCAGCAGTTTGACACCGGTGGGCGTCGGGCGGGCCAGCGCCAGGTAGTCGTCGTCAATGCACAGCATGGCAAAGGAGACGCCTTCGGCGCGCAGGCTTCGGACAGCTTTGATGCTGGTGTCGATGTCGGCGAGGGAGTCGTCGAATTCCGCGACGCGCCACTTGCCGTCGATGGCCGTGACGGTTACGGCGAAGCTCTGCTCATCATTGGTGCTCATAACCTGTAACCGTAGTCTTTTTTGGGGTAGTTGTGCCACACTTAACAGGTGACGATCCATAAGATTTCTCGACCCGTTTGCATCCTCGGCCTTGGCCTCATCGGCGGCTCGCTCTTGCGCGACCTCGCCACCACGACAACCACCGTCTATGGATTCAACCGCTCCCCCTCCGGCGCATCCGCGGCCGCGAAAGAGGGGTTCGACGTCTCTGGCGACCTCGTCGCCACCCTGCAGCGCGCCGCCACCGACGACGCTCTCATCGTGCTTGCCACCCCCATGCCCGCACTCCCCACGCTCCTCGACGCCCTCAACGAACACGCCCCGAACTGCGGATTCACCGACGTCGTCAGCGTGAAAGGCGAGGTCTACGACTTGGTTCGCTCGCGAGGCATGACCGACCGCTACGTCGGCGGGCACCCCATGGCCGGCACCGCAGACTCCGGATGGACTGCCTCCCAGAATGATCTTTTCCGTGGCGCCGCCTGGGTCATCACCTTCGACCACGCCTACGAAGACCCCAGCGAGGACTGGCTAAAACTGTGGCTCGACGTCGTCACGATGGCCGCATCCGTCGGCGCCGAAGTCATCCCCGCGCGCGTAGCCACCCACGACGAAGCCGTCGCCCGCATCTCCCACCTGCCGCACATCCTCGCCGAAACGCTCGCGATCGTCGGCGACAACGGCGGCGCCCTCGCCCTCTCCCTCGCCGCCGGCTCCTTCCGCGACGGCACCCGAGTGGCCGGCACGAACCCCTCGCTCGTGCAAGCCATGTGCGAAACCAACCGGGACGCCCTGCTCGTCGCCCTCGACGAAGCCCGCAAGCTTCTCGACGACGCCCGCGCCCACCTCTCCTCCCCCGAAAAATCACTCAGCGAACTCATCGACGCTGGATACCGCTCACGGATCCGATACGAAGCCCGCTCCGGGACAAGCCCGCTGGGGATTTCCGCACGCCCTGTA
Source organism: Corynebacterium epidermidicanis (assembly GCF_001021025.1). Taxonomy (NCBI): domain Bacteria; kingdom Bacillati; phylum Actinomycetota; class Actinomycetes; order Mycobacteriales; family Corynebacteriaceae; genus Corynebacterium; species Corynebacterium epidermidicanis. Next base: position 214,139 of record NZ_CP011541.1, on the reverse strand, counting down.
CTGCGACTACACCCTGGTGCAGCGGGGTGGCTGTCCACACTTGAGCAAGCCGAAGGGCTGGGAGCGCGCATCGAGGTGTTTTAGGGGTTGCGTTCGTTTTGCGTGTGGCTAGCGCTTGTCGATTGCCTTTGAAGCTGCCCGCAAAACTGAACAAGCTGAACGGCACCCGGCGTTCTAGATAGCAACGCAGAAAGTCCCGAAACACCAACCGCATTCGGTGTTTCGGGACTTTCACAACTGTGCGCCCGGAGGGATTCGAACCCCCAACCTTCTGATCCGTAGTCAAAATGGAATGGCCTTCTAGCTTTGCCTTCCCCCTTAATGTTCCCTCATGGCCCTTCACTAATCCCAACTGGGATACAGCTCAACATCGTAATCACCTGTCCAATCAGGAATTCAAATCGGACACATGGGCCTAAATGGCTAGGGGCATTAGAAGCGACTTTGCAGCCAGTAAGGTCACAGATCCTCGTCACACGCTGAGCTATCACCACTTTTCAAGTCACCGGGTTTTGCGACATCGCCCTTGGTCTACCCTGCGCTTTTGTCCTACGACGACTAGCGCTATCGCACCGAGTAAGATACCGAGGCTGAGCATGAACCGTATTGAGAATTGTTCTCCCACAGCCACATAGTATGCGGTAGTAAAACTAGCAAGAATTGCTGCTACTAGCCCGATCAACACAATGTGGATAGGATTTATGGAATCGGAACCTTTACGCGTTGGCTGCTTCTGCACAGGCTTTACCTCCCGCTGCCGCTGTTGCTAGAGACCCAAGTATCGCTCCCCCGACGAGGAGTGAACCACCGAAAGTTGGAGCAGCCGTAACAACGGTGCCGCCTGCTACGAGTGCCCCTGCAACAGTAGCTGTTGCACCGACAGCACAGTCAAAGTTTTCATCCGCACCTCTGTCTCCGTTATTAACAATGGGAACTAGGCGATCGGAGTAGGTAGCCTTTACTTGATTGCCGCTAACGCTGTAAGAAACCTTGTGGGTAGTTCCAGAGACAGTTTCGATTTGAGGCTTGAGAAAACCTACTGTTTCTCCTTGTGCGTTGGTGATTAAAACGGTCCCATCTTGGTTTTGAGTAGCTTTGGCGTTTTCCACGTGCGCCGTATACCCCAGTTCGCCCGCCTGATCAATATTGAATTTCGGGGTTTCCTCCGATTGATTCGAGATCTGATTAGGGGCTTTGCTGTCTGCCAAGTTAGAGGCGGCCTGGGCCGGTACTCCAACTAGAGTAGTGGCGAGCACCATCGCCGATGCAAAATATTTCTTCAAAACGCCCCAATCATAGCTCCACTATCGGCTTCCTTTGTCAATACCAGAGCCCATTGTAGCGAGCTAGAAACTCCGCACAAGTGAATAAACATTTCAATTTCATATCGGAGACGCATGAATTAGCAGGCGTAGGTCTACGCCAATCAGTGACTAAAGCGAAAGACCGCCGAACTACGGCTTTTCAAACTTCGAGCCGCATAGGTGTCATTCATCCTGTTTAGGCTGACACAAGCGACACCGCGCGGAGCGCTAATTATTCCCAGGCCTGAAAAAGACCCCCTCCACCGCAATGCGGTGGACGCGCTCATAGCAAAGGGACGGGAGCGCCTGGCATCCGAAGTGGCGTCGCGGGAGATGTCGGAGGCGGAGCGCGGGCGGGCGCGGTTCAAGGTGATTGGTTAAGAGGTAATTTATCAGAATGATAGATTCTTCACCCTGAGAAATCCCAAGAAATCCAAATACGCCACGTCAAAATGTGCAGCAGCATCCGGCAACTTCACTCTTGAAGTGCTTTGAGGCGCAGGTTTCTCGTCGGAAACAATGGTTGCGCCATGAGCCATGGCGCAAGCCACAAGCCACGAGTCTGCAACATTGAGAAAATCATCCACTGCCTTCTGCTTAAACTTCGGAATTCTCTCAAGCTGCGCCCACTGTGACACTTCGATGTACTTCTCGACTTCAGACTGAGTTGGCTCTAGCACCCTATCATCAGGGACATTGTTGGTGAACCAATCGCTCTGCTCAGAAGACCAAGCGGTTAGCTCTTTTTTCACTTCCTTGTGGAAGTACAAATCACCACCCGGAATGAGATCAGCGAACTCAGTCCATAACGTCCGAAAAATCTCGGGTGGATAAGTATTCCATGTACCAATCACAATATTCGAATCAATTAGGTACATACTAAACGGCCTCATCCACGAAGGCCATAACCTTTTGCAGAGTCTTCTTGTTTCGGATCCCCAAGAATTCAGCAGCTGTAGGTTCTGGCAGGTCACCTGAGAGCGCTGCCTCGGTAACAGTACTTAGAAATCTGCGTCCAACCCGTGAACGTACCAAAACGGAAAACGGTGGTGCACCATTTGTTTTAGCCTTTTGCACAACATTCTCGCCCTTAATTAGGCCAACAACTCGGTCAGCATCGGCCTTTTGGACCAATTTCAGTTCGACTAGACGCCAAAGCAATGCTTCTTTGCTTACGCCAAATTTGACTGCAGTCGCTGCAAGCTGCCCTTCCAGGCTCTCAATATCAAATGACACTTTCCTGATGGCCGTCTCTGGGATCAATAGAGCCGCAGCAAATTTGTTGCACCACTGCTCGACGGCATTGCTCTTTCCTTGGTCACCAGACAGCCCTGGAGCTGCCATCGCAACGTGTCCCAGCTCATGAGCGAGACTGAAAAGCTGGGCCGTCTTACTATCAGATGAGTTTACAAATACCAGCGCATATGATCCTTCACGAAGAGTAAATCCTCGGAATTCGTGTATGTCCAGTCGCCGTGCAGTCGAATTTCCAACAATGGAATTTCGCATTACGAGAAGACCATGATCTTCCATCCGGTTAACCAGGTCCATAACCTTATCCACCCCCTTAGGGTGGCCCATGGAATCCCATCCCAGCGCCTCTCGAACGATTTCAGCGGCTTCCTTAGGTGACGTAGACGGCGATACGATGCCGAGAACCTCGGGTGGCTCCATTCCAATTTCGGAGGCATATTCCGCGTACCAGCCGAGACGCTGTTCTGCGGATTGAATCACCTCGCGAAGATTGGCTCCGAACGAATCAACCTTGGCATTGCGAACAGTACGGAAGTCCGGGATCGCAATTTCATCCGGGGTCGGGACTGACAGAAGGAGCCGGCCAAGCGGGAGACGAGCAGCTTCCGCAATTTTCTTAGCTTGTGGAAGCGTGGGCTTCTTCGTACCTGACTTCCATTCCTCCAACTTGGGGAATCGTTTCTCGACCTCATTTTCAGATAGCCCCGACCGCTTCAATGCCCATTCCAGAACTTCCGGATGAATTGTAACTTCGACTGCCAAAACTGCTCGCCTCCTTCCTAATCAGCACTATATCCTTCCAACGCAACAAACTCAGCGATATTTCAGCGCCTATTCTCGTTCCGTATCCGTTCCCTCTATGTTCCGTCTACGTGCCGTTTGAGAACCAACGACCTGCAACAACTCGCAACAGTGTCGCACACCCAGAAACACGAAAAAGACCCAGGCAAACAGTGTGTTTACCTGGGTCTTTGCTGGTGCGCCCGGAGGGATTCGAACCCCCAACCTTCTGATCCGTAGTCAGATGCTCTATCCGTTGAGCTACGGGCGCATTGTTCGCTTCACACCGTGCGGTGCGCTTTGCAACGAAGAGTTACTCTACACACCCAGGTTAAGATTAAGCAAACTAGCTGGTCAAGTGCGCTAACTCTGCCAAGATCCAGGGGGAGGACAAAATCAACCCCAGCCATCCGATGGGCGCACGGTGTTTCCTCGTCCCGCCTGAGAACCTTTGACCTGCCGCAACTCACCACAGTGCGATAGCAGCCGGAATATGCACCGAAGACCGCGTGCGACACTTTGTGAGCCACCAATGAAAAATCACCACCCCGCCACACTGCAAAGATCAGTGTTTAGTGAGGTAGTGACACATTTTCGCTTGTGCGCCCGGAGGGATTCGAACCCCCAACCTTCTGATCCGTAGTCAGATGCTCTATCCGTTGAGCTACGGGCGCAAATTCCACCAGGCCCGGTGAAACCCTCCCGATTCGAAAATCGGAAGTGAGCGGAGATGACAGGATTTGAACCTGCGGTCCCCGGAGGGACAACTCCTTAGCAGGGAGCCCCATTCGGCCACTCTGGCACATCTCCACAGTTATCGATCGAGCTGCGAACAGATCGCACGAAAACCTTTTGGTATCTTACCCAGGCAACGCGCTAACTCCCAAATCCTCAGATTATCGTGCCCTCGGCGTGGCGATTCGAGGCGAGGCAGGCGTCGATAAGCTTGCTTCTGAGAGCGGTTTTGGCCGGGGACAGGTAGCGTGGGTCACATGCATTCAAAACTTTCTGCTCGGCTGTTGGCTGAGTTGCTCGGCACCTTTGTGCTCGTGTTTGGTGGCTGCGGCTCCGCGGTGTTCGCTGCATCCGTCCTTACCGACGACAAAGCCGTCAACATGGGCATCGGTTTCGTCGGCGTCTCGCTCGCGTTCGGCCTCACCGTACTGACCATGGCTTACGCCGTCGGCCACATCTCGGGCGGCCACTTCAACCCAGCAGTCACGCTCGGCGCTTTCCTCGCCGGGCGTATCGACGCCAAGTCGGTCCTCCCCTACTGGATCACCCAACTCGTCGCAGGCATCGCCGCAGGTGGCGTGCTGTACGCTATCGCCTCCGGCAAGCAGGGCTTTTCCGCAGCGGAGTCCGGTTTCGCAACAAACGGCTACGGCGACCTGTCCCCTAATGGATACTCGCTGGTTGCGGTCCTGATCGCCGAAACTGTTCTGACGGCAATTTTCCTCTACATCATCCTGGGCTCTACTGATCGACGCGCACCAGAAGGCTTCGCCCCCATCGCCATCGGGCTGGGGCTGACCCTGATCCACCTCGTTTCGATTCCTATCTCCAACACTTCCGTCAACCCTGCGCGCTCCCTCGGCGTGGCCGTCTACGCAGGTGCCGAACCATTAACGCAGGTCTGGGCATTCTTTGTCGCCCCGCTACTCGGCGCTGCGATCGCAGGCGTGACCTACAAGATGTTCTTCCCCGACGAGGCAGACACGATTCTCGAGCGCTAGAGCACGTGCGGGACGCAGGGCGCTGAGCGTCTGCGCTCCAGGCGTCCGATTGCCTTTGAGATTGCCCAAAAATGAGGCGCATTCCGTGGCTACTTGGGGTAAGTAAAGAAAAGTGTGTCTCTGCTGCGTGATTTCCGCAGCGTTGTGGGCCTGAAGCCAGTATTTACTGTGGTCTGGGAGCCGTAGCCCGCTCGATGTCGTCACTTCGGTGTAGTCGGACTACCGCTGTGGGATTTTATTCACTAAAAAACGCTGCTCTACGTAGTCAGACTACGCCGAAGCGACGACATAGCACTTGTGCAGCAAACCCGCACCGCCGACGACACCCCGACCGGACACACTTTTCTTTACTTAACCCGCTACTTGGCTCACCGTTACCCCAAAACCACGAAGCCCCGTGACACCGACCTGAATCGGAATCACGGGGCTTTCGCAACTGCGGAAGTGGAGGGATTTGAACCCCCGGATAGTTTCCTATCGCTGGTTTTCAAGACCAGTGCATTCGGCCGCTCTGCCACACTTCCAACTACCTAGCCGCGCCACTGCGGTGGCACATACAGGCACTTACGTTTCATCAGGAATTAGTGCCACATGGCTCACCCAACGAAAACGCAATGGAAGAATAATAACTGATCGTGCGCCGGAAGCGCTATTTTGCCCTAGCCTAGTGTCATGACCACGAACACTTTTAGCGAAATTCCCGCTTCCATGCGTGCGATCAGGCTCACTGATCCTCAGGACAAAACTTCGCTTGAGCTGCAAGAAGTCCCGACCCCTACGCTTCGTGAAGGCGAGGTCTTGGTGCGGGTGCAAGCCGCCGGCGTTAATCGCGGTGACTTGCTGCAGGCCGCGGGACATTACCCACCACCGCCCGGCGCAAGCGAAATTATGGGCCTGGAATGTGCAGGCGTGATCGTGGACGCGGGCTCCACCAACCAACAACCTGGCACTCCTGTGGGTTGCCTACTCGCTGGAGGCGGCTATGCCGAGTACGTCGCGGTGCCGGAGGGGCAACTGTTGAGCTTTCCTTCCGGCTGGTCTCCCGCTGAAGTGGCGAGCATCGTCGAGGTTGCCTGCACAGTCGTCTCAAATATGCAGCTAGCGGGACTCAAGTCTGGCGACACCCTTTTGGTCCACGGTGGTGCTGGTGGCATCGGTAGCTTCGCCATCCAGTACGCGAAGGCTCTGGGGGCAACGGTCGCGGTGACTGCGGGCAGTGCGGAAAAGCTGGAATTTTGTCGACAGCTCGGGGCGGACATCCTCATCAACTATCGCGAGGAGGACTTCGCGGAGCTACTCAAAAACAAATGCAACGTCATTTTGGACATCATGGGCGCGAAGTATCTCGATCAGAATGTGCGGGCCCTCGCGATGGATGGCCACCTCGTCATCATTGGCATGCAAGGCGGGGTGAAGGGCGAACTCAATATCGGCCGCTTGCTTTCCAAACGCGGCAGCGTTTCCGCCACGGCCCTGCGCGCCCGCGACTTGGCAGATAAGGCCCGCATCGTCGCCGACACCGAACGCCTAGTCTGGCCCCTGCTTGTCGACGGCCGCATCAAGCACCAACTCCACACGACGCTTCCGCTTGCAGAAGCCGCCAGGGCGCACGAACTTCTCGCAAACGGCGACGTCACGGGCAAAATCGTCCTCAGCGTCGCCTAAGCTAGTTCGGGTGCGCACAATCCTTCAGTACCCGCTGCTTTTGTTGGCATGGGCGGTGACCCGCTGGTTGATCGTCCGTGAGGCGTTCCACCGCCGCGATTGGATCTTCGGCGATGTCTCCTACTACTTCTCCGAGATCATCAACAAGGCACACGGCAAACCCGCCTTGCGCGAATACCCGGAGGCCAACCTGTGGATCCTCCGCCCGCTCTCCCGCATTATCGACGCCACCGGCTGGCCTGCCAACTCAACCTACACCGGCTTCGTCCTGCTTCTCGACGCCATCTTCCTCCTCGCCCTGATGCGAGGCAAACACTGGCGCGGATCGTGGTTCTGGGTACTGTTCGGCCTGGTCTCAGGCCCAATTTTCATCTCGCGTCTCGATCTCGTTCCCGGCATGCTGGTAGGGCTGTTCGCGGTTTTCCTCGTCTCGCATCCGCGGTTCTCGAGCTTCTTGTTGGCGCTAGCTACCGCCATGAAGCTGTGGCCGGGGGTGCTCGCCACCTCGCTCGTCGGGCCAGCTCGCCAGCTTGCCACTTGGGTTCGGATTGGCGCTTTTGGGGTGTCGCTGCTGGCGTTGGCTGGTTTTACTGTCCTTACTCAAGGACTAGATCGGTTGTTGTCGCCGCTGGACTACCAGAATGTGCGTGGCCTGCAGATTGAGTCGGTGGCAGCCACCCCTTTCATGCTCATGGAAGGATTTAAACATGGCAGCTACCAGTTGAGCTACGCGGCGTCGAAAAGCTTTGAGATCACCGGCCCCGGCGTAGCGGTTGGCGAGCGGGTGGCCTCCTACGCCCTGTACGCGGTGGTGCTGCTCGCAGCGCTGGAGGTCGTTCGACGCTTGGTGGGGCGGCCTTGGGATCCGCAAGAGTCAATGGCGCTGGCCGTGGTGTTGGTGTTGGCGCTGCTCGTGACCAATAAGGTGCTGTCGCCGCAATACCTTACGTGGCTGGGGCCGTTGCTGGCGGTGGCGCTGAGCCGGTCGCGGGACAAGATCCTCAACCTGCTCGCGGGCCTCAGCGTGTTGTGCTCCTACCTCACCTATTTGGTTTTCCCGAAGCACTACGGCGACCTCATTGGCGGAGTAGTGCGATTCGATGGTGTCGTGCCACTGGTCACCCGCAACATCTTGCTCGTAGTGATGCTCGGAGTAGCCCTGACCTGGTGGATGCGCGTACAGCGGTCGGCAAAAATCAGGCTAAGCCAGGGAAGCGAGCACGCGAGTCAACTGATCGATGTCCCCGAGGGTGTTGAAGGGGGACAACGAAATCGTGATGGCTCCCCCGCCGTCAAAAACGCCCATCGCTTCTAGCAGCGGGTTGCACGGGCTGAGGGTAGTGACCAGACCATTGGTCAATAGGCGTCGATGCACAGTCGCGGCCGGCACGCCGGTCACCAGGAAAGACAGCCGTGGGATGCGATCCAGCTTCGCTGCCCCCGATCCTGCCGCCTCGCCACTAACGCCAAGGATGTGCACCTTGGGCAGTCCCTGCAGAGAATTGATCAAGTGGCGCGTGAGCTCGCGGCCGTGCCTTTCCAAACCTGCAAATGACCGGCGCAAACGGGTAGCTCGAGTCCCGCCGAGGCGTTCATCGAGGATCGAATAGTGCTCCACAATTGCGGTGACGCCACCGGCCAAACCTGCGGAATTTCTACCCAACTCCAATTTCAGCGCCGAGGCAGGGTCCGCCAACGGGTTGACCGCGGCTAGCAGCGGGAACATGGTGGTGTCCCTAAATACAAGTGCTGCCATCGCAGGCCCGCCCATCGGGGAAAACTCGACGACCACGATGTCCGCACCCCAGGCATCCATATCGATGCTGCGGTACGGGGCATATGCGCTGGCGTCTACAAGCAGCCAGGCCCGGGACTTTTCCTGCACAATCTCGGAGATAGCCGCCACATCCGTGACGGTGCCGAGGTAGGGGTGAGCCGCAGGGATCACGACGAGCCGGGTGGAGCCGTCGACAAGCTTGTTGAACTGCCAACTCGGCAGTTCGCCCGTGCCAAGGTCAGGTTCGGCCCACACAACCGCGGAATCCGTGGTGGAAAACGGGCTGGTGACCAGGACATCGTCGACACGCGTGAGGACGGTTTGGGTGCTCCTGCGGAGTCGGGGGCGCATTGCCTCGGCAAGGTTGCGCAGCAGCACCTCTTTGCTCGGCCCCAACACCACCCGGTCGGGCGTCGCCCCCACCAGATCGGCGACAGCGACCCGCGCCGACGCCACATGTTGTAGCCCGACGGTCTCACCGACCTCGGGCTGGCGGCCATGTGTACCCGTCAGGGGGGCTTGATCCATCAGGAGGCCAGAAGATCGGAACGCGGAAGACACCGCTGACGAGACTCGCTCCGGGATTTGCGCTCGATCGTGGGCGTTGAGGTAGGTCCAGCCGTCGCTCAGCGAGACGTACAACCCTCGCGCGTATGCGACATCAAAGACCATGAACCTCTCCTGTCCAGCTATCGATCCCGACGGGTGACCCAACAATATAACCACGTTTCGGCCACCGCTTACCACGCTAAGCATAGCCTCCCCACTAGGCTCATAGGAGTGTCAGAAAAAGCTAGCGCTCCCGGGGAAACCGTTGCCGAGAAATGTGCACGCATAACGCGTGTCGACGACATCGACTCTCCCCCTTCCCAGTCCCAAACCTTCGCTGCGGCGTGGGCAGACCTCGTACGCGGGTTTAACCAGCGTGAGCTGTGGTTACAGCTCGGGTGGCAGGACATCAAGCAACGCTACAAGCGTTCGGTATTGGGCCCACTATGGATCACCATTGCCACTGGTGTGATGGCACTTGCCCTGGGATTGCTGTACTCCTTGCTCTTCAAGATCCCGCTGGCGGAGTTCCTGCCGCACGTGACCGTCGGCCTCGTGATGTGGGGCTTTATCTCCGGGGCGATCAAAGAAGGCTCGGACATCTTTATCGACAACGAAGGCTTGATTAAGCAGCTACCTTCGGCCCTGTCGGTGCATGTGTACCGACTCGTGTGGCGCCAAACTCTGTTCCTGGCTCACAACATGGTGATCTGGCTGGTTTTGATGCTGATCTTCCCACGTCCCCTCGGATGGGACCTGCTGCTGGCGATCCCGGCGCTGATCCTCCTCGTTGTCAACGGCGTGTGGGTGGCGATGTTCTTCGGGATCATCGCCACGCGCTACCGCGATGTCGCGCCCCTGCTCGAAGCCCTAGTGCAGCTGCTGTTCTATGTCACTCCAATCGTGTGGACCACTGCTACCCTGCGGGACGCGGGCCCCGAGATGCACACGCGCGCCCGGATCGTTGAGCTGAACCCGCTGTACCACTACATGGAAGTGGTGCGCGCGCCGTTGATTGGCGCTCCGCTGCCGGCTTACCACTGGTATGTGGTGCTCGGGTGCACCTTTGTTGGCCTTGGGCTGGCGTTGCTGGCCATGAAACAATGGCGCTACCGCGTCAGCTACTGGGTTTAGGAGCTGGAAAAAGATGGTTTCCATTGATACGTATAACGCCTGCGTCGACTTCCCTATTTTCGACGCCAAGTCCCGCTCCATGAAGAAGGCCTTCCTCGGTGCCGCTGGCGGCGCCATCGGCCGCAATGCCAACAACACCGTGGTCGTGGAGGCGCTGCGGGACGTGAACCTCCACCTGCGCGAAGGTGACCGCGTCGGCCTCGTCGGCCACAACGGCGCCGGCAAGTCCACCCTGCTCCGCTTGCTCTCCGGCATCTACGAGCCCACCCGCGGCTCCGCACACATCCGTGGCCGCGTTGCCCCGGTCTTTGACCTGGGTGTGGGCATGGACCCGGAGATCTCGGGTTACGAAAACATCATCATCCGCGGCCTCTTCCTCGGCCAGACCCGCAAGCAGATGCGCGCCAAGATGGACGAAATCGCTGACTTCTCTGAGCTGGGCGAATACCTCTCCATGCCACTGCGCACCTACTCCACCGGCATGCGCATCCGCCTCGCCCTCGGCGTGGTCACGTCGATCGAGCCCGAAATTTTGCTTCTCGACGAAGGCATCGGCGCCGTCGACGCCGCCTTCATGGCCAAGGCCCGCACCCGCTTGCAAGAGCTCGTGCAGCGATCCGGCATTCTGGTCTTCGCCTCCCACTCGAACGACTTCCTCGCCCAGCTCTGCGACACCGCCCTCTGGGTCGATCACGGCACGATCCGACAAGCCGGTTCGATCCCCGATATCGTGGAGGCATACGAAGGAAAGGGTGCCGGCGACCACGTTCGACGCCTCATGTCCCGACTGGAAAAGGGAGAAGAGTAATGGCTCTATCCAGCTCCGACCGCGTCGCAGCTGTTATCGTCACGCATCAACGCGTGGAGATGCTGCGTGCCTCTTTGTCAGTTGTGGCGTCGCAGACCCGCCCAGTCGAATGGATCATCGTGGTGGACAACGGCTGCGAAGACGCCGTCGCTTCCTTGGTGGCCGAAATCTGCGGCTCCCGTGGCGTCTACCTGCCATCCCGCACCAACCTCGGCGGGGCCGGTGGCTTCGCCTACGGCTTCCTGACCGCACTGGCTCTAGGTGCAGACGCGATCTGGTGCGCTGACGACGACGGCCAGCCGGAAGATTCTCACGTCCTGGCTTCGCTCTACGACTGCGCCATCGAACACGGGCTGGATGAGGTCTCGCCGGTGGTCGTCGATAAGGCTGCCCCTGCTCGGTTGGCGTTTCCGCTGCGCCGGGGTCTGACTTGGCGTAGGACCCGCGCTGAGCTGGGCACTGGTTTCCTGCCGGGCATCGCGTCCTTGTTCAATGGCGCCCTAATTTCGGCTACGGCGATGGAAAAGATCGGCGTGCCAGACTACCGCCTGTTCATCCGTGGCGACGAAGTCGAATACCACCGCCGCCTCGTCCGCTCCGGACTCGCCTTCGGCACCTGCCTGACCTGCACCTACCTGCACCCGAACGGTTCCGACGAATTCAAGCCGATCCTCGGCGGGCGCATGCACACCCAGTACCCATCATCGGAATCCAAGCGCTTCTTCACCTACCGCAACCGCGGCTACCTCATGAACCAGCCCGGCATGCGCAAGCTCCTGCCGCAGGAATACGCACGCTTCGCGTGGTTCTTCCTCGTGCAGGAGCGGGATATGGCCGGCTTCAAGGAATGGCTGCGACTGCACCGCATGGGGCGCAACGAGAGGTTTGAGCGACCTTAGAGGGAGGAAAGATAGGGCACGATCGGCCCTATCATCGACTTCGATATTCTTGCACCCTTCGGCCCGCAGACCATGGGTGTTAACAATACGATTGACAAAAATATCGAACTCGCGATTAGGCACCAAGCCAACAACTCCTGCACTTTCCTTTGGAGATAGCTATCCTCATTTCTGTGGATTTGGGGGAATCTTCGATAGTAAATCTGGTTTTCTTGCGTAAATTTTCCCGAGGGGACCGACGACGCTGGCTTGCAGCGCACGGCGATGACTTTGTATTTTTGGCTCCTTCAGTGGCCATCGAGCGGGAAGTATTCGGTTCGCTGAGCCCCAGGGCTCGTATTCAGTACCGGGCGATTGCGTTAGGAAACCATTATTCCTTCGCCGTTGCTGTCGATAAGACTGCGGCATCGTTGCATGGCTGGCCTGACTTCCACGATACCCACCTAGTTTTTGCTGTCCCTACGACTCCGCCTCGGCGCCAATGGCCTCGCGGAGTGAAGTTTGTACAGCGATCCCGGATTGAAACGGAGGAAATTTTCGGAATCCGAACAGCGACACAGGCGCAAACAGTCCTCGATATCGCGCGACTCAGCTCATTTCCCGACGCGCTCGCCGCGTGCGATCTTGCTCGATCCCGCGGAATCGACATTACAATTCCGCAGCATCCCCTTCGGGGCACCCGACAGGCACGCCGCGCACTGATACTTGCCACTGATGCCAGTATTAGCCCCGCGGTTTCCCGCGCCCGCGCCACGCTTATCGACGCCCACTTCAAAAGAATCGAAGTTGCCAGCACGATTTACATCGGTCAACCGGCCAGACCAGTGATCGTTCCACTCTGTATCAACGAACGAATTGCAATCTTTGATCGGGCATTATGCGACCCCGAAATCATTGCCGAGTTCGGCAATGCAGGATTCAAAACAATCGTTGTAACCAGCGAAGACATCGCAACAGGCCGATTTCTCCGCGAGGCTGAACGATTACGACGAAAACTACTTAGCGAAGGATTCGATATTTTTGCTCACGGCTAATGGATGACCAGCATATTTCACGGCTTGGAATGCAGAAATATCGAAGTCACCGCTAAGGGAGATACTAGGCCTTAAAGATAAACATCCGCTGGGCGAAGAAATTCAGCACCGTCGCGATGCCCTGCGCGAAAACGAACGCACCGATGGACGCTGCGAGACGGGGCACGCTCGGCTCGAGCAGGTGGAAACCCCAGGCGTATAGCGTCATATTCAGCCAGCCGGTGATGGTGTAGAGAATCGCAACGTAGATCAGGCGCTTCCAGGAGTGGTCGGCTTGGAAGGTCCAGCGTCGATTAATCGCGTAGGCAGTGATCGTGCCGAAGATAAAGCCCACAAGGCGGGCTTTGCCAGCTGAGAACCCGAAGAGGAACTGGGTCAACGCGGTAAAGCCCCAGTCGACTACAGCGGAGACCAGACCGGAGATAATGAAGCGGAAACCTTGAGTTTTCATATCCACGTCTGAGTAGCCTACCCCGTTGGAGCTGGGATCCGACGGTTGGCAGGGCTTGGTAATGGTTGGCCGGGAAGCTGCATAAGTTCTAAGTAGTAGTCCTAGTTGATTTGAAGCTCGCCACGCTCCCAACCGGCCCCTACCCAGCCAGAAGCTCGCGATAGATGTCGAGGCGCTCGACCGGAGACTTTGCGTGGCGCCCATAAGCACCGACCCGCGCGAGCTGCTGCAAGGATTCAGCGCAGAGCGCGCGGATCGCGGGAGCACGCAGGGGCGTGCCGTCATCCTCGACCCAGCCGAGGGTGGCCATCGTGGTTTCGAGGAGATTATCGGTAACGTCCGGTTCCGCGAAGCAAGACAGCACCAAAACTAGCGACCAAAAGGCGTCTCTACCTGCCGGGTCGCGCTCGAGCGGCAACGGCAAATCAAGATGATGCCGGGCCTGTGTGAGGTCGAGAGCCTGCAGAAGCGGCACGAAATCAAACAGTTCGGCCCGCTCAATCATCGCGCGCAGCTGGGGTTTCGTCAGGGATAGCACTTCTTCGATCGTCGCCCGGCCGGTGAGGTCCCGGTTGATGGCGGCCAGATCGAAAGTTGCGTCCCCCAGAGCACCAGAACCACCGATGCACAGCGCCCGGGGAGTGCCGCGGTCGCGCGGGTATATGTCGATAACCTGCAAATCAACCTCCCACAGGCCCCAACGGTAAGAACAGGTGTCTGGTATGGGGTCGGCGGAATCGAAGTCGGGAAAGGACCAGGGCCCGCCTTCGAATCCGAAACACACATCGAGAACTTCATGCAGCTCTCCCAGCGAGAGTTGCTCGTCGACCCCAATGTGGCGATACACATCCGTGCCGCGGATCCCTGCCCTAATAATCAGGGAACGCATGGCCCCATTCTAGAGATTTCGGCGCGCCCAGGACGAGCCCACCTATTGCGAACCCCGCAAGATCATCCGGAGGAACTCACGGTGTGGCTTCGACAGAGGCCCACCCAGCACCAACGTGTCGCCGTCTACCACGCCCAGCAGCGACAGCACCCGCATCGTGTTGGCAGTCAACTTATCGACTTCCGCCAGTGTCGTCGGATGCCCAGCCCACTGCATCCCCTCCAGCAAGAATGTCTCCGCACCATACGGCATTGCCGAAATCAACGCGATGATGCGCAGCCAAGCGGCGTCGTTTCCGCGCGTATCGCGCTCCAGTGGCAATTTGTGCGCGATGTGACGCCACTGAGCCAAGGGATCCGCCTCTACCCGGTGCAGCTCGAGGAGTTGCGAGAGGTGGGCGTCGGCAAGCACGGGCCCCACCATGACCGCAGCTTCTTCCGCCGAGACCGCCACCTCCTGCTCCGTGTCCAGGTAGGCCACCAACTGGGCGGTCTCCCACATGCCCGTCCGGAAAATAAGATCTCGCAAACCCTCCTTGACCAGCGAAAGCTTCGCGAAGACCCACCGCTCAGCATCCAACTCCCGGTTGATCGCCGCCAGCGAAAACGACAGGTTACCCAGGCTACCCGAACCATCAATGCACAGCGTCTCGACGGCCGGGAGCTGCTCAGAAGCACCCACCAGCGTGATTTTAATGTCGGTAGGCTCACCGAAATTGGAAAGAAAATGCAGGTCAGCGACCGGGAGGACCTCAGACAGGGTGACAGTCTCCGAAGGCGTGCCAGCGGCATCGAAACGAACCAGGGTCTGGGCGGGCATGATGACCGGCGCGTTCTCAACATTGCCATCCTGCTGAATGAAAGTGTGCTCGGCCGAATTAATCTCGAAGGCAAGTTGCAGGATCCGCGCGAAACGCTCCATCCCGACCGAACTGGGCACCCGCAGCCGACGCCACACCTCGCCACTCGAGGCATGCACCAGATACGAACGCTCTGGGGTCGGCTCGATGCGACGCAGCGGTCGCTGCAAAGCCGGATCAGTCACGGGAATAAAGCTCACGCATTAGACCCTAAAGCGTTTACAGCTACCTCGCATGTCGACACAATTGATAGGTCGCAGCCCCAACCGCAACCCCTTCCACGCACCGCGACCACCCCGAGCGCAGAACTCGCTGCTCAAAGCGCGCAATCGCCAACACAGTAAGTACCACACCTGCTACTACTCCCCAGGTACGCGCAGGCGAGCCTAAATCCCCGGCCGGCATATCCGACGCCGGTCCCGGGCGCTCGCCGACATCCCCAAGACGATGCCGCACCCGATCAACGATCACAGCGGGATCATTATCCGGGTCATCATCAGTCGAATTTATCACCGCTACCGCGCCAACCCCAGCAGCGAGTACAGCTAAACGCTGGACCGGTTTACGCAGCGCAGCGCTCGTCCCGACGGCCACCGCCAAAATAGCGTCATCCAGGTGGTTAGTGAATTGCGATTGAGCAGCAGGAGAACCTTGAGTCATAGTTCCTAGTATGCCGTAACCACAAATAGCTGGCCTATCGAATGAAAAAGTGTTCTTAGCGGTTGTTACGGTCGACTGGTTTTGCTCGAATTGCAACGAGCTCGGGATAGCGGCCACGGAAATGCCTGGTGGCAATGGCTTGTCGTAAGGCCGGCGCCTCGGCGGTTCTCAGAGTTCATTGTCGGTTGTTGTTCGCAGCTGTCGCGCTCTACGCATTCGCAATTACAGCTCGAGGATGGGAGATAATGCCCGCAAAAGAGTGCAATCGCAAAGGCAACCCCCGCACCCCGAGCACCGAGAGTCACTAACCCAACTAACCACAAGCCTCAAGTACTACGATGGCGGACATGTTTGGCTTCAAAAAGCGCAAGGCTGCCCCTGGACATTTGGCAGCGGAACAGACCAATACCCCACTTAGCAATGCGGTCACCATGATGATGGCGCAAGAACTACCTTTGCTCGACTCCGCCGACCGGGTGCGCGTCTATCAGATATTAGAGGAATACGACGGCCCGACGATCATGACTCAAGAAGATCTGCCAGCAGAAATTAAGCAGATCATGGATCTCTAACACGACCCCAACACGAAAACGTGGTGACAACATGCATTTCATGTTGCCACCACGCTAATCCGCGCTAGCGGGTCCTATTAGGAACCCAGGGCAGACGAGGTGTTGTCAAAGAGACCCTTGACACCACCGAATACGGACTCGGTGGAACCGATTGCAGTGTTGAACAGGCCCTGAACGAAGTTGATGACGCCGTCGAAAAGCTGCATGAAATCCATGATGGTTTCCTTTCGTTGTTTGGTTGCTCGTACGCATTCCAGTGTTGCCACAGTGCGCCTTCCAGCGAAAGGAGCCTGTGAATAGTCAGATCAAATAAAGTTGGGTGCGGATTTCGTTACAAATCGGTGGTCAACTGGAAGAAATAGCCTTTCAATCGGCGCCACTGTGAGCACCCCCACATTAGGGGTAGCTCAGTGGCCCGGAAAAGCGGGTAGCCTTGGTGCCGTGACTAAAAATCAAGTATTGACCGGATGGGGCCGCACTGCCCCGACCACTGCGCGCGTGCTTTCAACGCCTGATCTCGACGAGATCATCCGCGCAGTCAAAGAAGCTGCCGAGAAGAATGACCGCGGTGTTATCGCCCGCGGCATGGGTCGTTCCTACGGTGACCCTGCGCAAAACGCCGGTGGATTGGTTGTCGATATGCAGCCGCTCAACCAAATCCACTCGATCGACACTGAGACCGCCATCGTCGACGTCGACGGCGGCGTCACCCTAGACCAATTGATGAAGGCCGCCCTCCCATACGGCCTGTGGGTCCCCGTGCTTCCGGGCACGCGTCAGGTGACCATCGGCGGCGCGATCGGCCCAGACATCCACGGCAAGAACCACCACTCCGCTGGATCTTTCGGCAACCACGTGGTGTCGATGGAACTGCTGGTTGCCGACGGGCGCATCCTCCACCTCGAACCAGAAGGCACCCCAGACGACCCAAAGGGTGAGCTGTTCTGGGCCACCGTCGGCGGCATGGGCCTGACCGGCATCATCGTGCGCGCCCGCATCAAGATGACGCGCACCGAGACGGCCTACTTCATCGCGGACGGCGACCTCACCCAAAACCTGGACGAGACCATCGAGTTTCACTCCGATGGCTCCGAGCACAACTACACCTACTCTTCGGCGTGGTTTGACGCGATCTCCCCAGAGCCAAAGCTCGGTCGCGCGGCAATCTCCCGCGGCTCGCTGGCTACCCTGGCCCAGCTGGAAGAACTGAATCCAAAACTGGCCAAGGACCCATTGAAGTTCAACGCTCCGCAGCTGGTCACCGTGCCGGACATCTTCCCAAGCTTCACCATGAACAAGCTCTCCATGATCGCCATCGGCGAACTGTGGTGGTTGAAGTCCGGCACCTACAAAAACCAGGTGCAAAACCTCACGCAGTTCTACCAGCCACTAGACCTCATCGGTGAGTGGAACCGTGGCTACGGCAAGAAGGGCTTCCTGCAGTACCAGTTCGTGGTTCCACGCGAAGCAGTTGAGCCGTTCAAGGACATCGTGAAAGACATTCAGAAGTCGGGCCACTACTCCGCGCTGAACGTGTTCAAGTTGTTCGGTGAAGGCAACAAGGCTCCGCTGTCCTACCCAATGCCCGGCTGGAACGTCTGCGTAGACTTCCCGATCAAACCAGGCCTCGGCGCCTTCTTGGACGACCTGGACAAGCGAGTCATGGAATTCGGCGGTCGCCTCTACCTGGCCAAGGAATCCCGCACCAGCGCGGAGAACTTCCACCAGATGTACCCAGGCCTGCAGGATTGGCTCCGTATCCGCAATGAGATTGACCCCACCGGCGTATTCGCATCCGATATGTCTCGTCGCCTCGAATTGGGAGGAAAGTAAATGCTAAACGCTGTAGGAAAACCCCAGCACATCGCCCTTTTTGGTGGCAACTCGGACATCGGTGTGGCCATCGTTGAGGAATACCTGACCAAGGGCCCGATCAACGTAACCCTGCTCAATCGCACGGAGCCAACCGCGGCGATCCAGACCATCGAAAAGGCCGGCGGCACCGCCACTTTCATCGAGTTCGATGCCACCGATTTTGACTCCCACCCCGCTATCTTTGAGCAGATCAAGGGCGATATCGACGTCGCTATCGTGGCATTCGGCGTGCTGGGCGATAACGAGGAGCAGTGGCAGAACCAGGCCAAGGCTGTTCAGGCTGCGCAGATCAACTACACCGGCGCCGTGTCTGTGGGCGTGCTACTTGCCGAGCGGATGAAGTCTCAAAGCCACGGCACAATCGTGGCACTGAGTTCCGTGGCTGGCGTGAAGGTCCGCCGTTCCAACTTTGTCTACGGCTCCACTAAGGCTGGCTTCGATGGCTTCTTCACCCAGCTGGGCGAGGCGTTGCGCGAGTTCGGTGTGAACGTGTTGGTTGTTCGCCCAGGACAGGTTCGCACTAAGATGAGCGCAGGAGTTAAGGAAGCACCTCTGACCGTTGACCGCGAAGACGTGGCCAAGGCAGTGGTCGATGCAGTACACAACCGTAAGCAGGAGCTGTGGGTCCACCCAGCTTTCCAAGCGGTGATGCTGGTGCTGCAGCACATTCCGAAACCAATTTTCCGAAAGCTGCCACTGTAGAGAAGAGTTTATGAACGTCGACGAGCATTACACGGCCGATGCAATCTCCATCCGCACCACGATCCTCGCGACGTTCGCAGCACCGCTCGTCGGCGGTCTCTTCACGCTGGCATGTTGGTTCGTCCTCAAAGCGACCAACCTGCCAGCTTTCGGCGGCTCAAACCTCACCCGAGGCTTAGCGACGGCAGGTTCCAGCCTGCTCCTGCTGACCTTGGGTTTTTTGGTGTTCATGTGGATCCGTGACCAGCATGTAGACGCAAGGCCACCACGGTGGCGTCGATTAGCGACGTACGCGGTCTCCTACCTAGCCCCCGCAGCATTAGTGGTCTCGACCCTAGCGATCCCGCTGGCCGCCACCAAGCTCTACCTCGACGGCGTGACCGTCGACCAGGGCTTCCGCACCCAGTACCTCACGCGACTGACCTCCGACTGGCACCTGCACGACATGAACTACCGAGACATCCCGGCCTACTACCCGGCGATGTGGTTCTGGCTGGGCGGGCGCTTCGGCAACCTGCTCGGACTGAGCGGCTGGGAGACTTACCAGCCGTGGGCCTTAGTGTCGATTTCCATGATGGCATGCACACTGGTGCCGCTGTGGCAACGTCTTACGTCTTCGCTACCAGTCGCCGCGGCAATCGCACTAGTGAGCACGGCAATTTTCCTCGTGATGAGCCCCGAGGAGCCCTACTCAGGCATCGTGGCAATCGGTGCCCCGGTAGCCGCGGCGATGCTCAGTCGCGCGTTGCGCGGCTCAAAGGCCGCCATCGCTTTCATGATTGTCTACCTCGGGTTCTCTGCCGCCACCTACACCGTATTCACCGCCTTCATCGCGCTCAGCGTGGTGCTCGTAGCCGGCTTGATGGCAGTTTTTGGCCAGCGGAAAGTACAGCCGATCGCTCGCCTGATTGTGATTGGTGTCGGCTCGATGGCCATCGCCGCAATTTCTTGGGGACCTTACCTGTGGGCCGTACTGCGCGGCGCCCCGATGGGCAAGGCCACCGCCACTCACTACCTGCCTGTTCAAGGCGTCGAAGTGCCCCTGCCGATGCTCTCACCAACACTGATCGGCGCGTTGTGCCTGATAGGCGTGGGCTATTTGGTCTTCCGTGCCAACGACCCGGAGATCCGCAACATCGGCATCACCACCGCGGTGGCCTACCTCTGGATCATCGCCTCAATGATTGTGGCACTAGCCGGCCAGACCCTGCTCGGTTTCCGACTCTCCACTGTGATTGCGCTACTACTTGCCACCGCTGGTGTCCTCGGACTCGCCGACTTCCGGCTAAGCGGGGTCTATTCCTATCTTCCTTCCGGGCTCACTCCGGAACGCCTGCGCAGCCTCGACATTCGCATCACTGCGATCATGGTCACGCTGGTGACGATCGCCGGCATCTCTTACGCCCAGTCGATCCCCGCCCGAAACCACACGCCTATCGACCTCGCCTACACCGACACCGATGGCTACGGCGAACGCGCCGACCGCTTCCCCGCCGACTCCACCAAGTACTACGCCGAAATCGATCAATTCATTCAATCGCAGGGCCATCGCCCATCCGAAACTGTCGTACTCTCCGACGCACAAAGCTTCCTCAGCTTCTACCCCTACTGGGGTTTCCAGGCCTTAACCAGCCACTACGCCAACCCACTCGGCGAATTTGAACGTCGCAATGCCTTCTTGGAAAACCTTGCGGTCGATTCCAACAGCAAGCTCAGCGACCCTCAAGCTTTCCAAGCCAAGCTTGCCGACGCCCCCTGGGCCCCGCCGGAGGTATTCATCTTCCGGGGCACACTAGGTGCAGAAAACGCCAAGTGGAAATACGACATCGCCGAAGACATCTTCCCGAATAATCCGAATGTTCGTTTCCGCGGCGTCTACTTCAACCCAGCTGTTTTTTCCGGTTGGGAACAAAAGCAGATTGGTCCGTTCGTGGTAGTTGTTAAGCCAGTGACGTAGAGTAATGACTTGTGTCAATTGCTGCCAAACCCGCCCCACAGTCGATCAAAACGCTGGCGATCGTATCCGGACTCATAGGATTTGTCTGCTTCCTACTGACTCCATTCCTGCCAGTTAACCAAACCCAATCGTCTTTCGATTGGCCGCAGAAAGGCCTCAACAGCGTCAATGCGCCGTTGATGTCCTATGCACCCGATGCGATTGAGGTATCGGTGCCTATGTCCGCTCTGGAGCACATGCCAGAAAAAGAGTGGATGGTACTGGGCACCTTGCCGGCGGACTCGAAGGACGCCACCACGCGTGGTCTGTTTGTGCGCTACACCAAGACCGGCCTGGATGTCATTATCCGGGACACTGTGCCTCTGAGCATTCCAGTGGCAGACCTGCCAAAATCGGGCGATTTAAAGGTCTCCTCCACCCCTGAGCGTACTGAGCTCACGCTTGGTTCAAAGAAGGAAGTTTTGGAAGGCGATCGTCGCCCGCAGGTGACCGGCATTTACACCGATCTTCCGCGAGATGCCAAGGTCCAGGGCATCAACGCGCATGTCGATATCAACTCCCGATTTACCTCCAGCCCAAGCCCGCTGAAATACGTGGTCATGTGGCTGGGGCTCGCGATGACTCTCCTGGCACTTTGGTCGCTGCACCGACTAGACAAGCTCGACGGGCGTGCCTCCCGACGCTTCTTCCCCAAAGACTGGTGGAAACTGCGCCCTCTCGACGGCATCGTCGGCGCCACCCTTCTGGCCTGGCACTTCATCGGCGCGAACACCGCTGACGACGGCTACTTGCTCACGATGGCCCGGATCTCCCGCGGCTCGGGCTACATGGCTAACTACTACCGCTGGTTTGGTGTCCCCGAATCACCGTTCGGCGCTCCGTACTATGACTTGCTGGCCCTGATGACGTATGTCTCCACCAGCTCCATTTGGATGCGCCTGCCCGGTTTGCTCGCCGGCTGGTGCGTGTGGCTGTTGATTAGCCGCGAAGTCTTGCCGCGTCTGGGGGCGAAGATCACCGGGCGTCGAGTAGCTCACTGGACCGCTGCGTTGACGTTCCTGGCCTTCTGGATGGTCTATAACAACGGCACCCGCCCAGAGCCGGTTATTGCCCTGGGCGCGCTGCTGACCTGGGTGTGCATGGAGCGCGCCATCGCTACCTCTCGCTTACTTCCGGCTGCTGTAGGTGTCATCGTGGCAACGCTCGCACTTGGGGCTGGCCCGACCGGTTTGATGGCTGTCGCGGCCCTCCTGGCGGCCCTTTCTAGCTTGATTCGCATCATCTACCGCCGGATCCCGCTGGTGGGTGGCTCCACCTGGCAGGCGGTGTTGGCGATGGTGGCACCGTTCCTGGCATCCGGCACCGCAATCTTGCTGGCAGTCTTTGGTGACCAAACCCCAGCTTCCGTGCTGGAAGCAATCCGTGTCCGCGCGGACAAGGGCCCTGCGCTCACGTGGTACATGGAATGGGTTCGCTACGAATCGCTGTTGGGACAGACGGTGGATGGCTCCTTCGCTCGTCGATTCGCAGTGCTGATGGTGCTTGTATCGGTGGCGCTGGTGCTGGCGTCGATGTTGCGCAATGGGCGCGTCCCGGGTTCGGCGCAGGGGCCGTCGATACGCTTGCTGCTGGCGTTCCTGGGCACGATGTTCTTCATGATGTTCACCCCAACCAAGTGGACCCACCACTTCGGTGTCTGGGCGGGCATCGGCGCGGCGATCGCTGGGCTGGCGGCGGTGGCGCTGTCGCATATGGCGCTGAAGTCGGCGCGATCCCGCACACTGCTGTTCGGCGGAATTTTGTTC
This sequence comes from Corynebacterium epidermidicanis, assembly GCF_001021025.1. NCBI lineage: Bacteria > Bacillati > Actinomycetota > Actinomycetes > Mycobacteriales > Corynebacteriaceae > Corynebacterium > Corynebacterium epidermidicanis. The sequence continues at coordinate 191,429 of NZ_CP011541.1, read as the reverse complement.
GTGCTCGCGTTCAGCCTCGCCGGAACTAACGGTTGGTGGTACGTCTCCAGCTTCGGCGTACCATGGTACGACAAGACCGTGCAGTTCAAGGCCGTCGAGGCTTCGACGGTCATGCTGGGGATCTCGTTGCTGGTGCTGGTCATCGGCACGATCCAATCGTTCGTATCCGATGTGCGCACCGCCCGCGCCGAATCCCAAGGCACCCTCGACGAACTCAAGCTGGAGCGCCGCCGAAAGCTCGCACGTTTCGACGGCATCGCGGCCTCCCCTATCGCCGTGGTCTCCGCTCTCGTCGTGATGTTCTGCTTCCTGAGCCTGGGCAAGGGCTTCGTCTCCCAATACCCCGCGTACTCCGTCGGCCTGGGCAACTTGCGTTCAGCGACAGGCGACTATTGCGCGCTCGCCAACGACGCGATGCTGGAAACCAACTCCAACGATTCCTTCCTCCAGCCTGCCGACGGCTCCGACCTCGGCGCTTCGCTCGACGTCACCGAACACCGCGGCTTCGACGCCAACAACGTGCCGGAATCCATCGCCGTGGAAGGCGTAGCCAAGGAATCCTCCCAGGGCTCCATCGGTGGTGCCACCTCGAACGAAGACACCACCGAAGCCGGCGGTGGCCAGGCCACGGGCAACACCGGTGGCGTGCGCACCGAACGAGGTGTCAACGGTTCGAAAGCATTCCTGCCCTTCGGCCTCGACTTCCACAAAATTCCAGTCCTCGGCTCCTACACCGAGGGCCCACAATTCCCAGCCGAAGCCACCACCACCTGGTACAACCTACCTAAGCGTAGCGACGACACCCCGCTGCTCATCGTCTCCGCCGCCGGAAAGATCGCCCACCACGACATCAACGGCGTAAAGCAAGACGGCCAGGAACTCATCGTCGAATACGGCACCCGCAGTGCCGACGGCAATGTCACCAACACTGGCGAACTCGAACCTCTCGACATCGGCCCTACCCCATCCTGGCGCAACCTGCGCGTCCCGATGGATCGGATCCCCGAAACCGCCAATGTCGTGCGAGTAGTGGCCAAGGACCAAAACCTTGAGCAAAACCAGTGGCTGGCCTTCGTGCCTCCGCGCGTGCCGAAGCTAGACTCGCTCAACAACGTGATCGGCTCCGAACAGGCCGGCCTTCTCGACTGGGCCGTCGCACTCCAATTCCCATGCCAGCGCACCTACGACCACTTCGCAGGCGTAGCCGAAATGGCGAACTTCCGCATCTCCCCAGACCACCCAGGCAAAGTGACGCTCTCCCCAGTGATGGACTACGCCGGCGGCGGTGTACTCGGCGTCACCGAAGCCGTGAACACCTCCGTAGAGATCCCGGGCTACCTCAAGAACGACTGGCAGCGCGACTGGGGCTCCATCTCTCGCTACTACCCACGCACCAACCTGCGTGGCGAAGCCCCCGACGTAGCCGAAATCCACCACGAAGTAATCCAGCGTTCTGGGCTCTGGACACCAGGGCCGATGAAGACCGATGAGTAGGTTCTTGAATCGGCGAAGCCTCCCACCCGTGCGCAAGGCTGGTGTGGGAGGCTTTTTGTGACTTATGGTGCTTGGGGCGCGAGCCGCGGGCCGGAAGGCAGACGCGGATTTCCTTTGAAGTTGTCCAGAATTTGCGGCGGATTCCGCGTGCCAAGCAGGGGCCGGCGCTCCGGCTATCCTTTGGCGGGTTGGTGTTGAACCAACTTGTGGAGCCCAGCATCTTCAACTCAGCCTCGTCTCGCGATAGGACCGCATTTTCGGACACCACCACGTCTAGTCACCAGGAGTGAGCGAGCTTCAGAAGTGCCACCTAGCTGATTTGCAGCCCTAACCCGCGCTCATTTCGCCCGCAAGCTAGGCGTCAAGGCACCAACACCCGCGAGCCACGCACTCCCAACGCGAAACCGCCGAGAAACTACCCTTCGGTACGATGCCCAGCCGCGTTCAAAAGCAGCAACAAGTCTCCGATGGAGTAGTTGCCTTGGACGATTCGGTTGAGTTCAGCAACTGGTAATTTTCCACCGAGCCCGGCGACTTGCCCTCCGAGCGCGCCGGCAACCAGACTGTCCACACCTGCGGCGAGTGCTGCTTGGTTCGCCACGTTTCCGGCTACCTCTGGTGGCATGATGCCAATCGCTCCTGCTAGGCCGAGTAGCGCGAGCGCGATGTCGCGAGCCGAGGTTCCCATTCCGTGGTCAGTCGCTACCTTTTCACCCGGCACGAGGACTCCGCCGTAGCCATTGAAACTTGGCAGTTGACCTGGGGTTCCATTGAAGAGGTTCATGTCCACTGGGGTGTTGATACCGGTGACCCGTCCTTCGCCGGTGCGCTGCCAGAAGGCCATTTGTTGCCAACCGCCGGGAAGTTGGGTGGGCACCTCGGATTGGTAGGCGGCGAACCAGAGCGGGTAGTGGGCGAATTCGGTGGTGTTGCCCATGTCTTGTTCCCAGAAGTATCGGTAGGTGTACACCATCGGCTTGCGGCCGGTCTGGCGTTCGACTTCACCGAGGAAGTCCCTCGTCCAGTTCTGTAGTTCGCCGACTCCAACACCGTCGGTTTGCTCGATGTCGAGCACGGGCGGGAGGTCTTGCGGGTGTGCTTTGTAGGCGGCTGCGTAGTGTCGCGCTTGGGCGATGGGGTCCGTGTTAGGCCGTCCGTAGTGGTACGACCCGGTGGTTAGTCCCGATGCGTCGGCTGCGGTGATGTCGGCGTGGTACTGGGGGTTGGTGTAGTCGAGACCTTCGGTGGCCTTGACAAACGCGAATTTCTGTTCCGCTCCGGCGACACCGTGCCAGTCAATGGCACCTTGCCAGCTGGCTACATCGATGCCAGAAGGCGCGGTCGCATGTTCCGCATTTGCGGACGGAATGAGCAGGGTGGCAGCCAGGCTTAACGACGCACAGGCGGCAAGAATCGTACGGCGGGCAGGGTTAAGTCGAGCATGAGACATAACCCCAAAAGTACACAACTTTCACACAAGTCACATCAGCAACACGTAGGAATTGTCAACTTTCTGCATTCTCACAGCTTTCCAATACACATAAATGAACGATCCATACAGAATCACCATCAGCACACCGAGGCGAATCATTTGCTCAAGCGGGAAGGTGGTGATGATGTTCCAGACGAAATGGATGAACGTCGAAAAGCCCAGCCAGGCCAAGGCCCCACGTCGCCCAACGCAAAAGATCGCGAGCCCGATCCCCCAGCCCGACAGCGCCGCCAAGGCGACGTGGATGCCAGGGCCAGCCAGCGAACGCAGCCCCCACATGGAGACGGCGCCGGTGAGGTCCGAGTTGGCGTCGTAAAGTGCGCCCACTGCGCCGTACACCAGGTTTTCGTTGATCTCGAAGCCCAGTCCTATCAACCCGCCGGTAACGAACCCATGCCAGGGCCTGTTGAGCGCGCGGAAACCGTACACAATCAGGACCACTCCCAAAGCCTTGGCTAGTTCCTCGGGGATCGCACCACTAAATGACGCCAGCAGTGGATCCCAACCGAGCTTGGTGGTGATATCCGACCATGCCATGGACGGCCACAGTACCAGCGCAGTCGAGACGCCTGACCCCCAGGTCAGGCACGAAAGCACGTACCAGGCGCCCGCGTTCGGCCACAACGGCCCGGCGCGAAAGAGCAGCAGGCCGGCCACCAGATAGAGTGCGGCGAACAGCACTCCGATCCCCCAGCCGATCGGTGACACTAGCCCGTTGAGGAGGGAAAACAAGATGGAGGCGGGTAGACCGAAGATCACGAGAAGTTTCCACCACACGCTGCGGTTCATGCTTCCTCCATCGGGTTCGCGATGCGGTCGAGCTTGGCGGGTTCGGTCAGCGTCGTCCACAGCAGGAGACCGTATTCGCGGCGCTTGGGCCCGGTGACCACCGCGACGAGAGTCTGTCCGGCGTGGTCGTCGCGCCCTTCCACCGACATTCCCACGGCGTCCTCGGTTTCGAGGAGGCGCGCAACGCCACGCGTGACCGAAACGGGGCCTGTTACGTCGACCATCGTGACGGTGCGGATTCCACGACGCAGAGTCTCGGCTTCGTCCCTAGAGCCTTCCAGCACCATGGTTGAGATCGAAGTACCGTCGCAGTCCCACGCAGCCCCTAGGACTGCCTCGTCGTCTTCCTGGCACTGCATTGCGGTGCCGTCTGGCCAGGACAGTTCCTGCGTCCAGCCTTGCTCGACACTGCCGAGCTCAACCCGCGAGGTGTTCGCGTCGACGCTGGGCAGCACCGCATTTATGGGCACGGGCAATAGCAGCAAGGCCAGGGCGATTCCCCCGATCCGCCACAGGTGGAGTCGGGGTTTGAGTCGATACTCGGGCATAGTGCCTACTATAGGGACTCATGGACAATCTCTACGAAGAAGTAAACGGCCAATGGCTTGCCGAGCATGTCATCCCAGCTGACCGCGGCGTCGACGGCACTTTCCACAAGCTCCGGGACGACTCCGAAGCGCACGTCCACGCGCTCCTCGAAGCCTCCTCAGGCCTGCCGGGTCAGGCTTTCCGCAGTTTTATGGACACCGACCGGATGGACGCTGCTGGCATCGCCCCGCTTGACGACGACTTCGCCCTTCTCTCCCTCCCCTTGACCGAAGCTCTCGGCAAACTGTCCCGCCTCGGGGTGTCCTCCCCTGTGGAGGCATACATCACCAAGGATTCTTCCTCGGAAGAAGTTGTGCTCTACGTGGTGCAGGGTGGCCTGGGCCTGCCCGACGAGGCTTACTACCGGGAACATCCCGAAGTGTTGGCCGCCTATGAGCAGCATGTTGCCCGGATGCTGGGTTTCTTGGGCAAAGCGGACCTGGCCCCAGCGGCGATCGCGTTGGAGAAGAAATTGGCAGCCGCCCACTGGGATGTGGTCGCGGCCCGTGATTCCCTGAAGACCTATAACCCGTGCCAGCTCAGCGAATTGCCGCCTCGCGTAGCAGAAATCCTGCGGGCTGCGGGTATTCCGGAGGGCCGAGTAGTAAACATGATGCCTTCCTTCCTGACTGCCTTGGACGAATTGCTCGAAAACGAAGACTGGGAAGCGTGGCTCACCTGGCACATCCTCAATTCTCGGGCGGCCTATCTCACGTCCGAAATCAGCGCAGCCAATTGGGAGTTTTACGGCCGCCGGCTGACCGGAGCGACACAGCAGCGCGATCGCTGGAAGCGCGGTGTCACCCTGGCGGAGTCTCTGGTTGGCGAGGCAATCGGGCAGGAATATGTGGCACAGCATTTCCCGCCGTCGCACAAGGAAGCTATGGAAGAGCTCGTCGATAGCTTGCTGCGGGCGTACCGGGATCGGATCTCCCAGCTCGCGTGGATGACACCGGAAACCCGGGAACGCGCGCTGGAAAAGCTCGGGACGTTCAAGGCCAAGATTGGCTACCCGGATACGTGGCGATCCTTCGCCGGGCTCGAGTTCGGCCCCGACCTGCTCGAAAATGTGCGGGCTGCCAGCGCCTTCAACCACGACTATGAGCTGGCTAAACTGGGCAAACCAGCGGATCGGGATGAGTGGGTGACCACCCCGCAGACCGTCAACGCGTTTTACAATCCTGTGGTCAACGACATTACTTTCCCCGCGGCCATCCTCCGCGCCCCCTTCTTCGACCCCGACGCGTCCGCTGCCACGAACTTTGGCGCTATCGGGGCCGTGATTGGGCATGAGATCGGGCATGGTTTCGACGACCAAGGCTCGCTTTACGACGGCGCCGGTAACCTCAATTCTTGGTGGACTGACGAGGATCGCGAAGCATTCACTGAGCTGACCGCTAAGTTGGTCACGCAGTTCGATGGCTTGGTTCCCACAGTTTTGGCTGGTCGCGAGGGGATCCGTGGCGTCAACGGCGAATTCACCTTGGGTGAGAACATCGGGGACTTGGGTGGTCTCGGCATCGCTGTCACTGCGTTCTTGCAGTCCGGTGGCGCCCGCGAAGACCTCCCGGAGCTGTTCCGCTCCTGGGCTCGGATCTGGCGCACGGCAATCCGGCCGGAATTGGCGGAGCAATACTTGGCGATTGATCCGCACTCCCCAGCCGAATTCCGTTGCAACGTAATCGCCGCGAACATCGACGAGTTCTACGAAGCCTTTGAGGTGGGCGAAATGGCGATCCCGGCCGAGGACCGGGTGCGCATCTGGTAAAGCGCGACGCTGTGCTGGTGCGACCGCGCCCTAACAGGCGCGCTCTATAGGTCGCGCCAGATTAACTCGGCAACCAGGAGCTTTTCCTCGGTCCCCGGAATAACGCCCTCAATTCGCCGCGCGGACGGAACTCGGGAAGCGACGATTCCCTTGACCGGCCGCAACAGGCGTGGGATCCGCAGCTCAAAGGAGCGCGAAACGCCATTGATCTTTCCGTTGGCGCGTACACGCTCTTCGGTGGTTTCTTCGATACGAACGTCAGTGACGGTGACGCTGTCATTGTGTCCGGATCCGAGCAGCTCCAGCCCGGTAGGTTTTCCATCTGAGCAATCCGCGTGGCGATCCCCGGAGAGAATAAGCCGGACATATTCTGCAACTGCTACTGGATCGACGAGCGCCTTGGACACATAGCGGGTGCCCAGAGTGGAATGCTCAATGGTGGCAAATTCGTAACCTGGGGATTCGCCTCGATAAGAGACCGGAATCTGCACGAGACGCCCATCCGCGTCGGAGGCGAGGTGTCCTTCGATGCCTACTTCTCCATCGGTATCCACAAGGCGGTAGGCCCCGGTCAACGTGACGTCGGGAAGCCAGGCATTAACTGTTTCTTGTTTCGACGGCTCTAGGGTAGCGTCGTGGATTTCTGCAATTCGAGTCATACCTTCGTAGTGTAACCTTCCACACCCAAGAGCATCCGTTTTATTTCGGAACCACCGAGGTAGTTGCCGATCGCTCCGTCGGCACGCACCACGCGGTGACACGGGACAACAATGGGCAAGGGATTGCTAGCGCACGCAGTGCCCACGGCCCGAACCGCCCGGGGATTGCCTACGTGAGCTGCCAGTTCACCATAGCTCCACGCCTGACCGCGGGGAATGTCCAGAAGCGCGCGTTGTACGCGCGCCCGAAAACCATCGCCCTCGGGCAACGCCAGGGGAATGTCAAACGTTGTTCGTTGTCTGCGCAGGTATTCTTCGATCTGCCGGAGGGTTTCTCGGGCCAATTCGTTGCACACATGCCCCTCGGGCGCTGGCCCGAAGTTGATCTGCTCCACGGCGTCGCTTGCTTGTACCCAGATTTCCATTAGCTTATTTCCTGCTCAGGCATGTGGGTGACAGCCCAATCCATTAACCCTTGCAACGGCCCCAGTAGGGAATAGCCCCGCTCGGTGAGCCCATACTCGACCCGTGGTGGAGAGTCATCGTAGATTTTCCGCTCCACCAGGCCGTCGCTTTGCAGCGACTTGAGGGTTTTGGTCAGCATCTTCTGCGAGATCCCGTCGATCTCTTTGGCCAGGTCAGAGTAGCGCTGTGGGCCGTCGGCAAGCTTGAGCACAACGAGCACCGTCCATTTCTCCCCTAATCGGCTCAGGAATCCACGGGACGGGCAGGCTCGTGAATATGGATCAAACGTGAGCTTTGTCACAGAAGTCATGGCGCATCTCCCCTTGGTCTGGAATCATACCTTTTGGTTAGTAGCTTACCCCTGGTTCGTTACTTTCCAACAGTGAGTAACCAGGTCTAGGGTGGAACCATTCCCTACAACCAAGGAGCATGACATGAAGATTCTCGTACTGGGCGCCACCGGAATGGTCGGCAAGGACATCGCAGCAGAGGCTGAAGCCCGCGGCCATGAGGTCACCCGCGCCTCGCGCAGCACCGGCCTGAACATCACTGACACCGCCGCCCTCCTCGACGCCATCAATGCCCACGACACCACCATCATCGCCGTGCCGACCGATCGTTCCGGCGGCTCCATGGAACCGGTCATCGCTGCTCACCGCGCGCTTATCGACGCCGCCCCTGCCAAGCGCCTCCTCATTACCGGAGGTGCCGGCTCCCTGCTTGTCGACGACACCTTGATCGTCGATCAGCCCGACTTCCCGGAAATTTACGCGGCCGAGGCTCGTGCTTTTGTGGAGATTCTGGATCTGTACCGTAATTCCACTGGCTTGAACTGGACCATGCTTTCCCCTGCGCCTGTTATCGAACCAGGACCGGCGACTGGCCACGTACTCGGCACCGACTCCCCTGCAGGCGAGCACGTCACCACTGAAAACTTCGCTGTCGCGATGCTCGATGAAGCGGAAAACCCACAGTTCGAGGGTCGCCGTTTCACCGTGGCAGATGCCTAAATCTGTTGTTGTTAGCACCATTGCCCAGATCAGCCAGTACACTATTCGTCGATACTTCAATGAAAGGACGAGCTCATGGGCTTGCTTGATAAAGCGAAAGAACTTGCCGAACAGAACCCGGACAAGGTTGACCAGATCATCGAAAAAGTCGGTGATGTGATTGACGAGAAAACCGGGGGCAAGTTCTCCGACCAGGTCGATCAGGCCCAGGAAATGGCCAAGGACAAACTTCACTAAGTGTCGTTGGTCCTTAGACTGGTGCCATGACATCTTCAACACCTCCGCGTGAGTCTGACGACGACTTTGTGGTCGGCGGCCAAGACCGCGAGCTCACCCCGCAGCAGCAATTCGACCAGATCAACTGGTATTTCCAGGAGCATTACCCGATCGTGGATCTGGAGGATTGGCTCGCTCGTCTGCCCGATCGCCTCGTCCACGCTGCGATGATGCAGTTAGGTAGCGCGGTCGGGCACGAGTGGCCGGGCACCGAATTCACCGCCGGGGTCAGCGTGCAGGATCACGCCCTCGGTACTCTCATCGCGCCGTCGGGCGTCGGGGGCGAGCCCGATGTCGTAGCTTCGTTCGGCCGTCCTCCTGGACCTGCGACAGATAATTTTTATCTCCCGTTGGTAGCCGCAGTAGCTGCTCTTTCCGGCAAGCGCATTTTAGCGACGACGCGTGTCGCCGATGCTCGTCCACTGGCTGAGATCGGCTGGGGTTTCGGTGAAGGCTGTCCGCTTATTGAGGACGCTGGGTTCGATACCGTGATCCTCACCCGCCCTGACCAGCAATATGTGGCTACCCCCGCGGCTTATCGCGAGGAAATGCAGGCTGTGGCTAGGCTAATGAAAGACTAGTTGCCTCAGCTGCTCTCATTCCGGTGATTCGGGGCCCAAGCTGCGTAAGTCGACGCGTTCGCCCCGCATCGGAAGCCCGTCGGCAAGCCAGTGTGGCCGGGCGCGTTCGGCGAGGGCGGAGCTGCCGTCAGCACGAACGACGCGCCACCACGCAACTTCGCTCCCGCATTCGCGCATGATGCGCCCGACTTGGCGCGGGCCACAGCCGGCTTCGGCACCGACTTCGCCGTAGGTCATCACTTGGCCACGCGGGATGCGTGCGACGATGGCAAGGACCCGGTCAGCCAGTTCGGGGGAACTCACTGGAATTGGCTGAGGTCGATGCCTTCTAGGGGATCTTCTTCACGCCCTTCCGCCACTGGTTCAGGGGTTTCCGCCAGCGTGATGGTCGCTCCAGTTGAGTCAGCGACGATGACCATCCTCCCAAACTCGGAATCCCATGGTTGGCGCATGATTTCTCCGCCGAGTTCCGGCACCAGGGCTGCGGCTTCGTCGGCGGATTTCACGCCGAGGTAGGTTTGCCAGAAACTCGGGATGTGTGGCGGGAATTGCGCTTGGGCGTCCCAGATTCCGGCAAAGGCGGCCCCTTCTTCTAGTGCGGTGGTGTAGCGGAAATCGTCGGCATCGGTGTCGGTGGTGACCCACCCGAAGAGCTGGCGGTAAAACTCCCCAACTTCCGCGTAATGGGTGGTAGCAGTTAATTCATGCCACACCGCGGTGCCCGGTTCACCTCCGGAGACGAAGGTTTCATCGGTTTCCATCAGGCCGAACAGTGCGCCGGCGGTGTCCACGCACAGCGCTACCCGGCCGCGGGTGACATCGGTTGGTTCCGCCAGCACCCGGCCGCCGAGCTCCGATACTGCAAGTGCGGTTTCGTCGAGGTTTTCGGTGTAAAAGTAGGTTACCCAGGTATCTGGCATCGTGGAATCGACTTGCTCCACAAGTCCTGCGACAGGCAGGCCTTGGGCGCGAACGATGCGGTAGCTGTCGGTATCGTCGATGTCCCAGCCAAGGATCTCTCGATAGAAGTGGCTGGATTTGCGCAGGTCTGAGGTCGATAACTCGATCCAAATTGGCATTCCGTGGTGCGCACTAAAAGCTGGCATGTTTAGAGGTTCCTCCATTTTTCGGGGTCAAAATCGTCGTTTGCGGTGGCTTCGTCGAAGTAATCGTCATCGTCGTCGCCTTCGATTGCCCCGGTAACTACCCGTGCGCATTGTTCTCCGATGCAGACGACATCGCCATGTCGGAGCGTTTTTCCACGGCGAGTCTCCACTTCACCGTTGACGCTAAACAGGCCATCCGCGATGAATTCTTTGGCTTGTCCGCCTGTTTCAACAAGGTTGGCCAGTTTCACGAACTGTCCGAGTTTGATTGATTCGTCTCGGATTCCGACATCAAATGTTGCCATGGGTGATAAGTCTACTGTCTCTAGGAATCACAGCTGGTCGCGTGGCTTGATAGTCATGTTTTCGATATTCATGTGCGCAGGCAGGCCGGCCACCCAGCGGATGGACTCAGCAATATCTTCAGCGGTCAGATTCAGCTTGTCGGCATAGACCGCCTCTGCCTTTTCCGCATCGCCTTTGAAGCGCACCAAGGAAAAGTCGGTCTTCACCCGCCCTGGGTCGATCTGGGTGATCCGTAGTGGCTGGCCCTCTAGTTCTTGTCGCAGCACTTTTGTCATGGCACGAACACCGAATTTGGCGGCGTTGTAGCCGGCTCCTCCTGGGTAGGGTGTGAATGACGCGATCGAACCAACATTGATGATGGTTCCTTCCGATTCGAGCAGATGCGGCAAGAAGGCACGCGTGACATTGAGCGTGCCCAGGACGTTTGTTTCATACATCCAGCGCCAGTCTGCAACGTTGGCGTCGGCGATGCTGTCCAGCCCTTTTGCTCCGCCGGCGTTGTTAACCAGCAGGTCGAGCTTCGGGATTTCTGCAGCTAGCGCCACGACGGCGGCTTCATCGGTGACGTCGAGCTCACGCCATTCGCCATTGATTTCCGCGGCTATCTCTTTGATATTCTCCACGCGACGCGCTGCCACAATGACATGCCAGCCGTCCTTAGCGAGTGCTGAAGCGGTCGCTGCGCCGATGCCACTTGAACCGCCGGTTACTAAAGCTATTTTCTTCGTCATGGTTTCGAGCTTAGCGCCGTTTGTACATAAGCTCAGGAGGTTTGCAGCAGCCCATTGGAGTCGGGGACGTCCAACAACGCTGCTGCCCCGACGATACGATTATCGATCATCCCGGTGGCTTCCATCAGCGCGAAGCAGGTCGTTTCACCGACGAACTTGAATCCTCGTCTCCGTAGCTCTCTTGCCATTGCAGCAGATTCCGCCGATTTCGTCTTAGCTTGCTCCAGGCTGGTTGGGCGTTCCCAGGCCACCGGAGCGAAGTTTTGTAGAAATGTTATCAAGTCAGTTTCGGCACGTAGTTGCTGTACCCTCTGCGCATTATTGATAGCTGCGCGGATCTTGTTTTGATTGCGGATGATGTCCGGGTTTGCCAGTAACTTCGCAACGTCTGCTTCGCCAAAGCTGGCTATCCGGTCGACCTCAAAATCGCAGAATGCCTCTCGAAAGGCTGGGCGCTTCTTAAGCACTATCTCCCACGAAAGTCCTGCTTGAAAGCCTTCTAGGACGATGCGTTCAAACATCTCGCTCTCGGTTTTTGGCGGTCTTCCCCATTCGTAGTCGTAGTAGTCTTGCAAAAGTTGCGAGGTAGTTGCCCACTGGGGACGCAAGCGATTATCTACACCGAGTACGAGTCCTGCTGGAGTTAATTCAAAAGTTGTCATGGCCCGAAGTGTAACCGGCAGGGTCGACAACTTCCCCAAAAACTAGCACACATGTTCGAACCAAGTAGCTAGCTAAGCCGTACACTGGCCACCACCTACCAATTCTTGAGAAAGGACACCTCATGGGAATTTTTGACTCTGCTAAAGACCTCGCTGCTCAGCACCCAGATAAAGTTGATCTCGGCGTCGAGAAGCTCGGCGATGCCGTCGACGCGAAAACCGATGGCAAGCACGCTGAACACGTGGACCGCGCCCAAGACCTCGCGCGTGACCACCTCACCGGGACCGCTGCTACGCCTGGGGAAGCTCCCGCTGAGGATCCAGTCGGGGAAGAGCCTCTTCCGGAGGCGGCCGACCCAGAAAACGCAGGCTAGCGGTTAGAGGTGAACTTGGCGGATCGTCAGATTTAGCCGGCCTTCCGCCACCCCACACCCCTCGGGCGCAGTGCCCGGAAACAGTTTGGGCACGCCGTGAAAAGCCATCCGATGTTCGCCACCAAAGACCAGTAAGTCTCCCGAGAGCAGCTGCAGGTCTCGCCATGGCTTGTTCCGATTAACCGTGTTACCCAGCCGAAACAGTGCCGAATCACCGATCGACAGAGAAATGATCGGCGCCGAAGCCTCCTCACCCGCGTCTTGGTGTAGCCCCATCGAAGCCGTCGAGGAATAGAAATTAACTAGCAGCATTTCGGGACGAAAACTCGGCACCCACGGGGCCAACTCCGGCGCAACCTCGGCCGCTGCCTGCAGCGCACGATTCGCTAGTGGTGGCACCCACTCCGGCAACGGCACCTCGCTCGGCCGATAATTATTCAAATTCCCCACCCATTCATATCCGGCAGGGCGCATCTGCACACTCATCCGGCCTGTTGCCACCCGAGGCTGGATCATCGGGAACGCGCGCACCAACTCACGACACGCCCCGGTAATCTCTACCTGTTTCCCCAGGTCAAGGAAACCAGGAATATGGGCGACACCGGCCACAACATGCAGCGGAGGGCGCGGAAGGTCGTCGAAAAGTGCCATGCCCTTACCCTAGTGGCGCGCGGTGACTACTTCTTATCTACGATGGCAAGCATCATGGAAAGCACAAACCTATGAAGTCGCTTATCGACGCCGCCACCCGCCTATCCCTACGCAAAGGATGCAGCGCCGGCGACATTCCCATCGCGACCATCGCCAAGGAAGCAGGCATGTCGCGATCCACAGCATTGCGACGTCTCGGCGGCACCCGCAAAGCACTGGATGAGGAACTAGCTGCGAGAGGGATCAAATCAAGTCGCTCCACAGTCCGGGAGCGTGCCGTCGAAGCTGCCGCCCACCTCATCAGCGAGCGCGGGCTAAGCTGCCCAATGAGCGCAATCGCAGAACGCGCAGGCTGCTCAACGGAAAGCATCTACCTCACGTTTGGTAGTCGCAGCAAGCTGCTGGAAGAAACCTTCGCCAAATACAGCCCACTGGGTGCAATCGACGCGTTTTTCACGAACCCACCCGAAGACGTCCCCGAAGCAGTTTTCGGCTTCTACGAGGTCTACGTCGAGGCGCTTTTAAAGAAACCGCAGGTGCTTCCGGCGATTTTCGCCGAAGTAGTCACTCGACCATTGGTTGAAAATGCCAAGTATTCCGATCTCGGCCTCCGCCATATTTACCGGGCGACTGGGCCGTGGTTTGAGAAGCAAATTGCTGCCGGCCAGATCCGCGATCTCCCTTTACCCGCGCTCGTACACCTCCTCGTAGGCCCTGCAGTTGTAGGCACGTTGACCAGGGATATTGTCGAAGCAACCCTCCCCGGGGCGCAGCCTTCCCCAAGTGAGTCCGCACACATTTTCGCGGAAGCATTCCTCGGTGCCGTGTTTCTGGGCGCCCAGGGGTATAGTAATTGGCGACACTTCAACAAAAACTAGGGAGCTTCCTTGAAAATCGGTGTAATCCTCGGATCAGTCCGCACCACTCGCCTCGGCGAACAGGTCGCAGCTTGGGCAATGACCCAGCTCACCACCAATCCCACCCACGAATTTGAACTCGTAGACCTTAAGTCTTTCAACTTGCCGATCTGGGAGAGCCCAATGCCCCCAATGATGCTCGGTGGAAAGTATGATCTGCCATCCCAGCAGGCATGGGGCGATAAGATCGCTGAGTTCGACGCACTGATCTTCGTCACGCCTGAGTACAACCACGGCATCCCAGGCGCACTGAAGAACGCAATCGATTCCCTCGGCCCTGAGCTCACCGGCAAGCCAGTTGGCTTCATCAGCTACTCCTACGACGGTGGCATCCGCGTCGTAGAGCAACTGCGCAGCGTGCTCGCGAACTTCTCCATGCACGATGTCCGCGCACAGGTATCCATCAACCTGAACACGGATTTCCGCGACGGCACCTTTGAGCCAGGCACCCACCACGGTGTGGTGCTCAGCCAGTTGATGGAGCAGCTCACCGCCTAAGACGGTAATGCGGGTGCCCCGAAGTTACGCTTCGGGGCACCCGCATTTTGGGTTAAGGAAAGAACAGTGTGTCCGGTCGGCGTGTCGCCGGCCGTGCGGGTTTGCTGCACAAGTGCTATGTCGTCGCCTCGGCGTAGTCTGACTACGCAGAGCAGCGTTTTTTTCATGAATAAAATCCCACAGCGGTAGTCCGACTACACCGAAGGGACGACATCGAGCGAGCTACGGCCCCCAGACAACAACAAATACTGGCTTCAGGCCCACAACGCTGCGGAAAACATGAATAAGAGACACGCTTTCGCCTACCTAACCCCGCATTTTTATGCGTACACTAGCCGCACTTCACGCCAGTGGAATGCACAGGGCAGTATCCATCCGGGTTTTTGTGCAGGTATTGCTGGTGTTCTTCCTCAGCCAAGTAGTACGTGACCGGTCCGACCACCTCTGTGGTAATCGCAGGGTAGCCGTGCTGCTCTAGGGTTGCCCCGTAGGAATCAACCAATTCCTGGACGAGCTGTGGATTGTCGCTAGAGATGATGGATCGGTACTGCGTTCCGACGTCGTTACCTTGTCGATAGCCCTGTGTTGGATCGTGAGCTTCTAGTGCCGCGATCACCAACTCACGCAACGATGTCAGCTCGGGGTCAAAGACAACTCGGACTACTTCAGCATGACCAGTCAGACCAGTACACACTTCTCGGTAAGTCGGGTTAGGGCTGTAGCCACCGGCATACCCAACCGACGTGGCGAGCACCCCTGGCAGCTGCCAGAACATTTTTTCCGCACCCCAGAAGCATCCAATGCCAATTAGTACGCTTTCACCCTGCATATCTAGGGGAACATTGAGCACCGCATGCGGTTGTGGCGTCGGATTGATCGATTCATCACGCCCAGAAAGAGCCTGCTCAGCGGTGATCATTTCCGGTTTCGGTCCAAACAAAAATCCCATACACAACAGTCTAGTTGCGTAATTCGTTGCGAAATCTACAAACACGCCTATCATGGGGGACACACCATCAATGGAAAGGACAATTCACATGGCTAAGTACGAACTGCCACAGCTCGACTACGCATACGACGCTCTCGAGCCACACATCTCCGCAGAGATCATGGAACTGCACCACACCAAGCACCACCAGAACTACGTCAACGGTGCCAACACGGCGCTGGAGAAGCTGGAAGATGCCCGCAAGAACGGCTACATCGGCGTTGCCGTTACTGCGCTGTCTAAGGACCTCGCCTTCAACCTTGGTGGCCACACCAACCACTCCCTGTTCTGGAAGAACCTTGCTCCAAACGCTGGTGGCAAGCCAACCGGCGAGCTGCTGGAAGCTATCGAGCGCGACTTCGGTTCCTTCGAAGATTTCCAGGCTCACTTCGAAGCTGCCGCACTCGGCCTGCAAGGCTCCGGCTGGGCAGTCCTGGCTTGGGACACCATTGGCGAGCGCCTCGTTATCGAGCAGATGACCGACCAGCAGGGCAACCTCTCCATCGACCTGCGTCCACTGCTCCTCCTCGACATGTGGGAGCACGCCTTCTACCTGCAGTACAAGAACGTGAAGGCTGACTACGTCAAGGCTGTTTGGAACGTCTTCAACTGGGACGAAGTAGCTAAGCGCTACGCTGCCGCCAAGTAAAAAGCACATCGGTCAGAAACTGGCCGAGCTGGCCAAGATCGGCCGAGTCGAGCCCCGCCTGTGAGTAGAAAGACCTACTCTCCGGTGGGGCTTTCTACTTTTCCTGCCGGCGCGACGAACAGCGCCGTTGAATGCGCCCTGCGATTTTGTACCACTTCACAGGCAATCGACGTGAGCTAGCGAGCCATCGCACCAACAACCAAGCATCAAAATCCCGCCTGCTACCAGCGCCCCGAGCGCAACACGAAGTCCTTGAACATCCGCACTGGCGGCGAGTTTTCTGCCTGAGCTTCGCGCCACACGAGGCCAATTTCGCGCTCGGTTCGGGGTTCCAGCGGGACGAGCGCCACTCCATCTGGGATGAGTCGGTCGTCTCCCATCGGCAGCAAGGCGATTCCTAGGCCCGCCGCAACCAATCCGCCGACGGTCGTCATTTCCATGGTGGTGAACGCTATTTTGGGAGCAAATCCCGTGGCAGCGCAAAGTCGTTCCAGCAGGATTTGAATGCCGTAACCGGGGTACATGCCTACAAATGGTTCATTTTCAAGATCTTTGAGGCACACACTTTTCGCGTCGGCCAGCCGATGGTCTTCGGGTACCGCGATCGCTAGCTGTTGCGTGCTCACTTCGTGCCATGCGACCCCTTCGAGCTGAGGCGCGGGCGCTACGAATGCGAGGTCGAGGGCGTCGTTAAGCACGGCTTCGGCGAGGCTGAGGGCGTCGGCCTGCACCAGCTCAAATTGGACGTTCGGATGCTGGGAGCGGTATTGGCGCAGCAGGGCCGGGACTAGCCAGGTGCCGAGCGAGTGCATGAACCCGAGGCGGACGGTGCCGAGTTCGGGGTCCATGAGACGGTGCACTTCGGTGGTGGCGGCATCGACTTCGTGGATGATGCGTCGCGAGGCGGCTAGGAACGCAGTCCCGCGCGTGTTGAGGACGAGGGAGCGGCCGACGCGGTCAAACAGCTCCGTGCCTAGCGCGGATTCGATGCGCGCGATGCGGCGGGACAGGGTCGGTTGCGGGATGCCCAGCTTGTCGGCGGTGTCGGTGAGGTGTCCTTCGTCGGCGACTGCGATGAAACTGCGGAGGTCTTCCGTCCCAAAATTCATGCCGATTCCGTATCTATTGTTTCAACTTTTGACATTTTACTAATCATTATAGGCCGGGCACCATAGAAATATGCCTGGAATCCGAAAGAGCGACCCCGCTTATCGACGCGCGACGCTCGCCATGCTCGCCGTCGGACTGGCGACCTTTAACGGTCTCTACTGCACCCAGGCGCTGCTACCTACATTTACTTCGGTATTCAACGTCACTCCGACCACCGCTTCCCTGACCATATCGGCCGCGACCGGCACGATGGCCTTGATGATCGTGCCCGCCTCGGTGCTTTCCGAAAGGTTTGGGCGCGGCCGCATGCTGATCCTATCCCTGCTGCTAGCCACCGGGTTTGGGCTAGCTATCCCCTTCTTGAATTCCATGACCTGGATCATCGTTTTCCGAGGTCTGCAAGGCGCATGTTTCGCGGGCGCCCCGGCGGTGGCGATGACGTGGCTATCGGAGGAAATCGATAAGCGGGATCTAGCTGGCGCGATGGGACTCTACATCGCTGGCAACTCGCTCGGCGGTCTTTCCGGACGACTCATCCCCGCCGGGATCATGGAACTCGCCAGCTGGCGCTGGGCAATGGGCCTCAACGCAATGTTCGCCCTGATTATGGCGCTGAGCGTGTGGGTGCTGCTGCCCGCGCAGCAGAACTTCCGGCCGAGGCGCATCGAGCTGCGTACCGAGCTGCAGGTGATGCTCGGCCATTGGATGAACCGCAGGTTGGCTGCCCTGTTTCTTATCGCGATGCTCGCGCTTGGCACCTCGGTGTCCATCTACAACTACATCGGCTTCCGGATGATCGAGCTGTTCGGACTCTCCGAAGGCCTGGTAGGTCTCCTTTTCCTCATGTACCTTTCCGGTACGTGGAGTTCCGCGCGAGCAGGCAATTTCGTGCGCAGGTGGGGCCAGGGCCCGACCATTGTCGGTTGCGCCACCTTGATGCTCGTCACGATACCCCTCTTTGTCGCCACAAACCTCACCCTCATCCTGCTCGGCTTGTTCGTGTTTACCGCCGCATTCTTCGCGCTACATTCGGTGGCTTCTGGCTGGGTGGGACTCACCGCCACCTCACACCGTGCGGAGACGTCCAGCATGTACCTCTTTTGCTATTACGTGGGCAGCTCACTCTTTGGCTGGCTGTCCGGGTATTTCTTTCACCATTCCTGGACAGCGCTGCTCATCTGGCTCGCAGACTTAGCTGCCCTCATCGTGATGTTGAGCGCTTGGTTGTGGCGTGGAACACCTCAGCCAAACTAGGCAACTACCTGCAAAAATCCCCCTTGGAAAAGATGTATGCTAAATGCATGTTTAAACGATTGGGTGCTCGTTCTACCAAACGCCCTGCCACTTGGCACTCAAAGACCAGTCGCCTCATCACTTGGTGGCTCATTGCATTGGTGATCGCAGGTTTAAGCCACATCGCGATCCCCAGCTACCGCTGGACCCTGATCCACATGTTCACCTTGGGCGCGCTGACCAACTCGATCGTGCTTTGGAGCCAGCATTTCACCGAGAAATGGCAACACAGCTCGCCTACCGCCACCTTTTATCGCGTGTTCGTGTGGCGGACCTACGCCCTCAACATCGCGATCCTGCTGACGATCATCGGCAAGATCTTCGCTGTTCCCGGCGCTTTTCTGGTCGGCGCGACGTCGGTAAGCCTGCTGTTGGCGTGGCACGGCGTGCAGATCGCGCGGCAAATCACCTGGGGCAAACGCTTTACACATAGTTCGCTGGCGTTCATGGCTTCGGCGTTTTCTCTGGCTGTGGGCGCAATTCTGGGGCTACTCGTGGGCCGGGGACATACTGATTTGTTGCGCGCACACTTGCTTGCCAACTTTGGTGGCTTCGTTGGTCTGGCAGCGATGGGCGCACTCTCAGTGCTCTTCCCAGCGATGTGGCGCACGAAAATCCGCTGGGACCTGACCAAATACGCCTTGATCGTGGCCATAATCGGTCTTCTTTTGGCGGTGAAATTCTACGAGGTTGGCGTGCTGGTCTACGCGTTCGCGTGGACGCTGGCGCTCATCGGCTTCCTCAGCTGTCTCCCGCCCGTGCTTCGGGACCCCCGCGACCGCATCAGCTTCCCCGCAGTCTCCGCGCTCGCCGCGGTCATCTGGCTGATCGGCTCGCTGCTGCGCCTTGCCGACGGCCACCTCCCCACCCTCGGGCTGCTCGTAGGATTCGGCGCTCAACTACTCATCGGCACCATGTCTTACCTGCTCCCCACCACCATCGGCGGCGGACCAACAGCGGTACGAGCGGGCCTACGCGAGCTCAATCGCGCCGCACTGTTCCGCTCCACGATCATCAACGGCGGGCTGCTCGTCTGGGTATTCGCCAGCAATTCCTGGCTGAAAGTGGCGGCTTCGGCGCTGGTGTGCCTCTGCTTGGCCTACCTGCTGGTGGGCGTCCCGCGGGCGGTGCGCGCGCAACGCGCGGCAATGGCGCAGCGGGGTGCCGACAACGCGGGCGTCGATAAGGCGGGCGAGCCACGCTGGGGGCAGGTCACGGCCGGTGTCGCGTTGCTGTGCGCGCTTGCGCTCGTCTTTGGTGGCAACACTGCCCCTGCGCCGGTTTCCACCCCGGTGGCTGCCACGGGCGAGACCACTCGCATCGATTTAACCATGCACAACATGCATTTCATGCCGTCGTCAGTCACGGTGCCCGCGGGCAATCGCCTGATCATCACCGTACACAACAACGACACCCAGATCCACGACCTCGTCTTCCCCTCCGGCTCCACCACTGGCCGGATGCAACCTGGCGCCACCACCGAGCTCGACGCCGGCATCATCTCAACATCCACCGAGGCCTGGTGTTCCATCGCCGGCCACAAGATGCAGGGTATGACCTTGCAGGTGCTTGTCGACGACGAATCCTCCCCAGCACCCGCCACACCCCAACAACCGACACAGCAACGCCCAAAGGATGCCACAGACATCCCTCACGCAGTTGACGCCACGCTCGCCCCAGCTCCGGCCGGGAAAGTTCACGAGGTCACGATCGACGTCTCGGAGGTCGTCATCGACGGGCGCGGACGATGGACATTCAACGGTGGCCTGCAGGGCCCAGTGCTGCGTGGTCGGGTGGGCGATGAGTTCCGCGTCCGCTTCGTCAACCACGGCTCGATGGCGCATTCCATCGACTTCCACGCTGGCATCGTCTCACCTGACCAAGTGATGCGCCCTATCAATCCAGGGGAAAGCCTCGAGTACAACTTCCGCGCCGAACGAGCCGGCATCTGGCTGTACCACTGCGGCACCATGCCGATGTCCATGCACGTGGCAGCGGGCATGTTCGGCGCAGTCATCATCGACCCACCAGACCTCGCACCTGTCGACGCCGAGTACCTGCTAGTTCAATCGGAAGTCTACGGACTCACCGGCTCCGCAGAAAACCCGGTAGACCCCGCGAAACTGGCGGCCGGCACCCCAGACGCAGTGGTGTTCAACGGCATGGAAAACCAGTACGTAGCCCACCCGCTGCAGCTGCGAGCAGGGCAAACCGCACGGTTCTGGGTGCTCGATGCGGGCCCGAACCGTAGCCTGTCTTTCCATATCGTCGGAGCGCAATTCCATACCGTGTACCACGAAGGCGCCTACGTGCTTCGCAACGGAGTCGGTGGCGCCGGCGGAACAGGTGGCGGGGCGCAGGCCTTGGGATTATTGGCCGCCCAAGGCGGTTTTGTGGAAGCGCACTTCCCGGAGGCCGGCACCTACACCTTCGTCAACCACCAGTTCATCGACGCCGAGCGGGGCGCACGCGGACAGGTAGTGGTGGCGCCTTAGGGTTTTGCCAAGGGGCGAAAACGTGCACCTGCCGAGCTATCAGCTGAAATAGATATCCGCGTGCAGCGCGCACCCTGGGTTAAACCCGGCGCCACAAGAAGCACAAGAACCAGCCGAATACGCCTCGTACGTCATCGAATGCCCGCACATCCCGCACTGCACTGCCAAGAGTCCAGAGGTCCGAGGCACCCGGCCAAACTGATGCCCGGCTGATTCGTGGCACCGATAGCACGCCCAGTATTCCCCGCAGGTCAGGCAGAGGTTGGCCACGATGTCGAGCTCGGAAGCGTAGTGTTCGCAGCGCCCGCAGGAGTCCACCAACTGGCCGCGGATCATTGGAATACCACTGGCTCCCCGGGCAGCGCCGAAAGCGACCATTCTTCCAGAATCGCAGCAGGTGCCAACCCCGGGAACCCCAAGGAAGCCGCCAGCCAAGCACGCACATCTTCCACCGGCATATCCCGCAAGGTCACCGCCCCGTCACGCTTCGCCAACCGAGCACCTGTGGCAGAAAGCACTAGGGGCACATGAACATATTCCACTGGTGGCAAATCCAACAGTGCTGCCAAGTATGCCTGCCGAGGGGCCGAGGACAGCAGATCATCACCGCGAACGACCTGGTCAATACCCTGGTAGGCATCGTCAACCACGACGGCCAGGTTGTACGCCCAGTCGCCTGCTTGCCCGACATTGCCGCCCCGGCGCAGGATCATGTCATCGACGTCCCCCTCATAAACACCTGCCAAAGCATCGTGAACGGTCCACCGAGTAACCCCAGCGGCCAGCCGCAGGTGTGGCACGCGGCCAGCTGCGGCCAGCTCGGCGCGTCGAGAAGCGCGCTCGCTTTCGGAGAGCGAACGGCAGGTCCCGGGGTAGGAACCGGGGATGGCGTGGGGTGCGCGGGCGGCGTCGAGGATGTCGCGACGCGAGCAGTAGCACTCGTAGGTGGGCAGAGATGCGAGGGCCACCTCGTAGGCATCACTGCGCGCAGACTGCCACACGACCTCGCCGTCCCAGTCCAGGCCGATCGCCGCGAGGTCCGCCAGCTGCCGCTCAGCCGCTGCGGCGGAAGATCGCGCGGTATCCACGTCTTCGACGCGCAGGTGAAAGGCCCGCCCCGTCGATCGGGCGCACAGCCAGGCGATCAGGGCCGTGCGGAGGTTGCCTAGGTGCAGGTCTCCGCTTGGCGACGGCGCATATCGTCCTGCTCCACTCATGGCCACATAATACAATGTGGCAGGTGAGCACCCGAGAGATCCCCGTTCCCCGTAGTCATTACCCGATCCTGCTGGCGCTATTCGTCACCATTTTTGTGGTGTCCAACATTACGGCCCAAAAGGGCGTGACGTTAGGGCCCATCATTACCGACGGCGCCTTCTTCCTCTTCCCCGCCGCCTACATCATTGGTGATGTCCTGACTGAGGTGTACGGGTTCCGGGCGATGCGCCGCGCTATCTGGACGGGTTTTGCCGCCATGCTGCTTGCGGTCCTCGCCTTTTACGTGGCAATCGCACTGCCTAGCGCGCCTTTCTATGAGGCGCAGCCTGCCTTCCAGTCGATCCTTGGCCTGGTCCCGCAGATTGTGCTGGGCTCCCTGGTTGGCTACCTGGTGGGACAGACGTTGAATTCCTATGTGCTCGTGGCTTTGAAGCGTCGGACTGGTGAAAAGTCCCTGTGGGCCCGACTTTTGGGCTCGACAATTGTGGGTGAATTTGCCGATACCCTGCTGTTTTGCGCGATTGTGGCCTCCGCGATCGGTATCTCAACCTGGGCAGACTTCCTCAACTACGTGGTGGTGGGCTTCGTTTGGAAAACCCTCGTCGAGGTGATCTGCATGCCAGTGACCTACGCGGTCATCGCCTGGGTGAAGCGCAGCGAAGGGTACTAGGATCCACCTCGCAGCCAGTGCCGCACCGCTCGGTTGGCCCGGCAATCATCCTCGTTATAGGCCAGCAATTCCGCGCGCGCAGCCTCCGACCCACCCCGCGCCTCAAGGTAGATATTGACGGATTTTTCACCATCGACATCTCCGGAATAGGAATACCCAGCCTCAGGCGCCACCACTTTTAACCCCAGCCCAAAAGGTCCCAAAAGTTGGGCCTTGACCAGGGCAAAAACATCGATCCAATCCTCGGAACCGATGAACTCCCGCACTTGTTCCTCCCGCGGGATACCGGGCAGCCCACCGAAACGTCGAGCCGACTGGAGCATCCAGTGGTTTTCCCCATGCGCGGAATAACAATAGGCCCCAAAGGTTTTCCCGGCAGCGTGAGCTGCTTCCCGGAGGCGGGAGAGCTCCGCCCAAAACGTGGCGAAGTTCTCCGCTTCCCCGGCTAGGTCCCAGGACGCGAATGCGCGATAGGTGTCGTCGCTAAGCAGGCCCCAAAGGTAGGCGCCCTGGTCGAGGTAGGCCTCCATATCGATGTCTATTTCGATGTCGCGACGCGGAGCGCTCAAGGGTCCGCGGGGCACCAGGACGGTCCCGGCGCGATAGGCCTTCGCCAGGATGGAGGCTTCGCCCAGGTCGGCGTCGATAAGCTGCGCGATGGTGTTGATACCACGTTCGCGGTAGGGGGTGCTGCGTTCGCCGGGGAGGAGGAGGGAGAGGTCGTCGGCGGCTTCGAGGACGGGGGCGCAGTGGGTCCAGAATCGGCAGGAATCGCATTCTTTCACCCGGCGTGGCGCGTCCGGCACCGGGACCGCCAACGCGGCGGTAAGCGCCTGGTTGAACACCGCCACCGGCTCGATGAAGCAGCGACTGCGATCCTGCCCGATCACTCCACCCAGCCCGGTCTCTTGCCCTACCAGCGCCAATGCGCGATTGGCGAGCGCCAGGTGATAGGAATCGATGGAATGTCGACGCATCCGGTAAGGCACGTCGAGCATCTGCCCCAGCCCCAACCGCGAGGTAGCGATAGCGCGCACCGTCTTGCCCGGGGCGGGCCTTGCGACGCGGTGATTGCTCACAATCACCGGCAGGTAGCCATCTGGCATCCGCACCAAAATATCCACGTCGACCTCGAAAACGTCCCATTCCAAGACCGCGTCAATGATGAGCGTTGCTTCGGCCGCCATCGCCTCCAAAGTGGCCAGATAGGTCCCCGCCGTCACCCGGCTAAACGCACCTCGATCCCCCAGCGCCCGGCGGTCTGGGAGCAGGGCCATGACGACGGCGCGGGCCGCCTCATAACGTTCGTGCCGGGCGAGGCTCGCAGGTGTGGGAGGTACGTCAGGGAACCGCTCGTGCTGGACCACACGGTAGCGGCATCCGACCAAGTCTCTCGCCTTCACAACCTTCAACTCTGCCATGACACGGGTAGTCTGGGTTAAAAGCCAGGCCGAAAGGTCACCACGAACACAGCTTATGCTGGTTGCAGACTCGCCCTTCGGTGAGCACGTAGCCGGCGAAAGAATGAAACGTAAATTATTGACGTGAGGAGCAAGACATGGGTCTGCTGAAGAACTTGAAGAAGAAACGCGCACAGGCAAAGGCCGAGCTTAAGGCAGCCAAGACGCGCGCGATCGCCGAGGTCAAAGCAACGTCCAAAGACCGCGCGCGCCAGCAGAAGCTGCTAGCGAAGCAGGAACATCGCCTCCTCAAGGCCGAGAAGAAGGGGCTAAAGGCAAAGCAGAAGCACGAGATGAAGCTTGCCAAGGCAGAGCTGGAAAAGCGCAAGGCCGGCAAGCTGAACAAGGCTACGGTTAGCCGTTATGTGGGTGTGGCGCGCATGGTCGCCCCGATCCTGCTGCCACTGCTCTACCGTGGCGCTACCCAGGCACAGCAGCTCATTAACCAGCGCAAAGCACAGCGCATGGGCGTGTCCACTGAACAGCTCTCCGCCTTCGCCGGCCACGGTGCCCCACTAAAGGCACGCATCGCTGGGGCGCGTAACTCCCTGAAGAACTCCACGTTGCCGCGTGGTTTCGTCATGGATGCTACCGAGCGCCTCGACGAGCTGGACAAGGCCGTCGATAATGCCGAGTTCATGACGCCGGAGCAGCGTCGTCGCGCGCACCAGTCGATCAAGCAGGATCTGGACATGGTTACCGGGCAGGTTCAGGAGCGCATGGTTCAGCCTTAATGTTCGATCTCTCTACCGTGGGAGCCGGTCTATCCCTAGCTCGGGATATTGACCGGCTTCCGGCATTACTGCAGCACAGCCCCACCCTCGTGGTGCAAGCCCCGCCGGGCACGGGCAAAACGACGCTCGTGCCGCCAGCAGTCAGCAATGCGGTCAGCAATGCGCTCAGCAATGCGGATCCCCAGGAGCAGCCTGGGAAAGTCCTCGTGGTGGCTCCTCGACGCGTTGCGGTCCGGGCGGCCGCTGCCCGGCTACGCGCACTGACCGGGCCGAAGCACCAGGGCGAGATCGGCTACAGCATCCGTGGCTCTCATGAACCCGGCAGCAAAATTGAATTCCTCACCCCTGGGGTGTTGCTCAACCGCTTGCTGCGCACCCCAGAGCTACCCGGGGTGGCTGCAGTCATCGTCGATGAAGTGCACGAACGAGGACTGGAGACCGATCTCCTGCTGGGGATGCTGCGGGAACTCGTCGTGTTGCGCGATGATCTGTTTCTTATCGCAATGTCCGCTACCTTGGATGCCACCAAGTTTTGTGACTATCTGGGTGCTCCCCTGTTGGCCACCGAATCCGTGCTGCACCCCGTCGAGGTGCGCTATGAGCCCGTGGCGGGACGCCTCACCGGCACTCGGGAATTCTATGCCGAGCTAGGAAGGATCGCTGTCCGCGAGCTCACGCACACGCAGAATTCGGTGTTGGTGTTTGTTCCTGGAGTGCGTGAAATTGAGTTGGTGCTAGCTAGTTGTGCCCAAGCCCCGGTCTTTGCTTTGCATGGCCGGCTGGATGTCGCAGCACAAGATGCCGCCCTGTATTCACCTGGACCGCGGATCATCGTGAGCACCCCAGTGGCGGAGTCCTCAGTGACGGTGCCCGGGGTGCGCGTGGTTATTGATTCCGGTTTGGCCCGGGTGCCTCGTCGGGACCGTGCCAGAGGCATGACTGGGCTGGTCACGGAGTCGATTTCCAAGTCCTCCGCCGAGCAACGCGCTGGTCGCGCCGGGCGTGAAGGGCCCGGAATTGTCATTCGAGCGTATTCGGCAACGGAGTTTGCTGCCTTCCGCGCAGCCACCCTGCCGGAGATTTCTTCGGCTGATCTCACTTCAGCGGTGCTCACGATGCAAGCCTGGGGCAGCCCGGACCTGGAACTATTGGATCCACCGACCCCGCAAGCCCTCCACGAAGCCCAGGAGACTCTCCTTGAATTAGGCTCGCCTGGGCCGGAATTGGCCACGCTTCCGCTTCCGCCGCGCCTCGGGCACGCGCTGCTCAGCGCGGGTGCGGGCGCCGCGGCAACGATCGCGGTGCTCAGCGATTCGCCTAGCGGGAATGTTGCGCAGCTGCGGGCGTCGACAAGCGAGGTGCGCCGCCTGGCCCGCCTGGCACCGGAGAGCCCTCCGCAGGCCGCCGGTTGGGTGACCGCGCTCGCCTACCCGCGGTGGGTGGCGCGGCGGCTTGACGACGCCTACCAGCTAGCATCCGGGACCCGCGCCCGGCTGGCATTCCCGCTGGACAGCGAATGGATCGCCTGTGCGGAAGTGCAACGCACGCGTGATGGCGCCATCATCCGGGCAGCCGCCCCGCTCACCGAAGCGGAAGCTTTGACCATCGTGCCGCCGACTACCGCGGTGGAGGCTGCGGTGGTGGATGGTCAGGTGCGGGGGCGGAAGGTGACGCGTGCTGGCGCCATCATCTTGAGTTCGACACCCGTGCAGCTTGCAGCGGATGACGTGCGGGAGGCGCTGCTCACAGCGGTATCTAACGGGCTGGAGCTGCGGTGGACCGAGGACGCCACCGCGTTGCGGCACCGCCTCGCCTTCATCCACGCGCAGCTCGGCGCGCCTTGGCCGGACATGTCGTGGGAATCGCTGGCAGCACGCGCGGAACTCTGGTTGTCCGGAAGCGAAGTCACCGTGCAAGACCTGCAGAAACTCCTCCCCTGGCCGGAGGCTACCCACCTAGACGACCTCGCCCCGGCCCGCCTGCGAGTCCCGAGCGGCAACACGCACCGCTTGCTTTACGACGACGGCCGCCCAGTCTGCCGGGTGAAACTCCAAGAGTGTTTCGGCCTGGCGCAATCGCCGGAGTTTTGTGGCGTCACTGTGCAATTCCACCTGCTCAGCCCGGCGGGCCGCCCTCTGGCGATTACTGATGACCTCGCTAGTTTCTGGTCAGGCCCTTACGCCGGGGTGCGTGCCGACATGCGGGGGCGCTACCCGAAGCATCCGTGGCCGGAAGACCCCTGGTCGGCGACAGCTACCGCCGGGACCCGCCGGCGCGGCTAGCGCGCTGCAAACATTTGCACAAGCCGGCGCGCTGTTAGGACGCCCGCAAGGAACGCACTACATGCACGACCTGGCCGGCGTCCATGCGCGGCAGGTAGCACTTGGATACCGCCATGCCAATTGCGGGGAGCGCGAGCTCATCGCGGTAGGCCAACAGCCATTCCTCGTGGCTGGGTTGGAATTTCCGTTTGAATGCCGCCAACGAGCGGAAACCATAGAGTGGCTCGAGCGCCCCACCGACGCGCTCTAGCACGCCGCCTAGTACTCCAGTGCCTGCCACCGCGAGAGGCGCGCCCGACAAGGAAATCCAGGCCAATCCTTCCTCGTGCGCGCATAGCAAGGTTTCGGCGATGAGGAACTCCACCACCGGCCTAAACCCTTCCGTGTCGCGACGCATAAAGTCCAACACCAAGCCGGTGACCTTCCCTTCGGAGTACGCCGGCAGCCAGGAGGTCACCCCGTGGACACGGTCAGATTCATCGAGGGCGACCATGAGCTTCACCGCGGGGTCCGCCAACTCCGGCAATCCGCCGAGCGTAAAGCCCATTTCGGGCAGACTCTTTTCGGCGACCCATTCTTCGGAGAGCGCCACGATCTGATCGCGCACGGCCACGCCCGCTTCATCCCACGTGGTCCACACCGCACGGATGCCTTCCTTGTCCGCCCGGTTGCGGGCAGTCCGCACATCCTGGAATTTCTTGCCCTTAAACTCGACGGTTTCCGCAGCGTGCAGGACTGATTCTTGGGCGACGGGGACGCTGCGCCAGCCAGCGGCAGCGCGGTCCGCTGCAAAGGCTGCACGCACTGAGTACCACGCCACCTGTGCGCCACGGGCGTACATTTCCACCTCGAAGGCGTCGGCAAGCACGTGCGGGTTCGCCCCTGTCCGCACCACCGGCTCGCCGACAGTCACAGCGATGGAATTGTGCAGCCGGTAGGCCACGTACCCATCGGGGTGGAACCAATAGGAATTGCCTGACCAAAGCGTCATCCAGGAAATATGATCACCGCTGCCCGCGACGAGAATGTCGTGCGCTTGCTCCCGCTCCGCCGCAGAACACGGGTTAGGGTCAACAGCGAGCGCCCGGTAGAACATCACGAGGAAACCGAACCAGAACATGATGCCCACCCATTCGGTCAGCCACCAGGCGGTGTTGCTCACCGGCACCACATCGAACGTGTAGAACCGCCCAATCGCCGGTGGCACGAAGCGTACCGGGAGCGACGCCAGGATGTCTTGCCAGCTCGCAGGGCCTCCCATCCCGGCGCGATAGCTGCCCCGGAGGAACCAAGCTCCTAGCAGCCACGTCATGCAGGAAAAGATTGCCCAGACTGTGAGCAAGCTGCGGAACTTGTAGCTGACACTGCGGTCGAGGACGACCTGGAAGTAAGGCCGGCGCCAGCCCAACAGCGCCAGGGAAAGCAGCCAGGGCAGCGTCAACCAGCCGGCGAGCAGGATGGAGGTGAGGATATCGCCGTCGATAAGCTGCAAGCGCGCCATCTCTTGAATCAGCACCGCGATCGTCACCAGGTGGGCGAGGATCGCTACCCGCCACGCTAATCGACGCCCGCGTGCCAGACCATACAGGATGACCGCGATGACCAGCAGGGGCAAGAAGTTGGCGATCAGCGGGCCGATGCCGGACTGGCGGAGCGCCTGCATGGCGTGTTGGCAGCGGTGGCCGGTCGCGTCGAGTTCGCACAGTGCGGCCACGTGCTCCGCGGAGAGCTGGGGGGCGACGAAGATGGAGACGTCAGCGAAGGGGCCCGGCGAATCCGGGTTCATCGCCGTGAGTACGGGGCCAACGAACACCGAACCGACGACGGTGGCCACCAGGATGCGGATTTCGCGGATCGAAGGTCGCGCTTTTGGAAGCTCCAGTTGTCTGCCTTGCCGACGTCCCCACGCGATCCCGGCCACGATGCCCAACACAACGGAGTACAGCAACGCGAAGTCCAACATAATACCCGCGTAGAGCAGCAATGTGATCGCTAGACCCACGGTGAAGAAGCGGATGCGACGTTGCCACAACCGGTTCATGCCATGGGTGGCAAAGGCCGCCGCACCGAAAACCCCGACGCCCGGCGCCAAAATCCGTTCGCCGGTAAGTTCATGCCCCCAGTAGGCATCCACCAGAGTGAGACCCTGGGCGGTGGCTGCGCCGAGGAGCACGCTCACACTATGCAGCGTGATCAGCACGAGCACGAACATCCGGGAACCAAGCACCCGCTCCGTGGTTACACCCAAAGTGAGCAGGACCAGCGTGGTGAAAATGCTGCCTGCCCACGTTCCAACAGAGAGCATGGAGGTAAACACGGTCCACCAGGCAACCTCGGGGCTGAGACTGAAACCTAAGGTTGTTCTGAGGGCTACCGTGTTAAAGCCAAAAGCGATCCGCAGGCCCCATACCACCGCCAGCAGAGCGAAGGTGACGGGTGCCCACCGTAGGCCGGTGCCGATCTGATCGGACCAGGCACGAAGATGCCCTGCACTGCCGGGATCTACTGGCGTCGTGTTGCCCGCCTTTCCTGCTGATTTGCCAGATTCACTCACTTCAAGCCTCCTCGCTCGGCTGCGAATTCCAGTGACTCGCGCAACGCTACTCGCCAAACCTGGAAGGAGTGGCCGCCGGGAACTTCGACATACTCGGCCCTGATTCCGGCAGCGACGGCGGCGGCATGCATGATCTTCATGTCTTCTTTGAAGTGCTGATCTTCTTCGCCGACGACAAACCGTCCATGCAGGTGGCGGTACTTATCGCTACTTTTGGCTTGCTCCAACAGTTTGATTGGGTTGACGGCTTGGAAAGCCGCTTCATCGCCACCAAAAAATTCCTGGACAGTTTTAGCGTGGTCGCCGGTGGTGGGTTCACGCTGCCCGGAGAAGTCGAGGAAGGTGCCGTAAGAATCCGGGACATTCGTCACGATTTGCAGCGCACAAGTCCCGCCATAGGACAGCCCGCCGATGGTCCATTTCTGCTGGTCTTCCAGTACCCGGAACTGGGATTTAATGCCGCGTGGGACGTCTTCGGCAAGGTAGGTTTGCACCTTTTCTTTGGGACCATCCACGCAGATTGGGTTTGCGGTAAACGACCCAGTGCCGTCAACGCTGATGAGGATCGGGCTCACCCCACCGTGTTGTGCCTGGTATTCGTCGAGGGTGGAGTCAGCAGAGCCCGCTTCAAACCATTGCTGCGGGGTGCCCGGATTACCCGCCAAGATGACGATGACCGGCAGCCGCAGCTCAGGCTGGGTGAAGTAGGCGGGCGGGACATAAGCCACCGCGGGTCGGTGCGTGAACTGGGT
This sequence comes from Corynebacterium epidermidicanis, assembly GCF_001021025.1. Lineage (NCBI taxonomy): Bacteria > Bacillati > Actinomycetota > Actinomycetes > Mycobacteriales > Corynebacteriaceae > Corynebacterium > Corynebacterium epidermidicanis. The sequence goes on along the minus strand of NZ_CP011541.1, from coordinate 160,857 downwards.
TGCGGGCAGGTCGACGGTCACCAGCGCCCCAACTGGTGTGCCATCGATTTCGGGCGCGGCCGTTTTGGCTGCCTGCTGCTGGAATTCCTCGTAGCTCATCGCCACCGTGACCGGGGTCGGGTTGAGCGACCGCACCGTCGGGTACTCTTTGAACTCCGAATTAAACACTCCGTACACCAACACGAGCGACAGTACTGCTAGTACGCTCAGCGCTATGCGACGCCCGCGTTGCACCACCGCCGTGAACAACACAAAAATCGCAGCTGCTCCGCACGCGTAGATGTAGAACGGCACCCGGTCCGGAAAAGGCTTCCACGTCACTTCTAGGATCAGCCACGCTATGGCGGTGACCACGAGCGCCGTCACCAGGGCAGACACAGTTCTTTTGGCTTGGGAAAAGATCCCCCATGCTGCGTAAATGGCTGTGAGGGCCAGCCCGGCTAGCAGGAGGTATGTCGCGCGTGTGTCGGCAATTTCGATATTGCCAATTTCATGCCACCAAGTGCCCATCAATTTCCGCTCATTCCGGTTCGGTTTTAGACCGGATTTAGCTTAGTCGGATAACACACCGCCGGGCCGGCCGAGGTGACTAATGAGAACTCATCCCCATTGCTGCTTGGCGAGGTAGCAGCTCATCACCACCACCATCGTCAGCAGCGCATAGCGGATGAGTTTCGTGCCACCACCAAGCACAGTTCTCGCTCCGAGCTGGGCGCCAGCAATATTTGCCACCGCCAACAACAGGCCGAGTTGCCACCAGATTTGGCCGTGAATAATAAACACCACCAAGGCACCAACATTGGTGGACGTGTTCACCACCTTGGTCAGCGCGGCCGAAGCGAGGAAATTCTGCGACAGCACGCCAGTAAACACCATGATCAGGAACATTCCGGTGCCGGGTCCGAAGATGCCGTCGTAAAACGCAATACAGCCAACCAAGACCACGGTGATAATCCTTCGCACGCGGGCCGGCGCGTCCAGGCTTTCCCCTTCCCCGAAATCGGGCTTGAGCGCCACGAAAATGCCGGCGAACAGCATCAATACGATCACGATGGGCCGCATGACCTCTTTCGCGATCATCGAGGCAGCCAGCGCCCCCACCCCGGAGCACAGCATCGCCACCGGCACGTAGACCAGCAGCCTACGCTTATCGACGTCCACCTTGCGCGTCAGCGTGTAGGCCGCCGAGGCCGTCCCGGAGACCGCCGCCAATTTATTCGTAGCCAAAGCAACCGCGGGAGCAAGCTGGGGCATGACGGCCATGATCAGCGGGATCAGAATCAGCCCGCCACCGCCGATGACGGCGTCGACCCAGCCAGCTACGGCTGCGCCGCCGACGAGCACCGCCGAACTACCTACTCCGAGACTCACGGCGTATGCTCCTTAGTCGTTCTTCATTAACCAACTAGTAAGTATAGGTCTTTAAGGGGTGTGTTTCGTGAGGTCTACATCCGTTATTCGGTGGCTGGTCGTGGTGCCAGTAACGGCCATCCTGGGCGCACTCTTTAGTTGGTTGCACGTGCCTGCCGCGTGGATTTTGGCGGCGATTGTCGCCTCGGCGGGGTGTGCGATTTACACCGAGGAAGAATTGCATGTCCATCCGTTGGTGGGCAATGTCGCACGCTCAATGATCGCTATTTTGGCGGCCGCACCGATCATTGCTGCGGATCCCCACCAGCTCCTGCATTTTATTGTGCCTGGTCTGATCGTTGCCGCTCTGACCATTGGCATCGGTTTGGCTGGTGGCCTTATCTTGGCCCGCTCTTCGGCGGAGATTTCCCCGGAGACGGGCATCACCTCGATGTTGCCGGGTGGCGCGTCGTTGATGCCGGTCATTGCCCAGGAGGTGGGCGCGGACTTCCGCTATGTCACCCTCACTCAGTACCTGCGTGTGCTGTGTGTGGCGATTTCTTTGCCGCTGCTCGTGCCGTTGATGGATGTCCCCTCAGGCGGGGTAGAGCACCCAGCCGTCTTCCACTCGTGGCAGGGCTATCTCACGTTGATCGCGATCATCATCGTGGGCGAACCGCTCGGCAAGTTGCTGCGGATCCCGTCGCCGTCGATCCTCGGCCCGATGATCTTGACGATCCTCGCCGCCCAGTTCTTCTCGCACCCGTCCGCCCTCGCGCTGCCGCCGGAGGCGAAGCTGGTGGCGTTCGCCTCGATCGGTTGGGCTGCTGGTGGCGCTCTTTCGACCACCGCTCTGAAGATGTTCACCAAGCGGTTGCCCGCCACGTTCGTTTTCATCGGTGTACTGATGTCTAGCTGCGCACTGTTCGCCGTCCCGCTCCACTTGTGGCTGGGCACCTCTTATTTCGAGGCATACCTCGGCACCACCCCGGGTGGCCTGGAAACGGTGCTGGCGCTTGCCGACGAGTTCGGCGCCGGCCCTTCTGTCGCAGCGCTACAGGTCATCCGCCTAATTTCGATCGTGTTGGTCGCCAGCTACCTGCCATCGATCGTGCGGCTATTGACGCGGCGCCGTTGAGCGTCGATAAATGCGCCGTATCAGCCCCTGGGCTAGCAGTGGCACGAATGCCAGTGCCACTGCGCCTACGAAAATTTCGTTGACGTGCTCGCGGATGAACTCGACCCCGCCTAGCCAATGTCCCACGCCAGGGACGATCACGGCCCACACTGCTCCGCCCAGGACGTTGTAGGTGTTAAACACCTTCAGTGGCATTTCGCTCACCCCGGCTAGCACCGGCACCAAGGTGCGGACGAAGGGCACGAACCGGCCGAGCAGCACCGCTTTTGCGCCGTGTTTGGCAAAGAACTCCTCAGCTTTGTGGACTCGGTCGTCGCCCATGCGCTGTACCGACTTGCTCCGCATGATCATCGGCCCGGTTTTGTACCCGATGTACCAGCCGAGTTGGTTGCCGACGACCGCGGTCACAAATACCACCAGCATGACCGCCCACAAGGGCGCGAAAGGTTCGGCGGCAGCGGAGTACATGCCTGCGGTGAACAGCAGGGAATCGCCAGGCAGGAAGAAGCCTACGAGCAATCCAGTTTCGGCAAAGACGATTGTCCCTAGGCCGAGTAGGCCGAAATCGCCAAGTATGCCCTGGACGTCCAGCAGCTGCCGCAAAAGGTCCATGAGCGCCCCAGTCAACGAATTAAGTCAATGTATCGATTCAGCTTACTCCGGTGGCTGGGGTCGGCATAAAAACGCCAATCTTTTAGCCGCGTAGCACTTCTTCGCGGAGGATGTGCATTGGGATGGATCCCAACGCCAGCGCGCGCGCATGGAAGTCTTGCACGGACTGGCCTGCGGAGACCGCCTCGTTGCGCAAGTCTTGCCAGAGCCGCTGACCAAGCGCGTAGGACGGGGCCTGTCCGGGCCAGCCGAGGTAGCGGTTGAGCTCGAAGTCGAGGGAGGTATCGGACATCGCGCTGTTTTCGCGCAGGAAGTTGCGGGCGAAGGAGGCGTCCCAGGTGGAGATACCGTCTGGCACGGTTTTCCCGAGGTGCACGCCGATGTCGAGGACGACGCGCGCTGCGCGGAGACGCTGGGCGTCGAGGAAGCCCATGCGGAAGCCGGGGTCGTCGAGGTAGCCGAGGTCGCGCATGAGGGATTCCGCGTAGAGGGCCCAGCCTTCGCCATGTCCGGAGTTCCAGCAGGCTGCGCGTCGCCACAGGTTGAGTGGCGCGAGCAGAGCCGCACCGATCTGTAGGTGATGCCCAGGCACTCCTTCGTGGTAGACGGTGGTGAGTTCCTGCCAGGTATGAAAGGTGTCTTCACCTGCGGGAACAGACCACCACATGCGTCCCGGGCGGCTGAAGTCATCGGTGGGGGCGGTGTAGAACACACCTCCGGTGCCGGAAGGGTCGATGCGGCATTCGATGGTGCGGATTTGCTCGGGGATGTTGAATTCACTCTCCCCGAGCTCCTTTACGGCACGATCGGCTTGTTCTTGCATCCATTTCTGCAGCTCATCGGTGCCGTGGATGGTGTAGCGGGGGTCGGCGTTGAGGCGTCCCATGGCATCGCCGACGGTGACCCCGGTGCCGTAGAGCTCGGCGGCGAGTTTTTGTTGTTCGGCTCGGATTTCACCGAGCTGGTCGAGGCCCCATTCATAAGCTTCGTCCAGGTCAACACGGGTTCCTACCCACTGGTGGGAGAAGCGCTCGTAGCGTTCGCGGCCGACGGCGTCGACAAGCGGTGCATTGGGGGCGAGGTGTTCGGAAAGCCAGTTGGCGGTCTCGCTGAACGCGCGCTTGGCGGCGGTGACTTCCGTGCCGGCGATGCCGAGGGTGTCCAGCATGGAGTGGGCGCCGGCCAGCTGGTTACATTCGGTGATGAGGAGTTCGACTTGCCGCAAGGCTGCGACCCGGCCTTGTGCGGTGGCCAGGGCGAGTGATTCGCGGTAGCCAGCGAGCGCGTGTGGCACCTTGGACATGCGGGCGCGGAGGGTGTCGGTGCCTGGTTCCATTTGCGCGAAGGTGTCGCGGATGGTCTGCACTGGCGAGGCCAGGTTATTGAGCAGGCCGTAGTATTCGCTGGTGTGGTGGAGGTCCAGCTGTAGGCAGAGCCGGTCGCGCAGGACGCGCGCGGTGGTGCGGTCTACGTCGTCGAAGTCGTCTTCGTCGTCGTTGCAGTCGGTGCAGTCGTCGAAGGCGTCGACATCTGCCAACATGTCGCGGCTACGGTCGGCGAGCGCGTCCCAATAGGCCGGGGAAAAGTCTTCAAGTTCGTGGTCGTGGCCTTCGATGCCCCAGGCGGTGGCGTCGGTTGGGGTCAGCGCTGCGAGGTCATGCACGAAGGCGTCGCAGGTGGCGTCGAGTAGCGAGGGCTGGCGCGGCTGGACAGTCATGGTGGACTAGTCTAGCCCTTTTCGCCGCGAACCCAAGCCGGGGCTTATCGACGCCCTGTTCCCGACCAGCCCGAACTCGCTAGCTTTCTTTTAGCAATCCCGCAGTTTAGGCCGGACCATGGCGCTGACGTGGGCAAACTTCCCTGGCATTTGTTTCCCGTAGTCAAAAACACTCCGGGTATTGAGGCGAGCAATCGGGGCTAATCATGCACAGTTCGGTAAGATTATTGGACATGCAAACTGCTTTTCACCAGATTTTTGAGAAGCCGACTACCCCGGCTGCTCAGGTGCTTTATCATATTCGCCAGTCGCCGAGGATCGGCCGTGGCGAGCTGGTGACGGCCACGGGGCTCTCGCAGCCGACCATTACTCGCGCGGTCATTGCGCTGACCACTGCGGGATTGCTGCAGGAACGTCGTGATTTGATCAATACCACTCGCCCTGGTCGGCCAGTGGTTCCGCTGGAATTAACAACCTGGCCAGGGCTGTTGATCGGCATCGCCGTTGATGTCGATGACTGCATTATTGGTTGTTATGACTTCCGGGGTCGCCTGTTGCGCGAGGTGCATGTCGCGGAGGCGGCGCCTGAACACCCGGTCAGCGATGTACTCGAGTACATTATGGCTGCGATTCACCGCATCAAGGGTGAGGTCCCGATGCCGCTGCGGAGCATTTCCCTCGGCGTTGCTAGCCCACATTGGACGGATTTGTCCTGGATCAAGCATCGTTTGGAGTTTGAGTTCAGCGTGCCTGCTATCGCTGCGAATGCGGCCGCGTCGATCGCTATTGCGGAGGTGCAGCAGAATCGGAACCAGGCTAATGTCTTCGTGCTTTTTGATGAAAACAGTACGTCAGCTGCCTGGATTACCGAAAACGCCATCATTTCCACCTCCGAGATCCGCACGGTAGACGAATGGCTGCGTTACATCATTAACGGCCCACGCCCTTCCAGCGTGTTGTTTTCGGGGACTGGCTTTTCCGATCCGCAGGTACGCACCCGCATCCGCTCGCTCCTCAATACTGAGCTAGGTACTGAGGTGCAGCTTCGGGTAACCCGCCCCGAATTGGAAACCTTGCGCACGATTTCCGCTGCGTTGGCGATGAGTCCGCTGCAGGCAGATCCACTCAAGTTGGCCCGGGAGGCCAGTCGCGCCAGCAACCGTGCCGCCAAGAGCAGCGTCGCGAGCGAGAAAAGCAGCCGCTAGTTTTGGTGCTCTTTCGATAGCGCTACGTACTTCGCGGCGTGGGAGATGAACTCCCGTTCGTTGTCGCGTTTGACCTTCGCGGGAATCCCCGCGGCAAGCGTGCGCTCTGGGATTGTTTGTCCTTCCAGCACGATCGCACCGGCAGCGATCAGGGATCCTTCCCCAATGACGCTGCGGCTCAGCAGCGCGGACTTCATCCCGACGAGGGTGCCGTTGCCTACCATGGCGCCGTGGACCAGCGCCATGTGGCCGACCGTGACGTCGTCGCCAAGCGTGCAGGGTGCGTCCGCATCGACGTGGAGGACGCTGCCGTCCTGGATGTTGGTGCGCGCGCCGATGGTGATCTTGTTGACGTCCGCGCGGATCACCACATTGTACCAGATGCTGGCGTCGGGTCCGATCTCGACATCGCCGATGATGACGGCGTTGGGCGCGACGAACGCCGTGGGGTGGATTTTGGGTGCTTTGCCGTTGAATTCTTTAATCATTGTCTACAACTTTCCGCAGGTCATTGATGTCTTTGAAGAGGTGCGCCTTGAGCCCGGCGCGCTCGGCCGCCGCAACATTGGCAGGGTTGTCGTCGAAGAAGTGGGTCTGCGCTGCCTGCGTGCCAAGCAGCTCTAGCGCCAGCTCGTAGGCCCGCACGCTGGGCTTTTCGACGCCCATCTCCCCGGACATCGCCACGGCATCAAACTCGCTCAGCCAGGTGTGCTTTGCTTTCACTGCTTCGCCCAGCCCGATGGGGATATTGGAGAGCAGTCCCACGCGGTGCCCGGCGCGTGTGAGTTCGAGGACGTAATCGATCATTTCTTGATCGGGTTCGAGCCAGCCATCGAAGTCGACGCGTCGTGCTGCTTCGTAGTCGAAGGGTTCAAGTTTGAGTTCTTTTTGCATGGCTGCCCAGTATGCTTCGTCGCTTAGGGTGCCGGCGTCGTAGCCGGGGCGCAGGCGCCAGTAGGGTTCCCACATTTCTGGGCCGGATCCGATCGTGCGCTCTAGGTTCGCTAGCGCTTGCGGGGATTGGGTGCGCAGCAGGACCCCGTAGAGGTCAAAGAGGAGGTTGAGTTTTTGCTTCATGGGGCTAAGCATAGGTGCGAGTTAGCGCTCCCGTCGGTGGTTTCACCGCTGACTTGTCGCCAGGCCAGCAAGGCAGTCCTCGAGGCCCGGATGGGTTAACGGAAGGGCACTTCGCCGATGGTGCGGCGCAGTTTGCGGGTGCGCAGCCGGGCTGGGTCGAGCGCGAGTTGTTCCACCGCATGCACTGCGCACATGACGTGGGCTTCTTTGGAGGACGAGTAAAACGCGCGTGCTCCCGCGGGTAGTTTCGGTACATCATGTAGGGGCAGGTCAGAGACGGAAAGTAGGGTGCCGTAGGGGACGCGGTAGCGGTAGCCGTTGGCGGCGAGTGCGGCGGATTCCATGTCTACGGCGATCGCCGTGGATCCGCGGAGGGATTCCCAGAGTTCGCGTGGGGTGTGCCATTCCCAGTTGCGGTCGGCGGTGGACAGGACGGTGCCGGTGCGCATGAGTGACATGTCGCCGCCGTAGATTTCGTGGACGGCGGCGGTCAGGGCGATTTGTACCTCGGGGATGGCGGGGATCGGGACGTCGAGGCCGACGCGCCCGTCGAGAAGCGAGTCGCGGCGCTGGTAGGCGTTGCCGAGGATGAGGTCGCCGATGCGCATGCGGCCGTCGAGGCCAGCGCAGTGTCCGATCATGACCCAGCATTCGGGGCGCAGGACCGCGAGGCAGTCGGTGATGGTTTTGGCGTTGGATGGGCCGACGCCGATATTGATCATGGTGATGCCGTCGCCGGCTGCGGTGCACAAGTCGATGCGTGGCATCTGCACGCCTGCGGGCGAGGAGGACACGGAGACGTAGCGTCCACCCGCTGCCTCAGCAAAGCGAAGGAATTCTGCCATGTGCATGTCGTAGTTCGTGAAGAGGATGAACTTTTGCACGCCTTCGACTTCGAGCCCGGTGTAGTGCTCGATGCGCTTGCAGGCGATGTCGAAGCGCTGGGCGGTGAAATGAAAAAGTGGCAGTTCGTCGCCGTGGAATGCATCCCATTCGCCGTCGATAATTGCGTCGTCTACGGCATCGAGCGAGGGCTGCGGGAAGGCGGTGTCGCGGCCGAGGGTGGGGGCGTCGTCGATGTAGGCGGGCGGGATTTGTTCGGTGGAGGGGCCGACCCAGATTGTGCACGGGTAGTTCGCGGTGAGGCGCGCGATCATTTCGACGAGGTAGGTGCGCATCAGACGCGGGCGCGAGAGGGTCGCGGCGTAGCGCCCTGCCTTATCGACGTACGCGAACGGCTCCGTACGATCAATCGGCCGCCACTGCTCGACATCAATCACGAGGCGCGGGTAGACCACTTCCTCGTAGCCCTCGGGCGTGCCCTGTTCGAGCAGGTCGAGCGCTTTGGCGATGGCTTCGTCATACAGCCGGATGAGTTCGTCGACGGCTTTGTCGGCAGATTCGCAGTGCACGAGGTTGGGCTCCATGGCAGCCAGCCTAGCCAGAGTCGGGTACGCGCGCCGAGGTTATGCAACGCTTCAGTCACGATCCCCTGTCAGTTCCCGGATTTCGTGGCGCACCACTCAAAGATGTGCCATATTGGGCGACATGACTTCTAAGCGTTTCCACCGTGCCTTTGCTACTGTCGCCCTCACCTCCGGCCTCGTCGCTGCCCCTGCGGTCGCGAATGCGGACCAGGTCGATCAGGTTCTCGCGGCCCTGCCAGCTGGCCCTATTTCCTGCGAGCAAGCCACCAAGTACTGGACTAACGAAGCCGATTACAACGATAAGGTCGCGAAGGCCAACCTCCTCGCGATGGTCGATTCGCGCGGCCCGCAGATCCGCGACGCCCTCGCGCGTGTCGACGAAGCCGCGAATCGCTGTGGCCTCAAGGGTGGCGGTGACGCTGCGCCAGCACCGGCTCCTGCCCCAGCTGATGGTGGCCAGGCCGATGCCGGTGCAGCTCCGGCCCCTGCCCCAGAAGCCCCTGCGGGCCCAGCTCCGATTGTGTCTTCTGCCCCTGGCTTGCCGACCGTCACGTTCGCACTGCCTGGCGGCCAGTCCATCGTGCTGCCGAACGTGCAGCAGATCATCAAGGATTTCCTGGCCCAGTACGGCATCCGCATCTAAGCACTAAAGCACACCTACCACCTGCCGATCCCCGCTGAGCTGGTATTATTGCTGTGACAGAATTTCTTGGCCCGCGGGAGGATCAGCGTGCACGTTAGCGGATACCCCCGTCGCTGGGTCCTTAGTTTTGTCACAGTTGTGTGCTTGGCTTTTGCCCTGTGCGCCTGCAGCGGCCCCTCCGGCAAGAAGCTGCTGAGAATCTCCACCTCCTTGGGTCCTTATTCGGTGATGTTCCAGGAGGCCGTGGCCCCGGAGCTGCGACGAATGGGCTACGACATCAAGTACGTCCATAAGCCCGAGCTTGTCGACGCCGCACTCGCGCTGGCCAACAAAGAAGTCGACTTAAACGTCGAGCAAAATTCGCGATTCACCACCTCTTTTAATGAGCAGCACGGCACGAAGCTGATTAATATCCAGCCGATCCCGTCCATCGAGGTGGGCCTGTATTCCAGCATCCATTCTCACCTTGATCAGGTGCAGCCAGGGCAAAGCGTCGCAGTTCCGGACTTCCCAGGTAACCGCGCCCGAACGCTGAAGCTGCTCGAGCAAGCCGGCTGGATCAAGTTCAACCCGGTTGTGTCCGCCGAGGACGTCACCGCCGCAGACGTGGTGTACAACCCCTACGACCTCAAGATCAAAACGATTCCGCCTACCACGCTTATTAACAGCGTGAAGGATTACGACTGGGTGGTTTTACCTGGCTCCCTCGCGTTCCCCGCTGGCATGAGCCCAGATCAGCGCCTGCTAGGCGAGACCCTAGCCCCAGAGTTTCTCATCCAAGTCACGGTGCGCGAGGGGGATCGAAACACCGGGTGGGCTACTGCCGTCACACGCACGTACCAATCTAAGAGTTTTGAACGTTATCTCCAGGCCCGAAACACTGACGAGCGCTGGGTCTCCCCCCAAATCCGTGCTACTTGACGAACCAGCCAAGGCACCGTAATCCACTGTCTCCAATTCAGCCACTTTTAGCCGAAAAATGACAGAACCAAAGACACCAGAATGCATCCCAGCCAAGCAGCACCAAGCAGCGCCTAGCAAGTCGAACCCAGCTAGCCATTCACCCCGTCCGCAACCCAGCAAGCGGGAAAACCGCACCTTGCTGGGTGACACCTAAAATTTTGTTGGTCGATTAACTTGCGCAGGCAAAAATAAATAATATGCTTTAGTGCATGCGCCTAAAACACTCCAGTCACTCGTTTAACACGAGTCACATCCGCAACATGCTGTTGGCCCTGCTCGTGGCCGTAGCAACGATTTTCGCTGCTGCCCCTGCTGCCCACGCCGACGGTCGAGACTGGCTACGGCCCGGCTGCACCTGGGCACCACAAGGCCACTGGATCCAGGCATGCGAGGTCTGGTCCCCGGCGCACAACCGGAACATGCTCGTGTTCATCCAGGCCGCAACCAACGGCGGCAACGGCGGCCTCTACCTGCTGGACGGCGCACAGGTCGGCGAACGCGACTCCAACTGGGCGTCCGTGTCCACTGCCCCGGCCACGTTTGAAAACGACAACATCACCCTCGTCATGCCCGCCGGAGGCGCAGGCGAGTTCTACGCAGACTGGGGTGGCGTTGCCAATGACTTCATGTCTTCCGGCCAGGAACGCCCTATGTGGGAAACCTTCCTCGCCTACGAGCTCCCGGGCTACCTGCAGCAGCACTTCGGAGTGGATCCGCACCGCAACGCCATCGCCGGCGTATCGATGGGCGCAATCCCTGCCCTCACCCTCTCCGCGCATCACCCAGACCAGTTCCGCCAGGCCCACGCCCTTTCTGGCTTCATCGACCCCGCGATGGCCACCCACGTGGGCATGATCGCTGGCTTCTCCATCGCCTCCCTGCTGCACTCCGGCAAGTTCCTGTGGGAGTGGTTCACCATTAACCCTCTCGAGTTCCCCGGCCGCATCCTGCACGCTGACCCAGTGGCCAACGTGCACAAGCTTCGCGACGGCGGCGTGGACGTCCACGTCTGGTCCGGAAACAGCCACCCCGGCGCCGGCGAATCCTACCCAGGCTGGCTGGGCGCTGACGCGATCTCCATCCACGGCGAAACCCTGATCACCTTGTCCACCAACTCCTTCACGGACAAGGCCCGCCACCAGGGCCTCAACGTCCACCGCCACTACGGCGCTGGCCTGCACACTTGGCAGCCGTGGGGCCGCTACATGGCCGACCACAAGGGCGACGTCCTTTGGGCGATCGGTTAGTTTCTACCTCTCTGCTCCCGGAAACCTCCCCAGGTTTCCGGGATTTTCTTTTGCTTCCCCACCCCACGCCAGGAAATTGTGTGCTTCTCCCGATCAAGCATCCTGGGGTTTTAAGACCAATCCCGCCATTACAAGCACACAATTTCCGCACGCACCGCCCACCCCAGGCAGCACCGCCCACCCCAGGCAGCACCGCGTGCCCCAAGCAGCACCGCCCGCCCCAGGCAGCGCCGCGAAAAATCTACCCCGCGGCCTCCACAAGGAACCGGCCGTATCCGGACTTCATTAGCGGCGAAGCCAGCTCCAGCAAAGAAGCACGCGAGATGAATCCCTCCCGGTACGCGGCAATCTCTGGCGAGCCGATGGCGATGCCGGTGCGTTTTTGCATCACTTCTACGTAGGCGGCAGCTTCGGACATGGAGTCGATGGTGCCGGTGTCCAGCCAGACATCGCCACGCTGCAGGCGTTCCACCCGGAGGTCGCCACGCTGCAGATAGGCCTCGTTGACTGCGGTGATTTCGAGTTCGCCCCGCGCAGACGGCTTGATCCCTCGAGCGATGGAGACGACGTCATTTGAGTAGAAGTACAGGCCCACCACCGCGTAGTTCGAACGAGGCCGCACGGGCTTTTCCTCGATCGATTCGGCCCGCCCGTCAGCGCCAAAGGAAACGATTCCGTATCGGGAGGGGTCGGAGACTTGGTAGGCGAATACTGTCCCGCCTTCGCCGTGCGTGCAGGAGCGTAGTGAGGCGCCCAGCGCGTGGCCGTCGAAGATGTTGTCTCCCAAAACCAAAGCAACGGGAGAATCCCCAATAAACTCTTGGCCGATCAGGAACGCCTGCGCGAGTCCCTCCGGGCGCGGTTGCTCCGCGTAAGACAGAGATAGGCCCCATTGCGAGCCGTCGCCAAGCAACCGCTGGAACGCGAAGCTGTCCTCGGGCGTGGTGATCACCAGGATCTCGCGGATGCCCGCTTGGATGAGGGTGGTGAGCGGGTAGTAGATCATGGGTTTGTCGTAGATCGGCATCAGCTGTTTGGAGATGCCTTTCGTGATCGGGTACAGGCGCGTGCCCGAGCCGCCCGCCAAGATGATGCCTTTCATCATGCCTCCCGCTGCTTATCGACGTATTCGCTCAAGGCTACCCTCCAGTCGCGCGGTGAAATGCCCGCGGCGCGAATCTTTCGCAGGTCAAAGGTGGAGTGTGTCGGCCGGGCGGCTATGCCGGATCGCCCGGCGTAGTACTCGGCGGTGCTTACGCGCGTGATGGGCAACAGCTCGTTGGCGATGTCGGCCCAGCTCACTACGTCTCCAGAGTTGGAGAAGTGGTAGATGCCGGGTTCTGCATGGCGATCCACCAATTCCACCAATGCGGCGGCGAGGTCATCGGCAAAGGTGAGGCGGCCAAATTGGTCGTCCACCACCGACGGCGTAATTCCGCGCGAGCGCAACCCCAGCATGGTGCGCACGAAGTTGGCGCCGTCGCCTACCACCCAGCTGGTGCGCACTACGTACGCGTTGGGGCAGGCGGCGAGCACGGCCAGTTCACCGGCGGCTTTGGAGGCTCCGTACACGTTCAGCGGCGCCACCGGCTCGTCCTCCGCGTGCTCCGCGACTAGGCCGGAGAAGACGTAGTCGGTGGAAATATGCACCAGCGGCACATCATGTGCAGCACATGCCCGTGCGAGCAAGGCGGGACCAGTGGCGTTGACGGCCCACGCCTGCTCCACCTCGGCTTCTGCGCAATCCACTGCGGTGTAGGCGGCGCAGTTGATCACTGCGGAGAGCGAGGACCAGGGCAGGGCTGCCACTGCGTCGGAAGATGTAATGTCCAGCTCGTGACGCCCCAGCCCTAAGGCTCGCGTGCCCAGCAGGGTCATGAGCGCCCGGCCAAGCTGTCCGTTCGCACCGGTAATAAGCACGCGGCCGGTCATTGTCCGCGCTCCGCGCATTTTGCTTCCACTGCGTCTTTGAGAGGGCGCCACCAGGCTTCGTTGTCGCGGTACCATTCGATCGTTTCCGCGAGGCCGCGCCGCATTCCATCGTCGGCGGAGGTGAACCGGGGTTCCCAGCCGAGTTCCTGGCGGAGTTTGGTGGAGTTCATGGCGTAGCGCATGTCGTGCCCGGGCCGGTCGGCGACGTGTTCAAAGGCGTTTTCGTCCAGGCCCATCAGCGTGCAGATGAGGCGGATGACCTGGAGGTTGTTTACGTGGTCGTTGTCGGCGCCAATAATATAGGTCTCCCCAAGTCGGCCTCGTTCCAGGATGAGGTTGATGGCGTCGTTGTGGTCGTCCACGTGGATCCAGTCTCGAACTTGCAGCCCGGTGCCGTAGAGCTTAGGTGTCCGCCCGTCCAAAATGTTGGTGATTTGCCGGGGAATGAACTTCTCGATGTGCTGGTAGGGGCCGTAGTTGTTGGAGCAGTTGGAGATCGTGGCGCGCAGCCCGAAGGAGCGCACCCAGGCGCGCACCAGGTGATCGGAGGCGGCTTTGGTCGCTGAGTAGGGCGAGGATGGGTTGTATGGCGTGGTTTCGGTGAAGCGATTCGGGTCATCGAGGGCGAGGTCACCGAAGACCTCGTCGGTGGACACATGGTGGAAGCGTTTGCCGGTCCGTCGCACCGCTTCTAGCAGGGTGAAGGTGCCCATCACGTTGGTGTCTACGAAGGGGCGCGGGTTGTCTAAGGAGTTATCGTTGTGCGACTCTGCGGCGAAGTGCACCACTGCGTCCGCCTTATCGACGAGCCCCTGCACTAGGCCCGCATCGCAGATGTCCCCCACCACCAGCTCGGCGTCCACTCCTGCGAGGTTTGTGGCATTTCCGGCGTAGGTGAGCTTATCGAGCACCATAATTTCAGTACCCGGCTGCGTCTCAAGCGTGCGACGCACATAGTTCGCCCCAATAAATCCGGCACCGCCAGTCACCAACAACTCCATGCCATTAGATTCTAGCGGCAGCCCAAACCTCCCCGCCTGCCCCACCTGGCACATCTGCTACTTTCTTCACCACCCCCACTTGAGGGAAAAGTTACAACAACGTGGTTTTTATTAGGTTCTATTAAGTTTCTAAAAGTCGATTTCTGCAGGTGTAACACCCAAATCCAAAGCCAACTGGTAAAACCCAATAAATCGGCCGGTTTTATTCATGTTTTGAGGAACTTAGAAATGTACTGATTAGTCCGCCGTGGAGTACACTGGGAGATTCCCGTGGGAGTTTTTGACTGGTTCACTACGACGAATCACCAAAGTTCCCATAGAATGCTCCTTTGAAGGTTGTCGAACACGGCAGCCGAAGGTGCAAAAGCACATAACCCAAACCTCAAGTGAAGGATTTCTTCATGCGTAAGTTCCGTAATGCCGCTCTTGCTGGCGCTACCGCCGTTGCACTTACCTTCGGCGCTACCTCCGTTGCAAACGCTACCCTGTCTTCCGAGATCGGTGCAGCCTGGAATGCAGACCAGCCTGTTAACGGCCGCGACGTATTCGGCTCCACCACCCTCGAAGTTGGCGAGCAGGGCACCCTCGAAGATGGCACCGAGTACACCTTCCCAGAGTGGGCTGGCAACATGCGTGCCATCACCTACGCTGGCATCGCCATTGCATCCCTGGCAGCTATCGCAGCTCCTGTGTACAACTTCATCGCGTACAACAACATCCTCCCACTCCCTAAGTTCTAAGAGAACCTCTCACTCATACGGCCCTTAGGGGTTGAAAGGATTTACAATGCGTAACTTCAAGAACATCGCTGTTGCTTCCGCAACCGCTATCGCACTGACCATCTCTGGCTCCGCTGTTGCTCACGCTGGCGACGTCAACGTTCCTGAGAAGGTTGCTACCTCCTCCGGTTCTTCCGTATTCGGCGACTGGCTGAACGCTGACAAGGACAGCACCGGCGAAGTCATCTTCGGCGAGAACAAGGACAAGGTTGAAGCTCCTGCATGGGGCGAAGCATGGGTCGGTGGCCTCTGGGCTCTCGGTGCCATCACCGTTGCCGGCATCATCAACGCTGCTTTTAACTGGGCAAAGCACGAGGGCTTCATCATCTAATTGATGACCTTCACTAGGCGCATTGCCTAGAGAAAACTTAAGTGGGCACTCATTTTGAGTTGCCCACTTTTTCTATGCCCTAAGCCACTTGACCGGCAAATTATACACTGCAGGCATATAATTAATTAATCCCCTTTTATCAACGTCAACGAGGTTTTGCATGTCTACGCCTAAGGTAATGACCGTATACGGCACCCGCCCAGAAGCAGTTAAAGTCGCCCCAGTCATCAAGGCACTAGAGGCCGACGACCGATTCGTTTCAGTAGCCGTCACCACCGGACAACACCGCGAGATGTTGGACCAGGTAAACGCTCAATTCGGCATTACCCCACAGCACGATCTTTCCATCATGCGCCCCGGTCAAACGCTTAACAGCATTGTTGCGCGAGCCATTGAAGGGCTAGACAAAATCATCGAGGAAGAACAACCAGATGTAATCATCTCCCAAGGCGATACCTCCACCGCCATGGCAGCCGCAATCGCTGGTTTTAACCGAGGTGTGAAGATTGTGCATCTCGAAGCCGGTCTTCGCACGGGCAACATTCTGTCCCCATTTCCGGAAGAAGCTAATCGACGCCTTATCGGCCAGGTCGCAGCACTGCACCTGGCACCAACCGAGGAATCGAAGCGCAACCTGCAGCGTGAGGATTTCCGCTCCGCTGACATTGTGGTCTCGGGCAACACGGTTATCGACGCCCTGCTGGTCGCATCCAGCTGGGATACGACCTTCAGCGATCAACGGCTTCAGTCGGCAGCAGACTCTGATTCGAAGGTCGTCCTGTTTACGACTCACCGTCGCGAGAGCCTGCATGCCATGGCTAATATCGGCCGCGCAATGGCTCGTTTGGCCGACGCTTACCCTGATACCATTTTCGTGCTCCCAGCCCATTTGAACCCAAAGGTTCGCGATGCCGTGTTCCCAGAGATCGAAGGGCATGACAACATCATCGTCACTGATCCGCTGCCGTACAATGAGTTCACCAAGTTGATGTCTCGTGCACACCTGGTACTCACCGACTCCGGCGGAGTTCAAGAGGAAGCCCCTGCACTTGGCAAGCCAGTTCTAGTCATGCGCGAGAATACGGAACGCCCAGAAGCTGTCACCGCTGGCACCGTGCGCCTAATAGGTACCGACGAGGATCGCATCGTCTCCGAAGCAACCGTGCTCCTGGATCAACCAGCTGTCTATGAAGCGATGGCGAACGCCGTGAACCCATACGGTGATGGCAAGGCAGCTCAACGTTCTGTTGCTGCTATTGCCGAGCTGCTAGGCAAAGGGTCTAGGCTACCAGATTTCAGCACTGAATAGGTTTCAGGTTTTACCGAGTGCGCAGAGATGCAAATCTGTCGCTGAAAAACTCTGCGAGTACCAATTTTGCGAAAATTCAGCGTAATATTTTTCAACTAAGAATCTCAACATTTGGAACCACAATATAAGTAGACGAAGAATTACGAATCAAATGACGACATTGAAAAGCTTGTCTCGCTCGGTGTTCGAGCCCCAAGGAGGCACCTCAGTTACTGTTGAAGATGGCAAAACTATTTTGTCGCTTCCAACTGGGGAGAAACTTGAATTCACAGACATTCCTTGCTGGCAGGACTTTGAGAATCAAATTGGAAAAACAGGTCAGCTTTACCTACATGGGGGGCAATTTATACCGCGATTGGCTTCGCTGATCTCTCGAAAAGATGCAGCACAAGTCTTAGACTCCTATTTTTCATGGATATCTAGCCCAGAAAAAGGTAAACAAAATAGATTAAATCCGTCCTGGGACCATGCAACAGCGATGCGAATTGAATCTATTCTCTACCTCTCTTCGATCCATCCTGAATACATATCTGAGGTTGTATCACAAACGCTTGTCCACGATATTGAGTGGTCGTGTCTGCCCGAAAGCATCAAGCTTAACAACCATGGCCTTTTTTTAATTAGAGCTCTACTTTTCGGCATTGCACACGCCACGTCCGATGAATCGGTTCTTGGCCAAATAAAGAATCATGAGCTAGTTCGCAAATGTGAATCCACCATTTCAACAATGCTGCCGGCGATCATCCAGCAGGTCTACGGCGAGGACGGTTGGTGTGGAGAAAACTCGCCCCTCTATGATCGTGTATGGATCAATCTGTTGTCGTCCATCCGAGAAAAATTCACAGACCAACTAGTTCACTTGAGCCTGCTTGAGCAAATTGACCGGACTATCGAATTAGCTGATAAGACATCACGATTCCAGCTCCTGCCAAGCAGCCACTACGTTCCACGCGGTGATTCTTCCCGTCTCCCAACTGGACTCTCCCCAATTTTTGGAACCCATTTCAACGAGCGCGTTGGCATTTGGGTTTACTCTAATCCCGAGTTTTATCTCCTGGCTACTGCTGGCCATAGCTCAATAACGCACAAACACGTTGATGACACACAGATCTACCTTTCGTACAAAGGCGTAGACTTTTTCATCGACGGCGGAACTCACAGCTACAACTATTCCGATGGTCGCGTAAAAGCTTTGCGCAGCAACTTCGCCCACAGTGTTCTGGACTTCGAATCTCCTGAAAGCCAATTTCCATGGGATGTTTACCGTTCAAGCAACCGGATTATCAACGCGCGCATAGTAAAGGCAACTGAAACCTACTTAAAGATGGAAAAGAAGGTTCGGGACATCGTGTTGACTCGGACTATCAAAGTCGATGATAAAAACGTCTTTGCTGTAACTGATGAATGGGATACCCCTTCAGGAGAAGCAATTAAGTCACGCTTTTTGCTTCCAAATAACTGCACCCCATATGCAACCGATCGTGAAATAGTCCTACACAGACTCGGCAAGAGCCTAAGACTAACTTTTTCCGAAAATATTACCGTCTCTGTCTATTCGGGCGAGACCAAATCGCCGTTCCGTGGTTGGTACTCAACAAAGCCTGGCGAGCTCATTGCAGGAAACTGTCTAGAAGTTTCACCAGCGAAGCCAAGCAAGTCGGGAAAACTTACTTATCGAGTCGAATGCATTGACGAAGAAATCTTGTTGCCAGCCGACTTCTCACAGTGCTACAGCCAGACTCAAATTGTCTCACTTGCACGAGAACAATCTTGGCCAACGATGGCTACTTGGAAAAAAATTGATATTTACGGGATCTCAGAATCCAATTTGACAATTGCGCTGGCTCTTTCGACGGCGGGATTCGATGTGACGATGTTCAGCGATGATATTGGCTCACAATCGACCAGTGTTGCAGAAATACAAGTTG
Organism: Corynebacterium epidermidicanis; assembly: GCF_001021025.1. NCBI lineage: Bacteria > Bacillati > Actinomycetota > Actinomycetes > Mycobacteriales > Corynebacteriaceae > Corynebacterium > Corynebacterium epidermidicanis. The sequence goes on along the minus strand of NZ_CP011541.1, from coordinate 142,198 downwards.
CAAACATAGCCCAAAGACGACCATCAGCAATTCCCCTGATTTCAAGCCAACCCGAAACCTACAACAAGCCTTTTGTAGTTCCTGTCTACCTGAACAATGAGTCGGAGGGTAGTAACTGCGTTTGGCAGGCAGCGCTAAGTGGAATGACAGCCGTGCAACTTTACTACGCTAGCAATAAAGCTCATCAATTAGGGCTCTTCCGAGGTGCAAACTATCTTAGCGACCTAGTCTTTCGCCGTTTTAACTGTAAAATATACCCAGGTTGCTCCATTGGCAATAATTTCACGTTGGGCTGTGGAGGAATCGGAGTTGTAATTCATAAAAATGCTGTTTTGGGTGACGACGTGACCGTCGCTCAAAATGTAACCCTCGGTGGAAGGAATAAGCGACTCGGACCACCAAAGGTTGGAAACAACGTTTATTTTGGCGCCAATTCAGTATTTATCGGTGGTAGTATCGGAGATAACTGCGTTGTTGGGGCAGGTTCCGTTGTACTCGAGCCAGTACCTTCTAATAGCATCGTCGCGGGCAACCCAGCTCGAGTTATTAAGAAGATTAAAGTGCGTAGCTAACCGGCGAAACGGAGACGAAGGAGTATGAGTACATCGTTCCTTGTTCCAGGTATCGGATCAGGGGTGCGTCCAATTTTAAGCGTTTGGCAATCCGGCCCCTAAGAACTCGATGACTCCTAATAGTCAGCCGAAATGAACGCCGGATAGTTCAAAGAAATCTGCGGCCACTTCGCGAAATTGGTATTTTACTCGAATGAAAGGCTAAAGCTACTATCTTGGACCCTGGCCGTGGCAGAATACAGACCAACTTTTGTCATTGCAACACCCAACATACATATCTCTACCTGGCAAGTAGCCGGGTCGAAAATAGTGATCTACTTAATACATCCAGACTGCCTTTATTCTTGCTAGTGTGACACCTTTACAAATCGAGAACACCGACTAATCCGATTTCCAAACCATGTCTAAAGCGAACACACATGTCACTCGCTAAGAAGTGCCGACATATCCTTTGATTCGCAACCTTCATGACTCCCTTGGCTTTCCCAACATTTCACCAATGAATTTGATCCAATAACTGTTTGTCTTTTCATCGACAGAAGTAGATCAATTAGATACATCCCATACTTCCAGGATAGGTATGTTTCTAGCTGTATTGCCAAATCAGGAAATTAATAATTAATACGTAGGTGCCGCATGCGAATTTCTGAATCCTCGAGTGGGCGAATATGACAAAGTTGGGACAATCGGCACATCGGAAGAACAATAGCATGCCTTAACGCGATTCATTAATGATCATGAATACTTAAATCAAATTCGCCAGCATTCATTAGATTCACTTTAGACCAAATACTTTTTAGAGCCACGGCCGAAAAGTCATGTCTTAAGCCAAATTTACTCCTGCACTAACCGGTTTTAGATTTTCTGCAAGATACTTGGTAACTTTGTTTTCGTCACCTGGCATCTCTTTCCGATATTTCCTGATGAAACTCGCCTGCGCATCTTGGATCACTTCGATCGCTCGGTGCGCCTCCTTCGGAAGCGTGCCTTTCAGATCAGTTAAAGCGTTTAGCACGGCTACCCTCTGTACAATTCCAAAGTCAAAAGTCATAGCCTGTCTAGAGATTGATTCATCTCTAAGCACCCGGATATAGTCAGCCTTTTCAAGATTTGCTGCCCCTACAAACTTGAGATCCTTAAAGTTAAGAAGTTGAGACATAAACACGATATCTTCTCCGGAAGAGAGCTCGGAGGCATAACGGATTCGTTTTAGATACTTTGCCGGGATCAACTTGCAAGAGTTCATGAACAACAATCCAGACCGTTTCGCCAGCGGAACACGGTCATCTTGCAGTGCAGACAATCGCAAGTTGTTAGGCGTTTCCCTTTTGTAGGTTCCATTTTCTGCCCTATCGGTCAACCCGCCGACAACAACTGAATCATCGCCAGCCGACAACCACATGGAAAGCAGATAATTTTCTTCCAAATAGTCATCATCGTCGACAAACGTCACGTAGGCGCCATCCGCTAAGTCTAATCCAATATTTCTAGCATTCCCCGCGCTAGCGATTTTAGAGAACTGATAAACAATTGAAATACCGGGATTGGCTGCTCTAAAGTCATCAACAATTTTCTTCGTCCCGTCTGCAATTCCGTTCTCAATGATCACAAGTTCAATAAGGTGTTGCGGAAGCGTCTGTGAAGATATCGATTCCAGACATTGCCTAATTCGATGAACACCCTTATGTGTCGCTATAATTACAGAAACCTTTTCGTGACTTGCGAACAGATCTACAGCTTGATTATCAGTTGGCGTATCGACACACAGTTTCGAATCCGCTGTGAGCTCATTTGCCATGCGTTTCTCATTGCGTGTTACAACAACAGGCTCCGCCAAAGCACGTAATACCATGGCCACGTTTTCATCCATAGCTCGTTGATTGTCCCAAAAGGTTAATCGGCTTACGGTCAACGGATTCAGCTGCAGAATCGGAGAACTTCCAGGTAGCCAGCTGAAAGCCAGCATGTCACATAGGCGCGCAACCGCGATCATTTTTGAACTGGGTACGTTTTTCTCGCAATAGACAAGGCAGACGGGTATACCTTTAGAACGAGCCGAACTAATAAACTCGATTGTCTGGTCAAGCTGGAAATTACTTCGCTCTAGAGCGTCTCCCCAAACGAGTAGAAGATCAAGATCACTCGTAACACCGTTCGTGTCAAAAATTTCAAAACAGCGCATTTGGGATTGCGAAATGGCTGAGCGTATTTCCTCACCGATTCCGAATATTGCAACAAAGTATTCCGAAATGGCTTTCGACCGCGTAGGCAATTCTCGCTTACGTGAAACCCGATCCTGGGCAAACGCCTTATCTGCCGTCAGCATGGAAAAGACTTCAAGCTGCCCGTTTTTCTCTTTTTTTGAGCCAAGTGCTGCGTCGGCATACCAGTAGAAGCCTGAATAATCCCTTCCTCCGGCAATTTCGACCATTCGCAGGTCTGCATTTTCTAGCAGAATTTTGGCTAACTGTGCTTCAATATCCGGGCTGGCAGAATTTATATTGCCTACACGTTCGACTACCCCATTTTCATTTTTTTCCACTGCCCATACGAACCCAATATTCAGTTGGTTAGCAGCTAGGGCTGCCGGTAATGCCAACCAAAGAGGACCATATGCCACTATCTGATCCGCACCCAGTTCTGCGACAATTTGGATCAACCGAGCTTTCGCAAGCTCGACCCAACGATCAAATCTATAATCGCCATTAATTTCAACCTCGAACGGTGCATCACCGTCAAGGCGCCGGTACAAATCCCTCTTGCCCTTCTTAAACCAGTTCGGTGGAGAAACGTGGACAAATGCATCTCTTGGAGCGAATAGTTCGAAAGCCCTTAGACCCTGTCCTTGTTCAATTAGAACTGCCGAATCTTTCAACTCCTTGGATGGTTCCACGCCCGACCAGTCATTAATTAAAAGGTCATACTTTCGTTCGTCCAAAGCAAAAAGGCCGCGGACATATAGCTCGAGGTCTTTTACAACTCCACGCTTATGAGCAGTAATGTTGATATTCTCGTCCAGCAATGCCATTGCTTGTTCTACATCATGGCGCGCCATTTCCCTTGACACTGCTTTACACAAGTTAGCTTCTGTCGCCGGCAAGCTATTAATGAATGGAGCCTTGAATTTATCGATCCAGCTAACTGCGGCATCTGGACACTCCAAACTGCCTGAAGATAAATCATCAATCGAAAAGACTAGGTCGAGCCATCGTTCGCGAACAATTTCAGCTGAATACCTCTGAGCAAAATCGCTAGCACTTTTTGATACGTCTTCATATCGCCCGGACTGAATAACATCCAAAACGAAATCAACAACTTCATCAGTATTTTTAAAATTATAATCTGATCCGATTATTTCTTCCGAACCCTCCCTTCTCCAAGCAAGCGGAACCGCTCCACTGCAGGCACCTTCAATTGCGGCAAGGTGAAAGGTTTCTCGGTACGAAGGCGAAAGTATCCAACCAATCTTGGAAAACCAGTTTCCAATATCAGGACCAAATGGTTCGAAACTAATGGATTTTGAAATCCCCGGACTTTCACCAATCCTGCGGAAAAAGTCTCTATACTGATCTTGATGAATAGACTTAGACCACTCCCATGGGTAGTTCCAAGGGGCGTGACCTTTAACGTGGAGTGTAAAACGGTCGTCAAACTCTAACAGCTTGTCAAGTAGATCGAGAGCCCGGTCTGGGCGTTTGAGAATCGGTACATAGCCAATAAGCCCGATGTGATACTTGGACTCAGGATCCTTTTCGCGATTTAGATCTTCAATCTTTACACTGTTTGGAATGACCACCACCTTATGCGATGGCCATCCCATTTTTTCCAGCACTTTATCCCTATAGAATTCCGAAGCCACAACAACAGCCGCGACACCATCGATATTTAGATCGCCAATCCAATCAGAATACAATTCGTAACCATGCAGATGGACAAAAAGCTTCTGGCGTGGAGAAACCGCATTTGAATACCAAACAGCGTTTACACTTGCAAACTCAACTATAATGGCATCTGCCCACTCCAAAAACTGTGTACTTACCTGTGGTTCAACACGACCATTAGAAGCAAGCTTGTCGATCTTGAGTTCAATATCTCGACGCTGAACTAAGGCATCCAACATATCTCCGGCAAACTTAAGATCAGCGCCAACAACCAAGACTTTCTTAGGTTCTGTGTGCAAAGGAATCGCTTTATAATCCGCTAAATCTGAAGCGAAATTCGAAAAGAATAAACTACCTTTATCTTCGCCGCCAGATAGCTCGACTCGAGTCTTCAATGATCGCACAAGGTCAGCATATGATGGAGAGCCTTCAAGACTCGCCACCGGGATACCAGATATAGATGCGATTTGCGAAGTTGCGCCATTGGGATCAGATATCAATACCGCAGCTTCGTAACTCCTATAGCGGCAGTGTTGAAACTCACGATCCTCAAACTCTAAAGCTGGGTAGCTGGAGATACCAATCCGGTCAAGTCTAGCAGAAACTTCCTCCTCATCAACTCCGCCGATTCCGCATACAACAACCCTAACGATATCTCTTAAAAACTTTGCTTCTAACGCGCAGCGTTCAAAATCAATTTGATCGTATTCTCGCTCTAGACGCGGAAAATCTAAATAAAGGGTAGGTAAGCCAGCTTCATTTCGCATCTGTACTTCCCCGCTCTTTCTCATTGAAATATTTGGAAGCAATCTTGTCTTAGACGTTAGCTGTGCATACCTCGACTCCACTTGCCCACGCAACACATTGTTGCTAAAGAGGACCGTCTTTGCTCCTGGCGCCAGTTTCGAAATTTCTTGAAGGTCAGCCTCAGAGAATATTGCGTTCGTGGTTGGATTATATTCTGGAATGCACCACAAATTGTGTGTGTTTTCCTTCGCCCCTGCTACGAAAACGCACAATTCTAATCCCTGAGTTATAACTAAGTCGAAACTTTCCTTTCGAGACAATCGAACTACTTGCCTTGCCGCGAATCGCCCTAGGACACCAGTCCCATCATAGGCTTCTTCAGGATGTCGGATAGCAGGAATTATTTCAATACCGAGCGCTGCTAATCTTGTATGAAGATCGTCGGCCTGCCGCTCGCGTTGCACAAATGTAACCGAATTTCCGTCCTCGACCAATTTGGACAAAAAGCCTTCTATCCAATAGCATGCCGAAGAATCGACCGAGTACTTGACATCTGTAGCAAACAGTACATTTAGAGAGTTAACATCCAAAGCAGATCCCACTATTCCTTCGCAGTAATCAAAAGTTAGAACGACACAGGTAATACTCGGTAATCGGAGAAAGTCGCGCCCCTTCTTCCATTTGCGAGCGATCGGCGCCGGCCAAATCGTAATTGAAACTTTGCATTAATAGCTCGTACTCAATCGAACGCTTGAAAGTGCTAGAACTCACAATGAACGTTGATTTTCCCAGTTTATTGGCCTCATTGGCAGCGTTAGAGATTAACAGTGCCATTGCATGAAACTTTCCGCTTCCAGTTCCGTACCACGGCCCAGATTGAAATGCTTCGGTATCTACCAAAAAACTAGACGTATGATGGTGTTTAACTTGTTCGAGCAAACAAGCAGGAGACCCGTAAACAGTGGGTGTACCGAGGCCAAATTCGGAAAATACTGGTTTTGGCGCAATCCAAACAGTGGTATTAGGTCGACTAGGAACCAACTCGCCTGAAATCAAGTCGAGATAATTCAAGTTAAAAGGATTATTTGCCACCGCGGGCGTGGATGCGCGCCCCATTGAACCAAGTGCATCCTTAACCGACTTATCCACAGAATTCATTACACAACCGTTTCTGGATATTTTTCTAGAACCAAATCCCAAAGCAATTTTCGAGCCGTCAAGACATCACCAACCGGAGTTTTGTATTTAGCATTTTTGGTCGATAAAATCGATCCGGCCTCAATAAAAGCCCACGAAGAAGCAGAAGATCCCGCGTAGTCACTCCATTTAGAAGGCAAATATGGGTTTATCTTGTGGTGTTCTCCCGAACGAGCATCGTTAACTATTAACACATCGAATCTGTCGGTAGTTGCGAGAAACTTTAAATAAGGAAGAGACGCGTTGAACGATACATTTTCTTCGATCCCTTTTGAACCGACGCCTTCATGTGCGCGCTCCACCAATTCGTTAAATTGGGCCTCAGAAAGCTGCCGGGGCCTTGCTCCCCCTTCTGAAGGCGGGATGTAATTTGTAAACACGTGCAATTTTATACGTTTACGTATACAATCCGGCAAAGATCTAATAGCTGCAGTTACTTCTGTAATTCCGCGACTAGAATAAAACTCACCAAAATATGCCAGATTCAAAAACTGATCACTAACTTTATAATCAGAATCGACGACTGAATAATATTCTCGAGGTAGGGTAGGATGATTCTGTACTGAAGATTTCTTTTCAACCTCGTCGAACAAATTCCTTCCAAAATCACTTTCATAAATTTGGTCGAGCATTATGTTCTTCTGGTTTGTATTCGTAAATACGATTTCGTCGGCCAAAATGTAAACTAAGTATTCGGCGAGCTCGAATACGTTGAATTCAGAAATTTGCTCTTTCGGCAACTCAATTCTTTTAGCAAACTCAGCAAGCAATAGACTGTCTTGTGGCAGCGCTGCTCCCCTGCGCTTGCCTTCGACATCTCGAGATAGAGGATCGGAGAATTCCGCAATCCATTTAATTTCAGGATGCTTAATCTTAAACATTGCGCCTGCATACAATGACGGCGCCCACATTGCTCGTGAGTATATGAATTTATATTTGGCACCTTCTTGCATGAGCATCTCGGCTTCGCGAATCGCACGCCGTACATATGATTCATATTTCGGAAACGAATCCCACGAGGGAGCCGTTGACAGAAACTTCTTTTTTCGCACATACGGCTGTGAAATCGTTTCGATCGTTGGATCAATTTTTTTTCGGTGCAACATCGAACATGCGATTACATCAACAGTCTTACCAAAATTTCTGATTCTCTTTGATGCTACTGTCGCACCAGTGTCCTGGAAGGGAGAAAAGTTATAAAGTAGTGCCAAACCTTCAACCTCAGGTTGTAGAAGACTCCAGTCAATGCGCGAGAGACGTCGGCTTTGAATTTGATCAGAGATGTCGATTCGAAGTTGTGGAGATTCATTAAAGTAGTTCGCAATCCGACCATGAGTATCGTAATAGAGATCTTTGATTGCCAAGAACAGGGACTGATTCGGCACATTGTCCATTACTTCTTCCAAGCATGCGAACAAATCAAGGAAGTGTGTAACTAGAGTTTCTTTACCGAGACTTTCGGCTTCGGTTGTCGTACTTTGGACACTCGAGTTCACTGGCAATCCTAATAGCCGCAGCGCTTTGCGTGCTGCCTCACCCGGCCCGGCAAGTGACACGTCCTGGGAGGAAATTTGATTCAAGCAGATTTCATGCGACTTGCCTAATCTCAACTCCTTGGCCTTTCTCGCAGTTGATCTTGCATTTCCTGGGCTACCAGCCGGATGTACCGCGATTCCCGACGTATCTCGTTTGACAATTTAATCAGATCGATATCATTTTTATTTTGCCTAGAATCATTTGCGCTAGCTTGCATATTCAGAACCAACGAGTTCAATTGCTCCTCTAGCATTTTCAAGTTTTTTTCAAATTCCACGGGTGAGTTTTTCGATGAAAAAGTCACGCTAGTACGGATTGAAGCTAGCATTCTCCTCATGCGAAAATGCGAGATGATTGGGAGAATAGCAATTGCGATGGAGAGCACAACCAATGCGGATAGTTCGAGGTGAACCAAAACCAATGTGAGAGTCATAAAGGCTAGCAATGTTGGCGTGATTGCTAAGGCCAAATAGATAGTCTTTTCTTGTTTATTGTTCATTGCAATGGTTTCCAATCATAATGAAGATCAAGCCGTCTTTCTAGCGCCACAAGCCTTTAGTATCCACGACAGTCTTGTCCGCTAGTGCGGTAGCAGGAACGTCATAGAACTCCTTGTGATCTACGAGGAGAACGATGATATTGGCCTGCTCAAGTGCGGTCTTGGTGTCAACCAGCTCTATGTTATTGTAATCATGCAGGCGAGAAGGCAGCTCGGAGACATTTGGCTCCACAGCGAGAATGCGCTCATTTGGCAGCTCCTCAGCCAGTTGTTTCGTGATGTTCAAGGCCGGGGATTCACGCAGGTCATCAATGTTTGCCTTAAAAGCAAGGCCCAGGGTAGCAATGACAGGGTTTTCGGTCGTCACCAGAGCTTGCTTGACCTTGTTCATAACCCAGATTGGTTTACCGTCATTGACCTCACGAGCAGTGCGGATGAGGTTGGAGTTTTCACGGTCCGAAGACACGATGAACCATGGGTCGACCGCAATGCAGTGGCCGCCAACGCCGGGACCGGGCTGCAAAATGTTCACGCGTGGGTGGTGGTTAGCTAGCTCGATGAGCTCCCAAACATCCACTCCGAGCTTGTCACAGATAAGGGATAGCTCGTTTGCAAACGCAATGTTGACATCACGGAAGGAATTCTCGGTCAGCTTTGCCAGCTCAGCGGTGGTTGCGGTGGTGCCCAGCAGCTCACCCCTGCAGAACGACTTGTATACAGCGGTAGCGCGCTTGGTGGCTTCCTCGGACATGCCACCGATGATGCGGTCGTTGGTGACCAGCTCTTCCATGGCGTAACCCGGAAGAATGCGCTCAGGGCAGTGCGCAAAGTAGATCACTGGCTTGTCGCTCGACTCACCATCACGGTGCGCAGCGAGATCTGGACGCAGCTCCAGGATCTTAGCCGCCATCTTCTCCGTAGTCAGCGGAGGGCTGGTGGATTCTAGGATAACCAGCTCATCACCCTGCAGCTGCGGAGCAATATTGGAAGCTGCAGACATGATGTAAGACAGATCGCCCTCATGATCATCCTTAAATGGCGTCGGCACTGCGATAATGTAAACATCGGCGTGCACCATCTCGGTCGTCGCAGTCAGGTTTCCAGCAGCTACCACCTTCTGCAGCGCCTCTTCCAAACCAGGCTCGACGATGGTCACCTTACCTTCATTAACTCGATCAACCGTGTTCTGGTTGACGTCAACACCCGTGACCTTAACGCCGTTGAGCGCCATCGTCACTGCAGTTGGCAGGCCGATGTATCCCAAACCTACAAAAGCAACGTGCGGAAATTCAGACATCTGCGCCTCTCTAATGACATGGATTTAACTGCAAAACTCTTTTTGGCACAGTTTGCCAAATCTAATAATTATTTAAGTTTTACGAGTTCTCTATCCATTCCATTGTATTCCTTATTGGTGACGGCGCAACGAATTAACTAAATGCCTCGTCAAATACCACTATCGGTGGACGGTACTCGGACTTCACTTCTTCAAGAAACTCCATTGCCGGTGACTTATCCTCTTTGCCCATACGACGCGCCCATTCGTGATATTTGGTCGCGACCTCAGTCGTCGGACCGTCCGCGATGATTCGCCCTTCACTGATCCATAACGTTCGTTTGCAGTTCTCTTCGATCTGGCTAATGGAATGCGACACAAGAAACAAATTGCCGGCTCGCTCCAAGAGCTCGTGCATACGCGCCTGCGCTTTGGCACCAAAAGCAGCGTCACCAGTCGATAGTGCTTCATCGATCATTAAGATCTCTGGCTCAATCGCCGTGGAAATCGCGAAAGCAAGTCGCGCAGACATGCCGGAAGAATAGGTATTCATCGGGCGTTCAATTGCATCGCCTAGTTCAGTCCACTCGGAGATAATGCCGATCTGCTCGCGAGCGGCCTCTGGCCGCATACCCAGCGCCAGGCAGCCCAGATAAATGTTCTGACGGCCAGATAGCGTCGGCTGGAGCGCCGGCGAAACACCCATCAAAGTTGGTTTGGAGCTCGTCAGAATTCGTCCAGAAGTGGGCGCCAAACCACCAGAAATCATGCTCAGCAACGTTGATTTGCCGGAGCCATTCAAGCCAATAAGTCCAATCGATTCACCTGGCAGCGCGACCAGGGAAGCGTCTACCACGGCATCGACAACCGTGCTCTTCTTGCCAATCCGCACGTCAGAGGCATCGTCAGAACGACTTTGGCTAATTACGTAGCGTTTAGACACGTGATCAACGACCACATTTGCTGCATCAATTTCAATAACTTCGGTCATCTTGAACTCCTTGCTACGCAATCCGGACATACTTGTCTTCTGCAAGCCAGAAGTAAACAAACCCCACAATAAAGGTGCCAAACGTCCAGGCCAGCAGCGTGGCCCACTCTGCTAAAGAAGGAACCTGGCCATAGATCGTAGAGTCACGGATCACAGTCAAAAATATATGCGCTGGGTTTGCCGTCATTATCGCGTGAATCTTGCCGAAACTTGCGAAACGGTCGAGCGAAAACATGACGCCAGACAGAAAGAACCAAGCCGAAGTCACCAGTGGCACCAGCGCCTTCACATCGGGGATTTCAGCCGTCAGCCTAGCCATAATGAACATCAGGCCGGTGCCAAAAATATGCAATAGCAGGAACAACGGCACAATGAAGATCAGTGTCCAACGTGGCGGGGTCCCCCACTGCAATAGAAATGCAGAAACCAAACACACCAAAGCAGGCAAAACATTATCAATCATTGCACGTAAAGTTTGCGAAAAAATAATGGAAGCCCGAGGGAAATTGAAGGCACGGATCATTGACCGCGAAGCCGTCATCAAACCGCTGCCAGAAGTGAACAATCCGCTCATCATCCGCATGAAGATGATGCCAATGAACAGGAAACCGATGAAGTTATCGATTCCTCGCGAGGACTTGAACAAGAACCCAAAAAGAAAACCATAAAGCGCGACATCAAAAAGTGGATTCAGCACCAACCACGTACGCCACAACCGGTAATCACGCGTCGAACGCAATGCTTTAGCACGCGCATCTGCAACGATAAAAAACCGACGGTCCCACAATTGTCGCAAGTACTCCGGCAAGGAAGGTCGAATCGCAAGAGGTTCCAAGCCCTCAGCTGAAACCTTATAGATCCGAGCGTTTGGATTCTTGACCCGTTGCTCAATTAGCTCAACGCCTAGTTGCGCGGCCTTTTCAGCTCGGTTAAAACGGTGACGAGACAAAACCACTCGGCCTTTCTGCAATATTTAAACGGGCACGAAAACTATCCCAAGAGCTGCTGGTGATGTTACCGGTGAAAACCAAGGAGTTCATTCAACACAGCTCGAGCAGAACCTTTATTACCGAGTTCACTCGTGAAATCCAGGTGGGACATAGACAGCGGCGAATCCTCCGTCACCATGCCCCAAATCGGAACTCCAGCCCCAGAATAATCCGCATATTTCGACGGAAGGAACGGGTTAAATTCGAGCTTAGTGTCATTCAGGCTGACATCACTTACAAGCAGGGCATCAAACTTGGTTGCCAAATTAAGGAACTCCAAATAAGGCACATAACCATTGAGCCGAAGCTGTCCAGCTTCAACCAAATCCCGGTATTCTTCACGCAAATCCTCTGGCTTTGCAGTAAACACATGCAGAGCCACCTTTGCGGCTTCCGCTGCAGGAAGGTCTCGAATCGCAGCGACCACGTCACCCACACCGCGATTGGCGTAGAAGCTACCGAAATAGCCGATATGAAGCTTCTTGTTGTCTAAAGGGTAATCAGCTTGTTGCAGCTGGTACATCTCTGGTGTCGGAGCAACATGCTGCTGAATTTTCGACTTCGCCTCTACAAAGGCCCGGAACTCAACTGGATACCGAGAAAGCATCACTTTCTGCTGGTTCACATTCGTGAAAATGACCCGATCTGCGCAGGCCAACGTAGCTAATTCCGTAAATTCGAAGTGCGTACGATATGGAATTGGGCCCCAACCGGACTTGTCCAGGAGTCTGCGGATTCGCAAAGTAGTGGTGTTCCAAGTCAGCTTGCCTGCGCGCGGAGATCCATCAACTCCCACAGCCATTGGATCCGAAAACTCCGCATCCCAAGAAACGGCTGGATGCATGGACTTGAAAAGTAACGCAGCGACGTGTGAACCTGACCAAAGTGCACGCGAATACATCGATTGATACTTATTCTTTGCTCGCTGTTGGATACGCGCGGAACGGACGGCCTTTCGCGCATAATCACAAATCAATCCCCAGTCGGCAAAAGACGGCTGAGTTGCAATCTCGACCTGGTGCGACACGAATGGTTCTACGATCAGACGAGTGGACTCGTCTCTCCCTCTCACCCTCGACATGTCTGCAAAGTAGACATCCACCAGCTGTTTCTCCGCCCGAATGACCTTTGCAGTCACATTCGCCGAAGTATCAGCAAACGGCGGGAAGCAATAGGAAAAGACCACTCGGCGCGCACTTTCTGGGCGCAGCTTTTCCCAATCCAGTCCGGTCAGCTGCAAATCAACCGCGTCCTGAATAGCTTGATCAACCTCATTAGGTCGAGATCTAAGGTAGTCAGCGACAAATCCAAACTGAGCATTTTCTAGTGAGACTCGCGCATTTCGGTTTGACTCAGGCACTTCGATTGCGCGCAAAGCCCCAATACATTCCAGGCGTTGGTGCACATTGAACTCAAAGCTCTCTTGTCTGCGAGATATCGAATCCGTAGTCAGATAGCGCAGGTAAGCCTGGTCAGTAGTCTGCGCTGGAACTGAGAACATCAAGTGTGGCTGCCGGAGCAATTGGGCAAAGAACACTAAGTCTTCACCCGATTTCAGTTCCTCTGAGTACCGATGCTGACCAAGCAATTCAGTGGCAACCACTTTGCAAGCATTAAAGCCAAGAGCCCATGGTGCCGCAGAAACCGGTACCGCACTACCTGCTAGTGCTTGAATTCGTGCATTAAGTGAGTTTCCCGCATCCCGTTCACCGCTGCGTACATCGACGATCGGCATCAGCACAATTGTGTTTGGCTGAGCCAACTGTAGTGCGGACTCCAAGAACTTTGGCTCCAACTGGTCGTCGTCATCCAGAAAAGTGGTGAACGCACGTTGCGCGTTCATAAGCCCGATGTTGCGCGCACGACCAGCTGACGGAACCGAGCTACGCAAAACTCTTAAGTCGAGCTGGGGAAACTCCGCATAGAGTTCCTGCCCAGCATCTGACGACAGACCAACACCATTAATCACCACGATGACTTCAAACCGCTGTGGATCCAGCGACTGCTCAGCCATTGACTTTAGGGCCTTGCGAATGGTGGTTGAGCCAGCTCGAGAGGGAATAATGACACTGATCCCAAAGCGATATTCAGTCATCGGATCTTCTCCAAAATCTTGTACATCGCAATGACTACCCGATGCGGAATGTAGCGCTTATACGGCTTCACTAACGGCACAAGTTCAGCGATCAGCAGCGAACGAACATTAATCGGTGGCACATTCTCGCCGTTCACAATGCTTGGCACAGCTGCAGTACGCTGTACGGCCTGCAGTCCGGCGCGGAAATCCGCGCTGCTGCGTGAAGAAGCGGTTGCCGGCAAAATTGCCAGGTGGATCCAGTTTTCGGTCAAATGTAATCCGTTGACTGCCCATGCGTCGAAAAGCATAAGCACATCATGCAGGCGACCAATCCGATTACGCGGAAACCACAGCTCAACCGCACTCGAGCGCCCCGTTAACGTCTCCTCAACCAACTCAGGGTCAGGGTCTACCAAAATGCCAACTTCGGATCCTACTTCCGAAGCATCGGTTCCAAACAGCGCGTTTTCTACAACCACATCCAAGGCCGGATATGTCGCCGAACTTTCCATGAGGACAACACAGCGTGCCGATGCTGGAACGTAGTCGTCCAGGGAATTGAGCAACATGAAAGTTATCCTTGTTTCGCTACGGCTTCGACGATCTCCAAGAATTGCACTGGAACTACTTCATTTCGTTGGTGTTCCACCCAGTTTGCACCTTCATCAGTGATCGCGAGCTTACTGCGATCTTTAATGAGATCGATCCAGAGTTCCGCCAACGACTCCGGGTTCTCCGGCTCCACCACATGCCCCGCATGCAGCGTCTCAATCAGCTCGGCAGCTTCGCCCGAGACCACTGCGCTGATGTGAATGCCCATGGTCATCAACTCGTAGGCTTTGGACGGGATGGTCCTATTGAGCGGTTCCCAATTGGTCAAGTGCACCAACGCGGTGTCTGCCCAGTCATAGTGCGGAATCAGGTCATCCGCTGGTACTCGATGCTCGATTTGGGCGTCGATGTTCTTTTCTACAATTTCCTTTCGAAGCGCAAGGAACGAAGCACCATCACCAAGGAAACGAAGACGTACATCGAAACCCCAGTCACGGGCAATCTGAGCCGCCTTCAAAGCGTTATCCAGTTTCTGGGCACGGCCAATTGTTCCCGCATAGAGGACATTGAGATGCCCTTGATCCCGATTGCTCTTCTCTTGCGGAACGTATGGAGCCTTTGGCGGAAAAACGTTGCGAACTGTGGCGTAAAAACGCTGTTTCCCGCCCTTAAGCACAGGCATCGTCCGCTCCAGATGGGTCTGTAACTCCGCAGAAGTTGTAATGATGCCTCCAGCATTATTGAGTGCCTGACACATCGAACGGTCGGTCACTCGAATCAGTAGCTGCAACGGCCCCTTACTGAAGACTTTCTCTCGAAGAGAGCGCTTACCGGTACCAGAGTTCCAGTCGTGGGAATTGTGCAGCAATTCAGGCCAAGCATCACGCAGATCTAAAATGTATGGAGCTCGAAGTCGTTTCGCCACCACCCACGTTGCCACGGACGTCGGCAGTGCAGGCACAGTGCCAATGACGACATCTGGCCGATATCCTTTGAGCCCTCGAGCCTTGCTAGGTCGAGCGACCAGCATGCTTCCTGCGACAATCGCTTGATTGAAGATTCGAGATGTGAGTGATCGGCCGGCTGGGAAAAATCCGGAACGCAAAATTGTCTCGCCGTTGTCCCCCTGCTCAACCTGCTCCTTGCCCAGTAGACCGGATTCTTTCCACCAGTCCTTCAAGGTGAGGTTTCGCATGTAGTGAGGCGGAGGCGTCACTACTAATACTTCATGGCCCGCGCGAACCAAGATCTTAGTCAACCATGCCCACCGACGCTGTGGCACACCATTTTCCGGCGCCCAGTATTGGGAGAGCACGAGAATCTTCACCGATCATCCACTTTCAACGTCTGGTTACAAAACTGCTATCTTTCCCAGTTTAAAGCTTACAAAAGCAACTTTTGCGAATTGCATGGGAAAACCCCAAAACACAATCAACCTCGAGCCGATAGCGTCAGAGATGCAATAAATACATGCTACCCCGAACGCGAAGGCCGGTTGAGGAAGCTTAACCGTCAATTTGAATGAGTAAGATGCTTACTTATGCCAATCCACCGGAATTATGCACGCTACGGTGCAGAGACCGTTTTCTATCACAATCTCACCGAATTTTGCGCTGCACCCTTGTGCACAAACTCTGAACACACCGGAATGCTTAGTGGAGTTCATGCCATTGGGTTCGGAAACCAAGCAGACCATCGAATGCTTGAAGTACTGGTAGAAAACCGCAATGCTGCCACCACCGTGGTGGTGTTTCATGCTGCTGTGGATCCAAGCAAGACTTCGCTACCAGTTTTCATTGGTCGTCAATTCACAGAAACTTTGGATGCCAATTTAGTGTTCGTCTCGGATCCAGCGCTCCAGTATGGTGCCGGAATTGGCTGGTGTGCGGGCACTAAGGATCTAGCGCTACAAAAGGACTTGGTCAGTGCCATCAGCGTGGTTCAGGACTCAATCCCAGAGGCCGAGCATCTCGTGTTCTTTGGAGCTTCCGCTGGTGGTTTCGCGGCGTTGTACTACGCCCACCAATTCCCAGGCTCACTTGCCGTCGTTGCGAACCCCCAGACCAATATTGAGGCCTACCACCCGGGGCCAGTTCAAACGTACCGAGACAAGTGCTTCTCCGGGACCGAACTATCCGATGCTGGCATCGCCTTTGATATCAATCCGATCTACGCTGCCGAATTCCCATGCCATGTGATTTATCTGCAGAACGCCCAGGATGACTTCCACATCGAACATCACCTCAAACCGTGGCAAAAAGCAGTACAGAATTATCCAGATCGATGGCGTTTACATGTGGATGACTGGGGCCCGGGTCATGCTCCAGTTCCACCTGCAATCTTGACCGGCATCTTGGGCTTTGCCGCGTTTGTCAACGGAAGTTGGACTGAAGTATTCGCTGATGAAATGTTCAACTAACGGCGAAATTTCCCTTGGATAGAACGAAGTTTGGTCACTGCAATGTGCCGCTTGCGGTGGACAAGGTCGATGGCTTGTGCCGATAGGCGCATTTTCAATTCAGCTTGCAGCTCTTGCCAACGATCTGCTTCGACAACCTTCAGGCCATCGCCCGTATGCGAGATTCGTAGCTCGTGTAACACAACGTTCTCCGGGTGCGCGCCCAGTCCCATGATTCTGAACGCACGGACATACATACCTTCTGGAGTATGAATACTGGCTAGCGCCTCAAAGTTCCCCTGCCCTGCACCGAGATATACGAATGGGCCGATTTGCGAATTCTTTGACACGCCGATGCCCGGGATTCGGCGGGATTGCGGGATTCGATTCCCCTCACTATCCACCAAAGTCAGGCTTACTAAAGCTGGACGAGCACCGCCGTTATGTGAGGTTAAGTCCGCCAATGCAGAGAGACTGCGTGTAGGGGTGTCGAACTCGAAGTACACATCTTCGCTCAAAGTCTTGGGGGAATCGAGAATTTCATTGGGAGCAGTGATACTACGGCTTACCGTCGGGAAGGCAGCACGAATCTTGCGCGGGTTGGAAACCGGATTGAACTTGGACATTCCATCGAGCAAATGGTTCATGATTCGCCCGTCTTCATACCGCATAGCATTATCTTGACCTGCATGAATGCACCGCAAGTAGCCGAAATCAGTAGCGTCGAGGATCACTGGATCATAGCGATCGGATTTATCGTGCGGTCCGCCTTTTGGCCCTTTAATAGATCCGTTTGCATCGCGTTCGCATACGTACAACAAACCCATTGAGTTCATGGGAACGTGCGCTTCGCGCAGATTGAAGAACTGGTCACTATCCAGAACCGCTTCGACCCCAAGCGGGAGACTAACCACCATTCCTACTAGTTCAGGCTTAACATAACGTTCCACCAACTTGAAGTACTCGGTTGACAAGATGTCGTCATCATCGAGGCGATAGCGACCGAATACGCCGGTCAGACCGAGCTCTTGGGCAATCCGCCCAACCGACGCGTAACCACTATCCCCTTCTGGTAACTTGTCCAATTTCAACACGCCAAATTCCCGTGCTGCTTGCTCCAGCTTTACTTGGTATTTTTGTGGCAGCGACTCGGAATAAGACACAATGTGAACCACTTCGAACCCCTCGGCAGCCTTAGCCAAGGTTGGCACAGTGTGCTCCACAAAGACCTTGGTACGCAGGTCCAAGCGGTCATCTGCGTAAAGAAAACTTCGATATTCCTCAACAGAATCAAATTGACCACCGTTTGATGCCCGCCATGCCCCGGAGTCAGGGACGAATAACGAAAATCGAGTGTGGCCAACGAACATGATCTGTAGTCCTCATTTCGATAATTAGATGACAGTTATCATTCTACTTTGTGGATTCTTCGACAATTTCCCCCAACTCCAATACGTGGTTCTCCACGATCGTCTTTGCGCGGCCACGCACCGCCTGGAAAGTTCGTTCCATTGAACCCCCCCTTGACCGCGGCAAGTCGATCTGCCACTGCCAGAAGGTCAGCTGAGACCTCGTCTTTACGGCTTTCCAAGTAAACGCCAAAACCTGTGTCCTTCGCCTCCCAATAGGGATCAAGAGCTCGAAGAATATCAGGTAGCGCCACATTAAGAGCGAACGGAATTGCATTCGGACGCACCTTCTGGACTGAGGTTACTGCACCTTTGACAGCGAGCCCCCGAATACCCTGCTGCTCAGCGATAGAGTTTTCTACCAACTGCTCCAAAGCAGAAAGCAAACCGACCTTCCGCTGAGGCGCCGTCGAGTCTAGGACAATTTCACTTAAAGACATATTTCAATCTTATGTCCAAACGAAAACTACCAGAGATGCGATCGGCAATTAAGGGCTCTTCGCGTTTTGGAGTGCGTAGGTAGTTCTGGGGTGTAGTTCGGGGTGGCACAACATATGGGGGTCCTGGCCGGTACAAGATGAGAGTTGCGAAACCGTCCATCTGACCAAACCAGGACCTACCATGCACAGTACTGGCAACATCTCGGCCGATACCATTTGCCGCACCGTCGAACTCGGCGTCTGCATCACCGGTGCAGCCAACGCAGGGGATTTCACGATCATCCACGCCGATCCCGTCGGCGTTTCTTCCGCCTGCCCAGAATGCAGACATGACGGCAGACTCCGTGATCACGTCACACGTGAGCTTGTCGATCTACCCGTCGTGGGGTTTCCCACCCGACTGCATGTGCGTGTCCCCCTGGTTTATCTGTGCTAACCCTGCTTGTACACGAAAGATTTTTCAGGCCAGCGTGATGTGCGCCGATGACGGCGCGAAACTGACCAAACGTGTTGTGCGGTGGATTCTCCAACGCCTTGCCATCGACCGGATGAGCGTGTCCGCCACCGCACAAGCCTTAGGCCTGGGCTGGGAGTTGGTCAACAACGCCGCCCTTCAAGCCTGCCGCGAGATGGTTTACCGGGATCCCACTCCTCTCGCGGGAGTGAGAATACTCGGGGTCGATGAGCACGTGTGGAAGCATACTCGCAGGCCTGGTGAGCCGTCCTGCTATGTCACCGTTTTAGTTGATCTCACCCCGACGGTTACACGATCTGGGCCGGCCAGATTGCTGGACATGGTGCCAGGCAGAAGCGCTGACGTGCTGCGCCGCTGGCTTCAAGCTCACGATCCGGGATTTCGTGCACAACTTGAAGTGGTGACGATGGATGGGCTTACAGGCTATGCCACTGCTGTAGACGATGGTGTACCCGCGGCACGTAAGGTGATGGATCCGTTTCATGTTGTGCACCTAGCTGCGGAGAAACTCACTGCGTGTAGGCAGCGCGTGCAGCGTGGGCTTACCGGTGAGCGGGGGAAGAAAACCGACCCGTTGTAGAACAATCGCAAGACTTTGCTGACGAGGATTGCGTTTCTTACTGCCCGGCAACGGCAGCGTCTTGAAGTGTTGTGGCAGGTCGATGAGCTGATGGTGATCTTGCAGGTGACATGGCAGATCTACCAGGACATTATTGCTGCATACGCACACCCGAAGAAAGTCAGGGTAAGACGTTAATGCTGAAAGTAATGAACTCGATCCATGCAGGGCTGCCAGCAGGGCTGGAGGAGCTAGCCCAATTAGGGCGAACCTTGTGGCGTCGGCGTCGGGATGTTGTGGCATATTTCGATATCGGTGCATCCAACGGTCCGGTCGAGGCGATCAACGGCAGGTTGGAGCACCTATGCGGCATCGCCCTTGGCTTTAAGAAACATGGACCACTATATCTTGCGGTCTCTTATCCACTCCGGAGGCCTACAAGGAAAGATCAACGCACTCCAAAACGCGAAGAGCAGGTTAAGTTGCCAAACGCGCCCTAGCCTCGCAGAGTGGAGCTATGAAAAACAACGAACGATTCTTCGAGGTCAATGTCAAGCGTCACGTGCGGTATGCGGACGTCGAGCTCCTTAGGCAACGGGCACTGGCTGAGGTGGATACATATACCTTCGAAACGCCCGCGGAGGAACGCGGGACTATCCAGCTCGTTACAGAAGAACCCGCGGAAGCGCTAGGGGTATTGCTGGACTGGTTCAGCCTGGACGAGGGTCAGGATTTTGAGATCCTAGAGACTACCCACAAAGTAATTGAGGTGGGTGGCCGAGACTTCTAGGAAAAACTATCGTCGCGAAGCTTTGCGGATCTTTTTGTCCAGCCACCAGAGCAAGATTCCTAGATATGGTGGCTTTTCGGTAGCTTCGGCAGCAACCAGACTATTTCGATATTTCGTCCATTGTTCAAGACTGATTTCTCCACTAAAGGTGTCCTGAATTTTTCTTTGCAACGATTGTAAAGTTGCCAGTCGGTTTTGTGCAAAGCTGAACGCCGGCTCATTAAGGTTGAGCAGTTGATCAAGGTCAACGTTGTGATCAGGATTATTCGAATAAATGCGTCCATCCGTGTAATACTCGATCCGCTTGATGTGTGTTTCATTTGTCGGATCAATTCGTAACGGCTGATTTACATTGGATTTAAGAGTCCGCGATTTGTCACAGCACTGCGCGGTCGCCCCTTCGCTTCCTCCGGGGCAAACCGCGAGTAAGTTCTTGTAGTCGATTGAGTAAGCGCGTTCGTCGTAACTCTTGAGCTCATCCGGAAGCCGTTCGCGATATTCTTCCGAAGGATTTTGGACAATGTAGTGCTCAATTGCGGCAGTATTGCCTACCTTAGCTTTTGGATGCCCACTGAGACAAATCCGCCTCATACAATATGCACAAACATGGCCCTGTTCTTGAAGAAGACTCTCCAAAACCTCTCTGCGGACACTGCTGTCAAGCTTGTCGTAAGAAGCCTCGGTGTCAGGAGTTGAGTCCAAGGCATGGCAGGCATTCCGCAGAGCATTAGCCCCGCGGGAATTCGAGTTTTTCTCAATGTACAACACTTAACTTACGCCTCAGTTTGTCAATGAAAACTAGATCTGCTCCAGGTACAACGTGGTTTCGAGCCCAGTCACTTCAGGATCATTACTTCCCACCTTGGATTTAAGCTGCTCAAGAAGGCGGGAAGCTTCCTCAAAATCTTCTAGATCAATTGCCTGTTGCACTTTGCGGAGGCTTTCGCTCACCTCTTGAGGGCGTTCAGGAGCATCCATTACCTCACGAAATATCGATGGCACGTCACGCCCATAAGTTTGATTTCCAGGGGTCTTTGCTTCAAGATGCGTTCCATCTTTGCTGTCCAAAATGCGGACTTGCGTACTTTGAACCGAGGAGACCACGCTGGGAGCATGAGTTGTGACAATGAATTGAACCCTTGGAAAAATATCTGTAAGGTCCCCGATTATCCGTTCCTGCCAGGTTGGATGTAGATGGAGATCTACTTCATCAATCAACACCACACCCCCTGTGCGCTCAATGACCTCATTCTCGAAATGAGGATTGAGTTCCGCCATTCGATAAGCAATATCCGCGATCATGGACAAAGTCGTGCGATACCCATCGCTGAGTTGCGCCATGGGAAGCGCAATTAAGCGACCTGTAGACTCTGTGTATTCCACAGCAATTGTGTCAAGCTCGAGATCATAATAAACGTTCGCACGTTCTGATCCCGTGACCGCTCGAATCGCACGTTCTACGGCGGCCTGAACGGCACGCAACGTTGCTGGCACCCGGCCTTTTTGCAACCCAAGCATCGTCGACCGCTTCAACCACGAGGTAAGACTCTTTTCATCGGCTCGAGGTTCCAATGCGGACGAATAACCATCTTCGCGATTCCCCGGTTTGCGCAGGTCCGACGTTCTGCCTCGCCTTTGTGCCCACAGTCGTCCAGTTCCATAATAAGAAATGAGGGGTAATTCCACGGGCGGCGCATCCGTGCCATCCGAACTGATATTTTCGTAAAGTCCTCGCGCAATATCGCTGAGTTCTCTAGCATCGCGAGTTGTCATATTGCCACGTTCAGACAGCTTCGAGCGTACCCATTCAATTTCACGTCCATCATATTCGCCATAAGCGTGGACGCTAACCGGATAGCGGCGCCTGACATCAACCGAGTCCTCCCCGGTCCGCTTCGAAAAAGCAAATGCATCGTCTTGCTGGATGTTGCGCCCTTGTGAAATCGTAGGAAACGGCAAGAAGAATGAGCCCAAGGCAATTGCAGCTGCATCCAACACCGAAGACTTACCTGCGCCGTTGCCACCTACGATAACAGTGACTTTAGGGTCAAAAGTTATGCGAAGGGTCTCGTATTTCCGGAAGTTAGTTAACTCCATACGGGTTAGCCGAATCATAGTCCAAACTATACTGGTCAACTTGTCCTCATCGGATACCTTGGCTGGTTTTCTACTAATACCCCCGCCTTAAACTTCCCAACACCCCAGCCAGCAGCGCAATCACGACTGCAGCTCCCACAACGACGGGAGTATGCCCGGCGGTTACCGCGTCGATAAGCCCCTGCACCCTGGAGCCTACCCCTGGGACGTGGGTGAGCTGGGTGGCGATCCGCGACCCCAACAGTCCGCCAACTGCCACGCCTACGAGGGCGGCGGGTAGAACGAGGAAGATGAGTTCGATAATTTGGAGGGCTAGGCGCCCGAACGTGGTGAGGCCGATCGCAGCTAGGAGCGCATAGTCCTGACGGCGCTCGCGCACCATCAAGGTAACTGTGTTGAACACGCCCACGCCTGCAATGAGCAGAGCCACGATGGACATCAAGGTGGAAAGGCTCAAGACTCGTTTGGTGCTATCCGCCACGTCCTGACGCGCCGAAAACGCCTCCTGGAACGTCACCTGCTCCCCCGCGCCAGCCACGACCTGCTTGAGCGCTCGCACCGTGGGGTTGTCCGCGGGCTGCGCATAGTCGCCGGTCAGTCGGGCCAAGACGACAGGCTGTGGTAGGCGCGTGTCCACCCCTGGCCGCGCTACCGCCGGCACCTCTGGCGTCACTACTGGATCAACGAAGCTCTCGGGCCCCTCGTTGTAGCGCACGTCTAACTCATGTGCGTTCCCGCCGACCTGGACCTGCGCGCGTTTGCCGTCGCGAAGCTGATTACGCAGCGGCGAATGCACACCTAACACCAGCTCACCAGGGCGTGCGCCGGTCACCGGACCGCGCAACACCGCAGCTCCGTCTTGCTCGCTCAATGCGAAGATATTGTCCTTAACTTCGCCCGCTGTCACCGGCAGCATCGTCGGCGCTTCGGCAGCAGCTACGCCCTGCGTCGCGCGCACTTGATCGACCAGGCCGTCGGGGATCCGGCCGTCGATAGCACGCACGGCCACATCCACCGCTCCCTTGTTGGTCGCCTTACTCAACAGGTGCTGCTCCAACTGCTGCTGGCCCTGCAACACCGCGGAGACCAGCGCGGCACCTGCGACAACGATCGCCACCAAAGCGCCGGCGCGTAGACGTTGCTTACCCGCGAACGCCATGCCTAGGTGCAGCGATGGAATCAGCACCGCAAACCTACTGAGACCTTGGATGAGCAGCGGGAAGAGCACCGCCACCACGGCAGCCACACCGAGGGTGAAGATCCCGGCCCCGCCGATCGCGATCACGAGTGCCTTCTTCCCCATTAACTGGCTGCTGAACTGCAGGGCATAGCCGCCAGCCACCACTGCGACCGCGCCAACTAAGAACACTGCGAGCGCCCGCGCCATGCTTTGGCGTGGCGCGCTGGCAGTAAGCGACTCCACTAGCGGGCGTCGGATAGCGCCACTGGCGGCCGGAAGGGCGCCGACCACGCTCGTTGCTAAGGCCATGACAAAAATGACGGCAAGCCACTTCGGCTCCAGCTGCACAGTATCAAGCGGGACACGCACCCCGATCTTGTCCGCGTTGCGCCCCGCCCAGCCAGCGGCAGCCAAACCCGCCGGGATACCCGCGGCACCGGCCACCGCAGCCAGCAGCACCGACTCCGCAATAGTTGACCCCTGCAGCTGCCAACTACTCGAACCCACCGCCCGGAGCAGCGCATACTCCCGCTGCCGCTCTGCCGCCAACACCTGGTAAGAGGAGAAAATCACCAGCATCGCCACCACGGCAACAATTACCATGAATGCCGTGAGCAGCAGGAAATACTGATCCCTACCACTCAAATACTTCTCGGCAAGCTGCGCAGTGTACTGCCGAGCGGGACGCAACTCCTGCACCGAACGCTCCGGGAGATTCTGCGGCGGCGCTACTGACCGAATGCGCAGCTCACCCGTAGCTGTCTCTCCTGCCCACTGGCGAACAGTCGCCTGATCAGCCAACACCGAGCGCTGCCCCATCAACTGCTCTTGGGCCGACTGCTCCATTCGGCCAACGACCGTGACCAGCTTGTCCTCGCGATCGCCCGGAGTGTTCAACTCCAGCTGGGCACCCACCGGGGTGTCATCCACCACCGCAACCTCACCGGGGCCGACGGGTGCGCGTCCTTCCAGAACCGCACGCCACTGCAGCTGCGGGTCCTGCGCCAACGACCTTAGATAGGTTGAGCTATAGAGGTTGCCGGCCTCCTTAATCGACGCCGACACCTGCTGATCGAACGCGAAACCCGGGCGTTCCAACAGCGCATCCAATTCACTCGAGTTGCTGGAACGTACCTGCGCCACAAAGTCCACCCCGGCGTAAGGCTTGTCGAACATGCCGTTCACGGTCTTTTGCAACGACTCCACAATCGCCACCGTGCCTACGGTCAGGCCCACCGCGGCGAAAATGGCGAAGAACAGCGAAACATAGCGCCAGCCCCGCCTGCGCAACTGCGCGATCGCGAGCCGGATCATGCCACCACCTGGCCATCGCGCATGCGGATCACATCATCGCCACGGTCAGCGGCGGCCGGGTCGTGGGTGACCACGACGAGGGTTTGGCGGTAGGCGTCGACAAGCTCGCGGAACATGGAAAGCACCTGTTCCCCGGCCTCGGAGTCGAGGTTTCCGGTGGGCTCATCGGCGAAAATCACGTCGGGACGAGGCAGGAGCGCGCGGGCGATGGCCACGCGCTGACGCTGCCCACCCGACAGCTGATGCGGCAAGTGCTTGAGGCGTCCGCCCAGGCCAAGCCGAGTGACGATCTCCTGCTCATAGTCTTTATCGATCTTTCGGTGTGCAAGCCGCAGCGGCAACCGAATATTGTCCTGCACGTTGAGAACCGGCACCAGGTTAAACTCCTGGAACACCACCCCGATGTTGGTGCGTCGCAGCGCCGCCCGACGGTTCTCGCTGAGCGAGGTGAGGTCATGCCGCTTGTGGCCCGAGCTGAGGGTGACGGCCCCCGACGTCGGCAAGCTCAGCCCGGAAAGGGTGTGCAGCAGGGTGGTTTTCCCGCTGCCCGAGGGCCCCATGATTGACGTCCACTTCCCGCGCGCAACGTCTACGCTGACCTCGCGCAATGCGTACACTGTGGCGTCGCCGGAGCCATATCGCTTGGTGAGCTTTCGGGCCGAAATTACCGAATCCATCGAAGTTTCCTTTTAATGAGACTTACATGACACCGCGCAGCCTGCAGCAGCTACCGAACCAGCATATAAGCCTGCCGGTCGGCCGTCGGGTACCCCGTCGAACATTTTCGCAACCGGCAGATACATAGTTAATCCCTGAGAGCTTTAAACTTTGCCAGGCTTTTTATAAGAGAATCTGGTAATTTCTATTATGTTTCCGGGCCGGCGCCCATGGGAGACTGCGTTCGCAGCCCCCATCCCCAAGGACCGGTGCCCACAGCTCACGCTGCCGAAACTATCGCCCCTGAAGTGATTGCCATGCCATTTTCCAAAGCCAAAGCCGCAGATGCCGAACTCGGACTAGACACCTTCGGTGACGTCTCCGTCGGACCCGACGGCGAACTTCTCCACCACGCGGAGGTCATTCGCAACGTCATTGAGCAGGGCATACTTGCTGACGAAGTTGGCGTCACCGTCTTTGGTATCGGCGAACACCACCGCGCCGACTACGCAATCTCCAACCCAGCCGTGGTGCTCGCCGCGATCGCTAGCCGCACCAAAAACATCAAGCTCACCTCCTCGGTGACGGTCCTTTCGGCAGATGACCCCGTGCGCGTCTGGGAGAAGTACGCCACCCTCAACGCGATCTCGCATGGCCGGGCGGAAGTGATCGTCGGCAAGGGCTCCTTTTCTGACACCTTCCCGCTCTTTGGCCTCAACCTCGAAGACTATGACCGACTCTTCTCCGAGAAGATCGACCTCTGGTCACTACTTCTTAAGGAATCTCCCATCACCTGGTCGGGCACCTCGCGCGCCCCGATCACCGAAACCTCTGTTTTCCCCCGCACCGAAAATGGTCTGCGCTCCTGGATGGCCGCCTCCGGCAACCCGAACTCCGTCATGCGCGCCGCCCGCTACGGCATCCCACTCATGCTCGCAGCCATCGCCGGAGACCCCAAGCAGTTCAAATCCTTCGTCGACCTCTACCACACCGCCAACGCCCGCTTCGGCCACGGCCACCTGCCCATGGGTGTCCACGCCCCCGGCTTCGTCGCACGTACCGACGACGAAGCCCACGACATCTTCATGAAGCACTGGATCGACGCCTCCCGAGCCCACGCCCACAACCTCATCGGCCGCCCCGTCGACGTCGAATCCATCAACGAGGAACGCTACTTCACCGAAGTGCGCGAAGGCTCCCTCTTCGTCGGCTCCCCCGACACCGTCGCCACCAAAATCGCCAGCCTCATCGAACACCTCGGCCTCAACCGCTTCGTCCTGAAATACACCGAGGGCGCCGTGCCTCACGACGCCCTCATGGACTGCATCCGCCTCTACGGCACCGAAGTGATGCCACGAGTGCGCGCTATCCTGCAAGAAACCCCCGAATAGCGCTGGCCTACTGCGGGTACAGCGCGAACTTGCGGAACGGACGCCACACCGTCCACAGCGTCAACGCAAGATAGCCAAGATCGCGCAGGATGGTCTTGAGGTAGTCGGCCGTCTGGTCGTCGTTAAGGCCCTGCACATTGAAGCAGCCACAGTCGATAGCCAGGCCACGCGCCCACGCCTGCCCGATACCGATCATGAACAGCACCAACACCACCGCCGACAACTTCGACGCCGAACGCAAAAACAGCCCGAGCAGCAAGAACACCCCGCCCGCGATCTCCAGCGGCCCAATGAGCTGCGCTAAATACGACGCCCACTCCTGAGTAAAGATCTGATACGCGGCAATCGCCTGGGTGACGTCGCGATGGTCGTTGATCTTCGCCGTGCCCGCATGAATCCAGACATAAGACATATAAAAGCGGGCAATGAACGAGATTGCGTCAAGGAGGATTTTCTTATTCATGGGGCCATTTCGAGGTTGAGATGAAGGGAACGGACGGGGACAGGTCAACTAATCATAAAACAAATGAATGTGATGGGAATGTGGCGTTGGTCTCGGCGGCTTCCGCGCACACACCCCCACACCCCAGGCACACCCTCTAGACCAAGCGGTCTATTAGGTTTAGAACGCCTTGTACTATATAGTCAATTGAAGTAATCAATACCGCAACCGCGCCAACGCGGACCGCGCCTACCGAAAGACTTCCTATGCGAATCCAAGCAGCTCGTCGCAGCTCTATCTTCCTAGTTTTCTTCGCACTCCTCGCCACCGCGCTCCTCGCACTGACTGCATGCTCGAGCGAGCCCGCCGCCGATAACAACAGCGGCGCGAAGGACAACGCCAAGCCAGGTGCCGCCCGCACCCTCGAGCAGATCAAGCAGGCCGGCACCATCAAGCTGGGTGTGTTCTCCGACAAGGCCCCGTTCGGCTACGTCGATGCCCAGGGCAATTACGCAGGTTACGACGTCGAATACGGCAAGCGCCTCGCCCAGGATCTGGGTGTTAAGGCCGAGTTCATCCCGGTTGAGGCCGCCTCCCGCGTGGAATTCCTCGAGTCCGGCAAGGTCGACGTCATCCTCGCGAACTTCACGGTGACCCCGGAGCGCAAGGAAAAGGTTGACTTCGCCAACCCGTACATGAAGGTCGCGCTGGGCGTCGTGAGCCCAGAGGGCAAGGAGATCAAGTCCGCCGACCAGCTCAAAGACAAGAAAGTCATCGTCGTCAAGGGCACCACGGCCGAGGCCTACCTGACCAAGACGCACCCTGAGGTCAAGCTCACCAAGTTCGAGCAGTACACCGAGGCCACCAACGCGCTTATCGACGGCCGTGGCGACGCCTGGGTCACCGACAACACCGAGGCATTGGCATGGACTGGCGCTACGAAGGGCTTCATCACCTCGATCACCGACCTCGGCGAAAAGGACACCATCGCGCCCGCAGTGCAGAAGGGCAACACCACCGTCCTGCAGGCCATCAACGACAACCTGACCGCGCTGGGCAAGGAAAACTTCTTCCACCAGAACTTCGATAAGACCCTGAAGCCTGTCTACGGCGACGACGTCAACGCAGACGACCTCGTGGTCGAGGGCGGAAAGCTCTAAACCCCTGATGGACCTTAACGTCCTGCGGGACAACACCCCGCTGTTCGCGCAAGCGGCAATCCTCACCGCGAGGGTTGCCGCCTTAGGCATTTTGTTGGCCCTGGTCGTGGGCCTAATTGTGGCTGCGGTCCGCTACTTCCGGATCCCCGTCCTGGCGCAACTCGCGCAGGGCTACGTCGAACTCTCCCGCAACTCGCCGCTGATCGTCCAACTCTTCTTCCTCTACTTCGGCCTCCCCAAACTAGGGATCGTGCTGAGCTCCGAGCAATGTGCAGTCATCGGCCTGACCTTCCTCGGTGGCTCCTACATGGCCGAAGCCATGCGCGCCGGCATTGAAGCGGTCGAGGACATCCAGTGGCAAACCGCCTTCTCGCTGGGCCTTTCCCGGCTGGAAGCCTTGCGCCACGTCATCGCCCCGCAGGCCGCCGCGGTGTCTCTGCCTGCGGTGACGGCGAATATGGTGTTCCTCATCAAAGAGACGTCCGTGGTGGGCGTCGTCGCTTTGCCGGACCTGGTGTTCGTGGCCAAGGAACAGATTGGGCAAACCTACAACACCCGCGAAGCACTACTGCTGCTCGTGGCGTTTTACCTGGTCATTTTGCTGCCTGTCTCTGTGATTGCTGGCGCGGTGGAAAGGCGGGTGCGTCGTGCGACTTTCGGATCTTAGCGTCCTCACCCAGGGCAACAACTTCCTTCGTCTGCTCCAGGGCCTGTGGATTTCCGTCGAGATCGCGCTCATTTCGATGGCGCTCTCCATCGTCCTCGGCACCCTCCTCGGCGTGGTGATGACCTCACGAAACCGCGTCGTCCAAGCTATAACCTGGGCCTACCTGCAGTTCATTCGCATCATGCCCCAACTCGTGCTGCTGTTCTTGGTCTACTTCGAACTCACGAAAACCGCGGGCATCAACCTCAATGCCCGCGCCGCCGCCGTCCTCGTGTTCACCCTGTGGGGCACTGCCGAGATGGGCGACCTGGTCCGCGGGGCCCTGAAATCGATCCCTGCCCACCAATTCTCCTCCGGCCGCGCCCTGGGGCTTTCCGACGCCGAGCTGTACCGGCACGTCGTCCTCCCCCAGGCACTCCGACGCCTCGTCCCCGTTACCATCAACCTCACGAACCGCATGATCATGACCACCTCGCTGGTCGTGTTGATCGGTGTGGTTGAGGTGCTGAAAGTCGCCCAGCAGATCATCGACGCCAACCGCTTCACCTACCCCGGCGCGGCACTGTGGATCTATGGCGTGGTCTTCCTGCTGTACTTCGCTGTCTGCTTCCCCATCGGCTGGCTGGCCCGCCGTCTCGAACGAAAATGGAACCGCTAATGCTCGAACTCAACCAAGTAACTAAGCACTACGGCAGTCGCACCGCGCTCGACGGGGTCACCCTAGATATCGCGGCGGGCGAAGTAATCGCGATCATCGGCCCGTCGGGCTGCGGAAAGTCCACCCTGCTCAAGACCATCAACGGGCTCGAACCGATCCAAGGTGGCACGATCACCTTCGACGGCACGCAGATCGCTCCGGGCCGTACCGATTGGCGATCCGTCCGCCAAGACATCGGCATGGTTTTTCAGAGCTACGAACTCTTCCCCCACCTCAACGTGATGCAAAACCTGCTGCTCGGGCCGAAGGTCGTGCAGCGTGCAGATACCAACAGCGCCCGCGAACGCGCCTCAGAGCTCTTGGCCCGCGTGGGGCTGGCCGGCCGTGAAGAGGCAATGCCCCGCGAGCTCTCCGGCGGACAAAAGCAGCGCGTGGCCATCGTCCGAGCGTTGATGATGAACCCGAAGGTGCTCCTCCTCGACGAGATCACCGCCTCGCTGGATCCAGAGATCGTGCGGGAAGTCCTAGACGTCGTGGCCGATCTGGCGAAGTCAGGCATCACCATGCTGCTGGTCACCCATGAGATGCCCTTCGCGCGGGCGGTGTCCGACCGCGTCGTGTTCATGGACGCTGGCCGTATTGTCGAGACCGGCAAGCCGGAGGAATTCTTCGACAACCCGCAGACCGAACGCGCCCAGCGCTTCCTCGACCGCTTCGTCTTCTAGCTAGCCACTAGCCAGCCACTGAGACGCGCACGCCCGTCTCTGGGCGGGTGAGCATCTTCGTCCAGGAGAATGCGGTGTCCACCTGGTCGTCGGAAATTCGGACCTCGGGGCGGCACAGCGCGTTGATCGTCGTGGCCAGCGCGGTCACGGCAATCTTCTCGCCTGGGCAGCGGTGCCCGGTGAAAACGTCAGCGCCACCTTGCGGGATGAAGGTGTCAATGCTTTCGCCGTCAACACCCAGGAAGCGCTCCGGGTCGAAGGTGCCGGGGCGGTCCCAGGTAGGGCCGGTGTTGGTGCCCAGGATGTCGATGAGCAGTCGCTGGCCCTTGTGCACCGGGCAGCCACTGATCTCACCGTCGCGCTTGACCAGCGCGGGCAGCATCGGCACGAACGGCTTCGTGCGGCGGATTTCCTGCGCAAACGCCACAGCCTCCGGCGAATCCTGCTCGCCTGCGGTACGGATACGCTCGATCCAATCCTGGTGTTGCACCAGCTCCGCCGCGGCGAAGGCCGCGAAGCGCGCAACGGCGACAGTCGGGCGGGTGAGGTTTTGCAGCTCGATGCCCGCGGTCTTGGCGGGGAGGAGCTCACCGGAAACGTCGTCAAGCTTGGCGACCTGCGCGATCACCGAATTAGGGTCCACCGTCAGCGACCCGTTACGTACCCGGGTGATGAGGTCGGCCGACCAGTCGTCGAGACGCTTGCGCTCCAGCCACGAAATCGGGTTGGTGGCCGGGGTGCCGAACGTATCGAGGAGGCGGCTCATCTGCTCGGCGCGTTCCGCCATCTCCTCGTCGTCAAGCGGGATGCCGGCCCAGCGGAACGCGGCGCGGCCGTAGACGATCGCGACATCGTCGTAGATATTGCCCTCACGCTCGCGCCATTGCTGCAGCATGCGGTCCATTTCCTCAGCGACCACGAGCTTGAAGGCGGCCACGCGCTCGTCGTCATATGCCAGGGCAGCCATTGCCTGTTTGCGGTGCGCGTGCTGCTCGCCGTCGAGCCCGTGCACAGCGCCTTCGCCGAACAGCGGGCCGGAGATAAACTTCGGCATCGCGCCCGCCCTATCGACGAGCGTCTGATCATAAAACGCCCGCACGCCTTCCGCACCCCGCACCAGCAGGGTGTCCTTGCCGAGCAGGTTGAACCGCACCGGCTGTTCGCTGTCCTGATTCAAGCCCGCTTTTCGACGCACTTCGCCGGCAAACAGGTACCCGCGCTGAAGGAAACGCGGGGCTTCGTCATTAACGAGTTGCTGGACCTTCGCCAGCACATTGTCCAAGGTTTCGTTGATCTTGTTGTTAGTGTCCATAGGACCCAGTGTCCCCGGTTTTACCGGTGCAGGTAGGCCGATAAGGTCACTGCTTGATAACGCCACGGGCCATAGCCCCCGCGGGTGCGGCATTTCCCCTGTTCAGCTCGGCCTAGATTGTTACGCTACTGTGTCCGTCGTTTGAGCTGGGAGGTTCTCCTCCAGGAGATTTCCGAACTCGCCAACATGGCCCTCCAGCACCCGCATACCCTTCGCGCGGCAAGCGCTGTAGACCTTATCCATGGCCGGGACATCGACGTTTTCGATGTGGCGATCCAGGATGGTCATAAGTTTCCCGGCAACGCCCTGGCGGTCATTTTCCAGGTGCATCCCGAAACAGCAATCCACCGAAGCTTGGTAGGTCTTCCAATAGGTCTCCATCGCCTTGACGATGTCCGGGAAGGCCAAATCCAACCCCTTGGCCACCGCCTGCCGATCGAACTTGCAGGCAGCCGCCAATCCTCCCTTCAACGTCAAGCCGGTCAGGCCGGACTGTTGCGACACGGTGGAATTCACTAGCTCTGTTAGACCAGCCACCGTGGCAGCACGGTGGTCGTCGTCAAGCAATGCATGTAACGAAGTCACGGCCGTCATCATACGCCCTTCGCGCTGGAACACCACATTCACACGAATAAGGAACGAAAGTATCCACCTTCTCTGGCGCTGGCTGGGCGATAGGGGGTCTGAGCTGGTCAAATGCCCGGATCGGGGAAATGTACGAAAGTACCCAGGTCCCAAAAGTATATACCAATTGCCTCGCACGAAGTCTAGCGTTACGCGTAGCTCAACCACTTTCCGACTGTCCCTCCGACGAAGGACCGACATGTACAAACGCGCACTCGTGGCCGCCAGCGCGCTGGCCGCCCTCAGCATCGCCCCGGCGCACGCCGAGATTCCGCCATGGCCACAGGGTTACCCCATCCAGCAGCTCTACCAGGCCTGCACCAATAGCGAAGCTCACGCCGCCGGCTACCCGGACTGGCACTACGGTGAGACGGCACGTCGCTACTTGACCGACGGCACCTTGGAGTTCAAGAACACCACCGATCAGACCGTGTCCTACACGGCGAAGGTGGAGTCCGGCACCAACCACGTCATCGAGGCGAACTCCGCAGCTGAACTTCCTTCGGGGTGGAACACCACCGCCAAGACGGACATCGGCGCCACCACGGACAACGGCTGGATCGAAGGCGAAACCTTCGGCCCAATCCAACTCGGCCCAGGCGAGTCCTTCCGCGTGGAGTTTGGTGTGTTGGAAAAGGACTTCGTGGCCATGTTCGTCGACTGCCACCAGGGCTTTTACCAGAACCAGCCTGGCTCCGATGTGATTCGCGGCACCGCCCCTGCGGAACGCTACGCCTTCGCCAGCATCATCCGCGCCGACGGCAACGTCGACAACCAAGCGCTGGACATCCCATCGCGGGCCCAGGGCGCAAACTCAAAGCCGGTCGGCGGCACCTACCACGCCAGCAACGGTCCAAGCTTGGAAAAGGTAGCCAACCCCGCCCAAGACAAACCGCTCGCACCAGCGACGACCCCACAGCGCGATCCGAGCTGGCCAAAGTTCGGCGATAAGTGCACCACGCAGAACCACGGTTGGTTCCCGCACGAGATCTCTGGGGTGTCGCCGACCTTCCGTAAGCCGGGATACTCCCAGGACTTCCTGAACTGGTCGGAAGGGGAATACACCTTCACCCCGATCGTCGACCATGTCGTCGGCGCCCAGTTCAACGGGCAGATGAACTACTGGGGTAACCACGGCCGGTTGCCGGAAGGCTGGCTGGAATCCATCGGCGCAGGCCAGCGTGCCTACCTGCCGGTAGGCACCGCGCTAAACGACCTCGTGCTGCAGCCAGGCGACCGCGTCCGCGTGGAGTACGGCACCACCATGATGCGCGTGAACTATTCCGAATTCACCTGCAAGAACGGCCAGTACACCCTGACCAACAACCTCCCAACCGCTACCGCTCCGGCTGGATTCTGGGCGGAAGCCACCATCACCGGCCGTGACGGCAGCAAACGGGTCGTCGACGTCCTACCCACCGAGTGGACCAGCACCCCACTTCCTACCCAAACCGCCTTCTAAACTTTTCACTCACAAGGAGAACCCCCATGCGCACCATCGCCGCTACTTTCGCTTCCTCGGCCATCGCTATCCTCGCCACCGCATCGCTTGCCACCCCAGCTCAGGCCCTGCCGGTTCGCGACCACGGCACCGCCAACCCAACCACCATCGGCGCTAGCTGCGCAAACCCAGGTGATACCGGCCAGACCATCCAGATTGACCGCACCTACTTCGACGCCTCCGCCGGCACCTGGACCGTCTCCAACTACAACTCCACCCCACTGCCACTGACCCGTTCCATCACGGAAAAGAAGACCAACGAGTGGAAGGTCTCCGCCGGCATCGACTTCCCAATCCTCGAGCTGATCAAGATCTCCTTCTCCACCAGCTACTCCCAGTCCCAGTCCTACGAGGTCGGCGAAGTGGTCGGCCCTTACGACATCGAGCCAGGCAAAACCGCCGTCATGCGTGCCGGCTGGGTAGTTTCTGACTTCTCCGGCGAAAAGACCGTCTGTGGCCAGGACAAGACCTGGCACGGCACCGGCCAGACCTTCACCGCCACCCTGCCTGCCGAGCGCCACATCGAGATCAGCACCCGCGACAACATCAAGTTCAACTAAGGGATCCGCATGAAACGCCTACTTTCCGCCCTCGCGGCCGCTGGGGTTTCGGTGGCCGCCGGGCTCTCCGTGGCCGCGCTGCCGGCTGCGGCCGGGCTCTCCGTGGCCGCGCTGCCGGCTGCGGCCGGGCTCTCCGTGGCCGCGCTGCCGGCTGCCGCCGGGCTCTCCGTGGCCGCGCTGCCGGCTGCGGCCGGGACGGCGGACTACATCCTGCCGCAGCGCTGGAACGACGACTACCAGCCAGGACTGCACTGCGCGACGCCCGGCGAAACCGGGGCTTATGTCACCGCCACCCGGCGCTGGTTCGACCAGACCGACGCCGCCAGCGTAGCCAACCGAAATGCGGAACCGATCCCGGTGAAGCAGACCGTCACGCAGGCCCGGACCTCCACGCTGCAGGTATCGGCCACCGTCACCCCCAAGGGCGACATAGAAAAGTACTTGTCCAGCGCCTACGGCTTCAACTACACCCGCATCGTCCACTGGTCACTCGGCCAAACCGTGGGCCCCTACCAACTGCCCGCCAACAAGCAAGGCAAGCTCGTGTGGGGCTTCATGATGCTCGACGCCGACGTCCAGGACGTACGCTGCTCACCCGACCAATCATGGCAGCCCGTTGGCCAGCCATATTCCGTCACGACACCCGAGTCGCGCTACGCTGAGCTCAGGCTAGACGACGCCCCCGTGTTCAACTAGCCCCCTGTCGAACCTCACTCCTTGAAACTGGCGGAAATGGACACTACTGAACAAATCTGGGTACTGCTTGTCGACGACGATCCCCTGGTCATGTCGTCGTTAAAAGCTTATTTCGCCTCCACCCCAGACATCCGGGTGGCGGCCGAGGCGCGCAACGGCGTGGAGGCCCTGGAAATCCTGGATCGGGTTTCGGTGGACATCATCCTGACGGACATCCACATGCCCGAGATGGATGGAGTGACGCTGCTGCGCGAAGTGAAGAAGCGCCCCAACCCGCCAGTGTTTGTGGCGATCACCGCGCTAGACACCGACGCCACGATGATTGACATCCTCACCGGCGGTGGGGCGGGCTACATCGTGAAGAGTAGTCGGCCACAGACGATCATCGCCGCGGTGCGAGACGCCCTGCAAGGCGGCACAACCGTATCCCCCCAAGCGATGACCCGCCTCGTAGACCGGCTGTCCGCACCAGAACCTGCGGACCAGCCGGATAAAGGGAAATTCGACGAAGTCTTTGCGACCCTGAACTCCAACGAAAAACAAATCCTAGCGCTGATCTGCGAAGGGAAGTCAAACGAAGAAATCGCCGGAGTCACCCACTACGCCGAATCGACCGTGAAGAAACAAGTATCGCACCTGATCTCCCTGTTCGGCGTGACCTCCCGACTGAGCCTGGCTGTGACCGCGCTGCGCTCCCGAAGCATGCAGCGGTTCTTGCGGTAGCTGGTTTGTGGTTGGTGGGGTTTGGGCGCCTGAAACGAAGAAGGGTGGCTGCTGAATAAGTTTCAGCAGCCACCCTTACTTCACGCACCGAGGTTTATCCGAATGGGTTCGGGCACCAAGGACGAGTTGGGTAGTACGTACAAGAGAAGTAGTCAGACATCGCGGAGTAGAACCCGAAGCTTTGGGTAACAGTCTCCTCAACCTCGGCGACCTGGGCATGTGCCACAGCCGGTACTCCGAACATCATTCCTACCGCCAACAGCGGTGCACACAGACGAACCTTCATCGACTTTGCCTTCCTCGAAGTGGGTACTTAAGTTCCAATTATTCAACCAGGCGATGGGTTTTGCCTAATGAAATTTGAAATTGGGTACTAAAGTTCCTTTTTGTTTGGTGGTTTTGGTGTTTGTGGTTTTGGTGTTGGTGGTTTTGGTGTTGGTGGTTTTGGTGTTTGTGGTTTTGGTGTTTGTGGTTTTTGCTGCACACGTGCTAGCGCGTCCCCTCAACGTAGTCAGACTACACACACGAGCCAAAAAGCCATGAATAAAAGCCGATCTACGTAGTCCGACTACGCCCAGGGGACGCGGTAGAAGTTTTGAAGCAACTCGCAGCCTCGCGACGGCCTCGCGACGGCATGCGCGACGGCGTACGCAACCTACCCAGCCCAGCACGGCACAGCACAACTAGCGTCGTAAAGCTTTGCTGCGGACTCGAGTTTGAGCTTTTTGCTGCACACCTGCTAGCGCGTCCCCTCAACGTAGTCAGACTACACACACGAGCCAAAAACCATGAATAAAAACCAATCTACGTAGTCCGACTACGCCCAGGGGACGCGGTAGAAGTTTTGAAGCAACTCGCAGCCTCGCGACGGCCTCGCGACGGCATGCGCGACGGCGTACGCAACCTACCCAGCCCAGCGCAACCTACCGAGCCCAGCACGGCACACGCAACCCAGCCCAGCGCAGCGCAAAGCAGCACAACTAGCGTCGTAAAGCTTTGCTGCGGACTCGAGTTTGAGCTTTTTGCTGCACACGTGCTAGCGCGTCCCCTCAACGTAGTCAGACTACACACACGAGCCAAAAAGCCATGAATAAAAACCGATCTACGTAGTCCGACTACGCCCAGGGGACGCGGTAGAAGTTTTGAAGCAACTCGCAGCCTCGCGACGGCCTCGCGACGGCATGCGCGACGGCGTACGCAACCTACCCAGCCCAGCGCAACCTACCGAGCCCAGCACGGCACACGCAACCCAGCCCAGCGCAGCGCAAAGCAGCACAACTAGCGTCGTAAAGCTTTGCTGGGGACTTCGATGACTGCCTGCCACCGGCCGTCGATAATTTGGCGGGAGTAGCGGGAGCCGGAGGGGCTGAGCAGGGCGTGCAGGCGTTTGAGGCCGATGCCGCTGCTGAGTGCCATGTCCCGGGAGAACTCCCCGATTTGGTTGGCGAGTTCGCAGCGGCAGCCCTTCGGGGTCGCGCGGACGACGAGCTGTACCTCGGACTGCGGGGTGGCGTATTTGACCGCATTGGTGGCGAGTTCGGCAAAGACCTGTGCCATTTCGGGCGGGAACATGAGGTTCTTCAGGCTGTCGTCGATGGCGAGCGTCACGCGGAAGCCGTGGCTTTGCAGCAAGCGAGTGGTAACGGCCATCTGCTCACTGATGGAGCGGGAAATGGGGATGTCGTCGGTCGTGTCCGCGGACTTGGACACCTGGATGAGGTGCCGCACTTCCTGCATGGCCTGCCGGGCCTCGTCGGCGATGAGTTCCGCGGTGTCACGCGTGGGGCCGGGCTCGCATTGCAAGCCGAGGGTTTCGGCTCGCATCACCACGGAAGTGAGCGTCGTGGCCACCGAATCATGCAGTGTGCTGACCATCGCCTCCCGGTGATTGTGCAGCTCAGCGGCCATGAGTCTTTCGGTCTCCTCCTGGCGCAGCTTCTCGCTGCGCACTAACCGACCAGTACCCACCCCGGCCGCCATCAGGAACACCAAAATGCCGACGCCGGCGAAATCCTGCGGCACGAAAATGCCGGTGAACATGCTGGTGGTCGAGATATAGACCAAGACGGCCGCCAGCCCAACCGCGAATCGCCACCGCCCGGCGTAGGACACCATCGCAACCAGCAGCGCCGAC
Organism: Corynebacterium epidermidicanis; assembly: GCF_001021025.1. Lineage (NCBI taxonomy): Bacteria > Bacillati > Actinomycetota > Actinomycetes > Mycobacteriales > Corynebacteriaceae > Corynebacterium > Corynebacterium epidermidicanis. The sequence continues at coordinate 103,969 of NZ_CP011541.1, read as the reverse complement.
CACAGCACCACGATTGCGCTGCGCCAACCTTCCAGCCCGGAAACCCCAACGAAAAGCAGCACATAGCTCAGCCCCATCGCCACTGGCCAGCGGGGCGCGCACGCCACGATCAGCACGGCTGCCACCGCGGAGAACACCGTGCCGAATCCCCAGGTCCCCTGGTTGATCGCTAGGTTTAGCACCACGAGCAGACCGCCGATCGCGGCGATCTTCCAGCTGAGGGTGACGTCAATGCGCGGGGTACGCCACTTGAAACCCGCAAAGCCCTTGAAACCCGCAAAGCCCTTGAAACCCGCAAAGCCCTTGAAGCCCGCAAAGCCCTTGAAACCCGCAAAGCGTTTGCGTGCCACCATCGAAGTCTCCTTACAAATCGTTCGAGTTCTTAGCCTAACGCCTAACGGACTTTTCGATACTCTGGGCAGCATGGCACTCGCAGACATCGCTCGGAAAGCCGAGCACCTCATCAACCGCGTTGGCACCGAGCGGAAACGCAAGGCCGGGTGGAAGCCGCAAGCCACCGGTTACTTCGGGTTCGGCGACACGTCGAAGGTCCGCGTGCTCGGGCGTGTCCTCATGGAGCCGGATCACGCCCCGCAAAACGAGGCTCAGCGAGGGTTCCGCCAGTTCTTCACCACGCAGGTCGGCCACGAGCCGGTCGTCGTCCGCGCCGGTGACCGCGAGGTGGAAACCCGCACCAATGACAACGGCTACCTGGACATCCTCATCCGCGACCACCACCTCACCCCAGGCTGGCACGAAGTGCATATCGACGTCCCTGCCGGTCGCCCAGCAACCGCCGAAGTACTCATTCTGGAGCCGGGAACAGAGGTCGGCCTTGTCTCCGATATTGACGACACCGTCATGGTCACCATGCTCCCCCGCGCCATGATCGCCGCCTACAACTCCTGGTTCCTCCACACCGACGCCCGCAAGCCGGTGCCAGGCATGGCGGATTTCTACCAGTCCTTACGCCAGACCTACGGCGCGGAACTACCGGTGTTCTACCTATCGACCGGCGCCTGGAACACCTTCCCCGCCCTCGTGAACTTTATGCAACGGTTCGGTTTCCCCAAGGGCCCAATGCTTCTGACCGACTGGGGACCCACCCCCACCGGGTTGTTCCGCAATGGTCAGTCCCACAAAATGGTGCAGCTGCGCAACCTGATCATCGACTTCCCCGACATCAAATGGATCCTCGTCGGCGACGACGGCCAGCATGACCCCCTCACCTACGGCAACATCAGCAGCGAACATCCCTCCCGAGTGCTCGGCGTGGCCATCCGCGAGCTCACCCCCGGCGAACACGTCCTCGCCCACGGCACCGCCGCCCCCATCGAGCCGGCCCGCAGATCGGGCGTCGCCGACGTCCCTTGGATCACTGGCGCCGACGGGTTCGAGCTGCAGCGCGCACTGAAGGACGCCCCCTTCCCAGACCCGAACTAGGGCCCGGGCATCTCAAAAGGCTCGCCGAGCCGGAAGTAGGTCGCCGGGCCACCACCGCGGGCCACCGGCGCCGCGGCAACAGTATCGAAAAGGCCATCTACCAGCAACGACTTATCGATATGCACGCCCACCACTTCCCCAAAAACCACCCAAGTGTCGGTCAACTCACCCGAGGCGACGCGCAGCCGCTCGATTTGCGTGAGCCTACATTCGAATGCGGCCTGGGCGACGTCGACAAGCGGTGGGGCGACCAACCGGGCAGGGCGCTTATCGACGCCCGCAGCCTCAAACTCGTCAACCTCCGGCGCGAACCGTGCCGACGTAGCGTTCATGACCTCTGCCAGTGACTCCGTCACCAGATTCCAAGTGAATTCGCCGGTGGCCTCGATGTTACGCACCGAATCCTTGTAGCCGATGCTCGCGAAGCCCACAATCGGCGGACGGCGGTTAAACACGTTGAAGTAGCTATACGGCGCAAGGTTCGGCGTGCCGTCGGGTGCGAGGGAAGAAATCCAACCGATGGGACGTGGCGCCACGATGGCGTTCACCGGCGAATACGGCAACCCAATCTCGCCGAGCGGCTCATAAAAGTGGTAGTCCGTCATGGTGTCGAGGGTAGTCTAGTCGCATGCGATTGATTGCCCCGATGATTGCCGTCGCCCTGGCCCTGTCCGCTACGCCCGCGCACGCCCAACTGCCCGGCGGGATGAACCTGCAGTCCATCGCGGGTGAAACCATCTCCGTTCCCGCAGGTCAGACTACAACCGTGGACCTCGGATACCCCGTGCAAGCAAATTACTCCGGCGGGGGTTGGTCGGTGTCATCATCCGGAACCTCCGTAACAGTGACCGCGCCAGCCTCAGGCAGCGCCTCCGTACCGGTGACGGTGGCCGGGCAATCTGCGTCCATCAACCTGGTCGCTGAGCAGGGGGCCGAGGTACCCACTGCGCTTAACGACGTCGCCCCGCCCGCGGCGCCAGCCGCGCCCACGGCTTCTAGTGATTCGCCGGAGGCTCCTGATGCTCCGGCTTCGGGTTCTGCCAAGTCTCCGGCGTCGGGGGGTGCAGCTCCAACGGATGTCGACCGCAGCGAGGCCGAGCAGATTGCTTTGGACGCCACGATTGAGGGGAATCGGATCGTCGCCAAGCTGGGGCTGATGCAGGCGGTGAACCTGCAGTCCAAGTTCGGCGGGACCAGCACCGACGGCGTGAAACTGCGCTACCTCAATGTCGATGGGCAGGAAATCAAGGGGGTGAAGCGCGAGATCAATAAGGAAGCGCGGACACTGACCCTGACCTATCCCGAGGGCACGACTCCAGACAATCCGTTTGTGATGGAGGCCGTGCGCGATGGGAAATCGATCGCCGTCGTCACTCTTACGGATCCAAACGTAGCGGCCGCGAAGCCGGTCGACCCGGCGAAAAGCCCGGTGCAGGAGCCGACTGTCGATAGTTTTTCCGACTCGAAAAAGATCGGAATTTATGCGCTTGCGGGCGTGGGCATCTTGGTAGTTCTTGCCGTGCTAGCTGGGCTTTTTGCCCGTGGACGACGTAAATAACACATTGATGCTTATAAGATAAATCTTCCGATTTGGCAAGCATTATCTGCCGATAGCTATTACGGTGGGGCGCATGGCTACCAACACTCCACACAACAAACCACTGCCCGGCGCTCCCACTTCGGTGACACCTTCTAAGGCCGAACCGACGTCGCCAAGCGGGCCCATTGCCCCCAAACCAGATCAGCGCGGACCCGCGCCCCACACCCCGACTGGCTGCCCAATCCACGCGCAACCAGCAGATATGGCCGAGCAAGGGCCCTATCACACGACCCAGCAGGGTGCCCGGATTACCGACACGGATCATTCCCTCAAAGCGGGTCGACGTGGCCCACTGCTGATGCAGGACCATCACTTCCGCGAGAAGGTCACCCACTTCGACCACGAGCGCATCCCAGAGCGCGCCGTCCATGCGCGCGGCGCGGGCGCACACGGCGTGTTCAAGGCGAACGGCGCGGCTGCCAAACTCACGCAGGCTGGGTTCCTGGCGAAAGGTGTCGAAACACCTGTTTTCGTGCGCTTTTCCACAGTGCTAGGTTCGCGTGGCTCCGCAGACACCGTGCGCGATACCCGCGGCTTTGCCACGAAGTTCTACACCTCTGAGGGCAACTTCGACCTGGTGGGCAACAACATCCCGGTCTTCTTCATTCAAGATGCAATCAAATTCCCCGACATCATTCACGCCGGTAAACCACACCCCGACCGGGAGATCCCGCAGGCACAGAGCGCGCACGATACGTTTTGGGACTTCGTCACCCTCCACACCGAAGCCACCGCGCACACCCTGTGGAACATGTCCGACCGTGGCATCCCACGTTCCCTACGCACGATGGAAGGTTTCGGCATTCACACCTTCCGCCTGATCAACGCGGAAGGCGAGACCTGCCTAGTGAAGTTCCACTGGAAGCCAAAGGCCGGCGTTCACTCGATGACCTGGGAAGAAGCGCAGCTCACCGGCGGTATGGACCCGGACTTCCACCGACGCGACCTCGCCGACAACATCGAGGCCGGCAACTTCCCGCAGTGGGACCTGGGAGTCCAGGTCTTCCCCGACACCGACGAAGAAACCTTCGAAGGCATCGACCTGCTCGACCCAACGAAGTTCGTCCCCGAGGAATTGGCACCAGTGCAGATCATCGGCACGATGACCCTGAACGCGAACCCCACCAACTACTTCGCCGAAACCGAGCAAGTCGCCTTCCACCCCGGGCACTTGGTGCCCGGCATTGACCTCACCAATGACCCACTTCTCCAGGGCCGACTCTTCTCGTACCTCGACACCCAGCTCTCCCGCCTCGGCGGCCCGAACTTCTCGCAACTGCCGATCAACCGCCCGCACGCCCCGGTCAACGACAACTTCCGCGACGGCATGCACCAATCCGCCATCCACGGCGGCGCGCCCTACAACCCCAATTCGGTCGGCGGTGGCTGCCCATTCATCGCAGGCGAAGCAACGCTCATCGAGGTCCCACAAGCCGTGTCTGGCGAATTCACCCGCGAAAAGCCCGCGTCCTTCGACGACCACTTCTCCCAAGCCACCCTCTTCTACCGCTCGCTAAGCCCAGTGGAGCAGGAGCACACAGCCAAGGCCTACATCTTTGAGCTGGGCAAATGCTATGAGCAGGCCATCAAGGAACGCGCGGTAGACGTCCTCGCACACATCGACGCCGACCTGGCCGCCAAAGTCGCCAGCGGACTCGGCCTCCCCAACCCAGCCAAGGCGGACATCGCCGAGGTCACCCCGTCACCCGCACTCAGCCAGGTCGGCAAATCCTGGCCTATCGACGGCCGGCAGGTGGGAATCCTCACCACCACACACACCGACGAGCAGAAACTACAAAAGCTCATCGACCAGCTCGAGGCAAAGAAGCTCACCCCAGTGGTGATCTCCGAGCACGGCGGCAAGCTTGGCGACATCACCATCTCCCGCACCTACGACACCACCCGTTCCGTGGAATTCGATGCGCTGTTAGTCATGGACAAGCCAGATGTCATCGAGGCGGACCTGCTAATTTCCGAGTCCGAGCGCCACTTCAAACCAGTTGGTTCGGAAGTTGCAGTTCTCGCCGAACAACTCGCGAAGCACCGCACCTGGGAGCAGTAGCTTCTGTGTTGCCGGTGCTCGCGGTGCGAGCTGCTGGTGCGCGCTGCTGGCGCGCACCGCGGAATGCCTTTGAGGTTGTACAAAAATTCAAAAAATGAGCAACCTCAAAGGCATTCGGCTAACGGGTGTTGCGCTCAATGAAGTGCCACACCCGCATTCTCAACTCTTTGATATTTCGAAGTTGTCCCGCTGTGATACGAATCGGTTCCCACCCCTGCAATCTCAATTGTTGAGTCACGTCCGAATCGTAGTCCCGCTGATCGCGGTGTAGGTGGTGCTCGCCGTCGTAAAAAAGCGCGACCTTGGACTTCTCATCAGCAAGATCCGCAGCTGTCAGGCGTGCACCATTAGCCCGGAAGAACTCCCGTTGCGAAGTCCAATTGGTAAGGTCGCGCACCGCTAGTCGCAGGTACGTTTCGGGCGGGGAATCAGCGCCGGGATCGCTCAAGGCCCATATGGTTTTAAGTAGCTTGCGTTTGATGCGACGATGCCCCGCAGCCTTTAAATCTGCCCAGCTCAGTCCGATATACCGGCGGGTGGCGTCGACTATTTGCACCATCCGGATCTCCTCCTTCTTCAGGTCGGAAATCAGCGGAACCCACCATGTGGCGGCCCCAGACTCGATAGCCTTGAGGGCATCGATTACTGAGTCCGCCACCGGCACGACGGTTAGTTGCCCGATGCCCTCGCAAGGTGGCAGGGCTGACACGCGTCGGGGAATCGCGTTGAACCTGAAATCCCTGGTGGTGTTGTTAGACGTGGTCCAGAAAGTAACAGGTACGAGGGGGTCCAGGAAGGGCACGCCTCGGGCTTCTAATGCGGCGAATCCGGAAAGCGCGCAGCTAGGGAACAATTTTTGAATTGCTAAACTTCGAGCCACCAAAGGCCAGGCATGGGGTGAGGATCGCGCTAACACGTGATTGGGCGCATAGAGGCCATGGGCGACGCGTGAGTAACGACGCGCCAGGTGCCGACGAGAAATTTGTAAGCTCTTGGTTTCGGAAAGGGCAAGTGGATAGGGATCAGAATTTAAAAGGTTCACACTTTATTAGACTTCTCGAGACCCCCAAATCGTTCTCCCCGGCAATAAATTTCTTGTCGGAGTGGCGGAATGCCTTCGAGGTTGTACAAAATTTGAAAAAGTGAGCAACCTCAAAGGCAATCGGCGGAGCGGTGGGGCGCGGCGGAGCGGTGGGGCGCGGCGGAGCGGTGGGGCGCGGCGTCGCGAACAGGCGCGGCGTCCCCGAGTAGCGCGGCATCACTATCAAGCGTCGCCTCTCCGCGCAGCCCCTCCAGATACCCGGAAAATCCGCCTGGCGTGCGATTCGATTGCCTGGTCGAGGTATGAACTGGGTCCTCGGCTATCCGGGAGACTCGATACCCGCTGTGAACGAACTCGTCGACTAATTCCACATCCTCGGATTCGACCGTGAACGGAAAGCCTCCGACCTCGAGGTAGGCGCAGGCACTGAAGCTCATATTAGCGCCATGGATATGCCGATGCCCAGGTTTCGCCTGGTAGCGAGCCTCGTACTCGGCGACTACCTCTGCCGGGGCATCTCCCCAATCTGGTGCGACCGTCCCCGTCACCACATCACACGTCGCTGCGTAGGAAAGGTGGGTACGGATCCAGGTGGCAGGCACCAGGCTGTCGGCATCGGTGTTGAAGATCCAGATGTTTTCGGTGGGCACATTTCGGAGAATCACCAGGCCGGCGGTGATACCGGCGTGGCGGGAGCGGCCGACCATCGCGAAGGAAAATTCCAGTGCGTGCAAGTCGTGCGGGAGCCGCTCGAGGATCGCAGCAGTACGATCGCTGCACTTGTCCAGCGCTACCACGATCTCCACATGCACCCCGCTGAGCTGAGCCGATTGTACGATCGCGTCTAAGCAGGCCTCGATGTGCTCTTCTTCGTCGTGCGCGGGGATGACCACCAGTGCGTGCGTGTATTTGCTCATTGATTGACCACCCATTTCCCGGCCTCAATCCGGATCGCATCCGCCGCGGCGAATTGGTCCAGCCAGCCTTTCATCGGCCATGTCCCCCATTTCTCCTGGAAGTAGTTCGCGTTTCTCACAATGTCCACAAGGTGCTCCCACGGTGGCCGGGACACCGGATGCCACTGGTGGTAGGCATGGGCGCCACCGCACCAGCGCATGGGGATGTCATGTGCGCGCAGCTGCCAGCCGAAGTCGGTGTCTTCGCCCCCATAGCCGGTGAAACCTTCGTCGAATCCACCGAAGCTGTCACGGCAGCGTCGCCACAGCGTCGCAGACATCGCGAACGACAGCGACCAAAACAGGTCATATTCCTTGGCGGTCGCCACCGGGCATTCCCCCGCGGGCGGGTTCGGACGCACCTCGTGCGGCGCCGTCAAATCATCGAGCCGGTGCAGGTCAGCACCTTCGGGAAGATAGGTGACCGGCCCGCTCAGCACCGCGTCGAGTTCTAGGGTGGCCGCATATCGATCCAACAATTCCGGTCCCGGCAGGCAATCGGCATCCATGAACACCACGACGTCGCCACGCGTGGCTGCCCAGTCACCGGCCAGGTTGCGGGCTTGGGCGAGGTTGGGGCGCGCGTCGTCCAGCTTTGCGACGCACTCGATGCCGGACGGAACTCGCGTATCCGAAGTGAGCGCCACCATGCCATGTTGCACCCCGGGCCAGTGCCGCTGCAGGAAGGTGTGCTGGGTGTGCACTCGATCGATCCGTGCTTGGTTGGCGAGGGTGACCACTACTGTCCGCATGTCGCTACCTCCTGAATCACCTCGGCGGCACGCTGGGCAGCACCCGCGGTTTGCCAAGCCGACCAGTCGGTATTCTGCTGGGCTGCCCGCAAGGTAGCGGGGATGTCGGCTGGGATCTCGCGCAGAATAGTGGCCAGGCCCAGGGATTCCAGGGCCTGAGCATTGGCTTCCTGTTCGTCAAAAGGTCGCTGTTCGGGGATGATGATCGCCGGAGCGCCGGCGGTGGCGATATCCGCGATGGAGTTTTGCCCGGCCGCAGCGACCACCAGCCCGGCGCGCTGCAAGTAGGGCATGGGATTTGCTACTCGGTTCTCGCCACCCAGGACCCAAGCGGAGAGCTGAGCTGCGAACGCCGGCAGGAGTTCCCCGCCGCCACGACCCTGCAGCACCACGATGTCGTCGTTACGCGGGCCCGGAGTTGGGTCGACTGCGAACTGGCTGATTCCACCGACTGCGTACAGTTTGGACTTGAACTTTCTGAGGTGTGGCGGGGTCTTGAGTGTCGATGGCCACGGCGCGATGAGTGCGCTGGCCTGGGAGTATGCCAATTGGTGGGGTGGGTCGCCGCGGTGGCCGGGCATCGCGACGCAGATTACGGGGATGCCGAGCAATCGGACGAAGCACACAACTTCGACGGAGGTATCCACATAGAAGGCAGCGGGCTGGTTCTCCTTGATCCAGGTGGCAATCGTGGCCATGCGGGCCGTGAATCCGGGCACGCCGAGTGGGGCCCAATGCAAGGTGCCCGCGGCTGTCGTGTCGCGGGCACCTTCGCCGACATCCAGGGGAAGGGAGACGTCTGCGCCTGGCGCGGAGGAGAGGATCACGGCGTCGTCCAACCAGCGCGCGATGGCTCGGCAGCGGTGGAGATGCCCAGAACCTTGGTGGTGAGCATACATTCCGATCAAGCGATCACCTGCGCAAAGAGTTCGGTGTAGCGGTCGGCGAAGCGGCGCAGGCTGAAGCTATCCACGGCCCACTGCGCAGTCGCCTGGCGGTCGGCGGAGGCTGCCCGTTCAAGCGCTCGCGCCAGACCGGTGGCGTCGGTGGCGAGGCGGTCGGGGAAGTCGGCTAGGATCTCCGCTACCCCGCCCCGGGCAAGTGCTGCGACTGGGGTGCCACAGGCCATTGCTTCGATGACGACGAGCCCAAAAGGTTCCTCCCACGCCGGGGTGACCACGCATACCTTCGCGCGGGCCACCTCCCACGCCAACTCCGCGTGCGCGAGTTCACCCAGCCAGGTCAAGTCTGGGCCCAGCCGTGGCCGCAGCTCCTCTTCGAAGTAACTAGGCGAGCCCACGCGCCCGGCGATGCGTAGGGGTATTCCGGCCATCCGGCAGGCATCGATGGCGATATGCAGGCCCTTTTCCGGCACGATCCGGCCGAACCAGATGGCTGCTTCGCCACCGGCACCCAGGCGCCACAAGGTTTCGTCGACACTATTGGGCAGGATGTGCGCCGCTTCTGGGAGCTGCCACGAAGCGGCCGTGGTTTGGCTGACGGCGGTGAAGATGCCCGCGGGGTGCGGGCCCGGGCGTCGCGCTGCAAGGTCGATTCCACTCTGGACCTCGATGAACCCTGGGGCGTGCAAGGTTGTAACCATCGGCAAGGGGTGATCCCCAAGAAACAGGCCCGGGTGCAGGCTGTTGTTGTGGATGACGTCGATTTCACCCTCGGCCACCGCCCGTTCGAGATGTCCACGCAACCGCTCGAAAGCAACGTCTTCAACTTCGCGCTGGCCCGGCGGGTAGGTGTGGTCGGTTTCTTGGGCTTCATAGCCAGTCCAATCCACACCCGGGAATTCCCATTCCCTGCAGTGCCCGTCGGAGCCACGCACCGCATACAGTTCGACGCGGTGCCCGTGGCGTCGAAAAGCAGCGCGCGCCGTGGCACAAAAAGCCTCCAGCCCACCTGGGTATGGCTCGCGCACGGGGAACCGGGAGGGCGCGACAAGGGCGATCGCGAATTTGGGGCCTCTAAGCTCGTGGTACATCTCGGCATGCAGCTTCTCGACGTCGCGCGCCTGGGCCACCCGATCCCCTTGGAAGACGAGGCGGGGCAGCGTGACGAGCTCTGCGGCAATCTCGCCTGCGCGACCACCATCGCCCACCGGGTATTCGCGGACCGCACGCGGATCGTCGGCCTGGCTGAGGTAGCAGCCTACGTTCGGGGCAAGGACGTATGCGCCCAGGTCACGGCACATCTCCAGCCAGCCCGAATGGGTGCCGCGGATATAAGGCAGCAGCACGACCTGGCAGCGGGCGATCGTGTGGTGGAGGGTGGCGTCGTTCATTGGGGCGTGGCTAATCAGGGTGATGCCAGGCACTTTAGCCAAGGACTGGACGAGGGGGTGGTCGCACTGGTCCGCGTGGACGAACACGGTCAGGGGTTGCCGAGCCGCGAATTCCGAATAAAACTGCAGTTCAGTGGAGGTGTTGGCACGCAGCGACTTGAGAAAAACCGCAGCCGGATACTCAGGGGCGGGCAGCGGGTCTGGGACGTAGCTCGGAGAGACGATCGCTGGGTGCGGGACGACGTCAACGCTTCGGGCCGGGACCTGGAATTCGGAGACCAGGCGATCCCGGGCGGCGGTCGTGAGGGTGAGGATGCGGGCGGCGTCGGCAAGCAGGAGGCGCAGGAGTTCGTGGAAAGCGCTTTGGTCGGCCAGGTGGGGGTTGTCAATGTCGTGTACTGTCACCACCAGTGGGATGCGACGCGCGCGGAGGACTTTTAAGAATTCGTGCATCTGCGGGCGATCGAGATGTTCAAAGCCGAAATGGACGTGCACGATCTCGGGATTGTGGTGCTCCCACCATTCCGGTTCGAACGCCGGGTGGGGCCACCAAGGTTCCGGCTCAGGCAGGGCTGGAGGAGACATCCGCATGACGGCCTGTGGGTATGGGTGGTTGGCCGGGATGGACAATATTGACACCTATTAATTCCCCCCTCCGGTAAAATGAAAAACCTAAGGTTCTACGGTGAGTATATACCGACGGTCGGAACATATGTGCGGTGAATTGACGTCCGGAGAGGAGAGCTGGTGACAAGCCTGCGCGAAGTGACCCCGCGCCACCACCATTTCGGGACGTTTTACCAGCTCAAATCCCTGCCACACCCCGAGGGGCTGCCGCGCATCGCGGTGATCGGCAACTGCCAGGCCGAATCCCTGCGTATCTTGCTGGATAGCGCTGGCGCTGGGTTGTCGTTCCGTATCCCACCGATCCACGAGTGGGAAGCCAGCGACCTCCCCTTCGTCCGCACGGCGTTGGCTCACACGGATGTCCTGATCGTGCAGCAGGTGCGTGACGATTATCGAGGTCTGCCCGTCGGCACGGCGCAGCTCGCCACGCTCCTGCCACGCGCTGCCCGGGTGGTGCGGTTTCCCGTGCTGCGTTTCGACGCCCTCAACCCCTACCTCGCCATCATCCGCCCACCAAACGACCCGGGGCTTACTCCCCCGCTCGTCCCCTACCATGACCTGCGGCTATTCGCCCAAGCGGCGGGCCTGCGCCAACGTCATCCAGTACCACCGGAAGCCTTTGTGGCGTGCGCGCGGGTGAATGTGGCGGAACTGGCGCGTCGCGAGCTTCGCGACGGCATCGTGGCCATGTCCGACTACCTAGAAAGCAACCCGGTGTGGCACACCCTGAACCATCCAGATAATGCGACGCTGGCCGAATTAGCCGCCCGGGTCCTACGCGAGCTGGGGATGAGCGGCGAAGTAAAGCCTCCGGCGGATCGTGAAATGCTGGGTCGACTACAGGCACCGATCCTGCCAGCAGCCGCCGAGGCGCTAGGGGTATCAACCCACCGGCCGACATGGCTGCAGGACGGTGAACCCATCGCGCAGTCTGAAATCGATGCCGCTCACCTCGACTTCTACGCCGCCTACCCGGAAGCCGTCACCGCTGGCCTGCGACGTCATGCTGCCCGGCTCAACACCTTAGGATTCACCCAATGACAAAGCTGGTACATGTGATTGTCGGCCCTGAGCAGCACGGCGTGGTCGAGTACGCACTCCGGCTGCACGAGCAGGTAGGCGGCCCACTGGTACGCGCCGAAACGGTGGCTGAGCTGCCCGCCGAGCTACCTGCCGGGCCCATCCATCTCACGTTTACGGACCATCTGTTCGGTTCCTCCCCAGACTCCGCCGTGACCGCCGTCCTCAACCTAGCCTCCGGGCGCGCGCTCAGCATCTCCTGCCACGACATTCCCCAGCCCGAAGAAGGTTCCGAGCGCTTTGCCCGGCGCGCCAAGGCTTATCGACGCCTCGCGGCATCCGCCCAGCTCCTGGTAGTTAATTCGCACCACGAGGCGGCCTTCTTCGCCCCCACCGAGGTGGAGGTGGTACACCTGCCTTTAACTGCTGCACCCGCCTCCACGGTGGAGCCCGACCCGACCACAGTGGGCATCCTGGGCTACATCTACCCAGGCAAAGGCCATGAAGATGTCTTGCGGGCACTCACCGGCACCGACATGTCCCTCCTCGCTTTGGGGAAATTCGCCACCGGGCACGAATACCTGGACAAGACTCTGCGTGATCTGGCAGACGAGCTAGGAGTTTCCTACTCAACCACGGGCTTCATCCCAGACATTGATTTGCACGCGCGGATGCAGGGCGTCGGCGTGCCGGTGTGCGCCCATCGACACTTCTCAGCTTCCGGATCGCTCATGCAATGGCTCAGCGTCGGCAGGAAAGTCCTGGTCAGCGACAGTTCCTACTCGCGGGAGCTCGCGGAACTCTGGCCCAACTTCATCACCACGGTCCCCGCCGATTCCTGGACTGAGACCCTGCGCAGCCTCCCCGACGACTTCGCTACCCCACTCACCCCGCCCACCAACTGGACCTGGGCGGAAGTCAGCAACCGCTTTCGCGAACTCTGGAGTCACCCACCTTTCGAACTCGCGGGAAACCACCTCCCAGCAGCGACGACGCGCTGGCCTGACGTCAGCGTGATCATCCCCTATTTTGAAAACCAAGCTGACCTCAACCTGCTGCTCGAAGCGCTACACAACCAGGACTACCCCGGGGAGGTGGAGATTATCGTCGCCGATGATGGTTCCCGACAAGCCCCGAACGTCCCGGACTCAGTGACCGTGGTGCGACAGGATGATCAAGGATTCCGCGCGGCGGCAGCCCGCAACCTGGGCGCCAGCCGGGCGAGAGGCGAGATTTTGGCGTTCTTGGATGGCGATACCATCCCGCACGTCGACTACCTGCGGGAATCTGTCGCGGTGGCGGCGCGCGATCCGCGGGCGGTGGTCGTCGGAAAGCGTGTGCACGCAGGCTCCCAGCCCGAATGGCTTGCGGACGCTTACGCCCGAACCGCCAACCTTGCTACGGCCGACGACACCTCGTGGCGATTCCTCATCTCCGCGGTGCTGACCTGCAGCCAAGATTTTTTCACACGGATCGGCGGTTTCGACGCCTCAATGGTGGGCTACGGTGGCGAGGACTGGGATTTCGCGTGGCGAGCATGGAACGCAGGCGCGATCTTCCGCCACGTCCCGACAGCCATAGCCGAGCACGCCGGTCCAGACTGGGGCGCCCGCAACATCAACGAACCGGAGGCGGAAAAGAACGTGGAGTCGGTGGCCCTGGCCCGCCGAATTACTCACCCGTTGGCCCGGCCAACCGGAATGATCGCAGCTCCAGATATCGTGGTGTTTCTCCCCGATAATGTGCAGGATTGGCCGGCGGGTGCGGTAGAAAAGGTAATACTGGGCTGGCTACAGCTCGGGGCGGTCGCCTGCGTCCTGCCGAGAGTCCCACCGCTCTTCGCCGACGATCCGCGCGTGAGCGCCTCCCCCGTTGTCGCTCGCGTCTCAGTGGCGCTTGACCTGCCGTTTATCCCCGCCGACCTCGCGGAGATTTACCGCGCCGAGGAACTCGGCGGGCTGGTTACACTCTTTACTTCCGGACTATCAGACCGCTGCGCCACTGTGATCTTCGCCCGGCGCGAGGCCCTGCGCTCTTGGGGAGTCGAAGTTGCCCCTTGCCTGCGCATGTTCGTGCCCGGCGAAGTGGTCAACGGCCCAGTTCGTTTGGAGAGGCTTTTCGCCGGCTGGTGACCGCGGCGTCCCAGAGCGGCGCTCGCAGCTCGGCTCACGCTGCGGCGCGCTCGGGCCACGCCACAAAGTGCCTTTCAACCTGTACAAAAATCGAAAAAGTGAGCAACCTCAAAGGCAAACGCCCTCGCGAAGAAACACGCCCACACAACAGCACCGGCACCCAAGACCGAACCAACAGCACCGAAGGCCAACCCGCTGACTTAAGAATTACTTCTTCGGCAGCTGTTCCTTCAGGTCTTTCACGATCTGCATCGCGCCAGTTGGACCGAGGCCAAGGAACCAGACGTCGTCTTCGACACGCTTGGCTTGGCCATTGGCTACCGCCGGGAGGGCTTTCCAGGCGGAGCTTTCGGTTACCGTGGTCTCGCCGGTGGCGTCTGGTTTGCCATAGGAGGAGTAGAAGATCACGGAGCCGTCAGCCTTATCGATAGTTTCCGGCGAGATCTCCACCGCGAGGTCGTCGATGTCTTGGATTTCAGGGCGTGCCAGTCCGGCATCCTTCAGGATCACTCCGATCAAGGACTTGTTGGCGTAAAGGCGCAACTTCCCTGGCATGAAGCGGACGAGCGAGACGGTGGTGCCGTCGGGAACGCTTGCACCCAAGCCGCTGACCTCGGTGGCGTACTCGTTGAGCTTTGCTTCGGCTTCCTTTTCCATACCGAGTGCTTCGCTGGCGAGCAGGAAGTTTTCTTTCCATGGGAAGCCCGGGCGGATGGAAAAGACTGTGGGGGCGATTTCTGCGAGCTGTGGGTAGAGTTTGTCCGCACGCAATTGGCTGCCCAAGATTAGGTCTGGTTTGAGCGCTGCGATCGCTTCGACGTTGACTTCGTTGATGGTGCCCACGGTTGGAACGTCTTTTAGCTGGTCAGCCAGGTAAGAAGGCACGGGGTTTGCGCCCTTCGTGGTGGTGATCCCCACCGGCTTGATCCCGAGCGAGAGCACCGAGTCGAGTTCACCGGACTCCAACACCACTACCCGTTGTGGCTTGGTTTTGATCTCCGTCGTTCCGGAGGCGTGGGTGATGGTCCGGGGGAACTGGCCGGGCGCCGCATCGCTGCCTAATTTAGCGGTTTCCGCGTCGGCGGTGTTGAACTTGCTGCCACCAACGGCGACATCTTTGTTACCACTTCCGGTGTTGGAATCATGGCTTGGGCTGCTGCATCCCGCCAGGGTGAGCGTGGAGGCGACGACAAGCGCCGTGATAGTTTTAGCTAGTCTCATGAAGCATAGGTTAGCCTAACCTTTTCCACTTGCGGTAATCTAGAGCAATGCCGATTCACATCCGCCGCGCCCCGCTCGCCGTGGTCCTGGCACTCGCTCTCGGTGCACTGGGCTTATCGACGGTCCTCTCACTCACCATCGGCGCCCGCGCGATCGCACTCCCCGAGATCTGGCAGGCTTTGCATACCCCTTCGGGAGACACCGTTTCCTCGATAGTCTGGGACCGCCGGATTCCGCGCACCCTAGTTGCCATAATCTGTGGCACCTCGCTGGGTTTGGCAGGAGCCCTCGTGCAAGCGTTAACCCGCAATCCGCTGGCTGATACGGGTGTGTTGGGAATCAACTCCGGCGCCGCTTTTGCTATCGTGCTCGGCCTGGCGCTGGGGGCTCCGGACTCTTCCCTCGCATTGCTTGGCTTGGCTCTAGCTGGCGCCACCGTCGCTGGACTGGGGATTTACACCTTGAGTCGCGGAAGATCGGCCGGGGTGGATCCCGTTAGATTGGTATTGGCGGGCGTCGCATTAAGCGCAATCCTTGGCGGGGTCGGAGACGGGTTAGCGCTCGTCAACCCGCAAGCATTTGACCGGTTGCACGCGTGGATGGTCGGGAACCTCGACGTTGCCTCCTACCAGCCGGTCTTCCTATGCTTAGCCGGCCTCCTGCTCGGCGGTCTTCCCGCAATAGCTGCGATTCGTGGCCTCGGCGCCCTGCAGCTAGGAGAAGAGACTGCGACCGCATTGGGAGCACAGTTGACCCGGACTCGTGTGATGGCGTTGGCTTCGATCATCATTTTGGCTGCCACTGCGACAGCGGCCGCTGGGGTCATCGTTTTTTTGGGCCTGCTCATACCGCACATTTCGCGCTGGCTCGTGGGCGCCTCCTTCGGGCGCATCCTGACGCTTTCTGCGCTCCTGGGACCCGTCGTTTTGCTGTGTGCCGATGTCGCGGGTCGAGTGTTGACCCCGGGCGAATTCCCGGCCGGTGTTGTGGTTTCGTTCATCGGCGCGCCCTTCTTGATCGCCTACGCCCAGCAGCGCGGGAAAGGGATCTGATGCGCGTTAAAATCGTCGCAGCTGCGCTGACCTTGGTATTGCTGGTTTTAGCATTTGGTGCCTTGGCGCTCCCGGGAGCGGGAATGAGCTTGGCTAAAGCGTGGGGTGCGCTGGTGGGCACCGAGCTGGGCCTGGCCCGTACGATTGTGTTGCAGTGGCGCGCACCCCGCGTATTCATCGCGATCATCGTCGGCGCAGCACTAGCGGTAAGTGGTTCCCTGTTTCAAGCCCTCACCCGTAACCCGTTGGGATCCCCAGACATCATTGGTTTTTCCTCAGGGGCTTATACCGGCGTGATCTGCGCAATCGTATTGGGTTATAGCGGCTTTTCGGGCCAAATCCTCGGTGCGCTCGCCGGTGGTTTAGCCACGGCTGTTATCGTTCTGGCGCTTTCGCTCCGCACGCGTATCGACGGCCTACGCATCATCCTCGTCGGCCTCGGACTCTCGGCCATGCTTTCAGCATTCAACCGCTGGCTCATCACCCGCGGAGAATTGGAAGCCATGATGTCGGCGGCAAGCTGGGGAGCAGGAAGCCTCAACGGAATCCGTTGGCCAGTTGCTCTGCCTGCTGGCTCTTGCCTGGCCCTGGTACTAGTGGGAGCGCTATTATTGCGCAGGCAGCTCGATGTTTTGGCCCTCGGCGATGACACTGCGCACGGCCTCGGACTGAATGTCAACCGGTTCAAGGTGCTTCTACTCGTGGTGGGAATCGTGCTGATCGCGGCGACAACCGCCGTTGCCGGCCCAATTTCCTTCGTGGCGCTGGCCGCACCGCACGTCGCGCAGGGCCTCAACCGCGCCAATCGCACCCCGCTGTGGACAACGGCGCTGGTGGGATCCTGTTTGTTGCTGGCGGCCGATATCATTGCACAGCGCGCTTTTCACCCGACCACCTTGCCTGTCGGTCTCGTAACTGTCGTGATCGGTGGCTGCTATCTTCTGTGTTTCATCGCTACCTCAGCTAGGAAGTTCTCATGACCTCTTTACGCGCCGACAATGCCACCCTAGCCTGGGACAACAACGTCATATCGCGGAAACTTTCCGTCGAATTACCCCGGGCGGCATTTACCGCCATCATCGGCCCGAACGGCTGCGGGAAGTCCACCCTACTGAAGTCTTTCGCCCGCATCCTCACGCCCACCGAAGGGGCGGTCTTTCTGGGGGAAGACAATCTCCGAGATCTCGGAAGTCGGGAAGTGGCCACTCGCCTGGCTTTCCTTCCCCAAACGACCGTCACGCCTCCTGACATCACGGTGTCCGAGCTAGTGCGACGTGGCCGTTTCCCGCATCAGAGCTTGCTCAAGCCCTGGTCACGTGAGGATAGCCGGGCCGTCAGCGCCGCCCTATCCGCAGCCAGCGTCGCCGAGCTTGCCGACGTCCGCGTCGCCGAACTCTCGGGTGGCCAACGTCAGCGCGTTTGGCTAGCGATGGTGCTGGCCCAAAACACGCCGGCGCTCCTACTAGACGAACCCACCACCTACCTAGACATTTCCCACCAGTACGGCCTGTTGGAGCTAGCCAAGGCCTTAGTCACACAACTCGACCGCACGGTGGTCGCGGTACTACATGATCTGCAACAAGCCGTGCGCTACGCCGATCACCTCATCGTGATGAAGAACGGCGAAATTGTTGCCACCGGCGTGCCGGAGGAAATCGTGACGAGTGAGCTGATTCGCGAAGTGTTCGGAATTTCGGTCGCGGTCCATACCTTGGATGGCCAAGTAGTGGTCGTCCCCAAGGGCCTTGCCACCCCAGACGTACGCGAACTGGGCTAATGCGCGCTGGCCTGCGCGCGAAGAACTTTCCGCGCACCCCGCACTACCAGGACTAGGACGATTGCAATCAGGGCGACACCACTCAGTTCGGCGATCCACATGTTCGCGCCGTGCGAAATCGCTGTGATGAGGGCGAAATTGGCGGTGCCATGTACCAATACGGCGGCGACCCAAGCCAGGGCCTTACGGCCCCGAACCACGCCCAGCAGGATCAGGATCGAACACACTATGTGTAAGCCGATCGCCCACATTCGCTCGATACCGCCAATGAAGTAGGCGGAGCTCGGAGTTTCCACCAGCACGGTCTGGATGTGCTGCGCGGCATCCCCAGGCAAGATCCCGGCGAGCGAATCCCAGTAGCCGAAGTTGATGGCGAGCCCCAGGACCAGATTGTTGACCATTGCGGCGCCAACCAGCAGGATCGCTTCGATCCCACCGTGGCCGAGACCGAACGCGACGCCGTCGATAAGGCGCCGAGCGCCCTTGAGGAGGTAAACCAGGCACAGCAGCCGCGCGGTTTCTTCGAAGATGCCCGCGCTGAAGCTGGCGACGGGGACGGAGGTGAGGAATGCGCCCAAGGTATTCGGCGCGATTGCCGACGCGAGCTGCATCAGCGGAATGCGCAGCATCATTTGCGATCCGACGAATGCGACCGCGCCGATCCCAACGACTGGGAGGATACGCCTATCGCGACGCCAGAGTGCCCACACCCCGACGAGCGGGATCGCGAGGCAAATCAAAAGCGAACATGCCATCCCTAGAAATGACGCGACGGGGACCATCCCACCTCCCAAGCAAATCTGTACTACTTAATATAACACAGATTGGCTATCCGAAGGTGAGGGAATACATCGTCACCTCGCCATGCGGAATGATGCTCACGATGCCATCCACCGGCTGCTCAGATCGCAGGACGTCCACCGTGCCGTCAGCGACCGGATACTCCCGGCGCGCGCCATCCGGGGTGGTGACCTCCAGCATGCCACTGCCAGAGACCACCGCTTGGACATGAGCGGCGTGGATGTTCACCTGTAGCGATGCGTCCCGCTGGGGCACGATGTGGTCAGAATTGACCGTCCAGTCCCCCGCCAAAGCGTACTGCCCGGTCTTGGGGGTCACGGCATCGAAATGCCTGCTGCCCGCACCATAATTCGAGTTTGCGAAATACTGGGCGCGCTCAAAACCAAAATATGTCTCCGGATTGCGACGCTCCGTCAACTGCCCAGGCCGCTCCGACATCCCCGATCCCTCCACCGGCGCAGGCAACTGCACGCCGGGGTTCGCTTCCTGCAGGAGCTGCCGGATCAGCTGCTCGGTTTCCGCGTAAGCGCCCTCGCCCTCATGAATGTGGCGAACATTGCCCTGCTTATCGACGAGATAGCGTGCCGGCCAGTAGCGGTTGTTGAAGTTCTTCCACGTCTCGAAGTCATTGTCCTGCGCCACCGGGTAATGGATACCTTCGCGCTTGGCGGCGGCCTGAACATTCGCCACCTCATGTTCAAAGCCATACTCAGGCGCATGCACGCCTAATACCTGCAGGCCTGCTGGCTGATAGGTGTCATACAACTTGGTGATGTGCTCCCCCGCCCGCTGACAGTTGATGCAGGCATACGCCCAAAAGTCCACCAAGGTTACTTTTCCTTCACCTAGCGTGACTGGCTGCTCGGTGTTAAACCAACCGGTCAGCCCAGCCAGTTCGGGTGCCGGCCCGCAGTCTTGTAGTTTCGACGGATCAGCGGTCCGACACGCAGCCAGACTTCCGCCACCGCCGAGGGCCTGCTGCACCTGGGTATTTTCCCCGAGGGACCGTTGGATTCCCGCTGTCCAGTCCGGGACGGCACGCTGCAGACGCTCCGGAGCGTTGGTGGCCAAAGCCAAGGCGAGCGCAATAATCACCACTCCTACCGCACGAGTGTGGCGACGCACTGCGTCGACCCGGTCGCCGATTTTGCTACCGGCGAGCGCGAAGAAGAACAACGGGATCGCTGCGCCCACGGCGAAGGACAGGGTGAGGACGACCGTCGATAAGCCAATGTCGCCGGTAGCGCCCGCGACGGTGATCGCGGCCAGGATCGGGCCCGCGCACGGCACGTAGACCGCACCAAGCGCCAGGCCGAGCACGAAGCCGCCATGCCCCTTGGCACGGTTTTGCAGGGCGGTTGGCCGTGGGATCAGGTCGAAGGGTGCTTCGAGCCAGGAACCCAGCTTCGGGAAAACCATGCCCAAACCCACCGCTACCAGCATGGCGACGCCCAACCAGCGCAGCAGGTCCTTAGGCAAACCCAACGCGCTGAGCAATATCGTGCCCAGGAGCATGATTGCGGAAAAGCTGATCGCCAGTCCGGCCACCACGTGGGATGGGCGTCGGCCGACGGATACCGTCAAAATGATAGGCAGGACGGGCAGGATACACGGTGAAAGGCCGGTCACCACCCCGCCGATTATGCCGATGGCTATTAGTTCGAGCACTGCACAAGCTCCCTTCACGTCGGTTGATACATGAAGTGATACGGAAGCAACGGCGAGAACAGATTGGAAAAACTTTTTTTAAACTTTTCCAATCCGAATGTGGGCAGGGCTCCGAAGTACTCCATGAAGCGCAAGAAAGGCTTGCGCATAATACTTGGAGGAGAACTTTCTCATGAAGACTCGTAACGCACTACGCAACCTCGGATTCGCCGGCGCACTCGTGGCCATTTCCCTCGGCACGGTGGCCTGTGGCGACAACGGTGATTCCAAGACCTCCGAAACCACTGCCCCAGCAATGTCCTCGGAAATGATGAAGCCTTCCGACAGCATGATGAAGACTTCCGAAATGATGAAGCCATCCGACAGCATGATGATGAGCACCGACAAGATGGCACCTGCGATGTCGTCCGAAATGATGCAGCCATCGGACAAGATGATGCAGCCTTCCGACAGCATGATGATGACGTCCGAAATGATGAAGCACTAGTTTTCTTCGCGGGGACGCGGTTACACTGTTCGGTTATGGATCTCGATAGCTTATTGGTTGCTGTTGCCGCTGGCGACAGCAACGCTTTCGGGTTGTTCTACGACGAACTGGCACCTCAAGTGCTCGGTGTAGCCCAGCACATCATTCGAGATCGCACGCAAGCCGAAGAAGTCACCCAAGAAGTGTTCATGGAGCTGTGGCGCACTGCCGCCAGCTTCGATCCTGCGCAATCCAGTGCGCGCAGTTGGGCGTTGAGGCTGACTCGCCTACGCGCGATCGATCGGCTGCGCTCCGACATGGCGGCTAAGAAACGGGACACCGCCGAGTTTGTCCAGCAAATGACCACGTGGATTGCGGCCGAAGATGAGGCCGTCGCGGATTTGGAAGCCCAAGAAATCCGGGAGCTGGTGGATTCGATCGGCGAACCGCACCGAACCGCAATCATGCTGGCATACTTTACGGGTATGTCCCACGCGGAGGTTGCGGAAGCGACCGGAGTTCCCCTGGGAACTGCGAAAACCCGAGTTCGGGATGGCATGAGCAAACTAAGAAACGCGCTGCGCGTTCACGCATCCGCAGGAGGTGCACAATGACGGACATCAATTTCCCCAAGGACCTTGATGCCGCGCTGGCGCGTGCCACTACCCCCCAAACTCCGCGTCCCGAACTGAAAGAGCAGCTCATGGCTGCGATCGCAGCGGAGCAAGACGCGAAGGTCGTTAGCATCGATTCGGCGAAGCCCAAGCGGCGCTGGCGGAGTGCCTTCTTGGCGACAGCAGCTGCAGTCACAATCTTTGCCGGGTCGCTGACCTGGATGAACCAGAGCGAGCCGGATTCCCATGACCAGATGCATTCCATCATGGCCGCAAGCGACGTGCGTCAGGCCAAAACCCAAGCAATGGGCGCGCAGCTCGACATCGTGGTGTCGTCCTCGATGGGCAAGGGCGGGGCGATGGTGGACGGTGCACCGGACGTCGATAAGGGCATGGGCGCTCAAGTTTGGGCGGTGATGGCTGACGGCAGCATGAAGTCCGCGGGCGTAATCGGTCCGGAGCCACACGATTCCGTCTGGATGCCGCTACCTGGAGAAACCATGAAAGTCATGATCACGGAGGAACCCGTAGGTGGCAGCGCGCAGCCGTCCGGAACCGTGCTCGCCGAGGCCGAGCTTTAGCTTATCGACGCCCCTAGCTGCGGACACACCCCGCAGCAGCATTGTCGTCCCCGGCGGCGCGGGTCAGACCCCAGACGATTTCGGAGATGGCCGTGGCGTCATGTGGCAGCCGGTCGTGGCGAGGTGTAGCGGCGCAGGTTGCCCCGAGATCAACGTTGACTACGTCGGCACCCGGGACAGCTGTGAGCTGGGAGGCGCTGTTCGGGGTGACAGTGGTGTCCGCAGGCGAGTAGATCGAGGTGTATTGCACGCCGGCGACGGTGTCGGGATGCTCATTCAGGCGGGTCATGAATTCCGAGCCCAAAACTTGCTGAATACCGGCGGTGCTGGCCAGGAAGGATGCGAGCCCTGGCGCGCCCTTAATGAGTGGGAGCAGAGCTGTTGCCATGCCACCCAAGGTGGTGCCGTGGTAGTTACCGCCGATGGCAACCACGCGGGCCACCGTGCCGGGCTCCCCGTAGAGCTGCTCGTAAGTCTTGGTGTGCATGCCACCCTGGCTGTGTCCAACCAAGTTCACCTTCTCCGCGCCGGTTACCTCGCGCACATAAGTCACCTGATCTGCGACTTCGCGTGCGGACACGTCCAGATCGCCGATGGCTTTGAGGGAAGGAATCATGTTTTGCAAGGTGATGTCGTCCGCACCGTAATCGAATGCCCAGACGCACATCCCGGCGCGCTTGAGCACGGGTGCGACATCGCCCCAGTTGCTGGCGTTATCCGAGGTGCCGTGAATGAGGATGACTGGCTCTTTCACATCCCCGGTGGGTACACAGTTCGAATCATTGATTCCCCAGCTAGCCGGGGCGGAGCTTTCAAATTTCGCGGTGATAACCGGGGCGGTTTCGGCCGCGGCGGCCGGGGCCACCAGGGCTGCCAGCGGGAGCAGCGAAGTACAGACGCTAGCAATGAGACGTTTCATGAGGGAGCCTTGCTACTAACAACCAGTATGGACAAACCGAAACGTTAGTCCCGGTTTGGTGGTTGGGCTAGCGCTTGGCAGCAAGTGGATCCGAAAGTTCCTTAGGCGGTCCGACGGGGGCGGTCCGATCGGGGCCTGGGCAGGGGCGTCGATAAGCTAAGCCGACGCCCCCGTGCTCGGTTTAGGCGAGGACTTCGCGCACGAGCTGCGCGGCCTGGGTTGGGGTTTGCCCGACGCGCACCCCGGCGGCCTCCAGGGCCTGCTTCTTGCCGGCCGCGGTGCCGCTACCACCAGAAACGATGGCGCCGGCGTGGCCCATGGTCTTGCCCTCCGGGGCCGTGAATCCGGCGATGTAGGCGACCACTGGCTTGGTGACGTGCTCAGCGATGTACTTCGCGGCGTGCTCCTCGGCGTCGCCACCGATTTCACCGATCATGATGATGGCGTCGGTGTTCGGGTCGTTTTGGAAGGCTTCGATCGCCCGGATGTGGGTGGTGCCGATGATTGGGTCGCCACCAATACCCACGCAGGTGGAAAACCCGAGGTCAGAGAGCTCGTGCATCATTTGGTAGGTCAAGGTGCCGGACTTGGACACCAAGCCGATTCGCCCTGGGTTCGGGGCAGTCTGGGCCGGGATGATTCCAGCGTTAGCCACACCCGGTGTAATGAGGCCTGGGCAGTTCGGGCCGATGATTTGGGTGGTCCCGCGCTCACGGGCCAAAGCGTGGAATTCCGCGGTGTCGTGGACCGGCACACCTTCGGTGATGACCACGACGAGCGGCATTCCGGCGTCGATAGCTTCAACGACGGCAGCCTTGGTGTGGGCCGCGGGGACGAAAATGACGGAGACGTTTGCGCCGGTAGCGCGCATAGCTTCGCGGACAGAGCCGAAAACCGGCACGTCGGTGCCGTTGAAGTCCAGGCTGGTTCCGGCCTTCTTCGGGTTGACCCCGCCGACGATCGGCGAGCCAGAGTCGAGCATGCGTTGGGTGTGCTTGCGTCCCTCGGCACCAGTCATGCCTTGGACGATGATGCGGGAGTTTTCATCGAGGAAAATTGCCATGATGTGTCTTTCTATGCTGGCTTGTGGGCGATTAGCTGGCGGTAGAGGCGGGGGCGGCGTCGGATGCGAGTTCGGCGGCGCGACGCGCGGCGTCATCCATGGTGGCTACTTGCTGCAGGTGCGGGAGCTGGGCATCGTTGAGTAGTTGGCGACCGAGTTCGGCGTTGTTGCCGTCAAGTCGCACAACGAGTGGCTTCGGTTCGACGCCGTCGGCTGCCAGGATCTTGAAGGCCTGGATGATGCCGCTAGCTACTTCGTCGCAGGCAGTGATGCCACCGAAAACGTTCACGAAAACGCTCTTGACCTGCGGGTCGCTCAGGATCACTTCGAGGCCATTGGCCATGACTTCCGCGTTGGCGCCGCCGCCGATGTCCAGGAAGTTTGCCGGGCGTGGCTGTCCTGGCAAGTCCTCACCGGCGTAGGCCACGACGTCAAGGGTGGACATCACCAGGCCGGCGCCGTTGCCGATCACGCCCACGTTGCCGTCCAGCTTCACGTAGTTCAGGCCCATGCGCTGAGCTTTGGTTTCCAGCGGATCGGTTGCCGAGGCATCGTGGAGCTCCGCGTGGTTGGGGTGGCGGAATTCGGCGTTGTCATCCAGGGTGACTTTGCCGTCCAGCGCTAGGATTTCCCCGGTATCGGTCTTCACCAACGGGTTCACTTCCACCAGTGTGGCATCCTCGGCCACAAAAGCGGCGTAGAGCTGCTTCAACACAGGCACCAGCTTGGCCTGGTCCTCCGGTGCGAAGCCGGCCGCCTCCGTCATTTCGCGGGCCAGCGTGTCTGTCAAGCCATCCAGGGGCGTGAAGTTCCGCTTGATCAAAGCTTCTGGCTTTTCGACGGCCAATTGCTCAATCTCCATGCCGCCTTCCTTGGAGAGCATCGCGAGGAAGCTGCGCTTGGTGCGGTCCAGGAGGATGGAGAAG
The DNA here is from genome assembly GCF_001021025.1 of Corynebacterium epidermidicanis. Lineage (NCBI taxonomy): Bacteria > Bacillati > Actinomycetota > Actinomycetes > Mycobacteriales > Corynebacteriaceae > Corynebacterium > Corynebacterium epidermidicanis. The sequence goes on along the minus strand of NZ_CP011541.1, from coordinate 78,954 downwards.
TAGTACTCTTCGGCGATGTCTGCACCCTGCGCGACCATAACTTTCCGCACCACATGTCCCTTGATGTCCAGGCCCAGGATGTGCTCGGCTGCTTCGCGCGTTTCCTCCGGGGTCCGGGCCAACTTCACGCCGCCGGCCTTGCCACGGCCACCGGTTTTCACCTGGGCCTTGACCACGAGGAGATCGGCTCCGGTGTCGCGCTGGATTTCTTGGGCTGCGCGTTCGGCTTCGGCTGCGGACGTGGCTAGCTTGCCGGCGAGCACCGGGATGTTGTGCTCGGCGAATAGCGCGCGGGCTTGGTATTCGTATAGGTCCACTGAGGCTCCATTCACACTTGGGTAACGAACGGTTGTGTTTCAGGTCACCACTCTAACGATTGCATAGGAGCTTCACAGTTCACTTTTGCAACTTTGCAAAGTTTACATTCGGCGGCCGGGCTGGAATTGTGGCTAGGATCACGTTATGGAGCCTTTGCAGAACATTACCGTCATCAATCTCGCCGTGAATCTCCCCGGCCCGTGGGCCGCCGATCGGCTGGCTAGCCTGGGCGCGCGCGTCGTCAAGCTGGAGCCACCTGCCGGAGACCCGCTCGCCCACCTGGCCCCCACCTGGTACGAGGAACTCAAGCGGCGTTGCGAAATTGTCACCGTGGACCTCAAAACCCCCGCGGGGCAGGCCGAACTGAACCGCCTGCTTGCCGACGCCCACCTGCTCATCACCTCGCACCGACCTTCCGCACTGACCAGGATGGGCGTGGAGGTACCGGAGGGGGTGGGTCACGTGGAAATCGTCGGTGACGTGGACAATCCCGAGCATGCGGGTCACGACCTCACCTATCAGGCCGAGGCCGGCACCCTCACTCCCCCGCACATGCCAAAGGTGCTGCTGGGAGATCTGATGGGCGCCTCCCAAGCAGTGTCCGCAGCGCTTGCGCTGCTCATTGCTGGTGGTGGGCACACGCGGATCGGGTTGAAGCAAGCTGCCCTTGATATGGCTGCGCCGTATCTGCACGGAGTCACTGCGCCGGAAGGGCTGCTCGGCGGAAGCGTGGACAACTATCGGATCTATCCGGCGAAAGACGGCTTCGTAGCGGTAGCGGCCCTGGAGCCGCACTTCGCTGCGCGCCTAGCCGACCACGCCACAAGCTTCCCGGAGCGGAGCGTCGCGGAGATCGAGAAGTGGGCCCGACAGGTAGACCTGCCAATTTCCGCAGTGCGGTAGCCACTGCTGCTTACTACACTCTGGTGCCATGAGCGACACAGTAATCATTGTGGGGACGGGGCTTGCGGGTCTCGTCGCAGGATATGAGGCCGCGAAGGGCGGGCGGCACGTGGTTTTCCTCGATCAGGAAAGCCGCGCCAACCTCGGCGGACAGGCGTTTTGGTCGCTGGGTGGCCTGTTCTGGGTGAATTCCCCCGAGCAGCGCCTGCTGCGCGTGCACGACTCTAAAGAGCTCGCGTGGCGCGACTGGGAAAACTCCGCCCAGTTTGACGACGCTCCCCACGACCACTGGCCCCGGCAGTGGGGCGAGAAATTTGTCGAATTCGCCGCCGAAGAAATGCGCGACTACCTGCGTGAACTAGGGCTCAACGTGGTCCCGACCATCGGCTGGGCTGAGCGCGGCAGTGGCGATGCTTCCGGGCACGGTAATTCGGTACCCCGCTTCCACCTGACTTGGGGCACCGGGCCTGAGGTCGTGCGGGTGTTCCGCGAGCCGCTGGAGGACTTCGAGCGCGAAGGCAAGGTTGAATTCCATTTCCGCCACCGCGTTAGCTCGCTCATCGTCGAGGACGGCCAGGTCGTCGGCGTGCGTGGCGACCAGCTCGCACCCGCCAACGAGCCGCGTGGGGTGGCGAGCGGGCGCGACGTCGTCAAGCAGTTTGAGGCGCGCGGCACCGTGGTGATCGCGACCGGCGGCATCGGCGGCAACCTCGAGAAGGTGCGTAAGATGTGGCCCACCGACCGCTGGGGTCCCTGCCCCGAGGACATGGTCACGGGCGTGCCAGCGCATGTCGACGGCCATGGGATCGACATCGCGGCGAACGCAGGTGCCAACCTCGTCAACACCGACCGCATGTGGCACTACCCCGAAGGCATGATCAACTGGAACCCGATCTGGCCAGGTCACGGCATCCGAATCATTCCGGGGCCGTCGTCGGTGTGGCTGGACGCGACGGGTCGCCGATTGCCGACCAACTTGTTCCCAGGCTCCGACAACCTCGCGGCTCTCGCACACATCGGGCAAACCGGGCACGGCTACTCATGGTTCGTGCTCAACCAGGCGATCGCCGACAAAGAATTCATCTTCTCCGGCTCGGAGCAAAACCCCGATCTTACGGAGAAGTCCCTGCGCAAGCTCATAGGGAAAGTCGCCCCCGGGACGCACGTCGCGATCAAGGCCTTCATGGAACACGGCGCCGACTGGGTGGTTGCCTCCTCGCTGCCAGAGCTGGTCGACGGCATGAATGAACTCGGCACTGTGCCGGTGTCATTGGCAAACGTGCGACGCGTGCTGGAAGACCGCGACTCACAACTAGACAACCCATTCTCCAAGGACATCCAGGTCAACTACATCCGCACCGCGCGAGGCTTTCTTGGCGACAAAATCATCCGCTGCGCTCCACCAGGACGCATCCTGGATCCGGCACACGGTCCTTTGATTGCCGTGCGTCTGCACGTGGTCACCCGCAAGACGCTCGGCGGGATTGAAACGGATTTGTCAGGGCGATGCCTTCGTGCCGACGGATCGGTTCTCCCAGGCCTATACGCGTGTGGCGAGGCCGCCGGCTTCGGTGGTGGCGGCATGCACGGCAAAAACGCCCTCGAAGGGACATTCCTCGGCGGCTGCATTCACTCCGGCAAGCGGGTTGGGGAGGCGTTAAGTAGATGATAGAACTCCTGGAGAGGGCTGCACACAGGTGGTCTCACTAGCCCAACAATGCCAGTGGCACCACGACGACACCATCGGGCCGTCGATATGCATCCGTCCCGGTTGTGACCACCACTTTTTCAACGAGTCGCTCTCCAAATTGCTCGCCCAGCCAATACAGGTGTCGCACATCTGAGTCGTTCGGAGTGGGCTTGAGCTTGACCTCATCACCTGAGATCTTCCGCTCGGAAAGTGTTGTAGCCTTCGTACCGGTAGCTTGCGTCGAGGCCTTTCATAAAGGTTGCACGGCTCGGAACGCCTTCGGTGAGGTGTTCTTGCAAGAGCATCCGAATCTCCAGATCGCGCACTGGGCTGCGTTCCATTGCCAGCAGATAGTCCTGTTTATCCACTGCAGACCAATCGACGGCGCATCCCAGCGAGTTCATCAGCACGTGGTCTAACCAAATCCGGGTGCTCCGCCCATTACCTTCTCTAAAGGGATGGGCGATGTTCATCTCTACGTACTTGGCTACGATCTCGTCAAAGGTTGCGTGGGGCATTTGGTCGATCGCCTCCAATGCAGCTGGCAAGTACATGACGGATGCAAAACGAAAGCTTCCTTTCGAAATGTTCTCCACTCGAATCTCGCCCGCGAAGTCATAAACATCCTGGAATAGCTGACGGTGAATGAAGGCCAAAGTGGAAAATACGCCCGGTGTTAACTCCTTAAGCAAGTCGCCGTCAAAGATTTCAATGGCGCGTGTTTTTGTAAGTCGCTCTTCTTCACGCGCCAACGCCACTTCGCCCGTCAGGCCCAGCAAATTCTCCAACATGGTTCCCAGCCTAATCAGGATTGAACAGCTTCGGTTGCCACAACTTCAAGACCTCTCTCCAAGTCATATCGCAAGGTAAAACGGCCTGCTGAGGCGAAGCCTTCGGTGTTAAAAATAAGAGCTACCTGTCCTTTCAGAATCCCCGACTCAGACCACTCCCCTGGTGTTTGCATTTCCAGGTCTCCAATCACTTCGTCGAAATCACTGCCCCGTCTGGTTAGCCGCGCCGGCAGCCTGATGGAGTGAGCTGCCAACGCCAACGCTTGGCCATAGTTCACGTCACTGCCTATTTGGATCTCTTCATCCGAGCCAAGTGGGCGATAGCCGTACTCGTCCTTTTGGATTGCGATAGCTTCCACCGTTAGCTCGGCATCGCGCACCTGCGCATTTCCCACTTCTTCCTCACCTGGCTTGGGTTCCGAATGCAGTCGATCAAATAAATAGCGCATTTCCGACGCTGCGCCTGGGGCAGGGAATCGGAAAGCGTCAGCTCTACGCTCAGCGCTGAACCGTTCGGCGCTCGCTTTTTGGCACGCCTCTCTCCACGCTTCCGACCATCCGGTCGGAATGGCGGGATTCTCGGCATAGACATTGCGTACGAGTTCGGCTACATCGTCGGGGCGTCGAAAAACTGCTGGCAAATGTGCCATCGTTGCGAGGAGCAGTTTGCGGCCGTAGACGGCTTCCGCGCCACCATCGAATTCCGGAAGTGGATCGATTACTTGGATACCACGGATAAACACCTGGGGCTCTTGAAGCAACAAAGGCCGATCAGAATCCGGTCGGCGGTGCCGATGTAAACGGCCAATTCGCTGGATCACCAGGTCAATCGGGGCAATATCTGTCACAAGTACATCAGCATCGATATCCAAGGATTGTTCGGCTACCTGGGTTGCCACCACGATCTTCCTGTCGGGCCTACCCGAGCCTCGGTGTGCTTGCGGACCCAACATTTCGCGAAGTAGGTCCTCTTTGGCACTTCGATGGGCTGCAACGAATGCCGAATGATGCAGGTCAACATCGCCCGGAAACTTGGAGCTCAGCGCATCAAAAGCTGCCTGGGAACGTGCGATGGTGTTACAGATGATGAGTGCCACACCGCCGTCGACAAGCAATGCTTTGACCTGGTTCACCAAAGTGTCGAGGGAGTCATCGAGGACCGTCAGTGAAGCTTCAAGGTCGGTAGGTCGAGAAGCAATCGGAAGGGTGGCAATTCCAGCAGCACTAACCGTGCTAATCAGGGGGTATGCGCTGGTATTGAGCTTTTCCAGGTCAGGGTCAGTGACGAGTTGGGAAGCGTAGGCCGCGGCGAGGTCTTTTCGTTGCGCAGGCGGCAGAGTCGCAGACATCAAAATCACGCTCACGCCATAATTGGCTAGCCACTCCAGAGTGCGGTAGAGATATTGCGACATGTAGGCGTCGTAGGCATGGACTTCGTCGATAATTATGACCTTGCCAGCCAACCCGACGTGGCGAAGCATCGAGAATCGCGCTTGGAGGACCATCATCAAAACCTGGTCCACTGTTCCAACCACGAAATCGGCAAGGATGCCCTTTCTGCGGCCAGACAACCATTGATTAGCTACCACCGACCCGTGGTCTAGGGTATCGCTTCCGATTCCGGAAAAACGCAGTGCTTGGTACTGTTCCGAGAGTTGATTCTTGGAATGTGCCAAGTACATGGAGGCCACTTCACCACTCTGAGAAGACCGCCGGACCCAGTCAGTGGTTCGTTCGAAAAGCCCATTAGCCGTGGACATCGTGGGTGCAGCAACAAAAACGCCCTGAGCGCCAGTCTTCTCTCCAATGACGTGCGCAGCTGCCAGCCCTGCCTCTGTTTTTCCTTCACCGGTTGGGGCTTCGATAATCATCAGGCAAGGGCTCTCGTGGGACCGGGCGATTTGAACAGCGGCGTCTTGTACTGGGCGCACCTCAAAATAGTCTGGCCAACCGAAAGTGTTTTGAAATTGCAGTTTTGTATCTATACCTGCAGAAATCGATTGCCATGGGCTAGGTAGTTGCACGGCTGCCATCGCTGCTTCAACCCGTTCAACCTGCGACTGATCGTTACGGTAAGGGAATAGGTCTTCATTAGACGCTATCCAGTCGGCCATAATCACCAGGCCCGTCATCAACTGGGTGGCGGCCGCATAGGGGCCGCCCACACCCAACTGTGCATCCAACACGTCCTCGATGTCGGTAAGCTCTGCCATGGTGTCAAGGATTTCTGCATGAATTGACGCCCAAGCTTCGGGGTAGTTCGGAATTGTCCGCTGGTGTAACTCCAACAGTTTTGGATCAGTCGCGAAGCCGTGGTGCGCGTCCACGACTGATGAAACTCGTACTGCCTGCAACTTCCCAATACCCCACTTCTGCAGCCAGCCCCTAAGAATCAACGCCGAGGCGGTGCCATGAGGAAGCTTTTGTGTCCCCTCCCCCAGTGTCCATGCCAGCGACAGCCCAGCTGTCTCAACTTCCGCCAACAAATAGGACTTACTGGGGGGATTCTCCGCCTGCCGCTGAAAACTCACTGTTGCCTTACCAACGTCATGCGTCCCGGCCAAGAATACGTACAGTCGGCGCAAATGATCTTCGTTCAAGGACCAGGTTCGACTCAGCGCAGTCTTAAGAGCCGCTGATACCCAGTTATCCCAAAGCCATTCCGCCACACACGCGGTATCGATGAGATGCTGTGGCAAGTGTAGGTAGGCTTCTTCGGTCCCCGATTTCGCCCACAAAGCATTAACTTGCAGACTCCGGTCAATTAGCCATCGATCAGCTTGGGTGACAATGGTCATGGTTACTCCTGTTTGACGCTCGCCCAACCTTTTGGGCTCTGAAAATAAACCTAGCAATGGCGGTGGACACACCGAGGCAATGCATCGAACACATGTTTTAATTTGGGGGCAGAAAGACGTCACCCTGGAAACAAACATTTCATGGCAACACCGGCGAAAAGCGGCTTAATCATTTGCCAGTCGAATCCCCGCGACATGAGCATCAGCCAGGCCCATTTGGCGTCGCGCTTGCCTGAATTCAAAAGGAACCCGCCCAGCGGTTCCAGCCTTTCGACGTCGCGACTCCCTGCAGAGTTGGGCGAGATAACTACGGGCAATTATCGACGGCCAGTTGCGTCCGCGCTTGCCGAGCTAGTCATCGAAGCTCAATCCTTTAAACATTTGCTCGCGAAGCTCCTTCTCAACCTCAGGGGGCAGGTCAAGGTTGCGCATTGCTGCTTCAAACATGTCCTCAAAGTCTTCAGCGTCGTCACTGTCTTCCAATAGTCCAAGACCGCCCGACAAAATATTTTGCAGCTCTTCACTGAATTCTATGCCGGCAAACTGTGGTGGCGACGGCCTGTTATAGGGATCCTCAACCAACTGTTGGGCTTCATCGCACAAAATGTACAGCACCCACTGCTCAAGCAAAACTTCGTCGACAGCAAGACACAGAGCGGCCTCAGAACCGAGTTCCAGGTATGTGTCGCTCGAGTCCATCATCAAGTGCGCAAGATTCAGGATTTGACTGAAATGCGGGTCATGCAGGATGCTACGGGGATTCTGGCCGTCGAGGACGTCGAGAAGCTCCTCGCTAAAGCTCGCGGTTTGCGTAAGCTTTCGAATATCGCCGGCGGGCCAGCTGCCACTCTTGAGGAGCTTGATACGCGCGCCCGGTTGATCAGCGACGTAGCGCACGATCTCAGCGACATCGTGCGCCACCGCCATCATCTGGGGATTGATTTGTGTATTAGTAAGCACCTGCGAATCCGACGCAGAAAATCGGAAAGGCAAATAATGGCGCAGGTAGAACGCTAGATCTTCCGGAGGAATAGGTGGGAAATCCAGCATGAGCCGACCACGCATCATCGCCGCCTTCGCTTGTGGTGAGACTTCCTCATCCGCCAAAAGCGCAAGAAACGCATCTACCACCTGCGGGGTCATCCTGGAATCAGCGATCCCGCCGAGCTGGATAGGTTCCAGGAAATCCTGCTCGTTGATGGTGTCAAAAGTACCGGGCAACGATGTGAGCTCAAACTCCCAACCCTGCGCAAAATCCATCACGAAAGTCACGGGTCCATTGGAAAAGAGATCGGAGATGCTCATCATAAAGATGTCTATCAGCCGATCGTCCGCGAAGTGATAGTGCGGATCCGCGACAACGCGACCATCTGACAGCGCAAATGTCGCTGAATCATCGTTTTCACGGCCAATCAAGAACGGAATCTGCGCAGCTAATTCCACCGCCGGCCACGAGCCATCGCAATGAAAAGCAAAGGTCAACGGGTGTTCCATGTGCTTGGCAACTCCCTGGATTTCCAGTGGCACCTCCGCCGGCACCCGGGGAATAACTGCAAGCCACGACTGAACTACATGCTCCGGAAGAATCTCTTTCATACTCGCAAGAGTAAGCGCGACGATAGCTCCCCGCAGGTAATCGGGTTTGTTTCTGAAGCACAGCGGTTAAGAACGGTGCTCCATCGCCGATCTGCAGTTCGACCGTGGCCCTCCGTAGCGCGGCTCGATTGTTTCGCGGTCATTTCTGGGCTGTCCGCGCACAGCGGTGCCGGTCGAATTCTATCCCTTCGGATGCACCACTTTTTGAACGTTCTCAGCAAGCTAAAGTCAGCATAAAACGACTATGCGCCAGGGAAGTGGAAATCACAGGACAGACCGATTTCGAGCTTTCGGACTACGCACGAGCGATCACATAAAGTGGCTTACCGGCCATCCATGATTTGCCAACTTTGGTACGTAATCAACACCGAGACTCTTACCTGCAGCGGATTGTCGATCGTGACCTACCAGAACAGGGATACTCAGTCCGCGACAAGCAGGCCCTAATTGCCTGGATGCGAGTATACGGCGCGGCCACAGGCACACAGGCCAGCTACAACGAACTTCTCGATGCCGCCACCCCGGCGATGCCAACAAACCAGCAAAGCGAACTACCCAGAGATTCCGGGAAAAGTTGTCCGAGATATGGATCCTTGACCCACTTCCAGCGTGGAACTTTGCTCGGGAACCATTCCCGCACATTACCCAATCACCGACGCATTTCCTTGCCGATCCTGCCCTAGCCCTCAGACTCCTAGGCCTCAGCGAACGACAACTTCTCCAACCAAAATACTCCGCCCTGCTCGGCAACCTTTTCGAAGCGCTAGCGGTGCTCTCCATCCGAGTCGCAGCCGAGGCGAACTTCGCCACAGTTGGCCACTTCCGGACCCGCAATGACGACCGCGAAATCGATACCATCGCCGAAACCCAAGATGGTGGGATTATCCCGATCGAGGTCAAACTCACCGTCGCCCCCACCGACGGCGACGTTCGCCATGTGCTGTGGCTAAGGAACCTGCTGCCCGACGATGTCATCGACATGGCCGTCATTACGACCGGCAAGCATGCTTATCGACGTCCCGACGGTGTCGCAGTAATCCCACTGGCACTGCTAGGAGTACAGATTCCCGCCACCTCCTACGAGCGAATATCCACGCATCGTAGCCAGAAAACAGCTGCCGACCAGGCGATCCCGATCGAGACGAGAGAGGAAAACAGGACCGCAACAATGTTCAAGAGGTCGAGAGTCCCGGCCGTCGATAAAGCAGTGCTCCCGATGGCCAACGTGTTGGTGACCAGCGCTGACGGGAGCGCAAACATCAGGCCCTCCAGCCCTGCGCTGACGACGCCGTAGGTGAGAATCGTGCCGCAGAGTGCGATCGCGACGGGGGCTGCGAAATTGCGGATGATCATGGAGAAGAAGGATTGCCACGCAGCCACCGCTGCCCCAGGGGCGATGGCAAGCACAATCGCGACGACGTTAACCCATGGGATCGACCCTGGGACGTTCAGAACCAAGCCCACGATGAGGGCCAAGGCCAGCATAATCATCTGCATGATGGCTACCAACACCACAATCGCGGCTATCTTTGCGCCGATGATTCCACCGGTTCCGCGTGGCACGGTCATCAATTGATTCCAATTGAATCCGCGATGCTCCAGGCGCCAGGCTGCTGAGGCGAGGATCGCGGTGCCGATCGTCATAAAAAACAGCCCGTAGAAGAGGACCGCCTGGGAGAGATAGCTCGACCATCCTGAGCTGAGCATTTCTTGGTTGGCAAAGTAATTGCCAGCGCCGAAGCCGACCGAGATGAAGGGAATGAGTACGAGGACAGTCCACACGTGGGAGCGTCGATACTTGAGGAGTTCGTTGCGCAGTAGCACGGTTAGTATTCCCTTGAGTTGAGGCGACGAGTAAGGACCACAAAGGCAATGCCAGAAAGCGCCAGATACAACGCCCATTGCAGCCAACCTTGTTGCACCGGGGCTACGCCAGAATCGGTGAAGGTATAGGGTGTGAGCACGGCAAAGTAGCCAAACGGATTGATTGCGCTCAGCCACGGCGGCGACAACATTGCCCAGATACCGAGGAATCCGCCGGTCACACCCACACCAAGCACTACTAGTTGGGATTCGAAACGAGCGGCCAGCCACATGAGCAGCGCGAGCATTGCCACGCTCGTGCCACACACTCCAAGGCCGGTGAGCAACCAACTACGCAGTACCTCCGGCGGCGCCACTGGGGCTCCTAACACCATCGGAGCTGCCAAGACTGCCCCTAATTCGATGACACGCAGCAACAACAAGATGCCGCTGAACACCAGAAACTTCCGGCGTAGCAAGGTTCCCGGCCATGTTCCGGCCACCGCGTTTAATTGCCACCCGCCGGCAAGATGCTCGGGATCCACTGCCCTACTGGCCAGCAATGCCAACTGGACTGGAGCGAGCAGCGATAATGCCATGACGTAACCGATCAGGTGCATGGACCAGTTCCGCGTCGGGTCATCCATGAAGGAATCAATCTTTCCTGTTCGCATCAATCCCATGCTGGTGAACAAGACAATGCTGGCGGTGAGGCCAAGCCCGAAGATCAGGACTCGAGATCGGCGAAGCTTAGCGCACTCGATGGCTAGGTTTTCTGTCATTGCAATCCCTCCCGCCCGGTGAGCCCGATGAAGACTTCTTCCAGACTGCGGTGCTGTCGCACAACCTGGGTGATAGGAATGTTGTGACCGACCAGTTGTACACACAGATCCGATACATCTTGTTCGCTGAGGTTTGGCACCATCACGCCACCAGGCACCAGAGTTGGCTGCAGGGCTTGCAACACGCTCGCTGCCTGGCTGCCGCATGTTGTTTCCACGAAAACGTCCGGCAGTTTGGTTTCAAACAATTCCCGCTGCGTGCCCTGGAACAGCAGCTGACCTTGGTGAATGATGCTCAGTTCCGTCGCCATCTTCTCGATCTCCGAGAGCAAGTGGCTGGACACCAACACCGTGCGTCCTTCATCCCGAGCAAGGGAGACGATGAGTTCGCGGATCTCTTCAATGCCGGCCGGGTCCAGGCCATTCGTTGGCTCGTCGAGAATGAGGATCTGCGGGTCACGCAGCAAGGCCAGGGCGATCCCGAGTCGCTGTTTCATGCCCAAGGAATAGTCTTTGACCAGCTTGTTCATGTGCTTTTCTAGCCGCACCAACCGGATAGCACGCTCAACATTCTCGGGTTTAGCTCGCAGGAGTCGCGTCGCGATGCGAAGATTCTCGGCGCCCGTGAGGTGCAAGTATGCGGAAGGCTGTTCAATGAGGGATCCCACCTGTGCCAGCACGTCCACCCGCGTCTGGCGATTCATCGGCCGGCCCATCATATATATCTCGCCCGCGGTGGGCTTCAGCAGTCCCAGCAGCATCTTCATCGTCGTCGATTTGCCGGAACCGTTGGGTCCCAACAGGCCATGCACGCTGCCTTGGGTGACCGCAAGGTCAAGCTTATCGACGACCGTAGTCTTCCCATACATCTTGGTGAGATTCTTCGTCTCGATGATCTTCGTCATGCTTAAAAGTCTCGCCCACAACATCTACTTCCCACATCAGAGCGGCGGACGATTTCTGGGTCATACCCAGGCATGACGGCTCAGGATTCGAGCAGATCTTCCCGAGACACCAGCCCGGCGCGATAGGCAAAGAGGGCGGCATGAACACGATCTCTGGACCCGGTTTTCACCATGACTCTGCCGACGTGGGTCTTCACGGTGGGCATGGAAATGAAGAAGCGCTCGCAGATCTCCCCGTTCGTCCATCCCTTCGCGATGGCAACCAAAATCTCATGCTCCCGATTCGTCAGCTCGCGCAAAGCTTGCTGGTCAGCGGGCGCAATCTGCACGCGATCTTCCTGACGCCCCTGCAATCGAGTAATCACTCGATTGGTCGCCCGCGGAGAAATAACAGCATCCCCCTGGTACACGGTGCGAATCGATTCCAGCAGCACCTCGGGCTCGGCATCCTTGAGGATGAACCCGCTGGCCCCGGCAGCAAGACCACCCAAGACGTACTCTTCATCGTCGAAGGTAGTCAGGATGATCGTTGTGATGTCCGGGGCAATGTCGGCGAGCTGAGATGTGGCTTCGATGCCGTCGAGAAGCGGCATTTGCACGTCCATCACCACGATGTCCACCGGCTGCTGCGCCGCCTTTTCCAGGGCTTCGATGCCGTTGGTTGCGTGCCAGCTCACTTCCATGTCCGGCTGCGAGTTGATTACTTGGCTGATGCCGTGGAGGAACAAGACTTGGTCATCAACGAGTGCGATTTTCATGCGTGGGCTCCTAGTGGGAATGTGGCCAGGACCTGCCAGTTGTTGCCCTGCGGACCTGCTGTGCAGCGGCCGCCGCTGAGTTCGGCGCGCTCTCGCATGCCGTTGACACCGAGCCCAATCCCTTGTGCCCGGTCAAGGCACGGATTCTGAATTTTCATTGTTACCGCATCCGGTTTCCATTCGATTTCGAGCTCGGCTGTACCGGTGCCGTGATTCTTGGCATTCGTCAGCGCCTCCTGCACGATGCGGTACATGGCCAGCGACGTGCTGTCCGAGACCGGCTGTGGCTCGCCAGTCACGCGGTATGACACCGCCAGACCGCTGCGCACCGTCTGCTGCACGAGGCCAGCGATGTCAGTGAGGCCAATGCTTGGCGACGCCGCATGCCCCTCCCCCTCGCGCAAGAAGGTCACCACAGAGCGCATCTGCTGTAGAGATTCGCGCCCCACCTTGGAAATCGAGGCCAACGCTTCCTCTTTCGCCTCCTCACAGCCGGCATAGCGACCCCCATCCGCCTGGGCAACAATCACGGTCAATGAGTGCGTGACCAAGTCATGAATTTCGCGGGCGATGTGGCTACGCTGCGCAATGGCGAGCTTCTCGAATTCTTCCCGTTGAGCTGCAAGCGACTGCTCCAACGCATGCTCTTGTGCTTCAAGTGTGCGCCTGCGCAACTCTCCCATCAGCCCGCACGCCACCAAAAGCGTGACGCTCCAGGTCACATAAATGAACTTTTTGAATACGTCTTCGTCGACTAAACCCGGCGCGAACGCGAAAAGACCAATAATGTCGCCGAGCAGGAATATCACTGTCGCGATTGTCCGCGAAGGGTGCAGCAGATCTCGACGCACAATGTACGCAGCCAACCCGGCCACCAGAATGCACGCGATCGTTATCTCCGTGCGCAACGAGCACACCACGAGTATCCCCACCAAGACGACAAATGTGGGCAATGGCCAGCGCTTTCGCGTCAGTGGCGCTACTAAGAGTGTGATGGTTAGCCACAGGTCCCAGTCCCACACCCCGGAGAATTTAGAGCCCAAGAAGGAGAATGCCACCAAAACACCGGCAGCGATTAGGTCAATAGCCCGAATACCCTTCACTTTTGCCACAGCTCACCTTTTCTCACGTGTGGATGCCTATAAGGCGGTGCTCGTGTTTGTTTTAAGGATTTGTCCGACTCTCCCGTAGGTGATTCCGAGGAGATAAGCGATGTCGCGGTAGTTGTAACCGCTGCTGGCGAGTTGCTGTGCTTGCGTAGCCATGCGAGCTAGTTCTTGGTCTTCGCGCTTGCGAATGTCGGCAAGTTGCTTACGGGTTTCTTGAGCTTGTTGTTCTGCGTTGCCGATGATGTCGAGGTGGATTGTGGCCGTTTCTGGTGAGTCGGTGAGTTCTGGGAAGAGGGTGAGGGCCTCACGGATTTCGTCTTGGATTTGGTCGAGTCTGCGGGCCTGGATGATCAGGCCGGGGTCTTCGTTGAGCTGTGCGATCCACCAGGTTTCCCCGCGTTCGACGGTGGCAGTAAACGTGTCCATGGTTTAGTTCTCCATTCCAATTTGCTTGTAGATCTTGCGGGCCATGAGGTTGTCGATTTCGTTGCGTCTGCCGATGGTGGTGTATTTGTCACCAACCCAGATGCGGGTGTGGTTGCCACCTTCTTTGATGGTGAGGGGCTGACCTGTTTCTTTCGCGTAGCGGGCAATGTTTTTCAGAAGGTCTTTTCTCTTTGTCACCACCGTAGTATAGCGCACTGCACATATTCAAGTGAAGTAGACTATACTAAATCGGGTTATTGGTGGTCTAGGTATTTGTAGAGGGGCATGCGCCCTATTTTGAGCCTGTGAGCAACTTCAGAATCTCCAGCTGGCAGTGTGGCCCTACGACTATATAGCTAGGTGTTGGTGCCCCATTCGATGGGGATGGATCTCTCTATACCCTGGGGTAGGTTTTCGGCTAGTGCGATAGCTTCTTGAAGTGCCCCGGGTTTTGTTCCGTTTGAGTAGATGGGAAAATCTTCGAACATGCCGAGGAAGTTTGATCAGGAGGCGAAGGACCGAGTCGTCCGCTTGGTAGAAGATCGCATTCTGGCGGAGAATATTTCGACGCAGGAAGCATGCAAGATCGTGGCACCCACACTGGGCGTTTCGTGGCACACAGCGAGGCAATGGACGCAGGCCGCTCGACGTGAGGGACGCGTTACTGAACGGTTGCCTGAGGACCTTGTGGCAGAGGTCGCCAAGCTGCGTCGAGAAAATCAAGAGCTGCGGGATACCAACGAGTTGTTGAAGGCCGCTTCGGCTTTTTTCGTGTCGGAACTCGACCCGAAACGTTGGAAATGATCCGGTTTATTGATGAGTATCGGAATCGTTTCTCAGTCGAGTTCATCTGCCAGACGTTAAACATCCACCGTGAAGGCGGCTTCCTTACTTCGCGTGGGTACCGCCAGTCTAAAGCCCGGGGCTTACGCTCCCGCAGTCTTCGCGACGCTGCTCTCGTGGAGCATATTCGCGACGTTCATGCTGAAAATTACGGCGTCTACGGCGTGCGGAAGATGTGGCGCGTGCTGCAACGCCAGGGCATTGACATTGGACGCGAGCAAACAGCCCGGCTGATGCGCAGCGCTGGTCTGTCCGGCAAAGGGCAAAGGCGCAAGCACCAATCACGACGCGTAAGCCTAAGGGCCCGGATCTTCGCCCAGACTTGGTAAATCGTGAGTTTAGGGCTCCTGGCCCTAATCGGCTGTGGGTGGCGGACATTACTTATGTGCGCACCAGGAAAAGGTTCGTGTACACCGCGTTCGTGACCGATGTATTCTCCCGGAGGATTGTCGGGTGGGCGCTGTCGGATTCGATGCGCACCGAAGCCTTGCCGCTGCAGGCACTCAATCAGGCGATCGTGTGCGCCAAGGAAACAACGGGCTTGATTCACCATTCAGCCCACGGCTCACAATATGTGAGCATCGTCTACAACGAGCGCCTGGCTGAGCACGGAATTACTGCGTCTACCGGCACTGTTGGTGATTCCCACGACAATGCTTTAGCTGAGAATGTCAACGGCTCCTACAAGAACGAACTGATCCATAGGCGCTCGTGGGCCGACGTGGTCGACGTGGCAATCGCCACGTTCGAGTGGGTTAACTGGTGGAACGAATCACGGCTCCACCAGAGCTTGGACTACCGCACCCCGGCTGAAGTCGAAGCCGAATTTTGGGAACACCACCCCAGTCGAGAAATAATGGAAATCAAGGCAAATGCCTAGGAACAAAACCCGGGGCACTTCATAACCCAGTCCGGAAAACGGGGAGCAGTTCATCCACGACGCGGTCGATTCAGCTGTAGCTACATGCATACCGAGAAGTTCTCGGTAGCCGTCAGCATTGACACCGGTCGCTAGCAAGACACTCGTTTTGACCACACGGCCACCTTCCCGGACTTTCATCGTCAGCGCATCACACGAGACGAATACGTACAGCCCGGAATCCAAGCGGTCGGGTCCTGAAGTCTTCACCCATCGCGTCTAGATCTTTGGCCATGTCACTGACCTGTGATGTCGACACGTTGGTGATGCCGAGTGTTGCAACGAGGTCGTTCATGCGCCGGGTGGAGACACTCTTGAGATAACAGGTGGCAATCACGGTCGTCAGGGCGCGTTCGACCCTGGTGCGTCGCTCAAGAAGCCAGTCGGGGAAGAAAGAACCATGGCGTAGTTTCGGGATAGCAACATCAATGGTGCCGACTCGGGTGTCCAGTGGCCGGTGACGGTACCCGTTGCGCAGGTTGACGCGGGTATCGCTGGTGGTGCCGTACTCGGCGCCACAGACGGTGTCAGCCTGGGCCGAGAGAATCTGGTTAATGAAGCCCTCGAGCATCTGCCGCAACCAAGTCCGGGCAGGCTTGGGACAGCAATTCGTCGAGATAGGCGGTGGGGCCGATAGAATGAGGGCCAGCGGCCATTGTGGGGCTGGTCCTTTCGAGGAGATGTAAGAGTTGATCCGAAAGGTACCCAAAATGGTCGCCTCATTGTGCACCGGCACAAGGCCTACCGCGGGCTACAGATACACCACGCCAGCGGACGCAACCGGGGCCAGTGTAGTTATCCACAGAAATCCACGTTGGTTGCAGTGTTCGATAGCGTTTAGGCGGGCATGTCGGTATGGGCCTCTAGGCTTAAGGCCATGGGCCTTTTAGAAAACCTCCTCAACCGCTACACCCCGCGCACATCGGGCACGCCGGTCTTTGCGGTCATTGATACCGAAACCACCGGCTTTAACAAGCGCTACGACCACATCATTGAACTTGCTGCCGTGCGCTGACGCATACTTCAAACCCGTCGACTCCTGGCACACACTGCTCAATCCTGACACCAACGCCGTGTCCACTACTCGGGGGACACCCCGCCCACCTCGGCACTCAACCCTGCTGTGTGGGTTACTCGTAGCGAAGCGAGCTGACCATCCCGGTTTCCATGTGATAGGCGTTATGGCAGTGAAATGCCCACTCCCCGGGGTTGTCAGCGATCAGGTCGGCGATCATGGTTTCACCGTGGCGGAGAAGGACGGTGTCCTTGCGTAGTCCGCCGCTGCCGGGCAGCGCCCACGTGTGGCCGTGGATGTGCATGGGATGGGGCATCATAGTCCTGTTGCGCATGACCATCCGCAGGCGCTGGCCCTCCTGCACGGTCGCGGAGGAGGATTGGCCGTCGGTGAGAATGCTCCATTCATACGGCATCATCTGCCCGCCCAGGTCGATGCTGACTTCTCGGTCTGGTGTGCCCTCGGGCAGGAGTGCACGGTCTGCTGGCTTCAGGGAAGACAGAAGCAGTCCGGTGGACGACAACTCGGGGAAGTCGACATCGGGGTGGGGGGCCTGGCCGCCGGCGGTGCGGATGACGGCGAAGGCGCGGTCGTCCTTACCCACCGCCAAAGCCGTGAGCGGGAAGATGCCGTCGCCGAGGATGACCTCGACGTCGACACGCTCGCCCATCGACAGGTAGATCGATTCGGTCTCCCGGGGCTGGACAGGGAAGCCATCGGTGTGGGTGACGGTCATGCGGTGACCACCGAGGGCCACCTTGAAGATGGTGTCACCGCCGGAGTTGATAAACCGCAGGCGGGCCTTGTCGCCCGGGCGAGCCTCGAAGGTCCGGTGAGCACGGGGGATACGTCCGTTGATGAGGTAGTGCGGATACATCACATCGCCGACATCCCCGCCCAGTACCCGGTCCGGGGTGCCGTGCATCATCTGGCCGTGACCTCCCATTCCCATCCTCCCGTGATGGTCGCCCGAACCCATTCCGGTGAGCTTGTCGAGCTCATCGTCGGGAGTGCCCTGAATGCCATCGACCCAGTCGTCGAGCACGATGGTCCACTCGACGTCCTGGTCCTCAGCGTCTTGCGGGTCGCGGATGATCAGTGGGGCGTGGAGGCCGCGATCAAGCTGCAGGCCGGTGTGGGAATGGTAAAAGTAGGTGCCACCGTGGGGGACTTCAAAAACATAGGAGAAAGACTCGCCAGGTTCAATGGGGTCCTGGGTCATGCCGGGCACACCGTCGGCTGCGTTGTGGAGTGCGATGCCATGCCAGTGGATGGAGGTGCTCTCAGGCAGTTCATTGGTGATATCGACCTGGAGGACGTCGCCGGCGGTGGCCTCAATGGCCGCATCCCCGGTGTCAGAGACGTATCCCCACGTCTTGGCTTCGATGCCGCCGATATCCAGAGAGAGAGGCCGGGCGGTTAGTGTCCGGCGCACCGTCGGCTCACCGAGCGCAGTGGGGGTGGGAGTGCGGCGAAGGGAGGGACCTGGTGCCGAGGCAGCGGGTCCAGGGTCGCTGGTGCAGGCGGCCACGGCCCCGGTGCCGGCGAGGACGAGCCCGCCGAGCAGAAACTGTCGTCGGGAAAACGCGTTCATCATGATTTAACCTTCCTTGGTGCTAGATTTCAGTGACACGGGAGACAGGCGCAGGTGAGGACCCTGCTGAGCCATCACGTCAGGCGCAGGTCTGTGACACAGGTGGCACCGTCGTCGGTGGTGGAAAACTCCGTGGTGCCGGTACGCCCCTGGTAGCTGACCTCAATCAGACCGGTGACATCATCGGGAAGCCAGAAGCCAATAAACCCGTTGTCGAAGGTGGTTGTCGCCTCGTCCACCAGCACCTCACCGGTCGCCTCATCGGTGATCGTGACCTGGATATCCTCATTGTCGAGTTCCCCCAGGCAGGTCGTGAGGCTGTGGTAGAAGCAGTCGTGGGTGGAGGTGAGATAGGGTGCGATCGAGACATACGTCTGATTGTCGGGAAGATCGACCACGACTTCCTGGTCATCGCTCGAGAGCAGCAGTTCATCGGCACGCACGGAGGCGATCAGATCCGTGGGACGCTCAGTGACCTTCTGCCGGTCGAGGTGATCAATGATCTCCACCGCGTCCATGGCGGCCAGGCCATGGGTAGTCAGGAATGTATCCTGAGACACCGTCCCGTCGGCGGTGGGTTCCGGGTCGGTGGCCGAACACCCCGTGAGGGCGAGGGCAAGGGCGGCGGCTGCGATCGCTGCTCGTTTCACGTCAATCTCCTTGGATCGTGGTAAGACGGTGAGAAGACACCGCCTCAAGGTCGATGCCATACCTTTATCTAACACGGGTGCCTGAGGCTCAGAAATTAAAAACCCTGCTCACAGCCTTATCACAGGGCGAAAAGGGGGGTGAATTCGGTGGGCTGGGTCACCACCGGGACACCGCCCCACAGCCGTGGGCGATGCCCTTCTACCCGCCCCGGGTATGCGGTGCAGACAGTGAAATCCCTGGTGGCGCTTGCCGAGCTGACCAGGGGAGGCGATGCCGCCGGCCCGGGGTGGGGCACAGGGGTGACGGCAGTCGAAGGGTGATGTTTGAAGATTTGATGAAGATTTCCCCGCCGGGCACTGAGCGAGGGTGGTATTCCCCCCTGGCCGGAGCGATACTAGGGGCTATGGCTGACCGCACACCGACCACCGCCACGCCCCCGGGGCGGGTGCTGGTCGTCGATGATGAACAACCCCTGGCTCAGATGGTGGCCTCCTACCTCATCCGAGCCGGCTTCGATACCCGCCAGGCGCACACCGGCACCCAGGCCGTGGACGAGGCCCGTCGCTTTTCCCCCGATGTTGTGGTGCTGGATCTGGGGCTGCCCGAACTCGACGGCCTGGAGGTGTGCCGACGGATCCGCACCTTCTCGGACTGCTACATCCTCATGCTCACCGCGCGTGGCAGCGAGGACGACAAGATCAGCGGTTTGACCTTGGGGGCGGATGACTACATCACCAAACCTTTTAGCATCCGGGAACTGGTGACCCGGGTGTATGCGGTGCTGCGCCGCCCGCGCACCAGCACCACCCCACCGCAGGTGACCACTCCCTTGATCGTTGGTGACCTCATCCTTGACCCCGTCGCCCATCAGGTGCGGGTGGGGGAGACGACCGTGGAGCTCACCCGCACGGAGTTCGAGCTGCTGGTTGCCCTGGCCCTGCGCCCCGGCCAGGTGCTGACCCGCCACGACCTGGTCTCCGAGGTCTGGGACACCACCTGGGTCGGTGATGAACGCATCGTCGATGTCCACATCGGCAACTTGCGTCGCAAGCTCGGCACCGACACCCGGGGCCGGGGGTTTATCGACACCGTGCGTGGCGTGGGCTACCGGGTGGGGCAGCCATGAATCACGGACCCGGCCTGACCTTCCGCTTTCTGGTCGCCCAGGTGTTGGTCGTGGTGATTAGCCTGCTGGTGGCCGCGGCCGTGGCCACGATGGTGGGTCCGACCCTGTTCCATGATCATATGTTGATGACCGGCCGGGAGGACCCCTCGCTGGAGCTGTTCCATGCCGAGCAGGCCTACCGAGGCGCCAACCTGATCACCCTGGCCGTCGCCCTGCCCACCGCCTTGATCAGCGCCCTGCTGGCCAGCCTGTGGTTATCGCGTCGTCTGCGCACCCCCCTGCAGGATCTCACCCGCGCCGCTACCAGCCTGACGGCCGGCGACTACCGTATCCGCGTGCCCGCCGGAGAAGCAGGCCCCGAGGTCACCACCTTGGCGCATGCCTTCAACACCATGGCCGACCGGCTGGAACACACCGAACAGGTCCGCCGCCAGATGCTCTCTGATCTGGCCCACGAAATGGGCACCCCCTTATCGGTGCTCACGGTCTACCTCGATGGTCTCCAGGACGGGGTCGTGGACTGGAATAATGCCACCCACACGATCATGGCTGACCAGCTCACCCGCCTGACCCGGTTGATGGAAGACATCGACGATGTCTCCCGGGCCCAGGAACACCGGATCGATTTGGACCTGGCGGAGGAAGGGCTCGGGGATCTGCTCCATACCGCCGCTGCTGCTGCGGGGGAAGCTTATGCTGACAAAGGCGTCGATTTACAGGTCGAGACCATTACGGACACCGCCCAAGTGCTCGTGGACCGGCAACGCTTCGGCCAGGTGATGAGCAATCTCCTGTCGAACGCGCTACGGCACACCCCAGCCGGCGGGCAGGTCCGGATCAGCGTCCACCGACAGGGGTCGTCCACCGCGCTCATCCACGTCGCCGATGACGGCGAGGGCATCCCACCTGACCAGCTCGGACACATCTTCGAACGCTTCTACCGGGGGGATGCCGCCCGCAGCCGGGACGACGGCGGGGCCGGTATCGGTCTGACCATCTCCAAGGCATTGATCGAGGCCCACGGCGGCACTCTCACCGCCACCTCCCCCGGACCCGGTCGCGGAGCGGTGTTTGCCCTCCGCCTCCCGCTGTCCTCTCCCGACAGTGAGGGGGCTGCTCGGTGACCACACCCTGCCCCGCGTGAGGGCCGTGCCCTCCACCCATTGAAAATATACCCCGGGGGGGTATATGCTAGAGAGTAGCATCGCCGCATCCCACCGACCCGTAGGAGCTTTCCCATGATCACCTCCCCGCCCCGTCTCTTGCCGATGGTCTCCCACGGCTGCAGCTGTTGCGGACCTGCCTCACGTGCCGACACCGCCTCCATCCCTGCCGCCAGCGACTCGTCAGCAGGAGGGTCCTCCCCTAGCTACCAGGTCACCGGCCTGACCTGCGGGCACTGCGCGAAAAGCGTGGCCCAGGCCCTTCAGGCCCTCCCCCAGGTTGACGAGGTCCAGATTGATCTCGCTGCTGGTGGTGTTTCCACCGTCACGGTCACCGGTGTCGTACCTCCGGAGATGGTTCGCCGGGCCATCGAGGAGGCCGGCTACACCGTCTTATCCTGATCAGTTCTACCCATCATCTCGACCCCGACCGAGTTGAGCGAAAGGAACGTCATGAGCACTCCCCATCATTCCGGCGATCACCATAGTGATCACCCCGCTCCGGAAACAGACCACACCCACCACCCGGATCATGCCAGCCACGAACACCACGCGGATGCCGACACCCACGGCCAGGCGATGCCCCACGATCACCCGCACTCCGCCCTGGACGAAGACCACCACGTTCATGGTCACGGCGAACACGCCGGACACAGCACCGCAATGTTTCGGGGCCGCTTCTGGTGGTCGCTGATTCTGTCCATTCCCGTCGTTATTTTCAGCCCCATGGTCGCCCACCTGCTCGGCTACCATCTCCCGGCATTCCCTGGATCCACCTGGATCCCCCCGGTGCTGGGCACGATCATCTTCGTCTACGGCGGAACGCCTTTCCTTAAGGGCGGATGGAAAGAACTGAAATCCCGCCAACCCGGGATGATGCTCCTGATCGCCATGGCCATCACCGTAGCGTTTGTCGCCTCCTGGGTCACCACTCTGGGGCTGGGCGGTTTTGACCTGGACTTCTGGTGGGAGCTGGCCCTGCTGGTGACCATCATGCTGCTGGGCCACTGGCTGGAGATGCGCGCTCTCGGGGCCGCGTCCTCCGCGCTTGACGCACTGGCTGCCCTGCTGCCGGATGAGGCCGAGAAAGTCATCGACGGGACCACCCGCACCGTGGCCATCTCCAAGCTGGTCGTCGACGACGTCGTGCTGGTGAGGGCCGGTGCCCGGGTGCCGGCCGACGGAACCATCCTCGACGGAGCCGCCGAATTCGATGAGGCGATGATCACTGGCGAATCCCGTCCCGTCTTCCGCGACACCGGTGACAAGGTGGTCGCCGGTACCGTGGCCACCGACAACACCGTCCGCATCCGGGTGGAGGCTACCGGCGGGGACACCGCCCTGGCCGGGATCCAACGCATGGTTGCCGACGCCCAGGAGTCCTCCTCCCGGGCCCAGGCCCTGGCGGATCGGGCGGCAGCGTTATTGTTCTGGTTCGCGCTGATCTCCGCTCTGATCACCGCGGTGGTGTGGACCATCATCGGCAGCCCGGACGATGCCGTGGTGCGCACGGTCACGGTGCTGGTCATCGCCTGCCCGCACGCCCTGGGCCTGGCGATTCCGCTGGTCATTGCGATCTCCAGCGAGCGGGCCGCGAAATCCGGGGTGCTCATCAAGGACCGGATGGCGCTCGAGCGGATGCGCACCATCGACGTGGTGCTCTTCGACAAAACCGGCACCTTGACCGAGGGTGCGCACGCGGTCACCGGTGTCGCCCCGGTGCCCGGTACTTCGGAAGGGCACCTGCTGGCCCTGGCCGCCGCCGCGGAGGCCGATAGTGAACACCCCGTGGCCCGCGCGATCGTGGCTGCCGCGGCCGCACACCCGGAGGCCTCACGCCGCCCACTGCGCGCAACCGGTTTCACCGCCGCCTCCGGCCGCGGGATCCGGGCCACTGTCGATGGCACCCAAATCCTCGTGGGTGGGCCGAACATGCTGCGCGAGTTCAACCTCACCACCCCGGCCGAGCTCACCGACACCACCAGCGCCTGGACCGGGCGTGGGGCCGGCGTGCTCCATATTGTCCGCGACGGTCAGATCATCGGTGCCGTGGCCGTCGAGGACAAGATCCGCCCCGAATCCCGCGCCGCCGTGAAAGCCCTGCAGGATCGCGGGGTGAAGGTCGCGATGATCACCGGTGACGCGCAGCAGGTGGCCCAGGCAGTGGGCAAGGACCTGGGGATCGATGAGGTCTTCGCCGAGGTCCTGCCCCAGGACAAGGACACCAAGGTCACCCAGTTGCAGGAGCGTGGCCTGAGCGTGGCCATGGTCGGTGACGGTGTCAATGATGCCCCCGCTCTGACCCGCGCGGAGGTCGGTATCGCCATCGGTGCCGGCACGGATGTGGCCATGGAATCTGCCGGGGTGGTCCTAGCCAGTGATGACCCGCGGGCAGTGCTGTCGATGATCGAGCTGTCCCATGCCAGCTACCGCAAGATGATCCAGAACCTGATCTGGGCCTCTGGCTACAACATCCTCGCCGTGCCGCTGGCCGCCGGAGTGCTCGCCTCGATCGGGTTCGTGCTGTCCCCGGCCGTGGGCGCGATCTTGATGTCTGCCTCGACCATCGTGGTGGCCCTGAACGCCCAGCTGTTGCGCCGCATTGGTCTGGAGCCGGCTCACCTGGCTCCGACCGACGGGAAGGAGGAACACAGTGGGTCGATATCCCCCGTAACCGTTACTGACTGACCTTGTCTCTCGACCCCTAACTCACACCACCTTTGAAAGGAACGCTCATGAAACGCAACATTACCCTCGCCGCCTTGGTACTGACCTCCACCCTGGCGCTGACCGCCTGCAGCGACGCCACCGACAACTCCGACGATGCCGACACCACCAGCACCACGACGGCAAGCGCAGAGACCAACGAGACCCACCAGGAAGACACCACCACTGCCGACGAAGGTCACGGCGGGCACGACCACCCTGCCGACGGCGGGGCACCGCCGGCAGGCATTGAAGAGGCCGAGAATCCCACGTACCCGGTGGGCACCGAGGTCATCCTCACCGCTGACCACATGCCCGGCATGGACGGGGCCACCGCCACCATTTCCGGGGCGTTTGACACCACGACCTATTCGGTCAGCTACACCCCCACCGAGGGTGGGGCCCCGGTTACCGACCACCGCTGGGTCGTCCATGAGGAGCTGGTCGATCCGGGTCAGGCCCCCCCTGCCTGACGGGGCGAGCGTTGTCCTGGATGCCGAGCACATGTCCGGCATGAAGGGTGCTGAGGCCACCATCGATTACTCCACCGAGGAGACGGTCTACATGGTTGATCTCACCGTCGACGGGATGACGATGACCAACCACAAGTGGGTCACCGAGAGCGAGATCCAACCCGCCGAATAGTCCACCCACCCTGAACCGCGAGACCAGACAAGGCACCCGCTCCAGAGTCGGTCATCAATCGCTACCGACCATGCCACAGCACACCAGCCACACACGGAACCTGCACGCCCACAGGGCCCACGCTGAGGTAGACCTTCTGTGTCACTGCTTCTCTTAGTCAGGGGAAATATGCCCTGGAATGACCCTGGTGACAGGAGTTCATTCCAGGGCTTTGTCTCTGCCCACCGGCCAGTTCCTGGCGGGTGGATGAGACCTATATCCGGGTCGGCGGCAGGTGGTGCTACCTCTATCGGGCGATCACCGCCGGTGGCCAGACCCTGGACCTTTTACCTCTCCCCGAAGCAGAACGTGGCCGCAGCGAAACGTTTCCTGGCCAAGGCCCTCAGATCCAATGCGCCAGCCAGGTATCCCAGAGTGATCAACACCGATAAAGCACCCTCCCTAGCCAGGGCAATCGCCGAGTTGAAGTCAGAGGGAATCTGCCCGCCAACAGTGGAACACCGGCAGGTGAAATACCTCAACAACATCCTGGAAGGCGACCATGGTCGGCTGAAGCGGACCCTCGGGCCGAAAGACGCGTTTAAGAACCGGACATCTGCATATCGGACGTTGAAAGGGATGGAGGCGATGCACTCATTGCGGAAAGGGCAAGGCACGATGTTTGCCTACGGGCAACCGAACCCGGACGCGGTGATCGTCAACTGAGTCTTCGAGACGGCCTAACAACGCCCACACGCAGCGGCCATCAGGGAATGAGAAACTGAGTCTTCGCTGCTCTCCGCCCAACTTTGCAACAGCACCATTCCAAGAACGATTCAAGGGCCTGGCACCGATGCAGTATCGGAACCAGGCCCTCGCAAAGACCCTAACCATTTAGAATTAACCCAGTCCAGAAAATGGGGGTCAGTTCACTCGGCATGGGCCTATTAGAGGCCGAAGGCGCCGCCGCTGACGAGGATGAAGATGCCCAGGCCGATCAGGACGATCGGGAACAGCACGTGCTCCCAGCGCTCAAGGACTTCTGCGATGGGCGGGCGGGTGGCCACGAACTTTGCCAGCAGGACCAGGCCTGCCACCAGGACGAGGAAAACGATGCAGTAGATGATGACGTCGGCAGTGTCCACGTTGAGGAAGACCGGAACGTAGACGCCGATATTGTCGCCACCGTTGGCAAACGTCACACCGGCGACGGTCAGCACACCCACCTTTTTCCCGGCGATCTTCGCATCATCATCGTCGTCATCATCGCTTCGCCAGGCCTGCCAGGCCGCCCATAGTCCCAGGGCCAGGGGAATTAGTCCGAAGTACGGGATCGCCTCAGCAGGTAGGAATGCTCCTGCCCCCAGCATGACCAGGACTGCGGCCGCGAGGATGCCCATGAAGCCGAGGTACTGACCAGCCAGAATCCGAAGCGTGGTCCCTTTTTGCCCCGCCCCGCGGGCAAAAAACAGCGAGAGCACGATGATGTCGTCGATATTGGTGGCGATAAACAGACCAATCGCCGACAGTAGACCGGTTACCACTACGCACTCTCCTGTCCAGTGACACACCCAGGTACGGCGCATCCGGCGTCGATGCATTCGGCGTTGTCATCGACGGCCAGGGTGATATCCAGCAACGCGTTCAACGCCTGCGCCAGATGAGCATCAACGAGCTCGTAGCGGGTCTGTCGCCCCTGCGGTTCGGCGACAACAATTCCGCAGTCCCTCAGGCAAGCGAGATGGTTCGACACGTTCGAGCGCGTCAGTTCCAGATCCTGGGCGAGAGCGGCCGGGTAGGCCGGCCCCTCCAGCAGCGTCAGGAGAATGCGGGAACGAGTCGGATCCGCCATGGCCCGACCCAACCGGTTCATCACGTCTAGACGAGAAGCAATAGTCAGCATGTGCTGAACTATACAGCTATTACTGAACTAACTTCAACATGGGGTGGCGTCGTTGCCAGAGATCGTCTGCACCTTCAGGCTGAGGCCTTCACTGCGCAGGAAGGAAGCTGCTGCCTAGTTGGCGGTGTTCCCGACGTGATTTAAAGGTGAGGGCTATTGCCGGCAGCTTCCGGCCCAGGCCAGTGGCGGCCCACGTACCAATCAAGGTGTCCCACTTCAAAGGAAGTGAGACGCCCTTAAGGAAACCAATTGAAAATACATAGTCCCAGGAGAGGACTGTTCCACAAGCTATTCCAACGAATTGACTCGCGAAACCTGCTGCAGAATAGACTTCCGGCACGCTGTGGGTCATGGATATTGGTTACGCCCGGGTTTCCACCGCAAAACAAGACCCCGACCGTCAGATCGACGCGCTCCGCAAAGAAGGTGTTGCGGATAAATACATCTACGTCGACAAGAAATCCGGATCCACCACGAATCGGCCCGGACTCCAGCAAGCCCGCGCGGGAGATGTCATCGTCGTCCACACCCTCGACCGGCTGGGCCGCACCGTCCGTGACACACTCAACCTGATCCATGACCTTCAGGAGCGTGAGGTCGGGGTGCGCACCTTGGATGATCCCATCAAGGTCGATTCCTCGAATCAGTGCTGTTGCAAAGTTGGGGCAGTAGGAAGATCGACGTGAAACAATCACAGCCATGGATATCTTCTCGGGTCGCCATTTCCCCGTGACATCATTCTGTGAGCAGTGCGGTGGTACTGCCGCTACGGGGTGCGCTACCGCGATCTGGAGGAAATGATGACTTCAGCGGGGCGTGCCAGTCGATCACACCACGATCTACCACTGGGCCCAGAAATACGCCCCTGAGCTGGACAAGCAAACACGGTGGTACCGACAGGTACCCGACTGGCAGGCCAGTTCCTGGCGGGTGGATGAGACCTATATCCGGGTCGGCGGCAGGTGGTGCTACCTCTATCGGGCGATCACCGCCGGTGGCCAGACCCTGGACCTTTTACCTCTCCCCGAAGCAGAACGTGGCCGCAGCGAAGCGTTTCCTGGCCAAGACCCTGAGGTCGAACACGATAACCGGGTTCCCGCGGGTGATCAACACCGATAAAGCACCCTCCCTAGCCAGGGCAATCGCCGAGT
This sequence comes from Corynebacterium epidermidicanis, assembly GCF_001021025.1. Taxonomy (NCBI): domain Bacteria; kingdom Bacillati; phylum Actinomycetota; class Actinomycetes; order Mycobacteriales; family Corynebacteriaceae; genus Corynebacterium; species Corynebacterium epidermidicanis. The sequence goes on along the minus strand of NZ_CP011541.1, from coordinate 51,380 downwards.
TGAAGTCAGAGGGAATCTGCCCGCCAACAGTGGTCTCACTTCCTTAGAAGTGCGACACTCGGAAAAGGCCGGAAGGGGCCCCTTTTCCGACGTTTAAACTATCGCTTGAAATACAAGTCGCCGCTTGTTAATATCGGAGTATGCTTACAGAGATTTCCTTATCCATCCCCGCGTCGGATCTCAGTCCCGCCGAGCGAGCCCAGTTACTCGTACCCACACTGGCCGCGCTGTCGGATGAAAACCGGTTGACAATCCTGCTCACCTTGGCGGAGACGTCGATGACCAACCGCCAGCTCCATGAGGCCACCGGGATGAGTCAGGCGTTGGTCAGCCATCATCTGGCTGCCCTGCGCAAGGCCGGACTGGTGGACTCGGAGCCGAGGGGTCGTGCCACGCTGAATTCGGTGTGTTGTGCTCAGCTGGCTGATCCGGTGCGCTGGCTGGCGCACCTGGCGACGTTGACGCCGGAGGGACAACGCGCCTGCTGCACGGACACCTCCCTGAGAAACGAGGTCGTTGATGCTGATTAGCGCGCTCGGCACGTTCACTGTCCTCCTGGTCGAACTGCTCCTGCTGTTTCTGGTGATCTCCTATGCGGTCGCGTTGATCAACCGGCGCTTCGGCCCGGAGCGGTTGCAGAGCTGGATGGCTGGTGGAGCGGTTCCCGGTCAGGTCAAGGGACTGGCGTTGGGGGCGATCACTCCGTTTTGTTCCTGTTCGACGATCCCGATGTTTGTCAGCATGCTCAAAGCCGGGGTGGCCTTTCGTACCACCGTGACCTACCTGATCGCTTCGCCGCTGCTCAACCCGGTTATCGTCGGCGGGATCTGGCTGATCTTTACCTGGCAGGTCGCGATCAGCTACGCGGTGATCATGGTGCTGCTAGCGTTGGGAGCACCCTGGGCCTGGACCGCGCTGGGCATGGAAGACCAGCTGCGCAAGGTCAAGGTCAAGGGCGGGCCCCAGCTGGACGGGACCCCGTGGCGTGGGATCAAACAAGAAACCCCGGCAGCTATCCGTCAGGCATGGGACGATCTTCGCCCCATGCTCCTTCCGATGATCATCGGCGTGGCCATCGGTGCATTCATCTACGGGGTCGTGCCCGAAGACGGCCTGGGATTTATGGCCGGTGGAAACGTCTGGTGGCTGATTCCACTGGCTGCGGTGATCGGTATCCCGCTGTATGTCCGACTCGAGACGATGCTGCCGGTCGCCCTGGCTTTATCGGGTGCCGGGGTGGCCATCGGCCCGATCTTCGCGATGATGATCGGCGGGGCGGGGGCCTCTCCGCCGGAGGTCTCCATGTTGGCGGCGGTGTTCAAACCGAAACTGTTGGCCACCTTCGTGATCACCATTCTGCTGGCGGCCATGCTGGCCGGCTACGCGATGACGATCATCCTCTAAACCACGTACCCCTACCGAAAGGACACACTCTCATGGGTTTCAAGGACCTGTTTACCAAGAAAAACTCCACCTCCGACTGCTGCGGGGTCGAGATCGTCGCCGACGACAACACCGACACCACTGAGACCACCAGTGACCAGGAGGAGCAGCACCCGCAGGCTACGTCCTAACCCGACACATCCCGGTCTCTACCAGCGTGTCTGGCCCTCGGACGAGGAGCTGACAGCCGGTGCAGACACCAACGACCCCGCGCGAATTCGCGCGGGGTCGTTGGTGGTGTCAGGTGGGGCGGTCAGTTCTCGAGCAGCTCGGCGATGAGCCGGCGCACCCGGGCGTCGATGTCGTCACGGACCAGACGCATGCGCTCCAGGCCCTCGATGCCACGCTGGGACGGCTCGTCAGTCACCCACCGCTCGCACGTACCGCGGGCACCGTCGGGTAGCTCCAGCTGGGCATCACCTCCCAGGATGATCACGCGGTCGACCTCGTGCAACAGTTGTGGATCTACACCCTTAGGGTGGCCTGCGGACATGTCGGCACCGGCCTCGGCGATAACCTCGACGGACTGGGGGTTGAGCTTCGTGCCGGGTGTCGTGCCGGCGGAGTGGATCTCGATCCGGTCACCGGCGTGCTTAGCGGCTAGGGCTGCGGCCATCTGTGCCAACGCCTTCTGACTCTGACAGTAATTCTAAAACTGTTTTTTGAGGTGTACTCCATCGTTTAGTAGTAGTGGTGTCCTCTACTATGGGCGATTGCTTTTAAGTGCTGGGCGCAGGAACAACAATTCTGGAAAAGCTAGTTTTGGATCTTTCCTTGGCGAAGCTGATCGAAGACGCTACCGGCGTAATCCTCGTCGAGGGTGAAACTGTTATCGGTTTCTTTGAGAACCCCTTCTTTGACTCGACGATCCCACCACATGATTAAGGATGCGAGCGTGTAGCCGAGTTCGTATTTCTGACCAGGAACTGTGAATGAGCAGCACCAATCAAAAGAAGTCCAAATTGTGCAGCTACCCTACGATGACGTCTTCGGCCGCACCTTCGTAGTTGCCGATCCTGATGGAAACCTTATCCGCGTCGGCCTAGTCGAGTAATTCTTAAATCGGGATCCAACAACTAGGAAATCCTCCAACACCCCAAGGAAAACATCTCAGTTGGAGGAGAAAACATCTCAGTTGGAGGATTCCAATTGCCCCGCAGCGGGAGCTAAAGCCAGGACGTCAGATCAAGACAACAAGCAAAATGACTTATTGACACCATCGAAAACAAGAGTTCGACAGGCGAGAGCGGGAGTTAGGATGTAAATCCCCACACTTGCAATCCTCGACCGCTAAAGTTCAGAAAAATAAAGAAACCGGAGGTCACTCCCTCTTTCGAGTTTGTGATCTCCGGCCCTTGCGGTTCGTGAACCGCTCATTGTGGGCGAAGGGGGACTTGAACCCCCACGTCCTTACGGACACTGGCACCTGAAGCCAGCGCGTCTGCCATTCCGCCACTCGCCCGAGTAGCAGCAAACAATGTTTGCGACTCACCTAATTTAGCACGCACGCCGATCCTTAGCACAAATCCGCAGGCCAGAAGCCGCTTTTTAGGACTTTGTGCAGCGAATTCAGGGAAGTAAATGGGGGCAAATGGGAACTCGCACCTATACTAGACACGTTAAACCATAGGTAAACGGAAAGGAGGGTGAGTAATCGTGGGTGTGATGGATCGGATCGCCAAGCTAGATTCTGCAATGCAGCGCGGGTTGGATAACGGCCTGGCCCGGGTTTTCGGTGGGAAGGTTGTTCCTGCGGAAATTGAGGAGCTACTCAAACAGGAAATTTCTGACAACATGGTCCGCACCTACGAGGGCTATGTCGAAGCTCCCAACGTGTTCCATGTGCACGTCAGTGAAAAGGACTTCGCCAACCTCACCCAGAACTATCCGAATCTGCCGTTGGAATTCGCAGACCAGATGGCTCGTCACCTGCGGAATCAAGGATGGATGAGCGCCGGTCCGACAGTTGTCGCGATAACACAGTCGGACTCGCTGCGCGTAGGTCAGCTGCAGGCAGTGTCCTCGGTTGATCCCCAACCGGGGCAGGTTTCCGAGTACGTGGGCGCCGCCCCAGCCGCCCCAGCCGCCCCAGCCGCCCCAGCCGCCCCAGCAACACAATCCCCAGCTCAAGCCCAGCAGGTCCAGCAACAGGAAGACTCTCCCGTCATGCAGTACTCGCCAGAACCGGCCGTCGATAAGCAGTCGCACAAGCACATCAACCTGCTGCTGCAGGACGGCTCGAGCCGGACCTATGCGGTGAAGGAGGGCTCGAACATCATTGGGCGCAGCTCGGAGGCTGATTTGCGTCTGCCGGATACCGGGGTGAGTCGCGAGCATGCGGAGATCACGTGGGATGGCGAGGATGCTGTGCTGGTGGATTTGCAGTCCACAAATGGCACTACCGTTAATGACATCCCAGTGGAGAACTGGATGCTTGCTGATGGCGACATCATTAACCTGGGTCATTCAACAATCGAAGTTCGCATTACTCACAGCTAGCACTCACCAGAAGGAAGGCCACCCCATGATCTTGTTAGCGTTTCGCATCGGCCTGCTCGTGCTGCTGTGGTTCTTCATCTTCATGGCGTTTCGCGCGCTGCGTCGCGACACCGCCGCCGTCGCCGGGCCCGCAGCATCCGCGCCTCGGGCCGCCATCCCCCGCGCTCATCCAGGGAAATCCCGCGGCAAGGGCGCGCCAAGGATCATCAAGATTGTGGACGGGCCGCTCACCGGGTCCCACATGGACATCTCGACCCTGCAGGAATTCACCCTCGGGCGCAGCCAAGATGCCGAATTCGTACTCGGTGACGACTACGCTTCGGGCCGCCACGCCCGCATCACCCGGCGCGGCAACGACTGGTTCGTCGAAGATCTCGATTCGCGCAACGGCACCTACGTGAACCAGACCCGCATCGACCAGCCCGAACGCATCACGCTAGACAGCGATATCACTATCGGCCGCACCACGGTCAGGTTGGAGCCATAACATGCTAAAACTCAACTACACCGTCGCCTCCGACCGCGGACTGGTGCGAGGCAACAATGAGGACTCCGCCTACGCCGGCCCCCACCTGCTGGTCTTGGCCGACGGCATGGGTGGCCACGCCGCCGGTGAAATCGCCTCCCAACTCATGGTGGAGCACCTCCGCGTGCTCGACGCCGACCCCGGCGACAACGACATGCTCGCCCTCCTCGGCACCGTCGCCGACGACGCCAACCAGGCCATCGCGGCGGGCGTGCGCGCCAACCCCGAGACCGACGGCATGGGCACCACCTGCACCACGCTGCTTTTCGACGGCACCCAGTTCGGAATGCTCCACGTCGGCGACTCCCGTGGCTACCGGCTCCGCGACGGCGCGCTGGAGCGAATCACCCGCGACGACACCTACGTCCAAGCACTCGTCGACGAAGGCGAACTCGACGCCGAAGATGTCTCCACGCACCCCCAACGGTCGCTGATCCTCAAGGCGTACACCGGCCGCCCGGTAGAACCCACGCTCGAGCTTCTCGACGCCCAGGTGGGTGACCGCCTGCTGCTGTGCTCCGATGGGCTCTCCGACCCGGTGACTCATTCGACCATTGAGTCGACGCTGAATGAGGGCACCCCCGCGGAGGCAGCCGCCCGGCTAATCGAGCTTGCCTTGCGCTCAGGTGGCCCCGACAACGTGACGATCGTGATCGCGGACGTCGTCGACACGGACTCCTTCGACGAAACTGCCCTACCAACCACCCCAGAAGTAGGCGGCGCCCTCAATGGCGACCAGCCGGAGGATCCGCGACCTAACACGGCGGCCGGACGAGCCGCCGTGCTGCAGGATCGCCAATCGAGAACGATCGAACCACAACCCGAACCCACCTCGCCCACCCCTCCCAGTCCAGGCGAGGGAAACAAAAGCAACGGGAAATGGCTCGGGGCACTGATAACGGTCCTGGTGTTCCTCGCACTAGCTGGCGTGGGCGTGTGGGGTTACAACCACATGTCCAATAATTTTTATGTCGCCACCAAAGACGAAGCGCTCGTGATCGAGCAGGGCGCTGACTATGCCATCTTCGGCAAGGAACTCCACCACACCTACCAGCAGGCCTGCCTGGACAAGGAAGGCCGCCTCAAGGTGGTGGACATGCAATCTTCCGACTGCGAACCATTCAAGAAATCTGACCTCCAGCCGGACGCACGCGCCCAAGTGGAGGCCAAACTCCCCGGTGGTTCCTATGACGAAGTGATGCAGCAAATGACCACGCTATCCACCTCGGTGCTGCCGGTGTGCGTCGTGCGGGAGGGCACGGAGGCGTCGGCAAGCGCGGCCGGTGACCTCAATACGCCGGGCGTGAACTGCCGGGAGGTGCGCTAATGGAATTCTTCCGACGCTTGACTTCTCGACGCACCGAGTTTGGGCTCCTGCTGCTGAGCGCGGTCATCATCGCGGTGGCGCTCATCAACCTGGAAGTGTCCCTAGGCAACGAACTCACCAAATCGGTGGCCTACGTGATCGGCGGCTACGTGGGCGTGTTTACGCTGGCTCACCTGGCGATGTGCTGGAAGGCGCCACACGCAGACCAAATTTTGCTGCCGGTGGTCGCACTCCTCAACGGGCTTGGGCTGCTCATGATCCAACGTCTCGATGCCGCCAAAGAGACATCCATGGCTACGCGGCAGGTCATGTGGACGCTGGTGGGTGTCGTCATGCTCATCGCCGTACTGTTCATCCTCCGCGATCATCGCAGCCTAACCCGCTACTCCTACCTGCTCGGCGCCGTGGGCCTCGTGCTGTTGGCGTTGCCGATGGTCTGGCCTCAGCCGGCGGAGGCCGACGCCCGGATTTGGCTAGCGCTCGGTCCGTTTTCCATCCAGCCGGGGGAGTTCTCCAAGATTCTTTTGCTGCTATTCTTCGCCCAGCTATTGGTCAATAAGCGCGCGCTGTTTACCGTAGCGGGCTACCGTTTCTTCGGCATGGAATTTCCGCGCTTGCGCGACCTCGCACCGATCGTGCTGGTTTGGGCGATCGCAATTTTGATCATGGCCGGAGAAAACGACTTCGGCCCGGCTCTGCTGCTGTTCAGCACGGTGCTGGGCATGCTGTACCTCGCCACGGGGCGGGCCTCCTGGCTGCTCATCGGTTTCACGCTGGTTGCGATCGGTGGGTTCGCCTTGTTCCAGGTATCCACAAAGATCCAGACCCGGTTCAGCCTCTTCCTCGACCCGGTGGGCAACTGGGACAAGAGCAGCCAGCTCGCCCAAAGTTTGTTTGGCATGTCCTGGGGCGGAGTCACGGGTACGGGCTTGGGCCAGGGCTACCCGTACATCGTGCCGGTGGCCTGGTCGGATTTCATTCTCGCCACGATTGGCGAGGAGCTTGGCCTGTTCGGCCTGGCGGCCGTCCTGGTCCTCTTCGCGGTGTTTGTCGCCCGTGGCATGCACACTGCCCTGCTGGTGGAGGATTCCTACGGCAAGCTGGTCGCCGCCGGCCTGTCGCTGACGATCGCTGTGCAAATCTTCGTGGTCACCGCCGGCATTTCCGCGATGATGCCGATGACCGGCCTGACCACCCCATTCATGTCCGCTGGTGGATCCTCCCTGATGGCAAACTACATCCTGCTGGGCATCATCCTGCGGATCTCTGATTCCGCCCGCAAGCCCAAGGTGGCCATCCCGCAGTCGGCCGTCAGCGGCCCACACACCGAACTGAATGTGGCGGTGCGCTCATGAATAAGTCCATCCGAAAGACGTTCATCTTTGCCCTACTGCTCATCCTGGCACTACTGATCAACTTAACCCGAGTGCAGGCCTTTAGCGACGACGAATACGCCCACAACGCGTTGAACCGCCGGGGTTTCCTGGAGATGAAATCGCAACCGCGCGGACAGATTTCCGCTGGGGGCCAAGTGCTCGCCCAATCCGTCCAGGATTCCGAAGGTTTCTACCAACGCAGTTACCCGAACCCAGTGACCGCCTACGGTCCCGTGATCGGTTACCTTTCTGACATCTACGGCGCCTCCGGGTTGGAGGCCTCGAAGAATGAGATCCTAAACGGCTCAGACCCGTCGCTGTTCGCGAGCCGATGGCTTGACCAACTCACCGGGAAGGAGCAGACGGGGGCGTCGATAAAGCTCACGCTGCAGCCCGAGGTGCAGCGCGCGGCCTACGAAGGGCTGACGAAGAACGGTTATTCGGGCGCAGTGGTGGCGATCCGGCCGAAGACTGGTGAGGTGTTGGCGATGGCGTCGACGCCTTCCTACGATCCGGCGGGGATCGTCGGCCCCGATGCAGATAGTGTGTGGCAGCAGCTCAACTCCGATCCGGATTCCCCGATGCTGAACCACGCCACGCAGGAAACGCTGCCGCCGGGATCCACTTTCAAGGTGATCACCACCGCGGCGGCGCTGCAAAAGGGCTACAACCTGAATTCACCGGTAACGGGAGCACGGGAAATCACCTTGCCTAACACGAACACCACCTTGGAAAACTACGGTGGCCAATCGTGTGGTGGCGCCCAGACGACACTGCAGCAAGCCTTCGCGAAGTCCTGCAACACCGCCTTTGTGGAAATGGGCATTGACGTGGGCGACAAGGCGCTGACGGACGCCGCCACTAAGTTCGGTGTCGGCGAGAAGTACGACCTTGGCCTGCCGGTCGCCAGCGGCAGCCTGGGGGATCTTTCAGACCCGGCGGCCCGCGGCCAATCCTCGATTGGGCAGCGCGACGTATCGATGTCGGTGCTGCAGAACGCCGTGGTGGCGGCTACTGTCGCCAACGGTGGCAAGCGGATGGAACCGCACCTGGTGTCCGAAATCCAGGGCGCGGACCTGAAGACCATCCGGAAGATCAACGCGAAGGAAATGAACCAAGCCGTAGACAAGGACACCGCCGCGGCGCTGACCGAGTTGATGCGCGGTTCAGAGAAGATGACCGTCGGCTACCGTGGCGATGACATCGCCTCCAAGACCGGCACCGCCGAGCACGGGGAAGATTCCCGTAACTCAAACCCACACGCTTGGTATATAGCCTTTGGACCATCGAAGGATGCGGACGTGGCCGTCGCAGTCGTCGTGAAGAACGGCGGCGATCGAGGCCAGGCCGCCACCGGTGGTTCAGTGGCTGCCCCGATTGGCCGCGCCGTGATCGATGCTGCGCTGCGGAGCGCGCGCTAAGCGCAGAAAGGAAGCACCCGTGACCTCCTACAACACCGACGGTATCGAACGGATCCAACCCCTCATCGGCGACGACTACCGCCTCCAATGGATCATCGGCCACGGCGGCATGTCCACCGTGTGGCTTGCCGACGACCTTCGCCACAACCGCGAAGTTGCCATCAAGGTATTGAGGCCCGAGTTCGCCGACAACCAAGAATTCCTCACCCGCTTCCGCAACGAAGCCCAGGCGGCCGAAAACATCAACCACCCCAATGTGGTGGCCACCTACGACTACCGGGAATCGCACGACGCCGCCGGCACCACATTCTGCTTCATCGTGATGGAGTTCATCCGGGGCGAATCCCTGGCGGATCTGCTCGCGCGCGAAGGCGCGCTCCATGAAGATCGAGCGCTGGGGCTGCTCGAACAAGCAGCGCATGGGTTAGCCACGATCCACGCCATGGGTCTGGTCCACCGCGACATCAAGCCCGGCAACATCATGATTACCCCGGAAGACGGGGTAAAGATCACCGACTTCGGCATCGCCAAGGCGGCCGCTGCGGTTCCCCTGACCAGGACAGGAATGGTAGTGGGCACCGCCCAGTACGTCTCCCCCGAGCAGGCGCAAGGGCACGACGTTTCCGCCGCCTCCGACGTGTACTCGCTCGGAGTGGTGGGCTACGAGCTGCTCGCCGGCAAGCGGCCATTCGTGGGTGATTCCTCCGTTTCCGTGGCGATCGCCCACATCAAGAACGCGGCCCCACCGCTGCCGGTGAGCGTTTCGGCACCGGCCCGGGAGCTCATCGCGATCGCCATGCGCAAAGACGCCACTCGTCGGTTCCCCGATGGCGGCGCCTTCGCGCAGTCGATTTCGCGGGTGCGGCTCGGTCAGCCTCCCGTCGACCCGAGCCCCGGCACCACGGAAGCCACCCAAGTAATCGGGGGTTCGCCGACGAGTGCGACCACCGTCATGCCGGTGGGTACGCCGGCTGAGGCGCTGGCCGCAGCTAAGCCCGGCCCGACTTACGTTCCACCGGCGGCTCCGGCGAAGAAGAAGTCCGGCGCGTGGCCAGCAGTGTTAGCTTTGGTTGCTTTGCTGGCTGGCGGTGGGGTGGCGTATGCGTTGTTAAATTCGGGCGACGAGCCGGCGCCGGCCCCAGCGCCGGCGCCGGTCACGTCGACTCGGGAGACGAAGACGACGGAGAAGACGAGTGTTGCGCCGGTGGTGCCGTCGACAAGCAAGGCTCCTACTACGACGACGAAGGCGCCGGAAGCGACAACGATCTACGTCACGCCGACGGAGGAAAGCTCTCCTGCGTCGACATCGACGAAGGAAAAGAAGACCAACAACAAGAAGTCGACGGATCCGAAGGTGTCGGTGCCAGAAGAGCCGCTGCCGAGCCTGACCGTTGACCTGCCGTCGGCGCCGGCGATGCCGACGGGGCTGCCGAATCTGGGTAATCTTAACCCTTCGGGTAATCGCGGATAAGAAAAGGAGGTCAGCTTCACGATGCCACTGCATTCACTCGGCCAGCGCTACGAGCTTGGCGAACTCATCGGTACCGGCGGTATGTCGGACGTTTACCGTGCCAAGGACACGCTTCTTGGCCGTGATGTCGCCGTGAAGATCATGCGGGCTGACCTTGCTCGCGACACGGGTTTCCGCGAACGTTTCCGCAAGGAGGCGCAAAACGGCGGCTCGCTGAACCACCCCGCGATCGTCGCGGTGTATGACACCGGCGATACCGAAGATCATGGCATCACCGTGCCGTACATCGTGATGGAGTTGGTCGAGGGGAAAACACTTCGCGAAATCATCCGGACCGACGCTCCCTTGCCGCCCGCCGACGCCGCGAAGCTGCTGATCCCGGTGTGCGAAGCGCTGCAGGTCAGCCACGACGCCGGGATCATCCACCGCGACATCAAGCCAGCCAACATCATGGTCACCCCGACCGGGGCGATCAAGGTGATGGATTTTGGCATTGCCCGCGCGCTTGGCGACGCCACCTCGACCATCACCGCCACCGCGGCAGTTGTAGGTACTGCGCAGTATCTCTCCCCCGAGCAGGCGCGAGGGCGGACGGCAGATGCGCGCTCGGATATCTACGCCACGGGCTGTGTCCTATATGAGCTTTTGACTGGCAAGCCCGCTTTTAGTGGGGATTCGCCACTAGCTATTGCGTATCAGCACGTCGAGGCTGACCCGGAGCCGCCATCTGCGTTGATTGGGTCCTTGTCGCCGACGACCGGGGTGAATATCGATGCCGTGGTGTTGACAGCCATGGCGAAGCACCCGGAGGATCGCTACCAGACCGCTACAGAGTTTGCGGAGGATTTGCGGCGCTTGCAGCGCAATTCGGTGGCGTTGGCGGCCCGCAACCATGTGGCCGCTGCTCCCGCTGCACCGGTGGCCGCTGCGCCGGTTGCCGCTGCTCCCGCTGCCGCGCCGACGATGGTGACGGGGATGACGCGCGCGGAGCGTCGAGAAGCCGAGCGTCGCCAGAGCTCAAAGCCGTGGGGGCGTGTTGTCGCCAGTGTGCTGGTGTTAGGTTTGTTGGCCGGTGGGGCGTATGTTGCCTGGACGCAGCTGGGCGACGGGTTGGGTAGCCAGCGGCAGGAGTCTGCGAACGTGGCGATCCCTTCGGTGAAGGGGAAGTCCGAGGAGGAGGCGACGGCGCAGCTGACTAAGTTGGGGTTGCAGTTGGAGCGTCGAGAGGCGCCGAGCCCGACGGTGCCGAAGGGTTTTGTGATTGATACGAACCCGACCGCGGGTTCGCAGGTTCGGCCGGGGGCGGCGGTGACGCTGACGGTGTCTTCCGGCAAGGAGATTGTGGAGGTGCCGTCGCTTGCTGGTTTGACCACGGAGCAGGTGTCGAAGGCGTTGGGCGATGTGGGCTTACAGTTGGAGTCTGTGGTGAAGGAGGATTTCTCCGCGGATGTTCCTGCTGGTCAGGTGCTGGAGCAGTCGCCGGCGGCGGGCGCGCAGGTGTCTAAGGGTTCGAAGGTGACGATTACTGTTTCCAAGGGTGAGCAGCTGGTTCGGGTGCCGGTGATCGATGGTATGAAGTGGTCGGTGGCGGAGAGCAATGTGACCTCGCTGGGCTTCGTGCCGACGGTGCGGGTGGTTGATTCGACGGAGCCGGAAGGTACGGTGATTTCGGTGGCGGAGTCGGGCCAGAAGTTGGCCAAGGGTTCGACGGTGAATGTAACTGTTTCCAATGGTGCGATGGTGGCTGCCCCGAGCTTGGATGGCATGACGGTGCCGCAGGCTTTGGCTGCGTTGCGTTCGGCGGGTTGGACGGCGCCGGATACGTCTCTGCAGGTCAAGCGCATTCCGACGCAGGCGTTGGTGGATCAGGGCAAGATCAAGGGCCAGTCGCCGGCGGCTGGGGAGAATTTGCGTAAGGATGGCTTGGTGGCGGTGAATGTGTTGGAGTTCCAGTTGCTGCCATCGCCGTAGGTTGGCTAGAGTCTACGGAATAGTATTAATACTCAACGTTAGTTAAGGTGCAGTATGCCTAAGGCAAAGGTTTCACAGAACGCCGTTCCGATTAGTTCTAATGCGGATAATCGTACTCCGGTGAAGATTAGTTCTTCGGGCACGCCGATTTGGTACAAGGTCATTATGTTTGGCCTGATGCTGGCTGGTTTGTTGTGGCTCGTGGTTAATTATTTGGCGGGCACTGATATTTCGGTGATGCGTGAGCTGGGTCCGTGGAACTATGGCATCGGCTTTGGTTTGTTCATTTTGGGTCTGCTGATGACCATGGGGTGGCGTTAGTCTTTTGGCCCTGGTGGGCGCGGGTGTTGATCGTTGATTCGGCGCCCCGCTGCCCGGTTGGCGGCTGGGGAGTTGTTGGGGGTGGCTGTTCCTCTGTCGTGCCACGTGCATTGACCATCGTGTTTTCGCAGGTGGGATCTTCGGTGGCTGTCGTCGTTTTGTCTATGGTGTTTTCGGCAAAGTAGGCCGAGGTTTTCTAGGCCGGTCGGGCCTCCGCGTGCCCAGGGGGTGATGTGGTGGGCGTCGCATCGTCCGGCGTGTTCATCACAGCCTGGGTATTGGCAGACGAATTGTTCGGCGAGCAGGGCGATGCGCAGGAAGAAGTTCGCAGATCGACGTGCGGTGATCAGGCTTTTCACTGCTCCGCTGTGGGTGTGCACGGCGATGTAGTCACTGATTCGATCTCCGGCCAGGTGCGCGATATCGAACAGGCTGAGGTCGACGCCGGTGTTGGTGCCGAACTTCGCGTGGACATCGAATTCATCGGTGTCGAGCACCGAGACAACGAGGGCAGCGTGCCCTGTATTGACTACGCGATGGCTGCTGGCCATACGGATGACTTCACCAAACGCCTCGGCATTTCGCTGGTCGACGGTAAGTTTTCCTTCCTCATCGGCGACGGTCTTGAAAGCTTGATCAATTAGTGCTTGTAGTAAAGCTGCGTCGCGGGCGGGAAGGTAGCCGTGAAAACGGCAGCCACCATGTTCATCTTGTCGTTGCATGCGGAATTGAAGCGTCCTGGGTTTTGTTCCGCTTCTTATACGGGGGTCAGCTCGCTGACCCGGGTGTGATTATACATATCGATGATCTCTGCAGGGCTCTTATATCCGAGGGCTTCGTGGAGGCGCTCGTGGTTCCACCAGTGGACCCAGTTCAACGTCGCAAACTCGACCTCGGTCAGTGAGAACCAGGGCTGGGAATAGATCAGCTCGGCTTTGTACAGGCCGTTGACAGCCTCGGCTAGCGCGTTATCGTAGGAATCACCCACGCTCCCGGTGGAGGGCTTGATCCCGTAGTCAGCGAGTTTCTCGTTGTAGGCAACACTCGTGTATTGCGAGCCATGATCGGAATGATGCGTCAGATCCACCAGAGTATCTTTCGCTCCCTGAATGGCCTGCTCGAGTGCCTCTAGTGGTAGCGCCTCGGTTTTCATCGAAGAACGCGTCGCCCAACCCACAATCTTGCGGCTATACACATCAGTAACGAACGCTGTATACACGAAGCCGGATAGGGTTCGTACATACGTGATATCAGCAACCCACAGCTGGTTGGGCCTACTGGCCTTGAACTGCCGATTGACCAGATCCGGACGAGAATCTACTTCCTGAACGGGCCGGGTTGTGATTGGGGCGCGTCCCCGGCGAACACCCTCAATTCCACCGATTCTCATGAGCCGAGCCACCTGGTCACGGCCAACATCCCAACCAGCACGCCGCACTGCATGCCACATCTTCCGCACCCCGTAGACGCTGTAATTCTTGGTGTGGATCTTCTTGAGCTCATCGATCAGGATCCTGTCTCGTATGCTTCTGGCGCTCGCTGGCCTGCTCTTCGCCAGCCGGTAGCCACGAGAGGTGATAAACCCTCCCTCCAGACTCACGCCCAATACCCGGCAAATCGGCTCGACCCCGAAACGATCCCTATACTCATCAATATAAGCAATCATTATCGGGCCGGACGGTCGAGCTCCGCTGCGAAAAAAGCCGAAGCAGTCTTCAAAATCTCATTCGCCCGCCGCAACTCCGCAACCTCGCGTTTGAGCCGTTTAATCTCCTCATGCTCTTCACGCGTAAGCCCCTGCCGTTCACCCGCGTTCACTAAATGCTGCTCGTACCAGCGGCGCAGCGATTCATTCGCGATCCCTAGCTTCGGTGCGATCTCATTGACCGCCTGCCACTGAGAACACGAGCCATCATCGGCTAAACGATCGATCAGCATCCGCACCGCGCGATCCTTGAACTCCTGTGAATACCTCTTGGCCATGTTCCAATCCTCTCAAAAGTGAGTAGGAACAAAACCCAGGACGCTTCAGAATTTCCGCAGGCTAAATGCGATGTCAGGATTGTGGGATAGCCGGGAGTTTTCCTCACGAACCAGTTTGTTGGTGAAGTTTCTAATCTGATGCAGCGAACTATGCGGGGCTGCCTCGGCTGCAGCACGATAAATTGCCTCTCGTTGATCAGATCGATCCGAAAGTTGTTCCAATCCACCGAGAATTTCGTCTTGGTGTTCGACACCTACCTGCTCAAACCACGGGTTATCCGCCCGCCGAACAGCCCTCCTCGCAGCCCGTCGCGTCATACCTTCTTTACAGAGCGTTCCGACGTCCGATTGCGCTGCAATTTTCGTTTCCAACCTGGCAATATCTTCTTTGAGGGCGACAAGATCAGCGACCATCGAGGCGTCGCAACGCTCCAAAAGCGCGTGTTTAATTGCTAGCTGCGCTGCCCTAATGTGAGTCATGGCCACCCCCTCGGTGAATATTCGAGATTCGCTTACGTGTTCTATTTTAGCCGCAAAACTAGTTTGCGCAAGATGTAGCAGATCACAAATTGGTAGCTTTTTGTACCACAAATAACTTAGGCCTCACCCGGCCCGGCCAACCCGCAACACCACCACCCACGGGGCCCGGCCAACCCGCAACACCACCACCCCTGGGGCCCGGCCAACCCGCAACACCGCGCCCCCGAGGCCCAGCCAACCCGCAACACCACCACCCCCGGGGCCCAACCAACCCGCAACACCACCACCCCTGGGGCCCAACCAACCCGCAACACCACCACCCACGGGGCCCGGCCAACCCGCAACACCGCGCCCCCGAGGCCTAACCCCAAAAACCAACCAAAACCAACCAATCACCCAACCACAAACCGATACCCCAACCCTGGCTCTGTCAGGAGGTGTCGTGGTTGGGAGGGGTCGTCTTCGATCTTGCGTCGCAGCTGGGATGTGTAAATTCGCAGGTAGTGGCCTTGGTCGCGGTAGCTTTCGCCCCAGACTTCCGCCAGGATTTCTTCTTTGCGCACCAGGGCCCCTTGGGCGCGGATGAGCATCGCGAGGACTCCCCATTCGGTCGGGGTGAGGTGGATGGATGCGCCGGCTTTGCGTAGTTCGTGGCTGGCGATGTCGATATATAGGTCGTCGACTTCGATGACGGGCGTCGATACGGCGGTGGTGCCGGCCGGGCGCGGGCCCCCATGTCGTAGGGCAGCGCGGATGCGGGCGAGCAGTTCCTCCATGGCGAAGGGTTTGGTGACGTAGTCGTCGGCGCCGCGGTCCAGGGCGGCTGCGGAGATGAGCGGGTCGGCGCGGGCGGTGAGGATCACGACGGGTACGTTGGACCAGCCACGGATCCCTTCGAGGACGGTGCCGCCGTCGATGTCGGGCAGGCCCATGTCCAGCACGATGACGTCGGGCGAGGCCGAGGCTGCCAGCCGCAGGGCGTCGGTGCCGGTCCCTGCGGTGACCACGTCATAGCCACGCGCTCGGAAGTTGATGGCCAGCGTTTTGAGCAGCCGGGAGTCGTCATCAACTACGAGTATTTTTGCCACCAGCACCGCCTTCCTCGGCCGCGGCAGTTTCCGCAGGCAGGCGCACCACGAAAGCTGCGCCCGGCCCGTCGAGCACTGTCACGGAACCATTCATCGCTTCTACAAATCCTTTGACCACGGAAAGCCCGAGTCCTACCCCATTATCGTTGTTCGTGTCCCCGAGCCGTTGGAAAGGCTGGAACATCTTTTCGTGCATGTCAGGCGTCACGCCGGGTCCGGTGTCGGAGACGGTGAGCAGCACGGAGGCGTCGATAAGCTGGCCACTGATCCACACCAGGCCCGTCGAGTAGCGCAGCGCATTATCGACGAGGTTCGCCACCACCCGCTCGAGCAGGGCCGCATCGGCCACGCACTGGATCCGCACGGAAGGGTCGACCACGACGCGGCGCATGGTGTCCACGGACGCGCCGAAGGAGCAGGATGCGACGGCGCGGTGCACGACCTCGGCGATACTAACCACATCCCGGCGCGCCGTGACAGCACCGGCCGCGAGCCGCGAGGAGTCGAGCAGGTTGGTGACCAGATCGGTGAGCTGATCGATGCTTTCCTCCACACCAACCAGTAGGTCTTCCCGGTCTTGCGCGCTGAATTCGACCTCTGAGCTGCGCAGCGAGGATACCGCCAACTTCGCGGTGGCCAGGGGCGTGCGCAAGTCGTGTCCCACGGAGGCCAGGAGCGCGCGGCGGAGGTCGTCGGCGGCGGCGATCGCGTCGGCGCGGGCTGCTTCCCGTGCGAGTGCCTGCTGCCAGAACACCCCGGCCAGGTAATCAGCTACTACCAGCACCAATGCTCGGTCTTTCGCTGCGGGGGCGGGACCGACGAGCGTGAGGCGCACCTGGCCGTTGTGCGCATCGACATGCGTGGTGACTTCCCCGCCAGTCGGGCCGTGAATCGAGTCCCATCGGGCGAGCTCCACCCCGGCCGGATCTCGCACCGCCGCGCTGGAGCAGCCGAAGGCTTCCGCAACTTTGGCCAGCAGCCTTTCGACGGGTTCTTCCCCTAGCGCCGCCCGGGAAAAGATGGTCAGCAGCTCGGCGTCTCGGGCAGCACCAGCTGCCCGCAGGCGTTCCTGCTGCGCGCGCTGAACCAGAATGCCCACCGCGAACGCGGTAGCCACCATGACCACCAGCACCACCGCGTTAGCAGGCTCGGAAATGTTGAACGTGTGCAGCGGCGGGGTGAAATACCAGTTCACGACCAACCCCGACACCACAGCGGTCAGCAGCGCCGGCCCGAGCCCGGCGACCAAACTCATCGCCAGAATCAACGCAAAATAAAACGCCGCGATTGTGCCCGTGCCCAGATCCTGCGCGCCCCACCATTCCAGCAGCACCGTGAGCAGCGCCGGCGCCACCAGGGCGCTGAGCCACCGCCAGGCAATACCCAACCAGCCGGTGCTTGGCAGCTGAAAAAGGGCCCGCACCCGCGACCGTGATTTCAGTGGCAGGTTCACCATATGGCAGTCAATCTTGCCGGAGTTACGCAGCACCGCCTCCGCCACTGATTCGCCGAGGAGCCGGGCATATCGACGCCGCGGCGTCGCCCCCAGCACCAACTGGGTCGCATTCGCGGCCCGCGCGAAATTCAGCAGGGCTTCCGGCACGGTGTCGCCAGTTACCTGGTGCAACTTGGCGCCCACGTCCTCGGCGAGTTCCTGCAGCCGGGCCAGCGTCGCGGTGTTGCCCGTAGTAAAGGAATCACCGCTGATCACGTGGACCACCAGCAGTTCCGCGGAGGACTTGGTGGCAATCCGACGCCCGCGGCGAATCAATGGCTCGGCGTGCGCGGCGTTTTCCACCGCCACCACCACCCGCTCCTTTGTTTCCCAGGTGTCGGTGATGTGTTGTTCGGTGCGGTACTTGTTCAGCGCGTCGTCGACTTGATCGGCGAGCCATAACAGGGCTAGTTCGCGTAGCGCGGTGAGGTTGCCGAGCCGGAAGTAGTTGTTCAGTGCGGGCCCGATCCGCTCTGCGCTGTAGACGTGGCCGTCGCTGAGCCGAGTGCGTAGGAATTCGGGCGAGATGTCCACCAGCTCGATGGTGTCGGCGGCGCGCACCACTTCATCCGGTACGGTTTCCTGCTGCGTGATTCCGGTGATCTCGCTGACCACGTCATTGAGGGATTCGAGGTGCTGGATGTTCATCGTGGAGATGACGTCGATGCCGGCGTCGAGAAGCTCCTGCACGTCGCCCCAGCGCTTGGCGTGTCGCGCGCCTGTCGGGTTGGAGTGGGCGAACTCGTCCACCACGGCGACCTGCGGGGCGGCCGCCAACACCCCGGCGACATTGAGCTCACCGCGCCCCACCCCGGGCAGCAGCGCCTGGCGGGGCAGCCCCTCCGCGAGCTGCCGAGTGTAGGTGCGACCGTGGTCTTCGACGATGCCTACCAGGACCTTCTTGCCGGAAGCCTGCAGGGCTTGCGCCTCGTTAAGCATTGCGCAGGTCTTACCCACGCCGGGGGCCGCGCCCAGGTAAATCTTCAACGTGCCGGGGCGTGGGCGCCCGTTATGCGACATCTCCTCGCTCATGTCCGTATCTTAAAGCGCCACCACTAGTTGCAGCGCTCCCCGCCTGGCAAAGACAGGTTCAACCGGGAAACATTGACCACTTCCTCACCCAGCACACCGAGACCACGCGGCACCGTAGCCTGGGCGACGAGCTCGGCGACCTCATCCGGCGTCATCCCCCGCTCACGGGCCACACGCGGGACCTGCAGTTGGGCGTATTCGGGGCTGATATCACTATCGACACCCGAACCCGATCCAGTGACGGCATCGGCGGGAACATCAGCTTCGGCGACCCCTTCCCGCTGGGCAATCTCCTGCTTCAGCTTCCCGATGGACTCGGTCAACTCCGGCGCAGCCGGGCCCAAGTTGGTCATGCCCGGCGCGCGGCCCACGAACCAACCGGCTCCTTCCCTGCCATCGGCCAGCAATCGGGATGCCACCGCGCAGTCGCCGTCGTAGACCACGTGCCCCTCGGCGCGCTCCGCGGTGAGGCGGGACACCGCCCACACGCTCGCGGGATAAACCAGCCCCAGGCCCACCATGCATAGCACCACGGCGACAAAACCCGCCACCATATTGCGCAGATAGCTCTTCATTGCCTTGTTCTCCTCTTCTTACATTCCAGGTAGTAGCTGGACGACCAGGTCAATCAACCAGATGCCAATGAACGGGGTAATCACGCCACCCAACCCCCAAATTCCCAGGTTGCGGCGCAGCAAACTAGCGGCGGAGGCCGGTTTGTAGCTCACGCCCTTCAGCGCCAGCGGGATCAACGCGACGATAATCAGCGCGTTGAAGATCACCGCGGACACAATCGCTGACTGCGGCGAATGCAGATGCATGATGTTGAGCCGTCCCAGCTGTGGCAGCTGGCTGGCAAAGAGTGCGGGAAGGATCGCGAAGTACTTGGCGAGGTCGTTGGCCAGCGAAAACGTGGTCAACGCGCCGCGGGTGATGAGCAACTGTTTGCCGATGCGAACGACGTCGATAAGCTTCGTCGGGTCGGAGTCAAGGTCGACCATGTTCGCGGCTTCCTTGGCTGCGGAGGTGCCCGTGTTCATCGCTACGCCCACGTCGGCCTGCGCGAGCGCCGGGGCGTCATTGGTGCCGTCGCCGGTCATCGCGACCATGCGTCCGCTGGCCTGCTCCTGCTTGATGCGCGCGAGCTTATCCTCTGGAGTGGCCTCCGCGATGAAGTCATCCACTCCAGCCTCCCGCGCGATCGCCGCGGCCGTCAGCGGGTTATCGCCGGTGACCATCACCGTCTTGATGCCCATGGCGCGCATCTCCGCGAAGCGCTCCGCCATACCAGGCTTTACGACGTCCGTCAGCTGGACTACCGCCAACACCCGGCGCGCACCATCTGCGGTTTCTTCCGCCACTGGCAGCGGAGTACCGCCGTCCTGGGCGATGCGTTCGATCTCATTTTCCACCGTGGTGGGCCACTTTCCACCGGCTTCCTCGACCCACGCCCGCACCGCGTCACCAGCACCCTTACGCAAGATGCGACCATCAATGTCGATACCCGACATGCGGGTAGTAGCGGTGAACGGGATGATCTCTGCGGTCTTTTCCGCTGCACTCGCCTCGGCGGGGAGGTCATAGGTGAAGGTCAGCCAGGTGACGATCGACCGGCCTTCCGGAGTCTCATCCGCGATCGACGCTACCCGCGCCGCCGCGGCAGCGTAGTTTTCCTCAATCCCCTCGGCCACAAATAGCGCTGTGGCCTGCCGATTTCCGTAGGTGATCGTGCCGGTTTTATCCAGCAGAAGCGTCGCCACGTCGCCCGCGGCTTCCACCGCACGCCCAGAGGTGGCCAGCACGTTGTGCTGCACCAGACGGTTCATGCCCGCGATGCCCACTGCGGATAGTAGCGCGGCGATAGTCGTCGGGATCAGGCACACCAACAGGGCAATGAGCGACAGTGGCTCCAGGCGCACCCCGGCGAACAGGCCGGACGGGGCGAGCGCTACCACCGCGATGAGGAACAGGATCGTGAGGGTGGACAGCAAGATACTGAGCGCGATCTCATTGGGGGTTTTCCGGCGTTGCGCGCCCTCCACCAGCCCAATCATCTTGTCAACAAACGTCTCGCCCGGCTCTGACGTGATCCGCATCCGGATCTGATCCGAAATGACCACCGTGCCACCAGTCACGGCGCAGCGATCGCCACCGGCCTCACGCAGCACGGGTGCGGATTCACCCGTGATTGCGGACTCGTCCACCGTGGCGGCACCCTCGATGACGTCACCATCGCCCGGGATCGTTTCCCCGGCGCTCACCAGCACTTCAGAGCCACGCTTGAGTTCGGCGGCCGCCACCTGCACCACGCCATCGGCGGTGATGAGATTCGCCATGGCGTCGTCACGCACCGCGCGCAAACTATCCGCCTGGGCTGCGCCGCGACCTTCCGCGAATGCCTCGGCGAACGCGGCGAACGCGATCGTCGCCCACAGCCACACGGTGACCGTCCAGGCGTACACACTCGGTTGCCCGATCGAGAACAACGTGGTGAGCAGCGCCCCCACCCACACCACGAACAACACCGGGTTGCGGGCTTGAGCTTGGGGCAACATCTTACGCGGCAGAATCTTAAGCGCAGCGCTTGCCGACGACTTATTGTCGTCAGCCTTCACCTTCATTTGAGTGGTCATACCAGGGCCTCCGAGAGCGGACCTAAGCTAAGGATTGGGAAGAATGTTAGAGCTGCCACCAGGATGATCACTCCGATGGTCAAGGTGGCGAAGGTCAAGCCGGTCGTCGGCAAGCTGCCGGCGGTGGTGGCCTGTGGGCGCTGTTTGGCCAGCGAACCCGCGAGATAGAGGGTGAACACGATCGGCAGGAAACGACCGAGCAGCATCGCGGCACCCAGGGTGACCTGCCACCATGGGTCAGTAACGGTGAGCCCCGCGAACGCGGAACCGTTGTTGTTGGAGGCTGAGGTGTAAGCGTAAAGCACTTCCGAGATGCCGTGCGCATTTTGCGCTGTGCCTGCCTCGCCCATGTTCGTAGCCGAATCTTGCACCAATTTCTGCTGCGCGAGCGAAGCTCCCACGCCCGCGAGCACCAGGATCGGCATGGTCAAGATATAGAGGCACACCGCGGAAATCTCCTGCTTGGTGATGCGATTGCCCAGGAACTCCGGGCTGCGACCGACCAGCAGGCCGCCGATGAACACGGTGAGGATCGAGACGATCAGCAGACCATAGAGTCCTGTTCCCACACCACCCGGGGCAATTTCACCGAGCAGCATATTCAGGATCAATAGTCCGCCACCGAGTGGCGAATAGGAATCGTGCATCGAGTTCACCGCGCCGGTGGAGGTGCCGGTGGTCGAGACTGCGAACAGCGCCGAAGCATTCACACCAAAGCGGGCCTCGAGCCCTTCCGTGTTTGCGCCGGCTGCCTGCGCCGCAGCGCCCACCAGGGTGTGCTGCGCCCACGTGACCAGCACCAACATCGCGGCCCAGATCCCGCCGGCGACACCAAGCAGAGTGTAGGCCTGGCGTTGATTGCCGAGCATCACGCCGAAGGTGCGGAACAGAGCAAACGGGATGACCAACAGGGAAAATATCTCAATGACGTTGGTGATCGAGTTCGGGTTTTCAAAAGGGTGCGCGGAATTCGCACCGAAAATACCGCCACCGTTAGTGCCTAACAGTTTGATGGCTTCCTGGGAGGCCACCGGGGCACGCGGGATCTCCACACCTAAGTGCGTCACCAGGTTGGAGCCAAAGGACTGCATTGTGCCCAGCGCAACCAGTGCCACCGCGATGAGGAACGCCACCGGAAGCAGCACGCGCACCAAGCCACGGGTTAGGTCCACCCAGAAGTTGCCCACGAGGCCAGGTTCGGCCTGGCTACCGGACCGAAACGGCAGGTGCCCGAGCGCGCGGGTCAGCACGATCGCCACCGCCATACCGACGGCGGCCGATGCGAAATTCTGCACCGTCAGGCCGAGCATTTGCACCGCATTGGTCAGCGTCGCCTCACCGGAGTAGGACTGCCAGTTCGTATTCGCCACAAACGACGCCGCGGTGTTAAACGCCATGTACGGCTCGACCGCTTCCTCGCGGGGATTTCCGAAGCTCGGCAACACCGTCTGCAGCCGCTGCAGCGCGTACAGCGCAATTATCGACGCCAGCGAGAACCCCAGCAGCGCCTTGGCATAATTGCGCCACGTTTGTCCCTGTTTCGGATCGACCCGAAGTACGCCATAGATGAATTTTTCAATTCCCCAGTCCTTTTCGGACTGATATACCTTTGCCATCCAGTTGCCCAAAGGTACATAGGCTGCTGCCAGCATCGCTACAAGGACAGCTGCCTGTGCAATGCCGGGCACAAAACCGCCGGTCATGCGAATCGCTCCGGATCAATCAGGGAGACCACCAGATAGCCCAGCAATCCCAACACAATCAACAGCAATGCAATATTCATTTGCCCTCCCGACCGAGAAACTCCGCGATGGCAGCTGCTACCCCGAAGTTGGCGATCATGAAGGCGACGATCAACAGATCCGTCATCTTTAGGTCGACCTCTTGCGTTTTTGTGCAGTGAGCGAGAGGGCGTGGCTGCGTCCTCCGCCCAGCCCCGTGGTTGGACTGGCATTGCTAACGCTAGGCGTGCCGACGCCCGCCCCTAGGTGATCTTTGCGCTTTCTTTGCGCCTACTGCCTGCACTTTTACGATTTCTTTACAACGCCTGCCGGTAGCCGAGAAAACTTTGAGGCTCGAAGGTAAAACTCATCTTTGTAATTCCACCCCCGGAAAGACTTGCTGAAGTGACGGGATAGTTAACAAGACATGTCAGCGAAAGTTATCCACAGCCTGGGGACAAATGTGGGGATGAATCCACAAAAAGTTTTCTTACACACAATCCACAGCCTGTGGATAACTCTGTGGGTAACTTTTTCACCGTCGAACATTTAACCGAATCCACCTGGATTAACGTCGTTAAAAACCCTTGAGTTAGAAGAAACAATGGCAAATTACAAAAGTGTAGTTATCCACACTGTGGATAACTGGTGTGGATAACTTGGGCAAAGAAGAATCCCCATCACTTGATGGGGATAACCTGGTGGATAATTCGGCCGTGTCGGTGGAAAACTGCGCAGGTCTAGAAGCCTGCCTCCCACCAGTGGGGGAACAATCTCACTACTTGCCACATCAACAACCCAATACCGAGCCCCAAAACCGCCCATATTCCACCCCAACGAGCACCCCCGCTACGGAAAGACAAAGCAGCGGTCTGCAAAGCGCCCACCAAGAGCCCGCCCACATGTCCCCACAGCGCAATGTTCGGCATCGTCAACGAAAACACCACGTTCACCGCGATAAGCACAAGTGGTGCCCGCAGGTCCCCACCGCGACGAGCCACGATGAGCACCAACAAAATCATCAGGGCATAACCCACCCCGGAGGCACCAGCAGAACGGGATCCCGGCGCCATGAGCACCGAGAACGCCGAAGATCCCACGGCCGCCGTGACGAACACCATCGCCATCATTTTGGAACCCCACGTCTGTTCCACTTCCCGGCCAAACAGGAACAACAACAGCACATTGAGCACCAGGTGAGTTGGCCCCACATGAAGAAACGCGGTGCCCAGTGCCCGCAACGGCCCAAACCAGGAGGCTCCCATATCTGGCAGAAACAGCACCCAAGCCTGAGCCAGCGAGGAAGATGCCAAATTGTCCGCTAAAGACAGGGACTGCAGGGCCGTGACCACATACACCAGCAGGATTGCCAGGCATAGCAGGACGGTGACCGGGGCTTGGACGTACCAGCGCTTGAATACGACGGGGATGGGGGTCATGAAGTTGCTCCTTGGAAAACACGAAACCCGCTTGCCGACGGGCGTCGACAAGCGGGCGTGGTGCGAAAATATTACGCGATGGTGATGGATTCGATCACGACGTCGTTAATCGGGCGGTCCATGGCGCCGGTTTGGGTGGTGGCGATTTCGTCGACGACCTTCTGGGAGGCAGCGTCGGTGACCTCACCGAAGATGGTGTGGTTACCGTTCAGCCAAGGGGTAGCAGCCACGGTGATAAAGAACTGGGAACCGTTGGTTCCTGGGCCGGCGTTTGCCATAGCCAGCAGGTATGCGCGGTCGAAGCGCAGCTCAGGGTGGATTTCGTCTTCGAACTTGTAGCCCGGGCCACCAGTGCCGGTGCCGGTTGGGTCGCCGCCCTGGATCATGAAGCCGTCGATGACACGGTGGAAGATGGCGCCGTCATAGAACGGGCCTTCGTTGGTGCCGGAGGCGTTTGCGGTCTTGTACTCCTTGGAGCCGTCAGCCAGCCCGACGAAGTTAGCAACAGTCTTTGGGGCGTGGTTACCGAAGAGTTCGACGACGATGTCGCCGCGGTTGGTGTGCAGCGTCGCAGTAGCGGTCTTAAGAGTCATGCAGCTAATAATACGTCAAACCGCAGAAAAGGGGTGGTTAAGCCACCTCGGCGGGGCGGGTGCAAGCAGATCGGCGGACCCTTGGCCCACGTCGCGTCGGCAAGATTATCGCTACCATTGGGGACACAAGCAGTGAAAAGTTTAGGAGATAATATGAACACCAAAAATCTGCGCCTGGCGGTAAACGTCGCCCGCAGCGCTTTCGAAGCAGTCAATGATTACCGCGAACGCAAGGCCGCCGAAACCTACGACGCCCTTTCGCACGCAGCCGAGAACTACACCATCGCCGAGCTGGCTGACCTCGGGCGCGAGCGTATCGACGCCGGCAAGGAAGCCACGGTAGCTACCGTCGGTGCCGTGGCAGAAAACGCGCGAGTCCGATTGGAAAAGGCCCGCGCTGAAGCCGAAGATCGCGCCGCAGTCGCTGCTAAGGAGACCCGCAAGACCCGGAAGCAGCTGGTGAAAGACCTGACCAAGCAGAAGAAGCAGGCCATCAAGAAGGCTCAGAAGGCCGGGTTGGTCAAGAAGGACAACAAGGGCAAGAAGCTGGGCACCGCTTTCACCCTCATCGCGATTCTTTCGGCGCTCGCAGGCGCGTTGTACTGGTTCATCTTCCGCCCAGAGAAGCCAGGCACCGTTCCACCACGCGTCGAAGAGCACGCAGGTGAAGGCTCCACCTTGGTCTACTCCACCCAGACCCCAGCCGAAGGTGCTCCAGAACCGACCGCCGAGGACCGTGAGTTCCTCGACTCCCTCGACGAACAGCTGGCCAAGCACCGCGTGGATGCGATCGATAAGGCAGCCGCTGAGGTTACCCCAGTCAACGACTCCGAGGTTGCTGACGACCATGTCGACGAAGCTCTCGAGGGCGACATCGCGCGCCTCGACGACCTCACCGCCCAGGCTGAAGAAGCCGAAGCAGACTTCGACAAGAAGCAGGGCAAGTAACCCGCAATCAACCTCCAACACCCAGCGTTTTTCAACGCTGGGTGTTTTTGTGGGTTAAGTAAGCGAAAGCGTGTCTCTCATTCATCTTTTCCGCAACGTTGTGGGTCTGAAGCCAGTATTTACTGGGGTGTGGGAGCCGTAGCCCGCTCGATGTCGTCACTTCGGTGTAGTCGGACTACCGCTGCGGGATTATATTCATTAAAAAACGCTGCTCTACGTAGTCGGACTACGCCGAAGCGACGACATAGCACTTGTGCAGCACACCCGCACGGCCGACGACACCCCGACCAGACACACTGTTCTTTACTTAACCCGCTTTTGCCTTCCCGCTGTGCCTCCAGCCCGGCGGCACCAGAGAATCCCCTTTATGATTCGTCATATGAACCGACGTTTGCGACCGATCATGGGAATTGCTGCTGCCTGTGCGCTCTTAGTTGCGTGTAGTGACTCCGAGAAGGGCTCCCCGGGGCCAACGGTTGTAACTGAGACGGTCATCGTCGCAGCGCCAGAGTCAGCACCGCAGGTGGACACCCCGGTCGCATCTTCGGCGACCACGTCCCAGCCCATCGATTCAGGGCAGGCCAGCCAGCCCAACAACTGTGACCCAGTAACCATTACGAGAGAGATTGGACGCCCCGATTTCAGCGCGATCCTAGATTGCGACGGCACCTTCGCAGTAGCCGGGGTGCCGCAATCGGGTGTGCTTTCACTCGTGCGTCACAACGGTAGAAACTGGGAGATTTCTACCTACCCGTGCAACCCAGAAGTGCCGGAACGGTTTAAGAATCGTGTCGCTACCTGCAGCAAACCTGGCGACATGGCTATACCAGACCCCTTGGGCCTACCCAAGAGCAAAAGCGACCTTCGGATTAGTCAACCGGAATGCAATGGCCAGGGGATCCTGATTGTGCAGTCCGTGCTGAACTCCCCCACTCGTGAAGATGAGCTGTTAGCGGCCCTCAACAAGTATCCAGGCGCCAGGTATATGATTCCGGGGACCTGCCCGTCGATACGCAAGAGCGTCAATGGTCAAGATATCTACCCGGTGTATTTTCCTTTTGGTCATGATCGCGCTGCGCTGTGTCAAGCGAAGGCCATGTACGGAGGCAATGCTCGCACGCTGAATCTGCAAGGTGATTTCACCGATCCCTGCGGATAGCCAGCCCCACCAGCGCATTTTCATTAAGTTTTCATTAAGCTACACTGGGGCGCATGGGTCACCATCATGATCATGCACACGGGCACGCACACGAGGCAACCAACCGGCGTCGATTAGCGCTGGCCTTCGCGATCACGCTGGGCATTTTGCTCGCCGAGCTCGTCGGGGCGTGGCTCACCGACAGCCTGGCCCTCATCGTCGACGCAGGCCACATGCTTACCGACGCCTCCGGCCTCCTCATGGCGTTGACCGCCGCGAACCTCGCGCTTCGTCCACCGACCCTCCGGCACACGTGGGGGCTGCGGCGCGCGGAGGTTTTGGCGGCCGGCACCCAGGCGACGATTCTGGCTGGTGTCGGCCTGTACGGCGTCATCGAGGGGTGCCGGCGACTCTTTGATCCGGTGAGCGTGTCCGCAAGCGGGTTGTTGTGGTTCGGGGTGATTGGGCTGCTCGGCAATGTGCTGGCGATCGCGGTGCTCGCCGGGGGAGATAAGGAAAGCATCAACGTGCGGGCGGCCCTCCTGGAAGTCGTGAACGATGCGCTGGGCTCCGTGGCAGTGATCGTCTCGGCGCTGGCGATGACCTGGTTCGGGTGGAGCAGGGCCGACTCTCTGGCGTCGATTTTTATTGCGATCCTTATCTTGCCGCGCGCGTGGATGATCGTGCGGGAGTCCGGCGCGATTTTGCTCGAAGCGACCCCAGTGGGCCTGGATCTTGCCGAGGTGCGCCGCCATGTACTCGAAAATGAGCACGTCCTGGACGTGCATGACCTCCACGCCTCACAGATCACGACGGGTTTGCCGATCCTTACCGCGCATGTGGTGCTGCGCGAGGAGTGTTTTCACCACGGCCATGCTCCGCAGGTCCTCGATGCCTTGCAGCAGTGCCTGGCGGAACATTTCCCCGTGAGTGTGAAGCATTCGACGTTCCAATTTGAACCCCCGGGGCATCAGGACCACGAAGATTCCTGCAGCATAACGCCCCATTGACACCCGGAGTAGGGTTGTAGACATGTCATCAAATATCGAACGTTACTTCACCCGTCTCTCCCTACCCACCCCACCGGCTGACCTCGCCACCGCCCCCTTCGACGAGGTCATCGCCTTCTTCGACACCATGCTCCGCGCACACGCCGCCGCGATCCCCTTCGAAAACCTCAATGTCTACGCAGGCGAGCGGATTGACATCTCCCCAGACGCAGTCTTCCGCAAGCTTGTCGACGACCGTCGCGGAGGCTACTGCCATGAGCATGCCCGCCTCCTCCAGCTGGTCTTAACCGAGCTCGGGTTTACCCCCACCCCGCATCTCGCGCGCATCCTGTTGCGCCCCGATGCGAGCCAACCCGGCCCCTTGAGCCACCAGCTGACCACGGTCAACGTGCAGGGACACACCGTGGTTCTCGACCCAGGCTTTGGTGGTGGCACTCCTACCTTGGCGCTGCCGATCGGTGTTGATCGCGGCAGCTTCCGCGTGATCCACGGCAACTTCCCAGGGGACACCCACTTTGCCGTGCAATCCCGCACTGAAGACGGCCAATTCCGCAGCCTCTATGGCTTCAATATGGGTGGCCCTGCCCTACAGCTCAGCGATATCGACACCGCCAACTGGCTGACCTGCACAAAGCCCGGGACGATGTTTACTGCCAACCTCGTGCTCGCGCGGCACTTCCCAGACGGCACCCGCATCACACTCCAGAACACCACCATCAATCGAAACGGCGAGCGCGAAGACATCCCTGACTTCGACACATTTACGGCACTAGTCCGCGAAGATTTCGGCGTTCAGGCCACTGACCAGCTGCTGACCACCTGCTGGGAGCGGCTACACGCCCAGCCAAACAGCTAATCGACGCCCCGAACCTGGCCTAGCGACCCGCACGCTTATAGGTGGCGCCGACCCGGAAGATTTCATATTCCATTACACCACGGTTAGCCAGCTGAACATCCACGAAGTCGATGATGTCGGCAACTTCGACAGTCCTAACGTTAACCACCATGTTGTGCACCCCAGTGCATGCCGCTACAAAACGACACTCCGGCAAGGACCGAAGGTGATTCGCTAGCTCGATGAGATGACCTGGCTGCACCCGCAGCCACAGCAGGGCGTCACCGGCCAGGGCCAGCGCCTCCGGCTCAATCTCGGCCTCAAAGTACAAGATGCCGTCTTTGATGAGACGCTGCTTACGACGCGAAATCGTACTGGAATTGACCCCAGTTTGGCGGGCGATCCGCGTGCTGTCCGCCCGACCGTCCCTGCCGAGCGCGGCGAGAATCTCCTGATCAATCGCGTCCAGTGCTCGGCCTGCACTGGCTGTAGCTCCCTGGTTATTGTGAGTGAACACCCGCAACAGCTCGTGCGTTCGGACCCGGTGCACAGAGGTGCTCCGCAGCAGCAATTGCAGTTCATTGTCCTTTTCGGACGTCACGAAGCCACAGTTAATTTCCGTGCCATCGTTACTGACACGCACCCAACGACTCCTCGGTAATTCCGCCAATTTGCGCGCGAAGGCGTGCGCGTTCAGCGGATTAATCTCCGCGCGCACGAGCCACGCCACTTGATTATCGAAGCTGGGCAGGGTCCGGCCGAGAATGCGGACCAGCCCGGCGTCGCGAAGCTGCGCATACCTGCGTGTGACGGTGCGCTCCCCTACCCCCAGCTCAGTAGCGAGTTCCGTGGCTGGTGCGGTGGGGTTGCGGTCAAGCAAGAGCAGCAGTCGGCGATCCAAGGGGGTGATATGCATGCGCGCCCAATCTTTGCAGTTTTTTTGTTGTTTTTGCGCAATTCTAGCGCACAAGTGGTGAAACTAGCTAGGTTTTGCAAGCCTATTCCCAAATGTGCACCCACTGCTTAATCTTGCTCTGACAATGTCACATCGCACAACGTTGGAGGTTTTTCAAGCATAACTGCAGTTGTCTCGGAGCCGACGAAGACTGAGTCTCGGGCTCCCTTAGTTATCTTCGCGGGTGGTTTCACCTGCTTGACTGTCGCGCTGCAACAGACTTTGCTGGTCCCCGCCGTGCCGGTCTTGCCAGCCCAACTTGGTGTCTCCAGCACGGTGGTGTCCTGGGCAGTGACCTCTACTTTGCTGACGGGCGCAATCGCCACCCCGATCATCTCCAAGCTTTCGGATAACCTGGGGCGTCGCCGCATGCTGCTCCTAGCCATGGCGATCACCCTCCTGGGTTCGATCCTGGCACCCCTCGGCGGAGCCACGCTGCTTATTATTGGCCGTGCGCTCCAAGGCGTGGGCACCGCGCTGGTCCCAGTGGCCATGGCACAGATGCGCGATAGCCTGCCTGCCCACCGGGTCCCGGGCGCGTTATCCATTCTGTCCGCGACGCTCGGTGTGGGTGGCGGTATCGGTATTCCGCTAGGCGGCGCGATCACGGCAGCTTTTAACTGGCAGGCGCTATTCGTGGTCTCTGCCCTGCTCAGCGCGGCCTCCATGGCGTTGATCATCGCCGTGCTGCCAGCCACCGCTCCCCGCCAGGGCCACCGCTTTGATTTCGGCGGTGCCGTACTCCTCTCCTTGGGCTTGGTTGCGTTGCTGCTCGGCATTTCCCAAGGTAATGCCTGGGGTTGGGGTTCGTTTGCCACCATCGGGGCGTTCCTCGTCGCACTGCTCGCGCTGGCAGCTTGGGGCGCCATCGAGGTGCGCGTTGCTGATCCGCTCGTTGACCTCAAGACCTCCGCAATTCAGCAGATCCTGCTGACCAACATCGCTTCCTTCCTCATGGGCCTGCTGATGTTCACCAACCTGCTTTCTACCACCATCGAGCTGCAGAACCCGGTCGCGCGTGGCGGTTTCGGTTGGTCGACAACCGCCGCTGGCATGGCAATGCTCCCGAACGCGCTGGCCATGTTCGTGGTGGCGCCGCTGACTTCTAACCTGGCTCGACGCATCCCCGCAAACCGCATCCTCATCATTGGTGCCGTCGTCACTGCCTTGGGCTACGCGCTGCGGCTCATCCCGGTAACCTCCGGGTTCTGGCTGGTCGGCTGGGCGACGATCATCGGATTCGGCGTGGGCATCGGGTACGCCGCCCTGCCGATGTTGATCGTCCGCTACGCACCGAGCCACCAAATTGGCGAGGCCAACGGCGTCAACGCCCTGGTCCGCGCAATCGGCACCGCGGTGGCCTCCTCGATGGTCGCAACCATCGTGGCTGCTTTCGCCGACTCCGGCAGCATCAACACTGCCGTCATGACTATCAGTATCGTGGCAATCATCGTCGCCATCATCACCATGGGCGTCGCCTATGGTGCCCAGGAAGGATCCGAAGAATAATGCTCACCGCCATCGACACCCATGCCCATGTCTACCCCGAACGCTACCTAGACATGATCGAAAAGGCCGGGGTGTCGCCGGCCACCACCAAAATCGCGCGCGGCCTCGGCGCCTACTCCACGCCGGAGGACATCTCCCGCCGACTACGCTGGATGGACGAGGCGGGCGTCGAAAAGCAAGTGCTCGCGGTGACCCCGCAGGTCCCACCCACCGCCGAAGCGGCAACCTGGATCAATGACGAATATGCCCGGCTTATCGACGCCCACCCGGACCGCTTTCTCGCCTACGGAGCGCTCCCCTTAACCGATATCGCCGCCGCGGTCGCCGAAGTCCCGGAAGTCTTCGACCGCGGATTCGTCGGGGTGTCGCTACCCACCGTGCTTAGTGGCCAAAACATGATCGATGACCCAGCGTTCGACCCGCTGTGGGTCGCACTCGACCGGGCGCACGCCATTGTCAATATCCACCCCACGGGTAGCGGTCTCTGCTCGCACCTGGTGACTAGCCGACACCTGGAATGGGTCAACGGCGCCCCGATCGAAGACGCCACCACAGTGCTCGCGCTGCTCAAAGCCAACATCCCCGCGCGGTACCCGAACATCACCTTCCACATCGCGCACCTGGGTGGGGACCTCGCATTCCTCTTCCAGCGCATCGAAGACAACTATGCCGACTGGAATGCCTTCCCCGCCTCCCCGCAAGCGACCCTACGAGGGTTCTACTTCGACGCCGCCAACTTCTACGAACCAGCCCTGCGCCTAGCTGTTGAAGCCTTCGGCGCTAGTCAGATACTCGCCGGATCCGACTTCCCGTACTTCCAGGAGGAAAAGTACGTGCGCGCCTTTGACTACGTGCGCGGGGCGAAACTCGACGAAAGCGTCCGGGCGGGAATCCTCCGGCAGAATGCGACGAAGCTCTACCTCGGTCGCAGGTAGATTACGGCTGGGGTGCTGGCTGGTTCGGCAGGTTCCGGGGCTGCATGGTGAAAAGCGCGACACCGGTTGCGTCGACAAGCGCCACGACCCCGGCCACGAAACTTCAGCACACCGGAGAGCCCAAAAACCGGTCCGAAGAAGCCTTGCGGGGGTTAAGTAAAGAAAAGTGTGTCTCCGATGCGTGATTTCCGCAGCGTTGTGGGCCTGAGGCCAGTATTTGTTGTTGTCTGGGAGCGTTAGCTCGCTCGATGTCGTCACTTCGGTGTAGTCGGACTACCGCTGCGGGATTATATTCATTAAAAAACGCTGCTCTACGTAGTCGGACTACGCCGAAGCGACGACATAGCACTTGTGCAGCAAACACGGACGGCCGGCGACACACCGACCGGACACACTTTTCTTTACTTAACCCTCAAGTTGCACAGCCCCGAAACCCCCAACTTCAGACACCACAAAACCCGCCCCAGCCTAAGCTGGAGCGGGTTATCTGTGGAGCATAGGAGAATCGAACTCCTGACCTTCTGCTTGCAAAGCAGATGCTCTACCAATTGAGCTAATGCCCCTTTGTTCCTGTGGGCCTAGCAAGAATCGAACTTGCGACCTCATCGTTATCAGCGATGCGCTCTAACCGACTGAGCTATAGGCCCTGGGAACGAATATGAACTTTACAACCCCGCGTCGACACAATGCAAATCGCCTGGTCATAGTATCTTTTCGCGGGGTTGAATGAGCGGGACCTTTAGTCGAGGTCGTCGCGCAGCGTAACCACGAGACCACCGAACAAATCGACGGTCGCGTTGTAGATCACCGCGCCGAGCGGAGCCAGCACCGAGATAAGCACCGCCATGATCGCGCCGAGCAGACCAGCAAAGGACATCACGACCTTGAAAGAGATGGTGCCTTCGCCGCCCGCGCCGCCGATGACGGAGTTCAAGCTGTCCCACACGCCCGCCTGCGCCATGCCTAGGTACAGCAGGATCACGCAGATCATCCAGGCGATGAGCCCGGCCAGCGACAAAACGAGCGCGGTTCTAAACGCCGAACCTACCGACACGTGCTGCACGGTCATCTGCTTAGCAGCCATCTACCTACTCCTCGTCCTGCGAATCGTCCTGCGGCACGCCAGACGCGTCGAGAGGCTGGTCGGCGGAGTCAACCACCGTCTCCAAAGACTCGGTCTCCGCAGCGACAGCCGAGGCCTCCGCTGGGGAAGCTACCTTGCCGGTTGCGACAGCTTCGGCGGCTTCTTCGCCTTCGTCCTCGACGTTCTTGTCGATGGCTAGCAATTCCACCCCGTCAGGAAGATCGACGAGGCGCACACCCATCGTGGCGCGCGAAGTTGGGCGGATCTGGTTGACTTCGGTGCGAATCACGCCGCCGCCCGAGGTGATGGCGAAGATTTGGTCGTCGTCGTCAACCGCGAGCGCGCCAATGAGCTTGCCGCGCTTCGCGTTGTACTTGAAGGTCACCACACCGACACCGCCGCGACCCTGCACGGAGTATTCCTCCATGCTTGTGCGCTTGCCGTACCCACCCGAGGTGGCTACCAGCAGGTATTCGCCGTCGCGGACGACACACATGGACAGCAACTGGTCGTCGCCACGGAAGCGCATGCCCTTAACACCCGCAGTGGCGCGGCCCATCGGGCGCAGCGTTTCATCGTCCGCACGGAAGCGGATGGACTGGCCTTCCTCGGACACCAACACCAGCTCGTCGTCGCCGGAACAAAGCGCGGCACCAATGAGCTTGTCGCCCTCGTTCAAGTTGATCGCGATCAGACCGCCAGAGCGGTTCGATTCGTAGTCGAGCAGGCGGGACTTCTTCACGCGACCTTGCTGGGTGGACAGGACCAGGTATTCCGCGTCCTGGTAGGACTGGATTTGGATGACCTGGGCGATCTGCTCGCCGGGCTGGAATTCCAGCAGGTTGGCCACGTGCTGGCCGCGCGCGGTGCGGGAGGTTTCCGGCAGCTCATAGGCCTTCAGGCGGTACACGCGACCGTAGTTGGTGAAGAACAGGATCCAGTCATGGGTGGAGCACACGAAGAAGTGGCGGACGACGTCGTCCTGCTTCAGCTCTGCGCCTCGTACTCCCTTGCCGCCACGGCGCTGCGACTTGTACGCATCCACCTTGGTGCGCTTGGCGTAACCCGTGGATGTAATGGTTACTACTACGTTCTCGCGGGCGATCAAGTCTTCTTCGGTGACATCGCCGGTCGCGGCCACGATCTGGGTGCGGCGCTCATCGCCGTACTTATCGACGATTTCTTTCAACTCGTCGCGTACGATGGCGCGCTGCCGTTCCGGATTGGCCAGAATGTCCTTGAGGTCGGCGATTTCCAGCTCGATTTCGGCGAGCTGATCCACGATCTTTTGCCGCTCCAGGGCAGCCAGGCGACGCAGCTGCATGGCGAGGATCGCGTCTGCTTGGATCTCGTCGACGTCGAGAAGCCCCATCAGGCCCGAGCGAGCCTCCTCGACAGTTGGCGAACGGCGGATCAGGGCGATGACCTCGTCGAGCATGTCGAGCGCCTTGACCAGGCCACGCAGAATGTGGGCGCGCTTTTCAGCCTCGTCCAGGCGGAACTGGGTGCGTCGGATAATGACTTCGATCTGGTGATCGGTGTACAGGCGCACCATCTGGTCAATACGCAAGGTGCGGGGCACGCCATCCACGATGGAGAGCATGTTGGCACCAAAGTTGGTCTGCAGCTGAGAGTGCTTGTACAGGTTGTTGAGCACCACGCGTGGTACGGCATCCCGTTTGAGCGTGATCACGATGCGCATGCCCACGCGGTCGGACGACTCATCGTCGATCTTCGCGATACCAGCGAGTTTGCCCTGGTTAACCTGCTCTGCGATGTTCA
This sequence comes from Corynebacterium epidermidicanis, assembly GCF_001021025.1. Lineage (NCBI taxonomy): Bacteria > Bacillati > Actinomycetota > Actinomycetes > Mycobacteriales > Corynebacteriaceae > Corynebacterium > Corynebacterium epidermidicanis. Next base: position 16,365 of record NZ_CP011541.1, on the reverse strand, counting down.
AGATCATGTTGTCCGGGTTGACCTGGTAAGGCAACTCGGTGATGACGATGGTCTGGCGGTTGCCCTCTTCCTCGATCGACGTCACGCCGCGCATGCGGATGGAACCGCGACCGGTGGTGTACGCATCCTTGATGCCATCGGTACCCACGATCAGACCAGCGGTCGGGAAGTCTGGGCCCTTGATGCGCTCCATGCAGGCCTCAAGCTGGGCCGCCTCATCAGCTTCTGGGTTCTCCAACATCCAGTAGATAGCCTCAGCCAGCTCATTCAAGTTGTGCGGCGGGATGTTGGTAGCCATACCGACGGCGATACCGCCGGAGCCGTTCATCAACAGGTTAGGCACACGCGAAGGCAGAATCGTTGGCTCGGTGGTCTTGCCGTCGTAGTTGGGCACGAAGTCGACGGTATTTTCGCGGATGTCGCGCACCATTTCCAGCGCCAGCGGAGTCATACGGGACTCGGTGTAACGCATGGCGGCCGGGCCGTCGTTGCCGCGGGAACCGAAGTTACCCTGGCCGTCGACCAGCGGGTAGCGCATGTTCCACGGCTGGGCGAGACGCACGAGGGTGTCGTAAATAGCGACGTCGCCGTGCGGGTGGTAATTACCCATCGTTTCGGCGACGGGCTTCGCGGACTTCACGTACGAGCGGTCATGGCGGAAACCATTGTCAAACATGGCGTACAGGATGCGGCGGTGCACCGGCTTCAGGCCATCGCGGACCTCGGGCAGCGCGCGACCGACGATGACGGACATGGCGTAGTCGATGTAGCTCGACTGCATCTCCTCGTTGATGTCGATCGGCTGAATACGATCAAAGAGACTCTCGTCGCTCACTTGTTAAACCTTTTCTGCTAGGAAATCCCCTCCAGTGTACGTTTTTCAGGCGTTGAGCGCGTGCGCTGGTATCATATTGATACCATGGCCATGACACTCCGCCTTACCACCGAACAAGACGCAGCGCTTACCCTCCTAGCCTCCTCGTTGGGAGTTTCTAAGCAGGAGGCTGCGGCACGCGCGATCGTCGAGAAGGCAGCCCGGACAGTTCGCACCGCTGAGCTGCGGGAACTAGCCCGGCGCGAGGTCGCCTCCTACGCAGCGCTGGAGGAGCGGGTGCGCCGTGGACGCTGAGTACGCCCTCGTGCTTGCCGACGAAGTTGCGTCGCTGACGGGGGCGTCGATACGCTCACTTCCCGCGCTTGTTTCCGTGGCCGCCTTGGTCGGTGCGACGATTGGTGGTGTTCCCGTGTTCCGCAATTCAGAGTCGCAACGCGAGGCCGTGTTTAGTGCTTGTGAAAAGCTGCGCCCGCTTAGTTCCCACAACGATGTGCTGGCGCACGTCTTGGTCGCCTATGCCGAAAGGTGAAATCGCCCATACCGGTTGCTACTCCTCGCCCCTCTTTGTTACATTTGTGACTGTTGTGATTGCAGTTAACTACTGTGGCGGAAGAATCGCGACGGGTCCCTTTAGGAGATCGCTGCCTTAGCAATAAGGAAGCTGTGCCCTAAGGGGATCTTCCTTTACCCTCACCTTTAGTAGAACCTAGCTAGGATGAGAACATGAGCTCACTCAATGACGTATTCACTGGCCAACGCAGGGACGCCCTCTACCGCGACGTGGCTGATTATGTTCGCACGACCGTCGATAAGCAGTCCGGGATCACGGGCATGGCCATCAAAGGCGGGCTCAAGGCCGCAGAAAAGGCCAAGCCCAATGCGATTGAGTTGGGTGTAAAGCATTTCCTTCCCGAGGCCCTCGAGGTGCTTTCCCCTTACTGGGATTCGCGCCCTGAGCAGGTATCTTTCGCGAGCCATCTCGAGGCCCACAAGGCTGAGGTAGCCGACAAGCTCATGGCGTCCGCCGACAAAGTGGCCTCGAAGTTGAATTACCCTGCGCTGAATAAGGTTTACGGCTCACTGCGGCCGCGTGGGGGAAAGATCCTCGCGGAAAATGTTGCCGGCCTGGGAGAAGTTATCGAGAGGAACGACACCTAACGTTTGGCCGTTACTTCGTTGCTCGTGGCATCGAGGTCGCCGCGAGCACGAGCGCAGCCACAGCAAACAGCACCACCACTACGATGTCGCGGGCAAAATGCTCAGGCAGCTGGCTGCTCATCATCAGGCCCCTCAGTAAGTCGATGACATAAGACATCGGCAGCACGTTCGAGATCCCGTGGAGGACCTCGTTCATCTGACCGCGTGGCACCAAAATGCCACCCAGGAAGAACTGCGGGCCGAAGAAAACCGGCATGAACTGCACTGCCTGGAACTCATTTTCCGCAAAAGCACTGGCCAGCAATCCAAACGCCCCTCCGACGATGCCGGAAAGTGGCGCAATCACAAAGATCCAGCCGATCGGCGCTTCAGTGACGACGCCGAGCAGAAAATGAGCAATCACCACCAACACCAACGACTGCACCAGCGCGAACGCACTAAACGCCAAACCATAGGCTGCGAGCAGCTGAGCCTGCGTCAATCGGGTGGTCATGAGGCGTTCGAGGGTGCCGGATTTGCGCTCGCGCTGCATCGTCACCGAAGCCACAATAAACATCAGGAGCATCGGGAACACCCCGAGCATCATCACCGCCACCTGATTAAAGAGCTGCGAGCCGTCGTATACGAAATATAGCAGCGCGAGCAGCAGCGACGGCACCGCCACAATAAGCCCAACCGTGCGCCGATCTCCCGTGATTTCCCGCAGGATCCGCTGCATGGTGGCCCCAATCAAATTCATCGTTGCTCCCGCTTAATCAACGTCAGAAAAGCATCGTCCAAGTCCTGCGCCCCCGCTTGTCGACGCAGCTCTGCCGGGCTCGCATGTGCCAACACCCGCCCCTCCCGCAGTAACAAAATGTCATCGCACCGAGCCGCCTCATCCATGACGTGGCTCGAGATGAGGATGCTGGTGCCGAGGTCGCGGAGGTGCTGCCAAATACTTTCGCGAGTCAGCGGGTCGAGACCGACCGTCGGCTCATCCAAAACAAGTAGCTCTGGGTTACCGACCAGCGCGGCTCCCAAACTCACCCGGTTGCGCTGCCCTCCAGACAGGTTGCTGACTTTCTGATTTCGCTGGTCACCTAGGCTCAAGAACTCCACAACTTCATCGGTAGCGCCACGAACCCCAGCCAACTTAGCAAAGTAATCCACATTCTCCGCCACCGTCAAACCTTCATACACACTGGCACTTTGCGTCATGTAACCGATACGGCCCCGGTTGCGACGATCCCCTGCAGGATGCCCCAACACCGTTAGCTCCCCCTGGAACCGCTGCACGCCGACAATAGCGCGAAGCAAAGTGGTCTTTCCTGAACCTGACGGCCCAATAATCCCAATGATTTGGCCTGCACGCAGATCAAACTGGATGTCATGTAGGATCTGGTTCTTGCCTCGCGTGATGTTGAGCCCATCCGCGCGGATCAGTGTGGTCATACAACCATTGTAGGCCCGCTGGTGCTCACAAAAACCCTGCTATTCATCAATGCGATCCAGCTCGCCGGCCGGCCACACCACATTCTTGGCCAGCGGGATCTGGTGCGACGCACTCTCCAGAATGTGCATGAAGTATCCAGCCGTGTTGGGGATGGCGATAATATCACCGCGCTGTACCCCGCGCGGGAAGCGGATCCGGCGGCGCAGGATCACCTCATCCTCAATGCAGTACGCCCCCACCAGATACGCTTCGATCTCTGCACCGGCACGGTTCGGATCCGCGGGCAGCAACACCGGGTCGATGGTGAAATCATCCGAGGTGGTTCGGCATTGGGTCCGGTTCATCGCCACGCCGACGAGCGCTACGCCGTCGCTACGCTTCTTCACGAACTCCACATGCGCCAGGATCAAGCCACAGCCGTCGAGAAGCGAGCGGCCGGGCTCGAGATGCAGCCGCAACCCCCTACTCCGCAGCTCACGGGCAATGTCGCGCAAAATCTCTCGCAGCCAGGTGCCGCGCGTGGGGCGCTGCCAATATGGGTAGAGCGTGCGCAGGGGATCGTTCTTCCAGGTAAATTCGGCAAGCTGGCCGGGCTTGTCGACGCCGTCGAGGCGCGCACGCATCTGCTGGAAATGGCGCCACTGTTCCTCGGAGTGGAGATAGCTCATGGGCACTCCGCCACCGAGGTCAATAAATTCCGGCTGGTGGCCGAGGCTGGTGAGGGCGTCGATCAACGTACACGCCTCCCGCAGGGCTGCCACGCGATCGGCCGCCGCGTATCCATGCAGATGCACGTGAACACCAGTCACGCGAACCTGGCCGAGGTCGCCGGCGAGCGCCTGCTGCCAGGTAGTGCTACGCTCGCCGAACCGGGTGGGAGGCAGCGACGCTGGGTTGGGGGCAAGGCGGGGCGCAATAGCAGTCGGGCGGCAAGCGAGCTCCTTGATCCGATCCAGTTCGCTGACGCTATCAACGGAGATGGTCACCCCGTTATCGATGGCTAGTTGTAGTAGCTCATCGGACTTAATCGCGGCGCTGACGATGATCCGGTCCCCGGGAACCCCAGCAGCTAGGACCTGCGCTAATTCGCGGAAGCTCGCTACATCGATCCCCTGGCCAGCGTCCCGCATGGCGTCCACAAACGCCAGCGCCTTGTTGGCCTTGCGCGCGTAGAAAACGCGGACGTCGACGCCGAATTCCTCTCCCGCGGCCACCAACTCCGCCGCATTGTTCAGCATCGGGCTCGGGTTGACCACGTTCACCGGGCTGCCGAATTCGGCAAGAAGTTCCGCACACCCCACCCGATCCGTGCTCAGGCGGGCCGACCACGAAGACATCGTGGGCGCGAGTGGTGGCAAACCGTGGACGCGAGTCGGCGAGATACCGGCGACCACCCGGCGGGCCCACCGCGGAATAACGTCGTGTTGCGTGCGCGAGAGTGTGTCGTTGCCCAGGACCCACAGTTCGGTGGCGCGGCCGATGACCGCGAGGTTCTCACCGATGAAACCATCGCGATCGGTGCGCACCGGCGGATTCGGCGGTGGTGCTAAAACTGCATCGATGGTGAAGTCTGCTTCGGGGAAATCGCCGCTGGTGGGAGGTTCAATCAGACCAGCGTCGAGCAGGCTGACTATTTTGCTGGCGTTGTCAGCCGGGGGCCCGAAGGCGATCGGCTCTAGGTGACGAGCTAATTCCCGAAAGCCAGTTAGTTCAGAGTTGAATGAAACTCTTTCCACAAGCTGCGGATATAGGGCGCGGAACGCCACACCCACCGCGGCCCGCGCGTTCAGGGGCAGCTCCCCGCGCGCCACCCGTAGCGAGGTTTTGAGCTCTGCCACCGGGTCGACCTCTACCTCCGGCTGGTCAACGTCCAGCACGTCAGACACTGCGGGGTCGTCGGTCAAACACCGGGCGGCGGCTAGCACCGTGTCCACGATGTCGCGCGTAGACTGCGCCGCCAAGACCTGGGGGCCGAAGCGATTAGAAATCTCCACTAAGTCCGGTACCACTCCGGGGTCCGGTTTGACGTCCATGAATCGGCCCCGGCGGTTAACCGGCCGAATAACCGCAGGTTCTTGGCCGCTGGGCTGATACCCAGCGTCGGTGAATTGCCCGCCCCGACCTTGGGTGAGATCAAGCACCGCATCAATGAAGGTCAGTGCAGTGCCCCGAATCGCGACGCTACTACCTGCACTAATGTCGGCCAGTTGCCCGTGTGGATACACGCGGAGCGCATCCGGCAGCTGCCCTTCCCACGAGGCCTGGTGCCCGCGGACATCCAAAACCTGATCAAACTGCGTGCACAGTTCAGCCGGAGCTGTGATTTCCTCGTCGCGGTGCTGCAGCGTGCAGCTCGGTGGTATCGGTAGCTGGCGCCATGCTTCCGCGAAGAACTCCCCCACCGCTGCCCGGGGTGGATAGGGGCGCGAGTTTCCGGTGTAGGTATTGAAGCTGCCCAGGGTGGTGGTTTCGACGATCCGCGCATCCACATTGAGGATCCAATAGTCGGGCTGGCTTAGGTCGTAAGCCTTGATTCCGCCGTGATCGAACACGGTGATATCCAGCTCCAGGGCACGCTGCCACGCCAAGTTGAGCAGTTCCTCGACAGCCCACAATCCGCGTGGCCCACCGCCAACAATCGCGACGCGCAACTTAGCCATTGATCTCCTCCAACGCTTCTTCACCCAGGTTCTCGCGCACCCAGTCATCCCGGTAAATCGTCTCGAGGTACGCATTCCCGCCGTCGTGCAGCACCACCACCGCTGTCCCCGACGCCTCAGCGTCAAGTTTCTGGAGCGCGGCGATTACCGCCCCGCCCGAAGCACCGGGCAGGATCGACGTGGTGCGGGCGAGGCGGCGGGCAGCGCTTATCGACGCCACGTCGGCAACCCGCATCACGCGGTGCGGATTCACGGATTCTGATAGCTCGGGCACGACACCGGCGCCAAATCCAGGCAGGTGTCGGGTGCCACGAAGGCCGTCGAAAAGCACTGAGCCTTCGGCATCCACTGCAATGACTTGGGTGGGTAGTTGGTGTTCGGCAATGTAGCGCAGACAGCCGCCGACCGTGCCGGTGGTGCTGACAGCAACGAGGAGGTAGTCCGGGGCGAAGCCAAGTTGTGCGTGAATCTCGCGCATGGTTCCTTGCGCGTGGGCGGTGAAGGCAGCCGGGTTGGAGTACTGGTCTAGGTTGATGGCCTCGGGGTGCTGTTGTAGCAGTTCAGCGACCTTATTTCGTCGGGCCATCAGCCAGTCCCCTGTTTCCGGGTCGGGTTTGGTGAGGGCGTGGATGGTCGCCCCCATCGCGCGCATGTAGGCAACGGTTGCTTTGTTGGCGCGCTGATCGACCACGCAGTGGAAATCCCACTTCCCGAGCGTTGCTTCGCGGGACAGCGCTAGTCCAAGGTTGCCGGAGCTGGACTCAATAACCATGGCACCCGGTTTGATGTCTGCTGCTTTGACCATTGCATGCGCGGTGCGGTCTTTGGCGCTGCCACCGGGGTTGAACTGTTCGAGTTTGGCCCAGGCGGTGAGGTTTTCCAACGGGAAATTCCCCAAGGCTACCAGTGGGGTGTTTCCGAGGGTATCGGCGATGGATTCACATGGGCCTTGGGGAATTTTCATGTTCCCCAGTCTATACAAACTGGGTTGATAAGGAATTATTCTAAGTTCCCCTGGCTGCTTTTGCACAGCGCCCAGCGCAGGTTTCGCCAAGCAGCCAGAGGGGAACTTTAGATATCCAGGAAGCGGACGTCCTTCGCGTTTCGGGTGATGAAGGAACGACGCGCTGCTACGTCGTCGCCCATGAGGATCGAGAACAGCTCGTCGGCACGCTGGGCATCTTCCATGTCCACGCGACGCAGGATGCGGATCGAGGGGTCCATGGTGGTTTCCCACAGCTCGTTGGCGTTCATCTCGCCCAGGCCCTTGTAGCGTTGGATGCCGTCGTCGGTGTTGATCTTGCGGCCGGCGTCGAGGCCTTCCTTGAGCTGTTGGTCGCGCTCGGCGTCGGAGTAGGCGAAGCCTGGCTCGCCCTTGCCCCACTTGAGCTTGTAGAGCGGTGGCTGCGCGAGGTAGACGTGTCCTTCTTTGATGAGGTCTGGCATGAAGCGGAACAACAGCGTGAGCAGCAGGGTTGCGATGTGCTGGCCATCGACGTCGGCGTCGGCCATGAGCACGATCTTGTGGTAGCGCAGCTTGGCGATGTCGAACTCGTCGTTAATGCCCGTGCCCAGTGCCGTGATGATGGCCTGGACTTCGTTGTTCTTCAGGACCTTATCCAGGCGGGCCTTCTCGACGTTCAGGATCTTGCCGCGCAGTGGCAGGATGGCCTGGTACATCGAGTCGCGTCCGGACTTGGCGGAACCACCTGCGGAGTCACCCTCCACGATGTAGAGCTCGGACTTCTCCGGGTCCTTGGAGCGGCAGTCGGCAAGCTTGCCTGGCAGGCCGCCGAGGTCGGTGGCAGATTTGCGACGGATCAGGTCGCGGGCCTTGCGGGCAGCTTGGCGAGCGTGCGAGGAAGACACCGCCTTGGAGATGACTGCCTTCGCTTCGGCTGGGTTGGCGTCGAACCAATCCGCGAGGTGTTCATTGGTGGACTTCTGTACGAAAGAACGCACCTCGGTGTTACCCAGCTTGGTCTTGGTCTGGCCTTCGAACTGAGGGTCAGCAACCCGAACGGAAATCACTGCGGCGAGGCCCTCACGGCAGTCGTCACCGGTGAGGTTTGGTTCCTTGTCCTTGAGCAGCTTGTGCTCGCGGGCGTATTTGTTCATCAAGGAGGTCAGCGCAGCGCGGAAGCCTTCCTCATGGGTGCCACCTTCGTGCGTGTTGATGGTGTTTGCGAAGGTGTGCACGGATTCGGAGTAGCCGGAGTTCCACTGCATCGCGATCTCAACTTCGTGTCCTTCGCCCTTAGCCTCAAAAGAGATGATGGTCGGGTGAACCGCAGTCTTCGACTTGTTAATCGAGGTGACGTAGTCTTTCAGGCCATCTGGGTAGTGGAAAGTCTTGGTCTTTTCCTTTTTCTTTGGCTTGGCCTGTGCAGCCTCTACGGCTTCATCGGCCTTGTCGAGGGAAACCTCTTCCGCGGCGTCGCCAGCTTCGGCGAGTTCTTCCAGTTCAAGTTCTTCCTCGGTAACGCGCTGGTCGGTGAGGGTGATGGTGAGTCCCTTGTTCAGAAAGGCCATCTCTTGCAGACGCTTGGCGATGATATCCCACTTGAACTCGGTGGTCTCAAAGATTTCGGCGTCCGGCCAGAACCGAATTGTGGTACCGGTCCCCCGGGCGTTGCTGCCTTCTTCCAGTGGGTCTGGTACCGCATTAGTAAAACGCTGGTACCAGTGCTTGCCGTCGCGCTTGATGTCAGCTTCGACGCGGGTGGACAGCGCATTCACCACGGAAATACCCACGCCGTGAAGACCACCGGAAACCGCGTAAGACTCAGAGTCGAACTTACCGCCGGCGTGCAGCTGAGTCATGACGACCTGCACCGTTGGGGCGCCAGATGGGTGCATCTCCACTGGGATACCACGGCCGTTATCGATGACTTCGACACCGCCATCTTTGAGCAGGGTGACATCCACGCGGTCTGCGAAACCTGCCATGGCTTCGTCTACCGAGTTATCCACGACTTCCCACACCAAGTGGTGCAGGCCGCGCTCACCGGTAGAGCCGATGTACATGCCAGGGCGCTTGCGGACAGCTTCTAGACCCTCGAGGATCGTGATCGATGAAGCATCGTATTCATGTTGCGCAGCCACGAGTTGGTAGCACTCCTTGCTCTAATTGCTTATAGACCCCTCTATCTTACACTGTGTACTCCCCCTACGCGGGCTAGTGCTGACACGCGTAGGCGCTAATCTGGCGTGTATTTTTGGTTTTTGACTAGCTTTTCGACGCGGTGCCGAAAATCATAAGTTGCTTCAAACGGAAATTAGGCTCATTGAATCTGAGCAAAACAATGAGCCTAAGGTCCTTACCTTTGAACCATTCCACTATTGATGTTTTGGTCCCTTTACACGGTTTCGTTTCCTGCGTGAGGCGGTCGCAACGAAATACACAACTTGTGAGCCTATAAGCATCGCTACAGCGATTGGCCATCCTGGGAACATGGATTCTCCTAGCTCGCTTCATTTTCTGTATTTAAAGCATCTCTGGATCAGATACACACGCTCTTTGGTCAATCAGTAGATTCAGCCCAGTCGGACAAGGCGTAACCCGATGTTTCTTCAGCAATTCCGAGTGAGTTCAAGACTGCACCTGCTGGAAAACCAAGGATTGTAGCGTCAATGAAACCACCGGCTCCAGCAACTACTGCACCCCGCACGATCTTGTCCTTGAATAAATTCGATCGTTATAGCGCGCGTCATTTGTCGTCGGTTAGCGTTTTGCTATTGAGCACAGCTTCGAGTTCCCGAATCTTTTGTTCAGCCTTCATCCGGTGCTTAATCTGATTCCCGAGAATGAGGGCAAGGACAAAGCAAATAAAAGTATCAATGCTTGGAATCCACAGTTCAGGGGATATTTTCTACTCCAATACTCAAATACAAATCGATTTTGGCCAATTAGTAGCGTCTACCCAAGCAAGCAACTGACTCCCAATTTCAACCACGTCGGCTCCAATGAGACTTAGAACTACACCTGCTGGAGTTCCAAGGATCCTTCCGGTCGCTGCACCGCCAACTGCAGTTTCGACGATTCCTCCGAGCCTCATCTGCCACGCGTATGCGACAACAGCCCATTTCTGAATCGAAATGCACCCAATTCCACGTGGAGCAACCTCGCTCCCGTTGGGCATTTGACTTGTTGTATTTACACCGGCACGTTGTAGCTCTTCACATGCCCGCATCGCTGCTGCATATTCCGCAGGTTCGTGGCCCAGGTCGCCCGCACATGACGACTATTCTGCCACTGTATTTACTCTTCTAAACATTTCTGCTGTCATCAAATAAATTTAGGAAACTAAATGACCCACTCTCGTGAAAAGAGAATGAGCCTAATTTTCCCTTTTACTTGGAGTCGTCCGGTGTCTTCTTCTTGGATCTCACTTTGGAGATGAGAGGCCCAACAATGGATGCCAAGAATGTAACTATTAAGCCGATAAACCAGCCAGGCATGAATACTCCTACAAGCAGATATTTTTTGGCCAATCTGTATGGTCGGCCCAATAAAGCACTCCGTTACCACTAGTACCTGCTGCAATTCCGAGTGCGTTCAAGACTGCACCTGCAGGCAGGCCAACAATTGTGGTGTCCAGGAATCCCCCAACGGTACCGACGACTGCCCCACGGGCGATCATATCCCAAGCAAGTGCGACTACTGCCCACTTCGGAATGGAAACACAACCGAATCCACGAACCGAGTTATCCGGGCCAGCTTCAGATTGCCGCGAAATCAATCCTTCAGTCTGCAGCTCTTCAAATGCCCGCATCGCTGCTGCATATTCCTCTGGAGAAGCGGTTTGGCGATACTGCTCTTGAGCTTCGCGAACGGCAGGAACGTTGGATTGTTCCGGAACACCCGCCGTTACAGACTCCGCCGGTGCAGCCACAGCAACTGGAACAGTCAGGCTAGCAATTCCAGTCATACAGGCAACGATAAGCACTGCTTTTTTTCTAAACATGTCGATCCTTTCGGAGTAGAAGGGAAGTAACACATCTAGATTCAAACATCATTTATCGATATTCAACACCTAAACGATAATCGTTACTATTTCGTAATGCTGCAGCCATCTGTTACCCATACGTATCCCGCGGCCCACGCCCCTTCACATGCAATGGCCCCTTCCGCCAACTCGGCGCTTGCGGACCAAAAATACGCAGTTCAGCGATAATGTCCGGCCCAACATGAGCCGCGATTTGCTGCAAAATTTGACGCTGCATCATCCGCAGGTTCGTCGCCCATGCCGTTGAATCGCACGTGATAAACAGCTTCTTGTCCTTTAGCATCTCTACTTTTGTATGCTGCGCAATGTTCGGCCCCACCAACTCGGCCCAGTGCGAATTCACCCAGCCACCAGCAATTTCCCGCTGCCAACCCCGAGCCTTGATCTCCTGGTTGAGAACCGACGACAAGGAAACCGTCTGGTCACGCCTGGCTAATCGACGCCCGTCCCTCCCGGTAGGGATGCCCCGCATCTTCGGCTTGGTGGGTTTTTCCAACCTCCGTCGCTCAACCTGTTTGTTCAAGTCGGGAACATAGCCAACGCGCTTCTTCGCCTCGGCCCGCATCTGTTCGAACGCCTGCTGGATAGGATCTTCGCTAGTCATCGGCATCCAACTCCGAAATCCGTCCCCCTTCGGCGAGATCGCGCACGGTGATTCGGTGCCGGGTGATATTGGTTTCCCCCAGATTATCTGGGAGATCGCCGTCGACAGCCGCGGTAATGAGCACCTGTTCTACTCCAGCTGCGATGTCGACCAGGGCGCGGCGTCGCTTAGCATCGAGCTCGGCGAAGACATCGTCGAGGATGAGGATGGGATCGGTGCCGTCGGTACGCAGCAGGTTGAACTCGGCGATACGGAGAGAGAGGGCATACGTCCAGGTTTCGCCGTGGCTCGCGAAGCCTTTGGCGGGTTGGTCGCCGAGCATCAGCTCAAGGTCGTCGCGGTGGGGGCCAACGAGGGAAAGGCCGCGTTCGATCTCGCGGTGCCGCTTTGCCGCGAGCTCAGTGAGCATGAGTGCCTCGTTGATGTCCGGGTCTGCACCTGCCTCCGGCACAGAGGAAAGGTAACTCAAACCTGCAGGGCGGGACTCCGGGGCGATCTGGGAATATGCGGCCGCGACAAAAGTCTCCAATTCGGCTGCGAGCCGGATCCGGTGCGCAATGAGTTGGCCACCGAGACTTGCAAGTTGTGCGTCCCACACGTCCAAAGTTGCCAGCGCTGCGCCACCTTCGTTGTCGTCATAGCCACGTCGCAAAGCAGCAGAGGCTGACTTGAGCAGGGCATTTCGCTGCTTCAAAACGCGATCATAATCTGCCTTGACACCGGCGACGCGCGGCATGCGGGTGGCCAGGATTTGGTCGAGGTAGCGGCGTCGTTCGGCGGGCTCCCCGCGCACCAGAGCGAGATCCTCCGGGGCAAACAACACCGTCTTGACCACGCCGAGAACCTCGCGCGGGCTTTTAAGTTTCGTACGATTGAGCTGCGCCTGGTTGGCACTGTGTGGTTTGAGTAGCAGGTGTGCGGTGAGCTCCCGGCCTTCATTGACCGCCGTGGCAGAGATACGCGCGCTGTCCGCACCCGCCCGGACCAATGGTGCATCCTGGGAAACGCGGTGGCTGCCGAGGTGAGCGACATAGCCGATGGCTTCGACGATATTCGTCTTGCCGAAGCCATTGCGGCCCACAAAAACCGTCATTCCTGGGGTGAGCTCGAGGGAAAGCTCGGGCCAGGAACGAAAGTCCCTTAGCTTCAGATGGCGCAGAAACACAGTTTATTCGGCTTAGCCTGGCAGACGAACCGGCATCAGGAGGTAAGTGAAGTCGGTTTCCGGGGTTGGGAACTCGCCGTTTTCGCTCGCCTCCGGGAGTTCTTGTGGTTCTGGGATCATGATCGCCGGGCGGGAAGGTTGGGTGAAACCAAAAACAACACGCGGGGTGCGGATCACCGCCAGGCCGTCCTTGAGGTAACCCGGATTGAAGGCGATATGCAGCGGTTCACCTGCAAAAGCACAAGGTAGGACTTCTTCGGCGTGACCAGAATCGTTACCACCGGCGTCCAGGATGACCTGGCCCTCCGAGAAACTCATCCGAATCTGGGCATTTCGATCAGCAACCAAGGAAACACGCTTGATGGCATCCTGCAGTGGCCCAATCTCCACGGTAGCGATCGAGGTGTGCGTCTTTGGCAGCAAAGGTTGGAAGTTCGGGAAGTCGGCGTCGAGCATACGGGTGGTGGTCTGGCGAGTATCGGCGTGAACACCAAACAGCCCTTCAGCACCGATTTCCTCGTTGCCAACTGCGATTTCAACTGGGTCGTTGAGGCTGGTATCCAGGCTGCGCGCGTTCTCCAGCAGGGTCTTGGCTGGGATCAGCAGCTTAGCCTCGACCTGCGGATTGCGTGGAATCCAGTTGAACTTGCGCACCGCGAGGCGGAAACGGTCCGTGGCAGCAAGCAGGACTTCTTCGCCATTGATCTCCAAATGCACGCCGGTGAGCATCGGCAGGGTTTCATCGCGACCGGCCGCGGTAGCGACCTGGGTGACGGCATCGGTGAACAACTTCGGATCGATCGCGCCAGTGACTTCCGGCAAAGCCGGTAGCTGCGGGTAGTCATCCAGCGGGATGCTTGGCAGTTCGAAGCGCGAAGCACCACAGGAAACCAACACTTTCGAGCCGTCGAGGGTGACGTCGACAGGCTTGTTCGGCAGGGTCGCAACGATTTCCGCGATCAACTTGCCAGCTACGGCAATACGACCGGACTGGGAAACTTCAGCAGAAATCCGCTGCTTGGTGGAGACTTCGTAGTCGAAACCTGCGAGTTCGAGGCCCTCGTCGTCAGCGGTGATCAGCATGCCGCGCAAAACCGGTTGAGTTGGCTTCGATGGCAGGCTACGCGCCACCCACGCTACCGCGCTGGCGAAATCGTCCTTCGCGACGCGGAAGGTTACAGCTTGCTGGTCCATGCTCGAGAAATCTCCTTGCGATCCGAATCTTGGAATTACAAACAAACGTACCTGGCTCAGACGAGATTAGGGAACTTTTGTCATTCGTTCCGGCTTGGTTGCCTCGAGGCGTCTGCGACGCTCGATGACAACTTCTCCCCAGGCCCCTTTTCTGCTTTAGAAATTACAAGTTTAAAGATGGGAACAACAGTAAGTGCTGTGCAATCTGTGGAAAAGATGTAATTCGTGCAGCTCGTATCGGCGAGTCTTGCCTGTGGATAACTTGTGGTATTTCGGTGGATAACTTGCCTCAATTGTGGAGAACTTGAGCAGGTCGGGGTTGTCCACACATTGTCCACCTTTCTATACCACGGTTTCAGGCAGTTGTGCACAGGGTCGGAATGTGCGCCTGGACGCCAGTTTTGTGATGAGGCTCACCGAATTACAAAGTTGTAATTACACAGGTGTGGATAAGTCTGTGGATAGCTTTCTGGTTTGTGTCTAGGGCGGACGCCTGGTTTGTCGGCGGGCGTCGGTAGGTGGGCGGCGGGCGTCGGTAGGCGGCGGCTGGCGTCGGTAGGCGGCGGCTGGCGTCGGTAGGCGGCGGGCGGGGGTTGGGCAGTCTATTCGGGTCGGCTGCGCCTGAGTTGAAGGGCTTCAATAGCCCTACTGCGTCCCCTCACGGTAGTCGGACTACCTACCGGGCCTATTTTTGGCGGTTTTTTGGGCGTTCTGCGTAGTCCGACTACCACGAAGGGACGACATAGCAGGTCTGCAGCGCAAAAAAAGGGGCTCGGGAGCCCTCAAAAAGAGCGCCCCAAGCCCCAATCAATCAGCTAGCTGCGGTTCTTAGACTTAATTCGTGAGGTAATGGCCTGGATCTGGTCGTACGTGTCACGCTTCTCGTTGATTTCGCGGTTGATCTTGCGCACCGCGTACATCACGGTCGTGTGGTCCTTGCCTCCGAAGAACTGCCCGATGCGTGGCAGCGACAAGTCGGTGAGTTCGCGGCAGAGGTACATGGCTAACTGTCGAGCGTGCGCCACGGCGCGGGTTTTCCCGGTGCCGGTCAACGCATCCTCATTAAGTTCAAAATATTCGGCCGTCTGTTGGATGATCGAGGTCGCCGAAATTTCGGGGTCTTCGCTGCTAGGCATGATGTCTTGCAGTGCGATCTCGGCGGTGCGTCGATCAAGTGGCTCTCGGATCAGCGAGGAATACGCGATGACCCTAATCAAGGCGCCTTCGAGTTCGCGGATCGAGGTGTCGAACCGCGAGGCGATCAACTCGAGGACGTCGTGCTGAACCACCGTCCCGTCAAGCTTGGCCTTCTTCGACAAAATAGCGATCCGGGTTTCCAGGTCTGGAGGCTGGATGTCCACGATCAGGCCGGCCTTGAAGCGGGTCAGCAGGCGATCCGTAAGAATCGAGAGGTCATTCGGCGAGCGGTCCGAGCTCAGCACAATTTGCTTGTCTGCCTGGTGCAAAGCGTTGAAGGTGTGGAAGAACTCTTCCTGCGTACCTTCCTTGCCCTCGAGGAATTGGATGTCGTCGACCATCAGGATGTCCAGGTTGCGGTAGCGCTGCTTGAATTTTTCCTGGCGGTCGTCGCGCACCGAGTTGATGTAGTCGTTGGTGAATTCCTCGGAAGACACATACCGAACCCGCAACCCCGGTTGCAGGACCTGGGCGTAGTTGCCGATCGCGTGCAGCAGGTGGGTTTTACCCAGACCGGAACCGCCCCAAATAAACAGGGGGTTGTAGGCCGTGGCCAGGGACTCCGCTACGGCGACGGCCGCCGCGTGCGGGAAGCGATTGGACCCACCAATGACGAAGTTTTCAAACGTGTAGCGCGGGTTGAGCGTGACATCGGAACGCGGGTTGCGCTGCTCGCGAGCAATGCGCTGCGGTTCCGGGGCCACCGGCGTTACCGGGGCTGGGGGTTCCGGCTCTTCCGCAACCGGAATGTGGACCTCCGCCCAGTCGTCGGGCAGCTTCTCGACGACCGGTTGCGGGGATGACGCCGCCGGCAAGGTTTCGGTGGGAGCTACCGAAACAGCCAACCTCGTGTGGGCACCGAGCATCGATTGCAGGACCTGTTCGATAGGCTCGGCCAATTCGTTTTCGACGACCTCTTTGGCCATTTCGTGGGGCGTGGCCAATAGGGCGAAACCGGGGACGAAAGTGATGGGGGTGACAACTGGAGGAACCCCAGCTGCCTCTTAGTGAGCGGTGCGATGCCCGAATTGGGCTCCTGGGAGCGCCGGGTGAGTTCAGCAACCACGTCCTGCCATTGGGCGTGAAGTTGTTCCGGATTTTGCTGCAC